>NZ_JACHMY010000001.1:4800000-7200000 GCF_014205135.1 Kribbella italica
ACGGCATCGCCCAGGTCCGCATAGTCCTCCGACGACACCACAACCCGGTCGCCTACTCGCCAGGCAAACGCCACCGAGCACCCGGCACCGAACCAACTCTCAACCGCTGCCGCATCGGGCGGGCTGGTTGGCCGGCTGGCTTGCAGCAGTTCCCAGACCTCGGGCTTGACGGCTTCCTGCCCTCGCGTTGCAGCACCCTTGAGCTTCCACATGTTGAGGTACTGGGCCTTGAACCCCTCGATCGGATCAGGGTCGTCCGCGTCCGGGTCCTCCTCGCCTGCAAGGGCTTTCGCGTACTTCTTGGTGATCATCTGTCGCCGGTCCTCGGACCAGTGCGGCGATGCGGCCCGCCAGACCTCCGGGTCGGAGATGTCCGCACCCTCCGGCGCACCCCACAGCAACAACAGCGTCTCGCCGTCGTCGGCCGCGAGGGCATCCCTGATCCTGTTCCGCATCAGGCTCGTTGCACGACGGTGTGCGGTGCTTGTGAGGTGAAGCTGCGGCTCCTCCCGCTCCATCAACGCCGGTTCGAGACCTTCGCTCACGGTGTCCGGCTTGACGGCCCACGCCTCGTCCACCATCCCCAGCGTGACGTCGTACCCGTACACGGCATCCTGCGCCCGCACCAACCACCGGTCCGAGTCCGGTGTTTCGATCGCCTCTTTGCCGTTCCCCTTCGTCACCTTCCATTCGACGCCACTAGCCCACCGCCAGGCGTGCCGCTGGATCTCGCGGCAGATCGCCATGTCCTGCCCGGTATGCATGACGGTCTGGACCTCGCCGAACAACTCCGCATTAGCCATGCGCCACAACGCAACCCCGCGCAGCCGAATGGACTTGCCGATCCGGCGCGGGCCGGACTCAACGACCGTCCGCCAAACCAGGCGTCCGTCCGCGTCGTGCTCCAACTGCCGCACAATCGCCAGCTTCTGCCACCACCGCAGCGTCAGCGGCCGTCCGGAGTTGTCGGTCTGGGTGGCTTCGATCCACTGGATCGCCTCAGCGCCGTACGAGCCCACAGCGTTGTCCGGCGGAGGCGTCATAGCGAGCGGAGGCGCAGCGTCATCCGGCACGGTCGTCCGCAGCCACGGGTAGCGGCCGCCGATGTCAGGGTCCCACCTGAGCCTTTCTGGGACTTCCTTGGTGGGGGATGGTGCATCCTTGCTTGCAGAGAGAGAGAAAGGAAGAGGCCGCGATTCCGTTAGTGGTGTTGCAGCGGAAAAACCAGCGTCACGCAGTGCGTCAGCTTTGGCTTTCGCAATGACAACAGACTGACCTGACTTATCGCTGCATGCCTTGTGCTCGACGCACCAGTTGCTCGGCACCCAGGTCAGCTCAGGGTGAGTAGCTCTCGGCTTGATGTGGCCAACAACCCAAGCATCGTTCGACCCAACAACCTTCCCGCACTGCCCGCATTCAGCAGGCAACCGCTGGCCTACATACTGCCGAGCTACCTCAACCTTCCTCCCTCCCCAAGCGCTCATCGTCCCACTCCCCGCCGGACCCCAAACGCAAGGCACGTCTCTGCGACGATGTAGCTAACTCCAGCGAGTCCCCAAACAACCGCAATCGTCACCACAGGCTTATCCGTACCAACCGCCATAACAGCAGCAACAATCGTCGCCGTACACAGAAGCTGGGCGATGAACACAATCAACATCGCTCTCAGTACTCTCATTGCAGACACCCTTCTATCTCGCTTGTTCGGTGGTTCCCTGCATCTACTTCGGATCGCACATCTTTCATTTGCTGTAGGAACTCCTCCGCCCGGTGGTTCCCGGTGCCCCCTATAGGGAGGCACCGGGGGAACCACACGGCTCCGGTAGTTCCCGGTCGTTCCGGAACCACTGGGAACCACTGGGAACCACCGGCCGTAATCACTCCTTTTCACTCCCCACGACCACCGGATTCCAGCCCGAAGCAGTCAACTCCGGCTCGTCTTCTCCTGGGTAATGGAGCTTCGACCTGTTCGGCCCGTCCTCAACCCGGATCCAGTTCATATCGACCGCATACGAGACCGCGCGCTGAACCTCGGTCGCCTTCTTGTGGATCTCTTTCTCAATGCCGGATTTGTTGATGGGCTTTCCGGTCGCGTCGAATTGCTCCCGCACCAGCGTTGCGACTTGGTAGGCGAGCGATACCCGGCGCTGATCGGCGCGCGACCCCACGCCATTCACGCGCGTCAGGGTGCGGGTGGACGGCTCGAAGGACAGGGTGAACTCGGGGACCTCGACATCACGGCCCATCGCCGTCATGAACCGCAGCGACGGGTCAATGTCCGAGCCACCCCGGTACGTCCAGATCACGTCCGGCCAGTCCATCAGCCTCGCCCCACCACGCGCCCGGACAACCGCGTCGTCGTCCTGGGCGTCGTGGCCGGTGTGGGCTACCAGCACCAGCACGTTGACCTTCGCCCGACGCTTGATCTCGTCCAGCGCCCGCAGCCACTCCCGGATCTCGCTGTTGCTGTTCTCCTCGCCGTCATACAGCGCGCCAAAAGGGTCCACCACCCACACCTTCACGCTGTGACGCTTCAACCACTTAACGGCCCAGTCGCGAACCTCCTTGTTTCTAAGGGGCATCGACTGTCCGCGCAGGTGTAGCAGGGACACGTTCTCGGGGTTGCGGACCTTCATGTCCTTCAGCCATGCGACGGCCTGCCGCTCGGACACCTCGCAGTTCCACCAGGCGACGTTGCCAACCGGGGTGATCCGGAAGGCTCCGAAGAGGTCATCCCCGTCAGCGATCGAGCGCACGAGGTTAAGGGCTGCGGTGGTCTTGCCCTTCTTGTACTGGGCGTTGAGGAGGACGTTCGCACCTTCGGGGATCAGGTCCGCAACCGTGAACTCAAGGTCCGGATAGTCCATCTCCAGGTACTCATCGAGCGTGCCTGTAGCTCGTGGCGGCTTCCATCCCTCAGCCAGCAGTTCGGCCTTGGCCAGATCATTGATGCGGAACTTGCGTTTCTGGTTATCGATGTGGGGACGGTCGGGATCGACCTTGGGCGCAGTGCGGCGGACGGCCATCACGCACCAGCCGGGAAGTCCGGCACCCAATCGCAACCGCACGGATCAACGACAGCGATGTGCCCGGCGACATTCGCCCAGGGGATCACGAACTCGGCCGGGTCCTCGCACAGGTACCGGCCGGACAGCCGGTGAACGATGACGCGGAAGCCGTGGGCCTCGGTGCGCTCGACGTACCCGTACACGAAGTGGCTCTTGCGGAGGCGGACTAATACCCAGTCGCCCGGATCGATCAACGAGGGTTCGTTGTTGCTCATAGTGCTGAACCTGCTTTCAGGGGAAGGAGGGGAAGCCGAGCGCGCGCTCATCGGCAGTGAGGTTGAAGGTGTAGCCAGCGCTGGTGAAGTCCTCGGCACGAGCCGTCTCCGCAATCTCGCGCAGCGCCTCGGGATCGAGCCGGTGGAACCGGTTGACCGAGTGACCGGCCTCGATGTGGTCGCGTGCGTCCTTGCCGATGCGGGTGCGGACGATGCGGAGCTTGCGAGCGGGGATGCCCGCCCACCGCAGGAGGTCGTAGCGCCGTAAGGCACACACCGCGCCGGGAATGTCCCGGTCGGCTACGAGGTAGATGCGTCCGCGCCAGCCCTTCAACCAGTCAGCTTGGGCCTGGGTTGCATGGCCGGCTGCCTGGTGGTGCGACGTTGCGACGTAGCCGAGTGAGGCGATGGCGTCCGCGTCCCGCTCACCCTCGGTCCAGAACAAGTCCGCACCGGTCTTGCGTTCGCGGAGTACCTGGGGAAGGCGGTACAGGATGCGGTCCGCGTCATCGGGCTTACCCGGCTCGAAGCATCCCGAGTTCCAGCCGTCCCGGCCGTAGGGCATGAAGTAGCGGAAGGTCTTGCCGCGTTCGTCGTTGGTCTCGAAGCGGACCTTGATGAACGAGCCGTTCTTGTGCTCGTCGTAGTACGGGAAGACGTGCGTGCGCTTCATCGCTCGGCCGGGATTCTGTGCTGCTCGATGAAGCGGTCAATCTCCTCCCGCTCCACGAACACCGGACCCTTGGGACCGGACGGCTTGATCACCGCCCACTTCTTCTCGGTGATGAAGCGTCGGATCTGCCGGAGGGTGAACCCGTACTCCTCCGAGATCGCCTCCACCCGGAGCAGCTTGGTCTTGGTCGCTGCCATGGTCGTTCCTCTCCTCGCCAGAGAGGAGCCGGAGACGACAAAGAGGTCTGCCTCCGGCTCCCCTTCCGACAAATTGCGTCGAATAGGAACCGGCGCAGACCTCAACAGGTCAGTCAGCGCGTTAGCGCCGGTATTGCTCAGTGATCGGCGTCACTCGTCCGTCTCAATCGGACGGCACAAAGCCTACCCGACCGGACATGCCACGACGGTTCGTCATGGTTCACGGCGAATAGCAGGAGTAATTCACGCCCGGCCGCGCTGCTACGGCGCTGTAGGGCTCCGATCAGCCACACCTACAGGCGTTTGCCCTGGTCAGGGTGCTGGTGAGACGGAATCCCTTGCAATACTGGGGTTTGACGACATCGCGTACGTTGACCGTCGTAGACCGCTGTTAACCCACGCAATGAGGTTTCGTCGTTTCCTAAACCGTGCGTCGCAGGTTCGAATCCTGCCGGGGGCACCGGAGTTTCGTCGTACTGCGGTGCCCCGGCAGTGCCGGCAGCGGCTAGCGGCCGAGGGATCGCCAGAACGTCAGGCGGTGGTCACTGGTGAAGTCGGTCCGGCGGGTTCCGGACGGGGCTAGCGACAGGACGGACCGGTCGGTCGGAGTTGCCGGGCGCCAGTACGTCGTGCCGCTGACATTCGGGTTTCCGGAGCGGGCGAAGGCGGTCCAGCGCTGGATCAGTTCGTCGGCGAACCGTTCGTTCGGGGGCTCGAACATGGTCAGGTCGAAGAAGTACGCCACCTCGCTCATGTGGTGGGATCCGGTGGGCCAGTACGGCCGCGGCATTCCGGCGTACCAGGGGGCGTCGCCGGAGAACTCGAAGGTGTAGGTGGGAGTCCGCGCCGCCAGCAGGCGGTTGGTGCGGTCGGCGGGTAGGGACCAGTTCGCGTCGGTCATCACCGTGGCGAGTGCGCGGCCGCTCGGGCGGACGTCGGCGTACTCGGCGATGATCTTCGAAGCGTCAGTGCCGAAGGCGTCCCGGATGGCGAGCTCGTACGCCGCCTGCGTGATGGGCTGCCCGGTCGCGACCTCCTGGGCGCCGTACCGCCCGGTCTCCTCGTCGTGGTTGACGCCGTGCAGCACCGGGACCCGATGGAGCCGGCCGGCGCGGAGCGACTGGCTGGGGTCGCGCGGAAGGATCGGTCCGCCGGTGATGGGCCGGAACTCGGCGGTCTCCGTCGCGGCGAGCAGTTCCTTCGCGCCGATCGATCGGAGGCCGGCGGCGTGCTGCATCCCGAACGACGTGGCCAGCGCGCTGCTGAACTTCTGCGCGTCGGCGCGTGACGTGGTGGACTCCTGAGCGCACGGCGCGCTCTGGATGATCGCGCGGTCGAAGAGACCGGTCGAGGTGGGCGAGGTCAGGTGCGCGCACACGCTGTAGCCGCCGGCCGACTCGCCCATGATGGTCACGTTCCGCGGGTCACCGCCGAAGGCGGCCGCGTTCCGGCGCACCCATCGCAGCGCGGCCTGCTGGTCTTCCAGGCCGAAGTTGCCCGCGTACTTTCCGAGCGACGGGTCCGCGAGGAATCCGAACACCCCGAGCCGGTACTGCGGCTGGACGACGACCACGTCGCCACGGGACGCCAGCCGGTCCGGGCCGTACAGGCTGTTGGCGCCGTACTTGAAGTCGCCGCCGTGCAGCCAGACGACGACTGGCTTCTGACCACTCCGCCGCGACGGCGTGGTGACGTCGAGGTAGAGGCAGTCCTCGTTCGTGCTCGGTACGGCGATCGGGAACTCGCCCTGCGCACAGGATCCAGCGGGTCGCGTGGCATCCCGTACGCCGGCCCAGCCCGGCGCAGGTCGCGGCGAACGCCAGCGGTACTCACCCGTCGGAGGTGCGGCGTACGGGACGCCGCGATAGCTCTGCACCTCCGCTCGCGCAATCCCCCGGATCGCCCCGTTCTCGGTCCGTACGACGGTCCCGTCGGCGGTCGGCGTGACTCCCCCGGCGCTCAGCGCGACAACCCCGGCGACTGCGATCAGCTCCTGAATCACGGTTGCTCCTCATGTTGGCGGAGTCCTCACGCTTCCACCCGAGGCCGCGCGGCACAGTCGAGCCAGACCTACGAAGGAGGTGGTGCTACCACCCGGGTCGCCGCTGGATCCAGGCCTCCAGGCTGCAGCCCGCTAGGTCACCCGGCGGGCGCGTAATCTGACGGCATGTCCGTGTCGCCGTACGCCGAACTGCCGTCTGTTGCCGACATCGCTGGTGACGTCGCCGGCGTGGTCGCGCGGTTCGTGGGTGGCGAGACTCACGCGTTCGCGTTCGGCGACGGCGGGGTGCCCGAGGCGGTCGTCGCGAGCTTCGACCAGTACGACGAGCTTCGCGGTGCGGAGGTGTTCGGCAGCCACCAGCACGTGGTCGGTCCCGACATCCTGAGCCGCCAGCTGCCGGAGATGGTGGAGGCGATCCGCCGCGGAACGTTCGGCCCTCCGGTCTTGGTGGGCGACCAGGCCGAACCAGTGCTGGTGGTGATGTCCGCACAGCAGTACCGCACCTTGCGCGGCGACGACGAGCCGCCGCCAGGCGTGATCGACGACCCGACGATCCGCACCTACGACTCGGCGCCGACGCCGGGCAGCAAGCCGTTCAGCGTGGACGAGTGGGCCAAGGACGATCCGTTCACCCAACAGATGCTCGACGAGATCCGGCAGGAACGCGGTACGGCCGATGGCTGAGAGCCGGCCGTTCCAGGTCCTGCTCGGCGAGGGCGCCGTACAGGACCTGAACCGGCTGCGGGATGCGGCGGCCGCGGAGGCCACGCAGTACCCGGATGACAAGTCGGCGGCGCGCACCGCGAACCGCACGCTGTTCAAGAACGTCCTGCGCGAGCTGCAGGATCTCGAGACCGGGGCGTCGAAGGGGCACCACGTGCTCGGCGCCCACCGCGGGATCGGTGACGGCCGGGACATCGTCGTGTCGAAGATCGGCGACGGTACGGGGAAGCCGAACCATCGTCTGACCTTCCGTGAGATTCCCGGCCGGAACGCCGGCGGGACCGATGCGCGGGACGTGATCGCGATCGGTGCTCGGCACGGTGACGACAACGTCTATCAGCAGACCGGGGCGCGGCTCGGACGGACGGCCGACCGGATCGCGGAGCTGGACCGGTTCGGTGAGGCGCAGGTCGGGAGCGGCGGCAAGGCACATCAGCGCCATCCCGTGCTGGACGCGAATCGTGCGATCGCGCATGCGTTCGACGGCCAGACGCCGCTGTCGGGGACGAGGCCGCTCAGCGAGGCAGGCTTCGGAAGCCGGACCGGTTCGAGCGGCACGACCAGACAGGCCGGCCGGCAGGTCGGTGGTCGGCCGGATCCGCAGCGCGGGCAGTAGTCAGGTCCTGCCGGGGCGGAGGCGAGAGCCCAGTGCTACTTGACTTCCCAGCTGTGGGGGCAGACCGAGCAGCGGTGGGCCAGGTCGTGGCCGGCAGGGCGGCGGCAGATGTGGTGGTCGTGGGCGCTGACGCCCTGCAGTGTCATCTCGGCGGTTGCGCCGCAGGTCTGCGCGCGCTGCGCGTGAGCGCCTGTTCCCTCTGTCACAGAAGGAATCCTAGCGTTAACTCACCGAGGTCAGGCGACTGGACGGCGAGGCGTGGGCGGACCGGCGAGTACGACGTGCTCGCGCTGAAACTCCTGGTGGGGTTGACCATCAGCGGACGCCGTACCCGGAAAGCCTTTGCACGTTGGCGGGAAGTCAGCTGCGGCGCTTCCTGCGGCGGGAGCTGCAGTGGAGGTACCACGCGTAGGCGAGCAACGCGCAGATCGTGCCGTTGAGGAGGCCGGCGGTGACGTCGGTGATGTGGTGCATTCCGCGGTAGAGGCGGGAGAACGCCACGAGGAGCGGCATCGCGAGGCAGAGGACGACCGTGGTCCAGCGCAGCCAGGGGCGTTCGATGCGGAGGGCGAGCAGCGCGAAGGCGACGTACAGGCCGGTGGACGCGCCGGTGTGGCCGCTGGGGTAGCTGGCGGTCGGTGGTGACGCGTCGAGCTTTTCGACTTGGGGGCGGTCGCGGTCCACGATCTTGGCGGCGATCAGGAAGATCAGGCCCTGCATCGCGATCGCGACGGGGGCGACGAAGGCCAGGCGCAGGTCGCGGGTCCGCCACAGGATCAGCGACGCGACGACGATGCAGACCCCGATCACGCCGACGGTGTTGCCGATCTGCGACCAGACGGCGGTGATCGTGTCCCAGGTGCCGTCCCGGCCGGCGGCGAGGTCTTCGTTCACGGTCTCTTCGGCGCCGGTGATGCCGTCGAACGGTCCTTTCAGTGCGAGCCCGAAGCCGATGATCAGGCCGCCGAGGGCTACGCCGGGTGCGACGGTCCTGGTGAGGAGGTCGACGCCGTCCTGCCGATGAATCCGATCCATGAAGCGAACATAATGCCCAGACCGAGTACGTGCCCGGCGAGAATGTCGGACGGGAAATGCGCACCGATGAACAGCCGGTCCAGACCGACCACGACCGGTACGACGATCGCGAGCGCGACGGCGACGCGGCGCTGGGTCGCGGACAGCAGCGGCCAGAGCAGGAACACCAGTACGCCGGCCGCCAGCGTGATGTTCAGCGCGTGGCCGGAGGGAAACGAGTAGCCGTGCGCGTGCGGCACCGAGTCGTCGACCACCGGTCGCGCGCGCTGCGCGATCGGCTTGGCGATGCCGCCGATCCCCCACCCGACCATCATCGTGACGAACGCCCACAGCGCCCGGCCCTTGAGCTGCTTGGACCGCCAGGTCCAGACCGCTGTCGCGGTCGCCACGGCGTACACGAAGATCGGCAGGCTGACGACCTGGATCACGGTCAGCGCCGGTACGAGCCCGTGCCGGACGCTGAACCCGGTCGCCTCCCGGATCGCCGCCTCGTCGGCCCGGATCAGCGGATCGAACTGCTGCCGCACTGCCAGCCCGAGCAGCACGACCGGCAGCGCGAACACCAGCATCGCCAGGACCCCACGGAACAACCTCCAGCTCCGCGTCCGGACGACCGCAGCCGCACTTGCCCACCGCACCGTCATCACCAGCCTGTACCCATCGTGGGTACAGGCTGACATTCACCTGCCGAGACAGGTCCCGTATCGCTGCACGTCAGTCGGTGCCGGTGACGTCCAGTAGGAAGCGTTGGGCGGGTGTCAGGCGCTGGTACGTCTCCGGGCGGAGGTAGGCCTGCTGGTCCAGCTGCTGCGGGAGGTGCCGGTGGGCGAAGTACGAGTGCATCGCTCGGCGCGGGCGGGTGGTGTGGTTCTGGGTGCCGCCGTGCCAGAGGTGGCTGTTGAAGATGACGACCGTGCCGGCTTTGGCGGTGAGCTGGATCTGGTCCGGATGGGTGGCGGCCGGGTCGGGCATTTCGTCGCCGGGCATGGTGCCTCGGCGGTGAGAGCCCGGTACGACGCGAGTGGCGCCGTTCTCGGGAGTGAAGTCGTCGAGGAGCCAGATCGAGTTGCAGACCTCGTACTCGCCGGGGGCGACCGGGCGGTCGAAGTCGGCGTGGAGGGACTGGTGGCCCTGGCCGGGGAGGGCGGCGCGGCTGTTGAGGGACGAGAGCCTGAACTCGGCGCCGAGCACGTGCCGCATCGCGGCGAGGACTCGTGGGTGGCTGAAGCAGATCTCGAACATCGGGTCCTTGTTGATCAGGTCGGCGAGGCGGTCGGCTCCGTGTTCCTGGTGCACCTCGAGGCCGGCCTGGTCGCCCTCGGCGGCGGTGAGTTCTGCCATCCGCTGGTTGAACGTGTCCACCTCCTCGAGGGTGAGAACGTCTTCCAGGGGAAGGAATCCGTCGCGGTCGAGCCGGTCCAGCTCGTCCTGGGTGAGTTCGCTGCCGGTCACGCCGAGGTCGCGCAGCGCGGTCGCCATGTCCATCAGGTGCTCCTTGTCCGGGTGGGAAAACGATTCCAGCATCGAGCGAACTAGGCTGGCAGATCAAGACGGTTTCAGGGCGGGAAGGTTGGGGCGCAGTGGTGATGGGTACGGGGGCCGGATGCTCGTAGCAAAGCGGTACAGGCTCGGTCCGTCGATCGGGCGTGGGGGCATGGGTGAGGTGTTCCGTGCCGTCGACGAGGTGCTGGAGCGGCCGGTCGCGGTCAAGCTGCTGCTGCCGACCGAGCACGATTCCAGTGCCAGCGAGCGGTTCCAGCGGGAGGCCCGCGCGGCCGCGCGGCTGAGCGATCCGCACGTCGTGTCGGTGTACGACTTCGGCCCGCACGGCGACGGGTTCTTCCTGGTGATGGAACTGGTCGAGGGCCGGGACGTCTCCCGCGAGCTCGAGGACAACGGGCCGGTGCCGAAGGACCGGGCGATCGACATCGTCGAGCAGGCCGCGCACGGCCTCGCCGCCGCGCACCGGGTGGACGTCGTCCATCGCGACGTGAAGCCCGGCAACCTGCTCGTGGGCGCGGACGGCATCGTCAAGGTCGCGGACTTCGGCATCGCGTCCGTTCCGGGCCAGGGCGCGACCACGCTGACGGCGACCGGCCAGATCATCGGCAGCTCCCGCTACCTGGCGCCGGAGCGGGCGCGGGGTGGGCGGGCCGGTCAGCCGTCGGACGTGTACGCGCTGGGGTGTGTGCTCTACCAGCTCGTCACCGGCGATCCCCCGTTCACCGCGGACAATCCGACCGCGATCCTCTACCAGCACGTCGACGCCGATCCGGTGCCGCCGAGCGCCGAGCGGCCCGAGCTCGCGGGCGCGTTCGAGCAGGTGCTGCTGCGGATGCTCGCCAAGGACCCGGCCGCCCGCCCGACGGCCGCCGAGATCGCGGGCGGGGCGTTGCGGGCGCGATCGATCGGCAGCGACTGGCGCGGGCTTGCGGCGGGCGCTGCGGGCGCTGGTGCTGCCGGGGCTGGCGCCGCTGGGATGGGCGTCGCCGGAGCAGGCGCAGCCGGCGCAGGCATAGGCGCAGCCGGAGCTGGCGCTGCCGGAGCGGATGCGCCGACCGTCGCAGCTGCGGCCGGGGCGGCCGGCGACGGCACGACCCTCGGCCAGGGGCTGACCGCCGAAGGAGATCCAACGGGCGCCGTACCGCCCGGTGGTCAGGCGGCCGGAGGGCCTGCCAAGTCGCGCACGAAGCTGATGGCGATCAGCGCGGTCGGCGTACTGGCCGCAGCCGCGGCCGCGATCACCGGCGTCGTGCTCTACGGCAACGAGCCGACCCGGCCGCCGACGACCGACCTCCGACCGAACGTCACCCCCAGTACGCCGGGCTCAGCCACCAGTACGACGGACCCGAGCACCACGAACGACCCCACCCGGACCGGCCCCACCGGCCCGGCAACGACCCAACCCACGCAGACGCCGTCGAACAGTCCGACCCCGACCACCACCCCATCCAGCACGCCGACCCCGACGCCGTCGCCCACCACGCAACCCACCCCCACCCCCAGCGACCCGCCGCAGTCCACGCCGACGCCGTCCAACACCCCGTCGAGCACCCCGCCGTCCAACACCCCACCACCCAGTACGCCGGCCGACCCGCCCACCACACCGGACGAGCGCAACAGCGCCACGCCCCGGTCGGACTGAAACCGCGCCCGAGCCAACCTCGCCGGGTACTTCACCACTCTTTCGTCGTAACAGCGACGAACGGAGAATCGCCATGAAGCACACCCTGAGGTCGATCGGCGCAGCGATCGCCGTACTGGCCGGTGCCGCGCTCATCGCCACCTCGGCAGCGGGCGCCGCGTCCGCGGGCAACCCCTGGCACGGCGTCTCGGACGGATTCCACAACAGCGGGCTGTCGGCCGGTCACCCGTGGGACGTCGGGTCGGACGGCTTCCACGGCACGGGGTTGTCCGCCGGCCACCCGTGGCACGGCTAGCACCCACGGCGATCGAACGCCGAGGTTGAGTGATTCTCCTCATGCGCCGATCGCCCGGCGGCCGGAGGATCTTGGTCATGACGAAACCAGTTCAGCCCTCCCAGACGGGGGCGTTCTACGCGCAGGCGGTGGCATCCTTCGGGATCTCGGTGACGGCGATGGCGATCGGGCTGATCTACCTGCCCGCTGAGGCCTGGGTACGGGGGTTCCTGGCCCTGGGACTCCTGTACGTCGTGACTTCGACGGTCGTGTTGTGCAAGGTGGTGCGGGACCGGCAGGAGCTGGCCGGCATGACCAACCGGGTCGATCAGGCGCGGCTGGACAAGCTGCTGAGCGAGCACGATCCGTTCAAGGTGGAGGTCTGAATTGACCGCAGCGGAGTGGCGGCTGCGTGCCGTACGGCCGATGCTCACGGCGTACGCCGGTACGCCGGGCGTCGACGCGGCAATGGTCGGCGGGTCGACGGCGCGCGGGGACGCCGACCGCTGGTCGGACGTCGAGGTCGGGGTGTTCTGGTCCCGGCCGCCGTCGATCCAGGAACGCCGCGCGATCGTCGCGGCAGCAGACGTTCGGGTGGTGAACGAGCACGGCCCGCCCTGGCACGACCACATCTCGCTCGGCGCGAAGAGTCCGGACGGGCTGATGGTCGAGGTCGAGCACACCTTGACGAGCGCCGTCGAACAGACGCTCGACGAGGTACTCCACGACCACAAGCCCGACGGGCCGGCGCTCGGTCTGCTCCAGGGGATCGTGGACGGGCGCGAGCTGACCGGCGTACGGACGGACGTCGTACGCCGGTGGCAAGCGCGGGCCGCCGACTATCCCCGCGGCCTGGCGATCGCGGTCGTCGAGTCCAACGGCGCGATCGAGAAGTTCTGGCGCCTGCGCATGCTGACCGAGCGCGAGAACCCACTGCTGCTCGCCCGCGAGTCCGTGCGGATCTCGAACCAGCTGCTCAACGTCCTGCACGCCCTGAACGGCAAGTACTGCGGCCATGTGCTCGCCTTCAAGAGACTCGACACGATGGAACGGCACCTGACGATCGCACCACCCCACCTGGCGAAGCGGCTGCGCCAAGTGTTCGCCACGCACGACACGGAGGTCCTCCGCAGCTTGGTCGAGGAAACCTTCGACCTGCTGGAGATCCACCTACCGGAGGTGAACCTCGAGCGCCTGCGCACGACCTTCCGATCCGAGCGCACCCCGCTGGAGGAACTCCCAAGCGACGGCTAGAGCCGCGGTCCTAGCGAGGGGCGACGTAGACCCAGTCGCCGTGCTCGCGGGTGAAGTAGCTGTTCTCCTGCTGGGCGCCGCCGGTGTACGACGCGCGGAACTCGACGGTTCCTTCGGTGTGGAAGGCGGTGCCGGCCGTCGTGCCGAGAATCTCCAGGCCGGTCCAGTCGGTGGCGTCGAGTTCGAGGGACGGCGGCCGGGTCTTGGCCGACCAGGTGCGGAGCAGGTAGGCGACATCGCCGACCACGAACGCGGAGTAGCGCGAGCGCATCAGCTGTTCCGCGGTCGCGGCGGTCTTCTCACCTCGGTGGAGCATCCCGCAACAGGACTCGTACGTCGTACTCGAGCCGCACGGGCAGAAGACCGCCGGACGTCGTTTCGCCATGGCGACGATTGTCGCCTACGGCGTCAGCGCTGGGTCGGGTCGATGTGGTCCGTGGCGTTGTCGACGTGGCCCTGCGCCTGGTCGGCGAGACCGTCCACGTGGCCCTGGGCCTGGTCCGCGTAGCCCTGGCCTGCTTCGGTGACCTGGTCGACGGGCACATCCACACCGGTGGCTTCGGTGAACTGGTCCGCGGCGCCCTGCGCGTTGTCGACGTGGCCCTGCGCCTGGTCGGCCAGGCCGTCCACGTGGCCCTGGGCCTGGTCGGTGACGCCCTGGGCCTGGTCGGTGGCCCCTTCGGCGGCTCCGCCGAGGTGGTCGGTGACGCCGCTGACGTCGATGCCGGTGGCCTCGGTGACCTTGTCACCGGCGCCCTGCAGCATCTCGGTCGCCTTGTCCTTGAACTTGTCGAAAATGCTCATCGCGAAATCCTTCGGTCTCAGGGTTGGGGACGAGCTATGAACTCATCAACCTACAGACCGCGTTCAACTGAGCGCTCAACGTCGTCAGTCGTCGGCCGGAGCCCTCGATACTAACCGGCCTCGTCGGTATTCGCACCGTACAACGACCGGATTGCCGCCTGTAGGGATCTGCCCACCGGCTGACCTACCTCAACCAGCCACTCGGAATAGTCGTCGAGATACTCGAGCTGGTTAGCGATCGCGCCCCGCAGATCTGCATCAGTGAGAGCTGCGCGACTGAGCTCGACCTGCCACTGAGGTGAGACACGCTCCAAGAGATCAGCTCCGAATGCCAGGCCGGCCGCCCGCACGTTCAGGCTTCCAAGGCGAGTGTCGACTAGGATGTCGGCGGCTCCGCGCCAGTTCTGCCGGTACTCCTCCTGCCTGCTTCCTCGACCGAGACCGACACTAGCTGCGACCCAGCCATGTACGTCGGGATCGTCGATGGAGATGACCGCGCGTTGAAGGGATGCCGAAGCACGCTCAAGATCAAAAGAAGGCAACGCGGAGGCGACCCTCACCAGCCATCCCAGACTCATCCAGTGCGTTTCAGAGTCCACGATGAACTCCCGATCGGCTGCCCGCTCGATCACGCCGACAATTGAGGCACTGTGCCGATCCGCTAGCGCCAAATCCAGCTCAGACAGTGCACGCAGGAGGTGGGCTGCATCGCGGACAGCGAGACCAGCGATGGCATCGTCTGAAATCGCCTCCGCCAACTCGATCGCATATCCGCGAGGCCCCCAGATCTCCAGCGCACCGAGCAGCATCGGGCAGGCTTTCAAGTCAGAGGCAAAGCCCCAGGAGATCCGGCGTGCCACGCCTTCGACGTCAATCTGCTGAGCCCACAACCTGGCGATCTTGGCTCCCTGCGGTCCCCACGATGCGAACCCTCTGAGAAGACTCTGCACAGCCATCGGCGACCTGAAGTAGCGGGCTCGGCTACCCCAGGCATAGAAGAGCCCCGTCAGCACTTCATCCGGCACCTCGAACGCTGAGCGGGCAGTCATTCGCATCAGCATCCCGAGCTGAACAGGAGAATCGATGTCCCGCAACGCACGTGCGCGCTGACTCCACTTGCTGCCGGGCTTCGACAGCGCCACGCCGATCGATTCGGCGAACGGCGCATCAATGCGGTTGATAGCGTGGATCAACTCGATAGCCAAGGTCGGATTGACGAACTCGCGCTGTACCAGCCGCACGATCCCATCGGTGGAGTAGACAACATCTTGTGCATGCTTCTGTTTGAGAATCTTCGCGATCCGCATCGGCGAGGGCGTGCTGGCATCGGCCGACGTTCCGGCCGGACTTGAAACTTTGGCACGCCGCTTCACCACTCCGCTGAAACGGCCACCCAGGTAGAGCCAATTGAGTTCACGCACGCATTCCAGAGCGAAGACCGGGGCGAGAGCACGAAGCAGGTGCAGAGCTTCCGCAAGTTGCGCTGGACTGGCGAGTTGCTTCAGTCTGGCGGCCCACACCCTCGCCTCGTCATGGACACCGGCCAGGATGCCCTCCCTCCGGAACTCCATCCCAGCGTCCTGCAGCGTGTAACATAGTGCCTGAACCGCTCTCAGAGCGAGCAGGACGTTGCCAATTCTCAGAACCTTGAGTGCCGATTCCAACCAGACGTCGTCGAGGAATCTGTCGGCAAATTCGTCCGACTTCGTGAGCCGCAGCGCGCGGGCAAGTCGATGGAATGAGGTGCGCGCCTCGATCGACTGAGAGTTCGTCATCCTGGACAACAACAGATTCTGGTCGATTCTGGCCGACAGAATGTCCAGGAACCGCTTGGCAATGTCTCCATCTTCGTGACCGGCGAGCAGGAGCGCTAGTCGAGGGGCATGATCCTTGTCGTTGTCTCGGAACTCGTACAGGAAAACTTCGGCACAACGATCGAGGAGACCATCGATGATCTCCTGCGGCGCGTGGGCGCCGATGAGTGACGTCATCAACGAGAGAACGACGCTTCCCCGCACCTCTTGCCGCAGAGATTCATTGATGAACGGCGTCAATTCGCGCACCATCATCGTCGACATGCTCTCACCAGCGGGTCCCCAGATGTTGTCGACTGCCGCGAGAGCCGAGAGAACATGACCGGCTCCCTTGAGGTCCGCCATTTCCAGTACCGATGCCGACAAAGAATCGAGTACCGCCTGATCGAGTGTTATGCGGTCATTCGCGTAGAGAACAGTCATAGCCGATGAACCATTGATTCTCAGCAGATTCCAGATCAGGCGTGCGGACAGCCAGGGGGTGGCAGGCTGCTGCGGCAGCTTGCACCACACGTGCGATCTCACCCAAGCCGGGACCCCGGAGTATTTCAGCACCCCTCGAGCAGTCCAACCGTCGATCTCGCCCAGCAGATGCAACCCTTGATTGAAGCTGTAGACCGTAGTAGATGGAAGCGATGCCCGCACCAATTCGCCAAGGCGACGGTGTTCCGGGGTCGGGTGCTCACCAGTTTCCGTCCTGTCGACAAGGCGCCGCAGTGCGATGTGCGCAAGGACTAGGCCGGCATTCCCCGTCGGCACGGTCTTCAGCATTCGTCTGATCCCGGCGGACCTCTTAAACCGGTCGAGAAGAAGCGACCGCCGCTCGGCCCCGTATTTGAGCGCTGCTTCCACGAGCTGGACACACGCCTTATAGTGCTCGACTGAGCGTGGGTCCGCCGTCTCCACGGCAGCTACGACCAGGCTCTCGAGTTGCTTGGCTGTGGATTCTTCGAACAGGCGGCCGAGCTCCAGAATGAACGGCACCGCCTCCGAGGGTGGCCGAGTCACAATTAGCGGACGCACGCTGTCCGCGACACCCGCTAGGACCTCCAGGTAGAGCAGTTGCAGGTCGTTGTCGATCGCGTGGTCTCGGTGCGCACGGATCGCCCGCAGACAGGTGGCGGACTCGCGCAGCGACTGGTGCCCCCAGCCGAGGATCGCAAGGTTCTTGAGCAATGCATCAAGAAGCTGATTCCGGTCCTCGTGACTGAAATGTGTGCCGCCGGCCAGCAGCGCATGCGCTGTCAGCATCGCGGGGGCATCGGCGGTAATGTGCTTGGTCAGGGTATCCGTCAGCCGCAGAAGCAGCCGTCGGTGCAGGCGTGGAGCAGTAGCATCCGCAGCCATTAATGTCGCGGTCATCAGCTCCAGGGCCGGTTGGTTGTACGTCCGCAGGAACGGTTCGAAGAACACGATCAAGGCCTGGTACTGAGCCTCGGCCATCCGCCGCCATCCTTCGTCGGAGTACGGATTGGCCGAAGGGGGAGATGCGGACGCTAGTAGAGCTCGGCACACGGATGTCTGCCGGAGGTGCCAGCGCCCAGAGGTGTCCATTTGTGCGCCCAGCTTCTGCATGGTCAGCTGACCGGTCTTGGCCAGGAGCTCGGCCGGTACACCGACGCGGACGAGACTGCACGCGGCGAGGGCAACGAGTTCGGATCGCTCCGGCTCGGCAAGGTCGGCGCAGATCCGCCGGCCGTAGGCTCGCCGGATACCCTCCGCCGGGGTGATGAACTCGGTCGCCGTCTGTCCACCACCAGGGCTTGAGCTGCTTGCTGATGTCGCCGTCTTCGCGGCGGCCGCGTGGTTCTCTACGAGATCCGGCGAGCGTTCGAGCAGGAGATGAGCCAGAAACCAGATGTCTCCCCCTGCTGCCCGGCGGGCCAGCGCGAGTTGCTCGGTGGACAGATCCAGATTATTCGCGACCGCGAAGTCCTCGGTGAAGGTCTTGATCTGTTCGACCTTGACCAGGCTCGGAACGGTGGCCACCTCGTCGGTGGCCCACCGCGTGCCGCCCGCGTACAAGCAGACGGCCACGATCACCACGCCAGTCTCCACCGCCACACCAGGCAGAACACCATCGAGGTCCGACGCCGCTGAGTGCGGCAGCAGGTCCTCGAGAACAACCAAGGCATTCGAGGTCATGGGCACTTCAGTGGCAGCGTGGGCAAGCCTCACCAGGTGAGTGAGTTCAGCAGCGTTCGGAAGCAAGCCGTTGCTCAGCTGGAGCTCGATGATCGGCCGTTGCTTCGCTTCCGAGTCCGCCACGAACTTCAGCAAAGCCTGGCGAGTGGAGACTGTGCGCGCCGACGATCGAGGACCACCCACCACGATGACCGGCGCACCTGCCCGAAGCTTCCGCAAGATCGTTCTCGCGGTCGATGTTGGGACGATGTCGTGCGGATGGTGCGCAACGATGGGCGTCACCGGGTTCTCGACGAGAGAAGCGCTGTGCTCCAACTGCCGCAATCGCTTCTCCGCCGTCCGGGTGACGACCGACGACCAGATCTCCGGCCAGATCTCCGAGCATGCCGTCGTGACTGCGCCGACCGCACCTCGCTGATACAGGGTCAGCCCGTACTGCTCGACCGCCTTGGACTTCACCGCCTTCTCGCCGCTGTTCAAGCTGTCAATGATCTCTCCGGCCGCGGAGACCGCACCTGACAGCAAGACCTCCGATGCGGGCAACTCCAAGAGTTTTTGCATGATCGCGCCGGCAACTGCCGCACCGGCCGACTTGTCGTGCACCTCCAAGTTCGGCGGGAACCCGTGGAGCTCAGCGAGCTCCAGCGTGTGCCATCGTTCGAGGATCTCCGGCGCCACCCCCATCTCACCCGCGGCAAGCAGCCCAGCTCGCAGCCCCGCGGCAACGCCCTCGCAGAACTGACCAGTTAGCCGGAGTCCTGATTTGATGGTGCTGCCGCCCGCGTTGCCTGCGGCGTACGCCACGATCTCGAGAACTATTCCGCGATTCGACTTCACGTGGATTGCAGGAAACGCGAACTCGAGGCGTTGCGGATCATCTGTCAAGCGGATGTCTGAGACAGCTGCCGTGCCGAGTGGCGCGGTTGCCGTCGCCAGCCCCCCGACCAACTCGTTCAGCAGGTAGCCAGCCGGACATTCGTCGAGATGCTCTCCAATTCTTTGCCACGGACCGTCCGCAAGCCGGATGCGGGACTGCAGAAGAGACAGTCCACCACGGCCAGATGGCGGTTCGACTCCAGCTCCTTCCAGCGCCGGACGCAGCCACTCGGGGATGAATCCGACACCAGCAGGATCGTTCCGTATCAGCGCCTGGTATGCGTCCCACACCGCGTACACGGCATGCCGGATCCTTTCTCCGGACTCCTGTGCCTCCAGGTCGTCCCCCAGGTTCACGGCTCGCACAGCAGAGTCGAGGTCGATCAACTCGGCCTGTACCTGCAATGCAAGCCGGCGAGTGTTCGAAGATCCGTCAGTGCTCGTCATCGACGTCATCCGGATCAACCAGACCGATGTGGTCGCGTAGTACTCTGGACGGCGGCAGATCTTCGGGATTCGGGATTAGCACAGGCTGGCCACCATGAGGCAGCTCATCCATAGTGTTGACAGTCACTGCCGTCAGGGGCCCTGCGGTCTGCCACAGGATCACGTTAGATCCCACCTTGGCTGCCATCACCTGCGCTCCGGGCTCGTTACTTCCCTGATCACCCTCCGGCGCAAGGTGATAGGTCGCCCGTCGTTGTCCATCTTGCTCAGCAACGATCCCCGTCGAAGCTACTGCTCTCTCCAGGTCGTCGTCCGCTACCACTCTCCCCACCCGGCGCACCCCCCGATGACGGAGGGAGACCACCACTCGATCGGCCTCGCCGGGCGCTCTGGCCAGTAGCCTCACGACGGCCTCGCCCAAGGTCGTCAGACCGCCGAGTTGTCCTGGTGTGACAATCTCCAGTGCCTCCAGGACGAGACGGGAGCCAGGGCCGATCGCCTGAAGAGCGAGTTCCTGAGCCGAGGGCGTCAGATATGCGAGTCCACCGACCATGTCGATCAGGGTGTTCGGCAGAGACTCCGCAACTCGCTGCGCCTCCGTCTTATCGATTTCATCGACCGTTCCCGGTGGATCGACATAGTCATCCGATTCGTCGCTGCCAGGGCACATCAGCTTCTCCAACCAACTAGTACCTCGAAGTCCTCCGGTGGGACCCCCAATGACAAGTACGCAGGGACCTCCCTCCTTGGCCACCGAGTTGGTCACCGATTCTCGAACTGCAGATAACCCCTGAATCTCGCCAGCGCCTTCGCCACCGTCGACTTGCTGACTCCAACAACCAAGGCAACATCGCGACTGGCCGGGCCTTCGCTCGCATCATGCGCAAGGTTCAGCCAAGCATGAACGACCTCGATGACGGTCTGGTCGTTGAGCTCATAGGCGCGCTTGAGCGCCTTCCGAACCTGGTCGGCCGACACCAGGCGGTCGATCAGTCCCACTGCGTGGTCAACGTCCGCAGAATCGCTGACGACGATCTCGGGAGAGCCCAACGGGATCGGCACCCCCCGTCGCACGTGGTCCCGAACAACATTCAAAGCGATCGTGACCAAATAACCTGCCGGCGACTTGGCGGCATCCACCCGGCCAGACTTCACTACCCGCAGGAAGGCCGTCAGGGCTTCCTGCGCCGTGTCCTCGGGGTCGGGTAAGCCGTCTCCACCTCGCCAACTCAGAAGATTCGGCAAGGTGGACCGCACATGCCGCAACGCGCTCTCTAGGCGCACTTCTTCGTCGGCAGTGAGGATCCTGCTCTCCGCGCTGCCAAGAAGCAGCGTGATCTCCCTGCATTCGGAAGCAAACCGGCCGGCGTTTTCCTTGTTGTCCGTCATCGTCCCTCCTTCGACTTGCTGACCGGCGGACGGTTCCAACGCCGTGCGCATAGTTCTTCCCGGAGGAGCTCAGCAGTGCTGAACACGGCTTTGTTGTGCTGGCTCTCAGTAGCCAACGGATCACCCACTTCGTCCATCAGCGCATTGAGTTGGACCAGCACCCGGGCGGATCGCTCACGCTGCTTGGCGAGCGCGGCTTGCGATTCCTGGCGAAGCGCACCCGCGATCTCCTCCGCCAACTTCAGGAGTTCGGACGGGTCTCCGTCCTTCGAGACCCGGCATCTAGTCAAGTCCTCGTCGATCTTCCGGCGAGTGAGGGCGTCGAACCGCTCGATTGCTCGCTTGTGCATCCATGTCAGCACAGAGTTCGCCTTCACCTGGTCCGGCGTCTGGCCTCTCGCAGATCGTCCGGGCGCTAGCCCCGGCGGAGTAACGCGGAGCGCCCCGGTCGCAGCGCAGCCTCCGACGAAACCCTGAAAAATCTGTTGCCCCACTGAATCCGCAGGCCGGAGGAACATTGCAGCGACCATACCCGTACCGAGCGGAATCACTGCGTAGAGCGCACGACGCCACCAGTAGCTGAACCGCCCTAACCACCGACGCCAAAATGCCGCCTGGTCGGAATCCAGGGAGAACTCGCTCAAAATCCACGCACTGATGGCCGATACCCCGATCGTGAGCACCCCACGCGCCTTCCTTGCCGAGTTACCTGCTGCCATATCCCCCATTTGGGCAGCGATCCGCAGCAACGCCGAACACGCGGATACCCCAGACCGCACCACATCGGTCCATCAGAAAGCACCTGGCCCGAAGTGGCAAGTACGAACCACCAAGCAATATCTCCGATCTCGATGGTCAAACGCTTGGATGATTTTGCACTTACGAAGCACTAACCCATCCACTGTGCTCAACCAATTGCCCAGCAGTCCTCATATCGACCGTAATGCCGAAACGTTACAGCGGCCGGAGAACCAGATCAATCGACCTAGAGTTATGACTCGGAAACTATCGCTCCGAACTAGGTGTGATGTCCAGGGAGGTTGGTCAGTCGGGTGATGGGTGGCTGGCCTCCGATGGCGGTGTGGGGTCGGTGGACTCTCCTATGTCTGTCAAGAGGGGCGGGGTTGGGTGCTGGCTGCGTTGAGGTGGCGGTAGATCTGTCTGGCGAGGTATCGCTTCAGGCAGCGGCGGATCTCTTTGGTGGTGCGTCCTTCGGAGCGGCGTCGTTCGACGTAGTCGCGGGTGGTGGGGTCGTGGATCATGCGGGTGATTGTCGCCATGTGCAGGGCGCGGTTCAGGCGCCGGTCTCCGCCTCTGTTCAGGCGGTGACGGATCGTGTTTCCCGACGATGCGGGAATCGGGTTTACTCCGGCCAGGCAGGCGAAGGCGGCCTCTGAGCGGATCCGGCCGTGGTGGGACCAGGCAGCCAGACAGACCACTGCGGTGACCGGTCCGATCCCGATCTTGTCTAGTAAGCCGGCCGCGGAGGTGGAGCGCACCAAGGTGTCCATCGTCTTGTGGTTGGCCGACAACTCCTCGTCGAGTGCGACGACCCGCTTTGCTAGGCGCACCGCCTCGGCTCGAGCGGTCATGGCCGCTAACGGCTCGTCTCGGGTTCGCCATCGGGATATCTCGACGATCTGCTGGTTGCTCAACGGGCGACGAGCCTCGACTCCGAGGTCGACGGCACGGACGAGCGCGATCAGTGCGTTGACGGTGGCGGTGCGTTCACCGGTCATGTGGTCTCTGGCCGCCACCAGGACCCGCAGTGCGGCACGTTCACCATCGCCAGTCCGTGGGCGCCGCAGCTGGTCCGCTTCCAACGGCAAGGTGGCCTCGGCGATCCGGCGGGCGTCCAGAGGGTCGGACTTACCGACTCCGCGGTGGCCGCGAGCGTTCATCCGGGGCGCTTCGAGGATCTGATAGCCGACCTCGGTCACGGCGTGGGCGAGCTGGGCACCGTATGTCGCGGTGCATTCGATCACCCACAGGGCAGCGAGGTCGCCGTCGGTGCGCCGGGCAGCCCAAGCGATCGCACGGGCCATGCCCGCCTTGGTCGTGGGAAAGCCGGCAGAGTCGATCTGCTGCCCGGTGGCGGCCAGGATGGCCAGGACGTGGTTGCGTGCGTGCGCGTCCACCCCGGGTGACGAACGGATGGCTGTGCGCGACGATGGTCACAGCGGTCGGAATCCTTCCTGATCCAGAACATGGTCTGGCCGCATGCGGCCGTCGCCAGCCTGGGGAATTCACATCGGGGCAGCACTGTGATGGGCCACAACCTCGCGGTTGGGCAATCTCCTGATCAAGGCACCGAGGTGGGGGCCCGGGAAGGCACCGGCCGCTTCGCCTCCGGACGGACAAGTCCACCGAAAAGCACCCAGGCGGGGCTAGTGATTGTATGAGTCACGCCCCGAGCCGGAACGACCAACGCCTACCCTGACGTGGCCGATCCCAGACCAGCCACCCGGAGACTCACAGTGATTGTAGAAGTGGAGCCAGGGTGCGAGGGCTGAGTTGCGTTCTTGGTTGCTGGCGTAGAAGCGGGCGTAGGCCCAGCCGTCGGCCAGGGTGCGGTGGAATCGCTCGACTTTGCCGTTGGTCTGGGGCCGGTAGGGGCGGGTCTTCTTGGGTGTGATGCCTAGCGAGGTGCAGGTGTCGTGCCAGGTCCGGGAGCGGTAGGCCGAGCCGTTGTCGGACAGGACGCGTTCGGTGGTGATGCCATGGTCTGCGTACCAGGCCACGGCTCGGCGCAGGACTGCGGTGGCGGTAGCGGCCTTTTCGTCGGTGTGAATTTCGGCGTAGGACAGGCGGGAGTGGTCGTCGACGACAGTGTGCAGGTAGCTGCGGCCGAGGCGGGGCCGTTGTATCGATCGCGGTCTCCGGTGCGTAAGGCGGTGGTGGTGCGGTGGTGTTTGCCTTGTTGCCTGCCGACGTAGCGGTGGCCTCCGCCGTCGGGAATGTTGCCGAACTTGGTGACGTCGACGTGCAGGACAGAGCCGGGGTGGTCGTGTTCGTAGCGGCGCAACGGTTCGCCGGTAACGCGATCGATGCGGGACAGGCGGCTGATCCGGCATCGCACGAGTACTGCGTGAACGGTCGAGGCCGGGACGCCGACGCGGCCGGCGATCTGGACCGGTCCAAGTCGCAGCCGCCATCGCAACCTGACGATCGTCCGGACCACATGTGGTGGTGTTTTGGTGGGACAGCGATGCGGTCGCGAGCTGCGGTCGTACATGCCGACTGGCCCCTCGGCCCGGTACCGGTCGGCCCATTTGCGGGCTGTTCTCGGTGCGACCATGAACATCTGCGCGGCCGCGGCGCAGGTCCAGCCTTGGTCAACGATCAAGCGTGCCAGTCGCAGACGTGCGTGGAGTCAGTGCGGCATTAACGTGGGACATGAAGGCCTCCTGGTGGTGAAGCGGTTCCTTAGACAGCTCCACTTCATAACCGGAGGCCTTCGCCTGTCGCAACGACCCGCCGACTCACCAGCCTCCAGGACAACCTCCCTGGACATTACAACTAGGTCAGTCGTCGGCGGGTTTCGTCCCGTCGTCGTGCAGGACCTCGCGGTCGGCCAGGCCGGAATCCTCGACGGCGCCGTCGCGTTCCAGGGCCTCGTTGATCTCCGAGTCGGTGACCGAGTGGGTCTTCTCGAACCGGGTCGGGGTGAGGTTCTCGTAACGGTTGCTGGGATTCGTCATCGCACATCCCTCCTAAGGCATTGAACACCTCAGGTACCCGGTGGCACACCACCTCATTGCCATCCCCTTGGGTGACGACCGTTCGCGATATATCGTCGAACTATCGCAACCTCTGGGCAAGCAACCTCTGGGCGAGAGAGACGGTGGTCGGAGATGGGTGGATCGGCGTACGCGGCGGGCTGGCCGTTCGGGCAGTTCGGGCAGGGACAGTTCGGGCGGGGACAATTCGGCCGCGGGTGTTCGTCGTTCGACGAACTGAAGGAAGAGCTGCTGGCCGCGATGACCGGCCGGCAACGGCACGGCGGGCATCACCAGGCCTTCGGTGGCATGTGGGGCCCGATGTTCGGCGGACCGCCGTGGGCCGGAGGCCCGGGTCCGCGCGGCTGGCGGCAGTCGAAGGCGCGGCGCGGCGACGTACGGGCCGCGATCCTCGCCGTACTGGCCGAGGAGTCGATGAACGGCTACCAGATCATCCAGGTCGTGGCCGAGCGCAGTGGCGGGGCCTGGAAACCCAGCCCTGGTTCGATTTATCCGACTCTGCAGCAGCTCGAGGACGAGGGGCTGGTGACGGCCGACGCGGCGACCGGGCGGCGGACGTTCTCACTGACCGACGAGGGACGCGCGTACGTCGCCGAGCACGCCGACGAGGTGTCGGCACCGTGGGAGGCGATGAGCGCCGGCGCGGACGACGACGAGAACGGGCTGAAGCCGTTGCTCGGCCAGGTCGGCGGGGCGCTGTGGCAGGTGCTCGCGACCGGGACCCCGGAGCAGCAGGCCAAGGCACGCAAGGCGTTGATCGAGCTGCGCCGCACGCTGTACGGAATCCTCGGCGACGACGAGCAGGACCGATGATGCCCTTCCCGGAGCGGCTGGGTCCGGAGCGGCTGGGTCCGGAGCGGCTCGGGCCGGAGCAGCTCAGGCCGGAGCAGCTCGGCCCCGAGCGGCTCGGATCAACGCGAACGGGCTCGCTGCGGATCGGCGACGCCGAGCGCGACCGGGCCGTCGCGGCGCTCGGCGACCACTTCGTCGCGGGACGCCTGACGCAGGACGAGTTCGAGGAGCGCAGCGAGCGGGCGACCAGGGCCCGGTACGACGACGAGCTCGCGCCCCTGTTCGCCGACCTGCCCGACGAGACCGCGGTGGTGCAGGCCGCCGGGCGGCAGCCCGCGTGGGCCGCCGGTCGCGGCAGGCCGCCGTCCTGGGTGGCGCAGGGCCGCCCGCCGGCGTTCCTGTTCGTCCTGCCGTTCCTGATGGTCGGCCTCGTCATCGCCAGCGTCTCGTTCGCGGCGCCGTGGGTGCTGTGGGTGTTCTTCTGGATCGCCTTGTTCGGCGGCCCGATGCACCACCGCCGGCACCGCCACGGCCAGCGCCACTGATCGGCCCCGCGGTCGCCGTACGGCGCACGTCGCCGTACGGCGAGCGTCGGCGCGATGCACCGGACGGCACTGAAGGTCGCTAGGGCATGTCTCCCGATTCCCGCCGTAGCGAGCAGGTGCTCGGTGCGGTAGCTCGGAGTGCTGGAGTGAAGCCCTCGATGTTCTTCCATCGTGGGCTTTGCTCCAGTGCTCCGAGGTGCCGTGCCGAGTGCCGCGCAGTAGGCGGGAATCGGGAGACATGCCCTAGGCTCCCGCCCGTGAGTACTCGCGAAGTGCGTCCGAAGCCGCGCCGCCGGGGACGTGGGTTCCTGATCTTTCTGGTGATCGTGCTGATCATCCTCGTGGTCGGGGACCGGGTGGCGGAGTCGGTGGCCGAGAAGCGGCTGGCGACCGAGGCGGTCAACGAGGCGGCGCAGTACGACGTGACCGCGGCGAGCACGACGGCGGAGGTCGGCGGCTTCGGGTTCCTGCCGCAGCTCGCGCAGGGCGAGTTCTCCGAGATCACCGTGACGATGGACCAGCCGAGCGTCTCGAAGGTGTCGGCCGAGGAACTGACGATGGTGATGAAGGGGATCCAGATCCCCCGCGAGCTGCTGACCGGCGACACGAGCGCGACGGTGACGGTCAGCCGCGCCGACGTACACCTGACGATGTCGCCGGCCGCGCTGACCAAGCTGACGTCGGCGGCGAGCGGGATCGAGGGGCTGAACCTGTCGGCGATCGGTGAGAAGCTGCAGGCGAAGCTGACCGTGCGCGGGTACGACGCGACGGCGACCGTGCGGCCGGAGGTGCGGAACGGGCGGATCGGGTTGATCGTGGAGAACCTGCCGGACGGCGTGCCGTCGCAGGTTCGGACAGTGGTCACCGCGCTGCTCGCGCGCGGGGTGCGGATTCCGGATCTGCCGTTCGGGGCGCGGGTGACCGGGGCGGACGTCCAGGGTCAGTCGTTGCTCGTGACCGCGACAGCGACGGACGTGAAGCTCTCCGGGTCCTGACGGCCGCTACGCCGTACGGGCGCGTTGCTCGCGCTCGGCACAGGTCGAGCACAGCTGCCGTCCGCCGAGCCGACGGATCCGCCGCCGGGCCGCCCAGCCGAGTCCCGACGGAGCCCCGCACGCACTGCAGCTCTTGCCGTCGGTCCGCCCGCCGGCCTTGCGCCACTCGGGGAGCAGCCCGATCGTGCACGTCGTACAGACCGCGCCGCGTGCCTCCCGCACGTTGCGCTGATAGATCCGGTCCCGAGGATCGATCTCCGCCGCGCACCCCTCACACGTCACCATGCGGCCCAGGCTAGATCCCTATGGGCGCAGCACCAGCTTCCCCCTCGTACGGCGTGCCAGCAGGTCTTCGTGAGCGCGCCGCGCCTCGGCCAGCGGGTACTCCTCTCCCACCAGCGGGCTCAGCCGATCAGTCGCCGCCAGGTCCAACAGCTCTAGCAGCGGAGCCCTGTACGCCGTGGTGTCGGCGATCGCCGGCACGAGCCAGAAGCCCGCGACGGCCAGGTTCCGGTCGGCCAGCTCGGACGGGTCGACCAGTGGGCGCCCGGCGCGGGCAGCCGTCCCGTAGCTGACCAGCCGGCCGAATCCGCCGAGCACCTGCAGGGCCGCGGCGAAGGTCGGCCCACCGGTGGAGTCGAGCACGATGTCGACGGGCTGACCGTCGTTGGCGACCCGCACCCGGTCGGCGTACTCGTCGGGATCGCTGTCGACGGCCACGTCGGCACCCAGCTTCAGCGCCAGCTCGCGCTTCGCTGGAGTCGAGGCGACGGCGATCACCCGGCCCGCCCCGAAGTGCCGGGCCAGCTGGACCGCCAGCGTGCCGACCCCGCCGGCGGCGGCGTTGACGACGACGGACTCCCCTGGACTCATCCGGGCACTACTGCGCAGCAGGTGCCAGGCGGTCAGGCCCTGGACGAGCAGCGCAAGCGCCGGGCCGTCGCCGAGGTCAGCTGGTACGTCGACTGCGCGGTCGGCCGGCACTGCGACGTACTCCGCGTAGCCGCCACCGGTGAAGACCGGCGCGAGCACACGGCGGCCGTCCGGCGTACGGCCGACGACCTCGACGCCGGGGACGAGCGGGAGCTTCGGGCCGCCGCGGTACGAGCCGTCGGTGCGGTGGGTGTCGGCGAAGTTGACGCCGGCGGCGCTCACCTCGACCAGCAGCTCGCCGGGACCTGCTGCTGGTGTCGGCAGCTCTGCCGGGACAAGGACTTCGGGACCGCCGAATCTCGTGACCTGGATCGCTCGCATGTCTTCACGCTAGGCATTCGGTTAGTCGCGCGGCAGGTGTCCCACCTAGTGGACGTTACTAGTTGCTTGAGGCAACGGTGTTGAGACGGCGGAGGACGAGCAGGCCGCCGATCGCGGGAATGAGGGCAAGGAGCTTGGTGTTCGTGGCGGCTTGCACTGTGCGGGCGGTGAGGATGACGACGAGCAGGTAGCAGCAGCCGTGGATCGGGCCGATCAGGGAGGAGACGGCCGGCCAGTGGACGGTGAAGACGTTGGTGAACAGGATGACCAGGGAGACGACCTCGGCGGTCGCGGCGGCTCGGAGGGGGTTCATGGTCAGACTCCTGTCGTCGAGCCGGGGCGGGTGATCATCAGGACGGTGACGGTGGCCCAGAGCAGGTTGAACAGGCCCGCGTGCATGGCGAGGCGGGCAGGGGTCTTCTCGTCGGGCGTGGTGGTCAGAACGCGTTCCTGGCCAGGGAGAACGAGCAGGACCAGTACGGCGGCCGCGATGGCCGTGAGGGCGATCGAGATGATCAGCCAGGGGTCGCCGAGCACGTCGAGGCTCTGAGCCGTCGCGAGGCCGAACGCGGGTACGACGATGCCGACGACGGCGTAGATCCGGCAGATCTTGTGCAGGGTCCGCAGTTCGGCGACCTCGCGTTCTGCTCCGTCGTCGGCCAGCAGGCGGCGGGTGGCCGCGGGGAAGCGGCTGGCGGCTACTGCCACGGGGCCGATGGCGAGGATCGCCGCGATGACGTGGATCGAGAGCAGCAGCTTGGTCACGGGTGGACGGTAGCGGCGTACGCGCCTCGGGAGGAACTGGCTGGACAGCCAGACTGCAACGGATTCTGGCCACCGGTCATGGCGAGGCGATTTGTCGATACCAGGCGTTGGCTGGAATCAGCAGGGCATCTACAATCCAGCCATGCACACCGTGGCCGTGCTCGCTCTCGACGACGTGATCCCGTTCGATCTGGCGACGCCGATCGAGGTGTTCAGCTGGGCGCGGCTGCCGGACGGGCGAGCGGCGTACGAGGTGAAGGTCTGCGGCGCGACCCCCTCGGTGAGCGCCGGCGCGTTCGCGCTGCAGCCGCCGTACGGGCTGGAGGCGCTGGGCGAGGCGGACACGATCGTCCTGCCGGGCTGCCGCGACTTCGACCGTCCGATCCCGCCTCAGGTGCTCGACGCGCTCCGCGACGCCGCGGGACAGGGCACGCGGATCGCGTCGATCTGCGTCGGCGCGTTCGTCCTCGCCGCGACCGGGTTGCTCGACGGGCAGCGCGCCACGACGCACTGGTTCGCCGCCGATGTGCTGACCGAGCGCCACCCGGCGATCGACGTCGATCCGAACGTGCTCTACGTCGACAACGGCCAGTTCCTCACGTCAGCAGGCGCGGCCGCGGGGCTGGACCTCTGCCTGCACGTCGTACGCCGGGACTACGGCTCGGCCGTCGCCGCCGATGCCGCCCGGACGGCGGTGATGCCGCTGGAACGGGAAGGTGGGCAGGCGCAGTTCATCGTGCACGACCAGCCGCCGACTCCCCGCGGCTCCGAGTTCGAACCGCTGCTGCGCTGGATGGAGGAGCACTGCGCGCGTGACCTCAGCCTGGAGGCGATCGCCGCGCAGGCCGGCATGAGCACCCGCACGCTGAACCGCCGCTTCCGCGAGCAGACCGGGACCACTCCCCTGCAATGGTTGCTGCGGACCAGGATCCGCCGCGCGCAGTCGTTGCTCGAGGCGACCAGCCAGCCGGTCGACCGCATCGCCGGCCGCGTCGGCTTCGGCTCCCCCAGCGCCTTCCGCGAACGCTTCAAGCGCGTCGTCGGCACCAACCCGCACGCCTACCGCGCGGCCTTCCGCCAGTCCGACCCGGCCGTACGGCGGGCAGCCCCCGCCTGACCTGGCGGCGCGAAGCGCGCGCCCGTCGTACCGGCGCCGGTTCGCCAACCGCCGTGCTGGGTACTTCGGGGGCATGAATGACACGCGCCTGATCGAAACCGCCCGGTTGCTGAGCCGCGCGCTCACGCCCGGCGATCTCGACCACACGCTGAGCCAGATCACGCACGCGGCGGTCACGATGATCCCCGGGGTCGAGTACGCGAGCATCACCGTGCTGCAGAGCGACGGCAAGCTCGGCACCAGCGCCCCGACCGACCAGCGGCTGCTGCCGCTCGACGCCGCGCAGTACGAGTTCCGCGAAGGCCCGTGCTACTACGCGGCCGTCGACGCCGTACACATCATCTCCCCCGACCTCGCCCGCGACACCCGCTTCCCCCGCTACGCCGCGGTCGCGGTGGCCGCCGGAATCAAGTCCCAGGCGGGCCTGCGCCTCTTCGACGCCCCCAAGTCCCAGGGCGCGCTGAACCTGTACGCCACCGAGATCGGCGCCTTCGAGGACTTCGAGGCGATCAGTGCCCTGTTCACCCACCAGGCCGCGACCGCGATCGCGTACGCCCAGGAGATCGACGACCTCCAACAGGCCATCCACACCCGCGGCACCATCGGCCAGGCCGTCGGCATCGTGATGGAGCGCTACCAACTGAACGACGAACGAGCCTTCGCCTTCCTGACCCGCCTCTCCCAGGACCACAACATCAAACTCCACCGCGTCGCCGAAGAACTCGTCAAAGAACTAGACCAACGCGCCTGACAGAGGGGATAGAGGAGGAGCCCACCGCCCCCGACGGCCAGGCGCTCCGCGCCCGCCGGGCGTCTTCGCCGCGCCCCGCCCGACCACCGCCGAAGGCGGTAGGTCCCCCGGGCCCCCGGCCTCCCCACCTCTTCACCACCCGCCCCGCGCGACCACCGCCGAAGGCGGTAGGTCTTCTGGGCGGCCGGCCTCCTCCTCACACCTACCACTGCGAACGCACCCCGGGCCCGGCGCTGTGGCGTCGGGCCCGGGGGTTCAGGTGGGACTACTGACCCGCGATGGTGAACTGCGAGCCCGGTTCGATCAGGACGTTGCCGTCCCTGGAGTTGGTGATGGTGGTGTTGGTCAGGGTGGCGTTTCCTCGGACGCCACCCATCGCCAGGATTCCGGAGCCGTTGTTGGATTTGTCGATGCGGACGTTGGTGATCGCGACGTTCTGCAGGAGCCCGCCGCCGGTCTTGAACTGGATGCCGTCGTACGTCGAGTCCAGGATCTCCGTGTCGCGGATGGTGACACCCGGGATCGGGAGGTTCTGCGGGAACAGCGTGATCGCGCCGAACTCCTGGTCCTCGTTCCAGAACACGCCGCCGCACCGGTACAGCCCGTTGTTGGCGATCAAGGTCTGACCCGAGAACGGCAGCGGGTCGTGGTCGGTCGCCAGCATGATGCCGGGGTAGTTCATCGTGTCGTAGATCAGGTTGTTCTCGATCTTGTTGTCGTAGCCGCCGTAGATCGCGATGCCGTTCGCGCGCCACGGCAGCTGGATGGTGTTGTTGGTGAACGAGTTGGTGTGACCGATGTCGACCGACGGATCCTTGACGTACTTGTTCGCCCAGACCGCGAGCGCGTCGTCACCCGTGGTGCGGAACGACGAGTTGAACACCTTGGAGTTGCGGGTGCCGTTGGTGAAGTTGATCCCGTCGGCGTAGGTGTTGCGGATCCGCATCCCGCTGAACTCGACCCCGTCGCCCGGACCCCACAGCTCCTGGATGTTGTCGTAGTCGCGACCGACCCAGGCCCCGACATTGGCGTGCTCGATCCAGACGTTGGTGACCTTGGTCCCGACCCCGAGCCGGCCGTTCAGCCCGAAGCCACCCTCGGCGTTGCCGTCACCACCACGGATCCGGCCCGACCCGAAGATCGCGAGGTCCGAGATCTGCGTGTTCTTGTCGATGTCGAACCCGAAGTTGCCCTCGTGCGGGTGGTTGATCCCGCCCGCGTTCTGCGGCTCGATCGTCGAGTACAGCTGCGAGTGCCACATCCCCGCGCCGCGGATCGTGGTGTTGCTGATCCCGACCTGGTTGTACTGACCCCGGTTCAGCGGGTCGTCGGTGAGGATCTTCTTCTCCTGCCGCCACTGGCCGGCCGGGATCCAGACGCAGGAGATCACGCCGTTCTGGTCGTCGGTGACGGCCCGCTGGATCGCGTCGGCGTCGTCGATCCCGTCGTTCGGCACGGCGCCGTACTGCGTGATCGACGTGCAACCCGCCGGCTGGCTCAGCGCCGGAGCGACCTGCTCGAGGTCGATCGTGTCGATGATGTAGAACGACGCGCTGTCGCCGGCGTCGCGCTGCAGCTTGAACTTCGTCCCGGCCGGGTACGACGTCCCGAGCAGCGCGCTCGACTCGTCGAAGAGGCGACGTGCGTCGCCACCCGGTGTGTTCGTGAGTCCCTCGGGCTGGTCGGTGGTGCCGTACAGCCAGCTGTGCCGCGACGACAGTGTCAACTTGCGGCTGAACGTGCCGTTCACGTACAGGCTGATCGTTGCCTCCAGCCCCTGTCCGTTGGCGGAGTCGGGGATCGAGTTGCGGACCACGATCGAGTTCGACGGGTTGGTCGAGGTGAACTCGACGAACTGGCCCTGGGTGGTCAGCCGCACCGAGCTCCGCCCCGACGACTCGGTCGCGAAGTTGGTGTGGCCGAAGGTGCGCAGCGGGTCGGTGACGAGCAGCTGACCGGTGTAGTTCGCCGCTTCCGCCTCGTACGACGTGTACGGTACGGCGGCGCCGCGGCCGACCACGATCGCCCGGGCGAACGCGTTGTTCGTCTCGTTGGTCTCGGCAACGACTCCCGTCGCGTCGGCCGTGGCCGTGATGGTCGCGCCGCCGTTGGTGGCCGTCCACGTCCCGCTGATCGCAACGTTGCTGGTGGCACCAGCCGCAACCGTGCCAGTGGTGCCGTTGAGCGTCGTACCGCCGACGACCACGCGGGTCACCGAAGCGGCGGACGCCGAGGTGCCCCGGTTGTTGACGGCAACGGTGAAGCTGACCGCCTGACCGACCGCCGGGTTGGCCGGGTTGGTCGTGACGCCGGTGACCAGGAGGTCCGGGCCGGGCGCCTGCGCAATCACCAGTTGCGTCGGGGCCGTGAAGGCGTTGTTGTCGTTGTTCTGCTCGACGACCGTGTTGGTCGGGTCGACGACCGCGCCGACGGCGTACGAGCCCTGTGCCCGGGTGCCGGCGTTGAAGGTGACCGTGGTCGAGGCACCGGCGGCGAGTGCACCGACCGGGGAGCTGCCGATGACGGTGCCGCCGAGGGTGAAGTTGACCGTGGTCGCGGGGGCCGCGGCCGAGCCGGTGTTCTGCACGGTGCCGGACAGCGTGATCGGGCTGGTCTCACTCGGTGCGGCCGGCGTCCAGGACAGGGCGTTGACGACGAGGTCCGGGTTCGGCGCCGCCGTACCGATCACCTGGAGCTCGGCGACCTGACCGCCGGGTGCGCCGGTGTTACTGAAGAACTGCAGCCGCAGGTCGGCGATCCGGCCGCTGACCGGGATCTCGACGGTGTTCTGCGCGGACGGGTTGAAGACGTGGTTCGCGCGGCCGGACAGCGTGGTGAAGGCGGTCGCGTTCTGCTCGCGGCCGAGCACCTCGAAGTTCTGGGTGCGGGCGCCCCAGGCCTGGTCCGGGTTGAGCTTGACGACGACCGAGCTGACGTCGGCGTTCGAGCCGAGCTTGACGGTCAGCGTGGCCGGGAGGCCGTTCGACTCCCAGTACGTCGCCAGGTTGTTGTCGTTGGCGTTCGCGGCGACGAAGGTGTGGATCGTGGAGGACGCCTCGATCGGCTTGCCGGTGGCGAGGTTCGCGCCGCCGCCCTGGCCGGCCCGGCGGACCCGGTTGCTGTCGGCGGACTCGTTGCCTGCGGCATCTTTCGCGCGGACGGCGTACTCGACCGTCGCGGAGGCCGGCTGGTTGTCGGTGTAGGTGAGGACGTTGCCCGCGACCGTGGTGACCGCGGTGTTGTTGCGGTAGACGACGTACCCGGTGACGCCGACGTTGTCGGTCGCTGCCGACCAGGCGAGCCGGATCTGGCCGCTCGCGGGCTCGGTCAGGGCGAGGTTGCCGGGCGCGGTCGGCGCCTGGGTGTCACCGCCGGTGTCCGGGCCGTGCACCTCGAACTCGGACAGCTGACCGGCGGGCCAGCCGGTGTTCGCGGTGATGTTCAGCCGGACGTACCGGACGCTGGTCGCCGGGAAGGTGATCGTCACGGTGTTCGCGTTGGCCGGCGTGAAGTTGTGGCCGGTACTGGTGACGATGTCGCTGTACGCCGTGCCGTTGGTGCTGCCCTGGACGGACAGCGTCTGGGTGCGCGCACCCCAGGACGCCGGGAGCTTCAGCACGACCCGGTCGACGCTCTTGGTCGCACCCAGATCGGCCCGCAGCCACTGCGGGAACTGGCTGTTGTTGCTCTCCCAGTACGAGTTCTGGTTGCCGTCGCCGGTGTTGCTCGCCGGGTACTCCCCCAGCTGGCTGCTCGCGGACAGGGTCTTCGGGAGCACAGCCGCGGGGGCAGCGGCTGCGGTCGGGGCGGTCTGGGCTGTGACGGTCGCGGAGGCGATGACCGGTGTGGCACCGGCGAGGATCAGGGCTGCGGAGAGCAGACCACTGATCAGCCGCCTGCGGGGCTGGCTCCGTTTCATGGACGTCCTCAGGTCTGGGCGGGGAACTGCAGTCTGAGCTACGTAACTTGCGCTGTGTTGCTAGTTTCTTGCGCCGTAGGTAGCCAAAGTTTGCAGGCGAGGCAGCCGTTCGTCAACGGTTCGTCGCTCGCTGGTGCAAGTGGTGCAGCTTTCGTCAACGGTTCGTCGCTCGACGGTGCAGGTGGGGAGTGCCAGGGAAGGAAAGCCGCGACTGGGGTGGCGGAGGGGGATTGGTGATGTGCGCCTGACGGGGCGACTATTTGAAGGGGTGCACCAGTTACTTGCGGGCGAGGACTGCCATGACCAGGCGGGTGACGCCTGTGGGCTTGGCGGACTGGTCTCCGGTTGGGCAGGAGTCCGCGATCGTGGTCAGGCCCGGCGGCAGCAGCTCCAAGCCCTCGAGCAGCTCGGCGACCTCGGCCGGCGTGCGGAAGGCGCTCGGCTGGACTGCCGGCCGTAGCGCGTCCTCGACGGCCGCCGAGAACTCCGCGAGCCGGCTGCCGTCGCGGGGGTTGATCGGATGGGTCATCGCGAGGTAGGAGCCCGGCGCCATCGCCGACAGGTAGCCGTCGACCGCGTGCCGGGCGCGCTCCTGGCCGGGGACGTGGTGCAGCACCAGGCCCTGGAGTACGCCGACCGGCCGGCTCAGGTCGAGGACCTTCGCGACCACCGGGTCGGCCAGTACGGCGGCCGGGTCGGTCAGGTCGGCGTCGACGAAGTGGACCGTGCGCTCGTCGGCCAGCAGGGCGAGGCCGTGGATGGCGACGGTCGGGTCGTTGTCGACGTACACCACGGTCGCGCGCGGGTTCAGCCGCTGGACGATCTCGTGGGTGTTGTCCGTGGTCGGCAGGCCGCAGCCGAGATCGAGGAACTGGTCGACGCCGCCGTCGCGGACCATCGTCTCGATCATCCGGGCCAGCCAGCGGCGGTTCTCGCGGACCAGGTTCGGGATCTCGGGGGCGACCTTGAGCAGCTCGGCGTGCAGCTGCCGGTCGACCTCGAAGCTGTTCTTGCCGCCGAGCAGCAGGTCGTACACGCGGGCCGCGTTCGGGCGGCTGGTGTCCACATCCGGCAGGAAGGAGCGCCCGCTGCCGTCTGCCGCCACTCGCGTTCACCCCACCGCGCCGAAGGATCCGAAAACCCGGATTGTCGCGAGGCTATCGCAGGTCGGCGGTTGCCTTCATCCTCCTGTCCTGCGGAACTACGAGACGTGATCGTTCCGGTGCACAGAAATCGCTGGGCGTTCCGACGGCAAGCGCTTGCCAGGCGTCCGCCGGGACCTCAGACTGAGCGCCACCCGGCGCCGTGGGACACGGTTCCGGCACCGCCCCGACGTACCGGAGGACCGCCCATGCACCGCCGTACCTTCCTGACCTCGACCGCCGCGCTGGCCGTCGCGGGCCTGACCACCACCCCGGCCCACAGCTCGACCACCACCCGCGCCCGCGCGACCCGGGCCCGCACGCTCGACGAGCTCCGCAGCCAGATCGCCTCTGCCGGCCCGGGCGCGTTCATCACGCTCGCCGACGGCACGTACGACGTACCGGCCGATCGCCCGCTCGCCGTCAACGGCCGGCGCGGTACGGCGGACGCGCCGATCACCATCGCGGCCGAGCACCGCGGCAAGGCGGTGCTGACCGGCCAGCGCGGCTTCACCATCGCCGACTCGTCGTACGTGACCGTGAACGGGTTCGTCTTCAGGCAGCGCGCGACGCTGGAGCTGCCGCTCAGCTGCCACCACCTGCGGCTCACCCGCAACGACGTCCGGCTGACCGACTCGGACGGGCTGAACTGGCTGCTCGTCAAGGCCGACCACACCAAGCTCGACCGGAACCACTTCCACGGCAAGGCGACGCTCGGCGTGTTCGTCGGCGTCGAGGGCCCGGGCGGTGACGGGATGGCCCGCGGGCTGCACATCCTGCGCAACTACTTCTCCGACCACACCTTCACCGGCGACAACGGCGGCGAGCCGATCCGGCTCGGCCTCAGCGGCCGGTCGCTGGCCGACGCGGGCGCGCTGATCGAGCAGAACCTGTTCGAGCGCGCGAACGGCGACCCGGAGGCGATCTCGGTCAAGTCCAGCGGGAACACGATCCGCGACAACACCATTCGCAACAGCCTCGGCGGGATCGTGCTCCGGCACGGCAATCGGACCCGGGTGGAAGGCAACTTCATCCTTGCCGGAAGCAACGGTATCCGGGTCTACGGCAACGACCACCTGATCGTGAACAACTACGTCGAGCGGGTGGCCGGCGCCGGGATCGTGCTGGGCAGCGGCTCGGTCCGCGACCATCTGGCCTCGGACTCGCCGGAGAGCCGCCGCGGCAACGACGCACCGGACCGGGTGACGATCGCGCTGAACACTGTGCTGTCGTCCGGCTCGGCGATCAGCGGCGAGAGCCAGCGGACCCTGCCGCCGCTGGGCTGCACGATCTCGGACAACCTCCTGGTGGGCGACTCCGGGGACCTCGTCGCGATGCCGTACCAGCAGGGCATCACCTGGTCGGGCAACCTGCTCTGGGGCGCGGCGGGCAACGGCAACATTCCGTCGGGCGGCTATCGCCGGGTCGATCCCCGGCTGACGACCTCCGGCGTACGGCGGCTGACCGCGGGCAGTCCGGCGATCAACGCGGCCAGCCGTTCCTACCCGTCGGTGAACCGCGACCTCGATGGTCACCCGCGCTCCGGCAAGGCCGACGTCGGCGCCGACGAGTACAGCACCGCCGTACCGCTCAACCGTCCGCTCACGCCGGCCGATGTGGGCCCGTCCGCGCCCTGACCGATGAGTTCTTCCGGGTTGTCTCGTCTCAACTACAGACAACGGCAACCCGGAAGGAACCCCATGGCCAAGACCCTCTACTCCGTCTCCATGTCGCTCGACGGCTACATCGCCGGCCCCGGCGGCGACATGTCCTGGCTCACCGACCACCTGGGCCCGAACCCGCTGGTCGGTGAGCTGCTCGGCGACATCGGCGCCCTGCTGGTCGGCGCGACGACGTACGGCGGCGACGATCCGCACAAGGACGACGAGGGCGCCGGCAAGGCATTCGGCGGCGGCTGGGACGGACCGCAGTACGTCGTCACGCACCACCCGGGCCGCGACAGCGACAACCTGTTCTTCGTCCCCGACGTCGCCACCGGTCTCGACGCCGCCGAGGCCGCCGCCGGCGACAAGTACGTCAACATCATGGGCGCCGACATCGCCCGCCAGGTCCTCGAAGCCGGCCGCCTCGACGAGATCCTCACCATCGTCGTGCCGGTCCTCCTCGGCGACGGCACTCCCCTCTTCCGCGGCCGGACGGTCCAACTCGAACGCATCCACCACAGCGCCGTACCGCAGGCGAACAACCTCTGGTTCAAGGTCAGTAGTCGCTAGCCGCCGAGAACATCACCGGGCGGACATCGACGCCGGCGCCGTCCTGCGTGGCCTCGGGCAGCAACTGCGCGAGCTCGACGGCGCGAGCCGAGGAGTCGACGTCGATCAGGTAGTAGGCATGGATCGGAGCGCCACACGTGCCGAACCGGGTGCCGAGGGACGGGTCGGCGAGGAGTTGACTGTCGACGAGTTCGCCCGCGTCCTGGGCGGTACGACGGAAGGCCGTGTGGTCGAACGGCTGGAGCTGGTCGGCGGCATGCAGGATCACCAGGTACTTCATGGGCGCGGCTCCGATCGTCAGGTGGTGTCACCAACCAGACGGTGCCGAGCCGCGGATTTTGACATCATCGGGCCATGAACTTGTCGACCGAGCGGTTGGTACTGCGGAGATTCCGCGCCGACGACGCGCCCGCGCTGGCGGCGTACCGGTCCGTGCCAGAGGTCGCGCGCTACCAGTCGTGGGACGCGCCGTACTCGCTGGAGCAGGCGACCGAGACCGTGCGGTCCTTCGCCGAGGGCGATCCCGAGCAGGCCGGCTGGTTCCAGTACGCGATCGACCTGGACGACGTACTGATCGGCGACATCGGGCTCAACCTCGCCGACAACCTCCAGCAGGCCGACCTCGGCTTCACGCTCGCGCCGGCGTACCAAGGTCAGGGGTACGCCGCCGAAGCGGTCGGCGCGTTGCTCGACCACCTCTTCCTCACCAAGAACCTGCATCGCGTCTCAGCCGAGTGCGACGCCCGGAACGTCGCCTCGGCGCGACTGCTGGAGCGACTCGGCTTCGAGCGCGAAGGACTGCGCCGCGCCGCGAGCTGGTGGAAGGGCGAGTGGACCGACGACCTGCTCTTCGGCCGCCTGCACCCGGACTGGCCTAAACCGTAGTCCCCCGCACGGCCCACGCCCGAGCCGTCAACGCGATCGTGCCGTCGGACTCGACCGGAAGCCTTTCCCGCAAGGCGTCCCGGATCCGGTCGCGGGTCGCGTCGTCAACCGTGCTCAGGTACGCCGGCGCCGCGCCCTGCCCGCCGAGGAACGGCGTCCAGTAGTCGTCGAACGACGCGAACTCGGTCGGTACGACGATCCCGCGGCTCGCGATCTCCCCGAACCCGGCGGTCGAGAACAGCTCCTCCAGCCCGGCCGCGGTGCAGAACGAGAACCGCGTCCCTTCGTCCAGGTCACGCCCCGAAGGATCGACCTCCCCCGCGACCTCCCAGAAGTACTTCATCAGCTGCATGCCTTCGGCGTAGTCCCATACGTACGCCGCGACGACGGCGCCGAGCTCACCGAGCCGCCGCAGCAGCGCGTCGCGATCCGGCACGAAGTTCAGCACCAGCCCGGAGACCACGACCTCGAACGAGCCGTCCGGAAGGTCCGCGGCATCCCGCACCTCGAACGACGCCGACGGCACGGTCCTGCGCGCGTACTCCAGAAAGCCTTCCGAGCGATCGACTCCCAGCACCGAGGCGGGCTGGGCGTCCCGGACGATCGTGCTCGTCAGAGCACCCGTCCCGCACCCGACATCGAGCCACCGGAGCCCGTCCGGCTGGTCGAGCCAGGCGACGAACTCCGTCGCGACCAGCCGGCTCCAGCGCCCGACGTACGGCTCGTACTGCTCCCCGCTGGCCCATCGCTCCATCCCTGCAGGCTAAACGACAGCAGGCAGTCTGACCCCTGTCAGTTGTTCAGCCGTCGTCCACAGGCGGGCCGCGACCTCGTCGTCGAGCGCGCTTCGTGGTGTCTTGGCGAGCTTGGCCGGGCCGACCAGTCCGAACCACTCCGACGGCCCGTAGTACTCGCGGGGCTTGGCCTCCGCGCTGACCGCCGCGACCAGCAACGGCTCCGCGCCCTGCTCGACGCCCTGCGAGGGCAGCGGCACCCGCACGAGCAGCCGGGCCGCCGGCGACGGCTTCTCCCGGCCAAGGCTCGGGCCGGCGGTCTGCAGGTTCGTCCGGGTGTAGCCGGGGTGGGCGATCGTGCTCAGCAACGGCCAGCCGCGCTCGGCGGCGATCGTCGCGAGGTGCCGGCCCATCATCAGGTCGGCCAGCTTCGACTGCGCGTACGCCGCCGCCGGGCGGTAGCGCCGTTCCCAGTTCAGGTCGTCGAAGTTGATCTTCCCGCGGGTGGCGACCCCGCTGCTCATCGTCGCGACCCGCGGCGCCGGAGCCTTCAGCAGCAACGGCAGCAGCCGCACGGTCAGCGCGAACGGGCCGAGGAAGTTGCTGCCGAACTGCAGCTCGAACCCGTCGGCCGTGGTCATCCGCTCCGGCGGCACCATCACGCCGGCGTTGTTGACCAGCAGATCCAGCGGTACGCCGTCCGCGATCAGCCCGTCGGCGAACTCCCGCACGGACTCGAGGTCGGCCAGATCGACCCGCCGAACGTCGAGCAGCGCGCCGGGGTGCTGAGCCAGGATCTCGGCCCGCGCCGCCTCGCCCTTGGCGACTGTGCGCACGGCCATCACCACGCGGGCGCCGGCCGCGGCCAGCCTGCGCGTGGTCTCCTTGCCGGTCCCGCTGTTGGCGCCGGTGACGACGGCGTACTTGCCGGTCTGATCGGGGACGTTGTACATGTCGCGCTTCTTAAAAGACTGCCGGTCTGTTGTCTTCGACGTTAACAGACCATCGGTCTGATGACAACAGACCAGCGGTCTGTAGACTGGGAGGATGACTTTCCAGCGCGCCCGCAGCGACGAGCAGCGGGCCGAACGCCGCCGGGCGATCCTCACGACCGCGACCGCGATGCTGGCCGAGCAGCCGGTCGCCCAGCTCACGCTGAACGAGCTGGCCCGCCGCGTCGGCCTGGCGAAGTCGAACGTGCTGAACTACTTCGAGTCGCGCGAAGCCGTGCTGCTGGAGCTGATGAGCAGCGAGGCGTCCGCCTGGCTGGACGATCTGGACGCCGCGCTGGGCGCGATCGACCGGGGGCTTCCGGCGACCGAGCGCGCGGAGGCACTCGCCGCGGCGGTGGTGGACACGATGACCGCGCGACCGATGCTGTGCGAGCTGAACAGCGCGCAGGCCGCCGTACTCGAGCACAACATCTCGACCGAGATCGCGCTGAACTACAAGCGGTCGGCCGTCGCGGACTACCAGCGGATGGTCGCGATGATCGCGGCCGCCGTACCGGAACTGGGCGAGCAGGGCGCCGCGCGTTTCATCGCGGCCGCGGCCCTGCTGGCCGGGGCGATCTGGACGCACTCCCGGCCGTCGGCGGCAATCCTGGCGGCGTACGCGGCCGCGCCGGAGCTCTCCGCCATGCGGGTCGAGTTCGAGCCCGCACTGCGGAGCGCCCTGGACGGCCTGCTGTTCGGACTGTTGCCTACGGCAAGTAGTAGTTCGGGTTCGGGAGCTTGAAGGTGCGGTCGGCGTACCCGCCCTTGAGGTCACTGAACTGGTCGCCGAAGTTCGCGACGATGTTGTAGCCGAGCGACTCGATGTGCGCACGGGTCGCCGACTTGTAGTGGATCGTCGTGCAGGCACCGTTCGGATCGGCCGCGCAGGCCTTCTTCAGGTACGCCGGGTAGTCGGCGACGGCCGGCTTGGTGAACAGCCCGTCCTCGCCGCCGCGCAGCGTGGTCGGCTTCGGGTAGCCCGCGTCGATGCCGACGCCGTCCGCGGTCAGGTTGCCGAGCGTCGCCTGCTCCTGCGCGGCGCCGCGGCCGGTCAGGAAGAAGACCGCGTACCCCTCCCGCTCGGCCGTCCTCACCAACTCGACCATGCCCGGGACGGCGGGCAACTTCTGGTCGGTCACGAACTGCCCGTTGGTGGTCGGGTTGAACGCCCAGTTGCTGGCGATCTCGTAGTTCCAGGTGGCCAGCGCGGTGTCGTCGACGTCGAGCAGGATCGCCTTCGTCCCGCGGACGTGGTGCCGCGACGAGATCCAGCGCCTGCCGTCGGAGGCGACCCCCCGCGCCTCCTTGGCGTAGTTGCTGTCCGCCGCGAACGTGCCACTGCCGAGCGGGTCGCCGTAGTAGTTGCGCAACTGCTGCCGCAGGACGTCGATGTTGGTGACCTGCCGCTCGGTGCGCGGCGTCGAGGTCTGGATCGCCGGCTGCTGCGCCGCGACCCCGGCCGAGTAGGCGACCCCACCGGCGATGGACGCGATGGCAACAGTCGCGGCACCGATCAGCATCGGCCGGCGCCAGGAACGCTTGAACATGATGACCCTCTCCCGAAAAAAGATAGCTAACCAATGCAAACTAACCCCGGAAGCGCCATCCAGTCACTGAGACACCGGATCGATTCACCGGGAAGCGGTTTAGATTTCAGCTTCCGACAGGAGTCTTCTTAAGGATGGCTGATGACGCGCGTTGCTGAGGTCGCTCCGGCGCGGGCCTTGCGGCCGGCCAACTTCCGGTTGTACTTCGCGGCGCGGACGACCTCCTTGCTGGGGGACGCGATGATCCCGGTCGCGCTGTCGGTCGGTGTCCTGGCCGCGGGGTACGGCGCGACGGGCGTGGGCTACGCGCTGGGGGCCTGGCTGGCGGCCGTCGCGCTGTGCAGGTTGTTCGGCGGCGTGCTGGCCGACCGGTTCACCGCCCGGCGGATGATGGTGCTGGCCGACTTCGCGCGGTTCGCGCTGCAGGCGATGACCGCGGTCGCCTTCGCCGTCGGTACGCCGTCGTTGGTGCTGATCGTGGTGCTGCAGTTCCTGAGCGGTGCGGCGACCGCGATGTTCCAGCCGGGTGTGGCGAGCCTGGTGCCGCAGGTCGCGAACGACGTCCAGAAGGCCAACGGGACACTGCGGATCGCCGAGTCGATGGCGGGGGTGCTCGGGCCGGCGCTGGCCGGAGTACTGGTGAGTGTGTCGGGACCGGCCGTGGTGTTCGCGATCTACGCGGCGACGTACGCGATCAGCGGCTTGTGCCTGCTCGGGCTGAAGCTGGAGACGGCCAAAGGCACGGGCGGCACGTCGTTCGTCACCGAGCTGGTCGAGGGCTGGCAGGCGTTCCGGGCGCGCACCTGGCTCTGGTCGGTGATCGCGATCTTCGGCCTGTACGGCTGCTTCGTGGTCGGCACCTCGTTGCCGATCGGTGCCGAGCTGGTGATCAGCCACCTCGACTCGACCGCGCTCGGACTCGGGCTGGCCGCGTTCGGCGCCGGTGGAGCGATCGGCGGCACGATCGCGATCCGCTTCCGCCCGCGCCGTCCCCTGGCGGTCGGCTCGATCGGCTGGGCGCTGTTCGCGATCTACCCGTTGGTCCCGGCGCTGCACCCGAACCTGACGGTCCTGATGATCGGCTGGTCGATCGCGGGCGCGGGCATCGCGTTCTGGTCGGTGCTCTGGTCGACGACCGTACAGACCCAGGTCCCGCCGGAGCTGCTCAACCGCGTCTACGCGTACGACGTCGCCGGGTCGCTCGTCACGATGGCCCTCGGGCGGACCGTCGCGGGGCCGCTGGCGGGAGTCACGGGCGAGGTGCCGTTGATGGTGTTCGCGACGGCACTCGGGCTGTTCTGCGCGGCGCTGCTGATCGTCGTACCGGCTACTCGGCGGCTGGAGGTGCCGCGACCTCGTCACCCACGTTGATCACACCGGGTCGCGCCAAGTGTGGGCAAGAACTCGGTCCAGCAGTGATTCTCTGTAACGATCGAAAGGCAAACTCGATATGAACAGCAGGGGGCGGGATATCAGGCGTGTTCCGGCTGGGGGGCCAGCAGATTTACCGGCATGCCACGACCCCGTGAAGTGATACCGGGGAGGGACATCTGTGGGCTTTTCTGAAAGTGTGGCAATCGTTGACACCAGCCCGCTGGGGCAAGGCGACATCATCCGTCGAACGTCACGGACCGACGACATCTGGGACCAGGTAGCGGTGATCGTCACCGCCGACTGCGACATCGCGCGCGACAAGCACGCCGGCCGCCTGAGTTGCGTACCACTCATACCGGTTAGCAGCTATCTGGCGATAAGCTTCCTTCCGAAGCGGATAAGTCGCATCGAGATTGCGATCTACGAAAAGCTTCTAGCCATTATGCGCCAGAATCAGATCGCGTTGCTCGGACCGGACGCCGTGGCGATCAGCCCAAAACGGGCGAAGCACTGGCTTCTCAGCACCGAGCCGCTTGCGATCTGCCGGCGGCTTGCAATTCCGGACGAACAGGTCGAAAGCTTCGTCGCCTTGGCTGATCAGGCCAAACGACTGACTGCCTCGGCCGATCAGTCCTTCGATGATCAAGTGGCACGCATCTGCGAGTCGGAGCACGCCTTGGGCCGCGGAGAGTCCGCGAAGCTGCGGACTCGACTCTCGAACGACATCGCCGCACATCTGCGAGACCTCCCCGGCGACGCTCTCTTTCTCCGCCATCAGACCAGCGACGGATCTGATACCGGGTACATCGCCTATCTGAGGATCATCAGAGAGATCCGTGACGAGCGCGTCGCCATCAAGGCATCCCAAATGTCCTACGAGATTACGCACGAACGGTGGGCCCGACTGTCGCCACCGTACATCTACGCCCTTACACAGCGGCTCGGCAACGTGTTCAGCGCCATCGGTCTCCCCGAGGAGTACGAGGCATCTCGCGACGAGTGCGGCTCTCTTCTGATCGGTAACACTGACGCGAGTTAGGCACGGGCATGACAATCGTATTCACAATGAACTCTCTCAGGACCTTCCAGATCTGCGGCCTGCAGATCTCAGAAGCGGGAACTCAGATCCTCGACAATCACCCCGAGATCGTGACCACCAAGATCTCCGGGGTGACCTACTTGATTCACCACCAGGACACTCTGGAATCTCGTCGCGTCGTGTTCGCCGGCGATCTCCCTGAGACCTTCCATGCTGCTGGGGTTTCACCGACTCATGAGCAGCAGGTGCTCGAGAGGGTCATCGCATTCGTGGAGCGCAGTCAGCACACCCCCCTCCTTCTCCCCAGCCAATGGAGCCAGTACAAACACAACGACTTCATTGCATTCTTTGCCTGTCGCCGCGATTTGATCATCGACGCGCCACGCTGGATCGCTCAGGTACCGACAGGACTCGACCCTGATGTGTACATGTGGTTGCTCACAAGCAGCTCCAAGAAGGTCACTCTCGAGGACTTCGCTCCCGTTCCTGGACTACAGATGTCGGTGGAACAGAACTGGGCTACGGCCGTGGACATGATGAAGACAGCTCGAGCCAGCGCAAAACCCACCGTGCAGGACGTTGCCGAGATGGATCTGACAAGTTCCGCATTCTCCGACGTCGTTCAGGATCTGTCATACAGCGGGTGGATGACGAGAATCACTGGACAGCAGCACACCTTCATCCATCAGCCTCCCAATCACTCCATCCGTCTCAGGGGCCCCGCCGGCAGCGGAAAGACGCTGACTCTCGTCCTGAAGGCAATTCGGGAAGTTGTCGAGGCTCGGGAGCGAGGGGAGTCAATCCAGGTTCTCTTCGTAACACACAGTTGGGCGTTGGCCGCAGAGGTCGACGACAACATCAGAAGACTGAGCGAGTGGGGCCCCTTGGATGAAATCACCGTGCTGCCGTTGCTCGCTGTGGCCGAGGACCTACTACCGGCCGAGCGGTGGGACAGCGGCCTGACGCTCATCGGCGAGGACAGCTACAGCGGAAAGATGGCGCAGCTCGATGAGATCGAGGAGATCATCGACAACTTCAAACGGGGCGACTGGATAACCTTCAGCGACGATGTCGGACCAGGATTACGTGAGAGGCTCCTGTCGAGCGACGAGGCCGATCTTCGCGCCTTCGCATGGGACTGCCTAATCGAGTTCGGATGCGTCCTGGGCGCGGACGGAATCTTCCCAGGCATGAATTCTGAGGCGCGTTATCTAAAGCTGTCGCGAGATCCCTGGATGATACCTCTGGAGAACGACATAGATCGGAAGCTCATCTACCACCTGTACGAAACATACATCACTCAGCTCTTGGAGTCAGGCCGCCTGACCTCGGACCAACTCGTCAACGACTTCCTCAATTACCTAGAGACATTCATGTGGAACGTCCGCCGGGGAAAGCAAGGGTACGACTTGATCTTTGTCGATGAGTTTCACCTGTTCAACGTCCAGGAACGGCAGCTGCTGCGTTACCTGGCCCGTTCGGCGTCCGCCTACCCGCGGATTCTTATGGCCTTGGATCCACGCCAGTCTCCTTGGGAGGTGTATACCGAGTTCAACGGAGCCACTCCAAGCTCTACACCGTCAAAGTCCGACGACGAGTTCGGAACCGTTTCTTCTGTGGACCTCCCGACCGTGCATCGCTTCTCTCCCGAGATCCTCGATCTCGTGAAACACCTGCATTGGGAATTCCCCAACCTCGACCTCGGCAGCAACTGGGATGTCGACTTTACCCACGTCAACTCGTCAGCCGAGCACGGCGCTCTCCCGAAACTCATCCGGAGCGGTTCGCAGCAGGCGGAGATAGTCGAGATCTACCAAGCTCTCAGAGCACTGCGGAACGGTGACTCGAATCGCTGGCAGGTAGCTCTTGCCATCGTTCACCCAGACCAGTTCCTGGCCTACAAAAATGTCGCGGACGGATTGCAGTCTGCCACGAAAAAGGTCACGATCATCGAGAGTAGGGAAGACATCGAGGTACTGCAGTACCGTCGCCGCGGCTTGGTCATCGGCCCAGCGGAGTATCTCGCCGGTCTCCAGTTCGATGCGGTGTTCGTTGCCGGTCTGCCGGAGATCGGCAACGGTCAGGCAAACCAAAGTTATCGTCGCCGGCAGTTCTTGTCGTTGCTCTACCTTGCCGTGACGCGCGCTTCGCGCGACGTTCACATCTTTGTCAATGACGATCACGGCGGAGTACCCGAGGTTCTGGCGAAGGCCAAAGACCAGGAACTGCTCGACTATATCGAGGGGTCTCAGGTCTGAATGTTCTGGACCGCGAACGTCTTGACGTAGCGGTGGCACGGGACGGGGATCGTGCCGCCGTCGACGGCGGCCTGGTAGTCGAAGGGGCCGTCGTCGGTCCAGCCGGAGCGTTCGTAGAAGCGGCGGGCGCGACTGTTGCCGGTGGCAACTGCCAACCAGGCGGCGGGGTGGCCTGCCTGAGCTACTTGCCGCTCGCCCTCGGTCAGCAACAGTCCGGCGATGCCGGAGCCGCGGTGGTTGGAAGAGACATAGACCTGCTCGACCTCGTCACCGGAGACGATCACAAACCCGGCGACTACTTGGTCAACGGTGGCAACCGTGGTTTCTGAAGTTCTCTCTGCCGCTCTGGTCCAGAAGGTGTCCTTCGTGCGGACAGCCGTCAGTTCCTCCGGGACGTTGCCGTCGTGGCCGTCGTGCCAGCCGGTGTGCCAGATCGCGGCCACGGCGTCGGCGTCGGCAGGGATGGCGGGGCGCACTCGCATGCGCCCCACCGTGCCACTTACTGCGGGTCGTACGCCAGGTTCGGCCGGAGCCAGCGCTCCATCTCGTCCAGCTCCAGGCCGCGGCGCTTGGCGTAGTCCTCGACCTGGTCGCGGCCGAGCCGGCCGATGCTGAAGTACCGCGCGGACTCGCTGGCGAAGATCAGCCCGGAGACCGCGGCCGCCGGCGTCATCGCGTACGACTCGGTCAGGCCGAGGCCCAGCCGGTCGGCCTCGATCAGCTCGAACAGTTCCTTCTTCTCACTGTGGTCCGGGCTCGCCGGGTACCCCAGCGCCGGCCGGATCCCGCGGAACCGCTCGGCGTGCAGGTCCGACAGCACCGGCTCGACGTCCGGCTCGAACCAGGCCTTGCGGGCCTCCAGGTGGATCCACTCGGCGAACGCCTCGGCCAGCCGGTCGGCCAGCGCCTTGACCATGATCGCCCGGTAGTCGTCGTTGTTCGCCTCGTACGTCGCCGCCAGCTCCTCGGCACCGTGGATCGCGACGCCGAAGCCGCCGAGGTGGTCACCGGCGGGCGCGATGTAGTCGGCCAGGCAGCGGTTGTGCCGGCCGGCCGGCTTCTCGGTCTGCTGGCGCAGCATCGGGAACGAGATGCCGCGGTCGTCCAGCACGATGTCGTCGCCCTCGCGGTGCGCGGGCCAGAACCCGTACGCGCCCTTCGCGGTGAACGACCGGTCCGCGATGATCTGGTCGAGCATCGTGTTCGCGTCGTCGAACAGCTCGCGCGCGACCTCGTTCTCCAGGATCGCCGGGTACTTGCCCTTCAGCTCCCAGGCCAGGAACAGGAACTGCCAGTCGATCATCTCCCGCAGGGTTTCCAGGCTCGGCGTCTCGACCCGCAGCCCGGTGAACGAGGGCACCGGCAGTTCGCCGTACTCGACCGGTTCGGCGTTGGCGCGGGCCTGCTCGACGGTCAGCAACGGTGCGCGCTGCTTGTTCGCGTGCTGCTCGCGCAGCCGGTCCTGGTCCTCACGGTTGCTGATGGCAAGGGCCGCGGAACGGTCCGTGTCGAGCAGGTCGGAGACCACCCCGACCACCCGCGACGCGTCCAGCACGTGCACGGTCGTCTGGTCGTACGCCGGTGCGATCCGGACGGCGGTGTGCTGCTTGGACGTCGTCGCGCCACCGACCAGCAGCGGCAGCTTCAGCCCGCGGCGCTGCATCTCCTCGGCGACCGAGACCATCTCGTCCAGCGACGGCGTGATCAGCCCGGACAGGCCGACCGCGTCGGCGCCCTCGGCGATCGCGGTGTCGAGGATCTTGGCGGCCGGCACCATCACGCCGAGGTCGATCACCTCGTAGTTGTTGCAGCCGAGCACCACGCCGACGATGTTCTTGCCGATGTCGTGCACGTCGCCCTTGACCGTGGCCAGCACGACCTTGCCCTGGTCGCGGACGTCCTCGGCCCGGCCCTCCTGGCGGGCCAGCTCCTTCTCGGCCTCCATGTACGGCTCGAGGTAGGCGACCGAGCGCTTCATCACCCGGGCGCTCTTCACCACCTGCGGCAGGAACATCTTGCCGGCCCCGAACAGGTCGCCGACGATCTTCATCCCGTCCATCAGCGGGCCCTCGATCACCTGCAGCGGCCGCGGGTACTGCACCCGGGCCTCCTCGGTGTCGTCCTCGATGAAGTCGACGATGCCGTGCACGAGCGCGTGCGACAGCCGCTCCTGGACGGTGCCCTCGCGCCAGGTCAGGTCGACCTCGCGCTTGGTGCCCTTGCCCTTCACACCCTCGGCGAAGCTGACCAGGCGGTCGGTGGCGTCGTCGCGGCGGTTGAAGATGACGTCCTCGACCAGCTCCAGCAGGTCCTTCGGGATGTCCTCGTAGACCGCCAACTGGCCGGCGTTCACGATGCCCATGTCCAGGCCGACCTTGCCCGCGTGGTACAGGAACGACGAGTGCATCGCCTCGCGCACGATGTCGTTGCCGCGGAACGAGAACGACAGGTTCGAGATCCCGCCGCTGATGTGGACGCCCGGACAGCGTTCCTTGATCAGCGGCAGCGCGTCGATGAAGTTCAGCGCGTAGCCGTTGTGCTCGGACATGCCGGTCGCGACGGCCAGCACGTTCGGGTCGAAGATGATGTCCTCGGCGGGGAAGCCGATCCCGGTCAGCAGGTCGTACGCCCGGCCGCAGATCGCGACCTTGCGCTCGACGGTGTCGGCCTGGCCCTGCTCGTCGAAGGCCATCACCACCGCGCCGGCGCCGAAGTCCATGATCCGGCGGGCCCGGTCGAGGAACTCCTCCTCGCCCTCCTTCAGGCTGATCGAGTTGACCACGCCCTTGCCCTGCACGCACTTCAGGCCGGCCTCGAGCACGGTCCACTTCGAGCTGTCGATCATGATCGGGATCCGGGCCACCTCGGGCTCGGTCGCGATCAGGTTCAGGAACGTGGTCATCGCCTGCTCGCTGTCGAGCAGGTCGGCGTCCATGTTCACGTCCAGCAGGTTCGCGCCACCGCGGACCTGCTCCAGCGCCACGTCGACCGCGGCCTGGTGGTTGTCGGACTCGATCAGCCGGCGGAACTTCGCCGAGCCGGTCACGTTGGTCCGCTCGCCGATCATCACGAAGCCGGTGTCGGCGCTGATCTTGAACGGCTCCAGGCCGCTGAACCGGGTCCGCGTCTCGGCCGGCGCCAGCGGGCGCGGCGGCTGGCCCTTGACCGCCTCGGCGATCTTGGCGATGTGCGCGGGCGTCGTACCGCAGCAGCCGCCGACGATGTTGACCAGGCCGGAGCCGGCGAACTCGCCGATCATCCCGGCGGTCTCCTCCGGCGTCTCGTCGTACCCGCCGAAGGCGTTCGGCAGGCCGGCGTTCGGGTGCGAGGCGACGTAGGTGTCGGCGAACCGGGCCAGGTCGGCGACGTGCGGGCGCATCTCGTGCGCGCCGAGCGAGCAGTTGACACCGACGACCAGCGGCTTGGCGTGCTCGATCGAGCTCCAGAACGCCTCGACGGTCTGGCCGGACAGCGTCCGCCCGCTCAGGTCGACGATCGTCACCGAGATCCACAGCGGCAGCTCGGGGGCGACCTCGCGGGCGGCCGCGATCGCGGCCTTGCAGTTCAGGGTGTCGAAGATCGTCTCGATCAGCAGCAGGTCGACGCCGCCGTCGCGCAGCGCGGCGATCTGTTCGGCGTACGCGTCCTTGACCTGCTCGAACGTCACGGCCCGGTACGACGGGTCCTCGACCCGCGGCGACAGCGAGAGCGTGACGTTCAGCGGGCCGATCGAGCCGGCCACGAACTTGCCGCCCGCCTCGTCGGCGGCCTGGCGGGCCAGCCGGGCGCCTTCCAGGTTCATGTCGCGGACCAGGGACTCCAGGCCGTAGTCGGCCTGGCCGATGCTGGTCGCGGTGAAGGTGTTGGTGGTGGTGATGTCGGCGCCGGCGTTCAGGTACTGCCGGTGCACGTCGAGGATGACGTCGGGCCGCATGATGTTCAGCAGGTCCGGGTCACCGGTCACGTCGTGGGTGTGGTCGGCGAACCGGTCGCCCTTGTAGTCCTCGGGGGTCAGCTTCGCGCCCTGCAGCATCGTGCCCCACGCGCCGTCCAGCACGGCGATGCGCTGGTCGAGCAGGTCTCGCAACGAGCTTGTGGTCACCCTTTGCCTCCAGAAGATTCCCGGAGGCGCCCTTGCAGTAGTGATCAGGACGAGCGTGGCGGGCCTCCGGCCCGTTGCAGCGCCTCTCGGCCCAAGCAACGATCGTACTGGCCGACCGCGCTCAAATCAGCACCAAATGTCCAGTTAATGAGACTGGTGTCCATTCTGGTCGATCAGGTGCTGCAGCGCGGGCCCGTAGAGGTCGGCGACCAGCTCCGGATCGGCGGTCGCGGCCGGCCCGGTCTTCTGCAGGGCGAGCATCGCGCCGAGCCCGAGCAGGTGGGCGACGATCAGCTCGGCCCGCAGCTCGCTGTCGTCACCGTCGAGGCGATCGGCGAACGCCCGGACGACCTGCTCGCGGAACTGGTCGCGCATCCGGGCCCGCTCGTCACCGTCACCGGCCGCGAAGACGACCCGGACCAGGAGATCGCTGTCGTTCTGGCGACGCCAGCGGATCAGGGTCAGTACGGCGTGCCGCCCGAGCGACTCGTTCGGGGCCGCCACCAGCAGCTCACCCGCGTCACTGAAGTCGGCGACCACGTCGAACAGCTGGTCCTTGCCCCCGAAGTGCTTGACGATCAGCGACGCGCTCACCCCGGCGTCGGCAGCGATCCCCCGCAGCGTGACAGCGGCGTACGGCTGCCGGGCAAACGCCCGCCAGGCGGCCCGGAGGATGGCCTGGCGACCGGCGTCGGTCACGACGTACGACCTGCTTCGGCAAGTACCGGAACCGCAGTACGACGATGTGGGATCAGCAGCGTGAGACCCAGGGCGACGGCGGCTGCCGTGCCGGCGATCGCGAAGACGATTAGGTACGCGCCGAGCTTCGGGGCGATGTGGCCGGCGTTCGTGGCCACCACCGCGGTCAGCACCGTCGCCACGATCGCGCTGCAGACTGCCTGGCCGATCGTGCGCATCAACGTGTTGAGGCCGTTCGCCGCGGCCGTTTCGGTCACCGGCACAGCATGCATGATCAGAGCGGGCAACGCCGAATACGCGACCGCGGTCCCGGCCGACACCACGGTCGCTCCGGCAACGATCGCGAACAGGTTCTCGCTGGTGAACAGGCGTACGACGTACCCGAGAGCCATCAGCCCCGACGCGAAGGCGAGCGTGAAGCGCGGCCCGCGGGCGGCCGAGATCCGCGCCGACACCGGCGACAGCAGAACCATCGCGACCCCACCGGGCAGCAGGCACAAACCGCTGACCACGATCGACGCACCGAGCCCGTAGCCGGTCGAGACGGGCTCCTGGACGAGCTGCGCGGTGGACAACGAGTTGGCGTAGAAGGCGAAGCCGATCAGTAGCGCCGCCAGGTTGGTGAACAGGACCGCGGGACGCGCGGACACGCGGAGATCGACCAGCGGACTCTTCGTCCGAAGCTCGAACACCACCCACAGCGGAACGATCAGAGCCGCTCCGGCGAACGTCCCGACAGTGGCGGCCGACCCCCACCCCCACGCGCTGCCCTTCGACACCGCGAGCAGCAGGCAGACCAGGAACCCGCTCAACCCCAGAGCGCCCAGTACGTCGAACCGCCCGCTGGTCCGCAGCTTCGACTCGGGCACGATCAGCAGCACGACGGCGATGTCGAGCAGGCCGAGACCGGCGCAGATCCAGAACATCGTGTGCCAGTTGGCGTACTCGACCACCAGCGTCGCGGCCGGGATCCCGAACGCGGCGCCGACCCCGAGGGTCGAGCTCATGATCGCGATCGACGGGATCACCCGCTCGGCCGGCAGCTCGTCCCGCAGGATGCTGATGCCCAGCGGCACGACCGCCACCGCGGCGCCCTGGAACGCGCGCCCGGCCACCAGCACCGGCAACAGCGAACTCGTTGCACAAAGCAATGACCCGGCGACCATCGAGACCAGGGCGATCAGCAGCACCCGGCGCTTGCCGTACATGTCGCCGGCCCGCCCGAGCAGCGGCGTGAACACGGCACCGGTCAGCAACGCGACCGTCACCAGCCAACTGACATCAGCGGGCTTGCTGTGCGTCAGGCCGGGCAGCGCGGGCAGCAGCGGTACGACGATGGTCTGCATCACCGAGACGAGCACACCGCACGACGCGAGCGCGGACAGGATCAGGCGGGGATGGGCGGCGGGCCGGACGGTCACTCGGATTCCTCACTGGGGGCAGAGGTCCAGGGTAAACAATTGTTCACCCCGGCGCGAGCCGAATCCGTCTGGCGGCCGGTTGGCCCACCGAAGCACGCTCGAAATGGCCCGTGTCTCTGGGCCGACCGGAACTTAGTGTGATGAGGTGACCGAGACCCGACTGACCAGCCTGATGCACATCACTCCCCCGTCACTGCCGCCGGACGCGGAGGTGATGACGGCGACGATCGAGGTCCCGCCCGGTGGCCCGGGCACGCCGCCACACCGGCACAGCGGCCCGGTCTTCGGCTACCTGCTGGAGGGCGAGCTGCTCTTCGAGCTGGAGGGTGAGGACCCGCGGGTGATCACCGCCGGCGAAGCGTTCTGGGAGCCGGGCGGCGACGTCATCCACTACCAGGCGGCCAACCACCTCGCGGACCGGTGGACGCGGTTCGTGGTGGTGATGGTCGGCGTACCGGGCGAGCCGATGCTGACGCTGGTGAGCGAGGAAGAGCTCGAGGCACGGCGGGACCGGCGGGGCGCGCGGTGACCGAGGTTGAGGTGTCGGCGGTTCGAGGGGGCGGCGGGTTGAACTCGAGGCCCGGCGGGATCGGCGGGGCGCGGTGAGCGAGCAGGAACTCGCGGCGCGGCGGGGCGCGCGGTGAGCCGGATCTTCCTGGCCGGTGCGACCGGCGTCGTCGGGCGGTTGCTGCTCCCGCGGCTGGTCGCGGGCGGGCACGAGGTGACCGCGCTGACTCGTCGTACGGCGGACGCTGTGTCGTTGCGGACCCAGGGCGTGGACGCCGTCGTCGGAAACGTGTTCGACGCGGACGGACTGCGTACGGCGGTCGCCGCGGCTGCGCCCGAGGTCGTGATGCATCAGCTCACCGACCTGAGCGGGCTGGACTTCGCGGCGAACGCGCGGATCCGGAAGGCCGGGACGCGGAACCTCGTCGACGCGGCGCTGGCCGCGGGAGCTCGGCGGATGGTGGTGCAGAGCATCGCGTGGGTCTACGAACCTGGCGACTCGCCCGCTTCGGAAGCGACACCGCTCGATCGGGCCGCGGAGTCGGAGACCCGGCGAGGCACGGTCGACGCGGTGAGGACGATGGAGGAGCTCGCGGCGAAGCTCCCCGAGTGGGTGGTGCTTCGGTACGGCACCTTGTACGGCCCCGGGACTTGGTACTCACCTGGTGGGTTGATGACCGAGAAGCTGGTCGCCAACGCCGATATCAGCAGCTTCCTGCACGTAGAGGACGCCGCCGACGCCGCAGTCGAGGCATTGGAGTGGCCGACCGGCGTGGTCAACGTCGTCGACGACGTACCGGCTCCTGCCAGCGAATGGGCGCCCGCGTTCGCGCGAGCGGTCGGCGCTCCGGTGCCCGAGGTGGTCGACGGCAACCGGACCGGCTGGGCCCGTGGGGCCGACAACTCCCTTGCCCGCAAGGACTTGGGGTGGACTCCGGCGTACCCCTCGTGGCGTGAAGGGTTCGCGCAGACAGCAGCCGGGCCCGGGGGCGCCTGAGGGGGAGGGAGGCGCCGAGCCGGGCCCGGTTTGTTCGGTCCGCTGTGTGGGGAGGCGTCAGCGGACCGGTCCTGTGGTCAGTTCGATATCGGCGGTGTGCTTCTGACCGGTCTGGTCGGTCCAGGTGACGGAAACCTTGTCGCCCGGCTGGTGCTGGTTGAGCACCGTGGCCAACGCCTCGGGCGAGTCGACCGTCGTACCGCCGAGCGCGGTGATCACGTCGCCGGCCGACAGGCCCGCCTCGGACGCCTTGCCGTCGGCAACCACGTCGTTGACGACCGCGCCCTGGGCGCCGTTGGTCAGGACGGTGACGCCGAGCATCGGGGAGTCGCCGATGTGGACGTCCGCCGAGGACTGACCGGCCTCGATCTGGTCGGCGATCGCCATCGCCTGGTTGATCGGGATCGCGAAGCCCTGGGTCTGGCCGGCGCCGTTGCCCTGGTCGCCCGGGCCATCGCCCTGGCCTTGGCCCGGCTGCTCCTGGCCCTGGCCCGGCTGCTCCTGACCCTGCTGACCATCGCCTTGCTGGCCGTCGCCGAAGCCGCCGTCGCCGAACCCGTTGCCGTTGCCGAAGGCGGGGTTGCCAGGATCGAACGCCGTCTGGCCGGGGCTCTGCTGGTTGCCGCCCGAGCCGGCGGTGTCGACGCCGATCACCTCACCGGCCGAGTTCGCCAGCGGGCCGCCGGAGTCACCGGCCTGGATGTTCGCGTCGGTCGCGATCAGGCCGGTCAGGTTCTCCGGGTCCTGCCCGGACTCGTCGGTCGCGGTGATCGCCTGGTTCAGCGCGGTCACCTCGCCGGGCGCGTAGCTCGGCGTACCGCCCTTGCCACCGGCGTTGCCGATGCCGACCACGTCGTCCCCGACCTTCACCGTCGAGGAGTCGCCGATCTTGGCCGTCTCCAGCCCGGAAGCGTCCTTGAGCTTCAGTACGGCGATGTCGTGGTTGTCGTCGTACCCGACAACGCTGGCCTGGTAGGTCTTCCCATTACCGACGTTCACCACGCTGATCTGCGTCGCGCCCTCGATCACGTGGTGGTTGGTGAGCACCTCACCGTCCGGCGTCAGCACGATCCCGGTGCCGGCGGCGCGCCCTCCCTCGTACCCGAGCACGGTGTTGATGTTCACCAGTCCGGGCGACACCTTCGCGGCGACGTCGGACGGGCTGAGCACCTGGGCCAACTGCGAGGAGTTCGTCGCGTGCTGGTCGATGCCCCACGCCACCGACCCGGCCACGAGCGCGGCGGCCAGACCGAACGCGCCGATCAGCGCCGGCACCCGGCGGCGCCGCTTCGGCGGCTGCGGCTGGTACGGCGGCTGCCACGGCCCCGGCTGCGGGTACCCGTACGACACGTAGCCGTGCGGCGGATACCCCGGCTGCTGCTGATTCTGTTGCCCCTGCTGGTCCATCGTCCCTGCGCCTCCTCAGGCTGTTCCTTCCTGAGATCGAGTAGACCTCGCGCACCTGAGAACCCCATCGGACCAACAGAGGAATCACCTGAGAATCCGGTGTGCCGCAGAACACACGCCTAAGGCAACTACTTCCACAGTCGCACGACCGCCGACTGAGCCCGACCACCACCACAACCCCTGCCGTCACACCGCCCCACCCAAGCCCGAGCACGTCCCCACCCCACCCGCGAGTTCGCACTTGAACACCCCTCAGCCGCCGTTTCGCCACGAATCCGGCTGAACCGTGCCCAAAGTCGCCTCGACCACCCCGCGCAACCACTCACCACCGCGCTCACTGCCGCCGCCCAGGACGACTGCAGCCGAATTTCGCCACTGGCGCGGTACACCGCGTCAGTCATCGAACTACGCGGCAGTCGTGAAGCAACGCGTCAGTCAACGCACCACGGGACGACGGACCCGACCTCCGCCAGGTAGTGCTCGACGTACGCCGTGAACACCGCGTCGAAGAGCCCGTCCTTGTTCCCGAAGTAGGCGTAGATCATCGCCGTAACTGGCAGAGGCGGCGCTCGAGGCCGGGGATCGGGTGGTGACGACGGCTCGCACGCCGGAGCAGCTCGAGGACTTGGTGACCAGGTACGGCGATCGCGTGCGGGCGGTGGCGCTCGACGTGACCGACGCGGCGGCGGCGCGGGACGCTGTTCAGGTGGCGTTGACCGCGTTCGGCGGGCTCGACGTGGTGGCGAACAACGCCGGGTACGCGAACAGCGTGGCGACGAGGCCGAGCAGTGGGCCCACGTCAGCACGTCGACCGACTACTGAACCAGGAAGTCTTCCAGCAAGGCGTTCACCTCGGTCGGGTTCTCCAGCGCGGCGAGATGCGCAGTCCTCTCCAGTACGGCGAAAGCAGCGCCCGGGATCGCGTCGGCCATCGCCTGCGTCTCCGCGACCGGGAACGTCGCGTCCTCGCGTCCGGCCACGACCAGCACCGGGGCCTTGATCGACGCGAACAGCTGCCGCTGGTCGGGCCGGCGCGGGACCACACTCGTGACCGCGTGCCGCACCGACTCGACGTCCGCCCGCGACGCCATATCGTTGACATAGGCAACGACCGACGGCCGGTCCCGCTTGCTGGTCGGCCCGAGGAACGCATCCCGCACCGGCCCCACCAACGGCCCACGCATCCCACCCAGCAGTCGCGCGGCAACGACCAGCGCCGGATACTCGATCCTCTGCCGCAGCCCTGCCGGCGAAGCCGTCGCGTTCATCAGCACCGCGCGATCGATCCGGTCAGGATGCAGCGCGGCGAAGGTCCCACCGATCATCCCGCCCCACGAGTTGCCGACCAGGTGCGCCCGGTCGATGCCGAGGGCATCGAGAATCTGTACGACGACCCGCGCGCACTCCACGAACTCGAACGGCCGGGTCAGCGGGCTGCTCCCACCGTGCCCCGGCGGGTCCACCAGGACGACGCGGAACCGGTCCGCGAAGTACGCCGCCTGCGCGTCCCACAGCGTCCCGTCCATCAGCAGACTCGGCCAGCACACCATCGCCGGCCCGTCGCCCCCGACCCGAAGCCGGATCCGCCCGAGCACCGTCTCGGCGTACTGGTCTTCCATGAGCGGGACCTTAAGCCCCGGCGAGCCGCGCCGCTACTGTGCGGGCATGCTCGGCGACTTCGGGTGGCGAGACGACCTCGAAAGCGAACCCCAACAGGCCCATGTAGAGCACGAGCTCGTCCAAGGAGTTCGAGCCGGTCCGCACCAGGCAGGTCGACTCGTCGACGGCCTCCACCGCGGCCACCGTCGACGACAGGCGGTCGCCGACCGCAAAAGCGGAAGCGTGGACGCGGAAGACCGCCTGGTACTTGTAACCACCAGAGGCGATGCCCTCGAAAACCTCCGAAGGCAGCGCACGCGGCGTGAACCGCGGGCCGACCGGAATCCTCAACACCATCCGGTCGAGCCGATACGTCCGCCAGTCCTCCCGATCCAGGTCCCACGCCGTCAGGTACCAGCGCCGCCCGGTGTGGACGAGCCGATGCGGCTCCGTCGTTCGCACACTCGCCGTACCGTCGTGGGAGGAGTAGTCGAACCGCAGCCGCTGATGGTCCCGGCAGACCGCTGCGACGGCCAGCAACACCTCCGGGTCGACCACAGCCCCCTGAGCAGCCGGTACGGCGACCGACTGCAGCAGGCGAACCCGATGTCGCAGCCGCGACGGCAGCACCTGCTCCAGCTTGGTCAGCGCGCGCACCGACGACTCCTCCAGCCCGGCCACTCCCCCGGCCGCCGAGCCGCGCAGCCCGATCGCGACGGCGACGGCCTCCTCGTCGTCCAGCAGCAACGGCGGCAGCGACGCCCCGGCGCCCAGTCGGTAGCCCGCAACACCCGGCACAGCCTCGACCGGGTAGCCGAGGTTGCGCAGCTTGTCGACGTCCCGCCGGACCGTCCGCACCCCAACGCCCAGCTCTTCGGCCAGCGTCGTGCCCGACCAGTCGCGCGGAGTCTGCAGCAGGGAGAGCAGCTTGAGCAGCCGCGCCGAGGTTTCCAACATGTCCGCAACTCTGCCACCAAGCTAGGACTGAAGCTGTCCTAACCAGATGAAACAGTCGAAGACATGACCACGATCACTCCGTTCCGCATCGACATCCCGCAGACCACGCTCGACGACCTGCAGCGCCGGCTCACCGACGCTCGGCTCCCGGCCAAGCTGCCGGGCGACGGCTGGGACACCGGCGTCCCGGTCAGCTGGCTGAGCGACCTGGTCGACTACTGGCGCACCGAGTACGACTGGCGCAAGGTCGAGCAGCAGCTCAACCAGTTCCCGCAGTACACGACCGAGATCGACGGGCAGCAGATCCACTTCCTGCACGTCCGGTCGGCCGAGGCGGACGCGTTGCCGCTGCTGCTCACGCACGGCTGGCCTGGTTCGTTCATCGAGTTCGTCGACCTGATCGGGCCGCTGACGGACCCGGTCGCGCACGGCGGCGAGGCGAGCGACGCCTTCCACGTGGTGATCCCGTCGCTGCCCGGCTTCGGGTTCTCGACGCCGGTCGCGAGCGAGGGATGGACGACCGAGCGGATCGGCCGGGCCTGGGCCGAGCTGATGAGCCGGCTCGGCTACGAGCGGTACGGCGTCCAGGGCGGCGACATCGGCGGCTCGGTGTCGCCGGAGGTCGCGCGGGCCGACAGAGAACGTGTCGTCGGCGTGCACGTGAACGGCGGGCCCGCGATTCCGCCGTACCCGCTGCCCGACGAGGAACTCGCGACGCTGACGCCGCTGGAGCAGGACCGGGTCGCGCGGGTCGGCGCGTTCATGCAGGAGGAGTTCGGCTACATCGCGATCCAGTCGACCCGGCCGCAGGCACTGGCGTACGGGCTGGTCGACTCACCGGTCGGGCAGCTGGCCTGGATCATGGACAAGTTCCGCGAGTGGACTCACCCGCGGGCGACGCTGCCGGACGAGATCATCGGCCGCGACACCCTGCTCACGAACGTGATGATCTACTGGCTGACCGGCTCGGCCGGCAGTTCGGCGTACGTCGGGTACGCGCAGGGCGGCGCCTGGGGCGCCAAGCTGGGCAACTCCGGCGTCCCGACCGCGGCGATCGTCTTCGCCCACGACGTCGGCATCCGCCGGTACGCCGAGGAGGAGAACACCATCGTGCGCTGGACCGACGTCGACCAGGGCGGCCACTTCGCCGCCCTGGAGGAGCCGGAGCTCCTGCTCGCCGACGTCCGGGCGTTCTTCAGGACCGTTCGAGGATGACGACCGGGATCTCGCGGTCGGTCTTGGTCGTGTAGGTGTCGTAGTCCGGCCAGACCTCGACCATCTGCGGCCAGATCTTCGCCCGCTCGTCCGGGTTCGCGACCCGGGCGCGCGCGGCGAACCGGTCGCCCTTGATCTGCGCCTTCACGTCCGGGTTCGCCTCCAGGTTGTGGAACCAGCCCGGGTGCACGGGCGCGCCGCCCTTGGACGCCACGATCGCGTAGCCCTCGTCGACCTGGCGGTAGATCAGCGCGTTCTTGCGCTCCTCGCCGGACTTGGCGCCGATCGTGGTCAGGACCAGGATCGTCGCGCCGTGGTCGCCCCAGTCGTAGCCGGTCGCACCGTCGGTGTCCTCGTACGCCTTCACGTGATCGGCGCCGTACAGCTGCTCAGCCATGCCATCTCCTTGCTTACGCGGGTATAACGCGCACAACCATATGCCTCCAGTGAAGATTCCCGCGCTCAGCGGCGCGGCGGCACCGGCACCCGCATCAGGTCCGCGGCGATCACGACCTCGCCGTCGAACTCCGCCCGCGCCTCCTCCTCGAACAGCTTCATGTCCGTGTAGCGCTGCGAGAAGTGCGTCAGCACCAACGTCCGTACGCCGCACTCCCGCGCGACGCGAGCAGCCTGACGCGCCGTGAGATGTCCGAAGTTACGAGCCAGCGTCGCCTCCGAGGACAGGTACGTCGACTCGATCACCAGCAGGTCCGCGCCGTCGGCCAGCCGGAACACGCCCTCGCACAACCGCGTGTCCATCACGAACGCGAACCGCTGCCCGCGTCGCGGCTCGCTGACCTGCTCGACGGTCACCGTCCGGCCGTCCACCACCAGCGACCCGGCCGCCTGCAGCCGTCCGACCGCGGGCCCACTCACGCCGTACGCCGCCAACTGGTCCGGCAGCATCCGCCGGCCGTCGGGCTCGATCAGCTGGTACCCGAAGGCCTCGACCGGGTGCTCGAGCCGTCGTACCCAGAGCTGTCCGAACGAGCCGACGGACAGCAGCCCTTCCTCGTCGATCGGCTCCTCGCGCAGCTCGGCCCGCTCGAAGAACGACGCGGCGTACCGCAGGCGGGTGAAGTACTCCTGCCCGGACGCCGGGTAGTGCGCGTGCACGGGATGCGGCACGCCGTCGAGCGACAGCCGCTGCACCACCCCCGGTACGCCGAGGCAGTGGTCACCGTGGAAGTGCGTGACGCACAGCCGCGTGATCGCGCCGGCCGCGACCCCGGCGTACAGCATCTGCCGCTGGGTACCCTCGCCCGGGTCGAACAGGAACCCCTCGGAGTCCCAGCGCAGGAAGTAGCCGTTCTGGTTCCGCTGCCGGGAGGCCACCTGGCTCCCGGTGCCCAGCACAACTAGTTCGCGCACGCCCTCACAGTAGTGCGAACGCCTTCAGGAAGATCTCGACGTGCTGGGTCTGCCAGATCAACGGCGGCCGAACCTTGAGCACCTGACCACCAGGACCGGTCGTGCCGACCAGTACGCCGAGGTCGCGCAGCCGCTCGGCCAGGTCGGCCGCGGTGACCCCGGCCTCGTCGGGGATCTCGACACCGACCATCAACCCCTGACCTCGCACCCGAACGGCCGGGTGGATCGAGGGCGCCAGCTCGGCCAGCCCCGCGGCGAGCTGCGCACCGACCTCGCCCGAGCGCGCGACCAGGTCCGACTCCTCGATCACGTCGAGCACCGTGTTGGCCGCGACGCAGGAGACCGGGTTGCCGCCGAAGGTGCTGAAGAACTCGTCGACATCGGCGAACTGCGCGGCGATCTCGCGCCGGGTGATCAGCGCGGCCACCGGGTGCCCGTTGCCCATCGGCTTGCCCAGCGTGACGAAGTCCGGCGTCAGCCCGTAGTCCTCGAACCGCCACAGGTGCCGACCGCCGCGACCGAACCCGGCCTGCACCTCGTCGGCCAGGAACAGCCCGCCGGCCGCGCGGACCTCGTCCTGCAGCCCGCGCATGAACTCGCCGGTCGGCGTCAGGATGCCCGCGCTGCTGAACACCGAGTCGACGGCGAGCAGCGCGACGTCATGTCCCCGCATTTCCGAACGTCCGGCGCGAACCCGTTGCCTGGCGTCCTCCTCGGTCGGCTGGCGACCGTCGGCGTCGGTGCGCGGCGCCTCGAACGTCCCGACGTGCGCCGGGCGCGCGGACGACGGATAGGTGTTGGTCGAGAACGCCGTCGTCGCCTCGCTCACCCCGTGGTAGGCGAGATCCGCGGCCATCGCGCCGGACCTCCCGGTGACGATTCGCGCCATCCGCCAGGCCAGGTCGTTCGCCTCGCTGCCGGAGTTCATGAAGACGCAGGTGTCCAGACCGTCCGACATCGACGCGGTCAGCCGCTCGGCCAGCTCGATCGCGTGCGGGTGCAGGTATCGCGAGTGCACGTTCAGTACGGCGGACTGCCGCGCGATCGCCTGCACCACCGCCGGGTGCGCGTGCCCGACCACCGGAACGTTGTTGTAGGCATCGAGATACCGCTTGCCGTCGGCCCCTTCGATCCAGGCGCCTTCAGCCCGGACCACCTGCAACGGCCGCCGGTAGAACAACGGCGACAACGTCCTCCCCCCGAACACCAAGTCCCGGCGCCCGAGCAGGCCCGCATCCCCCGTCACAGCAACCCGCGACGTGCCACAGATCCGGTGGAACCGATCCGCCAATTCCCGAGGATCCAAGTCAGCCCACGAATCCAGCACATTCCAACTACCGGCGACGAGGCTGGTCAGGTACTCCTCGTTCCCCGGATACAGCGGCGCCCGCCAGGCCGAGATCAACGTGCTCGCCGCACACCGCGCAAGCACCAGCTCCCCGATCAGCTCCACCTCCTCCGGCTCCAGCGGCAGCACTCGCTGGTACGCGTCCAGGAACTCCCGCGCGGCCGGCCACAGGTCGTCGGACTCACGCAGCAACGAGGCCAGGCTGATCGCCAGGTCCGCGACCCGCGCGGTGTGGTGCATGTCGCCGAAGTCGATCACCCCGTCGATGCCGTCGGCCCCGAGCAGCACGTTGCTCAACGTCACGTCACCGTGCAGGACGAAGCCGGGCAGCCTACCTGTTGCCGCAGGCAAGGACTCGAAGCGGTCCAGCAACTTCTGCATCGGAGCGCGCCGGCGTTCCTCGGGCAGGCGCTCGGCGTACGGGCGCAGCGACGAAACGATGCGCGGATCCCAGTCCAGCCGGCGATGCGCGGCCGGGTCCCCGAAGCCCTGCAGGGCCTTGACCAGCCGGGCGCAGATCGTGCCGAACGACGCCGCGAACCAGCTCGGCAGCCGCACCAGGTCACCGACCTGACCGGGCATCACCGTCATCAGCCGCGTCAGGTGCCGGCGGCCGTCCTCGGCCTCGGCCAGGACCACCGAGCTGCCGTCGAGCGCCGTGAGCAACCGCGGGATCGGCAGACCGGGATCGGTCATCTCGACGTGCCGCATCGCCGCGCTCTCCATCGCGATCTGCGCCGGGTCGTCGCCGGTGTTGGAGATCTTCAGCACCAGCTCGCGGCCGTCGCCGGCCACGGCGAGGAAGTTGCGGTCGCGCTCGCTGCGCAGCATCCGCAGCTCGGCCGTGATCCCGTACGCCGACCGCAGCAGCTCGGTCGCCGCGGCGAGGCCGACCTCGGGCGGGTCCTCGATCATGCTCGGCGTCTGACCGGCCGCTGGCTCCACGCTCACTCCTCCACGCCTTCGAACACCAACGGCGTCCGGGCCCGTGCTGTCTCGAAGTCTCCGCCGGCGGTCCGCCGGAGCAACTGATCGTGTCCCGGCTGGACGAAGTCCGCCAGAGCGGCGACCCGCGCGATCGACGCGTTCGCCTGGTCCCGATCGGTCGGCTGCCCGGACGCCCGACCGGACCGCAGCACGTTCAGCGTCGGGACGGCGTCGCCGGTCAGCACGACGGTCCCGTCGTCGGTCGCCACGGTGAGACCGATCGATCCGGGCGTGTGTCCCGGCACCTCGATCACTCGTACGCCGGGCAGCACTTCCTCACCCTCGGCGGTCTCGGTGATCGTCAGCCCGGCCAGCACCGAGCTCGTCCAGCTCGGTGTGTGCGGCCCGGCCGGGTGCGCCAGGAACGTCAGCTCCGCGGGATGCACCAGCACCCGGCTCTGGTGGAACAGGTCGACGTTCTGGATGTGGTCCCAGTGACCGTGCGACAGCACGACGGTGTCGATGTCGGCGGGCTCGAGGTCGCGTTCGGCCAGCACCCGGCGCAGGGCCCGGCGCCGGCCGACGTGCCCGAAGTCGAACACCAGGCGCCGCCCCTCGCTCTCGACCAGCACGATCGAGCAGAACGCCGGACTGCCCTGATCGGTCGACAACGAGTAGCCGTTCAGCAGGGACGTGACGGTAGGCATCAGGCCAGGGCCGACACGAGCGTGCTCGCCGAGATGTTGCCGCCGCAGGACACGACCGCGACGCGCTTGCCCTCCAGCTCGGTACGCCGCGCCCGCGCGGCCGCGAACGCCATCGCGGCCGAGCCTTCGATCAGCTGGTGCTCGGTGTCGATCACCATCCGCAGCGCGGCGGCGATCGCGTCCTCGCTGACCAGCACCCAGTCGTCGACCAGCTGCCGGCACAGCGGGAACGTGATGCTGCCCGGTTCGACGCTGCCCGCCGTACCGTCGGACAGGCTCTCCTGCGGCTCGACCTGCACGATCTCGCCGGCCGCCATCGAGGCCGCCATCGGCGCCTCGCGCACCGGCGACGCACCGATCACCTGGAGGCCCGGCCGGTGCTTCTTCAGCACCGACGCGATCCCGCTGACCAGTCCCCCGCCGCCGACCGCGACGACCACCGCGTCCAGCTGCTGACCGGCCAGCTGCTCGAGGATCTCCACCCCGACCGTGCCCTGCCCGGCGATCGTGTCCGGGTCGTTGTACGGCGAGACGTAGACGAGATCGTGCTCAGCGGCGTACGCCCGGGCCTTCGGCTCCAGTACGCCGGAGTCGAAGCCCTCGGCCCGCAGCTCCAGCCCGAACCGGCGCAGCGCGGCGACCTTGCCCGCGGCCGCGTTCTCCGGCAGGTAGACGATGCCGCGGCCGCCCAGCGTCGCCAGCGCGTTGCCGACGCCGAGCCCGTGGTTACCGGTCGACGCCGTCACCACACCGCGCTCGCGCTGCTCGTCGGTGAGGGTGAGGATCTTCGCCATCGACCCTCGCGCCTTGAACGACCCGGTGCGCTGCTGGTGCTCGCACTTGACCAGCACCTCCGCGCCGAGCTCCTCGCTGAACGCCTCGTAGCGCACCAGTGGCGTGACCGGCAGGTGCTCGCGCACCTTCGGCGCGACCCGCTCGGACCGGGCCGCGATCTCGGCCGGTGTCGGTGCTTCGGTCATTCGGATTCCCCTGTCTGGAAGGTGGTCAGCGGCCGGCGAGTACGGCGGTCGGCGTCGGGACGTCCGGCCGGTCCTCGGGCCCCGGGCCGTCGTACAGGTTCCAGGGCACCGGCTGGTAGCTGTTGCTGCACGGTAGGCCCGGTGTCAGCTGGTAGCTGCCGGTGGTCAGGTCGACCAGGCTGGACACGATCGTCTCGTTGCGGTCGAGCTCGTGCCGACGCGGATCGGAGTGCTCGCAGACGGCGTTCGGGTGACCGAAGTGGTCGCTCATCGTCGACTGGACGATCCGCGCGACCGCTTCCTCGCTGGTGCCGTCGATGCGGAGCTGCGCCAGCCCCTCCTCGACCCGCGGCAACCGGTACAGCGAGTCGATCGAGAACGGCTTGTAGCTGTCGTTGATCTGCTCGGGGACGAACGACTGGAAATGGTTGCCGTGCACCAGCAGTCCGTCGGTCGGGTACAACCAGCCGTTGCGGCCCGGCGTCGTCTCGATGTCGATCGCGAAGCCGTCCCGGTGCGTGAGCAGCAGGTTGCTGGACAGGCTCTGCTGCGCGTCGAAGATCACCTGCAGCGCGTCGTGGAAGTCCCAGCACTCCAGCACCGTACGACGGACGACCGTGCCCGGGATGCCCGCGCCCGGGCCGAACCCGGCGCCGAGCCCGTTGGCGTTGAGGGCGATCCCGGCCGAGTTCGCGCCGTGGCGGGCGACCTGGCCGGCCTCGACGTGACCGATGATCGTGGGCTTGCCGGGCTGCGTGATCCGCAGAACGACGACCGTGTCGGCGACGCCGGAGTACAGATCCCAGTTCTGGCCGGCGTACACGTGACCGAGCGGGTTGGCGGCCGGCAGCAGCGCGAACGACGTACAGCCGTCGTCGGTCTCGGTCCCGAACACGTCGCCGCGCAGCAGCTCGCCGCGCACGTTCAGCGTGAGGATCTCCTCGAGGCTGCGGTTCGCGCCGAGCGCGATCCCGCGCATCTCCTCCAGCAGGTCGGGCGCGAAGCCCTCGATCAGCGGCAGCCACTGCCTCGACCGGGCCACGACCTCCGCCCAGGGCAGGCCGGTCTTGCGCGCCACCGACGCGGAGTAGAAGGCGAGCGAGCGCTCGATCGGCGCGCGGGCGGCCTCGCCGTACTGCGTGCCCCGTTCCCGCGGGCCGGCCGCGGTGAGGTCGATGGTCAGCAACTGCGTCACGCGATTGACTCCATTCGTTACAGAATCTGGGATCACCGTAGTATCTATTACAGCACCTGGCAATGGCCTACCGACTGGCCACGGCTCCGCGGTCGCCGTCGGACAGGTGCGCGACGGTCACGCCGGTCTCGGTCAGCGTCCGGGTCACCGCGCGGCCGCCGTACACCCAGTAGATGGTCAGCTCGTCCTCGCCGACGTTGATGAAGTGGTGCGGTACGCCGGCCGGCACCCAGGTCGCGTCGCCGGCCTTCAGCTCGACCCGTTCACCGCCGATCACCGCGACCGCGCTACCGCGCAGGATCAGCACCGACTCCTCCACGTTGTGGGAGTGCAACGGGATCTGCGTGCCGGCCTTGAAGGTGGTCGTGCCGGTGGTGACGCCGTTGTGGGTGCTGTTCCAGCTTCCGACGTACGGCGTGGTGACGACTCCGTTGCCGCGGTCGAAGAGGTCTGTTTCGTCCGGCCTGATCACGAGGCACTCCGACTCCGGCGTGGTCGCGGGGCCGACCCAGACGGTCTTGGTGTTCATGAACTCGCGCATCCCGTGCGGGCCGAGCTCCCGGCCGTACCCGGAGCGCTTGATCCCGCCGAACGGCAACCGGGGGTCCGAGGCAACCATCCCGTTGACGAACACCGCACCCGCGTCGAGCTGCCGGCTGCACTGCTCGGCCTTGGCCGGATCGCTGGTCCACAGTGCGGCGCCGAGGCCGAACTCGGTCCGGTTCGCGAGCCGGATCGCCTCGTCGGCGGTCGCCGCGCGTGTGATCGCCGCGAGCGGACCGAACGTCTCCTCGTCGAACGCGGCCATCCCCGGTACGACGTGGTCGAGCACTGTCGGCTGGTAGTAATAGCCCTCGCGGTCGACCGGTTCGCCGCCGCGCAGCAGCTTGGCTCCGGCCTCGACCGACCGGCGGGTCTGCTCGTGCAGGGTGACGCGCAGGTCCGCGCGCGCCAGTGGGCCGATGGTGGTGGTGGCGTCGAGTGGATCGCCGACGACCAGGCGATCGGTCGCCGCGCAGAACGCGGCGACGAACTCGTCCGCGACCGGCTCCTCGACGATGAACCGCTTCGCGTTGACGCAACTCTGCCCGACGTTGGTGAACCGCGCCTTGACCGCGGTCTCGGCCGCAGCCTGCACATCGGCGTCCGCCAGGACGACGAACGGGTCGGAGCCGCCCAGCTCGAGCACCTGCTTCTTCAGCGCGGCGCCGGCCTGGGACGCGATGATCGTGCCGACCTCGGTCGACCCGGTGAAGGTGACGGCGGCGATTCGGTCGTCGGCGATCAACTCGGCGACCTTCGGCGTCTCGATCAGGAGGACCTGGACCAGGCCTTCCGGCGTACCGGCGGCGTGGATCACGGCGGCGATCGCGAGCGCGGACCGCGGGACGGAGTTGGCGTGCTTGAGCACGATTCCGTTGCCTGCAGCAAGGGCCGGGGCGGCGAACCGGAAGAACTGCCAGAACGGGTAGTTCCACGGCATCACCGCGAGCACGACGCCGAGCGGGTCGTAGACGATCCGGCTCTGGCTGGCGTTGCTGCGGACCGGCTCGTCGGCCAGGAAGCCGATCGCGTTCGTTGCGTAGTACTCGCAGGTGATCGCGCACTTCTCGATCTCGGCGCGCGCCTCGGTCAGCGGCTTGCCCATCTCCTGGGAGATCAGCAGGGCGAGGTCGTCGGCCTTGTCCCGCAGGGTCGTCGCGATGCGGCGGAGCAAGGCGGTGCGCTCGCTCGGCGCGGTCCCGCGGTATCTCTGCTGTGCTTCGACGGCCGCGGTCAGGCGCTCGTCGACCGACTGCTCGGAGTCGGGCTCGAACGTGGCCAACTGCTCGCCGGTGGCCGGGTTGACGGAACGGATCATCTCAGAGGTCTCCTGCCTTCAGACGCTGCAGCACGTAGGGCAGGACGCCGCCGTGCCGGTAGTACTCGGACTCCCGCGGGGTGTCCAGGCGGATCCGCAGCCGGTAGCGGCGGCCGCCGGACTCGACGGTCGCGAACCCGTCGTCGCCAAGGGTGATGTCGATCGGGTGCTCGCCGGTCAGGTCGTCGCCCTCACTGGCCGCGAACTCCAGCGGGAGGATGCCCATGCCGACCAGGTTGGAGCGGTGGATCCGCTCGAACGACTGCGCGAGCACGGCCCGTACGCCGAGTAGCGCGGGGCCTTTGGCCGCCCAGTCCCTCGACGAGCCGGTCCCGTAGTCCTTGCCCGCAACAACAACCACCGGAGTGTTCTGTGACTTGTAGGCCTCGGCGGCGTCGTACACCGACATCAGTTCCCCGTCCTTGGTCGTGTATCCGCCCTCTCTGTCGACCAGCTGATTGCGGAGCCTCAGATTGGCGAACGCACCCCGCATCATCACCAAGTGGTTCCCCCGCCGAGATGCATACGTGTTGAGCTCCTTCACACCCAACTCGCGCAGGTACCGCCCGGCCATGCTGTCCGGCGGGATCGCCCCGGCCGGCGACAGATGATCGGTGGTCACCGAGTCCCCCAGCCGCACGAGGGCCCGTGCGTTCTTCAGATCGCTCGGCACTTTCGCTTCCAGGTATGGCGGCCGCCGCAGGTAGGTCGAGTCGTCTTCCCACGGGTAGGTGGTGCTGTCGTCGACCTCGAGCCCTCGCCACCGCGCGTCCCCGGCGAACACGTCGGCGTACGCTGCGGTGAACATCTCCGGCCTGAGCGCGCTCTGGATCACTGCGTCAATCTCGGCCTGGGTCGGCCAGAGGTCCTTCAGGTAAACGCCGTCGGCGATCGGCTCCGCGGTCAGATCGATCCCGAGCCGCCCGGCCAGCGCGTACGCGACCACCAGCGGCGGCGAGGCCAGGTAGTTCTGCCGCACGTCAGGCTGGATCCGGCTCTCGAAGTTCCTGTTCCCGGACAGCACTGCGGCCACGGACAAGTTGTTGCTTTTGACAACTTCAGTAACCCCGTCGGCCAGCCCGCCGGACGCCCCGATGCACGTCATGCACCCGAAGCCGGCCAGATGGAACCCGAGCTTCTCCAGGTACGGCGTGAGCCCGGCCGCGGCGTAGTAGTCCATCACCACTTTCGAGCCGGGCGAGAGCGTCGTCTTCACCCAGGGCTTGGTCTCCAGCCCGAGCTCGACCGCCTTCTTCGCCACCAGCCCGGCGGCGACCATCACGCTGGGGTTGGAGGTGTTAGTACAGGATGTGATCGCCGCGATCACCACAGAGTCATCAGAAAGTCCTTCTCCTGAAGACTTGTCGTGGGCCACCTCCGTCAGCGCGATACGTTGGTTCGGCCGGTTCGGCCCTGCGATCGACGGGACCACCTCCGCCAGGTCGATCACCAGCTCCTCGTCGTACAGGATCTTCGTGGTGTCGTGCCAGAGACCTTGTTCTTTGGCGTAGTTCTCGACCAGGTCGACGTGGTCCCGCCCGGTGAAGCGCAGGTAGTCCAGCGTCCGCTCGTCGATCGGGAACCACGCCACCGTCGACCCGAATTCCGGGCTCATGTTCGCGATCGTCGCGCGATCGGGCACCGGCAGGTCGGCCAGCGCCGGACCGTGGAACTCCACGAGCTTCCCGACCACCCCGTGCGCCCGCAGCCGCTCGGTGATCGTCAGCACCAGATCCGTCGCCGTCGACCCAGCCGGCAGCGCACCGACCAGCCGGACGCCGACCACCTTCGGGATCACCATCGAGACCGACTGCCCGAGCAGCGCGGCCTCGGCCTCGATCCCGCCGATCCCCCAGCCCAGTACGCCGAGCCCGTTCACCATCGTCGTGTGCGAGTCCGTCCCCAGACAAAGATCCGGGAACGCCTTCCCGTCGCGCACCTCGACCACCCGCGCGAGCTTCTCCAGGTTGACCTGATGCATGATCCCCGCCCCCGGCGGCACCACCTTCAACTGCTCGAACGCCTGCTGCCCCCAGCGCAGGAACCTGTAGCGTTCCCCGTTCCGCCGGTACTCCAGCTCGACGTTCCGCTGCATGGCGTCGGGCCGCCCGAACACATCGGCAATCACCGAGTGATCGACCACCAGCTCCGCCGGCACCAACGGATCGACCCGCGCCGGATCCCCGCCCAGCTCGACCATCGCGTCTCGCATCGCCGCCAGATCAGCCAGCACCGGTACGCCGTTGGTGTCGTGCAGAAACACCCGCGACGGGTACACCTCGATCTCACCCGTTGCCCCGGGCACCCAATTCGCCAGTACGTCGCTCGCTGTCCCGTGCCTCAGAGCGTTCTCCAGCAAGATCCGCAACGTCCGGGGCAGATGCTCAGGAGCAATCCACCGCAGAGGTTGGTAGTCAGGTCCGATCATGCCGACGCAATCGCCTTGGCTACAGCGGAACCGAACTCCGCCGTACCGGCCGTGCCGCCCAGGTCCCTCGTGCTGACCCCCGCGCGGATCGTCGCGAACAACGCGTCGTCGACCAACTGGGCCGCCTTGCTCGCTGCCGGGTCATCGCACCGGCGCCCCAGCCAATCCAGCAGCATCCCACCGGAGCCGATCATCGCCGTCGGGTTCGCCAGGTCGCGCCCCGCGATGTCCGGCGCCGAACCATGCGCCGCCTGTGCCATCGCCCGCTCGGCCGACGCGTTCACCGACGGCGCGATCCCGAGCGACCCGGCCAGCTCACCCGCCAGATCGGACAGGATGTCGCCGAACATGTTCTCCGTCACCACGACGTCGAAGTCGGCGGCCCGGCGTACCAGGTGCACGGTCATCGCGTCGATGTGGAAGTCGTCGACCTCGACCTCGGGATAGTCCGCGGCGATCTCCCGGCAGATCGCCAGGAACATCCCGGTCGACACCCGCAGCACGTTCGCCTTGTGCACGACCGTCAGGTGCCTGCGCCGCCGCCTGGCCAGCTCGAACGCCTCCCGCGCGATCCGCTCGATCGCCGGGCGCGTGAACACGCCCATCGCGATCGCGACGTCCTTCGTCGGCATGTACTCCCCCGTGCCGGCGAACGTGTTCCGGTCGGCGTAGAACCCCTCGGTGTTCTCCCGCACCACCACCAGATCGGTCCCGCGATCGTCGAAGGACCGAGCCGGCCGGATGTTCGCGTACAGGTCGAAGTGCTTGCGGATCGCGCCACTCGGATTGAGCTCCGAGCGATGCGGTTCCGGGTACGCCGCGCTGTCGTGCGGGCCGAGCAGCCAACCATCGAGCTCACCGAGCGTCTCCAGCGTCGCGGCCGGCAGCGCGCTGCCGTGCGTCTCGATCGCCGCGGCGCCCAGCGGCAGCGGGACCCACTCGATCGGCGCCGCACCGGCCGCGACGACGGCCGCGTCCATCACCTCGACCGCGGCCGGGACGATCTCCGGGCCGATGCCGTCGCCGAGCAGGATGCCGAGCCGGTAGCTGCGGGGGGTGGGGTTCACGCTGGTTCCTCTCCGGGGTGGTGGCGACTACTGTGCTTCGTTATAACCTGATGCGTCAAGTGGTCTCGCCTCACGGTCTCACGCGTTGAAATCAGCAGTTATCCTCAAATTCATGGTTATAACGCACTGAAGCATCGGGCTTGCGATAAGTTTGAGCCCCGGCCGGAGGGAGGTGCGATGGACGAGCAGAACGGGAACCGCCCGACCAAGGCGGAGGCGGCGTACGGGCTGGTCCGCGCCCGGATCCTGAGCGGCGAACTGGTCGCCGGCGCGGTGATCCAGCAAGGCCCGCTGGCCCGCGACCTGGGCATCAGTACGACGCCCCTGCGCGAGGCGCTGCGCCGCTTGATGAGCGACGGCCTCGTCGAGCTGGACGCCCATCGCGACGCCCGGGTGACCTCACTGACCGCCGAGGAAGCGCGCGACCTGCTGGAGATCCGTCGCTCACTCGACCCATTGGCCGCAGGCCTAGCCGCCGAGCGCCGTACGCGGGCCGAGCTGGACACGATCCGAGCCACCGCGACCGAGCTGCTCCCCCTGCGCGCCGACCCGGCGTCGTACGAGCTGGCCACGCACCGCCGCTTTCACTCCGCGATCTACCAGGCGTCCCACAACCACCTGCTGATCCAGTCGCTCGACGCCCTGTGGGACAAGGCCGACCGCTACCGCCGCCTCGCGCTGGAGACCGGCCGCTCGGAGGAAGACTTGGAACGCACCCGCGCGGACCACCTGGCCTTGGTCGAAGCCATCGCCACCCGCGACAGCGAAACCGCGGCCGCCGTCATGCTCGCCCACGTTAACGCCAGCCTCGGCGCCCGAGCCGCCACCCACCTGCACGAAGGCGACAACGCTCATGCCTGATGCCCTCTGGACCGGCTACCGCTTCCGCGAGGTCGACGCCGACGGCTGGTCGACCTTCTGGCGCCTCGACCCCCGCGGCCAGGCGACCGGCCTCCACGATTGGCACGGACGCGCCGACCGTCCCGGCCATCGCCTCTGGTCCCGGGCCGCAACGCCGGCCGGCGTACGAGCCTCCTGGCGCACGACAGCCACCGAAGTACGCCTCGAGCTCCGCGCCGCCCTCGACATCTACACCAAGCTCGCGCCCGTCGACTTCCTCGTCAACGGCGAGCTCTACCGGCGACACGAGCTGGAGATCGGCGAGCAGCAACTCGTCGTCGACCTCCCCGGCGACGACGTCGACCTGACCATCTGGCTCCCCCAGGCCGGCGCGATCGCCGTACGAACGACGAGTTTCACCGGCGACGCGATCCCCTCCCCACCGACCGGCCCCCGCTGGCTCACGTACGGCAGCTCGATCACCCAGTGCACCGGCGCCTACGGCCCGTCCGAAACCTGGCCGGCCCTCGTTGCCCGCCGCCACGGCTGGGACCTCACCGCCATGGGCTTCTCCGGCGAGTGCCACCTCGACCCCATCGCCGCCCGGACGATCCGCGACACCCCGGCCAGACTCATCTCCCTCTGCCTGGGCATCAACATCTACGGCGGCGCCACCTTCAGCGGCCGCACGCTCCCCGGCCAGGTCGAGTCCTTCCTGCACACGGTCCGCGACGGCCACCCGCACACGCCGATCGTCCTGATCACCCCGCTCGTCGCGCCGGAGCACGAGGGCAAGCCCAACGAGGTCGGCCTCACCCTCGACGACGTCCGCGCCTGCATCGAGCTCGGCGCCCGCTCACTCGCCGACCCCGACCTCCAACTCATCGACGGCCGCACGATCCTCACCCCCGAAGAAGCCAAGGCCCTGTACGCCGACGACCTCCACCCCGGCCCCGACGGCTACCGCCTGATCGCCGACCGCCTCGCCCCGCTGCTCACGCTCCCTCTCTGAGCACCCGGTCCAGCACCACCGCAAACCCCTCGGCCGCACTCCCGAATCCTCCGTGGTCCCCCGGGAACACGGAGGCCGTCTGCCCCATCCCTTCAGCCAAAGCACTCGCCGCCCGCCCCGGCGGCTCCTCGGCGGACAGCTCCCCCACCCCCGCCACCACCCGCACGCCGTCCAACTGCTCCAACTCCACCCGGTACCGCCCGAACGACGGCACCTCGTACCCGATGAAGAACCCGAAGTTCCGCTGCATCCGCTCCTGAACCTCACCACTCGGCTCAGGAATGGACCCCGGCCCCAGCTCGTCCTCCCCAGCAGGCGCCTCAGCCTCCTCGCCCCCGGCGAACCCCGCGTTGAACACCTCCAACGCAGCCCAAGGCCCACCCGCCCGGAACGTCTCCTCCACGTCATCCATCAACTGGCTCCAGTGAGCCCGATCCGGCAACAGGTGAAACAACGGCGGCTCATGCGCCACCACAGTCCCCACCACCTCCGGACACCGAGCCGCCAGCTCCAGCGCGATGATCGCCCCCGAACTGTTCCCGAACACCTCAGCCGGCGCCCCCGGAGACACCACCTCCAACAACCGCCGAGCATCCTCAGCATGCGTCGAGATCTCCTGCGCCGAGGGCTCCCCCTCCAACGGACTCCGGGAGTTCCCCCGCCGGTCATAAGTCACCACCGTGTACCGCCCGGCAAACGCCTCGGCCAACGGCGCATAGGCCTCAGCGTCGTACACGCCCCCACAGATCAACAACAGCACAGGCCCCGCGCCACGCACCTCGTAGTACAACTGCGCGCCGGGAACCGCCAACACATCACTCCGCACGACAACCTCCACACCTAGGACACTCGAACACTCCCCAGTCGAAGCCGCGTCCACCTTCTTGCGCTCGCCACCGTGCGCGGCTCGTCATCAACTTCTCGCACCACGAGGGAACCCCAGACCCAGCAAGGCAAGTCCAGGCAGACAGGGGTTCCAGGATCTGACGGCCTCGGTTCAGCGCAGCGCCGAGTCATCGCGGGCGGCGCAGCCCGTCCAGCACGAGGGTGATGACATCGTCGGCTTCGGCTCGCCAGTGGGGGCGGTCATGGGCCGCGCCGATGCCGTGCAGCGCCATCATCACGGCCCCGGCATCCACGTCGTCGCGAACGGTGCCGTCCTGTACGGCGGCGGCCACCAGGTCGGTGACAGCCTGCTCCAGCGCCCGGCTGCCTTCGGTGAGGGCACCCGAGCGGGTGGTCATGAGCGTGGCCAGCGTCCGGGCCAGGCCTTCGTGGGCATCGATGTGGTCGACCATGCCGCGCAGGAAAGTCGCCAAAGCCTCCGCCGCGGGCAGCGTGGCCTGTAGCTGGCGGGCGCGGTCGCACAGCGTGGCGACCTCCCCGTGGTAGACCGCCTCGGCCAGTGCCTCCCGGGTGGGGAAGTGGCGGTACAGCGTGCCGGTGCCCACCCCGGCCAGGCGGGCGAAGTCATCGAAGCGCAGGTCGAAGAAGCCTCCGGCGTCGAAGACCTCCCGGGCTGTGGCGAGCAGGGCCTCGCGCTTGCGCTGGGCGTCAGCCCGCAGTGGCTTGTCGGCGGTCATGCGCTCCCTCCGTTGACAAATGGAGATGATCTCCATATCTTGAAAGTGGAGATGATCTCCAGATCGATGCTACCCCACGAGGTGCTGCGTGAAGATCCTGATGGTCGGCCGAGGCGTGATCGCCACCATTTACGGCTGGGCCCTGCACCAGGCGGGCCACGACGTCGAGTTCTCCGTCCGGCCGGGCCGCGCGGCGACGTACGGGGACACGGTGGATCTCGACCTGCTCGATACGCGGCGCCGGGTGTGGGGGCAGCGCGTCGTCGAGAAGTGGCCGGTGCGCTACCGCGAGGCGCTGGAGCCGGACCACGGCTTCGACCTGATCGTGCTCAGCGTGCCGCACCACCGCCTCACCGAGGCGGCGGCCTTCCTGGCCCCGCGCGTCGGCCAGGCCACGGTGCTGGTCTTCGGCAACCTCTGGACCGAGCCGACAGCCGCGATCGGCGCACTTCCCCTCGACCGGATCGCCTGGGGCTTTCCCCAGGCCGGTGGCGGCTTCGACGCGGACGGCGTGCTCCGCGGGATGCTGCTGCCCTCGGTCGTCTTCGGCACTCTCGGCCAGCCCCCGACCGACCGGGAGCGGGCCGTGCGCCAGGCGTTTCGCGAAGCCGGGCTCCGGATCAAGGAGCGGACCGACTTCCGCGGCTGGCTGTGGGTCCATTTCGTGTCGGACGCGGGTCTTCTCTCCCAGGGGCTGCGGCGGGGATCCCTGTCCCGGCTGGCCGGCTCGACGACCGCCCTGCGGGAGGGGCTGCTGACCGGCCGCGAACTGCTGCCGCTTCTCGAGGCGCGTGGCCTCGACCTGCGCCGTCACCGCGTCGCCGTGCTGCCGTTCCGGACGCCCTGGCTGACGGCCCCCGTTCTCGCCTGGCTGACCGCTCACTTCGCGCTCGCGCGCGTGAGTCTCACGGCGCACTCCGACCCCGACGCCGAGGAGCCGCGTGAGGTCTGCCGGGACACCCTGGCCGAAGCGCGGAGGTTGGGCGTCTCGGTACCGCGCTTGGAAGCGGCGGAACCACACTTCGCCCGGGAGGGCACGGGCCGAGTCTGAATCCACCGAGGTTGTCGGCCGCGGCTCTCCTCAGCCAGAACAACCCATCGCAACCATCGAGCTGTTCTTCTCTCTGTTCTCGTGCGAATGGGGTGTCTCGCCGTGTGGCGGGACACCCCATTCGCAGGTGGTTGATGCTTGTCAGTTCAGGCTGGTGCCGAGGGCCTGCCAGTCGAGGACCGGGGCGGCCAGGTCGCGGATGGTGGCGAGCAGGCCCAGGCGGGCGGCCTTGACCTCCGGGTCTTCGGCCATGACCAGGATCTCCTCGAAGAACGTGGTGATGGGCTCGACCAGGACCGATGCCGCGGGGACGAACTCGGCGAGGGTCGTCGGTGCGGGGGTGACCTTCTGGACGGCCTCGTGGAGGACGACCTCGGCGGGCTCGGTCAGCTTGCTGGCGTCGTACGTCGGGGCGGTGTCCGGCGGGACGATCCGGCGGGCGCGCTGGAGTACGGCGACGAGCTCGGCGAAGCCGTCCGTCTCGACCTGGCGCTGGAGCTCGGCCAGGGTCTCGTCGGCGAGGGCCGGGGCCTCGGCGAGCGGGAGGACCGCCGCCACCTGGAGGTGGTCGTCGCCGCGGTCGATCAGCTGCTGCTCGTAGCGGCGTACGGAGAACTCGGACACCTCGGCCAGCGACTCGGCCGGTACGTCGATGCCCTGGGCACCGATCTGCTCGGCGGCCGCGGCGAGGCCGACGGGGAGCGTGATCGCCCGCAACGACGGGTGCTCGCGCAGGATCGCGACCACACCAGCCGCGGCCCGCCGCAGGGCGAACGGATCCGACGAACCGGTCGGCTTCGCGCCGATCGCGAACAGCCCGGCGAGCAGATCGAACCGGTCGGCCAGCGCGAGCAGCGCGCCCGGGATCGTCGCCGGCACCGGATCGCCGGCCGAGCGCGGCAGCTCCATGTCGAACAGGGCCTGGGCGACCGCTTCGGTCTCGCCGGCGCGACGCGCGTACTCGCGCGCCATCGTCCCGGCCAGGCTGGTCAGCTCGACGACCATCTGCGAACCGAGGTCGAACTTCGCCAGCTCGGCGGCCCGGTTCAGCGTGGTCAGGTCGTCGCCGTCGAGGTCGACGGTCTTGCCGAGCGACTGCGCGATCCGCCCGATCCGGCCGGCCCGCTGGGCCATCGAGCCGAGCTTCTGCTCGAAGGCCAGTTTGTCCAGCTCGCCCTTCATCGTCTCCGGCGAGGTCTGCAGATCGGCCCGCCAGAAGAAGCTGGCATCCTCGTACCGCGCCCGCAGCACGCCCTCGTTGCCGCCACGGACGACGTCCGGCTTGACCGCACCGTTGGCCACGGCAACGAAGTGCGGAAGCAGCTTCCCGTCCGCTGAACGCACCGGCAGGTACCGCTGGTGCTTGCGCATCACCGTGGTCAGGATCTCGCCCGGCAGGTCCAGGTACGCCGGCTCGAAGCCACCCAGGATCGCGGTCGGTTCCTCGACCAGGTTGACGATCTGGTCGATCAGCGCGGACTCGCCCTCGACGTCGACGCTGCCGCCGACCGTGGCCGCCAGCTCCTGCGCCGCTTCGACGATCTGTGTACGACGCTTGGCCGGGTCGGCCTCGATGCCGTGGATCCGGAGCAGGTCGAGGTACCCCTCGGCGGCCGCGATCTCGACGGTCGGCTGGGCCGCCGTCCGGTGCACGCGGGTGATCCGGCCGGCGGTCAGCGTCGACGCGGCGACCGGGACGACCTGGTCACCGAGCAGCGCGACCAGCCAGCGCACCGGGCGGGTGAAGGACAGCTTGGCGTCGTTCCAGCGCATGTTCTTGTCCGAGCGCAGGCCGGTGACGATCTCGCTCAGTACGCCGCTCAGCACCTCGGCGGCACCGCGCCCCGGGTCGGGCTTGGTCACCGCGACATGGACCACACCGCCGACGTCCAGGTCGTGCAGCTCGGACGGGTCGACACCCTGACCGCGGGCGAACCCGGCGGCGGCCTTCGTGATGTTGCCGTCGGCATCGAACGCCGCGGCCTTCTTGGGGCCTCGGGCAACCTTCTCCGCGTCCGGCTCGAACGCCTGCACCTCGGTGACGAAGGCAACCACCCGGCGCGGGGTCGCGTACGTCGTCACCTTGCCGTGGCCGAGCCGCGTCGCGGCCAGCTTCTCGGTGAGGGCCTTGCGCACCGACTCGGCGGTCTTCGCGACCTCCGACGGCGGCATCTCCTCGGTACCGATCTCGAACAGCAGCTGACGGGTCCCACTGACCTTCGGGAACTCGGTCGGCTCCGGCGCCGCGGGCGGCAGCTCGGCCTTGCCCAGCGGGTACTCCAGCTCGGTCCGCCGCTCGGCCCACAGCTGCGCGACCTCACGAGCCAGCGTGCGCATCCGGCCGAACGCCTTCGCGCGTTCCGTCGTACTGACCGCGCCGCGGGAGTCGAGCACGTTGAAGGTGTGCGAGCAGCGCAGCACGTTGACGTGCGCCGGGACCGGCAGGCGCGCGTCCAGCATCCGGCGCGCCTCGGCGGCGTACTCCTCGAAGAGCCGCTTCTGGCTCTCCACGTCGGCGTCGTCGAGGTAGTACCGGCTCATCTCGTACTCGGCCTGGCCGAACGCCTCGCCGTACGAGATGCCCGGCGCGTACGCGATGTCCTTGAAGTGCGAGACGCCCTGCAGCGCCATCATGATCCGCTCGATGCCGTAGGTGATCTCCACCGACACCGGGTCGAGCGTCATGCCGCCGGCCTGCTGGAAGTAGGTGAACTGGGTGATCTCCAGCCCGTCCAGCCAGACCTCCCAGCCGAGTCCCCAGGAACCGGTCGCGGGGTTGGCCCAGTTGTCCTCGACGAAGCGCACGTCGTGGGCGTGGATGTCGATGCCGAGCACTTCCAGGCTGGCCAGGAACAGTTCCTGCGGGTTGCCCGGGTCCGGCTTGAGCACCACCTGGAACTGGGTGTGCGTCTGCAGCCGGTTCGGGTTCTCGCCGTAGCGGCTGTCGTCGGGGCGCACACTCGGCTCGACGTACGCGACCCGCCACGGCTCGGGACCCAGCACCCGCAGGATGGTGGCCGGGTTCAGCGTGCCGGCACCCACCTCGGTGTTGAACGGCTGCACCACCATGCAGCCCCGGTCGGTCCAGTACTTCGTCAGCGCGAGCAGCGCGTCCTGCATGGTGAGCACGACAACAACCTCGGGTTCGGTATGGGGATCTCAAGACCCTGACAGCCGGGCAAGCCACCGGGATCGACCTCCGAAGTCTATTAGCCCCCACCGAGTGCTCGCGCCACCCGTCGCTGACGGGGTGCTCGGGGGCCAATCCGGGCGGGTGGGCTGGGGCTGCTCGGGGCGCTTCGACGGGGTGGATTAGCGTGGCGGGGTGACCAGACCTGTGCACGCGCCTGTCGTTCACTGATCGATCCGTTCCGCTCCCCGGCGCCGTTCGGCGGCCGGGTGAGCCGCGCTGCCCTCTGGACACCTTCTCCGCAGCAGGAACGGCTGATGAACACACTTCTCGTCATCGACGACGCGTGGTCCGCGTCGCGTGTACTCCGAGCGATCGACCAAGGCTCCCACCTGCTCTGGCAGGGCGACTGGCACAACGGCAGGCAGGTGATTGCCGCGATCAAGCGGCGCCTCAGACCGGGTGGTTCCGACTTCGAGACCTACCGCCGACAACGCGCCCGGCAGGTCCAGGCGGTCAACGCCGTGCTCGTCCCCCTCGACTCCACCTACTCGATCGGAGCCCGGCGAGCGCCCGACGTCCATCAGGCGTGTTTGCAGGCGTACGGCGAACCGTCCACCGATCGGTTGGTGCCGCTGCAGGAACTCCTGGGCGTGATCGGGGCTCACCAGCTCCGTCGCCGCGGGGTGTTCATCCCGGCGTTGGACGCCCGGATCCATCCGTACTACGGAGTCTTCGCCCCGACGCGCTCCGAGTACGTCGACCTGGTGGCCGACGCACCCCTGCCGGGTCGAACAGCCTTCGACATCGGTACCGGCACCGGAGTGCTGGCAGCCGTAATCGCCCGGCGTGGACTCGCAGTCACCGCCACCGACATCAGCCCTAGTGCGGTGGTCTGCGCGCGCGACAACCTGGCGCGGCTCGGCCTGCCCGTCGAGGTCCTCCGCGCGGACCTGTTCCCGCCCGGGCGGGCCGACTTGATCGTCTGCAACCCACCATGGATCCCGGCCCGGCCGATCACCACGCTCGATCACGCGGTATACGACGAGGACGGCGAGCTGCTGAGCCGGTTCCTGCTGGGCGCGCGGAAGCACCTGCAGCCCCGCGGCGAGATCTGGCTGATCCTGTCCGACCTGGCTGAGCACCTTGGTCTGCGCTCTCGGGCGGACCTGCCGGAGCTGATCGGCCGGGCCGGCCTGGAGATCGCCGGCGGGGCGGACGTCGTACCAGCGCAGCCGAGGGCTCAAGCAGCCCGGCGAGGCTTGTCGGATCCGCTGGCGGATGCTCGCGCCAAGGAGGTCACCACGCTCTGGCGACTCGTCGGGACCTGAGAACCGACGTGCACCACTGATCAACGGGACGATTCGCCGTGTTCGGGGCCGGGGCTGAGCGTGGCCGGGCAGCCGGCGGTCGTGTTGATCAGTGGTGCACGTTGGTGCCACCTCGTTGAGCTGGAGCTCGGCCCCAGCGGGAGCACGAGCCGACCAGCCCGGCGACGGCGCGCGGTGCCCGGCACGAGCGACGCCGCTCGGTGGCTCGGGGGCGGCTGGGGGTGGCTCAGGGGCTCGGCAGCTCGGCGAGGTCGGCGGCTTGGCGGCTTGCGGTGGCGTCCGTTGGGGCAGAGGGCGGACGCGCACCACTCATCAACGAGGTCGATCGGCTGTTTTTCGGGTGGGAGCGAGCGTGGCAGGTCGGTCTGTGACGAGGTTAGTGAGTGGTGGAGATTCGGCGGCTTCGTCAAGGGGCGCCTGGTTGGTGCTCGGTGCGATCGACTAACACCGTGGGTGCGTGAATGAGCACCGAACAGGTGTTGGAGTCCGGGGCCTGGGGTGGCTGATGGTCGGGGTATGAGAGTTCACATCGCGATCTGTTACGGGCTGACCGGCGTGCTGAATGCCGTGTGGGGTGCGACGTTGCCGGCGACGGACGCCCGGCTCGATCTGGGGGTTGGGCGGCTCGGCGTACTGCTGATGGCGCTGGCCGTCGGGGCGCTGGTGGCGATGCCGATTGCCGGGCGGGTGGCTGATCGGTGGGATGGGCGGCGGTTGCTCGGGTGGACGCTGCGGGCGGCGGCGCCCGCGCCGCTTTTGGTGGCGCTGGCACCTTCGGGTGAGGTGCTGATAGCTGCCGCGATGGGGTTCGGGGTGCTGTCGGGTGGGCTGAACGTGGCGCTGAGTTTGCAGGCGGTGGCGGTCGAGCGGGCGCTTGGGCGGCCGGTGATGGGTGGGATGCACGGGACGTGGACGTTGGGGGCGGTGCTGGGTGGGGCGCTGGCCACGGCGGGGCTGCGGTTGGGTCTGGGGGTGCAGTTGGTGCTGGTGCTCTTCGCGGGCGTGCTGGTGGTCGCGGGGTTTGCGATCACCAGGAACCTTCCGACCCCGGCCGATCAGCACGGCGCGGACAGGCACGGGGCGGGCGCCGACAGCGGAGAGCGGCCCGGCGGGGATCCGTCGGCCGGGGCTCGGCCCGGCTGGCAGCCGTCCGGCGACGAGCGGCAAATGGGACTGGTCGTGGGGCTGGGCCTCGTCGGGGCGGCGGCGTTTCTGACCGAGGGGGCTGCGACCGACTGGGCCGGTGTCCATGCGACCCGGGTGCTGGGCGCGGATCCGGCGGTCGGGTCGCTCGTCTACACCGCGTTCTTCGTCGCGATGACGGTCGTCCGGTTCGTCGGGGATCCGGTGCGGGCGCGGCTCGGGGCAACAGCGACCATCCGGTACGCCGGGGCGACGGCGACCGCCGGGTACGGACTGGTGCTGTTGTCGAGTGTGATCGAGACGGCCCGCGTCGGTACGGCGATGGCCGGGTGGATCCTGGCCGGTGCGGGGATGGCCGTCGTGTGGCCGGTGGTCGTGAGCGCGCTCGGGGCCTCCGGGGCGTCCGGGCGGCGGCTGTCGATGGTGACGACGATCAGCTACGGCGGTGGGCTGGTCGGGCCGGCGCTGATCGGGGCCGTCGCCGGGCAGGCGGGGCTTCCGGTGGCCTTGCTGATCCCGGGGGTGCTCGCGGTGGTGGTGGCGGGCGCGGCTCCCGTCGTACTGGCTCGGTGTCTGGTAGCCGGGGACCGGGCTGCGGAGGGTGGTTCGAGAGGTGGCGGCTCTGACGCGGAGGGCTGTGATGAGACTGGGAGACCTCCGGCGTGGGTGCGGGGCCGGAGTATGTGAAGCTGGAGGCGACCGGCGCGTCCTGTGTGAACGGCGACGGACCGGGAACAGGTTAGGAACCACGCCGCCCCGCGGGGTGACTTGACCTCAACCGTGGTTGAAGTTTCAAGCTGGTGTAGCTGAGACAGGACATCGGAGATACCGGCCCCCGCGCGGGCCCTGACGAAGGAGCAGAGTTGACCACGTACACGCTTCCCGAGCTTTCCTACGACTACGGCGCACTGGCGCCGCACATCGCCGGGGAGATCATGGAGCTGCACCACTCCAAGCACCACGCCACCTACGTGAAGGGTCTCAACGACACGCTCGAGAAGCTGGCCGCGGCCCGCGAGAGCGGCGACTTCGGTTCGATCGTCGGGCTGGAGAAGACCCTCGCCTTCAACCTGGGCGGGCACGTCAACCACTCGATCTTCTGGAAGAACCTGTCCCCGGAGGGTGGCGACAAGCCCGACGGTGAGCTGGCGGCCGCGATCGACGAGTCGTTCGGCTCGTTCGACGCGTTCCAGGCGCACTTCACCGCGGCGGCGACCACCATCCAGGGGTCCGGCTGGGCCATCCTCGGCTGGGACGCGCTGGGCGGCGGACTGCTGATCCACCAGCTGTACGACCAGCAGGGCCAGCTGCCGGCCGGCCAGATCCCGCTGGTGATGCTGGACATGTGGGAGCACGCCTTCTACCTGCAGTACAAGAACGTCAAGCCGGACTACGTCAAGGCGTGGTGGAACGTGGTGAACTGGGCCGACGCCCAGGCCCGCTTCGACGCCGCCCGCACCAACGCCGGCGGTCTGATCACCGTCGGTTAGTAGAAGTACCTGCAGCGTCCGGAGCACTCGCTCCGGACGCACCGCAGGTCGTCAGCGCTGGCCGCGGCCTGAGGCCAGTCTTTCGACTGCCTTCTCGATCCGGTTCCTGCGGGTCTCGGGCTTCTTCGCCTCTTCGATGCCCAGGACGAACCAGCGGCGCTGACTGTAGGAGAGGGTCTCGTAGAAGTCCTTCGCTGTGGAGTTGGCTGCCAGGGCCTCAGCGAAGTCAGCTGGTACGGCGACCTCCCGCGGCGCCGTGTCGAGTTCGAGCGTGATCTCGACCTCGTCGCCTCCCGCGACACCGGCGGCCGCGCGATTCTCCGCGCTGACGCCGACCATGAAGACCCCGCCCATCACCGCGACCGTACTGCGGTAGGTGTGGCTGCCGATGGTCACTCGTACGGCGGGCTTCTTGCCGGCGCCGAAGGACTCGACGATCTCCGGCGGCACCTCGAAGCCGACCTTCGTCGTCCCGATCAGGACGGTCCGGAACTTCATCCGAAGAACTCCTTCAGCGCGGCGGCCATCACGGCCGGGTCGACGTTGTGCTCCTGGCCGTCGAGCGTACGGTGACTCCCGTCGGACAGCCCGGCGACGACCGCCTGGTTCCCGTCGACCATCCACTGCCACGACGCGCCGCCGGTGAGCACCCGGGTCGGCACGCTCACCTTGCCGACGGCATCGACCGGTACCGAGTAGTCGCCCATCACCGTCGCGTCGTACGCAAGCGTGTGCGCGATCGCCTCCTGCGCCGGCCACCACGGCGAGGCCTTCGCCATCGCGACGAACTCCGGCGGCAGCCCCACGACCTCCGCCATGAAGTACTCCGCCGCCGCGTCCCGCCGGCCGGCCGCGACGAAGTCCCGGAAGATGTCGGCCGTGTTCGCCGGCGGCCGCGGCCGGCCGCCGTCCAGGATGTACGGCGGCTCCCAGAGCGCCAGGCGCGAGACGGGCCGCCCGGACGCCGTCGCGAGCAACGCCAGCGCCGCGCCGGACGACGTACCGTACAAGCAGGCCGATCCGCCGGCCGCCGCGAAGATCGCGTCGAGGTCCTCGAACTCCCGCTCGACGGCGTACTCGGCGGCGTCGCCGGAGTCGCCGCGGCCGCGGCGGTCGTAGTTGTAGACGGTGAAGTGCTCCGCCAGCAGCGCGGCCAGCGGCGCGTTCGACATCCGGTCGACCGAGCCGCCGCAGACCAGGACGACGGCGGGTCCCGCGCCGAGCCGGTCGTAGGCGATCGTCGTACCGTCGGCCGAGGTGACCTTGTCCATGGGTGTTCTCCTAGCGTTCAGGGGCCGCGATCCCGGCCTCACACCACTGCGTCGAACACCTCGGCCGTGGATCGACACCGCTGGGGAGAAAGTTTCAGCAGGCGGCAGCGCGGTCCAAGAGCAGCGCTCGTTCCCGCTCGTTACGGGTGAGTGAAGCGGCGCGCTCGAACTCCGCGCGCGCTTCGTCCAGCCGTCCGAGCTTGAACAGCAGATCGCCCCGGACGCTCGGCAGCAGGTGGTAGTCCTTCAGCGCCGGCTCCTCGAGCAGTGCGTCGACCGCGACCAGCCCGTTCTCCGGGCCGAACGCCATCGAGATCGCGACCGCGCGGTTCAACTCGACCACCGGCGAGGGCACGACAGCAGCCAGTACGGCGTACAGGCCTGCGATCCGCGCCCAATCGGTGTCGTCGGCCTCGGCCGCTCGCGCGTGACACGCGGCGATGGCGGCCTGCAGCAGGTACGGACCGGGCTCACCCTCCAGCGCCCAGGCGCGGTCGATGCTCTCGAGACCGCGGCGGATCAGCAGGCGATCCCAGCGGCGGCGGTCCTGGTCGAGCAGCAGCACCGGCTCGCCCGTCGGGCCGACCCGGGCCTTCGCGCGCGACGACTGCAGCTCCATCAGCGCGAGCAGGCCGTGCACCTCGGGCTCCTGCGGCATCAGCTGGGCGAGCAGGCGGCCGAGCCGGATCGCCTCGTTGCAGAGCGTCGGGCGCATCCAGTCGTCGCCCGCGGTCGCCGAGTAGCCCTCGTTGTAGATCAGGTAGACGACCTCGAGCACCGACCCGAGGCGACTCAGCAGCTCGTCCCCGGTCGGGACCTCGAAGCCGACCTCGGCCTTCGCGAGGTTCTTCTTCGCGCGGACGATCCGCTGCGCGATCGTTGCCTCGGGCGCCAGGAACGCGCGGGCGATCTCGTCGGTCTTCAGCCCACCGAGCAGCCTCAGCGTCAGGCTGACCCGCGCGTCGGTGGTGATCACCGGATGGCACGCGGTGAACACGAGCCGCAGGAGATCGTCCTCGATGGTGTCCTCGAGGATCGCCTGGACGTCGTCCTCGACCGAGTCCCCGTCGATCTCCAGCTCGTGCCCCATCTCGGCGAGCTTGCGCTGGTAGGTCTCCTTGCGCCGGATCAGGTCGATCGCCCGCCGCTTGGCGATCGCCATCAGCCAGGCGCCGGGATTCCTTGGGACGCCGGACTCCGGCCACTGCTCGAGCGCCGCGACCAGGGCGTCCTGTGCGAGTTCCTCGGCAAGGCCGACGTCGCGGACGATCCGCGCCACCCCGGCCACGATCCTGGCCGACTCGATCCGCCAGACCGCGTCGATCGCCCCGTGCGTGTCCGTCACCGTCACCCGACCGATAGAACAGCACACACGGGGTCAGAGCAAGCTGGTACGACGGGAGTGGGGGGATGGGGAGCCGGTACGACGGGGAGGCGGTTCGTGGCGAGGGCGCCCGCCGTACCAGCCGTCTCCGAACCGGCTCCCGCCCTGCCGGCCGTCTCTGTACCGGCTCCCGCCCTACCGGCCGTCTCTGGACCGGCCCCAGCCGTGCTACCGATCGGGCTCTCCGCCCCGGGGACCGCGGACCGGCAAACGCTGTACGTCGCCGGCCTGTGCCCGGGTGCCCCGCGTGACTCCCCCGGTGACTCCGCATCCCGGTCGGGTGGTCGGCGATGCCGCCGGGGCGGTCGGCAGAAGCCTCGCCAGGCGAGCGGTCGGCTTCCGGCCTGGACGCAGACCGGCACCCCTCCCCGTTGGCCGGACTCGCCGGCGGACTCGCCCTCCCCCCGGGTGCCCTCCCCGGTAACCCGCATCCCGGCTGGGGTGGTCGGCGACGCGGCCGGGGAGGTCGGCGGGGGTGAGGTCGCTGCGGCCGGGAAGTAGGTGGAGTAGGTCCGCGATGGATGGATGGCGGCGTGCCGGATCGGTGGCGGGTGGGCGCCGGGCGGGCGGATGGCGGCGGGTGCCGGATGCGTGGGCCGCGGGAGGGGTGGGCGGCGGGTGCCGCGTCCGGCTGAGGTCGGCGGCGATGCGGCCGGGAAGGTCGGCGGGGGTGAGGTCGCTGCGGCCGGGAAGTAGTTGGAGTAGGTCCGCGATGGATGGATGGATGGCGGCGTGCCGGATCGCCGGGCGGCAGCGGCGTGCGGCCGGCGGCGGCGGGCGGCCGGCGGCGGCGGGCGGCCGGCGGCGGCGGGCGTACCGGCGTACCGAGAAATCTTTGGGGGTGTGTCGATCTGGTAGTTAGCCGGTCGACGTGAGAGTAAGTGATCGACCGATGAGCGAGGGAGTGGGCAGCAGATGCGTTACATGATCATCAACAAGGCCGATGAGGCGACCGAGGCTGGGGTGCAGGTGAGTGACGAGGTCGCGGCGAACGTCGGGGCGCTGGTCGACGATCTGTCGAAGGCTGGTGTGCTGCTGGTGGCCGAGGGGGTGCACCGGAGTGCGCTGGGTGCTCGGGTGAAGGTGTCCAACGGCAAGCGGACCGTGACCGATGGGCCGTTCGCCGAGACCAAGGAGCTGATCGGCGGGATCATCGTCGTCGAGGTCCGCAACGCCGACGAGGCGATCGAGTGGGCCGCGCGGCTGGCCGAGGCGCTGGACCAGGAGGTCGAGGTCCGCCGGGTCGTCGACGAGGCCGACTTCGGCCCGGACTCCGACCTGTTCAACTGAAGGTCTGCCGGGCGCTCACCTGAGGACTCCCTTGGTCAACTCGTAGAGCCGCTGGGCGTCCGCGGGGTTGAACGTCCGCAGCGAAGGATCGACCGGCTTGTCGAGGGCTCGCAGGATCAGGCGCTCGGCGGGCTGGTCGTCCATCAAAGCGATGGTCCCGCGGATGCTCTCCTCGGGGGACTTCGCGAACACCTTCCCCAACGCACGAGCCACCGTCCGATGAGGCTGCGGCAAATGGTTGGTGCCGCTGTCGGTGTACCACGGCCGCAACTGCAGATACTTCGTCCGCCCGTCCGGATGGTTCTGCACGTAATGCACCCCCAGCAGATCATTCGCCCGCCCGGCGCTGACCATCGCCTTCACCATCCCGTACGACGCAGCGAACTGCGGATCTCCCCAGTTCACCGCCCCCTTCGTGATGCCGGTCGCACCGACGCTGACCACGAGCGGCATGTCACCGCGTTCGAGCAGACCGGTCAACCGATAGCTCAGGACGAACCGGCTCACGTAGTACAGCGAGAAGACCCCCTCGAACCCGTCGACCGTCTCGTACCGCTTCACGAACGGCATCAGCTGCGTCAGCACCAAACCGTCCAGCGCCTCGTGCCGCGCCTCGATCTCGGCGACGACCCGGTGGTTCTCCGCGACCGAACGCAGGTCCGCGCGTACGAAGCCGGCCCGCTCCCCCGCACCGAGCGCGGCCGCGTCGGCGAGGAACTGCTCGCCGCGCGCCGGCGTACTGCCGATCACCGTCACCCGGGCGCCCTGCCGCAGGTGGTACAGCGCGATCACCCGGCCCATCCCGGTCGTACCACCGGCCACCACGACGTTCTTCATCCCAGCCTCCGTCCCTAAGTCATCGATCGATGACTTACTTAGAGACTAAGCATCGCCGCGCTACCATGTCAACGATCGATGACTTGACCCACGGGAGGACCGGATGGCGCACAAACGCGATCGCGAGGCGACCCGCGCGCGGCTGCTGGACTGCGCTCGCGTCCGCTTCGCCAGAGACGGGTACGACGGCGCGAGCGTGCGCGACGTCGCCGGGGACGTCGGCGTCGACCCGGCACTGGTGTTCCGCTACTTCGGCTCGAAGTCGCAGCTGTTCACCGAGGCGATGGCCACCTCGAGCGAACCCGTCGTCCTGCCCGACGGCCCGCTCGACAAACTCCCCGCGAAGCTCCTGCGCGACCTCGTCTTCGAGGACTGGGCCGAGTACGCCGGCGAGCACCCGCTCATCGCGATGCTCCGCTCAGCCGGCCACGAGGACATGCGCGACCGCGTCCGCGAACAGGTCTGCAACGGCTATCTCGGCGTCCTGAAAGAGCTTGCCGACGGCAACGACGACGCCGACCTCCGCACCGAGCTGTTCGCGGCCTGGCTGCTCGGCATCGGCATCCTCCGCACCGCCGTCGGCACCCCCACCCTCACCAAGGCCACCGAGCAGGACCTGATGCCCCACCTGGCCACCGTCGGCGAGGCCCTCTTCGGCCGCCCGATCCCGGTCCCTGCCGAGGATTAAGGCGTCTCACCCGGCGGCTGATACGCGCAGGCGTCGCGAAGATCTTCGGTCGGACCGGCGGGCGGCGTGGTCGGCTGCCCCGGACGGTTGAGTTTGCCGGGAGGCGGTGTCGTCGGCGGGGCCTGCGTCGTGGTGACCGGCTCGTGGTCGAGGGCCTTCTCGATGGTTTCGCGCAGACCGTCGTAGTCGGGGTGCAGGTACTTCAGCTTCAGCTTCGACTGGTCCAGGGCGACGTTGGAGACCGTGCCCGACTTCACCCTCAGCGCGAGCTGGACGAGCGCCGGGAGGATCTCCTGCGGGATGTCGGTGCGGAGCAGGTTCTTGCCGGCCCGTGCGATCGCCTGGTACTTCGTGGCCAGGGTCTTCGGGTCGGCCGCGTCGACGATGCCCTTGATCGCGCAGCGCTGGCGGATCTGGCGCTGGTCGTCGTCGGCGCCGTACCGGCCGCGGGCGAACCACAGCGCCTTGAAGCCGTCCAGGTGCTGGTTCGGGCCGGGCTCGATCCACTGGCCGGGTGGAATGTGCGAGCTGCTGATGCCGCCCATCGCGACCCGCTCGTTGACGTTCACGGTGATGCCGCCGAGCGCGTCGACGATCTGGTCGAAGCCCTGCAGGTTGACCTGGAGGTAGTAGTCGATGGGCAGCCCGGTCGCCTCGCCGACGGACTGCTTGAGGACGTCGGCGCCCTCGTTGTCGGACGGGCCGAGGATGCCGGGGTGCGCCGCGGGGATGTTCTGGTACATCGCCGTCAGCATCCACTCCAGCCGGCCGGTCAGGCTGAGCCCTTCCTTGCCGAAACCGTTCGGGTAGATCTTGTGCAGCGGCGATTCCTTCGGGAACGGCATGAACATCAGCTGCCGCGGCAGCGAGATCAGCGCGGTGTCCCCGGTCTTGGTGTCGATGCTCGCGACGATCACGGTGTCGGTCCGGACGCCGATCCGTCCCTTGCCGTCGTCCCCGCCGAGCAGCAGGAGGTTGACCCGCGGCTTGTCCTCCCACGGGTCCTTCACGTTCACCGTCTGCGGCCGGGTCGCGCTCTTGCTCTCGCCCTGCGAGACGAACACGTTGGTGACCAGGTCGCGCTGCGCGAGCACACTCTGGACGCCGACCGCCGCCGGCGCGCTGATCGCGAAGCAGAGCAGCCCGACGAAGACCGCGCCGGCCGCCCGCCCGCCGGGCCCACCCGTTGCCGGGCGCAACAACCGGTGCGAGGCGACAACGACGATCACCCAGCCGAGGGCCAGCGCGCCGATCGCGATCGCGACCCCGACCAGCCGGTTCGGCACGACGCTGGACTGGACGACGTCGTCGCGGCGCCAGAACCCGACGTACAGGCCGAAGCCGATCAGCCCGAGGGTGAGCGTGAGCACGACCGCACCGATCCGGCGGCGTCCGCCGAGAATCAGCCCGCTTCCGGGCAGGAGGGCGCTGATCAGGGTCAGACCGAGTGATTGCGGCACGGTTCTGGCCCGGCTGTGCCGCCTGTCCGGCGTGCCGGTTCCTGTCCCCTCCGCGCGGGTGGCGCGTGAACGACGACCCATGGTTCCCCTGTCGATGCCCTGTGGCCTGGAAAGCCGGTACCCAGGCCGCACACTTGTCAGACGCTGGGCGGGATCGATCGGTTTACCTCGGTGGAAAGTCTACTCGTTCACGCGCCAATCGCGCCGGTTCTAGCGGGACAGGTTTCGGAACCTGCGGGCCGACAAAGGCAGGAAGACGACCACCATGAGTAGCGGCCAGATCACCGCTCCGGCCAGGGCGTGCTCACCGATCCACGACCCCGCCGATCCGCCCGGGTTGCCGAACAGCGCCCGGGCCGCGGTCGCCGTCGACGACATCGGGTTCCACTGCGCGACCGCGCCGAGCCAGTCCGGCATCGTCGAGGTGTTCACGAACGCGCTCGACAGGAACCCGATCGGCCAGATCGCCACCTGGATCACGGTCACCGACTGCGCGTTGCGGACCGACAACCCGATGAAGATCCCGACCCAGAGCAGCGCGAACCGGAGCAGCAGGAGCAGCCCGAACGCCGCCAGCGCCTCCAGCAGCGACCCGTGCCACCGCCAGCCGAGCGCGAGCCCGGTCGCGGCCAGCACGACCAGCGTGACCACCGAGTCGAGCATGTCCGCGATGCACCGGCCCAGGACGACCGCCGCCGAGCTCATCGGCAGCGACCGGAACCGGTCCGTCACCCCCTTCGCCGCGTCGGTCGTGATCGCGGTCATCGTGCCCTCCAGCCCGAAGAGCATCGACAGCGCGAAGATCCCCGGCACCAGCAGTTCGTAGTACGACGTCCCGCCCGGCATCTCCATCGCTCCGCCGAGCAGCGCCCCGAACATCAGCAGCATCAGCACCGGGAACAACCACCCGAAGATCACCAAACCGGGCTGCATCCGCCAGTGCAGCAACGTGCGCTGCGCGATCGTCCAGCCGTCGACCAGGGCCCACCTCATGCGGCCACCCCCGATCCGGTCAGGTGCAGGAACACTTCGTCCAGCGTCGGTCGTCTCAGCGTGATGTCCTCCGGTTCGATCTGTACGTCGTGCAGCGCGGTGGCGACTTCCACCAGCGCCTTCGTGCGGTCCCGGACCGGGACGCTGACGGTCAGGTCCTCGACCCGGACCTCGCCGTCGGCGTACCGCTCGACCAGCGCCTGGACCTTCGGTACGTCGGCCGGGTCGGCCAGGACGAGGTCCAGCCAGTCGCCGCCGAGCCGCGCCTTCAGCTGGTCAGGGGTGCCTTCGGCAACGACTCGGCCCTCCTTGAGCATCGAGATCCGGTCGGCGAGCTGGTCGGCTTCTTCCAGGTACTGCGTGGTCAGCAGCACCGTCGTACCGGACTTCACGAGGTCGCGGACCGCGGACCAGACCTCGCGCCGGCCCGCGGGATCCAGCCCGGTGGTCGGTTCGTCGACGAACAGCAGTGCCGGGGCAACGATCAGGCTGGCGGCCAGATCCAGCCTTCGGCGCATGCCTCCGGAGTACTTGCTCGCCGCCTGGTCTGCGGCGCCGTGCAGGGAGAACCGTTCGAGCAGCTCGTCGGCGCGGCTCTGGGCCGCCTTGCGCGGCAGGTGGTTGAGCCGGCCGAACAGCACCAGGTTCTGCCGGCCGGTGAGGATCTCGTCGACCGCGGCGTACTGGCCGACCAGCCCGATCCGCTTCCTCACCTCCTGGCCCTGCCGGCTGACGTCGTACCCCGCGACGCTCGCCCGGCCGGAGTCCAGGTCGAGCAGGGTGGACAGGATCCGGACCGCGGTGGTCTTACCGGCGCCGTTCGGGCCGAGCAGTCCCACCACCGACCCGGCCGCCACCTCGAGGTCGAACCCGTTCAGGCCCGCCCCCTCGGTGCCGCCGGGGTAGTTCTTGCGCACGTCGTCCGCGACGATCACGCGTTCTGCAGTCACTTCCACCTCGTTCTTCGTTCCGTTGGTTCGGTACGGCGTACCGTACACCGTACGATTCGGGTACGATCGGGTCAACGACGAGCGGTTGGAGTTTGTTCCCGGTGAGTGGAAAGAAGTCCGCGGCGCCCGATCCGGCGCGCAGTCTGGCCCTGCTCTGGGGCAGTCACAGCAAGCCCGGCCGCTCCGGGCTGACCGTCCGGGCGATCGTCGACACGGCGATCCAGCTCGCCGACGCCGACGGGCTGGAGTCGGTCTCGATGCGCCAGATCGCGGAGCAACTGAAGGCGGGGACGATGTCGCTCTACACGCACGTCCCAGGCAAGGGCGAGCTGACCGACCTGATGTTCGACACCGTGTACGCCGAGCTGTACGCCGACGTGGACGAGCCGGCGCGGCAGGACGGGTGGCGGGCCGGGATGGAGTTCGTCGCCCGGCGGAACTGGGAGGTGCTGATGGCGCACCCCTGGATCCACGAAGTGCCGGCGGTGCGGAGCGCGCTCGGGCCGAACGTCACGCTCAAGTACGAGGCGGAGCTGCGGCCGCTGGACGGGCGTGGACTGAGCGACGTGGAGATGGACTCGGCGCTCGCGCTGATCCTGACCCATGTGCTGGGGACCGCGCGGGCGGCGGCCGAGCACCTGCGGACCCAGCGCGAGAGCGGGCTGACGGATCAGGAGTGGTGGCTCACGACGGGCCCGCTACTCGATCGGTACATGGCCGGGCTGGCTGATCGGTTCCCGGTGGCCGGGCGCGTGGGGACGGCGGCGGGCGAGCAGTTCCAGGCGGCGATGGACGCCGACCACTCGTTCCGCTTTGGGCTGGACCGGATCCTGGACGGGATCCAACTGTTGATGGACCAGCGTTAAACCGGCAGGTGGGCTCCGGTGATGGCGTCGGAGTCGATCAGGAAGCGGATGGCGGTGGCGATCCTGGCCGGTGGGGTCCAGTGGGTGGTGTCGGCGTTCGGCCGGGCCTGGCGGTTGGTGGGGGTGTCGATGGTGCCGGGGAGGATCGTGTTGACCCGGATGTGGTCGGCGGCGTACTCGACGGCGAGGGCGTCGGCGAAGGCGATCACGCCGGCCTTCGACGTGATGTAACCGGCCGCACCAGGGAACGGTTTGAGCGCGGTCTGGCTCGACGTACAGACGATCGCGCCGCCGCCGTTGGCGATCAGGTGCGGGAGTGCTGCCTGGGTGATCAGGTAGAGCGGGCGGAGGTTGATCGACAGCTGCCGCTCGAAGTCCTCGACCGGCGTCTCGTGGACCCGCCCGCCGGCGTCGAAGCCGCCGACGAGGTTCACGAGCGCGTGCAGCGGAGCGCTGTCGTCGGACGTCGCCAAGGCGACGACGTCCGCGGCTCCCGCCGGATCGGACAGATCGGCGAGCACCGGCGCCAAGGACTCGTGAGCGCCGAGCGCGGCCAGTGACTCCTCGCTGCGACCTGGTACGACGACCCGCCAGCCACCTTCGAGCAGCTCGGCAGTGACAGCTCCACCCAACCCACCGGTGCCCCCGGCAACAATCACGGTCTGCTTCACCACAGCAGCGTAGTACGCGCACCCCGGTCGCGCCGTTCACGGCCGATCGGGGCGGGGACTTGGAGGGCGGGCCGTTACTCCGGCAGCGCGAGTGTGCGACCGGCGTCTCGGGCTGCCTTGATGGATCTGGTGAAGGTGTCCTTGAGCGCCGCGGCCTCGTCGGCGAAGCCCTGGACCACCGCGGTATCACCGGCCGGCTCAGTGCGAGCGAGCAGCTCGATGTAGCGGTCGCCGTCCTCCAGCGCCGCCTCCGCGCGGAGAGCGGCGTCGGCGGAGCGCACGCGGTCGGCGTACTGCTCGAGCAGCTCGACCTTCCGCCGGATCGCGTCGACCGAGCGGGACAGCGCACGCCGCTGGGGACCCAGTACGGCGTCCAGCTCGGCCGTCGCCATCCCGCGCGCGACCTCCTGCTGACGCGCCCGGAGCACCGACTGCTCGTGCAGGACCTGACCGATGTCCCACAACTGCTCGGGCAGGACCAGCTCGTTCTGCATCTCGTCGAGCAGCCCACGCCGGGTAACTGTTGCCTCAAGCACCGTTTTCACCGCGCGCTGCGCCCGGCCCAGCAGCTTCCCGGACGGCTCGTCGAAGTCCTCGGCCAGCAGGTACTTCCCGTGCTGCATCCGGACCAGTTTGCGCCCACGGTCCTCGACCGCCGACCGGACCGCGATCCCACCGGTCGCGACCACCGCGACCACGGCCAGCGCGACCGCCGCCCACGCCGCGACCGCGGTCGGCAACGTGATCGCCATGACGATCACCGCGAGGATCCACCCGCCGACGCAGACCGCGAGCCAGACCAGCATCGTGCCGAAGGTGTTGCCGGGCGCCTCCGACCACGACGTCCGCCGCTTCGGCCGCGCCTGACCGGCGGGCACGAACAGCTCGGGCCTGCGCTCGAACAACCGGCGTACCTCGTTCGGCACACCCGGCGCGAACACCGGATCCATCGCCACCTCCCAGCCTTCGGACGGAACTCAGCGTAGCCGCGAGCGCACCGGTTCGAGGCGGACACCCAGCCCGTCGAGTACCAGTTGCAACCCGAACTCGAACAACTGGTCCAGGTCGAAGTCGAAATCGAACCCCTCCCCCAGCCCGCGGAACCCCGGCAGCTCGCCGGCCAGGACGGCGAGCCGGTCCGCCTGCTCGCCGGCCCACTCGTCGGCGGTCATCCCGGTGTCCTGCTCGGCCAGTGCCTCCGACTCGAGGTTGAGCGCGACGCCGCGCACGTATCCGAACACCGTGATCGCCGCGTACATCGCCGTACTCGGATCGACGCCGAAGCGACCGACCGCCCGCAGTACGGCGTCCGTGTGCGACAGCAGACTCGGCAGCAGCTGCGGCCGCCCGATCGTGACCGCGCCCGGCAACCACAGGTGCCGCCGGTACGCCGCCCACTGCAGGCGCGCGGCGGTCTCGATCCCCTCGCGCCAGCCGGCCGGTTCGTCCGGCGGGAACGGGAAGTCCGCGATCGCCCGGTCGACCATCTGCAGCACCAGCGCGTCCTTGCCGCCGACGTGCCGGTAGAGGCCCATCGTCGACACCCCCAGCTCGCTGGCGATCCGCCGCATCGACAGCGCGGCCAGCCCTTCCGCGTCGGCGAGCGCGATCGCGACCCGGACCACCTCGTCCCGGCCGAGCGCCGGCTCGCCGTCCCGGACCGGCGTACGGCGAGCAGGACCGACGACCGTGCCGACCCCGGGCCGCGAGTGCACGAGGCCCTCCTGCTGCAGGGTCGTCAGGGCCTTCGTCGCGGTCGCCATCGCGACGCCGTACTCGCGCATCAGCTCACGCGTCGACGGCACGCGTTCGCCCTGACCGAGCTCACCGGTGCTGATCCGCGCCCGGATCCCGGCGGCGATCTGCTGGTACGGCGCTGTCATGCGGCCTCCCTGGGTGCCCTAGTGCACGTGGACTGGGGTCGAGCTGCTCAGGCATCGTGCTGCGTACACCGTACAGCGCACTACCCCTTGGGAGATCACCATGAAGGTCCTGATCAGCGGAGCCGGCATCGCCGGACCGGCGCTCGCGTACTGGCTGCAGCGCGCGGGCTTCACTCCGACCGTCGTCGAGTTGGCGCCGGGGCCTCGGCCCGGCGGGCAGACCGTCGATATCCGCGGCGTCGCGCGGGACGTCGTCGAGCGGATGGGCGTGATGCCGGCGATCAAGGCTCGGCAGCTGCACGAGAAAGGGCTCGCGTACGTGCGCGCCAACGGCAAGCGCGCGGCCGCGTTGCCCGCCGAACTGCTCGACGGCGCCGGGCCGGTCGCCGAGATCGAGATCCTGCGCGGCGACCTGTCGGAGGTGCTGCTCGCGGCGACGCCGGACGTCGAGTACCTGTACGGGGACTCGATCAGCGCTTTGTCCCAGAGCGACGAGGGGGTGTGGGTTTCGTTCGCGGGCGGTACGACGCGGGAGTTCGATCTCGTCGTCGGCGCCGACGGCGTGCACTCACGGGTTCGCGCGCTCGCCTTCGGGCCGGAGTCGGAGTTCGTGCACCACCTCGGGGGCTACGGGTCGTATTTCACGATCCCGGCGCCCGAGGAGCTCGACGGCTGGATGAAGATCCACACCGCGCCCGGCGGCCGGTGGGTCGGCCTGCGGCCTGATCATGATCCGCGCTTCGCTCGGGGGTTGTTGAGCTTTCGCTCTCCCGTGATCCGCTACAACCGGCGGGACGTGTCTGAGCAGAAGGCCTTGCTGCGCAGGACGTTCCGGGGTGTCGGCTGGCACACGCGGGAGATCCTCGACGGGATGGTTGCCGCTGACGACTTCTACTTCGACAGCACCAGCCGGGTCGTCGTACCGGAGTGGTCGCGCGGACGGGTCGTGCTGCTCGGGGACGCGGGGTACTGCGCGTCGCCGTTGGCCGGCTACGGAACGGCGATGTCGCTGGTCGGGGCGTACGTCCTGGCTGGAGAGTTGGTTGCCTCCGGCGACCATCGGCGCGCGTTCGCGGCGTACCAGCGGGTGATGCGGGAGTACGTCGTCCAGCGCAGCGCCCTGCCGCCGGGCGGGATCAAGCTGGCGATGCCCCGGACGGCGATCGGCATCCGGGCGCGGGACCTGATGACCGCGACCATGACGTCCAGGCCGCTCCGCGGCGTACTGGCGAAAGCCGCCGCGGCCCAGCCGGATGCGATCGAACTCGAGGACTACGCCGGGCTTCCGCACCAGCGGAGTGTCTCCCTGAGGTCAGTCGAGTGGTGAGACCCAGTCGGGGCTGCGGCCGAGGAGGGCGAGCAGGGTTTCGAAGTCGTCGGCGTCGCCGGGGACCTTGACCGAGCGTTCGAAGGCGGCCCCCGGGCCGCGGCTGCTCTCGGTGTCGGGGATCCGGCGGGCCAGGCTGAGCGCCATCTCGACCATGTCGATCGGCGGCTCGTACGGTACGTCGATCGCCCGCGCCAGGTCCCACGCGTGCACCACGCAGTCGAGCTGGTGGAAGGTCAGCGCGACCCGCCGCGGAAACGTCCCGAACTCGCGCACCTCGATCGGCCGGTCCAGCGCGCCACCATCGGCGAACGCCTCCGCGACCTTCACGTTGGACCGCCGGTAGGCACCCGCCGGGTTGTCCCCCAGCCGCCCACCGTTCCAGGTCTGCACAGGAGCCGACCCGTTCGCCGCCGCGGCCGCGAACCCCTCGTTGTCACTCACGATGTGCCGCAGAAGCCCCCGCACCGTCCAGTCCGGGCAAGGCGTCGGAAACCACATGTGCTCCGCCCGAACCTGCATCACCACCTCGCCGAGCACCGCCCCGGCCCGCCGATCCAGATCCCGGATGTCCATCCGCGCTCCCTCCAGTCGACCCGCCTTGCCCGAGCATAGGCCCGCCCCCACACCCCCGCGAGAAACCCGACACGGATCCACGGGATAACCCGCACACACCACGCCACCGCAACACCCGCCGACGCGGAACCTCCGCTCCCCGCCCCCTCCGCCCGGCGATCCACTCCAATGCACTTCCGGCCGCAGCGGCCCAGCCCCCAGCAACCTCCCCGGCCGCATCACCGCCGACCTCCCATCAGCACGCCGCCGCCCGAGCTGCCACCCGCACCACGCCCCGCTCGCCTCACCAGCCGCTTCCACCGCGATCACACCCCACCCATTTCCGGCCGCAGCGACCTCAGCTCCCAGCGACCTCCCCGGCCGCATCACCGCCGACCTCCCATCAGCACGCCGCCGCCCGAGCTGCCACCCGCACCACGCCCCGCTCGCCGACCACCAACACCAACCGCTACCGCCCGACCTCTCGCCGAGCGCCGCCGGCCGACCTCCCGGCACCACGCCGTTGCTCGCCCCACCACCCGCGAACACCGCGAACCACACCCCACGCACTTCCGGCCGCAGCGGTCCCAGCCCCCAGCAACCTCCCCGGCCGCATCACCGCCGACCTCCAGGGGGCACGCCCCCCGTACGACGCGCGAGTACGCCGTACAGAAAACTCAGCCCAGGTCGCGGACGCCCACGGCGAGGTCCTGGTCTATGTTGCGGCCGCCGTCCGGGTCGGCGGTGGGCGTGCCTGGGACGGAAGTGACGGTGTCCTCGAGGCGGATCGGGTCCACCCGGGAGAGGTTCTACGATGGTCCCCATGGGCTTCCAGATCGCCAACGAACCCGAGGCCGACCGTGTCCTCGACCAGTACCCGTTCGCCGTGCTCGTCGGGATGATGCTGGACCAGCAGTACGGCATGGAGCACGCGTTCCGCGGGGGCTGGAAGGTGCTGAGCCGGTTCGGCAACCTCGATCCGGCCGCGATCGCCGCTGCTGAGCCCGACGAGTTCAAGGCGCTCTGCAGTACGCCGCCCGCGATCCACCGCTTCCCGGGCTCCATGTCCGCGCGCCTCCAGGAACTGGCGGCTCTGGTCGAGTCCAAGTACGACGGCGACGTCACCCGTCTGTGGACCGAGCCCGACACCGGCAAGGAACTGCTCAAACGAGTCCAGGAGCTCCCAGGCTTCGGTAAGCAGAAGGCCCAGATCTTTGTGGCCCTGCTCGCCAAGCAACTCGGCGTCAAGCCGCAGGGCTGGGAGGCCGCCGCGGGCGACTACGCCCTCGACGGCTACCGCTCGGTCGCCGACGTCATCGACGCCGACTCCCTGCTGAAGGTCCGCGAGTACAAGCAGGCCAAGAAGGCCGCCGCCAAAGCCGCTGGCTGATCTGCTCGTACGTCGCTCACCCGAGTTCGCCGATCCTCGCACCGGTGCGCCCTGACTTCGGGCACACCCACCCGGGCCCGTCGTCGGTGAGTCGAGCCTCCAGCGGGTGCGATCCCGGATGCTCCGCGCACTCAGGCCAGGTAGCGGACCGTCCCAGACCCCACAGCTCCTCCAGGATGAACTCCTGCACCTGGTCTGCCACATGCACCACCCGCTCGGCGTCCCCGAACCAGCGTGGCGCCATCAGCCCGGTCCGCCCAGGCGCGGCTGCCGACATCATCCATACCGATTCGTAGTCGTACGAGTTGTCCACCGGCTCGTCCAGGACCCGCAGCGTCAACCCACCCGTCCGCTCCAGGTCCCGAACCACCAGCCCCAACGCATCCGCCAGAGAAATCTCCACGCCGTCACTCTAGGTTCAGAGCTTCGTCGTACGGGTCCGCCACAGCAGGTACACGAAGTACGGCGCGCCGATCATCGCGGTGAGCAGACCGGCCGGGATCTGGGCGGGAGCCAGCAGCGTGCGCCCCAGGCTGTCGGCGACCGAGACCAGCACGGCGCCCAGCAGAGCAGCCACGGGAAGCAGACGCGAGTGGCGCCCGCCGACCAGAGCCCGGGCAGCATGCGGAGCGACCAGGCCCACGAAGCCGACGACACCGATGGCCGAGACCGCGGCCGAGGTGAGCAGCGCGGAGGCTGCCAACGCCAGCAAACGCGTGCGTTCGAGGCGTACGCCGAGGATGCGCGGTACGTCGTCGTCCAGCGACAGCAGGTCGAGTTCGCGCCGGGCCAGTACGACGACCGGAGTCAGCACGAGGAGCGCCGCGGTGACCGGGATGACCTGCGGCAGCGTCCGTCCGTACGTACTGCCGGAGAGCCACGTCATCGCCATCGTGATGTTCCACGGGTTGGTGTAGACGATGACGAAGGTGATGATCGCGGTCGTCGCCGAGCTGACGCCGACCCCGATCAGCACCAGCCGGTCCGAACTGAGCCCACCCCTCCAGGAGACCAGGTAGACCAGCGCGAAGGTGCCCAGCGCGGCCGCGGAGGCGACGCCGGACAGGAGCCAGATGCCGGCCGCGGGCGCCAGCATCAGCGTGACGACGGCACCGACGCCGGCACCGCCGGTGATGCCGAGAATGCCCGGCTCAGCAAGGGGATTGCGGCACACGGCCTGAACGGTCGCGCCGGCGATCGCCAGCGCCGCACCACACAACACGGCCGACAGCACCCGCGGGAAGCGCTGGTCCAGGACGTACGTGATCGCCCGCCCGGACTGCCCGTTGACCCAGTTCGCGATGTCGCCGGTCCGAAGGAACGCGTCCCCGGCCAGCATCGCGAACACCAGCGCACCGACCAGCAGTACACCGAGCACACCCACGACGATCCAGAACGTCCGCAGGCTCCGCAGCCCGGACGACGCGCCGGACGGCGTACGGCTCGGTCCTGAGTCGCGGTAGCGCCGCGCCAGCCACACCAGCACGATCGCGCCGACGAGCATCGTCATGATGCCGGTCGGAATCTCCACGCCGGCCTGCCCACCGAGCACAGCCCGCAGTACGACGTCCGCCGCGAGCACCACGAGGATGCCCGACAGCCCGGACAGCGGCAGCAGCACGCGGTGCCGCATCAGCCCCGGCACCAACGGCGCCACCAGCCGAACGAGCACCGGCGCCACCAGCCCCACGAACCCGACCGGCCCGGCCACCGTCACAGCGGCCGCGGACAGCATCACCGTGACGAGCGTGATGAGCACCCGCGTACGCCGTACGCGCACGCCGAGGACCGCCGCGGTGTCGTCGCCCAGCGAGAGGATGTCGAGCCGCGACGCGAGCCACAACGCCGCGACCAGACTGATCGCGACGATCGGCGCCATCTGACCGACGGCGTCGAGATCGGTCTGGACGAGCGTCCCGCTCCCCCACGCGAAGGTCCCGACCGTCTCCTCGCGCCGCAGCAGCATCAGCAACGTCGTCACGCCGGACAACGCCATCGCCACCGCGGATCCGGCGAGGATCAACCGGGTCGGGCCCGACGTCCCACCAGCCGACAACGCCAGCACCAGTACGGCGGCCGCCAGCCCGCCCGCGAACGCGACCCCGCCCGCCGGCAGCACCGGCAGGTTGATCCCGAACGCGGCGACGACCACGACGGCCAGGTACGCGCCCGCGTTGACGCCGAGCGTGTCCGGCGACGCGAGCGGGTTGCGCGCGAGCGACTGCAGCCCCGCGCCGGCGACGCCGAGCGCGAGGCCGACCAGTACGCCGGCGAGCAGCCGCGGCAGCCGCGACGCGACCAGGATGTTGGCCGAGTTGTCGGTGCCCTGGCCGATCACCAGCCGGAGCAGGTCCCCGGCGCCGACCGACGAGGTCCCCTGCGTCAGGTGTACGCCGGCCAGGACGACGACCGCGGCCAGGGTGATCACGAACACCCCGGCGACGCGGATCCGCCGTACCGGCTGGAGGGCCTCGGCGACCTGGGGCCGCTCGGCGGTGACCTGGGTCAAGAGGTGACTGCCTGCACCGTGGCGTCGATGAACTGCTCGGTCGACTTCGGTCCGCCGAACATCCAGATCCCGTCGGACAGGCGGTGCACGCTGCCGGCCTTCACGAACGGCAGGTTCTTCCAGATCGCGTTCTTCGACAGGTCGCCGCCGAACACGTCACCGCCGTCGGCCGTCGAGGCGATGTACAGGAAGCTGCCGTCGCCGAGCTTGGTCAGGCCCTCGATGTCGGTCTGCGCCAGGCCGTAGTCGGGGTCGCCCGCGCCGGTCCAGTTGTTCTTCAGGCCGAGCTCGCCGGCGACCGCACCGAGCAGCGAGCCGCTGGTGAACATCCGGATCGAGATCGTGCTGCCTTCCTTGTACCCGTCGGCCATCGTGAAGCCCTCGCCGGCCTTGCCCGCGTCGGCGATCTTCTTCTTGCCATCGGCAACGGCCTGGTCGAACGCGGCGTTCGCCTCGGTGGCCTCCTTCGACTTGCCGATCGCGGCGCCGACCAGCTCCAGGTTCTTCTTCATCTGCGGGATCGCGTTCTTCGCGTCCGCACCCCGGACGACGAGCACCGGCGCGGCCTTCTCCAGCTGCGTGATCGTGTTCGCGGCCTCGTCGGTGGTGGTGATGATCAGATCGGGGTTCAGGGCAACGATCGCGTCGACACTGGCCTCGCCGCGGGTACCGACGTCCTTGACCCCGGCATCGAGTTTCGCCGCGGTCACCCAGGTGGTGTAGCCCTTCACGTCGGCGACGCCGACCGGCTGGACGCCGAGGGTGATCAGGTTCTCGATCACGCCCCACTCCAGGCCGACGACCTTGGTCGCGGGCTTGGGCAGATCGACCTTCTTGTTGCGCGCGTCGGTGACGGAGACCGGCTGGGCGGCGGCGGACTCGTTCGCCTGCGGCTCGGTCGGCTCGCTGGTGCCGCAGGCGGTCAGCGCGAGCAGGAGGCTCGCGGCCAGGACGGTGACTCTTCTCATCGGGTCCTCAGATGTCTTGAAGGCAGTGGTTTTGAAGGACGTGCCGGTGCAGGTGCCTGCCGACCGGCTGGGTGCTGATCCGCCCGGTGACCGGGTCGGTGCTGACGTCGATCCGGATCCCGTAGGTCTCGGTCAACGCGTCCGCCTGCAGGACCTCGCCCGGCGTACCGGTGGACCGGACCCGCCCTTGGTCGAGCAGGACGATCCGGTCGGCCACGTCGGCCGCCTGGTTCAGGTCGTGCAGTACGACGCCGACGGCAACGCCGTGCTCGTCGGCCAGGTCGCGCATCAGGTCGAGGATCTCGATCTGGTAGCGCAGGTCGAGGAAGGTGGTCGGCTCGTCGAGCAGCAGGACGCCGGTGTCCTGCGCCAGACAGGTGGCCAGCCAGACGCGCTGCAGCTCACCACCGGACAGTTCGTCGACGGCCCGCTCGGCCATGCTCGTGACGCCGGTGACGTCCATCGCGTGCTCGATCGCGGCGTTGCCGTCCGGGTCGTCGTTGCGCCAGCGCCCGCGGTACGGGTGCCGGCCGTAGCCGACCACGTCCCGCACGCTCACGCCGTTCGGCGTCGGGCGCGACTGCGAGAGCAAGGTCACCTTCCGTGCGAAGTCCTTCTGCGACAGCGCCAGCGCGTCCTCGCCGTCGGCGAAGCACACGGTCCCCGCGTCCGGCTTGTGCAACCGCGCCATCGCCCGCAGCAGCGTCGACTTCCCGCTCCCGTTGGGCCCGACCAGCGCGGTCACCCCCGCCGGCTCGATCCCCAGCCCGGCCTCGTCCACGACCAACCGCCCGTGGTACCCCAGCCGCAACCCGGCGCCCGTCAGCCCCACCGACTCTCGCATGGCCGCAGGATAGCCTTACCTAACCACCCATGTCAGCTTCGCAGACGGTGATCATCCCTTCACAGCAAGGCGCGTCGACTGACGGCCACCGATCATCCTCAGCCGACGAACGCGATCGCGTTGCCGTCCAGGTCGCGCACGATGAAGTCGGTGCCACCCCACGCCTGTTTGGTCAGCTTCTGCACGATCTCGGCCTCAGCGGCCAGATACTCCGTGTAGAGCTCGCGGACGTCCGGCGTCTCGACGAACGCCATGATGAGCCCTTCCCGTTCCACGACACCGGCCGCGAACACCGGCTCGTGCACCAGCTTCAGGTGCAAGGTCGCGCCGTCGCGCGACACCGATCCGTAGAACGGCGGGTTGCCGTGCAAGAAGCCGATCCGGAAGCCGAGCCGGTCCCGGTAGAACGTGGCCGAGGCGTCGACGTCGGCGACGTACAACACCGGCTTGGCACTCGCGACTGCCGTGTCCTGAGACTCCGGCTGCTCACTGGTCGGCGGCGCCGCTTCCGTCCTCGCCTTGAGTTCGGCCCAGCTGGCGCAGCCCGCTTCGAGGGCGATGATCTCCTGGGCTTCGGTCAGGGGAACTTCAGCGCGAGTGCTTCGCGGTCGGACAACGTGCGATACCGCGCGAGCTGCCGGATGCGGCCGCCGATCGAGAAGTTCCCGTCGCGGTGCCAGCGAACGAGCAGTTTCGCCTGCTTCTTGTACGTTTCGAGCTTGGGCATGGCGCTCCCTCTTCGTTCATGAAGTAGGTGGGCCTCGCCCTTTCGGCTGCTGTGCCGTTGCGCCCTACGACCGGGTTCGAACCCGCGCCTGCGACGCCGAGATTATCACAACGCCCTTTGCCGGCCAGGAGAAACCAGAGCACGTTTGCCCTTCTACAGTTCGGCGGCCAGGCGGGTGCCTTGGGCTATGGCTCGTTTGGCGTCGAGTTCGGCGGCTACGTCGGCGCCGCCGATGACGTGGACTGATTGGCCTTGGGCGCGGAGGGTTTCGGCGAGGTCGTTCACGGGCTCCTGGCCGGCGCAGATGATGACGTTGTCGACTTCGAGGGTGCGGGGGTTCTCGTGGCTGGGGCCGAAGGTGAGGTGGAGGCCCTGGTCGTCGATGCGTTCGTAGTTGACGGAGCGGAGTTGGGTGACCTGCTTGTTCTTGAGGGCGGCTCGGTGGACCCAGCCGGTGGTTTTGCCCAGGTCGCTGCCGATCTTGCCCGGTTTGCGTTGGAGGAGGTAGACCTCTCGCGGGGAGGGGTCGGGGTGGGGTTCGACCAGGCCGGCACGGTCTTCGACCGGGTTGCCTACGCCCCATTCGGATTTCCACAGCGCCAGGTCGAGGGTGGGTGACGCGGCGGTGGTGAGGTACTCGGTGACGTCGACGCCGATGCCGCCGGCGCCGATGACGGCGACCGCGCGGCCGACCGGGCGCGAGTCGCGGACGAGTTCGGCGTACGAGAGGACGCTCGGGTGGTCGATCCCGGGGATGGACGGGATGCGCGGGACCACGCCGGTGGCGATGATGACCTCGTCGAACGCCGTCAGGTCCTCGGGTGTGGCGCGGTGGCCGAGGTGGAGTTTGACGCCGGTCAGGTCGAGGCGGCGGCGGTAGTAGCGGATCGTCTCGGCGAACTCCTCCTTGCCGGGGATCCGGCGGGCGATGCCGAACTGGCCGCCGATCTCCTGGTCGGCCTCGAAGAGTTCGACCTCGTGGCCGCGCTCGGCGGCCGTGACCGCGGCGGACAGTCCGGCGGGGCCGGCGCCGACGACCGCGACCTTCTTCGTACGGCGGGTGGGCAGCAGCACCAGTTCGGTCTCGCGGGCGGCGCGGGGGTTGACCATGCAGCTGGCCGGCTTCTTCGCGAAGACGTGGTCCAGGCAGGCCTGGTTGCAGGCGATGCAGACGTTGATCTCGTCGGCCCGCGCATCGCTTGCCTTGAGCACCCACTCGGGGTCGGCCAGGAACGGCCGCGCCAGGCTGACCAGGTCGGCGTCGCCGCGGGCGAGGACCTCCTCGGCGACCTGGGGCAGGTTGATCCGGTTCGAGGTGACGACGGGGATGTTCACGTGCGGCCGGAAGGCGGCGGTGACGGAGGTGAAGGCGGCGCGCGGGACCGACGTGACGATCGTCGGGACGCGCGCTTCGTGCCAGCCGATGCCGGTGTTGATGATCGACGCGCCGGCCGCTTCGATCTCCTTGCCTAGGGCAATCACCTCGTCCCAGGTCTGGCCGCCTTCGACGAGGTCGGCCATCGAGAGCCGGTAGATGATCAGGAACGACGGGCCGACGCGTTCGCGGGTCCGGCGGACGATCTCGACGGCGAGGCGGCGGCGGTTCTCCGGCGTACCGCCCCACTGGTCGGTACGGCGGTTGGTGCGCTCGGCAAGGAACTGGTTGATGAAGTAGCCCTCGGAGCCCATGATCTCGACGCCGTCGTACCCGGCCTGCTGCGCGAGCGCGGCGCACTCGACGTACGCGTCGATCTGCCGGCGGACGCCTCGGTCGGACAGGGCGCGGGGGCGGAACGGGTTGATCGGCGCCTTCAGCCGCGAGGCCGAAACACTGAAGGGGTGGTACGAGTACCGCCCGGCGTGCAGGATCTGTAGCGCGATCCGGCCGCCCTCGGCGTGCACGGCGTCGGTGACGATCCGGTGCTTCCGCGCTTGCCGGCGCGAGGTGAGGCGGGAGCCGAACGGCGTGAGCCAGCCGGTGCGGTTCGGCGCGTAGCCGCCGGTGACGATCAGGCCGACGCCGCCGCGGGCGCGCTCGGCGAAGTACGCCGCGAGCTTCGGCAGGTCGCGCGCCCGGTCCTCGAGACCGGTGTGCATCGAGCCCATGATCACCCGGTTGGGCAGCGTGACGTGGCCGAGATCCAGTGGTGCAAGCAAGGTCGGGTACGGGGAAGTCATCGGGGGCCTTCCGGTCGCAGGGCCTGGAGGACCTCGTCGCACCAGTCGGTGAACGACTGCTCGGCGCGGACGCCGCCGCGGAGTACGAGGTACTGGTGCAGTTCACGTCCCGACAGCGTCGAAGGCTTCGGGAAGTCACGGTGCTCGATCGCCTGGTACGCCGCCAGCCGCGCGGCGTGCTCGTCGCGGTGCCGCTCGACCTCACGCCGTACGGCGTCGAGATCGCCGAGGGACGCTCCGCGCAGCTTCACGCCCAGCTCGTCGCGCAGCACGGTCGGCTCGATCGGCTCGGCCAGCCAGCGGGTGAGTTCGGCACGCCCCGCGTCGGCGACCCGGTAGACCTTCTTGTCCGGCCGGCCCTCCTGCGCGACGTCGGTGTGGGTGACCCAGCCGGCCTCTTCCATCCGCCGCAGCACTCGGTAGATCTGCTGATGCGTCGCCGCCCAGAAGAACCCGATCGACCGGTCGAACCGGCGGGCCAGCTCGTACCCCGATCCCTCCCGCTCACTGAGTGAGACCAGCAACGCGTGCTCGAGCGCCATCACGACCACCTCCTGATGCGGCCAGCGTACCTATGCAACTGATTGCAGTGCACCTGATTGCATCACAGGTCACAGCGAGGGAACACCCCGTACGGGAGAATGGTTGCTGGAACTGATTGCTGTTTTCGAGCCGAAGGACTTCCGATGGACCACGCCCACCCGACCCGGACCACGCTGCCCGGCATCGGCACCCGCTACGACCTCGTCACCGAGGGCGGCAAGCACGTGTCGATCGTCGTCCACGAGGACGGGCGCCGGTTCCTGGGCTTTCACGATCCCGACGACGACGACAACTGCACGAACTCGGTCCCCCTGGACCCGGCCGAGGCCGGCGCGCTGGCCCAACTGCTGGTCCCGACGCCGATCGACCCGCTGCGCAACGACCTCGAGATCGACCTGGTCACCGAGCAGATCCCGATCACCAGCCGTTCGCCGTACTCGGGCCGGACGCTCGGCGACACCCAGGCCCGGTCGCTGACCGGCGCCTCGATCGTGGCCGTCCTGCGGCGGACCGGCGCGACGCCGTCGCCGGCCCCGGACTTCCGGTTCACGATCGGCGACACGCTGGTCGTGGTCGGTACCCGCGAAGGTGTGGACGCTGTCGCCGACCTGATCTCGGGAGGCTGACGTGCACGACATGACGATGCTGCTGATCGAGCTCGGCGCGGTGATCCTTGCCCTGGGCATCCTCGGCCGGATCGCCGGCCGGGTCGGCTTCTCGCCGATCCCGCTGTACCTGCTGGCCGGGCTCGCCTTCGGGCACGGCGGGCTGCTGCCGCTCGACGCGAGCGAGGAGTTCGTTGCCACCGGCGCCGAGATCGGCGTCATCCTGCTGCTGTTGCTGCTCGGGCTGGAGTACACGGCGGCCGACCTGGTCAGCACGCTGAAGACGCAGTACCTGTCCGGTGTCGTCGACTTCGTCCTGAACGCTCTGCCGGGTGCGGCCGTTGCCTTGATGCTCGGTTGGGGTCCGGTCGCGGCGGTCGCGCTGGCCGGTGTCACCTGGATCTCGTCGTCGGGCGTGATCGCGAAGGTGGTCGGGGATCTCGGGCGGTTGGGTAACCGCGAGACGCCCGTGATCCTCGGGATCCTGGTGCTCGAGGACCTGTCGATGGCGGTCTACCTGCCGATCCTGACCGCGCTGCTGGCCGGCGTCGGGCTGGCCGGTGGGAGCATCACGCTGCTGATCTCGCTGGGCACGGTGAGCATCGTGCTGTTCGTCGCCCTCCGGTACGGGCGGGTGATCAGCCGGGCCGTCTCGTCGGACAACCCGGAGATGCTGCTGCTCGTTGTCCTCGGTCTGACACTGCTGGTCGCGGGCATCGCGGCGAAGCTGCAGGTGTCGGCGGCGGTCGGCGCGTTCCTGGTCGGGATCGCGTTGTCGGGCGAGGTCGCGCACGGTGCGCGGAACCTGCTGAGCCCGTTGCGGGATCTGTTCGCGGCGGTGTTCTTCGTGTTCTTCGGACTGAGCACGGATCCGGCCGACATCCCGCCGGTGCTCGGCGTCGCGCTGGCGCTCGCGGTGTTCACTGGACTGACGAAGATTCTCACCGGCTGGTACGCCGCCAGGCGCGCGGGGATCAAGCCGGCCGGGCGGTGGCGCGCCGGTGGGACGCTGGTCGCGCGCGGGGAGTTCTCGATCGTGATCGCGGGGTTGGCCGTTGGCGTCGAGCCGCGGCTGGGGCCGCTGGCGACGGCGTACGTGCTGATCCTGGTGATCATCGGGCCGATCGCCGCGCGGTACACGGAGCCGGTCGCGAAGAAGTTGTCGGGGCTGCGCAAGACCGCTCCCCCGGCACTCCCCGCCGGCGGACCCGCCGAGGAGCGCCTCGACGACCCGGCCAACACCGGGAGCTGAACGCCCACCACTCACTAACCCCACGGCCGCGGTCGTCGCTCACGCTCAGAGCAAGGCGATCGCGGCGGCTTCGCGGAGGTTAGTGAGTGGTGGGCGTCCGGTGGTTGGCTCGCTGGTTGACCTCGGCGAGCTCGACCGTCTGCTGGATTCGCCGGGTGCGCGTCTCGGGGCGCTTGGCGAGGGCGATCCACTCGAGGATGACGCGCTTGGACGACGGCGGGAACTTCGCGAAGTGCCGGCCTGCTTGCTCGTTCCGGTCGAGCTCCGTCTGGAGGTCGGCCGGGACGATCAGGTCCTGGGCCTCGGCGAGCACGTCCCACACTCCGGTCTTCTGGGCCCGCTCGATCACGGCGATCCCTGCCGGCGCCATCAGCCCATCGGCCGTCAGCCGGGCGACACGCTCGCGGTTCACCTTGCTCCAGGTGCTGCGCGGGTTCCGCGGGGTGAAGCACTGGTACGTCGTGGAGTCGTCGCGCCGGATCGTCTTGCTGTCCACCCACCCGAAGCACAACGCGTGCTCGACCGCCGCGACGTAATCCACGACGTCCTCGGCGCCTCGGCCCACCACCAGCCACACGGCCCGCTCGGTCTCCCCGTTGGCCGCGAGCCAGGCGCGCCACTCCGCCACATCCGCCGGCCGGACCGCCAACGCGTCCGACATCTCCGTCTTCGCCACCGTGCTGCTCATCTCCGGGGTCCTCTCGCTTGCCGTCTGATCCCACTCTCCCGCAGATAAGTGCTCACCCAATGAGCACTTATTGTGGAGGATGATCGGGTTCATGGACGAGACACCGGACATCGAGCAGTACTCCGACGAGAGCCGCGCGGCGCTCCGCCTGCGTACCGACGAGTTGATCGAGGGCCTGCGCGCGCACGCCGAGGTGCTGGTCGGTCTGCGCGGCGGTAGCGCCGAGCGGGAGGACCTGTTCACCGAGAACGAAGCGCTCGGGAAACTGCTCGGTGCGTGGGACGACGCCGTGCTCGACCACACCGGGACCGTGGTGCCGTCCGGCGGGTACGACGACGACGTTCTCGCTGACGAGGAGGACGAGGAGGACGGCGGCCCCGTCGGCGTGCTGACGCTGGTGACGCGGGTCGATCTGGGCGTGCGCGACACCGCCGAGTTGCTGAACGCCGGGCGGGCGGCGCACCGGCGGCTTCAGCCGGAGGAGAGCGAGGCGGACGCGCTCGTCGCGATCGGCGACGAGGCGCAGGCGGTGTACGCGCTGCTGCACGAGGCGGGTGAGCCGTGGCTCGAGCTGCCGGGGACCGGCCTGCTGGCGGCGACCCGTCTCTACGTCGAACCGGAGGACTACGCGATTCCGGGCGACGAGGACGAGGACGGCTTCTCCCCCGAGGCAATCGTCGAGGAGGTCGCCGTCCCCGAAGGAACGCTGTTGTTCAGCGAGTCCTGGGGCTAGAACAGGGCGTCGCCGCGTTCCAGGTCGAGGAGTTGCTGTTTGCGGGGCAGGCCGCCGCCGTACCCGGTGAGACTGCCGGACGCGCCGATCACCCGGTGGCACGGGACGATGATGCTGATCGGGTTCTTGCCGTTGGCCAGGCCGACGGCTCGCGACGCGGTCAGTGGCTTGCCGAGGGCAACGGCCAGTTCGCCGTACGTCGTGGTGGTGCCGTACGGGATGGCGAGCAGGCCGGTCCAGACCTCTTGCTGGAATGGCGTTCCGGCCGGCGCGAGCGGGACGTCGAAGGTGGTGCGCTCGCCGGCGAAGTACTCCGCCAGCTGGTCGACGACCTTGGGCAGGATCGAGTCGTCGCGGGCGCCGAAGGCTTCGATGGGCGGGCGGTGGCGGTGCTGCTCCATGTAGAGGCCGGTCAGTTCGTCGTCGGGTGAGCCGACGAGGGTGAGATCGCCGATCGGGCTCTCGAGTACGGCGTACGGCATGTCAGGGGCGGGCGATGCGGTAGAGGACGTGACGCCGCAGGCGGTGGCCGGGCTCCAGTCGTGAGTGGTCGAAGTCGTCCGCCTCGTCGTGCGTCATGCCGATGCGTTGCATGACGCGCTGGGACGGCAGGTTGGTGGTCGCGGTGAACGAGACGATCTCGTCCAGCCCGAGCGGTCCGAACCCGTACGCCAGTGCGGCCCGGGCCCCCTCGGTCGCATAGCCGTTGCCCCAGGCATCCTTCGAGAGCCGCCAGCCGATCTCGACGGCCGGGGTGAAGGGCGCCTCGAAACTCGCGACCGACAGCCCGGTGAAGCCGATGAACCGGCCCGTCTCGAGCACCTCCACCGCCCACCAGCCGAACCCTCGCTCGACGACGGCCCGGGCGGTCCGGTCGACCATCTCGTCGCTCTGCTCGCGGGTCAGCATCGCCGGGAAGTGCTCCATCACCGCCGGGTCCGCGTTCAGGGCCGCGAACGGCTCCTTGTCGGCCTCGGTCCACTGGCGCAGCAGCAGCCGCTCGGTCCGCAACTCGGTCATCTCACTCCGTCGGGATCTTGTTGATGGCATGGTCTCCGGTCGCCCACAGGTACTGGACGGCGTACGCACGCCACGGCCGCCAGGCCCGGGCGTGCTCGATCAGCGGTTTGGGGGCCTCGGGCAACCCGAGGTCGCGGGCGGCGTACCGGATGCCCAGATCGCTGGCCACGAAGGCGTCCGGGTCGCCGAGCGCGCGCATCGCGATCGACTCGACCGTCCACGGGCCGATCCCGGGCAGTTCGGCGAGCTGTGCCCGGGCCTGGTCCCAGTCGCTGCCGGCGCCGAGGTCGATCTCGCCGGCCGCGAGGGTCGCGATCAGCGTGGTCAACGTCGTACGGCGGGACTTCGGGAACGCCAGCGTCTCCGGATCGAGCCCGGCCAGCGCCTGCATCGTCGGGAACAGGTGCGTCAGCCCGCCGGCCGGGTCGTCGATCGGTTCGCCGTACGCCTGGACGAGACGGCTCGCGTGCGTCCGCGCGGCGGCCGTCGACACCTGCTGACCGAGCACGGCCCGGACGGCGAACTCCTCGCCGTCGACCGTCCGCGGCACGCGCCGGCCGGGCGCCTTCGCGATCAGCGGTGCGAGGAACGGGTCCTCGGCGAGCAGCTCGTCGACGGCGATCGGGTCGGCGTCCAGGTCGAGCATCCGGCGGCAGCGGCTGATCGCGATCGCGAGGTCGCGCTGGTCGGTCAGCGACAGCTGGCAGGCGATGTGGTCGGGCATCGGGCTCAGCGAGACGACGCCGTGGCCGTGCGGGAGCCGGAGGGTGCGGCGGTAGGCGCCGGTGTACCACTCCTCGACACCCGGTACGCCGGTGGCGATCAGGTGGCCGAACAGGTTGTCCGGGGTGAGCGGCGCGCGGAACGGGAGCCGCAGCGAGATCGTGCCGGGGGCGGTCGGGTGCGAGCCGCGCTTGGCCCGGCCGCGCAGCTCACTCGGCGAGAGTGCGAAGACTTCCTGGACGGTCTCGTTGAACGTACGCACGCTGGAGAAGCCGGACGCGAACGCGACGTCGGCCATCTGCAGGTCGCTGGTCTCGATCAGCATCCGCGCGGTCTGCGCGCGCTGCGCCCGCGCGAGGGCGAGCGGGCCGGCGCCGAGCTCGGCGTGGAGCTGGCGCTGGACCTGGCGGACGCTGTACCCCAGCTGGGTCGCGAGGCCCGGTACGCCGTCGCGGTCGACGACGCCGTCGCTGATCAGCCGCATCGCGCGGGCGACCAGGTCGGCGCGGTCGTTCCACTCCGGGGACCCCGGGCTGGCGTCGGGGCGGCAGCGTTTGCAGGCGCGGAAGCCGGCCTGCTGGGCCGCGGCCGCGCTCGGGTAGAACCGCATGTTCTGGACCTTCGGCGGGACCACCGGGCAGCTCGGCCGGCAGTAGATCTTCGTGGTCAGGACCGCGGTGAAGAACCAGCCGTCGAACCGCGCGTCCTTGGACTGGACCGCTCGCACGCACCGCTCGACACATTCGTACACCTCCCCAGCATCGCTGGTCGCGCCGACAACTCCTAGCGGTTTTGCGCCATCAAGGTGACCGGTCGGGTAGCAGGAAAACGACGGCAGGATCCGGCGGCGCGAACCCGCCAGCTTCTGGGTGCCGCGGCGGCTGAACTGGAGGGGAAGCGACGGACAACCAGGAAGTTGATGATGATGAACGACCTTACGGGCAAGCTGGTACTCGTGACCGGCGGGAGCCGTGGCATCGGCGCCGCTTCCGCGATCGCGCTGGCAGTGGCGGGTGCCGATGTGGCGATCACCTACCAGAGCGCGGCCGACGAGGCGGCGCAGGTGGTGAAGCAGATCGAGGCGGCTGGGCGGCGGGGGTTCGCGTTCCAGGCGGATGCTGCCGACGCGACTGCCGTGGAGGAGACGGTCGCACGGGCGGTCGACGCGCTGGGTGGGCTCGATGTGCTGGTCAACAACGCCGGCGTCGGGTCGAGCGGGATGATCTCGGACGTCGCGTTGGAGGAGGTCGACCGGGTTCTCGCGGTGAACGTGCGTGGGGCGTACGTCGCTGCGCGGGCGGCCGCTGCGCGGTTGTCGGACGGTGGGCGGATGATCCACGTCGGCAGCACGATCGCTTCACGGAACGCGGGACCGGGGATGACGCTGTACGCGCTGAGCAAGTCGGCGGTGGTCGGGATGAGCAAGGGACTCGCGCGGGACCTCGGTCCGCGGGGGATCACGTCGAACGTCGTACAGCCCGGGCCGACCGACACGGCGATGAACCCGGCCGACGGCCCGTACGCCGAGGCGCAGCGCGGCGCGCTCGCCCTCGACCGCTTCGGGACGACCGACGAGGTGGCGGCGCTGATCGTCTACCTCGCCGGGCCGACCGCGGCGTACATCACGGGCACCGAGCTGACGATCGACGGCGGCCACGCCGCCTGAGTGGGCGGGGCGGCGCCACTGTCGGTGGGGGCCTCTACGGTGACCGGATGAAGTTCTCGGTGACGTTCGGGGCTGTGGGTGACGGGCGGGATCCGCGCGGGCTGGCGGAGCTCGCCCGGATCGCCGAGGAGTCGGGGTGGGACGGGGTGTTCCTGGAGGACTATCTCGCGTACCAGGGCGACACCTCGCTGCCGACGTACGACCCGTGGATCTGTCTGGCGGCGATGGCGTGTGCGACAAGCTCGGTGCGGTTGGGTACGACGGTGACGCCGCTGCCGCGGCGGCGGCCGTGGAAGGTCGCGGCCGAGGCGGTGGCGCTGGATCACCTGTCAGGTGGGCGGATGATCCTCGGCGTCGGGATCGGGGATCCGGCGGATCCGTTCCTCGACGGGGTGAGCGATCCGCGCGTGCTGGCGGAGATGCTCGACGAGGGCCTGGCGGTGATCGACGCGCTGTGGTCCGGCGAGCCTGTTCACCACCAGGGAAAGCACTACCAGCTCGACGGCGCCCAACTGACCGCGCGCCCGCTCCAGCACCCCCGCATCCCGATCTGGATCGGCGGCAACCTGCTCGTCCCCGCCGTACGCCGACGAATCCTCCGGTGGGACGGCTCCTGTGCCTACAAAGGCCCGACCACGGCCTCCCTTCCGATCCTCCCCGAGGACGTCAGCGCCCTGAGAGCCGAACGAGGCAACGACTTCGACCTCAAAGTCAGCGGCGGCGACCCGAGCGCCTTCGCCGCAGCCGGCGCCACTTGGTGGGGCCGCTGGATCGCCCCCGGCCCTCGCGCCGAAGCCGAACAGATCCTCCGAGCCGGCCCGCCGAAGCTCTGACATGCCCGACCTGATCATCCTCCGAGGCAACTCCGCCTCCGGAAAGTCCACCCTCGCCCTGGAGCTCCAGCGCGCCCTCGGCCCCGGTACGGCGAACGTCGGCCAGGACCACCTCCGCCGGGTGATCCTCCGCGAGCACGACGTCCCCGACGGCGACAACATCACCTTCATCGCCGACGCCGTGCGTTCCTGCCTCCGCCTCGGCTACACCACGATCCTCGAAGGCATCCTCTACTCCCCGCACTACGGCACGATGCTGCGCAGGTTGCTTGCGGAGCACCCGGGTACGACCCACGTCTTCTACCTGGACGTTCCGCTGGACGAGACGCTGCGGCGGCACGAGCTGAAACCGATGACGGTCCCCGCGAGCAAGCTGCGCGAGTGGTACCACCGGCTCGACCTGCTGGGTGTCGAGGGCGAGATCACCGTCGACGGGTCGCCCGGCTTACCAGAGGTCCTCGCCGTACTGCTCGACGGGATCGGCCCGGTCACCGCTCCGCAACAAGCCCTCGACCCGGACCGCTTCGTCTAGCTGAAGGTCAGCCCTGGGCGGTCGGGCGGATGCTGAGCTCGCCGATCTCGACGTCGTCAGGCTGCTCGACGGCGAAGGCGATCGCGCGGGCGACAGCCTCCGGAGGCAGGGCGGACTCCCGCATGTTGTCACGGATCCGTTCGCGGATAGTTGCATCCGGCATCGAGTCCGCGAGGTTGGTGCGCACGTACCCCGGTGAGATCGCGGTAGTGCGCAGGACGCCGTCGGTGGACTCCTGGCGCAGGCCCTCGAGCAGCGTACGGACGGCGTTCTTCGTCGCCGCGTAGACCGCCATCGTGGGGGTGATCTTCAGGCCGGCGGTCGAGACGGTCGTCACCAGATGGCCTCGGCCCTGTTCGCGGAACACCGGCAGCGCGGCGGCGATGCCGTTCAGGACACCGCGGAGGTTGACGTCGATCATCGCCGTCCAGCCGTCGGTGTCGAGGTCGGCGACCTGGCTGATCGGGGCGATCCCGGCGTTGCTCACCAGGACGTCGAGCCGGCCGAACCCGTCGACCGTCGTACCGACCAGCCGGTGCAGGTCCTCGGCCCGCGTGACATCGACCGGACAGCTGAGCGCGTGACCGCCCGCGTCCCGGATCTCCTGCGCGATCGTGTCGATGCGATCGGTACGCCGGGCCGCGAGCACGACCGCGGCGCCGCGGCCGGCGAGCAGCCGGGCAGTCGCTTCGCCGATGCCGCTGCTCGCGCCGGTGATGGCCACGACGGTGCCGTCGAGGGTGGACATTCAGGACCTCCCGATAGAGTGGACACGTGTCCGTTTCTTCTCCAGCGTAGCGGACACGTGTCCGTTTACAACCCGAACCGCCAGGAGCCGTGTGTGAGCACCACCCCGCGCCGGTCCGACGCCACCGCGAACCGGGCCCGGATCATCGAGGTCGCCCGGGCCGCGCTCGCGGAGTCCGACGACGTCCGGCTGAACGCGATCGCCAAGCGCGCCGGGATCGGCCAGGGCACGCTCTACCGGCACTTCCCGACCCGCGAAGCGCTGCTCGCCGAGGTCTATCGGCGTGACGTGGACGAACTCGTGTCCGCCGCGCCGGCACTGCTGGCCGAGCGCGAACCGGTGAGCGCACTGGCCGCTTGGCTCGACCGGGTGGTCGACTACGCCGAGGTCAAGCGCGGAGTCCTGGCCGCGCTCGAATCAGCCGCCTCCCAGGACCTCTTCAACCACAGTCAAGGCCCGATCGCCGACGCCCTCACCGTGCTGCTCGACGCCGGCAAGAGGTCCGGGGACTTCCGCCAGGACGTCGACGCCCGGGACGTCATCCTGCTCATCGCCTACCTCAGCCGCCTCGACCAGGAGGAGTGGGACGCTCGCGCCCGCCCGCTGATGCGCATCGTGCTCGACGGGGTTCGTCACAGAGAGCAGTAGGCGCTCCGACTGTTGACAACGCAGCTTGCCGGGGGTGAGACTGCGGGGGAATTTTAACGTTCAAACGCCCGGCTGGTGAGGGGGTTCGGTGGCTACGCTCAAGCAGGTCGCGGCACATGCCGATGTTTCCGTGCAGACCGTTTCCAATGCGCTGAACGCTCCGCACCGGTTGCGGCCGGACACCCTCGAGCGCGTGACCCGGTCGATCGAGTTGCTCAACTACCGGCCCAATCGTAACGCCCGATCGTTGCGGACCAGTGCGGTCGAGCTGATCGGGTACTGCGTGCCCAGCTGGCACGGTGGGCAGGCGCACCTGGTGATGGACCAGTTCCTGCACGCGTTGTGCGCGGCGGCAGAGACGACCGGGCGGCACATCTTGTTGTTCACGGCACCGGCCGGTGCGGACGGGATGTCGGTGTACGACGACCTGCACGCGCGGCGGCTGGTCGACGGGTTCGTGCTGTCGCAGACCGAGACGCACGATCCGCGGCACGGGTGGTTGAAGGACCAGCGGATCCCGTTCGTGTCGTTCGGGCGGGTGTGGAAGGAGTCGACCCAGCCCGGGCCGTACGTCGATGTCGACGGTGCCGGTGGGTGCGCGATGGCGACACGGCACCTGTACGACGGTGGGCGGCGGCGGATCGGGTTCCTCGGGTGGCCGCGGTCGTCGGGGCTGGCGGAGGACCGGCTCGCCGGATGGCGTGATGCCTGCGTCGAGCTGGGGCTGCCGGTGGACGGACTCGCGGTGCACTGCGTCGAGGACACCTTCGACGAGGGTGCGCGGGGTGCCGCTTCGTTGCTCGACGCACCCGAACCGGTCGACGCGATTGTTGCCTTGAGCGACGTACTGGCCCTGGGCGCGCTGCGCGAGCTCAACCGGCGCGGGCTGGCCGCCGGGACCGAGGTCGCGCTGACCGGGTTCGACGACTCGCCGCTGGCGTCGGTCGTCTCGCCGGCGCTGACCACGTTGCGCCAGCCGATCGACCTGATCGCCAACGAACTGATCGACATCCTGACCGGCCCGGACCTGTCCGAGGAGCCGGTCGAACGCCTGCTGCAACCCGAACTGATCGTCAGGGGCAGCTCAGCCCCCGGCTGATGACGCGGCGCGCGAGAGTGCCGCGAGAAGGAGGAATCCTGTCATGACACCCCGCCCGACAACCTCCCAACCACCCGGTCGCCGCCGAACCCGTACGGCGGGCGCCGGACTGATCGCCGCAGCTCTCCTGGTGACTGTGGCGACGCAAGCCTCTGGCGCACCACCCACCGCAGACCCCGCGCTCTCCGCGCTGCGCGCGGAGAGCGCGGGGAAGGGGACGGGTGGGCCTGGCGCCCCCGACGCCACCGCAAGCGGGGCGGAGAGCCGCGCTGGCGCGCAGGGCGCCACCGGTGCTGAACTCTCTGAAACCACTCGGCTTTCCGACCGGCGGTCTCTGGTGGTTGGGGATCGGGCCTACGCGATGGGAGATGAGACCGGTCTTTACCCCGCGACCGGTTGGCACACGCGGGGGGAGATGGGTGGGATCTGGTCTCAGCCCATCAAGCTTCTGGACGGGATCTGGTTCGGGGTGGACGGGGGCTGGCTCGGGAAGCAAGTACCGGCGAGCAAGTACACCAGCGGCCACGGCTACCAGCGGATCGACTACGGCAACGGGGTTCAGCGGACGGACTTCGTGCCGGACGGGGTCCGGGCGACCGTGGTCGGGCTCACCTTCAAGGCGAAGCAGGCCAAGACCGTCAAGCTCGATGTCGACGCGCACTCCGAGCTGATGCCGGCTTACCCGTGGGGTGGGACCACGCCCAGCGCCGGGCAGGCGAACCTCCAGGACACCGGCTCGTACGGCGACGGGGTGCTGAGGTTCCGCGATCAGGGGACCTCGCCCATCACCAACGCGACCAAGCACGACTACAACGCGGTCGTCGGCTCGTCGCTGCGTCCGACCGGGCACGCACTGGGCGCCGATCATCGCGGCCCGCAGGACCCGACGGTCGTGTGCCCGATGGACGGCACTCCCCCGGCGCACTGTGACGACTCGGCGGTCGGCAAGGGCACCGGCGGGCGCCTGACGTACAGCGTGAAGCTGAAGGCCAACCAGGAGACCACGGTCTGGTTCGCCGTGGCCGGGTCGGACGAAGGGAAGCCGGCCGCCGAGCGCGAGTACCGGAAGGCGATCGGCAACCCCGAGAAGTTGCTGAAGGCAAAGACCAACGCGCGGGAGCAGATCGCCCGGCAGTCCGCGGTCGACCTGCCCGGCGACAAGCTGCTGCAGCAGAGCGTCGAGTGGAGCAAGCAGAACCTCGCCGACTCCGTGCAGGAGGCCCGCGACCTGCAGATCCGCGACGTCAACGAAGGCAAGGACTACCCGAAGCCGGCCGGCACGGTCGACAGCGCCCGCTGGTTCGGCGCCGGGTTCCCCGACTACCCGTGGATCTTCGCGACCGACGGCGAGTACACGTCGTACGCCGCGGTCGCGGCCGGTCAGTTCGACACGGCCAAGGAGCACCTCGAGTCCCTGCAGGAGATCAGCGATCTGCTGAACAACCGCAGCGGCAAGGTCGCGCACGAGATCGTGCCGACCGGCGACGTCTACTTCGGCTCCAACCAGAGCGCGGGCAACACCGACGAGACGGTGAAGTTCCCGAGCATCGTCGCGCTGCTGTGGCGCTGGACCGGCGACGACCGGTTCCGCGACCGGCTGTACGACTTCAGCGTACGCAACCTGAAGTACGTGTACCGCGAGCTCGACAAGGACAACGACGGCTGGCTCGAAGGACTGGCCAACGTCGAGCGCAACGGCATGGGCTCCGAGAAGCTGGACAGCACGGTGTACCTGGCCCGCGGACTGCGTGACCTCGCCGATCTCGCCGCTTCGAAGCGCGACCGGCAGACCCAGCGGTGGGCGACCGCGAAGGCCGACGACCTGGAGAAGCGCTTCGAGACCCAGTGGTGGGTCCAGCAGGCCTTCGGGTACGCCGACTCGGTCGACGACCCGGCGGATCCCGCGAACGACAACAAGCCGATCTTCCAGCGGCACTGGACCGGCGTCACCCCGATGGAGGCCGTGCTCACCCGCCCCGGCAAGCCGGACGCTCCCCTGGCCTCGCCCGAGCACGCGAAGATCGCGCTCGACCAGCGCGAGAAGGCCTGCTACACCGGCGAGTTCGGCCTGTTCCACACCGGCACCGGCCCGACCGCGGACGCGGCCGGCAACCCCGGCGCCTCGTGCGACAGCGTGGTCTCGGCGGTGAAGAGCGAGCGCGCGATCTTCTCGCTCAACACCTCCATCATGGCCGTTGCCGAGGGCAACTTCGGGCGGCTGGGCCAGAACCAGCAGCAGGTCTACACCACCGGCAACGCCCGGATCCAGCTCGACCCGAAGGTCTGGGAGACCCCCGGAGCGATGCCGGAGATCGCCCCGTCACCGGACGCGCCGGCGAACATCGACCGGCCGTTCACCGACCGCTCGATGGCACTGCAGGCGTGGGGCGCGTACGGCGTACTCTGGCCGGTCGTGCACCAGCAGCTCGGTGTCGACCCGGATCTCGGTCACGGCCAACTGGCCGTCGTACCGCAGATCCCGGGCGGTCAGCACAAGGTGGCCGGGAGCAACATCAAGGTCGGTCGCGGTGCGGTCGACGTGTCCGCACGCCTTGAAAACAAGGAGTTGCGGACCGACGTGAAGGTCAAGGGCGTGCGCGCCGCCGTGACGATCGGTGCGGTGCTGCCGGCCGGGGCGAAGGTGGCGAAGGTTTCGGTCGACGGCCGGAGCACTTCGTACCAGTTGGTGACGACCAGTCGCGGGACCGAGGTTCACACCGCGGCGCGTGGATCCTCGACCAGTGTGAGGATCACGCTGAAGTAGCGAGCGGACGAAGCGCTGGGCCCCTCAGAGTATGAGTCGGAGGGGCCCAGCACAGCTGAAGGGACAGTGACGTCTCCAGCTTCCCGAAGCAGGCCGTTGCGCCCGGCAGACCCCGTCACCGGTCTACTCGGTGGGGATCCCCACCGCAAGGGGGCTCGGTTTCCCTTCGACCCGCCGTCCCGGTTGGAACAGCGTGTCGTCTGTTCTACCGCCGGGAGCCCGTGCCACACAAGCCTTTCCCGAAAGGTCATGCGTGTCGTCCACAGTGTGTGCTCGCCCGTCCACAGAAACCGTCGCGGTTATGCACACCCCCTGTGCATAAGTCACTCCCAGCGGAAGAAGCGGGCGGCCACCGCGACACTGGCGACGATCGCGACCAGCAGAGCGATCAGGCTGACCGTGCCCGGCCACTGCCCGGACCACGCGTCCTGCATGCTGGTCATCCCGGCGCCCATCGGCGTGACGTCACGCAGCCAGCGGATCGACTCCGGCATCAGGTCGCCGGGCGTCCAGACGCCGGCGAAGAACATGCTCGGGAAGAGCAGCAGGTTGCCGACGATGCTCGCCGCCTTCGCGGTCGGAATCAGTCCGGCGATCAACAGTCCGATGCTCAACTGAGCGACCGAGTAGAGCAGCGCGGCGACCACGAAGGGCAACGGCGCACTCGGCAGCGCGGCGTCGAAGAACAGCGCTCCGGCGCCGAGGATCAGCACGATCACCAGCGCCGCGGCGACCAGGTGCAGCAGCAGTTGCGCGACCAGGAGCTTGACCGGCTTGACCGGCGTGGTCGACATCCGCCGCAGGACGCCCTTCTCTCGGTAGGCGGCCAGGATCATCGGCAGCGTCGCGAACCCGAGCAGGCCGATGCCGATCCCGATCGCCATCGTGGGCAGGAAGCTGACCGGGATCCCGTCCTCGGCGGTCGGGTCGTCACCACCGATCAGCGAGAAGATCGTCAGCAGCCCGAGCGGCAGCACGAAGACGAAGAACAGGCTCGCCCAGTCGCGAACGAACAGCTTGGTCTCGATCCGGGTCAGGGTCAGGGTCTGGCTCATCAGTTCGCTCCTTCGAAGTTCTTGCCGGCGAGCAGCAGGAAGGCGTCGTCCAGCGTGGTCTGTTCGGTGTGCAGGTCGATCGGGGCCAGGCCGCGGGCGGCCAGTTCGGTGACCACGGCCACCAGGACGTCGTCGTTGCCGGTGACAACGAACCGGTCGTGGTCGACGGCGACGGTCTTGACCGCGGGCAGCGAGGTCAGCACGGTGTCGTCGGCCAGCGGCGCGGGCAGCCGGAAGCTGATCCGCTGCTCGGAGCGGGCCGCCTCGACCAGGCCGGCCGGGGTGTCCAGGGCGACCACGCGACCGCCGTCGATGATGGCGATCCGGTCGCAGAGGTGCTCGGCCTCCTCCATGAAGTGCGTGACCAGGATGATCGTCACGCCGGTGTCGCGGATCTTGCGGACCAGCTCCCAGGTGTCGCGCCGGGCCTGCGGGTCGAGGCCGGTGGTGAGCTCGTCGAGGATCGCGACCTTCGGGTTGCCGACCAGCGCGAGCGCGATCGACAGCCGCTGCTTCTGGCCGCCGGACAGTTTGGCGAAGGCGGTGTTCTGCACCTTCGTCAGGCCGAGCTCCGCGAGCAGCTCCTCCGGGTCCCGCGGTGCCGGGTAGAACGACGCGTACAGCTCGAGCGCCTCGCGGGCCTTGATCTTGTCGGGCAGCTCGCTCGACTGCAGCTGGACGCCGATCAGCGAGGTGATCTCACCGCGGCTGGTGTGCGGGTCGAGGCCGGCGACGCGGACGCTGCCGCCGTCGGGAGTCCGCAGCCCGGCGATCGACTCGACCGTGGTGGTCTTGCCGGCGCCGTTCGGGCCGAGGATGCCGAAGATCTCACCGGGGTGGACGGTCAGCGACACGTCGTCGACGGCGACGGTCGCGCCGTACGTCTTGCGCAGGTTCTTCACGACGACCAGGTCGTCGAGGGTGTTTTCGGGCATGGCGAAGCCTTCCGTCGGACAGGTGGAGGTGAAGTGAAGGGTGGAGCGGGGATCAGCCCTTGGTCGGCCGGACGCCGAACGAGCGGATCATCAGGTAGCCGAAGTACAGGCCCAGGGCGCTGACCGCCAGGACACCCGGTACGGCGACCGCGAGCGACGGCCGGTGGTAGCCGGTGTCGGCGATCGCCTCGGCCAGCCACTGGGCAACCAGCAGGAACTCCGCCGCCGCGGCCGGGACCAAGGTCACCGGCAGCAGCAGGAGACCCTTCCAGACACCGAAGCGCAGGAAGCTGATGCCGGTCAGCCAGCCGGCGACCTCGTGCGACAGGACCAGCAGGAAGAACTCGAGGAAGATCAGTCCGACCTGCGAGGTCTTGGTGAACAGGTGCGGGTTGGCCAGGGCCTGCGTCCAGCCCTGCCAGGCGTAGATCACGTGCTCGATCTGGTAGATGACCACCCAGAGCACCGCCGTGCCGGCCGCCGCGCCGGCCAGGAAGATGCTCGCCGCCACCGAGAACATCCGGCGGGTGATGCCGAGCGAGACCATCAGCGTGAAGAACGCCGGGCCCACGGTGATGCCCACCGCCAGCGAGAAGTACTTCGGCGACTGGGTGCCGTAGTCCCAGATCGAGTGGCTGTCGCCGTCGCTGACCACCTGGACGAACAGGCCGACCACCAGGAACGCCAGAACCATGATGATCCAGTAGCCGCCCAGCATCGGGGTCATGCCGACCCGCATCGCGTGCAGCACCCGCAGCAGCCGCTGTCCCGAGGTGACGCCGTTCGGCAAGGTCGCGGCCGGGCTGGTCGTGGTGGCGGTCATCGGTTCCCCTCCTTCGGGGACGGTGCGGTCAGGTGGACGAACAGTTCCTGCAGGCCGACCGGGCCGACCTCGAGCCCGGCCGAGCGGGCCTTGGCCAGCAGGGCGTCGTCGAGGTCGCCGAGCACGGTCACCGACTTGGTCCCGCCGAGCCGCTGCTGGGCCAGTACGGCGAGGCCGGCGGTCAGCTCGTCGACAGCGGCCGCCGGTCCGACCAGGGAGGCTCCCCGGCCGCGCAGCGCATCCACCGGCGACTGGGTGACGAGCTTGCCCTGGTCGAGAATGACGACCTCTTCGAGCAGGGCGCTGACCTCGCTGACCAGGTGAGTGGACAGCAGGATCGTGCGCGGCACCTCGGTGTAGTCGGCCAGCAGTACGTCGTAGAACAGCTCGCGGGACGGGACGTCCATCCCCAGGTAGCTCTCGTCGAAGATCGTCAGCGGCGCCCGGCCGGCCATCCCGAGGATCACCCCCAGAGCGGACCGCTTGCCCCGGGAGAGCTTCTGGACCTTCTTACCGGTCGGCACCTCGAACTTGTCGAGCAGCTCACCGGCGAGATCCTGGTCCCAGTACGGCCGCAGGCTCGCGGCGTACTCGAGGACCCGCTTGACCGGCGCCTGGTCGTACAGGTCGCCGGACTCCCGGATCAGGCAGATCCGGCTGGTCACGACCGCGTCCTCGTACGGCGTACGCGCCGCTCCGAGGTCGCCGCCGCCGATCAGGACCCGGCCCTCGTCGGGTTTGCGGAAGCCGGCCAGGAGGGCGGCCAGCGTGCTCTTGCCGGATCCGTTGCGGCCCAGCAGGCCGTGGATCTTGCCCGGCGCCAGCCGGAGGTCGAGTCCGTCGACGGCGGGGACGCCGCCGAACCGGACGGTCAGGTTCTCGGTCCGCACTTCCAGGGCGTTCACTGCTCCTCCTTCTGGATGTGCTGGACGATCTCGGTGAGCGGGACGCCGATCGCCTTGGCCTCGGCGATCATCGGGTCGACCACGCCGGAGAAGAACGCCTCCCGGCGGCCGCCACGCAGCAGGTCGCGGGCGTTCGGACTGACGAACATCCCGATCCCGCGCTTCTTGTAGAGCACGCCCTCGTCGACCAGCTGGGCGAAGCCCTTGGCGGCGGTGGCGGGGTTGATCCGGTAGAAGGCGGCGTACTGGTTCGTCGACATGACCTGCTCGTCCTCGGCGAGAGCACCCGTGACGATGTCGTTCTTGATCTGCTCCGCGATCTGGAGATAGATCGGGCTGCGATCGTCGAACATCGTGGTCGCCTCTTCTTTCTCCGGGTCGTGGCGTCGTCAGGGTAGCGTGGTTCGTAGGTTCATTACTTGACTAATGAACCGTAGCACCGACGAACCCCCGGACGTCAAGCCCCTTCTGCTAGCCGGCCCCGCCGGATGCCGCGTTCTGCGCCTGGATCGCCTTCCGCAGGGCCGGGGCGGGCGGACCCGCCAGGACGGCGAGCTGGGCGAGGCGGTCCTTGTGCTGCTTGCGCTGCGCCCGGGACAGCACATGCTTGAGCTCGCCGGTGGACGCCAGTACGACGAGTGCCGCGTCGCGCGGGTCGACGCGGCTGACCAGGCGGGCGGGCCACAGCGTGTCCGTCGCCGACTGCAGCAGCTGCCGGCGGACGAGGGGCTGGCGGAGGGAGATCCGCTCGGCGGGGAAGAGACCGAAGCGGCGATAGTGCTCGACCTTGATCAGGTGACGGCGCTCGAGCTCGTCGCGAACCATCGGCACGGCCTGGCGGGCCTTGCGCTCGACCCAGTACTTCCAGCGCTTGCGCCCGCCGGACTCGATCTGGGTGAGGACGTGGGCGGCGAGCGGATCGGCCGTCGCTCCGTGGGTGGCGACCGCCCGGCCGTCCTGGTCGGCGAGGCGGCCGTCGAGGTGGAGGTCGATCAGGGCTGCGGCGCGGAGCATCAGGCCGAGGCGGGACTTGTTGGTGAGCTTGGCGGTGGTCGGGTTGAACGCCAACAGATAAAGGCGTTCCGGGAGGGCGGGGTGCGTGCTCTTGTCGGTGGCAACTACTTGCTGTGGACGCTCCGGCTTACGGATCGAACGAGCGTTCATGATTCCTCCTTGCGGGGGCGGCCTGGGCGGCGCATGGTGCCGACGTCTCCGGGCAGCCGGCCGGCGTCGGCGAGTGCGCGCCGGAGCAGGAACTCGATCTGGGCGTTGGTGCTGCGCAGCTCGTCGGAGGCCCAACGAGCCAGCGCGTCGTGCACCACAGGATCCAGCCGGAGCAGGATCTTCTTGCGTTCGGTCGCCATCGGGACTACTGGTACAGCGAGCCGGTGTTCACGACCGGCTGGGCATCACGGTCGCCGCACAGCACCACCAGCAGGTTGCTGACCATGGTCGCCTTGCGCTCCTCGTCGAGGTCGACCACGTTGTTCTCCGACAGCCGGTCCAGCGCGAGCTCGACCATGCCGACCGCGCCCTCGACGATCCGGGCCCGGGCCGCCACGATCGCGCCGGCCTGCTGGCGGCGCAGCATCGCCTGGGCGATCTCCGGCGCGTACGCCAGGTGGGTGATCCGGGACTCGATCACGTGCACGCCGGCCGCCTGGACGCGGACGCCGATCTCGGTCGACAAGGTCTCGGTGATCTCGTCGGTGCTGTCGCGCAGCGACAGGCCGCCTTCCTCGGTGTGCACGTCGTACGGGTAGGAGTTGGCGATGTGCCGGACCGCGGTCTCGGTCTGGATCGCGACGAACTCGACGAAGTCGTCCACCTCGAACAGCGCCTGCGCGGTGTCCTCGACCTGCCAGACCACCACCGCGGCGATCTCGATCGGGTTGCCGTCGGCATCGTTGACCTTGGCAACGGCCGTCTCGTGGTTGCGGATCCGGGTCGAGACCGGCTGCCGGACCGAGATCGGGTTCACCCAGCGCAGGCCGTCGGTGCGGATCGTCCCGGCGTACCGGCCGAGGATCTGCAGCACTCGCGCCCGGCCGGGCGACACCGGTGTCAGGCCGGCGGCCAGGATCACGCCGGCCACGAACAGCACGGAGGACACGATGATCAGTGCCAGGTTCTCTCCGCTGATCCCCACGATGAAGAGCACCACCGCGGCGATCACCAGCACGAGCGAGAGGCCGAGGACCGGCCAGCCGTTCAGGTCGCGTGCTGAGCGTTCGGTCACCTTGGGCTTGGGCATTTCCACCATCACGTCGACGTCAGCAGTCATCATCCACACTCCTCCGGGGTTCGATGTCTCGAAGGTAGCATAGTGATATCAGTTTTTGGAAGGGGGCTGGTGGGGGGTGGTGGGGAATGGGTCTAAGGGAAGGACAGGGAAGGAAAGGAGGGGAGGGCGGGGGGGGAATGGGTCAAAGGGAAAGACAGGGAAGGAAAGGAGGGGAGGGCGGGGGGATGGGGGAGAAGGTGGAGGGGGTCGGGGGCTGGTATTTGGTGGGCTTCGGGGGGTAGCCGGGGGTGGCTGATGGGCTGTCAGTTGATGGGGCGGGCCAGGGCGGTGAGGGCTTGTTGCCAGTTGGTGGCTGCGGAGGCGGGGAGCGGGTCGATCGGGCCGTCGTGCCAGGCGTGGACGGGGCGGATGCCGTGGAGGGCGTTGAGGAGCCAGAGCTCGTCGACCTCGGCGAGGTCCTCGGGGCGGCGGGCGGTCTCGGCGACCTCGACGCCTCGAGCGATCGCCAGGTCCCGGACCAGGTGGGCGGTGACCGACGGGAGGAACGGGCGGTCGGACGGCGGGAAGTGGAGGGTGTCGCCTTCCCACCAGGCAAGGGCGGAGTACGCCGCTTCGACGGCGATGCCGTCGGGGTCCATCAGGAGGACCTCGTCGGCGCCGCAGTCGGCGGCGGCCTCGGCCTTCAGGGCGCCGAGCGCTTCGAGGTCGGGGCCTTTGACCAACGGCTGGGTCCGCGGATCGGCGCCGCTGTGGACGGCGATCCGGATGCGGCCGCCCTGGGTAGGGGCCGGACGCAACTGAACGGCCAGTCCCGCCGCGGACAGCTCGAAGCGGGGGAACCACCGGCCGAAGGCGGGGAACCGGCCGACCTGGTCGTCGAAGAACGCTCCCGCCCCGGACTCCCCCAGCGCGGCACACGACGTGGCGAACCGCTCGCGGTGCAGGTCCAGTCCCCGGACCTGCCCGTTGTGCACGAGAAACGAATCGGCGACCAGCACGGAGTTCACCCCGACCTTCCCAGCGTTGCGGCGGCTTTCAGCACCATCTCGTCGTACTCGTCGGCCGGATCGGAGTCGAGCACGATCGCCCCGCCCGCGCCGATCACGGTCTCGTGCGGGGTCAGGACGGCGGTCCGGATCACCACGCTCAGGTCGGCCCGCCCGTCGACGGTCAGGTAACCGAGCGCGCCGGAGTACACCCCGCGCGCACTCGACTCCAGCCCGTCGAGGATCTCCATCGTGCGGATCTTCGGTGCCCCGGTCATCGATCCCGGCGGGAAGCAGGCCCGTACGGCGGCCACCGCGTCCACGCCGTCGCGCAGCTTGCCGCGGACGGTGGTGACGAGCTGGTGCACGGTTTGGTAGCTCTCGACAACCATCAGCTGCGGGACCTGGACCGTGCCCGGTTCGCTGACCCGGCCGAGGTCGTTGCGGATCAGGTCGACGATCATCAGGTTCTCGGCGCGGGTCTTCTCGTCCTCGGCCAGCGCCTTCGCGACCAGCTTGTCGTACGCCGGGTCGTCCGACCGGGGCGCGGTGCCCTTGATCGGCCGGCACTCGGCCCACCCGTCGCCGTCGACCGCGAGGAACCGCTCCGGCGACGAACTGGCGATCGCGAGCTCGCCGTACCGGAGGAAGGCCGAGTACGGCGCCGGGTTGGTCGCGCGCTGCCACAGGTAGAAGTCGAGCGGCTCGGGGACGGGTGGGAGGCGGACGCGGTTGGTCAGGCAGACCTCGTAGGTCTCGCCGGCCTCGAGCGCGGCCATGCAGGCGTCGATCCCGGCCAGGTACGTCGCGCGGTCCTGCTCCAGGTGCTGCTCGACGTCGAGCAGCGAGATCGCCGGTGGGTCGACCCAGCCCATCCACCACGAGGCCGCGGCCGATGAAGCCTGATCGAGCCAGGCCACAGCGGCGGCGTCGTCCGGCGCGTGGACCGCAACCAGGTACGAGCGATCCCGGTCGTGGTCGATGACGACGAACCGGTTGGCCCAGATCCACAGGGCGTCCGGAGTCTGCGCTTCGTACGCCGCGACGCCGCCGGTCAGCGACTTGAGCTCGTAGCCGAAATACCCGACGTACCCACCGTTGAAGACCTGGGAAAGCTCGGCCGGGCCGTCGGTCAGGCGGTCGGCGAGGCGGGCCTGCAGCTCGGCGAAGACGTCCCCGTCGGCGACGTCCCGGACGATCACCTCGGCGTCCGGCCCGGCGCTCGTCCCGAGCACGGAGATCCGCCGCGGCGACCGGTCGGTGAGGCTGCCGTCGAGCCAGAACGCGACCGGCTCGGCGGCGAACAGCTCCCGGTAGACCGACTCGCCACCGAAAGCGTGATCGACCGAGCGAACGGACCAGGTCAGAGCGGGCACAGCAGAACGGTACCTACTGGTCAGGCCCAGCAGTGAGTGGTCTCAGCCGAGAGCCAGCGTGGTCCGCATCGCGGTGATGCGGCGGATCGGGATCGCGATCTCGAGACCGTCCCGGTCGTGGGCGCGCTGGGCCATCCAGGCCGCGGTCTGCTCGCGCCGCTTCTGCGACGTACCGGGCAGGTAGAGCGCGCCGACCATCCGCCGGGCGTCGTCGATGCTGCGGACCGTGTAGACGTACCGCTCGCGCTGGCTCTCCATCACGATGAAGCCGGCCTCGCGCAGTTGCTCCTTCAGCCCGGTGATCTCCCCGCCGGCCGGGAACTGCGGCCGCGACCGCAGCCGGGTCGTCAGTCCGGTCAGCGTCCGCAGGTCACCGCGGCGCAGCGGCCGCACCGCCGGGATCGTCGCGGCGAGCACTCCCCCACGCCGCAGCACGCGCGCAGCCTCGGCCAGTACGTCGGGCAGCGGCTGCAGCACCATCAGGCCCATCGAGCAGGTGACGACGTCGAAGGCCTCGTTCGCGAACGGCAGGTGCAGCGCGTCCGCCTGCACCTTCGGACCGGGTGCGCCGTCGAGCTGGATCGCGTTGCTGTCGACGCCCACCACCCAGCGCCCGTACAGCTCACGGGCGACCGGGCCGTTGCCGCAGGCGAGGTCCAGGACCCGCCTGGCCTCCCCCGACACAGCGCGGACGAGCCAGCGGTACGGCGTGTGGTCGCCTGCTACCGCCCGGGACAGCAGGGCTTCCGTACTGCCCGGGGTGGCGGAGTGGAACTCCCGCAGATACCCGGGCCAGTCGATCTGGTTCTCTGACATCGCGGACAGACGTTACCCCGTGGCCACAGCCTGTACATCATCGAGCGCAGGCAGTGGCCACTTTCTTGACACGGAACTGACCAGAACTCAGACCAGCGAGACGAAGATGTGCCCCGCGGTCTCGTCGCTGATCACACCGCCGGCGTCCCGGCTGCCGACCAGGACACCCTCGGCGTCCAGCATCGAGTCGACCTCGCGGCCCGGCAGCGCGCCGGCCCGGCGCAGCACGGCCATCGCGAAGTCGTCGGTCTGCACCGGCTCGGCGATCCGCCGGACCAGCACCCGGACGGCCGCACCGGTCGCCTGGTCGAGCACCTTGTCCAGCGGCTCGACGCCGTCGCGGAACTCGCCGATCGGCGTCGCGAGGCTCTCCTTGTGCAGCTCCTCCAGGCCCGGGATCGGGTTGCCGTACGGCGACTCGGTCGGGTTGTCGAGGATCTTCATCAGCCGGAGCTCGACGGCGTCGCTCATCACGTGCTCCCAGCGGCAGGCCTCGGCGTGCACGTCCTCCCACTCGAGGCCGATCACGTCGACCAGCAGCCGCTCGGCCAGCCGGTGCTTGCGCATCACCCGGGTGGCCTGCATGCGGCCCACGTCGGTGAGCTCCAGGTGCCGGTCGCCCTCGACCGTGACCAGACCGTCGCGCTCCATCCGCGCCACCGTCTGGCTGACCGTTGGTCCGGACTGGTGCAGGCGCTCGGCGATCCGCGCGCGCAGGGGCAGGATGCCCTCTTCTTCCAGCTCGTAGATGGTCCGCAGGTACATCTCGGTGGTATCGATCAGCTCGCTCACGACAACCATTCTCGCCTACCCAGGCAAGCCTTACCCAATCGGCGGGCGGATCCGGTCATTGAAGGTTCAAGCTCACTTCAAAGTTGTTCATCGGCAAGACTGGCCCTGATGACTGCATTGATGTGGTTCAGGCGTGATCTGAGGCTGACGGACAACCCGGCTCTGCTGGAGGCGGTGCGGGCCGGGAACGGGCAGGTGTGTGGGCTCTTCGTGCTCGACGCGGCCCTCTGGGACGCGGCCGGTGATCCGCGACGCGACCACCTGATCAGCTCGCTGAAGAGCCTGCGGGACTCGATGGACGGCAAGCTCGTGGTCCGGCGTGGCGATCCGGCGAAGATCGTTCCCGACCTGGCGGCCGATCTCGGCGCGGACAGTGTGCACATCGCTGCGGACTACGGCCCGTACGGCGGACGCCGCGACGACGCGGTGGAGAAGGCGCTCGACTGTCCGCTGGTGACCACCGGTTCGGCGTACGCGATCGCACCCGGACGAGTGCTGAACGGGTCCGGCCGGTCGTACCAGGTGTTCACGCCGTACTTCCGCGCCTGGCTCGAGCACGGCTGGCGGCAGCCCGTCGACGCACCGGACGACGTCGAGTGGATCGGCAAACAGGGCGACGCGCTGCCGAAGAGCGAGCCGGTGGACGACGCCGGTGAGCGAGCGGCGCGCGCGCACTGGCAGAACTGGCTGGAGACCGTCGCGGACTACGACGACGAGCGCGACCGGCCCGACCTGGACAGCACGTCGCGGATGTCGGTCCCGCTGAAGTACGGCGAAGTCCATCCCCGCACGATGCTCGCCGATCTCGCCCGCCTGCGCAGCAAGGGCGCCGAGGCGTACCGGCGCGAGCTGGCGTGGCGCGAGTTCTGCGCCGATCTGCTGCACCGGAACCCGCACGCGGCGTGGAAGCCGCTGCGGTCCGAGTTCGAGAAGATGGACTACGACGAGCCGGACGACGCGTTCACCGCGTGGTGCGAAGGGAAGACCGGCTACCCGGTCGTCGACGCGGGGATGCGCCAGTTGGCCGAGTCCGGCTTCATGCACAACCGGATCCGGATGGTCGTCGCTTCCTTCCTGGTCAAGGATCTGCACGTCCACTGGAAGTACGGCGCGCGGTGGTTCATGAAGACGCTGCGGGACGGCGACCTGGCCTCGAACAGCCTGAACTGGCAGTGGGTCGCCGGCTGCGGCGCCGACGCGTCGCCGTACTTCCGGATCTTCAACCCGATCACGCAGGGCAAGAAGTTCGACCCCGACGGCGCCTACGTCCGCCGCTGGGTTCCGGAGCTGGCCGGCCTCGACGGCAAGAAGGTCCACGAGCCCTGGCTGCTGCCCGACCCGCCCGAGGACTACCCGGCGCCGATCGTCGACCACGCCGAGGCCCGGCAGGAGTCCCTGCGCCGCTACGCCGCGATCAAGTAGCCGACCAGGCCTTGACCGCGGGATCTTCTCTGCCCCTATAGTACTAGGTAACTAGATCAATGGGGTGACAGATGATTGAGTTCCACCTGGACGGGCGGTCGGGGGTCTCGCCGTACCAGCAGGTCGTGCAGCAGGTCCGCAACGCGTTGCGGCTCGGCCTGCTGCGCGAAGGCGATCAGCTGCCGACCGTGAAGGACGTGGTGGCGAGCCTCGCCATCAACCCGAACACGGTGCTGAAGGCCTACCGCGAGCTGGAGCACGAAGGGCTGGTGGCGGCGCGGCCGGGACGCGGGACGTTCGTGACCCGGACGCTGACCGACCACAGTCTCGCCGCGCACGGACCGCTGCGCGCGGACCTGCGGCGATGGTTGTCCAAGGCCCGTAAAGCGGGACTGGACGACGAGAGCATCGAGGCGCTGTTCAAGGCGACGTTTCGGTCCGCCGCTCAGGAGGACATAGCATGACCGCCGCCCTCCGAGCCCAGGGACTGGGCAAGAAGTACGGCCGGCGCTGGGCGCTGACCGACTGCACGCTCGACCTCCCGGCCGGCCGCGTCGTCGGCCTGGTCGGCCCGAACGGCGCCGGCAAGAGCACCCTGCTGAACCTGGCCGTCGGCATGCTGACGCCGACCAGCGGCAGCATCGAGGTCCTGGACGCACCGGCCGGCGGGCCGCAGCTCGCGAAGATCGGGTTCGTCGCGCAGGACACCCCGACGTACAGCAGGTTGTCGGTCGCCGACCACCTCAAGCTCGGCGCGCATCTCAACCCGGGCTGGGACGATTCCCTGGCCCAGGCAAGGATCCAGCGCCTCGGTCTCGACCCGAAGCAACGCGCCGGCCGGCTGTCCGGCGGTCAGCGCGCGCAGCTCGCGCTGACGCTGGGCGTCGCGAAACGGCCCGAGCTGCTGATCCTGGACGAGCCCGTCGCGGCGCTCGACCCGCTCGCCCGGCGCGAGTTCCTCCAGGACCTGATGGAGGCCGTCACCGAGCAGGAGCTGAGCGTCGTCCTGTCCTCGCACCTGGTCTCCGACGTCGAACGGTCCTGCGACTACCTGGTCGTCCTGGTCGACTCGCGGGTCCAGATCAGCGGTGACATCGAGACGCTGCTGGCGACGCACTACCGGCTGGTCGGCCCGCGGCGCGACGAGAAGTCGATGCCACAGAACCAGTACGTGATCTCGGCCAGCCACACCGACCGCCAGTCCACGTTCCTGATCCGTACCGACGAGCCGGTGCTCGACCCGGCCTGGTCGGTCTCGCAGCTCACGCTCGAGGACGTCGTGCTCGCCTACATGGGCCGCTCGGCGTCGACGAAGCCCAAGTCCAACGACCGGCCTGTCCTGGAGGTGCAGCGATGATCTGGCTGACCTGGCGGCAGTTCCGCCTGCAGGCGCTGGTGGTCGTCGGCGCGATCGTGCTGCTCGGCGTCTTCCTGGCCGTGACCGGCCCCGGCCTGCTGGACACGTACAAGCTCCGGCCGGAGGAGTTCCTCAAGCAGATCCAGTTCGACCGGATCAACCAGTACCTGTACGTCGCCGGACAGGCGCTCGTGTACGCCGCTCCCCCGGTGATCGGCGCCTTCTGGGGCGCGCCCCTGATCGCCCGCGAGCTGGAGGCGGGAACGCACCGGCTGGTCTGGAACCAGAGCATCACCCGGACCCGCTGGCTGGTCACGAAGCTGGCCGTCACCGGACTCGGCGCGATGGTCGTCACCGGCCTGCTCAGCCTCGCGGTGACCTGGTGGTCCGACCCGATCGACGACGCGATCGACTCGGGTCAGGCGGCCGGAATCTTCAACGTGCCCCGCCTGCTGCCCGCGGTCTTCGGCGCGCGAGGGGTCGTGCCGATCGGCTACGCGGCGTTCGCCTTCGCGCTCGGGGTCGCCGTCGGGCTGCTCGTCCGGCGCAGTGTGGTCGCGATCGCGATCACCCTGGCCGGCGTGATCGCGCTCCAGATCCTGACGCCGATCCTGATCCGGCCGCACCTGATGACGCCGGTCGACACGACCGTCGTGGTGACCGCCGAGAACATGCGGGGGCTCCAGCTGTCCGGTCCGGAGGTGAACCCGACCGTGCTGCGGGTCGAGGCGAAGCTCCCGGGCGAGGGCAACTGGAAGCTGTCCGAGAACACGGTGAACTCGGCCGGCCAGGTCCAGAAGACCTTGCCGGGCTACGTCGCCGAGTGCGGCCCGCCCCGGCCGAACGCGACCGCCGAGGAGACCAGGAACCAGCAGCCGATGAGCGCCTGCTTCCAGCGGCTGGCCGACGACGGGTACAAGCAGCAGATCAGCTACCACCCGCCCAACCACTTCTGGGGTCTGCAGTGGCGGGAGTTCGGCCTGTTCCTGCTGCTCGCGCTCGGCCTGACCGGCTTCTCCTTCTGGAGGATCCGGCGTGACCTGACCTAGACGGCCTTCAGGACCGTCAGCAAGCGAGCGACCTCGGCTCCGACCGCACTGCGGGCGGGGCCGAGGTACTTGCGGGTGTCGACGAGCTTCGGCTGCTCGGCCAGGATCTCGCGGACGACCCCGGTGAAGACGTTGTTCAGGTGGGTCGCGATGTTGACCTTCGTCATCCCGGCCTCGACCGCGCGGGTCAGGTCGCCGTCCGCGACGCCCGACGAACCGTGCAGCACCAGAGGAACCGGTACGGCGGCCCGCAGCTCACCGATCAGCGCGAAGTCCAGCTCCGCGGTCCGCTCGGTCATCGCGTGCGACGACCCGACCGCCACCGCGAGCGCGTCGACACCGGTCGCCTCGGCGAAGGCGAGCGCCTCGTCCGGCCGCGTCCGCGCGCCCGGCGCGTGCACGCCGTCCTTGCCGCCGACCTCACCGATCTCGGCCTCGACGAACACCCCGTGCTCGTGGCAGAACGCCGTCACCTCGCTGGTCGCGGCGACGTTGTCGGCGTACTCGAGCTTGGACGCGTCGAACATCACCGACGTGAAGCCGAGCGACACCGCCTCGGTGACCAGGTCGCGGTCCATCGCGTGGTCGAGGTGCACGACGACCGGCACGCTCGCCGCGGCCGCGGCGGCCAGGGTGGCGACCCCGATCGGCTTGAGCGCGCCGTGGTACTTCACGGCGTTCTCGCTGATCTGCAGGATCACCGGCGCACCGACCTGCTCGGCCCCGGCGATCAGCGCGGTCGCGTGCTCCAGCTGGATCACGTTGAACGCGCCGACTCCACGGCCTGCTTGGGCCGCGGCCAGCACGACCTCGGCTCCGGACACCAACGGCATGAGCTTCTCCTATCGGACGACGACCCGCGGCTGCCACCGCTGGTACGCCGCGAGGTCGAGGTCACCGGCGACCGGTGTGAGGACGGCGGCGGCCGACGCGGCCACCGCGGACTGGAGGACCGTCGGCCAGTCGGGCTGGGCCGACTCGGCGATCGCGGCGGCGACGACGGCGGTGCACGCATCCCCTGCACCAGTGGGGTTTCCGGCCACGCGCTCGACCGGGTCCGCCCGCCAGACACCGGTCCGGCTCGCGGCGACCATGCCGCGCGGGCCGTCGGTGATCACGGCGGCGGTGGCTCCGAAGTCGACCAGCCGGCGGGCGCCGTCCTCTACGGACATGTCGTCGCCGAGGGCTTCGCGCAGCTCGGCCGCGTTCGAGCGAACGACCGCGCCCGCCTCGGCCGCCGCGAGCAGGGCCTTGCCGCCGGTGTCGATGACCGTCCGTACGTCGCGTTGCCAGGCGAGCGTGGCCAGCTCGGAGTACGCGTTGGCCGGCAGCCCCGGCGGAAGGCTGCCCGAGCACGCCAGTACGCCGAGGCGCTGCCACGGCATCCGCTCGGTCAGCGCCCGCCACTCGTCGGCGGCGACCGACGGCCCGGACTCGTTGAAGATCGTGGCGTCGCCGTCGACACCGTTGACAATGGCAACGGTCCGCCGGGTCTCGCCCTTGATCGGCGTGAGCAGCGAGGTCAGCCCGGCGTCGAAGAGTTCCTCGGCGACCTGCTCCCCGGTGACTCCACCGACGAAGCCGAGCACCAGCACCTGGTGGCCGAGCGCCGCGGCGACGCGGGCCACGTTCACACCCTTGCCTCCGGCCCGCATCCGGACGTCGCCGACGCGGTGGCTGCCGCCGACCACGAGCTCGTCGACGGCGTACGTGACGTCGAGCGCGAGGTTGAGGGTGACGGTCCCGATCATGCGGTCTCGCCGGCCGCGCCGGCGTCGGCGGGCCGGGAAGCGTCCGCGGGCTCGCGGTTGAGCCACTCACCGCGACGCATCACCTTCTGGACGGCGTAGTCGTCGTCGAGCACGACCAGGTCGGCGTTCTTGCCGGTCTCGATCCCGCCGACGTTGTACCAGCCGAACGCCTCGGCCGGCGTCGTCGACGCCATCCGCGACGCGTCCACCAGCGAGACCCCGGCGTTCACGGCGTTGTGGTAGGCAACGTCCATCGTCAGCGTACTGCCCGCGATCGAGTGCGCGCCGTGCGCCAGCGTGGCCAGCCCGTCCTTCACGTCGACCTCGAGGCTGCCCAGCTGGTAGCGCCCGTTGGGCATGCCGGTGGCGACCATCGCGTCGGTGATCAGCGCGATCCGGTTCACCCCGGCCGCGGCCAGCGCGACGCGGACCACCTGCGGATCCAGGTGCATGCCGTCGTTGATCACCTCGAGCAGCAGCCGCGGATCGTTGAGCGCGGCACCGACCGGTCCGGGGTCGCGGTGGTGGAACGGCCGCATCCCGTTGAACAGGTGGGTCGCGACCGTCGCCCCGGCGTCCGCCCCGGCGATCATCTGCTCGTACGTCGCGTCGGTGTGCCCGAGCGCGGCGACCACACCGGCGTCGACGACCTGGCGGATCGCGTCCAGCCCGTGCTCCAGCTCCGGCGCGATCGTCACCATCTTCACCGCGTCGCTGAGCACCTTGGCGACGTCACCCTCGACCGGGTCGCGCAGCAGGGTCGGCTCGTGCGCGCCGCAACGCGCCGCGGACAGGAACGGGCCCTCCAGGTGAACGCCCGCGATCACGCCGTCGGTGACCAGGTCGGCCAGGCAGGCGGTCTGCGACACGAGCTCGTCGAGCGGGCCGGTGACCAGGCTGGCCATCGTCGTCGTGGTCCCGTGCCCGGCGTGGTAGGCGGCGACCTTGCGCGCCTGCTCCGGATCGGTCGTCGAGTACGTCGAGCCGCCACCACCGTGGGTGTGGATGTCGACGAACCCCGGCACGACCGTGGTGTCGCCGAGGTCCTGCGGCCGCAGCCCGTCGGCCGGCATCCCCTCGGACCGGCGGCCGAAGGCGAGGATGTCGCCGTCCTCGATCTGGATCCAGGCACTCTCCAGGACGTCGTCCGGCGTCACCAGCCGGCCCACCTTGTACGTCGTCATTCGGTCGGTTCTCCGCTCTCGTCCACAGTCACACGGTCCCAGGCCAGCAGCGCGGCACCGAGGCAGCCGGCCTCTTCACCGAGCTCCGCGGCGACGATCTCCGGCTCGCGCTGGAACGTCAGCCGCTCGTGCACCCCGGCCCGCAGCGGCGCGAGCAGGGTCTCGCCCGCTCCGACCAGCCCGCCGCCGATCGCGATCCGGGTCGGCGCCACCAGTGTCGTGTAGAGCACGAGCGCGTCGATCAGCGCGGCCTGCGCCTCCGCCCACACGATCGCGGCGTCGGCGTCGCCATCGGCCAGGAGCTCCAGGACCTCGCGGGCCCCGTCGACGACGCGACCCGTGCGCGCGCCGTACCGGCGAGCGAGGGCGGCCGCCGAGGCGACCGTCTCCAGGCAGCCGTACTGGCCGCAGGCGCACAGCTCGGCGGCCTCGCCGTGCACGAACCGGGTGTGGCCGAGCTCACCGGCGTACCCGTCGCCGCTGACCAGGGAGCCGTCGACGACCATCGCGGCGGCAATGCCGGTGCCGAGCGGGAGGAAGAGCGAGTTCGTGGTGCCTCGGAGGGCGCCCTGGCGCAGCTCGGCGTAGCCGCCGGCGCGGACGTCGTGGGCGAGGTGCACCTGGTGGTCGGGCCCGAGCGCGGCCTGGATCTCGGCGCGGACCGGGGTGTTCACCCAGAGCAGGTTCTCGGCGCTGACCGTGCCGTGCCCGGCGTCGATGATGCCCGGTACGACGACGCCGACCGCGCGCACGTGGTGCCCGTCGGCGGCGGCCTTCTGGCTCAGCTCGACGACGGTTTCCAGCAGCGCGTCGAGCACGGCACGAGCACCAGCGTCCCGGGGTGTCGTCCTGGTCTCCCGGTGCAGCACGGCACCGTCGGCGGCGACCAGGCCACACTTCATCCGGGTTCCACCGAGATCGACGGCAACCACGACTTCACAGGGCTCCACGGAGCGCCATTATGCAGCGTTACCCAGGGGTTCGAACATCCGTGAGCAGTTGATGGACAGTATTCGCCGGACCACTTGGCCTACTGGCCCGCCGCTTTCCAGCGCTACGACGGGCCCGTCGTACGGGTCAGGCGCGCAGGCCGCGGTCGAAGGCGGCCACCAGGAAGGCGATCAGGTTCTCGGCCAACCTACTGGCGTCGTCGACGTCCTCGGTGCCCGGGGCCCGCGACAGCGCCTGCGACTGGTGCAGCGCGAGCAGACCGAGCATGTTGACGTAGCCGAACGCGACCGACTCCGGCGCCGCGCGCGGCAGCGCCTGCTGCAGGGCCGCCAGGTAGCGGGCCTCGACCGGGTCCGCCTCCGCGGCGTACAGCTCCCGGATCCGCCGGCTCGGGTCGAACGCGACCCGCCCGATGAACCGGGCCACGATCGCGCCGCGCTCCCCCCGGCGCAGGACGAGGTCCAGCCCGGGTTCGATGAAGGCCCGGATCAGCTGCTCGGCGGACGGCTGCCCGGTCGCCTCCAGCTGGTCGAGCCGGCGACGCCGTTCGGTGTTGACCGGTGCCATCGCGCGCGCCACCGCGGCCCGCAGCAGGGCCTCCTTCGAGCCGAAGTGGTAGTTCACCGCCGCGATGTTCGCCGCCGCGGCGACCGTGATCGCGCGCAGTGACGTTCCTTCGTAGCCGCCCTCGCCGAACCGCTGCTCGGCGATGTTGAGCAACCGTTCCCGGGTCGATTCCACGGGTGGTGTGTCCACAGAGTTCTCCTTCCCCCCGGCCACCGCTCGCCCAGGCACCCCACCTGCTCACGCGCCGTAGCCTGCAGTCAGCATAGTTCAAACGGACGTTTGAATGAGAGTGGTCGGACCAGTAAATCTTCCCGAACGCGGGAAAACCCTTCACTTTGCAGATCCACGGGCCGGATTCGGGCCGTTCCGGGACCGCCCGTCCCACAGATCGGACATCCGATTAAGGTCGGTGGGCATGAGTGCGCACGAGGTGCTGCGGATCGAACGGCGGTTCCGGGGGCCGGACAAGTCCGCGAACGGCGGCTACACGGCCGGTCTGGTCGGGACCCGCCTGGGCGCGTCCGACGACACCGTCCCGCAGGTGACCCTGCGGATGCCGCCGCCGCTCAAGACCGACCTCGACCTGACCGTCTCCGAGGACAGCGCGTTCCTGCGCGCACCTGGCGACACCGTGGTCGCGGAGGCGGAGCTCGTGCCCGCCGACGTCCTCGGCGACGCGGTGATCGACCCGGTCCAGTACGACGAAGCGCTCGCCGCCGAAGCGTCGTACCGGGGTCTGCAGAACCACCCCTTCCCTGGTTGCTACGCCTGCGGCCCGGACAACAAACACGGCCTGCACCTGCGGCCCGGACTGCTCGGCGACGCCCGGACCGCCTGCACCTGGACGCCCGCGGCCGAGCTGGCCGGCAAGCGTGACCTGGTCGCGCCGGTCCATCTGTGGGCGGCGCTCGACTGCCCCGGCGGCTGGAGCATCGACCTGGACGGGCGGCCCTCGGTGCTCGGCCAGATGACCGCCTGCGTCGACGCCCGGCCGCAGGTCGACGAGCCCTGCGTGATCATGGGCCGCAACCTCGGCGAGTCCGGCCGCAAGACCTTCACCGCCACCACGCTGTACGACTCCGACGGCCGCATCCTGGCCCGCGCCCGGCACACCTGGATCGCCGTCGACCCGAGCCTGTTCAACTAGCGGTCAGCACGAAGTTCGGTGAGACCTGCCAGGCGAGCGGGCGGCCGGCGTACGTGAAGCGGGGCCGCGAACGACGCGACCACCCGCGGCCGGGTCAGCGTCGTCACCGACTTGCTGATCGCTCCCAGCCCGAGGCCGCCGTCAGCGAAGCGATCCGGTACGACGACCCGGTACTCCCTGGTCCCCCACGCAACCGGCGCGAACCGGAACGCACCGGCGATCTGGACCGTACCGACGACGTACCAGGGCGACGCCGCGTTCGCCCGTGCCTGCAGCGCGACCGGCCGGGGCTGCTGACCGACAGGCCCCGGCGAGCAGCCGTCCAGGTCGCACCTGCGCCCGGTCCGCACGAACGATCCGCTGATCACCGTCGCCTGCCCGTACGTCGTACTGGCCGGGATCGTGACGCTGGGCAGTGCTCCGCCGTCGATGTCGAGGCTGGTCCACGCCGGTGCGCCGGACCACTCGTTGTAGTCCCGGACGCCGACGTTGATCGGTGGTGCGTCCGGCGTGGTGAAGGTCGCTGTGGTCGCCGGTCCGGTCTGGGAGACGGCGGTCCACTCGACGTAGTTCGGCTTGCTCGCGAACACCTGGTAGCGGTGCGGACCTACCGGGAGGTCGAGCGCGTCACCCGGGTTCGGGTCGACCGGGTCGGGCCCGGAGTGCCAGGTCATCGTGAAGGTCTTGCTGCCCGGTACGGCGGCCAACTGGTCGATCGCGATCACCCCGCGCTGCAGGGTGTCGAAGGGCGCGGACAGCGCGGCCGGGCTGGTGGTCGAGGCTCCGGACGAGGTGACGTACACCGACATCCGCACCGACGTGCTCGCGAGGAACTCGGAGACCGGTCGTCGACTGGTTCGGCGCACCCGCCACTGTCAGCGCGACTCTGCGCACAGGACCCACCTCCCACTGATTACCGGTTACGAACTAGATGCGGGCGGGCAGGCGGAAGTTACCGATCGGCGCCGCGGACGGGTGATATGCAAGGGAGCATGGAGACGACGGACTACGACCTGATCGTGCTGGGCGCCGGAGCTGTCGGCGAGAACGTGGCGGACCGCGCCGTGCAGGGTGGGCTGACGGTCGCGCTGGTCGAGAGCGAGCTGGTCGGCGGCGAGTGCTCTTACTGGGCCTGCATGCCGTCGAAGGCGCTGCTCCGGCCGGGCCAGGCGTTGCGCGCCGCGCAGAACGTCGCGGGCGCGGCCCAGGCCGTGACCGGCAAGCTCGACGTCCAGGCCGTGCTCGACCGGCGGAACTCGTTCGCGAGCAACTGGGACGACGCCGGGCAGGTCAAGTGGGTCGAGGGCGCCGGCATCACGCTGGTCCGCGGCCACGCGCGGTTCAGCGGGCCGAAGCAGGTCACGGTCACCGGACCGGACGGCGGTACGACGGTGCTCACGGCCCGGCACGCGGTCACGGTCGCGACCGGCTCCGACCCGGTGATCCCGGGCATCGAGGGTCTGGCCGAGGCGAACCCGTGGGCCAGCCGCGAGATCACCAGCGCGAAGTCGGTACCGGGCCGGCTGGTGATCATCGGCGGCGGAACGGTCGCGGTCGAGATGGCCACGGCGTACGCCGGGTTCGGCTCCGAGGTGACGGTGATCGTGCGCGGGAAGGTGCTGTCGCAGCTGGAGCCGTTCGCGGGCGAGCTGGTCGTGGAGTCGCTGCGGGAGTTCGGCGCGACCGTGCTGCTCGACACCGCGACCACCACGGTCACCCGCTCCGGCGGCACGGTGTCGGTGGAGACCGCGGACGGGCAGACGATCGAGGCCGACGAGATCGTCGTCGCGACCGGCCGCAAGCCGCGGACCGACGACCTGGGCCTCGACACGATCGGCCTGACGCCCGGCGACTGGCTGCCGACCGACGACACGATGCTGGTCGAGGGGTTCGACTGGCTCTACGCGGTCGGCGACGTGACGAACCGGGCGCTGCTGACGCACCAGGGCAAGTACCAGGCCCGCGCGGCCGGTGACGTGATCGCCGCTCGCGCGAACGGCAAGCCGGTGGCGGACAAGCCGTGGGGCACGCACGTCGCGACGGCCGACCACGAGGCCGTGCCGCAGGTGACGTTCACCGATCCCGAGGTCGCCTCGATCGGGCACACCGAGAAGACCGCCCGCGAGGCCGGCTACAACACGCGGACCGTCGACTACGAGCTCGGCAACGTGGCCGGCGCGAGCGTCCGGCAGGACGGGTACAAAGGCAAGGCACGGATGATCGTGGACGAGGACCGCAAGGTGATCCTCGGTGTCACGTTCGTCGGGCCCGAGGTCAGCGACCTGCTGCAGGCCGCGACGCTCGCGGTGGTCGGCGAGATCCCGCTGGACCGGCTGTGGCACGCCGTCCCGGCGTACCCGACGGTGAACGAGATCTGGCTGCGCCTGCTGGAGACCTACGGCCGTCCCTAGCGGGTGCGGGCGGCGTGGGCCCGGACCTTGGCGCGGTTGCCGCAGGTCGCCATCGAGCACCAGCGACGGCGACCGCGGGCGTCGAGGAAGAGCCAGCCGCAGGCGTCGCCCGGGCAGCGCCGGACGTGGACGCGCGACGAGCCGGTGAGCAGGTCGGCGGCCAGCAGGGCCAGGTGGTCCAGCGGGAGGTTGAGATCCTCCGGGAGGTCCCAGTTCGCGCTGAGGCCGTGCAGGGTCGGCATCGGCAGCAGCCGCCGGTGCGCGGTGGCGCGGGCGATCACCCGCTCCACCGCGGCGAACGACGACGTCGCGGTGGAGTCGGTCAGTACGTCGTACAGGTCGGCCCTGAACTCCAGCGCCGCCTCGAACCGCCGGGCCGCGTCGGTCGGGCGGCCGGCGGCCTGCTCGATCAGCCGGAAGACTCCGGCGTCGGAGAGCAGGCCGACGTACCCGGTCCAGATCACCAGCGTCTCGAAGCTGGTCAGCCACTCCGTGCGGGCCGGCCCGCGGTCGGTCCAGTCCGACCGGGTGTTGAGGAAGTCCAGGACGGGATCCGCGCCGACCGGTTTCGGCAGCACGACGCCCTGGACGAGCTCGAGGTGGGACGGCAGCGCGGACATCGGGTCAGCGCGGGGTGGTCGTGGTCGGCGTCGGCACCGGGAGGCTGATGTTGCCGTTCTGCGGGATCACCATGAACTGGATCTTGCCCGACTCGATCGCCGTTTTCAGCAGGTAACCGTTCGATCCGAGCATCGCGACCTGCTGCCGGACCGACTGCAGCTCGACGTTGACCTGCTGGTTCTTCTGCTCCTGGGCCTGCTTGGCCAGCTCGGCGCGCTGCTTGGCCTCGAGCCCGTCGATGATGCCCTTGTCCAGCGGGTTCGGCTTCTGGATCGTGAACGACAGCTCGCCGCACGCGTTGTTGCCGGTGTACGACGGGCCGCAGAAGTAATCGCCACCGACAGCGGCCGGCAGCAGCCGGGTGAACTCCTTGGCCGCCGCGGTCTGGAAGGCGGACTTCTTCGCCTCGTTGTTGTAGAGCTCGGCCCAGTTGTAGTTCGTCCCGACCGCGGCCAGCGCCCGGTCGATCTGCGGGCGGAAGTAGGACTGCAGCATGTCGTTCCAGCCGCGGTCCTCGTACGCCTCGGTCTTCAGGCCGATCCGCTCGTGGAACGACTGCAGCACGGCCTCCTGGCGGTTCAGCGTGAAGTAGACCTGGACCCGGACGCCGAGCCGGACGTTGTCCTTGCTGACCACCGTCACCTCGTCGGCGTTGTCGGTGTCGGCTCCGGCGCCGCCGATAATGTACGAGCGCTGGTCGATCGGGTAGCTGTAGACCGTGTCACCGGGACCGATCAGCTTGTTCGTCGCGCCCGGCGGGATGATCGACTTGAACTTCTTGTCCTCGACCACGCCGCCGCCGTAGTGCAGGCCGATCTTGTTCGCGTCGGTGTCGGCGAAGTTGAACAGGTTGGCCAGCACGATGATCAGCAGCACGAGGACGACGCCTCCGCCGATCAGCTTGCCCGCGACGCCGCCCTTCTTCGCGACGGTGGTGGTCCCCAGCTTGGCCATCAGGTGTCGAGCTCCTTGCGTTCGGTCAGCCGCCGGATGTCGGCGAGCGTCAGGTCTGCGGTGACCGCGACATCGCGCGGCACCGACGGGTGGGAGCTGAGCGTACGCAGGCCCTGCTCCGCCGCCGCGACCGCCTTCTCGAGGGTCCGGACCTCCTGCACCAGCGCCTTGGTCTCGCCGGTCAGCTCGATCACGGACCGCTCCGCGAGGGTGGCCCGGCGGTACGACGACCAGGCGAACCAGGCGGTTCCGACGAGCAGGATCAGTACCGGCAGTCCGAGCCTGAGAACCATGCCTTATGGGATCACGAAAACTGGTTGAACGGTGCTCTTTCGCGACGTAGGTTCTCAGTACACGCGAAGGGAGGTGGTCCTTGCATGATGTGCAACCGGACTCGTGAGGTGGCGGCGGTCTGACCGTCAACCACTAGCAGCACGTGGGCTATGTGGTCAGGCAATTCAACGCCTGCCACCGGATCCGCAGGCAGCCAGGAAAGTCCGCCTGGCCCATCGCTCGGCCACCCGGTCGTGTCGCTGGAAGTGTCTGCGGGTCTTTTTTATTCTGCCGGCGGGCAGTCGAGCCCCAGCGCTTCGCCGATCTCCCGCAGCTGCGCGTCGAAGTACGCGCCCGCGTCGTCCAGGGCCCAGTGCAGCTGGCCGAAGACCTCCATGCAGATCAGGCCGTAGAGCCTGGTCCAGTAGGTCAGCGACAGGTAGACCGCGCCCGGGGGCATCCCGTCGAAGAACTCCGACTTCTGGCACAGCTGCTCGACCAGCTCGGGGCCGAGCAGCTCCTCGGACGGACTGGGGAACGGCTGCTGCCGGTAGACCTTCGCGACCAGGTCCTTGAACACGGCCCCGAACCGCATCGCCGCCTGATGGCTCGGCGTCAGCTCGTGGTCGTCGGCGCCCGGGTTGGGGACCGGCGCTCCGAACAGCAGCCCGAACTCGGCCGGGTGCTCGAGCGCCCAGGTCCGGAGTCCGCCCGCGACCAGGAACAGCTGCTCGCCCAGGTCGCCGCTCGTGTCGCGTTCGGCGATCAGGTACGCCGTCAGTTCGTCGTACAGGTCGGCGACGACGGCGGAGATCAGGTCCTCGTGGCCGGCGAAGTAGCGGTAGAGGGCCGGCGCGCTGATGCCGAGCTCACGCGCGACCGCGCGCAGGCCGACCGCGCTCGCGCCGCCGGCGACCAGGAGCTTGCGGGCCGCCGCCTTGATCTCGGCGACCGTCGCGGCGCGCCGGCGATCCCGTCTCGTGTCCACACTCACCTTCCTTGACAACACGGTGAACACCGTTAACAGTTAACGGTGTTCACCATCGCGACCACTGTTCAATGTACGCCCTCGGGAGGGGTCCTGTGTTCGAGACGCTCGGACGGTTCACGTATCGGCGCCGCCGCCTGATCCTCGCCCTGACCGGGGTGTTCGTGCTGGCCGCCCTGGTCTGGGGCACCGGCGTCTTCGGCGCGCTGGCCAACGGCGGGTTCGAGGCCCCGAACACCGAGGCCGCCCGGGCGGTGAAGACCATCGAGCAGACCGTCGGGCGGACCGGGACCGACGTGATCGTGCTCTACCGGAGTTCTGAGCTGACGGTGGCCGATCCGGCGTACCGGGAGAGCGTCGAGAAGCACCTGAACGGGTTGCCGCGCGAGGACGTGGTCAGCAGTGCGACGTACTGGTCGACTCGCTCGCCGGCCTTTGTGGCTTCGGACCAACGCACGACGTACGCCGTACTGACGCTGGCCGGGGCGGATCCCGAGCGGCGGCTGGAGTCGTTCCACACGATCGCCGACGCGGTCCGGACGGCACCGGCCGGGCTGGAGGTGCAGGTCGGCGGCGAGACCGCGGTCTTCGACGAGGTGAACACGCAGACCGAGCACGACATCGTCCAGGCCGAGACCATCTCGCTGCCGATCGTGCTGGTGCTGCTCGTAGTGGTCTTCGGCGGCCTGGTCGCGGCGAGCCTGCCGCTGTTCGTCGGCGGGCTGTCGATCCTCGGCGCGTTCGTCGTACTGCGCGGGCTGAGCCTGGTCACCGACGTGTCGGTGTTCTCGATCAACATCGTGACGATGATCGGCTTCGGGCTCGCGATCGACTACGCGTTGTTCGTGGTGACGCGGTTCCGCGAGCAGCTCGCGGCCGGCGACGACGTCGAGGCCGCGCTGGTCCGGACGATGGGCACGGCCGGGCGGACGGTCGCGTTCTCCGGGATCACCGTGGGAGTGGCGATCTCGAGCCTGGTGCTGTTCCCGGTGATGTTCCTGCGCTCGATGGCGTACGGCGGCGCGGCGGCCGTCGCGGTCGCGATGCTGGCCGCGCTCACCGCGTTGCCTGCTCTGCTCGGCGTACTCGGGCACCGGGTCAACAAGCTGCGGCTGCCGGTCTTCCGTCGTCGTTTTAGTGGATCGGATCACGGCGCCTGGTACCGGCTGGCCCAGAACGTGATGCGGCGTCCCGTTCGGTACGTCGTGGTGCTGGTGCCGTTGATGCTGGTGCTCGGGATTCCCTTCCTGCAGGCGCAACTGGGCGGGGTGGATCACCGGGCGCTGCCGGACGGGGCGTCGAGCCGCGAGGTGACGGAGACGCTGCAGAGCGACTTCGCGGGGGCGGGCGGGTCCGACGTACTGGTGGCTGTGCGGTTCGCGTCGCCGCCGGCTGATCCTGCTTCGGCTCTGGCCGGGTACGTGGCCTCGTTGCAGCGGGTCGATGCTGTGGAGAGCGTCCGGGTCGGCGGGTACGCGGACGGGGTCGCGTCGGTGGTCGTGCACACGCACTACACGGCGCAGGAGTTGCCGGCGCGGGACGTGGTCCACGGGGTTCGTGCTGTGGCCGCGCCGGCCGGGACCTCGGTGGAGGTCGGTGGGGAGACGGCCGCGCTGGTGGATCTGCTCGACGTACTGGCCGAACGGGCGCCGTGGATGGCCGGGTTCATCGTGCTGGTCACGTTCGTGCTGCTGTTCGTTGCCTTCGGCTCCTTGGTGCTGCCGGCCAAGGCGCTGCTGATGAACGTGCTGTCGCTGTCGGCGTCGTTCGGGGCGATGGTCTGGATCTTCCAGGACGGCAACCTGTCGGGGCTGCTCGACTTCACCCCGGCCGGGTTCCTCGACGCGACCAACCCGGTGCTGCTGTTCGCCGTACTGTTCGGGTTGTCGATGGACTACGAGGTGTTCCTGCTCAGCCGGATCCGCGAGGAGTACGACCGGACCGGCGACAACACGCAGGCGGTCGCGCTCGGGCTGCAGCGAACCGGCGGGATCATCACGAGCGCCGCGTTGCTGCTGATCATCGTGGTCGGGGCGTTCGCGACGTCGGGCATCGTGTTCGTGAAGATGATCGGCGTCGGGCTGGTGATCGCGATCCTGCTGGACGCTACCGTCGTACGGGCGTTGCTGGTGCCGGCGACGATGCGCCTGCTGGGCAAGGCGAACTGGTGGGCGCCGGCACCGCTGGCAAGGTGGTGGCAGCGCCACGGCTTCCGGGAGGAAGCCGTCGAGCCGGTTCATCTGGAGTTCGCCAACCAGTAGTCGGCCAAGCAGGAAGCTGGCGTTGACGCAACGTAGTGGAGCGATTACTTTGGCGGCCTGAGCTGCTGAGCCACGTTGGTTCGGCCGGTTCCCCGCCCCCTCTCAAGGAGTTGCCGTGCGCGGTTTTCGTCGACGTCCGCTGCAGATCCTCCTGGCGACGCTGTTCGCCACCGCCGTACTGACCCCAGCCACCAGCCAGGCCGCCGCCAACCCGTACGAGCGTGGTCCGGCCCCGACCACCGCGAGTGTCGAAGCACCGCAAGGACCTTTCGCCACCGCGCGGGTGACCGTCCCGGCGTCGGCTGTCCGGGGCTTCGGTGGCGGAACCATCTACTACCCGACCAGCACCAGCGAAGGGACCTTCGGAGCGGTTGCCATCTCGCCCGGCTTCACCGCGACCCAGTCGAGTGTCGCCTGGCTCGGACCACGGCTGGCCTCGCAGGGGTTCGTGATCATCACCATCGACACCTTGTCCCGCTACGACTCGCCGGCCAGTCGCGGTGACCAGTTGCTGGCCGCGCTGGACTACCTCACCACCAGCAGCTCGGTCCGCACCCGGATCGACGCCTCCCGGCTCGGTGCGATGGGCCACTCGATGGGCGGCGGCGGCTCGCTCGAAGCGGCCAAGGACCGGCCCGCGCTCCAGGCGATCGTCCCGCTGGCCGGCTACAACACGACGAAGAACTGGTCCCAGGTCTCCGTGCCGACTCTGGTGGTGGGCGCCGAGAGCGACACCATCGCGCCGGTCAGCAGCCACTCCGAGCCGTTCTACACCAGCCTGCCGGCCACGCTGGACAAGGCCTACCTGGAGCTGAACAACGCCAGCCACTCCGCACCGACGTCGCCCAACACGACGGTCGCGAAGTACAGCATTTCCTGGCTGAAGCGCTTCATCGACAACGACACCCGCTACGAGCAGTTCATCTGCCCCGGGCCGGGCCCGAGCACCGCAGTCGAGGAATACCGCTCGACCTGCCCGTTCTGATCCCTTTGGAGCTCAGGGCTGGAGGCGGACGAGCTTCCAGTCCTGGCCCTCGCGGCGGTAGGCCAGCCGGTCGTGCAGGCGACCGGTCCGGCCTTGCCAGAACTCGAAGGCGGTCGGCTCGATCCGGTAGCCGCCCCAGAAGTACGGCGTGGCGATCTCGGTGCCCTCGGGCCACTGCCGTTCGTACGACGTGTACTGCAGGTCCAGCTCCTCGCGGGACTCGACCGGCTGGGACTGCTGCGAGGCCCAGGCACCCAGCTGCGAGCCGCGCGGGCGGCTGGCGAAGTACGCGTCGACCTCTTCGGTGGGGAGCTTGGTCGCGGTGCCCTCGACGCGGACCTGGCGTTCCATCGCGTGCCACGGGAAGACGAGCGCGCACGCCGGGTTGGCGGCGAGGTCGTCGGCCTTGCGGGACTGCTGGTTGGTGTAGAAGGCGAAGCCGCGCTCGTCCAGGCCCTTCAGCAGCACGGTCCGGGCCGAGGGTCTGCCGTCGGCGTCGACGGTGGCGAGCACCATCGCGTTGGGCTCGGTCAGCCCGGCCTCGGTCGCCTGCGCGAGCCAGAGCCCGAACTGCTTGATCGGATCGGCGTCGACCTGGTCCTCAAGCAGTTCACCGAGGCCGTAGGTCTGCCGCATCTCTGCTAGGTCCACACAGCTGAGACTAGTGCGGGCGGTCCTGGGAGCCGGGGAAGGTCTGGCCTGGCTGCTGCTGGCCCGGGTGCTGGCCTGGCTGCTGGCCCGGGTGGTACTGGCTCGGCGGCTGCTGGCCTGGGTGGTACTGACCGGGCTGGTACTGGGCCGGCTGGTACTGGCCCGGGTGGAGCCCCGGCTGCGCTTGGCTGTCCCGGTACGCCAGCGGCATCTCCCGCTTCGCGTCGACCACCATCCGCCGTACGCCGGCCACCAGCAGCAGGACTCCGAACACCACCAGCACGCCATCCAGCAGCAGAACGCTCCCGCGCACCGGCTGCCCCGGCAGCTCGAACAACTGCATCAGGTCGATCGCCGTTCCGATCGGCAGGACCTGGACGGTCACCCCGGCGACCGTCATCAGCAGGCCCGCGCCGGCCATCACGCCTGAGCCGAATGACCGGATCGACATCAGCCCGCCCAGCACCAGTCCGATGGCGACCAGCGCCAGCAGCCAGGCCAGCGTCTCGGACTGAGTGGACTCGATCTGCTGCACCCGCCGGAGGTAGACCTCGGTCCCGGTGTGGGAGGCCAGCGCCACCGTCAGCCAGCCGAGCACGACCCCGGTCACCACACCGATCATTGCCTTGGCAGTCATCTTTCGAGCCTAAGCGCCGAACCGGTCACAGATCTGTCCGTGCGGCGAGGCGGCGAACTATGCTGCCGGAGCGCCTCACGAGACAAGGGAGTCACAGGCTGATGTCAGATCCGAAGACCGAAGTCCAGCACGGCCTCGAGGGAGTCGTCGCGTTCGACACTCAGATCGCCGAGCCGGACAAGGAAGGGTCGGCACTGCGTTACCGCGGCGTCGACATCGAGGATCTGGTCGGCCGGGTGCCGTTCGAGAACGTCTGGGGCCTGCTGGTCGACGGCGCCTTCACGCCCGGTCTGCCGCCGGCCGAGCCGTTCCCGCTGCCGGTGCACACCGGCGACGTCCGCGTCGACGTCCAGTCCGCGCTGGCGATGCTGGCTCCTGCCTGGGGCCTGCGGCCGCTGTACGACATCGACGACGTCCAGGCCCGCGACGACCTGTCCCGCGCCGCGGTGATGGCGCTGTCGTACGTCGCCCAGGCCGCCCGCGGCACCGGCCAGCCGATGGTCCCGCAGCGCGAGGTCGACAAGGCCACCACGATCACCGAGCGGTTCATGATCCGCTGGCGCGGCGAGCCCGACCCCAAGCACGTCAAGGCGGTCGACGCGTACTGGACGTCCGCCGCCGAGCACGGCATGAACGCCTCGACCTTCACCGCCCGCGTGATCGCGTCCACTGGTGCGGACGTGGCCGCGGCACTGTCCGGTGCGGTTGGCGCGATGTCCGGCCCGCTGCACGGCGGCGCGCCGGCCCGCGTGCTGACGATGATCGAGGGCGTCGAGAAGAGCGGCGACGCCCGCGCGTACGTGAAGGGCCTGCTGGACGACGGCGAACGCCTGATGGGCTTCGGCCACCGCGTCTACCGCGCCGAGGACCCGCGCGCCCGCGTCCTGCGCCGTACGGCGCGCGAGCTCGACGCTCCCCGCTACGAGGTCGCCGAGGCACTGGAGAAGGCCGCCCTCGCCGAACTGCGCGAACGCCGCCCGGACCGCGTACTCGAGACGAACGTGGAGTTCTGGGCCGCGATCGTGCTCGACTTCGCCGAGGTGCCGCCGCACATGTTCACGTCGATGTTCACCTGCGCACGGACCGCGGGCTGGAGCGCGCACGTGCTCGAGCAGAAGCGCACCGGCCGCCTGATCCGCCCGTCCGCGATCTACTCCGGCCCGGCCACCCGCCCGGCCACGGAGATCGAAGGCTGGAAGACCAGCTGGGCCTGAGGACCGCGCCGACATTCGCGCCTAGGTCGGGCTGCTCTCGACCTGTCCTGTGGATAACTTCGGGCCTCACCACTCCCCCGCTTGTATCATCAACAAGGAAGAACAGGGCGGCGGGCGGCGGCGCAGTCCCCCGGCCTCAGACAGTCGTTCAACGCACCGGTCGGTCATCGCACCGGACAGTCGTTCAACGCACCGGTCGGTCGTCGCACCGGACAGTCGCTCAACGCACCGGTCGGTCGTCGCTGGGCGATCGGCCGGTGCGTTGTTTGTACTGGCGGCTGAAGTACGGAACATCCGTGTAGCCCAGGGCCGCGGCGGTCTGGGTGACGGTCATCCCGCTCTCGGCCAGCAGCTGGTGGGCGCGGTCGATGCGGGCCTGGATCAGGAACTGCGCCGGCGCTCTCCCGTACTGCGCCACGAACCGGCGAGTGAACTGCGCCCGCGACAGCGCGGCGTCCCGCGCCATCCCCGCCACCGACCAGTCCCGCCCGGGATCCTGCCGGATCGCCTGCGCCACGTCGTCGATCGCCTGGTCCGTCGTGGTGCGCCCGGTGTCGTGCGCGGCTTCCCAGACGATCGCGAGTAGTTGCCCCAGGCAAAGTTCGGCCTGCCGGTGACCCAGCGCGTCCTGCCGCCGGTACGCCGCGTCTGCCGCCTTGGCCAGCGCCCCGAGCAGCACGCGGTCCTGCACCTCACCCCACCGCGCCGCCGGCACGACGTCCGCCGTACGCCAAGCCGGTCGCCGTGCCGGCACGACGTCCGCCGTACGCCATGCCGGTCGCCGCTCCCCCGCTCGCCAGTCGCCGGACTCCGGCTCGAAGTGCATGCCGAAGACCAGCAACCGGCGCTTGGGATCGTGACCCGCTGTCGGCGCATCCCCCGGCGCGAACACCGCGCAACTGCCCGGCGCCAACTCCTGGACCCGTCCGTCCAGCTCCAGCCGGCCGATCCCGTCCAGCACGCACCACAGCAGGTGGTCGCCGAGCGGCGGTGACACCCACGTCCAGCCCGGCTCGCACCGCCAGAAGGTCGGCGGCGAGAGCAGTCGCACGCCGCTGCTGATCCCGATCGGTTGCGCCAAAAGTTCATCCTCTTGCGTCGTTCGTGCATCGCTGTTCGCGTTGCCGGCTTACAGACTAGAGGCAACCGAGGAGGCTGGGATGAGCGTTTCGTCCAAGGAAGAGTTCGACCGCGACGGGTACACGCTGGTGCGCGGGCTGTTCAGCGCGGACGAGGCCGAGCGGCTGCGCGAGCACTACATGGTGCTGCGCACACGCGACCGGTACGCCAACGACCTGGTCGGGGTCGCGGCCGGAGCCCGCGACCCGCTCAAGCGGTACCCGCGGATGGCGCAGATGCACCGCTGGGACGACGTGTCGCTGCAGTGGCTGATCGACGCGCGGCTCGACGAGGTGATGACCGGGCTGCTCGGGCGGTCGCCGTACGCCGTCCAGACGATGCTCTACTTCAAGCCGGCTGGGTCGCGCGGGCAGGCGCTGCACCAGGACAACTTCTACCTGAAGGCCGAGCCGGGGACGTGCGTGGCCGCGTGGATGGCGCTCGATCGTGTCGACGTCGCGAATGGGTGTCTCCAGGTCGTTCCCGGCAGTCACCGCTGGCCGATCCTGTGCACCGAGAAGGCCGACACTAAGGTCAGCTTCACCGACGTCACCGTGCCGCTGCCCGCGCCGGACGCCGCCGTACCGGTGGAGATGGAGCCCGGCGACGTGCTGTTCTTCCACGGCGCGCTGGTCCACGGCAGCGCGCCGAACGTCACCGAGGACCGTTTCCGGCGCGCGCTGATCGGCCACTACATCCAGGGCGAGGCCGAGCAGGTCGCGGAGTACTACCACCCGGCGCTGCGGATGGACGGTACGGCGCTCGACCTCGGTGTCTCCGTGGGCGGCGGCGCGTGCGGCGAGTGGGTGGAGACGGCGGACGGGCCGGTCGCCGTACTGACGGGGACGGAGTCGTTCTTCCGCAAGCACGAGTAGGTCAGGGGCGGAGGTGCTTGTCCTGGTCCCGCTCGTGGCGCAGGTAGAGCCCGGCGGCCGTCGACACGCTGGTGAACAGCCACGCCGCGACACCGGCGTCGTCGGCCACCCCGATGATCGGCAGCAGCTCAGGCAGTACGTCGATCGGCGACACCAGGTAGAGCACAGCGAAACCCCACAACGCCATCCGGCTGGTCGGCAGCCCCGGGTACTCCCCGCGCCGGGCCGCTCCGATCAGCCGAGGCAGGGCCTTCGCCCGCTCGAACACGTCGCCCACCGGCTCCGGCTCTCCGCGCTCGCGCCTGCGCCGGCGTACGACCTTCTTCCGCCAGACCCCCAGCGCGGCCGCAGCCGCTCCCACCACCAGCAGGCCGATCCCGAGCCCCACCGCCGGCACCCCGGCGACATCCCCGTCCCTGAAGACGAGCGTCACCAGCCCGATCAACGCCAGCAGTCCACCGAAGAACACCATCCACCAACTCTAGAGGCGCACGCTCCCACCCACCGGTTCTTCCGTGTCCGGGATCTGGGGCGGGTGGAGCGGCGTGTCGGCGGTGTGGAAGACTGAGAAGTGCTGACAGCGTCGTCGGCGAGGAACCAGCCAGACGACGAAGGGACACCGCTGGTGACCAGCGACATTGTCATTCCCGCAGAGCTCAAGCCCGCCGACGGCCGGTTCGGCGCCGGGCCGTCGAAGGTCCATCCCGAGGCTGTCGCCGCGCTGGCGACCGAGGGCGCGAAGCTGCTCGGCACCTCGCACCGCCAGGCCCCGGTGAAGAACCTGGTCAAGCGCGTGCAGGACGGCGTGGCCGACCTGTTCAACCTGCCTGACGGGTACCAGGTGGTGCTCGGCAACGGCGGTTCGACCGCGTTCTGGGACATCGCGACGTTCGCGCTGATCCGGGAGAAGAGCCAGCACCTGAGCTTCGGCGAGTTCTCCTCGAAGTTCGCCAAGGCGTCCCAGCAGGCGCCGCACCTGGGTGAGCCGTCGGTGATCAAGGCCGACCCGGGCACCCGTCCGGTCGCGGTCGCCGAGGCCGGCGTCGACCTGTACGCCTGGCCGCACAACGAGACCTCCACCGGCGTGATGGCGCCGGTCAAGCGGGTCGAGGGTGCCGACGACGGCGCGCTGGTCGCCATCGACGCGACCTCCGGCGCCGGCGGTCTGCCGGTCGACCTGAACGACGTCGACGCGTACTACTTCGCCCCGCAGAAGTGCTTCGCCTCCGACGGCGGCCTGTGGATCGCGATCCTGTCCCCCGCCGCGCTGGCCCGGGTCGAGGAGATCACCGCGAGCGGCCGCTGGATCCCGGCGTTCCTGGACCTGGCCACCGCGATCGACAACTCCGGCAAGAACCAGACGTACAACACACCGTCGCTGTCCACGCTGTTCCTGATGGCCGAGCAGACCGACTGGATCAACAGCCAGGGCGGACTGGAGTGGAGCGTCGCCCGCACCACCGACTCCAGCAACCGGCTCTACACCTGGGCCGAGAAGTCCGACTACGCCACGCCGTACGTCGAGGACGCCGACGCCCGCTCCCTGGTGATCGGCACCATCGACCTCGACGACTCCATCGACGCCACCGCGGTCGCCAAGACCCTGCGCGCCAACGGCATCGTCGACACCGAGCCCTACCGCAAGCTCGGCCGCAACCAGCTCCGCGTCGCCATGTTCCCCGCCGTCGACCCCGACGACGTGGAAAAACTCACCCAGGCCATCGACTACACCGTCGACGCTTTGCGCTGAGCCACCTGTCTCGAAGCCCCCGGCCACCTGGTCGGGGGCTTCGCGCTTTCCCCTTGCCAGGACAGTCGGCCCAGCTGCTCGAGCCGGCGGCAGGTGGGACGTCGCGCAGACAGCAGGCAGGCCAAGCGCGGCAGCCCGCAGCGCCAGACCATCCCCTGCGCCCAGCACCACCACCGGGCGCCGCCGGCCCACACCCCAAGCGCCAGGGCTCCCGGCGCGTACCCACGCAGCCCGAACCTGCACCACTCACTAACCCCCGCAACCGAGCACCGGCCACGCTCAAACCTCCCGCCGCAGCCCCTTTCTGACAAGGTTACTGAGTGGTGGAGATCCGCTGGGCCCTCGCAAACATCGGCCCGGTACCGCGGATGCACGCCCGGGAACCGGCAGGTCAGCGCCCGGGAACCGGCGGGCCTGTGCCCGGGAATCGGCGGGTCCCTGCCCGGAAACCGGCAGGTCCGTGCCGGAAACCAGCGCGCCCGTGCACGGGAATCGGCGGGGTCCTTGCCCGGGAACCGGTGGGCCGACGCCCGGGTGTCCCCGCCCGGGAACTGGCGGGCCGTGTCCGGGAATCGGCGGGCCCGTGCCCGGGAACCCGCGGGCCCATGCCCAGGAGCCGGCGGGCCGTGCCCGCACGCGATGGATCTCCGTCCGGGAACCGGTGGGCCGACGCCCGGGTGTCCCCGCCCGGGAACTGGCGGGCCGTGTCCGGGAATCGGCGGGCCCGTGCCCGGAATCCCGCGGGCCCATGCCCAGGAGCCGGCGGGCCGTGCCCGCACGCGATGGATCTCCGTCCGGGAACCGGTGGGCCGACGCCCGCATGCAATGGATGCACGTCCGGGAAGCCCGGGTGTCCCCGCCCGGCATCCGGCGGGTCCCCGGCCCGGGAACTGGCGGGTACACCGGGCAGGCCCCGGCCGACTCTCGCAGCTGGTTCCGCCGGTCCCCTCGCCCTTCGCATTTGATGGGTCAACCCGCGAAATGGTGGGCGATGGTCAACGCGGATGTGGGCAAGGCGGCGGGGAATCGCAGGGGCGCGCGGGTCGTGAGGCTGTCGTCTGCGGGGTGTCGTGCGGGGCCTGGGTGGGTCAGGCGGCGATGTACGACGTGATGATGGTGATCGCTACGGCGAGGACGAGGGTGTTGAAGAGGAACGCCAGGACACCGTGGGCTAGCACCTGGCGGCGCATGCGGGGTTTGGTGACGGTGATGTCGGTGGTGCCGAAGGTGGTGCCGACGGCGACCGCGAAGTAGGCGAAGTCGACCAAGGCCGGCTCCTCGTCGCCTGGGAAATCCAGGCCGCCGTCCTCGGCGTACAGACTCACGTAGGCAACGGCGAAGCCGGACTGCAGCGACAGCCAGCTGCTCAGGACGGCGACAACACAGATCCCGAGCACCAGCCCTGACGGCACCCCCAGATCCCGCGCCTGCGGCATCGCGTAGACGGTCGCGATCAGGGCGAACGCCGCGGCCGCCTGCGAGAGTTGCTCCGGCGGCGACGCGAACAGCCGATCGGTCAACCTCCGTCGCCGCGAAGCCAGCGCGATCGCCCGCAGCCGCGCCGCGTCGGCTCCGCGGTACGCGTACCAGGTGAGCAGCAGATACCCGCAGGCGTAGAAGTCCCAGGCGGCCAGCACCCTCACCAAGGTGTCCCCCGGCACCAGCACGCACAAGAACGCCAACGGCGTCGACAACAACTGCCGAGAGGACTCACGATTCCACCAGCGCATGCTGCATCCTCCCAGCCCCGCGGTGAGCACGCTTGTGCGGGCGGCGCGCGGGGAGGCGAGGCGGCGCGCTACGCGGGCGGCGAGTGGTCGAGGAGCAAGTGTGCCGAACACCAGTGGCGACGGAGGTCCGCAGGGGCACCGGCGGGAGCGCGGGTCACCGGCGTGGGGCGGTCGTCGGGCGTGGGTGGTCACTGGCATCGGCGCGGGCGGTCGTCTGCGTGGGTGGCGTCGGCCGGCGCGGGCGGTCGTCGGCGCGGGGCGCTCATCGGCGCGGGCGCTCATCGGCGCGGGCGCTCGTCGGGCGTGGGTGGTCGTCGGGCGTGGGTGGTCGTCGGGCGTGGGTGGTCGTCGGCGCGGGTGGTCGTCGGGTGTGGGTGGTCACCGGCGTAGGTGGTCACTGGCGTAGGTGGCGTCTGCGTGGGTGGCGTCGGCCGGAGCGGGCGCTCGTCGGCGCGGGCGCTCGTCGGCGCGGGCGCTCGTCGGCGCGGGTGGTCACCGGCGTGGGCGGTTTTCTGCGTGGGGTCGTCACCGGCATCGGCGTGAGGGGGCACGGGCGCGGGCGGGTCATGGTGATGCGCGGTTGTGTGGGTGGTGAGCGGAGGGACGAGGTGGCGCACGCAGTGCGCGGGCGGCGGGTGGGAGGGCAGGGTGTGCCGAAGCGCCAGGGGCAACGGAGGTCGGCACGGGCACCGGCGGGCGCGCGGGTCACCGGCCGGGGTGGTCGTCTGCGTGAGTGGTCGTCTGCGTGAGTGGTCGTCTGCGTGAGTGGTCGTCTGCGTGAGTGGTCACCGGCGTGAGTGGTCACCGGCGTGGGCGGTCGTCTGCGTGGGTGGTCGTCGGGCGTGGGTGGTCACCGGCGTGGGCGGTCGTCTGCGTAGGGGCGTCTGCGTGGGGGGTGGTCACCGGCGTCGGCGTGAGGGGCACCGGCGCGGGCGGGGTCGTGGTGAGCGCGCGGTTGTGTGGGTGGCGAGCGGAGAGGCGAGGTGGCGCACGCAGTGTGCGGGCGGCGGGTGGGAGGGCAGGTATGCCGAAGCGCCAGGGGCGACGTAGGTCGGCGCGGGGCACCGGCGGTCGCGGCCCACCGGTATCGAGTGGTCACGGCATGGGGGTGAGCGGGCATAGGCACCGGCATGGGGTGGTCACCGGTGTCGGGGTAGTCAGCGGTGTGCAGCCGGTCGCTCGTGTGGGACGGTCACCGGCGTGAGCTGTGTGGCTGTGGGGGGACGCCGTGGGCGCCCGCGAGGGGTGGTTGGCGCGCTGCGCGGGAGGGGGCGGGTCGGGGTGGGCGCCCTGCGCGAGTAGCGGTGACGGCCGGGTCGCCCCGGATCGGCACCGGGCCACTGGGCGTTTGCACGCTGTGCGGCACGGGCTGGTCGCGGTGTGCGGGCGGTGGGCCGGGACGGAGGGTGGCGCGCCGGGACTGCCGAAGGCTGCCGAGGAATGCCGGGGGCTGGCGAGGGCAGGCGGCGGCTGGTGCGGCGTGCCGGTGGTTGGTGCGGCGTGCCGGTGGTCAGTAGATCAGGCGGCTCGGCGGCGGCCGTGGGGGTCTGGTGGGGGTTGGCCGGTGAGGCGGGCGTTTTCGGCCATGCGGTCTAGGCGTTCGCGGCGGCCTGGGGGGAAGGTGAGGAAGGTGATGACGATGGCGAAGACGGCGGCGCCGATGAGGATCCAGCGGAGGTTGTGGGAACTCTTGGGGGCGCCGGAGTCTGCTGCGTCGGCGGCGGGGGTGGGGGTTGCTTTGGGGGTGGTGGGGGTGGCGGCGGGTTTGCGGGTGGGGACGGCGACCTCGTAGATGGTCGAGGTTTTGCTGCCGATGATGATGGCGTTGCCGGAGTCGCTGAGGGCGATCGACTCGCCTTGGGCGGTGGGGGTGGTGGCGCGGGCGATGACGTTGGGTTCGTCGGACCACTCGACGGTGGCGACGTCGGTCAGGCTGCGCAGGACGGCGGTGCTGCCGTCGGGGAGGAAGGTGCCGTCGGTGACGCCGGCGGGGGCGTCGGCGATCTTGCTCAGTTCGTTGGTGCCTTCGCGGGAGGCCTGCTCGGGGCCGGCGTAGATGCCGGCCTTGCCGGAGCTGACCTTGGTGACGAAGAACAGGCGCCGCGACTCGGGGTCGATCAGCAGTGTCTCGGCGTCGTGCGCGCCGTCGGGGTACTCGAAGTCGTAGCGGTGGAACTTCACGCTCTCGCTGTCCTCGAGGCTGCTCGGCTCGGGGATCGTGTAGACCTCGATCATCGAGCGGCTCTTCTTGTTGTCGCCGATGTCGGCGACGTAGATCGTGCCGCTCTTGTCGACCGCGATCGCCTCGACGTCCTTGACCGGCGCCTTCAGGCCGAGCACCGCCTGGACCTTGCCCTCGTTGTCGATGCCGATCACCTCCGGCGACTCGCCGGAGTCGTTGACCGTCCACCAGATGCCCTCGTAGTTCTGGCTCCTGGCCAGACCTGAGGACTGGTCCACCCGGTCGTCCTTGATCGAGAACCGCTTCTTCGGCGCGGGCGGTGGATCCGCCGCCCGCTCGGCCTGGATCACCAGACCTTGGTCAGGAGTACCAACTGCTCCCGCCGGGAGAGCCGTTCCGGTCAGGCTGAGCAGGCTCGCCGCCGTCACGGTCAGGACTGTGCGCAGCAAACTCACGACACCGCCTCGCGGTCGAGATCCTGGACCAGCGTCGCCAGGCGGGGCGTGACCTGCCACGCGCCGACGAGCTCCTCGTACTCCGCCCGGACCTCAGGTCCCGCGGTCGCTCCGGTCCGGGCGGCGCGCAGCAGCAGGTTCCGCGGCGTGTGCTCACTGTCCACGAACTGCACCACCTCCACCCGGTAGCCGACCTGTCGCAGCACCGCCGCACGCAACGAGTCCGTCAGCATGTCGGCGAGCCGCTCCCGAACGATGCCATATCTCGTCATCAAGGCATAAGGCGCCGGTGGTACGACGCTCTTCAGCTGCTTTTGGATGTCGTGGTGACAGCAAGGTGCCGCGAGAACCAGCGGCGCCTCCCAGCCGACCGCCCGGGCGAGCGCGTCGTCGGTCGCCGTGTCGCAGGCGTGCAGCGCCAGTACGACGTCCGGCCGGACCTCCAGCTGCGCGTCGGCGATGGTCGCGTCGACGAACCGCAGGTGCTCCTGCCAGCCGAGTGCCGCGACCCGCTTGGTGTTGCGGGCACGGGCCGCCGGGTTGTGGTCGATCCCGGTCATCCGCACGTCGTGGCCGGCTGCCGTCAGCAGGTGGTACGCCGCGAGCGTGAGGTAGGCGTTGCCGCAGCCCAGGTCGACCACCTCCATCGGCCGACCGGTCGCGATCCGGCCCGCCGCGATCGCCTCGTCGAGGGCCGGCGCGAGCAGCTTGCAGAACTCCTCGATCTGCTTGTACTTCGACTGCCGCGACGGCTTGACCTTGCCGTGGTGATCGCTGATCCCGAGCTCGACCAGGAACGGCGCGGCCGGGTCCAGCACCCGCTGCTTGGTCCGGTCGTGGTCGGTCCACTGCTCGCGACTGTCCTGCTCGCGGTGCAGCAGCAGCTTGCCCTTCTTGGTGTACCGCAGGCGCAGCGTCTCGCCGGTCGTCTCGACGTGCCAGTTCCCGTACGGCGCGCGCAGCAGCTCGTCGACCACCTGCCCCGCCTCCGCGCTGTCGGCGGGTGCGTTGCGGGTGTGCGACTGCCGCTCGTCGAACTCGGTGACCTGCAGGTGACGACCGGACTTGAGGTCGACGTACCGCAGCTCGACGCGGTGGTACGCCGGTGCCTCCGCACCCCGCCGCCGCCCGGATCCGATCGCGCGGACGAGGGTCTGCTGGGCGAGCAGAGCACCCCGGATCGCCCCCAGTGGCCCGGACTCTTCGTCCGTGGCCTCCGGGTCCATGTCCGGGGTCGAGACCGGCTCCAGCTCGGTACGCATCGGGCCATTGTCTCCGACCACTTCCTTCCGTCACAAAAGGGTCTCGCTCGGCCACTGTCCGGAGGGTTGTCGTCAGGCGAACTTCTCGTCCTCGCCGAGCAGGCCGAGGGCTCTCAGCCGGGTGATGATCCCGCCTGGTTGGCGGCCAAGAGCGGCCACGAGCTCTTCCAGCGTGGACTTTTCGTGCCACAGCTTGGCGAGGAGCTGCTCCTGGTCCTCGGTCCAGACGCGGAAGGCGTTCGGATGAGCCTTGCGGGCCTCCTCGATCTTGCGAGTCATCGAGCGGGCGCTGATCACCTCCAGTGAGCGGATCCGGAGCTGGCGGTGGCGGCCGACCTCCTCGCCCTCGCGCCAGAAGACGACCACCCCGTCGTCGAAGGTCATCAGGTCGGCGGGGACGTCGCAGTAGTCGGCGTCCTCGAGCATCACGCGCAGCATGGTTCTACCTCCAGGTGTTGGTTGCTCGCTCTCGTGAACAAGGTGCCGCGCGAGAGGCGATCCGATGACGCAACTTCGAGAGCTGTGGACAACAACCGCAAAGCTAGTTTGCAAAATAGCTTTGCAAAGATGATTTGTAGTTCTAGAGTCAGCATCATGAGTGACGACAACGTCCAGCTGGACGGCCGGGTCCTGCGGGCCCTGGCGCACCCGATGCGCAACCGCATCGTCGGCCTGTTGCGGATCCACGGCCCGCAGACCGCCACCACGCTGGCCGGGCGGCTCGGGGTCAACACCGGCGCCACCAGCTACCACCTGCGCCAGCTCGCCGAGGCCGGGCTGGTGGAGGACGACGAGAGCCGCGGCAACGCCCGGGACCGGTGGTGGAAGGCGTCGCACCAGAGCACCGAGTTCGACGCCGCCGCACTGCTGCAGACCGAGCCGGAGCTCACGATGGGCTTCCTGCACGGCGTCGGCCAGACCTACGCCGAGAACATGTTCCGCGCGATCAACGGCTGGCAGACGCTGGAGCCGGAGTGGCGCGAGGCGACGATGCTGTCCGACTGGGCCTTCCACCTGACGCCGGACCAGGCCAAGGCCCTCAACGGCGAGCTGCTGGCCGTGTTCGAGAAGTACCGGACGGACCTGACCCAGCCGGCTCCGGAGGGCACCGAGAAGGTCACCGTCCAGATCCAGACCTTCCCCTGGGAGCAGCAATGAGCACCCAGCAAGCCAGTACGCCGTACAGGGCGCCGCTGATCGCGTTCCTGATCGCCAACGTGGTGTCGGTCTGCGGCACGCGCGTGAGCACGATCGCGATCCCCTGGTTCGTGCTGATGAGTACGGGGTCGCCGGTCAAGACCGGTGTGGTCGCGCTGGCGGAGATGCTGCCGCTGGTGCTCAGCAAAGCGCTCGGCGGGCCGCTGATCGATCGGATCGGGCCGAAGCGGGTCAGCGTCACCACGGACACCGCCAGCCTGGTGGTCGTTGCACTCATCCCGTTGCTGCATCACCTGCAGGCGTTGAGCTTCCCGGTCCTGCTGGTCCTGGTCGCGGTCGCGGGTGCGCTGCGAGGGCCGGGCGATGCTGCGAAGGGAACGCTGATCCCGGACATCGCGGCGGCGGCCAAGACTCCGCTGGAGCGGGTGACCGGGCTGGAGAGTACGACGGAGCGGCTCGCGGGGTTCATCGCGTTCGCGGTGGCGGGGGCGTTGATCGCGCTGGTCGGGGAGGCGAACGCGCTGATCATCGACGCGCTGTCGTTCGGGCTGTGTGCGTTGCTGATCCAGCGCTGGATCCCTGGCAGGCATGCGGACCAGGACCAGAGCCAGAGCACCACGAGTGAAGGAGCCGAAGGTCAGGCCGTCGAGGGCCGGTACTTGGAGCGTTTGCGGGAGGGCTGGCAGTTCCTGAGGGGCGACAAGTTGCTGCTGTCCCTGATCATCATGATCGCGATCACGAACCTGCTCGACGCAGCCTTCTCGGTGGTGCTGCTGCCCGTCTGGATCAGGGACCACGGCTACGGCCCCGAGCACTTCAGCCTGGTGCTCGCCGTCTTCAGCCTGTCGGCCACCCTCTTCGCCCTGGTCGCGGCGGCGGTCGGCGAGCGGGTCCCGCGCAAGCTGGTCTTCACCGCGGCGTTCCTGATCTGCGGCGCCCCGCGTTTCCTCGTGATGGCGTTCGACAGTCCGCTGTGGAGCCTGATGGTGGTCTGCGCGATCGCCGGAGTCGGCGCCGGCTTCATCAACCCGGTGCTCGGCGCACTGTTCATCGAGCGGATCCCCCGCCCGCTCCTGGGCCGGGTCAACTCGCTCGGCGACGCCCTGGCCTGGACCGGCGTACCGCTGGGCGGTGTGGTCGCAGGAGCAGCCATCGCCGGCATCGGCATGGCTCCGGCGCTGCTCGCCGCCGGTGCCGTCTACTTCGCCGCCACCACGTCACCACTCGTCTTCGGCCGCGGCGAGAACTGGGGCGGGCGGCAACGGCACGCTAGTCCGAGTTCGGATCCTCCGGAAACAAAGGACCGTCAGGTGGCAGCTGCTTCATCGCAGTAGTCTCCACACTGGGCTCGGCCTCGCGCCGCAGCCGGTCGCGCTCGGCACCGAGCAGACCGAGCAGCACGAGGTCGAGCAGCATCCCACCGACCGCGGCGAACTGCGTCCCGGCGAACTGGAACACCTGAGTCACCAGCAGCGATACCAGTACGGCGAGCTCGAACAGCCGCACAGCCCGGGCGCGATCGCGTGCCCGCAGCCGCAGCGCCCCTCGCACGGTGAAGGTTGCCGACAGCACGCTCCCAGCAGCCACGCCCAGCACGGGGAAGTCCGTCAGCAGCTGCCCCCGGTCGAAGCGGATGCCTGCGGCGATCGCAGGAGCGCCCAGCGCCTGCACCACCAGTACGCCGACAGCAACGGCCGGCGCGTACGGATGCGTGGCCAGCCGGTCGAAGCCCCGCCGCACCGCCCGCCAGGCCGCGTCGACGGGTGCGGCCAGCTCCACCTCGTCCGGCTCGACCGCAGCGAGCAGTGCGCGCGTCTCACGCCGCCCGGCAACGTCCGACCCCACTTGGCGCAGCTGCTCCGACGCCTGGGCCAGCCGACGCCGGGACAGCCCACCGGCGACCCCCTCGACGGCGTGGTCGACCACGTTGGCCAGCTGCTCGCGTGGGTCGATCGGCCGCCGGGTGGTGACGAACCGGCTGCCCAGCACGATCAGCACGAACACGACGTACACGATCGCGGCGGTGGGTTGGTAGAAGTAATTGTTGTCCGACGTGACGAACTTGCCGACCTCGTCGATGAACAGGCCGAAGCCGACCCCGCCGACCAAGGCGGCCGCCGGGCGGACGACCGGGCCGACGTACGCGAGCAGCAGGACGATGCTGACCAGCATCAGCAGGCCGCCGGGCAGCACGTGCGCGATGTGCAGGCCCTTGCCACCGATCTGCGGGTAGCCGCTGAGCTGCAGGATCAGCCGCGTGATCAGCACAGTCGCCACCCCGGACACCACGAAGGTCGTCAGGTGCTCGCCGCTGCGGACGTTGCGGACCAGCCCCGCCCTCATCAGGTACGGCGACCGCGTCGGGGTGCTCATGGCGGGCCAGGGTAGCCCGTCAGCGCGTGAGCGAGGCGACCACCACGATGGCGACGAGGGCCAGTAGTACGACAGAGGTGACGAGCCGTCGGGTCCGGGGGTCCACCGGCTCAGGCTAGTAGATGACCTCCGGGCGGCGTGACCAGCGGGTCGGGCCGGTGGACACCGCGGGGCTTGTAGCCGAGGGGTTCCGCGGTGCCGAGGTAGTCGGCGAGCAGCCAGATGACGGCCAGCCACATCTCAGTGCCCTGGAGTCCGGGGATCGACCGGTCGTCGGTGCCGTCCGGGGCGAAGGCGAAGCCCTCGCCGTCGACCCAGCGGTCCAGGAGGCCGTCCAGGATCTCCCGGGCCCAGCGCTCGCCTTCGGCGCGTCCGTACGCCGTCTGCTTGCCGGCCAGCCAGAGGGGGTGGATGACATCGAGCACGTTGCAGGAGTTGTAGCCGTCGCCGGAGAAGGCCGTGCGGTCCTGGGCGTGGGTGAGCACGGTCTTGATCGCCTGCTCCGGGTACGGCAGGGGCAGGCCGAACTGGGCGTACGTGCCACGGGTGAGCCGGTAGAACCCGTTGACGACCTGCAGCCAGCCGTCGTCGGGGTGGTGGTTGCCCCAGGCGCCGGTCGCCGGGTCGGCCCGGGTGGTCAGCCAGCCGAAGGTGGTGAAGAACGTGTCGCCGGGGTCGACGTCGTGGTCGTAGATGTTCCGGGCCATCGCGGTGCCCAGGGCGTCGAGTCCGCTGCCGGCGCTCCACGAGTTCCTTGCCCACGGCAACGCGTCGAGCTTGGCGGGCAGGTCGGTGGGCAGGACGATGGGGTGCTCGAAGCTGCTGCCGAGGAGCTGGAGGGCGTAGCCGGCGCAGAGGATGTGGTAGCTGGCCGCGCCCTGGAGGACGCTCAGGCCGGTGAAGTCGGGCTTGTCGTCGCCCGCCAGGTCGCCCGGTGCGAGCAGGCCGGTCGCCGGGTCCTGGCGGGAGCGGAGACGGCGGATCAGGTCGTCGGCGGTGTGGCCCTCCGGCGTACGGCGGAGGAGGAGGTCGGAGATCTCGACGGCGTCGCACCAGGGGCGGATCGCGGGCTCGGCGTCGATGCCGGGACGGTCGATGAAGCGGTCGCCGTCGTACGAGCGGGCCAGTACGTCGCCGACCTGGTCGCGGGCGCGGGAGGCGAAGGCGGCCAAGCGTTCGGGCAGGTCGGTACTTGTCCGGAGACTGGCGGACGCCGGGGAGGCGGCGGCCGGGCGGGACGCGGCTGGTTCCCGCCGGTCGCGCAGGACGCGGGCGGGGTTGCCGGCGGCGATCGACCAGGCGGGGACGTCCTTGGTGACCACCGCGCCGGCGCCGATGATGCTGTGCGGGCCGATCGTGACGCCGTCCAGGACGATCGCGTTCGAGCCGATCCAGACGTCGTCACCGACAGTGATGCCGAGCGCGGTGTGCGGCTGGCGGAAGATCGGCTGGTCGGTCCGGCCGCTGCCGTGGTTGAAGGCCAGCAGCGACGTGTGCGCGCCGATCCGGACACCGTCACCGATGGTGATCTTGCCGCGGACCACGGCGTACGGGTTGACCGTGGAGTCCGCGCCGAGGCTGACCTCGCCGGTCACGTAGCTGTTCGCGGCCAGGTACGACCGCTCGCCCATGCGGAGTTCGTCACAGAAGACGGCCGCCGTCGACGCGATGTACACATCCTCGGCGAGCTCGACCTTTCCGCCCAGCTCCCGGTGGCGTTCGGCCTGCTCGGCACGCTCCTCGGCGGTGGCACGGCGGGCGTACTCCCAGGGCAGGAAATCCAGGCGATCGACCATGGGATAACGCTATCCGTAACTCGGGACAGCCGCCTCACGACGGCCAGTCGCTGAGACGCGCTGCTACTCTCCGGGACATGCGGGGCGGGAGACACAGATGATCGACACCGGGTCCTCGGACGGCGAGACCGCCGGCGACACCCCGGCCGGCGGTGCCGCACGCCCTGGCCGGCGGGTCACGATCAGCGACCTCGCCCGCCGCCTGGACATCTCGAAGGCCTCGGTCTCCTACGCGCTGAACGGGCGGTCCGGCGTCAGCGAGGAGACCCGGCGGCGGGTGCTCGAGCTGGCCGAGGAGCTCGGCTTCCACCCGAACTCGGCGGCCGTCGCGCTGTCCGCGAGCCGGACCCGGACGATCGGCATCGTGATCGCCCGCGACCCGGCGCTGATCTCCACCGAGGCGTTCTACATGCGCACGCTGGTCGGCATCGAGCAGTACCTGAACGAGGTCGACTCCTCCCTGCTGCTGCGGCTGACCGGCGAGCACGGCGAGGACCTGGACGTCCTGCGGCGCTGGAGCCGGCAGGGCCGGGTGGACGGGTTCATCCTGTTCGACGAGCACCACGAGGACCCACGCATCCCGCTGCTGAAGGAGCTGGGCGTGCCCAGCGTCGTGGTCAGCTCCAACGCACCGGCGGACGGCGTCGGCCGGCTGATCAGCTCGCCGGAGGAGACCGTGGCGCTGCTGCTCGACCACCTGGTCGAGCTGGGCCACCGGGACATCGCCCACGTCAGCGGGCCGTTCCACTTCGTGCACGAGAAGCTCCGGGTGCAGCTTCTCCAGGAGCACGCCGTACGGCGGGGCATCCGCGTCCGGCACCACGAGGGCAGCTACCGGTACGAGGACGGCGCCGAGATCACGCGCCAGGTACTCACCGACGGCGACCGGCCGACCGCGCTGGTGCTCGGCAACGACCTGATGGCCGTGGCGGCGCTGCGGGTCGCCACCGAGCTCGGCACCGTCGTACCGGACGAGCTGTCGATCGTGGCGTGGGACGACTCGCCCCTGTGCGAGCTGGCTCGGCCGGGGATCACGGCGGTCGACCAGCAGACGATGCAACGCGGCCGGGCGGCGGCCGACCTGCTGTTCCGGATCGCCGCCGGCGACCCTCAGCTGCATGTCGAGGCTCCCGGCGGGGTGCTGCGCACCCGCGAGTCCAGCGCTCGCGCGCCGTACTAGACCACCACCGCGCGCCGTACAGACCACCACAGCGGGCCGTACCAGACCGAACCGCAACACGGCCGCAACCGCACCTTGCGCACTCGTGCGCGAAGCTGCCGATAACCCGCAGCCGGTTCCGTTCTGGTCACGGACCAGTAACGAACACGACCCGACTGAACCGGTTAGGGTTTACCAACTTAACCGGTTAGGCCACTCTGGGCCCTAACAACCAGCCTCCGCTCCCTGCCGGAGGCTCGATGGGACGAGGGAGTCCGACGTGAGACTGCGTTCGTTTGTAGCCGCAGTAGCGGTGTCCGCCCTGGGAATCAGCCTGGCCGCCTGTGGTGGCAGCGACTCCGGTGATTCCTCCGGCGGTGGTGGCGGTGACGCCACGCTGACCTACTGGGCCAGCAACCAGGGCACCAGCCTGGACAACGACAAGCAGGTCCTGACCCCGGTACTGGAGAAGTTCACCCAGGAGACCGGCGTGAAGGTCAACCTGGAGGTGATCGGCTGGAACGACCTGCAGACCCGGATCCAGACCGCGATCACCTCCGGCCAGGCCCCGGACGTGGTGAACATCGGCAACACCTGGGCCGCCTCGCTGCAGGCGACCGACGCGTTCCTGCCGTTCGACGGCGACGCGATGACGGCGATCGGCGGGAAGGACAAGTTCGTGCCGACGGCTCTGGCGACCGGCGGCAAGGAAGGCACCGACCCGACCTCGGTCCCGCTCTACGGTCTGGCCTACGGCCTGTACTACAACAAGGCGATGTTCGCCGCGGCCGGCCTGCAGCCGCCGAAGACCTGGGAGGAGATGGTCACCGCCGCGCAGAAGCTGACCGTCCCCGCCAAGAAGCAGTGGGGCATGGCGCTGGCGGCCGGCAGCTACACCGAGAACGTGCACTTCGCGTTCATCAACGCCGCGCAGAACAAGGCCGACTGGTTCGACGCCGACGGCAAGCCGACCTTCACCGGTGACGGCAACGTGCAGGGCGTGCTGCGCTACCTCGACCTGATGCAGAAGGACAAGGTCGCCAACCCCTCGAACGCCCAGTACGACAACGGCACCAAGTCGGTGAACGACTTCGCGACCAAGAAGGTCGCGATGGTGATCAACCAGAACAACGCCAACTCCTCGATCGTTGCCAACGGCATGAAGGCCGGCGAGTACGGCGTCGTGCCGTTCCCGGCCCCGGCCGCCGGCGAGCAGGTGGCCAGCCACGTGGCCGGTATCAACCTGTCGGTGTTCAAGAACACCAAGAACAAGGACGCGGCGCTGAAGTTCGTCAAGTACATGACCGACGGCGGCACCCAGACCACGCTGGGCAAGCCGTTCGCCTCCCTGCCGGTACTCAAGGACGCCAAGCCGGCCTTCACCACCGACGCGGCGGAGGCGGCGACGTTCTCCGACATCTACAACACCAAGTCCAAGCCGCTGCCGCTGGTACCGGCCGAGGACCAGTTCGAGTCCACCGTGGGCAAGGCGATGAACGGCATGTTCGCCAAGATCGCCACCGGTGGGACCGTGTCCGCCGACGACGTCAAGGCGGCACTGAAGACCGCCGAGGACCAGGTGGCCGCGAGCAGCTGACCGCGTGACCAGTGGCCCGGGCGAGTTCGTCCGGGCCACTGCCCGCGTCAGCCCACCATCCAGAAGACAGGAGGCGACTCCCGAGATGTCCGTCGCCACACAGGAAGCGACGCCGGCCGCCGCGCGACCTGCGAAGAAGAAGAGCAAGCCCGGTCTCGAACGCCGGCCCGGTCTGAACCGGTGGCTTCCGTACCTCCTGCTGGCACCCGCGGTGCTGGCCGAACTGCTGATCCACATCATCCCGATGATCGTCGGGATCTGGATGAGCTTCGTGAAACTGACCAAGTTCTTCATCGCGAACTGGTCCGCCGCGCCCGCCGCCGGGCTCGGCAACTACAAGATCGCGCTCGACTTCGACAACGCCGTCGGTGAGGGCCTGCTGAAGTCGTTCGGTGTCACGGTGGTCTTCTCCCTCGTCACCGTCGCGCTCTCGTGGGTGCTCGGCATGGCCGCCGCGGTCGCGCTGCAGCCGCCGTTCAAGGGCCGTGCCATGCTCCGCACCCTGTTCCTGGTGCCGTACGCACTCCCGGCGTACGCCGGGATCCTGACCTGGAACTTCATGCTCCAGCGCGACACCGGCGCGGTGAACCACGTGCTCGAGCAGCTGCACCTCAGCGACGGCACCACGTTCTGGCTGATCGGCGGCAACGCGCTGGTCTCCCTGATCGCGGTGGCGACCTGGAAGCTGTGGACGTTCGCCTTCCTCACGCTGATGGCCGGGCTCCAGAGCATTCCGGGCGACCTGTACGAGGCCGCCTCGGTGGACGGCGCCGGCAACCTGCGGCAGTGGCGCAACATCACGCTGCCGTCGCTGCGGCCGGTCAACCTGGTGCTCGTGCTGGTGCTGTTCCTGTGGACGTTCAGCGACTTCAACACGCCGTACGTGCTGTTCGGTACGGCGCAGCCGCCGGCCGGTGACCTGATCACGTTCCACATCTACAACGCGTCGTTCCTGACCTGGAACTTCGGCACCGGCGCCGCGATGTCGGTGCTGCTGCTGATCTTCTTGATGATCGTCACCGGCATCTATCTGCTCGTCACCGGAAGGAGGTCGCGTCGTGCGTGAGACCCAGGGCTTCAAGATCTACCGCGGTGTCGTCCTGATCGTGCTCGGGCTGTTCGTGACGATCCCGCTGTACGTCATGATCACGTCGTCGCTCAAGCCGCTGAAGGACGTGCAGGGCGCGTTCACCTGGTGGCCGTCGAACCTGACGATCGCGCCGTTCATCGACATGTGGAAGACGGTGCCGCTGGCCCGGTACTTCGTGAACAGCACGATCGTCGCGGTCGCCGCGACGGCGTTCTCGGTGGTGCTGGCGATCCTGGCCGCGTTCGCGGTGTCGCGGTTCAAGTTCCGCGGGCGGACGGTGTTCACCACCACGGTGCTGTCCACCCAGATGTTCCCCGGCGTGCTGTTCCTGCTGCCGTTGTTCCTGATCTTCGTGAACATCAACAACGGGCTCGGCGTGCAACTGGTCGGCACCCGGCTCGGGCTGATCATCACCTACCTGACGTTCAGCCTGCCGTTCTCGATCTGGATGCTGGCCGGGTACTTCGACAGCATCCCGCGCGAGCTGGACGAGGCCGCGATGGTCGACGGCTGCGGGCCGATGGGCGCCCTGTGGCGCGTCGTACTGCCCGCTGCCCGGCCCGGGGTGATCGCGGTCGCGATCTACTCGTTCATGACGGCCTGGGGAGAAGTGCTGTTCGCGTCGGTGATGACGACCGAGGCGAACCGGACGTTGTCGGTCGGGTTGCGGCAGTACTCGACCCAGACCAACATCTACTGGAACCAGATCATGGCGGCCGCTCTGGTGGTCAGCATCCCCGTGGTCATCGGCTTCCTGCTGGCCCAGCGGCACTTCGTCGCCGGCGTCACCGCGGGTGCGGTGAAGTAGCTTCTCGTTGCGCCCGGCCCCTTTCCTGGGGCCGGGTGCTTCGGCGTTCAGCTGAAGAGTCTCTCGCCCCAGAACGAGCCCGCTGGTACGCCGCCTGGGCAGGCGAAGATGCCGGAGCCGACGTGGCGGATGTACTCGTTCAGGACGTCGGAGCGGGCGAGCTGGTTCTGGATCGGGATGAACTGCTTGCGCGGGTCGCGCTGGTAGGCGAGGAAGAACAGGCCTGCGTCGAGGCGGCCGAGTCCGTCGGAGCCGTCGACGAAGTTGTAGCCGCGGCGGAGCAGTTCGGCGCCGTTGTTGAACTGGGGATGAGCCAGCCGGATGTGCGCGTCGGTGGCGACCTTCGGTGTGCCGTCGTTGCCCTTGGCCTCGAAGTCGATGGCGTCGAACTCGTCGGACTTGCCGAGCGGTGCGCCGGTGCCCTTGCCGCGCCCGACGATGGTCTCCTGCTCGCTGAGCGACGTCCGGTCCCAGGTCTCGATGGTCATCCGGATCCGGCGTGACACCAGGTAGGAACCGCCGACCATCCAGTCGGGACCGTCCTCGGGCTGGACCCAGAGCTGGTCCTCGAGCTTGGCGGTGTCCTCGAGCTTGAGGTTGTTGGTGCCGTCCTTGAAGCCGAACAGGTTGCGGGGCGTGGTCTGCGCGCGCGACGTCGACGACGTCCGGCCGAAGCCGAGCTGGGAGTAGCGGACGGCGGTGGTGCCGAAGCCGATCCGGGCGAGATTGCGGATCGCGTGGACGGCGACCTGCGGGTCGTCGGAGCACGCCTGGACGGCGATGTCGCCGCCGCTGCGGGCGGGGTCGAGGTTGTCGCCGATGAAGTGCGGCAGGTCGACGAGTGCCTTCGGGCGCTTGGTCTTGAGGCCGAACCGGTCGTTGCCCTTGGCATCTTGGAAGAAGCTCGGGCCGAACCCGATCGTGAGCGTGAGCCGGGCCGGCGGCAGGCCGACGGCTTCGCCGGTGTCCTCGGGCGGGGCCTCGGCGGGGCCGTTCACCGCGCCGTACTGGCCGATGTCGCGCCCGGCGGTCATCAGCGCTGCCGCTGCGGTCCACTCCTTCAACAGAGCGATCACCGCGTCGCGCTTGTCGGTGGTGACGTCGAAGGTCGCGAAGTGCAGGCGGTCCTGGGCCGGGGTGACGATCCCGGCCTGGTGCTCGCCGTAGAACTCGACCGGCCCGGTGGTGTCGGCTGCGTGCGATTCCTCGTTGCTGATGACCGAGTGCGCGGCGTACCCCGCGACACCGGTGGCCACAGCTGCTCCCGCCGCACCGAGAAGGCCGCGACGGGAGATGCCCTTCTGCTGGTCTGTCATTACTTTTTCGCGATCACTCCGGCGACCTTGCTGACCGGCTCGGCCAGGGCGTCGACGACGATGCCGAGTTGCTTCCGCTCGTCGGCAGTGGGCTGGTAGGGCTTGAAGCCGTCGCCTACGCGGTACTTGTCGACGGCGGCGAAGACGGCCTTGAAGTTGGTGTCCAGTGTGGTGACCAGTGCGGCGTCACGCTGCTGCAGGGCCGGGCGCAGGGCCTGGATCGCGGCCTGCGAGCCCTCGACGTTCGCCTGGAAGTCCCACAGGTCGGTGTGGGAGTAGCGGTCCTCTTCACCGGTGATCTTGCCGGTGGCGACCTCGTCCAGGAGTTCCTTGGCGCCGTTGGCCAGCTGCAGCGGGTTCAGCTGGACGGTCTTGGCCTTGCTGACCACGGTCTTGACGTCGACGAGCAGCTGGTCGGCGTACTTGGCCATGCCGGCGGTGGTGTTCTTCTCCCACAGCGCCTGCTCGATGCGGTGGTACCCGGTCCACTCCGTGCCCGGCTCGACGTCGTTCACCCGCGCGTCGATCTTCGGGTCCAGGTCGCCGAACGACTCCGCGACCGGCTCGATCCGCTCCCAGTACGTGCGCGAGATCGGGAACAGCTCCTTGGCCTTGGCGACGTCACCGGCCTTGACCGCGGTCACGAACTCGGTGGTCTTCTCCTCCAGCGCGATCGCCTGGGAGTTCACGTACCGCTGGTAGCTGACCGTGGCGTCCTTCAGCGCGGTGTCGGTGTCGACCTGCGCGGCCGCGTCACCGGTCACGGTCAGCTCACCACGGATCCCGTCGCCGATCATGCCGGGCTTGCAGACCGCCTGGTACTTGCCCGTCGGCAGCTCCACGATCAGGTCGCGCTTCAGGCCCGGGCCGATGTTCTCGACCTCGCCCATCACGCGGTCGCCCTCGGCGTACACGTAGAACTCGGTGACCTTGCTGCCGCCGTTGGAGACCGAGAACGTGCTGGTCCCCGACTTCACGTCGCGCCGGCTCAGGTCGCAGCCGTCGTCGGAAGCCTTCACCGCGACCGGGCCGGTGGTGTCGCCGGGCGCGGCCGCCGGTGTGTCCTCGGCACAGCCGGCCAGGGCGGCCAGCAGCAGTACGGCGCCGGCAGCGAGACCGCGGCGGGTGGTGATCGGGTTCATGGCGTTCCTTGTCGACGGACGGGGTGGTTCAGGCTTGGGCGGGGACCGCGGGCGGTGCCGGCGTCTGCTTGACCGGGCGGAGGTAGAGCAGCAGGACCGGGATCAGGTAGACCAGCCAGGCGGTCAGCTCGATCACGGTCGGGGCCGGGTTGAAGTTGAAGATCCCCTTCAGCACCACGCCGTACCAGCTGTCCGGCGGGATCACGTGGGAGATGTCGAAGGCCAGCGTCTGCAGACCGGGCAGGATGCCGGCCTCCTGCAGGTCGTGGAAGCCGTACGCGAAGATGCCGGCCGCGACCAGGATCAGCAGGGCGCCGGTCCAGTTGAAGAACACGCCCAGGTTGATCTTCACCGCGCCGCGGTAGATGGCGAAGCCGAGCCCGACCGCCGTGGCCAGACCGAGCAGTACGCCGACGAACGGCGTCGCGGTGGTCGCCGTCGCGGCCGAGGCGTAGACGATGAACGCGGTCTCGATGCCTTCGCGGAAGACGGCCAGGAAGGCGAGCAGCACGACGGCGTACGGCCCGACCTCGAGGGCGGCGCCCATCCGGTCCCGCAACTCCCTGGCGATGCTGCGCGACGCCTTGCGCATCCAGAAGATCATCCAGGTGACGAAGCCGACCGCGACGATCGACATCACGCCGCCGATCGTCTCCTGGGTGGTGAAGGACTTGGCCGTCAGCGAGGTGATGAACTGCAGCAGGGCCCAGCCGGCGACCGCGACGGCGACCGCCGCGGCCACGCCGGCCCAGACCAGTTTGAGCCGGTCCTTGTGTCCCGACTTCACCAGGAAGGTGGCCAGGATGCTGACCACCAGGGATGCTTCCAGTCCCTCACGCAGTCCGATGAGGTAGTTGGCGAGCATGGCGGTACTCCTGGAGCTTAGGTATGTCTAACCTTCGGAAGGCTAACCTAAGAAATCCCATTCGCCTACTGTGGCGTACGCCGCACCGTGGCCCGGCCCTTCGCCCAGCCGCGACGAGATCAGCCGCAGGCTGTCCGCCCGCCAAGCCGGTCCCTGGTACTCGTCGAGCACCCGGACGTACCGCACCACATCCATCGGCCGGCGCAGCCGGGCCAGCGTCAGATGCGGCGTGAACTTGCGCCCGTCGACGCTCACGCCGGCCTTGTTGGCCGCCGACCGCGTCGTCATCGCGAGGTGCTTGAGCGCCTCGCTCTCGTCCTGCACGCCTGTCCACAGCACCCGGGCATCCGGTACGCCGGGAAACGCGCCCGCCCGGCCCAGACTCAGGTCGAACGGCTTCTGCTTGGCGGCGGCCCGTTCCAGCCCCTCGCCCAGTTCGTCGGTCTTCCACTCCGGCACCTCACCCAGGAACGCGAGGGTAATGTGCCAGGTCTCGTCACTGGCCCACCGGACGTCCTCGTCCGGATGGGACCTGCGCGGTTCCACGTACTCACTCAGATGCTCGACAACCTCCACCGGCGGCACAACAGCCACGAACAATCGCATGACCCCAGGATATCGAGACTGCACACTGAGATATGGATGAGCGGAAGTTGCCGTCGCCGTGCGTGGTGGTGCTGGTGGGACCGGGGGCGGCGGGGAAGTCGACCTGGGCGGCGGAACGGTTCGCGGCGGAGCTGGTGGTGTCGAGTGATCGGCTGCGGGCGTTGGTGGGGGCCGGGGAGGACGACCTGGCGGCCAGTGCTGATGCGTTCGCGTTGCTGGAGCAGGTGGTTCGGCAGCGCGTGAAGCGGCGGCTGACAACTGTCATCGACACGTTGGGGATGGATCGCGAGCGGCGGCTGGGGTGGTTGGCGCTGGCTCGGGAGCAGGGGGTGCCGTGTGTGGCCGTGGCGTTCGATACGCCGGCGGCCGAGTGCCGGCGGCGGAATCGGGAGCGTGCGAAGCGGATCCCGGCGGAGGCGCTCACGAGTCAGCTGAAGACGTGGGGTGTGGTGAAGAAGGAGCTGCCGGGCGACGGGTTCGACGAGGTGTTGCAGGCGGCGACGGAGGTTCGCGTCGTACCGGAGGTGTTCGTCACCCCGGAGGTGCGAGCGGAGGTCGATGCGCCGCAGGGGTTGCGGTTCGGGCTGCAGCTGAGCAGCTACACGCACAAGGGTGGGCGGAAGAGCACGGGCGAGTGGATCCGGCAGGTCGGCGTACGGGCTGAGGCGGCGGGGTTCGACGGGGTGTACGTGATGGATCACTTCCGGCAGATCCCGCAGGTGGGGCGGGCCTGGGAGGACTTCCTGGAGAGCTGGACGACGGTGGCGTACCTGGCCGCGTGCACCGAGCGGGTGCGGCTGGGGACGTTGGTCAGCGGGATCACGTACCGGAACGTCGCGCACCTGGGGAAGATCGTCGCGACGCTGGATGTGTTGAGTGGCGGGCGGGCCGTGTGTGGGGTCGGACTGGGGTGGTTCGAGGCCGAGCACAAGGCGTACGGGTGGGAGTTTCCGGCGGTCGGTGAGCGATACGCGTTGCTGGAGGACGCGTTGCGGTTGCTGCCGGCGATGTGGGGAGCGGGCAACAAACCCTTCAGGGGCAAGGTTCTCGACGTACCGGACACGACGTGTTACCCGCGGCCGTTGCAGGAGCGGGTGCCTCTGCTGGTGGGCGGAAGCGGGTCGAGGACGCTGCGGCTGGCGGCTCGGTACGCCGATGCGGCCAACGTGTTCGGCACCCCGGACCAGGTGCGGGAGAAGGCCGCCTACCTGAAGACCCGGCCGCGGCAGATCGAACTCACCCATCTGTCGACGACGCTGATCGGCCGGGACCAGCGTGAGGTCGATGCCTTGGTCAACCAGTTGCGGCCGCGGAACCAGGACCCTGCCAAGTACGCCGCCGCCGTGAACGCGGGCACGGTCGCCGACCAGGTCAGCCGGTTCCGGGAGCTCGCCGACGCCGGGGCGGCCGAGGTGATGTTCAGCCTGCCGGACCTGGACGACGATCTGAGCCCGCTCGACACCGCGGGCGAGGTGATCGCCGCCTTCCGCTAGCTCCTCTCGAGCGGGAGGTTGAGAAGAGCGTTCTCGATCAGCTCGGGCAGCGCCGGGTGGATCCAGTACTGGCCTCGGGCCATCGAGTGCGCGTCCAGGCCGAAGCTCATCGCCTGGATGACGGGCTGGAGGATCGAGCTGGCCTGGGGGCCGATGATGTGGGCGCCGAGCAACAGACCCGTGGCCGGGTCGGCCAGGAGTTTGGCGAAGCCGGTGGTGTTCTCCATCGCCCAGCCGTAGGCGATGCCGGCGTACTCGGCGCGGCCCACGACGTACGAGACGCCCTGCTCGACCGCCTCTTCCTCGGTCAGGCCGACCGACGCGACCTGCGGCGAGCCGAAGACGGCCGACGGGACGAAGCGGTGGTCGGACTCGATCTGCTCGTCGGGGTGCAGCAGGTTGTGCTGGACGACGCGGGCCTCGTGGTTCGCGACGTGCTTGAGCTGGTACTTCGACGACAGGTCACCGAGCGCGTAGATGCCGTCGACAACCGTCCGCTGCTGGGCGTCGACGACGACCCGCTCGTCCTCGTCGACGGTCACGCCGGTCGCGGCGGGGTCGAGCAGGTCGGAGTTCGGGCGGCGGCCGATGGCGACGAGGACCTCGTCGACGACGATCTCGTCGCGGCCCTCCGGGCTCAGCGTCTCCAGCCCGATCGAGCCGTCCTCGAGACGCCGGGCGCTGACCGTGTCGTGGTTCAGCCGGACGTCGTACGCCGTGGAGGCGACCTCGGTGTAGCGCGTCGCGATCTCGGTGTCCGCGTGCCGCAGCATCAGGCCGGAGCGCGCGATCAGCGTGACCTCGACGCCGAGCGACGAGAACACGTGCGCGAACTCGGCCGCGACGAACCCGCTGCCGATGATCCCGAGCCGGGCCGGCAGCTCGCCGAGCCGCATGATCGTGTCGGACGTGTGGTAACCGACCTCGGCCAGGCCGGGCACGAACGGGAGGTTCGGCCGGCTGCCGGCGGCGAGCACGATGCGGTCGGCGGTGATCACCCGGACGGACCCGTCCGCGGCGGTGACCGACAGCTCCTTGGTGCCGGTGAAGCGCCCGGTGCCGTGGTAGACGGTCACTCCTGCGTTGTCGGCGTGGTGCTCGCGGTACTCCTCGCCGCCGGCCGCGATCGGATCGATCCGGCCGAAGATCCGGTCCCGGATCTCCGGCCAGCGGACGCCGATCAGGTCCTCGTCGACGCCGAAGCGGGAGCTGTACGACGGGGTCTTGGCCAGGTCGGCGGTGTGCACGAACATCTTGGTCGGGATGCAGCCGACGTTCAGGCAGGTCCCACCGAAGGTGCCGCGCTCGACGATCGCCGTCTTCAGGTCGGCGAACCGCCCGTCCAGGATCGAGTTGCCGGAGCCGGTGCCGACGATCACCAAGTCGTAGTGAGTCACACCCCATTCTGACCTTGTCGCCAAACGCCGGCACGCCACCCCCGGCAGCCGTTCGCGAACCGAAAGGCCGCGGGGGTCGGTACTTGAAGGCGCCGTGCCCGGTGGTCAGGCGACCTTCGGGTTCGTTTCCACCGTGGCCTTGTCGGCGAGCAGTTCGGTCTGCGGGAGGATCTCCAGCCGGGGGCGCGGGAGCAGCCGTGGCCGGATCGCGAGGCCCTGGCGGCGGGAGAAGTACAGCACCGAGCCGACCGTGCCGAGGATGGTGAGCCCGCCCCCGACGACCAGCGACCAGCGGGCGCCGAACTCCTGCCCGATCCAGCCGATGAACGGCGAGCCGATCGGCGTACCGCCCATCAGGACCGTCATGTACAGCGCCATCACCCGGCCGCGCATCGTCGGCTCGATACCGAGCTGCATGGTCGCGTTGGCCGCGGTCAGCATCGTCAGCGCGGTGAAACCGACCAGCGGCAGCACGGCGGCGAAGGACAGGTACGTCGGCATCAGGCCGCTGATCACGTCCATCGCGCCGAAGGCCAGCGCGGCGCCGATCACCAGCCGGCCCCGCGTCCGGACCCGGCGCGCCGCCAGCAGGGCGCCGATCAGCGAGCCGATCGCCAGGATCGACCCGAGGATGCCGTACTCCCCCGCGCCCTTGTGGAACGCGCTGGTGGCCATCAGCGCCGACGTCATCTGGAAGTTCAGCCCGAAGGTCCCGGCGAAGAACACCGCGACCAGCACCATCATCAGGTCCGGCCGGCGCCACAGGTAGCGCATGCCGTCGCGGATCATGCCCTTCTCGCGACCGGCCATCTTCGGCGTGTGCAGCTCGTCGGGCACCATCAGCCACAGCGACAGGATCACCGCGGCGTAGCTCAGGCCGTTGATGATGATCACCGGACCGGTCCCGATCCAGGCGATCAGCAGGCCGGCCAGTCCCGGGCCGATCAGCCGGGCGGCGTTGAAGGACGCCGAGTTCAGGCCGACCGCGTTCTGCAGGTCGTCCTTGCCGACCATCTCGACCACGAAGGCCTGCCGGGTCGGGGCGTCGAAGGCGGTGCCGACGCCGAACAGGAAGGCCAGCGCGAAGACGTGCCAGGCCTGCACCACCCCGGTGACGGCGAGCGTGCCGAGCACGAGCGCGACCGAGCCCATCGCCAGCTGGGTGACGGTCAGGACCCGCCGCTTCGGGAACCGGTCGGCGACCAGACCGGCGTACGGCGACAGCAGGAGGGCCGGCAGGAACTGCAGACCGGTGACGATGCCGAGCGCCGTCCCGGAGTGGGTCAGCTCGAGGACCAGCCAGTCCTGGGCGACCCGCTGCATCCAGGTGCCGGTGTTGGAGATGATCGCGCCGGAGGCGTAGAGCCGGAAGTTGCGGACCTTGAAGGCCCGGAAGGTCGGGCTCACGAGCCCGCCAGTCGTTCGAGAACAGGTGCTGCCTTGCGCAGGATGTCGCGCTCCTCAGGAGTCAGTTTCTTCAGCTTGGTCTGCAGCCACTCGTCGCGGCGCCGGCGGTTGGCGCGCAGCAGCGCGTGGGCGGCGTCGGTCAGCTCGACCACGATCTGGCGCTTGTCGGTCGGGTGCGGACGGCGGGCGACCAGGCCCGCGTCCTCCATGTTCGACACGATGCGCGTCATCGACGGGGGCTTGACCTGCTCGTGCGCGGCCAGCTCGCCGACCGTCATCGCGTCGTGCTTGCCGAGAGCACCGAGGACGCCGAGCTGGTTCGCGGTCAGGTCGTGCCCGTCCTCGCGCTGGCGCCGGATCTGCCGGGACAGGCGCAGGGTGGACGACCGCAACGCGCTGGCCAGGCCGACGTCACTCTTCACCTGCTGGGCTACGACTTCGGGCATATCGTTAGCATAACTCATTACCTTTGCTAACGAAAAATATTGACCGGGTATTCCACCGGGTGGTCCGGCCGTCCCGGTAGGGTGATCGGCCATGGGGACTCCGGTCGAGCTGGTGAAGTACGAGCAGCGGTTCCGGCGGGCCGGGTTGCCGCTGTTCATCGAGGACTTCTCGCCGACGCACGACATCTTCGCCCGGGCCACGCCGGTGCTGGCGCTGGTCTTCCTCGCCGAGGTGCTCGGCGCGATCGAGCTGACCTGGCCTTGGTGGCAGAACGCCCTGGCCGTGCTCGGCGGGCTCGCGGTCCTGATCGGCGGGTTCGGTCTGCTCAACGGGATGCGCGGCCGGCCGTTCTGGTCGTTCCCGACCCGGCTCGGCACGCCCGAGCTGGCCGTCTTCGTGCTGCTGCCGGCGCTGTTGCCGGTGGTGTCGCACTTCCAGTGGAAGCAGTTCTTCGGCGTCGCGCTCAGCAACCTGGTCCTGCTCGGTCTCGTGTACGTCGTCGTCGGCTACGGCCTGATCGGTACGACGGTCTGGGGCGTCCGCCGGCTCGCGAGCGAGCTGGCGAACTCGGTGGCCAGCCTGATCCGGGCGCTGCCGCTGCTGCTCGTGTTCTCGCTCGTGCTGTTCGTGAACACCGAGATGTGGCAGGTCTTCGCGGGCATGCCGATCGCGTTCATCGTGCTCTCGGCGATCGCGTTCGCGCTGCTCAGCGACCTGTTCCTGGTCCTGCGCCTGCCCCAGGAGCTGGACAAGATCGAGCGCGACGCCGGCACCGGCCCACCACTGCGCCGGGTCCAGCGGCTGAACCTGAGCATCAGCCTGGTGGTCCGTCAGTGGATGCAGGTCCTGGTGGTCAGCGCCGGCGTCGGCGCCTTCTTCGTTGCCTTCGGCATGCTCGCGATCAGCGAGAAGATCTACGGCGAGTGGGGCATCCAGGCCGGCTCCTGGTCGTACACGTTCGACCTGCTCGGCAACCCCGTGCTGATCAGTGCGGCCCTGGTGAAGGTCGCGGTCGGGATCGCGAACTTCACCGGGCTGTACTACTCGATCTCACTGATGACGGATGCCACCTACCGCACGGAGTTCCTCGACAACGTCACCGACGAGCTCCGCACGCTGTTCACCGCCCGGGCGGAGTACCTGGAGCTGCGATCCCGAGTGCTTCCCGCAGAAAGTTGAGCTGGTGGCGCATCAGGCCCTCGGAGGTTGCCTCGTCGGTCGGCATGTGGGTCGCGCCGGACAGGGGTAGCACCTGGTGTGGGCGGCCGGCAGCCAGGAGCGCGGCTGACAGGCGGAGCGTGTGGGCGGCCACCACGTTGTCGTCGGCCAGGCCGTGGACCAGCAGGAGCGGGCGGGACAGGTTGGCGGCCTCCGGGAGGGGTGAGCTGCGGTCGTAGGCCTCGGCGTTCTCGTCCGGGTGGCCGAGGAAGCGCTCGCGCCAGTGCGTGTCGTACAGCCTCGGGTCGCTCGGTCCGGCACCGGCGACCGCGGCGTGGAAGACGTCCGGCCGACGCAGTACGGCGATGGTCGACAGGATGCCGCCGTAGCTCCAGCCGGTGATGCCGACGCGGGTCAGGTCGAGGTCGGGGCAGTACTCCGCCGCCGCGTGCAGTGCGGTGACCTGGTCCTCGAGCGGCAGGGACAGGGTGTCGCCGTACACGGTCTTGTCCCAGGCCGGGCCGCGGCCGGGTGTCCCGCGGCCGTCGGCGATGATCACGGCGAAGCCTGCTTCGGCGTACCACTGGGCGGTCGGCCACAGCGGGGTGGCGGCGCGGACGGCGACCTGGAGCGCCGGACCGGCGTACGGGGTCATCAGGACGGGCAGTGTCGTCCCCGGCTCGTACCAGGAGGGCAGGACGAGTGCGGTCCGGAGTTGCAGGTCGCCTGCGCGCAGCCAGGTGATGCGTGGCTCTAGAGCCGGCCGGACCGCCAGGGACTCGATCTGGCGACCAGTACGCCGTACGGCGAACGCCTGACCCGTCTCGGTACTGGAGGTGACCACGCCGCCTGCTGCGGTGTGGACGCCTGGGCTGTTGGTCAGCTGGTGGAGTCCGGTGGGGTCGTGCAGCCACAGGTGGCGCTCGGTGGGCTCGTCGTTCGCCTGGAAGAGGACGGTCTCGCCGGTGACGTCCAGGACCGCGCGGAGCTGCAGGCCCTCGGGCGTCACCGCGCGGCCGTCGATCAGCAGGCGGCGGGTGGAGGGGGTGTCGTCGGCGACGACCAGCTTGCCGGAGGCGGTCCTGGCCGGGGTGCCGGGCACCAGCTCGACCCAGGCGGGATCACGCTGCTCGTGGAGCACCGCGGTCCGGCCAGTGGTCGGGTCGGCGGCGAGGACCTGCACTGTCTTCTGGTCGCGGGACTGGACGGAGAGCAGTACGCCGTGGGCGTCCCAGGCGGCTGTCGGGAGGTACTCGAAGTCACCGGAGTCGATGTCCGTACGGCGGCCGTCGAGGTCGAGGACGTGCAGCGTGACCACGGCGTTCGGCGTACCGGCTGCTGGGTAGGCGACCTCGCGCGGGCGACTCGCGGGGTTGGCGGGATCGGCGATCCACCAGCGCTGGACCTGGGTCTGGTCCACCCGGGTGGCGAGCAGCCGAGTGCCGTCCGGGGACCACCAGTGGCCGCGGGTGCGGTTCATCGACTCGGAGGCGACGTGCTCAGCCAGGCCCCAGAAGATGTCGGGGCCGTCGGCCGCGGCCAGCTCCCGATCGTTGCCGTCGGCAAGCTCCAGGACGTGGAGGCTGCCGTCGGTCACGTAGGCGACCCGGTGGCCGGTCGGATCCAGACGCGGGTCGACGACCGCGCCTGGAGTTTCCAGGGCGCGGAGTGTGCCCGTCAGCAGGTCGAGGTGCCAGAGCTTGCCGCTGACCGGGAAGACGGCGACCGTGAGGCCGGCGTCGGTGGAGAAGGAGACGATGCCGCTGCTGCGTTCCCGCGTGCGTTCGCGGCGGATCTTCTCGGCCTCGGGGACCGGTCCGTCGGCGCCGAGCTGCTCGGGAGCGACCAGCAGGCGCTCCTCGTCGCCGTCCAGGATCCACAGGCAGCTGGTGCGGTCCTCCGGGCCGCGGGTGCGCAGGAAGAGCACGCGCTCGCCGTCCGGCGAGGTGACGAAGGCCTTCGGCAGGCCGAGGCTGAAGCGTTGGGTTCGGGCGGCTGACGCGGGATAGGTCTCCAGATAGTTGTTCATAACCGAGAGCCTTGGCGTCGTAGCAGCACACCGCGGAGAGGGGGATTTCGTACGCTCGGAGAACCCGAAGAGATCCTCAGTCTACCAAGCACTCAGGTCAGCCAGTCGCCCAGAGGGCCGATCGCGAAGTAGACCACGAACAGCGCCGACACGATCCACATCAGCGGGTGCACCTCGCGGGCCTTGCCGCGGACCACCTTGAGCAGCGTGTACGAGACGAACCCGGCGCCGATCCCGGCCGAGATCGAGTACGTGAACGGCATCAGGATGATGGTCAGGAACGCCGGGATGGCGACCTCGAGATCGTCGAAGTCGATGCCCTTCACCTGGGTCATCATCAGGAACCCGACCAGCACCAGCGCCGGCGTCGCGGCCTCGTACGGGACCAGCGTGACCAGCGGCGCGACCACCATCGAGATCAGGAAGCAGATCCCGGTGACCACACTGGCCAGCCCGGTCCGGGCGCCTTCGCCGACACCCGACGCGGACTCGATGTACGACGTGTTGCTGGACACCGAGCCGGCACCACCGGCGGCCGCGGCGACGCTGTCCACGATCAGGATCCGCTGCGCGTTCGGCGGGTTGCCGTCGGCGTCGAGCAGGTTCGCCTCGGCACCGATCGCGGTCATCGTGCCCATCGTGTCGAAGAAGTCGGCCAGCATCAGCGTGAAGATCAGCAGGATCGCCGAGACCGCGCCGATCTGCGCGAACGAGCCGAACAGGCTGAACTCACCGAGCAGGTCCAGGTCGGGTCTGCTGAACCAGCTGTCCGGCAGCGACGGAACGCTCAGGCCCCAGCCGCCGGGGTTGTCCGGGGTCCGGGCGCCGACGTCCGTGATCGCCTCGACGACGATTGCCAGCACGGTCGCGACCAGGATGCCGATCAGGATCGCGCCCTTCACCTTGCGCGCGTACAGGGTGACGATCAGGACCAGGCCGACGACGAAGATCAGCACCGGCCAGCCGCGCAGGCTGCCACCGACGCCGAGCTCGACCGGCGGGCCGGTGGGTGCGGCCGGGCGCCGGACGAAACCGGCGTCGATCACGCCGATGAACGCGATGAACAGGCCGATGCCGACACTGATCGCGACCTTGAGCTGGCGTGGAACGGCTTCGAAGACGGCTCGGCGGAAGCCGGTCAGCACCAGGATCAAGATGATGATGCCCTCGAGCACGACCAGGCCCATCGCGTCGGCCCAGGTCATCTTCGAGGCGACCGAGTAGGCCAGGAACGCGTTCAGGCCGAGGCCGGTGGCCAGTGCGAGCGGGAAGTTCGCGACCAGGCCCATCAGGATCGTGAGCACGCCCGCGATCAGCGCGGTCGCGACGGCGACCTTGGCGATCGAGGCGGTCGGGTCGGTGCCGCCGCCGACGTACTGGCCGCTGCTGTCCTTGACGGTGCCGATGATCAACGGGTTCAGCACGACGATGTAGGCCATCGTGAAGAACGTCACCAGACCGCCGCGGATCTCCCGGGGGACGGTCGAGCCGCGATCGGTGATCTTGAAGAAGGAGTCCAGGAAACCGGGGCGGGAGGCAACAGCCGGGCGCTCGCTCATGAGCGCATCGTGCCAGTTCTCCCCGGGGCTACGCGAGCGATCCCGGGGAGGCGAGGCGTTAAGGTGATCACGTGGCAGACGAGAAGCCGGCAGCGGCGTCGAAGAAGCGCAACGACCCGACCAGTCAGCTGGCCCGCGGCGAGCTGGTGCACGCCGAGGTCAAGCCGCTCGACCTGTCCGGCGTACCGACCGTGATCGCCGGCATCGTCGCCTGGGCCCTGGCGTTCGTCGTCGTGCTGATCTTCCGCGACGACCTGAAGCGGTCCGGCGACGAGTGGTGGCTGTGGGTCACGGTCGCGGGGTTCGGGCTGGGATGGATCGGCCTGGCGTACTGCAAGCGCCGCTGGTCGAGCATCCAGGCCGGGCACGGTGCCCCGGCCCACGAGGACTGAGTCAGTCCTTCGCGGCGACCTCTTCCACCTCGTCGTCCGACGTCGGCTCGGCGGCGGCCTCGACCTCGGCCTGTACGGCGTCCGCCTCGGCGACCTCGTCGCCGGACTCGGCCGGAGCCGTCGGCATCGCCAGCTCGTCGTACCCGGTGGTGTCGAACGCGTGCTCGGTCGACGGGTGGTCCGGCGCCTCGATCACGACGTCGGAGTGCGCGCCGCAGCCGTAGTCGTACGCGACGACGCGCCCCTCGCCCGGAGCCATCTCGTTCGCGCACGCGCCGAAGGCCTGGCCGAGGCTGTCGGCGAGGCGGATCCAGTACCCGCAGGAGTTGCACTTGAACGGCACGGCCTGCGCGATCGGTGAGGCCGGGCCGAAGTCCCCGGCGTACCAGCGCTCGGCCGCGTCCTCACGACCGGACGGCGACAGCACCCGCTCGCGTCCCAGACCGAGCTCCTCGACCACCGCGAGCACCTCGTCGGGCGCGCCGGTGGTGTCGGTGTAGCCCGGCTCGAGCCGCGGGTCCTCCGGCAACGTCGGGAACAGGTCACCCGGCCGCAGGTCGCCCGGCTGGACGCGGTCCGACCACGGCACCCACTCGGGCGCGACGATCGCGACGTCGCCCGGCAGCATGACGACCTCGTTGACCGTGACGGTCTTGGCGCGCGACGCACGCGTCACCGTCACCGCCCAGCGCCAGCCCTTGTAACCCGGGTGCGCGGAGGCGAAGTAGTGCGTGACGAGCCGCTCACCCTCGACCGAGTGGCCGAGGTGTTCCCCGACCTGCGCGGCGCCGGCTTCCTCGATCGCGGCGTCGCGGGCAGGTTCCACCGCCCCGACGCAGACGGCGTCGGGCTTGGCGCGGACCGGTTCCGGAGCTTTGACGGGAGTCACAGTCGCTCATTCTCGCACGCCGTACCAACGGAATCCGAACCGTGCCGCGCCTGCGCTCTGTCCCCCGCACAAGGCAGGATGGGTGTATGGAGACTCCCGACCCGACGAGCAGCGGCAAGAAGACCGCCGGTGAGCGGCTGGGGACGGCCGGGCAGCGGCTCGGGAGCGCGAGCAAGAAGGTCGGGCACGCGTCCAAGGTCGGTGCCACCGGGTTCGCCTCGATCTCGAAGAAGACGGCCGGGGCCACCGGGCGCGTGGGCAAGGCGACCGGGCGGCGGATCTCGGGACTGACCGGCGCGCAGGGCGCGCGGGAGTCCGGGCTGTCGCGGCTGATCGAGCTCGGCGCGGTGAACGCCGCGGGCGACACCGCGTTCGCCGTCTCCCTCGCGGGCACCGTGTTCTTCGCCGTACCGAGTGAGCAGGCGCGCGACCGCGTCGCCCTGTTCCTGCTGCTGACGATGGCGCCGTTCGCGCTGATGGCCCCGCTGATCGGCCCGATCCTGGACCGGTTCCGCCACGGCCGCCGCTGGGCGATCGGCGCGACGCTCGGGCTCCGCGGCTTCCTCGTCTGGAGCCTGGCCGCGTCGATCCACGACAGCTCGACCTGGCTCTACCCGGCGGCGCTCGGGTGTCTGGTGGCTTCCAAGGCGTACGGCGTGACGCGGGCGTCCGCCGTACCGCGGCTGCTGCCGAAGGGGATCACCCTCGTCACCGCCAACTCGCGGATCTCGCTCGCGGGAGTCGCCGGAGCGACGGTCGGCGCGGGCATCGCGGGCGCGTTCGCGGCGATCGGACCGGAGTGGTCGCTGCGCTGGGCCGCCGTGGTCTACACCGTCGGCCTGGTCCTCGCGATCCGCCTGCCGAGCCGTGTGGACTCGCCGGCCGGCGAGGAGATGACCGGCTCGGCCGGACGCGAGGCGCGCCGCCGCGCGATCACGGCGGCGGTCTCCCGCGGCATCCGGTGCAACCTCGGGCTGCGGTTCGTCTCGGGCTTCCTGACCATGTACCTGGCGTTCCTGCTGCGCGACAAACCGATCAGCGGCCTCGACGGCGTGGTCGCGGCCGGGGCGGTGATCGCGGCGGCCGGCCTCGGCAACAGCCTGGGAACCGTCGCCGGGTCGTTGCTCAAGGCAAGGAAACCTGAGGTCGTCGTCCTCGTCGTCCTGCTCGCGGACGCCGCCATCGCGCTCACCGTCGCGATCTTCTACGGCTTCCCGACCCTGATCCTGCTCGGCCTGGTCGCCGGTCTGTGCAGCTCGCTGGGCAAGCTGTCCCTGGACGCGATGATCCAACGCGACGTCCCGGAGACCGTCCGCACCTCGGTCTTCGCCCGCTCCGAAACCGTCCTCCAGCTCTCCTGGGTGATCGGCGGCGGCTGCGGCATCGTCCTCCCGCTCATCCCCCGCCTCGGCTTCGGCTTCCTCGCCGCGGTCCTGCTGGTGGTGATCTTCCTGGTCGTCCGCCACAAGCCCGCACCCCAACCCCGTACGCCGTCCGGCCCGTCGGCTCCTCGCACTCCGGCGCCGCACGCCGAGACCCGCCCGGTCCCCCGCACCGAGGACACCGCCCGCACGGTGATGACCAGCGAGCCGCCCACCACCCGCATCAGCGAACGCCGGGCCGAGGGCCCGCGCACCGACAGCCCCCGGACCAACGAACCCACCGTCGAGCTCCGCATCAAGCCGGCGGAGCAGACGCCCGCCGGAGAACGGCCGACGCCGGGCAGCGCGCCCGCCGGCCGCTGGTGGAGCGGCCAGCCGGACGACGACGACACCGTCGCCGAGACCGTCGCCGAGCCGGCGAAGTGGGCCGAAGAACCAACCGTCGAGCGCACCGCCGAACAACCGGCCGGCCAGCGCCCCGACGACAGGCCCCGCGTCGACGACGGGCCCCGCACCACCGGCGAACCCCGCGTCGGCCGCCGGCCGGGATTGTTCCGCCGCCGCCGCCCAACCTGACCCACCTCCACCCCTGCCACTCCCCTAGCCTCGACTGCTTCCTTGTTTGACGACTGGCGCGGTACAACACGTCACTCGTCAAACAAGGAAGCAGTCATCGCCCGAGGGAGGGCCAGGGCCGGGGCAGGGGGGCCGGGAGGCCGGGGGTCGGGGCCGGAGGCCGGGGGTCGGGGCCGGAGGCCGGGGCCTGGGTCGTGGGAGGGCCTGGGTCGGGTGCCTGGGCCTGGGTCGGGTGCCGGAGCCGGGGCGGGGGCCGGAGCCGGGGCGGGGGCCGGGGTGGTTAGGGGAGGTTGGCGGGGTGGGCTGGGGTCTTTGCCTCCGCGGTTCCTCGCAGGACGAGGGTGATGGTGACCGCGGTGACGATCAGCAACGCGGCTCCTACGACAGCCGCGATGTTGAGGCTGTGGTTGAAGGCGTGCCTTGCTGCGGTGAGGACTGTGTCGTGCACCTGCGCGGGGAGCTGGGCCGCGACGGCGGTGGCCGCCGGGAGGCCCTCCCGGGCACCATCGGCGACACCAGCCGGGAGATCAGCCGGCAGCTTCAGGTCCGAGCGGTAGGCCGCCGTACCGATGCTCCCGAGAACGGCGATGCCCAACGCGCCGCCGAACTCGCTGCAGGTTTCCATCAGGGCCGACGCCGAGCCGGCTCGTTCGGGGGCGACGGCGCCGACGACTGCTTCGGTGACCAGGGCCATCACCATCACGAGACCGGCGGCCAGCAACCCCGAGCCCGAGAGAAGGACCCACAAGCGTGAGGTGACCTCGATCTGGGTGAGGACGAGGAAGCCGCCGGCCGACAAGAGGAAGGCGCCGCCGAGGACATAGGCACGGTCGAATCGGGCCGCCAGGACGGTCGACAAAGGCGCGGCGCCGCCGACAGCAACCGACGGGACGAGCGCCCACAGAGCCGCCTTCAAGGGGCTCAGACCGAGGACCAGCTGCAGGTACTGCGTCATGAAGACCGCGTTGCCGACCAGGGCGAGCATGCCGATCGTGTTCGCGGCGAGCGCGCCGCTGAAGGCCCGGTTGCGGAACATGCCCAGCTCGACCATCGGGTACGCCGCCGTCCGCTGCCGCTGCAGGAACGCCGCGCCCATCAGCAGCCCGACCACGATCGCGACCACCGGCAGCGCGTCCACACCGTGCGCCGCGATCTCCTTGATCCCCCAGATCACCGGCAGCACCGCGGCCAGCGACAGCACCGACCCCAACAGGTCGAACCGCCCCAGCGCGGGCGCCTTGAACTCCGGCAGCAGGATCGGCGCGATCACCAGCAGCAGCACCATCGCGGGTGTGTTGATCAGGAACACCGAGCCCCACCAGAAGTGCTCGAGCAGCACTCCGCCGAGCACCGGCCCGAGCGAGATCCCGCCGAGCATCACCGCACTCCAGAACGCGATCGCCTTCTGCCGCTGGCCGGCGTCGTGGAACATGTTGCGGATCAGCGCGAGCGTCGACGGCATCAGCGTCGCGCCGCCGATCCCGAGCACGGCGCGCGCGGCGATCAGCTGCTCCGGGGTCTGCGCGTACGCCGCAGCGACCGACGCCAGGCCGAACGCGACCGCGCCGAGCAGCAGCAGCTTGCGCCGGCCGATCCGGTCGCCGAGCGCGCCCATCGTGATCAGCATCCCGGCCAGCACGAAGCCGTAGATGTCGAAGATCCACAGCTGCTCGGTGGCACTCACCCCGAGGTCGGCCGAGATGAACGGGACCGCGAAGTACAGCACCGACACGTCCATCGAGACCAGCAGCAGCGGCAGCGCGAGCACCCCCAGCGCGATCCACTCCTTCCGGCCGGCGCGTTCGGTCATGACCCCTCCAGATGATCTGCGTACGACGCACACTGTGTGCGCCATACGCAGACCATAGCGGCTATCTGTCTATGTTGTAAACAGATAGACTGCGGCCATGGAAACGAGCGAGGTCGAGCTGCCGAGGGTGCTGCAGCAACTGTGGGGACTGGAGGGCCCGGCCCGGCCGGGGCCGAAGCCGACGTTCCACATCAGCGAGATCGGCGCGGCCGCGGTCCGGCTGGCCGACGCCGGCGGGCTCGGCGCGGTGTCGATGAGCAAGGTGGCGGCCGCGCTCGGCTTCACCACGATGTCGCTCTACCGGTACGTCGAGGCCAAGGACGACCTGTACGTCGTGATGCTCGACGAGGCGTTCGGCGCGGCCGCCCCGGTGGACGAGTCGCTGGACTGGCGGGGGCGGATCACCGCCTGGGCCGAGCACTTCCGGCAGTCGCTGGCGCGGCACCCGTGGGTGCTGCAGGTGCCGGTGTTCGAGGCGCCGCTGTCACCGCGGCAGCTGGACTGGATGGAGGCGGCGCTGCGCGCGTTCGAGAACACGCCGCTGACGCCGAACGACCAGTTGTCGTCGATGATGCTGGTCAACATCTACGTCCGCGGTACGGCGCAACTGACCACGAACCTGCGGATGGACGACGGCGCCGACCGGCTCTACGGGCAGCGGCTCGCGATGCTCGCGACCCCGGACCGCTACCCGACGATCGCGGCCGGCCTGGCCGACCTCGACATCGAGTACGCCGACGACTTCACCGACGGGCTGGACGTCGTCCTCGACGGCATCCAGCAACTGATCGAACGGCGGAAGGGCTGAAGGTCCATCGGCCCGAGCTCCGCGGTGGGGGGAAAGAGAGGGAGAGCGCGGAGGCCTGCTCGCGAGGAGGGAGCCGCGCCGAGCCCGGGACGGGGCGACGGCGCGGGCGTCGTACTCCGGTCAGATGTCCAAGCGGTCGGCGACTCCCCGCAGTACGGTCGCGACCTGGCGGGCGGCCTTGCCGTCCGGGTGGCGGCCGCGGCGGTAGCCCTCGCCGAGGTTGTCGAGCAGCTTGATCAGGTCCTCGACGACCAGCGCCATCTCCTCCGGCTTCGGGCGCATCGCCTTGGCCACCGACGGCGGCGGGTCGATCAGCCGGACCTGCAGTGCCTGCTCACCCTTGCGGCCCTCGACGACGCCGAACTCGACCTTCTGGCCCGGTTTGAGGCTGGTCACTCCGGCCGGTAAGGCCTCCGCGCGCACGTAGACGTCCCCGCCCTCCTCCTTGCTGAGGAAGCCGAACCCCTTCTCGGAGTCATACCACTTGACCTTGCCAACAGGCACGGGAACCTCTTCGGTGTCGATCGACGGAACAGGACGGAAAAGGGGACCGGACGGGCTGCCCGGGCCGGCTACCCAGCGTACGTGAACAGGGTGCGCCTCGCCTGTGGAAAACTACCTGATCAGGCACCGATTCCACACTCCCCGGTCTCGTAATTCCGGGCGGCGCCGCGCTGCGACCGGATCGCCGATGGAACGATCCCCGGGAACCGGAGTACCGGCTGGTGTCAGCGGTACTTCTCGGGCTCCTTCAGCCGCTCGTTCATCGACCCCGAACGGAACCCGCGCGGGTCGACCGCGGCCGCGAGGAAGCCCTCGGCGCGGACCAGCTCGACCAGCGCCGCGCTGTCGACCGCGCCGAGCAGCGCGGCGTCGATCTCGATGCTCGCGGACTGGCCGAGGTCGCGGACGCGGACGTTCTGCACGCCGTACGGCGCCAGGTGCGCGCGGACGGCCTGCTCGGCCCGGTCAACGCGGGCCAGCAGGTTCGGCGTGATCCGTACGCCGTACGCGATCCGGCTCGACAGGCAGGCCGCGGCCGGCTTGTCCGACGTCTCCAGGCCCCAGCTGTGCGACGCCTCGCGGATCTGCGCCTTGGTCAGCCGGGCGTCCTTCAGCGGCGTGATCGCGCCGCGCTCGAACGCCGCGCGGATGCCCGGCCGGAACCCGGCGATCGCGTCGTCGGCGTTCGTCCCGGTCGCGATCGCGGCGATGCCGAACTCGTCGGCGATCGGCTGCAGTGTCTCGACCAGCTCGGCCTTGCAGAAGTAGCACCGGTCGCCGGCGTTGGCCTGGTACCCCTCGCGGTCCATCTCGTGCGTGGGCGGCGTGACGTGCCGGACGCCGACACCGTCGGCGAAGCGCGCGGCCGGCTCCAGCTCGGCGACCGGCAGGCTCGGGCTGACCGCCGTCGCCGCGACCACGTTGGCCGGGCCGATCGCGCGGGCCGCGGCCGCCAGCAGGAAGGCCGAGTCGGCGCCGCCGCTGAACGCGACGACCAGACTCGGGTACGACGCCAGGCGGGCCATCAGCGCCTCGAGCCGCTGCTCCAGCACGTACGCGTCCAGCCAGGCGGGGAACTCGGTCAGGTCGTTCAGGACGACGTCCGCGCCGTACGCCCGCAGCTCGTCGGCGGTGAACGGCCCGGTCGCCACGCTCACCGCGACCGCTCCGGCCGCGTGGGCTCCGTCGATGTCGGCCGTGTGGTCGCCGACGTAGATCGTCGCCTGGTGCTCGCGCAGGGCGATCCCCTTGTCGGCGCCGTGCAGGTCGCCGACCGGCTCGTCGACGTCGAGGCCGAGATGGTCGAGATGCAGCTTGACGCTCGGGGTGTACTTGGCCGACACCACCATGGTCCGGCCGCGCAGCGCCCGGATCGCGGCCAACGACTCGGCGACGCCCGGCAGCGGCAGGCTTCCGGTGATCGCGTGCGCCGGGTAGACCTCGCGGTACCGCGCGACCATCGCGTCGACCTGGTCCGCGGGGAACCAGTGCGCCATCTCCCAGGTCAGCGGCGGCCCGAGCCGGCTCACCACCAGGTCGGTGTCGATCTCCGCGCCGGTCTCGGCGGCCAGCAGGTCCCAGACCGCCTGGATCCCGGGCCGCGAGTCGATCAGCGTCATGTCCAGATCGAACCCGACCACGAGTTCCGGTACGTCGGTGGCAGTGGCGGCGGACGGCATTTCGGCGGTTGACACATCCCAGATCCTACGTCGTCGCGCCGGGCGTCTCAGATGGCGAACCCGCTGCAAAGTCCACCGAATCAGTGGAATATAGAACATATGACCACCCAACTGACAGCACCCACCGTGACCGTCTCCAAGGCCGGCAGCGCGATCGGGGCGGTGATCGGCGGGGTCCGGCTCGGCGGCGACCTGGACCCCGCGACCGTCGCCACGATCCGGCAGGCCCTGCTCACCCACAAGGTGATCTTCTTCCGCGACCAGCAGCACCTGGACGACGCCGGGCAGCTCGCGTTCGCCCGGCTCCTCGGGACGCCGACGCTGGCCCATCCGACCGCGAAGAGCGTCGAGGGCGCGAGCAGCGTGCTGCCGATCGACTCCGACTACAGCAAGGCGAACAGCTGGCACACCGACGTCACGTTCGTCGACCGGATCCCGGCGATCAGCCTGCTCCGGGCGGTCACGCTGCCGGCGTACGGCGGCAACACCAGCTGGGCGAACACCGTGACGGCGTACGAGAACCTGCCGGTCCCGCTGAAGGCGCTGGTCGACAAGCTCTGGGCGGTGCACAGCAACATCTACGACTACGCCGGCGCGCGGGACGAGACGCGGATCGGCGGGATCGACGTGAAGTTCCAGGAGTACTACGACCAGTTCGTCTCGCAGCTGTTCGAGACCGAGCACCCGGTGGTCCGCGTGCACCCGGAGACCGGCGAGCGGTCGCTGGTCCTCGGGCACTTCGTACGCCGCTTCGTCGGGCTCAGCTCGGCCGAGACCACGCAGCTCTTCCAGCTGCTGCAGAACCGGGTGACCCACCTGGACAACACCGTCCGCTGGCAGTGGCAGCCGGGCGACCTGGCGATCTGGGACAACCGCGCGACCCAGCACTTCGGCGTCGCGGACTACGACGACCAGCCGCGGCGGCTGCACCGGATCACGCTGGCCGGCGACGTCCCGGTGAGCGTCGACGGGGTCCGGAGCACGCCGCGCACGGGCGACGCGGCGCACTTCTCTTCACTTGACAGTTGAGTCCCCCGCGTCCGATCTCTTGACACCAAGGCCAGATTTGTAAACCCTGAGAGGCATGGACACCTTCGCTGACCGTACGAAGCGGCGGCTGCACGACGAGCTGCTCGACGCGGCGTACGACGTCCTGGTGGCCGGCGGCTACGACGGGCTGAAGATGGCCGAGGTCGGCCGCCGGGTCGGGGTGTCCCGGCAGACGGTCTACAACGAGTTCAAGGATCGGTGGGGCCTGCTGCAGGCGGTGGCGGCGCGGGAGACCGAGCGGTTCCTGCTCGAGGTGAACGCGGCGCTGAGTGAGCACGGCGACCCGATCGACGGATTGCGGGCCGCGGTCGAGCGGGCACTGACGCTCGCCGCGGACAACCCGCTGGTGAAGGCCGCACTGGGGCAGCCCGGTTCGGACCAGGCCAGTCAGCTGCTGACCACACGGGGGCAGCAGGTGCTGGAGCTGAGCCACCAGCGGCTCGACGCCCATGTCCGGGAGCACTGGCCGGAGGTGCCGGCGCAGGACGCGACTACCTGCGTGGACATCGCGCTGCGCGTCGTACTGAGTCACATCGTGAACCCCGGCGCCGCACCCGCGGTCGTCGCGTCCCAGGTGGCTCAGGTGCTGGGCCCGTTCCTCAGGAGGCAGTGATGACGACCACGGCGAATCCTCAGCACCGTAAGGGTTTCAACTCGCTGCGCGAAGGCGGCTTCAACTGGGACGCGCTGCCGCTGCGGCTGTTCGACAAGGGCAACCGGAAGTTCTGGAACCCGCGTGACATCGACTTCAGCCAGGACGCGGAGGACTGGCAGCGGCTGACGCCGAACGAAAAGGACAACGCGATGATGCTGTGCGCGCAGTTCATCGCCGGCGAGGAGGCGGTCACCGAGGACCTGCAGCCGTTCCTGCAGGCGATGGCCGCGGAGGGCCGGTTCGGCGACGAGATGTACCTGACCCAGTTCTGCTTCGAGGAGGCCAAGCACACCGCGGTCTTCCGGCTCTGGCTGGACGCGGTCGGCGTCACCGAGGACCTGCACCGGTACGTCGAGCACAACCCCGGCTACCGGGCGATCTTCTACGAAGCGTTGCCGGTGGCCCTCAAGTCGCTGGCCGACGACCCGTCGCCCGCCAACCAGGTCCGCGCCTCGGTCACGTACAACCACGTGGTGGAAGGGACTCTGGCCCTCACCGGCTACCACGCCTGGAACCTGCTCTGCACCGCCCGCGGCATCCTGCCCGGCATGCAGGAACTGATCCGGCGCATCGGCGACGACGAGCGCCGACACATGGCCTGGGGCACCTTCACCTGCCGCCGGCACGTCGCGGCCGACGAGTCGAACTGGAAGGTCGTCACCGACACGATGGAGGAACTGCTCCCCCACGCGCTCGTGCAGATCCAGTGGGCGCTGGAGAACTCCCCCGAGCTCCCGCCGGAGATCAACCCGACCGCTTTGATGACGTACGCCGGCGACCGCGCGACCCGTCGCCTCGGCGCGATCGAGTCCGCGGTCGGCGCGGACGTGGCCGGCATCGACCTCGACTACTCCCCCGAGAAACTCGAGGACGACTTCGGCGCCGAGGACTCGGCGGCGCTGGCCGCTGTCCGGTGACGGACTACGACTGCTAGGGCAGTGAGGGCCAGTAGTCCGGTCAGCCAGGTCACGGCGGTAGTGCCCAGGTGGTCGACCACTCGGCCGCCACTGAAGGCGCCCAGAGCTATGGCTCCGTTGAAGACTCCCACCAGGAGTGCAGATGAGGCCTCGGGCGCGGTGGGAGCGGCGGCGTGGTTCCAGGCCTGCGTGGTGACCGTGGTGCCGCCGTACCCGAAGCCCCAGATCGCCAGCAGGACAAGGGCTCCGGGGACGGTGGTGCCGAGGAGGGGCATGGCGAGGACGGGCAGCGCGATCAGTGCGGCGATCACACCGAGCATGACGCGGTAGGACTTGGCCGAGCCGGCTACGAAGTTCCCGGTGACGCCTGCAACGCCGTACGCGAGCAGCAGGGTGCCGACGAGCGAGGGGCCGAGCCCGTCCAGCATGGGACGGATGTAGGTGTACGCCGAGAAGTGGGCGGTGACCAGGAGCGCGACCAGGACGAGTCCTACTCGTACCTGCTTGATGCGCAGGGCTGCTGAGACATCTGCGAGGCGTACGGCGGCGGCGGCGGGCAGGGGTGGGAGGAGTGCGGCGATCGCTGCCGCCAGCACCAGGGACAGGATGCCGATCGAGGCGAAGGCCCAGCGCCAGCCGACCAGCTCGCCGACGTACGCGGCGGCGGGGATGCCGAGGACGGAGGCGATGCCGATGCCGCTGAAGATCAGTGAGGTCGCCGGGCCGACCGACTGCGGTGGGACCAGGCGCGAGGCAAGCCCGACGGTCAGCAGCCAGACACCACCCATCGAGACGCCGGTGAGGATGCGGGCAGCGATCAGTACGCCGTACGTGGGTGACCAGGCCGCCAGCAGGCTGGCACCGGCCAGCAGGAGCATCAGCCCGACCAGCACGGCTCGGCGGTCCACCTTGCCCAGGAGCAGCGGGAGAACTGGTGAGCTCGCGGCTGCGACCAGGCCGGTCACGGTGAGGGTCAGGCCGGCGGTGCCCTCACTCACGCCGAGCGACGCTCCGATCGGGGTCAGCAGGCCGACCGGGAGCATCTCGGCAGTGACGACGGTGAACACGGTGACCGCCATCGTCACGGCCGCGGCCCAGCCTTCGGTCCGAGTCTCGTCGACGCACAGGGTTGTCATGGTTCCAGCCAACGGGACCTGCTGGACGGGAACAACGACGATGTGGTCATCCTTGGAGTAGTCACACTCATCGATCGAGGAGGCCGTCATCAGCCTGGAGCTCCGTGAGCTGGAGTGCTTCCTGGTCCTGGCCGAGGAGCTGCACTTCGGGCGGACGGCCGAGCGGCTCTACCTGACCCAGAGCCGGGTCAGCCAGCTGCTGCGTGCCCTCGAACGCCGGATCGGCGGCCGGCTGGTCGAGCGGACCAGTCGGCGCGTGTCGCTGACGCCGCTCGGGCAGGAGTTCCTGGAGTCGCTGCGTCCGGCGTACGCCGCGTTGGAGCGGGTGGTCGCGACCACGCAGGAGACGGCCGCCGGTGGTGGCGGGCAGCTGCGGATCGGCTTCCAGGGCACGGCGAACGACAACATCCTGGCGGCCGTCGCCGTCTTCCAGGAGGAGCACCCGTGCTGCCTGATCGAGGTGACGGAGCTGCCGCTCAACGATCCGTTCGGGGCGTTGCGGCGCGGTGAGGTCGACAGCGCGGTGGTGCTGCTGCCGGTCGCCGAGGACGATCTCATCCTCGGGCCGGTCTTCTCGGAGCAGCCGCAGACGCTGACCGTCTCGGTGAAGCACCCGCTGGCCGGCCGGTCGCTGCTCGATGTCGAGGACCTCGCCGGCACCGTGCTGATCTCGGTCGCGTCACCTGCGCCTGGCTACTGGCGCCAGGCCCAGGCACCGACGCAGACGCCCTCAGGTGCGCTCGTTAGGCGCGGCCCTGAGGTCCGCACGCTGCAGGAGGGGCTGTCGATGATCGCCGCGAACCGCGGCGGCATGCTGCTGTGCCGGCCGACCGCCGAGCAGAACCAGCGCACCGACATCGTGCACATCCCGATCACGGGGCTGCCGGACTCGGCGCTGGGTCTGGTCTGGCGGCGCGGCGAGGAAACCCCGTCCCTGAAGGCTTTCGCGGCCGCACTGATGGGCGACTAGATCTTTGTCGACATGTCGCCGCCTGATTAGTTGGTGAGTCCCAACAGTTCGACGGACCGCTCGCGCATCTCGACCTTGCGGATCTTGCCGGTGATCGTCATCGGGAAGTCGTCGACGAGCAGCACGTAGCGCGGGATCTTGTAGCGGGCCAGCTTGCCGGTGGCGAAGTCGCGCACGGCGTCGGCGTCCAGCGGATCCGCGCCGTCCTTGAGCTTGATCCAGGCGCACAACTCCTCGCCGTACTTGGCGTCCGGGACGCCGACCACCTGGACGTCGGCGATCGACGGGTGGGTGTAGAGGAACTCCTCGATCTCCCGCGGGTACACGTTCTCGCCCCCGCGGATGACCATGTCCTTGATCCGGCCGACGATGTTCACGTACCCGTCGTCGCGCATCGTCGCGAGGTCGCCGGTGTGCATCCAGCGGGCCCGGTCGATCGCCTCGGCGGTCTTCTCGTCGTCGTCCCAGTAGCCGAGCATCACCGAGTACCCACGGGTGCACAGCTCGCCCGGCTCACCCCGCGGTACGACGAGGCCGCTGGCGGGATCGACGAGCTTCACCTCGACATGCGGCATCACCTGACCGACGGTCGACGTCCGCCGGTCGAGGTCGTCGTCGCGGCGGGTCTGCGTGGACACCGGCGACGTCTCGGTCATGCCGTAGCAGATCGCGACCTCGGCCATGTGCATGTCGGCGACGCACCGCTTCATCACCTCGATCGGGCACGGCGACCCGGCCATCACACCGGTGCGCAACGAGCTCAGGTCGTAGTCGGCGAAGTCCGGCAGCCCGAGCTCGGCGATGAACATCGTCGGTACGCCGTACAGGCCGGTGCAGCGCTCGTCCTGGACGGCCTGCAGCGTCGCCGCCGGGTCGAAGGCGGGCGCCGGGATCACCATGCACGCGCCGTGCGTGGTGCAGCCGAGGTTGGCCATCACCATGCCGAAGCAGTGGTAGAAGGGCACCGGGATGCAGAGCCGGTCCTCGGTGGTGAAGCCGATCGTCTCGGTGACGAAGTACCCGTTGTTGAGGATGTTGTGGTGCGAAAGCGTTGCCCCCTTGGGGAAACCGGTCGTGCCCGACGTGTACTGGATGTTGATCGGGTCGTCGAAGCTCAACTCCGCCTCTCGCGCGGCCAGTTGCTCGTCGGTCGTCCCGCCGGCCGCGGCGACGACGGCGTCCCAGTCCGGCGTACCGATGTAGACGGTGTCCTCGAGGGCCGCGCAGTCACCGCGGACCTCGTCGACCATCGCCCGGTAGTCGCTGGTCTTGAACTCGGTCGCCGAGATCAGCAGCCGCACGCCGGACTGGTTCAGCGCGTACGACAGCTCGTGCGTGCGGTACGCCGGGTTGATGTTCACCAGAATCGCGCCGATCGTTGCCGTCGCGTACTGCGTGATCGTCCACTCGGCGCAGTTCGGCGCCCAGATGCCGACCCGGTCGCCCGTGCGGATCCCCCGCGCCAGCAGGCCTTTCGCGAAGGTGTCGACGGCAACACCGAACTCGGCGTACGTCCAGCGCCGGCCCGAGGCGACCTCGACCAGCGCCTCCTGCCCGCCGTACGCGGCGACGGTCCGGCGCAGGTTCGCGCCGATCGTCTCGCCCAGCAACGCAACGTCGGACACTCCGGACGCATAAGAAGGCACACCCATGGCGCCATAGTGACTCCGCGGTAGCAACGCGACAACCCCCTTCGGCCTGTCGCGGATACACTAGCAGCAGAGTCGAACACGTGTTCGAGTGAAGGCGAACAGGGTGTGGACGGCAAGTGTTATGTCGCAGGACATAGGTGACGGATCCACATCAGGACATCGGTGACACTTTCGGGGATCTTGGTGGTGACACTTCGGTGAGTCGTCGGGGTCGGTGGTGTCCTGGCTCGGTCGACTCCGCGGGTGTCGAAGAATGAGCTTGTTGATCCTCGTGTCCGTCTCGCGATCGCACAGTGGCCGTCTAACGCTCCACGTGGGGCGGTGACGACCTTCTGTGCCGAGCACGGCATCTCGCGCAAGACGTTCTATGAGATCCGGCGGCGCAGCCTCACCGACGGGCCCGCGGCGGCGCTGGAGCCGAGATCGCGGCGACCGAAGTCGAGCCCGTCGAAGCTGGCCGATGAGGTCAAGCAGCAGGCGATCGGGGTCCGGGCTGCACTCGAGCAGTCCGGGCTGGACTGCGGCCCGATCAGCGTGCACGACAAGATGCACGCGATGGGCCTAGAGGTGGTGCCTTCGGTCGCGTCGCTGGCCAGGATCTTCCGCGAGGCCGGCGTGGCACGGCTGGAACCAAGGAAGAAGCCAAGGGCTGCGTGGCGCCGGTTCGTCTATCCGGCCCCGAACGCCTGCTGGCAGCTCGACGCCACCGAGTACGTGCTCACTCGCGGCCGCAAATGCGTGATCTTCCAGCTCATCGACGACCACTCCCGCTACGCGGTCGCTTCCCACGTCGCGTGGGGCGAGACCTCCGAGGCGGCGATCGTCGTGTTCGACAAGGCCGTGACCGCCTATGGCGTGCCCCAGCGGCTGTTGTCCGACAACGGATCGGCGCTCAACCCCTCGCGGCGCGGACTCCTTGGCCAGCTCGTCGTCCACCTGATGGCCCTAGGCGTCGAGCCGATCACCGGCAAGCCCTACAAACCAACCACCCAGGGCAAGAACGAACGCTTCCACCAGACCCTGTTCCGCTACCTCGACAAGCAGCCACTGGCCGCCGATCTGGCCCAGCTGCAGACCCAGGTCGACGCCTTCGACCACATCTACAACACCCAGCGCCCCCACCAAGGACTGCCCGGCCGCATCACACCCCTGACCGCCTGGCAGGCCACCGAGAAGACCGAGGCACCCCGCCCCACCCGCGATCTGTTCCGCCGTCCCGTCACCCGGCCCCGACCCGCCCGGACACCGGTGCCTACCGACCTGCCCGACGGCACCGTCGTCAAGAAGCTGGCCAGCAACGGCGTCTTCATGCTGAACAAGGTCCAGTACATGGTCGACGGGCGACGAGGTTTCCAGCAGGTCCTCGTCATCACAGCCGGCGACAAGATCACCGTTGCCGACCTCGAAGGCGAGATCCTCATCGAGCACACCAGGCCCGCGCCCGGAGTGACCTACGTCGGCAACGGCCGCCCCAGCGGCCCACGCCAAACCTCTAAACCGTCACCGATGTCCTGACACATCCAGTGTCACCGATCTCCTGATCCAGAACTGTCACCCATGTCCTGAGACATCACAGGTGTGGACGGCAAGCAATGTCATGACCAACTCTGCGTCATCGGCGGTCGCAGAGCGTGAAGCCGCGCTTACGCTGGAGAAGGAGAGGTGTGAGGCCATGGGCTGGTCGGTGGATCGACATGCCCGCAGCGAGCGTCCGCCCGGACGTACGGCCGAGGCGGCGCAGCGGACCGCTGCGGCGCACGAGCGTGTCCGCCTGCTGGAGGGCGTCCTGGCTTCGGCGCTGGCCGAGGAAGTCCGCGGCACCGACCTGCAGACCCTGAAGCGGGCGCCGCGCCGGGCTCCGCCACGGCTGGCGACGGCGGACCTGCAGCCGCACCCGGGCCCGGACTGGGCGGCGTTCCTACCGAGTCCACCAGGCCCGTTCGCGAGCTGGGTCGGTGGCAACAGGCGGTATGCCCGGCGATTGCGCGACGCCGAGGACAGGTTCGCCGAAGCCATCGAGCGGCACCGGCTGGCCGAGGAGGCCCGGCAGCTGCGGGTCGCCCGGGCGGTCCGGGAGCAGGCGGACCAGCAGCGCCGGCTGGACGAGGCGACTGCCGAGCAGCACACCCGCGTCGACGAGTACGAGCGGTGCGTGCGGGCCAAGGACCGGCGGGCGGTCAGCCGGTACTTCCAGAAGGCGCTGGACCGGACGGCCGAGCCGCTCGACTTCCCACGGCACCGGCGGGCCGGGTACGTGCCGGAGTCGACGCTGCTGGCACTCGAGTGGGACCTGCCGGACATCAGCGTGATCCCGCCGGCAGTTGCCTACCGCTACGACGAGGCCTCCGACGCCGTGCTCGCCGTACCGCGAGAGGAGCGCGAGCTGCGGTTGCTCTACCAGCAGCTTGTCGCGCAGTGCGCGCTGCGGGCGCTGCACCTGGTCTTCGCGCACGACCGGTACGGCGTGGTCGACACCGTCGTCTTCAACGGGATGGTCGAGGCAGTCGACGCGGCCACCGGGCGGACGGTCCGGCCGTGCCTGATCACCCTGCGGGCCACGCGGGAGCAGTTCACCTCGCTGGTGCTCGACCAGCTCGACCCGGTCGCCTGTGTGCGGCACTACTTCGGTGCGGAGGTCTCCCGGCACCCGGAGGAGCTGCAGCCGGTCGAACCCGTGCTGGAGTTCGACCTGACCGACCCGCGCACGGTGGAGCCGGTCGACGTGGTCAGCGAGCTCGACAGCCGGCCGAACCTGCTGGACCTGAGCCCAGAGGAGTTCGAGCATCTGGTGCACAACCTGCTCACCCGGATGGGGCTGGAGACCCGGCTGTTTCGGCGGGGCAACGACGGCGGGATCGACTGCGTCGCGTACGACCCGCGGCCGATCACCGGCGGCAAGTTCGTCGTCCAGGCCAAGCTCTACACGCGGACCGTGCCGCCCAGCGCCGTACGGGACCTGTTCGGCACCGTGGTCGACGCCGGGGCGACGAAGGGGATCCTGATCACCACCAGCGGGTTCGGCCCGTCCAGCTACCAGTTCGCCAACGGCAAACCGCTGCAGCTGATCGACGGGACCGGGCTGCTCGCGCTGTGCCACCAGCACGACATCCCGGCCCGTATCGTGCCGCGCGCTAGCTGATCGGCGACTCGTAGACGTACAGCTCGGTCCCGTTGACCTCTTCGCCGTCGTCCGGAGCGGTGAAGAGCCGGAGCTTCTTGCCCTCGACCTCCAGCGCCACCGGGTTGCGGGTGGCGCTGTGCCCGGCGGAGGAGAACGCCGGGAACGGGATCTCGTGCAGGATCCGGTTGTCGTCCTTCAGATCGATCAGGGCCAGCCCGCCGAGCTCGTAGCCGCCACCGGTCGCCGTCGGCAGTCCGGTGACCCCGCCGCAGAGCTGCTTGCTCCGGCTGACGTAGTCACAGTCCTGGTAGTCCAGCAGGTGACTCTGGTTCGGCTGAGCGTCCAGCTGCTTGCCCGATGCCGTCCACTCGTACAGGGTCCGCGAGCCCCAGCTGACCCCGTGCACCCGGCCGGTACGGCGGTCGCGCACGACTCCGCCGACGTGGTCGCGGACGCGGAACTGCTCGGTGACCCGGTAGGTCTTCGGGTTCACCTTGTAGACGATCGCCTTGCTGTTCGGCCGGTACTCCGCGGCCGGGACCCAGACGTTCTCGCCGTCGAAGTCGATCCCGCCCGGGTGGTACACCGTGCCCTCACCCAGCCGGATGTCCTTCTTCAGCCGGCCCTGGCGGTCGATCACGAGCAGGTGCCCGATGCCCTTGCCCGGGCTCCGGTCGTATCCGTCCACCGGCACCGGGTATTTCACCGGCGCCTCCAGCACCTCCACGCTGGACAGGTAGATCAGGTCGCCGACCAGCGCGAAGCCCTGCGGGTGGTACGTCGGGAACTTCAGCGGGATCTTGGCCACCTGCGTCCACGGCGTACTGCGGGTGGTCGCCTCGAAGGCCCTGGCGACCTTGTCGTCGCGTCCGCCCGCCTCCGCCCCGGCAGTGGTCAGTCCGACGAGCAGTGCGCCCGCCATGACGGTGGCGAGCAAGGTCTTCCGGCGCATGGTGGTCTCCCTGGGCGGTCTGGTGGTCCGGGCAGCATCTGCCCGGCCGGAGAAGGTCCGGCCGACACCAGCTGACCAGAGGCTGTGCGCCGGGTGAAGTGTCAGACTGCACGCATGGACACTGGGATCACCGTCACCGGAACCGGTCAGGCCACCGCGCCGGCCGATCTGCTGCGTCTCACGCTCAGCGTCGGGCAGGACGCGCCCGACGTCGCCGACGCGGTCGCACAGGTCGCCGAACGCACCGCGTCCGTGATGGCCGCGCTGCTGGCCGAAGGCGTCGCCGCCGGCGACATCGCCACCAGCTCCGTGTCCGTGCACCCGCAGTACGGCGAGTCGATGACCGTCACCGGCTACCGGGCCTCGCACTCGATGGCGGTGACCACACGCGACCTGACCGGCTTCGGCCGCCTGCTGAACGCCGCGGTCGCTGCCGTGGGCAACAGCCTGGGCCTGGACTTCCTGCAGTTCGACGTGGAGGACAAGGCCGCACTGGTCGACAAGGCCCGGCAACTCGCGTTCAAGCAGGCGCAACTGAAGGCCGAGCAGCTGGCGGAGCTGACCGGCCAGTCGATCGGCGGGATCGCGGCGGTCAGTGAGTCGCAGGGCTACGTCCCGCTGCGGGAGATGTCGGCCAAGGCGGCCAGCACCGGTGGCTTCGCTGCCGACATGGGAGTCAGCCCGGGCGAGCAGACCGTCGACGTCACCGTCGAGGTCCGCTGGAACTGGGCCTGAGTCCAACTGACAGTCGGCCGTTGGTGAAGTCGACGGCAACACGGCGCATCATGGGCAGCCTGGTCAACCGGTTGCCGACTACTCTCACCGCATGTCTGGTCGCCACCGCCGTCTCGGTCCTCAACGTCGTACTGATCGTGCTGACGCCGCGAGGCTGACATGACCGCGTCGTTCGTCGTGAGCGACGTGCACGGGCACCCGGACAAGCTGGCCGCCTCGCTGCTGGAGGCCGAGCTGGTCGACGCCGAGGGCAACTGGTCCGGCCGGGACGCGCGGCTGTGGCTGCTCGGCGACTTCTTCGACCGCGGCCCGGACGGGATCGGCGTCCTGCGCCTGGTACAACGCCTGAGCGCGCAGGCTTCGCAGGGCACCGGCGAGATCCGGATGCTGCTCGGCAACCACGAGATCCTCGCGCTGGGCATGCACAAGTTCGGCGACGAGGCGGTGCCGCACGACGGGATCACGCTGCGCAGCTTCGAGCGCAGCTGGGCGCTGAACGGCGGCATCGACCGCGACCAGGAGCTGCTCACCGACGAGGACGTCGCCTGGCTGCTGGACCAGCCGATGCTCGGGCTCGACGCCGGGCACCTGCTGATGCACTCCGACACCGCCGAGTACGTCGAGTGGGGCAGCACGATCGACGAGATCAACGCGTCCGCTCGGGCCGACCTGCACAGCGACGACATCACCGTGTGGTGGGAGACCTGGCGCCGGATGACGTCGCGCTACGCCTTCCGCGGGCCGGAGGGGCCGGAGCTCGCCCGGACCCTGCTGCAGCACCTCGGCGGCGAGCGGATCGTGCACGGGCACAGCATCGTCGCCGACCAGATGGGCATCGACCCGGCCTGGGTCACCGGCCCGCTGCTGTACTGCGACGACCTGGTGCTCGGCATCGACGCCGGGACCTTCGACGGTGGGCCGTCGCTGGTGGTCGAGCTCGAACCGCTCGGCGACTCCGGGGAATGAATCCGGCCGGCGCCGGGGTTGCTCCTTCGAGGACGTATTTGCCTGCGGAGAGCGGAGACCCAGATGTCGGACAAGCCGGTCAAGATCCCTGGCCCGGACCACCCGATCACGGTGGAGAAGAACCCGGACCGCGTGCTGGTGAAGGTGGCCGGCCAGGTGCTGGCCGACACCCGCGGTGCGCTGTCGCTGCAGGAGTCGACGTACCCGGCCGTGCAGTACGTCCCGCGCGGTGACGTCGACCTGAGCCTGCTCGAGCGCACCGACCACACGACGTACTGCCCGTACAAGGGCGACGCGGCGTACTACAGCATCCCGGCGCTCGGTGAGGCCGGCGTGAACGCGGTGTGGACCTACGAGCAGCCGTACGCCGCGGTCGCCGACATCAAGGACCACGTCGCGTTCTACGCCGACCGGGTCGAGCTGGAGATCATCGCGGACTGACGAAGTTCGTCAGCACAGGCGCCAGCAGTTCGGGCGGTACGACGTGGTGGTGACCCTCCAGCTCGACGTACTGCCCGTTCGGCAACGACTTGGCGACCAGCCGAGCGGCGTCGACCATGAACGGCGGGCTGACGCTGCCGCACAGCGCGAGTGCAGGCTGGGTGAGCCGCGCGAGCTTGCCGACCGGCACGGTGCCGCCGGGTGAGCTGTCCATCACGGCGAAGTCGTGAAGGATGGTCGGCGCCAGCTCCGCGAGGCCGTTCGACGCTGCCCACTCCTTGGCGGCGTCTTCCGGCATGCCAGTCATCTGCAGGAACTCGGTCACGGCCCGCAGGTTCTGGCCCGCCGCGATGAGCCGCTCGACGACGGCCGCGCTCTCGTCGGACTCCTGCTGCGCCGCGGCGTCGTCCGGGCTGTACGGCGGCTCGTGCAGGACGAGCTTGCTGATCGGCAGGCCGGTCGCCGCGGCCTCCACGAGCAGGCCCGCGCCGGACGAGTGCCCGTAGACGGCTGCGGTCCCACCGAGCGCGGTGATCAGTGCGGCGAGGTCCTCGACCTCACGGGCGACGGCGTACGGGCTGGTGTTGCCGCTGTCGCCACGGCCGCGCCGGTCGTACGAGACGACGGTGAAGTCAGGCTCCAGTGCCTGGGCCAGCGGCCGGGTGACGGCGCGGTCGCAGAGTGCGCCGCCGATCAGGATCAGTGGCGTGCCGCTGCCGGAGCGCTCGTAGGCGATCCGGGTGCCGTCGGCGGATACAACGTTCTCCATCGGTTCCTCCCTGGGTCTTGGTCGGTACGTCGGAGCCGCAGGAAATTGCTCGACATGATCGACCCTGGTGCGCTTCACTGCGGGCGATGACTGAGCTGACGCGCGTTGACGAGTACTTACATGCGGTCCCGCTGTCCGGTGCGACCGGCGAGCAGCTCGGGCCGTTCACCCTCTTCCGGACGACCACCATCTGGCCGTACTACGCCCGCCCGCTGCCCGGCGGCGGTGCGGTCGAGCAGGCCGACGTGGAGCGGGTGCGGCAGCGGTGTGCCGAGCTGGACCTACCGCTGAGCTTCGAGTGGGTCGTGGAGACCTGCCCGACGCTCGGACCGGCCGCTGAGGCTGCCGGGCTGACTGTGGTCGAGTACCCGCTGCTGGTGCTGGAGGCCGCGGACTTCAAGCCGGTGGAGACTGCAGCCCGGTGCGAGATCCTGCCGGCCGACCTCGAGCTGCTGCGACAGGCGCGGGCAGTGGCGAACGTCGGCTTCAGCACGCCGGGCACCGACGTCGGCGACGCCGGTGCGGCTGAGCGGGATGCGTACGAGGTCTCGGACGAGACGGCGCAAGCCCTGCTGGAGCGGGCCGAGGCCGGCGTCTCGGTGACGGCGGCCGCGTTCGGTGACGACGGGATGCTGGCGTCCGGCGTACATCAGCCGGTCGGTACGTCGTCGGAGATCGTCGGCGTCGCAACCCTCCCGGCTGCCCGCCGCCAGGGCCTCGGCGCCGCGGTGACCAGCTGCCTGGTCGAGCACGCCTTCGCGAACGGCGTGGACCTGGTCCTCCTGTCCGCCCAGAACGACGCGGTCGCCGCCGTGTACGAGCGGGTCGGCTTCCGCCGCATCGGCCACGCGGGCGGGGCCGAGTGATCGGTGGCGTTCAGTCCAGGCTGATCGTCCTGCGAGGCAACTCCGGCTCCGGCAAGTCGACGACCGCTCGGCAACTGCGAGCGCGGCTCGGCCGCGGCACGGCAATCGTCGAGCAGCAGCACGTGTTCGACGAGCACCAGGAGATGGAAGCGGTGCTGGGCCGGATACTTGTTGACCTGGGTCTGCCCGCGGACCTGCCTGCCGATCCGGAGGCCGTTTCGTTCGGTCGGTGAAGATTTCGGCCGCGAGTCGTGCGGGGTGGACGGGTGGCCGTACCGTGGGAGGGATGAGCAACACCGAGCGGACCCGCCCCCGTACCCTCGCCGAGGCACTGCGGAGTTGGGACGACGCTGCTCTCGGGCACCTGCTGCGGCACCGGCCCGATCTGGCGACGCCGATCCCTGCCGACACCGGCCAGCTGGCGGCGAGGGCGACCACCAACGCCTCCGCGGCCCGCGCGATCAACCGGCTGGACGAGTTCGGTGTCGACCTGCTGGAGGCGCTGTCGGCGCTGCCCGAGCCGGTGGACGTCGCCGGACTCGCCGCGGGTGTCGACCAGCCCGTCGAGATCGTCCAGCCCCGAGTGATCGAGCTGCTGGCGCTGGCGCTGGTCTGGGGCACCGAGGACGACCTACGCCCGATCAGAGCCGTGCACGAGCTGCTGGGCCCGACACCTGCTGGGCTGGGCCCTGTCACGACGCGGCACTTCGGTAACCTGGACAAGCTGATCGAAGAGGCCGGCCCGGAGGCACGGGAGGTGCTCGCCAAGCTCACCTGGGGGCCGCCGACCGGCACGGTGGAGAAGGCCGAGCGCCCGGTGACCATCGCCTCGGCGAAGAGCCCGGTGGAGCAGCTGCTCGCGCGCGGGCTCGTCGTACCGAAGGACCCGACGACCGTCGTACTGCCTCGGCAGATCGGTCTGCACCTACGCGGTGGACGCGTGCTGCCGTCGACCCGGCCCACTCCTCCGCCGCTGGACGGCAAGCAGGTGTCGGCGTCGATCGCGGACCGGGCTGCTGCTGGTGCCGCGCTGGACCTGGTCCGGCTGGTCGACCGCGCGCTGGAGCAGCTGGGCACCGAGCCACCGCCCGTACTGCGGACCGGCGGCATCGGAGTCCGTGAGCTGCGCTCGCTCGCCGGGCGGATCGGTGTCGAGGAGCAGACCGCCGGCGCGGTGCTGGAGATCGCGTACGCCGCCGGCCTGGTCGCCGCTGTCGAGGTCGGCTCCAGCGACCTGTGGCTGCCGACCGGCGCGTACGACGACTGGCTGGAGCTCGACACCGCGCACCGCTGGGCTCAGCTGGTCATCGCTTGGCACACGGGCCTGCGGGCGATCGGTCTGATCGGCCGGCGCGACAGCGGCGGCGCGACTGCTGCTGCGCGCGAGCGACTGGTCAACGCGCTGGCACCAGACCTGGAGCGCCTGCTGGCGCCGGAGGTGCGTCAGCTGACGTTGGAGGCGCTGGCCGAAGCGGAAGCGGGCTCAGCGCCGGCGACCGAGTCGGTGGTGACCTGGGTGGCCTGGCATCGGCCGCGGCGCGGTGGGCAGTTCCGGGACGACCTGGTCGAGTGGACGCTGACGGAGGCCGCGCTGCTGGGGCTGACAGGGCTTGGCTCACTGAGTGCTCATGCGCGGCCGTTGCTGGACGAGGAGCCGACCGCGGACGACTTGGCCGCGGCGATCGAGCCGATGGTGCCCGCGCCGGTGACGGAGTTCCTGCTGCAGGCTGACCTGACCGCCGTCGCGCCTGGGCCGCTGGTGCGGTCCGTGCAGGACGACCTGGCGGCGATGGCCGATGCTGAGTCGCACGGTGGTGGTGGGGTCTTCCGCTTCAGTGAGAGCTCGGTACGGCGTGCGTTCGACATGGGCCGGACCAGCGACCAGCTGCACAAGTGGCTGGCCGAGCACTCGCGTACGCCGGTGCCGCAGCCGCTGACCTACCTGATCGACGACGTCGCGCGGCGGCACGGCGTACTGCGGATCGGTACGGCGACGACGTACCTGCGCTGCGACGACGAGGACGTGCTGACGCACCTGCTCAACTCGAACCTGCCCGGTGTGCGCTTCCGCCGGCTCGCGCCGACGGTCGTGGTCTCGCCGTCACCGCCGGACATGGTGCTGGCCCGCCTGCGCGAAGCCGGTCTCGCGCCGCTCGCGGAGACCTTCGACGGCGTCGTCCAGATCAGTACGGCGACCGCGCGCCGCGGTGACGCGCCGCGTCGGCGTACCAGCCGGGACTTCGTCGACACGCCGACCGAGCTCACCGAGGACCAGGTCAAGGCCGTGATCGAGAAGGTCCGCACCGGCGACCGCCTAGCCGCCGAACGCCCCGAGGACGCCGGCCAGGAACCGAGCGCCCCCGCCGAGACGATCAGCGTCCTCACCAACGCGGCCGAGTCCAGCAGCCGCACGTGGATCTCGTACGTCGACCACAACGGCAACGCCTCAGAACGCGTCGTCGAGCCGGTCCGAGTCGCCGACGGCTGGCTCACGGCGTACGACGACGGGGCCGACCAGCCCCGCACCTACGCCCTCCACAGGATCGCGACCGCCCGCCCGGTCTAGAAGAGCGCGTCCTGCTCGATCTCTGGTGGTGGCAATGCTTCCACGGGTTCGAGTGGGACGGAGAGCTGGGCAGCAGGTTCAGCGGCTTTGAGGGACCAGCCCGCGAGCAGGTAGGTGTCCAGCAGGACCACGCCGGCCGACGTCCGCAGGTAGACATCTCCGGCGATCGTGCAGGCGATCTCACCGCTGAGCGTGCTGCCGGCGGTTGGTGAGCGCAGGGCGGCGTCGGGGTGGAGCCCGTCGGCAGGTAGACCGTAGGCGGTGGTGTGATCGCGGATCGGTGACTCGGAGCGGGTCTGGCCTTCCGGCCACTCCAGCTGAGCTGCTCGGTTGGTCAGGTCGGTCAGGGCGGCGGTGCGCTCGGCAACAGCAACCGGACGGCCGCGGGCAGCGCGCTTGCGGGTGGTGGAGACCCGGTCCGGCAGACCGAGGGTGGTCATCAGCAGGTTCTCGATGCGCCGGGCGCCCAGCAACGAGCCGCTGGAGATGAACGTCGACGACAACGCGCCCTGCTCCAGCAACCTTGCCTCGCCACGCTCGGTCGCCGTGATGCCGACCTTCACCACGCTCCCGTGGTGCGCGAGGTACACCGAGAACGACCGCGGATCGTCCAGCCGTGTATCGGCCGCGATCGAGTTGGACCGCTCCATCGCCTGACAGTCGGGGCACTGCGGACTCCGGCTCGTCGGCTCCAGGACCGTCGCGGTCGAGCACGCCAGCCGCCGCCCCGACCGCCAGATCCCGATGCACCGCCGGTCCACCCCGAACACGAACGCCAGCTCGGCACCGACGATCAGCGGACTGACCTTCCCCGTGGCCCACTCCAGCTGCGCTTCCTCACCACTCCACAGCAGCCCGGTCACCCGCATGCGCGAAAGCTACAGCAGCCCGCCGACAGCCTCAGGACACCGGCGCCAGCAGCAACCCGGTGATCGCGTCGGTCAGCCCAGTGGCCAGCCGGGACCAGGTCGGACTAGGCGTCGGCACACCCTCCGCAACAGCTCGCTCGTACTCAGCACACGTGTGCACGATCAGGTGCCGAGCCATTTCACCCCGCTCAGCCCGCACAGTCGCCGGTACGGCGGGCAGACACGTGTTCAACCCGTCCCGCACCTGCTGGAGCTGCGGCGACGTCATCGCCTCCTCGACGATGATCTGTCGCAGCGCCGGGTCGGTCATCACCTGCGCGCCGAACCGCGCGTACCAGGTCGGCGTACTCAGCGTCCCCAGGTACTCCGGGTTCGGCCGGACCATGCACCCCACCCAGTCGCGCAGCTGCGGCTCGGCCGGCAGCTCGGCCAGCATCTGCGCGCGGATCCGCTCGATCGGCTCGCTGTGCCGCCGTACGACGGCCCGCACCAGGTCGGCCTTGGTCCCGAAGTGGTACCCGACCGCGGTGTTGTTGCCCTGGCCGGCGGCCTCGCTGATCTGCCGGTTGGAGACCGCGCCGACGCCGTGCTCGGCGAACAGCCGCTCGGCGGCGGCCAGGATCAGCTCGCGTGTCTGCTGCGCCCGGACTGCCATCGCCCCACCCTGCCCCAGTTGTTCGCCGCTTGTCGGCATCAGATTGCCGATTCGCTTGCTTTAAGTCAACTGACTGACTTACGGTTAGTTGTATTCCGCAACCAAACATCCCCGCCCAGAGGCCCCTGCATGTCCGCTGTCCCTGCCGCGCCGCGCCCCAACGCGGTGGTCGCCGCGCTGGCCTGCGCCGGCATCACGGTCTCGCTGATGCAGACCCTGATCATCCCGCTGGTCCCGCAGCTCCCGGCCCTGCTGCACGCCACCCCGAGCGACGCCACCTGGGCGATCACCGCCACCCTGCTGGCCGGTGCGATCGCGACGCCGATGATCGGCCGGCTCGGTGACATGTACGGCAAGCGCCGGATGCTGCTGCTCAGCCTGAGCATGCTGGTGATCGGCTCGATCATCGGCGCGCTGAGCGACTCGCTGACCCCGATGATCGTCGCCCGCACGCTGCAGGGCCTGTCCGCCGGCGTCATCCCGCTCGGCATCAGCATCATGCGCGACGAGCTCCCGTCGGACCGGCTCGGCACGTCCATCGCGCTGATGAGCGCCTCACTGGGCATCGGCAGCGCGCTGGGTCTACCGGCGGCCGCACTGATCGCCGAGTACACCAACTGGCACGTGCTGTTCTGGACTGCTGCCGCAGCCGGTGCACTGGTGCTCGGCGTGGTCGTCGCGCTCGTACCGGAGTCCTCCGTACGCAGCGGAGGCCGCTTCGACGTACTCGGCGCGGTCGGACTGTCCGTCGGGCTCTTCTGCCTCCTGCTGGCGATCTCCAAGGGCGCTGACTGGGGCTGGGGCAGCGGACTGACCGACAGCCTGTTCGCGGCCGCCGTACTGGTCCTGGTGCTGTGGGGCTGGTACGAGCTGCGCACCAAGCAGCCGCTGGTCGACCTGCGGACCACTGCGCGCCGCCAGGTGCTGCTGACCAACATCGCCTCGGCAGTGTTCGGCTTCGCGATGTTCGCCATGTCGCTGGTGCTCCCGCAGCTGCTGCAGCTGCCGAAGGCCACCGGGTACGGGCTGGGCCGCTCGATGCTCGCCGTCGGCCTGGTGCTGGCGCCGTCCGGCCTGGTGATGATGGCGACCGCTCCCCTGTCCGCCAAGATCTCTCGCACCCGCGGCCCGAAGGTCACGCTGATGCTCGGCGCGGTGATCGTCGCGCTCGGCTACGGCCTGGGCATCGTGATGATGTCGGAGGTCTGGCAGCTGGTCGTGATCGCCGCGGTGATCGGCGCCGGCATCGGTCTGGCGTACGGCGCGATGCCGGGGCTCATCATGGCCGCCGTACCGGTCTCCGAGACGGCCGCCGCGAACAGCCTGAACACCCTGATGCGGTCCATCGGAACGTCGGTCTCCAGCGCCGTCGCCGGACTCGTGCTGGCGCAGGTGACCATCTCGTTCGGCGGCTTCCAGGTGCCGTCGCAGAACGGGTTCCGGCTGATCCTCGCGATCGGCTGCGGGGCGTCGCTGCTGGCGCTGGTGATCGCGGCGTTCCTGCCCAAGCACACGCCGCCGGTGGTCCAGCCGGCCGTCGTACCGGGTGCTCTCGAGGCTGACCCCGTCGGCTGATTTGCCGGACGAGGCACAATGGAGGGTCGGGCAGGGTGATCCTGCCCGGCTCACCTCGAATCACACCGTCTGACGGGAGATGTTGCGTGACCGACGGACCGTTGATCGTGCAGTCCGACAAGACCCTGCTGCTGGAGACCGCGCACCCGGACTCGAACGACTGCCGCAAGGCGATCGCCCCCTTCGCGGAGCTGGAGCGGGCGCCGGAGCACGTGCACACCTACCGACTGACTCCGCTCGGCCTGTGGAACGCACGGGCCGCCGGGCACGACGCGGAGCAGGTGATCGACGTCCTGCTGCGCTACAGCCGCTACCCGGTCCCGCACTCGCTGCTGGTCGACATCGCCGAGACACTCGACCGGTACGGCCGGCTGCGGCTGGAGAAGCACCCGGATCACGGTCTGGTCCTGGTCACGACGGACCGGCCGGTGCTGGAGGAGGTGCTGCGCTCCGCCAAGATCAAGCCGCTGCTGGGCGACCGGATCGACGACGACATGGTGCTGGTGCACCCGTCCGAGCGTGGCCACCTGAAGCAGACCCTGCTGAAGCTGGGCTGGCCCGCCGAGGACCTGGCCGGGTACGTCGACGGCGAGAAGCACAAGATCGACCTGGTCAACGACGGCTGGGAGATGCGGCCGTACCAGCAGCAGGCAGTCGACTCGTTCTGGCACGGCGGCTCGGGCGTCGTCGTACTGCCCTGTGGGGCCGGTAAGACGATCGTCGGCGCGGCCGCGATGGCACAGGCCTCGGCGACCACGCTGATCCTGGTCACCAACACGGTGTCGGCGCGGCAGTGGAAGGACGAGCTGCTCAAGCGGACCAGCCTCACCGAGGACGAGATCGGCGAGTACTCCGGCGCCCGCAAGGAGATCCGGCCGGTCACCATCGCGACGTACCAGGTGATGACGACCCGCCGGAAGGGCGTCTACTCGCACCTGGAGGTGTTCGACGCCCGCGACTGGGGCCTGATCGTGTACGACGAGGTGCACCTGCTACCGGCGCCGATCTTCCGGATGACGGCGGACCTGCAAACGCGGCGGCGGATCGGCCTGACCGCGACGCTGGTCCGCGAGGACGGCCGCGAGGGCGACGTGTTCTCGCTGATCGGCCCGAAGCGGTACGACGCGCCGTGGAAGGACATCGAGGCGCAGGGCTGGATCGCACCGGCCGACTGTGTCGAGGTGCGCGTCGACCTGGAGCAGACCGAGCGGTTCGTCTACGCGACGGCCGAGCCCGAGGACCGGTACCGGCTGGCCGCGTCGACCCCGGCCAAGTCGCGGCTGGTCCGGCGGATCGCCGACCACCACAAGGGCGAGCCGATGCTGGTGATCGGCCAGTACATCGACCAGCTGGACGAGCTCGGCGAGCGGCTGGAGTGCCCGGTGATCAAGGGCGAGACGACGGTCAAGGAGCGCCAGCGGTTGTTCCAGGCGTTCCGGACCGGCGAGATCGACCGCCTGGTGGTCAGCAAGGTCGCCAACTTCTCCATCGACCTGCCGGAGGCCTCGGTCGCCGTACAGGTATCTGGGACGTTCGGCTCGCGGCAGGAGGAGGCCCAGCGCCTCGGTCGCGTCCTGCGGCCGAAGGGTGACGGGCGGACGGCGCGCTTCTACTCGATCGTCGCCCGGGACACCGTCGACGCCGAGTTCGCCGCCCACCGCCAGCGTTTTCTGGCCGAGCAGGGCTACGCGTACACGATCGTGGACGCGGAAAACCTCTTCGCCTAGAGCAAGTCGTCGCAGGGGATCAGCGGGCAAGGGACCCGTTTGAGGTAGGGGCCCATAGAGCGGTCGCCGGTGGCGGCGGCCGCTGCCGCTGTCCAGTGGTCCCGGCCGATCACGACCGGGTAGCCGGCGAACCCGTTGAAGCCTGCCCGAGCCAGGGCCGCTATGCCGGGGGCGCCTGCCGCGTCGGCGCCGGTCGCGGCGGCCTCGGCCACTCGCCGGAGTACGGCCGGGCCCACCTCCGGGCGGTCGACCATGTGGAAGAGGGCTGTCGGAGAGTCGGTCTGCTCGGCCCAGGCGAAGCCGGCCTTGACCGAGTGGGACAGGCCGTCGGACCAGTCCGGCGACGGTACGAGGGTGACGTCCTCCCCGGAGAGCAGGGCGACCACGTCCGGCGCGGCAGCGCCGACCACCACTCCGATCGGCCCGCAGCCGGCAGCTCGCAGGGTGGCCACAGTGGTGACGACCCACGGCGTACCGTCCGCCGCGCGCATCAGGCCGCCCGGCATCCCGAGCCTGGTCCCGGCGCCGGCCGCCAGCAGAACGCCCGCCAGATCTCCCATCCGGACAGTGTGGACTGTGATCTACGAGTCATCCAGGAATTGGCTCGCCACCGGCGTGGGTTGCACCCCAGGAGAGGGGGTGACGGGCCGGTGGCGGAGCGTGCCTCGGGGGTTGCCCAGGGCAACATCAGGGTCGAGCCTGGGCCATTCCGGAGGCCTCGGCCGGTACCGTCGAAAAGTATGGGGACACAGGCACTGGAGCCCGTCGGGCTGGGGGAACGCCATCGATCAGCAGGCCCGGTGGTCTGGCGAGTGGTCCGGGAAGCAGTCCTGCTGGCCACGCTCTTCCTGGTCTACAGCGCCGGCCGGCAGATCGCCGCCAAGCACACCGGCTCGGCCTTCGTCCACGCGGACCAGGTGCTGTCGCTCCAGCGCTGGCTGCACCTGCCGAGCGAGGTAGCGGTCCAGCAGCACGCACTGCAGGTCCCGCACCTGATCGAGGGCGCCAACCTGTACTACGCCTCGGTCCATGCGCCGCTCACCGCCATTGTCCTGCTCTGGTTGAGCATCTGGCGCCCCACGGCGTACTCCAGGGTGCGCTGGACGATCGTCTCGGTCACGGCACTCGCCCTGATCGGCCACATCGTGTATCCGCTGGCACCGCCGCGGATGATGCCCGGCTTCATCGACACCGGGTTGCTGTTCGGTCAGTCGGTCTACGGACCGGACCACTCCGACGGCGTGGCGAACCAGTTCGCCGCGATGCCGAGCCTGCACGTCGGCTGGGCCGCGCTGATCGCGCTGTCGATGATCCTGATCACCCGGACGAAGTGGCGCTGGCTGTGGCTGCTGCACCCGGTGATCACGTTCGGCGTGGTGGTAGTGACAGCGAACCACTACTGGATGGACGGCATCGTCGTCCTGGTGCTGCTGGCGGTCAGTCTGCCGCTGCTGCTGCGGCCCGGCCTGCGGGCCGCGGATAATTCGGTACCGCGGCCGGTGGCCGTCAAGTAACGTAGCGGGGCTCCCTGACCCGTCGACCGCTTAGCGGAGGTTCTGTCATGCCCCCCGACGATCCCACCCTCGACGACGAACGGTCCTACCTCGCCACCTCACGCGCCGCCCTCGCGGTGATGCGCGCGAAGACCGGGTCGCTGGAGATCGCCAGCGCGGACCCGGTGAACACCGAGTTCCTCAAGCAGGCGATCTGGCGGCGGATGAAGGAACTCGAGGACGACCCGGACGTGCCGCTGTTCTTCGGCCGCCTGGACTACCTCGAGCCCACGCCGGAGACCTTCCACATCGGCCGCCGGCACGTGAACGACGAGGCCGGCGAGCCGCTGGTGGTCGACTGGCGGGCCGAGATCTCGGTGCCGTTCTACCGAGCCAGCAAGACCGAGCCGATGGGCGTCGGCACCCGCCGGCGGTTCGGGTTCACGCACGGCGAGATGACGGCGTTCGAGGACGAGGACCTCACATCGACGACCGCCGCCGAGGAGCACAGCAACATCCTGGACGCGGAGATCGAGCGCCCGCGATCCGGCCCGATGCGCGACATCGTGGCGACCATCCAGCCCGAGCAGGACGTGATCGTCCGGGCCGGCGTCGAGCAGACCATCTGCGTCCAGGGCGCGCCGGGCACCGGGAAGACCGCCGTCGGGCTGCACCGCGCGGCGTACCTGCTCTATGCGTACCGCGACCAGTTGAGCCGCGCGGGCGTCCTGGTGGTCGGGCCGAACGCGAGCTTCCTGCGCTACATCGGCGACGTGCTCCCGGCGCTCGGCGAGATCGAGGCGAAGCAGACGACCGTCGAGGAGATGGTCGCCCGGGTGAAGATCGCCGGGCCGGGTCCGGCGCCGGTCGACGTGCTCAAGGGCGACGCCCGGATGGCCGAGGTGCTGCACCGGGCGGTCTGGTCGGGCATCCAACTGCCGAAGGAGTCGCTGGTGGTGCCGCGCGGCTCGCATCGGTGGCGCGTTCCGGCGTACGAGGCTGAGGAGCTGGTCTCCGAGCTACGCACCCGCGGCATCCGGTACGGCGCCGGCCGGGGGATGCTGCCGCAGCGGCTCGCGCACGCCGTACTGCTGCGCATGGAGGCGGCTGGGGACTCACCTGACGACCGGGTGCAGGACGCTGTCGCGCGGAGCCGTCCGGTGAAGCAGTACGCCGAGGCGCTGTGGCCTGCGGTCGATCCGGTGAAGCTGCTGTTCCGGCTGTTCACCGATGCGGACCTGCTGGCCGAGCATGCCGACGGAGTCCTCACCGAGGACGAGCAGCGACTCCTGCTGTGGGACAAGGCGCCGCGCTCGGCTGGAGCTGCCAGGTGGTCGGTCGCCGATGCCACGCTGATCGACGAGATCGCCGACCTGGTCGACCGGACGCCGAGCCTGGGTCACGTCGTACTGGACGAGGCGCAGGACCTGTCGGCCATGCAGCTGCGGGCTGTCGGGCGTCGCTGCTCGACCGGCTCGATGACTGTGCTCGGCGACATCGCGCAGGGCACCACACCGTGGGCCACACCGTCGTGGGACGAGGCACTGACCCACCTGGGCAAGTCTGGCGCTCACACTGAGGAGCTGACGGCGGGCTTCCGGGTCCCCGGTCAGGTGATCGAGTACGCCGCGCGGCTGCTGCCGCAAATCGCGCCGCACCTGACCCCACCGACCGCCGTACGGCGTGCGCGTGGTGAACTGACCATCACCCGAGTCGCCGACAGCCTCGCTGCTGCTGTCTCCACTGTCGCCGAGGTATCGGAGCGCCCTGGCTCGATCGGTTTGATCGTCCCCGACGCGCTCGTCGCCGACACCCGGAAAGCCCTGCAGGACAAGGGCATCACGTTCGCCGTCCTGGGCGACGAGGACGATGTCGAGACCCACCTGGACGTCGTACCAGCCGGCCTGGCCAAGGGCCTCGAGTTCGACCACGTAGTACTGGTAGAACCGGCCGCCATCGTTTCCGGCGAGGCCGACGAGCGCACAGGCCTCCGCCGCTTGTACGTCTGCCTCACCCGTGCAGTCACATCGCTGGCAGTCCTCCACGCCGAGGACCTCCCAGCGGTGCTGACTACTTGAGAAGCCGCAGGGGGCAGACGCACGCGCGAAGCGCGTAGCGTTCGGGGGCGCACCGCCCCTCCCCTTCCTCAGAAACCTCTGGAACCGCCTGAGCGTCTCGACGAGCGGCGGCTGGAGCCGCCTCCGCTGGAGCGGGTGCGGGAGGAGAAGGAGCGGCGGCGGGAGCTGCCTGAGCTCCAGCCTCCTCCGTCGGAGTCGTCGGAGTTGGAGCTGGAGGACCAGCTGCCGATCGACGTGCCGAGGTCCGAGGCGGCTCGGCCGAAGCGGGCGCCGGCTCGGCGGGAGGCCCAGCGGGCACGCATCTCGTTGCCGGCTCGGCGGGCGTCCTCGTCGGGGAACCACCAGCGACTCCCGTCGCCCCGCGACCAGTAGCCGTCGATGTACGACGCCAGTTCCTCACCCAGCGTCCAGTACGGCCGGGCCCGGTCCCGCACGGTCACCATGCGGATGTCCGGCTGCTCGTCAGCGGCCAGCCGGGCCGCGCACGCGTCGCAGACGTCGACGGCTCGCTCTCGGCCGCCCTCGGGAGTCCAGTTCGCCGAGCCGGTGCTCGGCCCGTGGCGCGGGTCGAAGAAGCAGGGAGCCGTCGGCTCCGGCATCGGCTTGCCAGCCCGTACGGCGTCCAGGCAGAGCAACCCGTAGCGAGCCGACCCGAGCAGCGTCGCCACGGCCTCGGTGTCACTGTCCCCCGAAGCCTCGTCAAGCCGGTGCCGCGCCTTCTCCACTGTGTCGAGCACATCCTTCGACAGCTTCGACTGCTGCGGGTCCGACGTCGTCGGCAGCCCGGACACGTGCTGCGAGAGCGCGATGATCTCCTCGTTCAGCAGCGGCTTGGTGATCTCCAGGTGCTGCTGCTCCTCCTTGCGACGAGCACGGCGAGCGCCCAGCGTGGTCACGCCCCACCAGAGCCCGCCCAGCCCGGCAGCTCCACCCGCCCACGGTGCCGCGTCGATGTAGAACGGCTTGTTGATCTCCTGCCCCCGCTGGATGAACCGCTCGAGCATCTCCTCGTAGTCCGGCGCACAGCAGTCCACCGCCTGGTCGACCGCGCTCCCCACGTGGTACGTCGGCCCCTTGTCGGCCCGCTGCACCGCGTGGAACCCGCGGCCGGCCGACTCCGACCGCGCATCGACCAGTACGGCGTACACGCCCTCCACGCCGACCCGGTCGTACAGCTGGTCGGCGATCTCCTCGCCCTCCCATGCCAGCCGCGTGGACGACGAGAAGCTGCTCGGCGCGACGTTGATCGCCGACGCCGGGATGACGGCGATCCGCATCGGCGCCGCCGACGCCTTCGCCGCCGCGTCCAGCTCGGCCGTCTCCCGCGCGGTCAGCTTCTTCACGCTCGAGTCGACCCACAGCCCGGGCGAACCGAGGGCCGCGGCGACTTTGTCCAGGTAGAGGCCGGCCTTCCCCATCGCCCTCCGCTTGTCCCCCGCCGTGTCGGGCGGGGTGTAGCGGTAGGTCGGCCGGGTCCTGGTCGCGCTGGGCTTACCAGGGGTCGGCTTGGTCGCACTGGGCTTGCCAGGCGTCGGCGTCGGGGTGGCGGCGTGGCCGGCAGTCACCGGAAGAGCAGTCAGGACCAGCGCCGCCAGGAGCAGCGGCAGGCGGACGCCGTACCGGACGTACTTGCGGGGCGGGTTCATCGGGTTCCTCCCGAGAGGCGGGCTTGGCAGGCGGCGCAGACAGGGACCTCGCGGGCCTTGCCGGCTGGCGGGGTGTACATCCAGTCCGTCACGGAGGTCCCGTGCGAGGAGTCGAAGAAGCAGAGCGCGCGGCGGGCCGGCTTCGGCGTACCGGCGACGAGTGCCTGGGCGCAGGCGAGCCGCCAGCGCCCGTACTCGACCGTCCTCCGCACCTCACGCAGCTGGTCGTCAGTCGGCGACGCGTCGACCACTCGCCCGGCGTCGGCGTACGCATCCATCGCCGCCTGCACGTCCGCTCCAGTGTCCACGCCGTCCAGACGCACGTCGGCGGCATCCAGTTCCTCGCCGAAGCGCGTCACGTCCTCCCGCGCCAGTGCCTGCCGCTCCTCCAGCGTGTCCGCCTCGTCCGGCAGTACGTCGTACGACGGCCGGTAGAGCGCGGGGCCTTCGTCCTTGCCCGGCCGGCGCTTCCACCACCAGAACCCCAGACCGCCGACGACTGCCACCACAACGAGCACCAGCACCCACACCGGGAAGCCGGACTGGGCGGCCTTCGGCACGTCCATCTGGTCCAGCACCCCGTTCAGCGTGCCCACCGGGTCGGACCGGCTGTGCTTGCCCAGCTCCTCGGTGAGGATCTCCGCAATCGGTGTGTTCACCCCGACCGCACTCCCCCACACGATCGATCCGCCGAACACGACGATGTAGACACCGTCCTGGCGCCGCAGGTCCACCACCTGGTCGACGTACACACGTGCAGCCTGCTCACGCGTCCCCGTGGTCGCGAGCGAAGCCGCCGGCACCACAGCGATCCGGATGGCCTGGTCCTGACCCTCCACCCGGTCAGCGAGCTGCTTGGCCTCCTCGTCGGGGACCAAGGCTCGCTGCGTCGGGTCGACGTACACCGGACTGCTGTCCCACCCCTGGACCACAGTGCTGGGACCGGTCAGGGGTGTGGTGAGCAGGAGCAGTCCGGCCAGAAAACGCATGCGCGCCAGCATGCCCCACCCGAGGTCCTAGTAGATCGACAGGGCGGTCAGCCGCACCTTCCCCCGGGACTGGGTGATCCTCACGCGGACCTGGTCCGTGGTCACCGGGCTGTCTAGCGCGAGGATCCGTTTGTGGCCGACAGCACCGAACGCGGCGACCTGCTTCCAGCCGCCCTGATCACGCACCTCGATCACCCCGGCCTCGACCTGCTGGCCGAAGCGGATGTCCTCGCCCAGCGACACTCTCCGAACCGTCGCCTTCGCAGGCAGCTGGACGGTCACCGTGCCCTCACCGCTGACCCGCGCACCCTTCGCCAGATCCCGCGGCATGTCAGCAGCGAGCTTGGCCCGCCACTCCGCCAGTCTGGTGACGTCCTGATCGTCCAGCCGTCCCCGACGGTCCGGTGGAATGTTGAGCAGCAGCACGGAGTTCCGGCCGACCGACTTGTAGTAGATGTCCGCCAGCTGTTCCACCGAGCGCGGCGACTGCTCCGGGTGGTGGAACCAGCCCTCCCGGATCGACACGTCCGACTCGGCCGGCCACCAGGCCAGCTGGGTCGCACCCGCGTCCCGCCCGGCCAGCAAGGCCTTCCGGCTGCCCTGGTCGGCGGCGGCGTACCCGAGTGCGTAGTCGGGCGAGCCGTTCGGCTTGGTGATCGTCGGTACGACGCTGAACTCGTCCGGCCGGGCCAGACCGGACTCGTTGCCGACCCACCGCACGTCCGGGCCGCTGACGGCGATCGTCGCCCGCGGAGCGAGCTTGCGGATCAGCTCGTACCAGCTGGGGAAGTCGTAGGTCTCCACCTTGTCCGGTGGGATCCGGCCCTGCGCTCCGTCGAACCAGACCTCGTCGACCTGCCCGTACTCGGTCAGCAGCTCGTACAGCTGGTTCAGCATGTAGGCGCCGTAGTCCGACGCGGTCAGCGTGTACTGCGGCAGGTCCTGCCCGGCCCGGTCGTCGCCGGGGAGCAGCGTCGGGATAGTGCGCGGGGTGTGCGCACTGCCGTTGGCGTAGACACCGTCGAGGTACTGGTTCTCGTCGGCCGGTGACAGGTACAGGCCGACCTTCAGCCCGTACTTGCGCATCGACTTCACGAACGCCGCGACCACATCGCCCTGGCCGCCCTGCCACGAGCTGGACGCGACACTGTGGTCGCTGTAGCGCGACGGGTAGAGCAGGAAACCGTCGTGGTGCTTCACGGTGAGGATGGCGAGCTTGAAGCCCGAGTCCCGCAGCGTGCGCGCCCACTGGTCGGTGTCCAGCCCGGTCGGCTGGAACAGGTTGGGGTCCTCGTCACCGTGTCCCCACTCCAGCCCGGTGAACGTGTTCACCCCGAAGTGCAGGAACGCCGTCTGCTCCATCCGCTGCCACTCCACCTGCCGCGGCTCCGGCCGGATCGCCGACGCCTTGGCCACCAGGGAGGTCACACACTCCCCCTCCGCCACCGGCATCGTCTGCGCGGGCTTCAGCTTGCCCACCACACACGGCAACGCCTTCAGCCCGGCCGACGGCTCACCGAAGTAACTGCTGACACCAACCCCGTACGCCGTACCGCGCGCACCGGTCAGCCACCGCACCTCGTCAACCGTCCCGCCGGCCACCTCCACACTCACCGCAGTCACCCCAGGCGCCTTCAACACATCAACCGTCCCGGCGTCGAGCGCCAACCCCAAGTAGTGGTACTCGACCCCTTCCTTCACCGAAGCCCTCGGCAGCCTCACCTCGGTGGTCTTGCCCCCAGCCCGCAACGCCACAGCATGCTTGCCCAGAGCAACCAACCGCACCTCACCCAACGCAATCAGCTCAGCCCCGCGATCAAGCAGGTCAGGCGACACCACAGTCTCCGCCAGCACCCCACCGTCGAGCTCCCCACGCCAGCTGACCCCACCACCGTCCAGCCGCAGCCGCCCAGGCTCAGTGATCCGCCCGGCAGCCTTCAGCTCCGAGGCCTTCTCCCCCAGCCCCGGCACGTATTCCCCTCGCTCAATCGTCCCCTCGAACCCCACGCTCACCTTGGCCGTAGACCCCACCGGCTTCGCCAGCCGCAGATCACCTGGGTTGAACGCCCCACTGAACGTCGCCAGCCGCACCTGCCGGACAGACCCCGCCAGACCACGCTGCAACGCCGACGGGTGCACTTCGTTGCCCACACCGATCTCCGCACCCGCATCGGCATGCCAGGTCGCCGTACCGGCCGTGCTGACCGCAGCAGGCAACTGTTGCCCGTCCAGGAACGCGTGCAGCGTCGCACCACCCCCGTCGACCTCGTAGGCCAGCGCCAGGACGTGCTGCTCACCGGCAGTCGGCACCGGGACGGACTGGACGACGTCCTGCCACTCCCCGTTGACCTCGGAGCTGAAGCCGTACTGGAGGTTGGTCCCGCTGTACCGGCCGAAGATCGCGCCGCCGACAGCCGTCACGGTCGCCAGACTGGCCTGCGCAGCAGCCGGAGTGAACGCCGTCTCGACCAGGAACGACCGCTGCACCGCGCCACCACTGATCGCCGTACCGGGCTGAAAGAGGACGCCGTCAGGCCCACCCGCGAGCACCAGCCCACGCGCCGGGTCCTGCGACTCGGCGCCGCTGCGACGGGTCAGCGTGCCGCCCATCACCTCACCGGTCGCCGCGGTGTAGGTGTGGCCGCTGGAGAACGAGCCACCGAACGACACGTCGAGCACATCAGGATCAGCTGCCACAGCGGGCACGGTACTCACCACTCCGATCAACAGGCTCATGGCCAGCAGGATGCGCATCCCAGTCACCTACTTCGCGTCGACGGTGATCTCGGCAGCGGTCCCGAACGGGTTCCCACTCGCCTCGCTGAGCTGGACCAGCCGCACGTACCGGGCGGTCGTCGCCGCGACCGGCACCCACTTGGCGTCCGGGCTGTTGCCGAACGTCCCCTTGGAGGCCGGCTGTCCCCAGCTGACACCGTCTGCGCTCAGGTAGAGCTCGTAGTCGGCGATGCGGCCGTTGGTCGCGTTCTGCCGGGTCAGGTAGGTCACCGCGCAGACCGACTTGGCGCTGCCGAGGTCCAGCTGGATCTCGTGCGGCGGCTGCGGCTGACGTGCCGACCACTCCGTGTGCCAGAACGTCGCCGGGTTCCCGTCGATCGCGTTGACGGCCCGGCCGTCCTCGCCGGTGGTCTCTTCGCTGTCCACGAACTTCACCGCGACCGGACTGGTCGCAGCCGGCACACAGCTCAGCCGTACGCCGGCAGTCGTGCTCAGCCGATGCGTCGTACCGCCCTGCTTGTACGACGTGGCCGCGCCGAGCGCCGCCGTACCGGCTGGTGCGTCGGCTGGTGGGGTCGCCGTGAATGTCGCCGTGAAGCTGCCGCCCGCCGTGAGCTCTCGCGTGGAGCGGCTGGCCGGGGTGACGCTCCAGCCGGCGGGAGCGGTCGGGCGCACGGTGACGTCGGTTGCGCGGGCCTTGGCGGTCACGGTGACCGTCAGCTGCGCCGTGGAGCCCGACACGACGGTCTGGCGATCGACGGAGGCAACAGCACGCAGTACGGGCTTGAGCGTCAGCGGTGTCGCCCGGTGGCCGTCGGGGATCTGCTGGATCAGACCGCCGGAGCGGTCCACCACGGCGACCATGCGGGTGATCGCGTTGACCAGTGTGATCCGGCTGCCCGACTTGGCGAGCTGCCAGCGCTGCAGGCGGTTGGTGCTGTCGCAGGTCTGCGCCGTGATCGGTGTGCCCGGCTGTAGCGGGGTGTTGAGGTAGCGGACGCCGACACGGGACTCGGCGCAGCGGCCGGTCGCCAGGTTGGTCAGGGTGTAGTAGCCATCGGTGGTCGGCGTGACGTCCCAGGCCGACTCGGTGCTGTCCAGCTTCAGCTCAGCGCCTTCGGCGGCAGCCGCTCCGAGGTAGTCGCGACCGGCGGACAGCGAGTAGGTGCCGGCGGCAACCGGCGTACGGTCGACGTTGGCGAAGCCCGGTGCGCGGCCGACGACGTCGGCGCGGGCGGTGAAGGCGGCGTACGTCGGGTCGGGCTTGACGGTGCTCCAGGTGGCTTGCGCGACCAGACGCAGCGGCATCCGGACCTCGGCCTCGATCTCGTTCTCGGTGTTGCCCGAGCCGTTGTCCGGCCAGAGAGTGACCTTCGCGCCGGTCACACCGTTGCTACTGGCAAGCGTTTCGCCCTCGAACCGGAGGGGCGTCCAGCCGGAGTCGTAGAGCTGCTGGGCGTTGGTCTTGAAGCCGCCGCGGACGTTGTAGAGCGCGTAGGCCGAGTTCATCACCTTGCGGCCCTCGGCGATCAGCCGGCTCGGCTTGACGCCGCCGCTGAGCCAGTGCTCGACGACGATGTCGCGGTCGAGCGGGACGGTCGCGGCGTCGGTGATGCCGTCGTTCCAGATCCGCAGGGTCTTGCCCTTGGCCTTCACGTGCGCGTTGACCCGGTTGATGAAGTCGACGAACGCGTCCTGCGGCACGGCGCCCGGGCCGAACTTGGCTCGCGCGTACTCGAGCAGCTGCGGGTACTTGGCGTAGTCCGAGCCGAGCATGTACTCGTCGGCGCCCATGTGCCAGTACGGCGTCCGGAAGGTCTTCAGGTTCTCGTCGATGATCGAGGTGAGGAACTCGAACGCCTCGGGCTTGGTGATGTCGAGCCGGCTGACCTGTTTGGCGCCGGTGTTGTCGGTCAGCTGCAGATCGGGCCGGTTGCGGATCCACGGCTCGATGTGCCCGGGCGAGTTGACCTCCGGCACGATCGTCACGTGGTACTTGTCCGCCAGCCGTTGCAGGGCAGCGATCTGGGGCTTGGTGTAGTACCCCCACTCGACGGACTCCGGGTGCACGTCGCTCTTCACCTTCAGCTCGACCCACAACTGGTTGAGCTTCAGGTACGCGGCGTCCTTCACCAGCCGCTCGAACCACGCGGTCGAGACGTTGATCAGGCAGGCGCACACGCCCACCCCGCGCTCGGCGTACGCCGGTACGTCGACGACGCGGCCCGCCGGCACCTTCCCATGCTTCAACAGCTGCAGCACAGTCCGGGTCCCGTAGAACACTCCAGCGTCGGTCTTCGCGGTGATCGCAATCGTCTTCCCGACCGTCAGCTCGTAGCCCTCGGCGCCGAGCTCACTGCGCTGGGGATCAACAGCCAGCACGATGTCACCGGCCTTCGCCTTCCCTCCAACCACAGGCAGCCGACGCCCGACATCCTCAACAAACGTTGCCGCTTCGGCCCGAGCGGAGTTGGCAACCACCCGACTGTGCCGACCCAGTTCGAACTGCCCGTCGGCAGCTTGCCAGCCGGCCAAAGCGGGCAACACCTGCGGCACCGCCGTGGGCTGGCCGCCGCGCGACGGCCGGGCAACGCCGCTGGAACTTCCCGCCGCGGCCGGCAGGAGTTCGCGGAGAGAGCCAGCACCCTCGGGCGCTTGGGCAGCAGCTGAGCCGGAGGCGAGGGTCGCTCCGGCGAAGCCAGGAGCTCCGGGAGCGACAGCCCCTCCCACCGCCGCCGCTCCGGCGAAGCCAGGAGCTCCGGGGGCGACGGCCCCTCCCCCTGTCCCCGCGTTCGCGGTCCCGGCCTCCGCCTTGGCGGAGGTCGGGACCGCGAACGCGGTGGTGAGTGCCAGGAGGGCTACTGCTAGTCGGCGGACTCGGGCGGTGTGCTGCGGGCGGGGCAGCTTCATCGGTGGGCTCCTCGGGGGCTGCGGGAGGGACCGGCGCCTTCAGCGGCGGCGGGTGTGGCGGGGGCTGATGGTTTGGGTGAGTTCGATCGAGCGGGCGGCTTGGGCGGAGGTGAGTTGGGCTACGCGGATGTAGAGGCAGTCGGTGACGACCAGTTGGGAGTGGCGGGCGGCCAGGCCTCCGCTGCGGAAGGAGGTTTCCAGGACCGCGGTGGCCAGGACCTCGTCGGCGACCACGGCCAGGGGTGAGCGGGGGTCGCTGGTGATGGCGATGACCTTGGCGCCGCGGTCTCGGGCCAGCTCCACCGGCTCCATGACTTCGGTGGTGGAGCCGGAGTGGGAGATGGCGACCACTGCGTCTGCAGCAGTCAGCAGCGCGGCTGACGTGGCAGCACCGTGCACCTCCGGCCAGGCACGCACCTGTACGCCGATGCGGAACAGCCGCATCTCCAGCTCGGCAGCGATCGTGGAGCTGCCGCCCACGCCGTACACGTCGATCCGCCGCGCACCAGCGAGCACCTGCGCCGAGCGGTCGAGCGCCTCCAGGTCGAGCTGGTCGACGGTCTGCGTGATCGCCCGGATGTCCGCGTTGGCGACCACCGTCGCGACCCGTCCGACCGTGTCGTCGTCGTTGATCAGCGGCCCGAGGTCCGTGCTCCACCCGGGCACCTCCGCACGCCCGAGCTGAGCAGCCAGCGCGATCCGCAGCTGCTGATGGCTGGACAACCCCACCGCCTGCGCGAACCGCGTCACGCTCGCCTGCGACACTCCCGCGCGCTCGGCCAGCGCAGCGGTCGACAGCTCAGCAGCGACACCCGGCTCGGCCAGTACGAGGTCCGCCACCAGCCGCAGTGCACCGGTCAGCCGGGGCAGCGTCGCCCGCACCCGGTCGGCGATGTCCGGACCGGCACCAACCGCGGAAGGATCCGACATGAAACAACCATTCATCGATGGGCGGATTCGATGAATGGTTGCGTCACAACCGAGCGGGTGTCAAGGGATCAGTCCGCCAGAACCCCCGCGGGCTCCAGGTGCTCCACGTCCTGCAGCTGCGGATTCCGCCGCAGCTGCAGCACCAGCCCGAGCACGATCAACCCCAGTACGGCGGCGATCGGCGGCAGCAGCTCCACGCCGAACAGGTTGATCACCACCCCGCCGATGATCGCGGACAGCCCGGCGCCCAGGTAGATCGCCGACGCGTTCAGCGCGAGCAGCAGCCCACCACCGGACGCCATCTCCAGCAGCAGGTTCTGGATCGGCGGGTTGAACGCCCAGGTGAACACGCTCCACACGAACAACGCCACCGCGGCCCCGCCGACGTTGACCGCGGTCAGCGACAGCGACCCGATCACCACCACGAAGCCCGTCATCGTCACCGTCAGCGTGCGCAGGCTGCCGAACCGGTCCGTCGCCCGCCCACCGAGCCAGTTCCCCAGTACGGCGCCCAGCCCGTAGACCAGCAGCAGTACGCCGACCACTCCGCCGTGCAGGTGAGCGGTCTTGTCGAGCAGCGGCACCACGTAGATGTAGACGCTCATCGTCCCGAGCACCCCGAGCACTGTCATCACCAGCACGGTCTGCACCCGCCGGTCCGCCACTCCGGCGAACCGCTCCCGCAGAGTCACCGCAGGCGGCGCATCAACCCGCGGCAACGCCAGCCGCACCGCCACAGCAAACAGCACAGCAACCGCGGCGATCAGCGCGAACACCCCGCGGTACCCCAGCGGCCCACCGAGCAGACTGCCCGCCGGTACGCCGAGCACCAGCGCGAACGTCAACCCACCGAACACCACAGCAACCGCCCTACCCCGTTCACTGGGCGGCAGGAACCCTGTGGCGAACAGCGTCGCCGCCGGCGTGTACGCCGCGGCACCGAAGGCCGCCACCACCCGTCCGACGATCAGCAGCGGGTACGTCGTCGCCACGGCCGCGATCAGGTTCCCCAGTGCCGCCAGCAGCAGCGCGGCGATCAGCAGCGTCCGGCGCTCCCACCGGCCGGTCAGCGTGGACAGCAGCGGCGCACCGACGGCGTACGAGAGCGCGAAGGCCGTCGCCAACTGGCCCGCGGCGGTCAGCGAGACGTGCAGCTCGGAACTGACCGACGGCAGTACTCCGGACACGACGTACGCGCTGGTCCCGACGGCGAAGGCCCCGCCGGCCAGCAGGTAGATGCGTGCGGACATCAGCAAACCCCTCCAAGTCGAATGATTCGATGTTGATCGTACTACGATCTTCATCGAAGTTCGACGGGGGTCGTACTATGGACACCGTGAGCACCTCGAAACAGCTGCCGCAGCCCGATCGCGGCGAGATCCGCGTGGACGCCGTGCTGCAGGCCCTCGGCGAGCCGGTCCGGCTGATCATCGTGCGCGCGCTGGCGGACGTCCCCGAAGGCATCGCCTGCGGAGAGCTCGACCTGCCCGTGACCGCGTCGACCCGCGCTCACCACCTGCGCACGCTGCGCGAGTCCGGTGTCCTCACCACTCGCACCGAAGGCACCCGCAGGATCAGCAGCCTGCGCCGCGAGGACCTGGACGCCCTGTACCCCGGCCTGCTCGACGGCGTACTCGCCGCCGAGCAGTAGCTCACCAGTTGGTGACTGAGCCGTCCGGCCGGTGCAGCCGTGGGATGGTGGCAGTCTGCGGCGCCGTGGCCTGAGACAGGTCGGCCTTGATGCCGATGCCAGGATCGGTGTCCGAGGCAATCAGCCGCCCAGGCTCCAGTACGACGCTGCTGGTGAACGCACCGACCTGCGACGCGAACCGATGAGCCTGCTCCTGGACGCTCACGTTCGGGAGCGCCGTGGTGAGCTGCGTCGAGGCCGCCGTACAGACCGGGCCGATCGAGTTGTGCAGCGCCAGCTGGACGTGGTGCGTCTCGCAGAGCGCGGCGATCTTGCGGCCCTCGGTGATCCCGGTGTGCCCGAGGTCGATCCGGGCGTGGTCGATCAGCTCGTCCTCCACCAACTGCCGGAACTCCCACTTGGTGACGAACTGCTCGCCCGCCGCCAGCGGCACCCCGACCCGCCCACGTAGTGACTTGTACGCCGCCAAGTGCTCGCTCCGCAGCGGGTCCTCGACGAAGAACGGCCGCACCGGCTCCAGCTCCCGGCACAATTGCACCGCCTCAGCCAGGTCGAGCCGGGTGTGCGCGTCGATCAGCAGCTCGATCTCGTCGCCCAGCCCAGCCCGCAGCTCCTGCATCAGCTCCACAGTCCACCGGACCGCCCGCCGAGCGTCGTACTCGGGCTCCCGCGGGTCCCACGCCGTGAACCGCAGGTGCTTCCACCCCGCCTCGGCCAACTCGGCAGCGTGGTTCAGCACGTCGTCCATACCGCCACCCCGCACATGCGCGTACGCCGGCACGTAGTCCCGCGACCGCCCACCCAGCAACGAGAACACCGGTACGCCGAGCGCCTGCCCCCGCAGGTCCCACAACGCCTGGTCGATCCCGGCCAGCACCGACCCGTGATGCCGGTCCGACGGGAAGAACACCGAGCGGAACCCCACTTGCCAGATGTGCTCGATCCGCGTCGCGTCGACGCCCACCAGCAACGGCCGAAGGTCCTCCACGACCCCCACCGCGGCCCGCTCCCGGCCACGCATCCCGACCTCACCGATCCCGGTCAGCCCGTCGTCGGTCCGCACCACCGCGACCAGCACCGGCCAGTCGTCAGCACCGGGCAACGCCACCAGCTCGAGCTCAGCAATCTTCACCCATCCACTCCATCACAGCCCGGCGGCCCCATCACCCCGCGGGCCCGCCGGTGCACTGACTTGTGGCCCGACCTCTGGGCAGCTGCCGCTGGACCTGTGCGCGGCTGTGACAGACGGCTGGCAGACTGTGGCGGTGGTGGCCCTGCGCGAGCGATGGAACGAGCCGATCCCCGGCTCCGAGACGTTGGCCGACGATCTGATCGCCAGGTACGTCGGACGCAATCGCCGCGCCTACCGTGATCACTACCTCGACACCGTGCTGTCCTCGCTGGACTCCCTGCTGCAGCTGAGCACCGACCCCACCTCCGTCCGGCTGGCCGCGTGGTTCCACCGGGCGGTGCACGAGCCGGGTGGCGACCCCGCCGAGGACGCCGAAGCCTCTGCCCGGCTGGCCGAGGAGCTGCTGCCGCAGTACGGCGTAGCTCCGATCCGCATCGCCGAGATCGCCCGGCTGGTCCGGCTGACCGGTGAGCTCGCCACTCCCCCGACCGACTCGTACGCACCCCCACGCCGTGACGCGAACGGCGACGTCCTGCTGGACGCCGTGAACTCCGTCCTGGCCACCGACCCGAGTCGCTACACCGCCCACGCCGCCGAAGTACGCCGGGACGCGGGCGAGCGGACCATCGCCATGGCCCGCCGGTACGACGAAGTGCGCGCCCTGCTCGACGGTCACCTCTACCGGACCCAGCTGGCGCGGCAGCGCATGGGCGCGGTCGCCCGGGTCAACCTGGAGACCGAGCTGGCCGGCCTCGACAGCGAACTCCCTGCGCCCTGGCGCGGCTGGCAGCAGGCAGCGCTGGCGGCTGCCGCGACCTTCGGCGCGATCGCAGCCGTCGTGGTGGCCATCGCCGCGGCCGGCGCTCCCTGGCAGGTCCCGGTGGTGGACGTCGAGTCCGGCTGGCCTCCGATCGGGCTGGCCGTCTTCTCCTTCTTCTCTGCCCCGCTGCTCTTCCGGAGCGCACGCAGCAACACCCAGCGGGCCAAGCTCATCTCCGGCACGGTGATCGCCGTCGCCACGACCGGACTGCTCGTCGCCTGGGCACAGGTCCCGACGACCAACCCTGCTGTGGGTGTGGGGCTCCGCATCCCGCTGCTGATCTCCGCACTGATCCTGCTGCTCATCGCCGGCACCGCTGCGATGGTCGCCTCTCTGCTGCGGACCAGAGCCGCCCGCTACACCCCGACCCGGAACGTCGGCCAGCAACTGGCCTGGCTGGCCGTGCCCGGCGTGATCGCCCTCGTCCTGCTGCTGATCGTGCAGCCGCTGTCCAGGAACTACGTGCTCGAGTCCAACGAGCGGGTGGAAGGCTCAGCGCCTCCGGCGGGTGCCGCACCGCGCTCGGTGCTCGACGGCCGGGTCGCCTGGGTCAGCCGGGCACTGACCGGAGCAGGAGCCGAGGAGGCGGTCAGTACGCCGTACGGGATCGCTGTGCCGCGGCAGACCGGTTCGGTGGAGATGCTGGACGCCGCGACGGGTGAGCTGCGCTGGCGGTACAGCCGGTCGGACTCCGACGAGAAGCCGAACATCGCGGCGACCGGCGACGGGCGGTACGTGCTGGCCGAGTTCACCGATATCGGCTACCTGCTGCTCGACGCCGAGACCGGCCACCGGCAGGCGGCCTGGCCGGGACGGACCCGGGACCGCGCCATCGTCCAGGCCGATCCGCTGCTCACGCGGCAAGAGGTGAGCCGGAGCTCGGACACGCTCCGCGGGGTGGACCCGGACGGCAACGAGCGCTGGTCCTACGAGCCCGGCCGCTGTACGTCGGTCGAAGCGGCGGCCACCGCCGACACCGTGGTCGCGTTCCTCGGGCACAGTTGCGACGACAAGCCGGACGACATCGTCGGGCTCGATCTGAAGACCGGCAAGGAGCTGTGGAGCAAGTCGCCGAGCAACCTGTTCCGCCGGTCGGTCGTGGTCGGCGGACTGGTGATCGTGGCCGAGCAGGGCGAGGAGGCGAACGCGCCGGGCGCGCTGGTGGCGGTCGAGCCGCGGACCGGCGAGATCAAGTGGCGCTGGCCGGTGCCGCGCGACTGGTCCTGCCGGACGTTCCTCAGCCCGGCCGGCAAGCTGCTGATCGTGGTGGACTGTCCCGGCCCGGACACCCGGCAGAACAACAAGACCGTGGTCACAGCGATCGACGCCGCCAGCGGCCGGACGGCCTGGCAGACCACAGCCGCCGTGAGCCCACGTGCTCGGGTGGCCGTGACCGAGGACGCCCGGGTGGTCTCCCTGGCCCGCGGCTTCGACGGCTGCTACGCCAACAGCATCGCTCGCACCGGGCTGCGCCGGACCCGTTTGCCCGAGGGCATCTCCTGCAGCCGCGACATCCGGGCCGTGGGCAACCTGCTGCTGACCTCGGGCAACAGCAGCATCATCGCGCTGCGCTGAACGCGGCCCAGCTGCGCTGAACGCCGCCCAACCCGCTGGGCCGACTGAGGTCCGCAGGAGCCGGCTAGGCCAGCTGGGACTCCGCGGAGGCGAGCAGCTCGACCACCCGGGTGCCGAAGGCCGCGTCGATCTGGTGGGACTCGCCGGACTCGGCCGCGGCGACCAGCTCCGACGCGGCGATCGCGAAGGCGTCCACCGACGAGGTCTCCGTGGGCGGGAGCAGCGCCGTACCGGTCTCGCCCCAGATGCCGGTCTCGAAGTTGATCCCGGCCGGCGGCACGGACAGCGACAGGCTCGCCGTACTGGTCGCGCCGGACTCGTGGGTCAGCACCAGGTGGACCAGGTCGCCCTCGCCTCCGGCAGCCTGCAACGACTCGACCGGGCCGAGCATGGCGCTCAGGTTGGACAGTGCGTGCGGCCCGACGTCCCAGAGCGCCCCGCGCTGCTCGCGGCGCCACTTGGACTCGCTGTACGGATTGCCGGGCGCGTCCAGCGAGGCCAGCATCCGGGCCCAGCCACCCTTCCAGCCACCCCGCTCACGCACCTCGGCGAAGAACGACCGCAGCTCCGGCTGGAACCGCCCGGTGAAGAAGACCACCGACGCGATGCCCTCGTTGGCGACCTCGTCGGCCAGCGCGCGAGCGTCGTCCAGCGAGTCCGCGACCGGCTTGTCCAGCAGCAGGTGCTTGCCGACGGCCGCAGCCTCCAGTGCCATCGTGGCCTGCACCCGCGGTGGGACGGCGAAAGCAACAGCGTCAACAACCTCGAGTAACTCAGCGTAGTCGTCGTACCCAGTGGTCCCGAGGTCTGTAGCCAACGCGTTCGCGCGGCCGGCGTCACGTCCCCAGACCCCCACCAGCTCGACGCCCTCGGTAGCCCGCAGACCAGGTCCATGCGTCTTCCGGGCCCAGGGACCGGTGCCGACCAAGCCGAACCGCATGCTGTTCTCCATTTCCGAGACCCGCCCGGCTCGGGCAGCGGTCTGGTGACGAGCCGATATCGCTTTGGCCACGACCCTAACCGTGGACCCCGGATCGGTCGGTCCGGGGTACTCCGGAGTGTCAGACTCCATAACCATGGACCTGCGCGACCAGTGGAATCGCCTGCTGCCGCACGCGCAGCCGCTGGGCGAGGACCTGCTGGCTCGTTACGCAGAGTTGCATCGCCACTATCACGACCAGCGGCACCTGTCCGAGATGCTGACCACCATCGACGAGCTGGGCGCGGTGGCCGACGACGCCGACGCGGTCCGGCTGGCCGCCTGGTTCCACGACGCGATCTACGACCCGCAGGCCGACCCCGGCGAGAACGAAGAGGTCTCGGCGCAGCTGGCCGAGCTCGAGCTGGCGGCGTACGGCGTGGACGCGGACAAGGTCGCCGAGATCGGCCGGCTGATCCGGCTGACCGCCCGGCACGACTGCGAGCCCGACGACGCCAACGGCGCCGTGCTCTGCGACGCCGACCTGCGCATCCTCAGCCTGGACGCCGACCGGTACGACGAGTACGCGGTCGGCATCCGCGCCGAGTACGCGCACATCGCCGACCGGGACTTCGCCCGCGGCCGGATGACCTTCCTGCAGAACCTGGCCGAGACCCCGCTCTACGCGACCGCCCACGGCCGCGAGCACTGGGAAAAGGCCGCCCACGCGAACCTCGACCGCGAACTGACCCGCTGGGCCCCGAAGGCGGCCCGGCCGATCTCCGGTCTGATCCCGATGCTCTACCTGGGTGCCGCGCTCGGGGTGGTGATCGCCGCCTCGGTCCTGCTCGGCCGTGGCCTCGGCGCCGCCGCCCACTGGCCGGTCGCCCCGGACGAGTCCACCGGCTTCCCGGTCTGGACACCGATCGCCGGTACGGCGGTCGCGGCCGGACTGACCTGCGCCTGGTTCCGGCGGGCCAAGCCGAAGCTGATCACCATCCCAGCGATCGTCTTCTGCGCTGTCGGCGTCGTTGCTGTCGGCGTCTGCTGGTGGCGCTGGCCCGCCACCTCACCCGGTGCCGCGATGAGTGAGCGCTGGCCGTACCTGATGCTCGCGTCTGTCGCCCTGCTGATCGCCGGAGCCCTGCTGGCTCTGGCCCGGCGCCTCCGACTGGCACCGCCGTACGCCGTAGCTCCGCCGCGAGCGCTGGGCCTGGGCGTGACCGTCGTCTGCGCCGCAGCGCTCGCCTGGGTCGTGGTGTCCGCCGGTGAGCCCTTCGTCCAGGCCAGGCTCGAGACGGCGAACACCGTGAGCACCACCGCGACCATGCCGGCCGGCGTGCTGCCGGTGCAGTTGGACGGCGAACTCGCCTGGAGCCGGGAGGTCCCGGCCACCGGTGCGATCGCCGGGACCGTCGGTGGGGTCGCCGAGCTCCGGCCGGACGGCGTGGTGATGTCCGACGCGACCACTGGTCAGATCCGCTGGCGCTACTCCCGGGCCGACGTCGTCGACGCCGCCTCCAACGGCTCCCGCGGCCTCCTGGTCTCCAGCGACGGCCGGACGATCGCCGCACACCTGCCGTACGGCAGCAGCCGCGCACCGAGCGGGATCGACCTGCCGACGTACGCCGTACTGGATGCTGACACCGGTGACGTCCTCACCGAGGTTCACACCGACGGCACCGCGCTGGCCGTCGACAGGAACCAGCTACTCGTCGCCGAGGGCAAGTACGTCGTGGCGCACGGCGTGAGCAACCCGACCCACTGGCGGACCAGACTGCAGTGCGCGGTGACACAGGGCGTGCTGCTGGCCGACCAAGCGGTCGTCGTCGACGCCTGTGGTGGCAACGGCGCCGAGGTCCGCGGTCTCGACCTGACCAACGGCGAGCTCAAGTGGGACGTCGACCTGGGCATCCAGTTCGAGCTGAGCGCCGAGCTGGACCCGTCCACCTGGATCGGCGACCTGGTCGCCGTACCGGACACCCGGGAGGTCTCCGGCCTGGTCTGGACCAGCGACGCCGGCGGGACACTGCACCAGTGGTCGGTCGACGTCGGCGAGGGCCGGATGCTGTGGACCACACCAGTGCCCGGTACGCCGAGGCCGCGGCTCGGCACGGCCTCCTGCGACGCGCAGCTCGCCGCGACCCACACCACGATCGTCCTGGTGACCTGCAGGACCAGCACCGAGCCCGGTGAGCCACAGACGTACGACGTGTCGGCCGCGAGCCCCGCGGACGGAACACCGCAGTGGCACCACCTGCTGGGGATCCCGCCGAAGCTGCAGCACCCGTCGTTCCCCCGGGACGGCTTCGGCCTGCTGCCGGACGGCCGCGTGGTCACCCTGATGCCGCAGGAGAACGGCGTCTGCTCCCCGGTCATGATCGGCACCACCGGCGTCCAGCCCCGGCCGATCATCGCCGGCCCGGACGCGGCCAAGGCCTCCGAGCGCGACAAGGTCACCTGCGACAAGCCCGCCGTCGCGGTGGCCGGCGGCCGCCCGATCTTCAGCGACGGCGTCCGCCTCTTCGCGATGAACTGAGGCTCTCGGTCGCGCGGTTCGTACGGCGTACCGGGCCCGGGAATTCCTTTGCCGCCGGCGTGGTTGATCCCTATCGTGATGACCATGTTCCGCGCGGATTCTGTTGCGTACCTGTCGGCCTCGTGCCTGACGGGCGCTGCCGCGTGGACCTCGGCGTCAGCGGATTCAGATCTGTTCACCGGCGCGCGAAGCCGACCCTCCTCCTGCTGAAGCAGGACCCGCGGAGGAGGGTGGCACGGCAACCGGCCCCCTCCCTCGCAGCAAGCCCTGCTGTGCGGTGAAGTCGTGGCCGGGGGTCCTGGCTCTCGTCGAATCTTCTGACCAGCAAGGGGAAACACACATCATGGCCAAGAGCCAGTTCGTGCGGACCAAGCCGCACCTGAACATCGGAACCATGGGGCACGTCGACCATGGCAAGACCACGCTGACCGCCGCGATCACCAAGGTGCTCGCCGAGCGCGACCCGAGCCTCAACTCGTTCGTCGCCTTCGACGGGATCGACCGGGCGCCCGAGGAGGTCCAGCGCGGGATCACCATCAACATCTCGCACGTCGAGTACGAGACCGCCACCCGGCACTACGCGCACGTGGACATGCCGGGCCACGCCGACTACGTGAAGAACATGATCACCGGTGCCGCCCAGGTGGACGCCGCGATCCTGGTCGTGTCGGCGCAGGACGGCGCCATGCCGCAGACCCGTGAGCACGTGCTGCTCGCGCAACGCGTCGGGGTTCCGTACCTGGTGGTCGCGCTGAACAAGGCGGACGCCGTCGACGACCCCGAGCTGCTCGACCTGGTCGAGCTGGAGGTCCGGGAGCTGCTGTCGGAGTACGGCTTCCCGGGTGACGAGGTGCCGGTGGTGCGTGTCTCCGGACTGCGTGCCCTGGAAGGCGACCCGCGGTGGAGCGCCTCCGTGGGCGAGCTGCTGGACGCCGTCGACAGCTACGTGCCGACGCCGGACCGTGAGCTGGGCGAGCCGTTCCTGATGCCGATCGAGAACGTGCTCACCATCAGCGGTCGCGGCACCGTCGTCACCGGTGCGGTCGAGCGCGGCGCGCTCAAGCTCGGCGACGCCGTCGAGGTGGTCGGGCTCGGTCCGACGGTCGTCAGTACGGCGATCGGCATGGAGACGTTCGGCAAGTCGCTGGAGTCCGCGGAGGCGGGTGACAACGCGGCGATCCTGCTGCGTGGCGTGAAGCGCGACGAGGTCCGTCGCGGTCAGGTCGTCGCCTTGCCGGGCAGTGTGACGCCGCACCGGAAGTTCCGGGCGACGCTGCACGCGCTGTCGACCGCCGAGGGTGGCCGGCACAGCCCGTTCGGCGCGGAGTACCGGCCGCAGTTCTACATCCGGACCACCGACGTGGACGGTGGCATCGACCTGGGCGAGATCGCCCTGGTGATGCCCGGTGACACGATCGAGCTGGGTGTCGAGCTGGCCAAGCCGGTCGCGCTGAACGTCGGTCTCGGCTTCGCCGTCCGCGAGGGCGGCCACACCGTCGCCGCCGGCACGGTGACCGAACTGCTCGATTGAAGAGAACGTCCAGAACAGGGCGCCCCGGGCTAGTTGCCCGGGGCACCTTTTCTGTGTCTGAGGCCGGAGTCGATCAACCTGCGCACCAGGACCCGGCTCTCCACCGGCGTCGCGCCCGCGGCCACCATGTCGTCGTACAGGTCGGACGGGACGTCGTAGTGGTCACGGTCGAACCCCCGCGCCGGGATGCCGACCTTGCGGGCGAACGCGTGCAGTTCGTCGTACGACTCGTCGCTCACCAGGTGCGACCAGACCCGGTCCCAGCCCGGCCAGACCGGTGGGTCGATCAGGATCACGCGGTCGTCTCCTTGGCGTCCTGGGCGTCGAGCAGGTTGCGCCACGCCTTGACGAAGCGCGAGTTCACGTACGCCTTGGTCCACGAACCGTCCTGGCGCACCGACGACCCGACGTGGAACCTGCGGACGCCGGCTTGGTAGAGCCACGGCACGTGCTCGGGCTGCAGCGAGCCGCCCGCCATCATCACGCCGGCCACCGACGGATCGGCCTTGGCCAGCGCGGTCAGATCGTCCAGACCGTGCTGTACGCCGAGCGAAGAGCCCGCGGTCAGCACCGTGTCGAGCCCCGGCAACGTCCGCAGAGCCCGCCAGGCGGGCCGCTGCTCCAGCACGTTGTCGATCGCGCGATGGAACGTCCACGGCGTACCGGCGAACGTGCTGACCAGGGCGGCGGTGGACTCGGCGTCGACCTCGTTGTCCGGCGTCAGGAACCCCAGCACGAACCCGTCGGCCCCGGCGCCCAGGTAGGACTGCGCCATCGCGGTCAGCCTGTTCAGCTCCGCCCCGTTCACCGCGAACGAGTCGGTCAGCCGCAACATCACCCGCAACGGCAGGTCCGTCACCCGCCGGATCGCGCTCACCGTGGACACCGACGGACTCAGCCCGTCCGCCTCCATCGCGGCGCACAACTCCAGCCGGTCCGCCCCACCCTCCTGAGCCGCCTCGGCATCCGCCGGATGCAACGCGATCACCTCGAGCAACGACCCCATGGGCACCATCATCCAGGACGGCCGGAGCGAATTTCCTGTTGCACTCCCCACGGGTCTTCTGTATCGTTTTTCTAGAACGATCTAGTAGAACGATGCAGAAAGGTGTGCGAGATGTCGCCGGGAGTCACGCTCAAGACCGTCGCGCAGGCTGTCGGGGTGTCGCCGTCGACCGTCTCGAACGCCTACAACAAGCCGGACCAGCTGTCGGCCGCACTGCGGGAGCGGATCCTCAGCACGGCCCAGGAGCTGGGGTACGCCGGGCCGGACGCTTCGGCGCGGGCGCTGCGGAGCGGGAAGGCGGGGGCCGTCGGGGTGCTGTTCACCGACAAGCTCGCCTACGCGTTCTCGGACCCGTACGCCGTGGGCTTCCTGGCCGGGCTCGCCGAGGTGGCCGAGGAGTTCGCGACCAGCCTGCTGCTGATGCCGCTGAGCTCGTCGGACATCCAGGGCGGGACGAACGCCGTGCAGCAGGCGGCGATCGACGCGGCGGCGATCTTCTGCGTCGCGGGCGGGCACCCGGCGCTCGACATCCTGCGGGCGCGGGGCGTCGCGATGGTGTCGACCGACCGGGGCGACCACCCCGACCTGTCGTGGGTCGCGATCGACGAGGTCGCGGCCGCGGCGAAGCTCGGCAAGCACCTGGCGCGACTCGGGCACCGCGACATCGTCGTACTGGTCGACAACTCCGAGCCGGCCGGGTCGCAGGTGGTCGAACTGACGCTGGACGAGGTCGGGTACACCGACTGCGAGCTGCGGATCCGTGGCTTGCAGAAGGAGATGCCGGACGCGCGGATCCGGCTGGTCTCCGGCGGGCACAACGCGTTCAGCTCCGGAGTGATCGGGGCCGAGTGGGTGCTCGACTCGCAGGAGCGGCCGACCGCGATCGTCGGGCTGAGCGACGTACTGGCGCTCGGCGCGATGGAGGCGATGAAGGCCCGCGGGCTGGTGCCCGGACGGGACCTGACCGTGGCCGGCTTCGACGACATCCCGCAGGCCGGGACCGCTGGACTGACGACGGTCCGGCAGCCGATCAAGGACAAGGGCCGGACGGTCGGGCGCGTGCTGCTCGACCCGTCGGTCGAGGAGCGGCAGATCCTGCTGCCGACCGAGCTGGTCGTTCGCGCCAGCAGCGGGCCCGCTCCGCGCAACTGAACCTCACCACCACCGAACCACCGACGGCCGACCGGCCGCCGGACACTCCACCACGCTCTTCTCGAAGGGAGCACATCATGTTCATCGCCGGAAACACCGCCGTGGAGAACGCGCGGTCGCTGTCCCAGTCCGCCCTCCCCGACGCTCCCCAGGAGCCGCACGAGCCGCACCGTACGTTCAACCTGCGCGCCGGCCTGGTCGCCGTACTCCGCTCCGCCGCCGACCGCGAACTCCGCCTGGCCAACCGCCTGGACCCCCACTGCGCCAACTGAAACCAGGACCGGCGGACACCAGTCCGCCGGTCCCGTCACCTCGCCGCGGACACCGGGCCCTGTCTTCCAACTCTGCGCCGCCGCCGGCCTCAGCCACAGCCAACGTCCCCGGCGCCACAAGACCTCCCGCACCACCAACTCCTCAACTTCTTCTTCGGTTTGTCGGTGGGGTCTGGCACTCTGAGGGGCGATGAGTGAGCCGGGGATCTTGCTGACCGCCCGCGCGCTGGTGCTCCACGACCTGGCCGCGCGGGGATTCGACGACGCCGCGATGGTGTCCGCACTCGAGGACGCGGTCGCCGAGCGGCAGTGGTGGCTCGACCAGTGGCCGGACGGCGCCGAGCACATCGCCGGCCTGGTCGCGCAGGACGTGCAGGACCGGCTCACCGACTCCGGCGTCCGCTGGCCGCGCTGCACCGCCTGCGACGACCTCAACGACCACGAGCTCCGGATCGAGCCCGAGCTCGGCCCGGATCCGCACTGGGTCTGCGAACGCGCCGGCATCTCGGTCTCCCGCCTGGGTCAGCTCACCTAGCAGCTCAGCGGGCCCACTCCGGCATGTGCTTGGCCAGGTAACGGCTCCCGTACGAGCCGTGCGGCAGGATCTCCCGGATCCGGTCCAGGTCGGCCGCCGTCAGCTCCACCGTGGCCGCGCCGGCGTTCTCCTCGACGCGGTGCACCTTGCGCGTCCCCGGGATCGGCACGATGTCGTCGCCCTGCGCCAGCAGCCACGCCAGCGCCAGCTGTGTCACCGTGGCCCCCTTGCTCTCCGCGAACACCTTCAGCTCCTGCACCGCCGCGACGTTCGCCTCGTAGTTCTTGCCCTGCCAGCGATCGTCGAAGCTCCGCATGTCCGACTCCGGGTACTCGTTGCCCGGCCGCACGTCCCCGGTCAGGAACCCGCGCCCCAACGGCGAGTACGGCACGAACCCGATCCCCAGCTCCCGTACGACGGGCAGCACCGTGTCCTCGACCTCGCGCTCGAACAGCGAGTACTCCGTCTGCAGCACCGACACCGGCTGCACCGCGTGCGCCCGCCGGATCGTCTCCGGCCCGGCCTCGCTCAGCCCGAAGTACCGGACCTTGCCGGCCTGGATCAGCTCGCCGACCACCCCGGCGACCTCCTCGATCGGCACGGCCGGGTCGGGCCGGTGCTGGTAGAAGACGTCCAGGTGGTCGGTGCCCAGGTAGCGAAGGCTGTTCTCCGCGACCTGCCGGATGTTCTCGGGCCGGCTGTTCAGCACCTGGCCGTCGAGCTGGTTCTTCGTCATGTCGAAGCCGAACTTGGTGGCCAGCACCACCTCGTCCCGGAAGCCCTTCACCCCCTGCCCGAGCAGCTGCTCGTTGCTGCCGGTCCCGCCGCCGTACAGCTCGGCGGTGTCGAAGAAGGTGATCCCGAGCTCGTGGGCCCGCCGGATCGTGGCCAGACCGCCCTCGGGGTCGGCGTCGCCGTACGCCATCGTCATGCCCATCGTGCCGAGACCCAGTGCCGAGACGGTCAGGCCCTGCCGGCCGAGTGTGCGCTGCTGCATGTCACTGCTCCTCGCTCAGAAACAAACCAGTTGGTTCACCACCGTAGAACGGCACTCCCCGAAAAGCAAACGAACCAGTTTGTTTTTGCTAGACTCGACCGCATGGGAGACGGACAGGCCACCAGACGGCGCATTCTCGAGGCCGCCGCCGCGGAGTTCGCCGAGCACGGCATCGCCGGCGCGCGCGTCGACCGGATCGCGGCGAACGCCAAGGCGAACAAGGCGCAGCTCTACGCCTACTACGGCAACAAGGACGCCCTGTTCGACGCCGTGCTGGCCGAACACGTCGGGTCGAATCTCGACCAGATCCCGCTGACCGCAGAGGACCTGCCGGGGTACGCCGTCCGCCTGTACGACGCCTATGTCGAACATCCTGAACTGGTCCGGCTCGCCACCTGGTCACGGCTCGAGCGGTCGCCGACCGGCGACCTGTTCGCCGCTTGGGAGGGCCACGACAAGGGCAAGCTGGCGGCGATCGAGGCGGCCCAGCGAGACGGCCAGGTCGTCGACGACCTGGCCCCGCTCGACATCCACTCACTGCTCATCTCGCTCTCCCACACCTGGGCCGCCGCGAGCCTCACCCACGCCGCAGCCCCGGAGGATCCTGACAAGACTCATGAGCGCCGCCGGGCGGCCCTGGCGACAACAGTCCGGAGGGCGCTGACTCCCTAGGGTCGATCCAGGGTTGTACCTGGTGCCGCTACATGTAGACAGACTACTACTGTGGCGGCATGAAGCTTCTCCGCGTCGTCGCCGTGCTGCACGCGGCCGCTGTCTGCGCGCAGCCGCTGCTCGCCGGCCTCTACCTGAACGGCGAAGGCAGCGCGATCCCGATCCACGAGTCGGTGGGCCTCACCGCTACCGCGCTTTGCCTGGCCCAGCTGGTCCTGACGTCGCTCGTCACTCGACTGCTCTGGCCGTCGCTGCTGACCGGCGCGGTGCTCGCCGGTGAGGCGCTGATGATCCACGCGGGCTACGGCCGCGAACTGGCGGTCCACATCCCGCTGGGCATGGCCGTAGTCGCCGGTAGCGTTTCGCTCGCTGTCTGGACAGTCCGGCAAACGGCGGCGGCAGCGTGAAGCGCGGAGCCCGAGCGGCCGGGCAGCCTGACGCCGGTACACCGGCGACCTCAACGCGGCGACCTCGGGTGACCCTGTGGATGCTGCGGATCGTCCTGCTGCTGCACGCCGGGCTGGTGATCGCTCAGCCGGTACTGGCCGGGTATTTCCTGTCCGGCGAGGCCGACGCGATCGACCTCCACGGACCGATCGGGTCGACGCTGTGGGTGGTCGCGATGCTCCAGTTCGTCGTCGCGGTCCTCTACTGGCGGCCAGGCCACGGCCGGCTCTGGCCGGCGCTCGTCACGATCCTGCTGTTCCTCGCCGAGATGGCCCAGATGGTCTTCGGCTACCTGCAGAACTTCGTCGTCCACGTGCCACTCGGTACGGCGATCGTCGTCACCGTCGCGGCGATGACGGTCTGGTCCTTCCGCCACCGCCCGGAGGTAGTCCGATGAAACTGTCCCGCCGCGGGTTCCTGGGAGTCGCCGGTGCCGCCACCCTGGCCGGCTGCGGCCTCGACCCGTCCCCCGGCCAGACCGCCGAACTGCTCACCAGCGCCGTACCGCTGCCGGCCGCGTTCAAGGTGCCACTGCCGATCCCACCGGTGAAGCGGCCGGTCCGCAGCGACGCCCAGGCCGACTACTACCGCGTCGTACAGCGCAAGGCGTCGCTGGAGATCCTGCCGGGGCTGCGGACCGAAGTACTCGGGTACGACGGGCTGCTGCCCGGGCCGACGTTCGACGTACGGAGTGGACGGACCAGCGTGGTCGAGCAGGTCAACCAGCTCGACGTACCGACCGTCGTCCACCTGCACGGTGGGCACACCCCGGCCAGCAGCGACGGCTGGCCGCTGGACCTGCTGATGCCCAACGGTGAACACCACGACCACGCCGGGCACCACGGGATGACAGGCGGCGACGTCAAGACCGGCAGCCGGAGCTACACGTTCCCGAACACCCAGCGGGCCGCCACACTCTGGTACCACGACCACCGGATGGACTACACCGCTCCGCAGGTCTACCGCGGGCTGTTCGGCCTGCACCTGATCCGCGACGCCGAGGAGGACGCACTTCCTTTGCCTGCAGGCGATCGGGAGGTCCCGCTGGTGCTGGCGGACCGGTCGTTCAACGAGGACGGGTCGTTCCGCTACCCGGCACTGAAGGAGGGGCCGGGTGTGGAGTCGCGGTACATGGAGGGGGTGATCGGCGACGTGCAGCTGGTCAACGGCGCGCCCTGGCCGGTGCTGGAGGTCGACGCCGCCCGCTACCGTTTCCGCATCCTCAACGCGGCCAACGCGCGCCGGTACGAGCTGGCACTCGACGGGCCGGGGCGGTTCGTCCAGATCGGTAGCGACGGCGGCCTGCTCGACTCGCCGATGACGCACGAGACCCTGGTGATCGCGCCCGCCGAACGGTTCGACGTAGTCGTCGATTTCTCCCAGTACGCCGTGGGCACCGCGGTCACGCTGAAGAACAAACTCGGCACAGGTCGAGCGGCCGAGGTGATGCGGTTCGTCGTTGCCCACAAGGCGGTTGACGACAGCAACGTCCCGGCCAAGCTCTCGTCGTACGCGCCAATCCCCGAGCCGGGAGGTCTGGTACGCCGGAAATGGCGCTTCCGCCGCGGCTCGGCCGGCGAGCACCGGGGATGGACGATCAACGGCAAACCCTTCGACCCCGAGGTCATGCAGGCGACGGTGAAGCTCGACCAGTACGAGCTGTGGTCGTTCGTCACCGACGTGCACCACCCCGTCCACGTCCACCTCGCGCCCTTCCAGGTCGTCCGCCGCGGCGGCGGCCCACCCGGTCCGTACGACGCCGGCTGGAAGGACACCGTCGACGTCCGCCCCGCCGAGGTCGTCGACGTCTTGGTCAGATTCACCGCCCACCAGGGCAAGTACCTGATCCATTGCCACAACCTCGAGCACGAGGACATGGCGATGATGGCCGCCTTCTCGACGGTGTAAGCCCTTGACTCCTCGGAGACGCCGGTTCTATATTCAACACATCAGTTGATCAAGGAATTGGTTGATAAAGATGGAGTACGACGAAGCAGCACTCGACCGGGCCTTCCTGGCCCTGGCCGACCCGGTCCGGCGGGCGCTGATCGCCCGGCTGTCGCGCGGTCCGGCGACGGTGAACGAGCTCGCCGAGCCGTTCCCGATCACGCTCCAGGCGGTCTCCCGGCACATCTCCGTGCTCGAGGCCGCCGGGCTGATCACCCGGACCCGCGACGGGCAGCGCCGGCCGTGCCACCTCGCCCCGAGCGCCCTCGAGCAGCTGACCGGCTGGATCGACCAGTACCGCCTGACCACCGAGCGCCGGTTCCGCCGGATCGACGCCGTCCTCGAAACCGTGAAGGAGCAGGACCAGTGAGCGACACGATCATCAACGCCCCCGCGAACACCCCGTTCATCGAGGTGCTCCGCGACTTCGACGCCACTCCCGCGCAGCTGTTCAAGGTCTCCACCGACCCGGACCTGATCGCGCAGTGGCTCGGCCCGAACAACCTGGAGATGGAGGTCGTCGAGTACGACGTCCGCCCGGGCGGCCGCTACCGCTACATCCACCGCGACCCCTCCGGCGCCGAGTTCGCCTTCCGCGGCGTGTTCCACGCGATCGAGCCGGGCGCGATGGTGATCCAGACCTTCGAGTACGAAGGGTTCCCGGGCGAGGTCAGCCTGGAGAAGGCGACGTACACCGCGACCGCGAACGGCGTCCAGCTGCGGACCTGGTCGGTGTTCCCGTCGATCGAGGCCCGCGACGGCATGGTGGCCAGCGGGATGGAGCGCGGCCTCACCGAAGGACTCGACAAGCTGGCCGCGCTGGTCGCCAAGGAGACCGGCCGATGAGCCCGGTCGTCGTCGACATCTCCGTCTCCCTGGACGGCTACGTCACCGGGCCGAACGCCGGTCCCGGCAACGGCCTCGGCGACGCGGGCGAGGCGCTGCACACCTGGGTCTTCGACGGCACCGACGACGACCGGGAGGTGCTCGACCGCAGCTTCGCCGAAACCGGCCCGGTGGTGCAGGGGCGCCGGCTGTTCGACGTGATCGACGCCCCCGACGGCTGGAGCGCGGAGATGGGGTACGGCGCCAAGCCGACCGGCGAGGTGAACCCGCCGATCTTCGTCGTCACCCATCAGGCGCCGGACACGACCCGGCTCGGCGACCGCTTCACGTTCGTCACGGACCTCGCCGACGCGATCGGCCGGGCCCGCGAGGCGGCCGGCGCCAAGGACGTGGTGGTGATGGGCGGTGGCGAGATCTGCCACGCGGTCCTCGCCGCCGGCCTGGCCGACGTACTGCGGCTGCACGTGGCGCCCGTCGTACTGGGTGGTGGGACCCGGCTCTACCCGGTCGGCGCCGCACCGCGGATCGACCTGGAGCTGGTCTCAGCCATCTCCACCCCGCACGCCCAGCACCTCACGTACGCCGTACGAAAGGAAGCGTGATGGGCAACGTCATCGCCGCGGCAGCGGTCTCGCTGGACGGCTTCGTCGCCGACACCGGGGACGCGGTCGGGCCGCTGTTCGACTGGTACAACAACGGCCCGGTCGAGGTCTACGGGACCGACCAGGGCCGCCCGTTCAAGGTCAGCCGGGCCAGCGCCGACTACATGAACGCGACCTGGCCGAAGATCGGCGCCTGCGTGATCGGGCGGCACCTGTTCGACCTCACCAACGGCTGGCACGGCGTGCCGGCCGTCGGCGAGCACGTCTTCGTCGTCACCCACACGCCGCCGACCGGCTGGCCGTTCCCGGACGCGCCGTTCACGTTCGTCTCCGGCATCGAGGAAGCGATCACACAGGCCCGCGCTTTCGCCGGTGACCGTGACGTCTCGGTCACCGGCGGCAACCTGACCGGCCAGGCCCTGACGGCCGGCCTGGTCGACGAGATCGCCTACAACGTGGTCCCGGTCGTCTTCGGCACCGGCGTCCGCTTCTTCGGCGACTACGCCGGTGGGCAGGTCCTGCTCGACGACCCGACGGTCGTCCAGGGCGACCGGGTGACGCACCTGCACTACCGGGTCAAGGCTGGGTGATCCGCGACGACGGTCCGGCTGCCCGGCTCGACCTCGGTGAAACCGGCGTCCTGTACGACGGGCAGCCCGCTGCGCAGTAGCTGCTTCCACTCGGCGGCTGAGGCGGTCCGGACCGCCAGGTGGAAGTCGTCGGCGGCCCAGTCCTTGCGAGCGGCCTCGGAGAGGCGCCACCAGGTGAGGTGTGCGGCGTGGCCCACCTGGGCCATGGTTTTGCCGGTGGACATCTCCAGACCCGGGTTGACCCAGAGGACGGGGATGCCTGGCGCAACAGGTGGTAGCTCGCCGTCCTCCAGGTCGGTGCCGGTGACCTGCAGCTTCGCCAGGTCCTTCGGTACCTCGTCGAGCGGGACGGGCGGGAAGACCCGGACCTCAGCCGGAGGCGGTCCGGCCGGAGCTTCCTCGTCGAGGGCTTCCCCGACGGGAGTTTCCTCGGCAGGAGCGGGCAAGGCCGAGCTGACCGTGATCCCCGGGAGGGCCTCCGCCCGGCGCCACTCGATGCCCCGGGCCCGGCGGACGACCTTACGAATGCGGGCGTCCTGCCAGGCGTGCATCGCCTCGGCCCACTCGCCCTCGCCGGTCGAGCGCTCGTCGGCCAGGATCGCCAGTACGGCGCGCGCCGCCGTCTCCAGCGCGTCGGTCTGCGCCGGGCGGTCGGACTTCTCCACGTGCAGCACCAGCGTCAGCACGTACTCCACATCACTCACGCGGGCGAGTCTGCCAGGCCCCGGCGGGCACCCGCGTCCAGCCCCGAGCGCCTCCGGCGGGGCCGCCGGAAGCGGTTGTAAGGTCGGATCATGCGGCAGTACTTGGAGCTCCTCGACCACGTCCTCACTCACGGCGCCGAGAAGGGCGACCGCACCGGCACCGGAACGCTGAGCGTGTTCGGGCACCAGTCCCGCTACGACCTGTCCGCCGGGTTTCCCGCGGTGACCACCAAGAAGCTGCAGCTGAAGTCGGTCGTCGGTGAGCTGATCTGGTTCCTCAGCGGCAGCACCAACGTGCAGTGGCTGCGGGACAACGGCATCTCGATCTGGGACGAGTGGGCCGGCGACGACGGCGACCTCGGGCCGGTCTACGGCTACCAGTGGCGCTCCTGGCCGACCCCGGACGGCCGGCACGTCGACCAGATCAGCGGCGTCATCGAGGCGATCAAGAAGAACCCGGACTCCCGCCGCCACCTGGTCAGCGCCTGGAACGTCGCCGAACTGGACAACATGGCACTGCCGCCGTGCCACACGATGTTCCAGTTCTACGTGGCCGACGGCAAGTTGTCCTGCCAGCTGTACCAGCGCTCGGCCGACATCTTCCTCGGCGTCCCGTTCAACATCGCGTCGTACGCGCTGCTGACCCACATGGTCGCCCAGCAGACGGGCCTCGAGGTCGGTGACTTCGTGCACACACTCGGTGACGCGCACATCTACCTGAACCACCTCGACCAGGTGAAGCTCCAGCTCACCCGCGAGCCGGGCCCGCTGCCGACGCTGGAGCTGCGCCGGCGCGACTCGATCGACGCCTACGAGATCGGCGACGTCGCTCTGAAGGACTACCACCCGCAGTCCTGGATCAAGGCCCCCATCGCGGTATGAGCGTCGTCCTGATCGCGGCCGTCGGCCGCAACGGTGTGATCGGCCGTGACAACGACCTGCCCTGGCGGATCCGCGAGGACCTGCAGCACTTCAAGCAGCTCACCCTCGGCCACACGCTGCTGATGGGCCGCAAGACCTACGACTCCATCGGCCGCCCGCTGCCCGGCCGCCGTACGGTCGTCATCACCCGGCAGGCCGATTGGTCGGCCGAAGGCGTCGAGGTCGTCCATACCCTTGACGATGCCCTGAAACTTGCCGATGGCAACGACATCTACGTGGCCGGCGGCGGCGAGATCTACCGCCTCGCCCTCCCGTCGGCCGACCGCCTGGAGCTCACCGAGGTCGACCAGTCCCCCGAGGGCGACGTCACGTTCCCCGCGATCGACCCCGGCGCCTGGACCGAGACCGCCCGCGACCCCCGCGACGGCTTCACGTTCGTCAGCTACGCCCGCTCCTTGTCCTGACAACGACTGCGTTACTTCTGGCGCCAACGGACCGGGAACCGCGTAGATTGTGTGCGCGTCACGGAGTGTGTGACAGGGGACGCGGGCGCGGGCCCGTGGCAGGCCACCGGAGGGGAACGACGATGACCGAAGCCGACAACACCGCGGGGACACCGGCAGCAGGCGCTGGGCAGGCCCAGCCCGCGGTGTCGCCGCTGCAGCCGCCGACCGCGACCGCGCCGGGACTGATACTCACCGCACCGGCGCCGACACAGGCGGTGGCCACGACGGCCGCGCCGAGCATGGCGCCCGCGGTCGACCCGGCCGCGCTGCCGGGGCTGGACTCGAAGGTCGACACCTTCCTCAGCTCGCTGATGACGGCCGCGCCGCGCTCGCCGGAGTTCGCCGCCAAGGCGACCGACGTGCGCAGCATGGGCGACGCCGACATCCGGCACGCCGCCGAGAGCTCGAACCGGCTGCTCCAGTCGCCGGTCAAGGCGCTGACCAGCGGCGGCCTGGCCGAGGGCTCGACGGTGGGCAAGACGCTGCTCGAGCTGCGCCGTACGGTCGAGAACCTGGACCCGAAGGAAGCCACCGGCCCGAAGAAGCTGCTCGGGATGATCCCGTTCGGCGACAAGATCGAGGACTACTTCCGCAAGTACCAGAGCGCGCAGAGCCACCTCGAGGGCATCCTGCACTCGCTGCGCAACGGCCAGGACGAGCTCGGCAAGGACAACGCCGCGCTGAACCTGGAGAAGCAGCAGCTCTGGGACGCGATGGGCCGGCTGAACCAGTACGTGTACGTCGCCGAGCGGCTGGACGCGCGGCTGTCGGCGACGATCGCCGAGCTGGAGACGACCGACCCGGACAAGGCCAAGGCGCTGCGCGAGGACGTGCTGTTCTACGTCCGGCAGAAGCACCAGGACCTGCTCGTCCAGCTGGCCGTGTCGATCCAGAACTACCTGGCCATCGACATCGTGATCAAGAACAACATCGAGCTGATCAAGGGCGTCGACCGGGCCTCCACGACGACCGTCTCGGCCCTGCGGACGGCGGTCATCGTGGCGCAGGCGCTGGGCAACCAGAAGCTCGTGCTGGACCAGATCACCGCGCTCAACACGACCACCAGCGGGATGATCGAGCGCACCTCGCAGATGCTGCGGGACAACTCGGTCGCGATCCAGCAGCAGGCCGCCTCGGCGACCATCGGGCTGCCGCAGCTGCAGGCCGCGTTCGCCAACATCTACGCCACGATGGACGCGATCGACACCTTCAAGGTGGAGGCGCTGGACAGCATGGCCGCCACCATCGGCACGCTGGAGAGCGAGGTGACCAAGTCCCGCAGCTACCTGGACCGGGTCGCCCAGCAGGACCAGCGCGTGATCCAGGGCAGCCTCGACCTCGGTCGCTGAGCCTTTCAGGACTAGCGGGGGGACGGGACGAACTGCATGGCATTGGGTGACTTCTTCGCGCGGCTCACGGGTCGCAAGGCGGAGCCCGAGCCTGCCCCGGCCCCTCGCGCACCGACCACCGACGACCTGCTCGCCGCACTGGTCCGGGTCGAGCAGCTGGTCGCGGACGGCGCCGTACCGGCGGTCGTCGCGTCGCGGGTCAACCGGGTGGTGCGGATCGTCCGGGAGACCATCCCGCGGCTCGGCAACCTCGGTGGCAGCATGCAGGCGTACTCGGTGATGGCCACGGCGACGGATTACTTGCCGGAGGCCATCGGTGGGTACCTGCGGCTCCCGCGGCAGTGGGCCGACAGCCGGCCGGTGGACCGGGGCAAGACGTCGCTGATGCTGCTGATCGACCAGCTGGACCTGCTGGGGGCGACGATGGACAAGGTGTTCGACGCGGTGAACCGGGCCGACGCGGCCGCGCTGGTCGCGCACGGCAGGTTCCTGCAGGAGAAGTTCGGGACCGGGTCGACCGGTGGCAGTCTCGCTCTGGGCGAGACGCCGTCCGGTCCGGCACCGGACGTCCCGCCGGGCGCGGGCCCGTTGCAACCACCGCCAGGACGAGGAGGGGCATGAGCAGCGTGGGGGGTACTTCGCTGAAGGACGCACTGGCGGGGCTGCTGACTGTTGCCGCACGCGCCGGTGTGACTGAGGACTCTGCTCGAGCGGAGGCTCTCTCCCTCGCCGCTGCGCTCGCCGAGTCCGCTCCGGGTGCTTCGGCGGACTGGGCGGCGGTGACGCCGGGTGCGACCACTCAGGACTTCTTCGACGCCGCCGTACGGGGTAGGAGATGGCGGGGCTCGCCCACCGCCGTGCTGAGCGAGCTGGTCGCGCAGAGCTCGCCGGAGAAGGTCCAGTACGCCGAGGCGCTGGCTGAGGTGGCTTCGGCCGCCTGCTCGCTCGGTGAGCCGACCATGCGAGTCATCGGCAACGCGTCGGTCGCCGCGGCCGCACAGCTGCAGGCGGCGGGAGCCCGGCCGCTACAGGTGGCAGGCCAGACGCCGCCGCTGAGCACCGGTGCTCAGCAGGCACTCCCCCAGGCAGCGGCCCAGGTGGAGGAGGCTCCCGTCCCCGAGCGGTCGGTGGAAGAGCTGCTGGCTGAGCTGGACGAGCTGACCGGGCTGGAGAAGGTCAAGCGGGAGGTACACCGGCAGGTCGCCGTACTGCGGGTGGAGAAGCTGCGGACCGACGCCGGGCTGAAGAGTCCGACGATCACGCGGCACCTGGTGTTCGTGGGCAATCCGGGGACCGGCAAGACGACGGTGGCCCGGCTGGTCAGCGGGATCTACAAGGCGCTGGGACTGCTCTCGAAGGGCCAGCTGATCGAGGTCGACCGCTCCGAGCTGGTGGCCGGGTACTTGGGCCAGACAGCGACCAAAACCGCCGAGGTGGTCGCGTCGGCGGCCGGTGGCGTGCTGTTCATCGACGAGGCGTACAGCCTGACTTCCGGTGACCAAGGCACCGACCAGTACGGGCGGGAGGCGGTCGACACCCTGGTGAAGGAGATGGAGGACCGCCGCGACGACCTCGTCGTCATCGTGGCCGGGTACCCCGAGCCGATGGAGACGTTCATCGCCGCGAACCCCGGACTGGCCAGCCGGTTCCGGACCACGATCGGCTTCGAGGACTACACCGACGCCGAGCTCACCGAGATCCTCACCGGCCTGGCCGCCGGCGCCGACTACGAGCTGACCCCGGAGGCGGTGGAGCACTTCCAGGTGGTCCTGTCGTCGACAGCGCGGAACCGCTCGTTCGGCAACGGCCGCTTCGCCCGCAACACGCTGGAGGCCGCGATCGGCCGGCACGCCTGGCGCCTGCGCGACGTGACGGCACCCAGCACCGACCAGCTGCGTCAGATCCTCGCCGAGGACCTCACCGACGAGGACCTGCACCCACCGGCCGTCCCGAAGGACGAGGTCGGAGCCGAGCTGGCCGAGCCCGCGCCCGGCGAGACGACCGAGAACGCTGCGCTGCCCGAGCAAGGAGAACAGGCGTGACCCAGACAGTCAGTGCGCCCCCGGCGACCTGGTCGCCGCCGGCCACGCCCGCGGCTCCGAGTGGCGCACCACAGCAGCCATCAGCCCGGAAGCCCCACGGTGTGCTCAACGTCTTCTTCTACGGTACGCCGGGCCGCATGCGCGCCCTGCTCATCCTGTCCGCGGTGATCGCCGTGCTGTTCGGCCTGGCCGCGGCGCAGGGGTTCCGTCAGTCCGACGGAGCCCTGCAGCGAGCCGAGGCCAACACGGCCCAGCTGGTCCGGGTGCAGGCGATCCACACCAACCTGGTCGCCGCCAACGCCGACGCCACCAACGCCTTCCTGGTCGGTGGCCTCGAGCCGCCGGCCCAGCGCCAGCACTTCGTCGACTCGCTGGCGACGGCCTCCCGGCTGATCGCCGAGGCCGCCACCGCGCAGCCGGCCGACCAGAACGTGCTCGGCCAGCTCAACACGACGCTGCTCACCTACAGCGGCCAGATCGAGCAGGCGCGGACCAACAACCGCCAGGGCCTGCCGATCGGCTCGCAGTACCTCAAGGACGCCAACGCGACCCTGCAGAACGACTCGCTCCCCCTGCTCAACGCACTGGTCGCGGCCAACGAGGACCGCGTCGACACCGAGTTCGACGGGGTCGGCACCGGCAACGGCTGGCTGATCGTCGGCGGGCTCATCAGCCTCGCCGTACTGGTGCTGACGATGGTGTGGCTGGCCAAGCGCACCCGCCGGTACGTGAACGTCCCGCTGGCCGCCGGCGCCGTACTGGTGCTGCTGACGATCGTGGTCGGCGGGGCCGGCCTGGCCGGTGCGAGCAGCTCGGCGAAGGACACCTTCACCGACGAGTACTCCGACGCGCTGGTGCTGGCACGAGCACGGATCGCGGCGTACGACGCCAAGTCGAACGAGAGCCTGACGCTGATCGCCCGCGGTTCCGGCGCGGACTTCGAGAAGGCCTGGAAGGCGGCGGCCGACCAGGTGGACAAGCAGCTCGCCACGATCGGGACGGGCGCCGGCAACGCGACCAGCGCGTGGCAGGAGTACAAGCTCGCGCACGTCGCGATCCGCAAGGCCGACGACGGCGGCAACTGGGACGCCGCCGTTGACCAGGCGATCGGCACCGGGCCGAAGACGGCGACGGCACCGTTCACGAACTTCGACAGGTCCTCGACCACGAAGCTCGGGGAGGCCAGCAGCGCGACGCAGACGCAGCTCGCCGACGCGCGCGGCTCGTTGCCACCGATCGGCTGGCTCGGCCTCCCGATCGGGATCGCCGCCGCACTGCTCGCCGCCTGGGGCCTGTCCCAGCGTCTGGGGGAATACCGTTGACGTCCTCCCCGCCGTCATTGACGAGGATTCCAGCTCAGCTAGGTAGTGAGTTGAGGTTCACGCTTCAGCGACACCCGTACTGGCTTGTCTCGGCGCGCGCTGACCGCCCGTCCGGCGGCGATGTTGATGGCGGCGTTCACGTCGGCGTGGTCGCTGTGGCCGCAGGCCCGGCACCGGAACGCTTGGTTCTCGCGATTCGCTGGTGCGCAGTGCCCGCACCGCGAACACGTCTGACTCGTGTACGCCGGAGAGACCCTCTCGACTCTTCCGGCGGCTTTGTGTTCGAGCCGCTGGACCAGCAGCCCCCACCCGTTGCTGCGGATGCCCCGGTTCAGACCGGCCTTGGCACGTCGGCGGTTCGGCAGATAGCCGCCTGGCCTGGCCGGGTCGGGTTTCGGTTTCGGCCGCCGGGTCATGTGCGCGATCCGGAGGTCTTCGACGCGGATCACATCGAACCGGCGCGCAAGATCGGTGGTTGTCTTCTCGACCCAGTCCTTGCGCCGAGCCGCAGCGCGGGCGTGCAGTTTCGCGATCGCGGCTTTGACGCGCTGCCTGCGGTTCGATCCAGGCTGTGCTCTGGCGAGTCGCCGCTGAAGGTGCGTCAGTTGCCGCTGTTCGGACTCGGACAGTCGTGGACAGTTGAGCAGTTCCCCGGTGGACAGCGCGGCGGACACGGTCACACCGCGGTCAACGCCGACGACCGAACCGTTGCCGGGCGCGGGGATCGGGTCGGGGACTACAGCCAGCGCGATATGCCAGCGACCCACGCTGTCGCGAGCAACTCGGTACGACCTGGCGGCCGGCAGCGCGCGGCTGAGTTTGAACCTGACCCACCCGACTTTCGGGATCAGTACCCGACCCCACTTGCGGCTGAGCTGCTCGACACGGCCTGCTTGCGGGCCGACAACACGGAACCCCTCGTGCCGTCCGGCCCTGCGCCACGTCGGACGGCCGTGACTACCGGCGAAGTAGTTCCGGCGTGCTTGGTCGAAGTCCCGCAATGCCTGCTGCTGGACGGTTTGCGACCCGGCCCGCAACCAGTCGAACGCTGCTCTGGCCTCGGTCAGCTGCCGGGACTGCTCATGGAATCCCGGGGTGGATCCCTTGTCGCGCGTCCACATCGCCGATTGCTCGACAGCCAAGTTCCACACGTACCGGGCATGTCTACAGTGCGCCAGCAGACCCGCAGTCTGGGTCGGCGCCGGATACATGCGGTAGCGGGACACAACTCGTACCCAACCAGCCCCCGCCGACAGTTCGGCGATCGCTTTGAAGGGAGGCAGTCGCGGTTCACCGCCGTCCTGAAGACGGAGCTTTCGCCGCGACCTACCTAATGAAGAAGCAGTTGATCGCCGCCGGCAGCGTGCTGACGTTGCTCGCCCTGACCGCGTGCGGCTCGGGCGACTACGCGGCCACCCAGATCCCGACGAAGCCGGCCGCCCCGACCAGTACGGCGGCGCCGCCGGCCGGGCCGACCTGTACGAACAACCTGCGCGACGAGCTGCGCTCCTACGCGCCGGCCGGTGCGCTGCCGCAGCCCGGCGAGATACGTCCTGGCTCGAAGATGGACGAGATCAAGCGCCGGGACCGGCTCCGGGCCGGGATCTCCGCGGACAGCCTGAACCTGGGCTCGCGCAACCCGATCAGCGGCGCGATCGAGGGCTTCGACATCGACATGGTCCGCGAGGTGGCCCGGGCGATCTTCGGCGACCCGAACAAGGTCGAGCTGGTGGTGATCTCCAGCCCGCAGCGGATCCCGGTGCTGCAGAACAAGAACTCCGACATCGACATCGTCGCCCGGAACATGACGATCAACTGCGCGCGCTGGCAGCAGATCGCCTTCTCGGCCGAGTACTACCGGTCGGGCCAGAAGACGCTGGTGCAGCGCGACTCACCCGCCAAGAGCCTGGCCGACCTGCGCGGCAAGACGGTCTGCGCACCGGCCGGGTCGACCAGCCTGGACAACCTCAACAAGTACAAGGACCGCGGCGTCAAGGCGATCACCGCCGACACCGACACCGGGTGCCTGGTGCTGTTCCAGCAGGGCAAGGCGGACGGGATCACCGGTGACGACACCGTGCTGGCCGGCGAGGCCGCGCAGGACCCGTACGCGCGGATCATCCAGGACGAGCGGATCAGCGACGAGCCGTACGGCCTGGGCATGGCGAGGGGCGACAAGGAGTTCGTCCAGTTCGTCAACGGGGTGCTCGCGGAGATGAAGGCCAGCGGGCGCTGGAAGGCGTCGTACGACAAGTGGCTCGCGCCGACGCTCGGGCCGGCGCCGACGCCGCCGGTGGCCCTGTACGGCAGGGGCTGATGACCGTTCGTACGCCGACCGCCGTCGCACCGGCGCCACCGGGCAGGATCGGCAGCAGCATTCCGGCGACGGAGCTGCTGGCGTTCCTCGACGCGCTCGGGACCTGGCGGGACCGGCGGCGCGCGGAGCTGGACGAGCTCGACCAGGCCGCCCTGCACGCCGCGGACGCCGACGCGCTGAGCGCCGACGTCGTGCTCAGCATGGCGGTGTGGAAGGCGGTCTCGGACCGGTACGAGCTGATCCTGCTGACCTGGGACTCCGGCCGGGTCGGCGCGACCGAGACCGAGCGGATCTCGACGCTGATCTGGGGCGGGCTCGACACCACCTCGGGGGCCGCCGGCGCCGGTGGGTCGCTGGCCGTTTCGTTGCCTGAGGCATGCACTTTGTCGGACGCGCTGGCGGCGACGCTGCGGGCCAAGCTCGCGCTGGAGCCCGGTGACGCGGACCTGGCGGCACGGCTGCGGCAGCTGCGGGCGCAGGTCGAACGGATCAGCGACCTGGTCACGCGGGAGCCCGCGGTGCACCGGAACGACGCGATCGCGAAGCACCACGACCTGGACCGGCGGGTCACCGATCTGGCCGAGCGCTCCAAGCGGGGAGCTGATGTCGGCGGGCTGATCGGGCCGCTGGAGATCGACGCGGCGCTGGTCGAGCGGGACCTGATCGTCGGTTCGGCGACCCGGCGGGAGCGCGCTGCTGACGTGGCCCGCGCGCGGACGTTGCGGACCGAGTTGGCGGCGCAGGGGACGGCTGTCCGCGCCCTGGCCGACCAGTGCGTCGCGGCGGTCACGCCTGCGCCGCGGCTCGGCGTACCGGATGTGAATGCGCTGGGGGCCGTGCCGAACACGCCTGCTGAGCTGGAGAAGTACCTGACCCGGCTGGACGCCGTACGGCGTGCGCTGGGGCAGGCACAGTCGGCGTACGGCGCTGCGCTGGCGCGGCGTGACGAGCTGGCCGCACGACTGGATGCCTACCAGGTGAAGGCGGGCAGCGTCGCTCGCACACCGGGGGCGAGCGAGGACCTGGCCGAGCTGTACCGGCGCGGGCGGGAAGTACTGAAGGCGGAGCCGGTGGATCTGGTCCGGCTGGCCGCGCTGACGGCGGCGTACCAGACCTACTTGGACAACAGTGTCGGAGGGACAACATGACCTGCACCCAGCCGGGATGCACCGGCACCATCGCCGACGGGTACTGCGACGTCTGCGGATCGCCTGCCGCCACAACAGGGAGTGGGACTGCGGGACTGGGCGCACCTGCAGCAGCTGGAGCGTGCCAGCAGCCTGGCTGCTCCGGGACGGTAGTCGACGGGTACTGCGATGTCTGCGGCACACCTGGCGGTGCCGACGGTAGTAGTACGAGCGCTGCCGCCGAGCCGATCAGCTCGCCCTCGACGGTGTCTCGGGCTTCCAACCGGTTGGCGTCCACGCCGCTGGGGTCGGCTCGGGCTCAGGCGGCCGGGTCGAAGCTGACTCGGCGGCTGGGGACCTCGTCCACCCGGTTGCGTGGTGCTCGGCTGGGCGCCGGTCTGACCAGCGTGCCCTCGATCCCGCCGATCGACGCGAGCAAGGCGATCCTGAAGAACCCGATGGTCCCCGAGGACCGCCGCAACTGCCCCAACTGCGGCAACCCGGTCGGCCGGGGGCGTGACGGCCAGCCGGGACGCACCGAGGGGTTCTGCCCGAAGTGCCGCAGCCCGTTCTCGTTCTCGCCGAAGCTGCAGCCCGGCGACCTGGTCGGTGGGCAGTACAAGGTCGCGGGCTGTCTCGCGCACGGTGGTTTCGGCTGGATCTACATGGCCCAGGACCAGAACGTGTCCAACCGCTGGGTCGTGCTCAAGGGCCTGCTGAACTCCGAGGACCCCGACGCGGTCGCCGCGGCGATCGCCGAGCAGCAGTTCCTGGCCCGGGTCGAGCACCCGCTGATCGTCGAGATCTACAACTTCGTCACCCACGACGGCGCCGGCTACATCGTCATGGAGTACGTCGGCGGCACCTCGCTGAAGACCCTGCTCAAGCAGCGCATGCAGGCCAACCACGGCCGGTACGACGCCCTGCCGGTCGACCAGGCGATCGCCTACCTGCTGGAGATCCTGCCGGCCTTCTCCTACCTGCACGACCTCGGCCTGGTCTACTGCGACTTCAAGCCGGACAACATCATCCAGGTCGGCGACGCGGTGAAGCTGATCGACCTCGGCGGTGTCCGGCAGATCGACGACCTGGACTCCGCGATCTACGGCACGGTCGGCTACCAGGCGCCGGAGGTCCCCGAGGTCGGCACGTCGATCGCCTCGGACATCTACACGCTCGGCCGCACGCTGACCGTGCTGGCGATGGAGTTCCGCGGCTACCAGTCGACGTACCTGTCCTCGCTGCCGCCGGTCGCCGACATCCCGCTGTTCCAGGAGTTCGACTCCTTCTACCGCCTGCTGCTCAAGGCCTGCGCGAAGGACCCGGCCGACCGCTTCGTCTCCGCGGACGAGCTCCGGGTGCAGCTGCTCGGCGTACTGCGTGAGGTGGTCGCGGCCAAGCAGCCGTACGGCGCCGCGCAGCACTCCACGTCGTCCCTGCTGTTCGGCAGCCCGGGTGACCGGGCCGCTGGGCTCGGCGAGGCCGCGCTGCCGCACCAGCGCCTCCCGTCGATGCTGCCGGACGAGGGCGACCGGATGGCCGGCTGGCTGAAGACGGTCAGCGTGCAGGACCCGCTGCAGCGGCTGGAGGCAGTGTCCAACGCACCGGAGCAGACTCCGCAGACGCTGCTGGAGTTCGCTCAGGCCGCCCTGGACGTCGGCCAGTACGACCTGGTCGACACCGCCGTCGCCGACCTGCTGAAGCTGGACCCGTGGGAGTGGCGCGCGGTCTGGATGGCCGGACTGGTCGCCCTGGCCCGCAACGACTCGGCCACCGCGCAGTCGGCGTTCAACGCGGTCTACGGCCAGGTGCCGGGCGAGCTGGCGCCGAAGCTGGCGCTCGCGGTGTCCTGCCAGCTCAGCGGCGAGTACGACGTTGCCGAGGGCCTGTACCTGACCTGCGCCCGGACGGACGCCAACTACATCGCCCCGTCGGCCTTCGGGCTGGCGGCGATCCGGTCGGAGCGGGGCGACCTCGACGGAGCGGTCGCGGCACTCGACCTGGTGCCGCCGACCAGCGGCGCGTACATCCGGGCCCGCCGGATGCGAGCCGGTCTGCTGGCAGGATCGGGGCGTGGGCTGGGCGCACTGGCCGAGGCCATGGGCAGTATCGACAACCTGACGATCGACCCGGTGGACCGGGCGAACCTGTCGGCGAACGTGTTCCGGACGGCGCTGGACGTCGTGCTGGCCAACGGCCCGGACCCGCAGGTGGTGATCTCGCAGCGCGCCGCGACCGAGTCGGACCTGCGCGACGGCCTCGAGTCGGCCTACCGTGAGCTGGCCGGCCACGCCACCAGCCGGGAGGAACGGATCGCCCTGGTCGACCTGGCCAACGAGGTTCGAGGATGGACGTTGCGATGACGAGTACGACCCGGACGGTTTGCCCGAGCTGCGGCGAACCGGTGTCCGACGCCGACCTGTACTGCGAGAGCTGCGGCGCCGAGCTGCAGGCCGGCGCGGCACCGAGCACTCCAGCGCTGGACACCGACACCGAGCCCACGATCGAGCTGCACACCGGCGCTCCCGCTGAGGCGTTCACGCCCGGCCCGTGCCGCTCCTGCGGCGGCACGGTCGGTGCCGACGGCTACTGCGAGACCTGCGGCACGAAGGCCAGCAAGCCGCGCGACCACTTCAGCGAGCAGCCCGCGCCCTGGGTCGCCGCCGTCTGCGACCGGGGCATCCGGCACAGCCGCAACGAGGACGCCGTGGCGATCGCCGCCGACCCGGAGCCGGGCAGCCGGGCTCTGCTGGTCGTCTGCGACGGTGTGAGCTCGTCGCTGGACTCTGACGTGGCCAGCCTGGCCGCTGCCCGCGCCGCCCGCGACGTACTGGCCGCCGGTCATGCGCAGGGCATGGGCACCGAGTCGTCCCGCGAGGCGGCGGTCATCGCCCGGCTCAACGCGGCGGCTGACGCCGCGAGCGACGCCGTACTGCAGAACACGAGTCCGGACAGCCCGAACCCGGCGTCCTGCACGTTCGTCGCGACGGTGCTCGAGGCAGGTCTGCTGGTGGCCGGTGTGGTCGGCGACAGCCGGGCGTACTGGTTCCCCGACAACGCCGAGGCCGTCGGGCTCACCGTGGACGACTCCTGGGCCGCCGAGCTGATCGCCACCGGCGTACCGCGGCACGAGGCCGAGACCGGTCCGCAGGCGCACGCGATCACGCGCTGGCTGGGCAAGGACGCCCCTGATCACACACCGCGGACGACCACGCTGCGGGTGGACGGTCCGGGCTGGCTGCTGGTCTGCTCGGACGGCCTGTGGAACTACTGCTCCGAAGCGGCACCGCTGGCCGACCTGGTCCGTCAGACCGCTGCGGCCAACGGCGGCGAGCCGCTGGCCACCTCGTCCGCACTGGTCGACTGGGCGAACGCCCAGGGCGGCCAGGACAACATCACCGTCGCGCTCGCGCGCCTGTCCTGATTTCGCCGGAACGAAAGGAACCCCACGAGATGGCCGAGTTCTCCGCCACCGTCTACCAGAACGAGTTCCTGCCCGACGGCGGCACCGACGTGCACGCGATCGTCACGGTCGACTGCGCCGGCGCCGGTACCGCGGGCCAGTCCGGCGGCGGTGACGTCGGCGAGATCATCATCGTCGACACGTCGGGCTCGATGGGCGCCGAGGGCGTCCGGGCCGCGGCGTACGCCGCCCAGACCGCGATCGACCAGATCCTCGACGGGGTCTGGTTCGCGGTGATCTCCGGCAACGACCGGGCCCAGCTGGCGTTCCCGCCGTCGGCCGAGCCGGTGATGGTCCGGATGGACGCCTACACCCGGCAGGCCGCCAAGGAGGCCGTGTCCCGGTTCTACGCCGACGGCGGGACCGCGATGGGCACCTGGCTGCGGCTGGCCGCGCGGGTCTTCGCGACCGTGCCGTCGCTGTCGCAGAAGCACGCGATCCTGCTCACCGACGGCGAGAACCAGCACGAGTCGCCGGAGGTGCTGACCGCGACGATCGAGGCGGTCACCGGCCAGTTCCAGTGCGACTGCCGCGGGGTCGGCGTGGCCTGGCAGGTCGACGAGGTCCGCCGGATCGCCACGGCCCTGCTCGGCACGGTCGACATCATCCCGGCGCCGGAGCAGTTGGCGGCCGAGTTCCAGAAGCTGATCCAGCAGGCGATGAGCAAAGGCGTCGCCGCCGCGGACCTGCGGGTCTGGGCGCCGCAGGGCGCGCAGGTGCTGTTCGTCCGCCAGGTCGCGCCGACCGTGGACGACCTGACCGGTCGGCGGACCGAGGTGAACGCGCTGACCAGCTCCTACCCGACCGGCTCGTGGGGTGACGAGTCCCGCGACTACCACGTCGCCGTACGGCTCGCGGCCAAGGGCATCGGGCAGGAGCAGCTCGCCGCCCGGGTCCAGCTGGCGATCGGTGACCAGGTACTCGCCCAGGGCCTGGTGAAGGCGCTGTGGTCGGCCGACGAGGCCCTGACCACCCGGATCAGCCCGGAGGTCGCCCACTACACCGGGCAGACCGAGCTGGCCGACGCGATCCAGGAAGGCCTGGCGGCGAAGGCGGCCGGCGACACCGCGACCGCGACCACCAAGCTCGGCCGGGCCGTCCAGCTGGCGGCCCAGACCGGCAACGAGGAGGCCACCTCGCGGCTGCGCAAGGTGGTCGACATCGACGACCAGGACACCGGCACCGTGCGGCTCAAGCGCACGGTCGAGAAGGTGGACGAGATGGCTCTCGACACGGCCTCCACCAAGACGACCCGGGTGAAGAAATGAGCGCAGTGACGTGCCCGAGCGGGCACCCGTCCACCTCGACCGACTACTGCGACGTCTGCGGACTGCCGATCGGAGCAGCGGCCACACCGGCTGCGGCCGCCGTACCGGCTCCGGCAGTCGCGGCGCCTGCTCCGGCGGCTCCGACGACCCAGGCCTGTCCGAACTGCAGCGAGTCGGCTGCCGTGGACGCGCTGTTCTGCGAGTCCTGCGGCTACGACTTCACCACCGGCACGATGCCCCGCCCGGCCTCGTCGCTGGACCTCGGGCCCAGTACGGCACAGCCGCCGTTGCCGCCTGCTCCGCAGGAGGTCGCGGAGTGGGTCGTCGAGCGCTGGGTCGACCCGGACTGGTACGCCGTCCAGCAGAGCGACGACCCGTGCCCGTCCCCGGGCCTGCCGGTCGTCGTACCGCTGACCGAGAAGAGCGTGCTGGTCGGACGGCCGTCGCGTAGCCGTGGGATCAGCCCCGAGGTCGACTGTGGTGACGACACCGGCGTCAGCCGTCGTCAGGCCCAGCTGACCACCGACGGCCAGCGCTGGTGGGTCGAGGACCTCCAGTCCTCCAACGGCACCTTCGTCGGCCCGGCCTCGGGCCCGCTGCCCGAGGACCCGGTCCCGCCGGGCCAGCGCCGCGAACTCGACGCCGACGACCGCATCTACGTCGGCGCCTGGACCCGTCTGGTCGTCCGCAAGGCCACCCCGGAGGAGCAGGCCGGCCAAGCCTAGGGCGGGTCTCCTAGCTTCCGCCCTGGACGCGGGTCCACGCGACCGCGGGGCGGAAGCACAGCCACTCGATCAGGGCGGTGCCGAGGACGATCGGTAGCGCCCAGGTCCAGGGGTGGCCGGCGACGCTGACCACCAGGATCGCTGTCCACAAAGCGATCCAGCCGCCGCCGTACCCGCGCAGGACGCCGCGGTACCACAGGCCGCCCGGCGACTCGGCCGAGCGCTGGCCGAGGTACACGAACAGGTACGACGCCAGCGAGATCGGCCAGAACATCCACAGCCGCGCCCAGTCGTACGGGACCATCACCAGCGCCGAGAGGCAGACCAGCGCGATCAGCCAGTGGTAGACCTCGCCGACCCAGTTGAGCCCCTTGCGCCGCAACGTGACCACGATCGCGAACGGCCCGATCACGACCGCGAGTGCCCCCGTCGCCACGTGCAGAATCAGCGCGATGTCGCGCATCGTCCACCCTCAACCCCGCCCGATCAGACCCGAAGGTCTCTGACATGTCAGGGAGCATAGGGCGCGCCCGCCCGGGCGTCTGCCCCTCGGAACAACTTTTCCGAGGGGCAGTCGGACCTAGGCGATCGGGTAGCTGGCGACCATCCGGACCGCGTGGTTGCGGTAGCCCTGCCGCTCGAAGCTCGCGGCCATCGGGCGGTTGGTCAGATCGGTGTCGGCGCGGATCCGCTCGGCCCCGGTCTCGACGAGCAGGTGCGTGCCCTCGGCGAGCAGGTCGTCGCTGTAGCCGTGCCCGCGGTGCTCGGGCAGGACGCCGACGTACCCGATCACCGGGCCGCCGTTGTTGGCCGACGGAAGGATGAAGCCGACCAGCGCGTCGTCGTACGCGAGACGCCACCAGTCCCGCTCGCCCGGCATCTCCTGGTAGATCGCCAGGTCCTCCTTGGCCGACGCCTCGGCGCCGCCCTTCGCCACCGCCCGGGCGGTGGACGCGTCGAGGCTGCCCTCGATCACCCGGACGAAGACGTCGAGGAACGCGTCGTCGTCGGCCGGCTCGAAGCGCAGCCGTGTCGACCGCGCCGGCAGCCCGTACGACGGGAGCCACTCGTACCGCAGGCGCTCGGTCACCTCGGACAGGCCCGCCTGCGCGGCCGCCGCGAGCCGGGGCTCCAGGGCGGCGACGATCTCGGGCTGCTCGCGCCAGCCGTTCGGCACGAAGAGGTGGTACTCCGGCTCCTCGGCGCCGGCCGGTATCGACTCCAGGCCGTGCCGGATCAGCTCGGCCCAGACCGGGACGGGATCGCCGTCGCCGGCGTAGTACAGGCCGTCGATGCTGAACGGGTGGTCGAACTGCGGCATGCCCCACCAGACGGCGAGGGCCACGATCCGGCCGTCCTGCTCGACGACCCAGGTCCAGTTGTCGCGGTAGTAGCCGACGCCGACGTACTCGTCGTACCGCTCGCGGGTGACGGTGTTGATCGACTGGTCGGCGATCAGCGTGTGAATGCTGTCGAGATCGGACTCGACGATGGTGCGGATGGTCACGGTACCTCCGGAAAAGAGGCGCGGGCTCCGCTCAGTGCGAGCTGGACGAGTGGACCGGACGCGCCGTGGAACACAGAAGAGTGGTCATCGGTCGCTCCTTTCGCTCGAGTCGTTCTCGCAGCCAGAACACTAGGACCCGGCCGGGGTCATAGTCCACCGGTTAACCACAGCTGGGATGTACGACGGCCGGTTGGACCGGGAAGCCTCCAGCCCATGCGAACCTCCTCCGTGAAGGTCCTCAGCGCCGTCGTCGCCGTGCTCGCCTCAGTCCTGCTGGGCTTCAGCACCGCCACCGCGGCTCCCGCCCCCACCACCCTGTACGCCGTACCGCAGCTCGCCGCGATCCCTTCGTGCGATCTGAGCTCGCTGCCCGGCGAAGCGTCCGACACGCTCGACCTGATCCACTCCGGCGGGCCGTTCCCGTACGACCAGGACGGCACCGTCTTCCAGAACCGGGAGGGCATCCTGCCGGACGAGTCGTCAGGCACACCCTGCTACCACGAGTACACCGTGAAGACGCCGGGTTCTCCCGACCGCGGCGCCCGCCGGCTGATCGGCGGCGGCACGACCACCGACCCGGCCTTCGTCTACTACACCGCCGACCACTACGCCTCGTTCTGCATCGTGGACGAAAACGCCTGAGGTTTGTCTGCGCTCTTTGAGAGAATCTCCCGATGACGATCACGGGTGTCTTGCGCGGGCAGTTCGAGCTGACCTGGTCCCTGTTCGAGTACCACCTGGACCGGCTGGTCCCGGAGGACCTGCTCTGGGAGCCGGCCGGGCTGAACTGGACCGTCCGGCCGGACGCGGCCGGGGTCTGGCGGCCGGACTGGGCCGACCAGGAGCTCGACCCGATCCCGGTGCCGACGGCCGGCTGGCTGACCTGGCACATCGGCTGGTGGTGGACCACCGCGCTGGCCCACGCCCGCCAGACCGTGCCGCCGGACCGCACCGACGTCCCGTGGCCGGGCACCCTGCTCGGCACCCGCGACTGGATGCACCACCTGCGCGACGAGTGGTCCGTCGTACTGGAGGACTCCTCGCGGCTCGCGCTTCCGGTGGCCTTTCCCTGGCCGCCGGAAGCGGGCCGCACCGTGGCCGACCTGTACGGGTGGGTGAACGCCGAGCTGATGAAGAACGCCGCCGAGATCGGGCAGCTGCGACTGCTGCGTGCGGCCCAGGGCTGACCCGGTTGTCCACTGGGACAAGGGTGTCCTGATCCCTCTACTCTCGCCGTGACCGCCCCTCACGGAAGGACCTCCATGGCCCGCCTGCGCACCGTCTTGTCCACAGTGCTCGTCACCGCCGCCCTGTCCACCTCCGGTTCGGTTGCCCTGGGCAACGCCGCCGGCGACCCGGTCTCGATGACCAGCGGCTTCTACGTCGACCCCGGGTCGAACCCCGCCGTCTGGGCGCGCACCAACCCGTCGCACCCGGACGCCGCGCTGATCCGCGGCCGGATCGCCGAGCAGGCGGGCGGGCGCTGGTTCGGGAACTGGTCCGGCGACATCAAGGCCGCCGTCACGGCGTACACGTCGGCCGCGGACGCCGCCGACAAGCTGCCGATCCTGGTCGCGTACAACATCCCGGGGCGCGACTGCGGCAGTCACTCCGGCGGTGGCGCCGGGTCGCCGGCGGCGTACCGGACCTGGATCAGCGCGTTCGCCGCCGGGATCGGCAACCGCCCGGCCGTGGTCGTGATCGAGCCGGACGCGCTCGCGCAGCTCGACTGCGTCCCGGCCGCGGAGAAGAAGACCCGGACCGATCTGCTCAAGTACGCCGTCAACGAACTCGCCGCGAAGGCGCCGAACACCTGGGCCTACATGGACGGCGGCAACGCGACCTGGATCGACGCGGCCGAGATGGCGCGGCGGCTGAAGCTGGTGGAGGTCGGCAAGATCCGGGGCTTCGCGCTGAACACGTCGAACTACTACAAGACCGCCGACTCGGTGGCCAAGGGCAACGCGATCCGCGGTGCGCTCGGCAGCACCGCGCAGTTCGTCGTCGACACCAGCCGCAACGGCAACGGCTCCAACGGCGAGTGGTGCAACCCGGCCGGCCGGAAACTCGGCGAGACCTCCCGCAACGGCAATCACCTCTCGCAGACCCTCGACCTGCTCCTGTGGCTCAAGGTCCCCGGCGACTCCGACGGCGACTGCGGCATCGGCGCGGGCATCCCCGCCGGCACGTTCTCCCCGGCCCTGGCCAAGAGCCTGATCACCGGCTGACCACAGCCGTCCAGCCCCAGCAGCCGTCCCCGCCCAGCGAGCCCGTAGCGTCCGAAGAATCTCGTTGCGTCCGAAGAACCCGAGGCTATAGCGCACGTCCCTTCGGACGCATGCGGGTTCTTCGGACGCTACGGACGACGCGCCCCGCTTCCTTTCCCCACCGAGCGGGCGGGGACACAGCAAAGCGATCCCGGGCTGGGACCCGGGACCGCTCCCCCCTCCCCCGCCTTCCTTCCCTTCCCCACCGCGTTCGCATGTGCTCTTCTCCCGGGAACGCGAAAGCGGTCCCGGGCTGGGACCCGGGACCGCTTCGTACTGCAGGTACTACTGGGAACTTCCGGAGATCAGAAGTCCATGCCGCCCATGTCGGGCGCGCCGCCCGGAGCGGCCGAGGCCTTCTCCGGCTTGTCGGCGATGACTGCCTCGGTGGTGAGGAACAGAGCCGCGATCGAGGCCGCGTTCTGCAGCGCCGAGCGGGTGACCTTGGCCGGGTCGATGATCCCGGTCTTGATCAGGTCGACGTACTCACCGGTCGCGGCGTTCAGGCCGTGACCCGGCTCGAGGTTGCGGACCTTCTCCACCACGACGCCACCCTCGAGGCCGGCGTTGACGGCGATCTGCTTGAGCGGGGCCTCGACGGCCGACCGCACGATCGCGGCACCGGTCGCCTCGTCACCCTCGAGCTCCAGCTTCTCGAACGCGATCACCGACGCCTGCAGCAGCGCGACGCCACCTCCGGCGACGATGCCCTCCTCGACGGCCGCCTTCGCGTTGCGCACGGCGTCCTCGATGCGGTGCTTGCGCTCCTTCAGCTCGACCTCGGTGGCCGCGCCGACCTTGATCACCGCGACGCCGCCGGCCAGCTTGGCCAGCCGCTCCTGCAGCTTCTCGCGGTCGTAGTCGGAGTCCGACTTCTCGATCTCGGCGCGGATCTGGTTGACCCGGCCCTGGATCGAGTCGGCGTCGCCGACGCCCTCGACGATGGTGGTCTCGTCCTTGGTGACGACGACCTTGCGGGCCTGGCCGAGCAGCTCCAGGTCCACGGTGTCGAGCTTGAGGCCGACCTCCTCGGAGATGACCTGACCACCGGTGAGGATGGCGATGTCACCGAGCATGGCCTTGCGGCGGTCACCGAAGCCCGGCGCCTTGACGGCGACGGTCTTGAAGGTGCCCTTGATCTTGTTCACGACCAGGGTCGCCAGCGCCTCGCCCTCGAGGTCCTCGGCGATGATCGCCAGCGGCTTGCCGGTCTGCATGACCTTCTCGAGCACCGGGACGAGGTCCTTGATGCTGGAGATCTTGCTGTTCACCACGAGGATGTACGGGTCGTCGAGGACCGCTTCCATCCGCTCGGTGTCGGTCACGAAGTACGGCGAGATGTAGCCCTTGTCGAAGCGCATGCCCTCGGTGAGCTCGAGCTCCAGACCGAAGGTGTTGCTCTCCTCGACGGTGATGACACCTTCCTTGCCGACCTTGTCCATCGCCTCGGCGATGATCTGGCCGACCTGGGTGTCCGCCGCCGAGATCGAGGCGGTGGCCGCGATCTGCTCGCGGGTCTCGACCGGCTTGGCCAGCGCGAGCAGCTGCTCGCTGACGGCCTCGGTCGCCTTCTCGATGCCCTTCTTCAGGCCCATCGGGTTGGCGCCGGCGGCGACGTTGCGCAGACCCTCGCGCACGAGCGCCTGGGCCAGCACGGTCGCGGTGGTGGTGCCGTCACCCGCGACGTCGTCGGTCTTCTTGGCAACTTCCTTGACGAGCTCGGCCCCGATCTTCTCGTACGGGTCCTCGAGCTCGATCTCCTTGGCGATCGAGACGCCGTCGTTGGTGATCGTGGGGGCGCCCCACTTCTTCTCCAGGACGACGTTGCGGCCCTTCGGGCCAAGCGTCACCTTGACGGCGTCGGCGAGGGTGTTCATTCCCCGCTCGAGGCCGCGGCGCGCCTCTTCGTTGAAAGAAATCAGCTTGGGCATTCTCCGCGAGTCCTCCCGCGTCGAGTTTCTGGTGGTTCAGCCGGCCCGATGCCCGCGACGGACGGCACCGAGGTCGTCGCGGTCACGTCCCGCCTGACTCCGGCACCTCATCGAGGCCGTCATCTAACAGCTCCCAGCAGGCACGAGCGTTATCACTCTCGCCCACTGAGTGCTAACCAAGTATTAGCACTCGACCCCACCGAGTGCAAGCCAGCGCCCGCCTCACGCGGTCGTCGTACCGGGCACCTTCGCGACGAACTTGACCTCCACCAACTGCCGCGGGAACGCAAGCCGAGCGACACCCACGATGGTGCTGGCGACCTGCGGGTCCTCCCTGCGGTACGCCGCCTTGCGGACCTCCCCGGCGACCGCCATGGCGGCGTCGACGTCGAGCACGTAGACGACCTCCTCGACCACGTCGTCGAGCGAGGCACCGAAGCGCTTCAGCAACTCCTCGGCGTTCACGTAGGTCCGGCGGAGCTGGTCGCCCATCGCCGAGAAGTCGGTCACCGCGCCGCTCTCGTCGACCGGCGCGGGCGCGACCAGGTCCGCGCCGTCGTGGGACAGCTGGCCGGACACGTAGATCGTGTCGCCGCGCCGGAGCGCCTGGACGTAGCCGTAGTCGTGCTCCCACGGCGCCCCGAGGTTCTCCACCCGTACCGTCATCCGCGATCACTCCTTGGTCTGGAAGATTAAGGTTCAATCAACCTAGGAAGCCGGGCCGCCGGCCACCAGCTGCGGCCGTGCCAAAGACGGCACCGTTCGTGCCACCCGTCGTGCCGTCGCCGAGGAGGACCCGTGCTGAGCGTCGCCATCCTGGTCGTGCCCCGGGTGATCGACCTGGACGTCACCATCCCGGCGTACCTGCTCGGCAAACAGGACGGGTACGACGTGCTGCTGTGCGGCGAGAGCGACGTTCCCGGGTCCGCGCTCCGGCCGGCAGCTCCGCTGGCGGCGGCCGCGACGGCGGACATCGTGGTCGTGCCCGGGTACGACCACCCGGAGCTCCCGCTACCGGCGGAGTACCTGGAGCTGCTGCGGGCCACGGCCGGGCGCGGCGCCCGGCTGGTCGGCATCTGCACCGGCACGTTCGCCCTGGCCTCCAGCGGTGTGCTGGACGGCCGCGACGCCTCTACCCACTGGCAGTACGTCGACTCGCTGCGGGCGCTCCACCCGGCGGTGAACGTGCTGGGCGACCAGCTGTTCGTCGAGGACGGCCTGCTCCTCACCTCGGCGGGCGGTGGCGCGGCGATCGACGCGTGCCTGCACCTGATCCGGTCCGACTTCGGCGCGGCAGCCGCCCACGCGGCCGGGCAGGGGGTGGTCGCGGCGCCGGTCCGGAGTGCCGACCACCGGCAGCGGTTCGGCGTACTGGCTCCGGCGCGGTCCGACCTGTCCCCCACTCGTCTGTGGGTCCTGGAGAACCTCGGTGAGCCGATCACCGTGCAGCAGCTGGCCGATCGCAGCCACCTGCCACGGCGTACGTTCATCCGGCACTTCGAGGCCGAGACCGGGCAGTCGCCGATGCGCTGGGTCTCGACGCAGCGCGTGCTCGGTGCCAGGCGGCTGCTGGAGGAGTCGGACTGGTCGGTCGAGCGGATCGCCTCCGCGACCGGCTTCGGGACCGCGGCGAGCTTCCGGACGGTCTTCCGGCGCGAGGTCGGTACGACGCCGAGTGCCTACCGGCGGGCGGCCGCGCGGAGCCAGCCGACCGCGGCGGGGTGACCGCTCACTCGTCCCACTGGGCGATCAGGTACTTCGGGGCGTTCAGGCGCCAGGCCTCGGTGAGCACTTCCTCGACCTCCTGGTCGTCGGCGAGCTCCAGGGTGATCGCCAGCCAGCCGAAGCGGCCGGACTCCCACCAGGACGCGTAGACCTCCGGGTTCTCGGCGATCATCGCCTGCTGCTCCTCGCGGAAGGCCTTCACGAACAGCCTCGACTCGTCCTCCGACAGGTATGCGAAACCCTTCTTGCGCACCTTGAAGGCCGGCTGCCCCGCCCAGCCCTCGTGCTCCTCCGCCCCTGGTAACCGCAGCACCAGTTTCTGCACCGCTTCCGCGTCCATCCACTCACGCTAACCGCCGCCTCGGACAGTTTCGGTCCACAAGTCGTCAGGGGCGTGCGACCAGGGATCCAGGGGTCGGGTCAGGGGCCGGTCGGTACCGATCCTGATGTGCGGGAGGGTCCGCGGACGGCACAGTTGTGGACATGACGAACAACACCGCACCCTTCCAGAACCTGTCCGGCAAGACCCTCCGCCGTTCGCGCGACCAGCGGATGCTGTCCGGTGTCTCCGGCGGCATCGCGGAGTACCTGAACATCGACGCCACCCTGGTCCGCCTGGGCATCGTCGCGCTGACCCTGCTCACCGGTGGCACCGCGCTGATCGGGTACGTGATCGCCTGGGTCGTGATGCCGGAGTCCGACGGCAAGGCCGTCTGGCAGAGCGCGCAGCAGAACCACCAGCCGCAGCAGCAGACCACGCCGGAGGGCGACATCGCCGCCCGCATCTACGACGACAAGCCGCCGGCCGCCTGACCCAGCTGCACTGACAACACCTCTTCTCTACCGCGCGTGGGAACGCGGTGCCGTCAACCGCCCGGGCTGCCCCGCAGCCCGGGCTTCGACGTCCCTGGCCACGCTCCACCAAGAACCCTGGTTCCACTGCCAGACTGCTGCCGTGCAGACCGACGCCGGCGTCACCCGCTGTCCGCAGTGCGCCCAGCAGATCCGTGTCGACCCCGGGTACGTGACCTGGTGCGACCAGTGCGACTGGAACGTCGACCCGACCGCGCCCGACCGTAGGTCTCCGGCCTGGCGCCTCAAGCTCGAGCACCAGCTGGCCGACACCCTCTACCGCGAGCTGGAGAACGGCCGGGTCCACCGCCCCGGCTGGGACGCAGCGCGTGTGGCGGCGTACCTGCTGTCGGCCGCCCTACTGCTCCTACCGCTGGTGGCCCTGGCCGGCGGAGTAGCCCTGCTGGTCTTCTACCGCCCGCTCTGGCTGAGCATCCCCCTCGCAGCGATCGCCATCGGGATCGGCCTGATGCTGCGCCCCCGCGCTGCCCACCTCGATCCCGAGGCGCAGTTGGTCCTCCGCGAGGACGCACCGGTGCTGTTCCGGCTGCTGGACGAGATCGCCGCGACCATCGGCACTCCGCGGGTCGCCGCGGTCGCCCTGGACGCCGAGCCGAACGTCTGCTTCCTCCGGGTCGGTTGGCGATTCCGCCCGGTCGTCGGGCTCGGCCTGCCGCTCTGGACCGGGCTGCGCCCGCAGGAGCGGGTGGCCGTGCTGGCCCACGAGCTCGGCCACGGCAAGAACGGCGACGCCCGGCACGGCTGGGTGGTCGGTGCGGCCGAGTCGGTGCTGGAGCACCTGGAAGACGCGTTCACCGAGCAGCCGTACGACGAGTACAAGCTGGACGCGGCCCACGCGATGGACACCGACACCTCGGTCGGTCACCTCACCAGGATCATCAACAGCATCGTCGGGCCGATCATCCGGAGCTATGCCTGGCTGCTGGACCGGGTGAGCCTGCGGGGCAACCAGCGGGCGGAGTACCTGGCCGACCGCACGTCCGGTGAGGTAGCGGGCTCCGAGGCCGCCGCCTGGGCGCTGGAGCGGACCCTGCTCGCCGACTCGTCGTACCGGGCGCTGGAGCGAGCCCTGCGCTTCGAGAAGGACCTGCCGCCGCTGGAAGCCGTACGGCGTGCTGTGGCCGAGACGCCGCAGCGGGAGATCGAGCGGCGGCTGCGGGTCAGCCGGCTGCGCGAGACCCGGACCGACTCCAGCCACCCGCCGACGTACCTGCGGACCAAGCTGATCCGCGCCCGCCCGGCCACCAGCGCCCGCGTCGTCCTGGGGCTGAACGACAACCACGCCATCGACCGCGAGCTGGCGCCTGCTGCCGAGCGGGTGCTGAAGGACCTGCGGGCCTCGCTCTAGACCTTCAGGGTCGCGCGGCGCGTCATGGTGGCTACGGCGATGTCGGGGTGGTCGGCGAAGACGCCGTCGATGCCGGTGGCGGCGAAGGCCCTCAGCTCGGCCGCCAGGTCCAGACCCGTCGGCAGGAAGCGGCGCTCGGCGCGGAAGGTCCACACCTGGACCTTCAGGCCGGCGCGGTGCGCCTGGCCGACCAGCTGGGTCGGCTCGCCCAGAGCGCCGTCGGAGCGGCGCGGGATGACCAGGTCCTTGTGCGGCGCCAGCACCTCGGCGTACGTCGAGATCTCGCGCAGCCCGGCCGGTGCGGTCAGGTCGGTGAAGGTCCGGTCGTCGCCGAAGCGCAGGAAGTCGTTCGGGGTGCCCTCGGAGTCGACCAGCTGGACCAGCGGGACGTCCGTCATCACGGCCAGGCGGCGCAGGCTGGTCGGCTCGAACGACTGCACCATCGCCTCGTCCCGCCGGACGCCAAGCGCGCTCAGCCGTTCGGCCAGCAACTCCTCCAGCGGCAGCCCGAGCCGGCGGAAGTACGCCGGGTGCTTGATCTCCGGGATCACCCCGATCGGGCGGCCCAGCCGGGCCGACTCCTGCCGGGCCAGCGCGACCACGTCGTCGAAGGTGGCGATCGCCTCGCGGCCGTCGTACGCGGTGTTGGCCGCGCGCAGGGCGGGCATCCGCTCGCGGGCGCGCAGCGTGCACAGCTCGGCGTAGGTGAAGTCCTCGACGAACCAGCCGGTGACGGCCTCGCCGTCGACGATCTTGGTGATCCGGCGGTCGGCGAACACCGCGTGCTCCGCGACGTCCGTCGTACCGGAGATCTCGTTCTCGTGCCGGGCCACCAGGACGCCGTCCAGCGTCGCGACCAGGTCCGGCTCCAGGTAGTCGGCGCCGAGCGCCGCGGCCAGGCGGTACGCCGCCGGCGTGTGTTCCGGGCGGTACCCGCTCGCTCCCCGATGCGCGATGACCAGCATGCGATCCAGGACAGGCGCCCGAGGTGGCCCCGCGGGAACTGGTTGCCCAACGCAAGATGAAGCTCAGCCGAGGTCACGGGGGCCGGTTAAACCACATGCAATTTGTCGGTGGCCAGGCCTAGCCTGAAACGGTTATGAAACAGCTTCCTGTCGCCGACCCCGGCACTCCGGATCACCGTTCCGCCGCGCGCTACCTGCTCTGGGTGGCCCGCGGCCAGAAGGCCACGCTGCTGGGCGGGATGACCTTCGGCATGCTCTGGATGGGCGCGCAGGCGTTCGTCCCGGCGATCCTCGGCCAGGCGATCGACGAGGGCATCGCCGGTGGTGACACCGAGCGGTTGCTGGAGTGGACGGCGCTGCTGTTCGTGGTCGGCGTGGTGCAGGCGCTGGCCGGCATCATGCGGCACCGGTTCGCGGTGTCGAACTGGCTGAGCGGCGCCTACCGCACGGTCCAGGTGGTCACCCGCAAGTCGGCCGACCTGGGCGCCACCCTGCCGAAGAACCTGGCCACCGGTGAGGTGGTCAGCATCGGCGCCGGCGACCTGGCCTACATCGGCAACCTGCTGGAGATCTCGGCCCGGTTCAGCGGCGCGATCGTCGCCTTCGTCGTGGTCGCGGTCATCCTGCTGTCCACCTCGACCACGCTCGGTCTGGTGGTGCTGATCGGCGTCCCGCTGATGTTGTTCGCGCTCGGCCCGATGCTGCGCCCGCTGCACCAGCGCCAGTCCGCGCAGCGCGAGGCGGTCGGCGAGCTGAACTCGCTGGGCTCCGACATCGTCTCCGGACTGCGCGTGCTGCGCGGCATCGGCGGCGAGGAGTCCTTCTCCAAGCGGTACCGCGCCGAGTCGCAGCGGGTCCGCGGCGCCGGGGTGAAGGTGGCCGGGATCCAGTCCGTGCTGGACGCGGCGCAGGTGTTCCTGCCGGGCATCTTCGTGGTCAGTGTGGTGGGCCTGGGCGCGCACTTCGCCGTCCGCGGCGACCTGAGCGCGGGCAGCCTGGTCGCCTTCTACGGGTACGCGACCTTCCTCGTCCTGCCACTGCGGACGGCGACCGAGATGGCCAACTCGCTGATGCGTGCGCTGGTCGCCGGCCGCCGGATCATCCGCGTGCTCGAGCTGACGCCCGACGTCGCCGACCCGGCCGAGCCGGTCCGCCTGCCTGACCGCGGCGACCTGGTCGACCCGGTCTCCGGCATCCGCGTGCGGGACGGCCGCCTCACCGCGATCGTCGCTGCCGAGTCCGAGCGCGCCGCGCTCATCGCCGACGTCCTGGGCCGGTACGACGACACCAGCGAGGTCCGGTACGGCGGAGTCACGCTGGCCAGCGCCACCCGGGCCGACGTCCGGCAGCGCATCCTGGTCAGCGACACCGGGTCCCAGCTGTTCACCGGCGTACTGCGTGAGGAGCTGGACCCGACCGGCCGGACGACCGACGACGAGCTGATGGCAGCGATCCGGACGGCGTCGGCCGAGGACGTGCTGGTCGCACTGGCCGACGGACTCGACGCGGACGTGGAGGAGAAGGGCCGGTCGTTCTCGGGCGGCCAGCGCCAGCGGCTCGTCCTGGTCCGCGCGCTGCTCGCCGACCCGTCGGTGCTGGTGCTGGTGGAGCCGACGTCCGCGGTGGACGCGCACACCGAGGCCCGGATCGCCGCCCGGCTCCGGGAGCACCGGTCGGGCCGCAGCACCGTCGTACTGACGTCCAGCCCGCTGCTGCTCGACCGGGTCGACGAGGTGATCTTCGTGGCCGCCGGCCGGGTCGTCGCGACCGGTCGGCACCGGCAGCTGCTGGAGACCGAACCGCAGTACCGCCGGACCGTCACCCGCCAGACCGAGGAAGAGGAGGTGCTCGCATGAACCGGATTCTGCCCATCGCAGACTCCGCACAGGTCCGCCGGCACGCCCGTCGGCTGGCCCGGCGGCACCCGCGCGCTCTGCTGATCGCGCTCGGCCTGCACGGTCTGGCCGCAATCACCGGCCTGGCCACGCCCCGCCTGATCGGTGAGCTGGTCGAGGACGTCCAGCGCGGGACGACGGCCGCCGCCGTCAACAAGGTGATCGTGGTGATCGCCGTGTTCGTGGTGGCGCAGTCGCTGCTCACCCGTTGGGCCAGGTACCGGTCGTTCGCGCTCGGCGAGCAGGTGCTGGCCGAGCTGCGGGAGGACTTCGTCGACGACGCGCTGGCGCTGCCGATCGGCACGGTCGAGCGGGCCGGCACCGGAGACCTGCTGTCGCGGACGTCGCGCGACGTGGACACGCTGTCGAGGACCGTGCGGTTCGCCGTACCGGAGACGATCATCGCGTTCGTCACCGTGCTGTTCACCGTCGCGGCCGCGATGCTGGTCGGCGTCTGGGTGCTGGTGCCGCTGCTGGCGATGGTCCCCGTGCTGTGGATCAGCACCAAGTGGTACCTGCGGCGCGCCAAGGACGGGTACCTGCGCGAGAACGCGGCGTACGCGCAGATGACCAGCTCGCTGGCCGAGACCGTCGAGGGCGCGCGCACCGTCGAGGCCTTGCGGCGGTACGAGGCGCGCGTGCGCCAGGGCGACCGCGACATCCGCGGCTCGTACGACGCCGAGCGGTACACGCTGTTCCTGCGCACGGTCTGGTTCCCCGTGGTCGAGGTCGGCTACCTGGTGCCCGTCGTCGGCACGCTGCTGTTCGGCGGCTGGCTGCACATCAACGGCCACGTCTCGCTCGGCGCGGTCACGGCCGCGGTGCTCTACGCCAGCCAGCTGATCGACCCGGTCGACCGGCTGATCTCCTGGATGGACGAGCTGCAGTCCGGTGGCGCCGCGCTGGCCCGTCTGCTCGGCATCACCGACGTACCGGACGACCGGACGCCGTCCGGCAAGGAGCCCGACGGTGAGCTGGTCGAGGCTCGCGATGTGCGGTTCTCGTACGTCGACGGCCGCGACGTGCTGCACGGCGTGGACCTGACCGTCCAGCCGGGCGAGCGGATCGCGATGGTCGGACCGTCCGGCGCGGGCAAGTCGACGCTCGGGCGGCTGATCGCGGGCATCCACCCGCCGCGGACCGGTTCGGTCAGTGTCGGTGGGGTCGGGATGACCGACCTGCCGCTCGACGAGCTGCGCCGGCAGGTCGCGCTGGTCACCCAGGAGCACCACGTGTTCGTCGGCACCCTGCGGGACAACCTGTCGATGGCGTCACCCGACGCCTCCGACGAGACCCTGCTGGAGGCGCTCGACGCCGTGGATGCGCGCGAGTGGACCGAGGCGCTGCCGGACGGCCTGGACACGCGGGTCGGCTCGGGGCAGTTCGCGCTGACGCCGGCGCAGGCACAGCAACTGGCGCTGGCGCGCCTGGTGCTGGCTGATCCGCACACGCTGGTGCTGGACGAGGCGACCTCGCTGATCGACCCACGGGCCGCTCGGCACATGGAGCGCTCGCTGGCCGCCGTACTGGAAGGGCGGACGGTGATCGCGATCGCCCACCGGCTCTACACGGCGCACGACGCCGACCGGGTCGCGGTGGTCGAGGACGGGAAGATCAGCGAGCTGGGCAGTCATGACGAGCTGGTCGCTCGCGACGGTTCGTACGCGGCGCTGTGGAAGTCCTGGCACGGCTGAACAACCACGAACGGCCCGCTTTCTCCCTCGAGAGAGCGGGCCGTTCGGGCCTTCTAGCGTCGGGTCCTGCTGAGCCTGTTGAGCCGCAGGACGGCGGAGTCGACATGGGGCGGTGGGGTGAAAGCCTTGCGGGGAAGGCGAATTCCGATCGAAGCGTCGTAGTGCCGGGTCCAGCGCGCGGCTCCGGGAGCGCGGCCTTCGACCCACCGGTTCACCACCTGCCGCTGCAGCACGAGATCGGCCGACACCAGGCGTGAACCTGGGGCCAGCAACCTCTTCAGCAACGCGGTGGAAACCCCGTACGGCGGGCTCGAGACCACCCGGAACGGCCGGGTCGGCAACCGCAGATCTGCGGCGTCGACCCGGATCACCTTGATCTTCGGGCCGAACCTCTGCAGCAGTTTGTCGGCCCGGCCGGAGTGAAGCTCGACCGCGATCACGTCGGCGCCGGCTTTCACCAGCGGTCCGGTGAGCGCACCGAGCCCGGCCCCTACGTCGAGGACGAGCTCACCGGGACGAACCCCGGCGGCGTCGACGACGCGTTGGGCCCAACGACTATCGAGCGGATGCCATCCCCAGGCACCCCTCGCCTGCCCGGAGGCGGGCACGACGGACCATCACGAAGTACGTAATCATGAGGCCGACCCTAGAGTGCCGGGCGCCCTGCGCTCAAAGGGTTTTAGGGGTTCTGGGCCGGCGTTCACCAGCTTCGAGCTACAACGCCTTCGGCGCCGGCGTCAGTTGCTCGACCGTCTCGGTGGTCCGGCGCTCGGCCAACTCCAACCGCCGGCGCTTGGCGTCGGACAGGTCGGCCTTCGCGAGCTCCCGGCGTACGTCGAGCACGCGGACCGGGAGCGTGTCGGTCACCAGCAGCGGCGCGTACTCCGGCGCCGCGGCGGTCCAGCGGTCGCCGTCGCGCCGGAAGGTGAACTTGACCAGCAGCCCTTCGGACTTCGGCGCGTTCGGGGTCCGGTGCGCGGCGACCAGGTTGCCGAGGCCGTAGACGACCCACTTGCCGTGGAGCTGCTGGATCGGCTGGACGACGTGCGCGTGGTGGCCGAGGATCAGGTCGATGTTGCTGTCGGCAAGCAAATCCGCGGCGATCGTGCGCTGGTCCTGGTTGACGGCGTTCGAGTACTCGTCGCCCCAGTGGCAGCTGACCACGACGATCTGGGCGCCCGCGTCGCGCGCCGTACGCGCCATCGCCTTGATCCGGGCCGGATCGAGCTTGCCGGCCCGCCAGGTCTCGCCGTTCGGGTACGGCATGCCGTTGAAGCCGTAGGTGTAGCTGAGCAGCGCGACCTTGACGCCCTTCACGTCCACGATGGTCGGCGTCCCAGCCTCCTGCGGCGTACGGGCCGTGCCGGCGTGCTTCAGGCCGGCCTGGTCGAGGGTCCGCAGCGTCCGATCGATGCCCGCGGCCCCTTTGTCGAAGCTGTGGTTGCTGGCGGTCGAGCACGCGTCGTACCCGGTCTTCTTCAGCGCCGGGGCGATCTGCGGCGGGCCTTGGAAGAGCGGGTAGCCGGAGTACGGCGTACCGATCGGTGTCTCCAGGTGGCAGACGGCGAGGTCCGCGCTCTGGACGAGTGGCCTGACGCCGCTGAGCAGAGGCGCGAAGTCCCACTGGCCGTCGCGGCCGTCCTGGCGGGCGGTGGTCCAGAGGCGTTCGTGCAGGAGGACGTCGCCGGTCGCGACCAGGCTGATCTCCTGCGGAACGCTGGACGGTTGAGCGCCCGGGCCTGATCCGGTGCCGGTCGGCGTACTGTCTGGGCCTTCGGCGCCCGGGACATCCGCACAGCCGCCGGCGACAGCCAGCAGCAACCCCACCGCCAGTAGCCGACGCCAACCACACATGTCCTTGCCCCCAGGTCTCCACCGGAAAAGGTGGACACCTGACAGACGACGTGACCGGTGAAAAGGTTGATTCCCGGTATAACTATCCCGTGGGGTTCCCGATGCCGTGGAGGATGAACAAGCCGATGGTGGACCTGAAGACGCCGGCCGAGATCGAGGCGATGGGTGCGGCCGGGCAGGTGGTCGCGTCGGCGCTCACCACGGTGAAGAAGGCGGCGGCCGCCGGCGTCTCCCTGCTCGAACTGGACGAGGTCGCCCGCGACGTCCTGCGGTCGGCCGGCGCGGTCTCGCTCTTCGACGGGTACCAGCCCGGCTTCGCGACGTTGCCGTTCAGCGGGGTGATCTGTACGTCGGTCAACGACGGCGTGCTGCACGGGCTGCCGACCGACCGGCGCCTGGAGGACGGCGACCTGCTCAACGTCGACTGCGGCGCGTCGATCGACGGCTGGTGCGCCGACTCCGCCACCAGCTTCGTCGTCGGTACGCCGCGGGCGGAGGATCTCGAACTGATCGCCACGACCGAGCGAGCCCTCGCCGCCGGCATCGCGGCCGCCGTACCGGGTGCTCGCCTGGGCGACGTCGGCGCGGCCATCGGCGCCGTCGGCCTGGAGGCCGGCGTCGGCACCAACCTCGACTTCGGGGGCCACGGCATCGGCCGCCGCATGCACGAGGAACCCCACATCCCCAACGGCGGCCGCCCCGGCCGAGGCCTCAAACTCCGCCCCGGCCACGTCCTCGCCATCGAACCCTGGTTCTGGCAAGGCCCCGGCTCCACCTACGTCATCGACCAGGACGGCTGGACCCTCCGCTCCACCGACGGCACCCGAGGAGCCCACGCCGAACACACGGTCGCCATCACGGAAGACGGTCCGGAAATCCTCACCCTTCGCCACTAGCCAGGCCGCCCACCGACTCGGATCCCAGCTGGTGGGTGCACAAAGTCACCCGTCGGCACACCACCCCACCTGCGGATACTCGCTGGCGCGGACACGAAGTCTCCACGAACCGGCGTCACCCCTTGCGGACAACGACTTTCAGCACCATCTCCACACCTCCCGGGGTGATGCCAAGGCGCCGAGGACGGCAGTGGCGACGGCAGCAAGCCGCTGGTGCGGGCGCGGGCAGCGGCTGCAAACGGTGGCGCACGCTGGGGCTGTGGCCGCAGACGCCCTGCGCACCGCCAGTGGGCACCGGTGGCGACCATGCGGCCGACGACGTCACCGGTGGCTGATGCCGCACCGGCCGGGAACAAGGAAGGTTGTGGAGTGGACCAGAGGGGCTCGGGGTGGGGCGGGGGCAGCCGGGCGCGGGGCCGGCCGGGCGGGCGGGGGCGCCGAGAATCGGCTTGGGTGGGCTGGCTGGAACGGCGGCTGCTGGTGTGGGTGGGCAGCGGGGCGACCGTTAGAACAACGGTTGTTGGGCGGGGTCGGGTGCTGCGGCTGGTACAGGAGCAGGGTGCCGGCGGGTGGTGGAGGTGTTGAAGGGGGCTGGGCTGCTGCGGCGGCTGCGGAAGCGGGTGGTGGGTTCGCCCCAGCCGGAGCGGGAGCCTTGGCCGGAGGCTTCGACGACGTTCTGGGAGTTGCGGTGGGACGACGTGCCGAAGCCGTGCTTCTCCAGCAGTGGGAGGACCTTGGACTCGAAGGCGTTGCGGTAGCTGGGGGCCGCGTTGGGGCCGTGGGCGTAGAGGGACTCGTAGCGTTTGAGCAGGTCGGGGTGGTCCTCGGCCAGCCACTTCATGAACCAGGGTTTGACGCCAGGCCGCAGGTGAAGCAGGAGCGTGGTGACACCAGTCGCACCGGCGTCGGCGAGCTGGCCGAACAAGTAGTCCAGGTGTTCAGCGGAGTCGGTCAACCACGGCAGCACCGGCGCGACCATCACCCCGCACGGCAACTCCGCCTCGCGCACAGCACGGATCAGGTCGAGCCGCCCCCGGACCGACGGCACACCAGGCTCCAGCCGACGCCGCAGCTCCTCGTCGGCCAACGCCAGCGAGACCCCGATCCCGACCGGGACCTGCTCCGCCGCCTCCTGCAGCAATCCCAGGTCGCGGCGGAGCAGCGTCCCCTTGGTCAGGATCGACAACGGCGTACTGGACTCCGCCAGGGCCGAGATGATCCTGGGCAGCAACCGGTACCGCCCCTCGGCCCGCTGGTACGGATCCGTATTGGTGCCGAGGGCAACTTGTTCACCACCCCACGACGGCCGGGCCAGCTCCTTGCGCAGGACGTCGGCGACGTTCGTCTTCACCACGATCTGCCGGTCGAAGTCGTCGCCCTCGTCCAGCTCGAGGTACTTATGCGTCGGCCGGGCGAAGCAGTACCGGCAGGCGTGGGTGCACCCGCGATAGGGATTGACCGTCCAGTTGAACGGCAGCCCCGACCCCGGCACCGAGTTCAGCGCCGAGCGCGCGAGCACCTCGTGGAACGTCACACCCTGGAACTCCGGCGTGGTCACCGACCGGACCAGGCCCGCGATCGAGCCCAGCCCCGGCAACGTCCCGGGAGCCTCCGCGTCGAGCTGCTGCCCCGCCCATCTCATGGAGTACAGTCGAACACATGTTCGCCCAGCTTTCAAATCACTCCCGGAACGCCGCCGCGTTGTCCCGCGCCCACTCCCGGTAGGGCTTGGCCGGCCGCCCGGTCACCTCCTGCACCGTCGGCGACGGCTCGGCGGCGTACTCGGCCATCATCCGGAACCCGTCCACCAACCACTCCGCCGTCTCCGCGCCCATGAACGGCGCCCACGCCGCCACGGCCTCCTCGTGCGTCAGCTCCACGAACCGCAGCTCCCGGCCCAGCGCCTCACCGATCAGCGCGACCTCCTGCGGCTGGGTCAACTGCTCCGGCCCGCTCATCGCGAGCTTCTGCCCGGTGTAGCTCTCGTCCCGCAGTACGACGCTCGCCACCGCCGCGATGTCACCGAGGTCGATCGGCAGTTGCACCGCCCCGGCGTACGGGCCGCGCACCACCCCCTCGGCCTTGATCGACGGCGCCCAGTCGAGTGTGTTGTTCATGAACTGCCCGGGCCGCAGATGCACCCACTCGAACCCGCCGTCCTCGATCGCGCGCTCGACCTTGTAGTAGTGCCAGCTCTCCACCTCCCCCATCGCCTCGTACTCGGCAGGCTCCCCCGACAGCACGACCACCCGCCGTACGCCGGCCTTCTGCGCCGCCGTCACGAACTCGTCGACGTACGCCGGCAGCGGCGCGAGGTACACCGTATCGACCCCGTCGAGCGCCGCGGGCAGCGTCGCCGGCCTGCCCAGGTAGCCGCGAGCCACCTCGACGCCGGACGGCAGCGCCGCCTTCGCCGGATGGTTCGTCAGCGCCCGGACGTCGCGAACGCCCGCCGCCACCAACTCGTCCACCAGCAGCCGCCCGACACTGCCCGTGGCACCCGTCACCAAGATCGTCATTCCCCAGTCCCTCCAACCCGGAAGCAATTCTCGTAGGGTATACGAGAATCACCCCTCATAGGATGCGGCGACGGGAAGAGGTGCGACATGACGGTGCAGCACAGCGGCGGCGGTCCGGCCGCGCGCACGCTCGCGTTGCTCTGGCGGAAGACCCAGCCGGCCCAGGAAAGAGCCCGCGGCCGCAAGCCGACCCTGCAGCTGGACACCGTGGTCGACACCGCGGTCGCGCTGGCCGACGAGCGCGGCATCGCCGCCGCCTCGATGGGCAACGTCGCGAAGGCCCTCGGCGTCGGCACGATGACGCTCTACACCTACGTGCCGTCCAAGGAGGAACTGCTCGACCTGATGATCGATCAGGTCCTGCTCGAACGCCGCCTGCCCGGCCCCGCCGACGAGCGCCCGGCCGACTGGCGCGCGCAGGTCGAGCTGTACTCCGACGAGACCCGCGCGATGTACTCCCGCCATCCCTGGCTGGGCCGCGTCTCCACGATCCGCCCGCCGGTCGGCCCGGGCATGCTGGCCGCCCGCGAGTACCTGTTGTCCACCATGTTCGCCCTCGGCCTGCCGGCGGCGCGCGCGAACCTCGCCGCGCTGGCGATCGCGACGTACGTCGACTCGGCCGCCGGCGGCGCGGCCGAGAGCGACCTGATCGAGCGCTCCACCGGCCAGACCCACGACGCCTGGTGGCACGAGCGCGGCGACCTCTGGGAGAACTACTTCGACGTCGACCGCTACCCCTCGATGACCGCGGTCTGGAACGACGGCGCCGGCGGCGGCGCGGCGTACGGCGACGGTACGCGCGAGGTCACGGCCGACGCCTACCGGTTCGGCCTCGACCACCTCCTCGACGGGATCGCCGCGGGCACGTAGCCGGACCGCCCATGCCGTAGCGTTTGGGCAGCTTTGAGGCGGAGGGGCCATGGGTAGCGAGAACTTCCGGGTGGACCTGCAGGGTGTGGTCGACCTGCTGAGTCATCACCTGTACAGCAGTCCGCGGGTCTACCTGCGGGAGCTGCTGCAGAACGCCGTGGACGCCGTGACGGCGCGGCGGGCCGGCGACGCGGCGGCACCGGGGGTGATCGGGATCGTCGTGGACGGGCAGCGGCTGAGTGTCAGCGACACCGGGATCGGGCTGTGGCCGGACGAGGTGCGGGAGCTGCTGGCGACGATCGGGCGGAGCTCGAAGCGGGACGAGATCGGGTTCGCGCGGACCGAGTTCCTCGGGCAGTTCGGGATCGGCCTGCTGTCGGCGTTCATGGTGGCCGACGACATCGAGGTGGTGACGCGGCCGGCCGACGGGCCGACCACACGCTGGAACGGTACGGCGGACGGCCGCTACACGATCAGCGAGACGGCCGACCGGGAAGCAGTCGGTACGACGGTCACGCTGCACGCCCGCCGCGGTGCCGAGCAGTGGTTCAAGGCCGCGACCGTGATCGAGCTGGTCAAGCTCTTCGGAGCCCTGCTGCCGTTGGAGATCACGGTCAACGGCGAGCGGGTCACCGACGGCGTCGCGCCCTGGGAGGGCAACGGCCGCGCCGACCTGGTCGGCTACGCGCAGGACCACCTGGGCTTCACGCCGTTCGACGTGATCCCGCTGAACAACCCGGCCGCCGGTCTGACCGGCGTTGCCTTCGTCCTGCCTTTCGCGGCGAACCCGGCCGAGCGGGCGACCCACCGTGTCTACCTGAAGCGCATGCTGCTGGCCGAAGGTGTCGAAGGGCTGCTGCCGGACTGGGCGTTCTTCATCCGCGCGGTGATCGACACGTCCGAGCTGCGGCCTACTGCGAGCCGGGAGGCCCTGTTCGACGACGGCCACCTGGAGAGCACCAGAGAAGCGCTCGGCGAGCAGTTGCGTGGCTGGCTGGTCCGGCTCGGTAGTACCGACCCGCAGAAGCTGGACCGCTTCCTGGCGATCCACCAGCTCGGGGTGAAGGCCCTGGCGCTGCACGACGACGAGATGCTGCGGCTGGTGCACCGCTGGCTCCGCTTCGAGACCAACCACGGCCGGATGACCGCGGCCGAGCTGCAGGAGCGCAAGGGCACGATCCGGTATGTCGGAACGATCGAGGAGTTCCGCCAGCTCGCCGCGGTCGCCTCGGCGCAGGACCTGACCATCGTCAACGCCGGCTACACGTACGACGCGGAGCTGCTGAACCGCCTGCCGGACGTCGTACCGGGTCTGGTCACCAGCAGGTTCGACCCGACCGAGCTGAGCACCAGCTTCGACGGTCTGGACCCGCAGACCGAGCTGGAGCTGCGCCCGTTCGTCCAGTTGGCCCAGGAGGCGCTGGACTCGGTCGGCTGCGAGGTGGTCGTCCGGGCCTTCGACCCGGCCTCGCTGTCGGCCATCTACTTGGTCGACCGGTCAGCACAGTTCGCCAGCGAGCTGCGCGCCACCAGGGAGCGCACCGACGCGCTCTGGTCGGAGGTGCTCGGCGCACTCGACACCGACGACGACAGCCGTCCACAGCTCGTGCTGAACCACCGCAGTCCGCTCGTACGACGGATGGCCGCGCTGGCCGACCCGGAGCTCGCCAAGCTGGCGGTGGAAGGCCTGTACGGGCACGCGCTGATGCTCGGCTACCACCCGATCGGCCCTGCGGATTCCGCGCTGGTGAACCGGTCGTTCCTCGGCCTGCTCGACCAGGCCGTTCCTACTTCGGAGGACCCGACGCGATGACCGACGACCTGGTCGACCGCCTGCACCAGGCCCAGCAGACGCCGTACGGCAAAGCGCGTACCGCGATGCTGGAGGACGTGGTCCGGCGGGCCGACGCCGCCGGATCCGAGGAGCTGGCGTTTTTCAGCCGGCTCAACCTGGTCACGGCGTACGTGATGGGTGGGGAGCCGCGGAAGTCGCTGGTGCCGTTCGCGCGCTGCGTGGCGGACTGGGACGCCGACCCGGCCAAGTACCAGGAGCACTCGCACCTGTTCCTGTGGTGCTTCAAGTACGCGCCGAACACGCTGACCAAGTTCCCCGAGGTGCCGCTGGACCGGACGTACGCCGTGCTGGACGACATGGAGCGGCGCTGGCAGGTCGGCGGGCACAGTCCGCACGCCGTGCACCAGCACCGCTGGCAGGTGGCCGCGCACATCGGTGACGACGAGACGGCGGCCGAGCAGTACCGGCTCTGGTCGACCGCACCGCGCGACGACCTGTCGGACTGCATCGGCTGCGACCCAACGCACAAGGTGCACCACCTGACGACCACCGGGCAGACCGCTGAGGCAGTGGCGCTGTCGGTCGGCGTACTGGACGGGCAGCTGACCTGCAACGAGCAGCCGCAGCAGATGCTGACCACACTGCTGCCTGCCTACGTCGCCGAGGGCATGTACGCCGAAGCCGTCGACGCGCACCGGCGGGCGTACCGGATCCTCCGCAACCAGCCGGGTGAGCTGAGCGCGTACTCCGACCACATCCGCTTCTGCGCGCGCACCGGGAATCTGCCGCGCGCGGTCGAGCTGATCGAGCGGCACCTGCCGGACCTGGACGACTCCCCCAGCCCGCTGGCCACCATGGACTTCGCGGCGGCCGCGTCACACGCGCTGAGCCGCGTCGACCTGCGGATCCGCCGGCCCAAGTCGACCGAGGACGTGGCAGCGGCGGACCTCGCGGAAGAGCTGGCCCAGCAGGCGCTGGCGCTGGCCGCGCAGTTCGACGAGCGGAACGGGACGAAGCGGCAGAGCGAGAACGTGCGGGCGGTGCTGGCTGCTGAGCCGTGGGTCGACTACCTGCCGCTGTCGGAGACGGCCCGCAAGGCTCACCAGCGGGCACAGGCGGCGCCGCATGCCGTGCCTGAGGCACCGCTGCCGGAGGGCGGCGGCCAGGTCTGGCTCGACCGGGCCGAGGAGGGTTGGCAGACGGACCGTCGTACGGAGGCGATCGCTGCGTGGGCGGCGTTCGAGCAGGAGGTGCCGGAGAGCGACCGTACGCCGCTGGACCGGGCCCGGGTGCTCGACGGGCGCGGATTGGTTGCCTCCAACAACGAAGACGTCGAGCTCGCGCTGGAGTCGTGGCGGGAGGCCCTGACCCTCTACTCGGAGCTGGGCGAGGACGTCCGAGTACTGCGTGACCGTGGACGGATCGGCCGAGTCCTGTGCGACGCCGGGCAGCTGGACGAAGGCCTGGCGACCGGTGAGGCCCCGCTGCGGCAGCTGATCGAGGAGGACGAGCCGCGACGGCGTGGCGGGTGGCAGTACTCGCTGGCGACGATGCTGGCTCAGGCCGGACGCAGTGAGGAGGCACTGGCCGAGCTGTCGGTACTCCGGACTCGCCCGGATGCGGACCCGGACCTGCAGTCGGGTGCTGGGATCCTGCAGTGCAACCTGCTGCTGCAGCTGGAGCGGCTGGAAGAGGCCGAAGAGGCTGCCAGCGCTGGGACCACCACCCGGGAGCAGATGCCGCGCTCGTTCGCCTACCGCCAGCGTGGGTGGATCCGGCTCGCTCTGCAGCGCCCCGCCGAGGCCGTTGGGGACCTGGAAGAAGCGATCGCCCTGGCGGTCGGCATGCCGGACAGCGAGGTCCACCTGACGATCTGCCGGCTGGAGCTCGCCAAGTCGTACCTGTTCAGCGGCCGACCGCTGGAGGCGGCTGAGACCGCCGAAGAGGCGCTGCCCGCGCTACGCGACCCGGAGCTCGCCGGTCTGCTCGGCGACGTCCGCGGCGTACTGGCTGATGCCTACCGGGCGCTTGGTGAGATGGAGTCCGCGCTGGTGCAGACGCGGGCACTGCTGGCCGAGGCGCCGGCTGACGCGCACCCGTACTGGCTCGCTCAGACCAAGCAGGACGAGGGAAACCTGCTGGAACGCCTCGACCGCGACAAGGAGGCCGTGGACGTGTTCGTGGCCGCGGCGGCGTACTTCGAGGCCGCTGAGCAGCCGCTCGAGTATGTCCAGGCGCTGCGCCTTGCCGGACAGTCGGCGCGCTACGCCGGTGACTTCGCCCAGGTCCGCGAGTTGCTGGACCGCGCCGAGCCCGCACTGGAGTCGCTGCCGTCAGCTGACGAGCAGGTGCTCTTCCAGCAAGCAGGAATCCACTGGGACCGAGCCATCCTGGCTCTGCAGCAGGGGGACATCACCACCCTCGTGGCCGACGCCGCGCGCGCCGCGGAGGCGTACGAACGTGGCGGCTACGAGGAGCAGCACCTCAACGCCCGACTCATCCTCGCCGAGCACGCCACCAGCGACGAGACCGCCCTGCAGCAGATCTTCACCACCCTCCCCACCAGCCACCCCCACTACCTCCGCACCGGCTACCTCCTGGCCGACCGCCTCCGCCAGCTGGACCGCCACCAAGAGGCGGACCAACTGGAGGTGCTCCTGGGCGAGGCCTGAGACTCAGGCCTTGCAGTTCAGGTCGCGGTGGGGACGGTTGCCGGTGGCAAGGAACGTGGTGACGGCGTCGTTCAGGCACCGGTTGTCCTTGAACAGGTAGCCGAGGTGGCCGCCCTGGTCGGCGGTCACCATCCGCGCGCGGTCGCCGAGCGCCGCCTGCATCGCGCGGGCGCCGGCGAGCGGGGTGGCGGGATCGCGGAGGTTCTGCGCGATCAAGATGTTCGACGGGCCGTGGTCGTCGATCCGGACGTGCTCCGGCGTCCGGTTCGGCCAGAACGCGCAGGCGTTGATGCCGCCGGCGGCCGCGCCGAACATCGGGTGGCGGATGCGGTCGATGGCGACCGTGACCTGGTAGGTCAGGACCGAGCGCGGCCAGCGGGAGTCGTTGCAGAGCACGTGCAACTGGCTCGCGAGGTAGTTGTCGTTCGCGGCCGCGGCCGCGGCGGCGCGCTGGGGTGTTCCGGTGTCGACGGCCTGCCAGATCCCGGCGAGCTCGGGGAAGTTCTTGTCGTAGTACAGCCGGGCGAACGTCGCCTGGCGGAACAGCGCACCGTCGGACCGGCCGGCCGTCGTGGTCCGGTCCAGCCGTGCGGCCAACGCGTCGTACTTGGCGCGGACCTGCCGCGGCGTCGTCCCCAGCCCGAGCTGCGGGCGCGCGGCGACGTACTTGGCGAAGTCCGGGAAGCGCTCCTCGAAGCCCCGGGCGAGGTTGCGCTGGAAGCCGAAGTCCCAGCCGTCGGGACCGGTCGAGCTGTCGAGCACGACGCGGTCGGTGCGCTGCGGGAACATCGTCGCGTAGACCGCGCCCAGGTACGTCCCGTACGAGATGCCCAGGTACGACACCTTCCGCTCGCCGAGTGCTGCCCGGATCGTGTCCATGTCGCGCGCGGTGTTCGCCGTACTGATGTGCGGCAGCAGGGCCGCCGTACTCGACTTGCCGCACTGGTCCGCGATCTGCCGCGACCGATTCGCCTGCTGCAGGACGTCAGCGGCGTTCCGCGCGTACGGCGGGATGCTGGAGTAGTTCTGCTCGGCGGTGAGGTCACAGGTGACCGGCGCGCTCCGGCCGACGCCGCGCGGGTCGAAGCCGATGATGTCGTAGGTGTCCCGCACGCTCTTCGGCAGACCGACGTCGACCAGGTCCGCCGGGAAGCGCTGGCCCGCGCCGCCCGGGCCGCCCGAGTTCGTCAGCAGCACCCCGCGGCGCTTGGCCGGATCGGCAGCGGACAGCCGGGAGACGGCGAGCTGGATCTTCGCGCCGTCCGGAGCGCTGTAGTCCAGCGGCACCTCGAGCGTCGCGCACTCCGACTGCGTCACGGTCGGTGGGTCGAACGCCGGGCACTTCCCCCACTGCAAGGGACTCGCGGCCGGTGCCGCGACGGACTGCGCCGCCACGGACTGCGCCGGTGGCATCAGCACCGCCACCGCCGCGATCAACGCGACTACGGACTTCGTTCGCACGATGTTCCTCCTCTGCCACCGACGGTGGCGTCGAGTTCGGGTGGTTCAGTCGTCGAGCGCGTCGCCGATCGCGAAGCCTGTGGCCGCGCCGACGGCGCGAGCGATCCGTGGGTAGGGATCGGCCATCCGGGCCCGGTCGGCACCGGCCAGTACGGCGGTCAGCACCTCCTCGCTGATCACCCGCAGCACCGAGGCGGCCGCGGCCGCGTGCACCCGGAGGCCCGGCTCGTCGACCGAGATCCGCAGCCGGTCGGCGAAGACGGGGACCAGGTCGCGCTCGAGCCGGTCGCAGCTCAGCAGCCAGGCGCTGCGGATCGCCGGCTCGGACGCGCTCAGCACGATCATCCGGGCGGCGGCCAGGTTGTCGGCGGCCTCCTCGGGCTCCGGCCGCATCCGCGCGTGCTCGGCGACAAGGTGTTCCTCGAGCGAGATGCCGGCCGGCCAGCGGCGCATCACGGTGATGAACCAGGTCCAGCTGTGCGCGACGATCGGCTCGGCGCAACTCTCCTTGTTGCGGACGTGGCGCCACAGGGTCCGGACCGACAGGCCGACGGACTCGGCGATCTGCTCGCCGGTGGTGGCCGCGACCCCCTGCTCCCAGAACAGTTTCGTCGCCGCCCGGGAGATCTCCAGGTGCAGCCGCGTACGCCGAACCTCGCTCATCGCGCCCTGCATGGTCACCTCCGAAACTATGGCACTAAGTGCCAAAGTATCATTTGATGTCGTTCGGCGCCGGATGCAACCTTCGCGGGTGAAGCTGCCTCTTGTCCGGTATGCAGGGTGACGCGGGGGTTGTGGAGGTCCGGGTGGTGGAGGGACGCACCCGTGCCGATTTCGAGGCCTACGCGTCTGCTCGGTACGGCGCGCTGCTGGGCCTGGCCTACCTGCTGACGCAGGACCGTGGGCTGGCCGAGGACCTGGTGCAGACCACGCTGACCAGGTGCTGGCTGTCCTGGCGCAAGGTGCAGGCCGACGACCCGACGGCGTACGTACGCCGGGTGATGGTCAACACGCACACCGAGTGGTGGCGCCGGCGGCGGGGCGGCCAGGAGTTGCCGACCGACGACCTGACGGCGGTCGCGCCCACGGCGTACGGGGGTTCGGTGCGGCTGGTCGAGCACTCCGACCTGATGCAGGCGCTGCGGCGGCTGCCGAAGCGGATGTGCGCCGCTGTGGTCCTGCGGTACTTCGAAGACCTGTCCGAGGCCGAGACGGCCGACGTACTGGGGTGCTCGATCGGGACGGTGAAGAGCCAGACCCACCGGGCGCTGACCAAGCTACGCGTCGATCTCGCCTCCCAAGAGACCACGGAGACCCGATGAACACCGACGAACTACGCACGCTGCTCAAGGAGGCCGGCCGGCCGGTCGACTCCCCCGGCGACCCGGTCGCCGTCATCCGCAAGCGCGGCCGTCGGCGCCAGCGCACGCAGGTCGCGGCCGCCGTCGCCTGTACGGCGGTGGTTGCGGCCGGGGCGTTCGGCGCTGTCGACCTGTGGTCGAGCGACGATGCTGCGCCGGCCGGGCCGGTCGCGGCGGACACGCCTCCGGGTGCTCTCGGCGAGACTCCTACAGAGGTTGGGGACCGGCACTTGCTGGACCGCCCGCGGGTGCACCGCGAGCCCGAGGCCACGCCGCGTGGTCTCTACCTGGGGCTCGACGGGCTGCGGGCCGACGACTTGGTTCGGATCCGGACGATCTGCCCGACTGCGTCCGGGCCGGACCCGGTGATGCTCGAGGTGTCGCTGGAGCCGTCCAACGGCCAGGCGGGCCCGCCGCCGGGCGCGCCGGTCCCTGGCGCACGGTCGGTGGCGTGCGTCGGCGCGATCACTTTCACCGACTTCGTCGTACCGGCTGGGTGGCCGCGGTACTCGGTCGCGCAGGTGGACGTGCAACTGCCGGAAAGCCGGGGGATGAAGCTCGAGGTCGCCGCCTACCGGTGAGCTGTCCGGCGGGCGGCGGGAACCCGCGCGCGGTTAGCGTGGGTGGGTGATTCAAGTGATCGTGCTGAACGGTGGGTCGAGTTCGGGGAAGTCGCGGCTGGCGCGGGAGCTGCAGGGGGTGCTGGCGGATCCCTGGTTGAGCTTCAGCGTCGACGACCTCGTCGACGCGATGCCGCCAGCGCTGGTGGACGGCGGGGACGGGATCGGGTTCGGGGACCAGGGCGAGGTGTCGGTCGGGGACGACTTCCGGGCGATGGAGGCCGCGTGGATGGCCGGGATCGCGGCGATGGTGCGGGCCGGGGCGCGGATCGTGCTGGACGACGTGTTCCTCGGCGGCGCACAGTCGCAGGCGCGGGTGCGCGCTCAGCTCGACGGGCTGAACGTGCTCTGGGTCGGCGTCCGCTGCGCGCCGGAGATCGCCGCCCAGCGTGAACTCGCCCGCGGCGACAGAACCCCAGGCATGGCAGAACTCCAAGCACACGTTGTCCACGAAGGCGTGCAGTACGACGTAGAAGTCGATACGGGAAGCACGGAGTCGCTGGAGTGTGCCCGCGCCGTCGCGGCGCGGGTCGTCTCCTAGCGAACTACTCCCACTCGATGGTGCCCGGGGGCTTGCTGGTGATGTCGAGGGTGACTCGGTTGATCTCGTCGACCTCGTTGGTGATGCGGGTGGAGATCTTCTCGAGTACGTCGTACGGCAGGCGGGCCCAGTCGGCGGTCATGGCGTCCTCGCTGGTGACCGGGCGGAGGACGACCGGGTGGCCGTACGTGCGGCCGTCGCCCTGGACGCCGACCGAGCGGACGTCGGCCAGCAGCACCACCGGGAACTGCCAGATGTCGCGATCCAAACCGGCGGCGGTCAGTTCGGTGCGGGCGATCAGGTCGGCGGCGCGGAGGATCTCCAGCCGGTCCTTGGTCACCTCGCCGACGATCCGGATGCCAAGGCCGGGCCCCGGGAACGGGTGCCGGTAGACCATCGTCTCCGGCAGCCCGAGCGCGACGCCGAGTTCGCGGACCTCGTCCTTGAACAGCGTCCGCAGCGGCTCGATCAGCGAGAACTGCAGGTCGTCGGGCAGCCCACCGACGTTGTGGTGCGACTTGATGTTGGCCGCGCCCGTCCCACCGCCGGACTCGACCACGTCCGGGTAGAGCGTGCCCTGGACCAGGAACTCGATGTGCCGCTCGGCGTCCAGCTTGCGGGCGGTCGCCTCGAAGGTCCGGATGAACTCCCGGCCGATGATCTTGCGCTTCTGCTCCGGGTCGGTGACGCCGGCCAGCGCGGTCAGGAACTGGTCCTCCGCGTCGACCATCTCCAGCCGCGTCCCGGTCGCGGCGACGAAGTCCTTCTCGATCTGGTCGGACTCACCGGCGCGCTGCAGCCCGTGGTCGACGTACACACAGGTCAGCTGGTCACCGATCGCCTTGCTGACCAGAGCAGCGGCCACCGCGGAGTCCACCCCGCCGGACAGCGCGCACAGCACCTGCTTGTCGCCGACCTGCTGACGGATCAGCTCGACCTGCTCGTCCACGACGTTGCTGGTCGTCCAGTCGCCGGTGCAGCCGGCGATGTCGTACAGAAAGTGCTCCAGCACGGCCTGCCCGGCCTGCGAGTGCAGGACCTCCGGGTGCCACTGCACACCGGCCAGCTTGCGGTCCAGGTCCTCGAAGGCGGCGACCGGCGCACCACCCGAAGCAGCCAGTACGGCGAAGCCCGCCGGCGGCGCGTGCACGGCGTCGCCGTGCGACATCCAGACGTTCAGGTCCTCGGGGATCCCGGCCAGCAGCGTGCCGGCCGCGCTCACCGTGACCGGCGTCCGGCCGAACTCGCGCAACCCGGTCTTGCGGACGTCGCCGCCCAGCGTCTGCGCCATTGCCTGGAACCCGTAGCAGATCCCGAACGCCGGGACGCCGGCGTCGAACAGCGCCGAGTCCACCCGCGGCGCGCCCTCGGCGTACACCGACTGCGGCCCGCCGGACAGGATGATCGCCTTCGGCTTGCGCTCCAGCATCTCCTCGACGGCCATCGAGTGCGGGACGATCTCGGAGTACACCTTCGCCTCACGCACCCGGCGGGCGATCAGCTGCGCGTACTGCGCACCGAAGTCGACAACGAGAACCAGGTCATGATCAGTCACGCCTAGAGGGTATCGGTGCAGGTCAGCCGGGCTGTAATCCACCTGTCGGCCGCCGCTTCGAAGGACTCCCGGTCCAGCTGCCCGGCACCGGCAGGGATTCGGCCCAGGACCGGTACGCCGGTGGTGGCGGGCAGGTCGTCGGCGTTGCACTGCTCGGCCAAGTCCGGCTCGCCGGGCCAGGAGCCGATGACCAGGCCGGCGATCGGGAGCTGGCGGTTGCGTAGTGCCTCGACCGTGAGGCCGGTGTGGTTCAGCGTGCCGAGTCCGGCGCGGCAGACCACGACGAACGCGAACGGGACCGTCAGCAGCGCGGCCAGGTCGGCCAGGTCGTGGCCGTCCTCGTCCAGCCCGACCAGCAGTCCCCCGGCGCCTTCGACCAGGACGAGGTCGTGGTCGGCGGCCAGGTCGTCGATCGCCTTCGCATGGGTGTCGATGGACGGCAGTGCGAGCCCCTGGCGACGACCGGCCGTCGTAGGAGCCAGCGGGTCCAGCAGGCGGACTCCCTCGTGCAGGTCGGTCAGGCCGGTGAGGCGCTGGATGTCCTGCAGGTCGCCCGGCTCGTCAGCTGTCACGCCGGTCTGTGCAGGCTTCATCACCGCGACGCTGCCGCGCGCGGCAGCTGCTAGCGCAGCGGTGACGACGGTCTTGCCGACCCCGGTGTCGGTCCCGGTGACGATGAGGACGGTCACGAGACCTCCTGGAGAGCAGCGGTGATGGTGTGGCAGGCGTGGTCGAGCTCATCGGCCGTCAGCCCGGCCCGGGCGGTCAGGCGGAGACGGCTGATTCCGTCCGGGACAGACGGCGGCCGGAAGCTGCCGACGCGTACGCCGTTGGCCAGGCAGAGCTCAGCAGCCCGGACCGTCTCGCGTGGACCGGGCATCGGGACGGAGACGACCGCTCCTGCCGACGGCGTCACGCCGCACTCGTCAGCCAGCCGACGAGCGGTCGCGTGGATGGAGTCCGGCCGCGTCGGCTCGTCGGTGAGGATCCGTAGCGCGGCCAGAGCTGCTGCGCAGGCTGCTGGGCTCAGACCAGTGTCGAAGATGAAGGACCGGGCTCGGTTGACCAGGTGCTCGCGTAGTACCGCTGGGCCGAGCACTACTCCGCCCTGGCTGGCCAGGGCTTTGGAGAGGGTCACGGTGACGACGACGTGGTCCAGCCCGGCCAGGCCGGCTGCTGCTACGCCGCCACGGCCGTGGCCTGTCACGCCGATCCCGTGAGCCTCGTCGACCAGCAGGACTGCGTCGTGCTCCAGCGCCACGGCCGCAAGCGCGGTCAGCGGAGCTGCGTCGCCCAGAACGCTGTAGACCGACTCGGCCAGCACCAGCGCGTGGGGCTCGTTGCGGTTGGCAAGGGCTTTGCCGACCGCCTCGACGTCGTTGTGGGGCACGATCTCGACCCGCGAGCGCGACAGCCGGCAGGCGTCGACGAGCGAGGCATGGACGTGAGCGTCGGACACCACCAGCGTCTCGGCGCCACCCAGTGCGGTGACGACGCCGAGGTTCGCGAGGTAGCCGGAGGAGAAGGCCAGGCCTGCGGCGTGCCCGGTGAAGGCAGCCAGGGACGACTCCAGCTCGGTGTGCAGCGTCGTGGTGCCGGTGACCAGGCGGGACGCCGTCGCGCCGGCGCCCCACTCGCGGACGGCAGCCACCGCGGCCTCCACCACCCGCGGATCGCGAGCCAGCCCCAGGTAGTCGTTGCCCGCCAGGTCGATCAAGTCGTCCCCGGCGGCGCGGGGGCGCAGGCGGCGCGTCAGTCCGCGAGCATCCCGGCCGGCAGCGAGCGGCGTCAACCACTGCGTCAGCAGCCCCACGGGCGCAGCACCGTCCGCCATCAGTTGCCCTCAGCAACGGCTTCGGTGATCGCGGTGCAGATCGTCGCGATCTCCTCGTCCGTGCACACGTACGGCGGCATCGTGTAGACCAGATCGCGGAACGGCCGCACCCAGACACCGCGCCGCAGTACGGCATCGGTCATCCGTGGCAGGTCGACCGGACCGCCCAGCTGGACGACACCGACCGCGCCGAGCACCCGGACGTCCTTCACTCCCGGCAGCGAGGCCGCCGGAGCCAGGCCGGTTGACAGCCCGGCGGAGATGCGGGAAATCTCAGCAGACCAGTCGGAGGCCATCAGCAGGTCGATGCTCGCCAGAGCGACAGCGCAGGCCAGCGGGTTCGCCATGAAGGTCGGGCCATGCATCAGCGCGCCACCGGGACCGCCCGAGACCGTGTGCGCGACGTCCGTCGTACAGAGGGTGGCTGCCATCGACAGGTAGCCGCCGGTGAGGGCTTTGCCGACGCAGAGGATGTCCGGGTCGACCCCGGCGTGCTCCGACGCGAACAGCGTGCCGGTACGGCCGAAGCCGGTCGCGATCTCGTCCAGGATCAGCAGGAAGCCGTACTCGTCGGCCAGCTCGCGCAGCAGCCGCAGGCAGGCCGGGCTGTACGGGTACATGCCACCGGCGCCCTGCAGGATCGGCTCGACGACGATCGCCGCCACCTCGTCGCGGTACACCGCGGCCAGCGCTCGCATCGCCTCCGCCCAGGCCAAGTACTCCGGGTCGTCAGCAGGCCGGTCGAACCCGGCCGGGGGCTGCGGGCCGAACACCTGCTCCTGCAGCGCACCGGTGAACAGCGAGTGCATGCCGTTGACCGGGTCGCAGACGCTCATCGGCGCGAAGGTGTCGCCGTGGTACCCGCCCCGCACGGTCAGCATCCTCGTACGACCGGCAAAGCCCCGGGCGCGCTGGTACTGCAGTGCCAGCTTCAGCGCGACCTCGACCGACACCGAGCCGGAGTCGCAGAAGAACACGTGCCGCAGCGGCTCCGGCGTGAGCTCGACCAGCCGCTCCCCGAGCCGGACGGCCGGCTCGTGGGTGAGCCCGCCGAACATGACGTGGCTGAACGAGTCGATCTGGTCCCGAAGCGCAGCGTCCAGCACAGGGTTCCGGTAGCCGTGGATCATGCACCACCACGACGCCATCGCGTCGATCGCCTCGACCGTGCCACCGGCGCCGTCGTCGAGCGTCAGCCGTACGCCGGAAGCGCCCGTGACCAGCCGGGTCGGAGAGGGTTCGGTCAGCGAGGCGTACGGGTGCCACAGCAGTGCCGCGTCCCGCTTCAGCAGGTCATCCATGGATCTCACCGTGCACCGAGCAGCGGGCGGCCCAGCCCATCGGGTGGACCTGCACGACCATCCGCCGCCGGCACTGGTCGCAGTAGCGCGGCGGCTCCATCGACAACGCCGTACGGCAGTCCTCGTGACCGCTGCCGGTCAGCTCCTGGCCGCAGTGGCCGCAGTACACAAGGGTCATAGCGTCTTCTGGAGTTCCTTCACCGGCATCTTCAGGTCGGCGAGCAGATCCAGGTCCGCGGTCGCCGGCCGGCCCAGGGTGGTCAGGTAGTTGCCGACGATGACCGCGTTGATGCCACCGAGCAGGCCCTCGCGGGTGCCCAGGTCGCCCAGGGTCAGCTCGCGGCCCCCGGCGTACCGCAGGATCGTCTTCGGCATCGCCAGCCGGAACGCCGCGATCGTGCGCAGCGCGTCCTTGCCGTCCATCACCTCCATGTCACCGAACGGCGTGCCCGGCCGCGGGTTCAGGAAGTTCAGCGGGACCTCGTGCGGCTCCAGCTCGGCCAGCTGGGCGGCCAGCTCGGCCCGCTGCTCCAGCGTCTCGCCCATCCCGACCAGCCCGCCGCAGCACAGCTCCATGCCGGACTCCTTGACCATCACGCAGGTCTCCCAGCGCTCCTCGAAGGAGTGCGTGGTGACCACGTCGCCGAAGTACGACCGGGCCGACTCGAGGTTGTGGTTGTAGCGGTGCACGCCCATCGTGCGCAGCTCGTCGACCTGCTCCTGGCTGAGCATGCCGAGCGAGCAGGCGATGTTGATGTCGACCTCGGCGTTGATCGCCTCGATGCCGGCCTTCACCTGGGACATCAGCCGCGCGTCGGGACCTCGGACGGCGGCCACGATGCAGAACTCGGTCGCTCCGGTCTTGGCCGTCTCCTTGGCCGCCTCGACCAGCTCCGGGATGTTCAGCCAGACCGCGCGGACCGGCGAGGTGAACTGGCCGGACTGCGAGCAGAAGTGGCAGTCCTCGGGGCAGCCGCCGGTCTTCAGGGAGATGATCCCCTCGACCTCGACCTCCTCACCGCACCACTTCACCCGGACGTCGTGCGCCAGGGCCAGCAGGTCGGCCAGCTGGTCGTCCGGCGACCGCAGCACCTCCACCAGCTGCTCCTGGTTCAGACCGGCACCACGGCCGAGGACCTGCTCACGGGCGACGTCGAGGATCATGCGGGTCACAGTAGGCCAGCCCTGCCGAGCAGCACTGCGAGGGGCGTCACGCGGACCCGAAGAAAGCCGGAAAAGTTTTTGGAGAACCTCGTAACCCCTTGTAGACGGGCTCGTTGATGTGTGCAGAGGCGGTCACCGCAAGGAGACCGCCGCTCCGAAACCCAGAGTATTACGAACAGCACGCAGAGTGATCACATTCATTCGCAGCAGCTCGAAACTCCAGGAATCGGATGTAGAGTGGGGTTCATGAGCTCGGGTCGCCAGCTGTGGCTGGTGACCCGATCCCAAAGCGCCGGGCGCCTCACCCCGGCTTGAGTGGGTCCCTCGGGAAACGATTTGGGCGGAAACGTTCCCGAGGGGCCTGCTCCCTTTTATGGCACTAATCAGCACCGTCGGCACTAATACAAACCCTCAGCACCCGGGAATTCACCGGAGCTGAGGGTTTTTCACATTGTCGTGGCGTTACGGTTTCGTCACAGAGCGCTTGATCTCCACAATCGGCAAGCGCAATGCACCCGGTGCATCGACAGGCACCACCGGATGACCGGGTGTGACCGGCGCCACCCGCTCGTACGGCGTACCGACCGCTGGCCGCGGATCCGCCTGCCCCTTGTTCGGCCAGAACGCCAGCGCCCGCTCGGCCTGCGCCGTGATCGTCAGCGACGGGTTCACGCCCAGGTTCGCCGAGATCGCCGAACCGTCCACGATGTGCAGGCCGTCGTACCCGTAGACCCGCTGGTACGCGTCGACCACTCCGGTCGCCGCCGAGTCGCCGATCGCGCAGCCGCCGATGAAGTGCGCCGTCATCGGCACGTTGAACGGCTCCCCGATCGTGCCGCCCGGCGTCCCGCGCATGATCGTCGCCATCCGCCGGACCACCTGGTTCGCGACCGGGATCCAGGACGGGTTCGGAGCGCCGTGGCCCTGCTTCGACGTCAGCCGCCAGCGGCCGAACCGGTCCCGCTTGCCGAACGTGGTGATCGAGTTGTCCGCGGTCTGCATCACCAGCGCGATCACGGTCCGCTCCGACCAGTGCTTCAGGTCGTACAGGCGACGGATGTTCTTCCGCTGCACGCCCAGCTCACGCAACCAGGTCCGCCAGCGCGGCGTGTTCCCGTCGCCGTCGGTCAGCACGGTCTGCAGCAGCGACATCGCGTTGCTGCCCTTGCCGTAGCGGACCGGCTCGATGTGGGTGATCTCGTCGGGGTGGAACGACGACGTGATCGCGACGCCGCGGCTGTAGTCCACCGACCGGTCCCCGGCGATTGCCCCGAGCAACGACTCGGAGTTCGTCCGGGTCAGGACACCGATCCGGTCCGACACCTTCGGCAGCTTGCCCTCGTCGCGGAGCCGGTGCAGGAGCTTCGCCGTCCCGAGCGCGGAGGCCGCGAAGACCACCTGCTCGGCGGTGAACCGGCGCGTGAGCTTGCGGTTCGACGTACGACGGGTCTCGATCGCGTAGCCACCGCCGGGCAGCGGCTCGACCGACGTCACCGTCGTCATCGGGAAGACCTCCGCGCCGGCCTTCTCGGCCAGGTAGAGATAGTTCTTGGTCAGCGTGTTCTTCGCGTTGTGCCGGCAACCGGTCATGCACTCGCCGCAGTCGATGCAGCCGCTGCGCCGCGGCCCGGCGCCGCCGAAGTACGGGTCCTCGACCTCGACCCCGGGATCGCCGAAGAACACCCCGACCGGCGTCGGGTGGAAGGTGTCCCCCACGCCCAGGTCGTCGGCGACCTGCTTCATCACCTCGTCGGCCGGCGTGAAGTGCGGGTACGTCGTGACGCCGAGCATCCGCTTGGCCTGGTCGTAGTACGGCGCCAGCTCGGACTTCCAGTCGGTGATGTGCGCCCACTGGCGGTCGGTGTAGAAGGCCGGCAGCGGCTCGTACAGGGTGTTGGCGTAGACCAGGCTGCCGCCGCCGACGCCCGCGCCGGACAGGATGATCACGTCCCGCAGCGCGCTGATCCGCTGGATCCCGTACCAGCCGAGCGCCGGTGCGAACAGGAACCGGTTCTTGTCCCAGGAGTTCTTCGCGAACCCGGCGTCGTCGAACCGCGCGCCCGCCTCCAGGACGGCGACCTTGTAGCCCTTCTCGGTCAGCCGCAGCGCGCTCACGCTGCCGCCGAAGCCGGACCCGATGACGACGACGTCGTGGTCGAAGCTCATCTCACGCCCGGCCCAGCTTCTTGAGCACCCGCAGCGCGGTCGTCATCACTTCGGCGTACGCCTGGTCGCTGAGCCCGTGCGAGGGGGCGATCGGCACCACCCGCTGGGTCGCGATCGCCTGCGGGTCGACGTACCGGCGGATGCCCTCGACGCCCTGGCGGCGGCCGAGGCCGGACGACCGCATCCCGCCCATCGGGGTGTCGATCGAGCCGAAGGTGGCGGCGTAGCCCTCGTTCACGTTGACCGTGCCGGCCACGAGCTGGGCGGCGATCGCGCGGCCGCGACGGCCGTCGCGCGTCCAGACGCTGGCGTTCAGGCCGTACTCGCCCTCGTTGGCCCGCTCGATCGCCTCGGACTCGTCGGAGAACCGGTACAGCGACACGACCGGGCCGAAGGTCTCGTTGTCGAAGCAGACCATCTCCGGTGTCACCCCGGACAGCACGGTCGGCTCGTAGAACAGCGGACCGAGATCCGGCCGGGCCTTGCCGCCGGCCAGGACGACGGCGCCCTTGTCGCGGGCGTCGTCGACGTGCCGGCTGACCGTCTCCAGCTGGGCCTTGGAGATCAGCGAGCCCATGTCGACGTCCCAGCCGGTGCCGGCCGAGACCTTCAGCTTCTTCACCCGGTCGAGGAACGCGGTCACGAAGGCGTCGTAGATCTGGTCGGCGACGTACAGACGCTCCATCGAGACGCAGAGCTGGCCGCCGCTGTTGAAGCAGGCGCGGACGGCGCCCTCGGCGGCCCGGTGCACGTCGGCGTCGCGCAGCACGAGCATCGGGTTCTTGCCGCCGAGCTCGAGGCTGGCGCCGATCAGCCGCTCACCGGCCTGACGGGCGACCAGGCGGCCGGTCTTGGTGGAGCCGGTGAAGCAGACGTAGTCGACGTTCTGGATGATTGCTCCGCCGACGGTCGGGCCGTCGCCGTTCACCACCTGCCAGGCGTCGCGCGGCAGACCGGCCTCGTACAGCAGCTCGACCGCCCGGAGCGCGGTCAGCGGGGTCTGGCTGTCCGGCTTGAGCACGACCGCGTTCCCAGCCAGTACGGCGGGCAGCCCGTCCGACATCGCCATCGTCAACGGGTAGTTCCAGGGCGAGATGATCCCGACGACGCCCTTCGGGACGAACCGCTGCTCGGCCCGGGTCAGCACCGGGAACATGCCGAGCTTGCGCTGCGGCCCGAGCAGCTCGGTCGCCTTGCGGGCGTAGTACCGGGCGGTCAGCGCGACGTGCGCGACCTCCTCGAACGCCTGCTTGCGCGCCTTGCCGGACTCCAGGATGACCAGGTCGACCAGCTCGTGGCGGTGGTCCAGCACGAGGTCGTGGTAGCGCAGCAGGATCGCGGCGCGGTCGGCCAGCGAGGTGCCCTTCCAGCTGCGCTGCGTACGCCGGGCGGAGCGGATCGCGGCGACCACGTCGTCGGCACTGGACAGCGGCAGCTCGGCGACCGGCTGCCCGGTGGCCGGCGCGTACGTCGTACGGGTGCCCGCCGTGGCCCGCAGCAGCCCGGCCAGCCGCCGGACGACCGACTGGTCGGTGGCCCAGGACGCGGTCGGGTCCAGCTCGGGGTCCGCGGGGATCGAGGTCTGCTCGCTCATCTCCCCAGGCTACCTGTGGGTAATCAGATGTGTCAGTACCGCGCCAGTGGCACGGACTCACGGGGACGAGGTGAGGTGGATCACTGCGGTTGGCACTAAGGTGATCCGTTGAGTCAGCGAAGGGGTGGAACGTCAAGATGGTGGACAGCGGGGGGCTCTGGACGCCTCCTGAGGACGAGCTCGGTGAGGCGCTGCAGACCGCCCAGGTGCTGATCGAGGAGGGACGGGCCGACGAGGCCGGGCCCTACCAGCAACGGGTGATCGAGCTGGCCCGGGAACGGGCCGGTGATCGGCCGGACCACTACGAGGCCAAGCACCTGATGGCGGCCACGCAGTACGAGCTGGCGGGCTCGCTCAACGCCTCCGGCCGGCACGAAGAGGCGCTCGCCGCGCTGCACGAGGCCCAACTGGGCTACACGGAGCTGAGCGACTCCGGCGTACTGGATGCGACCTCGTTCCTGGCCGACGTCCGCGCTCGGCGGGCGATGACCCAGGCCCACCGCGGCTGGGGGGCGACCGCCGTACTGGAGATGGACGGCGCGGTGATCGCGTACGGGCAGCTCGTCGGCGGTCCGGACAGCCTGCATCACCAGCCCGACTTCGCCCGGGTGCTGGCGATGAACGCGCTGATCCTGCGCCGGTACGGCGACCCGGACCTGGCCGTCGCCTCCGCCGACGCGGCCGTGCAGCTGTTCCTGCAGCTGGCCGGTCAGATCAACGAGAGCGCCCAGTCGCTGTCGTACGCGCGCTACCTCTGCTCGGCGACGGCGGTCTCGGCCGACATCCACGCCGCGGAGAGCCGGCTCGACCTGGCCCTGGAGGCGGACGAGATCGGACTCAGTACGGCGGACACGCTGGCCGACTCCGAGTCGGCGACCGACCTGCGCACGCTGGTCGCGGCGCTCGCGCGCAAGGGCCGCCACCTCAACCAGGTCGGCCGGGTCCTGGAGGGCGAGAACTGCCTGCGGACGGCGTTCGCCACGGACGAAGAGGCAGCTCAGCGCGTCGTCGACGAGCTCGACCGTGGCATCCCGCCGTCGCTGCGGAGCGCGCTGGAGACGGCCGAGATCAAGCTCGGGCCGTTCGAGCAGTACTACCGGCTACTGGCGCTCGGCGAGCCCGCGCCGGGGATGACGCTGGCGACCGTGTCCGGCCGGACCGATCCGGAGTCGGCCTGCGTCCGCGCCACCGAGCTGGCCGAGCTGGTCCGCCCGCTGCTCGCGCACGACGCGGAGACCGCGCTGACGCTGGGCCTGGAGGCGCACTACCTGTTCGCGATCTCGTCGGAGCGCGAGTCGCAGCGGATGCGGTACGAGACCAGCACGTACGCGCCGATCTGGGCGCGGCTGCTGCTGGACATCTCCGAGGCCTACCACGCGGCCGGTCAGACCGAGATGGCTCTCGACCTCGCCGGCTGGAGCGCGGAGGTCGCGACGGCGCTGATCCCGTTCACCACCAGCAACAACGAGGTCGCCGACCTGGCCGGCTCCTGCTACCGCCACCACGGCGATCTGCTCGCGGCGAAGGGCGACTTCCTGGCCTCACAACACGCTCACGAGGCCGCGGCCCAGCTGCAGACCTGAGGTGTTTCTCAGTCCTGCAGCTCGGGCTTCAGGGCGCCGACGAACAGGCCTGCTTCGACTTCGGTCATCCCGGTCTCGCTGACCACCAAAGCAGTTGCCTGATGCAACTCACCCGCCGCTTTGAGGGCCCGGGTGCGCTCGGCCAGGTTGGTACCGGGCACGCGGACGACCGGCGTACCGGTGACCGGCGGGACGAAGCGCCCGAGCCGGATGTCGTCGACCACTTCCTTGGCGTGCTTCAGCTCGGAACCGGTGCGATCCATCACGTACTTGACCGCGAAGACGCTCTTGCGCGTGGTCAGCAGGAACCTGACCTGGTCGACGTCCTCGGGCGCCAGTTGCGCCCGCGCAGCGGCGAGGGCGACGTTGTCGGCTTCGGTGCGGCGGCTGAACAGTCCCATGGCTCAATCCTTCCAGAACCCTCCAACCCACGAGCAGCCGCCACAGGTGTCTCACCTCACGAACGGCGAGTCCACGCCTCAGTCCTGGAGAAGCCTCAGAATGTGCGGCCACGCCCGTACGCCGAACGCCCGGTCGGCGTCGTCACTGCCACCCCGAGCCATCCGCCGGCCGGCGTTCTTCGGCTGCTCGCCCGGCAGGATCAGCCGGTGCCCGGCTTGCTCCGAGACCAGCACCTCGGTGGCCAGCGAACCCCGACGGCGGACCAGCTGCTCGGCGAACTCCACCGACGGCCAGACCTTGTCGTCACCTCCGGCCAGCAGCAACAGCTCGCCACGGAACCTCTCGGCGGGGATCGCCGCTGCCTCCGCCTCGGTTGGGAATCTCCGCAACCGCTGCCGGTAGGCGTCGACGAACGCGGGCGGATCGTCCTCCGGCTCCCAGTCCGGATCGAACGGCACGAACGGCAGCGGCTCGCCCTGCCAGGTCCAGTGCGAGGTCTGTACGCCGTCCTCGATCCAGGCCCAGACGTACGCGGACGGCGCCTGCGCCACCACCCCATCGATCCGGTCGTCCACGGTGCCGAGCAGCAGCGCCGCCTCGGCACCGAACGACGTGCCCATCACGACGAGCCGGTCGTTGCGGGCCGCCAACTCGTCCACCGGGAACGACTCCAGCGGGACCTCGCTGACCCGCGCGTCGAACCACGTCGGCGCGAGAACGTCGTACCCGACCGCTTCCAGGATCCGCGCCCGCCCGACGTCCGGCGTACCGCTGGAACCGTGCAGCAGCAGGACGCCGGTGCTCATCAGCCGACGACGACCTCGACCCGCTGGAACTCCTTGAGCTCCGTGTAGCCCGTGGTGGCCATCGCGCGCTTGAGGGCGCCGACGAGGTTCATCGTGCCGTCGGGGACCCAGGACGGGCCGAACAGGATCTGCTCCATCGTGCCGGTGACGCCGACCTCGACGCGCTCACCGCGCGGGAGGTCCGCGTGCCACGCCTCGGCGCCCCAGTGGAAACCGCCACCGGGAGCATCGCTCCCGCGGGCCAGCGGCGAGCCGACCATCACCGCGTCGGCACCGCAGGCGATCGCCTTGGCGACGTCGCCGGACCGGCCGACCGAGCCGTCGGCGATGACGTGCACGTACCGGCCGCCGGACTCGTCCATGTAGTCCCGGCGGGCCGCGGCCACGTCGGCGACCGCGGACGCCATCGGCACCGCGACACCGAGCACCTTGCGGGTCGTGTGCGCGGCGCCACCACCGAAGCCGACCAGTACGCCGGCCGCGCCGGTCCGCATCAGGTGCAGCGCGGCCTGATGCGTCGCGCAACCGCCGACGATCACCGGCACGTCGAGGTCGTAGATGAACTGCTTGAGGTTCAGCGGCTCGGCCTGACCGGAGACGTGCTCGGCCGAGACCGTCGTACCGCGGATGACGAACAGGTCGACGCCCGCGTCCACCACGTGCTTGGCGAACTGCTTGGTCCGCTGCGGTGACAGCGCACCGGCCACCGTGACACCGGAGTCGCGGATCTCCTGCACCCGCTGGGAGATCAGCTCGGGCTTGATCGGCGCCGAGTAGATCTCCTGCAGGCGGGTCGTGGCCTGCACGCGGTCGAGGGTGACGATCTCCTCGAGCAGCGAGGTCGGGTCCTCGAAGCGGGTCCACAGGCCCTCGAGGTTCAGGACGCCGAGACCGCCGGCCTTGCCGATCGCGATCGCGGTGGCCGGCGACATCACCGAGTCCATCGGCGCGGCCAGGATCGGCAGCTCGAACCGGTAGGCGTCGATCTGCCAGGCCACCGAGACCTCCTCGGGGTCCCGGGTCCGCCGCGACGGCACGATCGCGATGTCGTCGAACGCGTACGCCTGCCGGCCGCGCTTGGCCCGGCCGATCTCGATCTCGGTCATCTTGGTGGTTTTCCTAACGTTGCAGGCGGGTCAGCGGCCGGAGTAGTTCGGCGCCTCGACCGTCATCTGGATGTCGTGCGGGTGCGACTCCTGCAGGCCGGCCGAGGTGATCCGGACGAAGCGGCCCTTGTCCTGGAGCTCGGCGACGGTGCGCGATCCGCAGTACCACATCGACTGGCGCAGGCCGCCGATCAGCTGGTGCGCGACGGCCGACAGCGGGCCGCGGTAGGGCACCTGACCCTCGACGCCCTCGGCGATCAGCTTCTCGTCGCTGCCGACGTCGCTCTGGAAGTACCGGTCCTTGGAGTACGACTTGCGCAGGCCGCCGGACTGCATCGCGCCGAGCGAACCCATCCCGCGGTAGGCCTTGAACTGCTTGCCGTTGATGAACACGAGGTCGCCCGGCGACTCCTCGCAGCCGGCCAGCAGCGAACCCAGCATCACGGTGTCCGCACCGGCGACCAGCGCCTTGGCGATGTCACCGGAGTACTGCAGGCCGCCGTCGCCGATCACCGGGACGCCGGCCGGCTTGCAGGCCAGGGACGCCTCGTAGATCGCGGTGACCTGCGGGACGCCGACGCCGGACACGACGCGCGTCGTACAGATCGAGCCCGGTCCGACGCCGACCTTCACGCCGTCCGCGCCGGCCTCGACCAGCGCCTGGGCACCGGCCCGGGTGCCGACGTTGCCGCCGACGACGTCGACGCCGCGGGTGGCCGGGTCGGCCTTGAGCTTGCGGATGATCTCCAGCTGGGCCTGGGAGTGACCGTGCGCGGTGTCCACCACGAGCAGGTCCACGCCGGCCTCGACCAGGGTCATCGCCCGCTTGTACGCCTCGCCGAAGAAGCCGATCGCGCCACCGACGCGCAGCCGGCCGGTCTCGTCCTTGGTGGACAGCGGGAACTGGTCCCGCTTGACGAAGTCCTTCAGCGTGATCAGGCCGGTCAGCTTGCCGGCGTCGTCGACCAGCGGCAGCTTCTCGACCTTGTGCTTGCTCAGCAGCGCCATCGCGTCGTCGGCGGAGATGCCCTGCTTGCCGAGGATCAGCGGCTGCTTGGTCATCACCTCGCGGACCGGGCGGTCCTGGTTGTTCTCGAACCGCATGTCACGGTTGGTGACGATGCCGACCAGAACGCCGGCGTTGTCGACGACCGGGACACCGGAGATCCGGTACTGCCCGCACAGGGCGTCGGCCTCACCGATGGTGGCGTCCGGGCCGATCGTGATCGGCTGCGCGATCATGCCGGACTCCGAGCGCTTGACCAGGTCGACCTGCTGGGCCTGGTCCTCGATCGACAGGTTGCGGTGCAGCACGCCCAGACCACCCTGGCGGGCCATCGCGATCGCCATCCGGGCCTCGGTGACGGTGTCCATCGCGCTGGACAGCAGCGGGATGTTCACCTCGATGTTGCGGCTGACCCGGGACCTGGTGATCGCCTCCGACGGGATCACGTCGGACTCGTTGGGCTGCAGCAGCACGTCGTCGAAGGTCAGACCGAGTACGGCGAACTTGTCGGGAACTCCGGAGGGGGTGATGTCCATGAGGGATGCAGGCACCTTTGCACGGCGAGAACGGGACACCATGGTATGCCGCCCGGCGCCGTCGCCCTGCACCGGTCCCGCCGCGCTGTGGACGACCGCTGTCCGCCGGGGAACTCCCGGCCCCGGCCTCGCGGCGGCGCCGGACGGATCGGCTCAGCGGCGCCGGACGGATCGGCTCGGCGGCGCCGCTCCGCCTGACCCCGGTCCCGCCTCTTCCGAGGGGGACCGGGCCGGGCTGACTCAGCGGCCGGTGGGGTGGTTCAGAACCCAGAGGATCTGGCGCAGCGTCACCGGGTTCATCGAGCCGTGGGCCCGTTCGAAGGCGGCGTGCTTGCCCTCGACGTACCGGCCGTTGGAGTGCTTGCCCTTGGCGTACTGCTGCTTGGCCCAGCCCAGCGAGTACTGACCGTTGGAGTGCTTGGCGTTCGCCTGGAGCTGCTTGTTCACGTACTGCTCGAGGCGGATCGGCTCGGCCGGCGTCTCGGGCGGCAGCGCCGGCTTGGTGTCGTCAGCAGGCTTCGAGTCGTCAGCGGGCTTCGAGTCCTCGGCCGGCTTGGAGTCCCCAGCCGGCTTCGAGTCGTCGCCCGGCTGGTCCGTCGGCTTGGTGTCGGCCGAACCGCCGGTCTGGTCGCCCACACCGGTCTGCTCACCGGCCGGCTGGTCCTCCGGCTTGCTGTCGCCCTTGGAGTCGCCCGGCTGCGTCTCGCCGTCACCGGCGCCGGTCTCGCCACCCGGTGCACCGGTCTCGCCGCCGCCCTCGCTCGGCACGGTCGTCGGGTCGGAGCCCGGCGTCTCACCGGTCTGCCCGTTGTTGCCACCGCTGTCGGTCGGCTCGCCGGACGGCGGCGGGTTGGTCGGCTCGGTCGGCGGCGGGTCGCTCGGGGTGGTCGGCGGCGGCTCCGTCGGCTCGGTCGGCGGCGGGTCGCTCGGCGTGGTCGGCGGCGGGTCGCTCGGCTTGTCCGTCGGCTCGCCGGTCGGCTCGTCCACCGGAACGGTCGGCTTGTCGACCGGCTTCTCGTCGGTCGGCTCGGCCGGCGGGATCAGCGGGTCGCGGGTACCGGCCTTGATGTCGACCTTCGGCGGCTCGGGCCGGGCCAGCGGCGGCTTCGGCATCACCGTCTCGAGCTCGGTCAGCCCGAGCGCGAGCGGGTCGGTCAGCCGCTGCTCGGCCTTGCGGACCTCGTCCTCGCGCTGGTCCTTGATCTTCTGCTGGTAGTCCTTGGTGACCTTGACGATCTGGGACTTGTCCAGCAGCGGCGATCCGTCGAGCTTCTCCTGCGGGAAGCTGGTCTGCGGCCGCAGCTGCTCGACCACCTTCTCGACGATCTTCTCGTACGGCGCCAGCGGGTCACCGTTGACGGCCGCCGCGACTCCCGACACCGACAGCGCCGCCACCGCGGCGACACCGACGGCCAGACCGCGGGCGGCGATCTTGCGGGTGAACGGATCGGTGACCGGGTTCAGCGCCGCGCAGCGGGCCAGGAAGCCCGCCGCGTCGTCGATCGTCTCCACCGGGAGCTCGTCCTCGACCTCGACCGCGAGCCGGAGTTCGGCCAGCAGTTTCAGGGTCGGGTCGTGCTCGCCCGCCTCCCACGCGGACTCCCCACCGGCTGCGAGCAGGTCGAGCAGCGCGTCATCGGCTTCGATCGCGTCTAAATCAAAGCGCTCAGCCATGTCGCTCCTCCCCTGCTCCTCGCTCCAGCTTTGCCTCATGCCCCACAAACCCCCTGAGCGTGTTCAACGCCCGATGCTGTGCGACCCTCACCGCCCCCGGTGTCATCCCCAGTGCCCGGCCGGTCTCCTCGGCTGACATCCCCGCTACCACCCGGAGCCGCAGGATCTCCCGCAGTTTCTCCGGCAATCTTTCCAGCAGGCCCACGATGTGCTGGACCTCGGAGTGCCTGACCGCGTGCTCCTCCGGCGTCGGGGACTCGTCGGCCCCGTCCGGCAGGTCCGGCGTCGACAGGTCCGCGACCGCGAACGCGCGCTGGGCGTCGGCGACCTTGCGGGCCGCGATCCCGTACACGAACGCCTCGAACGGCCGGCCCTCGTCGCGGTACCGGCCGAGCGCGCCGAACACCGCCACGCAGACCTCCTGCGCGACGTCGTCGACCATGTCGGCCCCGCCCGGATAGGTCCACAGGCGGGAGCGCACGTAACGATGTGCGACCGCGCGCACCCTGGTGAGCAGGTCGTTCAGAGTCCCGGGATCCCCACCGGCCGCCAGCGCGGCCAGATCCCTGAGCTCGACCCGGTCGTGGGTGTGCGGCATTTGTACCTCGGTCACCCCTCGCCCCCTCGTATCGGACCGGTCAGCCTGCAAGATGCTACGGCCCGGACGCCCCGCTGCCTAGTGGCAATCTGTGATCACTGAGCATTTTTCACTACAACTTGTCACTACCCCCTGGTATCCACAGGGTGGCCGATCCGGGGGGCCGGGAAACGCCACTGCCCGGCAGGTCCGAGGACCGGCCGGGCAGTGGGCGTACTACGGGGTGGTGCGGAGGAATCAGTGACCGTGGCCGTGGCCGTGACCGGCCGCGGCGGGCTCTTCTTCCTCGGGCTTGTCGACGACCAGGGTCTCCGTGGTGAGGAGCAGGGCCGCGATCGAGCCGGCGTTGGCCAGCGCGGAACGGGTCACCTTGACCGGGTCGAGAACACCCTGCGCGAGCAGGTCGCCGTACTCACCGGTGGCGGCGTTGAAGCCGCTTCCGACCTCGAGCTCGGCCACCTTGGCGGTCACGACGTACCCCTCGTAACCACCGTTCTCGGCGATCCAGCGCAGCGGCTCGACCACCGACTTGCGAACGATCCGGACACCGGCGAGCTCGTCGCCCTCCAGGCCCAGGTTGTCCTCCAGCACCGAGGCGGCGTGGACGAGAGCGGAGCCGCCACCGGCGACGATGCCCTCCTCGATCGCCGCACGGGTCGCCGAGACGGCGTCCTCGATGCGGTGCTTCTTCTCCTTCAGCTCGACCTCGGTGGCCGCGCCGACCTTGATCACGCAGACGCCACCGGCCAGCTTGGCCAGCCGCTCCTGCAGCTTCTCGCGGTCCCAGTCGGAGTCGGTGCGCTCGATCTCGGCCTTGATCTGGTTGACCCGGGCCTCGATCTCGTCGGACTTGCCGGCGCCCTCGACAACGGTGGTGTTGTCCTTGCTCACGACGATCCGCCGCGCGGTGCCGAGCACCTCGAGGCCGACCTGGTCGAGCTTCAGCCCGACCTCGGGAGCGATCACCTGCGCGCCGGTCAGCGCGGCCAGGTCCTCCAGCATCGCCTTGCGGCGGTCACCGAAGCCCGGGGCCTTGACGGCCACGGAGGTGAAGTTGCCACGGATCTTGTTGACCACCAGGGTCGACAGGGCCTCGGCCTCGACGTCCTCGGCGATGATCAGCAGCGTCTTGCCCGACTGCACGACCTTCTCCAGCAGCGGGAGCAGGTCCGCGACGGCGGAGATCTTGTTCTGGCTGATCAGGATGTACGGGTCGTCCAGCACCGCTTCGCCGGCCTCGGCGTCGGTGATGAAGTACGGCGAGATGAAGCCCTTGTCGAACTGCATGCCCTCGGTGAACTCGAGCTCGGTGCCGAAGGTGTTCGACTCCTCGACGGTGATCACACCGTCCTTGCCGACCTTGTCGAAGGCGTCCGCGATCAGGCCGCCGATCTCGGCGTCCCGGGCGGAGATGGTGGCGACGTGGGCCATGTCGCCCTTGTCGTCGACCGGGCGGGCGGTCTCGATCAGACGGGCGGAGACGGCCTCGACGGCAGCCTCGATGCCCTTCTTGAGCCCCATCGGGTTGACCCCGGCAGCGACGGCCCGCAGGCCCTCGTGCACGAGCGCCTGGGCCAGCACCGTGGCGGTGGTGGTCCCGTCACCGGCGACGTCGTTCGTCTTGGTGGCGACCTCCTTGGCCAGCTGCGCGCCGAGGTTCTCGAACGGGTCGTCCAGCTCGACCTCACGGGCGACGGTGACACCGTCGTTGGTGATGGTCGGGGCGCCCCACTTCTTGTCCAGCACGACGTAGCGGCCCTTGGGCCCCAGCGTCACCTTCACCGTGTTCGCGAGCTTGTCGACGCCACGCTCCAGGGCGCGCCGCGCGTTCTCGTCGAACTCGAGGATCTTCGGCATGGAAAAACCAGTCCCTCTCTGAATTCTTGCGTTCAATGGCCCAGCCGGTTCTGGACCGACTCCGCCCCGGCGCCGGTGATCGGCACCGGGGCGGTGTCAGTCAGAAACTCTGAGCAGTCGTCACTTGCTGACGACGGCGAGGATGTCGCGGGCGCCCAGGATCAGGTAGTCCTGGCCGTCGTACTTGACCTCGGTGCCGCCGTACTTGGAGTAGATGACCTTGTCGCCGACGGCGACGTCCAGCGGGACGCGGTTGCCGTTGTCGTCGATGCGGCCGGGGCCGGTGGCGAGGACCTCGCCCTCCTGCGGCTTCTCCTTGGCGGTGTCCGGGATCACCAGGCCGGACTTCGTGGTCTGCTCGGCTTCGAGCGGCGCAACGAGGACGCGGTCCTCGAGCGGCTTGATCGTGACCGACACTTGCTGACCTCCACGGTCGAGTTCTTGATGGTTCACAGTGCGTCAGGACGGCCGTCCCGCCGCCTGCCGTCGCGGGGGTCAGGGGCCGGGGCCGCTGGCACCCTCCGAGGGAGAGTGCCAACACCGAATCTAGGCCGCGATTAGCACTCGGTCAACTCGAGTGCCAGAAATAACCCGTCGGCGAACATCACGAACCGGCCGGGCACTCAACCTCGAGCCGGCAACTGCAACCTCAAGTACGGCGACAACCCGTTCCGTGACCCGCGCTACGACACCGGCGACCCGGAGCTGGCCATCAAGACGCTGCAGCGGAACCTGAACTATTGCTACGGCTCCAAGCTCACCGTCGACGGCCGGTACGGCAGCAGGACCAAGGCGGCGGTCGCGGCGGTCCAGCGCCGGCACAAGATCACCGCGGACGGTGTCTACGGCCCGCAGACCCGGTCCGCGATGAACTGGCGGCTGTGGCACCCGAAGCTCGGGATCTGGAGCGACGGCTGCTACAGCCCGCTGTAACCCGTTCCGTACTTTCTGCGACCGAGGACTGGGCGTGGGCGGTTCGGCGTGGGACCGTTCTGAGTGGAGCGACCACCAGTTCGAGGAGCCCGGATGAAACTCTCCCTCGCGTTGAAGAAGCCGTCGGGCAAGGCGATGGTCGCGATCGCCGCGCTGGTGGTCAGTCCGATCGCCGTGGGAGTGGCTGCCGCTGGTGGCCACTCCGGCACGGACACCCCGCAGGGCGCGGGCGCACCGGCCGCCGCGACCGCACCCGAGCCGGCGCCTGGTGAGGTCGCCGGGCCGGCCGCCGACCTCGGCGTACGGGCTGCTGCTGCGGCGGCTGCGCTGGAGCAGTGCCGGAGCGCCCGGCTCGTCCCTGCCGGGAACGGGTGGGGCGTACCGGCTCCGTCGGTCTGGGAGAGCAGCAGCACCCGCTGCAACCTGAAGTACGGCGACGACCCGCAGCGCGGCAACGAGCGGTTCGGCGACCCGGACACCGCCATCCGCACGCTCCAGCGGAACCTGAACTACTGCTACGGCTCCAAGCTCACGGTCGACGGCGTGTACGGCAGCAACACCCGCGCGATCGTCAGGCAGGTGCAGAGGCGCCACAAGCTCGCAGCGGACGGCATCTACGGCCCGCAGACCCGTTCGGCGATGAACTGGCGGCTTTACCACTCGGCCAAGGGCATCTGGAGCAGCGGCTGCTACAGCTCGCTGTGAGTGCTCAGCGCAGAATGAGCGCGTGACACCCCACTCGATCACCACACTGCTCACCTCACCCGGGTCCGACGTACTGGCCGAGGCCTGTGCGTCCTTCACGCCCGGCGGCGAGCTACAGCTGGTCGAGAAGCTCCGCCGCCGGTACGACGCCGCGGTGGTCACCGCCGCGGTCACGCAGGCGTCGCTGCGGCACCGGGCGGTCGCCAAGTTCGGCGCGGACGACGCGGCCCGGATGTACTTCACCCCGGACGGGCTGGAGCAGTCCACGCGGACCGCGGTCGCCGCACACCGCTCGACCCGGATCGCATCAGCAGTGCCTGGCGCTTCGGTGATCGACCTGGGCTGTGGCATCGGTGGCGACCTCATCAGCGCGGCACGGGCCGGCCTGCGGGTCACCGGCGTCGAGCGCGACCCGGCAACGGCCGCAGCGGCTGCGGCCAACCTGGTTGCGCTGGGCCTGTCCGGTGAGGTGCTGCTGGGCGATGCGGAGGAGCAGGACCTGTCGCCGTACGAGGTGGTGTTCGCTGATCCGGCGCGGCGGGCGGACGGTCGACGGGTGTTCGACCACAACGCGTACTCGCCACCGTGGTCGTTCATCAGCTCGCTGCTGGAGGGCACGGCGTGCGTGAAGGTCGCACCGGGGATCCCGCACGACGCCGTACCGGAGGGGGTCGAGGCGGAGTGGGTGAGCGACGCCGGTGAGGTCAAAGAGGCTGCGCTGTGGTCCGGCAAGCTGCACGGCGGCGCTGCGCGGCGGGCGACGCTGTTGCCGAGTGGCGCTTCGGTTGCTGTCGCGCCAGAGGCTGAGGTGGGGCCGGTCGGCCGGTACATCTATGAGCCGGACGGCGCTGTGGTGCGAGCCGGGTTGGTGACGGCGGTCGCTGCGGAGGTGAACGGCTGGCTGCTGGACCCGCGGATCGCCTACGTGACCGGGCCGTTCCTGGTGGAGACGGCGCTGGCGTCGGCGTACGAGGTGATCGAAGCGCTGCCGTACAAGGAGAAGGCGCTGAAATCGTGGGTGCGGACCAACGACATCGGGACGCTGGAGATCAAGAAGCGTGGGGTCGAGGTGGATCCGGCGGTGCTGCGGAAGAAGCTCGCGCCGAAGGGTTCGCAGACGGCGACGCTGATCATCACGCGGATCGGGCGGGACGCTGTGGCGTACTCGTGCCGGCGTCCGGGCTGACTTGCACTCGCGGAGTATTCGAACATATACTCGAACACGAGAGCGGGCCCCTGGGAGCCTGCCGACGGGCGAGGTGCTGCGCTCGTTGCCGACGACTCCCGGGGGCCCGCCACTAACGTTCTAGTGGTCTTTGGCGGGCCAGGGGGAGTCGGCGGGGCGGAGCGCGTCGAAGCCTTCGCCGTGGAGTGCGGCCCAGGCGGCCAGCGAACCCATGACCAGGAGCGGGTTGTGCAGGTCGCCGGCCAGCGCCGCCTTCACGACGTCCTCGAGCGGCGCCCAGACCGTCTCCATGTCGGCTTCCTCGTGCAGCCGGTCGTACACCTCGTCGGCCGCCGAGAGCTCCCGCGCGAGGAAGATCCGCACCGCCTCGGTCGTCAGCCCCGGCGAGGTGAACGCGTCCACGAGGACCCGCCAGTCGCCGGCCTTGGTCGCGGCCTCCTCCCACAGCTCCCGCTCAGCGCCGAGCCGGTAAGCCTCACCCTGGACGTCGAGCAGCCCGGCGGGCGGCTCGAGCAGGCGGTAGCCGACCGGGTGCCGGTACTGGCGGACGAGCAGCATCCGGTGGTTCTCGTCGAGCGCCACCACACCGACCGCACCCGGGTGCACGACCACGTCCCGAGTGAACGCCTCACCACCCGCAGGCGGAACCACCTGGTCCCGCCGCACAGAAATCACCCGCCCGGTCGCATGCACGGTCTCGGAAGACCTCACGTCCCAAGAGGTCGGCACGTCAGCCAGCCCGCTGCCAAACCGAAGCTCAGGCGCCGAGACCGTCGCGCCCGCTCCAGCGGACTCCCCGGAGGAAACCTTCGCGGAGCCGAAGGGCGCGGAGGCCGCGCTTGCGGCGGGCGCGCTTGCGGCGGGCGCGCTTGCGGCGGGCGCGCTTGCGGCGGGCGCGCTTGCGGCGGGAGTGCTCTCCGCCGGAGCACCCGCCGCGGCGGATCCCGCGGCGGAGCTGCTCGCAGCCGGCGCGCCCTCGACAGGGCTGCTCGCGATTGGCGCGCCCTCGACAGGGCTGCTCGCGGTTGGCGCGCCCTCGACCGGAGCGCCCCCAGCGGGGGTGTTCGCCGAGGCGGAGCCCGCGGGGTCTACGCTCCCGGCGACCTCGTCGCCGGAGCCCGGCGGGACCGCCGTACCAGTGTCGGTCATCGGGCCTTGGCCTTGGTGGCGCCGGCCTTGACCGGCTCCTTGGTGGCGGGGACCTCCTCGACCGGCAGGCGGGACTCGCGCTGGCGGACCAGGGCCGCAGCGATCAGGCCGGAGAAGAGCGGGTGCGGCTTGGTCGGGCGCGATCGCAGTTCCGGGTGGGCCTGGGTGGCGACGAAGAACGGGTGCATTGCCTTGTCCAGCTCGATGAACTCGACCAGCTCGTTGTCCGGCGACAGCCCGGAGAACACCAGCCCGGCGTTCTCCAGCTTGTCCCGGTACGCGTTGTTGACCTCGTAGCGGTGCCGGTGCCGCTCCTGCACCGACGGAGCGCCGTACAGGTCGCGGACGATCGACCCGTCGGCCAGGTTCGCCGGGTAGAGGCCGAGGCGCATCGTGCCGCCGAGGTCGCCGGAGCCGGAGACGATGTGCTTCTGCTCCTCCATCGTCGCCACCACCGGCTGCGTGGCGTCCGGGTCGAACTCGCTGGAGTTCGCGTCGATCAGGCCGGCCAGGTCGCGGGCGACCTCGATCACCATGCACTGCAGGCCCAGGCACAGCCCGAGGATCGGGATCCCGGCCTCACGCGCAAAGCGGATCGCGCCGATCTTCCCCTCGATCCCGCGCACGCCGAACCCACCGGGGATGCAGATCGCGTCCACGTCGCCGAGCAGCTTCGCGGCCGCCTCGGGCGTGGCCGCCTCATCGGAGGCGACCCAGCGCAGGTTCACCTTGGCATCGTTGTCGAACCCACCCGCGCGCAATGCCTCGGCGACCGACAGGTACGCGTCCGGCAGGTCGATGTACTTGCCGACCAGCGCGACGGTGACCTGGTCCTTCGGGTGGTGCACGACCCGCAGCAGCTCGTCCCAGCGGGTCCAGTCGACGTCGCGGAACGGCAGGTTCAGCCGCCGTACGACGTACGCGTCGAGCGCCTCGGAGTGCAGCACCTTCGGGATGTCGTAGATGCTCGGCGAGTCGACGGCGGCCACCACGGCCTCCTCGTCGACGTCGCACATCAGCGAGATCTTGCGCTTGACCGCGTCCGGGATCGGCCGGTCGGCGCGGCAGACGATCGCGTCGGGCTGGATACCGATCGAGCGCAGCGCGGCGACCGAGTGCTGGGTCGGCTTGGTCTTCAGCTCACCGCTGGGTGCCATGTACGGCACCAGCGAGATGTGCAGGAAGAACACGTTGTCGCGGCCGACGTCGTGCCGCACCTGCCGGGCCGCCTCGAGGAACGGCAGCGACTCGATGTCGCCGACCGTGCCGCCGATCTCGTGCAGCACCACGTCGACGTCCGGGCCGGCCATCGCCAGCATCCGGTCCTTGATCTCGTTGGTGATGTGCGGGATCACCTGGACGGTGTCGCCCAGGTACTCGCCGCGGCGCTCCTTGGCGATCACCGAGCTGTAGATCTGCCCGGTGGTCACGTTGGCGACCTGCGACAGGTCGCGGTCGAGGAAGCGCTCGTAGTGCCCGATGTCCAGGTCGGTCTCGGCGCCGTCGTTGGTGACGAACACCTCGCCGTGCTGGAACGGGTTCATCGTGCCGGGATCCACGTTGAGGTACGGATCCAGCTTCTGCATGGTCACCCGGATGCCCCGTGCCGTCAGCAGACTGCCGAGGCTGGACGCTGTCAGCCCCTTGCCGAGACTGGAGGCCACGCCGCCGGTGACGAATACGTGCTTGGTCTGCTGGGAATTCGAAGCCCTGTCCACGGGCCTTCAGCCTACCTGCTGTCAAGCAGTGGTCGCGACGAGCCCCGCGTAGATGTCCAGAAGATTCTTCGCGACAGCGTCTTCGTCTGGCCATCCAGCGGCCAACTGAAGGCCCTCCGCCCGCCGTAACGCGGCCTCTTCGGGCTCGGAAAGAAGTTTCCGTACGCCGTCCGCGAGCCCGCGCGTGTCGCCCGGAAAAGCCAGGATCGCGCTGTCCCCGACCAGCTCCGGTACGCCGCCGACCGCGGTCGCCACCGCCGGTACGCCGACCTGCAGCGCCTCCTGCAGCACCAGCGCCCGCGCTTCCCAGTGCGAGGTGAGCAGGAAGACGTCGGCCGCGCCGAGCAGGTCGGCCACGTCGCTGCGGTGCCCGAGCAGGCGGACTGGCAGGCTCTCGGCGTCGATCCTGGCCTGCAGGTTCTCCCGCAGCGGACCGTCGCCGACCACCGCGAACACGACGCCCGGCTCGGTCTTCGCCACCTCGGCCGCTACGGACAGCAGCGTCGGGTAGTCCTTCTGCGGCGCCAGCCGGCCCACGGTGAGCACCAGCGGCGCGTCGCCGATCCCCAGCTCCTCACGAACGGCAGCGGACGGCGTATGGACCTCTGGCATGGCTGGAGCGGCGACGGGCGCGAGGCGCGCCTGGCGGGCTCCTAGGCGTCGGGCGAGCTCGACCAGGTCGTTGGACGCTCCCAGCGTCAAGTCGGCGCCACGGGCCACCAGACGCTGTCCCAGCCGCATCACGACGCCGCGAGGGCCTGGTGCGATCACCGCGTTGTGCCAGGTGACCACCAGCGGCCGCAGGTGGGACCTGTCGCGCAGGGCGGCCATGCCCGCCCGGTACCCGTGTGCGTGGACTACGTCGGAGCCACGCAGGCCCACTGCGGTAGCGACGACCGTGGCGTCGCCGAAGTCGAAGTGCTCGGCCGTGCCCGGCGGTGCGCAGACCACGACCTCGTGACCGGCAGCCAGGTAGCGCGGGACCAGTGAGGCGACGTGCTGACCGATCCCGCCCCGCGACTCCGCCAGCAGCAGGCCGATCCTCATTGCTTCTCCTCCACCACGGTTGGGACGCCCCGGCGCAGCAGCGCCCGGGCGTCCGGACGGTCGACCAGGATGGCGACCACGGCGTACACGATCACGACAGCCAGCCCGGACAGTACGGCGAACAGCAGCGCACTCCCCCAGCCTCCGTCACCAGCAGGCAGCGACACGGCCCAGCCTGCCGCGCCGGCCAGCGCAGCGCCAACCACAGCGGCGACGGTCGCCCGGGACAGCCCCTGCAGCACACCAGCTCCAGCAAGGCGCTGCAACACCACCAGCAGGACCACCGCGCCGGCGAGCATGCCCACGGACATGGCAGCGGCCAACGCCGGTACGGCGTCCCACTCCAGCGTCAGGACCAGTCCGGCGATCGCTACGAGCAGCCAGGCACCACCGGTCACCAGTGCGACCGAGCGACCCGAGTGCCGCGCGTACAGGATCCGCCCGGCGTGCATCAGCACCGCGAACCCGATGATCGCAGGAGCAAACGCCACCAGGCCGTTGGCCAGTGAGGACGCCTGGGCTTCCTGCACCCGCCCGTCGTCGTACGCGAAGATCCGGGCCACCGGGGTCGCCGTACCGACCAGCAGGGCGGCACCGGCTCCCCCAGCGAGCATGACGGCCCGCGTGGAGGTCGCGCTGAACAGGGCGAAGGATGCTTCGTCCTTGGACTCGAAGGCCGCGGCCAGGCGCGGGAAGACCGCTGTGGTGATCGGCACCGCCAGTACGGCGTACGGGAGCAGGTAGACCGCGTTGGCCCAGGTATAGACGGCGATGCTGCCCGGTACGCCGCGGTGGTTGGCCAGCCAGGTGGTGACGAGGAAGGCGAGCTGCTGCGCAACCAGTACGGCGAGGCCTGCCGCGGCCAGCTTCCGCAGGACCGGCCCGACCCCTGGGTCCAGCCTGAGCGTGGGACGGATCGGCAAGCGCAGCAGGAGCATCGGGACGAGCACAGTCAGCGCCAGCGCCAGTACGCCGGCGGTAGTGCCCCAGGCGAGCAGGTCGGCCGCGCCGCGCGACGCCTGGTCGGCAACGGGAGCTTCCACCGCGAAGACGAAGTAGGTCGCGACAACAACCAGGCTGGAGATCAGCGGAGCGAGCGCACCGGCCGCAAACCGCTTGTGGGACTGGAGAACAGCCGTCGCGACCACGGCGATCGCGTAGCCGAAGATCTGCGGCACGAAGATCACCAGCATGCGCGTGGCCGTCGCACCGGACCCGCCACACTCAGGACCGGCGTCCAGCATCGCCGACGTGTACTGCGACGCCAGAAGCCAAGCCAGCAAGGCAAACGGTGCCAGCAGCACCAGGGACCAGGTCAGCAGCGCGCCGATGATCCGGCCTTGGGCGGCCTTGTCGCCGCGAGCGACCGGGCCGGCCAGGACCGGGATGACAGCGCCAGCGAGTGCACCACCGACAACAACTTCGAAGAGGACGTTGGGGAGCTGGTTTGCCGTCGCATAGGCCTCAGCAAGACAACCGGCGCCGACGGTCTTGGAGAAGACCAGCCACCGACCGAAGCCGACCACGCGCGCGAGCACCGTGACACCCGCGACCAGCAGTGCGGCGCGAGCGATCCGGCTCCCGGCGCTCACCGGGATCGAGCCGGCGAGACCGACCTGTTCACCGGGGCCGTCGGCCCCACTGGTCGATCTTGTCGAGCGTCGGGTTGCCCGCGATCACCTTGGTGAAGCTGACCTTCTCGCTGGCCAGGTTGAGCGCGACGACCGCGCCAAGCGCCAGCACCTTCAGCGGCCGCGGCAGCGACGCCGCCAGCGCCGTACCGGTGATCGCGCCCAGGCCGTTCGCGCCGCAGTCGCCCAGCATCGACCGCTCACCGAGGTCCGACGGAGCCGAGGCAACGGCGGCACCGACCACGGCACCCGCGGGGCCGACGGCGACCGGCGCGCTCACCGCGGCCAGAGCCTTCAGCGCCCGTCCGGGACGCAGGTCGAGCAGGTTCGCGAGGTTCGCCGTCCCGGCGATCAAGGCGCCGTCGGCAACGATCTCCACGACCGCGCCGACGCCCTTCGTGCCGCGCGGCAACAACGCCGCAGCAGCGAGCCCGGCCGCACCGACGCCGAGGATCTTCACCGCGCCGCTGGTCACCTCGCCGCGCTTCAACGCCGACAGGTGCCCGCGAAACCCCTTGGTTTCCGTGGCTCCCGCGAGGTCGTCGTACGCGCCGACAGCACCCGACACCGATCCGGCCAGCAGCGCCGCCGCCTTGACCCGGCCGCTGCCGGACCCCGCCGCGACACCCACCAACGCACCCAGTACGGCGACCGGTCCCTCCAGCAGCGTGACCGTCTCGCCGCGGTGGTTCGTCCGCTCGAACGGCGCGCGCTGCTCCTTCGGCAACTTCGCCGCGGCACGCTCCAGCCCCGCGGTGGCCGCGGCCGCGACGACCGCTCCGAGCAGACCCATCAGTTCTCCTTCGCCTGCGCCGCGGTCGGCGCCACACCGTTCTTCGCGTCGACCCCGCCGTACTGGCCGGCCTTGCCGCCGGCCTGCTCGACCAGGGCGAAGACGACCGTGGCCTGGCCGCTCGGCATGTTCGCGACATCCACCGAGGAGACGATCTTGGTGGCGTCGTTGTCGCCGCGCAAGGCCTTCAGCATCCCGCCGTTCTGCGCGCTCTCCGGCATGCCCGCGACGACCGCGCCGGCGCTGCCCAGGTCGAGGCCCTCGACGAAGTCCACGGCGTCGGTGTACGACGAGTTGTCGGGCAGCGGCGTCGGCGGCTTCGCGGCGACCACGACGACCAGGTCGGCGCGGTCCTTCGGGGTGGGCTTGACCGAGAGGAGCTTGGAGTCCGACATCCCGCTGATGATCTTGGTCGACTCGGCGTCGACGGGCTTGTTCAGCTCCTTGGCCAGCACGCTGCGGGCCAGGATCTGGCCGGCCCGCTGGTAGGTGTTGCTGTCGGGCGCGAACGTGATGTCCGGCGTGACCAGCTCGTTCACCAGCGGCTCGATCAGCTGCCGCTGTCCCTGGTCGAACAGCTTGCTGTCCAGCGCGACCCGCGTGGTCACCTGGCCGCCGGCGCTCTCCAGCGAGTCCTCGACCGCGTTGGTCAGGTCGCCCTCGGCGCTGGGCATGGTGACGATCACGATCTTCCGGCCGGTCAGCTTGCCGTCGGTCAGCCCCGCCGTCACCTTCGCGACGTAGTCGTCGCGGTACTTGTCCAGCGACTTGGCCGCGATCGCGTCGGTCCGGGCCTGCTCCAGCGCCGTCCGGTCCCGTTCGGCCTGGTCGGCGACGACCTGGGACGCGGTGCCCTTGAGTGGTCCGGCACCGAGCACCACGCCGGCTCCGAGGGCGAAGAAGATCGCCACGATCGAGACGATGTGGTAGCGAAAGTCGATCACGTGAACAGCTCCCGGATGTGGAAGTAGATTTCGTTCCAGCGCGCCCGCAGGATCGACCACAGGATGTCGTCGGCCCCGATGGCGACCATCGCCACCCCGAGCGCGAACAGCCCCGACACGATCAGCGCGACCATCTGGAAGGTGGAGACGCGACTGCGGTAGAGCCGGCCGACACCCTTGGCGTCCACCAGCTTGGCACCGACCCGCAACCGGGTGATGAACGTGCTGGCCATCCCGGCGCGTCCCTTGTCCAGGAACTCGATCAGTGAGTTGTGGGTCCCGACCGCGACGATCAGCGACGCGCCCTTGGAGTCGGCCAGCAGCATCGCGACGTCCTCGCTGGTCCCGGCCGCGGGGAACTCGATCGAGTCCACCCCGAGCCGCTCCAGCCGCTCCGAGCCCGGCGCGCGGCCGTCCCGGTAGGCGTGCACGACCACTTCGGCCCCGCACTTCAGCGTCTCGTCCTTGACCGAGTCCATGTCACCGACGATCAGGTCGGGGACGTAGCCGTTCTCGACCAGGGCGTCGGCGCCGCCGTCGACCCCGATCAGGACCGGGCGGTACTCGCGGATGTAGGGCCGCAGCGCGACCAGGTCCTCGCGGTAGTCGTACCCCCGGACGACGATCAGCACGTGCTTGCCGTCCATTGCGGTGTGCACGGCCGGTACGCCGACGCCGTCGAGCAGCAGGTCCCGCTCGCGCCGCAGGTACTCCAGCGTGTTCGCGGTGAACGCCTCGAGCTGGGTCGACAGGCCCGCGCGCGCGTCGTCCATCAGCTGCGCGACGGTCTGGCTGTCCTGGACGACGCCCTTGGCGACCACTTCCTCGCCGCGGTACAGCTCGCCCTCGTGCAGGCGGACCCGTTCGCCCTCGTGCAGCACCGAGAAGACCTCGCGGCCGATCCCGTCGACCAGCGGGATACCCGCCTCGACGAGGATCTCCGGGCCCAGGTTCGGGTAGCGGCCGCTGATCGAGTCGGCGACGTTCACCACCGCGGCGACCTGGCAGTCGACCAGCGCCTCGGCGCTGACCCGGTCCAGGTCGACATGGTCGATGACGGCGATCTCACCCGGCTTCAGCCGTTTGGTGAGATTCTTGGTACGGCGGTCCAGCCGAACCACTCCGGCGATCCCGGGCAGCTCAGTGGGGCGTGCTCTTCGCAGACTGGGCAGTTTCATCGCGCTCTCATCCTGCCATGTCAAGAGCCCCCTCCCGACCTTTTGACGGCCGGAGCGGAGCATTCATCGACATCTACCCAGGTGACACAGCGTCAAATCATTCCTTTGAAGGAACGCTCAGCGCTTCTTCTTCCGCGGTTTGGTACGACGCTCCGCAGCCAGCGCGAGCAGCTCCTCGGCGTGCGCCTGGGCCGCGTCGGAGTTCTCCAGGCCGGCCATCATCCGCGACAGCTCCTTCAGCCGGGCGTCGTCGTCGAGGGCGACCAGACCGCTGGTGGTGACCGACCCGTCGTCACTCTTCAGGACGACGGCGTGACGGTCCGCGAACGCGGCCACCTGCGGCAGGTGGGTGACCACGATCACCTGCGCCTTCTCCGCCAGCCGGGCCAGCCGCTTGCCGACCTCGACCGCGGCCCGGCCACCGATCCCGGCGTCGATCTCGTCGAACACCAGCGTCGGCACCGGGTGGGTGTCGGACAGGATCACCTCGAGCGCCAGCATCACGCGCGACAGCTCACCGCCCGACGCCGCCTTCTGCAGCGGGCGGGCCGGGCTGCCCGGGTTCGCCGCGAAGCAGAACTCGATCTCGTCCGCGCCGTACGGGCCTGGTGTCGTCTCGTGCACCTCGACGGTCAGCGTCGCGTGCGGCATCGCCAGGCCGCTCAGCTCCTCCGACACTGCGACCCCGAGCCGCGCGGCCGCTTCCCGGCGGGCCGCACCGATCGTGCCGCCCAGCTCGGTCAGCTGGGCCTGCAGCTCGCCGCGCTCGGCGGTCAGCTGCTCGACCCGCTCGTCGCTGCCGTCCAGCTCGATCAGGCGCTCGGCGGACCGCTTGGTCCACTCGATCACCTCGTCGACGGTGCCTTCGGCATCGCCGTACTTGCGCACCAGACCGGTCAGCAGGCTGCGCCGCTCACTGACGACCGCCAGCCGCGCCGGGTCGGTGTCGACGTCCGCGACGTACGACGAAAGTTCGCCGGCCAGATCCGCGGCCAGGTAGCCCAGCTCACCGGCCCGGTCAGCCAGCTCGGCCAGCTTCGGGTCGTGCTCGCGCTCGCCGTCGAGCACCTGCTTGGCCAGCGACAGCAGGCCCAGTACGTCGCCCGGCCGGGTCGCGTCCAGGTCCTCCGACGCGAGCGCCTCACCCGCTGTGGTCGCCGCGGTCCGCAGGCCGTCGGCGTACGCGAGCCTGCCCTCCTCCGCGGCCAGCTCCACGTCCTCACCGGCCAGCGGCTCCGCCTTGGCGATCTCGTCCAGCCCGAAGCGCAGCAGGTCGGCCTCGGCCAGCCGGTCGCGCTGCCGGGTCGTCAGCTCGGTCAGCTCGGCCTCGACCTCCCGGTGCCGCCGGTACGCCGTCGCGTACTCACCGAGCGGAGCCAGCACCGGCTTGCCCGCGAAGGTGTCCAGCGTCTCGCGCTGCCGGGCCGGCTGGAGCAGCCGCCACTGGTCGGCCTGGCCGTGGATCGCGACCAGGTCACCGGAGACCTCCGCGAGCACTGAGACCGGCACCGACGCCCCACCGAGGAACGCCCGGGAACGACCCTCCGACGACAGCTCCCGCGCGATCAGCAGCTCGTCGTCGTCCAGCTCGCCGCCCCGGTCCTCGGCCTGCTGCACGATCGAGCGCGGCACCTTGCTCGCCCGCCCCTCGACCCGCGCCCGCCGGACGCCGTGCCGGACCAGACCGCTGTCGGCGCGGCCGCCGAGCAGCATGTTCACCCCGGTCACGACCATCGTCTTGCCCGCGCCGGTCTCGCCGGTGACCGCGGTGAACCCCGGATCGAGCTCCAGCGTGGCGTCCTCGATCACGCCGAGCCCGGTGATGCGGATCTCCGAGAGCATGTCAGTGTCCTGTCAGCGGTGGTGGTTGCACGATAACGGTGTCCAGGTGCGTGCATCGCAAGGCGGGCGAGCGCCCTCGATGCGGGGTTCATCGTGGGCGTTCGCCCAACGCCGCGAGGTGCGTGCCTGGGCGCCGTTAGCGTGTGACCAACATCGCTGACAGGACACTTCAGGTCTCCTCTTGTGCACTTCTTTTGCGGCGGTGTTCGGCGGCGCCGCGCCAGCCCAGCACCGGGAGGTCGAACTTGGCGACCAGCCGGTCGGTGAACGGCGCCTCGTGCGCCCGGGCCAGCCGGACCGGGGTCTTGCCGCGACGGACCTGGATCCGGGCACCCGGCGGCACCTCGACCATCCGCCGGCCGTCGCACCACAGCACCCCGCGACCGTGCCAGGCCGCGACCAGCTCGACCATCAGCTGCGAGTTCGGCGCGACGACGATCGGGCGGGAGAACAGCGCGTGCGCGCTCAGCGGGACCAGCAGGATCGCCTCGACGTCCGGCCAGACGATCGGCCCACCGGCGGAGAACGCGTACGCCGTACTGCCGGTCGGAGTGGCCAGCACGACGCCGTCGCAGCCCCAGCGGGACAACGGGCGGCCGTCGACCTCGACCAGCACCTCGAGCATCTTCTCGCGGGCGGCCTTCTCGACGCTCGCCTCGTTCAGCGCCCAGGTGTCGAAGATCAGGTCGTCACCGACGTACACGTCGACGGCGAGCGTCATCCGCTCCTCGACCGTGTAGCTGCGGTCGACCACGACCTCGACGATCCGGTCCAGGTCCTCCACCTCGGCCTCGGCCAGGAAGCCGACGTGACCCAGGTTGACGCCGAGCACCGGCGTACCGTGCGGGCGGGCCAGCTCGGCGCCGCGCAGGATCGAGCCGTCGCCGCCGAGCACGATAATCAGCTCGACGCCCTGGGCCGCCTGGTCGGTGTCGTCGGCGATCTCGACCGGGTGCAGGTCGAGCTCCGCGGCCTCCGCGCCGACCAGCCGGACGACGATGCCGGCCGCGGTCAGCAGCCGGTGCGTCTGCCGGGCGACCTCGACGGCCTGGTCGCGGCCGGTGTGCGTGACCAGCAGGACGCGCCGCGGCTCGATGACGACCGGCTCAACCACGCGGACCTGCCTCTCTGCTCACGGCGACACTCACTGCGGACCGTTCTGAACGGCTTCCAGGAGCATCGTCTCATCGAGCGGCGGCGCGGAACGCCGTATCCACAGGAAGTACTCGACATTTCCGGACGGACCGGGCAGCGGGCTGGCCGCGACACCTTGCACGCCCCAGCCCAGCTCGGCCGCCTTCGCCGCGACTCCACGGACGGAGCCGGCGCGCAGCTCGGGGTCGCGGACGACACCGCCCTTGCCGAGGCGTTCCTTGCCGACCTCGAACTGCGGCTTCACCATCAGCACCAGGTCGCCGTCCTCCTTGACCACGCCGAGCAGCGCCGGCATCACCAGGGTGAGCGAGATGAAGCTGAGGTCGCTGACCACCAGATCGACCGGGTCGCCGCCGATCGCCTCGAGAGTGAGCGTACGGACGTTGGTCCGGTCCATCACCGTCACGCGGTCGTCGGTCTGCAGCGCCCAGACGAGCTGGCCGTAGCCGACGTCGACGGCGATCACGCTCTCGGCGTCGTTGCGCAGCAGTACGTCGGTGAAGCCGCCGGTCGACGCGCCCGCGTCGAGGGCGCGACGGCCTTTGACCTGGACGCCGCTGAAGGCTTCCAGGGCGCCGATCAGCTTGTGCGCGCCGCGGCTCGCATAGCCCGGGTCGTCGGTCTCGGACGTGTCGACGAGAATCGCCGCGTCGGCGCCCACGCCGGTGGCGGGCTTGGTCGCGACGGTGCCCGCGACCTTCACCTTCCCGGCCGCGACCAGCTCACTCGCATGCTCGCGCGACCGAGCCAGCCCACGCCGTACCAGCTCCGCATCGAGCCGAGACCGCTTGACGCCTCCCTTGGCCACGACTCCGGTCAGCCCCGGTCGCCCGGTTCGGCGTCCGCCTCCACCAACGCCGCCTGCAACCGCTCGTGCAGCTCGGCGTACACCTCCGCATGCTCGCCCACCGGCAGCTCCCGCAACCCGTCGAGCCGCTCCATCGTCTCCTCGACCAACGGATGCACGCCGTCGTCGTCGGCTTCGTACGAACGCTCCGCAGGCGCCGGGCTGACCTCGCTCCGCGCCTCTTCGTACGCAGTCTGCTGCTGGACGACGGGAGCCGCAGGCCGCGGCGCAGAGGCCGGCGGTTGAGCCGACCCAGTGATCGGAGTGCCGTCAGCAGACACCTGCTGAAAGCCCTCAACCACAGGAGGCGCCGGGCGAGGCGCCTGCGGCTGAGCAGGCGCCGCCACCGGCGTGCCATCTGCCGACACCTGCTGGAAACCCTCCACCACAGGCGGCGCAGGGCGCGGCATTCCCATCGGAGGACCAGGCCTCGGCGTGTACGCCGCAGGTGGTGCCGGCGTAGGAGCAGCTGCCTGCTCCGGCTGGGACTTGGCGGCTTCTTCAGCCTCCAGCTCAGCCATCAACTCTGCTTCTGCCCGGCGTTCGGCCTCTTCGGCCTCCAGCTCCGCCTGGAACTCGGCTTCCGCCAAGCGCTCGGCCTCCGCGCGCGCGGACTCCTCCAGCGAGGCCGCGAAGGTCTGCTCGGTGTCCTCGGGCTCCGGCTCGGTGTCGTAGTCGGGCACCGGGCGCTCCGAGGGCTCGGGGTCGAACCCGGGCTCGACGTCCGGGTCGAACGCGGGCGGCACCTGCTCGCCGGGGTGTTCGGTCACGTCACGCCTTCTTCGCCGAAGCCTTCTTGGCCGTCTTCTTCGCGACCGTCTTCTTCGCGACCGTCTTCTTCGCGACCGTCTTCTTCGCGACCGTCTTCTTCGCGGCAGCCTTCTTGGCCGGCGCCTTCTTCACCGCCGGTGCCTTGCTCGACTTCGCAGGCGCGAGCGGGTCGCCAGCAGCAGCCGGCCGCGCGGCAGCGGCGGCGGTCGTCGAAGCAGCGGCAGCCGCCGCGCGCGTCTCGACCAGTTCCTTCTCGAGCTTGTCCACCCGCCGGCTCAGTACGCCGACCTCCTCCTGACGCACGAACCCGAGCCGCGACACCGCGCCCTCGACCTCGTTCGCCACGATCGCCTGCAGCAGCTGCCGGTTGCTCTTGCTGGTGGCAACGATCTCGTCGGCCAGGTCGGTGACCTTGGTGGTCAGCCCGGACGTCAGCGCGTCGGCCCCCGTCTGCTGCAGCAGCGCTCTCGCCGCCTGCTGGGCCCGCTGCCGCGTCACCTCGGTCAGCCCGTTCGCCAGCTGTACGTAACCGCGCAGTGCGTCCATCACCATGTCTGCCTCCTCGCGTCGTCCCCGCCACGGTATCGCGCCGCCCGCCGTACACCACCCCGGACGCCCTCCGCCACCCCGAACACCCCTCCGGAGAACGATTCCCCCACGGAGAAACACGAGCCGCCGCCCGAACACCGCATTCCCCACCGCCAAGGCAACAAGTAGTGCGCGCAATCCACACCGGCGGCTCTCCCGGCCTCCCCCGTGCCAAGCCTCGAACCCAAATCCTCCGCACCTAGCCGCCCACGGCACCCCCGCGGCGGCCCCCGCACGAACCTCTCCCCCTTCACACCCGGCGAAGGACTACTTGTCCAGCCCCACCCGGTGCAGCGCGGCGTCGATCGCGATCGAGCCCAGCGCCGGCCCCGGCTTCGGCAGTGGCCGCCGGCCCCGCCCGACCGCCTTCGCGGCCGGCTTGGCCTTCGGAGCGGGCTCGTCGGTCGCCGTCCAGACCGCCGACAGGATCGCCCGCAGCCCGTCGTACGGCTCGCCCTCGCCCTTGATCGCGACGGCACCGCTGACGACCTCGGCCGTCCACCCACCGCACGTGTGCCTCGCGCCGTCGACCTTCACGCCCGGCTGTTTCTGCGCCAGCGCGCTCAGATCAGGCGCGACGTACGTCGGCCGCTGCTCCTTCGGCGCCCGCGCCAGGTCGTGCGCGTCGTGCACCCCGGTGGCCACCCACAAGCTCGCGATCCCCACCGCGTGCGCCCCGGCGATGTCGGAGTCGAGCCGGTCCCCGATCATCAACGGCTTCTTCGCCTTCAACCGCTCGATGCTCGTCTCCAGCAACGGCGGCTCAGGCTTGCCCGCCACCACCGGATCGACCTCCACCGCGGCGCGAATGGCCTGGACCAGCGTCCCGTTCCCCGGCGCCATCCCACCCGCCGTCGGGATCGTCAGGTCGAGATTCGTCGCGTACCACTTCGCGCCCTCGTTGATCGCGTGCGCGCCGTCGGCGAGCATCACCCAGCTCACGTCCGGGTGGAACCCCTGCGCGACCGCCACCGGCCGCGCGTCGCTGGACCGGACGGGCAACAGCTCGTACTCCTCCAGCGCCGACGTCAGCCCCTCGCCACCGACCACGAGCACCGGAGACCCCTTCGGGAACTCCTCCGCGATCAGCTTCGCCGCCGCCTGCGCCGACGTGACCACGTCCTCCGCGATCACCTCCAGCCCGAACGACGCGAGGTGCTCGGCGACCACCGAGGCCGGCCGGCTCGCGTTGTTGGTGATGTACCCGATCCGCAGCCCTTCCTTGGCGGCCTTGCGGAGGTTCTCCGGCGCGTCCGGGACCGGGTCCGGTCCGACGTAGACGACCCCGTCGAGATCCAGCAGCGCCACGTCGTACCGACTGGCGAGCGGTTCGTCACAAGCGGACAGTGGTGCGGGTGATTCGCGCTTGTCAGTCATCGGTCCCCCCGTACGATGCCGCCCATGCCTGATGCCGCCTTGCGCCTCGATCCGTTGCGGGCCTGGCGGTTCGTCGCGGGCAAGGTGAGTGCGCTGGGAGCGGTCACGTCGCCGCCGTACGACGTGCTGGAACCGGCGCTGGTCCGGCGGCTGACTGACTCTGATCTGCACAACATGGTGAGGCTCATCCTTCCACGCGACCCCGACCTCGGTTCCAGCCGGTACGACGAGCCGGCCCGCCGCCTGATCGACTGGCAGCGCGCCGGGGTCGTCATCCAGGACAGCAGGCCCGCCCTCTACGTCTACGAGCAGCAGTTCCGGGGTGCCGTGCTCTGCGGACTGGTCGGCGCGCTCGTCCTCGATCCGGAGCGCCGGGTGGTGCTCCCGCACGAGGACGTGATGCCGCAGTGGGTCGACGACCGGTTCGAGCTGATGACCGCGACCGACGCGGACCTGGAGCCGATCCTGCTCGCGTACGGCGGTGGTGGCGCGGCCAGCGACGCCGTCGACGCGGCCCGCTCGGGCCCTCCGTGGCTGGTGGCCGACACCGAGAACGGCGCGCACCACCGGATCTGGCGGATCGACGACCCCGAGCAGCTCGCGATGATCGCCGCCGAGCTGGCCCGGCACGAGGCACTGATCGCCGACGGCCACCACCGGTACGCGGCGTACCTGGAGCGGGCCCGCCGCGAGCCGGACCGCCCGGGCTCCGCAGTAGGTCTGGCCATGCTCGTCGACAACGACAGGCACCCGCTGACCCTCGACCCGATCCACCGGCTCGTGCCAGGCCTGTCGCTGGACACAGTGGCCCGCCGTACGCCGGACAGCTGGGAGGTGCTCCCCGGACGGGTCGACGGCGTACCGGACCGGGTGGCTGTCTCCGACGGGACCTCCTGGGTCACGCTGCGTTCTACTGCCCACCGGATCGAGCCGACGGTGTCCCTGCTGCACAAGGAGCTGCTGCCTGCGTGGGGCGCACCGGTGGACGACGTGACCTTCCACCACGCTTTGGCTGATGCACTGGCACTAGCTGGGCCTTCGCAGGCCGCGGTAGAACTCGTAGCTCCCCGGCTGGACCAGGTGCTGCAGTCCGCCGTCCGCGGGATCGTGCTGCCGCAGAAGGCCACATCCTTCGGCCCGAAGCCGCGGGTCGGACTGCTGTTCCGCACTCTCGACTAGAGAATCCTCCAGGTTCGTCTCCGAACACTGGAGGATCGCCCCTCCCGATCGCGGGTCCCGCGCTGCTTGAGTTGCCGTCATGCACATCACCGTGCCGGCACGATCCGGCCGAGCCGTCGAGCTCAAACGCGGTACGTCGCTCCGGATCACCGACGTCGCCGGGCAACAGGTCGGCGACCTGTTCGCCTTCGCCGCCGACGAGTACCTGAGCGCGTCCCACACCCGGACGGCGACCAGCAGGCTGTTCCCCGCGATCGGCGAGGCGTTCGTGACGAACCGCCGCCGCCCGATCCTCACCCTGACCACCGACACGTCGCCCGGCGACCACGACCTGCTGATCGCCGCCTGCGACCCGGCCCGGTACGCCGCGCTCGGCGTACCGGATCATCCGTCCTGCGCGGAGAACCTGACCCGGGCGCTGGCGGGGCTGGGCTACACGACACCCGTCGTACCGCAGCCGGTGAACGTGTTCATGCGCGTCCCCGTCACGCCCGGCGGCGACCTGAAGTGGTTGCCCGCAGCAACATCAGCCGGTGACTCGATCACTTTTCGGGCCGAGCTCGACTGTGTCGTCGTGCTGTCGGCCTGCCCGCAGGACCTGACCGTGATCAACGGATCAGGCCCGACCGATCTCGCGCTCGACGTCCTGGAGGACCTTCGATGACTGCCCATCCCGCTCTGTCCCCAACGACTCTCGGCCCGCTCGGACTCCCGAACCGTCTGACCGTCGCACCGATGACCCGGACGTCGGCGACGCCCGACGGCGTACCGACCCTGGAGATGGCCGAGTACTACGCCGGCTTCGCGGCCGGCGGTTTCGGGCTGGTCGTCACCGAGGGCACCTACACGGATCCCCTGTACAGCCAGGCCTATCTCAACCAGCCAGGCCTCGTCACCGCCGCGCACGTGGAGGGCTGGCGCGAGGTGACGCACCAGGTCCACGCCAACGGCGGCCGGATCATCGCCCAGCTGATGCACGCCGGCGCGATCTCCCAGGGCAACCCGTACGCCGAGGGCACGGTCGGCCCGTCCGCGATCCAGCCGCTCGGCGAGATGATGCCCGACTACGGCGGCCGCGGCCCGTGGCCGGCCCCGCGCGAGCTGACGGCGGTCGACCTCGATCTGGTCGTCGAAGGTTTCGTGACGGCCGCGCTCAACGCTCTCGCCGCCGGGTTCGACGGCGTCGAACTGCACGGCGCGAACGGCTACCTGCTCGACCAGTTCCTCACCGACTACACCAACCAGCGCACCGACGCGTACGGCGGTTCGGTGTCCAACCGCGTCCGGCTGATCGCCCGGATCGCCGCCGCGGTGGTCGCCGCCGTCCCCGCGTCGTTCGTCGTCGGCGTTCGGCTGTCGCAGACCAAGGTGAACGACCTCGTGCACCGCTGGGCCGGTGGCGCCGCGGACGCCGCGGTGATCTTCCCGGCGGTGGCCGACGCCGGAGCGTCGTACCTGCACATCGCTAGCGAGGGGCGGAAGTGGATCGACACGGCCCGGCTCGCTGGAGGCCAGACCATCACCGGACTGGCTCGTCGGCTCACCGGCCTGCCCGTGATCGTCAACGGCGGCATGCACGACCCGGCCCAGGCCGCCCAGGTGCTGGACGACGGGCACGCCGACCTGCTGGCGATCGCCCGGGGAGCACTGGCCAACCCGGACCTGCCACGGCGCCTGGCTGAAGGCCGTGAGCTGGCAGCGTTCGACCGGACCATGCTGCACCCGGCGGTCACGCTGGCGAACGCCCAGGCGTGGCAGGCTGTCAGGTCATGACCTGGCACGACGGCGCGGCAGCGGTGGCAGCACTCACGTTCGACGTGGACGCGGAGTCCCCGGTGCTCGCACGGGGTGGGCACTACGCCGAGCACCTCACCACCATGTCGCACCAGTCGTACGGGCCGGACGTCGGCGTACCGAGGATCCTGGACCTGCTGGACGACCTGTCCGTACCGGCAACGTTCTTCGTCCCTGGCTGGGTAGCGGAGCAGCGGCCCGGGCTGGCGGCGTCGATCGTCGAGCGCGGGCACGAGGTGGCCCACCACTCGTACAGCCATCGTCCACCGACCTCACTGACGCCAGCTGAGGAGCGGGACGACTTCGAGCGGGCTCTGGCCGTGTTCGACGCGCAGGGCATCACCGTGAGCGGGCACCGGGCAGCGCTGTGGGAGGCGAGCCGGCAGACGCCCGCACTCGTGGCGGAGCACGGCCTGCTCTACGACTCGTCGCTGATGGGTGACGACCGGCCCTACCTGCTGGAGGCCGGCGGCGTGGTCGAACTGCCGGTGCACTGGTCTCTGGACGACTGGGAGCAGTACGCGTACCTGCCGGCTCCGGAGATCGGCTCGGTGATCGAGTCGCCGCGCAAGGTGCTGGAGCTGTGGAAGGCGGAACTGGACGGGATGCGCGTCTACCGCTGCCTGCTCATGCTGTGCCTGCACCCGTTCCTGTCCGGGCGGCCCGGCCGGCTGCTCGCACTGCGTGAGCTGATCGAGTACGCCTTGTCCTGTGGGGATGTGAGCTTCGCACAGTGCCGCGACCTCGCCGTACGGGCTGCTGCTGACGAGTCGCTGCCGGTCCGGCCGGTGTCGCTGCCGGTTGTCGACCCGGCGGTCTACCCCTGAGCCAGCTCGTCGGCCTCCAGGGCCAGGTAAAGGTCCACTCGGTCTTCGGTGCGGACGGCGTCGCGGCCAGTGAGCTCGGTGATCTTGCCCAGTCTGTTCCGCAGGGTGTTGACGTGGATGTAGAGGGCGGCGGCGGTTGCGGCGTACTGGCCGTCGTACTGGAGGAAGGCGCGGAGGGTGCTCTCCAGACCGGCGTCCCGCTTGCGGTCGTACTCGCGTAGTGGGCGGAGGACGCCGGCGGCGAAGCTGCGCAGGGTCTCGGGGTCTTGGAGGCCGAGCAGCACTCGGTGGGTGCCCAGCTCGTTGAAGGTGGCTACTGACTGGCCTGGGCGGCGTCTGAGCACCTGGCAGGCCTTGCGGGCCTGCACGAGTGGCTCACGCAGCAGGTGCGCTGTGGGAGCTGGTTCGCCGAGGCCGATCACGACGCGCTGGTCTGGGAAGCGCTTGGTGATGGCCTGGCGCAGCTCGTCCGCCAGCTCGCGCGTCTGCTGCTGGGGGCGCTGCAGTACGGCGACGACGTCCTGGCTGCCGCCGGCGACGACTACGGCGAGGCTCCGGTCGAGGAAGAAGGCTCCGACGGTCTCGGACAGGCCGGGCAGGGTCGCGTCGGGGTGTGCGAAGGCTGCGGCGAGGACCAGCAGTTCGCCGTACGGGTCTACGCCGAAGGCGCGCAGCCGGTCCGGGACCTCAGCGGCACGCTGCGCACCGGACAGGATCATGTCGAGCAGCTCGCTGGCGAACCGCAGCTCGATCGCCTGGACCGCCTGCTGCTTGGCCACCTCCAGGCTCAGGAACCGCGCGGCCTGGTCGAGTGCATCCTGCTCAGCCCGGCTCAGCTCGGTAACCGGCTTCAGGCAGAGCAGTGCGGCGTCGGTGTCACCCACAGCGCCGACCAGGAAGACTGTGGCCTTGCCCTGCTCTGCACCCAGGTCAATCTCCAGCGGCGGTGGGTGCCGGGCCAGGCCGTCAGCAGCCAGGCGCAGCTGCTCCGGCGACAGCGTCGTACCGGCTGAGGCCAGTGGACGCGCCATCCGGTCGACGACGGCCAGCGGCAGGTCGTGCTCTCTCCTGAGCACAGCCAGTACGCCGGACGCGCCGGCGCCGTGCGAGATCGCCTGCGCCAGCGCATCGCCTCGCCTGACCAGGTCGACCAGGGCTTCGCGGCGCTGATCGGCCTGGGTCGCGGAGGCTGCCTGGGTGACGGCCGTGAACGGCACGTCGATGGAGATCTGGAGCAGGGGGAGTCCGTACTCCTCGCAGGCCTCGATCAGGTCGTCGGGCGTTCGAGGGATCTCCGCGCGGAGGCCGAAGATGATGCCGGCGGCTCCTGCCCGGTGGACGGCCTCGACGAACGCACTCGGGGTCGTCCCGGGCAGCCAAAGGCCGTTGGTGAGGACGATCTCGCCCTCCCGCAGGTACGGCGAGGGGTCGGGGAGTTCGGTGTTGTGGACCCAGAGGGCTTCGCGGGTGAGCGCTCCGTCGGCTCCGGAGACGAGCAGGCCGAGCTCCAGCAGGTGGTCCTGCAGGAGCCCGGCCAGTGTCAGCACGGTCTGAATGTACCTACTGCTCAGTCCTTCTTTTCGGCTTCGTCGTCGGTGTCCTCGTCGACCTCGTCCGTGACCTCGTCGGCCTCGTCGTCGGTGTCGGCCTCGTCGGTGACCTCGATGATCGTGTCTTCCTCGTCCTCGTCGTCGAGGTCGGTGAAGCGCAGGCCCTCGAGCTCCGCGGCGCGCTCGGCGGCGCCGGTGGAACCGTCCTGGTCGGAACCGGCCGCGCGGTGGAACCAGATCAGCGCGTCCTCGTCCCGGCCGGCCTCGGCCAGCGCGTCGGCGTACGCGTACCGCAGGCGCGGCAGCCAGTCGGCGCGGGTGCGCTTGTTCAGCTCCGGTACGTCGAGGGTCTGGATCGCCGCAGCGGTCTGGCCCATGTCACGCCGGGCGCCGGCCGCCACGATCAGCATCTCGATCTGGGTGGACTCCTCGAGCTGCAGGACGATCGGCTCCCGCGACAGCGCGAGGGCCTTCTCCGGCCGGCCGAGCGCACGCTCGCAGTCGGCCATCATGGCCAGGACCTCGTGGTTGCCGGTCATCCGCCGTACCGCGCGGAATTCCGTCAGTGCCTCGTCGTAGTGCTCAGCCAGGTACGCCGTGATGGCGACTGCCTCGCGGACACCACCCAGGCGCGCGGCCAGCCGGCGCGCAACCCGGGCGTGCTGGTACGCCAGCTCGGGCTGGTCGTCCAGGAACTGTCCGGAGGCGACCAAGTGCTGGGCGACCAGGTCGGCCAGGCTGCGCGGCAACGACCGCAGCTCCGCCTTGACCCCACGGTCGAGCTCCGCACCGGTGATCCCAGCCGGAATCGCCGGGTCGTCGCGGCGCGGACCAGCCTTCTCCTCGTCACGCCGGTCGTCCCGCCGGTTGTCGCGGCCCCGGACGTCTCGCCGTCCCGCAACCCGCTCATCCCGCCGAGGCCCACCGGTCCCGCGCTGATCCCGCCCACCACGCTCTTCCCGCCGAGGCGCACCGCTACCCCGCTGGTCCCGCCCACCACGGTCATCCCGCTGGAACCCACCGGACCGCTCACCGCCCCGCGAGGCACCGCGATCGTCGCGCTGGTACCCACCGCTCCGCTCGCCACTACGCGCCGCACCGCGGTCGTCCCGCTGGAACCCACCAGAACGCTCACCACCACGCGAAGGCCCACGGTCGTCGCGCTGGTAACCGCCAGACCGCTCTCCACCGCGCGAAGGACCACGGTCGTCCCGCTGGAACCCTCCAGAACGCTCTCCACCGCGCGAACCGCCGCGATCGTCGCGCTGGTACCCGCCGGCACGCTCTCCACCGCGGTCGTCGCGCTGGTAACCGCCGGTCGGGCGCTCGGAGCGACCACCGGAACGGTCGTCGCGGCGGAAGCCGCCCTCACGGGCGCCTCCACGGTCGTCGCGCTGGTAACCGCCGCGGTCGTCCCGGGATGCACCCCGGTCGTCGCGGCCGCCTGCGCGGTACCCACCGCGGTCGTCTCTCGAGCCCCCGCGGTCGTCGCGCTGCCCTCCCCGCGGACCAGCCGGACCGTCTTCCCGGCGGTCGCGACGGAATCCGTCGTCGTCACGCCGGCCGCGGTACCCACCACGGTCGTCGCCACGCGAGTCACCGGAGAGCTGCCCCTTGAAGGGGTCGCGCTCAGCCTTGTCGTCCCCGCGGGATCCAGCGAAGCCTCGCCGGTTGTCACCGTCACGGGAAGGTCCACCGGTACGAGGAGCGCCTCCGCTGCGGGGAGCTCCACCCGTCCGAGGGGCGCCACCAGAACGCGGCGCACCACCACTACGCGGCCCACCAGCACGGGGACCGTCTCCACGGCCCGAGGCACCCCGGTAGCCGGAGCCACCGGAAGAGCCGGAACCGCTCGATCCTCCAGAGTTGCCGGCGCCGGACCGACCACGGCCAGTGGAGTCGGAACGCCCACCGCCTGCCCGACCGGGACGGCCGGCTCCACCGGACGAACCACGGCGATCACCCGAGCCGGGACGGGGGTTACGAGGTGGCGTAGCCACGGTGACTCCTAACGGTCGTGCGTAGGTGTTGCGCTCAGACAGACAAAAATACAGGGTCGTACGAACAGCATGCGCCCCCACAAAATGCTAAGGGCCACCCCGGTGTGGGGTGGCCCTTAACAGTGTGAATGTCCGGCGACGTCCTACTCTCCCACGACCTCCCGGTCGCAGTACCATCGGCGCTGAAGGGCTTAACTTCCAGGTTCGGAATGGAGACTGGGTGTTTCCCCGACGCTATGGTCACCGTAACTCTATAGAAATATCAACCAACCACACACTAGCCACATAACATCTGGCTGGGGTTGACCGTATTCCGGGAACCGTACAGTGAACGCGAACATTACTTACGCAGCATATCGTCTCGTGTATGACCACAAGTGTGGTGTTGAGACAAGCCCTCGGCCTATTAGTACCAGTCAGCTCCACACCTTACGGTGCTTCCACCTCTGGCCTATCAACCCAGTGGTCTACTGGGGGCCTTACCCGATTAACTCGGTGGGAGACCTCATCTTGAAGCGTGCTTCCCGCTTAGATGCTTTCAGCGGTTATCACTCCCGAACGTAGCCAACCAGCCGTGCTCCTGGCGGAACAACTGGCACACCAGAGGTTCGTCCACCCCGGTCCTCTCGTACTAGGGGCAGCCCTTCTCAAGTCTCCTGCGCGCGCAGCGGATAGGGACCGAACTGTCTCACGACGTTCTAAACCCAGCTCGCGTGCCGCTTTAATGGGCGAACAGCCCAACCCTTGGGACCTACTCCAGCCCCAGGATGCGACGAGCCGACATCGAGGTGCCAAACCATCCCGTCGATATGGACTCTTGGGGAAGATCAGCCTGTTATCCCCGGGGTACCTTTTATCCGTTGAGCGACGGTGCTCCCACATGCCACCGCCGGATCACTAGTTCCGACTTTCGTCCCTGCTCGACATGTCTGTCTCACAGTCAAGCTCCCTTGTGCACTTACACTCGACACCTGATTGCCAACCAGGCTGAGGGAACCTTTGAGCGCCTCCGTTACCTTTTAGGAGGCGACCGCCCCAGTCAAACTACCCACCAGGCACTGTCCCTGATCCAGATAATGGACCGAAGTTAGACAGCCAGAACAACCAGAGTGGTATTTCAACGATGACTCCACCCGAACTGGCGTCCGGATTTCACAGTCTCCCACCTATCCTACACAAGTTGTACCGACCACCAATACCAAGTTGTAGTAAAGGTCCCGGGGTCTTTCCGTCCTGCTGCGCGTAACGAGCATCTTTACTCGTAATGCAATTTCGCCGAGTCCATGGTTGAGACAGCGCCCAAGTCGTTACGCCATTCGTGCAGGTCGGAACTTACCCGACAAGGAATTTCGCTACCTTAGGATGGTTATAGTTACCACCGCCGTTTACTGGCGCTTAAGTTCAAAGCTTCGCCGGCCTAAACCAGCTAACCTGTCCCCTTAACGTTCCAGCACCGGGCAGGCGTCAGTCCGTATACATCGAATTACTTCTTCGCACGGACCTGTGTTTTTAGTAAACAGTCGCTTGGGCCTGGTCTCTGCGGCCATCAACGCTTCCACCAGCAAGTGGTGTAACGCATCCGGCCCCCCTTCTCCCGAAGTTACGGGGGCATTTTGCCGAGTTCCTTAACCATGGTTCACTCGATCGCCTTGGTATTCTCTACCTGATCACCTGTGTCGGTTTGGGGTACGGGCGGCTCTAACACTCACTACGAAGTTTTTCTTGGCAGCATGGGATCATCCACTTCCCCTGAACGGGTCCGCCTCGGTTCTCAGGCTCAATGAGACACGGATTTGCCTATGCCTCGCCCTACCACCTTGCCCGCGGATCAGCTTGCGCCTACCATCGCCGCGGATGGACTGCCCTCCTGCGTCACTCCTTAGTGCACCTAATACCACCTCGGGTCGAAAGATCCGCCAATCCGTCCGAAGACATCATGGTTTCTCGTTCTTAGCATCAGTGACCTCGGTCGGGTCGTGTTAATGCCGGTACGGGAATATCAACCCGTTGTCCATCGACTACGCCTGTCGGCCTCGCCTTAGGTCCCGACTTACCCAGGGCAGATTAGCTTGACCCTGGAACCCTTGATCATTCGGCGGACGGGTTTCTCACCCGTCATTCGCTACTCATGCCTGCATTCTCACTCGTGCAGCATCCACAACTAGATCACTCTGCTGCTTCACACGCTGCACGACGCTCCCCTACCCATCCACACACCTGGACCAGAACAAGTTCTGGCCGAGTACTAATATGAATGCCACAGCTTCGGCGGATTGCTTGAGCCCCGCTACATTGTCGGCGCGGAATCACTTGACCAGTGAGCTATTACGCACTCTTTCAAGGGTGGCTGCTTCTAAGCCAACCTCCTGGTTGTCTGGGCAACTCCACATCCTTTTCCACTTAGCAATCGCTTAGGGGCCTTAGCTGGTGATCTGGGCTGTTTCCCTCTCGACTACGGAGCTTATCCCCCGCAGTCTCACTGCCGCGCTCTCACTTACCGGCATTCGGAGTTTGGCTGATTTCGGTAAGCCGGTAAGCCCCCTAGACCATCCAGTGCTCTACCTCCGGTAAGAAACACGCGACGCTGCACCTATATGCATTTCGGGGAGAACCAGCTATCACGGAGTTTGATTGGCCTTTCACCCCTATCCACAGGTCATCCCCCAGGTTTTCAACCCTGGTGGGTTCGGTCCTCCACGCGGTCTTACCCGCGCTTCAACCTGCCCATGGATAGATCACTCCGCTTCGGGTCTAGAGCATGCGACTAAAGCGCCCTATTCAGACTCGCTTTCGCTACGGCTACCCCACACGGGTTAACCTCGCCACACACCACTAACTCGCAGGCTCATTCTTCAAAAGGCACGCCGTCACACCCACACAAGGTGAGCGCTCCGACGGATTGTAGGCAACCGGTTTCAGGTACTATTTCACTCCCCTCCCGGGGTACTTTTCATCTTTCCCTCACGGTACTAGTCCGCTATCGGTCACCAAGAAGTATTTAGGCTTAGCGGGTGGTCCCGCCAGATTCACACGGAATTTCAAGAGTTCCGTGCTACTCGGGAAAACACTCGGAAGTCACTGTCTTACGCCTACGGGGCCATTACCCACTACGGCCCGGCATTCCAACCGGTTCGGCTTCAACAACGATTTATAACTCCCCGACACCACGGCATTAGTGTCTGAATGCTCCCACAACCCCACATACGCAACGCACGCCGGCTATCACACGCACATGGTTTAGCCTCATCCGCTTTCGCTCGCCACTACTCACGGAATCACTATTGTTTTCTCTTCCTGCGGGTACTGAGATGTTTCACTTCCCCGCGTTCCCTCCAGAACCCTATGTGTTCAGGAACTGGTAACTGGCTTTAGAATGCCAGCTGGGTTTCCCCATTCGGACACCCCCGGATCACAGCTTGGTTGCCAACTCCCCGGGGCTTATCGCAGGCTCCAACGTCCTTCATCGGCTCTTGGTGCCTAGACATCCACCGATTGCCCTTAGTAGCTTGTCACACATACATAAGGAACAATACATTGCTACAAAAGATGCTCGCGTCCACTATACAGTTCTCAAAATACGGGCAGGAACACCAGCCCTTGTCCACCACTACCCTCGGAAAGCATCCCTTCAGGGGGAACAACACACCCTTCGAAACACCATCACCAGGAGTTTGGTGAGAGCCGGCCCCAGCCACACACCCACACCAGAATCCAGTAAAGGACCCCAGTGCAGAAGCGGCCTAGAAAAACCGAACCAGGAATCCGCAAAGATTCCAACAGCCCGATCCCTCAGGACCCAACAGCGCGCCTCGATGATTCACTCGACCACATCCACGTTCCACACTCACAAGTGAGTAGTACTGGTATCAGCAGTTCCGCTGCACATCTAATGGTCAATGTTCCACATTCCGAAGCACCGCTGCCCAAGAACATTCGTCTTGGAAACAGCGAATGGGCGACCACTCTTACGAGTTGATCGCCGAATGCTCCTTAGAAAGGAGGTGATCCAGCCGCACCTTCCGGTACGGCTACCTTGTTACGACTTCGTCCTAATCGCCAGCCCCACCTTCGACGGCTCCCTCCACAAGGGTTAGGCCACCGGCTTCGGGTGTTGCCGACTTTCATGACGTGACGGGCGGTGTGTACAAGGCCCGGGAACGTATTCACCGCAGCGTTGCTGATCTGCGATTACTAGCGACTCCGACTTCATGGGGTCGAGTTGCAGACCCCAATCCGAACTGAGACCGGCTTTTTGGGATTCGCTCCACCTTGCGGTTTCGCAGCCCTTTGTACCGGCCATTGTAGCATGCGTGAAGCCCTGGACATAAGGGGCATGATGACTTGACGTCATCCCCACCTTCCTCCGAGTTGACCCCGGCAGTCTCCTATGAGTCCCCACCATAACGTGCTGGCAACATAGGACGAGGGTTGCGCTCGTTGCGGGACTTAACCCAACATCTCACGACACGAGCTGACGACAGCCATGCACCACCTGTATAGGACCCTTACGGACCCCCCATCTCTGGAGGATTTCCCTATATGTCAAACCCAGGTAAGGTTCTTCGCGTTGCATCGAATTAATCCGCATGCTCCGCCGCTTGTGCGGGCCCCCGTCAATTCCTTTGAGTTTTAGCCTTGCGGCCGTACTCCCCAGGCGGGGCGCTTAATGCGTTAGCTGCGGCACGGAGGACGTGGAATGTCCCCCACACCTAGCGCCCAACGTTTACGGCGTGGACTACCAGGGTATCTAATCCTGTTCGCTACCCACGCTTTCGCTCCTCAGCGTCAGGTAAGGCCCAGAGAGCCGCCTTCGCCACCGGTGTTCTTCCTGATATCTGCGCATTCCACCGCTACACCAGGAGTTCCGCTCTCCCCTGCCTACCTCTAGTCTGCCCGTATCGGAAGCAGGCTCGGAGTTAAGCTCCGAGTTTTCACTCCCGACGTGACGAACCGCCTACGAGCCCTTTACGCCCAATAATTCCGGACAACGCTCGGACCCTACGTATTACCGCGGCTGCTGGCACGTAGTTGGCCGGTCCTTCTTCTGCAGGTACCGTCACTCTCGCTTCGTCCCTGCTGAAAGAGGTTTACAACCCGAAGGCCGTCATCCCTCACGCGGCGTTGCTGCGTCAGGCTTTCGCCCATTGCGCAATATTCCCCACTGCTGCCTCCCGTAGGAGTCTGGGCCGTGTCTCAGTCCCAGTGTGGCCGGTCGCCCTCTCAGGCCGGCTACCCGTCGACGCCTTGGTAGGCCATTACCCCACCAACAAGCTGATAGGCCGCGAGCCCATCCCCAACCGCCAGAACTTTCAACCCCAAACCATGAAGAATGGAGTGATATCCGGTATTAGACCCCGTTTCCGAGGCTTATCCCGAAGTTGAGGGTAGGTTGCTCACGTGTTACTCACCCGTTCGCCGCTCGTGTACCCCCGAAGGGGCCTTACCGCTCGACTTGCATGTGTTAAGCACGCCGCCAGCGTTCGTCCTGAGCCAGGATCAAACTCTCCGTTGAAATCTATATATCCACCACGGCGAACCATGGAGAACAGACAAAACAGAAAACGATCCAATGCAATCAGAAACAAATCAAACTGACTTGAATCCAGAAAAATTACAAAGGAATCCAATCACAAAACCATCGAGCAAGCCCGATGATCCGTGAATGGGGGTTAATGCTAAATTTCGGCATTGACTTTCGGCACGCTGTTGAGTTCTCAAGAATCGGGCACACACCGCGTCCATGACCTTCCAGCCAGGACTCCGGGGCAACCTGCGTTACTTTACCGGATCAGATCCACCGAGTCAAGACCCGATTTTTTCTGTCCGCCTCCCGCGCCAGATCCGCCGACCCGAGTCCGAAGACGCGTATCGACTGCGCTAACTTTGGGGGGTTCGGAGCGACCGGCCGCTTTCGCGTCCCGCGCCTCGCTCCAACAAGAAGAACAGTACGTGGCTGCGAGGTGGCCGGTCAAATCGGCGTCCGGTGGGCAGCATCACAACGGTGTAATTTGCCTCCGGCATCGGCTCCGTGGGATATGTCAGCCGGCCAGAACCCCTGCGAACGAACGCTTCCCGCGCCGCAGCACCAGCGCGCCACCCGGCAGCAGGTCGTCGGCCGTCGGCACGTACTCGGCGTCGCTGACCTTCTCGTTGTTCAGGTACGCGCCACCTTCGGACACCGTCCTCCGCGCGGCCGACTTGCTCGCCACCAGGCCGGACTGCACCAGCAGGTCCGTCACCGTCGGCATGGCCGCGGCCGACACCTCGGTGTGCGGCGCCTCGCGAAGCGCTGCGATCAGCGTCTCCCCGTCGAGCTCCCGCAGATCCGACTGCCCGAACAGCGCCTTCGCGGCCAGTTGCACGTGCGCCGTGTCCGCGGCACCGTGCACCAGCGTCGTCACGTCCTCGGCCAGCACCCGCTGCGCTTCCCGGGCGTGCGGCCGGTCGGCAGTCGCCTTCTCCAGCTCAGCGATCTCGTCCGCCGTACGGAAGGTGTAGTACCGGACCAGCTGCATCACGTCGCGGTCGTCGGTGTTGAACCAGAACTGATAGAACGCGTACGGCGACGTCAGCTCCCGGTCCAGCCACACGGTCCCCGACTCGGTCTTGCCGAACTTGGTCCCGTCCGCCTTCGTCACCAGCGGAGTTGCCAGCGCGTGCGCCTTGCCCGACTCCGTACGCCGGATCAGCTCGACCCCGGCCGTCAGGTTCCCCCACTGGTCACTGCCACCGGTCTGCAGGGTGCACCCGTACCGCCGGTAGAGCTCCAGGTAGTCCAGCGACTGCAGCAGGACGTAGCTGAACTCGGTGTAGCTGATCCCCTGCTCGAGCCTGGCCTTCACCACCTCCCGGCCGAGCATCCGATTCACCGGGAAGTGCTTGCCGATGTCCCGGAGGAAGTCGAGCGTGTTGAGGTCCTTGGTCCAGTCGTAGTTGTTCACCATCCGCGCCGGGTTCGGCAGCGACGTGTCGAAGTCCAGGAACCGCTCCACCTGGCTCCGGACCCGCTCCACCCACTGCTGGACGACGTCCTTCGGGTTCAGCACCCGCTCGGAGGTCTCCTTGGGGTCACCGATCAGTCCGGTGGCTCCACCGACCAGGCCGATCGGGTTGTGCCCGGCCAGCTGGAGCCGGCGCAGCGTCAGCAGCTGCAGCAGGTTGCCCATGTGCAGACTCGGCGCGGTCGGGTCGAAACCGACGTACGAGGTGATCGGTCCCTCGGCCATCGTGGCGCGCAGCGCGTCCGGATCGGTCGAGTGCGCGATCAGGCCGCGGCTGTCCAGGTCGTCGAGCACCTGCGTGCGGGCTGCGCTGTCGGTCACTGTCGGTTCTCTCCTCGGGTACGTCGGAACACGCCCAAGCCTGCCAGGCGCGACCGCGCCGAGCGCGAGCGGACCGCCTACATGGCCTCCGGCCGGGACAGTACGGCGCGCAACTGCGCGACCAGAGCGTGGCCGTCCGGCCCGTGCACCGTGGCGGCGGTCGGGCGCTGCGGGTCGTGAGCACCCGGGTCCGGGTTGGGCACCGGGAGACCATGCGACAGCACCTGCTCAGCCGGGGTCAGCTGGCGGATACCGATCGCCCGGACGTGGTCCGGGTGGGTCTGCGCGAAGTCGCCGTACAGCTGCGGGTCGTGCTGGCCGTCGTCACCGACCAGGACCCAGCGGACCGCCGGGAACTCCTTGGCCAGCCGGCGCAGCGCGGTGCGCTTGTGCTCCTGCCCGCTGCGGAACCAGCCCGTGTTGGTCGGCCCCCAGTCGGTCATCAGCAGCGGGCCGGCCGGGTACCCGTGACGGGCCAGGAAGCGGGTCAGCGTCGGCGCCGTGTTCCAGGCGCCGGTCGACAGGTAGAAGATCGGCGCACCCGGCTGGTCGGTCAGCAGCTCGGCGTACATCTCGGCCATGCCCGGTACGACGCGGCGCGCCTGCTCGTCGCGGACGAACGTGTTCCACGCGGCGATCAGCGGTCGCGGCAGCATCGTCAGCATCACCGTGTCGTCGATGTCGCTGACCAGGCCGAAGGTGGCATCCGGGTCGGGCACGTACACCTTGCCGCGCGCCTGCCGCTCGCCGTGCACGCCGAGACTGATCTCGTGCCAGCCCGGAGGCAGCACCACCGGTACGGCGAGGTCGACGAAGCCGCCGCGGTCGGTCACCGCGTCGAAGCTCTCGCCGGCGACCGTGACCGACACCTTGACCTTGGTGGCCGGTGCGGTGACGAACATCTTCCAGCCGCGCACCACCTGGTCCTCGTCGTACCGGGGCTGGTTGCGGGGGTCGCGGCTGAGCACGACGCGCGCGAGCACGCGGACGTACTCGGAGTTGCCGTAGCCGACGTGCGGGATGATCCGCTCCCGCCAGCCACGCCGGCGCAGGAGCGCGCCGATCCCGAGGTTGAACCAGTCCTCCAGCCGGGAGGAGTAGTGCGGACGGGCCATGCTCCGAACCTACCCGTCCACGGGGCCCGTACGCCTGCCGGGACGACTGTCGGTGCAGACCTTTACGTTCTCGGTATGACAACGATCGGAATGTGCTTCCCGCGGACGTGGCCCGCTGCCCTGGTGACCGACGTCGCGCGCCGGCTGGACGCCGGTGGCGCGGACGAGCTGTGGATCATCGAGGACTGCTTCTACACGGCCGGGCCGACGCTGTCGGCGGCCGCACTCAGTGTCACCGAGCGGCTCACGGTCGGGCTCGGCATCCTGCCCGCCGTGGCCCGTACGGCGGCCGTCACGGCGATGGAGATCGCGACGCTGTGCGCGCTCGCGCCCGGCCGCTTCCTGCCGGGGATCGGGCACGGCGTGCAAGAGTGGATGGGTCAGATGGGCGTCCGGCCGAAGTCGCCGCTGACCGCGCTCGACGAGGTCACCGTCGCCGTCACCCGCCTGCTCGCCGGCGAGACCGTGTCGATGGACGGCAAGACCGTCTACCTCGACAACGTGAAGCTCGACGCTCCTCCCGCCGAGGCGCCGCCGATCCTGCTCGGCGTCCGCGGGCCGAAGTCGCTGGCGCTGGCCGGCCGGGTCGGTGGTGGGATCGTGCTCGCGGAGCCCGCGTCGCCGTCGTACGTGCGTGCTTCGGTGGAGAACGCGGGGTCGCCGGAGGGGTTCGTCGTTGCGGCGTTCAGCGCGTTCTGTGTGCGGACCGACCGCCAGGCGGCGTACGAGTGGACCGCGCCATGGCTGGCCGGCCTGCTCGAGGAGAAGAACCCGGCGCTGCCCGCGCTCCCCTTCTACGACGACCTCGTACGCCGCTACGACGAGCTCGGCGTCCCCGGGCTGGTCTCGATGCCCACCGACTGGTGGCTGGAGCTGGGCCCGATCGGCACCCTCGACGACGCTGCCACGCACCTGGACGCGCTGGAGGCCGCTGGTGTCCACCACGTCGGGCTGTTCCCGGACCCGGAGGTGGAGCACGGCCTGCCGCAACTGGAACACGTACTCGCGCTGGCCAACAGGTAGTGGGCTACGCCGAGATCCCGTGGACCGCTGAGGTCGCCGAAGCGGTAGAAGCCGAGTGGGGAATCCGGGTGGAGACCGCTGAACGCCTGACCGGCGGGGAGGAGTCAGCGGCCTACCTGGTGGCCGGTGCCTGCGGAGCCGCGGGCGTAGTCGTCGGCACCGCTGGAGCCGGAGCGGGCGTCGGCGGGGCCGAGGGCCGGGAGGGCGTAGTCGTCCGGCTCGGGTCCACGGCCCGTGGGAGCGCGCTGGTCGAGTGGTGTCATCGGGTGGCCGGCTCGACCGGGGTCGACGAGGTGGTGGTGCCACTGCGGACTTCCAGCGGCGCCAGCGTCGTACGGGTTGGTGGGCGGCCGGTGAGTGTGTGGCCGTTCGTGGGTGGGCGGTGGCTGGATGCGGGCGATACCGCGGAGGTGGAGCAGGCAGCTCGGCTGTTGGCTCGGGTGCATCGGGGACTGCGGGATGTGGTGATGCCTGCCCGGCCGGAGCGGTCGTATCTGGAGTTCGGCGGGGGCGATGGGGAACTGGACCGGTGGCTGGCGGGGTTCGGGCGGCGGAAGCAGCCGTTGCACGGGGACTACTACCGGGGGAACTTGCTGGTCGACCGCGGGCGGATCAGCGGGGTGATCGACTGGGACGAAGCCTGGGTGGGGGCTCCGGAGGTGGAGCTGGCGGGGGCGGCGCGGGAGTTCGGGGACCACTGGTCGACGGACCTTGGGCGCGCGAGGGAGTTCGTTGCCTGGTACCACGACGAGGGTGGGACCGCTGGTGAGCTGGACGACGAGATGCTGGTGCAGTTGATCAGGCACCGGTTGCGGGCCGAGGTGACTGCGTTCGGCGGGGACGGGACCGACGAGTACTACGACCGGCTGCGGGAGCTCTTCGTGAAGCTTCGGCCCTAGAGGCGAGCGGTGACTCGGAGGGTCAGGCGGGTGCGGGCGATGTCGGCGATCGCACGCGGTGCGGAGTCGCTCGGGGTGCTCCTGGGGACGGGGTCGGTGCGGTCGGTGGTGGTGATGAGGGGACAGGCGGCCGGGGTCAGCGCATGGGTGACGAAGCGGCGGACGATGGTGTTCCAGTCGAGGGCTCGGTGGAGCATCGCGTGCTTCTCGCCGTCGAGTGAGAGCAGGGCGACCGGGATGCCGGCGGCGCGCAGGCGGGCGGCGTACGACGCGGTGGCGATCGGTGAGGTGATGCGATCGGCGGTGCCGTGGGCGAAGGCGACCGGGCCGCGGAGGTGCACTAGCGGTTCGCCTTCGGGCAGCCAAGGCGCCAGACCGAGGACGCCGGCGACCAGCGGGTGATTGCCTGCAGCAACTACTGCGCGCCCACCCATCGAGTGCCCGACGAGAATGACCCGATCGAACTTCGCCCCGGCACCGGTCGTGGCCCCGGCACCGGTCGTGGTCAGTCGATCGAGTACAGCACGCAGATCCGCAGCAGCGTCGGCGGCGTCGCCGTTCCAGCCCTGGTAGCGGTAGCGCACCAGGCCGATGGCCGCGCCGGGCGCCGCCTTGCGGGCGACCGCCGCGAACGGCCACATGCGCAGGATCGGCGCCCGCCAGCTGGACGTCGCGGCCGTCGAGTTCTCCATGCCGCCGTGGGCGAGCAGGATCAGGTCGCGGGCACCGGCCGGCGCGGCGACCAGGTCGATGCCGGGGGCACTCACTGGTAGAGGACCGTGGGGTCTTGGGAGATGTGCAGGAACACGTCCGGCTTCTCCAGCGGCTGGAAGCCGTACGACTGGTACAAGGTGTGCGCGTCGGCGGTGGCGAGCATCGTCCGCCGCAACCCCTGCAACTCCGGGTGCTCGAGCAACGTCGACACCACGAACCGGCCGAGCCCATGACCTCGTACGGCATCGAGCACGAACACGTCCGCGATCCACGCGAACGTCGCCCGATCGGTCACCGCCCGCGCGAACGCCACCTGCGCGCCGTCGGCCGCATAGACCCCGACGCACAGACTCCCGTCGATCGCCTTCCGCACCAGCTCCCGCGAGATCCCCGGCGACCAGTACGTCGTCCGCAGGAACCCGTGCACCACGTCGACGTCGATCCGCTCCCGGTCGTCGTCCGCGACGAACTCCCCAGCAGTCCACTGCATCAGCAATCCCCCACCATCAGTCAGTTCAAGACAGTTGTGATCGGCATCGACGAGTCGGCCGGCAGCCCGAGCGGCGACGGGGTCTTGCCCGCGCGCACCAACTCCGAGCCCAGCGCGGCGACCATCGCGCCGTTGTCCGTGCACAGCCCGGGCCGCGGAACCCGTACGGCGATGCCCGCCGCCGTACACCGCTCCTCCGCCATCTGCCGCAGACGCGAGTTGGCCGCGACGCCGCCGCCGATCAGCAGGTGCTCGTAGCCCCGGTCCTTGCACGCGTCGATCGCCTTGCGGACCAGTACGTCGCACACCGCTTCCTGGAACGCCGCGGCGACGTGGTTCACCGGTACGTCCTCGCCGTCGCGCCGCTTCGCCTCGACCCAGCGCGCGACCGCGGTCTTCAACCCGGAGAACGAGAAGTCGAACCGGTGCCGCTCCAGATCGCGCTGGCTCGTCAGCCCGCGCGGGAACGTCACGTACGCGCGATCCCCGCCGTCCTGTGCCGCTTTGTCGACATACGGGCCGCCGGGGAACGGCAGGCCGAGCACCCGGGCGACCTTGTCGAAGGCCTCTCCCGCGGCGTCGTCGATCGTGCTGCCCATCGGCTCGACGCCGTCGGTGATGTCCTCGACCGCGAGCAGCGAGGAGTGCCCGCCGGAGACCAGCATCGCGATCGCGCCCTTGGGCAGCTCGCCGTGCTCGAGGGTGTCGACGGCGACGTGCGCGGCGAGGTGGTTCACGCCGTACAGCGGCTTCTCGAGGGAGAGCGCGAGCCCCTTCGCCGCGGCGACGCCGACCAGGAGCGCGCCGGCCAGGCCGGGGCCGCTGGTGACGGCGATCGCGTCGACGTCGGACGGTTTGACGCCGGCCGTCTCGCACGCGCGGCGGATGGTCGGGACCATCGCCTCCAGGTGCGCGCGGCTGGCGACCTCGGGGACGACGCCGCCGAAGCGGGCGTGCTCGTCGACGCTGGACGCGATCGCGTCGGCCAGCAGCGTGTGCCCGCGGACCAGACCGACCCCGGTCTCGTCGCAGGACGTCTCGATGCCGAGGATCAGCGGCTCGTTCTCACTCATGAATCTTCTCCTGCGCGTTGCATGATGACTGCGTCCTCGCCGGCCGCGTAGTACCCGCGCCGCCGGCTGATCTCGCGGAACCCGAACCCGCGGTACAACCCGATCGCCGCTTTGTTGCCTGCAGCAACTTCCAGCAGGACGGTGCGGGTCGGGTGGTGCTCCAGAGCTGCCGTCAGCAGCCGTCTGCCGAGCCCAGTACGCCGGTACGCCGGGTCGACGGCGATCCGCAACAGGTCGACGGGGTCCTCGGCGGCGGCCGGTACCAGCAGCACGACGAAGCCCAGCATGCTGCCCGGTCCGGCAGTGTCTGCGGTGGGAACTACTTGGGAGCTTTCCCCGGGCGGAGTGGAGCGTTCGCCGGGCGGGGTCGCGGAGTCGCCGGGCGGGGTCGCGGGGTCGCCGGGCGGGGTCGCGGGGTCGCCGGGCGGGGTCGCGGAGTCGCCGGGCGGGGTTTCGGCCACCAGGATCTGGCGGTCCTCTCGGGCGAACTCGTCGGCCCAGGAGCCGGAGCTCCAGGCGTCCTTCGGAAAGCACGCCGCGTCGAGGGCGGCGACGGCGGGCTGGTCGGACGTGACGGCTGGCCCGATCACTTCGGCAGCACGCTCTTCGGCCCGCCGGACAGCGTGACGTCCGGCCGCCGCAGGTACAGCGGATCAGGAGCCGTCACCTGCAAGGTGCCGGTGGCAACACCCGTGGCCAGCACCTCAGCGGACGGGTACTCGAGAACGTCAGCAGCTTCCACGCCGAGCACCTCGCCGTACAGCACAGCACCCCGGCCGATCACCGGCAGGCCGGCCAGCACATGAGCGACATCGGCGGGCTTGTCCACCGCCGGGCCTTCCAAGCGCCGACGGCTCCCGTCAGCCGCAGGGCCGTCGTACAAGGCCCAGTAGATCTCCTTGCGGCGGGCATCCGTCGCGACGGCAACCGGCAGCGCGAGGTTCGACTGCTTCGCGAGAATGTCCAGGCTGCAGACACCGACGACCTCAACACCGAGCACGTCACCCATCGTCCGCGCCGTCACCAAACCGACCCGCAGACCGGTGAACGGCCCTGGCCCAGCCCCGACCGCGATCCGCGAGAGGTCCTTCACCCCACACCCCGCCGAAGCCAGCACGTCAGCGATCGCCGGAGCCAGCAGTTCCCCGTGCCGCAACGCGTCGACGGTCGTCGACGAGGCAGCAACAACCCCCGAGACCGGGTCGGCCAGAGCGACCGTCACCGCCGCGCTGGAGGTATCAAAAGCAAGCAGCACGATCAGTTCACCTCAGCAGTAGCAGTCAAACGAACTCCGGCAGCGGCCCAGCGAGCCCCCGCCGGCGCGATCCGCAGCGACCGGGTCTCGTCCCCGTCGTCGTCGCCACGGGTGATCGTGAGATCCAACCGATCGGGTGCGAGCGACTCGGCCAGCCCGTGCCCCCACTCGACCACCGTCACGGCGTCGTCGAGCGAAGCGTCCAGATCCAGGTCGTCCAGCTCGGCGATCCCACCCAACCGGTAGGCATCGACGTGCACGAGAGCGGGCCCGCCGACGAGCGACGGATGCACCCGCGAGATCACGAACGTCGGCGACGTGATGTCACCGCGCACCTTCAGCCCAGCACCCAGCCCCTGCGTGAAGGTCGTCTTCCCGGCCCCGAGATCACCCGACAGCACCAGTACGTCGCCCGCCCGCAGCTGCCCTGCCAGCTCCTCGGCCAGCGCACGCATCTCCTCGGCCGTCGGCACCGTCAGCTCGATCGGCATCGCCTTCGCGTAGATCAGGTTCTGCCCTTCCCGCGTCACGATCGAGTACCCGCGCCGTCCCCAGAACTCGATGGTCTCCGGCAGCTCGACCCGCGCGACCAGCCGCACCCGCGTCAGCCCGCGGCTCCGCGCCGCGTCCTCCGCGCACCCGACCATCGCCGACGCGACGCCACGCCCCTGGAAGCGCGGGTTCACCGAGACGCGGCGCAGCTCGAGCACGTCGCCGTTCACCTGGAACAGCATCGCGCCGGCCGGCTCGCCACCGATCCGCGCCAGCAGACCGCCGTACGCCGAAACCGCCGCGCCGACCGTCGTCGCGTTCTCCGACAGCGCGGTCGAGGGCGGGTCCAGGGTCCGCCGGTTCGCGAACGCGTGATGGATCACGCCGACGATCTCGTCCACGTGCTCGGCCGTGGCGTCCACCACGTGCAGGTCGGTCATCTGTGTCCCAAGGATTGTTCGGCCCGCTCGATCATCCCGAGCAGGGCGGCGGTGAACTCGCGGTGGTGCTCGATCAGCCCGAGGTGCCCGCAGTTGCGGACCTCGACCAGCTCCGCGCCGGGCACGTGCCGGACGATCTGCTCGGAGTGCTCGAACGGCGTCAGGTGGTCGGAGTCGCCGCCGATCACCACGGTCTCCACCTTCTGCAACGGCTCCAGCGACCCGGTCTTGTCGTGCAGCGCGAAGATCGGGTAGAACTCCGCGATCACCGAGATCGGGGTCGCGGCGATCATCTCGTTGACGAACTCGGTGAAGGCCGGCGGCACCTCGGAGCCGAACGAGTACTTCCGGGTCAGCAGGTAGCTGATGTCGGTCCCGGCCTTGCGGCTGCGCTCGACCACGTCCGGGATCCGCGCCAGCGCGGCCACGGTCGGCGTCGCCAGCGCGCGGGCCAGCATGCCGACCCGGCCGGGGAACACGATCGGTACGCCGTCCAGCCCGGCCGCGCTGGTCGAGCACAGCCCGACGCCGATCACCCGGTCGCCGAACAGTTCGGGGTGCTGCTCGGCCAGCGCCATGATCGACATGCCGCCCATCGAGTGCCCGATCAGGACCACCGGCCCGGTGGGTGCGTACTCCTCGAGGATCCCGTTCAGGTCGCGGCCGAGCTGGTCGATGCTGACGTTCTCCTTCGGCGACCGCCCGGACCGGCCGTGCGAGCGCTGGTCGTAGAAGACCATCGTGCCGATCCCGGCCAGGTCGCGGCGCTCGAAGTGCCAGCAGTCCATGTTCAGCCCGTAGCCGTGCGCGAAGATCAGCGTCAGGTCCTCGGGCACCGCCTGCTTGCGCAGCCGGCGCCGCTGCGGCGCGGGCCGGCGGGACCGCTTCAGCTCGTCCACCTCGACGTACAGCTCGACGCCGTCGTCGGCGGTGAACACGTGCGGCGTCCCGCGCAACGAGCCGAACGGCTCGGCCTCCAGCTGCGCGCGCTGACCGGACCGGCGGCCGATCACCTGCCGCTCGACCGCGACGCCGGCGGCCGCGCCCGCGGCCAGCACCCCGACCGCCGCGCCGATCAGGCCGGCGGTGCGCCCTGCCTTAGACATCGAGCTCCTCGTTCACGTACCGGCGGGGAATCCGCGGGCCGAGGCGCGTCACGATCTCGTAGTTGATCGTGCCGGCGGCGTCGGCCCAGTCGTCCGCGGTCGGCTCGCCATCAGTCCCCGGACCGAACAGCACCACCTCGTCACCGGCCGTGCCCTCGTCGTCCTCGAGGTTCACCACGCACTGGTCCATGCAGATCCGGCCGACGACGGTCCGGCGACGACCGCGCGCCTGGACCGGGCCGCCGTTCGACGCGTGCCGCGGCAGGCCGTCGCCGTACCCGATCGGGATCAGTCCGAGCGTCGACGGCCGCGGCGCCGTCCAGGTCAGTCCGTAGGAGACGCCGGCGCCGGCCGGGACCCGTTTGACCATCGCCAGCCGCGCCTTCAGCGTCATCGCCGGCCGCAGTCCGAGCTCGGCCGACGGGAGCGCGTGCCCGAAGGGCGACAGCCCGTACGTCGCGATGCCGGGCCGGACCAGGTCGAAGTGCGTCTCGGGCAGCGCCAGCGTGGCGGCCGAGTTCGCCAGGTGCTTGAAGCCCGGGTCGATGCCGAACGACTCGGCGACGTCGACGGCCGCGGTGAAGGTCTCCAGCTGGGCCTCGTTCGCCGGGCTCTTCGGCTCGTCGGCGGACGCGAGGTGCGACCAGAGGCCGGTGATCACGACCCGGCCGGACTGCTGCTCCTTGAGCGCGGCCCGGATCAGCGCCGGCCACTCCTCCGGTACGGCGCCGCCGCGGCTCATGCCGGTATCGATCTTCAGGTGCACCCGGGCCGGCCGCTCGGTGACGCCCGCGGCGATCTCGTCGATCTCCCAGGGCGCGCCCGCGGACAGGTCGATGTCGTTCGCGATCGCCTGGGCCAGCGGCTCGCCCGGCGTGGTCAGCCAGCAGAAGATCGGGCCGTTGTCCCCGGCGGCGCGCAGCTGCAGCGCCTCCTCGAGTACGGCGGCGCCGATCCAGTCCGCGCCGGCCTGCCGGGCGGCCCGGGCGACCGGCACCATGCCGTGGCCGTAGGCATCGGCTTTGACCACGGTCATCAGCTCGGCCGAGGACAGCCGGGCACGCAGCGTGGCGACGTTGTGCCGGATCGCGGCGAGATCGACCACGGCTTCGGCACGGGTCATCGCAGGGGTCACGGTGGGCTCCACAGACTCAGACATAGCCCTACCAGTGTCTCAGGCAGCCTCGATGAGGGCCGGGAGGGCGGTCATCTGGTGGAAGATCGCGTCCGCGGAGGCCAGTTTCGCCGGGTCGGTCATGGCGGCGTACCCGAAGACCGTCATGCCGGCCGCGTTGGCGGCGGCGACGCCGAGCGGGCTGTCCTCGACCACGACGCAGTCGGCCGGTTTCACGCCGATCGTGCTCGCGGCGTACAGGAAGAGGTCGGGCGCGGGCTTGCCGTGCTCGACGTCCTCGGAGCTGAAGATCCGGCCCTCGAAACGGTCCCAGAAGCCGACCGCGGTGAGCGCGGTGTGGATGCGCTTGTGGGTGCCCGACGAGGCCAGGCAGTACGGCGTACCGATGCTGTCGAGGTGGTCCAGGACGGCGCCCACACCCTCGACGGCCCGCAGGTTGGCGAAGCCGTCGAAGAGTTGCTGGTGGTAGCGGCCCTCCAGGTCGGCCGGCAACGGCCGGCCGAGCTGGGCCTCGGTCTTCTGCCGCATCGAGACCATGCTGCCGCCCATGAAGTCACGGACGGCTTCCTCGAAGGTGTACGGCAGCCCGGCCTCCGTCAGCAGCTCGGCCAGGATCGTGTTGGCCAGCCGCTCGGAGTCCACCAGCACGCCGTCGTTGTCGAAGATCACCAGACCGGTCACGCACGAAACCCTACGAGACCGGTCCGGTGACGGCGGTGGTCAGCCCTCCTGGATGGAGAAGTCGTCGAAGGTGAACCGCTGCTTCGTGTTGTTGGTGGACACGACCTCGACGCCGAAGTCGACCTGCCAGGTGGTGGAGTTGGCGGGGATCCACTTGCGCGCCTCGAGGTCCTTGAAGAAGGCCTGCAGCGGCATCGTGCCGGAGGTCTGCGTGACCACCGACTTGTAGGTGAAGATGCCACCGGGCTTCGTGGCGCCGCCGCTCTTCCAGACCTCGTACTCCTGACCGCCGATGGTGGTCGTCCCGACCTTGTCACCGGCCGGCCGCTGGTTGAGGTTCTGGGTCCAGATCATCAGCTCGTTCTCGAAGTCGTTGTTGATCCAGACGTCGAACGCGACGTTGTAGATGCAGCCGGCGCAGTTCGGCGCGGTGGCCGCGAACTTCGCGGACTGGATCTTGGCCAGCGGGAAGTCGTCGTAGTCCTTGTGGACGTTCGGGTACGCCTGGACGCCGAGGTCACCGGGCTTGGCCTGGGTGACGTCCTCGTACCAGCTGTTGTAGTTGCAGACGGCCATCGTGTAGGTGCCGTTCGAGTTGTTCCACATGTTGTTGTGGACGTAGTACTGGCCGTAGCTGCGGCCCTCACCCGAGTTGCCGGTCGCCGTGGTCGTCCACCCCGGCTTCGTGCAGGTCTGCCCCGGGGTGCCGGTCGGCGGCGTACTGGTCGGCGTGGTCGTCGGCGGCTTCGGGGTGCTGCTCGGGGTGGTGCTGGTCGGGGTGGCCGTCGGCGGGGACTGCGTCGGCGGCTCGGTCGTCGGAGGCTGAGTCGTCGGAGGCTTGGTCGTCGGGGGCACCGGCGTGGTCGGTTGCGCCGGCGCGGCGACGAAGTCGTAGTGCGCGGTGTAGCGCAGCTTGGTCCCCTGGCGGTGGCTCTGGCCGTCGCGACGCAGAGCGCGCAGCCGGTAGGTCGTCTCGGTGGTGAGGCTCGGATCGATCGACAGCTGCGCCGGTCCGGAGGCTGTCGCGGTGATCGCGACCGGCTTCTGGCCGAAGCCGTGCAGGACGGTACAGCCGGACTTCGCGTCGAGCACACAGTTCTCGACCCGGCCGACGCTCGGGAGAGCCGTCGCCGTGCTGTCCGCGGCACTGGACGGACTCGTCGTCACGGAGTCGCCGTTGGCCGCCTGTACGGCGATCGGTGCGGCCACCAGGGCGCCGAGAGCGAGGAAGGCCGCGGGCACCACAGCGCGGTGCCGGGCAGTTCGGATGGGGGGCATGCGAAACGCATCCTTCGTTGTTCGACGGGCTGTCGCCGCGTGCCCCAGCGCTGCAGCGTCGGCCCTCAGTTGTTCGGTTGGATCCCCAGGGAGACCGGTGAACACCGGCCATGATCTGTCAGCGCGCCGCACGTTATCGTTTCGTGACCTGATCCGCCACCCCGGGGCCCGGGATTCTCGCGGCTTTACCTGGACTTCACTGTCGAACAGACTGCAACGCCGGGCGGCTCCCGGGCGTCCGTAGGGCGTGAGGACATCTTTCGTGGTGATGGCAGCAGCAGGACTCGTCGCGCTGACCGGGTGCGGGGAGGACGTCGGCGCGAGCGGGCTGGGCGGCAAGACCTACCTGTCCACGGCCCTGACCGAGAACGGCGCGCCGAAGAAGCTCGCGCCCAGCACCCGGATCTCGCTCATGTTCAAGGACGACGGCTCACTGTCGGCGAACGCCGGGTGCAACTCGATCGGCGGCAAGGCCTCGACCGACGGCGGCACGCTGACCGTTGGCGACCTGAACATGACCAACATGGCCTGTGACGCACCCCGGCAGCAGCAGGAGGACTGGCTGCTCGAGCTGCTGAAGAGCAAGCCGGCCTGGAAGCTCGCCGCGGACAAGCTGACGATCACCGCAGGCGGCACGGTCCTCGAGCTGCAGGACCGCGAGACCGCGCAGCCCGACGTCGCTCTGGACGGCACCAAGTGGGTCCTGGAGAGCGTGATCGCGGGCGAAACCGCGTCCACGCCGGGCAACGGCGGCGCGTACCTGACCCTCAACGGCGGCCGGGTCACCGGGTCGACCAGCTGCAACGACTTGCAGGGGGCGGTCGCGCGGACCGGCGACAAGCTGACCTTCGGCGAGATCGGTACGACGCGCCGCGCGTGCTCCGGCGAGGCCGGCGCCCTGGAGAAGACCGTGCTGGCCACGCTGAACGGCGAGGTCAGTTACACCCTCGACGCCGACAAGCTCCAGCTCCGGACGCCGGCCGGGAACGGCCTCGACTTCAAGGCCGCCGGCTGAGCTTCAGGTCGAAGGCCTGCACCTTGTCGTCCGGGGTCTCGTAGGACAGCAGCAGGTGCCCGTCGGTCTTCAGCTTCGTTTGCTGGGCCGCGGTCAACGGCACCGACCAGTGCTGCACGCCGCGCGTGAGCTGCTTGGACGACTGCTTGACCAGACGGCCGCTCAGGTCGGGCGCCCAGGGCGGGATCCCACCGTCGGTGACTGCGCAGGGCGTCAGCCCGTAGTTCGGCGGCGGATCGGTGGTGCAACTGGTCGTGTAGACCGGAATCGCTCCCAAGTCCCCCGACGTCAAGAACAGTCGAGCAGTTCCTGGAGCAGATGCGTGGGTCAAGACATCCAACGCACCCGGCCGCAACCCGGCGTACAGGATCTTCAGGTCGTTGGTGGGGACCCGGCCCGAGATCGGCACGTGGTTGCGGGCCGACTGAGCGATCGTCTGCGGCGAGAGCGCACCGTTCAGGTTCGGGTTCGACACGTCCGGCGGTGCCGGTGTGGTCGGCCGGTCGGCGGGCGGGGTGTAGCCGGGCATCGTCGCGCGGCCCCAGCGGTACGGGTCGGACTGGACCGAGCCGAGCGCGGACCAGCCGAGCCGCGTGCTCTGGTCGATGTGCCGCAGCGTCGTCGTACCGGCCGCCGACGTGTCGTCGTTGTCGTACGGCGTGATGTTCAGCCCGAGGTTCGCCGGGTCGACGGCGGCCGGGAGCGTGGCGAGCGGGATCTTCACCTCCAGGTCGTAGCCCGTGTAGGTGTGCGGGACGGTCGTCTCGTTGCTGCCGACCCAGGTCGCCGTCGACGCGACCTCGACACCGGGCGCGTTGCCGGTGTCGAGCGCGCCGCTGGAGTAGCCCTGGTGGTTGTCGGCGTCGCGCGACCAGCACGGGCCGTTGCCGCGGGCGGCGTCGTTGCTGAACGGGAAGACGCCGAGCTTGAACGTGTTCGCCGTGTCCATCAGCGCCTGCGAGGCCGTACCGCGCGGGTCGAGCAGGATCTCGACCGAGTCGGCCTGCCAGTGGCCGACGCACTCGGCCGGCGTGACGGCGTACGACTGGTAGTCGTCGCGGACGTGCACGAAGAAGTAGAGCGCGTCGCCGGACCAGCTGACCTTCGCCGTACTGCCCTCGCCGGTCGCTGACACACCGCAGTCGTCGATGCCGGTGCAGGTCGACGCGCCTTGCCAGATCCGGCCGAGGTCGAGCGTCTGACCTGGGTACTCGCCGTCGGAGGCCGTGCCGTCGACCGCCGGCGCGGTCGTCGTCTGCGCGATCGCAGTGGTCGGTACGACGGACAGCGTGAGCGTCTCGCTGCCGGTGCCACCGGCGTACGTGGTGGTGATCGGGACGTCGACGTTCTGCGTCGCGGGCAGCGTCGCGTCGATGTTGGTGACCTTGAAGGTCACGGTGGTCTCGGCGCCCGGGGCAACGGTCGGGTAGGGCTTGGTGGTCGCGTCCGCGGTGAAGTTCGCCGGCAGAGCCAGACTGACGTTGCCGCTCTGGGGCGTCGCCGACCAGTTGTGCACGACGACCGGTACGTCGAGCGTGCGGCCGACGCCGATCGACTGGATCGCGGGCGAGCGGCCGAGCCGCGTCGCCTGCGGCGCGGTCTGCGCCAGCCACTCGTCGTACTCCTGCCAGTTGCCCCAGCGCTGGAACCGGCCCTCGGTCGCGGAGACGATCCGGACCACGTTGTCGGTGTAGCCGGTGGCCTTGCCGGTGCTGTAGAGCGCGGAGATCTTGGCGAGCTGGTTGACCGGGGCGCTCGTGGACGGGGTGACGGTGAAGGTGATCGCGGCGTCCGCTCGGCCCGGGACCCGCTTCGGGCCGTCGGTCGTCCAGCCGGGCGGGACGGTCAGGGTGATGTTGCCCTTGGCAAGCTTTCCGCGCGGGGCGCGCAGGTGCACGGTCGCCCGGAAGGGTTCACCGGCGACGTTGGCGAAGCGGGAGAACGTCAGGTACTGCAGCGTGCCCACCGGCAGGCCGCCGGGATCGGGCTTGGTCGCGCCGAACAGGATCGCGTCGTCGCGCCCGGCGGCCGGACTGCTGTTCGGCTGGAACGGGACGAACGCCTGCGTCATCGCGAACTTCGGGCAGGCCGGCACCGAGGTGCCCTTGAACATCACCCGGCTCTGCGTCGGGTACGCCGCGCGGCCCTCGTCGGCGACCTGCTGCCAGGACTTCGCCGTACCGGCCGGTCGGCCCTGGACGTTGCCGGCCGGCCACTTGTACGGCGAGTCGTAGCCGGTCCAGACGCCGGCGACGGTGTCCGCGCTGGCCGGGACGAAGCCGGTCGTGCAGTTCGCGGCGGTCGTCGTACCGCCGGTGCCTGCCGTGCTGCCGCCGGAGAAGACCTTCTTCACCTGCCAGGTGCTCAACGCGTCCTTCCCGCGCAACTGCTCGGGGAAGCGGGTCGGATCGGCCGCGGCGAGCACCCCTTCCCAGATCAGGCGACCGGCCTGCTGGTGGTTGCCGTGCCCCGCGGCGAGCGTCGGCGTGAAGCCGATGTAGATCTCCGGCTGGGTCGTGCGGATCACGCGGGTGACCCGGCGCAGGGTCTCCTCCTCGTCCCAGAAGTACTGCGTCAGCGGCGCGCTCTGGTTGTAGAAGAAGTCGATCCGGTCGAGGTTGAAGATGTCGACCGTGCCGGAGCGGTAGTGCGCGACCCGGTCCTCGTTCTCGCGGCGCAGCCCGAGGTCCGGGCCGAGTTCGGTGCCGACCGCGTTCCCGCCGCCCTCACCGCGCGTCACCATGATCACGCCGCACTTCACGCCGTACCGCTGGTGCCAGACGCCGCACGGCCCGATGATGCTGGTGTCGTCGTCGGGGTGGGCCCACTCGCCCATCACGTCGATCTTGGTTGCCCGGTCGGCCTTGTACGGCGCCGGTTGGGCTTGCGCTGTCGCCGGCAGACCGGCGACCAGCAGGGCGACCACGGACAGCAACACACCAAGACGCTTCACGGGCGAACTCCCAGGGCGGCGGGGACCCAACAGAGTCCGTCCTATCCCGAGGAGTTCGTCAGTACAAGATCTGACCGGTCGCCACGGGCAGAGCGCGCGCGATTGCCGTCGCCGTGATAGGCCCTGCCTCTGACGCGAGCTGCGCGGCCGCCGCGTGCAGGTAGGCACCGACACTCCCCGCGTCCAGCGGGTCCAGACCGGCCGCCAGCAACGCACCGCACAACCCGGCCAGTACGTCGCCCGAACCGGCCGTCGCCAGCCACGGCGTCGCGGTCGGGTTGACCCTGGTCCGCCCGTCCGGCGCGGTGATCACCGTGGTCGATCCCTTGAGCAGCACGGTCACGTCGTACTGCTCGGCGGCCAGCCGCGCATGTTTCAGTCGCTCGGCCTCGACCGTTGCCCGGTCGACATCGAGCAGCCGGGCGAGCTCTCCGGCGTGCGGCGTGATCAGCACGTTGGTGTGGTCGCCGGAGTCGTCCAGGGTCTTCAGCCCGTCGGCGTCCAGCACGACCGGCTCCTCGGAGTCGAGCAGGTCGCGGACCTTCCGGAGGTCCAGCTCGTCGGCCAGCCCTGAGCCGACGGCCCACGCCTGGACCCGCCCCTCACCGGCAACGATCTCCGGATGGGCCGCGCGCACCGCTTCCGCGACCGCGTCGGGCCCGACGTACCGGAGCATTCCGAGCGGGCCGGCGAGCGCGCCCGCCGTCGCGATCACCGCGGCGCCTGGGTACTGCCGGGAGCCGGCCATCAATCCGAGCACGCCGCGCGAGTACTTGTCCGACTCCCCCCGCGGCACCGGATACAGCGCCCGTACGTCGGCCGCCTGCATCGCCTCCACCGGCGACGGCGGCAGCTCCAGCCCGATGTCGACCCGATGCACCGGCCCGCAGGCTGACGCGGCCGGGTCCACGAAGTGGCAGATCTTGTGCGTCCCGAACGTGACGGTCAACGCGGCCCGGACGTAGCCGGCCCTGCCGTCGGCCGGCGCCGGCACGTCGCCCGAGTCCACGTCGACGCCCGACGGGATGTCGACGGCAACCACCGGCACGCGGTACTGCTCGGCGAGCCGGACAGCCTCCAGCGCGGCCGGCTTCAGCCCCGGCCGCCCACCGATCCCGACCACACCGTCCACCACCAAGTCGGCACCAGCGATCTCCTCCACCGCACCGACCCGTCCCCCTGCCACGCGGAGAGCCTGCAGTCCCTCCGCATGCACCTTGTCCGACAGCAGCACCGCCACCACGTGAGCGCCGCGCCGCGCCAGCTTCTCCCCGGCGTACAGGGCATCCCCGCCGTTGTCCCCCGACCCGACCAGCAGCACCACGCGAACCCCGTACGTCCGCCCCACAAAGTTGCCAATGGCAACAGCAAGTCCGGTCGCGGCCCGCTGCATCAGCGTGCCCTCCGGCAGCGTCGCCATCAACGACGCCTCGGCCGCCCGGACCTGCTCGACAGTGTGTGCCCGGCGCATCTCAGCCCTCCAGTACGACGACCGCCGACGCGATCCCCGCGTCGTGACTCAGCGACAGGTGCAGGCTCTGGACCCCCAGCTCGGACGCCTTCGCCGCGACCGTCCCGGTGACCTCCAGCCACGGCCGCCCGGTCTCGTCGCTGCGCACCTCCGCGTCGTGCCAGTGCATCCCGCCCGGAGCGCCCAGCGCCTTGGCGAGCGCCTCTTTCGCCGCGAACCGCGCCGCGAGCGACGCCGGCGGCCGGACCGCCTCGGCCGGGGTGAAGACCCGGTCGCGCAGGCCCGGCGTCCGCTCCAGCGTCTTCAGGAAGCGCTCGACGTCGACCACGTCGATGCCCACGCCGACGATCACGAGAGGGGTCCGGACAGGGTTCCTGATGTGACAACTACCACACCCGCAGAGTCAGTGGCGCACATGCCGGTCAGCGTAGCCCGCGGTGATGTGGGAACAATGGGGCCCATGCTGCAGCCGCCGCGGGAGGTGACTCCCTACACCGAGCTGGACCGGGCCGCCTGGGCGCAACTGGCCGAGACCACCGAGTCGCCGTTGACCGCCGAGGAGATCGAGCGGTTGCGCGGTCTCGGCGACGAGATCGACATCGACGAGGTGCGTGAGGTCTACCTGCCGCTGTCGCGGATCCTGTCGCTGTACGTCCGGCACGCCCGCGCGCTGCACAACGACACCGAGACCTTCCTGGGCAACACCGTGGCCGGCCACACCGCGACCCGGACCCCGTTCGTGATCGGCATCGGCGGGTCGGTTGCCGTCGGCAAGTCGACCACCGCGCGGCTGCTCCGCGAACTGCTGGCCCGCTGGCCCGAGCACCCGCGCGTCGCGCTCGTCACCACCGACGGTTTCCTCTGGCCGAACGCCGAGCTCGAACGCCGCGGCCTGATGCTGCGCAAGGGCTTCCCGGAGTCCTACGACCGCAAGGCGTTGCTGCGGTTCGTGGTCGAGGTGAAGTCCGGCATGGACAACGTCGGCGCTCCCGTCTACTCGCACCTGCACTACGACCGCCTCGACGGCGTACGGACGACGGTCGAGCAGCCCGACATCCTCCTGCTCGAAGGCCTCAACGTCCTCCAGCCGGCCCCGCGTCACGCCGACGGCAAGAGCGGCCTCGCGGTCAGCGACTTCTTCGACTTCTCCGTGTACGTCGACGCGGCCGCCGACGACATCCGGTCCTGGTACGTCCACCGCTTCCTGAAGCTGTGGGAGACCGCGTTCCGCAACCCCGAGTCCTACTTCGTCCGGTACGGCGAACTCAGCCGCGGCGAGGCCGTCGCCAAGGCCGAGTCTCTCTGGGACGGCATCAACGGCCCCAACCTGCGCGAGAACATCCTCCCCACCCGCTCGCGCGCCACCCTCGTCCTCCGCAAGGGCGCCGACCACGCCGTCCGCTGGGTCCGCCTCCGCAAGCTCTAACGAGCCAGGTACTTCCGCACGTCGTCGGCCACCTGCACGCGGCTGTCCATCGCGTACTTGCGCAGGATCGTCCCGAGGTGGGACTTCACCGTGTTCAGGCTGATCCCCAGCTCGGCCGCCAGCGCGTCGTTGTCGAGCCCCTGGACCAGCAGCACCGCGATGCCCTGCTGGGCCTTGGTGAGCGACCCGAACCGTTGCTCAGGGCCCTCGTCCGCGTCGAGCATCATCTCGATCAACTCGGACTGGATCTTCTCGGCCGTCGTCCGCAAGGCGGTCAGGTGCCCGCGCAGCGGCTCGGCGCGCGCCTCCGGCTCGCCGAGTGCCTCGTCGGCCAGACCACGCAGTACGGCGATGCGGTTGGACAGGTACTCCATCACGTGGTCCGACGTCAGCAGGTTCGGCGTCTCCTCGCCGGCCGGCAGCAGCCGGAGCGCCTCGCGGTCCTCGGCCTCCCGGTCGAGCACCCGGGCCACGGTCCCGGTCAGCCACTCGAACGCGCGGACGGCGTTGTCGTCGTACGCGCCCGGCTGGTAGCTCTGGATCGACATCATCCCGAACATCCGCTCACCGTCGGCGCGGAACATCGGCACGATCACGGCGTCGGCCGACACCTTGGTCACGTCCCCGCACGGGATGCCGCCCATCAGCGCGGCGCCGTTGTCGTAGGCGAACCGGTAGGTCTGCCGTTTCCGCAGCAGCCAGGCCGTCGGCCCCTGCGGCCCGAAGGTGTGGGTCGCCGGGTCGTCGTACTTCCCGTCCTCGTACCCGAACGGGTAGCGCACCCGGTTCGACCCGTGCAGCAGCCCGACGTAGAACGTGTCGACCCGGGCGATCTTCGCCGCCACCGCCCGCGCGTAGTCGTACAGCCCGTAGTGGTTCCCCCGGAACTGCGCGTCGATCTTGTGGTACGCCTCGCGCAGGACGATCGCCGTCCCCGCGTCGAACCGCGCCGGCGCGACCTTCCCGTCCCCCATCGTTCCCCCTCGGCACCCCTCCAGGCACCGAGCCACTATCCCCCGACTACACACAGTTGCCAAGCCCTCAGACCTGGGTGAACCGCCCGTTCCCCCAGGCCGATCGCCCGGTCCCGCCGACGCCACCGGCCTCGACCGCCTCGGTCACCAGCTTGAGCACCGCCTTCCCCTTGACCGGGACCTTGATCTCCTTCACGTCGTAGTAGGTCAGCAGGTACCCGTCGTCGATCGGCGTCCCGATCAGGTAGATGAGGAAGTGCACCTTCGCTCCCGGCTTCGTCCTGCTGTCGATCCCGAGCGTCGCCCGGAACCAGGTCGCCTTCGCGTCGATCGCGTACTCCGCGGTGTACTTGCTCGCGAACCCGTTGATCGGGAACCGCACGCTCCGGCCACACACGACCTTGTTGCCGCCCAGAGTCGCCGGGCCCTCGCCCGGGTCGCCGTACAAGGGCACCTGGTCGGCCAGGTACTGATCCGCCCACGCCGCACTCTTCGGCGCCTGACTCGGCTTCACCACCGGCGTCACCACCGGAGTCGTCACCGGCGGGTCGACCACCGGATCATCCGTCGGCGTCGACGACGTGCTGGTCGGCGGCGTCGTGGGCGCCGACTCCGAGTCCACCGGCGGCGTCGGCGTCGGCGTCACCGGCGTGGTCGGCGTCCCTCCGTCAGCGGTGTCGCCGGACGTGTCGTCCAGTGTGTTCTGCCAGACGGCGACACCCGTCGACGCCACGACGAGCAGGCCGAGGACTCCCCACAGCGTCAGCGGTTTGACCTTGTGATCCTTGGGCGTCAGCAGGTTGACGACGAGACCGACCAGCACCGCGCAGACGAACCCGAGCAACGCGACGACAACGACCCGCATCACGCCCCCGGGCCGGTAGAAGCGTTCTGGTACTCCTGCTCGGTCGCCACGATCTCTCCCCCTGCACGGTCCCTGTGCCGGGACCGTTGGTACGGTCCCGGCCCTCCCCCCGGAGTGGGATCCAGCCTGTCACCGACCGTGTTCGGCGGCCATCGCTCTTCGGGTGAGGTCGCGGGAGTGGTGGTCTCATCCCAAGGGTGAAGCTGTTCCTCGGGTCGCCGGGACGATGGCCAGGGCGACGATTGCGGCGGTCAGGGCGAAGGCTGTCGGGTAGCCGATGCCGGCGACGACGAAGCCGAAGAGGATTGCGCCGGCGCCCCAGCCGCCGTCGTACGCGAGGTTCCAGAGGGCGCTGACCTGGCCGTAGCGGGAGCGCGGGGAGCGGTCGTACATGATCGCGAGGGTCAGGTTCTGGGCAGCGCCGAAGCCGAGGCCGAAGCAGGCTGCTCCACCGAGGACCGCGGCCGGGGTGCCGACGAAGGCCAGGGCTCCTGCGCCGATTGCGGCCAGCGTGAGCGCCGGGACCAGCAGGCGTCGGGGGCCGATGCGGTCGCCCAGCCAGCCTGCGAGCCAGCGGGCGCCGGGCGCGGCTACTGCTTGGACCAGCAGCGCGGCGGCGACCAGCGTGTGGTTCTGCGAAGCCAGCGGGAGGAAGGTGATACTGATGCCTGCGGCAAGCGTTACGGCGGCGAAGACTCCGGCCGGCATCAGCAGTCCGCTGCCGCGCAGTCCGCCGAGCACCTTCACGTGGTGCTCGTCGTCGGTGGCTCGGGCCGGACCACCCGGCAGTACGGCGAGTCCGGCCAGTGAGCAGACCGCGGCCAGCACGAACAGGGTCTCGAAACCGACCACCCCGGTCAGGTAGACGCCGAGCGGCAGACCGAGAGCGGCCGGGAGACCCACCACCACGCCGTACACACCGAGCGCTTCGCCGCGGCGACCGGGAGGCGTCAACTCGGCGACCAGCGCGACGGCTCCGACGACCATGATGGCCAGACCAGCGCCGCGGATCACGCAGACGGCGAGGACCAGCGGCAGCGACGAGGTGAGGATCAGCAGCAGGCTCGGCGCACCGAGCAGGACAAGCCCGATCGCCAGCGTCGTGCGGTAGCCGAGCCGGCGCAGCGTCGCCGGCACGATCAGTTCGACGGCGACCGCGGCGAACATCATGGCGCCGGTCGACAGCCCGGCTCCGATCCCGCCGGATCCCGATGCCGCGAGGTAGAGCGGCACGACCGAGGTCAGCAGGTACATGCTCAGCCCGGACCCGAAGGTCACCAGCAGCAGCCGCACGAACTGCGCGGTGACGAGGCGTTCGGGCCGGAGCGCGGCGGTGGGTTCACAAGCGAGGCTGGTCATACGTCCACGCTAGAAACGAACCGGTCTCGCAGACAGATCCAGTTGGTCCGCCGGGTAGAGGACCAGTTGCTCAGAGCTGGTCGCGGATGAGTGCGGCCAGCCGGTCGAGCGCCGGCTCGAGCTCGGCCGGCGTGACCGAACTGCAGGACAGTCGCAGCGCGTGGATCGGGGCATCGCCGTCGTAGAAGTGACCCATCGGCGTCCACAGCACGCCGTACTCCTGGGCCGACTTCGCGAGCAGCGCGTCGTCGACCACGAACGGGACCGTGACGACCAGGAAGAAGCCGCCCGACGGCACGTTCCAGGTGACCTCGCCGTCAGGAAATCGAGCAGCGAGGCCCTTGGTCAGCGCGTGCAGGTTCGCGGCGTACGTCGAACGCTCGCGCTGGTTGGCCGCGACCAGGCTGCACTCGTGCTGGAGGAGCTTGCCGCCGATCATCGCCTGGCCGATCGCCGACGTGTTCACGGTGACCATGCTCTTGATCTTCGACAACTCGTCGGCCAGCAAGCTGGTCGTCCCGTCCGGGTGCGCGACGAGCTGGTCGGCGACGACGTACCCGACGCGCGCGCCTGGCAGCGCCGTCTTGGCGAACGACCCGAGGTAGATCACCCGGCGCTCGGTGTCGAGCGTCTTCAGCGTCGGCACCCGGTCGACGCCCTCGACGGGGAACAGGCCGTACGGGTTGTCCTCGAGCAGCAGGAAGTCCTGCTCGGCCGCGACGTCGAGCAACCGTTGCCGGGTCTCCAGATCGAGGCTCAGACCGGACGGGTTGGCGAAGTCCGGCATCACGTAGCACGCGCGTGGCCTGAGCCCGTCGGCCTTCGCGGCCTTGACCACGGCAATCAGGTCGTCCAGGTCGATCCCATCGTTGCCCCCGGCAACCGGCAGGACGGGCAGGTCGAGCAGCCGCGCGGCGCCGGTGATGCCGACGTACGCCGGTTCGACCGCGAGCAGGACGTCGTTCGCGTCCTTGCGCAGGGCGCGGAGCGCGAGCACCATCGCCTCCTGGCAGCCGACCGTCACCACGAGCGCCTCGGGGTCGACGGTGATGCCCTCGTCGGCGAGCAGGTTCCGCGCGACCAGGCGGTGCACGATCCCCTTCGTCCGCCCGTACTGGAAGACCGTCCGGCGCACCGCGGCCTCGTCGTACCCGAGCTCGTCGCGCAGGTAGGCACAGAAGGTGTCGAGGTAGGAGTGCAGGTCCTCGATCGCGTAGAACTCCTCCGCAGGCCGGCCGGCGGCGAGCGAGATCGCGTCCGGGTAGTGCTGCGCGACCTCGTTGAGGAAGTTCATCGAGTTCAGTGCCTTGTCGGTGAGCGCGCCGTGCAGGTCGCTCACGTCGAGGTCAGCCATCGTTCCTCCAGGTCAGTCCCTTGACGGCCGCGAGATCGGCGCACCCGGCCAGCAGCATCGCGTCGGTCACCTCGGTCCGCAACAACCCGAACGCCTCGTCGCAGGCGTCCACAGCCAGGGCCCACAGCAACGGTCTTCCGATCAGTACGCCGCTCGCGCCGACGGCGAGCGCCTTCAGCACGTCGGTGCCGCTGCGGATGCCGGAGTCCATCAACACGTCGATATCGTTGCCCACCGCATCGACCACCTCAGGCAGGGCGTCGATCGAGGCCACCGCGCCGTCCAGCTGGCGGCCGCCGTGGTTCGACACCACCACCGCGGTCGCTCCGATCTCCGCAGCCCGTCGAGCATCTCGGGGGTCCAGAATTCCCTTCACCACCAAGGGAAGCTCGGTCCTGCGCTTCAGCCACTCGAGGTCGTCCCAGGACACCGTCGGCGAGAACGCGGATGCCGTGTGCGCCGCGACCGCCGACACTCCGGGGACCGCCGCATGCGCCTCTCGCGTGGTCTGCAGGTTCGCCGCCACCACGTCGTCCGGCAATGCGAACCCGTTCCGTACGTCGCGCAACCGGCGTCCCATGACCGGAACGTCGACCGTCACCACCAACGCCGAACACCCGGCCGCCCGATCGACCAGGCCCTCGACCACGGCCCGATCCCGCAACCAGTACAGCTGAAACCAGCACTCCCCCGGGATCTTCTCCAGCGGGTAGCTGCTCAAGGTCGAGATCACGTACGGCACGCCGGCATCGGCAGCAGCCTGCGCCAGCTCCAGCTCCCCCTCCGGATGCACCAACCGCTGATAAGCCATCGGCGCCACCGCAACAGGCATCTCCGAAGCCGACCCCACGAGCCGACCACTCGGATCAGCAGCCTCAACCCCAGCCATCACTCGAGGGGTGATGCGCACCCGGTCGAGAGCAGACCGATTGCCCCGCAAGGTCAGCTCGGCGCCACTACCGCCGGAAATGAAGTCACCCACCGGCGCCGAAAGCAGACCACCGGCGAGAGACTCGTAGTCGGCAAGACACAGCGCACCCGCACCAGCGCGCCCCCCGCCGACGCCCGCCCGGGAGTCGGGCGAGAGCGGAGCGCCGGGCGGCAACTGGACGCCGGGCGAGAGCTGGGTGCCCCGTGGGGCCTGAGCGCCGGGCAGGGGCTGGGCGCGGGGCGGGACCTGGTCGCCGGGGGGGACCTGGACACCAGACGGGAGCTCGGCGCCGGGCGGGAGCTGGACGCCGGGCGAGAGCTGCTTGCCCGGCGGGAGCTGGGCGCCGGCGCGCGGAGCGCGCTCGGCTTCGGGGGCGGGCTGCTCAATCCCCACCGAAGATCTCCCTCAGCCACGTTGCTGCTTCGGCGATCGCTCGGCGGCCGCCCTCCAATGCACCGGACATCGCGAAGAAGCCGTGCACCATGCCGTCGTACCGAGTGAGCGTCGTCGGCACTCCCGCGGCGGACAGCTTCTCCGCGTAGAGCTCGCCCTCGTCGCGGAGCGGGTCGTACTCGGCGGTGATCACCAACGCCGGTGGGAGGCCGGCATGGGAGTCCGCCAAGAGAGGGGACGCGAGTGGATCGACGCCCTGGGCCGGGTCGGTGAGGTAGTGCTTCCAGTACCAGTTGACCGACGTCTGGTTGAACAGGTGCGGATCGACCCCGGCGCGCATCGACGGGGTGTCTGAGCCGTAGAGAGTGTTGGGATAGACGAGCAGCTGCCCGGCCAGCGCAGGACCGTTGTCTCGGGCAAGCAAAGTGGTGGCCGCGGTGAGGTTGCCGCCGGCGCTGTCGCCGCCGACGACGACGCGCTCGGGGTCGACGAACGAAGCCTTGGCGATCCACGCCGTTGCGCGGTGGCAGTCGTGGACCGCCGTCGGGAACGGGTGCTCGGGCGCCAACCGATAGCCAACCGTGATCACCTGACACCCGGCGGCGTTGGCGAGCCGGCGGCAGATGCCGTCGGCGGTCTCGATGCTGCCGAGCGTCCAGCCGCCGCCGAAGAAGTAGACCAGCGTCGGCATCGGGCCGTCTCCGAGAGGCCGGTAGATCCGCAGCGGCAGCCCGAGCTCGTCGACGAACACGTCCTCGACGGAATCGACGGGCTCGACCTCACCACCGGCGGCCTGGATCGACGCGAGGTCCGCGGCGCGCGCCTCGGCGAGAGTCTGGGTGTAGAGCTGCGGTACGCCGTCCGCCGCGCGCTGCGCACGCATCGCTTCCACCTGCGGGTCAAGGGGCATCGCCCACCTCCACTGGCATCGACTCGAACCCCCGAAGGAACTGCTGCGGGTACCTCACCGGCGCCCGCGCCGCCCGGAGCCCTGGTAGCCGCGACATCAACAACGGAAACGCCAACTGCGCCTCGGCCCGAGCCAGCGCAGCCCCGAGACAGAAGTGCGGACCAGCTCCAAAGCTCAACGGACGAACACTCCCTTGAGAAGCTCTTCTCTCGGCTGTCGAGACGATCGGGTCAGCTGCGAACCGTGTCGGGTCGAAGCGGTCTGCCTCCGGATAGCTCTCCGGGTCGCGGTTGGCGGCGCCCAGCATCACCAGGACCACCTCCTTCGGCGGGATCGTCGTCCCGGCGATCTCGATCACGTCGTCGGCGTAGCGGGCGACGTACTGGACCGGCGACTCGTAGCGGAGCACCTCTTCGACGAACGGTCCCATCGGGGCCGAGCGGAGCTCGGGGTGGGCCAGCAGCAACGACAACCCGTTGCCCAGCAGGTGGATCGTCGTGACGAAGCTGGCGTTGAAGAGGACCAGCAGGTTGCAGACCAGCTCCTCGTCCGTCACATCGGTGTCCTCGGCAACCAACTGGCTGATCAGGTCGTCGGCCGGCTCAGTACGCCGTACGGCGATCAACCGACGGTAGTAGGAACTCAGCTCGACCGTCGCCTCGTCCGCACGGGCCAGGACCTCCGCGGTCTTCCCCGTCACGTCCAGGAACTCGTTGATCCGCTGCACCCGCGGCCTGAACCACGCCAGATCCTCCGCCGGGATCCCGAGCAGCGCCGCGACCACCGAGCTCGGCAGCAGGTAGGCGAACTCCGCCATGAAGTCCGCCTCCCCGTCGGCCAGCAATCGAGCCTCCAGCCCGTCGATCAGCGACGAGATCTGCGCGACCATCGCCGGCTCCAGCTCCTGCACCCGCCGCGGCGTGAACACCTGCTGGAACAGGCGCCGGGCCCGCACGTGCCGCTCGCCGTTGCTGTACATCATCGAGTTGTTGAGCGCGGCCAGCAGCGGATGCTCCCGCCAGGCCGCACCACCGTGCGAGTCCGCGAACGCGTCGTCGGTGACGCGCACCCGCGGGTCCCGCAGCACCTGGTTCACCGCGTCGTACCCGGTGACCACCGCCGCGTAGGGGCCGCTGCCCCCGATGAGGGAGACGGGACCGTGCCTTCGCAGATCGGCGTAGTACCGATAGGGGTCCTCGAGACCTTCTGCGCTGAACAGTCCTTGCAGCACCTGGGCGGCGGTGGTCATCTCAACTCACCGGACCAGCTGCAGCGGGATCGAGTTCGCCATCGCCTGGTAGCCGGCGTCGTTCGGGTGGATGTGGTCGCCGGAGTCGTACGCGGCGTTCAGCTTGCTCGGCGCCGCGGGGTCGCGGAGCACCCGGTCGAAGTCGATCACGCCGTCGAAGGTGTGCGAGTTGCGCAGCCAGGAGTTCACCGCCTGGCGGTTCGTCTCCTTCTCCGCGGTCCAGCCGCCGGGCGTGGTGAAGCCCTCGTACGGCGTGATGGTCGCGCCGAGGCTGCGGATCCCGCGCTCCTTCAGCTGCGCGTTGACCTGCTGCAGCTGCGCGATGATCTGGTCGGCGGACGCGCCGTTCATCCACAGGTCGTTGATCCCGAGGTGGGTGATCACGGTCTCCGGCCTGGTCTGGGCCAGGACGTCCTCGTTCAGCCGGGCCAGCGCGTTCAGGCCGAGCTGCTCGAACCCGGGCGAGCCCAGGATCGGCTCGGTGCCGTCGCGGTTCAGCCGGCTGCCGGACAGGCCGACGTTCAGGACGCCGGCCGTGCCGCGCCGGTGGTCGGCGGCCAGCCGCTCGGCGAGCTGGTCGGGCCAGCGGTTGTTCGCGTTCGCCGTACTGCCGACGCCCTCCGCGATCGAGTCGCCGAGTACGACGACCGCGCCGTCGGCGTCGGAGGTCTGCACGTCGACACCGGACAGGAACGTCCAGCAGCAGGGCCGGGTGGTCGTGTACGCCGTACCGGCGGTCTCGTTGGTCAGGTTGCCGGGACCGAAGTAGTTCTCCTGGAACGTCTGCGCGTGCCAGGAGGTCGGGCCGGTCGCGGTCGGGTAGTAGACGCTGATCACCAGCGTGGCCAGGTCGGGAACGCGCAGGTTGACCGGGTCGCTGAGCAGCTCGGCACCCTTGTTCATGGTGGCGGTCGTCTTGCCGCCGAAGGTCAGCGTGCGCTTCGAGGCCGGGTCGAGGTCGGACATCGCCGGCGTGGCGGCGTTCGCCTTGGCGACGGTCGCGCCGCCGATCTGCACCGGCCGGTCGCCGTAGATGTTGGTGAACCGGATCCGGACCTTGTCCCCGCCGACCGACGGGCGGACGACGTACCGGGCGCTCTGGTCGGTCAGGCCGGTGGCGCTGAAGCCGGCGGCCTCGGGCCGGGTGATGCCGGCCGACCAGCTGCCGACCCACGTGGACTTGCCCCCCTGGCCGCCGTACGACGACGAGCTGGTGCTCTGGGCCTCGGATCCGGTGAAGACCAGAGCTGATCCGGCCAGCGAGACGGCGGCGGCGAGCGCGGCCGTTCGGACGGTACTGGGAATGCGCATGGAACAACCCCCCATTGGGTTGAAGCGCGCGGGGCCAGAAATACCCGGCGCGAGTGGCGGTGTCGGAAACCTAGTTCCGGAAAGCTGTAACGTCAACGGATACTTTTAATCGGCCACTTGAATTCACCTGAAACCTGGCCGCGCGCTAATTCGCCAAGTACAGTCCTGCCCGGATCGAGAAGGGTGGGGTGCCATGTCGGTCGATCTCGTGGTGGGCGAAAACCTGGAGCATTCCGATTCCTACGTGGTGACCGCGCTCGGCCTGTTCGCCGCGTACGGCGAGCGGCCCGCGATCGTCGCCGGGGACCGCCGGCTGAGCTACGCCGGGCTCCGGGCCCAGGTGCTCGACCTGGCCGCGTCGCTGCAGGAGCGCGGCGTCGGTCCGGGCACCGGCGTCCTGGTGCTGGCCGGGAACACGCTGGAGCTGCCCGCACTCCAGCTGGCCCTGCACCTGGTCGGTGCGCGGAGCATGTGGATCGCACCGATCGCCGGGCGCCGGGAGATCGAGGCGTTCGCGCGGCTGTCCGCGCCGGACGTGTTCGTCTACGACCCGACGAGCAAGGCCGTGCTGGGCGAGCGGCTGGCCGTACAGCTCGGCGTACCGGTGCACTGCCTGGGTCCTGGTGGGCTCGGCCCGGACCTGCTGCAACCGCCGGCTGGAGCCTTCACTGCCGAGGACGGCGACGCCGAGCCGGCCACCTGCCTGCAGACCAGCGGGACGACCGGCGAGCCGAAGCTGGTGCACCACCGGCAGGCGTTCTACGAGCAGATCCTGACCCTGGCCGCGGACTACCTGGCCGCCGGGCTGCCGGTGCTGCGGCACCTGTCGCACTCGCCGATGGCGTTCGCGAGCGGTCAGATCACCACGTTCTTCAACCTGTTCCAGGGCGGCGTGCTGTACGTCGAGGACCAGTGGGACGCCGGCCGGGCGCTGGCCACGATCCAGCGCGAGCGGATCAACTCGACGTACGTGTCACCGCCGCTGCTCTACCAGCTGCTCGACCACCCGGACCTGGCCACGACCGACGTGACCAGCATGTTCATGCTGAACGTCGGGGCCGGACCGGCGGCGCCGTCGCGGCTGCGGCAGGCCATCGCGCGGTTCGGGCCGGTCCTGCGGATCGTGTACGGGCTGAGCGAGGTCATCGTCGTCACGGCACAGCCGGGGCTCACGGAGGACCCGGAGCACCCGGAGCGGCTGCGGTCGTCCGGTACGCCGTACGGGGACGTGCGGGTGGAGATCCGCGGCGCTGACGGACACCCCCTGCAGGCTGGTGAGACCGGGGAGATCTACGCCACCAGCAAGCTGCGGTTCGCGGGCTACTGGGGGCGGCCGGACCTGACCGAGCGGGCCATCGTCGACGGGTGGGTGCGGACGGGTGACCTGGGCTACCTGGACACCGACGGGTACCTGTACGTCGTCGACCGGGTGCAGGACACGATCGTCACCGGGGCGAGCAACTGGAACGTCTACTGCCGGCCGATCGAGGACCTCCTGCAGGCGCAGCCTGGGGTGCGGGCGGCGGCAGTGGTCGGCGTACCGGACGAGGAGTTCGGTGAGGTGCCGCACGCGTACGTCGTCCGGTACGCCGGAGCGTTGCTGGACGCCGCTGACCTGCGGGAAGCCGTCCGGGACGAGTTCAACGACATGTGGGTGCCGCGGTCGATCGAGTGGCTCGACGAGCTGCCTCTGACGTCGGCCCACAAGGTCGACAAGGTCGCCCTGCGCGCCCGGCACGCGACATGAAGCCGTCGCCTCGGGCAGCGCTGATCAGCCTGTTCACCGCGGACATCCTGTCCGCCCTGGGCACCCGGGTGTCGGCCGTCGCGATCCCCTGGCTGGTCCTGACCAGCACCGGCAGCGCCGCGAAGATGGGCGTGATCGCCGCCTGCGAGATGCTCCCGTACGCGCTCACCGGGGTCCTGGCCGCACCCGTCGCCGACCGCCTCGGCCACCGCCGCACGTCGATCATCGCCGACACCGGCAGCGCCCTGGCGCTGATCGCGATCATCCTTCTCCCCGGCACGTCGTTCCTCGAACTGGCCCTCCTGGTCGCCGTCGGAGGCTCCCTCCGGGGCATCGGCGACCGGGTGAAGCACGTGATGCTCCGCCCACTGGCCGAGCAGTGCGAGGTGTCGATGCTCCGCATCACCTCCCTGTACGAGGGCCTGAGCCGCGCAGCCACCCTGGTCGGGGCTCCACTGGGCGGCCTCCTCATCGCCCTATTGGGCACCCACGGAGCCCTCTGGGCAGACGCCTTCAGCTTCGTCGCGTGTGCGGTGCTGGTCGCAACCCTGGTCCACCTGCCGGCTGAAGCACCGGCCGAGGAGCAACCGAAGACTGAGCCGTACTGGACCGCTCTGCGCGGCGGCTTCACCTTCCTTCGGGGGGATCAGGTGCTGATCGGGATGATGTTGATGACCTTCGCCATCAACGTGTTCGGGCAGGCCAGTGCGGCGGTCTACACGCCGTTGTGGGTGGAGGAGGTGGTCGGGTCGCCGGTCGTGCTGGGGCTGCTGTTCGGTGGGTTCGCCGGTGGCGCGCTGCTCGGGAACGTGATCTTCACCGTGTACGCCGACCGCATCCCGCCGTACCGGGCGTTCGTCATCGGGGCTCTGGTCGGCGGGGCGCCACGCCTGCTGACCATGGGGCTGTCGGACACGGTCTGGCTCGTGGTGTCGGTCAGCTTCCTCTGCGGGATCGCCAACGCCTCGCTCAACCCGGTCATCGGCGCCACCCTCTTCGGGCGGGTCCCGCCGGCCCTCCAGACCCGCGTGTTCGGCGTGATCGGCGCGATGACCTTCGCCGGCATCCCTGTCGGCAGCCTGCTCGGCGGCTGGAGCGCCTCGGCGCTCGGACTGCGCCCGGCCCTCCTCCTCTCCGGCGGCCTCTTCCTGCTCGCCACCCTCATCCCCGTCGTCCAGCTCTACCGCCGTCCCGACGCAGCACCGCAGTTCAGCGGCAGCCGCAAGCCAGAGGAGGAGCCCGCTTGACCGAGGACACCGACCCCTACTGCCTCCGCCCCGGCGAGAGTGCCGAGCTCCTGGCCGGCCACCCCTGGCGCCGCTTCGTCGTACTGGGTGACAGCGTCGCGGAGGGCCTCTGCGAACCGCTCGAGGGCTACAGCGACCTCCAGTGGGCCGACCGCCTCGCCGCAGAGCTGACCGCCGCAGCGCCGGGCCTCGACTACCTCAACCTGGGCGTCAGCGGCCTCAGAGCCCACGAGATCCACGCCACCCAGCTGACCCCAGCGCTGGCGTTCCAGCCCGACCTGGCCCTCGTGGTCGGTGGCGGCAACGACGCCTTCAGTGCCCGGTACGACGCCGACCGGGTCGACCGCGAGCTGACCGCGATGATCACCGCGCTGCAGGCGGCGGGAGCGGACGTGATCACGCTCGGCATGTTCGACGTCTCGGCCAGCCCGGCCATCCAGGGCTGGCTCCGCCCGGGCCTGCACCAGCGCATGCGGCTGCTGTCCGAAAGGACCCGCGCGCTGGCCGGGGAGCACGGCACGATCCACGTGCACCTGACCACGCACGCGCTGTCCACCGACCCCGGACTGTATTCCAGCGACGGGCGGCACGGAAATGCGCGCAGCGACGCCGTCGCCACCGCCGAAACAATTCGCCTTTTGGGCGCGCAGAAGCGCAATTCGACAAAAGACAAAGAAACAACGCAGAGAGGCCGCTGAATGACACACCTCGGACTGCTCGAATTCTGGGCGATGACCGACCTGGTCACCCCGATGGCGTTACGGACCGTCGCGACTCTGCGCATTGCCGACCACCTCGCGGAAGGACCGAAGGACCTCAAGGACCTGGCCCTCGCCACGAACGCCGACGCGGACGCCCTCGGGCGCGTGCTGCGCTACCTGGCGGCCCGCGGGGTCTTCGAAGTGGCCGAAGCAGGCGGCGACCGCTTCGCGCTGGGCGAGACCGCGCGCTGGCTGCTCGACGACGATCCGAGCGCGGCCCGCCGCTGGCTCGACCAGACCGGGTACGGCGCGACGATGGACCGCGCCCACCTCGACCTGCTCGGCATCACCAGACGAGGAGGACCGGAGACCGCCGCCAACAAGACCAGCCTCGACGCGACGGCCGCCGCGTCGTACGACCAGCTGATGGAGGCCAACACCCGCAACGAGGCGGTGCTGCTGGTCCGCGCGATCGGCTGGAGCCGGTTCGAGCACCTGGTCGACGTCGGCGGCGGCACCGGCGTCCAGCTGGCGGCGATCCTCGCGGCCACCCCGGAGATGCACGGCACGCTGGTCGAGCTGCCCACCAGCGTCGACGCCGCCCGGCAGCGGTTCGAGCAGGCCGGCCTGACCGGCCGCTGCGACGTCCTCGCCGGCAACGTGCTGGAGCTGGAGCTGCCGACGGCCGACGCGTTCCTGCTCCGGATGCTGCTGCACTCGTTCGAGGACGACCAGGCGGTCGACGTCCTGACCCGCTGCCGCCAGGCCCTCCGGCCCGGCGGCTCGGTCTTCGTCGCCGAGGCGGCCGACACCCATCAGGCGGCCTTCACCGCGATGGACCTGATCGTCCTGGTGCTCGGACACGGCCGCGAACGCACACTCGCCCAGTACGACGAACTGGCGGCCGCGGCCGGCCTGCGCCGTACCGGCATCCACACCCCACCGGCGGGACCACGCGCCCTCGAGTACACGGCCTGACCACGTCATTCGACCAGGAGCGGGCCGGTCACGTGCACGGCCCGCTTGAGGTTCAGCACCTCACCGTGCTCGTGCGACCCGACCCGCAGGAAGCACCCGGCCGCCTGCCGCCCGAACGTGTACTGCCCGACCGAGTACGGCACCTCGGCCTGCAACTGCTCCCCGGTCTCCACGTGGACGAAGTCCATCGTCAGCCGGTCCGGCCGCACGTAGTCCTGCAGCAGGAACGACCCATTCCCGGCCACGGCCTCCGCCAACCCGGCCCGCCACTCGTCGACCGGACACTCGTGCCCGACGAGTACGCCGGACCCGCCGTACTCGTCGGCCGGCTTGAGCACCAGCTCCGCCTGCCGATCGGTCGCGGCCTCGACCAGTTCCGGAGTCATCACCCGGCTCCACGGGATGTGCCGCCGGACCAGGACCTGGTCGTCAGGGCTGAGCAGGTCCAGGTCGTCCCACAGCCAGGCCAGCAGCAGCTTGTTCGCCAGCAACCAGCCCGCCGACGACGTGAACAGCCGCGACTGGCCGGAGGAGACCGCGGCCTTCAGCGCCGCCTGTCCTTCGTTCTGCGGCATGTCCGTGCAGACGAAGAGCCGGAACACCGACTCGACCAACCGGCCCTGGTTGACCAGCCGGCCGTCAGAGTCGCTCGACAGCCAGTGCACCGGCGCCACGTCGACGTCCAGCCCGAACGCCTTGCCGCGCTCGATGAACGGGTCGAGCAGCTTGAGGATCGCCGGGATGTTGTCGCTGCCCGGGTACTCGCCCTCGGTCCGCAGCACCATCGTCAGCCGGCTCCCGGGCTCCAGCCCGAGCAGGTCGACGATCGCCCGGTACCGCTGGTCGACCGGCGACGGCGGCGCGTCGACCGCGAGCAACGAGTCGAGCCCGTGCCCGCGCCACATCTCCAGGAACCGCGTCGACACTCCCTCGGTGTCCCACACGCACCCGACCTCGCTGCCGAGGTTGAACTCGACGAACTTCGGGATCCCCTCACTGATCAGTACGTCGGGCCGCCCGGACTGCAGCAGGTGCTCACCGAGCAGTTCGTCGTCGTCCAGGTACTCGATCAGCCCGTCCGGTGTCCCGAGCAACTTCCGCAGCTCACCGGCAGTGGTTGCCCGGCGCAACGCGGTCTCCAGGACCAGCCCGATCAGGCGGTCCATCACGCGGCCCAGCTCGTCGTACCGGCCGCGGTCGATCAGCACCGGGCGCAGCGGCCGCCAGGACCGGTTGAAGGTGAGCACCCGGTCGAAGACGCGCTTCCAGTCCTCGTGGCCGGCGACAATCACCTTCTCGCGTGTTGCCTGGGGCACCTTCTCCCACGCGTCGAACGGCTCGGTCCGCCAGTCGTAGCTCAGGTCCATCGCTTCAGCTCCGTTTCGTCCACGAGCAGCAGACCGCCGGTCAGCGCGCCCTGGGTGAGGTTCACGACGCCACCGGCTCCGGGTGGCGAGAAGCGGGTGAAGACACCCGCGGGGATGCGGTCGAACAGGTACGTCGACACGCAGTACGAGACCTCGGCCTCGACGACGTCACCGCTCGCCGGCTGGAGGAACTGCATGGTCAGCGGGTCCGCCTCGATCAGTTCCTGGAGGATGTGCGGCCCGGCGGCGGCGTCGAGTGCGGCCACCCAGTCCTCGTCGGAGGTGAGCGGGCCGATGAACACCCCGTGCCCGCCGTAGTCGTCGGTCGGCTTGAGCACGAGCCGCTCCCGGTCGTCGATCGCGCGCTGCCGCAGCTCCGGCCCGTACACCCAGGTCCGCGGGATGTGCGCGCGGATCACCTCGGCGTCCTCGTCGGGCAGGCTGCCCAGGTCGTCCCACAGCCACGCGAAGATCGTCTTGTTGCTCAGCAGCCAGACCGCGCTCGGCAGGTACATCCGGAACGTCCCGGCCTCGTGCGCATCCCGTACGGCGGCCAGCCCCGGGCTGTCGTTCACGTACGTCGGGACGTACATCCGCCAGACCGCGTCCAGCGTCAGCTCCCCGGCGACCAACCGTCCCTGGCTGTCCTGTTCGAGCCACTCGATCGGGTAGACGATCAGGTCGACCCCGAGCTCACGCCCCCGGTCGGCGAAGGGTTGCAGCCGGTTGATCATGTAGTTCGGCCGGTCCGCACCCGGGTAGCCGCCGCCCGCGGTGAACAGCATCGCCGTCACCTTGCCCGGCCCGACGTCGGCCCGGATCGCGTCGAACCGCGCGTCGACCGCCGACGGCGGCGCCGCGGCCTTCAGGTCGCGGAACATCGGCTCCTCGGCGTACGCCTCCATCCAGCGTTTGATCACGCCGTCCGCGTCCAGCACGCCACCGAGCGCGCTCTCCACGTTGCACTCGACCATCCGCGGGACGCCGCGTTCGAGCAGCAGGTCGGAGCGGATCGCGTTGATCAGCCGCCCGGTCAGCGGCTCGCTGTCGTCGAGCAGCTGGATCCGGTCCTCCGGTACGCCGAGCAGCTTGCGCAGCTCCCCCGCCGTCCGCGCGCGTCGCCGGCAGCACTCCAGGACGAGCCGCGACACCTGCTGGGTGACACGGTTCATCTCGTCGTACGCCGCGTGGGTGGCCACCGGGGACCGCAGCGGGATCCAGTTCTGGTTCTGCAGCGCGACGTCGTGGTAGATCTGCTCCCAGTACTTGTGGCCGTAGGCAAGCAATTTCGCCCGCACCGGCTCCGGCAGCTCCGGCCACAACTCGGCGGCCGACGGTCGTCGAGTCACTGATCCCCCTTCAGTACGGCGTGAATCGCGGCCACCAGGTGGTCCCGCCCCGGCTGCACCGCGCGATCGAGCGCCAGCGCGAACGGCAGCACCGCGCCGTCCGGCCGCGTCACGCGCCGCGGCGGCACGACCAGGTCGAAGCGCTCGGCCGCGACCGCGAGCACCTCCGCGGCGAACCCGCTGGTCCGGTTCGAGTCGTCGATCACCACCAGCCGCCGAGTCTTCGCGACCGACGCGGCAAGCCCGTCGACGTCCAGCGGGTAGACCGTCCGCGGGTCGAAGACCTCGACCTGCCCCGGCAACTCGTCGGCGACCGCCAGCGCCTCCTGTACCAAGTGGCCCAGGGCAACGACAGTCACGTCGGATCCCTCGCGCACGACCTGCCCGACGCCCAACGGCACGGCCTTCAGGTCGGCGTACTCGACGTCGTCCCGGATCCCCAACGCTCCCGCCGGCGCGAAGACCACCACCGGATCGTTGTCCCGGATCGCCGACAGCAACAACCCGTACGCATCGGCCGGGCACGACGGGACCACCGTCTTCACCCCCACGTGCGCGAACAGGCTGTAGGGATGGTCCGAGTGCTGACCGGCCCAACCCGTCCGCGATCCCGACCCCGGGACGACGTACGTGACCGGCACCTGGCACTGCCCACCGGTCATCAGCGAGAACTTGTGCGCCTGGTTCGCGATCTGCTCGAACACCAGGAACAGCAGCGACGGGATCTGGAACTCGATCACCGGCCGCAACCCGGCCAGCGCGGCCCCGGTCGCGAAGTTCGTGAACGCCTGCTCCGACAGCGGCGTGTCCAGCACCCGCTCCGGCCCGAACCGGTCGAACAGCCCGGCGGTCAGGTTCGAGGCCGCCACGCGGACGTCCTCGCCGAGCACGAACACCGACTCGTCGGAGGCCAGTTCGTCGCCGAGCGCCCGGTTCAAAGCCTTCAGGTACGACAGTTTCGGCATCAGCGCATCACCTCCGCAGAGGCGTACAAGAACTCGAGCGCGGCAGCCGGGTCGGGATGGGCGGAACCCATCGCGATCCCGGCCGCCGCATCGAGCAGGGCCTCGATCTCGGCATCCACGGCCGCCCGTTGTTCGGCAGCCAGCCGTGCGCCCTGGATCTCCACTGGGTCCCGCGACCGCCCAGTCGAGAGCTCTTCGGTACTGCGGTAGTTCAGCCTCGCCCGGTGCTCGAACGTGTGGTGCGCGTCGAACCGGTACGTCGTGCACTCCAGGAACGTCGGCCCCCGGCCCGACCGGGCCCGGCCGACGGCGGCAGTGGTTGCCGCCAGCACCTTCTCCGGGTCCTGGCCGTCGATCGTGAAGGCCGGCATCCCGAACGCCCGGGCCCGGCCGGTGATGCTGCCGGCCACCGCTGACTCCACCGGCATCGTGGTGGCGTAGCCGTTGTTCTCACAGACGAACACGACCGGGACCCGCCAGAGGGCGGCCAGGTTGAAGGCCTCCAGCAACATCCCCTCGTTCATCGCGCCGTCCCCGAAGAAGCTGACGGCAACGATGTCCTTGCCCTGGCGCTGGTACGCCCAGGCGGCGCCGGTCGCGATCGACCCGGCGGCGCCGACGATCGCGTTCGCGCCGAGGATGCCCAGGCCGAAGTCGGCCGCGTGCATGGAGCCACCGCGGCCCTTGTTCAGCCCGCTTTCGCGGCCCATCAGCTCGGCGAGCATCCGGGCCGGGTTCGCCCCCTTCGCGAGCACGTGACCGTGCCCGCGGTGAGTGCTGGTGATCACGTCGTCCGGGCGCAGCGCCGCGCACACGCCGGCCGCGATCGCCTCCTGCCCGACGTACGGGTGGATGCCACCGACGATCTCCCCGGACCGGACGAAGGAGATCGCCCGTTCCTCGAAGCGCCGGATCAGTCGCACGGTCCGGTAAAGATCGACGGTGCCCATGTCAGGCCTTGATCGCAGCCAGGATCGCGTCCCACAGGCGGGCGCGCGCGGCCAGGGCGGAGTTGATGGTGTCCGCGCACTGGTCCCACTTGGTGTCGTCGTCACCGCACAGGTCGGCGACCATCTGCATCGCCATCGGGGTGTGGAACTCGCCGTCCACCTCGATGTGCCGCTCCAGGTAGTCGACGAACGTGTTCAGCTTCTTCGACCGCTCGTTCACCGCGACCACCTGGGTGAACATGTCCGGGATCAGGTCCTCGCGGCCGAACGCGAACGCCGCCGCCTGGCAGTGCACCGGCGCCTGCTCGATGATCTGCCAGGTCGTCCCGGCGAAGTCGATCGACGCCTGCGGTACGCCGGCCGCGTGCAGCGACTCGACCACCGTGCCGCCGTCGCGGAGCAGGTCGATCAGCTTCTCGATCGCCGCCGTGTCCGCGCCGGCTTCCTTCATCCCGTTGACGTACAGCTCGAAGTGGCTGATGAATCCGTCACCGAGCTCGTCGCTCTCCTCGACCATGACGATGTCGTTGATCAGCCGGCGGCTGCCCGGGTGCGCGGTCGGGATCCACGGCACCGTGACGCAGGTCAGCTCGCGCTGCAGCGACTTGAGCAGCGACATGAAGTCCCACACCGCGAAGACGTGGTGCTCCATGAACGTGACCAGCGACTCGTGGGTGTCCAGGTTCGCGTAGAGCGGGTGCTGCACCACCGTGTCGCGGGCCTCGCTGACGGCCTTCTCCAGCCGCTCGATGCCCGGGTGGGTCTGACCCCAGTCGTAACGTGACATGACAATGCTCCTTGTTAGCGGTCGGCCCAGAGGGTGGGGCAGAAGTCGGGGTCGGCGTAGTCCGGCCGCCCGTCGGGTGTCCGGCGGACGACGGCGTCGTGGTTGTACGCCGCCAGGGTTCCGTCGGACAGCGGGAACTCCCGGTAGGAGTTGCCGCCGTCCTGCAGGTGCAGGGAGATCGCGCGGCGCGGGCGGTCGCTGACGTTCGCGCCCGAGCCGTGGTAGGTCCGGCAGTGGTGGAAGTTCAGGTGCCCGCGCGGGATGGTGACCGGGATCTTCACCACCTCGACGCCGTTGTGCTCAGCGTTCTCGGTCAGCATCTGGTCCAGCTGCGACCGGTCGCGTTCGGCGAAGTGCCGGACCACGGTGTCGTCGGAGCCGATCTCCTGCCAGCGGTGACTGCCGTCGACCATCGTGATCGTGCCCATCTCCGGCGGGCAGTCGTGGAACGGGATGAACGCGGTCAGCATCCGCTCCGAGGACGACGACGACCAGTAGTGCTTGTCGAAGTGCCAGGGCACGATGTTCGACGGCTCGCCGGAGATCGGCGGCTTGTAGATCAGCGTCGACTGGAAGATCCGGATCTCGTCCACCCGCGCCAGCCGGGCCGCGACCGCGCCGATCAGTGGCTTGCGCAGGATCTTCGCGAGGCCGTCGTGCTCGTAGTGCACGTAGTCGTTGTGCCGCTGGACGTCGCCCTTCGACGGGTCCCAGTACGCCAGCTTCGGCGGCGCCGCGGGCAGGGTCCGGTCGCGCTCGCCGGCGTAGTACCGCTCACTGGCGTTGACCAGCTCGTCGGTCTCGTCGTCGGTCAGCAGTTTCTTCGACAGGTACCAGCCGTGCTCGGCGTAGAAGGCGACGTCCTCGTCGGACGGCAGCAGCTCGACCTCCTCCTCGGACAGCCGGAACTCCAGCGCGGTCATACCTCGACCCCCTGCAGCTCGCGCTCCTTCGCCTCGTACAGCGCCTTGATGTTGCCGCTGCCGAACGTCATCGCGCCGCGCCGCTCGATGATCTCCAGGAACAGCGTCCGGCGGACGTGCATCGACTCGGTGAAGATCTGCAGCAGCTGACCCCAGTGGTCGCGGTCGACCAGGATGCCGAGCTTCTCCAGGTCCTCGATCGGCGTCTCCACCTCACCCACCCGTCCGGGCAGGGCCTGGTAGTACGTCGACGGCGACGCGAGGAAGTTGACGCCACGCCCGGCCAGCGTGCCGACCGCTTCGACGATGTCGCTGGTGCGCAGCGCGATGTGCTGGACGCCGGCCCCCGCGTGCCAGGTCAGGAAGTCGTTGATCTGGCCCGGCCGGCGGTTCGGGTCCGGCTCGATCAGCGTGAACGTGACGTGCTTCGACGGGCTCTGCACGACCGTCGACTCCATGCCCTGGCCGGCCACCTCGATGTACTCGTCGAAGATCGGCAGGAAGCCGAAGACGTTCTCGTAGAAGTCGACGGTCGGCTTCAGCTGCCCGGACGGCACGCAGATCGCGAGGTGGTCGATCTCGCTGAACAGCTTCTCGTCCGGCCCGCTCGACGGCTCGCTGATCTGGAACGCCCCGGGCAGGAACTCCCGCCGTGGCCCGTGCCGCTCGACCAGCCGGTGGATCACGTCGCCGAAGCCCGCGACCTCCGCGACCACGACGGTGGTCTCCTGCTCGTCGGTGTACGTCGTGGGCTCGGCGACCGACTCGGCGCCGCGGCCCAGCAGTTCGGTGTAGGCGACGGCGGCGTTGTCGACCTCCAGGCCGACCACCGCGACGCCGTCCCCGTGCCGCTGCACGTACTCGGCCGCCGGGTGGTCCGACGACAGCCCGGACGTGAGCACGATCTGCACCGCGCTCTCCCGCAGCAGCAGCGACCGCTGATCGGCCAGCCCGGTCTCCGGCCCTCCGTGGCCGTGCACCTGCAGACCGAAGGCGTGCGTCAGGTAGAACGCCGCCTGCTTCGCGTCACCGACGTACAGCTCCACATGGTCGATCCCGTAGATCTCCATCCCATCCCCTCACTGGTTCTTCTCGGTACGCGGCGTGCTCGACGGTCCGAGCAGCAGGCTCACGTTCTGGCCGCCGAACCCGAACGAGTTCGACAGCGCGTACTGGGGCCGCGCCTCGCGCGGTTCCTTCCGGACGTGGTCCAGCGGGCAGGCCGGGTCCGGGTCGTCGAGGTTGTACGTCGGGGGCAGCAGCCCCCGCTGCACGGCGAGCGCGCTCGCGGCGGCTTCGACGACACCGGAGGTGCCGAGCATGTGGCCGGTCAGCGCCTTCGTCGAGCTGACCGCCGGCTGGACGCCTGGGAAGGCCAGCCCGATCGCTGTCGACTCGGCGACGTCGCCCAGCTTGGTGCTCGTCCCGTGGGCGTTCACGTAGCCAACCTGCTCGGGCTGGACGTTGCCGTTGGCAAACGCCTGGCGCATGCAGGCGGCCGCTCCGGCGCCGTCCGGCCGCGGAGCCGTCGGGTGGTGGGCGTCGGCGTTGACGCCGTACCCGGCGAGATCCGCGTATCCCCGTGCACCGCGGGCTCTCGCGTGCTCGGCGCTCTCCAGCACCAGCAGGCCGGCGCCTTCGGACAGCACGAAGCCGTTCCTGCGCAGGTCGAACGGGCGACTGGCCTGGGTCGGGTCGTCCCACCCGCGGGCCAGCGCTCGCGCGTTGCCGAAGGTCTCGGCGAAGGTCGGGAACAGCGGTGCCTCGCTCGCCCCTGCCAGTACGACGTCCGCCTCGCCGGCGCGGATCAGTCGTACGGCGTCGGCGATCGCCTGCGCGCCGGAGGCGCACGCCGTACCGACCGAGCTGGTGTAGCCGCGGAAACCGAAGCGGATGGCCACGCGGGCGGCGGGCATGTTGGGCAGGATTCCGGTCAGGAGGTAAGGACTGACAGCAGCCCGCCCCCGCTCGGCGCGCGCCAGGACCTGGTTCTCGAGGGTGGCCATGCCACCCACGCCCCCGATGATCACGCCGATCCGCTCGGGATCGACGTTCTCTCCGACCACCAGTCCTGCGTCTTCGAGCGCGTCCTCGGCAGCGAGCTGCGCGAGGATCACCGTCCGGTCCATCACCTTGCCGTCGGGGCCTTTGGTGATGGCGCCGGCATCTACTGGTCCCAGGAACCCGCCCAGTTCGACAGAGTTCTCGACCGGATGTCCCTCCGGAGGCCGGCTGATCCCCGACCGCCCGTGCAGCAGGGCATCGAAGACCTCCTCGACCCCACGCCCAACCGGCGTGAGCAGGCCCATCCCGGTGATCGTCACGGCCCTGCCGGCCAGCTCCCCGCCAACCTCGCCGGACGACTCACGGCCGCCGCCCACGTCCCAAGTACCGGCCCCCGTCACGGTGTCGCCTCCGCGAGCCGGTCCTGCCGAAGCGCAACCTTCCGCACCTTCCCCGTCACCGTCACCGGCACGCCCTCGGCCCCCACCACACTGACCCGCCGGATCGTCGCCGCAACCTCTTCACCGACAGCCGCCCGGACCTCCGCCTCCAGCTCCGCATCCACACCAGGCTTGAGCTCCAGCAACACATCCGTCACAAAGCCATCGCCCTCGGGCACCACGATCACCGTGCAGTCGAGCACCTCCGGCAGCGCGGCCAGGATCCGCTCCTCCGACAGCGACGTGTACAACTGCGGCCCGTCGAACCCGGCCACCGCGTCAGGAACCCGGTCAAGGTGGAAGAAATGCCCACCCGCCTCCCGGTAGGCCAGATCGCCGGTCAGGAACCACCCGTTCAGCCGGAACCGGTACGTGTTCACCGAGTCGTTCCAGTACCCCGGCGACACCGACGGCGACTTGAAGCCCAGCATCCCCGGCGTACCGTCCGGCAATTCGTTGCCCTCAGCATCCAGTACGGCGGCCGACGCGAACTGGTACGGCTTCCCGATGCACCGCCCGTAGTGCGTACTGTCCGGCGTGTGCGTGACGTGGAACCCGTTGTGCCCCATCTCGCTCGACCCGAGCCCGTCGACGAAGTGCGACCCCGGCACCATCAGGCGTCCCTCCCGCGTCACAACCTCCCGCGCCCCGGCCGCGACCAGCTTCCGAATGTGCGGCTCGTGCGCGCAGTCCCCCGTGTTGAACCACATCCGCACCGAACCCACGGCGTACCGGCTCAGGTCCTCCCGCGCCAGCCCCGCCCAGGTCACCGCGAACCCGTAGACACCACGCGGCTTCCACCGCTCGATCGCCGCCAGCACCACCGGCGCGTCCTGACTCGACAGCAACAACATGTCGGCGCGATTCCCCAGCACCTGGTTGACCATCAAGATCGTCGCCGTATGCGGAATCGGCAACGCATTCAGAATCCGATCGGTCCCCTGCGCCTGCGGCATCGTCAGCAGATGCTTGAGCGCGGCGTACAGCGTTGTGTGCGTATGCAAAACAGCCTTCGGCACCCCGGTCGTCCCACTGGTATGCGTGATCACGACGGGGTCGTCCCGGTGGTGCCTGTAGTGCACAGGAGCCTTGGCCGAGTCACCGGCCCCAAGCTCTTTCGGTGTTCCGAGAATCGGCGCCCCGTGCAACGAACCCGGCTGGTCCGACTCACCGGCAAGAAGCTCACGGTGGGTGCTGTCGGCGAGGATGCCGTTCACCCGGAGGCGGCGGATGTACTCCGACGCGATCGCGGGTGCCATCTTGCCGTTCAGCAACGCCGGGATCGCGCCGACCCGGGTCAGCGCGAGGAAGCTCAGCACGATGTCGGCGGCGTCGGTCGCCCAGATCGCGACCACGTCGCGCCGGCCGATGCCGTGGACGTGCAACCACGCCGTACGGGCCTGGACCCGGTCGTCCAGCTCGCCGAGGGTGAGCGGGTGCTCGGCCGGGAAGTGGTCGACGGCGGTGTCGAACGTCAGGCCCGGACCGTCGAGGTCGGCGCCGAGTGCGATCACCGTGGCCAGGACGTTGCCGGTACCGACGGACGGGTCCGCGGCCAGCTGGGCCCGGAGGCTTCTCTTCACTGTTCTCCCCCACTCACCAACAGGGCGACTGCGGTGTCGCCGGTGCTTGCTTGTTCGACCAGGACGACGAGCACCTGGTCGGCTTCCCCGTCGGCCAGCAGCAGCGCGGCCTCGTCGAGACCGGCGCGGTGCGGGTCGATCGACGGGCTGACGCAGACCACGGGACCGTGCAGACCGAACCGCGACGCGACGTACCCGGCGACCGAGTTCGGGACGGACTGAAAGAAGTACAGCGGGCCGATTCGCTTGCCTCCAGCAACCGCCTCGCGCACGTGCAGGGTGCTCTCGAGGTCTCCGGTGCGACTGACCAGAACGATCCCGGTCCGCTCCAGCGGAGTCGTTTGCTCGAAGCAACGCTCCGCGACGACGGCAACCATCGGGCTGAAGGTCGAGCCGACGAAGCCCGGCAGCGCGGGCGGGCCTGCCGCCGCGTCGTCGCCCGGCTGCGGCCAGTGACTGACGGTGACCACAACGGGGTCCGGGATTCCGAGCGTAGGGATCATGCAGCACGCACCAGCAGAGCCGTGTTGGCGCCACCGAAGGCGGCGTTCAGCGTCAGCCCGTACGCCGAACCGGCCGGGCGCGGGGCGTCGGCGATGACGTCGAGCCGGCAGTCCGGATCCGCGGTCGTGAAGCCGGCGTTGACCGGGAGCTTGCCTTCGCGCAGGGCCTGGATGGTGAGGACCAGCTCGAGAAGACCGGAGGCTTCGAGGGCGTGACCGTGCACGGCTTTGGTCGAGCTGACCGGTACGTCGGTCGCGAAGACCCGGTTGATCGCGGCGGCCTCGGAGGCGTCGCTGTAGCTGGTCCCGGTCGCGTTGGCGTTGATGTAACCGACGACGTCGGGCGGGAGGCCGGCCTTCTTCAGGGCGGACTCGATGGCGCGCGACAGGCCGCGGCCGTCCGGGTCGGGACGGCACGGGTGGTAGGCGTCGCCCGCGCGACCCCAGCCGGCGATCTCGGCGATTCCTTCACCGGCCTCCAGTACGACGGCCGCCACGCCGTCGCCCAGCAGCAGTCCACGACGATCGAGACTGAACGGCCGCACCACGCCGTCGTCGGCCAACGCCCGGCCGGCGTCGAACAGCGCGAACTGGTCGGCCTCGACCAGGTAGCCCGCGGCAACCACCACCCGATCGACCGCGCCCCGGCTGATCAACGTGGCGGCATCAGCCACCGCCGTACTAGCTGAAACACAAGCACTCGTGTAGATCCGTCCTGCTCTACTGGCCAGCGCTCGCACCTCGGACCGTCCATGCACCGCCAGCATCAACGGCGTACTCGCCCGCTGCCCAGGAGTCAGCCCAGCCTCCGCACAGGCGGTGGTCACCGCCTCCAGCAGCTCTTCTTCCAACGCCCCCGCGTCCGGTGAAGTAGCCGCCACCCGCACCCGCCGCAACCCGGTCTCAAACCGCAGTACTTCGTTGAAAGCAGCAGCCCCCGTCAACACCCCCGCCAGCTGAGCCTCAGCCCCACGCCCCAACGCACTCATCACCGAGACACCGGTGACTGCCACCGAACGAAAGTCAGACATGGCGTGCTAGCACTTCCGCGAAGACGGCTACCGCGTCGTCGATGGTGTGGATGCGCTCCAGCTGGTCGTCGGTGAGCTCGACGGCGTAGCGCTGCTCGACCTGGTGAACGAGCCAGGCGAGTTCCATCGAGTCGATCCGCTCGCTGCCGGGCGGGCGTTCACCGAGGCCGGCGAGCCAGTCGACGATCTCCGCCCGCCCGGGCGGGGGCGGCGTGGTCCGAGGCCCGGGCGGCGATGGCACCGGAGCCTGAGACGGAGGCGGGACGATCTGGCTCATCAGACCTGCTGCGCAACCCGGCCGGCCACCTCGGAGGTGAACTCACCGACGGTCATCAGCGCCAGCTGCTCGGACTCGTCGTCCGAGAACCGTACGCCGAACTTGTCCTCCACCCGCACCGACAGATCCGCCAGCGCCAGCGACTCCAGGTCGACTCCCGCCGGTCCGAGCGTGGTCGAGTCGTCGATCCCCTCGACGTCGTAGTTCATGTCCACCAGCTGCGCGAGCACGAACTCGCGAACCTCGTCCCTCATCGCGTTACCTTCTCCCTGTGAATGAACCCGCGGGCCCCACACCGGAACCCGTTCACGTCTGGGTGAGCACCAGCACCGAAACCCCCCACGAAACCGCCCACCACCTGCTCCGCGACCTCGCCACGTCCCTCGGCCACGAGGACCCCCTGACGCACACCCCCACCGGCCAGCCGGTGATCGAAGGCCTCCACATCTCCCTCACCCACACCACCGGCGTCGCGGCTGTAGCCGCCACCCACGCAGGCCCGGTAGGCATCGACGTCGAGCTCCGCCGGGACTTCCCCGTCGAGGCGCTCTCCCGCCGCTGGTTCGCCCCCTCGGAGACGACCACCGACCCCGAGGCCTTCCTCCACCTCTGGACCGCCAAAGAAGCAGTAGGCAAAGCCAAAGGAAGAGGTCTCAGAGGCAGCGGCCTCAGCCGCCCCATGCCGGCTGAACTCACGCACCAACCGACCACCGGCAGCCATCTGATCGCCCACGTGGTTCCGTCCGAACCCGAGCTCGCGGTGGTCCACCTGCCATGGGAAGTCGTGCTTGCCCTTGCTCTTCCGGTGTCCGTGCGTGAAGTGGTTCTGCATCACGGGACCGCCTTGCGGAGGACCGTCAGGTCCCGGACGAGTTTTCCGGTGGTTGTGCGGGGCAACTGAGTCAGCAGCCGCAGCGTGCGGGGGCGCTTGTACGGCGCCAGCTGTTGCGCGAGTTCGGCTTCCAGGGAAGGGATTTCGCGGGGCTGGTTCAGCTGGACGTACGCCGTGATGGCGTTGTCGTAGACGACGACCGCGGACTCGACGCCGCGCAGCGTGCCCAGCGTGTACTCGACCTCGGTGAGGTCGACCTTCAGCCCGCCGACGGAGACCTGCGAGTCGAGCCGGCCGCGGATGGACACGAGCCCAGTCGCCGGATCGACGACCCCGGCGTCCTTCGTGTGGAGCCAGCCGTCCGACCAGCGCGCGGGGTCCGTCAGGCCCAGGTACGGCGACTCCGGCCGGCGGATCTGCAGCTCGCCGTCGACCGCGCGGACCTCGAGGCCCGGTGCGGGGAGGATCTGCGGGCGGTGGGCGCCGAACAGGTCGGTGCCGATGACACCGACCTCGGTCATCCCGTACATGTTGCCCAGCGGTACGCCGTACTTCTCCTCGAAGGCCGAGGAGACCGACGCGGGCACCAGCTCGCCGCCCGTGGTCATCCGTTTGAACTGCGGCAACGACGGCGGGTTCTCCACCGACGCCAGCAGCCCGATGTGGAACGGCACCCCGAGCACCGTCGCCGGCTTCGACCCACCGGCGATCGCGTGCAGAATCGCGTCCCCGGTCAGCCGCGCCGGTGGCACCAGCTCGACGCCCGCGTGCAACCCGTACAGCAACCCGCCCACCAGCCCGAGGACGTGCACCATCGACGGCAGCAGAATGATCCGCTCGCCAGGCTCAGGGACCCCGTCGATCTGCGTGTACCGCAGGACTTCCTCGACCAGATCCTCAGCGGTCCGCCCAATCACCTTCGACGGCCCGGTCGACCCCGAACTCAGCTGTACGACGGCGTGCGACGTCCCCGCCGGATGCCCGGAGTACGACGCGACGTCCGTGTCGATGTCCACGAACGTGCGCAGCCCGGAGGCGACCGGCCGCTGCGGCGACACCACGACCTGCGGCACCAGCCGCTCGATCGCGCGCCGGACCTCGTAGTCGGTCAGCCGGTGGTCGAGCAGGATCGCCTGCCCGCCGCTGCGCCAGACCGCCAGCAAATGCGTCACAAATGCGATTGACGGCGGTAAACGCAATGCGGCCGCCCCACCGGCACGTAAACCGGACTGGGCCAATTCCGCCTGCCGGTCCCGCACCAACCGGCGCAGCATTCCACGGTCCACAACAGCGGGCAGCGAAAAGCAGACGTCGCCTGCCGGTCCAGCCAGCAGCACGTCGTCGACCCACTGGGCACCCACGGTGGTTCCGGGCACCACGACAGCACCGTCCATGGTCATGAGGGCTCCGAGTTCGCCTTGAACACAAAGGATTCGAAGCACCAGCACCCCCACCAAGGCCTGGCGATGACGTGACGATACGACACGGAACGGAGCGTGCGCTACGGACCGAAAGTGATGACCGTACTACCCAATGCAACCGCCGGTACGGGACCTGTGAAATGGCCTCAGAAACCAAGCACTAGCTCATAAAACAAACCACAAGGTCAGCTTTCAGCGGTTAGAAACAAACAACACTTCAGTCGCTAGCAAGGGTCTGGGCCGGGAGAAATTTCTGCCACTCCTCGTGCCGCTCCACCGGCCGGAAGCCGAGTTGGGCGTTGACCGCGTTCATCGCGGTGTTCTCCTCGCCGTTCCAGGTGTGCACGACCGACGGCTCGCCGTACGCCCTCTGCAGCTCGCGGTGGTTGTGGGCCTTGAGCCCCAGCCCGAGCCGGTGCCCGCGGTGCGCGGGCGAAACCAGCGTTCCCCACTGGAACACCTTGCCGGCGTCCTGGCTGATCATCACCAGCTCGGTGTGCCCGGCCAGCGTCCCGTCCGGCGCGATCGCGACCGTGGTCCACGACTTCCGCCCTTGGGCGACGTTCAGCTCCTCAGCCCTCCGGATCCGTACCGCATCCCACTGCACGGCCTCGACCTTCAGGTCCCCCTGCGGCGCCTCGAGCACGAACGTGGTCTGCAGCGCCGCGAACGCGTCGACCAGGTCGTCCGGGCAACGATCCCGCCAGCTGCGCAGCACGTACCCCTGATGCCGCTCGGCGGCCTTCGCGGACAGTTCGTCGAGTAACGCCGAGGCCAACGGCAGCTCCAGCACCCGGTGCACCTCGAAGTTCGCCGCGGAGAACCCCAGAGCCATAGCAAAGGACTGTCCCGCCGTCATCCCCTCCACCCGCTGCGCATTTCGTGGGTCAACCCGCGAGGTGGACCGTTGGCCCACCGGAATTTCGGGGGCCAACAGCCCACCTGGTGGGTTAACCCACGAAATGGCCGGGGGCAGCGGGACCTCGACCTGGGTGACCAGCGTGGTCCGTTCGAGCGCAGCCGCTCGATCGTCCAGCACCCGCCCCAGCGCCCGCCCGAACCCTTGCCGCCGGACATCAGCCCGTACGGCGATGCCCGCGCCCAGCCGGAAGGTGTTGTCGGTCAGCGGCACGTCCAGGATCATCGTCGCGGCGATTTCTCCGGCGTCGTCGCGCAGTGCCCACAGCTCGATGGCCCGGTACGGGTCCGGACGGTTCAAACTCACGCGCAGGTCCTCGCGGATCAACCCCACCGCGTACGGCCGGCCGTCGTCGTCCGCCACGCTGAAGACGTCGAACCAGGCGTCGAAGGCCGAACTGTCGGACGGGTCCACTCGCTCCGGTGTGCTCACCGCCTCACTCTAGAGACGGCCCCACGAGCCACCACAACACTTTTACGCAGGCGCGCCGAGCTTGCCGAGCGCGACGGCCACGCGGCCGTCTGCGTCGGCCAGCGCCTGGCGGGCCGCGGCGACCGGGCTGCCGGTCAGCAGGTGCACCAGCGCCGGCTTGAGCTCACCGTCGGCCTCGACCAGCGCGGCCGCACACGCGTCGGGCTCGGCGCCGGTGGCCTCGGCCAGGATCCGCAGCATCCGCCCGCGCAGCTTGTTGTTGGTGGCAACCATGTCGACCATCAGGTTCGACCAGGTCCGGCCGAGCTTGATCATCAGCGTGGTGGAGAACGCGTTCAGCACCAGCTTCTGCGCGGTCCCGGCCTTCAGCCGCGTCGAGCCGGCGATCACCTCCGGCCCGGTGTCCGCAGCGATCAGTACGTCGGCCAGCGGCGCGAGCGGCGCCTGCGGGTTCGAGGTGATCAGGGCCGTCGTCGCGCCGACCGACCGGGCCTGACGCAGCGCACCAGCCACGTACGGCGTACTGCCGGAGGCCGCGAGCCCGATCACCACGTCCAGCCCGGTGACCTCGGAGGCGTCGGCCGCCCCGCCCTCCTCGGAGTCCTCCACGTTCTCGACCGCGCGCAGCAGCGCGGGCATCCCTCCGGCGTGATGGGCGACCACGAGGTCGTCGGGCGCGTGGAACGTCGGCAGCAGCTCAGCGGCGTCCAGCACCGCCAGGCGGCCCGAAGTACCGGCTCCGAAGTAGTGCACCCGCCCACCGGCCCGCACGGCCTCCACGGCCGCGTCCACGACCTTGGCGAGCTGCGGCACGACGGCACCCACCGCGTCGGCGACCCGGGCATCCTCGGCGTTCATCATCCGCAGGATCTCGGCGGTCCCCACCGCGTCGATCGCGAGCGTCCGGGGGTTGCGCGCTTCCGTGGGTGTCATCACACCCTCGATGTTAGTTTTCTACTGAAGATTTTTCAATTCTGTTGATCGTTGACGGAACTCTTCACCCGGTGCCCACGGACCGCGGTCGCGGTCTCCTCGAGCGCCTTCCGGGCGTCCGGCAGCACCGACTGGGCCACCCCAATGAACAGGCAGTCGATCACCATCAGCTGCGCGATCCGGCTCGACATCGCCCCGGACCGGTACGTCGTCTCGCGCGCGGCCGTGGTCAGAACGAGATCCGCCGTCTGCGCCAGCGGCGAGCGCGGGAAGTTGGTCACCGCGACCGTGGTGGCGCCGTGCCGCTTGGCCTCCTCCAGCGCCTCGATCACCTCGACCGTGGTGCCGGTGTGCGAGATCCCGATCGCGACGTCCTCGTCGCCCAGCAGGGCCGCGCTGGTCAGCATCACGTGCACGTCGGACCAGGCGAAGGCGACCCGGCGGATCCGGTGCAGCTTCTGCTGCAGGTCGAGCGCGACGAACGCGCTCGCGGCCGCGCCGTACAGGTCGACCCGCGGCGCCTTGGCGACCGCGGCGACGACCTTGCTCAGCGCGACCACGTCGAGCTGCTGGGCGGTCTCACGGACCGCCCGCTCGTCGGCGAACGCGACCTTGCCGACCACGTCGTCGAGCGAGTCACCCGGTGCGATGTCACCGCCGACCTCGGGTCTGACCATCTCCTGGGCCGACTGGGCCGCCAGTTGCAGGCGGAGCTGCGGGTAGCCGGGCACGCCGATCTGCTTGCAGAACCGGATGACCGTGGTCTCCGAGGTGGAGGCCACCTCGGCCAGTTCGGAGATCGTCATCGCCGCGACTCCGCCCGGGTCCGCGAGGACCGCGTTCGCCACCCGCTGCTCGGCCGGGGCCAGCGCGGGCATCACCGCGCGGACCCGGACCAGCAGCGGCCCCGTGGGTCCTGGAGAGGTCGTGGAAGTCATGACGCCACGGTACGGCGAATGAGCACCGGACGGGGTCACCGACGCGAAAGTCTCCAACCCGTCGCGGTGAATGCCTCCGGGTTGCGCTCGCCGTCGAACAGCACCTTCCGGCCGTCGGTGAGCTTCACACCGTCCACGTAGACGCCTCGGCCCTGGTACAGCGGGTCGGTCGTGTAGCGCCAGCGCAGGGTCTGGTCGCCGCCGGCGACGTCGGCCGACACCTGGTGCCAGTGCCGGTCACCGGACCCGCTGGTCGAGCCGTCGGTGTCGATCACCGTGCCCCGGTCGCGGATGGTGAACGGGACCTTGGTCCACGTCGTCCCGTCCGTCGAGCTCTCCAGGTACAGCAGGTCGGTGTCCTCGGTGTCGACGAACAGGTCGAAGGCCAGCTTCGCCCCAGCAGCCGGTACGGCGACCGGCAGCGCGAGCGTCGTCGTCGCCGCGTCCGTCGTACCGGAGAACCAGGCGTCCCGGCCGTGCCGCGGCGCGACACCGAGCGACAGCGCCAGCCCCTGGGCGACCGCGCGCCGGGCCGGGTTGTTGCTGCCCCAGTTCCGGCTCGGGTGCACCCGGTTGCTCAGCAGGATCGCGAACGAACGGGAGTCGAAGTCGATCACGACCGAGGTCCCGGTGTACCCGGTGTGGCCGGCCGCGCGGGGACCGGACAGGCCGCCCATGTACCAGCGCTGGTTGAGCTCGAAGCCGAGGCCGTGGTCGTTGCCCGGGAAGCCCTGGTTGAAGTTGGTGATCATCGCGGTGACGGAGCTTTCCTTCAGGATCCGGGCGTGCCGGTAGCTGCCGCCGTTCAGGAAGGTCTGCGCCAGGACGGCGAGGTCGTCCGCGGTGCTGAAGACACCGGCGTGACCGGCGACGCCGCCGAGCGACCAGGCGTTCTCGTCGTGCACCGAGCCCCAGACCATGCCGCGGTTCGGGGTCACCTGGAACTCCGTCGCGGCGATCCGGGGCTTCTTCTTCGGGTCCGGGTTGTAGCCGGTGTCCTTCATCTGCAGCGGCTTGGTGATGCCGTCGGCGACCAGCTTGTCCAGCGTCTTGCCGGTCACCCGGTGCGCCAGCTCGCCGAGCGCGATCAGGTTCAGGTCGCTGTAGAGGTAGGTGCTGCCCGGCGGGTTGACCAGCTTGGCGGTCAGCGCCATGTTCATCCGCGACGCCGGGTCCGGCTGGGCGCTCCACAGCGGCAGGAACGCGGGCAGGCCGGTGGTGTGCGTGAGCGCCTGCCGGACCGTGATCGCCGCCTTGCCGTTCTCGGCGAACTCCGGCACGTACGTCGCGATCGGCGCGTCCAGCGAGACCTTGTTCTTCTCCACCAGCTGCAGTACGACGATCGACGTGAACAGCTTCGAGACCGAGGCCATGTCGAAGATCGTGTCGGTGCGCATCGGGATCTGCTGGTCGGCCGGCAGCTCGGTGCCGCTGCCGTCGGCGTACTTCAGCGCCAGACCGGTCGCCTTGCGGGTGACGACCTTGCCGTCGTGGCCGAGCAGCGTGACCGCGCCGGCGTACAGGGGTTTGACGGTGCCGCTCGGCTGCGTCCAGCCGGTGACCTGGGCCAGCGCCGCGTCGATCGGCGCCGGGTCCAGTCCGGCCTTGGCGGGCGTCGAGTCGCGCAGCAGCGTTCCCTTCGGCGCGTAGCCGGAGAACGGCTCGTCGAAACGTCCAGATTTGTTGCCCCCAGCAACTGCAGGGGCGGCCATGGTGAGCATCAGGGTCGACACTACCGCTACGCCGAGGACTCGCGATCTCACCGGTGGGCTCCCTTGTAGAGCAGGTACTTGGCCCGCCGCGCGGTCCACGCGTCGGTCTCGGACTTCCAGGCCGCGACGATCTGCTCGGCGCTCGCGCCACCGTCCAGCATCGTCCGGAACCGGTCCGACCCGGTCAGCAGGTCGATCCAGCGGCCGGGCGGGTTGTCACCGGTCCGCCAGGCGAAGCCCGGGTACAGCTTCTTCGCCTCGACGATCATGTGCGTCGCCGCGACGATCGCCTCGACCTTGTGCGGGTCGGTGATCTGCACCTGGACGCCGCCGCACAGCACGTTCGCGTTCTTGGAGATGAACGGCGTGAAGTACGCCTCGCGGAAGTCGATGCCCGGGATGTTCTTGGCCTGCAGCGCCTGCGCCCACTTGTAGTCGATGTACGGCGCGCCGATCAGCTCGAACGGCCGCGTGGTGCCGCGGCCCTCGGACATGTTGGTCGCCTCGAACAGGCAGGTGCCCGGGTAGAGCAGCGCGGTGTCCGGCGTCGGCATGTTCGGGCTCGGCATCACCCAGGTCAGCCCGGTGTCGCTGTAGATCTGGTCACGCTTCCAGCCCTCGACCTTGATCACCTGCAGCTCCTTGAGCCGCGCGCCGTTCGCGTCGACCGGCAGGTACTCGGCGTTGAACAGGCGGGCCAGCTCGCCCACCGTCATGCCGTGCTGCTGGATGATCTCCTCTTTGCCCACGCCGGAGGTGAAACCGGGCTTCAGCATCGGCCCGCGCGCGTACCCGCCGACCGGGTTCGGCCGGTCCAGGACGACGAACTTCGCACCGGTCTGGACCGCCGCGAGCATCGCCTCGTACATCGTCCAGATGTAGGTGTAGAACCGCGCGCCGACGTCCTGGATGTCGAAGACGACGGTCTCGACACCGGACTTCTGGTAGAGCGTGACCAGCTTGGCCGCGTTCGCGCCGTACGCGTCGTAGACCATGATCCCGGTCCGCGGGTCGACGTGGTCGCCCTCGGAACCGCCGGCCTGCGCGCTGCCCCGGAAGCCGTGCTCGGGGCCGAAGACCGCGACCACGTTGACCTTGCCGGAGGCGTGCATGGTGTCGACGACGTGGTTCAGGTCGTTCAGGATGCCGGTCGGGTTGCTGATCACGCCGACCTTCTGGCCGGCCAGCGCCCGCCAGTTGTCCTTGGCCAGCGCCTGGGCACCGGTCAGCACACCCCTGCCGCCGTGCTTGGGCTGCGCGGCCGCGGACGCGGCCTGAGTGTCGATCAGTGGTGCGGCGGCCAGGGCTCCGGCACCCGCCAGCAGACTGCGGCGCTTCATCGGGTTCTCCTTCAGGCAGGGGAGGTTACGGGCGGAAGTACAGACCGGCGACCACAGGGCGATGGTCGCTGGCTTCAGCTTCGGGCGGTACGGCGGCGTGGTCGACGCGGAAGCCGCGGCCGACGGTGACGAAGTCGATCCGCTTCACCGGGACACCGGCCGGGTAGGTCGACGGCCCGCCGGTCGTGGATTCCGCGGCCGACCAGCTGTCGGTCAACCGCCGCCAGAGCTTGGCGAGCTCCGGCGCGTTCGCTTCGGCGTTGAAGTCACCGGTGAGGATCTGCAGGTCCTTCGACCGGTCGCGGGCCAGGATCTTCACCGTGTCGTCGACCTGCGCCCGGCGTACGGCGGGATCGGCGCGGTAGTCCAGGTGCGTGACGTACACGTGCACGCGGCGACCCCGTACGTCGAGCTCGGCCTCCAGGAAGCCGGGCGCCGGCGCGGGCACCGGGTTCGGGTCCTGGGTCGACAGCCGGGTGATCGGGTGGTTCTCCGTGCGGACCAGGGGGAACCGCGACAGCACCCCGACGCCGTACTGCCTGCGAGGTTGTCCGGCGGCGGGCGGATCCAGGTCGTAGATCGGCGCGAACCCGGCGTGCATCCCGAGCTTCTCGGCCAGGAGAGCAAGCGTGTCGAGCCACTGGCTGCGTGCGTCCCAGTGCACGTCGACCTCCTGCAGGCCGATCACGTCCGCGTCGAGCGCCTTCAGCGCCAGCGCCGTCCGGTCGAGGTCGAACACGTTGTCCTCGCCGGCGCCGGTGTGGATGTTGTACGACGCCACCGTCAGCCGGGTCTCGCGCGCGTCCCAGGTGAGCCCGTGACCGAACGGGTGCAGGGCTGTCGCCGGGTCGTCCACGGTCGGGATGTCGACCGGGAGCTTGCCGGTCGGCGCGATCTCCCCGGTCAGGACCTTGGCCAGCGCCTCCATCGAGACCGCGGCGTACGAGTACGTCGCCAGCGTGGTCTGCGCCGCCGGGAAGCGGGAGACGTCGTACGGGTCCCGCACGGCGACCACGATCACCGGACGGCCGGTGGCCAGCAGGTCGTTGACCAGCTTCTGCTGCTTGGCCAGCTTGTCGGTGACGGCGGTGTCCCAGGCCTTCATCGTCAGGACGACGGTCAGGTCGGCCGCCGCGCTCGCTGCCACCGCGTCGGTGATCTTCGCGTCGGTCGGCGTCGCGCCGGTGTCCTTGACGACCGTGGTGTGACCGCGGCTCTGCAGGGCTGTCCCGAGGAGAGCCGGGGTGTAGCCGGCGACCAGGATCGTGCGCGGCGCCGGCGAGAGCGGGAGCAGGCCGGCGTCGTTGCGCAGCACGGTCGTCGTGTGGTCGGCGATCTTCTGCGCGACGGCGTAGTTGGCCGGCGTACCGACGACCTTCGCGACCTGCGCGAGGTCGACGTACGGACGATCGGCCACACCGGTCTTGAGCTTGAGCTTCAGCACGCGCTCGACGCTCTGGTCGATCCGCTGCTCGCTGATCCGGCCACCGCGGACCGCGCTCAGGACCGAGTTGTAGGCGAGGTCCAGATCGACCGGCATCAGCAGTTGGTCGACGCCCGCCTCGAGCGCCCGGAGCGGGATCTCGGCGTCGCCGTACTTGTCCCGAACGCCCTGCATGCCGAGCGAGTCGGTGATCACGACCCCGTCGAAACGCAGCTGCTCGCGCAGGATCCCGGTCAGGATCGGCCGGCTCAGCGTCGCCGGGTCACCGGACGGATCCAGCGCCGGTACGACGATGTGCGCGGTCATGATCGAGTCGATCCCGGCCCGGATCGCCGCGGCGAACGGCGGCCGGTCGATCGCGTTCCACTCCTGGACGGTGTGGTTGATCACCGGGATGCCGGTGTGGCTGTCGGTCGCGGTGTCGCCGTGGCCCGGGAAGTGCTTGGCGGTCGAGACGATCCGGCCGTCGCGCTGGTAGCCCTGTACCTGCGCGGCGGTCAGGTCCGAGACCAGCCGGGTGTCGGACGAGAACGAGCGGACGCCGATCACCGGGTTGAGCGGGTTCACGTTCACGTCGGCGACCGGCGCGAAGTCGGTCGTCACGCCGACGGCCTTCAGCTCGCGGCCACCGATCCCGCCGGCCTGGCGGGCGTACTGCGTGGACCGCGTCGCGCCGAGCGCCATCGCGCCCGGGAACTGGGTCGCCGGCGGGCCGACCCGGAACACGACGCCGTGCTCCTGGTCGGTGCTGATCTGCAGCGGAACGCCGCCGGTGCCCAGCGCCGCGGACTGCAGGCCGTTGGACAGCCGGGCGATCTGCTGCGGGTCCTTCACCGAGTCGGTCCAGGCGAAGTAGATGACACCGCCGAGGTGGTACTTGCGGACCACCTCGGCCGGCGTCGCGACGCCGTACAGGTCGGTGTTGCGGGGATCGGCGGTGGTCGCGGTCGGGCCGTAGGCGTAGCAGACGAACAGCTGGCCGACCTTCTGCTCCAGCGTCATCCCACGCAGGGTCTCGCGGACCCAGCGGCTGCCCGCCGCCTCCGCGGGAGCGGTCGCGCCCAGCGTCGTACCGGCGACGGCCGCTGCCGCGAGGCCGAGGGTCTGGCGTCGGGTGAGCTCCATCCGGGTCACCAGCTCAGGCCGTGGCCGAACGGGTAGAGCGGGGTGGCCGGGTCGCCTGCCACCGGGATGTCGACCGGGAGCTTGCCGGTCGGCTTGATCTCGCCGTACAGGACCTTGGCCAGCGACTCCATCGAGACCGCCTGGTAGCCGTAGGTGGCCACGTAGGTCGGCGCCTGGTCGAAGTAGGCGATGTCGTACGGGTCGCGGACGGCGGCGACGATCACGGTCTTGCCGGTGGCCAGCAGGTCCTTGACGAGCTTCTGCTGCTTGGCCTGCTTGTCGGTGACGGTGGTGTCCCACGCCTTCTGGGTCAGGACGACGGTGACGTCGTTGGCCTGCGCCTTCGTCACCGCGTCGGCGATCGCCGCGTCGGTCGGGGCCGCGCCGGTCTGTGCCACGGTGGTGGTCGCGCCGCGGGTGGTCAGGCTGTTGGCCAGCGACTGCGTGGTGCTGACGCCCCAGCCGGTGACGAGGATCTTGCGCGCGGTGTTGCTCAGCGGCAGCGTGTTGGTGTCGTTCTTGACCAGGGTCATCGACTTGTCGACGATCTTCTGCGCGGTGGCCAGGCTGGCCGGCGTACCGACCTTGCTCGGGATCTTCGCCGGGTCGGAGAACGGCGACAGCAGGCTGCCGTTCTTCAGCTTGACCAGCAGGATCCGCAGCAGGCTCTCGTCGATCCGGCGCTCGCTGATCCGGCCCGACTTCACCGCGTCCACGACGGCCTTGAACTGGACGTCCGGAGCCGGCGGCAGCAGCAGCTGGTCGGCCCCGGCCTCGAGCGCGCGGACCGCGACCTCGGCGTCGCCGTACTTGGCCCGGACCGCGGCCATCTCCAGCGCGTCGGTGATGATCAGGCCCTTGAAGCCGAGCTGGTTGCGCAGGATGCCGGTCATGATCGGCTTGCTCAGCGTCGCCGGGTCGCCGGACGGGTCGAGCGACGGGACCGCGATGTGCGCGGTCATGATCGAGTCGATCCCGGCCTTGACCGCGGCCTCGAACGGCGGCCGGTCGATCGTGTTCCACTCCTCGAGGGTGTGGTTGATCGTCGGCAGCGAGTTGTGACTGTCGTCGCGGGTGTCACCGTGGCCCGGGAAGTGCTTCGCGGTCGCGGTGATGCCGGCGTCGCGCTGGTAGCCCTGGACCTGGGCGACGGTCATGTCGGAGACGAGCTTCGGGTCGCTGGAGTACGAGCGGACGCCGATCACCGGATTGAGCGCGTTCACGTTCACGTCGGCGTCCGGCGCGTAGTCCTGCCGGATGCCCATCGCCTTCAGCTCCCGGCCGGTGATGCCGGCCGCGGTCCGGGCGTCCGCCGTACTGCGGGTGGCGCCGTGGGCCATGTTGCCGCCGAACTGCGTCGCGGGCGGCCCGATCCGGACCACGACGCCCTGCTCCTGGTCGGTCGCGATCGTCAGCGGCAGGTGCAGGCCGGTCTTGATGGCCGCCGACTGCAGCTGGTTCGAGTACGTCGCCAGCTGCGTCGGGTTCTGCACGTTGTCGCGGGCGTTGAAGTAGATCCAGCCGCCCGGCTTGTACTTCGCGACGACTTCGGCCGGCGTCGCGACGCCGTACAGGGCGGTGTTGCGGGGATCGGGCTTGCTCGCGTCCGGGCCGTAGGCGAACAGCACGAACAGCTGGCCGATCTTCTCCTCCAGCGACATGCCCTTCATCGCCTGGGTGGCCTGCTGGAGGCTGGTGATCGGCTGCTTCGGTTGGGGCGATGGACCGGCCACCGCGGCCGCGGGCACGAGTGCGGCCACGGTCGCGACGGCAAGACTGGCGGTAGCAGAGCGGCGCAACGACGACATGACCGACCCCTTGAGGTAATTGAGTAACACGCGTGTCCCCCGCACGCGAAAGTTACCCACGTCACCCAGGTGGGTCAAGGGGAAACGGCAAGTCATCCTCCCAGGCTTTGAGGGCCGCGAGCAGTTCCGGCTGCTGAACCGTGTCGAGCGCCTGGGTGAACGCGTCGCTGACGACATCGGCGATCAGGACCGGTACGCCGAGGGCAGCGGACCGTACGGCGGCCTCGACCATGGCGACGCTGACCAGGTTGGAGTGCACCTCGGACTGCGGAGTTCCGCCGGACCGGACCGCCTCGACGAACTCGGCCAGCGAGCCGGCGATCTCCTCCGGCTCGTCGGGCAACTCAGCGCCGAGGCCCTCGGAAACCGGTGGGTTGTCGCCGTCCCAGGTGGCGGTGCCGGCCGCGGTGACTGCTCGCCACCGGCCGTTCCAGGAGGTCTCCTGGCCGGGTGCGCACCAGCTGCCGGTGAAGGAGAAGCGCGTGCCGTCGGCGAAGGTGAAGAGCGCGTTCGCCGCCGCGTGCCCGTCGAACCAGCTCCAGTCGGGGTTGTACGAGTCGCAGTACACCGAGACCGGTTCGGCACCGATCAGTTTGCGGGCCAGGTCGAACTGGTGGATCGCCATGTCGACCAGCAGCGGCTCGGCCATCCGCTCGCGGAAGCCGCTGAAGTGCGGTGCCTTGAAGAACTCGCAGGTCAGCGTGCCGACCGGGCCGAGCTCGGCGAGCTGCCGGCCGAACGCCGTACCGACCCGGAAGTAGCGACGGGACTGCGAGACCATCAGCAGCTTGCCGCTCACCTCCGACGCGGCGACCATCGGCAGGCACTCACGGACCGTCTCGGCCAGCGGCTTCTCGCACAGCACCGGAAGCCCCCGCAGCAGCGCGGCGATGCTGACGGTCGGATGCGCGGCCGGCACGGTCACGTCGATCACCGCGTCGGCCTCGACGGCCAGCTCGTCCAGCGACCTGGCGACCGGGACCTCGCCGGTGACCGCCGACCGCGCGACCTCCAGGTCCAGATCGACGAGCCCGGCCAGTACGACGTCGTCGCTGGTGGCGATCGTGCGCAACCAGGCGCGGCCCATCCCGCCGGCCCCGACCTGGATCAGTCGCAGCGGTTCAGGCATCGGCAGGCTCCTCGATCGCGCCCTGGTACCCCTGCCCGGTGAAGAACTCACCCGTCTCGTACCGCAGCAACGTCGGTACGGCGCGCTCCGGCCGGACCGTCTGCGCCCAGGCGACGCCGTTCGCGATCACCTTGCGGACGTCCTGGTGGTGGTAGACCGGGAAGTCCTGGTCGCCGGGCGAGAAGTAGAAGATCTTGCCGTGCCCGCGCCGCCAGGTGCAGCCGGACCGGAACACCTCGCCGCCGGTGAACGACGAGACGAAGATCAGCTCGTCGGGCACCGGGATGTCGAAGTACTCGCCGTACATCTCCTGCTGCTCGATCTCGATCGGGTGCGGGACGCCCTGCGCGATCGGGTGCGTCGGCGCGACCGTCCAGACCAGCTCGCGGTCGCGCTCGCTGCGCCAGCGCAGCGTGCACGACGTGCCCATCAGCTTGCCGAAGATCTTCGACCAGTGGCCCGAGTGCAGCACGACCAGGCCCATCCCGGCCAGCACGTGCTGGTGCACGCGGTCGACCACCTTGTCCTCGACCTCGCCGTGGGCCGCGTGGCCCCACCAGACCAGGACGTCGGTGGTCGCCAGCACCTCCTCGGTGAGGCCGTGCTCGGGTTCGTCGAGCGTCGTCGTACCGACCGTTGCCCGGTCGCCGAGGTTCTCCGCGATGCCGGCGGCGATCGCCCCGTGCATGCCGTCGGGGTAGAGCTCGGCGACGTGCGGCTCGACCTGCTCGTGCCGGTTCTCGCCCCAGACGAGTACACGAATGCTCATATCCGTTGTCCTTTACTTGACGGCTCCGCCGACGGCGCCGGCGGCGATGTACTTCTGCGCGACGATCAGCAGCACGACGGCCGGGATCGCCGAGAGCACCGCGGTGGCCATCACCGCGTTCCAGTTCTGCACCTGGGTGCCGAGGTACTGGTAGATCCCGAGCGTCACCGGCCGCGCGCCACCCTTGGTGGTCAGCGTGAGCGCGAACAGGAAGTCGCTCCAGGAGAAGAGGAAACCGAACAGTCCCGCGGTGATCAACGAGTTCTTCGAGATCGGCAGCACGATCGCGACGAACGCGCGGACCAGCCCGGCACCGTCCACCCGCGCGGCCTCCACCAGCGACGGCGGCAGCGAGAGCATGAACGAGCGCAGGATCAGGATCGCGAACGGGATCCCGCTGCTGCAGTTGGCCAGGATCAGCCCCGGGATCGAGTTCAGCAGCCCGATCCTTTCGTACGCCGTGTAGAGCGCGTTGGCGATCACGATGCCCGGGATCATCTGCGAGATCAGGATCGCCAGCAGCCCGATCGACACCCAGCGGGACCGGAACTGCGAGAGCGCGTACGCGCACGGCGTCGCGATCAGCAGGCTGAGCACGACCGTCCCGGTCGCGATGATCAGGCTGGTCACCAGGTTCCCGCCCTGCTCGTCGAGCGCCCGCCGGTACCCGGAGAAGCTCGGGTCGAGCGGCAGCAGGCCGGCCGTCAACGTGTTGCCCGACGGCTGCAGCGACGCGTTCACCATCCAGTAGACCGGGAACAGCATCACGACCAGGATCAGGACGCCGAGCACGGAGAACACCACGCGACGTACGGTCGAGTCGGTCATCGGGAGCCCCTACTCGTCGACGGCGCGGCGGGTGCCGCGCAGGTAGAAGATGGCGAACAGGAAGGACAGGGCGATCAGCAGGTTGCTCAGGGCCGCGCCCTCACCGAACTTGAAGTCGACGAACGAGCGCTCGTACGACTGGGTGGCCAGCGTCTGCGTCGCGTTGGCCGGGCCACCGCCGGTCAGGCCGAGGATGATGTCCAGCACCTTGATCGTGTAGACGACGCCGAGCATCAGCACCACGCTCGCGACGGCTCGCAGGTTCGGCCAGGTGATGTGGACGAAGGCACTCCACCCGGTCGCGCCGTCCAGCTGGCCGGCCTCGTACAGCTCGTCGGGGATCTCGGTCAGCCCGGAGTACAGGAGCGTGACGTTGAACGGGATGCCGATCCAGACGTTCACCCCGATCACCGCGATCAGCGCCACCGACGGCGAGTTCAGCCACGGCACCGGGTCGTCGAGCAGGCCGGCGCCGATCAGCGTCCGGTTGAGAATGCCGTTGTCCTGCTCGAGGATCGAGCGCCAGGTCGCGCTCGACACGATCAGCGGCAGCAGCCACGGGAGCAGCAGCATCGACCGGAGGAACCCGCTGAGCGGGAACCGGCGCCGGAAGAACAGCGCCAGTCCCAGCCCGATCGCGAACTGGAAGGCGATCGACCCGATCGTGAACAGCCCGGTGTTCACCATCGCCTGCGAGAACAGCTGGTCCTTCACCATCGCGGTGTAGTTGGCCAGCCCGACGAACGGCGCCTCGCCGGTGAAGAAGGTCCGCAGGCCGTAGTCCTGCAGGCTCATCAGCAGGTTCTTCACCACCGGGTAGCCGAACAGCGCGACCATCGCGACCGCCGCCGGCAGGACGAACAGGATCTTGGTCAGCTCCTCGCCCCGGCGACCGCGGCCGGCGGCGCGCGGCCACCGGCGTACGGCCGTGCGGGTCAGCGTTCCGTCCGCCATCGCGCTCAGCCGCCGGAGGCCTGCTTGAAGGCGTCCTGGGGAGAGGCCTTGCCGGTCAGGGCCAGCTGGACCGCCTGGTAGATCACCTTGGCGGCGTCCGGCCACTTCTCACCCAGCTTGCCGGTCCGGGACCGGGCGTTCTTGACCTGCTCGGTGAACGCGGCCATCGACGGCACGTCCTTGACGTAGGTGTCGAGCAGCGCGGTCCGGGTCGGCACGGTGAACCGGGCCTTCGCCCAGGTCAGCTCGTTCTCGTCCGAGGTCAGGCACTTCACGAAGTCCGCGGCCTTCTGCTGCTTGGCCTGGTCCTTGTTCAGCGGCACCGTCCACGCCTCGCCACCGAGCGGCGCGACCGGCGTCTGGCCGGCCTTGTTCACCGGGAACTGGACGACGCCCCACTTGACGTTCGGCGTGGACTGCAGCGACGGGATCTGCCACGGGCCGTTCACCATCATCGCGGCCTTGCCGGCCGCGAACTGGTCCTTCGCGTCGCCCTGCGTCCAGTTGACGACGCTCTTCGACGCCGACCCGGACTGCACGAGATCCGTCCACAGCTGCAGGGCTTCGGCCACCTGCGGGCTGTTCAGGTCGGTCTCGTCGCCGCCGTTCGTCCACATCGCCGGCAGGAACTGCCAGGCACCCTCGTACGTCGCGTTGGCGTTGAAGGCGATGCCGTACCGGCCCGGTTTGGTCAGCTTCTTCGCCGCCGCTTTCAGCTCGTCCCACGTCTTCGGCGGCTGAACGCCCGCCTCGGTGAGCATCTGCGTGTTGTAGAACAGCGCGATCGTGTTGACCACCGGCGCGAGGCCGTAGAGCTTGCCGTCGTACGAGCCGGCGTCGACGATGCCCTGCGCGAAGCCGTCCGCGGTCACGCCCAGGTCGTTCAGCGGAGCGAGCGCCCCCGTGGCGGCGATCTGCTGGACGTCGGGGTTGTCGAGCATCAGGACGTCGGGCAGCGTCTTCGACGACGCCTGCTGCAGCACCTTCTGGATCAAGGTGTCACCAGGCACCGTCTCCCGCTGGATGCTGATCCCGAGCTTGGTCGCGCAACCGTCGAGGCCCTTCTGCACGAGGGCCTTGTCCGGGTCGTTGTTGTAGTAGTCGAGCACGGTGAGGCTGCTGACGCTCGCGCCCGACGCGGACGAACTGTCGCCGCTGCCGCCACAGGCGGCCAGCAGGAGTGGAAGCGCTGTCGCACCCGCCAGAAGAGCGGTGATCCGCTTGCTGATCATGACATCGGACTCCTTCGGGGAATCGACGATCACAGCGCTTGACCACGCTTGCAGCATCAGCAGTAAAGCGCTTAACTGAGTTGGCTAGGACTATGTTCCTTGGGTCACGTGGCTGTCAAGGGTTCGAGGGGGACGTATGGCGACGATGCAGGAAGTCGCGGACCGCGCGGGGGTGTCGATCGCGACGGTGTCGTTCCTGCTGAACGACACCAAGCCGGTCGCCGCCGCGACCCGGGCGCGGATCGAGCAAGCGATGGCCGACCTCGGCTACCGGCGCAACGTGGTGGCGCGGGCGCTGGCGAGCCGGCGTACGCACATCATCGCGATGGCGTACCCGGCGCTGGAGCACAAGTTCGGGACGTCGACCGCGGAGTTCTTCACCAGCGCGGCCGAGGCCGCCCGCGAGGACGACTACCACCTGGTGCTCTGGCCGGTCGGCAACGACGGCGTCGAGCTGCGCGAGCTGCTCGGGCAGGGACTGGTCGACGGGGTCGTGCTGATGGAGGTGCAGCTCGACGACGCGCGGGTCGGCGTACTGCGCGAGACCGGTACGCCGTTCGCGATGATCGGGCGGACGACCGAGCTCGAGGGCCTGACCCACGTCGACATCGACTTCGACACCACGGTCGCCGATGCCGTTCAGCACTTGTACGACCTAGGCCACCGGCGGCTCGTCCTGGTCTCCGGCGACCTCGACGATCCCCGCTTCCACGCCTACGGCCCGTGGGTCCGGATCGGCGACGCCTACCGCCGCATCGCCGCCGAGCACGGCCTCGAGATCGTCGTCGTCGAGTGCTCCGACACCACCCGCGCCGGCCACGAAGCCGCCGCCCAGATCCTCCGCGACCACGCTCGTACGACGGCCGTCCTGGTCATGAACGAGTTCGCCGCCCTCGGCGTCACCGCCGGCCTCCAACGCCTGGGCCGCGACATCCCCGGCGACCTCTCGGTCCTCCCCCTGCTGATGGTCCCCGAGACGGCCGCCATGAGTAACCCGGAACTCACCATCATGAGAACCCCCGGCCCCGAACTCGGCCGCCTCGGCACCCAGTCCCTCATCCGCCACCTGGAGGGTGCCGACCCCCTCCCCCCACAACTCGTCCCCGCCCGACTGCTACCCGGCGAGTCGGTCGGCCCTCCGCGGTGATTCCGGGGCATCTCGGGCCTTCCCGGGGCAGATCACTCAACTGGCAGACAGCATGTCGTCGGGTGTGCGAAGCTTGAGCCAGCTCACCAGGTGCAGCTTGGAGAGAAGTGAAGCTGGGCATCCCGCCGGAACGACGGGCCCCAGCTTTCGCGCTTTCCGGGGTCATCGAAGCGCCACCCTGTGCCGGGTGATGATCCCCACCAGCACGTCGATCCACCGCCGATCCCCCAGCACTTCCGCGGTCACCGCTCCAGCGACGCCGTCGGGCAACCACAGCATCGGCTCGTCAGCCGGCTTCGCGAAGCCGACCTTCAGGTGCCTCGACACCAAGCCCTTGTCACGGGCACTGTCCACCAGCGCAAGATCCCGCCCGTCCTGGATCTCACGCCGAGACTCCAGCCAGACCTCGCGGACGGTGAGCTGGTCCAGCTCGTACAGCAGCCGCTCGAGGCAGCAGCTTCGAGCCCGCTCCTGCTTCGTGTTCGCCATCGGTGCTCCGACCGCCACGATCGCCTGTACGTCGAGGTTCGCGATCACGGCCGCGATCCGGTCCCGGCGCTTGACCGACTCGGTCACCCAATGCAGCCGTACGCCGGGCCGGACCGCCAGATCGCGAGCGATGCGCCGCAGGTCGTCGCACTGGGCAGCGGTGACGACCGCCGCCATCGTGTAAGTTCCCTCGATTCCTGGGCGGGCGGTGACGATCGACTCGTCGACCCAGGCCAGTGGGCTGGGTCCGGCGACAGAGCTGGGCATCCTCGGATCCTGCAGCCTCCGTCGGCTGATCGGCGGCGACGTGCCCAGGGCATTCAGGGGCAGCTCGGGGCAGTTTTCGGCCTCGGACAGGTCGGCAGTCGTTCAAGGTGCCGGATCCTGTCCGAGGCCGGGAGTTGAAGGCTAGGAGAGCTCGAAGGTTGCTGCGACCGGGAGGTGGTCGGCGGCGTGGGTGATGGGGGTTCGGGCGGACTTGGCCTTGAAGGCTGGGGAGTGGAGGACGTAGTCGATGCGGGAGAGGGGGAAGATCGCCGGGTTGGTGAGGCCGAGGCCGAGGCCGGCCTCGGGCCAGGTGTCTTTCCAGGTGGCGGTCAGGGCCTTGATCTCGGGGGACGTGGGGACGCCGTTGAGGTCGCCGGTGAGGAGGGTCGGGGTGGTGGGGCCGGCGAGGAGCTGGATGATCTTCTGGGCCTGCTCGACGCGCTCGGCGGAGGTGAGCTTGGACAGGTGGGTGGTGGCGAAGCGGACGTCCTGGCCGTTGACGTCGACGGTGGCGACGGCGAGGCCGCGTTGCTCGCTGCCGGCGTACAAGGGCAGCAGGGTGTTGCTGAAGTCCTTGATCGGGTAGCGCGACAGGATCGCCGTGCCGTACTGGCGGCGCGGGTCGCCGGGGGTGAGTGGGTCCAGGTCGAGGTTCGCCGCGAAGCGGTACTCCATGCCGAGGCGGTTCGCGAGCCAGGCGGCCTGGTCGACCCAGTCGCTGCGCTCGCTCCAGTGCACGTCGACCTCCTGCAGGCCGACCACCGAGGCCCCGGACTGGCTGATCACCGTGGCGATGCGCTCGAGGTTCAGTACGCCGTCCACGCCTTGCGCGTGGTGGATGTTGTACGTGAGCACCGGCACGGTGGTGACCGCGCGGGGCTGGGCGACGGCGACGGCCGGTGTCACGACGAGCAGGGCGGCGACGGCAACGAACAAGCGACGGAATCCAGTCATGCGCAGAGCCAATCAGTCCCGCGCGCCGATCTCACGAGAATTCGCTCCTCGCCGAAAGGTCAGCCGACCTGCTCGCGAACCCACCGCGGATCCGGGTTCACCCGGTGTTCCTCGCCGACGACCACGGTCGGAACGGTCTCGTACCCGTCGGTGAGCTCGCGAAGGCCGGCGAGGCCGTCGGCGTCGGCCCAGACATTCACCCAGTACGCCGTACGCGCGCGCCGGCCGAGCTTGCGTCGCAGGCGCAGGCAGTACGAGCACCCGGGCCGCCAGTAGATGATCGGCCGGCCGTCGACGGCCGCCAGGCGCTCGGCCTCGGCAGCGGGCGTCGAACGCGGAAACACCACCGGCGAGAGCACGGCGGCCACAGCGGCGAAGGCGACCAGCTCGAAGATCCCGAACAGCACCCGGCCGGACAGGAACTGGCTGACCGACGTCACCAGCCCCACGAGCAGGAACGCCCAGGCCATGCGCCACGTTCGGAACAGGCCTGGGCGTTGCATCGTGCTCAGAGTTTCAGTGCGCCCGCGACGACGTCGGCCAGCGAGTGGGCCACGTCGTGAGCGGTGTCCGAGGACTCCGCCTCGACCATCACCCGGACCAGCGGCTCGGTGCCGGAGGGGCGGAGCAGGACGCGGCCGGTGTCGCCGAGCCGCCGAGTCGCCTCGGTGACCGCGGTCTGGACGTCCGGGTCGGTGCCCGCGCGGTTCTTGTCGACGTTCGGGACGTTGACCAGGACCTGCGGCAGCCGCGTCATCACGGCGGCCAGGTCCCGCAGCGACTTGCCGGTCGAGGCGACCCGGGCCAGCAGCATGACGGCGGTCAGCGTGCCGTCGCCGGTGGTGGCGTGGTCGGACAGGATCACGTGCCCGGACTGCTCACCGCCGAGCTTGTGGCCGCCGGCCTTCATCGCCTCCAGCACGTACCGGTCGCCGACCTTGGTCTGCTCGACCGCGATCTGCTCCCGGACCATCGCCTGGACGAAGCCGAGGTTGCTCATCACGGTCGCCACGACGGTGTCGTTGGACAGCCGCCCGCTGTCGCGCATCGCGAGCGCCAGGACGGCGAGGATCTGGTCGCCGTCGACCATCTCGCCGGTGTCGTCGATCGCCAGGCAGCGGTCGGCGTCGCCGTCGAGCGCGATGCCGAGATCGGCGCCGTGCCCGATCACCTCGCGGCGCAGACCCTCCATGTGGGTGGAGCCGCACTCGAGGTTGATGTTCAGGCCGTCCGGGCTGGCGGCGTACGTGATCACCTCGGCCCCGAGACGCCGCAGCGCCTCCGGTGCCGTCAGGGACGCGGCACCGTTCGCGCAGTCGATCACGACCTTCAGACCGTCGAACCGGTTCGGCGCGGACCGGACCAGGTGCGCGACGTACGTCTCGAACCCCTGGCCGTCGTCGAGCACCCGCCCGACGGCCTTGCCGGTCGGACGCTGCCACTCCTCGCCCATCCGGGCCTCGATGGCGTCCTCGATCACGTCGTCGAGCTTGATCCCGCCCCGGGCCAGGAACTTGATGCCATTGTCCGGCATCGGGTTGTGGCTGGCCGACAGCATCACGCCGAGATCGGCGCCGGTCGAACCGGTCAGGTGCGCGACCGCGGGGGTCGGCAGTACGCCGAGCTTGAAGACGTCGACGCCGGCACTGGCCAGACCGGCCACGACGGCGGCTTCCAGGAACTCACCACTGGCACGTGGATCCCGGCCCACAACGGCGCGTGGCCGGTGCCCTTCGAAGGCACCGGCCTCGCCGAGTACGTGAGCGGCGGCGACCGAGAGGTCGAGCGCCAGCTCCGCGGTCAGGTCCACGTTCGCCAGGCCACGGACGCCGTCCGTGCCGAACAAACGCGCCATCAGGTGATCAGCGCTTGCTGTACTGCGGAGCCTTACGGGCCTTCTTGAGACCGGCCTTCTTGCGCTCCTTGATCCGCGCGTCGCGGCTGAGCAGACCGGCCTTCTTCAGACCCGGACGGTTCGCCTCCTCGTCGGCGGCGTTCAGGCAGCGGGCGATGCCGAGCTGCAGGGCGCCGGCCTGGCCGGTGATGCCACCGCCGTTGATCCGGGCGATCACGTCGTAGGAGCCCTCGAGACCGGCGACCACGAACGGCTCGTTCACGTGCTGCTGGTGAACCTTGTTCGGGAAGTACACGTCGATCGGCTTGCCGTTGACGGTGATGGTGCCCGTGCCGGGAACGAGGCGGACGCGAGCGACGGCCTCCTTGCGGCGACCGGTCGCGCCGGCCGGGTTGATCACCGCGACGCGGCCGGACTCGGCGCGCTGCTCCGGGCTCGGGTTCGTCTCGGAGGTGTAGGCGACCGGGCCCTCGTTGTCGATGGGGACCTCAAGGTCGTTCTCGGTCTCGGTGGTGGTGACGTCGCTCACGCTGGAAATCCTCGTTTACCTGGCTCGTCGATCGCTCTACTGGGCGATCTGGGTGATCTCGAACGGCTTCGCCTGCTGGGCCGCGTGCGGGTGCTCCGGACCGGCGTACACCTTCAGCTTGGTGAGCAGCTTCCGGCTCAGGCGGTTCTTCGGCAGCATGCCCCAGACAGCCTTCTCGACGGCCTTACGGGGGTCCTTGTCCAGGATGTCGCCGATCGGCGTGGCGGTCAGACCACCCGGGTGACCCGAGTGACGGTAGGCCAGCTTGTCCGTCCGCTTGCTGCCGGACAGGGCGATCTTGGACGCGTTGACGACGACGACGAAGTCGCCTCCGTCGATGTGCGGGGCGAAGGTCGGCTTGTGCTTGCCACGCAGAAGAATTGCGATCTGGACGGCGAGCCGACCGAGCGTGACGTCGGTGGCGTCGATCACGTGCCACTCACGGGTGACGTCAGCAGGCTTCGGGCTGTACGTGCGCACGGTCGTTGACCTTCGTTTCTCAGAGGTTGACAAAAATAGGACGTCGGCGAGCGGTATCACCGAAGACCGGTGCAGACCTGGAACGCACAACAGCAGCCCAGAATACCGGCGGGGACACGTCGGGGTCAAAGTGAGCGTGAACGACCCGGGGACCCCGGGTTGGAACCGAACTCCGACCGCACTAGTTTAGCGGTGAAGAACAGAAGTCCGAACCGCGTCCCGCCGCTGACGATCACCCTCACTGGCACCGGCGATGACGCCAGCTTCCGAAGAGGGCACCGTGACCGAACAGTCGCTCACCGTCCGGGACAACCGGACCGGCAAGGACTACGACCTTGCCATCACCGACGGCACCATCCGTGCCGCAGATCTCAAGCAGATCAGCGCTACCGACGGAGACGGTGGCCTGGCCACCTACGACCCCGGCTTCGTCAACACCGCCTCGACCCGTTCCTCGGTCACCTTCATCGACGGTGACAAGGGCATCCTGGAGTACCGCGGCTACCCGATCGAGCAGCTCGCCGAGCAGTCGAACTACCTCGAGGTCGCCTACCTGCTGGTCAACGGCAAGCTGCCGAACAAGGCCGAGTACGAGGGCTGGGCGCACGACGTGACGTATCACACGTTCGTGCACGAGAACCTGAAGACCTTCATGCAGGGCTTCCGGTACGACGCCCACCCGATGGGCATGCTGCTGGCCTCGGTCGGCGCGCTGTCGACGTTCTACCCGGAGTCCCGCGAGATCTTCGACGAGCAGTCGCGGGCGCTGCAGATCCGCCGGCTGATCGCGAAGATGCCGACGCTCGGCGCGTTCGCCTACCGCCACGCGCAGGGCAAGCCGTACGTCTACCCCGACAACGAGCTCAGCTACGCGGCGAACTTCCTGTCGATGCTGTTCAAGATGAGCGAGCCGAAGTACGCCGCCGACGACCGCCTGGTGCGCGCGCTGGAGATCCTGTTCATCCTGCACGCCGACCACGAGCAGAACGCCTCCACCAACGCGGTGCGGGCGATCGGCTCGACCCAGGTCGACCCGTACAGCGCCGTCACCGGCGGCATCGCCGCCCTCTACGGCCCGCTGCACGGCGGCGCCAACGAGGCCGTGCTGAAGATGCTGCGCCGGATCGGCACCGTCGACAACGTGCCGTCGTTCATCGAGGGCGTGAAGAACGGCGAAGAGCGGCTGATGGGCTTCGGCCACCGGGTCTACAAGAACTACGACCCGCGCGCCAAGATCATCAAGAAGGCCGCCGACGACGTGTTCGAGGTGACGGGGATCAACCCGCTGCTGAAGATCGCCGTCGAGCTGGAGAAGATCGCACTGGAGGACGAGTACTTCGTCTCCCGCAAGCTCTACCCGAACGTGGACTTCTACTCCGGCCTGATCTACGAGGCCCTGCAGTTCCCGCCGGAGATGTTCACCGTGCTGTTCGCGATCCCGCGGACGTCCGGCTGGCTGGCCCAGTGGCTGGAGAGCCTCGGCGACAGCGACCAGAAGATCGCCCGCCCGAAGCAGATCTACACCGGCGCGCGCGGTATCGACTACGTGCCGATGGGCGACCGCTGACCGCTTGCCCTCAGCAACAAAGGCCCCCACGGTGCTCCGTGGGGGCCTTTGCCGTACTCCCCCGAGCCTCAGGGTCACCCCGAGCAGTACGCCGTACGGCGTAGGGCAGGTGCCGTCGCTGACCCGACGCGGTGGAGAGGTGATCTTCGCGACGCTGTCATGGACATCGACCACGACAGGAGACACCACCATGAACACCGTTCTGCACAAGGGAAACCTGCTCACCGACTGGGTCGGCCGGCGCAGCGTCGACATCCTGCGGATCAGCCTCGGCCTGATCTTCCTGGGCTTCGGGCTGCTGAAGTTCTTCCCCGGCGCGAGTCCGGCCGAGGCGCTGGTGATGCGCACGCTCGACACCCTCACCTTCGGCGTGATCGAGGGCCGGTACGCCGTCCTGCTGACCGCGGCGATGGAGTGCTTCATCGGGCTCACACTGATGACCGGCAAGTTCCTCCGGACCGGTCTGCTGGTCCTGGGAGCGGCGCTGGTCGGGATCATGTCGCCGCTGGTGCTGTTCTTCGGCGACCTCTTCCCGGGGGCGCCGACGCTGGAGGCGCAGTACGTGCTGAAGGACATCGTGCTCGCGGCCGCGGCGTTGGTGATCGCGACCAAGGCCCTGGCGCCGCTCAAAGGCCTGCGGGCTTGAGGAGTTGGGACGGCCCCGGCCCGGCATGTCTGCCGCGGACCGGGGCCGTTCTGCGCTTCTGCCGACTAGGACGCAGCCACTGGGCCACGCGGTTCCCGGGCCACGGCGAAGAGTTGGTCGAGCGTTCCGCGGGCCCGCGCCATCCCGACGTGGTCGACGTAGTCCCGGGACTCGACGATCAGCCCGTCCCGCACCCGCAGGACGAAGATGCACGGCACCCGGAACGACGCGCCGTCGGCGGCCCGCGTCCCGGCGTACTCGAACTCGGCGACGATCACCTCCGGGTCGGCGGTCTCGTGGACCCGGATGTTGTCCGGCTCGAACGCGATGGCCTGGGCGACCTTCGGGCCGGTGCCGCCGAAGTGCTCGCGGAGCGCGTCGCGGGTGAGCAGCGGATGGTCGCCGCCGGGCGCGAACGGGTGCCGGACGTCGGTCTGTTCGGCGTACAGGCCGGGGAGGTTGGCGTAGTCGCCGTCGGCGACGCCGTGGACCAGGCGCAGGAAGACTTCGGTGGGTGTCATCTGAGGCTCCTAAACGAAGTGGTGACTCCGAATATATGGAGTACAAACTTCGGTTACAACCGAATGGGCTCGGCGTGCGTCTCCTACGCTGTGCGGGACGAAGGAGGGTGGGCGGGTGCGAGCTGACGCGCGGGACAACCGGGAGCGGATCCTGACCGCGGCCGAGCAGGTGTTCGGGCGGTCGACGGCCGCCTCGACCGACGACGTGGCCAAACTGGCGGGGGTCGGGATCGCGACCGTCTTCCGGCACTTCCCGACCAAGGTGGAGCTGCTGGAGGCGGTGCTGACGCTGCGGTTGCAGCGGCTGCGCGACACCGCCCGTGAGCTGGCCGGTGCGGGCGACCCCGGGACGGCGTTCTACGAGTTCTTCAGCCAGGTCGTCGCCGAGGCCGGGTCCAAGCTGGCGATCGCGGAGGCGCTCGGCGCGGCCGGCAGCGCTCCTGGCGAGCACGCCCGGCAGGCCGGCCTCGAAATGCGCCAGGCCTTCGGCGAACTGCTCGCCAGGGCCCAGCGCAGCGGAGCGGTCCGCGCCGACGCCCAGTTCGCCGAGGTGTACGCCCTGCTCGTCGGGGCCTCCCGCGGAGCGACAGCCACCGGTCTGGATCTGGAGGTCCGCGACCGGATGCTCGCCGTCCTGTACGACGGGCTGCGGCCGCGCCGGTGAAGCGGTAGAGGCGCTGGTCGAGGCGACGCCGGGTGATCACCGTCCTGCTGCTGGTCTTCCTGCTGGCGATCCCCGTACCTCTCGGGGCGTACGCCGTGTCGCTCCGGCTCCAGTACACCGGCGACCCGTCGCCGCAGGCCCTCACCCGCGGCCAGGACGCCGTCTGGCTCGGCCATGCCTGGGTGGACGGCCGCAAGACCGCAGTTGACGTCACCGCACTGGCCAAGCGGCTCTCCACGACCGGAGTGCGCGACCTGTACGTCCACGCCGGCCCGCTGGAGCACGACGGCAGCCTGCCGCTGACGGAGGTCTCCCCCAAGGCCCGCTGGTTCACCGACGCGATGAGCAAGGCCGCGCCCGGCGTACGGGTGCAGGGCTGGCTGGGCGACGTCGTACAGCCTGCGAAGAACCCCGGCATGGACCTGGACGACCAGGCCGTCCGCGACCGGGTGACCGCGTCGTCCGAGGCTGTGCTCGACCAGGGCTTCGACGGCATCCACTTCGACTTCGAGCCGGTCCGCTCCGGGTCGCAGGGCTTCCTCGCCGTCCTGGACCAGGTCCACCAGCTCACCGCCGCCCGCAACGTCCCCCTGTCGGTCGCCGCCGCGCAGATCGACCCGCTGTGGAAGCTGAACGCCGTCCCGCTGGCCATCGCCGACGAGGGCAAGTGGTGGTCCCAGGACTACTTCGCCGAGGTCGCCCGCCGGGTCGAGCAGATCGCGGTGATGTCCTACGACACCGCCATGCCCCTGGAGTCCCTGTACGGCGGCTACGTCGCCAAACAGACCCAGCTGGCCCTGGAGGTCACCCCCGACCGTGTTGACCTCCTGATGGGCCTCCCGGCGTACTGGGAGAACAACCCCAGCCACTGGGGCAACGCCGAAACCGTCGAGGCCGCGGTCCGCGGCGCCCGCCTCGGCCTGGGCTCGTCGACCAAGCAGAACTTCGGCCTGGCCATCTACGTCGACTTCACCGCCACCGAGGCCGACTGGACGGCGTACGGGAACGGATGGGTCAAGCAATGAACGCAGTCACCTTCCGCCGCGTCACTCGTGCCGACTTCCCGCTGCTCGCCGAGTGGCTGGCGCATCCGCACGTCGCTCGCTGGTGGAACCACGAGACCAGCCCCGAAGCAGTCGAGCGGGACTTCGGCGCCGCCGTCGACGGCACCGAGCCCTCCGAGGACTTCCTGCTGCTGGTGGACGGCGTACGGGCGGGCCTGATCCAGCGCAGCCGGCTGGCCGACTACCCCGAGGAGCTCGAGGCTTTCGCCGAGCTGACCGAGGTCCCGGACGGCACGGTGATCGTGGACTACTTCATCGGTGCCGAGCAACAGACCGGGCATGGGCTGGGTACGGCGATGATCGCCGCCCTGATCGAACGGACCTGGACCGACCTGCCCGGTACGCCGGCGGTGCTGGTCGCCGTCGTCGCGGCGAACCGGAACTCCTGGCGGGCGTTGGAGCGCGCCGGGCTACGGCGGGTCGCCGAGGGGGCGATGGAGCCGGACAACCCGGTCGACGACCCGCTGCACTTCGTCTACCGGGTCGACCGGCCCTAGCGAGCGCGCTCGACCCTGCCCTCGTCCCAGACCGGCTCGGTCGACTCGTAGACCGAGCCGTCGGAGCCGAAGACCAGGTAGCGGTCGAAGTCGCGGGCGAACCAGCGGTCGTGGGTGACGGCGAGGACGGTGCCGTCGAACGAGTCGAGGCCCTCCTCCAGCGCCTCGGCGGACTCGACGTCGAGGTTGTCGGTGGGCTCGTCGAGCAGTAGCAGCGTCGCACCGGACAGCTCGAGCAGCAGGATCTGGAAGCGGGCCTGCTGACCACCCGACAGGCTGTCGAACGACTGCTCGGCCGCGTGCGCCAGCTCGTACCGGTCCAGCTTCCGTGACGCCAGCTCGCGGCCCATGCCGTCGCGGTGCTCGTCGCCGCGGTGCAGGATCTCCAGCAGCGTCCGGCCGGCCAGCTCCGGGTGCTCGTGGGTCTGCGCAAACCAGCCGGGCCGCACGCGCGCGCCGAGCTTGGCGCCGCCGGTGTGGGCGACCGACGGGATCTCGACCTCGCCGACCGGTTGGTGCTCGACGTCCGGGTCGGAGCCGCCGTTGGCCAGCAGACGCAGGAAGTGCGACTTGCCGGAGCCGTTGGAGCCCAGCACGGCCACGCGTTCGCCGTACCAGACCTCCAGGTCGAAGGGCTTCATCAGACCGGTCAGCTCGAGCCCGGTGGTCACGACGGCCCGCTTGCCCGTCCGGCCGCCGGTGAGCCGCATGCTGACCTTCTGCTCGCGCGGGATCGCCTGCGGCGGGCCGGCCTCCTCGAACTTGGCCAGCCGGGTCTGCGCCGCCTTGTAGCGCGACGCCAGGCCGTCGTTGTACGCCGCCTTGGTCTTGTACATCAGCACCAGCGCCTTGAGCTTGGCGTGCTCCTCGTCCCAGCGGCGGCGCAGCTCCTCCAGCCGCTCGAACCGGTGCTTGCGGGCCTCGTGGTAGGTCTTGAAGCCGCTGCCGTGCGTCCAGATCGTGTTGCCGGCCGCACCGAGCTCGACGGTGACGATCCGGGTCGCCGTGTTGGCCAGCAGCTCCCGGTCGTGGCTGATGTACAGCACGGTCTTGGTGGTCGCGTTGAGCTGTTCCTCGAGCCAGCGCTTGCCCGGTACGTCGAGGTAGTTGTCCGGCTCGTCCAGCATCAGCACCTCGTCCGGACCGCGCAGCAGCGCCTCCAGCACGAGCCGCTTCTGCTCGCCGCCGGACAGCGTCTTCACCTCGCGCCAGCGGCAGTTGTCGAACGGGATGCCGAGGGCGGCCGTCGTACAGACGTCCCAGAGCACCTCGGCGTCGTACCCGCCGACCTCGCCCCAGTCCGAGACGGCCTGGGCGTAGCGCAGCTGGGTCTTCTCGTCGTCGGCCTCCATCATCTTCAGCTCGGCCTCGTCGAGCTTGGCCGCGGCGGTCCGGATCGCCTCCGGCGCGACGCTGAGCAGCAGGTCGCGCACGGTCGAGGTGTCCCGCACCGAGCCGACGAACTGGCGCATCACGCCCAGCCCGCCGGAGCGCGCGATGCTGCCGCTGTGCGGTTTCAGGTCGCCCGCGATGATCTTGGTCAGCGTCGTCTTGCCGGACCCGTTCGCACCGACCAGCGCGACCTTGGCGCCGTCGCCGACCCGGAACGTGATGTCGTCCAGCAGCACCCGCCCGTCCGGCAGCTCGAACCCGATCCCGGCGACGTCCACATGACCCATGGCCCCAGTCTGACGGGCCGGTCGCTCGGACGGCGAACGGTTATCGCCTACCAGCCCTCGAGGCGGTCCAGGTAGATGCCGCCGGACGGGCGGACCGAGCCGGTCATGAACAGCTTGAGCGGCGCGGCGAACAGCCCGTACGTCGTACTGCCGTTGAGGAATCCGGCGGTCGCGCAGCCGTCGTACTGGACCCAGATCTCGCGGACACCGGCCGCGGTGGTGAAGCGCAGCACGATCGCCTCGGACGGCCGGGCTGCCTCGGGCGTGCACTTGAACACCGGTAGCGCCGGGTTGCGCTCGGGCAGCACCTTGATCGCGTCGACGACCTGCTGGGCGGTGTTCTCGTTGAAGCGCTCGGAGCCGAGCAACTCCTGGTTGCCCGGGGTCAGCCGGTACCGGCAGGCCTCCAAGCTGGACACGGGGTCGGCCAGGTCGAGACCGCTGGCGGCTGACGGACCGGCGTCCCCGCTGTAGATCGCCGGCTTGGGCAGGCAGCCCATGGCCGTGTCCTTCTGCGGCTGCTGCTCGCCCTGGTACTCGGGAGCGTCCGCCCGGCTGTCGGCACTGCCGGCGCTATTGGTGGCTATGGGCGACTGCGAACCGATCACACCCCACACACCACCGCCGACCACCGCCACAGCGACCACCGCGGCCGCGGTAGCCAGCAGGTTCTTCCGCCGCTGCCGAACCCGCTGGCGGGCCTTGGCAGCCAGCCCCCGCCGGTGCAGCTCGAAGGTGGTGTCGGCCTTGGTCTTGAACGCGTCCGTCAGGGCAGGGCCGAGCTCCTGCTCCTGGTCGTCGTACTCAGGCATCGTCGGCTCCTTCCTTGGTCAGCGTCTTCTTCAGTACGGCGAGCGCCCGGTGCACGTGGGACCGGGCCGTCGCCTCCGCGCAGTGCAGCAGCACGCCGATCTCGGCGTACGACAGCTCCTCGTAGAAGCGCAGCACCACCGCCGCCCGCTGCCGGTCGGGCAGGGTCTTGCAGAGCTCCCAGACCGCCTCGGCCTGCGCCCGGTCCGCCGTACCGTCAGGGGCCGCCGCGGACCGGTCCGGCTCCGGCACCGGCGCCTCCCGCCGGCGGAACCGGCGCCACCAGGAGATGTGGGCGTTGACCACCATCCGCTTGACGTACGCCTCGGGGTCGTCGGCGCGGCTGACCCGGCCCCAACGGGCGCAGGCCGTCGTCAGCGCGTCCTGGACGGCGTCCTCGGCCAGCGACTTGTCACCGGTCAGCACGTAGGCGAACCGCAGCAGCGCGTCGGCCCGCTCGCCGACGAAGGTCTCGAAGTCGAGTGCGGGCGCGCTGGTCATCGGTTCGGCCAAGGCTGCCTCCATACCCTCAGGACGGCGATCCGCCTCGGTTCGTTGCAGTGGCCTTCAAGATCCTGAAGCCCTTCGAACTGGCCACTCGCTCGCACGGGTAGCCCTGCTCGGTCAGCCAGCGCTGCAGCGAGTCGCCACCGAGGTTCTTGCCGACCACCATCCACGCGACGCCCCCGGGCTTCAGCCGGCCGAACCAGCGCAGCAGCATCTTGTGCAGCTCCGGCTTGCCGATGTGGATCGCCGGGTTGGACCACAACTCGTCGAACACCACGTCGTCCGGTACGTCGTCGGGCTGCACCGCGTGCACGCGCTCGGCGACGCCCGCGGCGGCGGCGTTCAGCCCGGTCAGCTCCAGCGCCCGGTTGTTCACGTCGACGGCCCAGACGTCGGCCTCCGGCAGCTCGACGGCCAGCGCGCACGCGATCGGCCCGTAGCCGGCGCCGAGGTCGAGGATCGTCCGAAGGCTGCCCGAAGGGCGCACCTCGCGCAGCAGGATCGACGTACCGAGGTCCAGCCGGTCCCGGGAGAAGACGCCGCTCGCGGTGATGAACTCGTAGTCCCGGTCCCAGATCCGGGCCTGCACAGTACGCCGTACGTCGGCCGAGGCCGGGTCCTCCGAGAAGAAGTGGTCAGCCACGGCGGTGCACCTCTCCTCGGACCTGGCGGGTCTCGACAGCTCGGGCAGCCACCTGGTCGTCCGCGGGGTAGCGCACTTCCTCCAGCGTGAGCCCGTGCGCCGGCAGCACCGTCACCGCCGAGTTGCGGACGCGCGCCGCGAGCACCGTCGCCGGCCAGTCCGCCTCGCGGCGTCCGTCTCCGACCGGGACGATCGAGCCGACCAGCGCGCGCACCATCGAGTGGCAGAACGCGTCGGCGATCACCGTGCCCTCGATCCGTCCGGGAGCGACCCTGACCCAGGAGAACTCGCGCAGCGCCCGGACCGTGCTCGCGCCCTCGCGTTTGCGGCAGAAGGCGGCGAAGTCGTGCTCACCGAGCAGCCGCTGCGCGGCGTCGTTCATCCGGTCGACGTCCAGCGCGAGGCCGACCCGCAGGACCTCCTGACGGCGGACAGGATCCCAGCCGACCGGGTCGTCGCAGATCCGGTACACGTACCGGCGGTAGAGCGCCGAGAACCTGGCATCGAAGCCTTCCGGGGCCACCGCGGCCGAGGTCACCCAGACGTCCTCGGGCAGGACGCCGTTGAGCCGGCGATGCAACTCCCGGGCAGTCATCGGGGTGTCCAGGTCCACGTGGGCCACCTGGCCACGGGCGTGGACCCCGGTGTCGGTCCGGCCCGCACAGGTCACGGTCGGGGCGAGCTCGGTCCGCAGGATCGTCCGGAGAGCTTCCTCGAAGTCGCCCTGCACCGTCCTGAGCCCGGCCTGCTTGGCCCAGCCGTGGAATCCCGTCCCGTCGTATCTCAGGTCTATCCGCCAACGCACAGGGCAATCTAACGCAACAGCGCCCCCGCACCGTGACCGGTGCGGGGGCGCTGTGACGTACTGGGTGTTACTTGTCCTCGGTCTCGCCGGCCTTGGTAAAGCCGGCGGCCGCGGCCGCCTCCTCGGTGGCGAACCAGACCTCGGCCTCGGTCTGGTCGTACCACGGCGAGTCGGTGGTGTGGAACTTCATCGAGTTCTCGTTGCCCTTGATGTCGAAGCCCTCGGGCGCCGAGCCGTCGGCCAGCGGAGCGGCCGAACCCTCGTACTTGGCCGCGACGACGTCCTGAACCTCGGCGTCGTCCTTGACCTCGTCGGCCACCGGCGCGTCGTCGGCCTTGGCGGCCGCCTTCTTCGCGGTGGTCTTCTTGGCGGGAGCCTTCTTCGCGGCGGCCTTCTTGGCCTTCGGGGAGTCGGCCAGCGCCTCGACGAGCTCGATCTTCACCATGGGGGCGTTGTCGCCCTTGCGGGGGCCGAGCTTGATGATCCGGGTGTAGCCGCCCGGACGGTCGGCGTACCGCTCACCGATCTCGGTGAACAGCACGTGCACGACGCTCTTGTCCTTGATCCGCTTCATCACCTGACGGCGCGAGTTCAGGTCGCCGCGCTTGGCCTTGGTGATGAACGACTCGGCCAGCGGCTGCAGGCGCTTGGCCTTCGTCGCGGTCGTGGTGATCGCGCCGTGCTCGAACAGCGACGTCGCGAGGTTGCTGAGGATCAGCTTCTCGTGCGCCGGGCTGCCGCCGAGGCGGGATCCCTTGGTGGGGGTAGGCATTGTCCAACTCCAGAAATCTCAGGCCCGGGTGCGGACCTTGGGAACGGGCCGTGAGGCCTTCGAAAGGTCAGTACTGCTCGGTCTCGGCGAAGCTCTCGTCCTCGTCCTCGGCGTCGTCACCGTAGGCCTCGGCAGCGGCGCGCAGGTCGAAGCCGGGGGGCGAGTCCTTCAGCGACAGGCCCATCTCGGCCAGCTTCAGCTTGACCTCGTCGATCGACTTGGAGCCGAAGTTGCGGATGTCCAGCAGGTCCTGCTCGCTGCGCGAGATCAGCTCACCCACGGTGTGGATGCCCTCGCGCTTGAGGCAGTTGTAGGACCGGACGGTCAGCTGCAGGTCCTCGACCGGCAGCGCCAGGTCGGCGGCCATCTGCTCGTCGACCGGCGACGGGCCGATGTCGATGCCCTCGGCCTCGACGTTCAGCTCGCGGGCCAGGCCGAACAGCTCGACCAGCGTCTTACCGGCCGACGCGACGGCGTCGCGGGGCAGCATCGACGGCTTGGTCTCGACGTCCACGACCAGCCGGTCGAAGTCGGTGCGCTGCTCGACACGCGTCGCCTCGACCTTGTAGGTGACCTTGAGGACCGGCGAGTAGATCGAGTCGACCGGCATCCGGCCGATCTCGGCGTCGGCGGACTTGTTCTGGATCGCGGACACGTAACCGCGGCCCCGCTCGACGACCAGCTCCATCTCGAGCCGGCCCTTCTCGTTCAGGGTGGCGATCTTCAGGTCCGGGTTGTGCACCTCGACGCCGGCCGGCGGCGCGATGTCGGCGGCGGTGACGTCACCGGGGCCCTGCTTGCGCAGGTACATGGTGACCGGCTCGTCGTGCTCGGAGGAGACGACCAGGTCCTTGAGGTTCAGGATCAGCTGGGTGGCGTCTTCCTTGACCCCCGCGACCGTCGAGAACTCGTGCAGCACGCCGTCCACCTTGATGCTGGTCACGGCGGCGCCCGGGATGGACGACAGCAGGGTGCGGCGGATGGAGTTGCCGAGGGTGTAGCCGAAGCCCGGCTCCAGCGGCTCGATCACGAACCGCGAGCGGTGCTCGCCGACGACCTCTTCGGTCAGGGTGGGGCGCTGTGCAATAAGCACTTGTGCTACTTCCTTCTTCTGTCGCGACGACCACTATTTGAGGTCGCGAGGTGAAGAACGACCGATCCCGCCGGCGGCCCGGAGGCCGCCGGCGGGAAGCGGATCAGTTCTTCGAGTAGAGCTCGACGATCAGGTGCTCTGCGACCTGGGTGTCGATCTGCGCCCGGGTGGGCAGCTGGTGCACGAGGATCCGCAGCCGCTCCGGCAGGGCCTCGAGCCATGCCGGGACGACCCGCTCCGAGTGCGTCTCCCGCGCGATGATGAACGGGGTCATCTCGTTCGACTTCGCGCGGACGTCGATCACGTCGTGCGCCGCGACGCGGTACGACGGGATGTTGACCTTGATGCCGTTCACGGTGAAGTGACCGTGCACGACGAGCTGACGGGCCTGACGACGCGTCCGGGCCAGACCGGCGCGGTACACGACGTTGTCGAGACGCGACTCGAGGATGATCAGCAGGTTGTCACCGGTCTTACCCGGACGCCGCGAGGCCTCCTTGTAGTACAGGCTGAACTGCTTCTCGAGCACGCCGTAGGCGTAGCGGGCCTTCTGCTTCTCACGGAGCTGAAGCAGGTACTCGCTCTCCTTGGGACGGCCGCGGCCGTGCATACCCGGCGGGTACGGACGACGCTCGAACGCCTTGTCGCCACCGACGAGGTCGACCCCGAGACGGCGCGACTTCTTGGTCATGGGTCCGGTGTAACGGGCCATTTTCGCTGCCTACCTTTCCTGGGATCAGACCCGGCGCCGCTTGGGAGGGCGGCAGCCGTTGTGGGCGGTCGGGGTGACGTCCTGGATGGTGCCGACCTCGAGGCCGACCGCACCCAGCGAACGAATCGCGGTCTCACGGCCGGAGCCGGGACCCTTCACGAAGACGTCGATCTTGCGCATGCCGTGCTCCATCGCCCGGCGCCCGGCGGCCTCGGCGGCCATCTGCGCGGCGAACGGGGTCGACTTGCGCGAACCCTTGAAGCCGACGGTGCCCGCGGAAGCCCACGAGATGACCGCGCCGGTCGGGTCGGTGATCGTCACGATCGTGTTGTTGAACGTGCTCTTGATGTGCGCGTGGCCGGCGGCCACGTTCTTCTTCTCCTTGCGGCGCACCTTCTTCGCGCCGGCCGCGGTGCGGCTCTTGGGAGGCATAAGTCAGTTGCTCCTGGGGTGGTCGACGACGGTCATCCGGGTCACTTCTTCTTCTTGCCGGCGATCGCCTTCTTGCGACCCTTCCGGCTACGGGCGTTGGTCCGCGTGCGCTGACCACGCACCGGCAGGCCGCTGCGGTGCCGGCGACCCTGGTACGACCCGATCTCGATCTTGCGGCGGATGTCCGCGGTCACCTCGCGACGGAGGTCACCTTCGATCTTGTAGTTGCCTTCGATCCAGTCCCGGAGCTTGACCAGTTCCTCGTCGCCCAGTTCGTGGACGCGCTTGTCACCGGAGATGCCGGTGGCTTCGAGCGTCTTCAGGGCGCGAGTACGACCTACACCGAAGATGTAGGTGAGTGCGACCTCGATGCGCTTGTCACGCGGGAGGTCGACGCCAACGAGGCGTGCCATGTGGCGGTGTTCCTTTCGTCGGCAGAGGTGTGGGGGCGCGCCGCGTCCTTGCCCGCCTCGGTGATGTTTCCTTCACCGGCAAGGCCCCGGCCTCTGTTCCGGGGGCGACGTCCAGCGTGTTGCGGTGCTGGACGAGCGTGCGCGCTGTGGTGCGAAAGTGCTGTGGTGCGAGGTAAGGCTTGGATCAGCCCTGCCGCTGCTTGTGCCGCGGGTTCTCGCAGATCACCATGACCCGGCCGTGGCGGCGGATCACCTTGCACTTGTCGCAGATCTTCTTGACGCTCGGATTGACCTTCATCGAGCTTCTTTCTTCGACAGGTGGCTGTGGTTACTTGTACCGGTAGACGATCCGACCCCTGGTGAGGTCGTACGGCGACAGCTCCACGACGACCCGGTCCTCGGGGAGGATCCGGATGTAGTGCTGCCTCATCTTGCCGCTGATGTGCGCGAGCACCTTGTGCCCGTTGGACAGCTCAACACGGAACATCGCGTTCGGCAGAGCCTCGACGATGGTGCCCTCGAGTTCGATGACTCCCTCTTTTTTGGGCATGTCCTCGCACTTCTGTAGACGACGTACTGAATGATGGTTGGTGCGCGATCGCCGGGCCCGGAACGAGCGTTGGGCATAGCGACCAGAGGCTACAAAGAGCCAAGGGAAGAGTCTACGCCACTGACCGGTGAGAAACCCAATCGGGCCTCAGCAACGGCTGGACTCCAACTCCACCATGTGCTCCGCGCCCCACAGATCCAGTGGCCCGAGCGCCACGTTCAGGGTCTCGCCGAGCGGCGTGAGCGAGTACTCCACCTTCGGCGGGACCTGACGGTAGACCTCCCGGTGCACGATCCGCCGCGACTCCAGCTCACGCAACTGCTGGATCAGCATCTTCTCGGTGACGCCGGAGACCTCCTTGCGCAACTCACCGAACCGTAGCGGTCCGTGACTGAGCGCCCACAGGATGCGCGGCTTCCACTTCCCGCCGATCACGTCGGCGGCGGCGTCCAGCCCACAGGTGTACGGCTTCATACTTACCTTTCGGTGAGTACCTGACTAATTAGTCGGTACTTGTCCATCCTAAACCGTGTCCGTGAGGCTTGGCCCATGAAGACACCCGTGACCGTTCTCGGCCTCGGCGCGATGGGAACCGCCCTCGCCCAGGCCTTCGTCTCCGCCGGCCACCCGACCACCGTCTGGAACCGCACTCCCGGCCGCGCGCCCGACCTGACCGGCGTCACCCGCGCGAAGACCGTCGCCGACGCCGTCAGCGCGAGCTCGCTGGTCCTCGTCTGCCTGCTGGACGACGCCTCCGTCCAGGAAGCGCTCGCGCCGGCCGCCACCGAGTTCGCCGGCCGCACGCTGGTCAACCTCACCAACGGCACGCCCGCGCACGCCCGTCGTACCGCCGACTGGGCCACGCAGCAGGGCGCCGACTACCTGGACGGCGGCATCATGGCCGTCCCCGCGATGATCGGCGGTCCGGCCGCCTTCGTCCTCTACAGCGGGTCCGAAGCCGCCTTCGAGAAGCACGGACCGACGCTCTCCACCGTCGCTCGTCCACAGTTCGTCGGAGCTGACCCGGGCCTCGCCGCGTTGCACGACCTCGCGCTGCTGAGCGGCATGTACGGCATGTTCTCCGGGGCGATCCAGGCCCTCGCGCTGACCTCCAGCGAGAAGGTCTCCCCCACCGCGTTCACCGAGCAGCTCCTGGTCCCCTGGCTCACCGCCATGATGGCCGGCATCCCTGCTCTGGCAAGGGAACTGGAGTACGGCGCCGACGACGCGGCCGGCTCGAACCTGGCGATGCAGTCGGCCGGGTTCGTGAACCTGCTCGACGCCTCTCGCGATCAGGGCGTCGATCCGGCTCTGCTCGTCCCGATGGGAGAACTGCTCGCCCGCGCCGTACGGGAGGGACACGGCGACGAGGACATCGCGGCCGTCGTACCGCTGCTCAGGACTGCTGGGTAGCCGCCCACTGCTCGCCGGTCTGCCAGACGTGCTCGGGGATCAGCGCGAGCAGGTCGCAGGCGGCGTCGAGGTGGGCCAGTACGACCGAGGCCTCCCGGTACGCCGGGAAGATCGCCACGAACCGCCGGCCCTCGCAGCTGAAGCCGAACGGCGGCACCTGACCCAGTACGTCGACCGCCCGCCGGTGCAGCACCTCCAGCGCCAGGTCCTCGCGACCGTTGAACAGGCAGTACTTCTCCGGCAGCCCGTCGACCGTCAGCTTCAGCGGCACCAGGCTGGCCGCGGCGACGGGCGCCAGTGAGGTCGGCAGCAACTGCATCGGCGGGAGCGGCCGGTCAACCTCCAGGTCCAGGAAGTCGAAGCCGAGCTGCCGGCGCCGGACCTTGTGCCGGAACCGGCCGGCGATCAGCTCCCGGCCCCGGTGCCGGCCGATCGTCACGTCGTACACCTCGGCCGCGGGATCGACGTCGAACGGCGGGAACGGCCAGCGGTCGATCAGCTCGGGATCGCCCGCGCTGACCTGCCAGCCCAGCTGCCGGGCCATGTCGGACCAGGCCCGGCGCTGGCGGTTCTCGGAGATGCGGAACGCCGCGGTCAGCCCGACCAGCACCAGGAACCACGCGAGCACCAGCCAGCCGACCCAGCGCGGCTCGACCAGCAGGCCGACGACGACCAGCGGGACCGCGACCAGGAACCACAGCACGTAGACCAGTGCGGAGCCCTGGCGCAGCTGCCAGGCCCAGTCCGGGCGCAGCCGCGACCCCTCGGCGCCGGTCTCGGTCACCGACGCTTTCCGAAGTGACCCATGCCCATCAGGGCCCACGGGATCAGCAGCCAGACCGGCCAGAAGTTCGGCCATTCGCCGCCGTTGGCGACGCCGATGACGAACCAGATGATCACGTTGATGACGACGACGCCGGTGAAACCGCCGAGCAGCCCCTGCAGGTTGCGCTGCGGCTGGTTCTCCTTCTTGCGTTCCGGGAAGGTGCCGGGCTCCGGGGCGGGCTGCACGTTCTGCACCACCGCGGGCGTCTGGTACGTCCGGACCGGCGGGAGGTCACGCACCAGCGGCTCCAGCTCGCCGTAGGTCTGCGCGCCGTACAGGTCGTCGAGTCGCCGGCTGAACTCCGGCTGGTCCAGCCGCCCGTCCGCGAAGGCGTCGCGCAACCGGCCGGCGATCTTGTCGCGATCGGCTTCGGTGAAGCGCTGGTGGGGCTGGTACGAGCTGGGCATGCCCCCAGTGTGCCTCAGCGCGGGACCGCGCGGCGTCCCCCGATGGGTTGACCCGCGCGTCCGCCGGACGGCTGCCCCGAAGTCTGCCCGGGTGAGCAGCTCAGTCGGCCAGCGGGCCGAACGTCACCCCGAGCTCGGCCAGCTTGGCCTCGCCACCGTCGAGCGCGGTCATCACCCACGGACCCTGCGGGGTCAGCGTGAACGTGTGCTCGGTGTGCGCGGCCACGGTGCCGTCGTCGGTGACCACGGTCCAGTCGTCCTCGAGCGTGTGGTTGTCCTGCTTGCCCAGCGTGATCATCGGCTCGACCGCCAGGGCCAGCCCCTCGACCAGCTTGGGGCCCTTGCCCGCCTTGCCGAAGTTCGGGACGTTCGGCGGCTGGTGCATCGCCGACCCGATCCCGTGCCCGACGAAGTCCTCGACGATCCCGTACGGCGAACTGGCGCGCACGTGCGCCTCGACCGCGGCCGAGATGTCGGTCAGCCGCCCACCGAGCCTGGCCGCCGCGAAGCCGCGCCACATCGACTCCTCGCAGACCCGGGCCAGGTCCTGCAGCTCGTCGGAGATGGTGCCGACGCCGACCGAGATCGCCGCGTCGCCGTGCCAGCCGTCGACGATCGCACCGCAGTCGATCGAGATCAGGTCGCCGTCGGCCAGCACCCGGTCACCGGGGATGCCGTGCACGATCTCCTCGTTCACCGAGGCACAGATCGACCCGGTGAAGCCGTGGTAGCCCAGGAACGACGGCGTCGCGCCGGAGGACCGGATGTGGTCCTCGGCGATCGCGTCCAGCTCACCGGTGGTGATGCCGGGCTTCACCGCGGCCCGGAGCAGCTCCAGCGTGCGGCCGACCACCAGGCCGGCCCTGCGCATGGCCAGGATCTGCTCGCGGGTCTTGATCTCGATCCCGCGGTCCTTGAAGATCATCTGCTCCGTACTCCACTTCGGTGGCGGCCCGTTCGGCCCCTGGACAGCAAAAAGGTCCGCCCGGCGACGTGTGGTCGCCGGGCGGACCCGGAGTTCATTCGCCGAGCGACTTCAGGGCGGCGAGCACGCGCTCGCTGACCTCGTCGATCTCGCCGACGCCGTCCACCTCGACCAGCAGACCGCGCTGCGCGTACACCTGCAGCAGCGGCTTGGTCTCGGCGGTGTAGACGTCCTGGCGGTGCCGGACGACCTCCTCGGAGTCGTCCGCCCGGCCGTCGATCTTGGCCCGCTTGAGCATCCGGTCCACCAGGACGTCGGCGTCGGCGACCAGCGCCACCACCGCGTCCAGTTTGTGGCCGTGCTCGGCCAGGATGTCGTCCAGCGTGCCGACCTGCGGCAGTGTCCGGGGGTAACCGTCCAGGAGAAAGCCCGCGCCGGCGTCCGCTTCGGACAACCGGTCCCGCACCATTGCGTTCGTGACCTCGTCGGGGACGTAGTTGCCCGCGTCCATGAACCGCTTCGCCTCGAGACCCAGCTCGGTCTCGTCCTTCACGTTCTGCCGGAAGATGTCGCCGGTGGAGACTGCCGGGATGTTCAGACGCTCCGCAAGCACCTTTGCCTGCGTGCCCTTGCCCGCCCCGGGCGGACCCATCAGCAACATTCTCATCAGCGCAGGAACCCTTCGTAGTTACGCTGCTGCAGCTGACTCTCGATCTGCTTCACCGTGTCCAGTCCGACGCCGACCATGATCAGGATCGACGTACCACCGAACGGGAAGCTCTGGCTGGCGTTCAAGAGCACCAGCGCGATCAGCGGGATCATCGAGATGACCGCGAGGTAGAGCGCGCCAGGCAGCGTGATGCGGGACAGAACGTAGGAGAGGTACTCCTCCGTCGGCCGCCCAGCCCGGATCCCCGGAATGAAGCCGCCGTACTTCTTCATGTTGTCAGCAACTTCCTTCGGGTTGAAGGTAATCGAGACGTAGAAGTACGTGAAAAAGATAATAAGCGCGACGTACGTCACCATGTAGATGGGGTGGTCGCCCTTGACGAGGTTGCCCTGGATCCACTGCGCCCATTTCTCGTCCTGCCGGAACTGGCTGACCAGGACGGGCAGGTAGAGCAGGCTGGAGGCGAAGATCACCGGGATGACCCCGGCCTGGTTGACCTTCAGCGGGATGTACGTCGAGGTCCCGCCGAACATCTTCCGGCCGACCATCCGCTTGGCGTACTGCACCGGGATCCGGCGCTGCGCCTGCTCGATGAAGATGACCGCGGCCATGATCACCAGACCGACCGCCAGCACCGCCAGGAACGTCGGGATGCCGTGGCTCTTGCGGATCGCCCAGAGCTGGGTCGGGAAGGTGGCGACGATCTGGGTGAAGATCAGGATCGACATACCGTTGCCGACACCGCGGTCGGTGATCAGCTCACCGAGCCACATGACCACACCGGTACCGGCGGTCATGGTGAGCACCATGACGACGACCGGGAACACCTTGTCGCTGTGCAGCAGCTGCTCGTTGCAGCCCTGGAAGAGGCGGCCGGGGGTCCGGGCGAGCGCGACGAACGCGGTCGCCTGCAGGACGGCCAGGCCGACGGTCAGGAACCGGGTGTACTGGGTGATCTTGCCCTGTCCCGCCTGACCCTCCTTCTTCAGCGCCTCGAGCCGCGGGATCACCACGGTGAGCAGCTGCAGGATGATGCTGGCGGTGATGTACGGCATGATGCCGAGCGCGAAGATCGCGAGCTGCAGCAGCGCACCGCCGGAGAACAGGTTGATCAGGTTGTAGAGGTTCGCGTTCTCACCCTGCTGGGAGAGCTGCAAACAGGTGTCCAGCGACTTGACGTTGACGCCAGGCGCCGGCACGACCGAACCGATTCGGAAGATCACGACGATGAAGAGCACGAACAAGATCTTCCGGCGCAGGTCCGGAGTCTTGAACGCGTTGGCAAAGGCGCCTAACACCCTGTCCTCCCACAGTTATCCGATGCCCGCTCAGGGCAAGGGCCTAGCAAAGCAGCTGGGCAAGAGACGAACCAGGGCTCGTCCGGCAACCAGCGCACAATATCAGCGCATGAGCCGTACGAGCCCTGGCACTCACACCTCGGTGGTGGATCCCCCGGCCGCCGCGATCTTCTCCTTGGCGGACTTGGAGAACTTGTTCACCGAAACCTGCAGTGCCACGGTCAGTTCGCCGTCACCCAGCACCTTCACCGGCTGACCACTTCGGACCGCGCCCTTCGCGACGAGCTCGGTCACACCGACCTCGCCGCCCTCGGGGAACAACTGTCCGAGCTTCTCCAGGTTAACGACCTGGAACTCCACTCGGTTCCTGCTCTTGAAGCCCTTGAGCTTCGGAAGCCGCATGTGCAGCGGCATCTGGCCACCCTCGAACCACTCGGGGATGTTGTTACGGGCCTTGCTGCCCTTGGTACCGCGGCCGGCCGTCTTGCCCTTGCTGCCCTCACCACGACCCTTGCGGATCTTGGTGGTCTTGGCTCCGGGCGCCGGACGCAGGTGATGAACCTTGAGCGCCATGTCAGTCAACCTCTTCGACGGTGATGAGGTGGCGAACCGTGCGCACCATGCCGCGCACCTCGGGCTTGTCCTCGTGGACGGCGGTGTCGCCGATCCGCTTGACGCCCAGGGTACGCAGCGTGTCGCGCTGGTTCTGCTTGCCACCGATGCCGGAACGGGTCTGCGTCACCTTCAAGCGTGCCATCAGGATGTCGCCTCCGCCCGCGCCTTCAGCAGTGCCGCCGGAGCGACGTGCTCGACCGGCAGACCACGGCGCGCGGCCACGGCCTCCGGCGTCTCCAGGGCCTGCAGCGCGGCCACCGTGGCGTGCACCACGTTGATCGCGTTGGAGGAACCCAGCGACTTGCTGAGGATGTCGTGGATCCCCGCGCACTCCAGGACGGCGCGCGCCGAGCCACCCGCGATCACACCGGTACCAGGAGCGGCCGGGCGCAGCATGACCACGCCGGCGGCCTTCTCACCCTGGACCGGGTGCGGGATGGTGCCCTGGATCCTCGGGACCTTGAAGAACGACTTCTTGGCCTCCTCGACACCCTTGGCGATCGCCGCGGGCACCTCCTTGGCCTTGCCGTACCCCACACCGACGGTGCCTTCACCGTCGCCGACGACCACGAGGGCGGTGAAGCTGAAGCGACGACCACCCTTCACGACCTTGGCGACCCGGTTGATGGCTACCACGCGCTCGATGTAGGCGGTCTTGTCAGCTGCCTGACCGCGACCACCGTCGCGGCCACGGCGCTCACCACCGGCGCCGCCTCCGCGACGCTGCTGGCCTCCGCTCATTTCGAACTACCTTCTTCCCTTGTCGCCGTCATCAGAAGCCGAGCCCGCCCTCGCGGGCGGCGTCGGCCAGTGCCGCGATGCGGCCGTGGTACTTGTTCCCGGCCCGGTCGAACACGACCGAGTCGATCCCGGCAGCCTTGGCACGGTCGGCGATCAGGCCGCCCACCGTCTTGGCCTTGTCGGTCTTGTTCGCCTCCGCGCCGCGCAGGTCGGACTCCATCGTGGAGGCCGACACCAGCGTCACGCCGGCCACGTCGTCGATGACCTGAGCGAACAGGTGCTTCGACGACTTGCTGACCACCAGGCGCGGCCGCGTGGCCGTGCCGTTGATCTTCTTCCGGACGCGGATCTGCCGACGCAGCCGCGAAGCTGTCGTCCTGGCGGCGTGCTTGTTGTGCCGCAAACCGATCGCCATCGTTACTTACCAGCCTTTCCGACCTTGCGGCGGACCTGCTCGCCCGCGTACCGCACACCCTTGCCCTTGTACGGCTCGGGCTTGCGCAGCTTGCGAATGTTCGCGGCGACCTCACCGACGGACTGCTTGTCGATTCCCTGCACCGAGAACTTGGTCGGCGACTCGACGGCGAACGTGATGCCGTCGGGCGCGTCCACCGTGATCGTGTGGCTGTAGCCGAGCGAGAACTCCAGCTGGGTCGGTCCCTTGGCCAGGACGCGGTACCCGACGCCGACGATCTCGAGCTTCTTCTCGTAGCCGACCGTCACGCCGGTCACCAGGTTGGCGATCAGAGTGCGGGACAGGCCGTGCAGTTCCTTGCTCTTGCGCTGGTCGTCCGGACGCGCGACGGCGATGGTGCCGTCCTCGTCACGGTTGACCACGATGGGCTCAGCCACGACGTGCGAGAGCTGACCCTTGGGACCCTTGACGGTGACCGTCTGGCCGTCGATCGTGACGTCGACGCCGGACGGGACCGAGATCGGGAGCTTACCGATGCGAGACATGAATGTGGTCCTCCTTCCGGTTCTTCGTCACCAGACGTAGGCGAGGACTTCCCCGCCAACGCCCTTGTTCTTGGCCTGCCGGTCCGTGAGCAGACCCTGCGACGTCGAGATGATCGCGACGCCCAGGCCTCCCAGCACCTTCGGCAGGTTGGTCGACTTCGCGTAGACCCGCAGTCCCGGCTTGCTGATCCGGCGCACGCCCGCGATGGAGCGCTCCCGGCTCGGCCCGAACTTCAGGTCGACGATCAGGGTCTTGCCGACGGCGCCCTCCTTGGGCTCCTCGACCTGGTAGGAGGAGATGTAACCCTCCTGCTGCAGGATGTCGGCGATGCCCTGCTTGATCTTGCTGTACGGCATCGAGGTCGACTCGTGGTACGCCTGGTTGGCGTTGCGCAGACGCGTCAGCATGTCTGCGATCGGGTCGGTCATCGTCATGGCCTGGGGCCTCTTTCCCGCCGTGGTTTCGCCGGCCGGCGACCTACGGTGACTAGATGGTGGGTGGAGAAAAGTTCGGTGCTGAAGAGCTCGGTCACCAGCTGGACTTGGTCACGCCGGGCAGCTCGCCCCGGTGCGCCATCTCCCGCAGGCAGATCCGGCACAGGCCGAACTTGCGGAAGACCGCCTTCGGCCGGCCGCACCGCTGGCAGCGCGTGTAGCCACGCACCGCGAACTTCGGCTTCCGGGCCTGCTTGACCTTGAGTGCTGTCTTCGCCACGTCAGTTCTCCTTGAACGGGAAGCCGAGCTGCCGCAGCAGCGCGCGCCCCTCGTCGTCGTTCTTGGCGCTGGTCACCACGGTGATGTCCATGCCCCGGACACGATCGATCTTGTCCTGGTTGATCTCGTGGAACATGACCTGCTCGGTCAGACCGAAGGTGTAGTTCCCGTTGCCGTCGAACTGCTTCGGGGACAGGCCGCGGAAGTCGCGGATCCGGGGCAGCGCGAGCGCCAGCAGCCGGTCCAGGAACTCCCACATCCGGTCGCCGCGCAGCGTCACGTGGGCGCCGATCGGCATCCCCTCGCGCAGCTTGAACTGCGCGATCGACTTGCGGGCCTTGGTGACCTGCGGCTTCTGGCCGGTGATCGCGGCCAGGTCCTTGATCGCGCCGTCGATCAGCTTGGAGTCGCGAGCCGCCTCGCCGACACCCATGTTCACCACGATCTTGGTGAGCCCGGGCACCTGCATGACGTTGTCGAACTTGAACTGCTCCTGCAGCTGCCCGACGATCTCTTCGCGGTACTTGGTCTTCATCCGCGGCTGGACCCGGTCGGTCGCAGCCTCGGTCGCTGTCGCACTCATCAGATCTCCTCGCCGGTACGCCGAGCGATCCGGACGCTCCGGAAACCGGTGTACGTCGAACCGTCCGGGCGCCGCTTCTGCACCTCGACGCGGTTGTACCCGACGCGGGTGGTCACCTTCTGCTTCTTGCCGTCCTTGTCGACCTCGACCAGGAGCATCACGTTGGAGACGTGGATCGGGGCTTCCTGGGTGACGATGCCACCCGTCGTGCCGCCGCGCTGGGCCTGCTGCACCTTGGTGTGCTTCTTGACCCGGTTCACGCCTTCGACGATGACCAGCTCGTCGTCGGGCTGGACCGAGATGATCTTGCCCTCGAGTCCCTTGGACTTGCCGGTGACCACGCGGACGAGGTCACCCTTCTTCACGTGCAGCTTGCGCTGCCCCTTGCCTACGGACTTGTCTGCCATGTCAGAGCACCTCCGGAGCGAGCGAGATGATCTTCATGAAGCGCTTCTCGCGCAGCTCCCGGCCGACCGGCCCGAAGATGCGGGTCCCGCGCGGCTCGCCGTCGGCCTTGAGGATGACGGCGGCGTTCTCGTCGAAGCGGATGTAGGAGCCGTCCGGACGCCGGCGCTCCTTCACGGTTCGCACGATGACAGCCTTGACGACGTCACCCTTCTTCACGCCACCACCCGGGATCGCGTCCTTGACGGTGGCGACGATCGTGTCCCCGACACCGGCGTAGCGCCGACCGGAGCCACCGAGCACGCGGATGCAAAGAATTTCCTTCGCACCCGTGTTGTCGGCGACCTTCAGTCGCGACTCCTGCTGGATCATCTGTTGATCTCCTGGTTGTCTCGCTGGTTCTCACTCACGTGAGCCTTGCGGAACGAATAATTTCGATTGGGTACAGCTGGGCGATGCCGTGACCTCGAGGCCTTGATTACTTGGCCTTCTCGAGGATCTCGACGATGCGCCACCGCTTGGTCGCCGACAGCGGACGGGTCTCCATCAGGAGGACCCGGTCGCCGATGCCGGCGGCGTTCTGCTCGTCGTGCGCCTTGAGCTTGCGGGTGCGACGGATGACCTTGCCGTACAGCTTGTGCTTGACCCGGTCCTCGACCTCGACGGTGACGGTCTTGTCCATCTTGTCGCTCAGCACCAGACCCTCACGGGTCTTACGTGCGCCGCGCGCCTCGGTCGTGCTCACGGTCTCGTCCTTCGCTGTGTTCTCGGTCATGCCTTGCTCCCAGCCTTCTCGCTGTCGTCCGCGGTCTCGTCGGCCTCGGTCTCGGCCTCGGCTGCGGCGACCGGAGCGTCCACCTCTTCGGTGATGCCGAGCGCACGCTCGGTCAGCACCGTGTAGATGCGGGCGATGTCCTTACGGACGGCGCGCAGCCGGCCGTGGGACTCCAGCTGACCCGTGGCGGCCTGGAACCGGAGGTTGAACAGCTCCTCCTTGGCTTCGCCGAGCTTGCTCAGCAGCTCGTCCTTGCCCAGGTTCCGCAGCTCGGCGGCGGTCAGGGTAGCCATCAGTTCTCACCTGCCTCTCGGGTGATGAATTTGCACTTCATCGGCAACTTGTGAATCGCGCGGCGCATCGCCTCGCGAGCGGTCTGCTCGTCGACACCGGACAGCTCGAACATCACGCGGCCCGACTTGACGTTGGCGATCCACCACTCCGGCGAACCCTTACCGGAACCCATCCGGGTCTCGGCCGGCTTCTTGGTCAGCGGGCGGTCCGGGTAGATGTTGATCCAGACCTTTCCGCCACGCTTGATGTGCCGGGTCATCGCGATACGCGCCGACTCGATCTGCCGGTTGGTGACGTAGTGGCTCTCCAGCGCCTGGATGCCGAAGTCACCGAAGGCCAGCGTGGTGCCACCCTTGGCCGCGCCGGTGCGCTTGGGGTGGTGCTGCTTGCGGTGCTTGACCTTACGGGGGATGAGCACGGTTCAGCTCTCCGTTCCGGTCGTCTCGGCCGGCTTGTCCGCGGCCGGAGCAGTGGTGGCCTCCGCCTTCGGGGCCTCGTTACGGGCGCCGCCGTCACGACGGTCGTCGCGACGTCCGCCACGGTCACCGCCGCGCTCGCCACCGCGACCGCCGCGGTCGTCACGGCGAGCCGGACGACGCTGCTGGTTCGCGGCGCGGGCCGCGGCCTGCGCCTCGCGCTCGGCGCGGGAGCCGGACACGTCACCCTTGTAGATCCAGACCTTCACACCGATCCGGCCGAAGGTCGTCCGGGCCTCGTAGAAGCCGTAGTCGACGTCCGCACGCAGGGTGTGCAGGGGAACCCGGCCCTCGCGGTAGAACTCCGAGCGCGACATCTCCGCGCCACCGAGCCGGCCGGAGCACTGGATCCGGATGCCCAGGGCGCCGCCACGCATGGTGGTCTGCATCGCCTTGCGCATCGCGCGGCGGAACGCCACGCGGCCGGACAGCTGCTCGGCCACACCCTGGGCGACCAGCTGCGCGTCGACCTCGGCGTTCTTGACCTCGAGGATGTTCAGCTGCACCTGCTTGCCGGTGAGCTCCTCGAGGCTGCCCCGGATCCGGTCCGCCTCGGCGCCGCGGCGGCCGATGACGATGCCCGGACGGGCGGTGTGGATGTCGACCCGAACGCGGTCACGGGTGCGCTCGATCTCCACGCGGGAGATGCCGGCGCGCTCCATGCCCTTGCTCAGCAGACGGCGGATCTTGACGTCCTCGCCGACGTAGTCCTTGTACAGCTTGTCGGCGTACCAGCGGCTCTTGTGGTCCGTGCTGATACCGAGGCGGAACCCGTGCGGGTTTACCTTCTGGCCCACTAGCGGGTCCTGCCCTTCTTCTCAGCGGCCTTCTTGCCCGTGGCCTTCTTGGCATCGGCCGCCGGCTTGGCGGTCTCTTCCTCGGCCCGCGGGCCGACCACCACGGTGATGTGGCTGGTCCGCTTGTCGATCCGGGTGGCCCGGCCCTGTGCACGGGGACGGTGACGCTTCAGCGTCGGTCCCTCGTCCACGAAGGCCTTCACCACGACCAGGTCGGCGCGGCTCAGGTGCTCGGTGCCCTCGGCGTTCGCCGCGGCGCTGTCGACGACCTTGTACACGGTCGCGGCAGCGGCCTGCGGGGCGAACTTCAGAGTGGCGAGGGCGTTGTCGATACCCATCCCACGCACCAGGTCCAGCACGCGACGCGCCTTCATCGGCGTCACGCGGACGAAGCGCGCGACCGCGAAGGCCCCGGGCTCGTCGCCCAGCAGGCTCTCGCGGCGGGCACTGACGGCCCTACGCTCTTGAACGCTCATGATGTTCGAATCTCTCCGTAGGTTGCTTGCGCGTCGTCAACTGACCAGAGGTCAGCGACGCCGTGACTTCCGGTCGTCCTTCTCGTGACCCTTGAACGTGCGGGTCGGGGCGAACTCGCCGAGCTTGTGCCCGACCATCGCGTCCGTCACGAACACGGGCACGTGCTTGCGGCCGTCGTGCACCGCGAGCGTGTGGCCGATCATGTCGGGAATGATCATCGACCGGCGGGACCAGGTCTTGATCACGTTCTTGGTGCCCTTCTCGTTCTGCACCTCCACCTTCTTGAGCAGGTGGTGGTCGACGAACGGGCCTTTCTTGAGGCTGCGTGGCATTTCTGTCCGGCTCCCTATCAGCGCTTCTTGCCGGCCTTGCGGCGCCGGACGATCATGCGGTCGCTTTCCTTGCGGGTGCGGGTCCGGCCCTCAGGCTGACCCCACGGGGACACCGGGTGGCGTCCACCCGAGGTCTTGCCCTCACCACCACCGTGCGGGTGGTCGACCGGGTTCATCGCGACACCGCGGACGGTCGGGCGCTTGCCCTTCCAGCGCATCCGGCCCGCCTTGCCCCAGTTGATGTTCGACTGCTCGCCGTTGCCCACCTCACCGAGGGTGGCGCGGCAGCGCACGTCGACCATCCGGACCTCGCCGGACGGCATCCGCAGGGTGGCCATCCGGCCCTCCTTGGCGACCAGCTGAACGCTGGCACCGGCGGAACGGGCCATCTTGGCGCCGCCACCCGGGCGCAGCTCGACGGCGTGCACCGTGGAGCCGACCGGGATGTTGCGCAGCGGCAGGTTGTTGCCCACCTTGATGTCGGCGGCCGGACCGTTCTCGATGATCGTGCCCTGCTTCAGGTTCGACGGGGCGAGGATGTAGCGCTTCTCCCCGTCGACGTAGTGCAGCAGCGCGATCCGCGCGGTGCGGTTCGGGTCGTACTCGATCTCGGCCACCTTCGCCGGGACGCCGTCCTTGTCGTACCGCTTGAAGTCGATCAGGCGGTACGCCCGCTTGTGACCGCCACCGTGGTGCCGGGTGGTGATCTTGCCGGAGTTGTTCCGGCCACCCTTCTTCGGCAGCGGGCGGAGCAGGGACTTCTCAGGGGTCGAACGGGTGAGCTCGACGAAGTCGGCCACGCTCGAGCCACGACGGCCCGGCGTTGTCGGCTTGTATTTGCGGATACCCATTACGACTGGCCTCCGAAGATGTCGATGCGGTCGTCGCCGGACAGGCTGACGATCGCTCGCTTGGTGTCCGGGCGCTTGCCCCAGCCGGCACGGGTGCGGCGGCGCTTGCCCTTGCGGTTCAGTGTGTTGACGCTGGTCACGCGGACCTTGAACACCTTCTCGACCGCGAGCTTGATCTCGGTCTTGTTGGCGTCCGGTGCGACCTCGAACGTGTACTTCTGCTCGTCCAGCAGGCCGTAGCTCTTCTCGCTCACGACCGGCCGCAGCAGCACGTCCCGCGGGTCCTTGTTGACTCCGTGGCTCATGCTTCTACCTCCTGCTCGGCTTCGGTCGACGTCGCGACAGCCTTGACGGACTTGCCCTTGGGCGCGCCGGCGACGAAGGCCTCCAGCGCTGCCTTGGTGTAGACCACCGCGTCGCTGCAGAGCACGTCGTACGCGTTCAGCTGGTCGGCGGCGATCAGGTGCACGGTCGGCACGTTGCGCAGGCTCACCCAGGTCAGCTCGTCGGCGCGGTCGACGACGACCAGCACCTTCACGTGCTCGGTGACCTCGGCCAGCACCTTCAGCGCCGCCTTGGTCGACGGCACGTCGCCGTCCACGAACTGCTCGACCACGAAGACGCGGCCGTCACGGGCCCGGTCCGAGAGCGCACCGCGCAGGGCGGCGGCGATCATCTTCTTCGGGGTCCGCTGGCTGTAGTCGCGCGGGGTCGGGCCGTGCACGACGCCACCACCGGTGAACTGCGGCGCCCGGGTCGAACCCTGGCGAGCGCGGCCGGTGCCCTTCTGGCGGTACGGCTTGGCGCCACCACCGGAGACCTCGGCGCGGGTCTTCACCTTGTGGGTGCCCTGGCGCGCAGCGGCCAGCTGGGCCACCACGACCTGGTGGATCAGCGGGATGTTCACCTGGACGTCGAACAGCTCGGCCGGGAGCTCGACGGAGCCCTTCTTGCTGACCTTGTCGCCCTTGACGACGGTCACGTCGACGGTGCTCACTTGCTCGCTCCCTTCGCGGCGTTGCGGATCAGCACGAGGCCGCCCTTGGGGCCGGGGACAGCGCCCTTGATCAGGATCAGGCCGCGCTCGACGTCGATGGCGTGCACCTTGACGTTCTGCGTGGTCACCTGCTCGTGGCCCATCCGTCCGGACATCTTCATGCCCTTGAAAACCCGGCCCGGGGTGGCGCAGCCGCCGATGGAACCCGGCGAGCGGTGCTTCTTGTGCACACCGTGGGTGGCGCGCAGGCCGTGGAAACCGTGCCGCTTCATGACACCGGCGAAGCCCTTGCCCTTGCTGGTGGCGGAGACGTCGACGATCTCGCCGGCCTCGAAGGCCTCGGCCTTGATCTCCTGGCCCAGCGTGTACTCGCTGGCGTCAGCGGTACGCAGCTCCAGCAGGTGCCGGCGCGGGGTCACACCGGCCTTGTCGAAGTGGCCGCGCAGGGGCTTGGTCACCTTGCGCGGGTCGATGTCGCCGAACGCGATCTGCAGACCGTCGTAGCCGTGGGTGGACGAGGTGCGAACCTCGGTCACCACGCACGGACCGGCCTGGATCACGGTGACGGGAACGACTCGGTTGTTCTCGTCCCAGGTCTGGGTCATGCCGAGCTTGGTGCCCAGCAGCCCTCGCGTGTTCTTCTGCTTGCTCATAGGTCAGCGTTCCCTCAGAGCTTGATCTCGATGTCGACACCGGCCGGGAGGTCGAGCCGCATCAGCGAGTCGACGGTCTTCGGCGTGGGGTCGATGATGTCGATGAGCCGCTTGTGGGTGCGCATCTCGAAGTGCTCGCGGCTGTCCTTGTACTTGTGCGGCGAGCGGATGACGCAGAACACGTTCTTTTCCGTCGGCAACGGCACCGGGCCAGCAACCTTCGCACCAGTACGCGTCACCGTGTCGACAATCTTGCGCGCCGAGCTGTCGATGACCTCGTGGTCGTAGGCCTTCAGCCGGATGCGGATCTTCTGTCCCGCCATCGCTTCGCTTCGTCCTTCTCTATCGTCTTCGTTGCGTTGCTCCGACCCCCGAGGTCGGGTGTGTCGTGCACCGGGCGCATACGTGCGCCAGTCACGACTCTTCGACCCTGACGGATCTACCCAGCAGTGGAGATCGGGATTCGGTCTCGGACCGAACCTCGGCATGGTCTCCGGTCCGGCGCGACCTGCCAGACCCTGAAACGGTCTGGGGCGCGCCCCGGCGGCCTCGCCTGAGCAACCTGAATAGTGTGCCAGAGATCGGCACCGGAATGCCAATCGAGTGGCCTCATGCCTGGATCCGGCACCACCTGAGTGCCGGATCAGGCACAAAGCAGAGGTCCGCGGGGCTCAGCGTGCGAGCCCTCGCGGACCTCGTGAGATCACTTGATGATCTTGGTGACCCGGCCGGCGCCGACGGTACGGCCACCTTCCCGGATCGCGAACTTCAGGCCCTCTTCCATGGCGATCGGCTGGATCAGCTCGACCGACATGTCGGTGTTGTCGCCCGGCATGACCATCTCGGTGCCCTCGGGCAGCGTGACGACGCCGGTGACGTCCGTGGTGCGGAAGTAGAACTGCGGGCGGTAGTTCTGGAAGAACGGCGTGTGGCGGCCGCCCTCCTCCTTCGACAGGATGTAGACCGACGCGTCGAAGTTGGTGTGCGGGGTGGTCGTGCCCGGCTTGATCACGACCATGCCGCGCTCGACGTCCTCGCGCTTCGTACCACGGAGCAGCAGACCGACGTTCTCACCGGCCTGGCCCTCGTCGAGCAGCTTGCGGAACATCTCGATGCCGGTGACCGTGGTGGTCTGCTTGGCCTCGCGGATGCCGATCAGGTCGACGGTCTCGTTGACCTTGACCACGCCGCGCTCGATCCGGCCGGTGATGACCGTACCGCGACCCGTGATGGTGAAGACGTCCTCCACCGGCATCAGGAACGGCTTGTCGATCTCGCGCTCCGGCTGCGGGATGTACTCGTCGACCGCGGTCATCAGCTCGATGATCGACTCGCCCCACTTGGCGTCGCCCTGCAGCGCCGGGTGAGCGGCGACGCGGACGATCGGCGCGTTGTCGCCGTCGAACTCCTGGTCCGAGAGCAGCTCGCGGACCTCGAGCTCGACGAGCTCCAGGATCTCCTCGTCGTCGACCATGTCGCACTTGTTCAGGGCGACGACCATCGCCGGCACGCCGACCTGACGGGCGAGCAGCACGTGCTCACGCGTCTGGGGCATCGGGCCGTCGGTGGCGGCGACAACCAGGATCGCGCCGTCCATCTGGGCCGCGCCGGTGATCATGTTCTTGATGTAGTCCGCGTGTCCCGGGCAGTCGACGTGGGCGTAGTGCCGGGCCTCGGTCTGGTACTCGACGTGCGCGATCGAGATGGTGATACCGCGCTGGCGCTCTTCCGGCGCCTTGTCGATCTGATCGAAGGCCGAGGCCTCGTTCAGAGTCGGGTACTTGTCGTGCAGCACCTTGGTGATCGCCGCGGTAAGAGTGGTCTTACCGTGGTCGATGTGACCGATGGTGCCGATGTTGACGTGCGGCTTAGTCCGCTCGAACTTCGCCTTAGCCACTGGGGCCCTCCTGGAAAATGTTGACTTACGCCGTACGCCGACGCGCTGTGGGTTGGTTGGTCCGGGGCGAGATTACTCGCCGCGGGCCTTCTTGATGATCTCTTCCGCCACGTTCTTCGGAACCTCGGCGTAGGAATCGAACTGCATCGAGTACGACGCGCGGCCCTGGGTCTTCGACCGCAGGTCACCGACGTACCCGAACATCTCGGACAACGGCACCGTCGCCTTGATGGCCCGGCTGCCACCGGGGCCCTCGTCCATCGACTGGATCTGGCCACGGCGCGAGTTGAGGTCGCCGATCACTTCACCCATGTAGTCCTCGGGAGTGATCACCTCGACTGCGAACATCGGCTCGAGGATGACCGGCGTGGCGCGGCGGGCCGCGTCCTTGAAGGCCATCGAACCGGCGATCTTGAAGGCGAGCTCGGAGGAGTCGACGTCGTGGTAGGCACCGTCGGTCAGCGTGACCTTGATGTCGACCATCGGGTAGCCGGCCAGTACGCCGAACTCCATCGCTTCCTGCGCGCCCTCGTCCACCGACGGGATGTACTCCCGCGGGATCCGGCCACCGGTGACGGCGTTGACGAACTCGTACCCGCCCTCACCTCCGGCCTCGACGGCGGTCGGCTCGATGTTGATGATCACACGCGCGAACTGACCCGAACCACCGGTCTGCTTCTTGTGCGTGTAGTCGACCTTCTCGACCTTCTTCTTGATCGTCTCGCGGTAGGCGACCTGGGGCTTGCCGACGTTGGCCTCGACGCGGAACTCGCGCTTCATCCGGTCGACCAGGATCTCCAGGTGGAGCTCCCCCATACCGGCGATGATCGTCTGGCCCGTGTCCTCGTCGGTCCGGACCTGGAAGGTCGGGTCCTCGTCGGCCAGGCGCTGGATCGCGACGCCGAGCTTCTCCTGGTCGGCCTTCGACTTGGGCTCGATGGCGACCGAGATGACCGGAGCCGGGAACTGCATCGACTCCAGGATGATCGGCTTGGCCGGGTCGCACAGCGTCTCGCCGGTGGTGGTGTCCTTCAGACCCATCACGGCGACGATGTGGCCGGCGCCGACCGACGCGATCTCCTCACGCTTGTTCGCGTGCATCCGGTAGATCTTGCCGATCCGCTCCTTGCGCCCCTTGGTGGGGTTCAGGACCTGGGTGCCGGTCTCGAGCTTGCCCGAGTACACCCGGATGAAGGTCAGCTTGCCCAGGTGCGGGTCGGCCGCGATCTTGTACGCCAGCGCAGAGAACGGCTCCTCGTCGGCCGGCTTGCGGCTGACGACGACGGACTCGTCCTTGACGTCGTGGCCCTCGATGTCGGGCACGTCGAGCGGGCTCGGCAGGTAGGCGTTGATCGCGTCGAGCAGGGGCTGCACGCCCTTGTTCTTGAACGCCGTACCGGTCAGCACCGGGGTCAGCTTGCTGGCGATGGTCGCGCGGCGGATGGCCGCGACCAGCTGCTCCTGGGTGGGCTCGTCGCCCTCCAGGTACAGCTCCATGATCTCGTCGTCGGCCTCGGCCAGCGTCTCGATCAGCTTGTCGCGCCACAGCGCGGCCAGCTCGGTGTGCGTGGCGGGGATCTCCTCGACGGTGTAGTCCTCACCCATCGTGGTCTCACCGCGCCAGGTCAGCGCCCGCATGCCGACCAGGTCGACGACGCCGATGAAGTCGGCCTCGGCACCGATCGGCAGCTGCAGCACCAGCGGCACGGCGGCCAGCCGGTCGACGATCATGTCGACGCAGCGCATGAACTCCGCGCCGGTGCGGTCCAGCTTGTTGACGAAGCAGATCCGCGGTACACCGTACCGGTCCGCCTGGCGCCACACGGTCTCGGACTGCGGCTCGACACCGGCGACACCGTCGAACACCGCGACGGCGCCGTCGAGGACGCGCAGCGAGCGCTCCACCTCGACGGTGAAGTCGACGTGCCCGGGGGTGTCGATGATGTTGATGGTGTGGTCTTTCCAGGTGCAGGTCGTCGCGGCGGACGTGATGGTGATGCCGCGCTCCTGCTCCTGCTCCATCCAGTCCATCGTGGCGGCGCCGTCGTGGACCTCACCGATCTTGTAGGTGATACCGGTGTAGAAGAGGATCCGCTCGGTCGTCGTCGTCTTGCCGGCGTCGATGTGGGCCATGATGCCGATGTTGCGCACCATGCTCAGGTCGGTGGTGATTTGTACGGCCACCTCGGTGGTCTACCTCTCGATTCTGTCGTGCCTAGAAAGAGTGAACTGGGGCCCGGTGCGGGCCCCGCGTCACCAGCGGTAGTGGGCGAAAGCCTTGTTGGCTTCGGCCATCTTGTGCGTGTCCTCGCGACGCTTCACCGACGCGCCGAGACCGTTGGACGCATCCAGGATCTCGTTCATCAGGCGCTCTCCCATGGTCTTCTCGCGACGCGCACGGGAGTACGAGGTGAGCCAGCGCAGGGCGAGCGTGGTCGAGCGGTTCGGCTTGACCTCGATCGGCACCTGGTAGGTGGCACCACCGACGCGGCGGCTCTTCACCTCGATGCTGGGCTTCACGTTGTCCAGCGCGCGCTTCAGCGTGATGACGGGGTCGGTGCCGGTCTTCGTCCGGGTGCCCTCGAGCGCCGTGTAGACGATGCTCTGCGCGATCTGCTTCTTGCCGTCCACCAGGATCTTGGAGATCAACTGGGTGACCAGCGGCGAACCGTAGACCGGGTCGATGATGACCGGCCGCTTCGGGGCGGGACCCTTACGCGGCATTAGCTCTTCTCCTTCTTCGCGCCGTACCGGCTGCGAGCCTGCTTGCGGTTCTTCACACCCTGGGTGTCGAGCGAACCGCGAATGATCTTGTACCGGACACCGGGAAGGTCCTTCACACGGCCGCCGCGGACGAGCACGATCGAGTGCTCCTGCAGGTTGTGGCCGACACCCGGGATGTAGGCGGTGACCTCGATGCCGCTGGTGAGGCGGACACGGGCAACCTTGCGAAGCGCCGAGTTCGGCTTCTTCGGGGTGGTCGTGTAAACGCGCGTGCAAACACCACGACGCTGAGGAGAACCCTTCAGGGCCGGCGTCTTGTTCTTCGACACCTTGTCCTGGCGGCCCTTGCGGACCAGCTGCTGAATGGTGGGCACCGCGTAGGTCTCTTTCTGTCGTCCGGTCAGTTCCTGCGCGCCTGACCCCCGCGGTCGGGTGTGTCGCGTGCGCACGGGCGTACCGGAGCCGTAATCTTTCTGACTGTCGGCAGAAGTCCCGTGCCACGCGCGCAAACCCGCGAAACGAGGGGCACGCATGACGGCCCAGGATGACCCGGGCACGATCGTTAAGACTAGCGGCTGCCCCATGCACGGTCAAAACAGACCACCGTGCGGCAAGGGGACTAGGCCGCCCTATCAGTCTACCGGACTCCGGACGTCGTCCAAGCCAGTATCCCCAGGCGCCATCACGATCGTGAATGTGTGATCGCGGTAAATCTCCTCCGCCACCCGTTGGGAGCGCTCGATCGCTGCGGCATAGTCACGCCCATCAGGTGTAACAGCCTGGTAACGGGGATCCATCTGTACGCCGTTCCGCCGCCCTGGAGCACTTTGTGGATCACGACCCTGTCCCTCCTTCCCCCGACTCCTCCCCCGTCGTCAGACGAGCCGCGATCGGCACCGTCGCCGGCGTACTGGCCGCCGGCGGGCTGGGTGCCGAGCTCCTGTCCCGGCGGGGCAGTCTGAGCGAGCGAGTCGCCGCGGCACCCGGTGCGCCCGAAAGATCCGGTACGTCGCCCAGCAGGTCGGCCGTTGCCGAGCGCCCGGCTCTGGCGACCCAGGAGGACGACCGGGACTCCAGCTACGTCGCCGGCGACCAGCGGCCGAAGCAGCCCGCCCAGACCGGCTCCACCCGCGACTACGCCGGTTTCGCCGAGGCGGCCAAGGCCGGACGCGTCGTACCGGGCCTGCTGGTCGACAAGACCGGACCGCTGACCAGCGCCCAGGCCCAGCGGCATCTGCTCAACCGGGTCACGTTCGGCCCGAGCCCGTCGGACGTGGCGAGCCTTGCGAAGCTGGGGATCGACCGCTGGCTTGCGGCTCAGCTGTCGCCGACCACGAAGGACCCGGCCGGTGACGAGGCCTGGCGGGCCTTCAAGCTCGCCGGTGCCGACGTGGCGACGGTACGACGGTCGATCGGGCAGTACTCCTGGGACGCGATGTTCCAGACCGGCTTCGCCACGCTCGGCCGGCAGGTGTTCGGCCGGCGGCAACTGTTCGAGGTGGTCGTCGACGTCTTCTCCAACCACCTGCACGTCGCCACCCCGTCCGACCGCGGCTGGGACGTCGCGCCGCACTACGCGGCCGCCGTGATCCGCAAGCACGCCTTCGGCCGGTACGCCGACATGCTCAAGGCGGCGATGCGGCACCCGGCGATGCTGCACTTCCTCGACAACGACACCTCCACCCGGGAGAGCGTCAACGAGAACCTCGGCCGCGAGCTGCTCGAGCTGCACACCGTCGGCGTCTCCTCCGGGTACACCGAGAAGGACATGCGCAGCAGCGCGTACGTCCTGAGTGGTCGCGGCTCGAACGACGACGGCGAGTTCGACTACAAGCCGGAGCGCCACCGGACCGGCCGCGTGAAGGTGCTCGACTGGTCCTCCGCCAATACCTCCGCCAAGGGCGGGCTGGCGCTCGGCGACAAGTACCTCGACTACCTGGCCAAGCATCCGTCGACGGCGAAGACGATCGCACGCAAGCTCGTTGTACGGTTCGTCGACGACGTGCCGCCGCCGGCGCTGGTCGCCCGGCTGGCGCAGATCTACCTGCGCAACAACACGGCGATCCTGCCGGTCCTGACCGCACTGTTCCGCAGCGGTGAGTTCTGGAACTCCCTGGGACGCAAGACAAAACGGCCGCTCGAGGACGTCGTCGGAACCGCCCGCGCGCTCGACCTGCCGTTCGGGCCGACCACCGGCAAGGGCCTCGAAGCCATGTACTGGCAGCTGAACAACCTCGGCCACGCGCCGCTGGCCTGGCCGTCGCCGAACGGCTACCCGGACGTCGCGCCGGCCTGGTCGTCAGCCGGCCAGATGCTGGAGCGCTGGTCGTCGCACCGGGCTCTTTCGTGCGGCTGGTGGGACGGCCTGAAGCGCGAGAAGCTTCCCGCCGACCTGCAGCCGAAGTCCGGCGACACCTACCGCGAGTGGTTCGACCGGCTCGGCCTGCGGCTGATCGGGCAGCGCCCGAACTCCCGTCAGCGCAGCGCCCTGGCCACGTTCGTCGGCGCCAAGACCACGTCGCGCGTCGACCAGGGCCGGATGGAGTGGCAAGCAGGCCACGTCGTCGCCCTGGTTCTCGACTCTCCTCAGTTCCTCGCCCGCTGATCTTGGTCCGGCCGCGCCGCCCCTGCGGCCGGACCGTTCTCTTCGTAGGAGTCCTGCTCGATGGAACAGACCCTTTCCTCACTGCATCCCGACTGCCCCGACTGGCAGCGGCTCGGGCCGACGCCCACCGACGCCGCCGTTCGAGCACAGGCCACCGCTGTCGCCACCGAAGAGGACGAGCGGCGGGAGAAGTGGAGCCACGGGTTCACGCGACGCCGGCTGCTCGCCGGCGGGCTCGGTGTCGGCGTTGCCGCCGTCGCCGACCAGCTGGTGACGACGCGCATCTCGTGGGCCGCGCCGGGCGCCGCGTCGACCGGCACGTTGGTGGTGATCTTCCTGCGCGGTGGGATGGACGGGCTCTCGGTCCTCGTCCCGGCCGACGATCCCCAACTGCTGAAGGCCCGGCCGGGCATCGCCGTACGGGGTGCTTCGCTGATCGGCTTCGGCCGGGACTTCGGGCTGCATCCGGCGATGGCGCCGTTGACGCCGCTGATCACGTCGGGCCGGCTGGCCGCCGTACCGGCGGTGTCGACGCCCGACCTGACCCGCAGCCACTTCCAGGCGCAGGACTGTCTCGAACGGGGTGGGGCCGCGCGGTCGTCGGTGCAGTCGGGCTGGCTCGACCGGGTGATCGCACAGCTGGGCCCTGGTACGACGTTCCGCGGGCTCGGGATCGGTGCACGGATGACGCGGTCGCTGCTCGGGCCGACGAATCCGGTGATGCTGACGTCGCTGAAGGACTTCGGCGTCAAGGGGATCGACGGGGTCGCGCCGCAGACGCTGAAGGCGCTGGAGACGCTCTACACCGGGCTCGACCATCCACTCGGCGTACAAGGGCTTGCTGCTCTGCAGGCGTCGGCGAAGGCGCAGAGCTACCAGCAGGCGATCCAGACCGAGCCGAAGGACCGTGGTTATCCCGAGGGTGAGTTCGGCTCGTCGCTGGCGACGCTGGCCACGTTGATCCGCAACAAGGCGGGAGTGCGGGTGGCTGCGGTGGACCTTGGTGGGTGGGACATGCACACCGACATCGGGAACGTCGACGGCGGTGATCTGACCAGGACGCTGAAGACGGTGGCCGAGGGGTTGGCGGCCTTCACCGCCGAGCTGGGGCCGGAGCTCGAGAACACGACGGTCGTGACGATGAGCGAGTTCGGCCGGCGGGTGGAGCAGAACGGCAACAGCGGCGCTGACCACGGGCACGGCGGGGTCACGCTGGTGCTCGGCGGCCGGGTCAAGGGCGGCGTGCACGGCAAGTGGGAGGGCCTGGAGTCGAAGGTCCTGGACCAGGGCGACGTGCCGGGGACGAACGACTACCGCGATGTGCTGTCGGACGTCGTGATGGGCCGGCTCGGACTGAGCTCAGCGCAGGCGAGCAAGGTGTTCCCGGGCTGGAAGGCCAAGTCCTTGGGGATCATGACCTAGGAGGGTCACCCGACCGGCACGACCACCGGCGCCGACCAGTGATGGCCGGCGCCGGTGTGCAGGTCGTCAGGCAAGGAAGCGGACCTCGACGATCAGCCCGTCCTGCACGCGGTACATCACGATCGTCGGCACCGGACCCTGGTCGGTGTCGTGGCGGACGGACTGCTCCACCACCCACTCCCCCAGCATCATCCGCTGCTGCAGCTCGGTCTTGCACTTCCCGGCGTCGAACAGCGGCTGGTAGTACTCGCGCAGCGACCGCCGGCCGCGCAGTACGGCCCCGTCCGCGAACTGCAACTGAGCGGTCGGCGAGTACAACGCGAGGAACGCCTCGAGATCGTGCGCCGCGTACGTCGCGTGCTCCCGCTCGACCACCCGGGTCGCCGGGGTCTCGAAGGAGAAGGCGGTAGCCACCACGGCCGTCAGATCAGGCGCCACTGACGGAATGGAGGTGGAGGACTTCTCGGCAACTGGTGTAGGAGTGGGGCTCTTGGCAGTTTCTACTACTGCTGCTGCCTTCGGAGCCGGGGTGGGCCTCCTCGGTGCAGTGGTGGTCTTCTTCGCCGGGGAGCCGGCGGGGCTCACCTTCGAAGTCTCGGTCGGCGTCGGGATCGGGAGAGTGGAGGTCGCGGTGGGGTCTTCGCCCAGGTGGGCGATGGCCCAGTCCAGCGCCTTGGTGACCGCGGCGCGGGATTCTTCGGTGTGGTCGAGCATGTCGAAGCCGTGTTGCCCTTTCGGTACGTCGATGATGTCCAGCGCGGCACCGCCGGCGGAGACGAACTCCGCGACCGGACCGGCGAGCTCGGCGCGCTCGCGGCCGACCCTCGTCAGCAGCACCGGCAGGTCCTTGTCCTTCTGTTTGCCGATCACTTCGGCAGCGTTGACCAGTTCGTCGACACCGGGCGGTGTGGCGAGCATCGGGTAGGTCAGCATCAGGCAGCGCAGCCAGTCCGGCCGGCTGTCCAGCCATTCCCCCGCGAGCAGTCCGCCCCCCGAGAAGAACCAGAGCGCGACGCGCCCCGGATCCACCCGCGGGTCGGCCCGCAGTACACCGACGGCGGCCTCCACGTCGTCGGCTGCGGTGAGCAGCTGGTCGAGCCCACGGATCAGCCCGTGCTCGACCACAGCAGCCACCAGACCGCGCTGTGCAGCCGCGGTCGCGTATCCCTGGAACACCGGCCACTCCCGAGGCAGCACCTCGAGGTCGGCCGGCATGGGACCCCCGTGCACCAAGAGAATCGCGCCCGTCCGGGCAGTGCCGGCGGGGTGGTAGAGGTCGACGTGACCGACCCTTTCCACCCGCACCTCCCCGGCGTCGGCGACCGGCAGAACAAAGGGCCGCAGATAGGGCGGGAGATCCGTCATGGAGTCATCTTGGCCTATCCCGCGGACACTTGCAGCCGCCACCCCGCGAGGCTTCTCCGACACGCCGAAAACGACCGCGGACAAGCGTTTGAGATGCCCTCGGTACGCCGTACGAACAGCGCCCGTTCGCACCGGTACGCCGTACCGGCCGGACCCCGGAAACGCCGCGAGGGCGGCACCCCCAGGTGGGAGTGCCGCCCTCGGCGGTGTGTGGTGCTTCGGCTCAGTTCTGGTACGAACCGAGGTCGAAGTCGTCCAGCGGGACCGACTGCCCGGCGGACGGGCCGAAGTCGTAGTCGTACGACTCGTAGCCGACCATCGAGTACATCGCGGCCTTCGCCTCCTCGGTGGGCTCCACCCGGATGTTGCGGTAACGGTCCATACCGGTACCCGCCGGGATCAGCTTTCCGATGATGACGTTCTCCTTCAGACCGACCAGCGAGTCGGACTTGCCGTGGATCGCGGCCTCGGTCAGGACCCGGGTCGTCTCCTGGAAGGAGGCGGCCGACAGCCACGACTCGGTCGCGAGCGACGCCTTGGTGATACCCATCAGCACCGGACGACCCGAGGCCGGCGTACCGCCCTCGGCCACGACGCGGCGGTTCTCCGCCTCGAACATGATCCGGTCGGCCAGCTCACCCGGCAGCAGGTTCGCCTCGCCGGACTCGATCACCGTGACCCGGCGCAGCATCTGCCGGACGATGATCTCGATGTGCTTGTCGTGGATGGCCACACCCTGCGACCGGTACACGGCCTGGACCTCGTCGACCAGGTGCTCCTGCGCCTTGCGCACACCCAGGATCCGCAGAACCTCCTGCGGGTCGGGCGTACCCTGCGTCAGCTGCTGACCGACCTCGACGTGCTGACCGTCCTCGATCAGCAGCCGGGCCCGCTTCGACACCGGGTAGGCGACCTCCTCGGAACCGTCGTCCGGGGTGAGCACCAGCTTCCGGGTCTTGTCGGTGTCCTCGATCGCGATCCGGCCGGCCGCTTCGCCGATCGGCGCCTTGCCCTTGGGCTGGCGGGCCTCGAAGAGCTCGACCACTCGCGGCAGACCGTGGGTGATGTCATCACCCGCGACACCACCGGTGTGGAAGGTCCGCATCGTCAGCTGCGTCCCCGGCTCACCGATGGACTGCGCCGCGATGATGCCGACGGCCTCACCGATGTCGACCGTCTTACCGGTCGCCAGCGAACGGCCGTAGCACTTCGCGCAGGTCCCCGTCTTGGCGTCACAGGTCAGCACGGAGCGGACCTTGACGACCTCGACACCGGCCTCGACCAGAGCGGCGATGGACACGTCGCCCAGGTCGCTGCCCGCGGTCAGGACGACCTTGCCGTTGGCACCCTCGACATCGGTGGCCAGCGTCCGTGCGTAGGCGCTGGTCTCGACGTTCTCGGCGTGCACGACCTTGCCGTCCGGGCCCTTCTCACCGATCTGCTTGGGCAGACCGCGCTCGGTGCCGCAGTCCTCCTCGCGGATGATGACGTCCTGCGAGACGTCCACCAGACGACGGGTCAGGTACCCGGAGTCGGCGGTCCGCAGCGCGGTGTCGGCCAGGCCCTTCCGCGCACCGTGGGTGGCGATGAAGTACTCGACCACCGACAGGCCCTCGCGGAAGTTGGACTTGATCGGCCGGGCGATGATCTCGCCCTTCGGGTTGGCCACCAGGCCACGCATACCGGCGATCTGCCGGATCTGCATCATGTTGCCTCGGGCACCCGAGTGGACCATCATCCAGATCGGGTTGGCCTTCTCGAAGTTCTCCTCCATCGCCTTGCCGACCTCGGCGTTGGCTCCGGTCCAGATCTCGATCAGTTCCTGACGCCGCTCGGACGAGGTGATCAGACCCCGCTCGAACTGCTTCTGGACCTTCTCGGCCTGCGACTCGTAGCGCGCCATGATCTCGGGCTTCGACGGCGGCGTGCTGAAGTCGTCGATCGACACCGTGACACCCGAGCGGGTGGCCCAGCGGAAACCGAGGTCCTTCAGCGCGTCCAGGCAGTTGGCGACCTGGACCTTGGAGTAGCGCTCGGCCAGGTCGTTGACGATCGAGCCCAGCTGCTTCTTGCCGACCTCGGCGTCCACGAAGGTGTAGTCGGCCGGCAGCGCCTCGTTGAACAGGGCGCGACCCAGCGTCGTCTCCAGCGAGAACCCACCGTTCGGCAGCGCGAGCGCGCCGTCGGGTGCGGCGGCCTCGTCGAGGCGCAGCGTGATCTTCGCCTGCAGCGACAGCTCGTTGCGGTCGAAGGCCATCAGCGCCTCGGCCACGGAGCCGAACGCCCGGCCCTCACCCGTGACGCCGTCCTTCAGCATCGTCAGGAAGTAGATGCCGATGATCATGTCCTGCGTCGGCATCGTGACCGGACGGCCGTCGGCCGGCTTCAGGATGTTGTTGGTCGACAGCATCAGGATCCGCGCCTCGGCCTGGGCCTCGGCCGACAGCGGCAGGTGCACCGCCATCTGGTCACCGTCGAAGTCCGCGTTGAACGCGGAGCAGACGAGCGGGTGGATCTGGATCGCCTTGCCCTCGATCAGCTGGGGCTCGAACGCCTGGATGCCGAGCCGGTGCAGCGTAGGTGCACGGTTCAGCAGGACCGGGTGCTCGGTGATGACCTCTTCCAGCACGTCCCAGACCTGGGCGCGCTGACGCTCGACCATCCGCTTGGCGGACTTGATGTTCTGCGCGTGGTTGAGGTCGACCAGCCGCTTCATCACGAACGGCTTGAACAGCTCCAGCGCCATCGCCTTCGGCAGACCGCACTGGTGCAGCTTCAGCTGCGGGCCGACCACGATGACCGAACGGCCGGAGTAGTCGACGCGCTTGCCGAGCAGGTTCTGACGGAAACGACCCTGCTTGCCCTTGAGCATGTCGGACAGCGACTTCAGCGGCCGGTTGCCCGGGCCGGTGACCGGACGGCCACGACGGCCGTTGTCGAACAGCGCGTCGACGGCCTCCTGCAGCATCCGCTTCTCGTTGTTGACGATGATCTCCGGAGCGCCCAGGTCGAGCAGCCGCTTGAGCCGGTTGTTCCGGTTGATCACCCGGCGGTACAGGTCGTTCAGGTCCGAGGTGGCGAACCGGCCACCGTCGAGCTGGACCATCGGCCGCAGGTCCGGCGGGATGACCGGGACGCAGTCCAGGACCATGCCCATCGGGCTGTTGTTGGTGGCCAGGAACGCGGTGACGACCTTGAGCCGCTTCAGGGCGCGGGTCTTGCGCTGGCCCTTGCCGGTCTTGATCGTCTCGCGCAGGTTGTCGGCCTCGGCCTTCAGGTCGAAGGTCTGCAGCCGGCGCTGGATCGCGGCCGCACCCATCGCGCCCTCGAAGTACTTGCCGAACCGCTCCTTCATGGCGCGGTAGAGGATCTCGTCGCCCTCGAGGTCCTGGACCTTCAGGTTCTTGAACCGGGTCCAGACCTCGTCGAGGCGGTCGATCTCGCGCTGCGCGCGGTCGCGCAGCTGCTTGACCTCACGCTCGGCGCCTTCCTTGACCTTGCGCCGGACGTCGGCCTTGGCGCCCTCGGCCTCGAGCTGCGCCAGGTCCTCCTCCAGCTTCTTCATCCGGGTCTCGATGTCGTTGTCGCGCCGGTTCTCGAGCTGCTTGCGCTCGACGTCGGTCCGGCCCTCCAACGACGCGAGGTCGCGGTGCCGCGCCTCGTCGTCGACGTCGGTGATCATGTACGCCGCGAAGTAGATGACCTTCTCCAGGTCCTTCGGGGCGAGGTCGAGCAGGTAGCCCAGTCGCGACGGGACACCCTTGAAGTACCAGATGTGGGTGACCGGCGCGGCCAGCTCGATGTGGCCCATCCGCTCGCGGCGCACCTTCTGGCGGGTGACCTCTACGCCACACCGCTCACAGATGATGCCCTTGAACCGAACGCGCTTGTACTTACCGCAGTAGCACTCCCAGTCCCGGGTGGGACCGAAGATCTTCTCGCAGAACAGACCGTCACGCTCCGGCTTGAGCGTCCGGTAGTTGATCGTCTCGGGCTTCTTGACCTCGCCGTGCGACCACTGGCGGATCTCATCCGCAGTCGCCAGGCCGATCCGAAGCTCGTCGAAGAAGTTCACGTCGAGCACGATGTGTTATCTCCTGAAAGTTGAAGCTGTCTGAGTGAGTTGACTGTTGATCGAAAGCGGCAACCCGCTCAGACCTCCTCGACGCTGTTCGGCTCACGCCGGGACAGGTCGATTCCCAGTTCCTCCGCAGCGCGGAAGACATCCTCTTCGCTGTCGCGCATCTCGACCCGGCTTCCGTCGGACGAGAGCACCTCAACGTTCAGACACAGGGACTGCATTTCCTTGACCAGAACCTTGAAGGACTCCGGGATACCCGGCTCCGGGATGTTCTCGCCCTTGACGATCGCTTCGTACACCTTGACCCGGCCGACCACGTCGTCCGACTTGATCGTCAGCAACTCCTGCAGCGCGAAGGCGGCACCGTAGGCCTCGAGGGCCCACACCTCCATCTCGCCGAACCGCTGACCACCGAACTGCGCCTTACCACCCAGCGGCTGCTGCGTGATCATCGAGTACGGGCCGGTCGAGCGGGCGTGGATCTTGTCGTCCACCAGGTGGTGCAGCTTCAGCATGTACATGTAGCCGACCCCGACCGGTGCCGGGAAAGGCTCACCCGAACGGCCGTCGAACAGCCGCGTCTTGCCGGTGCTGTCGACCATCCGGTCGCCGTCACGGTTCGGCAGGGTCGAGCCGAGCAGGCCGGTGACCTCTTCCTCGCGCGCGCCGTCGAAGACCGGGGTGGCGACGTTCGTCATCGGCTCGGCCTCGCCGGCGCCGATCTTGATCAGTCGCTGCGCCCACTCCTCCGAGCTGTCCGGGTCGACCTTCCAGCCGCGGCTGGCGACCCAGCCCAGGTGCGTCTCGAGGACCTGACCGACGTTCATCCGGCCGGGCACGCCCAGCGGGTTCAGGATGATGTCGACCTGGGTGCCGTCCGCCATGAACGGCATGTCCTCGACCGGCAGGATCTTGGAGATGACGCCCTTGTTGCCGTGGCGTCCGGCGAGCTTGTCGCCGACCGAGATCTTGCGCTTCTGCGCGACGTACACGCGGACCAGCTGGTTCACGCCCGGCGGCAGCTCGTCGCCGTTGTCGCGGTCGAAGACGCGGACGCCGATGACGGTGCCGTTCTCGCCGTGCGGGACCTTCAGCGAGGTGTCGCGCACCTCGCGGGCCTTCTCACCGAAGATCGCGCGCAGCAGCCGCTCCTCCGGGGTCAGCTCGGTCTCGCCCTTGGGCGTGACCTTCCCGACCAGGATGTCACCGGTGGTGACCTCGGCGCCGATCCGGATGATGCCGCGCTCGTCCAGGTCCGCCAGCATCTCGTCGGAGACGTTGGGGATGTCGCGGGTGATCTCCTCCGGGCCCAGCTTGGTGTCGCGGGCGTCGACCTCGTGCTCCTCGATGTGGATCGAGGTCAGCAGGTCCTGCTGCACGACGCGCTGGCTGAGGATGATCGCGTCCTCGTAGTTGTGACCCTCCCACGGCATGAACGCCACGAGCAGGTTCCGGCCGAGGGCCATCTCGCCCTCGTCGGTGCACGGACCGTCGGCCAGCGGCGAACCGATCTCGACCCGCTGCCCGGCGTCGACCAGCGGACGCTGGTTGATGCAGGTGCCCTGGTTCGAGCGACGGAACTTGGCCAGCCGGTAGGTCTGGTACGTGCCGTCGTCGGCGGCGATCTCGATCAGGTCGGCCGAGACCTCCTTGACCACACCCGCCTTGTCCGACACCAGCACGTCACCGGCGTCGACCGCTCCGCGGAACTCCATGCCGGTCCCGACCAGGGGAGCGTCCGCGGTGATCAGCGGAACGGCCTGGCGCTGCATGTTGGAGCCCATCAGGGCGCGGTTGGCGTCGTCGTGCTCGAGGAACGGGATCATCGCGGTCGCGACCGACACCATCTGGCGCGGGCTGACGTCCATGTAGTCGACGTCCTCGACCAGCACGAGCTCGACCTCACCGTGGCGCCGGCGGACCAGCACCCGGTCCTCGGCGAACACGTCGTCGTCGGTCAGGGCCGCGTTGGCCTGAGCGATGACGAACCGGTCCTCCTCGTCCGCGGTCAGGTAGTCGACCTGGTCGGTGACCCGGCCGTCGACGACCTTGCGGTACGGCGTCTCGACGAAGCCGAACGGGTTCACCCGGCCGTACGTCGCGAGCGAGCCGATCAGGCCGATGTTCGGGCCTTCCGGGGTCTCGATCGGGCACATCCGGCCGTAGTGGGACGGGTGCACGTCACGGACCTCGAAGCCGGCCCGCTCACGCGACAGACCACCCGGGCCCAGCGCCGACAGGCGGCGCTTGTGGGTCAGACCCGCGATCGGGTTCGTCTGGTCCATGAACTGCGACAGCTGGGAGGTTCCGAAGAACTCCTTCAGCGCCGCCACCACGGGACGGATGTTGATCAGGGTCTGCGGCGTGATCGCCTCGACGTCCTGGGTCGTCATCCGCTCGCGGACCACGCGCTCCATCCGGGCCAGGCCGGTCCGGAGCTGGTTCTGGATCAGCTCGCCGACGGTGCGCAGCCGGCGGTTGCCGAAGTGGTCGATGTCGTCCTCTTCGACGACGATCTCGCCCTGCGGCGCGTCCAGCTCGGTCTTGCCCTCGTGCAGCGCGACCAGGTACTTGATCGTGGCGACGATGTCGTTGATCGTCAGCACCGCGGTGTCGTGCTGCTCGTCACGGCCGAGCTTCTTGTTGATCTTGTACCGGCCGACCTTGGCCAGGTCGTAGCGCTTGCCGTTGAAGTAGTAGTTGTCCAGCAGCGCCTGCGCGGCCTCGCGCGTCGGCGGTTCGCCGGGGCGCAGCTTGCGGTAGATGTCCAGCAGCGCGTCGTCCTGCCCGGAGGTGTGGTCCTTCTCCAGGGTGAGGCGGATCGACTCGTACTCGCCGAACTCCTCGAGGATCTGCGCGTCGGTCCAGCCGAGCGCCTTGAGCAGCACGGTGACGTTCTGCTTGCGCTTGCGGTCCAGCCGTACGCCGACCAGGTCACGCTTGTCGACCTCGAACTCCAGCCACGCGCCGCGCGACGGGATGATCTTGGCGGTGAAGATGTCCTTGTCGGACGTCTTGTCCGGCGTGCGCTCGAAGTACACACCGGGCGAGCGGACCAGCTGGGACACCACGACACGCTCGGTGCCGTTGATCACGAAGGTGCCCTTGCGCGTCATCAGCGGGAAGTCGCCCATGAAGACGGTCTGGCTCTTGATCTCGCCGGTCTCGTTGTTCATGAACTCGGCGGTGACGAACAGCGGCGCCGAGTAGGTGACGTCGCGCTCCTTGCACTCGTCGACCGTGTTCTTCGGCGGCTCGAAACGGTGGTCGCGGAACGACAGCGACATGGTGCCGCTGAAGTCCTCGATCGGGGAGATCTCCTCGAAGATCTCTTCCAGGCCGGACGGGCCGGACAGCTCGGTCCGTCCCTCGGCCTCGGCGGCGGCCACTCGGCCTTGCCAGGTTTCGTTGCCGACCAGCCAGTCGAAACTGTCCACCTGCAACGCCAAAAGGTCCGGCACCTCGAGAGGCTCGGAGATCTTGGCGAAGGAGATGCGGCGTGGTGAGCCGGAAACGTCGGTGATGCTGTCGGACTGGGGGTTGCGCGAGGCGACCAAGGGGCGTCCTTCCACGGGCTCGCAAACTTCGGTGCTGGGAGCGCATGCCGAACTCCCCTAGTCAAGTCTTGACCTGAGCCAGGGTGAGGAGTAAAGGCAGCGCAAAGCAATAGGCTACCCGATCTGGACAAGGCTGTCCAATGGGGTCCAACACTATGCCGTCGGACCACCCACTCAGTCAAGAACCGACCCGGGATCTCGAGCGGGAAGACACCCGCGAGCTTGTCCGGACGATGCAAGCCTGAAGTCACCAGCAGACTACAGTCCGGCGATCTCCTGGACCAGCCATCGCGAGCCGTTTCGGACCATCGTGAAGCGGGTCCGGTTCAGATCGACCCGGGGTTTACCCTGCGTGATCGTGCTGGTGGTGGTCTGGTTGACGAAAATCACCAGCGTCACGCGGTCGGCGTCGCCGTCCCGGACGCCGACCTCGCGCACCTCGGCCCGCACCGTCGCCTTCGTCTTGGTCGCCAGCTCGCCGGCCACCTTCGCCGTTTCGTCGAACTTGCCCGCGAACTCCGGTGTCATCGTGCCGCGCGCGGCGGCGAAGCTCTTGTCGAGCGTCCGGTAGTCGTAGCTCAGCGCCGTCTCGGCCGCCGCCCGGCCCGCGTTCACCGCCTGGCCCCGAGCGTCCTCGGCCTGCTGCCCGCGCCACGCCTTGAGCCCGAGGACCCCACCAAGCGCCAGCACGAGCACGATCACCACGGACAGACCGACCGTCAGAAGGAAACTCAGTCCACGGGTCGTGCGGGCCGGAGCTTCGGGCTCTACGACTCGAGCAGCTTCGTCCTTCTTCTCAACCGCCAGTTCTTCGAACTCCTTCTGAACACCGAGAGTGATCGGGCGTTCACGGCGGCGCTGGCCGGCGATCTTGCGGGGCATCAGCCGACCACCTGGAGGTCCGCGGTGAGCCAGCGGTCCGCGTCGCGGACCAGGTCGAGCTTGATCCGGTAGCGGCGCTCGACCCCGTCCTTGGCGGCGGTGTTGGTCACGACGGCGTTCACGATCACCAGCACCTGCGCGGAGTCCTTGTCGTTCGACACCACCGCGGCCTCCTTCACGTCACCCTTGGAGGTCGCCTTGTTCGCCACCACCTCGGTCTTCACCGAGTTCGAGCCGGCCTGGAACTCCTCCTTGAACTGACCTGTCGAGTCGTTCAGCACCCGAGAAGCGTCGGCGTCCCAGCTGTCGTACTTGTACGTCGTGAAGTCCAGCGCCAGCTGCCGGGCGGCGCGCATCGCCCCCACCCGGTCCTCGTCGCGCACTTCCTGCTTGCGCAGCGCCAGCACGGACACCGTCACCGCGCCCAGGGCGACGATCAGCAGCACGCTCAGCGCCCACGCCAGAACCAGCGACCCCTTCCCGGACCTCACTTCGCGGTCACCGGTCCGAGGATGAGGGCCTTCCAGGAGTCCGAGCCCAGGTAGTCGGCCTGCCCGCCGGTCGACCCGAGCACCAGCTCGGGCATCCCGCCGGTACCGCCGGCCGCGCCGGTCGACGGGTCGTAGCCGACGCCGTACCCGGGCCGGTTCAGCCCGTCGCGCGACGACGGCGCCGGCTTGTTCTGCGCACCACGCACGTTCTGACCGGTGGTCGGCCCGGCCGTGCACGAGGCCTTGGTGTTGGCCTGCTTCTCGGTCGTGTCCTGCGGCACCCGCTTGTCCGTCCCGTTGTAGCCGGCCCGGCAGGCCGGTGGTGAGAAGCCGAGCACCAGACCGAAGTGCGCGTCGTAGTGCCCGGTCCCCTTGTCCTTGCCCGGTACGACGTACCCGCCCATCGACACCGCCGGGTAGACCACCAGCAGCTGCTCGACGGCGTCCAGCCGGACGGCGGTCAGTTGGCTCACCGTCAGCAGGTTACCGAGCAGCACGGCGATGTTGGCCCGGTTCTCGGAGATCAGTCCGGTCAGCTGCTGCGAGGCGCCCGAGCCCTGGTCGATCACGGAGCGCAGGTCGGAGTCGGAGCTGACCAGCGTGTCGGACAGCAGGGCGAGGTTCTTCGCCCAGGTCCGGATCGCGTCGCCGCTGGCGACCTGGGTGGCCAGCACGGTGTTGCCGTCGTTGATCAGCTTGATCGTCTGGGCGATGTTCGCGTCGGCGTCGTCGATCAGCAGCCCGGAGCTGTCGATGATCCTCTGCAGGTCGCTGCCCTTGCCGCGCAGCGCGTCGCCGAGTTCTTTGACCGTGGTCTTCAGGCTGGTCTTGTCGACCGAGTTCACCAGCTGGTCGAGGTTCAGCAGCAGCTCGGTGGTGTCGATCGGCAGGGCGGTGTCGGCCCGGGCGATCTTGGAGTTGTCCTGCAGGAACGGGCCGCCGTCGCGGCGCGGCTGCAGGTCGACGTACTGCTCGCCGATCGCGGACCGGTTGGCCACCACGGCGACCAGGTCGTTCGGGATCTTCTGCTTCTTCTCGATGTCCAGGTCGACCTCGACACCGTCGTCGAGCAGCGTCAGCTCGCCGACCCGGCCGACCGGCTGGCCGCGGTACGTGACCTCGGCGCCGCTGAAGATGCCGCCGGACTCGGCGAAGCTCGCGCTGACCGTGTAGTCGTCGTCGAACAGCAACTGGTCGACCTGGGCGTACTTGCCGCCGACGTACGCGATGCCGACGACGGTGATCAGCAGGAACACCATCAGCTGGATCCGGACGGTCTTGGAGATCATTTGACCATCCCCGGCATCAGGGCCTTGGCCAGGTCGGGGTCGAAGGCCGGGCGGTTCAGCGTCGGCGTGCAGACCGGGAGACCGAGCAGCGTGATGCAGCTGGTCGCCGTACCGGTCGGCAGTGGCAACGGCGGCAGGCCGCCCGACTTCGGCGGGAACTTGGGCGAGTTGCGGAACGGCAGGCTGAGGTTCGCCGTCGGCAGCGCGGTCGGGCCGACAGTCGGCAGGTTCAGCCCGAGCAGGCCCTTCAACGCCTTCTGGGTGTCGACGTCCAGCGTGATCACCAGGTTCGTGAAGTCACCCTGTACGGCGTCCGCCGCGGCGTCGGGGAACGGGTAGGTGAGCAGGAGCTCCAGCGACTTGGGCAGGTTCTCCCCCGCCTCGGCCAGCTTGGTCAGCACCGGGTACAGCGACTTCAGGTTGGCGACCAGGTCCTTCTGTGACGCGGTGATCACCCGGGTCGCGGTGTTGCCCAGGGTCGCCAGCGCCTGCAGCGTCTTCACCAGGGCGGCACGCTGCTGGTCGAGGGTCTTGATCGACTTCGGCAGCGAGTCGATCGCCGTGGCCAGCGTCGCCTTCTGCGCGTTCAGCTTCTTGGCCAGCGCGTCGACCGCGGTGATCGCGGTGACGATCTTCTGCCGGTTCGTGTCCAGCGTGCCGACGAAGGTGTTCAGCTGCGTGAGCACGCTGCGAATCGCCGGCTCGTTGCCGGTCAGGGCCTTGTTCAGCTCCTGGGTGATGATCTGCAGCTGGGCCACGCCACCGCCGTTGAGCAGCAGCGACAGGGCCGACAGGACTTCCTCGACCTCGACGTTGCTGGTGGTCCGCGACAGCGGGATGAGTTCGCCGTTCTCCAGCTTGCCGCGCGGCTTCTCGGTGCCGCCGGGCGGCGCGAGCGAGACGAACTTCTCGCCCAGCAGGCTGGTCTGGCGGATCGTCGCGCGGGCGTTGTCGGGCAGCTCCAGGCTCTTCGGCAGCTTGACCCGGACCTTCGCCACGAACCCGTCCAGCCAGACCTTCTCCACCGTGCCGACGGTGACGTCGTCCACCTTGACCGTCGACTTCGGGACCAGGTCGAGCACGTCGGTGAACTCCACCGTCACCGTGTACGACGGCCCCTTGATCTTGGCGCCACCGGGCAGCGGCAGCGAGTAGACGCTGAAGTCGCATCCGGACAGCAAGGTCGCCATCGCGACCACGCCCGCCACGAACGCCGTACGCCGTCTCATCGCGTGCCCCCCGGGAACAGCCCGCCGAGCGACGGGTCGACCGGGTCCGGCGTCGGCAGCTTGGGCGCGGGAGCCGGCGCCCACGGCGTACCGGCCGGGCCGCCGCTGGCCGGAGCGCCACCGGTGAGCTGGCTGAGCAGCGGCAGCTTCGGCAGCGCGTCGAAGATCGGCTTGAGCGCCGAGCACGCGGACAGCGGCTGGTTGGCCTGGATCAGCAGCGAGCAGATGAACGTCGCCGGGTCGTCCAGCTGGGCCAGGTTGATCCGCTGGTCCAGCGTGCCGAACTGCGGGTTGTAGACGCGGGCCAGGTTGCCCAGGCCGAGCGGCGCGGTGTCGATGATCTCGGCCAGGGCGGCCTTCTCCTTGACCAGGATCTGGGAGATGTCGGTCGCGCCGGAGATCGTGGTCTTCAGCAGCGCCCGGTTGTCCTTGACGAACGACGCGACCTCGCCGAGCGCGGTGGCCAGCAGGTTCAGCGCGGCGGCCAGGTCCTTGCGCTCACCGGCCAGCGTCGTCGAGGTCGCGGCGAAGTTGGTGTTGAACTGCTTCACCAGCGCGTCGTTCGCGGCCAGCGAGGACACGAACGTCTGCAACTGCCGGACGGTCGCGAACAGGCTCTTGGAGTTGCCCGCCAGCGTCTGGGACAGCTTCGACACGTCGGTGATGGTCTGGTTGAGCTTGGCACCCTGGCCGTTCAGGTTCGCGGCCGAGACGTCCAGCAGCCGCGACAGCGCGCCCTGGTCGTTGGCGCCCTTCGGACCGAGCGCGACCGACAGGTCGTTCAGGCTCTGGTAGATCTGGTCCAGCTCCAGCGGTACGGCGGTGCGCTCGAGCGGGATCTGCGCCCCGTCGGCCATCACGTCGCCCTTGGAGTACGCCGGGGTCAGCTGGATGTAGCGGTCGGCAACGATCGACGGCGACGCGATGACCGCCTTGGCCCCGGCCGGCACCTTGTGCTCGGCCTCCCACCAGAACTTCACCCGGACGGTCCGCCCGGCCGGTGTGACGCTCTCGATCTCGCCGACCTTGATGCCGAGGATCCGGACGTCGGAGCCCGGGTAGACGCTGACCGCGCGCGGGAAGTACGCCGTGGCGCTGACGCGCTCCGGGTTCGGCCACAAGGACACGACGCTGACGGCGAGGACCACCAGGACCACACCGATCGCGATCAGCCGCGAGAACGACGCCAGCTTCACCGTCCACCACCGCCCAGGATCGGCGGCAGCCCCGGGATGAGCGGCGGCAGCGGGATCTCCGGGACCGGCGCGAGGTTCTGCACGTAGGTGTCGAACCACGGGCCGGTGCCGAGCGTGTTGGTGAAGACCCGCGCGTACGGCGCCAGGCCCTTGATGCTGGCGTCCAGGGCGTTCTGGTTCTTCAGCAGGATCGCGAGCACCGCGTTCACCTTCTGCAGGGTCGGTGCCAGGTCCTTGCGGTTCTCCCGGACCAGCGCGGTCACCTGCGCGGACAGTTTCTGCGTCGAGACCAGCAACTGGTGGACCAGCGCGCGCCGGGCCTGCACGGCCTGGAACACGGTGTTGCCGTCCTTCATCAGCTTGATCAGCTCTTTGTTGCGGTCGGCCAGGACCTTGGTGACGGTGTCGGAGTGCTTGAGCAGGGTCTTCAGCTCCTCGTCCCGCTTGGCCACGTTCCGCGACAGCCGGGACAGCCCGTTCAGCGACGCCTTCACCTCCTCCGGCGTGTTCTTGAAGGTGGTCGACAAGGTGTCCAGGGCCCGGGCCAGCTGGGCGGTGTCGATCCGCTCGGTGGTGTTGGCCAGATCGGTGAACGCGTCCACCACGTCGTACGCCGCGACCGTCCGCGCCAGCGGGATCTCCGAGCCTTCCTTCAGCTCGCCGCCACCGGCCGGGTTGAGCTTGAGGTACTTCTGGCCGAGCAGCGTCTTGATCTTCATCTCGGCGCCGGTCTGCTCACCGAGCTTCACGCCGCGGTCGACGACGAAGTCGACCCGGACGTGGGTGCCCTCCAGCTCGACCCCACGCACCTGCCCGACCCGGACGCCGGCCACCCGGATCTCGTCGTTCTTCTTCAGCCCGCCGGCCTCGGAGAACTGCGCGGAGTACTTCGTGCCGCCGCCGATCAGCGGCAGGTCCTGGGCCTTGAACGCGGCCAGCATGATCAGCCCGATCACGGTCAGGCCGACCACGCCGATGGTCAGCTGGTTCTGCTCGCGGAACGGTTTCACCGCTGGTCGCACCTCGCCGAGTTGTTGTCGTACGAGACCGGGATGCGGGTCCCGGTCGGCAGCGTGACGTTGCCGTCGAAGCCGCAGAGGAAGAAGTTGAACCAGGAGCCGTACGACGCGGTCCGGGTCAGCGTGTTCAGCTTGGCCGGCATCTTCTGCAGCGTCTTGACCCAGATCGCCTGGGTGTCGTCCAGGGTGGTGGAGATCTGCCGGAGCCGGTCGAGGTCGGCCTTGATCGGCACCCGGGTCTGCTGCAGCAGGCCGGCCGTCTTGTTGTTCAGCGAGTTGATCGAGCCGAGCGACCCGAGGATCGGCTGGATGTCCTTGCTCAGGCCGGTGATGAACTGCTGCAGGTTGATCAGCAACTGGGAGAAGTTCTGCTGGCGCTGCGACACGATCTGCAGCGTCGAGGTCAGGTTGGTGATCAGGTCGCCGACCACCTGGTCGGCGTCGGCCAGCGTGGTGGTCAGCGACGCCGTCCGGGCCAGCAGACTCTCGATCGTGCCGCCCTCGCCCTGCAGGACCTTGATCACCTCGAAGGCGAACTGGTTCACGTCGGCCGGGGTGAGCGCGGTGAACAACGGCTTGAACCCGTTGAACAGCACCGACAGGTCCAGGGCCGGAGCGGTCCGGTCCTTGTCGATGGTCTCGTTCTCCTTCATCCGCTGACCGCCGCCGACGCCCTCGGTCAGCGCGATGTAGCGGTTGCCGACCAGGTTGCGGTAGCGCAGTGTCGCCCGGGTGCCGGTGTCGAGCACCTGTTTGGAGTCGACGCTGAAGGTGATCAGTGCGAGCGAGTCGTCCTTGAGCGCGATCTTGTCCACCTGGCCGACCCGGACGCCGGCGATCCGGATGTCGTCGCCCTTGTTCAGGCCGACGACATCGGTGAAGACCGCCTTGTACTTCGTGGTCGGCGTGAAGCTGATGTTGCCGATCGTCACCGCCAGCAGCGCGGTCGCCACCGTCGTCACGACCACGAAGATCGCCAGCTTCACACTGTCGATCGAGGTCTTCTTGTCCAGGATCTTCACTTGAGGTTCACCTGCCCTCCGCGGACCAGCGGGCCGATCATCAGCGTGGTCAGATCCGGTACGTCGCCCGCCGGGACGCCCATCGCCGGACCGGCGAAGGAGTTGACCACCTTCTGCTCGGCCGGCGTACCGGCTCCGCCGGTGTCCAGCAGGTACCCGGGGGCGGCCCGGTTGAGCTGCAGGTTCAGCGGGAACCGTTCGAGCTTGTTGTGGTCGCCGATCACGCCGTCCTCACCGGTGATGTACGGCGCCGGGTTGTCCTGGGTGTACGGCCCCGGCTTCTCCCCCGGATGGCTGTAGTTCTTGCCCACACAGGTCGGCCCGCGCTTGTCCTTGTACGCCGGCAGCTCGTTCGGCTGGTACGGCGTGGGCTGGTTGGTGATCAGCTCGAGGTTGATGTGCAGCGCGCCGCCGCGGAACGTGTCGCTCAGGATCGGGACGGTGTCGGTCATCACCTTGAGGAAACAGGGGAACTCCGGCGAGTACCGCTCGAGCAGGTCGAGCACCGGCTTGCTCACCTCGCCGAGCCGGATCACGCGGTCCTCGTTCTCGCGCAGGAAGCCGTTCGCCGTCCCGGACAGGGTCTGCACGTCGGTGAAGAACTTCTGCAGCTGCTGCTCCTTCTCCACCACGGTGTTGCCGGTGATGGTGAGGTTGCGCAGGACCCGGACCAGGTCGGGCGTCACGTCGCCGTACAGCTGGGAGACCTGGGTCAGCTTGGTCAGCGCCTCCATCAGCTTCGGGACGCTCGGGTTCAGCTTCTTCAGGTAGCCGTCGAGCTGGGTCAGCGTCTCGGCGATCTCGGTCCCGCGGCCCTCGAGCGCGGTGGCCAGCGTGTTCAGCGTGGCGTTCAGGTCGGCCGGGTCGACCGCCTGGAGCAGCGGGAGCGCGTCGTTCAGCACCTTCTCGATCTCGATGCCGACCGCGGTCTTGTCCCGGGCGATCACGTCACCGGCCTTGATGTGCCCGGTGTCCTCGCTGTCGGGCGGCGGCACCAGCGCGACGTACTTCTCGCCGAACAGTGTCTTGGGCAGGATCCGGGCGCTGACCGCGGCCGAGATCTCCTGGACCTGCTCGGGCTTCAGCGACAGGTTCACCGTCGCCTCGTCGCCGTCGGTGGAGACCGACCGGACCTCGCCGACGATGATGCCGCGCAGCTTCACGTCGGCGTGCGTGTTCAGCTGCAGGCCGATGTGGCTGGTCTTCAGCCGGACCTCGACGGTGTCGGTGAACACCTTGGCGTAGAAGGCGTAGGTCAGCCAGAGCAGGAAACAGAGCACGCCGATGAACGCAACGCCGAGCACTCGTCTGGTCATCCGGCCAACCTCACAGTGGTCGTCGTACCCCAGATCGCCATCGACAGCAGCAGGTCGACCACGTTGATCACCACGATCGAGGTCCGGACCGCGCGACCGACCGCGACGCCGACGCCGGCCGGGCCGCCGGTCGCGTGGTACCCGTGGTAGCAGTGCACGAGGATCACCAGGACGGCGAAGACGAGCACCTTGCCGAACGACCAGAGCACGTCGCCGGGTGGTAGGAACAGATGGAAGTAGTGGTCGTACGTGCCCGTACTCTGCCCGTAGAACTGGGTCACCGTGAGCCGGGTGGCGAAGTACGACGAGAGCAGGCCCACGACGTACAAGGGCACGACGGCGATCAGCCCGGCGATGATCCGGGTGGTGACCAGGAACGGCAGCGACGGGATCGCCATCACCTCGAGCGCGTCGATCTCCTCGCTGATCCGCATCGCGCCGAGCTGCGCGGTGAACCCGCAGCCGACCGTCGCGGCCAGCGCGATCCCGGCGATCAGCGGGCCGATCTCGCGGGTGTTGATGTACGCGCTGACGAAGCCGGCGAACGCCGAGGTGCCGATCTGGTTGAGCGCCGAGTACCCCTGCAGGCCGACCTCGGTGCCGGTGAAGAAGGCCAGGAACGTGATCACGCCGACGGTCCCGCCGATCACCGCGAGCGCGCCGCTGCCCAGTGTCACCTCGGCCAGCAGGCGGAGGATCTCCTTGCGGTAGCGGGTGATCGACTTGCCCGACCAGGCCAGAGCCTTGATGTAGAAGGCCAGTTGCTCGCCGAGCCGGTCGAGCGAGTTCAGCGGCTTCTTGATCAGCACGTCCAGGGCCGACACGTCAGGCCCCCTTCGGCGGGACGAGCTGGAAGTAGATCGCGGTCATCGAGAAGTTCGCGACGAACAGCAGCATGAAGGTGATCACGACCGACTGGTTCACCGCGTCCCCGACGCCCTTCGGCCCGCCGCCGGCGTTCATCCCCTTGTACGACGCGACGACGGCCGCGATGAAGCCGAACACCAGCGCCTTGGCCTGGCCCTGCCACAGGTCGGGCAGGTGGGCGAGCGCGGTGAAGCTGGCGATGTAGGAGCCTGGGGTGCCGTCCTGCAGGACGACGTTGAAGACGTAGCCGCCCATCACGCCGACGACGCTGACGAACCCGTTGAGGAAGAAGGCGACCAGCATCGTCGCCAGCACCCGCGGGACGACCAGGCGCTGGATGGGATCGATGCCGAGAACCATCATCGCGTCGAGTTCCTCGCGGATCTTGCGGGATCCGAGGTCCGCGCAGATCGCCGAACCACCGGCGCCCGCGATCAGCAGCGCGGTCGCGATCGGCGAGGCCTCCCGGACGACGGCCAGGACGGCGGCCGAACCGGTGAACGCCTGCGCGCCGAACTGCTTGATCAGCCCGCCGACCTGCAGCGCGATCACCGCACCGAACGGGATCGCCACCAGCGCGGTCGGGATGATCGTCACACTGGCCACGAACCAGGCCTGCTGGAGGAACTCGCGCAGCTGGAACGGCCGGCGCACCGACGCCCGGGCGGTGTCCAGGGTGAAGGCGAACAACGAGCCGGCGGCCTTCAGCGGGGCGGTGGCCGAAGCAGTCACCGGGCCCCCACCGCGGCGGAGTCGAAGGAACCCGGGGGCGGTGTCACTCCGTTCTCCCGGCACCACTCGCCCGGCGGGCGCTGCGTCGGGCGGAGCATACCGCTGCTGGGCAGCTGCTGCAGCGGGATCGGCGGCAACGGCGGGAGCTCCTGGTCGGCCTCGGCCGCCAGCTCCTCGGCGTCCTTCTCTTCCGACATGCCGATCGGGCCGATCATCTGCGCGTTCAGGAACTGCCGGACCACCGGCTCCTCGCTGGACAGCAGCATCTCCCGCGGGCCGAACATCGCCAGGTGCTTGTGGTAGAGCATGCCGATGTTGTCCGGCACCGTGCGGGCCGTGTTCACGTCGTGGGTGACGATCAGGAAGGTCGCGCCGAAGGCCTCGTTGAGGTCGATCATCACCTGGTTCAGGAACGAGGTGCGGACCGGGTCCAGACCGGAGTCGGGCTCGTCGACCAGCAGGATCGCCGGATCGAGCACCAGCGCGCGGGCCAGGCCGGCCCGCTTGCGCATCCCGCCGGAGATCTCGCCGGGCAGCTTCTTCTCCGCGCCGACCAGGCCGACCATCTCCATCTTCTCCATCACGATGGAGCGGATGTCGGACTCGGACTTCTTGGTGTGCTCGCGCAGCGGGAAGGCGACGTTGTCGTACAGGTTCATCGAGCCGAACATCGCGCCGTCCTGGAACAGCACCCCGAACAGCCGGCGCACGTCGTACAGCTCACGCTCGGAGCAGGTGGCGATGTCGGTGCCCTCGATGAAGACGTGACCCTTGTCCGGCTTGAGCAGACCGATCAGCGTCTTGAGGAATACGGACTTCCCGGTGCCGGAAGGACCCAGCATCACGCAGATCTCACCGGCCGGCAGCGTCAGGGACACGTCGCCCCAGATCAGCTGCTTGCCGAAGGATTTCGTGAGTCCTTCGACGCGGACTTCTACGCCCACCGGTCCTCCTCACGGGAAATTTGGCCCCCGCCCGACGACGATCCATCGGCTCAACGAGGGCGCGGTGCCCTAGGTTACGCACGAGTACGCTTTTCTGTAACCCCTGTCTGTCAAGTGATGACAACTCTGTGGGTACAGTCCTGTGCCACATCGAAGCGTTCAGTTGCCGGAGGAACCCCGTGTCGCGGTCAGCTACCTGGTTGCACCGGCTGCGGCGCAGGCCGCCGCAAGGTATCACCTCGCCGCAGCACGGAGACCAGCTCCCGCATCCGCGCTCGGAGATCCTAGCGCTGACCGGAGTCCGGGCCGCCGCAGCACTCGCCGTAGTGCTTCATCACATCGGGTTACCGGATTCTGCTCCCGAACCGTTACGCAATCTCATCCAGTCCGGGTACATCGGCGTCCCCTTGTTCTTCATGCTGTCCGGCCTCGTGCTGGCCTGGAACTACTCGACGCTGACGGTCGCGTCGCCGGGCCGGCTGTGGCGGTTCTACGTCGCGCGGATCGCGCGGGTGATGCCGCTGTACTGGGTCGTGCTGCTCTATCTGGTGCTGCAGCGCGCGGCGCACGGCGTACCGCAGGAATCGCTGTGGCGGCACCTGCTCGCGATCCAGGCCTGGTCGGGCGACTACGCGATCGGCCAGGCCAGCTACAACCCGCCCGGCTGGTCGATCTGCGTCGAGCTGTTCCTGTACGCCGTGTTCCCGTTCCTCGTGCCGCTGGTCGCCTTGCTGTCCAAGCGGTTCGGGGTGGCCGGGCTGCTCGGGCTGATCGCCTTCGCGTTCGCCGTCCAGGTGTTCCTGGTCGCGCTGTTCACGGCCGAGGGCTGGGCGTTCCTGTCGGTGAAGGACCCGTCGTCCGGGCATCGCTGGCTCTACCGGAACCCGTTGCCGCGGCTGTCGGAGTTCGTGATCGGGGTGTCGCTGGCGTTCCTGCTGCTGCGCGGGTTCAAGCTGCGGACGCGCGTTGCCGGATGGGTGCAGGCGGCCTGCGTCGTGGTGGTGCTCGTGGTCGCCGCGGCCGGGCCTTCGCACGCGCGGTGGATGCTGCCCGCGTTCTACGGCGCGATGTGGACGGTGCCGTTCGCCGTACTGCTGCTGGCGCTGGCGGCCGCGCCTGGCGCTTGGCTGTCGCGGTTCTTCGCGACGCGGGCTCTGGTCACGCTGGGTACTGCCAGCTACGCGGTCTATCTGACGCATCGACCGCTGCTGTCCTTCCTCGGCAAGGACCGCGGCAGCATGCTCGATCAGCCGGCGACCTGGGCGGTGTACGCCGGAGTGCTGGTGGTCGCGGGATTGTGCCTGCTGATCGGTGAGGGCGCGCACCGGCTGATCGAGGTGCCCGCCCGGCGCTTCGTCCTTCGGCTGGTCCCGCGGTCGCGTCCGGCGGTCACTGAGCGTACGACGTCGGGAGTCTCAGCGTGAGCGGTCTCACATCGGTCACCGAAGGCGCCGCCCTCTCACACCCGCGGCCCGAGCTGCTCGACGTCACCGGCCTGCGCGGCCTGGCCGGGCTCGCGGTCGTCGCGTCGACGGTCGGCGTCTGGCGCGGAGCGCCGGTGTACCTGAAGGACCTGGTCGATCTGACGGCGTCGGTGGCTGTCGTCTTCTTCTTCGTGCTGTCGGCGTTCGTGCTGACCTACAACTACCCAGGCCTGTCCTACACCTCCGGCCGGCGCGTCATCGGCCGGTACGCCGCGGCCCGGGTGGCTCGGATCGTTCCGCTGTACCTGGTCGTCGGACTGGTCGTCCTGCTGCTCGGCATGCTGAACGGCGGTGACTGGGTCCGAGACGTGTGGACCGACCAGACCTGGTTCGTCGGTGCGCTCGTCCTCTTCTACGTCGCGTTCCCACTGCTCAACCGGCCGCTGGCCTTCGTCCTCGGCAAGACCGTCCGTCGCCTGCCGCCGCTCACCTGGCTGGCGCGTCCGTTCCTGGTCCGGCTCGGTGTGATCGGTTACCCGCTCTTCCTGCTGCAGACCCTGGTCCTGCACGGCTTCGGCCCGGTCCACGCGGGCACGATCTCCAACGCGCTGCTCGCCCTGGGCTGGATCGGCCTCGTCGTCCTGACCGCCGAGGGCGCCCACCGGTACGTCGGCGTACCGGCTCGCCGCGCACTGCTCGATCTCGCGCGCCGCCTCGACCACCGGACGTGACGAAGGGCGGCTCCCTCGCGGGAACCGCCCTTCGTTCTACTGCTGGGGTGTGCGGCCGTCAACTACGCAGCCGCACAGGTCACTTGACGGTGACGGTGGCCCCGGCGCCCTCGAGGGCCTCCTTGGCCTTCTCCGCGGCAGCCTTGTCGACCTTCTCCAGGATGGCCTTCGGCGCGCTCTCGACGAGGTCCTTGGCCTCCTTCAGGCCGAGGCTCGTGAGGCCACGCACCTCCTTGATGACCTGGATCTTCTTGTCGCCGGCCGACTCCAGGACGACGTCGAACTCGTCCTGCTCGAAGGCCTCTTCGGCCGGGGCGCCCGGGGCGCCCGGGGCGGCGGCGACGGCAACGGGAGCAGCGGCGGTCACGCCGAACTCCTCCTCGAACGCCTTTACGAACTCCGAGAGCTCGAGCAGGGTCAGGTCCTTGAACTGGCCGAGCAGCTCTTCGGTGCTGAGCTTCGCCATGGTGGCGGTCCTTCCTAAACGTCTAACTGGGTGATCACTGAATGGGGTGTTGCGTGATTCGAACGGGTCAGCTGTCAGCTGACGCGGTCTCCTCGGTGCTCGCCTCGGCAGGTGCGTCGGCGGGTGCGTCCTGCACCGCTTCGGCAGCCGGAGCCTCGTCCGCCACGGGGGCGGCCTCGGCCGGCAGCTTGTCCTGCAGCGCCGCGAACAGGCGCGCGGCCTGCGACAGCGGAGCAGCGAACAGCGACACCGCTTGCTGCGGAGCCGCCTTCATCGCACCTGCGAGCTTCGCGAGGAGGACCTCACGCGACTCCAGGTCAGCGAGCTTGTTGATCTCGTCGGGACCGAGTGCCTTACCGTCCAGCACACCGCCCTTGATGACGAGAAGGGGATTGGCCTTGGCGAAGTCACGCAGTCCCTTGGCCGCGACCACCGGGTCGCCCTTGACGAAGGCGATGGCCGACGGACCCTGCAGGAGCGAGTCGAACGACTCCACTCCGGCGTCCTTGGCCGCGATCTTGGTCAGCGTGTTCTTCACCACGGCGTAGTTCACGTCGTCACCGAGCGTAGTGCGGAGGTCCCGCAGCTGCGCCACGGTGAGTCCGCGGTACTCGGTCAGCACGGCGCCGTTGGAGCTCTTGAAGTTCTCAGTGAGCTCTGCGACGTCGGCGGCCTTGTCCGGCCTCGCCATGGGTCTCCTTCCGCTCTGTCTTCCGACAGAGTTGGACTTGTCTGCCACACCGCCGACCCACAAAACGAAAACGCCCTTGCGCAGGCGCAAGGGCGTGAACAAACGAAGCTGTCACTTCCAAGTCAACCTGCGCGGGCCGCCCACCTTCGTGGGACCTTCAGTCGCTCGGGAGCGACAACCAGCGGTCTTCGGCAGTGTCAAGAGTAACCGGGTGCGCGTGTCCCACCAAATCGGTTACTCCACGGGCTGTGGACGGGGTGGGATCCAGCGTTTCATCGCCAGCGCGGCCGCCCAGCCGGTCAGGCCCATCACCACGATCGCCGGGGCCAGCGCGCTGATCGCGGTGACGGCCGACAGCAGGAACGGCCCGGCCGCGCTGCCGGAGTCCGCGAAGAGCCGGAACGCGCCGAGGAACTGCGCCCGCCCGACCGGTGGTGACGCGTCCGCGCCGAGCGTCATGATCACGCCGGCGCCGAGGCCGTTGCCGACGCCCATCACCAGCGCGACGGCGGTCAGCGTGCCCGCGGAGTGCGTGAACGGGAGCAACAGGTGCGCCAGGCCGAGCACGGTCATCGACGGTACGGCGACCCACTTGCGCCCGAACCGGTCCATCACCGAGCCCGCCGGGTAGAACAGCAACATGTCGACGGCGCCGGAGACGCCGAAGATCAGGCTGGTGGTCTGCGGGTCCAACCCGATGTGCTCGGCCCAGAGCGGGACCACCACCTGCCGCGATGCCCGGACCGCGCCGACGAGCAGCGCGCCGACGCCGAGCGTCCGGAGTACTGGGAGGTGCTCGCGGATCACGGCGCGAGTGGACTGGACGACGACGGGCCGGGCCAGGCGGTTCCGGCGTACGGACTCGATGTCGGGAAGGCTCAGCAGTACGACGCACGCCAGCGCGGCGGCGACGAGGTGGACCCAGTACGCGCCGTCGGTGCCGAGGAAGCGCATCACGAAGGCGCCGAGGAACGGGCCGATGAACGAACCGATTCGCTGGACGCCGCCCAGCGTCGACAGGGCCCTGGCGCGCAGCTCCAGCGGGACGGCTTCGCTCAGGTAGGCCTGCCGGGCCAGTCCCCAGACCGAGCCGGCCAGACCGGTGGCGCCGATCGCGACGGCGAGACCCCAGACGTTCGGTACGACGAGGCAGGCGGCGAGTGCGATCGAGACGAGCACGGTCGCGAGAAGCATCGCGCGGCGTTCGCCGATGCGGGTGGTCAGTGTGCCCGCGGGGATGTCGCCGATCACCTGGCCGACACCGGCCGCCGCGACGACCAGACCGGCGACCGCGATCGAAGCACCCAGGTCCCGCGCCGAGAGTGCGACAACGGGAGCGATCGCCCCCTGGCCGATGCCGTACAGCAACGCCGGCAGGTAGACCGAGGGGGCGATCGTCCAGAGACTGACGGGATCGGCCATCCCGCCTATCGTCCCACCTTCAACCAATGGATGAGACGGCGGTACTGCTCCTTAAGACAGTACGGCCAGCGCGTCGATCTCGACCAGCATCTGCTCCAGCGGCAGACCGGTGAAGACGGTGGTCCGTGACGGCAGCACGCCGCTCGGGGTGCGCTCGCCGACGAACTCGGCGTACGCCTCGTTCATCGGGACGAACAGGTCGCGCGACGTGAGGTAGACGCGCAGCATCACGACGTCGTCGATGCTCGCGCCGCCGGCCTTCAGGATCGCCTCGATGTTCTGCAGTACGCGGGTGGTCTGCGCCTTCACGTCGCCCTCGTGGACGAACGCACCGGTCGCCGGGTCGACCGAGCCCTGGCCGGACACCTGCAGGATGTTGCCCTTGCGGACTCCCTGGGAGAACACGGGCATCGGGGCGGGCGCGTCGGTGGTGGAGACGACGGTCTTGTCGGACATCAGGTGAAGGCCTCTCTAGTGGTAGTCGTTGCCGATGGCAGCAGTGGTCGCGAGCAGGTCGGGCAGGAGCTCCAGGACCTGGTCGTAGTTGAGCAGCACGTCCGGAGCCGAGACCGAGACCGCGCCGACGACGCGGCCGGAGCGTTCGGTGACCGGGGCGCCGATGCAGTTGATGAAGGACTCGTGCTCGGCCCGGTCGTGCGACCAGCCCTGGTCCCGGACCTTGTCCAGCTCGTCACGCAGCTGGTCCGACCCGGTGATCGTGTTCGGCGTGTACTGGTGGTACTCGATCGTCGCGAGCAACGCCTCGCGCTGCCGCTTCGGCTGGGCCGCGAGCAGCACCTTGCCGACCGCGGTGCAGTGCAGCGCCGCCGGAACGCCGACCTGCGAGTACATCCGGACCGACTGCACGCTGTCGAGCTTGTCGATGTAGATGACCTGCCCGTTCTCGTACGCCGCCAGGTGCACGGTCTGGCCGGTCCGCTGGTTCAGCTTGCGCAGGTGCGGCGCGGCGACGTCCCGTACGACGTGCTGCTCGCGGGACGCGTCGGCGAGGGAGAACAGCCGGGAGCCGAGGCGGTAGCGATGCGCTTCGTCACGGCGTACGAACCGCTCGGCCTCCATCGTGCGCAGCAGGCGGAGCACGGTCGTCTTGTGCACGTCGAGCTCGGTCGCCAGCTGGTCGAGCGAGCGATCGCCCTCCCCGAGGCTGACCAGGATCTGCAGGGCACGGCCCAGACTCTGGCTCACACCATCACCCCTGCCGGGCCGATCCGGGTCCCGGCCCACTCCTCGGCCGGGCACTGCAGCAACGCCTGCCGCAGTGATGGTTCCGGAGGTTCGGCGTGGTCGTCGGGGACTGTGAGGACGGCCGCCGCGCTCAGGTGTCCGGAGCGCAGTCGCTGCTCCATCGGGAGGCCCTGCAGGGTCGCCGCCAGGAAGCCGGCCGCGAAGGCATCGCCCGCGCCGACGGGCTCAACGACGTCGACGGTGAGTGCGGGGACTTCCGTACGGCGATCGCGGGCGACCTCACCGTTCTCCCCCGGCTCCAGCGCCAGCGCCACGTGCGCGTCCGACTTCACCACGATTGTTGCCCTAGGCCCCAACAGCCGGCGCAGCTCGGCCGGGTCGCCGGTCCCGGCGAACAGCATCGCCTCGTCCGCGCCGATCAGCACCACATCCGCCGCTCGCAGCAACCGCCACAACGGCGCCGGATCCTTGCCTCTCCAGAGCGCGGGCCGCCAGTTGAGATCGACACTCAGCATGAATCCGAGAGAGTCTCTCAACGCCGCAAGCCGATCGAGCATCCCCGCGGTCTCCTCGGACAGCGCCGCCGTGATCCCCGTCGTATGGACCAACTCGGCACCAACTAGCCGATTCCGCACCGCCGGCCGATCCAGGAAATCCGCATCCATCGCCGACGCCGCCGAGCCGGAACGGTAGTAGTGCATCCGGGTGCGCCCGGCGAGCGTGTGCTTCACGTACAGCCCGGTCGGCCGGCCCGGATCGTCCTCGACCCCGCCGACCTCGACGCCACGATCGCGGAGATCCTGCAGCACGTACCGCCCGAACCCGTCGGCACCGAGCCGCGAGATCCAGCCGGTCGGGATGCCGAGCGCGGCCAGTCCGCCGGCGACGTTGCACTCGGCACCACCGACCGAACGGCGGAACGTCTCGACCTCCTCCAACGGGGCACCGGTATCGGCGGCGAGCATGATCATCGCCTCACCAAGACAGATCGCGCGGGGCACCAGGTCGGCCATCGGGTGTCCTCTCTCGCAGTCCGTTGACGGGAGTTCTGGCGCGATGCTACAACCGAGTGGTCAGAATACGCAACGCTCATTGCGCAGTGCGCAACAAGCGTGGCCCCTTACGTCCGCAGAAGTTCCCGGACTCCTGGAGGAACCAGCCGATGTCAGCTTCCTACGACGCAGCCGCGGTCGCAGCCCTGGCGGACCAGCCGGTGAGTTGGCAGGACAAGGCGCTCCCTCCGGCGTGGTGGGGCCGGACCGTCCGCGAGATCCTCGCCGACCGGCCGCGCCTGTCCCAGCTGCCGACCCCGTTGCTGACGCTGTCCGGCCCCGGGATGGAGCACAACCTCGCGACGCTGGCCCGCTGGTGCGCCGAGCACGGCGTCGAGCTCGCGCCGCACGGCAAGACCACGATGGCGCCCGCGCTGTGGGCCGCACAGCTCGACGCCGGCGCGTGGGCGATCACGCTCGCCAACGGGTTCCAGCTCGGCGTCGCCCGGGCGTTCGGCGTACGCCGGGTGATGGTCGCCAACGCCGTGATCTCCCCGCTGCAGCTCCGCTGGATCGCCGACCAGCTCGCCGCCGATCCGTCGTTCGAGGTCCTCGTCTGGGCCGACTCCGTACGGACCGTCGAGCAGCTGGAGGCCGCGCGTTCCGCACACGTCGGCGCGGACGCGCGGCCGCTCGACGTACTGGTCGAGATCGGTGGGGCTGGAGGTCGCACCGGCGCTCGGGATGCCGAGACCGCCCTCGCCGTCGCTCGAGCTGTCACCGAGGCGTCCACCCTCCGCCTGGCCGGCGTCGCTGGGTACGAAGGCGCCATCGCCCACGGCGCCGACGAGGCCGGCCTCGAACACGTCCGCGCGTACCTGCAGTCCCTGGCCGACGCCCACACCCAGCTCACCGACCTCTACCCGGCGGACATCACCCCGGTAGTCAGCGCCGGCGGCAGCGCGTACTTCGAACAGGTCGCCAAGGTCCTCGGCCCGCTGTCCTCCACCGGCGCCCGCGTCGTCCTCCGCTCGGGTGCCTACATCGCCCACGACGACGGCTACTACCGCCAGATCTCCCCGCTCGGCTCCGCGCCCCGCACCGACGGCGACCGCCTGATCCCGTCCATGCACGGCTGGGTCCGCATCACCTCCCAACCGGAACCAGGCCTGGCCATCTTCGACGCCGGCAAACGAGACCTCCCCTTCGACGAGGGCATGCCCGAACCCCAGCTCCTCCGCCCCCGCGTCGAGGGCGAGCCCCCCACCCCGCTCACGGACCTGACCGTCACCAAACTCAACGACCAGCACGGCTTCCTGAGGTTCGAAGGCAACCCCCCGGTCGTCATCGGCGACGAGCTCCGAGTAGGCCTCTCCCACCCCTGCACCGCCTTCGACAAGTGGCGCCTGATCCCCGTCATCGACGACCCCGACGCCCCCGACCCGGTCGTCGTCGACCTGGTGAGGACGTTCTTCTGATGCTCCAGATCAAGAACGCCAAAGTCCTCGACGGCACCGGGTCACCGGCGTACACGTCAGACGTCACCATCGACGACGGCCGCATCACCGTCATAGGAACAGCAGCACCAACTGAAAGAACAATTGATGCTTCTGGGCTCGTTCTCTCGCCTGGGTTCATCGACATGCATGCGCACTCCGACCTGCAGATTCTCGCCAACCCGGATCACACCGCGAAGGTCAGTCAGGGCGTCACCTTGGAGGTCCTCGGGCAGGACGGCCTCTCCTTCGCGCCGATCGACGATCCGACCCGCGCGGCCGTACGCCGGCAGATCGCCGGGTGGAACGGCGAGCCGGACGAGTTCGACTTCTCATGGGACTCGGTCGAGGGATACCTCGCCCGGCTCGACCAAGGCATCGCCTGCAACGCGGCGTACCTGGTCCCCCAAGGCACCCTGCGAATGATGGTCGTCGGCACCGAGAACCGCCCCGCCACAAAGGCCGAGCTGGACGAGATGAAGCGCCTCCTCGCCGAAGGACTGCAGCAAGGCGCGGTCGGGATGAGCAGTGGCCTGACCTACACCCCCGGCATGTTCGCGACCACCGACGAACTCGTCGAGCTGTGCAAGGTCGTCGCCGAGTACGGCGGCTACTACAGCCCGCACCAGCGCTCGTACGGCAAGAACGCCCTCGACGCGTACGGCGAGATGATCGACGTCGCCCAGCGTTCCGGCTGCGCCCTCCACCTCACCCACGCCACGATGAACTTCGAGCCCAACCGCGGCCGCGGCGTCGACCTCCTGCGGATGATCGACGACGGTCTGGCGCAAGGCGTCGACATCACCACCGACACCTACCCCTACTTGCCCGGGGCAACAACTCTCGCCGCGATCCTCCCCAGCTGGACCGCCGAGGGCGGCCCCGACGCGCTGCTCGCCCGCCTGCAGGACCCGCAGGACCGCGACCGCATCACCCACGAACTCGAGCAGGTCGGCACCGACGGCTGCCACGGCTGCGTCACCGACTGGAACACCATCGAGATCGGTGGCGTCAAGAACCCCGAACTCGCCGGCGCCGTCGGCCACACGGTCGCCGAGATCGCCGCGGGCATCGACCAGCCGCCGTCCTGGGTCTACTTCGACCTGCTCGTCCGCGACAACCTCGCCACCACGATCCTCCAGCACGTCGGCCACGAGGAGAACGTGCGGGCGATCATGCAGCACCCGACCCACACGGGCGGCTCGGACGCGATCCTCGTCGGCGGCAAACCCCACCCGCGCGCCTGGGGCACCTTCCCGCGCTACCTCGCCCACTACGTCCGCGACCTCGGCGTCCTCGACCTGGCCGACTGCATCCACCACCTCACCGGCCGCCCCGCCCGCCGCCTCGGCCTGACCGACCGAGGCCTGATCCGCGAGGGCTACCACGCCGACCTCGTCCTCTTCGACCCCGCAACCGTCAAGGACACCGCCACCTTCGCCAACCCCCGCCAACAGGCCCAAGGCATCCCCTGGGTCTTCGTCGCCGGCGAACCAGTCATCGACAACGGCGTCCGCACGGACGCCCTCCCCGGCCGAGCAGTACGCCGTACGCCGGCCGCCTGACCCCACCGCCCAGCCCTCCCCCCGGGCCCCACCACCTGACCGCACCCCCCAGCCCCACCGCACCCCCACTCCAAGTACCGACCCCCGCCCCAGCCCCTCCCCCAACTCGTCTCCCCCTGACAAGCCCTCCCCGAACCCGCCCCCACGAAAGGACCCGCATGACCACCCTCGACCTCCTCCGCACCGACCGCGTGCTGAGCGTCGTCCGCGCCCCGGAGATCGGCGACGCCCGCGATCTCTGCTCGGCGCTCGTTGCCGGCGGCATCCACGTGATCGAGCTGACCTTCACCACCCCCGACCTCCCGAAGCACCTCGAGCGTGCCGCCTCCGGCGACACCGGTGCGGTCGTCGGCGCCGGCACCGTGCAAACCGAGGCGCAGGCGAGGACAGCCGTCGAAGCCGGCGCGAAGTTCCTCGTCACCCCCGGCCAGGGTCCCGAAGCCGCCGCCATCGTCGCCGCCGCGCACGAGGCCGGCGTACCGATCGTGCTCGGCTCCCTCACCCCCTCCGAGGTGATGACCGCCGTCGCCCTCGGCGCGGACGCGGTGAAGATCTTCCCGGCGCACCAGTTCGGCCCGAAGTACCTGAAGGACCTCAGCGGCCCGTTCCCCGGTACCCCGCTCGTGCCCTCCGGCGGCGTCAACGCAGGCAACGCCCGCGCGTTCCTCGACGCCGGCGCACTCGCGGTCAGCGCCGGCACCGACGTCGTCTCCCCCGCCGACGTTGCCGCCGGCAACTGGTCCGACATCACCGCCAAGGCCAAGGCCTTCTGCGCCGCCCTGAGCTGACCCCGGCTCCCGCACCACCTCGTACGACGCCCAACCCCGTCGTACCCGCACCACCCCGTACTGCGGCGTCCCGGCCGCAGTCCCTCCCACCCCTCGGAGTCCCCCATGTCCGGAGCCGTCGACTGGCTGCACACCAGCACCCCCGGGTTGCTGCTGCTGTGCGTGGTAGCGATCGCGCTGCTGCTGTTCCTGATCATCAAGGTCAAGCTCGAACCGTTCATCTCACTGCTCGCCACCAGCCTCTTCCTGGCGCTGGCGGCCGGCCTGAACGTCCGCACGATCGTCGGTACGGCGCTCAAGTCCAGCGATTCCCTGCTGGAGAAGGGCTTCGGCGGCATCCTCGGCCACATCGCCGTGATCATCGGCCTCGGCACGGTGCTCGGCGCGCTGCTCGAACGCTCCGGCGGCGCCGACGTCCTCAGCCGGCGCCTGCTGAAATTGTTCGGGCCGAAGGGTACGCCGGTCGCGATGGGCCTGGTAGGGCTGATCTTCGGAATCCCCGTCTTCTTCGACATCGGCATCTTCGTCCTCGCCCCGCTCGTGTACGTCGCGGCGAAACGCGGCGGCAAGTCACTCGTCCTCTACGCGCTCCCGGTGCTCGCCGGGCTCTCGATGACCCACGCGTTCCTGCCCCCGCACCCCGGCCCGACCGCGGTCGCCGGGCTGCTGCACGTCGACATGGGCTGGCTGATCATCATCGGTCTCGCCTGCGGCCTGCCCGCGTTCGCCGTCGCCGGCATCCTCTGGCCGCTCTACATCGCCCCGCGCGTCCCCGTCAGCGTCCCCGCCGACTACGTGGTCGAGGAAGAGGAGTCCCGCCCCGAGCCCTCACTGGCCCTGGTCATGAGCGTCATCGTGCTCCCCCTGGTCCTGATCCTCGGTGCCACCTTCGGCACTCTGATCCTCGATCCGGACCGCGACCTGCTCAGCGTCCTCACCTTCCTCGGCAACCCGGCCGTCGCACTGCTCATCGCCGTACTGCTCGCCTACTACCTGCTCGGCGTACGCCGCGGCATGACGAACGCCGAGTTCAGCGAACTCAGCAGCAACTCCCTCAAGCCGGTCGGCATGATCCTGCTCGTCGTCGGCGCCGGTGCCTTCTTCGGCGCGGTCATCTCGGCCACCGGAGTCGGAGCAGCGCTCGCCAAGAGCCTGTCCAGTGCGGGCCTCCCCGTCCTCCTGCTGGCGTACGTCATCTCCTGCGGACTCCGGATCGCCCAGGGCTCGGCGACGGTCGCCATCGTCACGACCGGCGGCATCGTCGGCCCGCTACTCACCGCCGACGGCTACTCCCAGGCTCACCTGGCGCTGATCGCCGCGGCCATCTGCGCCGGGTCGATCATCCTCAGCCACGTGAACGACGGCGGCTTCTGGATCGTCGCCAAGTACTTCAACATGACCGTCAAGGAGACCCTGCTGACCTGGTCGGTCCTGGAAACAGTCCTGTCTCTCGTCGGCTTCGGCATGGCCGCGGTGCTCTGGGCCGTCATCTGACCCGCTGCATCAAGGCGACCAGCAACAGACCCGCACCGACAAGATAGGGAGCAGTCTCCGACACGCCGTACAACGCGGTGGCGGTGGTCGGTCCCACGATCGCCGCCACCCCGTTGACCGCGTTCGTCAGCCCGGCCACTCCGCCCTGCTCGTGATCCTCCACCACCAGGGTCGGCCCCGCCGAGTACCCCGGAATGGCGAAGGCATACCCGAAGCCGACCAGCGCCGTCGCCGCCACGATCACGGCGAAGTTCCCCGCGAACGCCAGCACGACGAATCCACTCAGCACCAGCGGCAGGCCACACCGCAGCAACCAGGCCGGCGGCCACGCGAGCCGCCGTACGAAGAACACCTGCCCGACCAGCGAGGCCACACCCGAGGCAAGAAACGCCAGACCGCTCGACCGCGCGGTCGCCTCGGCGCTCAGCCCGAGCCGATCCTGCAGCACGAACCCCAGCAGCACCCCCTGGATGCTCAGCGTCGAGAACAGCACGAACCCGATCGCGAGGAACGACCGGATCCGCGGATCCAGCGGGCTCAGTCTCCCCGGCTTGACGTCCGGCGGTGCGACCACCGGCGTCGTCACCCGCAGCTTGAACCACAGCACGCCGCCGATCGCGGCGAGCAGGAGCGGCGGAACGTACAGCGGCACCAACAGCCCTTGCAGCGCCAGCAGTCCACCGAGCGACGGCCCGACCACCCCCGCGATCCCGAACGACGCGCCGATCATCGCGAACGCCCGGACCCGCGACCGCCGATCGGTCGTCATCGCGACGACGTACGACTGCGTGGCGATCGGCGTCGCGGCGCCGGCGACGCCGTACAGGACGCCGCGGAGCAGCAGCGCCAGCGCGAACGTCACCGCGGCGGGCAGGATCCCGAGCAGGCCGAGATGGGCGACCACGGCGAACCCGAGCAGCCCGAACGACGCCCCGAAGACCGACGAGATCAGCACCGGGCGATGGCCCCACCCGGTCACCTTGCGTCCCCAGAACGGGCTGATCAGGATGATCGTCAGCGCGGACGTCGACAGGATCAGCCCGACCTGGAACGTGCTCAGGCCGATCTCCCGCGACAGCGGAGCCATGATCGAGGCCAGCAGTTCACGGCCGGTGTAGACGCCGATGATGCCGCCGTACACGTACGGCGTCAGGGAGATCGCCGGGTGCTGCGGTTCTGGCCCGGCCATCCAGCGATCCTCCTGACGCACGACACCGCTGTCAACGGATCTAGCCGATCAGCTCCACTACTGCTCCTTCGTGCAACTCCGCGTAGACCTGGTCGCGCAACTGGTTGGCCTCGGCATCGGTCAGCGTGTGGTCGACCGGGCGAAGGACCAGCCTGACCAGCACGTTCCGCTGCCCGGGCGTGAGCTGGAGCCGAGTACGAGCGCTCTCCGGCAGCCGCTCGTACGCCGTCTCCTGGACGACCTCGGCCGACTCGGCAGCATCGGCCGCCTCACCCAGCGCAGCACGCACCCGATCGCCCAGCAGCTCCGGAGACAGATCGGTGTCCGCGCCGACGACCACCGACAGGTCCCGGCGGACCGCGGGCATCGCCGAGACCGCCTTGTACGGCTGGAGATCCAGCATCTGGCCGGCCACCCGCGGATCCGTCGACCGGAGCAGGCGGATGTCGCGAATGCCCTTGCGCAACATCATCAGCCGGTCGAGCCCGGGCCCCATCGCGAGCCCGGTCCAGCGCTCGTCGAGACCGGCGCGCCGCAGTACGGCGGGCGCCGCGACCCCGCACTCGCCGATCTCGATCCACTGGTCGTCGAGCAGGACGTCGATCTGCCGCCCGTGCGTCGTGTACGGGTGGACGGCCGGCACGGTCCGGTAGGTCTGGCCGGGCAGGACCGTCGTGACGAGCCGCTCGATCATCGCCTCGAGCTCGGGCTCACCCAGCGGGACGTCGCGGCTGATCCGCCACAGGTCCAGCTGGTGCGGCGTACCGGTGTGCTGCCAGTCGACCGAGTCGCGGCGGTAGCAGATCCCGGCGCAGATCATCAGCACGTCGGACGACTCGGAACGGGCGAGCTCGCGCAGCGCCGGCGGGATCATCGCCGAGGTATGGCTGCGCAGGACCTCGCCGGCCGAGGCGTAGCGGGTGTAGCGAGCGTCGCGGGTGACCGCGCCGGCGGCGTACCCGAGGTTGTCGTAGTTGTCGGCGAGCGGCACGACCGGGTGGTCGCGCCGGATCCAGGTCTCGGTGTACGGCCAGGCCCGGCCGAGCGCCGCCCGGATCGAGTCGACGATCAGCTGGAGCGCGTGCGGACCCTGGGCGGGATCGGTGAGGTCGCGCAGGGCCAGGGCAGCGTGCAGTTCAGAGGTGGTGAGGACAGCCATGGGAGTTCTCCTGAGGTGAGCAGGTGCGGGGGGAACGCACACCCCGACCGGCCGCGGTCACCTCAGGGAGAGAACGCAGCAGCGGCCCACCCCGTCGGCACCGCTGTGCCGGCCGGGGCGCGGAAATCGCTGCCCGTGCTGCTGCATGCCCACTACTTTACCGGGCTCGCGGAAATGGCGCCCGCGGATATCCCCAGGGGTGCGAGGATCGGCCCATGCGATGGATCGACGGGTTGGAAGCGGCCGCGGCGGAGAAGCTGCCGGAGCCGGTGCACAGATACTTCCGCCAGGGCTCGGCCGGCGGACTGAGTGTCGGCGAGGCGGTCGACGCCTGGTCGTCGTACCGGTTCCGTCCGCGGGTCCTCACTGACGTGTCCACGATCAGCACCGGTACGACGGTGCTCGGGACCCCCGTCGCCGGACCCGTCCTGGTCGCGCCGACGACGATGCAACGGCAGGCCGACCCCGACGGCGAGGCCGCGATGTCGGCCGGCGTCGCGGCGGCCGGATCGGTGCTCGGCGTCTCGAGCAACGCCGGGACGACGTACGCGGAGATCGGCGCGGCCGGAGCCCCGTGGTGGCTGCAGATCTACGTGACGCGCAACCGCGACTACACCCGGCAGATGCTCGACGCGGCCGTGGCGGCGGGCGCGCGGGCCGTCGTACTGACTGCTGACACGCCGGTCGTCGGCCGCAAGGAGGACGAGGGCCAGACGGTGTGGGATCTCGTGCAGCCGGGGCACCTGCGCGCGAACGTCGACGAATCGGCGTACTCCGACGACGACCTGGCCAAGGCCGACGACCTCACGCCTGACGTGATCGACTGGCTCGGCTCGTCCACAGGCCTGCCGGTGGTGGTGAAGGGCGTGCTCCGCGGCGACGACGCCCGCCGCTGCGTCGACGCGGGCGCCGCCGGCCTGATCGTCTCCAACCACGGCGGCCGTCAGCTCGACGGGGCGATCGCCACGGCGCACGCGCTGCCCGAGGTCGTCCAGGCCGTCGCCGGCACCAACACCGAGGTGTACGTCGACGGCGGCATCCGTCGCGGCGAGCACGTCCTCACGGCCCTCGCCCTCGGCGCCCGCGCCGTCTTCGTCGGCCGCCCGGCCCTCTGGGCCCTCACCGTCGGCAGCTCGCCCGGCGTCACCCGCCTCCTCACCGACCTGTACGCCGAGTTCGCCCACGCCCTCACCCTGGTCGGCGTCCCCGGTCCGGAGCACCTCACCCCCGACCTCATCAGCTGAGCCCAACTGCGAGCACCGCGGTGCAACCATTGAGCCATGCTGCGCATCGTCACCCTGAACACCTTCCAGGCCGGCTACCGAGTCGTCTCGGAGTGGGCGGCCCGGAACGGCCACGAGATCGTCCTGCTCGTCACCCTCCCGGCCGGCGGTGAGCGGTACGACGCCACGGCGCCGCCGCTGGTCGCGAGCGTGCCGCCGGAGCTCGACGTGCTGGTGACGAAGAAGCTGCGCGGGGTCGCCGCTCCGGTGATCGAGGCGCTGGAGCCGGACCTGATCATCTCCGCGGCGTTCCCCCGGCTGATCCCGGACGAGGTGCTGAAGCTCCCGCGGTACGGCGCGCTGAACTGCCACCCCTCGCCGCTCCCGGCCGGCCGCGGCCCGAACCCGCAGCGGCTCATCTACGAAGGAGCCGACGAGGTCGCGGTCAGCGTTCACCGGACCGAGCCCGGTTTCGACACCGGCGCGGTGCTGGCTCAGCGCTCGATGCCGCTGCCCGCCGATCTCAACGGCGGCCCGTTGATGGAGTCGTGGCGGATCCTGCTCACCGCCTGCCTGGACGAAGCCGTCCCGCGGGCCGTCGCCGGCGATCGCGGTGAGCTCCAGGATCCGTCGAAGGCCACCCAGGCTCCGGCGTTCACGCCCGAGGAGTACGTCCTCGATCTCACCGAGCCGGCGTCCGTCGTACGGCGAAAGGCCGCGGCGCTCAACATCACCGCGGTGCGGGCGCTCGTCCGCCTCGACGGCACCGAGTACCTCGTCGCCCGGACCGAGCCGGCCGAGGCGACCGCCGGCACTCCGGGAAGCATCGTGGCGTCGCACGCCGACGGCTTCACCGTCCGGACCGCCGACGCCGCGCTCCGGCTGACGGCCGCGCACGCCTGAACCTCGGGGACAGCGAAAGGCCCCGGTCGACTGACCGGGGCCTTTCGGGTGCTACGGGTGAGCCGAAGCTCAGGCGTCGTCCTCGCCCAGCATGTTGCGGGTGATGTTGGGGTCCACCTGGACGCCCGGACCCATCGTGGTCGAGATGACGGTCTTCTTGATGTAGCGGCCCTTGGAGCTGGAGGGCTTCAGCCGGAGAATCTCCTCCAGCGCGGCGCTGTAGTTCTCCACCAGCTGGGTCTCGTCGAACGAGCCCTTGCCGATGATGAAGTGCAGGTTCGCGTGCCGGTCGACCCGGAACTCGATCTTGCCGCCCTTGATGTCCGTGACAGCCTTCGTCACGTCCGGGGTGACCGTTCCGGTCTTCGGGTTCGGCATCAGACCACGCGGTCCGAGCACGCGGCCCAGGCGGCCGACCTTGCCCATCAGGTCGGGGGTGGCGACGACGGCGTCGAAGTCGAGCCAGCCGTCGGTCACCTTCTTGATCAGGTCGTCGTCACCGACGAAGTCGGCGCCGGCGGCCTTGGCGGCCTCGGCCTTCTCACCGGTGGCGAAGACGAGGACCCGTGCCGTCTTGCCGGTGCCGTGCGGAAGGTTGACGGTGCCGCGCACCATCTGGTCGGCCTTGCGGGGGTCGACCCCGAGGCGCATCGCGACGTCGAGCGTCGAGTTGAACTTCTTGCTGCCGGCCGCTTCCTTGGCGAGCTTGATCGCCTCGAGCGGGGTGTAGAGGTGATCGAAGTCGATCTTCTCCGCGATGGTGCGGTAAGCCTTGCTGCGCTGTGCCATTGCTTGTTCTCCTGTGTGCGGACGCTCGGTCGCGTCCGTTGTGGTGGTGGCGGGCGACCTTCGTCGTCCTTCCACAACTGCTGGGGGTGCTAGAGAGCCGGACGGCTCACTTGTCGACGGTGACGCCCATCGAGCGGGCGGTGCCCTCGATGATCTTCATCGCGGCGTCGATGTCGCGGGCGTTCAGGTCCGGCATCTTGGTGGTGGCGATCTCGCGGACCTGGTCCTTGGTGATCTTGCCGACCTTCTCCTTGTGCGGGACCGGCGAGCCCTTCTGCAGGCCTGCCGCCTTCTTGATCATCTCCGGCGCCGGCGGCGTCTTGGTGACGAAGGTGAAGGACCGGTCTTCGTAGATCGTGATCTCGACCGGTACGACGTTGCCACGCATGGACTCTGTCTGGGCGTTGTACGCCTTGCAGAACTCCATGATGTTGACGCCGTGCGGACCGAGAGCGGTACCGACCGGCGGTGCCGGCGTCGCGGCACCGGCTTGCAGCTGCACCTTGACCAGGGCAGCGATCTTCTTCTTGGGAGGCATTTCGGGTCCTTAGACTTTCTGGATCTGGCTGAAGCTGAGTTCCACCGGGGTTTCCCGGCCGAAGATCTCCACCAGCGCCTTGATCCGCTGGGCGTCGGCATTGATCTCCGTGATCGTGGCGTGCAGGGTCGCGAACGGCCCGTCGACGACCATGACCGAGTCGCCCACACCGAAGTCGGCGACCTCGACCTTCTTCTTGGCCGCGGTCTTGGTGGGTGCGGCACCGGTCTCGGCAGCCGCCGCCTCGGCCGCCGCCACGACGGCCGGAGCGAGCATCTTCTCGACCTCTTCGAGGCTGAGCGGTACCGGCTTCTGGCTGTTGCCGACGAAGCCGGTCACCGACGGCGTGTGCCGCACGGTCGACCAGGACTCGTCGGTCAGGTCCATCCGGACCAGCACGTAGCCGGGGAGCACGGTGCGCTTGACCATCCGGCGCTGCCCGTTCTTGATCTCGGCGACCTCTTCGGTCGGCACGACGATCTCGAAGATGTAGTCCTCCATGTTCAGGGAGGTGATCCGGTTCTCCAGGTTCGACTTGACCCGGTTCTCCATCCCCGAGTACGTGTGCACCACGTACCAGTCGCCGATCTGCGAGCGCAGCGTGGCGCGCAGCTCCTCCAGCGGGTCGCCCGGCTCCTCCGGCTCGGCCTCTTCCTCGGCCTCGTCGGAGCCGGCGTCGTCCGCGGCGGCAGCCGGTACGGCGGCCTCGGCGTCGTCGTCCTCGTCAGCGTCGTCGTCACCGGCGGAGAAGACGACCGCGTCGTCCTCGACCTGCTCGGTGGTCTCGTCCGGCGCGGTCTCGGCGGTCTCGGCCGCCAGCTCGTCGGTCGCGTCGTCGACGTCGGCGGCGGTGACCACCTCGGCGTCCTCGGCGTCGTCGGCCGCGGCCACGATCACCACCGGCTCGTCGTCGGAGTCGTCCTCGTCGGCGTCGCCGTCCTCGGCCTCGTCGTCGGCGGCGTACTCGGCCTCCGCCTTGTCGTTGACCTCCGCGAACGGGTCGTCGTCGTCATCGGCGATCACGACGTCGTCGTCATCGTCGTCGAGGTCCAGGTCGAGATCAAGATCCAGCTCGACGTCGTCATCGTCGTCGGCGCCAGCGGACAAGTCGATGTCGTCCTCGTAGTCGAGGACCTCGTCGTCACGCTCGGACACGTTGTACTCCGTCATCTCTGCATCGGGTGTTGTCTGTGGCGGTCAGCTCGGAGGACCGCGGTGGATCGCTACGGCGGAGGCGGTCAGCCGAAGATCTTGAACATCGCCCAGCCGAAGGCGAGGTCGAGCACCGACACGATCGCGATGACGAACACCACGAAGGTCAGCACGACCACGAAGTAGGTGGAGAGCTGCTTGCGCGTCGGCCAGACGACCTTGCGGAGCTCGGCGACCACCTGGCGGTAGAACCGCAGCAGCCGGTTTCCCGACTTGCTCTCCGCAGGCTTGCCGGCGCCGGACGGTGCCGGGGTGCGCGTCTCCGTCACGACCTACCTCTTTCGCTAGCGGCGGCCTGACCGGCCCTGCGCCGGTCAGGAGTTGCAGGGCACGAGGGACTTGAACCCCCAACCTTCGGTTTTGGAGACCGATGCTCTGCCAGTTGAGCTAGTGCCCTCTGCAATCTCTCCCGGACGCCGCTGACCTGATCTCGGGCATGCCGGATCAGGGCCATCTACGCCCGGACTAGAAGAGTGTACGGGGTGGAAGCCACCTGGTCGAACTGAGGCCTGCCCCGCCACGACCCCACCGGGCGCCGTACCGCGAGCAGAACCTTACAGCCTTCACCGGGTACAAACGCCACCCACCCCGCGATGGTTCCCGGCCCGCGGCCGCTCGCGGTGTCACCAACCGATACCCGGATGTCACCACGGTGGCGGTGGTGCCAGGATGGGGGTATGGCTTCCCGCATCTCTGCACGGATTGGTGCAATCTCCGAGTCGGCCACGCTGGCGGTCGACGCCAAGGCGAAGGCGCTCAAGGCGGCCGGTCGCCCGGTGATCGGCTTCGGCGCCGGCGAACCGGACTTCCCGACGCCCGGCTACATCGTCGAAGCGGCCGTCGAGGCCGCCCGCGATCCGAAGAACCACCGCTACAGCCCGGCCGGTGGCCTGCCCGAGCTCAAGCAGGCGATCGTCGAGAAGACCAAGCGGGACTCCGGCTACGAGATCGAGGCGGCCCAGGTCCTGGTGACCAACGGCGGCAAGCACGCGGTCTACAACACGTTCGCGACGCTGCTCGACCCGGGCGACGAGGTGCTGCTGCCGGCGCCGTACTGGACGACGTACCCGGAGACCATCCAGCTGGCCGGGGGCGTCCCGGTCGAGGTGCTGGCCGACGAGAGCCAGAACTACCTGGTCACCGTCGAGCAGCTCGAGGCGGCCCGGACCGAGAAGACCAAGGCGCTGCTGTTCTGCTCCCCGTCGAACCCGACCGGCGCGGTGGACACCCCCGAGGCGATCGAGGCGATCGGCCGCTGGGCGCTGGAGCACGGCATCTGGGTGATCACCGACGAGATCTACGAGCACCTGACCTACGGCGACACGAAGTTCACCTCGCTGCCGGTCGCGGTCCCGGAGATCGCCGACCAGACCGTCGTACTGAACGGCGTCGCCAAGACGTACGCGATGACCGGCTGGCGGGTCGGCTGGATGATCGGCCCGAAGGACGTCATCAAGGCCGCGACCAACCTGCAGTCGCACCAGACCTCGAACGTGAACAACGTCGCCCAGCGGGCCGCGATCGCCGCGCTGACCGGTGACCTGTCGGCGGTCGACGAGATGAAGACCGCGTTCGACCGGCGCCGCAAGCTGATGGTGTCGATGCTGAACGAGATCCCCGGCGTCGAGTGCCCGGAGCCGACCGGCGCGTTCTACGCCTACCCGTCGGTCAAGGGCGTGCTCGGCAAGGAGATCAACGGCCGCGCCCCCACCACCTCGGCCGAGCTGGCCGGAATCATCCTCGACGAGGCCGAGGTGGCCGTCGTACCGGGCGAGGCCTTCGGCGCCCCCGGCTACCTGCGCCTGTCCTACGCCCTCGGCGACGACGACCTCACCGAAGGCGTCGCCCGAATCGCCAAGCTCCTCAGCTGAATCCCACTCGTACGACGGCCCGCCGGACACCGCGTCCAGCGGGCCGTCCGCCTTCCCGGCCGGTCCACACTGCTCTTCACCCGGCCGTCCCGGGACCGCCCGGTTTCCTGGATTCCGCAAGCTGTCGGTAACCTTCTGTGATGGCGCCACGCGACCTTCGGCTGCTGCCGAAAACCCATCTGCATCTGCACTTCTCCGGGTCGATGCGTCACCTCACCCTGGTCGAGCTGGCCGACAAGCACGGCGTCCGGCTCCCCGACGCGCTCCGCACCGACTGGCCGCCGGACCTGTCCGCCGCCGACGAGCGCGGCTGGTTCCGCTTCCAGCGGCTGTACGACATCGCCCGCTCGGTGCTCAGGACCGAGGACGACGTACGCCGCCTGGTCCGCGAGGCCGCCGAGGACGACGCCGCGGACGGCTCCCGCTGGCTCGAGATCCAGGTCGACCCGTCCGGCTACGCGAACCGCTTCCACGGCATCACCGAGTTCACCGACCTGGTCCTCGACGCCGCCCGCGACGCGGCCGCTACGACCGGCATCGACGTCCAGGTCGTGATCGCCGCCAACCGCACCCGACATCCCCTCGACGCCCGCACCCTGGCCCGCCTCGCGTCCCAGTACGTCGGCCGAGGCGTCGTCGGCTTCGGCCTGTCCAACGACGAACGCCGCGGCACCACCTCCGAGTTCGCGGCCGCCTTCCGCATCGCCCGCAACGCCGGCCTCCTGGCCGCACCCCACGGCGGCGAACTCTGCGGCCCCGCCACCGTCCGCACCTGCCTCGACGAACTGGGCGCCGGCCGCATCGGCCACGGCGTCCGCTCGGTAGAAGACCCCGACCTCCTCAAACGCATCGTCGACGCCCAGGTAGCCCTCGAAGTCTGCCCGGCCTCCAACGTCTCCCTAGGCGTCTACGAACGCCCCGAAGACGTCCCCCTGAGACAGCTCTACGAGGCCGGCGCCCGCATAGCCCTAGGCGCCGACGACCCTCTACTGTTCGGCTCCCGCCTCGCCGAACAGTACGAAACCGCCCGCACCGTCCACGCCTTCACCGACCCCGAACTGGCCAACCTGGCCCGAGGCTCGGTCCTGGCCTCCACAGCCCCCGCCGACATCCAAAAAACCCTGCTCTCCGACATCGACACCTGGCTCGGTGCCGACCTCGGCGCAACCCCCGCCACACCTGCCGCGACGCACTAGCCCCCTCCAAGCCCGCCGCGCCACCGAACCACCACCAGGCTCCACCCACACCAGCTCGGCGCCGGCCCCAACGGCCCGGCCCCACCCGCACGGGGCCTGGTCCACCGCACTGGCCTGGCCCCCACTCACGCCGGCCCGGCCCCACCCACACCGGCTGGCGCGACCCACACCGACCTGGCCCCACCCACACCGGCTCGGCCCCGTCCACACCGGCCCGGCGCCGGCCCAACGGCCCGGCCCCACCCACACCGGCCCAGCCCCACCCACACCGGCTCGGCGCCGGCCCCAACGGCTTGGCCCCACCCACACCGGCTTGTCGTCGGCCCCAACGGCTTGGCCCCACCCACACCGGCCCGACCCCAACCACACCGGCCCGACCCCAACCACACTGGCCTGGCGCCAGCCCCAACGGCCTGGCTCCACCCACACCGGCCCGGTCGCACCCACGCCGGCCCGGCCCCACCCACACCAGCTCAGCCCCACCCGCACCGGCTCGGCGCCGGCCCCAACGGCCCGGCCTCACCCGCACGGGGCCTGGCCCACCCGCACTGGCCTGGCCCCACCCACACCGGCTGGCGCCACCCACACCGGCCCGGCCCCATCCACACCGGCCCGGCCCCACCCACACCGGCCCGGCCCCACCCACACCGGCCCGGCTCCACCCACACCGGCTTGGCGCCGGCCCAACGGCCTGGCCCCCACCCACACCAGCCCGGCCCCACCCACACCGGCCTGGCTCCACCCAACACCGGCCTGGCCCCACCCACACCGGCTTGGCGCCGGCCTCAACGGCCGCGCCCGCCACCTCGACCACCGCCGCCCCCAGCCCCCAACCCCCAACGGCAGCAGCCCGGAACCCGCCCCCTGCAGACCCGAGCCCTCTCTGTATTCCCTCCGGCCGCCGCGACCTCAACCATCGCCGACATCCCCGGCCGCATGACAGCCAACCTCCACCCCAGCGACTCCCCGCCCCCGTTCTGGTCTCGCCAAGAGACCACCGGTCGCTTGCTGTCGAAAAGCCGTCGGTTCCTTCAGCGCACAAACGTCCTGAAGAGTGCCGACCAAGTGCCGGTTCAGTTCATTGCCGAACACCCCCCGCGGCTCTAACTTTGCTTGCATGACGACGCCGACGAAGATCCTGTTGCCCGAGGACGAGATGCCGACCCGGTGGTACAACGTGCTGCACGACCTGCCCACACCCCCGCCGGCAGTGCTGCATCCGGGGACCGGGCAGCCGATCGGCCCCGAGGACCTCGCACCGTTGTTCCCGATGGACCTGATCCTGCAGGAGGTCTCGCAGGACCAGTACGTCGACATCCCTGGTGAGGTCCTCGACGTCTACAGGCTCTGGCGCCCCAGCCCGCTCTACCGCGCGCACCGCCTGGAGAAAGCACTCGACACTCCAGCCAGGATCTACTACAAGTACGAAGGCGTCTCCCCCGCCGGCTCGCACAAACCGAACACAGCCGTCCCCCAGGCGTACTACAACGCCAAGGCCGGCATCCGGAAGCTGACCACCGAGACCGGCGCCGGCCAGTGGGGCACCGCGCTCGCGTTCGCCTGCGCGCAGTACGGGCTGGAGTGCGAGGTCTGGCAGGTCCGAGCGTCGTACGACCAGAAGCCGTACCGCCGCGCGATGATGAAGGTGTTCGGCGCGACCGTGCACCCGAGCCCGTCGGAACTGACCGAGGCCGGCCGCAAGATCCTCGCCGAGGACCCGGCGTCGACCGGTTCGCTCGGGATCGCGATCAGCGAAGCCGTCGAGATGGCCGTTCAGGACGAGTCCGTGCACTACGCACTCGGCTCGGTGCTCAACCACGTCCTCCTGCACCAGACGATCATCGGCGAGGAAGCGTTGATGCAGCTCGCGATGGTCGGCGAGACTCCCGACGTGATCGTCGGCTGCACCGGCGGCGGCTCGAACTTCGGCGGCCTGGCGTTCCCGTTCCTCCGCGAGAAGTGGGCCGGGCGGCTGTCCCCGGTGATCCGCGCGGTCGAGCCCGAGGCCTGCCCGACGCTGACCCAGGGCGCCTACGCGTACGACTTCGGCGACACCCTCGGCATGACGCCGCTGATGAAGATGCACACCCTCGGCCACGACTTCGTCCCGGACCCGATCCATGCCGGCGGCCTGCGGTACCACGGGATGAGCCCGCTGATCAGCCACCTGTACGAGACCGGCGAGATCGAGGCGATCGCCAAACCGCAGTCCGAGTGCTTCGCCGCCGGCGTCCTGTTCGCCCGCACCGAGGGCATCGTCCCCGCACCCGAGCCGACCCACGCGCTCGCCGCCGCGATCGAGGAAGCCCAACGCTGCAAGGAGTCCGGCGAGGAGAAGGTCATCCTCACCGCCCTCTGCGGCCACGGCCACCTGGACCTCGCAGCGTACGACGCCTACCTGTCCGGCGCGATCACCGACCGCGCCTGGGACGACGCCGACCTCCAGGCCTCAGTCGCCGCAGCCCTCGAGAAACTCCCCGCCGTGAACTGACAGCGATCTCCCGCCGGCCACCTCCAGCCCACGCGCGAGCCTCCCGCGCGGCCGTCTCCGACCCGCGCGGGAGAAGCTCACCGGCCGCGCTTCCACCAAGGCTTGGGCGTCTTCGGAGGCGCGGCCAACCAGCTCTCCGGAATCTCCCACCGCTTCGCTTCCAACGTCGCGAAGTACTGCTCCTTGAGAGAGTCCGGCAACCAGTACGTCGCCCGGTGGTGATCCACCACCTCGAAGTACGTCGTACTCCGCCCCCGGCTCCACACCGTCGCGGCCGACGAGCAGTAGGCCAGCCGCGTGAAGTCCCACCGAGCCTGATCATCGTCCAGCGCAAACCGCCGCTCATGCACAGTGAACGGCCCCCACTTCTCCACCGGCCACCGCGCCGACTCTTCAATCAGCCCCTGCACCAGAGCCCGGTCGTCGGTCATCTCGTCCGGCAGCACCAACCGCCGCGGATCCAGCACCGCCTCAACCCCCCAGGCCCCCGCCACCTGCAAAAAGGTCTCCAGCAAAGCGAACCCGACCTCCGCCCGCCCAAACCCACCCAACTCGGCCCGCAGCGTCGTAATCGCTTCCTCCGGCACCCCACCAGCCTATCGGCCTAGCCCCCCGTCCCCCATGAGCACCAGCCCCCACACCAAACGCCAATGTCGAGAACGAGGACCGCACGCCCCCGCCCAAATCCCCACGCCCAAACCACCCAGAGCCGACCACCAACCGACCCGCCCCGGCGCCTGCCTCACACCGCGGGAGCTGCCTGACCCACAACCCCTTGAGAGCCCGTCTGCCCCACACCCCTGGGATCCGCATGCCCCACGCCCCGGCAACCGTGAACCGCGCACAGTGGTGCGTCGCTCCTAGGCAAGCCGCGCACTGCGGACGGCCGCCGCATGCTCCTCCGGCGGGACCTCGTGCAGCTTCTTTGTCGCTCCCGGCCGTCCACGTGATGCCGGCCGCTACCTTCGCTCGCGAGCCCACGGAAGCAGCCCTCGCCCACGCCACACCTGCCGGGACCAGCTAGGCCCCGCGCTGATCAGCCGGGCGCTGCAGGTGACCGGCCGTGGGGCCGCCAGTTCTGTTGGCCTCACCACCCGCACCCAGGCAGCCTTCGGCTAGCAGGTGACGGCGTCCGGGTGCGATTGGGCTCGGGCATGACTCCTGACGGTCGCACCCAGGCACTCGTCGGAACCAGCTGGTCCCCTGCGGCTGACCGGCCCGGACCTGCCGGTACGCCGGAAGTCGCACCGACTGGGCGCTGCGGTTGAGCGGTCGCCCGTGGTCGCCGGTCCTGCTGGCCTCACCACCTGCACCCAGGCCGGCTGCGGCTCGCAGCTGACGGCATCCGCGGCATGTCGGGGCTCCGGCAAGACTCCTGACGGCTGTACCAGGTTCGCCTGGACCGACAGGGCCCTGGCGGTGGTGCCGGGCACTCGCCGGGACGAGCTGGGCGCTGCGGGTAGGCGGCCCGCTGCGGCCGCCCGTTCTACTGGCCTCGCCACCTGTACCCGGGCCCGGCTTCGGCTCGCAGCTGACGGCATCCGGGGTTCGGCGGGCATGAGGATGACTGCTGACGGCCGCACCAAGCACTCGGTGGGGCAGTTGCGCGGTGGTCAGCATCAGCTCGGTCAGGCTGCCCGGGCAGATCGAGCGGCTTCCCCACGTGCCAAGGGGACAGATTGCGAGCATGCCCCGGGGATCGTCGCCGAGCTGTGCGTGCAGGGGTGTCGCGGGGGGATCGTGTGGAGGCGTGGGTCGAATGTGATTCGTCGTGGGATGACCGGATGTGTCGTGGGTAAGACCGGAAGCCCCGCCGTATCAACGATGGCCGTTGGGGCCGCGCTCGGTCGAGGGCCACGGGTCGGGGGGCCGTCCGATCGCCTGCTGGGGCAGGTGCGCGGGGCATTGTGGGGCAGATGGGCGGGGCAGGTTGGGGCATCGTGGGGCAGTTCGTCCACAGGGGTGGTTTTCGTGGTCACCGAGCGTGGTCGCGCTCCTACAGTTGCGGGCATGTCGGAGGTGAACGGATTGTTGCGGGATGCCCGCGAGCGGACGCCGTCGCGGCGGGCGCCGGGCGAGCACATGTCCAGGGGCGAGCTCGCCGAGGCGGTCTGTGGATGGTTGTGGGAGACGACCGGGATCGAGTACGACCTGGACGGGCACTACATCGCCAAGCTCGAACGCGGTGTCGTGCGCTGGCCGGGTGCGGCGTACCGGGCCGGGCTGCGGCAGATCCTGAACGTTGCTACGGACAACGAGCTCGGCTTCTCTCCGGGGAGTCGGCCGGGGCTGGGTGAGCTCGACACGAGCATCTCGTCGATGGTCGGGCTGGACGACGAGATGGTCCGGACGGCCGACGAGTCGGTCTCGATCCTGCCGCTCGCGGAGACCTCGAACGTCGGCGAACTGACCGTCGAGCAGTTACAGGCCGACATCGACCGGGTCTGCCGGCAGTACCTGCGCGTACCGACCAAGGGCCTGTTCCTGCGGACCCGCGCGATCCGCGACCGCGCCTTCGAGCTGCTCGCCGGGCGCCAGTCACCGACGCAGACCCGCGATCTGTACTCCGCGGCCGGCTGGGCGCTCACCATCCTCGGCTGGATGTCGGTCGACCTCGGCCGCCCCGACCTCGCCGAGAACCACACCCGTACGGCGTGGGCCTGCGCCGAAGCCGCCGACCACGGTGACCTGCGCGCGTGGGTGCGCGCCACGCAGCACACCGCCGCGTTCTGGCAGGACGACTTCACCCGCGCCGCCGAGTACGCCGAGTCCGGACTGCGGCACGCCGTCGGCTCGTCCAAGCTCTTCCTCTCCAGCGCTCTCGCGGTCGACCTCGCCCGCGCGGGCCGCATCGACCAAGCCCGTACGGCGCTCGCCGACGCCCAGCGAATCTCCGCACCGCCCGGCGGCCAGGAGCTCTTCGGTTTCCTCCTCTGCACCCCGGCGCGGGCCGAAGGTCTCTGGTCGGACGCCCACCTAGCCCTGGGCCAAGCCCGCGAGACCCTGTCCTGCGCCGAACACAGCACCGCGCTCTTCGAACGCGCCCCCGACTCCAAACGCAACGCCGGCGCCGAACGGATGGTCCGCCTCCAGCAGGTCAAAGCCCACCTCGAACTCGGCGAGCTCGATGGCGCCCTCGAGTCCCTCAAGCCCGTCCTCGACACCCCGATCGAGTTCCGCGTCCGCCCGCTGATCCACCGCATCAGCGAAATCAGCGCCATGACCCGCACCGACAGGTACACCGGCGAAGCCCTCGCCGCCCAGATCCACGTAGCCACCCGAACCTTCCTCCGCCTCCCCAAACGCCCCCAACCCGAGCCACTAGCCGACACTGCCTGATCCCCCAGGACCCCAGTGATCGCCCGGCCTCGGGCAGCCCGTCGGGCAGGTCCGTGCCCAACCCCGAGGGGCCGCGCCTCCACCGCCCACACCACGCGGCGACAGACCGGGCTCAAGTGCCTGACGCCCATCGACGATCGACGGCGCCGCCGGCCCGGCCCGGACGTTCCATCTGGCACCCCGCGGGCGCCCAAGGTCCCCGCCCCGCGTTGCCACTCCACCGCCAAGGCCGCTCGGACCACGATCGTCCCGCGCAAGCCCTACGTGTCGCATCTCCACCGCCCATGCCGCCCAGCCAAGGCCGCCCAGCCCCGCGCGTCGCCGCCACCACCGCTCGGCCAAAGTCGTCCCGTTCCGTCCATGCGCCGCATCTCCACCGCCCACGGCGTTTGGCCAAGACCTTCCGTTCCATCTCCGTGGGTCGCATCCCACCCGACGCCACTCAGCCAAGTTCTCTCCCCGTGCCGCGTCGCATCTCCGCCGCCCGCACCTGCTCGGCCGAATCGGCGCTTAATCCAGACCGCCGCACCCTGGCGTCACCGCAGGGTCGGTCTCATCGCGGCCCAGACATCCGGTCACCAACTACTCGAGCGCCAACGGCGGCTGCGCGTTCTCGACAAGACATCGGCATGCCACTGGCAAGCCTGGTGCCCGCGACCGGCATCGGGCCGTACCGCTCCCCAGGTGAGTGCCGGGGGTGGGTGTCCGGTGCGGGGGCCGGGGTGCGGGTGCCCGGGTGCTGGGGCCGGGTGCGGGTGCCCGGGTGCTGGGGCCGGGTGCGTGGTGCCTGGGCACGGTGCCCCGGTGCGGGCGCCCGGGGTGCGGGTGCCCGGGTGCTGGGGCCGGGTGCGGGTGCCCGGGTGCTGGGGCCGGGTGCGTGGTGCCTGGGCACGGTGCCCGGGTGCGGGCGCCCGGGGTGCGGGTGCCCGATTGCCCGGGTGCTTGGCGCAGGTGCCCGGGTGCTGGGGCCGGGTGCGTGGTGCCTGGGCGCGGTGCCCGGGTGCGGGCGCCCGGGGTGCGGGTGCCCGATTGCCCGGGTGCTCGGCGCAGGTGCCCGGGTGCTGGGGCCGGGTGCGTGGTGCCCGGGTGCTTGGCGCAGGTGCCCGGGTGCTGGGGCCGGGTGCGTGGTGCCCGGGTGCTTGGCGCAGGTGCCCGGGTGCTGGGGCCGGGTGCGGTGCCCGGGTGCGGGCGCCCCGGCTTTCGGGTGCCTGGGTGCGGGTGCCGGTGTGCGGGGGCCTGGGTGCGGGTGTCCGGGTGCTTGGTGCGGGTGCCCTGGTGTGGTGCCCGGGTACTGGGCCCGGGTGCGTGGTGCCCGGCGCGCTGCATGGGCGCGGCGCCCGGGTGCGGGTGCCGGGGCGCGGGTGCCGGGGCGCGATCGCACTGTCCGCAGCCGCGATCGAGAGCGCAACCCGCCGTTCGGATCGTTGCCCGGGCGGATGTCCGAGTGCCGGTGTGCGGGGCCCGAGTGCCGCGTCCGGGTGCGGTGCGCCGGCGCGGTGCCCGAGTGCAGTGCCGCGTGCGGGGGCCCGGGCGCGGTGCCCGGGTGCTGAGGCCTGGGCGCGGGTGTCCGGGTGCGAGGGCCGGAGTGCGGAGGCGCAAGGCCGGGTGCGGTGCCCGGCTGCGAGGGCGGGTTGCGGACGGGGCGGGTGCGGTGCCCCGGGCTCGGGTGCCCGGTGCTGATGCCCGGGGTGCGGGGACCCTGGTGCGAGGCCCGGGGCCTGGTGTCCGGGTGCGGGTGCCCGGGGTGCGGGGCCGGGTGCCCAGGTGCGGGCGCCCGGGGTGCGGGAGCCGGGCGCGAGGGCCGGGTTGCGGGAGCCGGGTGCGGGGGCCGGGTTGCGGGCGCCGGGGTGCGGGCGGGTTGGTCGTAGAGCGGCGGGGCGAGATCTTTGCGGCGAAGGCGAACGTGCAGCACTCAGTAACCGTTGGGGCTTGGGCTCAGACCGGCGGGGGTGAGCGGTGGGCGGAGTCGGTGCTGGGGGTTGGTGAGTGGTGCAGGTCCGGTCTGGCCTGCACGCCAGGGTGAGGTCTCGGTGGGCGGAGGGGCAAACGCTGGGCAGGTGGGTGGGGAGGGAAGGGCGGCGGGCCGGTGAGTTGGTGGGTCGGGCGGGCCAACGGGTCGGCGGGCCGGTGGGTCGGTTTGTGGGCCGAGCGTGTAGGTCCGCGGGGCGGGCGGGCCGGGCGTCGGCGGGTCGGCCGATCGGGGGGGGGGAGTAGGTGGTGGGCGGGTGGTGAGTACGCGGCTGGCGGTGGATTCGGCGGTTGAGGCGGCGGTTGGTGGTGCGGAGGTCGGCTTGCTCGGGTCGGCTGTTGACGCAGGGGCCGGTTAGTAGGCGCGGATTGAGTTCACGTGGGCTCGGGGGGTGCCGTTGGTTGCGGTGGCTGTTAGGCGGAGGGCCGATAGGGAGGTGGGGGCGGGGAGCGGATGGTGGTTGAGGCGGCGGCGGTTCGAGAGGGTGGTGGTCAGCGGGTGCCAGGTGCCGTCGGGGGTTCGGTACTCGAGGGAGTAGTCGCGCAGCAGCGTCGGGAGGATTTCGTACGGCGTGCGGTGGTGGTGGAGGTTGATCAGGTCCTCTTCGACGTCGTCGTCCAGTACGACGACCACCTCGGTGACCTCGACCGGTGATGGCCAGGTGAGGGTAATGGTGGGCGTCGGGTCCCAGGCGAGGTCTTCGGAGGACCAGAGGTTGGGGCCGCCGTACGGGCGGGAGTAGCCGCCGATGACCTTCGACGCGGAGTAGGCGTTGGATTCGCCGGCGCGGTAGCAGAGGCCGGCGCGCGGGAGGATGTGTTTCCAGGAGCGGAACTGTTCGGTGTACTGCTCGTCGGGTTCGGGGTCTCGGTGGGAGAAGCAGAGGGTGCCGGGGAGAGCACTGGCAGCGGTGTGGACGGCGACTGCGGGGTTGGCCTTCAGGACTACGACCGCGTTGCTGGGCACAGAGGGGTGCCAGGAGAGGGGGACGGAGACCCAGCGCTTTTCGCCGGCGGGGACTTCGACGGAGGCGGACGAGAGAAGGGCTAGAGGGAGGTAGTTCTGGGGTTTCAGGGGGTCGTGGAGTTCGACGGTGAGAGTGGTGGCCTCGGCGGCGTCCACCAGGAACTCAAGGCCGTCCAGCGAAGGATCGACGGGGAGGACCATCGCGAGGTCCGCGTCGAGCGCGAGCGAGCCGTCCGAGACCTCGACGGCCAGGCGGCGGAGGGTGGACGAAGCTTCGGCGGTGGCGGACAGCGCGAGGTTGGCCGGATCGGTGTCGGTCACGCCGAGAACCGACGCGTCGGCGCGGTGCAGGGCGTTGCGGACCAGGTCGAAGTGTTCGACGGCCAACGCCCGGGGTGTCAGGTCATTGCCCAAGGCAACCGAAGCGGCCACGCCGACCGCCTCGCCGAGCACCGCACAGGTCGCCATCACGCGCGTCGTACCGAACGCCACATGGCTCGCGGAGATGTTGCGCCCCGCCATCCACAGGTTGCGCACGTTGCGCGAGTACAGCGAGCGCAGCGGGATGTGGTAGTTCCCGTCCGGGTGCCAGTGCTTCGACCCGCGCTCGGTCGCGTACATCCCGCCGGGCGGGTGCAGATCGATCGACCAGCCGCCGAAGGCGACCCGGTCGTCGAACAGACGCTGTTCCAGTACGTCGTGCTGCGTGAGCACGTGGTCGCCGACGAACCGCCGGTACTCCCGCTTGCCCGGCACCGCCCCGATCCACTCCAGCGTCAGGTGGTCCGCGTCGAAGCGCCCCGAGTTCTTGATGTGGTCCCAGATCCCGTACACCGCGGCCTGCAGCTCGTCGCGGATCGCCTCGTTGTCGTCGACGACGTCGAGCGAACCGCCCCACTCGATCCACCAGTACGCACACCCGTAGGCGTCGGTCCGGATGATCCGCCGTTCCGGGATCGATGTCTGGGTGATGTCGCGGGCGAACGACGGCGGCACGAACCGCACCGGCTCGCCGGCATCCTTGGTGTAGAAGAGGATCGTGCTGCCGAGCGTGTTGTCGTCCGGCACCTCCGGGGCCCACGACTCGTCGTACGCCGACCGCGGCTCGCGCCCGGTGCGGAACTCGGCACCCGCCAGGAAACCGATCAGTCCGTCGCCCGAGCAGTCGGCGTACGCCGGGCTGTGGAAGGTGATCTCCTTCTCCGCGCCCATCTGCCAGCCGGTCACCGAGCGGATCTCGCCGTCGGCGGCGTCGACGGTGCGGACGTCGGTGTTGAGCCACAGCTGGATGTTCGGCTCGGCGCGAACGGCTTCGAGGACGACGAGGTCCCAGTAGTACGGGTTGCCCTGCGGGTTGCGGTACTGGTTCTCGACGAACAGCTCGCCCATGATCCCGGTCTCGCGCGCGAAGTGCTGTACGCCGTGCGCGGTCGCGCCGCAGACCCAGACGCGGACCTCGCTGCTGGAGTTGCCGCCGAGGACCGGGCGGTTCTGCACGAGTGCGACCGTGCGGCCCTGGCGGGCGGCGGCGATCGCGGCACAGACGCCGGCCAGACCGCCGCCGACCACGGTCAGATCGGTGTGGACGTCGAGCTGCTGCATGGGGAAACCTTTCGGTGTCTGCTTGTGGCGGGCAACCTGATCGGAGGCGGACTGAGGCGGGGGCCGGTACTTGGAGTGGGTGGGGCTGGATTCGAGGTTCAAGGCCGGGACGGGGGTCGGTACTTGGAGTGGGTGGTCCAGGAGCGAGGGCGGCGGGCGGCTACAAGTCGGGGTGTACGACGGGCTGCCCCGGCCCGTTCGGGTGGTTGGCGGTGAGGTGGTCGGGCACGCGCTGCGCGACCAGGACGAACAGCAGCCCCGCGGTCAACGTGTCGCTGGCGCGGCCGGCGAAGAACTCGGTCCAGGTGCCGCCGACCGGCGTACCGGTGTCGAAGGTGATGTCGGCCAGTTCCCCGACCGGTGACGCGACCACGCCCGTGATCGCGACCGACAGCGCGCCCTGCGCGGTCGAGCGGCGGACGAAGTCCAAGGTCGTCGGATCGGTGCCGGACCGCGTGACGACCAGCGCGACGTCGCCCGGGCCGAGCAGCCCGCCGGCGATCTGCGCGGACTGCGGACCGTCGAAGAACCAGACCGGGATGCCGATCCGCAGCAACCGGATGTACAGCTCGCGGGCCGGGATCGCGTCGCCCCACTCCCCGTAGATGTGCGTACGCCGGGCGCCCGCGATCGCGTCCGCGACCCGGGTCGCGGCGTTCAGGTCGATCGTCGCGAGCGCGTTGCGCAGCGCGTTGGCCTGCGTCGAGGCCAGCACGTTGAGCACCTGGTCGGGCGGGTCCGCCGGGCCGATCGCGAGCCCGATGTCGCTGGCCCAGCCGGCCTCCAGACCGCGCCCGACCTCCATCGCGAGCGCGGCCCGCAGCGCCGGGTACCCGGCGAACCCGAGCTGCGTGGACAGCCGCGTCACCGTCGCGGCCGAGGTCCGTGCGGCCTCGGCCAGCTTGGTGATCGAGCCGCGCGCGACGTCGTCCGGGTTCGCCAGGATCTGCTCGGCGACCCGCAGCATCGCGCCGTTCAGGTCAGGCAGCGCGCGCTTCGCCAGCTGCAACGGGCTCGGGGTACCAGCTCTGTCCACGTCGTTTCCCATCCCGCGATCATCACGTACAGACGAACTGGGCACTCGCGATCCCGTCGGTGTCGCCGAGCATCCACAGATGCGTCGAGGTCGGCCGCACACCCCTTCACCGAGGACTCCCTGCTCACTTGATTCCCGTATGGGTCATCGCGGCGATGAAGCGGCGTTGCAGCAGGACGAACACGAGCAGCACCGGCACGATCGAGACCACCGAGGCGGCCATCGTCAGCCCGGGCGCGATCGCGCCCTGCTCGTCGACGAAGTTGGTCAGCCCGAGCGGCAACGTGAAGTGCTCGGGGCTGCTGATCAGCACCAGCGGCGTCTCGTAGTCGTTCCAGGACCAGACGAACGCGAGGATGCCGAGCGCGCTGAGCACGGGCGTGGCCAGCGGCAGGTAGATCCGGCGGAAGATCTGCCACTCGTTCGCGCCGTCCATCCGGGCCGCCTCGGCGAACTCGGCCGGCTGGGCGACGAAGAACTGGCGCATCAGGAACGTGCCGAGCACGGTGAACATGCCGGGCAGGATCAGCGCCCACAGCGTGTCGTACAGGCCGAGCTGCTGGAAGTAGATGAACCGCGGCACGAGCAGCAGCTGGGCCGGGATGATCGCGGTCGCGAGGTAGAGCAGGAACAGCTTGTCGCGGCCTTTGAACGTCATCCGGGCGAAGGCGTAGCCGGCCATCGTCGCGGTCAGCAGCTCACCCGCGACCCGCAGGACGGCGACGAAGACGGACCGGCCGAACGCCGGCAGCACCGAGGTCTCGCCGACCAGCACGGTCTTGAAGTTGTCCCACTGGAACGGGTCCGGGATCCACTGCATCGGGATCTTGTACGCGTCGATGTCGGCCTTCAAAGCAGTCGAGACCATCCACGCGAACGGCGCCAGGAAGGCCAGCGCCAGGATCCACAAAGGGATTCCCCAAGCCCACTTTTTTGGAAGATAGAGCTTACTCATGCAGAGCCCTCCCTCGCTGGGCGCGCCAGGTCAGCAGCGTCAGGACCAGTACGCCGGCGAACGTCACCAGGCCGATCGCCGAGGCATAGCCGAACCGGTAGAACTGGAAGCCGGTCTGGTACATGTAGTACGAGATCGTCGTGGTCGCGTCGCCCGGACCGCCGGCGGTGATCAGCGCGATCAGGCCGAACCCCTGCGAGGCCCCGATGATCAGCATGACCAGCAGGAAGATCGTTGTCGGCAGCAACGACGGCCAGGTGATCGTGCGGAACTTCGCCCACATCCCGGCGCCGTCGATGTCGGCCGCCTCGTACAGCTGCTTCGGCGCGTCCTGCAGCGCGGACAGGTAGATCAGCGAGCAGTAGCCGACGCCACCCCAGACCGCCATCACGATCAGCGCCGGCAGCGCCCAGTGCGACGAGGCGAACCAGCCGGGCTCGAGGCCGAAGGCGCCGAGCACCTGGTTGACCAGGCCGGCCTTCGGGTTCATCAGCATCAGCCAGGTCATGCCGATCGCGACCGTGTTGACGATGTACGGCAGGAAGAAGATCGCCCGCAGGATGGCGCGACCGGGCAACGGCCGGTTGAGCGCGATGCCGAGCGCCAGGCCCAGTACGACGGTCAGCGGCACGCTCACCCCGACGTACACGAAGGTCAGGCCGACGGCGTTCCAGAAGCCGGGGTCCTTGGCGATGGCCACGAAGTTGTCCAGGCCGGCGAAGCTGATGCCGCCGAAGCCGGAGACCAGGTTCCAGTCGGTGAAGGCGAGCAGGATCACGCTGATCAGCGGGATCAGCGTGAACGCGACCACCCCGAGCAGGTTGGGCGCGATGAACAGGAAGCCGATCCAGCCGCGCGGGCTGATCCCCGGCTGCTTCTCGGTCCGCACGGCCGGGGCCGCGGTGACGGTGGCGGAGACCATCACGAGCTCCTCTCGGTACGGGCGATCGCGGCGTCGGCCAGCCGGCGGACGTCGCGGATCGCAGGGCCGGGGGCCTTCTCGCCCAGCCAGCACAGGTCGCGCTGCTGGCCGTGGGCGAGGCTGATCTCGGGGAAGCCGGCCAGCCGGGTGTCGGTGGCCAGCTTCGGCTCGGCACCAAGCACGACCCGGCGGAACGAGTCGACGTCGAAGTACTTGTCCGGTTCCTTGCCGAGCACGCCGGTGATCATCTGGTCGTCGGTGACGTTGCCGAGCGTGGGCAGCTTGCCGCCGGCCAGCATCGGGCCGGAGCCCTCGGTGAGCCAGAACTTCACGAACTCCCAGGCCGCGTCGGCCTTCGGGGACTTCGGGTTGACCATCACGAAGTTGTTGTACGAACCGCCGTTCCAGTCACCGCCGTCCACGGTCGGCGGTGGCGCGAAGGCGACCTTGAAGTCGTGCGGGTACTTCTTCGCGTCGTACAGGTACCGCAGGTTGAACGGCGCGGTCGACCAGAGGTGGAACTCCTGCTGCAGGAACGAGTTCTGCTGGTACGCCGCGAGGTGGCGGGCGAGCACCTCGCGCCAGGGGAAGGCCGACCCTTCCTCGATCATCTCCCGGCCGAGCGCGAACGCCTGCTCGAAGTGCGGGTCGCCGAAGTTCGAGCGGTCGCCGTCGTACCAGTAGTTCGGGCCGAGCTTGATCCGCGGGACGTCGGGGATCGTGTAGCAGCCGTAGGTCTGCGCGGTGGTCAGCTGCTTGGCCGTCGCGCGGTAGTCCTCGATCGTCCAGGCCTGCGGGAGCTCGACGCCGGCCTGTTCGCGGAGCGTCTCGTTGAACAGCACGAAGTACGGCTCCCGCGCGGTCGCCAGCGCCTTGATCCGGCCGTCGTCGAGGAACGCCCGCGGCTGGTCGGTGTCCAGGAACACCTTCAGCTCCGGGTCGGCCTGGACCCGCTCGGTCAGGTCCGCCGCCAGTCCGGACCCGGCCCGCAGCGCGAGATTCTCCTGCGCGTAGGTGAAGTACACGTCGATGTCGATCCCACCCTGCAGGGCGGTGTCGAGCTTCAGGTTCCCCCGGTCGTCGTTGACGAACCGCGTGTAGTTCACCTGGTACTGCGGGAACTTCGCCTGGAACGCGTCGACCACCTTCTGCGGCCCCGACGCCGCCGGCACCCCACCCCACACCTGCAGCACACTCGACTTCGCGCCGCTCGACGACGAACACCCCGCCGCAGCCGCCGCCACCGCACCCACCCCGGCGAGAAACCCACGCCGGGACAACTCGTTCCGCATCCTCACACCAACCCCTCACCGTGGATTGCTGCAAGACATTATCCAGATTGCCTCTTCCTGCCAACCCTTTGTGCAAATCTTTTTCAGAGCGCTGGATGGTACTTCGCCACCCGGGTGGCCGGCCCGAGTGGCGGAAGCACCGCGATCAGCGGGTCAGCCCTTGGGCTTGGTGAAGGCCCAGGCGGTGTTGTTGAGGGTGTCCTCGAGGCCGGTGAAGCCTTCGTTGGGGTTGTAGGTGTCCTCGCCGAAGTCCACGTCGACGTCGTCGGCGGTGCCGCCGAGGCCGTCCGGACCGACACCGTAGAGCAGCGGGAAGTTGCCGCCCTGGTCCATCAGGTTGTACGTCGTGTTGAACTGGTCGACGTGGTAGCTGCCGACGAAGTGGCCGGTCTCGTGGGAGACCACGTTGGCGACGACCTGGGAGACGAACTTGATCTTCTGGGCCGCCGGCGCGCCGGCCGGCAGGTAGCTGTTGATCGACGGGTCACCGAACCCGTTGGCCGGGTCGGACAGCACGTCGAGCAGCGCCAGCGCGCTCTCTTCGTGGCCGAAGTTGCCGGGGTCGATGGTCTGGGCGATCCCGATCGTGTCGATACCCGACTCCGCGATGGTGCCGCCGACGATCACCCGGGAGACGTTCTCCTGGCCGAACGGGTCGGCGTGGTCGCGGCTGTTCAGCACCTTGACCTGGACGTTCGGGTTCAGGCCCTTCGCGATCAGGTCCTGCTTGATGTTCTCGGTCACCGTCGCGGTGATCCTGGTGATCAACTGGCTCTCGGCCGTCCGGGGCAGCCCCCAGCGGGCGACGAACGCGGAGAACGGCGACAGGGTGCGAACACCCGGACCACCGAAGATCGCCGTGTTCACCCGGGCGCCGTCGAAGTCGAGGAAGATCGTCTGCTGCTTCTTGTCCACCTCGGAGCCGGGACGGTAGGCCTCGACCGTGGCGTCGTAGTTGCCGACCCCGGCCTCGACCGACACGGCGTACCAGCCGGCCTCCTCCGCGACGTACGCGAAGACGGCGTTGCCGCCGCCGGGCAGCGGCGAGGTCACCGGGTAGAGGCTGGAGGCGTCCTGCTCCGACCCGACGCCTTGGCTGCCGTCGACGCGGTGCACGACCAGCCGGGACGCCGAACCGGTCACGCTGCCACCGAGGACGTCGCCCTTCTTCAGCTTGACCGCGTAGTAGTCCTTGTCGACCTGGGCTACCGACAGGGCGACCTGGTAGTTGCCGGTGTCGCCGCCACCCAGGCCTGAGCCGGAGTCGTTCGGGTCGGCCGGGAACGGACCGGCCAGGCTGAAGCCGGCGACCAGGACGTAGTAGTCGCCCACGGCCGGCAGGTCGAAGGTGAGCAGGCTGGTGACGCCCGCGCCGCTGTCGTCGTCGGAGGCGATCAGCTCACCGGCCGGGGTGTAGACGCCGACCACGGTGTCGGTGCCGACGGTGCCTTCGGTGCTCACCTTCAGCGTCAGACCGCCGGCGTTGGCGGTCACCTTGTAGAAGTCGAAGTCGTTGGTTCCGTCGCCGCTCGGGCCGTGCGGTCCGTCGCCGAGGGTCGCGGTGGTGATGGCAGCGCCCTTGTTGACGCCGATTCCGGTCTCGGTGGCCAGCGGGATCGCGCCGTTGTCCTCGGTACCGGCCGGGATGGTGACCTGGCTCGGCGCGAGGTTCGGCATCGTGCCGAGGATGCGCAGCCGCGGGTTCTGGTTGGCGCCGGTCCCGAAGCCGTTCACCGGCTCGGCGGCGGCCTGGGAGTCGTTCGCCCCGGAGATCGCGTCCGGCTCCTGCTCGTCGTACAGCAAAGGAGACGGCAGTGGCTTGCCGGCCGCCTTGGTCTTGGCGGCCAGGCCGCTGCTCTTGGCCCGTTGCTTGCCCTTGGCATCCATCAGGGTGTGCCAGTACGACCAGTCGGTGGCGGTCGCGTCCGGCGTGTTCGCCAGGTACGGGTTCGGTACGGCGACTTGCTTGCCGCCCACCACCGCGGTCGGCGCCTTGCTGGACTTCGGTGCCAGCTGGACCCCGGCCTGCAGAGCGGCCTTCTCCAGCGGTGTCACCTGCTCCGTCGCGTCCGACCCTCCAGCGATCCCCTGACCGGCGGCGCCGGCGACCAGCGCCAACCCCGACATCCCGATCAGGGCGCGTTTCAGCTGCGCATGCATCTGTGTTCCTCCCGTAGCCCCACTACCCACGAGCCGGCTGACCCGCGAGCCATTCCCCGAGCGTGGGAGCACCCTAAGCACAGCCTCTACGGTCTGTGAAGACGTCGACACCGCCCGTTACGGACAGTGAAGACGGGGCGAACCGGTCAGAGCGAGCAGTTCACCAGGACCGGCTCGTTCACGAGGGTGATGTTGAAGGCGTGCTGGACCTGACCGCGCACGTGGGCGGCGAGGGCGAGCAGTTCCTTGGCGGTCGCGCCGCCCTGGTTGGTGAGGGCGAGGGTGTGCTTGGAGGAGACCGCCGCGTTGCCGATCGCGAAGCCCTTGGAGATGCCGGCGTGCTCGATCAGCCAGGCGGCGCTGGTCTTGACGCGGCCGTCGGGCTGCGGCCACTGCGGCGCACCGGCCGGTACGTCGGCTGTGGCGTCGAGCAACGGGTTGGTGAAGAACGAGCCCGCACTCCACGTGTCGTGGTCCTCGGCGTCGAGGACCATGCCCTTGCTGCGGCGCAGCGTGAGGACGGCCTCGCGGACGTCCGTCATCGGGGCGCGCGAACCGGGCTCCACGTCGAGGACGCGGGCGAGCTCGGCGTACTCGATCGGGGCGGACAGGTTGCCGAGCTTCAGCTGGAAGGCGACCTCCAGTACGACGTACCGGCTCGGGTCGGCCTTGAAGCGGGAGGTCCGGTACGCGAAGCCGCAGTCGGCGGCGAAGATCGTGCGGAGCTCGTTCTCGACGCGGTCCCAGACGCGGACCGAGGCGATCGACTCCGACACCTCGTGGCCGTACGCGCCGACGTTCTGCACCGGGGTGGACCCGGTCAGGCCCGGGATGCCGGACATCGACTCCAGCCCGACCCACTCCTCGGCGATCGCGCGCTGGACGACGGTGTCCCAGTCCTCGCCGGCCTGCAGATGGATCATCGCGCCGGAGCACGCGTCGGCGTCGACCGTGATCCCCTTGGTCGCGATCTTCACGACCGTGCCGCGGAAGCCCTCGTCACCGATCACGACGTTGCTGCCGCCGCTGAGCAGCAGGACCGGCTCCTTGGCCGCGTCCGCCGTCCGGACGACGTCGACCAGCTCGGCCTCCGTCGTCACCTCGACCAGCTTGTCGGCCGGTCCGCCGATCCGCAGCGTGGTCAGGTCGGCCAGCCGCGGATCCGTCGTCTGCTGAGAGTTCACCGGACCCGCACGACCGCTCGCGCCCGGCCGAGGACCTTCTCCTCGCCGGCCAGCGCGGTGATGTCGATCTCGGCGTGGCCGTCGGCCACCTTGTCGACCTTCGCCGAGAACGTCACCGTGGCGCCCTTGTCGTCGTCCGGTACGACGATCGGCTTGGTGAAGCGGACGCCGTACTCGACCAGGTCGGCCGGGTCGTCCAGCCAGTCCGTCACCACCCGCGCGGCCGAGGCCATCGTCAGCATGCCGTGCGCGATCACGCCGGGCAGGCCGAGCGCGGCCGCCATCCGGTCGCTCCAGTGGATCGGGTTGAAGTCGCCGCTCGCACCGGCGTACCGGACCAGGTCCTCGCGCCGGAAGGTCACGGTCAGCGCCGGCAGCTCGGTGCCGACCTCGACGCTGGTCATGCGTCCGCCCGGTTGTGCGTGACGGTGGCGGTCGAGGTGGCGAGCTGCTCGCCGTCGCCGCTGGTCAGGACGGTCTCGTACATGATCACCTCGACGTCACCGGCCTTGCGGACCGTGGTGATGGTCGCCGTGGCGCCCACCGCGTCCCCGGCCTTGATCGGGCGGACGTAGTTGAACTTCTGCGCGCCGTGCACGATCCGGTCCAGCCGCAGCCCGAGCTCCGGGTCCGCGAGCAGCAGGTCGAGGGCGGGCGCGCTCAGCACGAACGCGAACGTCGGCGGTGCCACCGCGTCGTCACCGGCGTACGCCGGGTTGGTGTCCCCGATCGCGGCGGCGAACTCCCGGATCTTCTCCCGGCCGACCTGGTAGGTCTCGGCGGCCGTGTAGCTCCGGCCGACCATCGTGGCGTCGATCGTCATGGCCAGTAACCCTACTGGCAGTATGGGCGGGCGGGTGCCGCCACCCACTCCGCGAAGATCACTGGGGATCTGAGGCAGGAAGGGCACAACTGTGACGGCAGTGGCGGCACTGAGCCGGTACGCACCCCGCTACGCGCTCCGGATCGGGGCGCCGAGCGGTTCGGAGTGGTTGCGGGTGGACCGCGTTCTCGAGCCGGACAGCCCGGAGCTGACCGAGCTGCTGAAACGCGACCACGACGCCAGCGGACACACGTCCGCGCACGCGAACGCGCTCAGCCTGATGTCCTTCTACGCCGGACGCGCGCCCGCGACCGCACTGCTGCTGTGGGCGCTGGAGGGCCGGGTGCTCGACATCCGGCCGGAGAACCTCTGGGTCCGCCCGCAAGACGGCCACGGCCTGGCCGAGGTCACGATTCGCTCCGCCACCTTCCTGCCCGGCGGGCTGCACACCCTGTACGACGTGGTGCTGACGCAGCACCTGCTCCCGCTCTCGGCCGAGCTGCACCGTCGTACGCGGGCCGGGCTGCGGCAGCTGCACGGAGGAGTCGCGGCGGGGTGCGCGATGGGGTTCTGCGCGGCGACGCGAGAGCAGGAGGCGGTGTCGCCGAAGCATCTGCTGGAGCGGTGGGAGACGTTCGTCGCGAAGGCGCCCGGCGGGCTGGCCAGGCTCGGGGAGGTCACCGAGGCCGGCGGGAAGCTCGTGTACCTGCGGAACACGTGCTGTCTGTACTACACGAGCGACAAGGGTGCTGAGACGGTGTGCGGCTCGTGCTGCCTGACGCCGCGGGAGGAGCGGCTGGCGGCGTACGAGGCCGGCCGGCCGATCATCACCGTGTAAGGCACAACGAAGGGGCCGCTCTGGTGTCCAGAGCGGCCCCGACGCGAAGTCTGCTGAAGGTCAGCGGGTCTCGCGGTGGTCGGTGTGGTCGTTGCAGCGAGCGCAGTACTTCTTCATCTCCAGGCGGTCCGGGTTGTTGCGCCGGTTCTTCTTGGTGATGTAGTTGCGCTCTTTGCAGACGGTGCACGCCAGCGTGATCTTCGGGCGGATGTCCGTTGACTTGGCCACTGCTGCCTCTTCTTCTCAGGAGCGCGTCCCGGTCGGGCCGCGCTCACACATTGCCGTTTGGTGGGTAGCGGGGGCGGGAGTCGAACCCGCGACACCACGATTATGAGCCGTGTGCTCTAACCACCTGAGCTACCCCGCCAGAGAGTCCGTCGCCCCACCCGGCGAACCGGGTGACGCAGCGTTTCTCAGAGCCCCTTTACGGAATCGAACCGTAGACCTTCTCCTTACCATGGAGACGCTCTGCCGACTGAGCTAAAGGGGCGGGCCGAGGAGAGAGATTACACGGTCCCTGGCCCCGATGTGAAATCGAGGGCCGGAGGTGTAGTTCCGCCTCTGTCCGACCAGAGAATCATACCGGGTCCCGGGAGTGCTTCCGACCAAATTACGGGTCGATTTCGTCAGTTCCAGACCCGGCTCGGGTACGTCGCCCGGAGGACCGGCAGGACGTCTGTGACGAAGCTCTCGACCGAGGCCCGGTTCTCCGCGTCCGGCAGGCCCGGGACCTCCAGCGAGACGCCGGACAGCTCGTGCCCGAACGCCTCCTGGTAGCGCCCGAACTTGTCGATCACCTCCTCCGGCGACCCGACCAGCACCGACCCACCGGCCAGGAACTCCTCCAGCGTCCGGAACGGCAGCTGGTTGTGCTTGGCCCCTGGCGAGTCCATGAACGCGTCGAAGATCGGCCGGTACCCCTCGACGGCGTCCTGCGAGTTCTTCCGGACGTAGAGCCCGTTGAACCCGGCCCCGACCACCGCGTCGGCCGGGTCGTGCCCGTACGCCGCCCAGCGCTCGCGGTAGTGCCGGATGAGGCCGGCGTACTTCTCCATCGGGTGGAAGCCGTTCGCGGAGAACAGCGGCTCGCCCCACTTGGCCGCCAGCTCGGTGGACTCCGTGGAGCTGGCCGAGCCGTGCCAGATCGGGATACTCGGCTGCTGGAGCGGTCTGGGCTGGGTGGTCGCGTCGACCAGGTCCGGCCGGTACTGCCCGGTCCAGCTCACCCCTGTCGCCCGCAGCAGCCGCCGGAGCAACTCGTACTTCTCCCTGTTCCGGTCCCACTGCCCGTCCAGGTCGTAGCCGAACAGCGCGTTCTGGTCCGGGTCGTTGCCCTTGCCGATGATGATATCCAGCCGGCCACCGGAGAGCTGGTCCAGCGTCGCGTAGTCCTCGGCAACCCGGACGGGGTCCAGCAGCGACAGCACGGTCACTGTCGTCAGCAGCCGGATCCGGCTGGTCGCCGCGGCGATGTAGGCGAGCACCACCGGCGGCGACGAGGAGATGAAGCGCTGCGCGTGCCGCTCCCCCACGCCGTACCCGTCGAAGCCCAGCTCCTCGGCCCACTGCGCCTGCTTCACCACGTGCTGGAACCGCTCGTACGTCGAGAGCTGCTGCCCGGTGATCGGGTCGGGTGAGTTGTCGATCAGGGTGTAGGTACAGAACTTCACCGCGGCCTCTTCTCACCTGCTGTGACAGGTAGAGCCAGCCGGTTGCCTGGTGGGGGCGCCGGGCAGATGCCGTGGGCGGTGAACGCGGACGGCGGGTTGATCGCCCGGTTGAAGTCGACCAGGACGGAGCCGTCGCGCTGCACCTCGCCTGCGGTCAGCGTGCGCCAGGCGCCCGGCTCACTGGTCTCGTCAGAGAACGCCAGGTTGAGCCGGCCGTCCCCACCGGCGGTCACGGCCAGCTCGTACGCCGTGTCGCCGAGTGCCAGGTGGACCGCACCAACCAGCTTCAGCTTGGCGCGTAGGTCGGGCCGGGCCGTGTCGACCTCAGCCTGCTCGGCCTGGTTGTAGGGCGTGTAGTGGCCGGTGACCACCCAGGCCGGGTCGACCGGGTAGGTCGGGACTCCGGTGAAGCTCGTCCTGGTCGCTGCTGAGGGGTCACGCTGGCGGAGGGCGTACCTGCCGTCCCTGACCAGCAGCTCGACCAGGACCTCGCCGTACAGGAGCCAGCTGAGTGATGCGCCTTCCGGTACGCCGGCTGACGTCGTACCGACCAGTGGGTCGCCGTGGAGCGTCAGCTCGCCGCCTGCGCGGACGTGCGCTTGACCGTCGGCTGTCCACCACGTACCGGGCAGGCCGGGGACGCGGGCCGGTGAGTCGGTCAGCCAGTCGAAGGCGGAGACGGTGAGCCAGCCGTACTTGGTGGCGAGCTCCTGCTCGCGGGCGGTGTGCCAGTCCTCCTGGGTCGTGACGGTCATGAAGCCAACTCCTGCCTGCTACTACTCTCGCGATGGGCTACTTCTTCTCTCACCAGCGGAATCACGTACCGGCCGAAGTCGATCGCGTCGTCGTAGATGTCGTACCCGCGGGCGGAGAAGATCCGGACACCCAGGTCGTAGTAGTCGAGCAGCGCGGCGGCGACCGTCTCCGGCGTACCGACCAAGGCCGTGGAGTTGCCGCCTCCGCCGGTCAGGCCGGTCGGCGCGGTCCACAGGGCGCGGTCGTGGCGTTCGCCCGCGTCGACCGCCGCGAGGAGACGCCGCGATCCGGCGTTCTCGGGAGTCTTGCTCGGGTCGCGGCGGCGGTTCGTCGTCCCCGCCTGGACGTCCTTGATCCGGCCGAGGATGCTCTCCGCCTTCTCCCAGGCCAGCTCCTCGGTCGGCGCGAGGATCGGCCGGAACGCGATCTGGATCGTCGGGCGATCCACGCGCCCAGCCTTCGCCGCCTCCGCGTCGATCGTCGCCAACTGCTCCTTGGTCCCATCCAGCGGTTCGCCCCAGAGCGCGAAGATGTCCGCCTCCGCGGCTCCGACGGCGTACGCCGCGGCCGACGAACCGCCGAAGGAGATCCGCGGCCGCGGCTGCTGCAGCGGCTTGATGTCGGCCACGAACTGCTCGAACTGGTAGTGCTGACCGGCGAAGTCGAACCGCTCGTCCGACGTCCAGGCCTGCTTGAGGATCTGGATGAACTCGCGCGTGCGCCCGTACCGGTCGTCCTTGGGCAGGAAGTCCCCCTCGGCGGCCTGGTCGGCGGTCGAGCCGCCGGTGATCACGTGCACCTCGAACCGGCCGTTGCTGATGTGGTCCAAGGTGGCGAAGGTCTTCGCGGTCAGCGTCGGGTAGGCGACGTTGGGCCGGTGCGCCACGACCAGGTTGATCCGCTCGGTCCGCGTCGCGACGTACGCCGCGACCGTCGACGGATCGGGCGAGCCGGAGTGGTAGGCGAACAGGATCCGGTCCCAGCCGTTGTCCTCGTGGGCTCTGGCGAGCTTGCTCGTGTACTCGAGGTCGAGCGGGCCGCCGGTCCGCGGGGTGACCTCGCTGGCCGGGTTCGTACCGGCGATGCCGAGGAACTCAACTGCCATGGTGACCTGCTTTCGTCGAGGTGGTCAGGAGCTGGAGCAGGCGCCGGGCGACCGCGTCGTTCTGGCGGAAGCCGGGGCCGTTGAAGTACGGGCGGGAGAAGCCGGACGATCCGGCCGAGCCGGACACCGACGGGCCGAGCAGGAACAGTTCCGGGTGGACCGTTCCGTCGGCGCGGATCGCGCGGCAGTGGCTGTCGGCCTTGAGCTGGCCGCCGCCGAGACTCGTACCGTCTCCGGCGATCAGCTCGTCCGCGGCCAGCAAGCCGTTGCCGAGCAGGCCTCTGAGCAGAGGATCGGTCGCGGCCAGTACGTCGGGACGCGGCAGCCGGGCCTCGACGAACGCGCGGGCGCGCAGCTCGCCGGGCACGGCCGGGCTGCGGCCGACGAACTGGTCGTTGTCGAGGGCAACCGTCAGGTCGGGGCCGGTGAACTTGACCAGGCCCGCGCGGTGCAGGGCGAGAAGCTCTTCCAGGCGACGCGGCGGCGGGCCGCTGGCGACGAACGAGAAGAAGCCGTGCCACTCGGTCTCGACGTGACGGACGCGGTCCTCGTCGGACAGGCGGCCCTCCGTGATCGCGACCGAGAGGACGCTGTAGACGCCCAGCAGGGCGTTGAAGACGGCGAGGTCGGGCGAGTACTGCGGGTCGGCCCGCCGGAGCAGGTCGTTCTCGATCAGCTGGACGACGGTCTGGTCGAGCTGGTCGCGGTCGGTGAAACCGACGCCGGCCAGCGGGCGGTCGACGGCGGCCAGGTCGAAGTGATCGTGCTCGGAGGGGACGGCGCGGGCGACCGCCGTACGGAACTCTTCGTCGGTGGGGAAGGTGCGGTCGAGGACCGTGGCGAACTCGTCCCAGGTCCAGGTGGTTCGGTCGGGGTGGGCGGTGAAGAGCTGGCGGTAGTGGGCGTAGGTGAGCTCCTTGTCGATGAGTGGGCGGAGCTGGCGCGCGTAGTCGAGGACTTGGCCGTCGAGGCTGTCGAGGGCTTCCTTGGTCAGGTAGCGGGTGGGGACCGGGGTGGTGCCGGCGACGGTGTAGCCGAGCTTCGCGTGGTACGGGACGCCTCGGCGCGAGCCGGCGTACAGGATCGGTTCGTTGCCGCTGGGGTGGTAGGTGAGCAGGCCGGAGCACTCGTCGTACCAGCCGCCGCGGCCCTCGGTCAGCAGCACCATCAGGTCGATGAACGCCTGACCGAGGCCGCGGACGATGACGTTCTCGCCGGCGCGCAGGTCGGACAGGTCGACGTCGGCGGTGTAGCCCGGCGGGAGGTAGGTCAGTCCGTGCTTCGTCGCGGCGTTGCCCCAGGCAACTTCTTCCGGCGTCAGCTCGCGGTCGAGGTATCCCAGCGCGAGCACCACGACATCGGCCTGGATCTCACGGCCGGACTCCAGCCGCACCGTGTTCTTCTCGGTCAGCTCGACGGCTCGCTCGAGATGCGTCTCGACCACCACGTTCGCCGGCAGCGACGCGACCACGCGGTCCCACACCCAGGCCAGGTACTCCGCCTGCACCAACCGAGGCGGAAAGTCCATCGCTCCTGGCGGCTCGATCCCCGCCTCTTCCAGCACAGTGGCTCCCGCCCCCACCACCCACTGATCCAGCGCGGGCCCCGGCACCACTGGCCCCTCGCACTCCACCGACTCGTCGGTGAAGATCGTGACGTCGGAGGTCATCGAGTTCATCCACAACAACCGCGATTGCGCCCGCCGCCAGATCCTCCCTCCGCCCGCCGGATACGGATCCACCACATGCACCCGCACCGGCCGCTCCCCCAACAACTCCGAAGCACTGGCCGCCATTCGCTCCAACACCCCAACAGTCCGAGGCCCACCCCCAACAAACACCACAGTCGCCGGCACCCCGGGCTCGTGGGCTTCGCCCACGTCGGGTGGCTGGGCTGGGCTGCTGTGCTGCCCCGCCCGCGACGGCACGGTGGTCGTCATCTCCTCAACCCCAAGTGGTCGCGGAGTGTCGTGCTCTCGTACTCCGTGCGGAAGACACCTCTCTCCCTCAGCAACGGGACAACCCGGTCCACGAAGTCGTCCAGCCCACCCGGCGTCAGGTGCGGAACTAGGACAAACCCATCGGCCGCGTTCTCCTGGACGTGGTGGTTCATGGCCTCGGCGACCGTGGTGGGGCTGCCGACGAAGGTTTGGCGGTTTTGCTGGTTGATGACTGTTTGACGCAGGGACCAACCATTGGCCGCAGCCTGGGCTCTCCACTCGGCCACGATGGGCGCCGGGTCGTTGTAGCCGACTCGGCCTTGGGTGACCGATGAGCCGACGACAGGGTCATCGGCAGGGAGCGGCCCGTCCGGGTCGTACGACGAGAGATCCCGGCCCCACAACAACTCAGCCAGGACGATCGCGGTGGGGCCGGAGACCTGTTGCTCGCGGATGTGGTGGGCCTTGTCTAGGGCCTCGGCGTCGGTGTCGGCGACGACCACCGTGACGGCGGGCATGATCTTCAGCGAGTCCTCGGCGCGGCCGTGCCGCGGGAGGCGGGACTTGACGTCCTTGTAGAAGGTCTGTCCGGCCTCGAACGCACCATGGCGGCTGAAGATCACATCAGCGCCGGCGGCAGCGAAGTCGCGGCCCTGGTCGCTGTCGCCGGCCTGGATGACGACCGGGTGACCCTGCGGCGACCGCGGCAGTCCGAACCGGCCCCGGATGGTGAAGTGGTCGCCGTCGTCCGCGAAGGCCCCAGCGCCTTCACGGGCGAAAACCCCGGCGGCCTGGTCGAGCACCAGATCGTCGTCGCGCCACGCGTCCCACAACGAACGGACGATCCGCAGCGACTCCTCCGCCCGGACGTACCGGTCGGCCTTGTCGAGGTACCCGCCGCGCCGGAAGTTCTCCCCGGTGAACGCGTCCCACGAGGTGACCACGTTCCACGCCGCGCGCCCGCCGGACACGTGGTCCAGCGTCGCCAGCCGCTTGGCCAGCTCGTACGGCTCGTTGAACGTCGAGTTCACCGTCGCCGCCAGCCCGAGATGCGTCGTGACGGCGGCCAGCGCGCTCAGTACGGTCAGTGACTCCGGCCGCCCGACCACGTCGAGGTCGTGGATCCGTCCCTTCACCTCGCGCAGCCGCAACCCCTCGGCCAGGAAGAAGAAGTCGAACGTCCCGCGCTCCGCGGTCTCCGCCAGGTTCCGGAACGACGCGAAGTCGATCTGCGACCGCGACTCCGGGTCCGACCACACCGTCGTGTTGTTCACGCCCGGGAAGTGCGCCGCCAGATGGATCTGCTTGCTCATCGCCGGCTCCCCTCGTACCGATTGGCCGGCCGCGAAAGCCCCAGCCGGCTCCGCAAACTCCCCGGCCGAGCGGCCCCGACCAACTTCCGTTCCCGCAGCAACGGCAGCAACGCGTCAGCGATCACAGGCACGTCGAGCTCCAACGACGCCGGCCGCAGATGCACGCCGTCGATCCCCAAAGCAGCCCACTCCTCGATCAGCTCCGCGAGCCGTGCCACCCCACCGACGTGATCCATCCCCTCAGCACGCCGTACGCCGGAAGCCCCGTCCTCCTCCAGCAGCACACTGACCGACAACAGCACCCGCCCACCACCAGCAGCCCGTACGGCGGCCACCCGCGCCTCGACATCACTTGCCCCCGGCAACAACACCAGGTCCACGTCCCCAGCAGCCTGCAAGGCGTCCTCGGACGAGACCCGCAGCGCCGTCACCGGATGCCCCTGCGGCGGCCGCGGCACGATCGACGGGCCCTTGACCGCAAACGACGGGCTCTCGAAGTCGACGTAGTGGATCCGCTCCCGGTCCACGAACCGCCCGCTCGGCGCGTCCCGGATGATCGCGTCGTCCTCCCACGAGTCCCACAACCGCCGGCTCACGTCGACGACGTACCGGGCCTCGCGCCACGTTTCCGCGTCGACCGCCGGCGACCGTCGTCCGATCACCGCGGCCGCCTCCGCCGACGACGACACGTCGACCAGCCACCCCGCCCGGCCGGCCGACACCCAGTCGAGCGTCGCGACCGACGCCTGGACGTGGAACGGCTCGGTGTGCGTCACCGTGATCGTCGGCACCAGCCCGATCCGCTCGGTCGCCGGCGCGATCCGCGCCGCCAGCCCCAACGCGTCCAGCCGCGCGCTCACCCGCTCAGGCACATCCGCGGGCGCCTCCAACGCGTCGGCGAACGTCGCGAGATCGACTCCCGCCGCCTCGGCCCGCTGCACGGCCCGCAGCGCCAGCTCCCCGGTGAGGATCGCCGAAGGATCTACTTCGGACCCACGCCAGGCCGCCGGGTGCCCACCCGCACCGTCAATCTCAATTGAAGTGATGAGGAAGCTCATGACGCCACCTGCAGCCGGACGCCGAGATCCTTCACGAACGGCAGAGGCCCGATCGACTCCGGATCAGCCTCGACGTCGAACTGCGGCTCGAACCCGACCGACAGATACAACGCCGCCGCCTCAGGCTGACGCGGCCCGGTCGTCAGGTAAAGCTTCCGATACCCCAGCTCCCCCGCTGCCCGCTCCAGCTCCTCCAGCACTCGACGCCCGAGGCCTTGCCTCCGATGCAAATGCGACGTCCACATCCGCTTCACCTCCGCGGTCTCCTCGTCGTACCGGCGGATCGCGCCGCCCGCGACGGTCTCACCGCCGTGCCGCAGCAGCACGAACGCGCCGCCCTGCTCACGGTGGAAGTCCGAAGCAGGGACCTCGGTGAGCTGGGTGTTCTCGTTCGTCCGGCCGTACCGGGTGCTGTACTCGACGACCAGATCCGCCAGCAGCGGTGCCGCCTCGGGATCCTCGGGCCGCGCGAGCAGAGTCTCGAGCGCGGCGGTCTGGATCGGCGCGCTCTCCACGAGAGTGACCCCTTCGACCGTGGACAGGAACGCCTCGGTCACCTGGTAGAGCGGCGCCGATGCGGCCTGGTCGAGCAGCAGCCCGCCGCCGTCGTACAGGCGCACATGCGACGACAGCACGAACCACCCCTGCCCGATCGCCCCCGCGCCCAGACTGGTCAGCACCGGCCGGAGCGCGTAGTCGATCACCAGCACGTGCGCCGGCGTACCGCCTGTCGCCAGCGGCAACACCGTCTTGCCGCGCAGCGCGTACTGCGGCAGCAGGTCCAGGAACACCTTCAACAGCCCCGAGTACGCCGCCTTATAGACCGGCGTCGTCACCACCACGCCATCGGCAGCGGCCAGGACGTCGATCGCCGCGCGGATCGCCGGATCATCGGCCCGCCCGCGCAGCAGCGGCTCGGCCGGGAGATCGCGCAGCACGATCGGCGTCACCACGTGCCCGTGGCTCAGCAGCCGCTTGGTCACGTACGACAGCACCGCGTCGGTGCGGGAAACCTCAGAGGGACTGCTCGAAATGGTTGCGATGGTCGCCATTCAAAAGCCCTTCTACTTCTGCCCTGTCGTTGATTGCGCCGTCTTGGGAAGGCCGGGCGGGTTCACGAGCGATTTCTGCACGGCTTCGGCCGGCAGGCCCCACTTGGCCAGCACCTTCGCGTAGCTGCCGTCGGCGATCGCCGCGTTCAGCGCGTCGGCGACCGGCTTGGCCAGCCCGGCACCCTTCTTGCTGGTGACACCGACCAGCCCCTGCACCGGGTAGCTGGACGAGACCGTGCCCACGATCTCGGTCTTGCCGGCCGTCGCCACGTGGTACGTCGACGTCGGGTTCGGCCCCAGGTACAGGTCGATCCGGCCGGACTCCAGCGCCAGGTAGTAGTCGGTCGCGGACTGGTAGTACTTCGGCGTCGCCGGCTTCAGCCCGGCCGCGACGTTCTGCTTGTTCCAGTCCAGCAGGATCGCCTCCTGCAGGGTGCCGGAGCTGACCGCGACCGTCTTGCCGGCGATGTCCTTCGGTTCCTTGACCGTCAGGCCCGAGCCCTTCCTCGCCTCGAAGGCGTGCAGACCGAGCCGGTACGTCGCGAAGTCGTACTTCTCCTTGCGCAGCTCCGAGACGCCGATGTTCGAGATCCCGACGGCGTACTTGCCGGAGTCGATGCCGAGGAACAGGTTCTCCCAGCTCGTGGTCTGGACCTCGACCTGCAGCCCGAGCACGCTCGCGACCAGGTGCGCGATGTCGATGTCGACACCGATCGGTGTCTTGTTGTCGTCGGCCGTGAACCCCAGCGGCGGCAGCCCGCCCCCGGCCGAGCCGCTGCCGACCACGAGCTTGCCGCTCTCGCGGATCGCGGCCGGCAGTTCCGCCGCGATGCTGTCCACCTTCGCCGGCGTCGGCCGCTCCTGGTCGGCCGACGTGTCGAACTTGACCGGTGCGGCTCCACCCGCAGCGGGCGGCCCGGCGGCGGGCTCGGTGACCGGGTCCGCGCAGCCGGCCAGCGCCAGCAGGGCGACCACGGCAACGAATGCTGTCTTCTTGTTCATGGTGGTTCCTCAGCTCGTCAGCGGGAGGCCGGGCGGATTGAGCTCGGACTTGGCGATCGCCTCGGTCGAGACGTTCCAGCGCTCCAGGACCTTGGCGTAGCTGCCGTCGGCGATCACCGCGTTCAGCGCCGCCTGGTACGCCGGCGCGAGGCCACTGTCCTTCTTGGTCGTCGCCGCGATCAGCCCCTGCAGCGACGGCCCGGCGCCGGACAACTTGCCGATCGTCTCGGTGTCCCCGCCGGTCTTCACGTGGTACGCGATCGACGGGTTCGGCCCGAGGTAGGCGTCGATCCGGCCGGAGCTGAGCGCCAAGTAGGTGTCCGGCTGGTTGTTGAAGTACTTGATCGTGGCCGCCGGCAGCCCGGCCTCGGAGTTCGCGTCGTTCCAGTCGACCAGGATCTTCTCCTGGTTGGTGCCCGAGCCGACCGCGATCGTCTTGCCGGCCACGTCCTTGCCCTCGACAACCTTCCAGTCGCCGCCCTTCTTGGCCTCGAACGCGATGTCGTCCTTGCGGTACGTCGCGAAGTCGTACTTCTGCTTGCGCTTCTCGGTCACCGTGATGTTGGAGAAGCCGGCGTCGTACTTGGCCGAGTCCAGGCCGATGAACAGGTTCTCCCAGCTGGTCACCTGGATCTCCGGCGTCAGCCCGAGGGCGCCCGCGACCAGGTGGGCGATGTCGACCTCGATCCCGATCGGTGTTTTGTTGTCGTCGGCCAGGAACCCGAGCGGCGGGTTGCCGCTGCCGAAGCCGGCGCCGACGATCAGCGTGCCGCGCTCCCGGACCTTCGCCGGGATCAGCGCGGCGGCCGCCTCGTTCTTGGTGGTGGTGACGCGTTGCTGGTCGGCGGAGGTGTTCACCCCGGAGACCGCGGCGTTCTCGGTCTGCGGCTCGGCGCCGCACCCGGCGACCAGGACAGTGGCGACAGCGGCCGTGGCCGCGAGCAGGAGTCTCATCACAGGACCTTGGAGATGAAGGCGCGGGTGCGCTCGTGGGTGGGGTTGTCCAGGACGTCGTACGGCGGGCCGGACTCGACGATCACGCCGCCGTCGATGAACACGACGGTGTCGGCGATCTCCCGGGCGAACCCGATCTCGTGGGTGACGACGACCATCGTCGAGCCGTCGCGAGCGAGCTCCAAGATCGCGTCGAGGACCTCGCCGACCAGCTCCGGGTCGAGCGCGCTGGTCGGTTCGTCGAACAGCAACACCTTCGGCCGCAGCGCCAGCGCGCGGGCGATCGCGACCCGTTGCTGCTGCCCGCCGGACAGCTGCCGGGGGTAGACGTCGGCCTTGTCGCCGACGCCGACCCGCTCGAGCAGCGCGCGGGCCTCGGGCTCGACGTCCTTGCGCTTGCGGCGTTGTGCCGAGACCGGTGCCTCGACGACGTTCTGCAACGCCGTCAGATGGCCGAACAGGTTGAAGTTCTGGAAGACGAAACCGACCTGGGAGCGCTGGTGCAGGATCTCCCGCTCACGCAGCTCGTGCAGCTTGTTGCCGCGGCGGCGGTAGCCGATCAGCTCGCCGTCGATCCGGACCAGGCCGCGGTCCACCTTCTCCAGGTGGTTGATCGACCGCAGCAGCGTCGACTTGCCGGAGCCGGACGGCCCGAGGATCACCGTGACGGTGCCCGCCTTCACCTCCAGGTCGACGCCCTTGAGCACTTCCAACGGGCCGAACGACTTGTGCACGCCCTTGAGATCCACCATCACGGTCATCCGCCGGCCCCCGATCGTGCCGCCGCCCGGACGGTCAGGCCCTGCCACGTCCGCCGTACGCGCTGGATCGGGGTCGGTGGCAGCTCACGCGTCGTCCCGCGGGCGAAGTGCCGCTCGACGTAGAACTGGACGACCGACAGCAGCGTGGTCAGCACGATGTACCAGACCGTTGCCACCATCAGCAAAGGCACGACCCGGCTGTTGCGCCCGTAGATCACCTGGACCTGGTAGAAGAGCTCGGGGATCGCCATCACCGACACGATCGACGTGCCCTTGAACAGGCTGATCACCTCGTTCGCGCCGTTCGGCAGGATCGCCCGCATCGCCTGCGGCAGCACGATCCGGAAGAACTGCCGCAGCCGCGGGATACCCAGCGCGGCCGCCGCCTCGGTCTGGCCCTGGTCGACCGAGACGATGCCGCCGCGGATGATCTCCGCGGCGTACGCGGCCTGGTGCAGAGCCAGTCCGAGGACGGCGGCGCCGAGCGGGCCGAACAGGTTGTTGGTGCTGAACTTGACGAACTCCGGGCCGAACGGGATGCCCAGGCTGAGCTCGTTGTAGAGGTAGGCCAGGTTGAACCAGAACAGCAGCTGGACGATCAGCGGGATCGAGCGGAACGCCCAGATGTAGCCCCAGGCAACTACTTGCAGGAACGGGCTGCCGGACAGCCGCATCGCGGCGACCACGCCGCCGAGCGCGAAGCCGAGCACCGTGCCGTACACGGTCAGCTGGATCGTCACCCAGAGGGCGGACAGAACCGTCCGGGTGGTGAAGAACGCGAAGAACGTCGGCCAGTCCCAGCCGGGGTTGGTGACCAGGCCGTGCACGAACATCGCCAGCAGGGTGAGGACGACGGCGACGCCGACCCATCGCCACGGGTGCCGGTGGCCGACGACCGGGAGGTCGGCGTCGGCCAGGAGCTCGGCGTCAGGGGGGTCGGCCGCGCGGGCCGACGTCAACGGACTCAGGGACACGGTCTACTCCAGGGCGGTGGGTAGGCGGCAACGAACGCGTGTCCGGCCTGCGGACACAGCGCGGCAGACGTCCCCGGAGAGAGGACGCCGTAGAGATCGGTCGGCTTCGTCAAACCAGTATCGAATGTGAAGTAAGTCGGTCGACTAAGTTCTCATATGATGGACGCTCCATAGCCGATCCGGAGGGCTGGTCGGCGCCATGACGCCCGTGACGCTGGTCACTACGATGTTCAACTACCCACCGGTCGGATTCACGCTCGGAGGCGACTCCGGGACGATCGCCGGTCGCTCTGCGTAGCCAGATTCGGTCATCTGGTCGCAACGTGCGTTTGAGGTGTCCGTGATCTCGTCGTTATGGTCGATGGGCTGCCGCGGGTTCCGTGGCGGTCGGCTGCCGCGGGTCTCCGTGGCGGCGACTCGACTTGGAAGGCCCCTCCCCGTGTCCCCTCACCATGACGTGCCGGAAGCAGAACGGCCGGCACCTCGTCGCCCGGTCGCTCCCCGTCGGGTGGCCAAGCACCGTTCCACCCGGCGAAGTCAGCTTCGCCTGCAACGCCCCGGGCGTGCCGTGCAGCTGGTCGGCCTGACCGCGGCACTGGCCGCCGCGGCCGGCACCGCCGCCGCCGGCCTCGCCGCCCCGACGAGCCCGGCCTCGGCCGGCAGCTCGCTCAACCCGGCGCAGGCCGAGGCCCTCACCGCCGCTCGGATCGACCGGCGTGACCTGGGCTCCCGTGACCTCTCCCGCTTCGAGCTCTCGCTGTCGTCGACCCAGAAGGCGGCGCAGGAGGCGAAGGCGGCGCAGGTCGCCAAGGCCCGTGCCGCCCAGCTGGCCGCGAACGCGACCATCACCGAGCGGCGTGCGCTCGCGCTGGCCGCCGCCAAGGCGACCGCTGCGAAGAAGGCCGCCGCCGCGACCAAGGCAGCCGCCGCCGCGAAGGCCGCGGCTCTCGCGAAGGCCGCCGCCGAGGCGAAGGCCGAGCAGCAGGCGGAGGCCAAGGCCGAAGCCGAGGAGCGCGCCGCCGCGACCTCGATGCGGATCACGCTGCCGACCACCGGGTACCACCTGACCGCGCACTTCGGGCAGGGCGGCAGCCGCTGGGCCAGCAACCACACCGGCCTCGACTTCGCTGCCCCGACGGGTACGCCGGTGCGCTCGGTGCTGCCGGGTGAGGTCATCCAGGCGGAGTTCGCCGGCGCGTACGGGCGTCAGGTGAAGGTCCGCCACAGCGACGGCACCGTCACGTCGTACGGGCACATGTCGGAGTTCACCGTGAACGTCGGCGACGTGGTCGCGGCCGGGACCCAGGTCGGTTCGATCGGGATGTCCGGCAACACGACCGGCCCGCACGTGCACTTCGAGGTCCTGCTCGGCGGCAGCGACCAGGTCGACCCGGAGCCGTGGCTGCGGGACCACGGGGTCAACCCGTAACTCAGAGGAACAGGGCCAGGTCGAGGCTGTCGACGTACTGGCCGTCGATCAGGAACTCTCGTGGGTGAGTTCCTTCGACGACGTAACCGTGGCGCTCGTACAGACGCCTTGCGGCGGTGTTCACACCGTGCACGTGCAAGGCGATCTTGCGGGCGCCACGGCGTTTTCCTTCTGCGGCGACGGCCTCCATCAGCACCGACCCGACGCCCTGCCCGCGCGCGTCGAGCGCGACCGCGAGCCCGTTGATCGACAGCACGCCCGCACCTTCGGGGAACGGGTACTTCTCCTGCAGCCGGATGTAGCCCACCACGCGCCCGTCCAGCTCGGCGACGATGAACGCCTCCGGCCCCCAGCGTTCGGCGAAGAAGGTCGTCCGGTCGCCCGCGGTCAACGAGGGAAACCCGGAACTCGCATCCCACGCCGTCAGCTCGATCTCGAGCAGGGCGGCTTCGTCGGCCTCGACCGCCCGGCGTACGGTCACACGCTTGTCGCTCACACCTCCATCTTCAGATGACGAGAGGTCAGACCGTCTCTTCCGGCGGATCCTCGGCGACGGCGAGCGTTCGCTGGGTCCACGCGACGTCGTGCCAGGCGCCGTTCTTCCAGCCGATCCGGCGGTAGGTGCCGATCGGCGCGAAGCCGAGGGCGGCGTGCAGGCCGACGCTGGCGTCGTTCGGCAACGTCATGCCGGCGATCGCCGTCCGGAATCCGCGCTCGGTCAGGCGCTCGAAGAGGGCTTCGTACAAGGCGCGTCCACCACCGGTACGACGTCGGCCGAGCTCGAGGTAGATGCTCACCTCGCACGACCACCGGTACGCCGCCCGCTCCTTCATCGGCCCGCCGTACGCGTACCCGACGATCCGCCCGGCGTCGTCCTCCAGCACCAGCCAGGCGTGGCTCTTCTGGGCGGCGATGATGCGCTCGACCACCTGCGCCTCGCTCGGCGGATCGACCTCGAAGGTGATGGCCGTCTCGCGGACGTACGGCGCGTAGATCGCCGTACAGGCGGACGCGTCCTCCTCGGGCACCGCATCCCTGATCCTCATGCCACCATAGTAGCCACAGCTGCCGCTATAGTGGCAAGCATGGACCAGCTCTCCGCTTCCCTGGCCGCGACCCTGCAGGCCGCCCGGCACGACCGGGACCTGTCGGTGAACGCGCTGGCCGAGCGCTCCGGCGTCTCCCGCGCGATGATCGGCAAGATCGAGCGCGGCGAGGCGCAGCCGACCGCCGTACTGCTCGGGCGGCTGTCCGGTGCGCTCGGCATGACCCTGTCGGAGCTGGTCGCCCGCGCCGAGCAGTCCGACGGCGATCGCGTACGGCGTACGGCCGAACAGCCCGTGTGGACCGACCCCGCGACGGGCTACCGCCGCCGCGCGGTCTCCCCCGGCACCGACTCGCCGCTGGAACTGGTCGAGGTCGAGCTCCCGCCGGGCGCCTCGGTCTCGTACCCGGCCGACGCGTACATCTTCAAGACCCAGCAGCTGTGGGTGCTGGCCGGCCGGCTGCGCTTCCACGAGGGCGAGCTCGTGCACGAGCTGGAAGCCGGTGACTGCCTCGAGCTCGGCGTACCGTCGCCGACCACGTTCCACAATCCTTCGGCGGCGCTCTGTCGCTATCTCGTGGCACTTGTGAAGACTCGTTCCTGACCGGGGTCCGGTCGTGGTTGAGTACGTCCATGGAGGTTTCACCGCTGGTCTGGATCCTGACCATCGCCGGCATCCTGGGGCTGCTCGCCTTCGACTACTTCTTCCACGTCCGCCGCGCGCACGTGCCGCAACTGCGCGAGGCCGCGCTCTGGTCCAGCGTGTACGTCGGGATCGCGCTGCTGTTCGGCGTCGGCACGTTCGTCCTCGGCGGGACCGCGGCGGGCTCGGAGTACTTCGCCGGGTACGTGACCGAGAAGGCGCTGTCGGTCGACAACCTGTTCGTCTTCCTGATCATCATGACCAGCTTCCGGGTGCCGCGGGAGGACCAGCAGAAGGTGCTGCTGTTCGGCATCATGTTCTCGCTGGTGGCGCGGACCGGGTTCATCCTGCTCGGGTCGGCGCTGATCAACACGTTCGCCTGGGTGTTCTACCTGTTCGGCCTGGCCCTGCTGCTGACCGCCGGCAACATGCTGCGGCCGTCGACCGAGGAGTCACACTCGGCGCAGAACGTGATCGTCCGGCTGAGCCGGCGACTGTTCCGGACGACCGAGTACTACGACGGCGACAAGCTGTTCACGGTGGTGGACGGCGTGCGCGCGATGACCCCGATGCTGCTGGTGATGGTCGCGATCGGCGGCACCGACCTGATGTTCGCCCTGGACTCGATCCCGGCGATCTTCGGCCTGACCCAGAACGTCTACATCGTCTTCACCGCCACGGCCTTCAGCCTGCTCGGCCTGCGCCAGCTCTACTTCCTGCTCGACGGCCTCCTGGACCGCCTGATCTACCTGTCCTTCGGCCTCGCCGCGATCCTCGGCTTCATCGGCGTCAAACTCGTCCTGCACGCCCTGCACGAGAACAACGTCCCGTTCATCAACGACGGCGAACACATCGAGGTCGCCGAAATCAGCACCGGCCTCTCGCTGCTGGTCATCCTCGTGGTCCTGGTCATCACCGTCCTCGCCTCCCTCCTCAGCACCCGAGGCCGAACCCAAACCGCCATGGCCAACGCCCGCCGCGACGCCACGGCGTACCTGGACTCCGAGTACACCGACGACCCCGTCGAACGCGAACGCATCTACCGCCGCCTGATCGAGTCCCGCGACCACATCATCGAACTCGGCCCCAAAGCCAAACAGATCGTCAAGAACGAGCCCGAACTCCTGGAACTCTGCGGCCGAGCCGCCCTGAGCCACGACGCCGCCATCGCCAGCGGCCAACACCCCGCCGACGAGGTCCTCGGGCCAGACCCGACCCCGCTCTACGGGCCGCAGCAGAAGAGCTGAGCACATCCCACGCAGCCGCCTAGGCTCGCTGGCGCTCGCACGGCGCCTGCTCCCGCCCGCCCGTTGGTGGGTGCGCGTGCTTGCGCCCGCTTCAAGTGCGCGCTGACGCGCTTCTTTGAAGGCAGTGCGAGCTGGCGCACGAGCACGCGTGCTTCGCCCGCTTGAGTGCGCGCTGGCGCGCTTCGTTGAAAGCGGCCGGCCTGTGGACGGCCACCGCTGCCCAGCGAGGGCAGCCGGCCTTCGGTCGGGGTGCGCGCTACCGCACGCACCATGCGTCCTACTTCGCTACTGCCATGAGTTGCGGTCCGGATCCCACGTGCCGCTGGCCCGGTCGCCGTTGAGGACCTCGTCAAGACAGGCGCCGCAGAAGCTCAGCGCCGCGTTCAGATCCCAGTACTCGCGTGAATACTCCGCGAACTCCGCAGCCGCTCGAGGGAAGTCGACGCCCCATTCCTCACCGGGCACCTCGACGCTGCGAGGCAGTGACATCTGGCGTCGACCGGTTTCTCGCTGGAGGACCGTGACCAGCCGTGCAGCATCGAAGGGAACAGCGCTGACGATCCGCACGATGTCGGCCAGGTCACGGTACCGGCTCGATGCTTTGTCGCCGCTCTGACCATGTCGCTCGTAGAGGGCGCAGATCTTGTCGGCGAGATGATTCTCGATCGGGACAGTGGGGACCGAGGGCAGGTCCTGCAGAGTCTCGTGCTCGATAATCGGCTTCAGGGCCACCTGATCTACCGGAGCATCAACATGCCGGCGGGTGGTGAGGTCGATGCTGAACGTCTCGAACACCTGTCCGCCCAGCAGCGCCCGTGCCTTCACTTTGGCGGTTTCCGCACCGTACCCGTAGGCGTCGGGTTCCCGATTGGTGGTCAGTGAATGCAGGTCGAACTCGAACGGATCCCCGCGGTGCGGTCGGCTGGAGAGTAGCCGGAGTTCCGATAGGGCAGCTTCCGCGCTGTCCCACGCCGTCTGGCGAGCCAGGTCGATGTCTTGAGTGAAGCGACCACTGCCGATCCGAATCAGCAGGGCGTTGCCACCTAGGAGCACCCAGGGTGCGTCCTGGTCCTGAAAGAGCCGGCTGAGGAAGATCGTGAAGATGTACTGCTTGCGAACCGGGTCGGCCGCGACGCCGCGACTTCTGGCCTCGTTCGCCAGCCTTGCCCCCAGGGCCACCCTGAGACGGCTCGCTTCCAGTAGCGTCAAAGGTTCAGCCATCGTCGGCCTCCTTACTCTGCCGACGGTCGACATCTGGTGTCAGGTGTTTCTGCGTCGCCAGCTGATACCGCGCGGCCTCGCGCCTCACCTCGCGGAGTTGTTCGGCAACAGCCCGACTGACGACATCGTCGAGCCGGGGCGTGACCGCTTGGAGAAGCTTCTCCTGCAGATCGGGAGCGACCAACTCCAGCACCCTCGCGTCAGGTCGGTAGCCGGCTGTCTCCAGCAGAGCGACGAGCAGCGCATCACCATCGGGTGATCCGAAGCGGTCTGCCGATGGCTCGAGCGCCTGGGCGAGACGGTCGGCAGCGGTGCCCTTGGTGAACGCATCACGGACCACAGCCGCGAGGTGATCGAAATCGGTACCGCCTGCAGCGAGGTCTTCGACGGTCCGCGCAACACTGGTCACCGGCAACCCCTCGACCCAGACGACGTCTCCATCGGACAGATCGCGCTTGCGATACCGGGTGTCCGGCTGCGTGGTTTGCCGACGCACCGCAGAAGAGAATTCGTACTTGGCCGGCAGCAGGTCACCTAGTCCGTGCACGGCTGCGGCTGACTCACCAGAAACTACGGTCAGCGGCTGATCTGCCGCCGACCGGCCGCCAGCGGAAAGCCATGCCGCCCGCAGGCCTTGCAGTGGCCCTGTGTCGGCCGAAGGGAGCGAGTAGACGCCATGCCGGACACGCTGCAGAGTGCCACGGTCGGCGAGCCGCGACAGCCGCATCTTGGAAACACCGACCTCGGAGGCTTGGGCGGTGGTCACCAGTCCCCATTGACCGGACCCGAGTAGTTCCAACGTCTCCAACACGTCTAGTGCAAGCATCTGTCTCACCTCCCAACTACTTGGATAGTAACACTCTAGGCGTTACTTTTGAAGCGCCTTCCGCTTCTAATGTTACTTTCCAAGATCGACCGATGCACATGTCCGGCGCTACTGGACGCCTTTGGGGCGGGATTCAGCGCGGCGGGTGCTCGAGCACCTGCCACTCCGCGCCTTCGCCGTAGGCCCCGTTGTGCCAGAACACCGAGATGACCGGCCCAACGACCTGCGCACCGGCGGCAAGACCAGAGCTCACGGTCTATCCCGCAAGGCGCACCGCGTCATCACGCGTCGGCGTAGCCGCCGAAACCTGCAAGTAGTCAGCCATGGGCCGGTTTAGGACCGGAGCTGCGGGACGACGTGCTTGCGGGATCAGCCCATGAGCCGGGCACCCAACCACACCCAGCGCAACAGGCGTCTCCTGTTGTACACCCGCGCGGTAGCGCGGTACATCGGCGCGCTGCGCTTGAGAACGGCTCGCTCGGCACCTCAAATTCACCGCAGCCACGGCCAGACACGTGGCGCTGTCGTGAGAAGACCGATCGCCAATACGGTGATGAAAGCTTGGAAGACCCGGCCAGCAGCGCCACCGCTGCCCGGATCGAAGACGTAGTTGGCGTATCCATTCGCTGCGGCGTCGGTGGCCAGGACTGCACAGCCAAGAACGAGGCCGATGCGCCGGCCCAACAGCAGAAGTAACGCCGCGACTGCATCGAAGACGACCAAGAGCGTGAAGTACAGCGCCAGCCACATCGGGTACCGCTCGTAGGCATCGAGTCCACGGTCGGCGATGGCAACGGCGTGCACGACAGTGCCGTAGGAAAAGACAACCGCAGCGCCACAGACGATCAACTTGATGGATCTCGGCACCGCCGCCCACTCTTCATCGATCACTCTCTCACCACATCACAGTCACCAGCACGATTTGACCTTTTGTCCGCATCGGAGGCCTTGCTTGTGGCCGGCCACCGTCGTCCAGCGCGGACTTCTCGCTCGCTAGCGCTCGATCGGTGCCTGCCGCCGGCCTGTTGGTTTCGGCCAGCATCGTCCCCAATGCCCCGACTAGATGCAGGGTCGACAGCCGTGGAAGCAGTTCAGATGGCGAATCGCACAGGTGTGAACGGCTGCTGTGACCTCACCTGATCAGGCGGCTGACGTAGCCGGCCTCGATCAGGCGTCCGTAGGCGGCGCTGACGTCATCAGGCACGACCTGCTCGACAGCGAAGCCAAGTGCCGGGTACTCGATCACCCGCTGCAGGTCCCCGACAAGCATGTCGAGAACCAAACTCGAGTCTCCAATGCTGTCGAGGTAGTCGGCGAACTCGATCGACTCTGAGGCACAAACGGCCTCGACCTCCGGCCACACCTTCTGACAGGTCGCGAAGGCTCTGCGCTCCATGTACGGCTTGGAGATCAGCAGGACCGAGCCGACCGACGCCATCCTGTCAGCGAGGACTTCGCGCGTGAAGGCGATGTTCTGGCCGGTGTTGGTCGCTCGTGGTTCGACCAGCACCGCAGAGTCCGGTACGCCGAGTTCGATGGCATGTTCGCGGTAGTGAACCGCTTCGCCGCGAGGGAACCGCGCTGCCGTCGTACGGCTGGTCGCTCCTGTGAAGACGAGTGACGGGAAGAAGCCCCGGTGATAGAGGTCGGCGGCGAAAGTCGCGACGCCCAGGTCGTGACTGCCGAGTCCGATACCGACGTCAACCGGTCTGAGCTGGTGGTGCATCTGGTGGTAGTCCCAGATCAACTGGGCATCCTTGAGCTGATCATCCGTCGGAACGTTTCCGGGCGTGTTGATTCTTGCCTCCATCATCGACGTACCCCGCTGGTGTTGTCGGCCAAGGCTCTGATGCGGTCAATGCTGGCGACTTGATGAATGAGTTTGTGCTTCATCGCATGGATCCGCGATCGCTCCAACAGCGCGACGGCGCTACCTCGGGTCGCTTTGTCCGCCAGAAGGATATGCGCGCGAGCAGTATCGAGTTTGACGCGCTGCAGTGGGGAGTCGTCGCGGCTGTTCGCGACGGCAACGTCCATCGAGCGATGAGCCGTGTCCGGATTGCCGGCAGCGAGATGCGCCAATGCGAGCTTCTGATGGGCGACTCCCCACTCGTCCGGCTCGTCCAGGGTCTCGAAGTCGCCGATCGCACGTCCGATCGCTGCCAGTGCGGCAGCGGCCCTCTCGTCGCCGAACTGCGGGGACTTCGCCAGGGCGGTCCCGATCCAGAGCCGTGCTCGCGCACGGTCGAGCGGGTTGAGACGCTCGTCGTCGGCGAGTTCCTGGTAGCTGCGTGCGGACTGCTCGATCTCGCCCGACATCTCGGCGACGACTGTGAGGAGCAGTTCGGTCTGGCCCACCCGAGGTGCCGCTTTGAGGGCGGCGAAGGTAGCAAGCGCCTTCTTGTACGCCGATCTCGCTGAGCCGGGCCCGGTGAGTTCGCCCTGATCGCGCTGCAGGTTGCCCAAGAGCACCAGAGAACGCGCTTGGAGGTACAGGCCGGCCTGGTCAAGCTCTGTCTGAGCCGCACGCCCCAGCCACCGCTCGACCAAGCGAGATGCCAGTCCGAAGTTCTGCCGATCCGCGTAAAGGCGGGCGCGATCCAGGTCGTCGACCCAGGACTCGTTGTCCCACCGGGTCAGCGGTCGCGGTCGGGGCTGCCCGTCACTTGTCCGAAGAGTTTCGAAGCGGGCGCGAGCCTCGGCATCGGCCTGAGCGAGCACCGTGTCCAGCGCAGCTTGCATGTCCGGTCGCGGCTGGCGCGAGAGACCTGCGGCCTCCCACTTGGACACTGTCCGGATCGCGACTCCGAGGTGTTCGGCGAATGCGCGCACGCTGAACCGCAGGGCCAGACGCAAATGCCCTGGCCTCGAACCCAGTCCACGTGATGACGCTCCGCACCGAACTCCTCTCCGACCGCAATCAAAGCAGGAATCAGGCTCGTGCGCAGCGCAGGTGCCACGGAAGTTCCACAGCCGGTCATTGGGGTAAATCGGCCTGCACCGCAGGCTGATCCCGAACCCAATCCGAAGGAGTGATCCGCGTGCCCTGCCCAGTCGACTACACCCGGCCCCTGCTGCTCGGGTACGTGCTGAAACACCTCCTCATGACCGACGGCGAGTTGGCAGACATCAAGGACCAACTGGAGACCTTCGCTCGGACCGAGGGGTTTGCGATGGGCACGGTGTACGTCGAAGAGAACGACACCAGTCCGGCGGCGTTCGAGGCTCTGATCGATGCGGTGAATCGCTACGAGGTCACCGCCGTCGTCATCCCCAGCCGCTTGCACTTCGCGGCACTGGCGGTGACACACAACGTGAAGGACACCTTCGAGCGGACGACCGGCGCACGCGTCGTCGTTGCCAGTCCGTCCCTCTGAGCCGGGGAGCCCAGGAACGATCCCTGTTCGAGTGCCGCGCCCTGTGCCGCCTCACCACTCGAGCAGGGACCTGAAGGCCGGCCGGTCCGGCGTTGCCCTGCGCGCGTCGGGTCGGCCGTTCCACGACGAGCGGGCGGTGGAGAGCACCCGGGCCGCATCGCCGGGCAAGCCCGTGGGACGCCAGCGGCGAAGAGCTTCTCTGCGCGGTAGCGCGTGCTCGCGCGATAGCGCGGCACTTCAGCGCGCCAGCGCGTGCTCGCGCGATAGCGCGGCACTTCAGCGCGCCAGCGCGTGCTCGCGCGATAGCGCGGCACTTCAGCGCGCCAGCGCGCACGAGAAGCGGGCGCCAGCACGCGCACTCACAACCGGGCGGGCGGGAGCGGCGCGGAGCACGCGACGAAGGAGCGGGCGTAGCACCGCGTGGGAGAAAGCACTCACCCGTGCGTGGCAGCGCGTGGGGGAAGTCAGCCTTTGACGGCTCCCGAGGCCAAGCCGGTGACGTAGAAGCGTTGGAGGCCGACGTACAAGACCACGCAGGGGATCATGGCGATGACTGAGCCTGCTACCAGGGAGCCGAAGTTGACTTCGCCGTAGGCGCCGGCTTGGACGTTCACGAGGGCTACCGGGAGGGTGTAGAGCTCGTCCTTGGTGAGGAAGGTGAGGGCTCCCAGGAACTCGGTCCAGGCGGCGAGGAAGGCGTAGAGGGCGACGGTGGCTGCGCCGGGGGTGATCAGGGGGCGGAGGACCGAGGCGATCATGCGGAGGGTGCCGCAGCCGTCGACGTGGGCGGAGTCTTCGAGTTCGGCGGGGACGGACGAGAAGGAGTTGCGCATGACGAAGACGCCGAAGGGGAGGTTGACGGTGGTGTAGAAGAGGACGAGGCCGAACAGGCTGTCGGTGAGGCGCATGACGTTGAGTTGCAGGTAGAGCGGGGTGAGGATCGCCTGGAACGGGATCATCATCGACACGACCACCAGCGCGAACAGGACCGGTCCGGAGCGGAAGCGGAACTTGGCGAAGCCGTAGCCGGCCAGGGTTGCGAGGAGAGCGGTCAGTACGGCGGTGCTGAGGGCAACGACCAGACTGTTGCCAACGGCCCGTAACAGGTTGCCCGGGCCCTCGATCAGCGTGCGGAAGTTGTCCCAGGTGAGCTGGAAGAAGGTCGCGCGGTCCGGTGCGGCGACGATCACGTCGTTCGGCTGGACCGAGCGGAAGAGGGCCCAGAGCAACGGTACGGCGAAGACCAGCAACGCGCCGAGGCCGCCGACGACGTAGAAGACGTTCTTGAGACGCGGCATCGTCAGTCCCTCTCCCGGAGCAGCCAGAACTGCGCCGCGGTGACCAGGCCGACGACGACCACCAGCACGACCGACAGCGCGGTGGCGGCGCCGAGCTGGAGCTGGACGAAGGCGCGGTTGTAGATGTACTGGACGACCGTCGTGGTGTCCGTGCCCGGTCCGCCGCGGGTCAGGATGTAGAACTGCGAGAACGCGAGCAGCGAGCCGACGACCGAGATGATGACCGCCATCGCGATCGTCCGGCGCAGGATCGGGATGGTGATCTCGCGTTCCTGCTGCCACCAACCGGCGCCGTCCAGCTCCGACGACTCGTAGAACTCGCGTGGGATCGCCTGCATCCCGGCCATCAGCAGCATCATCGTCAGCCCGGAGACGCCCCAGATCACCAGCACGCAGATCAGCCCGGTGGCCAGCGGACCGTCGACCAGCCAGGCCGTCGTACCGTCGGTGATGCCCAGACCGCGGAGCAGGATGTTGATCGCGCCGCTCTCCGGCTGGGCCTCCAGGACGGTGACGAAGCTGAGCGTCGACAGGCCGACCACGAACGGCAGGAAGAAGACCGTCCGGAGCAGCGTCGAGCCGCGACGCTTACGTCGTACGAGGACGGCGAGCGCGTAGCCGAGCACGAGGATCGGGCCGGTCACGATCACCGTGTAGAGCAGCGTGTACAGCACGGACTTGGCGAACGCCGCGTCGGAGACGATCGCGGTGTAGTTCTTGACCCCGCTGAACCGCACGTCACCGATCAGCGGCCAGTTGGTCAGCGAGATCACCACCGCGAAACCCAACGGCACCAGGACGAACACTCCCACGAACAGCACCGCCGGCGCGACCAGCAGCAACCCCGTCCGCGGCGGGTGGGTCAGCGACGCGCGGTTCATGCCTGCCCCTGCGCGAGGATCCGGTCGTACGACTCCTGGGCTTCGGACATCGCGGCCTCCAGCTCGCCGTCGAACACGGCCCGGCGGAACATCTGCAGCCACGGCCCGTCCGGCTGGTTGTAGAGCAGGTTGTACGACAGGGTGGTCGGCGCGTAGCCCTCCTCGATCCGCTCCAGCGGCAGCGTGGCGAGCGGGAACTTCTTCGCGAACTCCGGCGTCGCGACGTCGGACCGCACCGGTGTGTACCCGCCCGCGGGCAGGTCGCTCTGCTGCGGCAGATCCAAAGCGAACCGGACGAACTCCCACGCACCGGACGCGTTCTCGGCGCCGCGCGGGATGCACATGTTGTCGCCGCCGTCGAAGAACGCCGACCCGCCGTCCGGCCCGGAGAGCAGCCGCGGCGTCACCTTGGCATGGAAGGCTTCGTCGGAACCGGAGACGACGACGCTGTAGTTCGACGGGAAGATCCCCACAGCACCGGCCCGGAAGTCGCTCCCCCAGCGCGAGGCGTCGTCGGAGAAGTTTGCCCTCGGCACCAGTCCGTCGACCCACAGCTGCCGGTGCAGCTCGAGCATCCGCTGGACGACGTCGTTGCCGACGATGTTGCCCTCCTGCTGCCCGACCTCGCCACGGATCAGGTCGGTGTCGGCCGCCCAGACCATCGGCTGGACGACGAACCCGAGGGCGCCGGGGCTGTTCGCCGGGAAGCTCCACGCGTAGATGTCGTCGCCGAGCTTGCGCAGCCGGCGCGCGGCGGCGAGCAGTTCGTCGTACGACGTGACCGCCTGGTCGGGATCGACGTCCGCGCGGTCGCAGAGCTCGGTGTTGAACCAGAACATCGAGTTGTCGGCCAGGTACGGTACGCCGTACGCACGCCCGGAGCGGGTCGCCAGCCGCAGGTGCCCGGGGCTGAGCTTGGCCCGGAAGTCCAGCGCCTGCAGCGCTTCGGTGAGGTCGGTGAACGCGTCGCGGTAGATGAACAGCATCGAGTTGATGTCGTCGATGTCGACCAGATCCGGTACGCCGCGGCCGCGGATCGCGGTGGCCAGCTTGGTCACGTACTGCGCGTCGAGCACTGGCGTCAGCTCTACCCGCAGCCGGTCCTGCGACGCGTTGAACTTCTCCACCAGGCTGGTCAGACCGGTCTGCGTCGCGGCCCTGCACCACACCTTCACCGTCCCGGTGGCGCCCGTGCCGAAGCCGGGCGCCGCGACATCCGGCTCAGGCAGGACCGAGCTGCAGCCCGAGATCCCGGCGAGCGCGGCCGCCGTACCGAGGAATCGCCTCCTGGTCAGCATGGTCAGCCACGCGGCAGCCAGACCCGCATGGCACCGATCTCGCGATTGGCCCAGGCGTAGTACGGGACGGCCGTGATGTGCGTCGGCGAGTCGACGCGGCCTTGGGTGGTGAGCACGGTGACGCCGTCGAGCAGGTCCGGCTCGTGGTGGGCCGCGATCGGCGCGTCGAGCAGGTGGAGGTCGTCGACGTTCGCGTCCTGGTCGACCTGTTCGACGGCGTAGACGAGTGGGCCGCGCTCGATCGCGACACAACCTCGTACGGCGTCGACGCGCGGCGCCGCGGTGACAGTGCGAGGCGTGAGCGGGAGTTGCAGCTCGACGGTGTCGCCGGGCGACCAGGTTCGGGTGATGGCGGCGTACTGGCCGGGGTCGACCGGCTTGCCGTCAACAGTGGCGTTCTCGCACCAGGTGGGGATGCGGAGGGAGAGGGTCCAGGGAGTTGGTGGGGTCTTGGGGATGGTGATGCGAACGGTGCCGTTCCAGGGGTAGGTGGTTGCCACGTGGAGTTCGGTGGTGTCGGTGGTGATCGCCGACTCGGCGTACTGGTGGAGCTGCACACCGTCCGCCGTGGTGGTCGCCAGGTAGCCGTCGAGACTCGCGAGCGTCCGCATGATGTTGGGCGGGCAACATGCGCAGTCGAACCACCCCCGCCGGCCGTGCGCCGGACTCCGGTTGCCGTCGGCATGCGCGCTTCCCCTGTGCTGCAAGGGATTCACGTAGAAGTACTCGCTGCCCTGGAGCGAGACACCGGCGAGGAATCCGTTGTAGAGCATCCGTTCCAGTGCGTCGGCGTAAAAGGCGTCATTGGTTGCCAGCAGCATCCGATGGGCCCACTGGATCCCGCCGATCGCGGCGCAGGTCTCGGCGTACGCACGGTCCGGCGGCAGCTCGTGCTCGTCGCCGAACGCCTCACCCTCCCAGCGCGCGCCCAGGCCGCCGGTGACGTAGGTCTTCGTGTCCCACATGTGCGCGAACTGGACTTTGAGTGCCTCGAGCAACTCGGTGTCACCGGTCTCGACCGCGACGTCGGCCGCGCCGGCCGCGAGGTACACGGCCCGTACGGCGTGCCCTTCGACCGTCGTTGCCTCGCGCACCGGACGGCGGTCGGAGAAGTACGTCGGCTCGTGGCCGTGGCCGGCGATGATCCCGTGACCGCGCACCTCGACGAACCAGCGCGCGAGGTCCAGGTACGCCGCCGTACCGGTCTCGCGGTAGAGCTCGACCAGGGCCATCTCGATCACCGGATGGCCGTCGACGTCGCGGATCCCGTCGTCGCCGAACGTCCTCACCAGGTGATCGGCAAGCTTCACGGCGACGTCGAGCAGCCCGGTGTCGCCGGTGCAGCGGACCTGCGCGACGGCGGCCTGGATCAGGTGCCCGGCGCAGTAGTGCTCGTGGCTCCAGACAAGCTTCTGGTAGCGACCCTGGTCGCCTTCGCGCAGCTGCACGACCGAGTCGAGGTAGCCGTCGTCACGCTGGGCGCCGGCGACCACCGCGGTCAGTTCGCGCTGGCGGCGGAGCAGGTCCTCGGACGGGTTGCGCCCGTACTCCCAGGCGACGGCCTCGAGCCACTTGTAGACGTCGGAGTCGGCGAAGACCGGACCGATCGCCTCACCCTCGCCGATGCCCGCGGCCAGCCGCAGGTTCTGCAGGTTGCCGGCACTTTCGAGCTGGTCCTGGCCGAGCGGGATCGCGTTCTCGGCGTTGCGTTGCTGGCGTGGTGACCAGAAGCCGCCGGTGATCCGGGCCCGGCCGAGGCCGATCGGCCGGAGCACGGCGCGGGTGGTGGCGGCAGGGGAGAGCTGGTCCTTCGGCATCAAAGCGGCTCCTCGCAGAAACGGACGGAACACGTTTTCCTTATCGACCGTAAGGACCCTTCGACGCTCGGTCAAGGGGTCGCAAGGTGCCGATCCGGTACTCTGACGGAAAGTCCGGAAATGCTGGGAGGGTGGCAGATGGCGTCACGGGGACCGGTCGTGCCGCGGATCACCGACGTCGCCGCCCTGGCCGGCGTCTCGACCAGTACGGCGTCCAAGGCGCTCAACGACACCGGCCAGCTCCGCGAGGAGACCCGCGAGCGCGTACGGCGGGCGGCGGAGCAGCTCGGCTTCACGCCGGACAGCCGCGGCCGGGCCCTGTCGTCGGGGCGCAGCTACACGGTCGGGCTGATTACGACCGACAGCTCGGGGCGGTTCAGCATCCCGATCATGCTCGGCGCCGAGGACGCGTTGAGCGCGGGCGAGATGGCGCTCGTGCTGTGCGACACCCGGGACGACGCGCTGCGCGAGTCGCACTACCTGAAGTCCCTGGTGGCCCGGCGGGTCGACGGGATCATCGTCACCGGCCGGCGGACCGAGCCGCGGGCGCCGATCGACGTACCGATGCCGGTGGTCTACGCGTTCAGTCCGTCCAGCGATCCCGCGGGCACCTCCGTGGTGATGGACGATCACGGCGGGGCTGCGTCCGCCGTACGGCATCTGCTGTCGCTGGGACGGCGGCGGATCGCGCACGTGACCGGGCCGGCGACGCATCGCAGTGCGGTGGTTCGGGCTGCGGCGACTGTCGCCGCGGCGGGCGACGCGTTGATCGGCGAACCGCTGCACGGGGAGTGGAGTGAGCGCTGGGGGCGGCACGCGGTCGACGTACTGCTGCGGACCGGTGAGGTGGACGCGATTTCGTGCGGAAGCGATCAGATCGCGCGCGGGGTGTGCGACCGGCTGCGGGAGCTCGGACGGGCGGTGCCGGACGACGTCGCGGTGACCGGGTTCGACAACTGGAGCGTGATGGCGCTGGCGAGCCGGCCGCCGCTCACGACAGTCGACCTGCGGCTGGAGGAGTTGGGGCGGCGTACGGCGCAGTTGCTGCTGGAGATGATCGGTGGAGCCGCGCCGTCGGGACTGGTGTCGATGCCGATGGAACTGGTGCCGCGGGAGTCGACGCTCGGGACCTGAGACTCCCGTCGTGAGTCCCCCTCGTACTGTTGGGCACTATGGCGACGCGGGTCAGTAGTCGGAATGCTCGGTTCCAGGTGTGGCAGGCGCTGCTCGGCAATCGCAACAAGCGGCAGCGCGCCGGCGAGTTCATCGTTCAGGGCGTGCGGCCGATCAGCCTCGCGGTCGAGCACGGGTGGACGGTCAACGTGCTGATCCAGGACGCGTCGCGGGTGCCCTCGCAGTGGGCGCGGGAGTTGCTGCAGAGTCAGCGGCAGGCCGAGCGGGTGCTGATGGAGCCGGAGCTGCTCGCGGAGCTGACGGAGAAGACCGAGGCCGAGATCGTTGCCGTGGTGGCGATGCCGCCGGACGAGTTGTCGCGGATCGCGGTCGGGCGTTCGTTTCTCGGCGTGGTGTTCGACCGGCCGACCGGGCCGGGCAACATCGGGTCGATCATCCGGTCGGCGGACGCGTTCGGGGCGGACGGGTTCATCGTGACCGGGCATGCGGCTGATGTGTACGACCCGAAGGCGGTGCGGGCCAGTACGGGTTCGTTGTTCGCGTTGCCTGCCGTGCGGGTGCCGTCGCAGCGTGAGGTGATGGAGTGGGTCGCGGAGCAGCGGGCGGGCGGCGTACCGATTGTTGTGGTGGGCACCGATGAGCACGGGTCGGTGGATGTGTACGACTTCGACTTCACGCAGCCGACGTTGCTGCTCGTGGGGAACGAGACTTCCGGGCTGTCGGCGGCGTGGAAGGAGCTGGCTGACGAGTTGGTGCGGATTCCGATGGGTGGGGCGGCCAGTTCGCTGAATGCGGCGAACGCGGCGACGGCGGTGCTGTACGAGGCTTCGCGGCAGCGTGCCCATTCGTCCAAGACTTCCGCGGGCGGGACCGCTTAGCGTCGTTGGCATGACGCTTTCGGTGAGACCGCAGCCGTTGCTGGCGGTGCGCGATGTGGAGAAGAGCAGTGCTTGGTACTGCGGGGTGCTGGGCGGGGCGAGTGCGCACGGCGGGCCGGAGTACGAGCGGGTGAACGTCGACGGGCAGTTGGTGCTGCAGTTGCACAAGCTGGAGGTCGGGCATCATCACGGGGTCTTCGGGGATCCGGACGTGCCGTTGGGGAACGGGTTCGCGGTGTGGTTCGCGGTGGATGATCTGGAGGCGGTGGCGTCGCGGGTTGTTGCCTCGGAGGTGCAGACCGGGGTGCACGACAACCCGAACGCGGGGCATCGGGAGTTGTGGGTGCGGGATCCGGACGGGTATCTGGTGGTCTTCGCGGGGAAGTGAAACCGGCCCCCGATCTGCTACTCGGGGGCCGGTTGCCTGGGGCAAGGATCAGCTTTCGCAGCCGATCCCGTCGTTGTCCGCGTCGAACCGGTGCGGGTCAGCGCCGACGACCCGGAAGTTCCGGTACGGAATCTGCGGGCAGTCGAGATCCGGCGGCGGCGGCTTGATGCACACCGTCGGGTACGACGGGTCGCAGCCCGGCCTGGTCGGCGGCGGAGGCGGCGGCTTGGGCGGGTTCACCGTGACCACGTACCGCAAGTACCAGGTCCCGTTCGACGGGCGCCAGACCGTGTGGTCGGTGGCCGTTGTGCCGGCGTAGTTGCCCGGGTAGGCCCGGTCGCCGTTCTGGCCCCAGGTCAGCGTGCTGCCTCCGCGCGTGAACCACGCGCCCCGGCGGAAGACGGTCAGCTCCGCCTTCGCGCTGCCGACGAAGTTGGCGGGAACGGGCACGTCACCCTTCACACCCCACGAGATCTGCGACGCGCCGCGGATGAACCACCGGCCCAGCGACGGCCGGAACACCGCGAGGTCGCTGTGGCTGTCGCCCACGTAGTCGGCGGGCGCCGGGATGTCGCCGTTCGCACCCCAGGAGATCTGAGCGGCTCCCCGGATGAACCAGCGGCCCACCGACGGGCGCCAGACGGCGGCCTCGGCGCGGCTGTCGCCGACGTAGTTCGACGCGGCCGGTACGTCGCCGGCCCGGCCCCAGACGAACTGGCCGACGCCGCGGATGTACCAGTACCCGTTGGACGGGCGGAACACGGCGAGCTCGGCGCGGCCGTCCCCGTTGTAGTCGGCCGGGACCGGGATGTCCCCCGCCTGGCCGAACTTGATGTTCGTCCAGCCGCGGATGTACCAGGTCCCGTTGCTCGGCCGGAACACGGCGAGCTCGAGCTTGCTGTCGCCGACGTACGAGCGCGGGACGGCGATGTCGCCGTTCTGCCCCCACTTGATCGCCGACGTGACGACCTTGGTGGCGGCGACGGCCGAACTCTCCGTCGTACGGGCCGAAGCCGGTGCGGTGAGGCCGACGGCAGCCAGAGCCGCCACCGCCAGCCCCAGAGCTGCGGATCTGTAACGCATGAAGTTGTCCCCCTCGGACATCAGAGGCGGCCGTTGCGCCGGCCCTTCCCTCCCCAGGGCCCCCGGCCGGCGTACCGCCAACACCCCTCTATCGACGGTCCGCGCCGACCGTTACACCGAGTGAGCAACTTTCTGCCCAGCGGACACCCGCATCACGCTTGGTTATGGTCAGGCGATCGCGACGATCTCGCCGTGCAGCAGGCTGAGGAAGCCGTCCGGCGCCGCGGCCCAGGCCCGCCAAGCGGCCGAGATCCGCTCCAGCGCGGCCTCCGGTACGCCGGACGCCCGCGCCTGGTCGGCCATCGCGGACTGCAGCACGCGGTCAGCCCACATCCCACCCCACCAGTCGCGGTCCTCGACGTTCGCGAAGGTCCAGTTGCTCGCCGTCGCCTCGACCTGCTCGAACCCAGCCTCGCGGGCCCATGACAGCAGCCGGCGACCGGCGTCCGGCTCGCCCTGGTTGGCGCGGGCCAGCCGCTGGTACAGCTCCATCCACTCGTCGAGCTCCGGCAGCTCCGGGTACCAGGTGAAGGCGTGGTAGTCGGAGTCGCGCGCCGCGACGATCCCGCCGGGCTTGCAGACCCGGCGCATCTCGCGCAGCGCCTGGACCGGATCGGCGACGTGCTGCAGGACCTGGTGGGCGTGCACGACGTCGTACGAGTCGTCGGGAAGATCGAGCCGGTGCACGTCGCCGACGACGAAGTCGACCTCGATCGCCGGGCTGCCGGCCGACCCCGCGACGACGTCGCCCGGAGCACGCGGCGCGAGCCCGCGCTCGGCGAAGGTCGCGCGGGTGATGTCGAGGGCGGACTCGTTCGCCTCGAGTGCGGTGGTCCGGCCGGGCGCGACCAGCGCGGCCAGCTCGGCGGTGATCGTGCCGGGACCGGCGCCGACGTCGAGCAGGCTCAGACCGGGCCGCAGGCGCGGCAGCAGGTAGCCGGCCGAGTTCGCGGCGGTGCGCCAGCGGTGTGACCGGAGAACGGATTCGTGGTGGCCGTGGGTATAGACGTTGCTCATCGTGTGGACTCCCTTGTCTCCCGCTCAGACTAACCGTAAATCTTGCTCTTTGAGACCCTACGTCTTGCATATCGAGACATTTTATTGCTGCAGGCAACAAGCAGGTGGACGGCCGAGGCGCTAGGGTGCGGCGGTGCTTCCGATGGTGATCGTGGTGAGTGGACCGCCGGGAACCGGCAAGACGACGCTGGCCCACCGGCTCGCGGCGGGCGTGGGGTGCCCGGCGATCTGCCGGGACGAGATCAAGGAGGGGATGGCGCACGCCACCCCCGACTTCGTTCCCGGGCCGTCCGACCCGCTGACGATGCGCACGCTGGCGACGTTCTTCGACGTCCTCGGCCTGCTGGTCGGACGCGGTTCGTCGGTCGTTGCCGAGGCCGCCTTCCAGGACCGGCTCTGGAAGCCCGGGCTGACGCCGCTGATCGGGCAGGCCGAGTTCCGGATCGTGCACTGCATGGTCCCCGCCGAGGTCGCGTTCGCGCGGATGGCCGCTCGTTCCGGCAGCACGCCGTCGCGGGCGGCGCACGAGGACAGCCAGTACGACGAACAGCGGCGTCGTACCGTGCACGAGTCGTTCGACCCGATCGCGCTGCCGGTCCCGACGCTCACCGTCGACACCAGCGACGGCTACTCCCCTGACGTGCCGGAGATCCTGACCTTCTTGGCCCGCTGAGTACGGCGGGTATCTGGTGGCGTATCGATCGCGTGATTAGGGTCGGTGCTCGACCCTGGGGAGGCAGTTGATGAAGCCCGACGAGTTGACGGCGCGGTTCGCCGAACTGACCACGGCGCACGTCGCCGACGCGTGTGTCCGCGCGAAGGTGGCGGTGCGGTGCGTGGGGCTGACAGCCGCTCTGCCGGGGCGGCTGGCCGGGCGGGTGCTTCCGGCTCAGCACGTCGGCAGCGTCGACATCTTCCTGGAGGCGTTCGGGCAGGCCGAGCCGGGTGACGTCCTCGTCGCCGACAACGGCGGGCGGCTGGACGAGGCCTGCGTCGGCGACCTCGTCGTACTGGAGGCGAAGAACGCCGGTCTCGCCGGGCTCGTGGTGTGGGGGCTGCATCGGGACTCGGCCGACATCCGGGCGATCGGGCTGCCGGTCTACAGCCTCGGGTCGTTGCCGACGGGACCCCTGCGGCTCGATCCGTTGCCTGCCGACGCGTTGACGACGGCAACGGTCGGGGAATGGGCCGTGAGCAACGAAGACGTCGTACTGGCCGACGACGACGGCATCGTCTTCGTTCCGGCCGCGCAGGTCGACGAGCTGTTCGCGCTGGCGGAGTCGATCCGCGACACCGAACGGCGGCAGTCGGCCCTGATCGCGGCCGGTACGTCGTTACGCGAGCAGGTCGGGTTCGACGAGTACCTGACGGCGCGCGCGGCCGACCCCACGCTGACGTTCCGGGCGCACTTGCGAGCCAAGCGTGGCGCGATCGAGGAATAGGGTGGGCGGATGCCTGAAAACCTCTCCGCGGCTGCCGCGGGTACCTGGAAGCTGGGCGACTTCACCATCAACCGACTGGGGTTCGGCGCGATGCGCACAACCCCGAACCCGGATCGCGCCGTCGCGATCCGGGTGCTGCGCCGGGCCGTCGAGCTCGGCGTCAACCACATCGATACCGCAGCGTTCTACGCCTCTCCCGGCGGCACGATGGGGGTCGGCGAGGGGCCGGTCCGCTACGCCAACGAGCTGATCCGCGAGGCGTTGTCGCCGTACCCGGCGGACCTGGTGATCACCACCAAGGTCGGGCCGGGATCCGCCGCTGAGCGTGGTTTCTACCAGGCGACGACAGCAGCCGAACTGCGCGAGCAGGTCGAGCTCAACCTGCGTCAGCTTGGCAAGGACGCGCTCGACGTGGTCAACCTGCGGATCATCAAAAAGCCGGGCGAGGACTCGATCGCCGAACGCTTCGGCGCGCTCGCCGACCTGGTCGACGCCGGGCTGATCCGGCATCTCGGGCTGTCCAACATCCGGCTGGACCACCTGGACGAGGCGCAGCCGATCGCGCCGGTGGTCTGCGTGCAGAACTCGTACGCGCTCGACACGCACCGCGAGGACGACACGTTCCTGCCGATCTGCGGTGAGCGCGGGGTCGCGTACGTTCCGTTCTTCGCGATCGCCGGGCCTTCGCGGGAAGGGACGGCGACGACCGACCACTCCGACGCCGTACGCCGGATCGCCGCGGCCAAGGACGCGTCGGAGCAGCAGATCCGCCTCGCGTGGACGCTGCACCAGGGGCCGCACGTGCTCGCGATCCCCGGCACGGGGAACCCGGAGCACCTGGAGGAGAACGTCGCAGCGGGCGCGATCGAGCTGTCGGCGGAAGAACTGGCGGCCTTGAGCTGACGGGGTGAACGTCCACCACTTTCTAACCACCTGAATTCGGCCCGAGCGGGCCGGGCTCGAGCGTGAAGGCGCCCGGCCGGGCGAGGTTGGAAGGTGGTGGACGTCCGTCAGCCGCGGGGCGCTCTGCGGCCGAGTTCCGCCCCCTCAGGAGATCGCGGCGCGTACGGCGGGGACGATCTCCTGCGCCCAGCGGACCGGCTCGTCCGCGTTGCTGCCGCGCGGGAAGTAGGTGAATCCCGCCGCACCGTGCTCCAGTACCGCGCCGGTCAGTTCCTCGACCCACTGGCCGGCCGATCCGCCGATCCACCGGCCCTCGTCGTCGCGGGTGCGGTCCAGCGGGTGGTCGGTGATCGCGCCCGGGAAGTTGTAGATCGTCGCGACGTCCGACGGCTTGCGACCGGCCTCGAGCGCCGCCGCGTCGACGATCGGACGCGCCTGCCGGTACGCCGAACTGAGCCAGTCCGCCGCGTGGCCCGGGATCCAGCCGTCCGCCCGTCGCCCGGTCGCCGCGAGCGAGCGCGGACCGTTGGAGCCCGTCCAGATCTGCAGCCCCGGCGCCGCGACCGGCGGGATCCCCGTCACCGGGTAGTGCGGTCCCGCCGACGTTACCGCCGGACCGGCCGTGGTCAGCGAGCGGATCAGCACCATCGCCTCCTCGAACGCGTCGACGGCCTCGCGCGGCGTCTGCTGCCGGCCGCCCATCGCGGTGATCAGGTCAGGTGCGCCGCCGGCTCCGAGGCCGAGCACGAGTCGATCGCCGGACAGCGCGGCCAGCGTGGACGCCGTCCGGGCCAGGATCGGTGCCGGGCGCAACGGCAGGTTGGTGACGTTGACCAGGCCGGAGATCCGCTCGGTCCGCGCCAGCACCCACCCGATCGCGGCGTACGCGTCGAGCGCGCGAGCGCCGTACGGGTGATCGGCGATCGACAGGTGGTCGAGCCCGTCCCGATCGGCCTGCTCGGCCGTGCGGAGCAGCGCGGGCAGCGCCGACGGGGCACCGATTCCGAATCTGACGGTCATCGCGGTTCCTCCCAAGTAGTTCGTAGATCTAAATAGTAGTACACCGAAATATCAGCTCTCCCGACAATCCGAGGAGCGGACTACGATGGAGGCATGGCCGTTGCGCAGGACACCGAACTGGTCGGCTCGCTGGTCCAGCTGATGCACAAGCTCCAGGACCTGTACGCCGAGTCGAGCCGGCCGCTCGGTCTGACACCGCAGCAGGCGCACCTGCTCTGCGTGCTGCTCGCCGGGCCGTTCGGCATGACCGAGCTGAGCCGGATCATGAGCATCGAGCGATCGAGCCTGACCAGCATGGTCGACCGGCTCGAACGGCGGGAGCTGGTCGAGCGGCAGCCGGACCCCGCGGATCGACGGGCCTGCCGGATCGCGCTGAGCGCGCCGGGGACCGAACTCGCGCACCAGGCGCACACGGCGTACACGGATCGGATCGCCGAACTGACGGCCGGACTTCCGGCGACCCAGCGGAAGGCCGTGGTCGCGGCGATCGGCGTGATCACTGAGTCCTGAGCGTCTCAGGTGAGACAAACTTGTCTCAAACGGGACAATAGTGTCTACTGGGAGCATGCTGACTCGTTCCCAGGTGCTTGATGCCGCCCTCCGGCGGCTGAACTCCGACCCGACCACCTCGATGGCCGATCTCGCGGCCGCGATCGGGATCGGGCGGGCGACGCTGAACCGGCACTTCGCCTCCCGGGACGCGCTGCTGCGCGAGATCGGCGAGCGCGCGCTCGACCACTGGGCGCGCTCGCAGGACGAGACCGGGATGGTCGCGGCCGGCGAGTCCGGTGACCCCGAACGGATCCGTTCCTGCCTCGGCGAGCTGGTGACCTGGTTCGTCGAGAACGCCGACGAGTTCGCGTACGCGCTGGCCAACAACCGGATGGAAGCGATGCCGGAGCTGATGACGCGGACCAACCTGCTGATCGACCGCGAGGTCGAGTTCTACGCGTGCGCGCAGCGGGCCGGCGTCCTGCGCTCCGACCTGCCGGCGCGCTGGATCGAGCACACCGTGTACGGCCTGATGATCGCCGCCCGCGAGGCGCTGCGCCGCGGCGACGTGGCCCGCCGCGACCTCGACGCGCTCGTCTTTTCGACCCTGCTCACTGGCACTGCGACTGGAGATTCCCGATGACCGCCGGTACGACGTACACGCCGCCAGCAGAAACCCCGAGCGCTCGGCGCCGCTGGGGCGGACTGGCCGTGCTGTCGGCCAGCCTGCTGGTGGTCGTGATGGACATGACGATCCTCAACCTCGCGCTGCCCGCGATGGCCGAGGACCTGCGGCCGAGCTCGGTCGAGCAGCTGTGGATCGTCGACATCTACTCGCTGGTGCTCGCGGGCCTGCTGGTCACGGCCAGCGCGCTCGGCGACCGGCTCGGGCGGCGGCTGATGCTGGTGACCGGGTTCGTGATCTTCGGCGTGGCCTCGCTCGGCGTCCTGCTGGCCGACAGCCCCGAGTCCGTGATCGCGATCCGGGTGCTGCTCGGCGTCGGTGGCGCGATGATCATGCCGTCGACGTTGTCGCTGATCCGGTCGTTGTTCCCGGACGCCCGGGAGCGCGCGACGGCGCTCGGGATCTGGGGTGCGACCGCCGCCGTGGGTGGTGCGCTCGGGCCGATCGTCGGTGGTGCGCTGCTGCAGAACTTCAGCTGGCACTCGGCGTTCCTGTTCAACGTGCCGGTGATGGTGGTGGCCTTCGTCGCCGCCTTGCTCCTGCTGCCCGAGAGCCGTTCGGACCGGCCGGGACGGCTTGATCCGTTGGCGACCGGGTTGTCGATCGTCGGAATGGTCGGGCTGGTCTACGCGATCAAGGAGCTCGGCAAGGACGGCGTCACCGTCGAGGTGCTGGTCGTCGGGTTGCTGGGCGCCGCGCTGCTCACGGGATTCGTGCTGCGCTCCCTGCGGGCGGCCGAGCCGATGCTGGAGATCCGGTTGTTCCGCGGGCGCGGGTTCACCGCCGGCGTCCTCACCGCGCTCATCACCAGCTTCGCGATGGTCGCGGCACTGCTGCTGATCTCGCAGTGGTTGCAACTCGTCCAGGGCTGGTCGCCGCTCGCGTCGGGGGTCGCGCTGCTGCCGATGGCCGTCGGCGGCCTCGTCGGTTCGCCGCTCGCGCCGGTCGTTGCCCAGCGCATCGGTCCGCGGACCGTCCTGGTCGCCGGCCTGGCGATCGGCGCGGTGGGCTTCCTGCTGCTCTTCCTGCTGCCGCAGCCGTTGTCGTACGCCGGAATCGCCGCGTCGCTGACGCTGATCGGCATCGGCACCGCTCCCCTGGCCGTCGCCTCCGCCGTCATCATGGCCGGAGCCCCCGTCGCCCAGGCCGGCAGCGCCGCCGCCATCGAGGAAAGCAGTTACGAGATCGGCGCCGCCCTGGGCATCACCGTCCTCGGCAGCCTCGCCGCCGCGGTCTACCGCGCCGGTCTGCCTGGCGATGCTCCCGAGATCGCCCGCGAGTCGCTGGCCGGCGCGCTGACCCTCGACAACCCGGTCCTGGCACGGGTCGCCCAGACGGCCTTCACCGACTCCCTCACGTGGTTCGGTCTGGCCGGCGGGCTGCTGTTGCTGGCGGTAGCGGGGTTGGTCCTGTACCTGACGCCGCGGAGTCTGGACCTGTCAGCCACCCACCACTGAGCGCTGGTAACTTCCGGCGCGCTGCGCGCATCAAGCAGGTGAGAGTGGGGTGATCCTGTGCGCGCAGCGGTGGTGGCTATGGCCTTGGGGTTGTTGATGGCGGTCGGGGTGGTGAGTCCGGCTCAGGCGGCTGACCCGGCTCCGACCAACGTGAAGGTGACGTGGGCGAGTGCCGCGCACACGCACGTCCGGGTGACGTGGAGCGAGACGGGTTCGGTGCCGAATCGCGTGTTTCCGCAGTACGCCGACGGGCTCGGCTATCTGACCCAGGTCACCACGGCCGCCGGGAACCAGGTGGACATCGGGGTTGGCCAGTTCAACCCGGGGACCGTGGTCAGGATCGCCGTGTACGCCGGAGGGAACGCTTCGACGAGCCCCGCCGGGCTGTCTGTCGCGTTCGACACCTCGCTCCGGGGCTCACCGGTGATCGACTCGCTGACCGCTGCCGCCGGCAACCAGTTCACGATGAAGTGGCACGCGGGCGCCGATCCGGCCGATCCCAACCCGGGCGATCCGCTGGACCTTCCGCTCGGCCCGCACCGGTTCCAGGTGTACGCGAGTCTCGCGACCGTCACCATCTGGGACCTGGTGGCCGACGCCGGGGCCGCGACGTCGGCGACCTTCACGCCGCACGACGCGGCGCCGATCGGCGTCAGCGTGCGCGACTACAACGAGTGGTCCGCCGCGTGGTCCGGAGCCGGGGTCGAGGTCGACTCGGAGCGGTTCGGCAGCGTGTCCGTCCCGGCCGCGACGACGTACGGGCAGCCGACGGTGATCACCGGGCAGCTCCAGCGGTTCACCCGCCGGTGCGATCCCGGCCCGTGCTGGGCGGAGCAAACCGGGGAGGCACCCCGGCCGGTCGTGCTGCACGCCCGGGCGGACGCGGCCTCGCCCTGGTACGTCGTGGGCACCGTCCAGAGCACGGCGAAGGGGGCGTTCCGGTTCGCGCCGGTCGCCTGGGGGACCCGGCAGTACCGGGTCGCCGTACCCGATCACTTCGCCAACGGCAGCCTCGGGCTGGGCGTGATCAGTGGCGCATCGACCACGTTGACCCGGCCGGGCGTCACCGGCGGCTTCACCGACTCCACAGCGACGTACGGGCAGCGCGTGACGACCCGGGTCACGCTGGCACCGCCCGCGAACGTGCGAACGACGCTGCAGCGCTGGGACGGACAGGCCTGGCGCGACCTGAAATGGGTCTCCACCAGCAACGGGACCGGCAGCTACACGTTCACCGCCACGCAGCGCGGCCGGTTCGCCTACCGCTACCTGGTGCCGGCCTTCACGTACGGCGGTCGCCCGCTGAGCTGGCAGGTGTCCCCGAACTTCGTGCTGACCACGAGCTGACGTCCTTGCGCTGAGCGCGACCCCGCACGGGCCGCGCTCGGCGAGGACCTACGGCATCGTTGCGATGCTGGTGGCGCCTGAGTCGGTGGGAGTCGCCGGGGTGGCGGACTTCGACGCGAGGTGGAGGCGGAGGAGGGTGTCGTAGTCGACGACCTCCAGGGACGACGCGGTCTTCGCGGCCTGGGGGAAGTCGGCGGCCGGGTCTTGCGTGCCGACGACCAGGACCGTGCGGGCGTCGGTGATCTCCACGCCGTACTTGGTCTTGGCGAAGGCCTGGTTGTCCGCGGCGGTGAAGTACTTCTGGTACGCCGCCAAGCGGCTCGCGCCGGCCGGGATGTCCAGGGAGCGGCGGTGCTTCTGGCCGGTCTCGCGGAGCGGGAGCGCGAGGTCGCCGACGACGTGCGTGCCGTCCTCGCGTTCGAGGACGAAGTCGGGCGTGATGGTGCCGTCCGACGACTCCAGGGACGGCTGGACGATCAGGCGGGTGGCGTCGAACGCCGACAGCAGGATGTCCTCGTGCTTGGCGAGGAACTCGGCCGTCGTCAGCTTCGCGAGGCCGTGCAGGTAGGTGCTGGCGAACTGGTCCGCCTTCAGGGCCTGCTCGACGCGCTCGCCCCGCGGTACGGCGAAGGTGCCGATCGGGTCGAGGTGCTGGGAGTTGCCGACCAGGCGCTGGAGGAAGTCGCGGTACTTGTCCGCGGGCTCGGAGCGGTGGATCGCGATCGTGAAGAAGTTCCACTTCAGCCGGACCGCGAGGCCGGACGACTGGGCCAGCAGGACGCGGTCCAGTACGGCGTAGTTGCCGGGCTGGAAGTCCAGCAGCCGGTCGCTCGGGCCGACCATCTCGTTGCCGAGCAGGCTCTGCGTCGCGGGGAACGAGTCCGAGAGCGCGTTCTTGCCGCGCTCGCTGGCGATCGTCGCGTCCTTCACGACGCTCTCGTCGGGCAGCGCGACGACGGCGCTCGCGCCGGCCGTCGTACCGAAGTACTCGTCGATGCCGGCGGCCTTCTGCCGGCGGACCTCCAGGGAGCGGTACTCGCGGCTGACGCCGGCCAGCTCCAGGATGTTCCAGTCGGGGGTCTCGGTCAGGATCATCAGCCGCGGGTAGAGCAGCGGGCCGGGCAGTTCGCGGGAGTGGCTGACGGGCAGGTGCTCGCTGACACTCTTCAGGTGCTCGCCCCAGAACTGAGTGTTCACCTTGACGAACTCGGTGGGTTTCATCGCCCGCTCTTCTCCTCGATCACTTCATGGGTCTTCCACAACCAGCAACTCCGGTCCGCACACCGCCTATTCCCCGGCAGTCTGCGGCAGGATGCGCGTCATGGATGCGCATGGGGATGGTACGCCGAGCGGCCGGACGGCGAAGGCGATGTGGGACGAGTGGAAGGAGGCGGACCGGGTCGGCGACGCCGCCGCGGCCGGGCGGCTGGCCTCGGAGATGACCGCGGCGCTGCCGCAGTTCTCCGCGATCTGGTTCGAGGCCGGGATGTACTCCAAGGCGCGCGGCGAGTGGGCCGAGGCGGTCGCGCGAAACCAGCGCGCGGTGGACCTGTTCACCGCCGAGGACGCGGCGGAGTACGACGGGGAGAACCCGGCCGCCTGGAACCTGGGCATCGCCGCCACCGCGATCGGTGACTGGGCGACCGCGCGCAGCGCCTGGACGGCGTACGGGATCGAGGGCATCGAGGCGGGCACCGAGCCGATCGACGTGAACTTCGGCTACGTGCCGATCCGGGTGAACCCCGATCGCCCGAGCCTGCCGCACCAGGTGGTCCCGGAGTTCGGCGACACCGAGGTGATCTGGTGCCGGCGCCGCAGCCCTGCCCACGCGGTGATCTCGAGCGTTCCGCTGCCGGCGTCCGGGCACCGCTTCCGCGACGTCCTGCTCCACGACGGCGAGCCCAAGGGCACCCGCCGCCTCGGCGAGCAGGAGGTCGCGGTCTTCGACCAGCTGGCCCGGCTGGAGTCATCGGACCTGCCGACCTGGCAGGCCCAGATCCTCGGCACCGGCCCCACCGACCTCGACGCCCTCGCCGACCTGATCGGACCGCGCGACCTGGGCCTAGACGACTGGTCGAGCATCCGCCTGATGTGCGCCGACTGCTCCCACGGCTCCCCCGGTACGGCCCACACCCACACCCCCGCCGCCACCGACGCGACGATCCTCGGCCTCGCGGGCTCCGAGGCTGACCTCCGCAACTGCCTCGATCCCTGGCTCGCGGAGCGGCCCCACGTCGTACTGGCTGAGCTGACGTTCCTGTGGTGAAGCGGCTCAGCCGGAAGCGTCGGTCTTCTGGCTGAACGCACACCGCCAGTCGCCGGCCACGCGGACGTAGATCTCGCTGATCCACTCCTCCACCGCGTACGGCGTCCCGTCCCAGGAGCCCGAGCTGGCTTTCCGGGCGGTCAGTACGACGACGTCGCCTACGCGGGCCAGCCGCTCGGTCCCGACCACGCGCATGGTGTGGTGGACCAGTTGCCCGGACGCGATCCAGCCGAGGACGTCCTTCCGGGGAGTCGCGCCGGACGGCCCGACGTACACCCAGTCGTCGGTCATGAACCGCCCGACCGCACCCGCGTCGTTCCCCACCAGCGCCACGTCGAACGCCGCCGACACCGCCCGCACCTCGTCCTCGACCGCCATCCGCGCCTCCTCCGTCCCGCCTGAGGCTAGGCCACGGCAGGCGCAGCCCGGGGCGAACGAGAACAGCCCCTGATCCGGTGGATCAGGGGCTGTCACTTGCCCTGTGGCAGGTGCAGGGTTCGAACCTGCGTAGGCATAAGCCGACAGATTTACAGTCTGCTCCCTTTGGCCGCTCGGGCAACCTGCCAGGGTGGTGCCGGTTCGTGAACCGGCGTGAGAGACGATACAACAGACAGTGCCCCTGACAGCAAATCGGAAAGACAGCAACTCGGAAGGGAAGTGCCCATGGCTTCGGAGTCCTCCTTCGACATCGTGAACAAGGTCGACCAGCAGGAGGTGGACAACGCCGTGAACCAGGCGGCGAAGGAGATCAGCCAGCGGTTCGACTTCAAGAACGTCGACGCGGGGATCAAGTTGTCCGGCGAGGCGATCGACCTGCAGGCCAACACCGAGGAGCGCTGCAACGCCGTTCTGGACGTGCTCAAGGACAAGCTGGTCAAGCGGCAGATCTCGCTCAAGGGCCTGGAGGCCGAGGACCCGAAGCTGTCCGGCAAGATCTACAAGATCAACGCCACGATCAGCGCGGGGATCACCCAGGAGAACGCGAAGAAGCTGTCCAAGCTGATCCGCGACGAGGGCCCGAAGGGCGTCAAGGCGCAGATCCAGGGCGACGAGCTGCGGGTCTCCAGCAAGAGCCGCGACGACCTGCAGACGGTCCAGTCGCTGATCAAGGGCCAGGACCTCGACTTCGCGGTGCAGTTCGTCAACTACCGCTGACCGCTCGCGGGAGACGCCCGGCCAATTCGCTCGCCGATCCGCCCTTGGCCGGGCATCCTGAACGCCGTGAACACACCGGCGCTGCAGGACTGGCTGCACGACGACCACGGGCTCGATGTGGTCGAACTCACGCGCGTACAGGGCGGCGCGGACCTCGCCGCCGAGGTGTGGAAGGTGAAGGCGAGCGCCGATCCGGAGAGTCGCCAAGGCGTCCGCTCGTACGCCGTTAAGTGGTCCGGTGGTGGGACCGATGCCGGGCCGTTGGTGAGCGCGGAGCTGGCGGCGGCGGGAGTTCCTGGGGTCGCCGGGCCGGTGCGGACTCGGGCGGGTGGGCTGTGGAGTGAGCGGGACGGGCGCCGGCTGACGGTGATGCCCTGGGTCGACGGGCGGCAGGCATCCGAGAGCGGGCTCACTGACGCGGATTGGACGGCGTACGGCGTACTGCTGGCTCGGGTGCACGCAACCGAGCCGTCGGACGAGCTGCGGCAGGCGTTGCCGCGGGTGAATCCGGTGAACGCCCGGATGCCGGGGTTGCTGCGGGAGCTGGATGCTCAGCTGACCCAGCAGTCGCCGGCGGACGAGGTCGAGGCCGAGCTGGGCGTGCTCTGGAGGCAGCACCGGACGCCGATCCTTGGACTGCTGGAGCCGGTCGACGGGCCGCACGGCCCCGCGGTCATCTGCCATGCGGATCCACACCTCGGCAACGTGATCCTCGGCGCGGACGGTGTCCACCTGATCGACTGGGACGACGCCGTACTGGCTCCGCGCGAGCAGGACCTGATGTTCGTCCTCGGCGGCATGGGCACTCTCGGCCCGACCACGACGCAGCAGCTCGACGCCTTCTTCACCGGCTACGGCGAGGTCGAGCCAGACCCCGTCAACCTCCACTACTACCGCCATGCCAGGGCCCAAGAGGACGTCGCCCTCTGGGCCGAACAGGTCATCAACGGGCCGGACCGCGAGGAGTCACTGCAGATTCTCCGCGGCGTACTGGGCCCGGACGGGCTGCTGCTACGCGTGACGGACCCAGATGTTGGGCTCGGTGTAGGTGCCGATTCCGTCGGCGATCGTGAGGGTGGAGAAGTCCGGCGGTGATCGTGTGTAGGTGCCAGGGGAGGGTAGGGCGGAGGGGCGCGATCACCCGGTCAGCCCGTGGGCGACGGCTCGGTCGCGGACCGCGGTGACGAGCGCGGCGGCGGTGCCTCGGCCTTGCCGGTCGGCGCGGACGGCGGCGGCGCGTCGGCGGCCGGGATCAGCATGCAGCCGAGGCTAGGTCGGGCTGCCGCCGGCGACCACTGCGTTTCGGACGGCGCGTGGTGAGCCGCCGAGTTCGCGGTGGCAGGCCTTGTTGAAGGCCTGGAGGTCGGGGATGCCGACCGAGGCGGCGACCGCGGGGATCGACAGGGTCGAGGCGACCAGGAGGTGCCGGGCGCGGGTCAGCCGGCGGCGCCGGAGGTAGGCGATCACCGTCGTACCGGTCTCCGCGTGGAAGAGCCGGGTCAGGTGGTTGTGCGAGACCCCGGCCGCGCGAGCGAGCTCGGGGACGGTCAGCGGCCGAGCCAGGTTGGCCTCGATGAAGGCGATCGCGGTGGCGACGGCCGGGTGGGTGTCGCGGGTCCCGGGATCGGCGCCGGCCGAGAGATGCGCGATGCGCCAGAGCGCGGTCCACACCTCCGCGACCACGCGCGGGGAACCGCTCGGGGACGCCTCGAGCGCGGAGCGCAGCAGATCGGCGAGCACCGGCGCGGCCGCTCCGGCGTCCTGGACTTCCGGCACGTACGACGGCTCGCCGCCGGGCCGGGGGCGGAAGTGCACGTACAGGTGCTCGGAGCGCCCCCGGTAGTCGAACTGCACCTGCGCCCCGGCCGGCGTCAGGCTGACGAAACCGGGCGCGACCGCGTACGTCGTACCGTCCAGGGTCAGGTCGGCCGAGTAGCTGTAGAGATGCAACTGCCACAGATCGGGCAGCCGGAACACGTCGCGGCGCCGGTGGACGCCGTGCACGCCCGCGCCGACGTTGACGGCCTCCGGCGGCTGGGCCAAGGTCAACTGAAGCATGGTGAGAAATTACCACCAGTGGTGAATCGGACCGACGCGAAACAAGGTTCCCGAAACCTAACCTGGACGAGTAGGAACCACCACGGACCAGTCGCCCCGAGAGGGAGAGACATGCCCCACCCCCATCGCAAGAACCTGCTTACGTCGGTCCAGATGGCTCATTTCGTCGCCACCGGCGCGTTCCGGATGGACGCCGTCGTACCGGACGAGATGAACCAGCAGGCCCTCGACGTGCTCCAGGCCGGCATCCCCGGCGTCCCCTACGGCACGCCGCTGTCGGAGGCGTTCGCGGACAGCGAGTTCGTGCAGCGGCTGGTGCAGCTGCCCGAGATCGCCGGCGCGATCCACAGCCTGGTCGGCCCGGAGCCGACCGTCGACCACCACGCGGTGCACATCCGCAAGGCCAACGAGGGCGAGGCGCAGAACCTGCACGGTGACGCGATCATCGACGTCCGCGAGGACGCCTTCGACGTGCAGCTGATGTACTACCCGCAGGAGGTGACGCTCGAGATGGGCGGCACCCTCAGCGTGCCCGGCAGCCACCTGCGCCGGACCAACGAGTCCGACACCGGCCGCTACCAGAACCTGGCCGGCCAGACCCGGCTGACCTGCCCGGCCGGCACCGTCGTCTTCCTGCACCACGGCATCTGGCACGGCGGCCGCAAGAACGACAGCGCGATCGACCGCTACATGTTCAAGATCCGCTTCAACCCGACCGTGCGCCAGGTCCGGCTGTGGGACCTCGAGGACCTGTACGACGAGCAGGTCGCCGCCGAGCTCAAGCAGACGTTCCCCTGGTACGAGAACGCAACCGGCCGGCTGGAGATCTACAACCGGGTCAAGCTCTGGCAGGCGCTGACCGGTGACGACACCTTCGACCCCGACTACTGGGTCACCCGGGTCTCGAACCGCCCGCAGCGCGTGATCTCCCAGCGCAGCCTCAACCCGCACGCCGCCAAGAAGGTGACCGCATGACCACGACCGCCCCTGACCCGACCCAGACCACGGTCCGCCAGCAGGTCCTGGTGCTCTACCTGGCCTCGTCCGCGCTCGACGCGCGCACGGTCGGCTGGTCGACGTACGACGGCACCGGCGCGACCTCGCCGACGACCGGCGACAGCGACGTCCCGCCGTACGCGAACGGGCTGGAGGCACTGAAGGACGGCTGGCGGCTGTTCCAGGCCGCGCAGCTGCTGCCGCCGCAGCACGGTCACGAGTACGACGTGTCGTTCCTCAAGCACGAGTTCTTCTTCGAGAAGCTGGTCACGGTCTGAGCTGGTACAGGCTCAACGAGCTGATCCGCAACGGGCCGTCGGTGGCGAGGGTGATCTCGTCGCCGGCGGCCTCGCTGTCGAAGTCGACGTTCAGGCAGGTGTAGGCGAGGCCGGAGAAGCTCGCGAGCTGACCCCGGTCGACGAGGAGCCGCAGGGTTTCGCCGGCGGCGACCGGTACGTCGTAGTAGCCGCGCAGGCGCAGTGTGCACGGTCGCGAGGCGCCGGCGATCTCCAGCTCGAACGTGCGGCCTGCACCGAGGACGTGCCGGCCGGACTCGAAGGTTGCCTCCGGCCACGTTTGGGCGTCGCCGCGGAGGGTGCGGATCTCGTCGACCGGGCGGCTGAGGATCCGGGGGCCGTCGGGCGTGGGCACCAGTTCCTGCTCGACCGGGAAACTCGCGTTGCCGGTCCAGACCGAGCCCTTGTTGCGGCCCTGCCAGGCCATCGTGATGGTCCGGTCCGCGTTCTCGAAGGACTGCGCCGCGTAGTAGTCGCCCGCCGCGGGGCCCGGGTTGCGGGTGATCGTCTGCGGCTCGGTCCAGGTCGTGCTGAAGGTCCGGCCGTCGAAGTCGCCGACGACGTACGAGCCGCGGGCGTCGCGGAGGACCCAGACGGTCTCGCCGTCCAGGTCCATCGGGGTGAAGTCGGGGCACTCGAAGAACCAGTCGGCGGCGTACCGGCTGGTCCGCTCCCAGTCGCGAAGGTTCGGGGAGACGAACACGTCCACACCGTTGCCCTCGGCATCGGACCAGACGACCATCGCCCAGCGCGACGTCGGCGCGTGCCAGACCACCTTCGGGTCGCGGCTCTCGTGCCCGCTCGGTTGCGCGACGATGCGGCCTTCGTCGTACGGCGTGAAGGTGGAACCGCCGTCGAGGCTGTAGAACATCCGCACGCCCTGGGTCCCGGAGAAGACCACGATCGGGTCGTCGTCGCCGTCCTTCAGGCCCGAGGTGTTGCCCAGGTCAACCACTCCCCCACCGGACCACAGGTCGCCGGGGTGGATCGCCGGGTCGAGGGCGTTCGGCTGCTGGGTCCAGTGCACGAGGTCGGGGCTGGTCGCGTGGCCCCAGTGCATGGTGTCCCAGACCAGGCTGTCCGGGGCGTGCTGGAAGTAGAAGTGGTACGTGCCGCGGTAGTACAGCAGGCCGTTCGGATCGTTCATCCAGCCGGCTCGGGGGCTGAAGTGGACCTGACCGCGGTTCGGTTCGTCGTACGGCATGGAGGGCTCCTCAGCGGGGACGGCGGTGTTCTCGGGACAGCAGCGGATCCAGGGCGTTCTCGCCGGTCGCCTGGTACCAGTAGGCGACGGTGGAGATGTCGTCGCAGCGCTCGAAGTGGCCGTGGTCCCAGGCGCCGATCTGCTGCAGGGTGACCTTCAGCCGGTCGCGGAAGATCACCGGATCGGGCAGGTGCCAGCGGTACATGCCGTGCGACTGCAGGGTGCTGGTCAGGAACGGCGAGGCCTTGGTGGTGTCCTGGTCCGAGTAGAACGGATAGCCGCAGTACGGCGCACTGAAGGTGAGCGGTTTCGGCGGCGGGTCGACGCGGAGCGCGTCCTGGAAGGCCCACGCTCCGCCGGCGTAGTCCTCGAGCCCGGTGCTGCACTGGGACGGGTAGTCGGTGTCGTCGTCGAGGTAGAACTTCACCTCGCCCTCTCCCCACCAGTAGCGCTCGAGAGCGGTGAGGCCGATGTAGGTGCCGACGTAGTGGCCGCTGCCGGTGACGCCGTCGAGGATGACGTGGTCCTCGGCGGGCGCGGTGGAGGCGTTGCTGCGGCGCCACTGGGCGTGGAACTGGGCGGTGTCCGCGGGGAGATCGTCGTCGACGGTGTAGTCGAGTTGGTAGTAGATGCCGTCGACCTTGCCGGGGTGCTCGTTGGTGAGCTCGATCCGGGCGTGCCGCTGGAACGGCATCGGGAAGTAGCAGTTCATGCCGCCGGTCGGGGCGACGACGATCGGTGCCGAGGTGATCAGGGCGCGCTGGCCGAAGCCGTTGCAGAAGAAGTCGCCGAGGGGGACTTCGACCGACGGTGTGGTGGCGTCGTCCCAGAAGATGCGGAGGACGAGGTCGCGGAGGACCCAGGGGCCGGCCGAGGTCTTGTCCGGGACGGTCATCCAGAGGTGGCGGATCGTGCCCGGGCCGTCGACGTCGGCCAGGGTCGCGGTCCCGCCCGGCTCCAGCGAGATCGCCGGCCGGCCCTTGCGGGACGGGCCGAGCGCGGACGCCGTCATCGCCGCCCGGCCGGGAGCGCCGGTCGGGTTCTCGGCGTTGATCGAACGACTCCGGCTGGTGCCGGGGGCTCGGGTCAGGGCTGTCCAGTCGGTCACGGCGACCTCCTTGCGGAAGCTGACGGGCGGGCGAGCGGGCGGCGAGCGGGTGGGCGGGCGGCGAGCGGGTGAGCGGGCGGCGAGCGGGTGAGCGGGCGGCGAGCGGGTGAGCGGGCGGCGAGCGGGTGAGCGGGCGGCGAGCGGGTGAGCGGGGCTGGGGCAGGCGAGCGAGCGGGCTAGCGGCGGGCCGCCGGGGTGGCGGCGGTCCGGCGTACGGTCAGACCGGCAGGACGCAGACCGGTTTCGGCCAGGACAGCGGCGTCCCCGTTGCGGTGAGGGCGCCGCTGGACTGGTCGATCTCGAACACCGCGAGGGCGTCGGAGCGCTCGTTCCCGGCGTACAGGCGGGTGAGGTCGTTGCTGAAGGCAAGGTGCCGGGGCCAGTCGCCGCCGGAGCCGATGGTCTGGATCAGCTCGACGCCGAGGCCGTCGGCGTCGGTCGCGAAGACGGCGATCGTGTTGTCGCCACGGTTCGAGCCGTACAGGTAGCGGCCGTCCGGCGTGATCAGCAGCTCGGCCGGGTAGTTCTCGCCCGCGGCGCCGTCCGGCCGGGTCGACACCGTCTGCGTGACGGCGAGCTTGCCGTCGGCGTAGCTGGCGACGGTGAGCGTGGAGTCGAGCTCGTTGATCACGTACGCCGCACCGCCGGCCGGGTGGAACACGAGGTGCCGCGGTCCCGCACCCGGGTGGACCTGCAGCCGACTGACCTCTTCGAGCCGGCCATCCGGGGTCAGGGTGGAGACGTAGACGGTGTCCGAGCCGAGGTCGACGTCGGTCGCGTACGTGCCGGCCGGGTCGAACGCGACCTGGTGGGCGTGCGGGCCTTCCTGGCGCTCGGCGTTCGGGCCGGTGCCTTCGCGCTGCAGGATCTGCGTCGCCGTACCGAGCGATCCGTCGGCGGCGATCGGGTGGATCGCGACATTGCCGGAGGTGTAGTTCGCGCTCAGCAGGTAGTTGCCGGAGGGGTCGATCACGAGGTGGCAGGGGTGCGCGCCCTCGGTCGGCTGGTCGTTCAGGAACTCCAGCGAACCGTCGTCGCCGATCGCGAACGCGCTGACGCGGCCGGCTTCCAGCTCGTTGGTCGCGTAGAGGAACCGGCCGTCGGCCGACCGGGTCAGGAACGACGGGTCCACCGTCTCGACCGCGAGCACCAGCTCCTCGGCGGTCCCGACCCCGATCCCGGTCCCGCCACCGTCCTGGCTGGTGTAGCTGCCCACATAGATCCGCTCCGAAGTCATGCCCCTACCCTGCCAGGTCAACGACTTGGTGGCATCCGCCGTCCCAGCATGCAACGCCTCGCGGGCCGAGAGGGAGCCGGTCGGGCGCACCCAGCGAGCACATCCCACGCTGCGAACAGGGTGCTGTGGAACGTGCTCCCAGCGCGCCGTTCGGGAGCCGGGGCAGCGCGAGCGCCCGGCGGGCGGGCCAGGGCGGCTTGAGCACCCGCCAGGTTCCCGCTGGCGCTGATGCCCGACCCTCTCGGTGCAGCGCACCCGCGACTGGTGGACGGCCAAGCAGCGCCAGCTCAGCCGGGGCGGCGCGAGCGCCCGGCGGGTGGGCCTCGGGCGGTCGTACGCTCGTCGCATGACGACCTCGGGGTTCCTGCGGCGGATCGGGTTGGCGGTGGCTCCGGCGGGGCCGAGCGTCGAGGGGTTGTTCGCGTTGCAGCGGGCGTTCGCGCTGTCGGTGCCGTACGAGTCGATCCAGTACCAGCTCGGGCGGGGCGGGCCGCTGGATCAGCGGGCGGTGGTCGAGCGGATGATCGCGCGGGAGGCGGGCGGCTACTGCTTTCAGATGAACGGCGCGTTCGCCTGGTTGCTCGAAGGGCTCGGGTACCAGGTCACCATGCATCGCGGGGGTGTCCAGCCGCGGACGATGCCGGAACCGCGGGTCGACGGTACGCATCTCGTGCTGACCGTCACCGGGCTTCCCGAGGATCCGGAGCGCGTCTGGCTGGCTGATGCCGGGCTCGGTGACGGGTTCCTGGAGCCGGTACCGCTGGAGGTCGGCACGAGCCGGCAGACGCCGTACACCTTCGGCCTCGGCCCCTCGGCGATCATCGACGGCTGGCGGCTCGAGCACGACGCGCGCAATGTGATCGCCGGGATGGACTTCGAGGCCGCGCCCGCCGTCATCGGGGACTTCGCCGAGCAGCACGCGCACCTGTCGACGTCGCCCACCTCGCCGTTCGTCCGCGTGGCGTCGGCGTTCCTGCGCCGCCCGGAGAGCGTGCTCGCCCTCCGGTCCACCGAGCTCGTCGAGACCTCGGCCGACCGGATCGACACCACACTCATGGAGACACCGGGCGAGTACTACGAGCTGCTGGCCGATGTCTTCCAGCTGCCTCTCCACCACCTGGACCGCGCCGACCGAGACCAGCTCTGGCGACGGGTCGTCGAGCAGTACGAGTCGTACCAGGCCCGCCTTGCCGCAGCCGGCGACTAGGGCGCGAAGACCGCCGCCAGGCGTCGTCGTACGGCGGTCGCGAACTCGTCCGGCCAGGTGACTCCCGTACGCCGGCAGAGATCCAGCGCCAACGGGAGAAAAGCGTCGAGGCAGGACCGCTGGAAGTCGATCGCGGACTCGCGCGTCGCGACGATCGCGGGCAGGGCCTCGAGCGTGCGGTAGTGCTGCGGGGCGAGAAGCGTCGACAGGTGCAGGGCGCCGCCGCGGTCTTCCACCTCGACCGACTCGACCATCAGCTGGATCAACATGGTCCGCAGCAGCGTGGACCCCGACGCGGCGACGACGTAGTCCTCCCGCCCCAGCGCGACCGGCAGCAACGCGGCGACCCGCAGGAACTCGGGCACCACCTTCGCGACCACGTCGGCCGACGGGCGGGCGACCGGGCCCTCCTCCGGCAGGTCAATCTGGTCGTGGTCGAACACGACCTTCGCCGTACGCCGTGAGAGGCCGCGCAGAACGTCCGGCGGACCGATGAGCAGATCGAAGCGAAGCCAGTCGTCGCCGACGATGTGGTTCACGACGACGGTCGGGCCGAAGTCGAGGACCTGGTGGTAGACCAGCGGCATCGCCCGCCGGACGGCGACGAGCCAGTCCTCAACGACAGCGCCGGCGGGATCGGGGACGACGGCCAGCAGGTCCAGGTCGCTGAACTCGTCATCGGTACCCCGGGCCGTGCTGCCGGTGATCCACACGCCGCGGACTCGCGAATCGGTGCGCAGGTGGTCCGTCGCCCAGGTGAGGAGCTCGGTGCGATTCATCGGCTCAGGATCTTGCCGTACAGCGCTGAGTCGGCGGTGAGGTTCGGGAGCAGGACCTGCCAGCCTTTGCGGCGGTAGAGCCTCGGGGCCGGGCGGTCGTCGGCGTACGTGCTGAGCAGGGCCTTCGGGTGTGGAAGGCCGGTCAGCAGTGCGTCGTGCAGGGTGGCGCCGACGCCGCGGCCTTGGACCTCAGCGGCGACGGCCAGCTCGACGAACTCGAAGTGGCCGCCGACCCACTCGCCGGCGAGGTCCGGCGCGGCCTCCGCGATTCGGTCGGACCACCACTGCCCGCGCTCGCCCGTGTAGCCGTAGGCGAAACCGGTGACCGCGCCATCCTCGCGGGTGAGGACGAGCTTGAATCCCGGACGCCCCGCGTGGGTCGGGAGCTGTTCCTCGACGAACTGGTCGGCGCGCTCCGGCGGTTCGTCGTAGCCGGGGGCGCCGAAGGCCGAGAGGTAGACCCGTCGCAGCTCGCCGGCCGCCGCGAGGGCGGCGGCCGGGTCCAGGGTTTCGGTCACTTCACGAGGTTAGACGCAGGCCTCGAAGGGACCAGGTCCCGCGCCAGGGCTTCTGCGGCGGGGGTGCTGACCAGGACGACGTCGTACCCGGTGAGGTCGGCGCCTTCCGGAGTGAGCGTCAGGCGCAGGGCCGGGCGGTTGCGGCGGACGCTGACGAAATGGCGTACGCCGGTGCCGAGGCCCCAGCGGCCGACTTTGAGGACGCCGGTGACGACGATGCCGGAGCGGCCGCCGGGGGTCGCGGTCCAGCGCGTCGGGTGCTCGACGACGCCGACCGTCGCGATCACCTCGACCGGGATTGCCAGGCGGGGGCGGCCGGCGGCGAAGAACCGCTCCCACCAGCTCAGGCCTACCGTCACCGTCGTGTCGTTCGCACGTACTGTCGCCATGTCAGGTCCTCCACTCCTAGACTATTTCCATTACTGGGAATATTACCAAGATTGGAATCGAAACGCCAGATGACCTCTCTCGTCGACCTGCTGCACCACCCCCTGCGCTGGCGGATCACGCAGCTGCTGATCGGCCGCTCGCTGACCACCCGCGAACTGGCCGAGCTGCTGCCCGACGTGGCGACGACGACGCTGTACCGGCAGGTCGGCGTCCTGGTGAAGGCCGGCGTACTGATGGTCTCCGACGAGCACCAGGTCCGCGGCGCGGTCGAGCGGACCTACACGCTGAACGCCCAGGCCGGCGACGCGGACAACGCCGAGGTCGACCACGACAAGCTCCGCACGATGTTCACCGTCTTCGTCGCGGGCATCGGCGGCCACCTCGACCAGTACCTCACCCGCGCCACCATCGACCCACTCGCCGACGGCATCAGCTTCCGCCAGACCGCGCTCAACCTGTCGGACGAGGAGTTCACCGAGTTCATCACCGCGTACGGCGAACTCCTGGCCCGCTACGCCGACAAGCCGGACACCGCGGACCGCACCCGCCGGATGCTCTCCACCCTCATCGTCCCGGACTAAGGTCTCGGGGGTGATCACTGACCAGCAACGCCGCGACCGCGGCCTCCGGACGGTCGCCGAGATCCTCGAACTGGCCGAGAGCGGGACCGTCGTACTCGACCCGTACTCGGTGCTGCTCGGTACCGGAGTTGCCCTGGGCAAGGAAACGTCCTGTACCCCGGGGTCGTGATCGAGTGCGCGGAGGACGGCAAGTGCGTCCTGGGCAACCGGAACACGCTGCTACCCGGCACCTTCCTCTCCGTCGGCCCCGGCGGCTCTCTCTTGCCATCGGCAACGATGTGAGGCTCAAGGGCTTCGGGAGAGCGCGGGGGGTGCAGGTCGGCGTGGGTGAAGTCGTCAACGGGTCCGGCGACTTCGACGACGCCCCGGTCGAACGCCAACGCCATTACCACCCGAACGCACCCCACCTGAGCGAGTGAGCACGCCGTGGCCACAGGTCCTTTTCTGACCTAGCGTCCGATGTGGCACTGGTTAAGCTGACTAGCGCCGAGCGAGCTGGGTGAGGTCGGCTTCACGGGCCGCCCCGCCGACGAGGGGGGCCGAGTCCGGCCGCTGGCGTAGCCCGTCGAGTGCGATCGGGAGGTAGCGTCGCCAGAGTTCGGGATCGGCGTCCGTCGACAGCCGCGCGAGCATGCTACCGATCACGGCCAGATCGAGGATCTCGACGTCAGGGCGCACGACCCCAGCTCTCCGAGCCCGGGCCAGGAGGTCACCGACGGCCGGCAGCATGCGCTCGCGGGCCTGGGCCAGCCTCCGACTGCCTCGCATCCCGTCACCGAGCACCTCCGCCAACCCGCGATCGCCTGCCTGCTCGGCGACCGACTGCTCCAGGAACCACCCCAGGGCCTGCCACGGCTCCTCGATCGCCGCGGCGCTCTCGGCCAGCGCGACCATCGCCTGGACCCGGTCCGCGAACAAGGCGTCGATCAGGTCGTCGCGCTGAGGGAAGCGGCGGTACACCGTCCCGACTCCCACGCCGGCGGCCCGTGCGACCTCGTCGAAGCCGGCCATCAGCCCCCGCTCGGCGAAGACCGTCTCGGCGGCCTCGACGATCAGCCGGCGGTTGCGTTCCGCGTCGGCTCGGAGCGGGCGCGAGTCACCGAGGTCCAGCTCAGGCTCTGACTGGTCGACCTCGACGACGGACTGCTTGGTCGACCGCGGCGGCATGCTGCGCAGCCTATCAAACGGAAACCATTCTCCACTTGTGTTAGCGTCACTCTAAGCGGAATGTTCTTTCCGTTTCGATGCCCTGCAGAAGGTACGCCGGGAACAAGCCCTCCCTCCGCCTGTGAAAGGAAGCACCATGTCCGAGCCCCAGCCGTCCACCACGAGCGTCGACCTCGCCGTCATCGGAGCCGGGATCGGCGGGCTGGCGACTGCTGTCGCCCTGCGTCACGCCGGCCTCGACCCCCACGTCTTCGAACGGACTCCCGTCCTCAGCGAGGTCGGTGGGGCGGTCGTCATCCGCGACCCGAGCGTGCGGCTGCTCGAGGAGTGGGGGCTGCAGGCCTTTCACGACGAAGCAGTACCGGTCGACGTCCTGGAGATGCGGGACGTCACCGGCCAGGTGGTCCGGACGTCACCGGCCGACTTGGCCGGCGACGGCCAGGCGTACTCCACGCACCGGCACGATGTTCACGACCTCCTCGCCGGCGCCGTCGGCTCTGACCGGATCCACCTCGGCGCCGCCGCGGAGTCGGTGGCGAACGAGCCCGACGGCGAGCACGCCACCATCACGTTCTCCGACGGTTCCCGGGTCACCGCCCGACTGGTCGTCGGAGCCGACGGGATCCGATCGGTGGCGCGCAGGGTCGTCGTCGACGACGCCCCGGTCTTCGACGGGATCATCGCTTTACGCGGTACGGCGCCCGCTTCCGCGCTTCCCGACGGCGCCGGAGCCGACCGCATCACCGTCTGGTCGGACGGCGCCCAGATGATTCTGGGGCTGCCCCTGCGCGGTGGAACCGAGATCGCGCTGGACACGATCGTCAGCCAGGACCTGCCCCCCGAGGACCTCTGGCACGCCGAGGTGTCCCGCGCGGACCTGCTGATGCGATTCAGCGACTTCGACCCCGGCCTACGTCACCTGATCGCGTCCGGATCACCCTCGGTGCGGGCCAACCCCGTGTACGACCGCGAGCCGATCACGCAGTGGGCCCGAGGACGCGTCGTCCTGGTCGGTGACGCGGCCCACCCGATGGCGCCCCGTCAGGGACAGGGCGCCAACCAGGCGATCCAGGACGCCGGCGCTCTGGCCACCGCGCTCGGAGAGTTCGGGCTCGACCGCTTGGAGCACGCCGTCGACGCCTACCACCAGGAGCGAGTCGCTACTGCGACCACCTTGCAGCGAGCCTCGCGGACCGCTCCCGAGTTCCGCGACGCCACGGCTTCTGAGCGCCCTGGCCTCCGGTAGCGAGCATGGACGGAGTACGGCCAGAGCTGTCAGAGCTCAGCCGGCACTGCACTGAGGACGGTCTGGCTGGGGGCGGTGCCGAACATGCGGCGGTACTCCCGGCTGAACTGTGAGGGGCTTGTGTAGCCGACCGAGAACCCGACCGCGGCGACTTCGTGGTCGCCGGTGAGGAGCCGCATGCGGGCTTCGTTGAGGCGTAGCTGCTTCTGGTACTCCAGCGGGGTCATCGAGGTGAGGGTGAGGAAGTGCCGGTGGAAGGAGGACGGGCTCATCGCAGCCGTTGCGGCGAGGTCGGCGACGCGCAGTGGCTGGTGATAATGGTCCCGGATCCAGCGGATCGCGCGGGTGAGGTGGACGAGCCGGCTGTCGGCGATGCCGATCTGACGGATGGTTGCCCCTTGCGGGCCGGTCAGCAGGCGCCAGAGGATCTCGCGTTCGAGGCCGGCGCCGAGTGCGGCCACGTCGGCGGGATGGTCAAGCAGTGCGAGCAACCGCGCGATCGCGTCCAGCAGCGACAGTGGCGCGTGACCGACGCCGAAGGCCGACGGCGAGAGCGCGGCGGAGGCGCCACCCGCACCGCCGGTGTCGAGCAGCAGCGACGCGATGCGGTCCGGGTTCAGCATGATGGCGACGGCCAGGAACGGCTCGTTCTCGTCGGCGGCGACGATGCTACCCACGACGGGCAGGTCGACGGAGGTGACGAGGTAGTCGCCGGCGCCGTACCGGTAGACCTCGCTGTTCAAGGTGGTGTGCTTGACACCGCCGGCCACCAAGGTCAAGGCGGGTTCCAGGACGTGACCGATCGGCTGGGTGGTTCGTGTCGTGCGCACGACCGAGACGCCCGGTAGCGCAGTGGCGGTGAGGCCGTCGCGCGCGTGCCGGGTGATGGCGTGCTTGATGTCGAGGAGCCGGTCCACGGTTTCCAGTCAAGCACGCGAGCATGCGATCACCGCGAGGTTGACAGGATCAGGCAAGCCTCGGGCAGGATCTTGCTAACGGTTCGGTCGTGGGCGGTGGTTCTGTGGAACCCAGAACCACCGCCGACGAAATGGACACAGCAATGCAGAAGCGCTTTCTGGGCACCAGTGGTCTCGAGGTCTCCGGACTCGGGCTCGGCACCATGAACATGACCGGTCCGTACGGGCCGCCGCAGGACCCGCGGGAGATGATCGCCCTCCTGCGGTCGGCGGTCGAGCGCGGCGTCACCTTCTTCGACACCGCCGAGAGCTACGGCCCGCTGGAGAACGAGAAGCTGCTCGGCGAGGCCTTCGAGAGCATCCGCGACGACGTCGTGATCGCCACGAAGTTCGGGTTCGAACTCGACCCGGCGTCCGGCGAGCGACTCGGTGCTCTGAACAGCCGCCCCGAGCACATCCGCGCGGCCACCGACGGCAGCCTGCGACGACTGCGGACGGACCACATCGACCTGCTGTACCAGCACCGCGTTGATCCTGAGGTGCCGATCGAGGAGGTCGCGGGAACCGTCAAGGAGCTGATCGCCGAGGGCAAGGTCAGGCATTTCGGTCTGTCGGAAGCAGGGGTGCAAACCATCCGGCGCGCTCACACGATCCAGCCCGTCACCGCACTGCAGAGCGAGTACTCGCTGTGGTATCGCGGGCCGGAAACCGACATCGTCCCCACCCTGGAGGAGCTCGGCATCGGATTCGTGCCCTTCTCACCGCTCGGCGCGGGCTTCCTCACCGGCAAGATCGATCTGACCACGGAACTGGACGCGACCGACTTCCGGAGCAGCGTCCCTCGCTTCGCCACCGAGTACCGGGCCGCCAATCTGGCCCTCGTCGAACTCGTCCGCGGCGTGGCGTCGCGCAAGGGCGCAACGCCGGCTCAGATCGCGCTGGGGTGGCTGCTGGCGCAGAAGCCCTGGATCGTACCGATCCCGGGGACGACGAAACTGCACCGGCTCGAGGAGAACCTCGGCGGAGCCGACATCGAGTTCTCCGCCGCTGAACTCGACGACATCGCCGGCGCGGCCTCGAAGCTGCAACTGATCGGCGACCGGATGCCGAAGAGCTTTCTCGAGACCACGGAGGGGTAGGGACCTGCACGGCCTGCGCTGGATCCGGCGCAGGCGAGAGTCGTTCGAGGTCAGCTGAGCAGCGCGAACAACGTGGCCGGGAGGATCGAGAAGACGACGGCGACCGCGGTGCAGGCGGTGATGACGGTGACTGCTGTGTTCTCGATGTTGACCGAGAACGGGGGGTCGTCCGGGGTCCGGAAGAGTTCGGCGATCCAGCGGAGGTAGACGGCCAGGCCGATCATCACGTTGACGGCCATGACGATGGCCAGCCAGAGGAAGTTGGAGTCGATGACGGACTGGAAGGCCGCGAGCTTGGTGAAGAGGCCGGCCAGGCCTGGGGGAAGGCCGGCGAGGACGACCAGGAAGAAGACGAGGGCGGCGGCCAGGCCTGGTTCGGAGCGGAGCATGCCTTGGTAGTCGGTGAGCAGGCCGCCGGGGCGGTGACGCTGGACTACGGCGACCGCACCGAACGCGCCAAGAGTGACGACCACGTACGCCGCCAGGTAGGCGACGACCGCCTGCGCGTCACCGACGGCGAGGGGAGCTAGCAGGAAGCCGACCTGGCCGATCGACGACCAGGCGAGCAGGCGGACCGCGAAGCGCTGGCGGAGGGCGGCGACGTTGCCGACGGTCATCGTGACGGCGGCGAGGATCGCCAGGGTCAGCCGGAGGTCGACGCCGCTGGGGGCGATGCCGTAGATGACCAGCACCAGGAGGCCGGCGACGCCGGCCGACTTGGAGACGACGGCGAGGAAGGCGGCGACCTCGACGGGCGCACCGGCGTACGTGTCGGGCAGCCAGCCGTGGAACGGGACGGCCGCGATCTTGAAGGCGAACCCGACCACGATGAACAGGACCGCGACGAAGGCAACCCGGCGCAACGACGAGTCGAGCCCAGGAACGCGAGCGGCGAGCGTCTGCAGATAGAGGGTCCCGGTCACGCCGTACAGGTACGAGATGCCGAACAGCATCACCGCGGTCGACAGGACCGAGACGAAGAAGGCCTTCAGCGCGCCCTCGGAACCACGGCGGTCCCGCCGCAGTGCGACCATCGCGAAGCTGGGCAGCGAGACGACCTCGAGCGCGATCACCATCGTCGCGAGGTCGCGCGCACCGGCGAGCACGGTCGCGCCGACCAGCGCGCTGAGCAGGAGGAAGTGGTACTCCCCCACCGGGATGTCGCGATCAAGCAGCTGGTACGCCGAAAGCCAGACGACCCCAAGCCCACCGAGCAACAACACCGCCCAGAGCCCGGCGGTCAGCGGCTCGAAGACCAGGCTGCACTCGGCCGGGCCTTCGACCGCCGTACGGCAGAAGCCGGGGCGGAACTCGTTCTGCTGGGTGAGCACGAACCCCAGCCCGAACAGGATCACCCCGCTGCTCACCAGCGAAACGCTCAGATGCCGCCACCGCGAGGAGCCGGCACCCCAGAAGCTGTCGATCATCAGGACGGCGACGGCGCCGAGCGCGAGGACCAGCGGGACGATGACCGCCTGCCAGTCGGTCCAGGTCATCGTCATAGGAACGTCCAGTGATCGAGCAGCAGCCAGGGACAGAACCCGAGCACGACGGTCAGCACGACCAGCGGCGCCCAGGTGACGAGCTCGATCCGGCTCAGGTCGACGGCGAACGCGGTCGCCGGGTGCTCGGCCGGATCGCCTTGGCAGAGGTTGCGGATCAGGCGCAGGAAGTACGCCGCGGTCAGCACGGTCCCGAGTCCGGCGATCACCATCATCACCAGGTACGTCGTCCGCGGCAGCCCGTCAGCCGGTCGGAACGCACCCATCAGCGCGAGCATCTCGCCCCAGAACCCGGCCAGCCCGGGCAGCCCGAGCGAGGCCAGGCACGCGAACGTCAGCAGCGCGCTGATCCGCGGCAGCCGCGCGTACAGCGCCCGGCCGATCGTGCGCAGGTCGCTGGTGTCGTGCCGGTCCTTGATCGCACCGGCCAGGAAGAACAGCAGGCCGGTGATCACGCCGTGCGCGATGTTCGCGAACAGGGCGCCGGCGACGCCCTCGGGCGACATCGTCGCGATGCCGAGCCCGATGAAGCCCATGTGGCCGACCGACGAGTACGCGATCAGCCGCTTCACGTCGGTCTGCGCCAGGCAGGCCAGCGAGCCGGCGACGATCGCCATCGTGGAGAAGCCGGCCAGGTACGGCGCGATGGTCGCGGTCGCGTCGGGCAGGACGGGCAGCAGGATCCGGACCAGGCCGTAGCTGCCGAGCTTCAGCAGTACGCCGGCCAGCAGGACCGAGCCGACCGTCGGTGCCTTCGCGTGCGCGTCCGGGAGCCAGATGTGCAGCGGCCAGAGCGGCATCTTCACGGCCAGGCCGAGCGCGATCAGGATCGCCGCGGCCAGCGCCGTACCGTGCGCGCCGGTGACCGGGAACTGGCCGAGCAGCTCGAGGTCGAAGGTGCCGGAGTTGCGGTAGAGCAGCAGGAAGCCGACCAGCATGACGGCCGAGCCGAGCACCGTCATCAGCACGAACGTGGTCGCGGCGCGGCGGCGTCCGGCCGGGTCGTGGTGGTCGCCCCAGATATCGATGATGAGCCACATCGGGATCAGGACGACCTCGAAGAACAGGAAGAACAGGATCAGGTCGGCGGCCGCGAAGGTGCCGATCACGCCGGTCTCGATCACCAGCAGCAGCGCGATCAGGGAGCGGGTGCGGCCGATGCGTGGGGTGATGCGGAGGGAGTAGAGACAGCAGAGGAAGACCAGGAGCGCGGTGAGCATGATCAACGGCAGCGAGATGCTGTCGACCGCGAGGTGGAAGCGGACGTCGAGTGCGGGGATCCAGGTGAGGTCGGTCTCGGCAAAGGGCCGCAACTGGCCGACTACTTGAGGTGGACGTGGCGACTGCAAGTAGTTGATCCACAGGACGACCGAGCCGATCAGCACCAGGCCCGAGATCACCGAGCCGTACAGCGCCGCGATGCGGTCAGCGGTTGAGGACGGCAACGACCACAACGCCAGAGCCGCGAGCACCGGAAGCGCCAGGATGCTCAGCAGTACGCCGTTCACGCGCCGATCACCCCCGCCAGGATCGCCAGCGCGATCACGCCGCCGACCGCGAGCGTCAGGTAGGTCTGCACGTTCCCCGTCTGCAGCATCCGGAGCCCCTGCGACGCGAGCGTCCCCGCCCGCCCGATCCCGCGCACGTACCCACCGACCACGTCCCGGTCACCCAGTACCGCGAGCTTCGCGAACCACCGCACCGGCACGACCACAGCCTTCCCGTACGCCGCGTCGACGCCGAACTCCTGCTCCAGCACCACCGGCCGCGGATCGGCTCCGCGCTGCCACAGCGAGTACGCCGGAAGCGCGCCGATGACCGCCAGCGCGGTCGTCAGTCCGGCCACCGGCCAGCTCACGTGCACGCCGTCGGCGTACCCGAGCGCGATCGCGCCGACCGCCAGCAGCACCAACGGTCCGAGCATCAACCACGACCCGTCCCGCAGCTTCGAGGTGTCGGGATCCTCCACGTCGGCCATCGCGTCGTCGTCCTCGAACGCGCCGAGCGCACCGGCCAGCGCGGGCGTCCGGAAGAAGACCCACAGCCACAACCGCACGCAGTAGAAGGCCGTCATCGCGGCGGTCAGGCAGACCGACACGAGCACGACCCAGCCGATCGTCGACCCGTCGCGCGCGTGGTGCCAGGCGGCCTCGACCACCGAGTCCTTCGAGAAGAACCCGGCAAACCCCGGTACGCCGGCCAGCGCCGCGAGCCCGATCGTCATCGTCACGAAGGTCACCGGCATCGCCTTGCGCAGCACGCCGCGCCGCGTGTACCGCCGGAGTACGACGAACGCCGCGCTGCCGACCTGGTGCAGCAGCACGCCGGCGCAGAGGAACAGCAGCCCCTTGAACGCGGCGTGCGTGACCAGGTGGAAGAGCGCCGCGTGCCGGCCGTCCGCCGTACCGAGCGAGAGCGCGGCGAACATGATCGCGAGCTGGCTGACCGTCGACCAGGCCAGGACGCGCTTTACCTCGACCGCGGCCACCGCGCAGAGCGCCGCGAACAGCATCGTCACGCAGGCGACCACGGCCAGGATCTTGAGCGTCGTCTCCGCTGCGACGAACACGTCGTACAGGCGGGCGATCAGGAAGACACCGGCGGCGACCATCGTCGCCGCGTGGATCAGCGCGCTGACCGGGCTCGGACCGGGCATCGCGTCCGGGAGCCAGGTCTGCAGCGGAACCTGCGCGGACTTGCCGACCACGCCGACCAGCAGCAGCACGGTCCCAACCGTCAGCGCCGTCGGGGAGATGGAGCTGCCGCTGAGCTCGGAGATCCGGAAGGTGCCGGCGCCCAGGCCGAGCACGAAGATGCCGAACAGGAAGCCGACATCGCCCAGCCGGGTGACCAGGAACGCCTTCATCGCGCCGGCGCGGGCGTCGCGACGCTCCCAGTAGTGGCTGATCAGCAGGTACGAGCAGGCGCCCATCACCTCCCAGCCGATCAGCAGCAGGAACAGGCTGTCGGAGATCACCACGGTGACCATCGCGGCGGTGAAGAGCGTGACCAGCGCCGTGTACGACGCGACGCGGTCGTGCAGGTAGCTGATCGAGTAGACCTGGACGCAGGTCGAGACCACGCCCACGACGGCCAGCAGCAGCACGGTCAGGTCGTCGGTGCGGAGATCGAAGGTCCAGTACGCCGAACCGGCGCCGGTGCCGGGGAACGAGGTGACCTGCGGGTCCGCGCCGTACAGCAGGATCGCGCTGAGGATCACGAGCAGCGAGAAGCCGACGCCGAGCACGCGCCAGGTGGTCGCGATCACGGCCCGACCTCCTCGCGCAGGTCGCGCGCCGCGTCCGCGTCGACGTGCCCGTGGCCGCGGAACAGCAGCAGCACGATCGCCAGGCCGAGTCCGATCTCGGCCGCGGCGATGGTGATCACGAAGATCGCCAGGGTCTGCCCGGTGGCCAGGCCGTCGAGGCGCCAGGCGTCGAAGGCGACCAGGTTGAGGTTGACCGCGTTGAGCATCAGCTCGAACGACATCAGCACGGTGATCGCGTTGCGGCGCGCGAGCACGCCGTACACGCCGAGGCAGAACAGGACGACCGCCAGCAGCAGCGGGAGCACGAGTGGCATCAGTCCTCCTTCTTGCCCGCGCGCTGCGAGAGCACGATCGCGCCGATCAGCGCGGCCAGCAGGAGGACGGAGAGGACTTCGAACGGCAGCACCCAGGTGCGGAAGACGGCGTTCCCGATCGCTTCGGCCGATCCGTCGGGGACCGGCTTGACCTTCTCGTTGCCAAAAGCAACGACTACGCCGGCGCCGAGGAGCACCGCCAGGACGCCGGCGACGACCGCGGCGAAGGGACTGCGGTGCGTGGTCAGCGCGGGCAGCGGGTTGGTCGGGGCCTTGGTCAGCATCAGCGCGAAGAGCACCAGGACGACGATCGCGCCGACGTACACGAGGATCTGGACCAGGGCGACCAGCTCCGCGTGCAGCGCGCCGAAGCAGCCGGCGACGGCGCCGAGGGCGACCACGAGCCAGAGCGCGGCGTGCACGATCCGGCGCGAGGTAACGACCATGATGCTCGCGAACAGCGCCACCGCCCCCGCGATGGAGAACAGCGCTGTGGTCACTCGTCGCTCCCCGGCTCGATCACCGGCTCGACGACGCTCGGCCCGGGGTCGATCGGCTGCGGCGCGGGCACGGTCCACATCCAGTCCCGCAGCTTGTCCTTCTCGTGGGTCAGGTTGATCAGCTCGGTCTCGGCGTACTCGAACTCCGGCGACCAGAACAGCGCGTCGAACGGGCAGGCCTCGATGCAGATCCCGCAGTACATGCAGAGGCTGAAGTCGATCGCGAACCGGTCCAGCACGTTCCGGCTGCGCTCGCGGGCCTGCTCACCGACCGACGGCGCGGTCTCGGTGTGCGAGTCGATGTAGATGCACCAGCTCGGGCACTCGCGCGCGCAGAGCATGCAGGAGGTGCAGTTCTCCTCCATCAGCGCGATCACGCCCCGGCTGCGCGGCGGCAGCTCCGGCTGCACGTCGGGGTACTGCTCGGTGACGGCGCGGCGGGACAGCGTCTTCGCGGTGACCTTCAGACCGTCGATCAGACCCTTGCCGGGTAGCGCCACGCCTCCTCCTCCGTCCGTAGTTTCTGAACGCTGACACTGGGTGTGTCTCCCAATCCCCCGCCGTAGCGAGCAGGTGCCCGGTGCGGTAGCTCGGTGCGCGGGAGACAAGCGTGGCGATGCGAAGCATCGTGAGCTTGGCTCCCGTGTGCCGAGATGCCGTGCCGGGTGCCGCGCAGTAGGTGGGGGATTGGGAGACACACCCTAACCGGTCTCAGCCGGTTACGCCGCGAGCAGGCTCAGAGTTCGCGTTCGAGCCGGGCCGCGACCTGCCGGTACCGGCTCACCGGCACCAGGTGGACCCCTTCGAAGGCACCGCTGTCGCGGATCTTCAGGACCTGCTCGCAGGCCGCCTCGACCCCGGCGTCGCGGTCGCGTTCGACCGCCTCGACGAGCGCGTCCGGGATCGCCAGCTGCGGCAGGCCGGCCAGGTTCTGCGCCATCTTCGCGCTGGCCAGGACCATCACCCCGGCGTACACGGGGATGGTCAGGTCGACGCTCTCGCGCCAGCGGAGCAGCTCGTCGAGGTCGAAGCTGACCTGGACGTAGAGGAAGTCGGCCTCCTTCTTCCAGGTCGGGACCTTGCCGAGGCGGGCGGTCGCGCCGACCTGGAAGGGGCCGAGGCCCGGGAAGCTGGTCGCGCGGGTCTCCTCGAGCATCGTGCGGACGGTGAGCTGGCTGGTCCGGCCGCCCTCGTTCGGGTCGTCGCCGTGCACGAACAGGAACTGCTCGACCCCGTACGCCGCCGCCGTCAGCAGGTCGCGGCGCAGGCCGAGCAGGTTGCGGTCGCGGGAGTTGAGGCAGGCGATACCGCGGGCGCCCATCGCCTGGACCTCGTTCGCGACCGCGACGCTGGACACGGTCGCGCGCCCGATGTGGTTGTCGGGGATCAGGAAGCCGTCGGCGATCGGGCTCATCACGCCGATCTGGTGCCGGACCTTCTTCAGGTCCGGCCGGGTCGGCGGTTCCACCTCGCAGATCAGCTCCATGAGCGACGAGCCTAGGTGATCCCACCGTCAGGAACGCGGGCGGTGATCGGCAGGTTCGCCGACCACCGCCCGATCACGTCAGCGGTGCGCGACGTTGATGTACCCGACGTTGTCGTTGACGGCGCCGAGGTTCGACACCGGGAGCCAGTAGGACCGGACCGTCACGCCGTTCTGGTGGACGAACTTGCCCCAGTTGCAGTCGTTGTGCCCCTTCACGGCGCTCATCGTGTCGCCCCAGCTGAGCCAGCCCGTGTCCGGGTACAAGGAGTAGCCCGAGTAGTCGCACGGACCGGCCGAGCCGTAGACCGCGTAGTGGTGTCCTCCGAAGCCGCTGTGCTCGTAATACTCCACCAGCAGGGTGCTGGCGGCTGCCCCGAGCGCCTGGCGCGACCCAGCGCGCGCCGCCTGGGACTCAGCCGAGGCCAGGGCATCGGCCGCGGACCGGGTCGAGCAGGCCTTGCCCTGCACGGGGGACTTCCCGCCGGGCTCGGCCGCCTTGCCGACCAGTACGGCGCAGTGCTCCTGCGGCGCGGACTGTGCCGGGCTCGCCGACGAGGCGGGGACGACAGAGACGAGGGCCGCGATCGCGACGGCGCCGGCACTCAGTACACGCACGATGCCGGCCCTGCGTCGCCGGGGATGAGTCAAAGACATAGCTCAGCTTTCGTTGTCGAACGATGATCAGACCGTTCGACCGTAGGGACTCCGGCTGTCCACGACCTGTCCGTGACCTGTCTCTAGCCCTTGGTCAGCGCGGGTGCGTCGACCGCCCAGTACCAGTCGTTGTCGCCGTTCGTGAGCGACCAGGTGATGCGCACCGAGCGCGCACCGGCCGGGACCGGGACCGTCAGCCGCTCGGTCTTGGCGATCGTGTCGGCGGTGTACGTCAGCAGCGTCGAGGTCGCGCCGGTGTCGAAGGTGGCGGTCACGCGGGCCGTCTCGTTGCCGCTCTTCAGGTAGTGCGACGAGAAGCTGAGCGTCGCGTCCGAGGCCCCGGCGACGTCGTACGCCGGTGAGGTCAGCCGGCTGTTGAACAGCCCGCTGCGGGTCTTGTCCGACCACTCGTCGGAATCGGCGACGGCGAAGACACCGCGCGCCCGCACGTTGCCTTCACGCGACTGGTCGGGAGCGGCGCGGGTCCAGAAGTCGTCGGTCGTGAACGACCAGCCCTGCCACTCGCGGACGCCGCCGGTCCCGAGACCGGTGTTGTCGATGGTCCAGCCCGACGGTGTCGTGTGGGTCCAGCCGCGGACGTCGGCCGGTACGCCGGTCTCGTCGAGGCGGCCCTGCAGTTGGTTGACGAGCGAGTCGAAGGGATCTTGTGGCGTGGTCACCCGCCCGTCGAGATCCGGCGAGCTGACGCCGAACCGGTCGAGCGCGATCGCCGCGATGTCCACGTTCTTGGGTGCGATCGCCGGCGTACCGGTTCCTGCGCCCGGGCCCGTGCGGATCAGGAAGGACGACCGCTCGGCCGCCGAGCTTCCGCCGTGCCCTCCTCCCGGAGTGTGGCCGTGGTCGGCGGTGACCATCACCGTCCAGTCCTCCTGCGCGTACGTCGATCGCGCCTTCACCCCGGCGAGCACGGTAGCGACGTGCTGGTCGGTCTTCTCCAGGGCCGTGCGGTAGCAGGCGCCGTCGGCCCCGCAGCTGTGCCCGGCGATGTCGACGTCGCCGAAGTACACGAACGACGCGTCGGGCCCGGTGTTCTTCAGGTACGCCGAGGCGTCCGCCGCGATCCGCCGGTCGGCCTCGGCCCAGCCGAGCGCGTCACCGTCGTACGTGACCTTGCGCTGCACCTCGTCGGAGAAGATCGCCTGCCCGGCGCTGTTGGTGGTCAGCGGGGTCCAGTCGGCGATCGCGTACGTCGTCCGGCCGGCGCGGGCCAGGCGGGTGAGGAAGTCGGGGTAGCGGGTGAGCGCCGTACCGGTGCCCCAGCTGTTGCTGGTCACCTTGTGCTTGTCCGGCCAGACACCGGTCGCGTTGGTGGCCCAGCCGGGACCGGACAGGGTCGGGGCGAACGGCTGCGCGTAGAGGGTGGTCCGGCTGCTGGAGCCGGTGGCGATCAGGCCCTTCAGGGCCGGGGTGTCGAAGGCCTGGATCTTGCTGAGCAGGGCGCCGTCGATGCCGATCACGAGCACCTTCTGCGGGCGGGCCCGCGGTGCCGCGTCGGCGGGAGCGATCAGCGTGCCGGCGGTGAGCGCGGCGGCCAGAGCGACCAGGGCGGTGGTTCTCCGCACGATTTCCTCCAGATTGGTCCGGACCTCTTGGATTGGTCCGGACCAACTGTGGCGAGTGTGCGCGCCGAGATCAACAGCTCGGACGCGACTGCTTGGTGAACGAGCAGTTAGTCGAGAGCAGCCAGGCGGTGCCGGAGGAAGGCCTGCTCCGCGGTGTTGTCGGTGAGGTCGAGAGCTGCCTGCCAGGCGGCTCTGGCTTCGACTGGGCGTTGGAGCCGGTGGAGGAGGTCGGCGCGGATGGCGTGGAACAAGTAGAACGTGCTGAGGTCCAGTGCGTCGACCAGGGCCAGTGCCTCGGCCGGGCCGTGCAGCTCGGCTATGGCGACGGCTCTGTTGAGTGCCACGACCGGTGTGGGAGTCAGGGCGAGCAGGTGGTCGTAGAGCTGGACGATCTGCGACCAGTCCGTCGGTGGGTCGCTGTGGACGGCGTTGATCGCTGCCTGGAGCTGGTACGGACCTGGTTGGTCGCGACGGAGACAACGGCGTACGAGGTCCTGGCCCTCGGCGATAAGTTGCTGATCCCAGAGTTGGCGGTCCTGCTCGGGCAGCGGGATCAACTGACCGGCTTCTGAGGTGCGGGCCGGAGTACGGGAGTGCTGGAGGAGCATCAGGGCCAGCAGGCCGACCGCTTCAGGCTCGTCGGGCATCAGCTCGACCAGCAGCCGTCCGAGGCGGATCGCCTCGGTGCAGAGGTCCGTGCGGACCAGGTCGTCGCCGGAAGAGGCGGCGTAGCCCTCGTTGAAGACCAGGTAGACAACAGCCAGTACGCCGCGCACCCGCTCGGGCAGGTCGGCGTCGTACGGGATCCGGTACGGGATGCCGGCCGTGCGGATCTTCGCCTTCGCCCGGACCAGCCGCTGGGCCATCGTCGACTCCGGGACGAGGAAGGCGTGGGCGATCTCCGCCGTACCGAGTCCACCGAGCAGGCGGAGGGTCAGAGCGACCCGGACGTTCAGGGCGAGAGCAGGGTGGCAGCAAGTGAAGATGAGCCGCAGTCGGTCGTCGCGCACCGGGCCCTCCTCCACTGGCTCGTCCTGGGCGTTCAGCAGCGCTGCCTGGGCGTACTTGTCCTCGCGAGCAGCCTCCCGGCGGAGGCGGTCGATCGCGCGGTTGCGGGCGGTCGTGATGATCCACCCGGCCGGACTGGGCGGCAGGCCCTGCTCCGGCCAGCGCTCGAGCGCGGTCGTGAACGCCTCTTGGACCGCATCCTCCGCGATGTCCAGGTCCCCGAACGACCGAGCCAGTACGGCGACCGCCCGGCCGTGCTCGCTCCGGAACACCGCAGCGACGTCAACCGGCAAAGGGACGGACCTCCACTGGCAGGGCGACCAGGATCTTCGCCAACCGTCGCGCCCAGGTCAGCGCCGCATCGAGGTCCTCCACGTCGATCACCGTGAACCCGCCGATGTGTTCCTTCCCCTCGGTGTACGGCCCGTCCGTCACCAGCAACTCGTCCCCCTTCTGCTGCAGGACGGTCGAGGACTCCGGCGGGTGCAGGCCCGCGCTGAACACCCAGGCACCGGCCTTGCGCAGGTCGTCGTTCCAGACCGACAGCTGTTCCATGACCGGCGCCAGGAACTCGTCGTCCGGCACCACACCGTCCGGCTGGTAAATGCTGAGCAGGTACTGCGTCATCTCGGCCTCCTGGTGAGCGTTGTACCCACTACACGAACAGCCTCAGCCCGGATCGACAGGTAGCGACACCACAATCTTCAGCCCACCGCCGTCGCGCGCGGTCGCCCGCACGGTTCCGCCGTGCGCCTCCGCCACCGACCGCACGATCGACAGGCCCAGCCCAGCCCCCTGCGCCCCGACCAACCTGTCCGCACCCAGCCGCCGGAACGGCTTGAACAGCCCCTCCACCTCGTACGGCGGAACGTCCGGCCCGGTGTTGCTCACCTCCACCTCGACCCGCTCGCCCGGCGCAGTCCGGCTGGTCACCTGCACCCACCCGCCGTCCACGTTGTGCCGGACCGCGTTCTCCACCAGGTTGTGCACCAGCCGCTCGAGCAGCAGCGCGTCACCGACCGTCGGTGCGTCCCCCGGCTCAGCAGTCACCCGTACGCCGGCCGCAGTCGCCTCACCGGTCAACTGCGCGACCACGTGAGTGATCACGTCGGCCAGGTTGACCGGGTAGACCGCCGTCAACTCCTTCTCCGAGTCGGCCAGCACCAGCAGCCCGCTGATCAGTTGCTCGTGCCGGGTGTTGATCTCCAGCAGGCTCTCGCCGAGCTGCTGAACGTCGGGCGAGGCAGTCTTGCGATGCATCGCGATCTCGACCAGCGCGCGGCCGAGCGTCAGCGGCGTACGGAGCTCGTGAGAGGCGTTGGCGACGAAGCGGCGCTGGCCGTCGAAGGAATGGTCCAGCCGCTCGACCATGGTGTCGAAGGCGTCGGCGAGATTCTTCACCTCGTCGTCCGGGCCGTCGAGGGCGATCCGCTCGTGCAGTCCGCGGCCCGCTGCGGGTGCGGCCGCGATCCGGCGGGCTGTGTCGGTGACCCGGTGCAGCGGGGCGAGGACGCGGCCCGCGACGATCCAGCCGAAGCCTGCTGCCAGGCTGCCGACGAGGACCAGGGCGACGCCGCCTTGGACCAGCAGGGACTGGGTTGCCGCCGCCTTGACCTGCTTGCTCTGCTCGTCGACTATCCGCTCGATCTCCGGGTTGGCCAGCGGGTCGCCTGGTGACGCACTGGCACCAGGCTGGAACGTGCCCTTGATCAGCACCCGGTGGTCCTTGCCGAGCTCCTGGGTGAACAGCAGGTACGTGACGCCGAGCAGCAGCACCCCCGCGACCATGAACAGCCCGCCGTAGATCAGCGTCAGCCGGGTCCGCAGCCTCATGGGATCCGGTACCCGACGCCGGTCACGGTCTCGACCACACCGGGCTCGCCGAGCTTCCGCCGGAGCTTGAGGATCGTCAGCCGGACCGCTCCGGTGAACGGGTCGACGTGCTCGTCCCAGGCCTTCTCCAGCAGTTGCTCCGCCGACACCGTCGCTCCATCCGCTCTGAGGAGCTCAGCCAGTACGGCGAACTCCTTCTTCGACAGGGGGACGTACCGGCCGTCCCGGAACACCTCATGGCGTGCCGGGTCGAGCGTCAGGCCGGCACGCCGTAGTACTGGTGGATCGGCCGGCCTGCTGCGGCGACCCAGCGCCAGCACGCGAGCCGCCAGCTCGGTGAAGGCGAACGGCTTGGTCAGGTAGTCGTCGGCGCCCAGACCGAGTCCCTCGACCCGGTCGGTGACAGCAGCGGCCGCGGTGAGCATCAGAACGCGGGTGGGTGAGCCGGACTCGACCAGCTGCCGGCAGACGTCGTCGCCGTGCACGACCGGGATGTCGCGGTCCAGCACCAGTACGTCGTACTCGTTGATGCCCAGACGCTCCAGCGCCGCACCGCCGTCTCCTGTGAGGTCGACCGCGTGGGTCTCGCCGCGCAGCCACTCGGCGATCGCTGCCGCCAGCAACGGTTCGTCCTCGACCACCAGTACCCGCACGCGTCGCCGCCCTTCCCCGGTTGCTTCCCATCATCCCCGACCGCGGTGTTTCCTCCGTGTTTGCGAGCGCGGAAACGGCCGGGAAACGCGCTGCTGGATTGGCTGGTGGACACCGAACCACCTGTGGAGGAGAACCCATGAAACGACTGTCCGTGCTGGCCGCTCTCCTGCTTCTCGCGATGACCGGCTGCGGCTCCGAGCCGGAGACCAGCCAGGTCGCGTCCGGCGGGACGCCGAGCGCCTCGTCGTCCGCCGGCCCCGAGGCCGCGCCGGAGAACCTGAGCCAGGACGAGAAGGGTGTGAAGTTCGCGCAGTGCCTGCGCGAGCACGGGCTCGACATCGCCGATCCCGAACCGGGCCAGGGGATCCAGCTCAAGATCGGCCCGGAGTCCGGGCTGAGCCGCGAGCAGGTCGACCAGGCGATGGAGGACTGCCGCAAGTACAACCCGCAGGGCGAGATCGGGCCGAACCCGCAGCAGGAGGAGAACGGCCGCAAGTTCGCCGCGTGCATGCGGGAGAACGGCGTGGAGAAGTTCCCGGACCCGAAGCCGGGCCAGCGCGGCATCATGATCGACCAGGAGACCGGCAAGGACCCGGACCTCGAGAAGGCGCAGGCCGCCTGCCAGAGCATCCTGGCGGGCAAGTGAGGTCTCGGACGACCTGGACCGCTGCCGCCGTACTGGCTGCTGGTGGGGTGCTCAGCGCCGTACTGCTCACCAGGACCGACAGCAGCCAGGCCGCTGACCAGACCGAACCGCTCAGCACGGCCAAGGTGACCCAGCAGACGTTGAAGGACACGGAGTCGGCCGATGGTGAGCTGGGCTACGGCACGACGAGCACTGTGGCCGGGCGGCGTGCCGGGACGGTGACTGCGGTGCCGGAGAGCGGGCAGCTGTTTCACCGGGGGCAGACGCTGTACTCGGTCGACAACGCCCCGACCAGCTTGATGTACGGCGCGCTGCCGGCGTACCGGCGGTTGTCTGTCGACAGCGAGGGGCCGGACGTGCTGCAGCTCGAGCAGAACCTTACGGCGCTGGGGTACGACGGGTTCACGGTGGATGACTCGTACACGGACAACACGGCCGAGGCAGTTGAGGAGTGGCAGGAGGACCGGGGGCTGCCGGAGACCGGGGCTGTTGAGCTGGGGCAGGTGGTGTTTGCTGCTGGCCCGGTGCGGGTGGACAGCGTGACCGCTCGGGTGGGTGCTCCGGTGGGGCCTGGTCAGACTGTGCTCACCTTCAGTGGGACGCGGAAGGCTGTGACGGTGCGGTTGGAGGCTGCTGACCTGCGGCTGGCCAAGAAGGGTGCTGCGGTCAGTGTTGCGCTGCCGGACGACAGCGTGGTGCCGGGCAAGGTCGAGAAGGTGTCGACGGTGATCGTGCCGGCCACTGGGCAGGACACGGAGCCGACCACCGAGCTCGAGGTGATCGTTGCCATCGACAACCAGAAGGCGCTGGCCGCGTATCCGACCGCGGCGGTCGACGTGACGTTCGTCGCGTCGGAGCGACGTGGTGTGTTGACCGTGCCGGTCGCCGCGTTGCTCGCGTTGAGCGAGGGTGGGTTCGGGGTCGAGGTGAGCGACTCCGCGGGGTCTCGCTACGTGCCGGTGAAGACCGGGTTGTTCGCCGGCGGCCGGGTGGAGATCTCCGGCGGCGGGCTCAAGGCCGGGGACGCCGTGGGGGTGCCGAAGTGATCGCGCTGTCCGAGGTGACGAAGGTCTACCCGGGCGGGGTGACGGCACTCGGCGGGGTGTCCTTGCGGATCGACGCCGGCGAGCTGGTCGCGATCGTCGGACCGTCCGGCTCGGGCAAGTCGACGATGCTGAATGTGCTGGGCACGCTCGACCGCCCGACGTCGGGATCCGTGCGGATCGACTCGTACGACGTCTCACGGCTGTCCGACGCCGGGCTGTCGGCGCTACGGGCGAGCCGGATCGGGTTCGTGTTCCAGCAGTTCCACCTGGCGTCCGGCGTACGGGCGATCGACAACGTCGCCGACGGACTGCTGTACTCCGGCCTCCGCGCCGGGGAACGCCGGCGCCGAGCCGCCGCGGCCCTGGACCGCGTCGGCCTCTCCCACCGCCTCGACCACGAACCCCACGAACTCTCCGGCGGCGAACGCCAACGCGTAGCCATCGCCCGAGCCGTAGCCGGCGACCCCGCGATCCTCCTGGCCGACGAACCCACCGGCGCCCTCGACTCCCACTCCGGCACCGGCGTCATGCACCTCTTCCACACCCTCAACACCTCCGGCACCACGGTCGTCGTCATCACCCACGACCGAGACATCGCGGCCTCCCTCCCCCGCCAGATCCACATGAAAGACGGCCGAATCACCGAGGAGACCACCTGATGCCCGCGCCGGACTCCACCGACCACCCCGCCGTCGGACCGGACGGCTCCGACTCCACCGCAGGCACCGGCACCTCCGACACCACCAACCACCCCACCGTCGGACCGGACCGCTCCCACTCCACCCCAGGCACCGGCACCACCGACACCACCAACCACCCCACCGTCGGACCGGACCGCTCCCACTCCACCCCAGGCACCGGCACCACCGACACCACCAACCACCCCACCGCCGGACCGGACCGCTCCCACTCCACCCCAGGCACCGGCACCACCGACACCACCAACCACCCCACCGCCGGACCGGACGGCCCCGACTCCACCACAGGCACCAGCACCACCGACACCACCGACCACCCCACCGCCGGACCGGACGGCCCCGACTCCACCACAGGCACCAGCACCACCGACACCACCGACCACCCCGCCATCGGACCGGACGGCTCCGACTCCACCCCAGGCACCGACACCTCCCACACCACCGACCACCCCGCCCCGGGAATCCGGCACTCGAACAACTCATCGCTCTTTCCGCCGGCCGCGGCGGGAAGTTCAAGCGACCTAACCCGGCGGGGCAGCGGCGACCAGCCACGAGCCGTCCGCGGGCGCTTGCAGCCCGCGCGCCTCTGGCCGGGGGATGTGGTGAAGGTCGGAGCGGTTGGGTTGCGCACTCGGCCGATGCGCGCTTTTCTTTCAGCGCTGGGGATCGCCATCGGGATCGCCGCGATGGTTGCCGTGGTGGGGATCTCCTCCTCCTCACGCGCCGAGCTCGACGCGACGTTGGATGCCCTAGGCACCAATCTGCTGACCGTCGAGCCGGGGACCCGGTTGACCGGCGAGCAGGCCGAGCTGCCGATGGCGGCGGAGGGGATGGTCGGGCGGATCGCGCCGGTCGAAGCGCAGTCGGCGATCGGCCGCGTGGACGGCACCAACGTCTACCGGACCGGAAAGATCCCCGTCGTCGAGACCAACGGCATCGTCCCGTACGCCGCCCGCACGGATCTCCTCGACACCATCGGCGGCACGATCCGCAGCGGCAAATGGCTCGACGCCGCGACCGGTTCGTTCCCGGCGACCGTCCTCGGCGCGGCGGCGGCCGAGCGGCTCGGCATCACCCGCGCCGGGCCGGACACGCAGATCCTGATCGGCGACGAGTGGTTCACCGTGCTCGGCGTACTGGCTCCGGCCGCGCTCGCTCCCGAGCTCGACTCGGCCGCGCTGATCGGCTGGCCCGCGGCCGGTTCGGCGCTCGGCTTCGACGGGCACCCGACGAAGATCTACACCCGCTCGGCCGACCGCCAGGTGGAAGCGGTCCGCGAGGTGCTCGGCGCCACCGCCAACCCCGAGGCGCCGAACGAGGTCCAGGTCTCCCGCCCGTCCGACGCGCTCGCCGCCCAGCAGGCGGCGGGTGAGGCGTTCACCGGACTCCTGCTCGGACTCGGCGCGGTCGCCCTGCTGGTCGGCGGGGTCGGCGTCGCGAACATCATGGTGATCTCCGTCCTCGAACGCCGCGCGGAGATCGGCCTGCGCCGCTCGCTCGGCGCGACCCGCGGGCAGGTGCGGGCCCAGTTCCTCACCGAGTCGCTGCTGCTGTCCGCCCTCGGCGGCCTCGGCGGCGCGGCACTCGGCAGCGGAGTCACCGCCGTCTACGCGGCGTACCAGGGCTGGCTCACGGTGATCCCGCTCTGGGCCGTCACCGGCGGCATCGCCGCGACGCTGATGATCGGCGCGGTCGCCGGCCTCTACCCAGCGATCCGCGCATCCCGCCTCTCCCCCACGGAGGCGCTGGCCACGCCCTGACCCCCGGTGCGCCGCCATGCACCACTGATCAACCAGCCGCTCCGCCCGTTGTCCCCCGCCCGCCAGGCGTGGCCCGGGCCCCGGAGCCGAGGTTGATCAGTGCTGCAGGTCGGCATGCGGACGTGCACCACCCACTAACCCACCGCCGGGCCCGGTTTCCGGCCCGTCTCAGGCGTGGACTCGGCGGCGGGCCGAGGTTAGTGGGTGATGGGCGTCCGGCTCAGAAGAAGACGACCACGCCGATGCCCGTCAGCGCGAGCTGGATCAGCGCCACCGGCACCAGTCCCTGCCACGCCAGCTTCTGCAACTGGTCCGCGCGCAGCCGCGGGAACGCGACGCGCACCCAGATCACCACGAGCGAGACGATCGCGATCTTCAGCAGCGCCCAGATCCAGCCGATCGAGTCCGGCCCCGGACCAGTCCATCCACCGAGGAACAGCACGGTCGTGAGCGCCGCGAGCACCACGATCCCGGCGTACTCGGCGAGCAGGAACAGGGCGAACCGGAGCCCGGTGTACTCCGTGTACGGCCCGAAGATCACCTCGGAGTCCGCGACCGGCATGTCGAACGGCGGCCGCTGCAGCTCGGCCAGGCCGGCGATGAAGAAGACGACGAGACCGGGCAGCTGCCACAGCAACCACCACGGGCTCCACTCGGTGACGATCCCGGTGAAGCTCAGCGTCCCGGCCGCGACCGCGACGCTCGCCGCCGACAGCACGAACGGCAGCTCGTAGCTCATCAGCTGCGCCGCGACCCGCAGGCCGCCGAGCAGGCTGTACTTGTTACCGCTGGCCCAGCCGGCCATCAGCGAACCCAGTACGCCGATGCTCATCACCGCGAGCACGAAGAACAGTCCCGCGTCCAGGTCCGCGCCGACGATTCCGGGTGCGATCGGGATCGCGGCCAGCGCCGCCATGTACGGCAGGATCGCGACGACCGGCGCCCACTCGAACACGTGCTTGTCGGCGGCGGCCGGGGTGACGCTCTCCTTCTGGACGAACTTGACCCCGTCCGCGACCAGCTGGGCCCAGCCGTGGAAGCCGCCGGCGTACATCGGCCCGAGCCGCGACTGCATGTGCGCCATCACCTTGTGCTCGGCCTGACCGACCACCAGCGGCGCGACCAGGAACGCGACCAGCACGCCGACGACCCGCAGTACGAACTCGAGCATGTGCGCACCCTATCGACTCCGGCTTGACCTCAACCAATGTTGAGGCCCAAGGCTGGAGGAAACCGAGCGAAGGAGCAGCACATGATTCTGGTCACCGGGGCCACCGGAAACGTCGGCCGGCACGTCGTCGACGGTCTCCTCGCGCGCGGCGCCGACGTACGGGCTCTCGTCCGGCAGCCGTTGCTGGCCGGGCTGCCGGCCGGCGTGGAGGTCGTCGGGGGTGACATCTACGACCCGGACGCCGTACGCCGGGCCGCCGCCGGCGTCGATGCGGCGTTCTTCCTCTGGCCGTCGTTCGCCGCCGAAGGAGCCGAGCCGGTCGTGTCGGCACTGACCGAGCAGGTCGGGCGCGTCGTCTACCTCTCGGCGCTCAGCGCGGCGCAGGATCCGACGAGCGTGTGGGCGTCGATCGAGCAGTTGCTCGCCGAGTCGGACAGCGACTGGACGTTCCTGCGGCCCGGCGGTTTCGCCGCCAACACCCTGGGCTGGTCGGAGCAGATCCGCTCGAGCGGTGTTGTGCGTATCCCGTCGCCCAAGGCCGGCCGGTCGCTGATCCACGAGGCGGACATCGCTGAGGTCGCGGTGGTGGCGTTGCTCGATGCCGCCCATGCCGGTCAGACCTACGACCTCACCGGGCCCGAGGTCCTCACACAGGAGGAGCAGGTCGCCACGATCGCGTCCGTCCTCGGCAAGCCGCTCCGCGTCGAGGAGGAGTCAGCCGCCGAAGCCCGCCGGGCAATGCTCGACCTCGGCGCGGACGAGGCGCTCGCCGAGGCATCGGTCGCGTACTGGCAGTCCTTGGTCACCAACCCGGAGCCCGTCATCCCGAACACACTCACCGGCAAGCCGGCGCGCACGTACCGGCAGTGGGTCGACGAACACCGCGACGAGTTCCGGGTGCTGTCGACGGAGGAGGTCGCCACGGAGTTCGTCGAGGCGTTCCGGACCGGGGAGTTCGCGCGAGCCGGGAAGGTGCAGGCGGCGGACGTCGTACGGATCTCTCCTGCTGAGTACGACGGGGAACTGGTCGGCCAACTCGCGATCATCGAGAACGCGGCGCGGACACTGGAGGGCCACCAGATCACCGCGGTCGACATCCTCGGCCCGCTGGTCTCCGCCGACCACTTCGCCGCCCGCTTCACGTTCCACTTCGCCGACGAGGAACCGGAGACGACGAAGGTCTCCATCTACACGGTGGCCAACGGGAAGATCACCCGCGAGGAGGTCTTCTACTACACGACTCCGGTGAGCTGAGGCCCTGAGGACTGGCTTCGTCGCGCGGCGAGGCAGCGATCAGGGCTCGGTGGGCTTGTCGGGGGTGTCGTCGGCCGGGGGCGGGGTTGGTCTGGGGGCTGCATCCGGGGTTGCGTCTGCGGTCGGCGTACTGGTTGGTGCGCCAGGCGACGGATCGGCTGTTGCGGGTGCGGCTGCTTTGCGCGTACGGCGTTCGCCCGCTGCGCCGGCTCTCCTGGGGCGAGCCGGGGTGGACGCCGCTTGGGCGGGGGCCAGCGGGTCCGGGTCGGGGGAACCGGGTGGGCGGGGGCCCCAGGTTTCGGGGTCGGGGACGCCGGGTGGGAGGGTGCGGCGGCGGGAGGGAGCGCCGGTTTTGGGAGCAGCGTGGTCGGATTCGCCGGGTTCTTTGGCGCCGGGCCAGGGCTTCGCCACGCGGGAAGCGAGGACGAACTCCTTGCGCAGCGGGTTGCCCTCGAACTCGTCGGGGAGCAGGAGCGGCACCAGGTTCGGGTGGCCGGGGAAGTCGATGCCGAACATCTCGTGGGTCTCGCGCTCGTGCCAGTTCGCGCCGGCGTACACCTCGGACAGCGTCGGCACCGCGGCCTCGGCGCGCGGGATCAGCGTGCGGACGAGCAGGTGGTCGACATGCGCCCCGCCCCAGAAGTCGGCCAGGTGCGTCACCAGCCGGAACCCGTCGGTCAGCTCGTCGCTCGCGGTCAGGAAGTCGAAGAAGATCAGCCCGACCTCGTCCCGCAGGATCTCGTGCGCGGCAACCCACGCATCCGCCGGTACGTCGACCGTCGGCACCCCAAAACTGTCCGACCCCGTCGCGGCGATCCCGGCCTCGACCAACGCCGCCACCATGTGCCCACCGCCGGACAACTCGGCCCTCCCGACCTCGGCGTTCGTCGCCTCCGGCTGGGTGTCGTCCTTCGCGTTCGCTGCGGGCGGCTGCGCGCTGCCCTCGGGGGTCCCTGAACCCGGCTGGGCGGGAGTGCCTTCTTGGTCTTCGCTCACTGGGGCTCCACCAGGCCCCGGGTCAAAGCCTGGGCGCTCGGCTCGTACCGCGAGGTCACGTTCTCACCGGCGATCTTCTCCTGCAGCTTCAGGATCCCCTGGAGCAGCGCCTCCGGGCGTGGCGGGCAGCCGGGGACGTACACGTCGACCGGGATGATCTGGTCGACGCCCTTCGTCACGCAGTACGAGTCCCAGTACGGGCCGCCGGAGTTCGAGCAGGAGCCGAAGGAGATCACGTACTTCGGTTCCGGCATCTGGTCGTACAGGCGCTTGATCGCCGGTGCCATCTTGTCCGTGACCGTGCCCGACACGACCATCAGATCGGCCTGCCGCGGGCCGGGGGCGAACGGGATCACGCCGAGGCGGATGAAGTCGTGCCGGCCCATCGACGCCGCGATGAACTCGATCGCGCAGCAGGCGAGCCCGAAGTTGAACACCCAGAGCGAGTACTTGCGCCCCCAGTTCAGCAGGTACCGCACCGGCTCGGGCGCGAGCTTGGCCAGCGCACCGACAGCCGGCCGCACCGTCGGCATCGGCAGGTGCACCGCTTGATCAGCCATGGCGTCAGCCTAGTCTCAGAACCTCTTCGGCGAGCACTTCCGGAGACTCCAGCGGCGCGAAGTGCCCGACGCCGTCCACGAACCGCAGCGTCACGTCGCTGAAGAACTCGTCCAGCCGGTCCGACCACTCCCGCGGGAACAACGGGTCGAACTCGGGCCACACGACCGACGTCCGTACGCCGATCCGCCCCGCGGGTTCCGGCACGACCTCGGCGACGGACGCCGCGACAGCCCCCGCACCCGCCCGGTACCAGTTGATCGACGCCGTGAACGCGCCCGGCACCGAGTACTTCTCGACCAGCCCATCCAGCTCAGGCTCGAACCCCGGCCCGGACCAGTGCGTCCAGAAATGCCGCAGATAGGCCCGTACGGCGTCCGGCCTGCCGTCGATCAGCTCCTCGACGACCGCCAGCTTGTGGAACGGCTGGTACCAGAACTCCGCCTGCGCCCGCTCCCCGAACACCCGCGTCCCGATCCCCGGCAACGGCGGCGCGATCACCAATCCTTCGGTGTCCCCCGGCCGCGCCTTGGCGATCGCCTGCGCGATCCGGCTCCCGATGTCGTACCCGACCAGCCCCGGCCGCTCCAGCCCGAGCTCGTCGATCAGCCCGAGCACACTCCGCGCCTGCGCGACCGCGTCGTACTGGCCGTCGACCGCGTGCTTGTCCGAGTCCCCGAACCCGCGCAGATCCGGTACTACCACGTCACGCCCAGCCTCCACGAGCATCGGCGCCAGCCGCCGATAGTCCGACCGATCCCCCGGCCACCCATGCAGCAGTACGACGGGAGGCCCGTCCCCCGCCCGGTCGTACGCCAACCGAAACCCGTCCACCGCAGCACTCGTCAGCACGAGCATCAGCTAACCAGATGCCGCTCCATGTCCGAGCGGCCCGATCACCTGTGTGCCGGTCACCAGCCGTCTTCGACCGGAGCCTCAGCTGATCAGGTGCCCCGGCCCGGTGGTCAGGCCGCCTTCGACCGGGAGGGTGATCCCGGTGATCCACGCGGCATCGGCCGAGGCCAGGAAGGCGACGGCAGCGGCGACGTCGTCGGGCTGGCCGACGCGCCGGAGCGGATAGATCGCCTTCAGCTCCTCGAGCACCTGCGGATCCTTGAACGCGCGGGTCGCGACCGTCGCCGGCGCGACGATGTTGAACCGGACACCGCTCGGCCCGTGGTCGGCGGCGAGGTTCCGGACCAGGCTGCTCAGCGCGGCCTTCGCCGCGGCGTACGGGTTGGTGCCGAGGGCAACGACTCCGCTGATCGAGCCGATCAGGACGACGGCCCCTTCGGTGGGCACGAGGTGCGGCAGCGCGGCCTCGATGCAGCGGACCGCGCCGGTGAAGGTGAAGTCGTACTGCTTCGTCCACTGCGCGTCGCCGGGCTCGACCGCCTCCCGGTTCGCGAGATTGTGTCCGGCGACCTGAACCAGTACGTCGAGCCGCCCGAACCGCTCGACGGTCGCCGCGACCGCCGCGTCGACCGACGCGCGACTCGTGATGTCGCACTCGACCGCGATCCCCGGCACACCCAACTCCGCGACCACCTGCTCGGCGGCCGCCAGATCGACGTCGGCGACCGCGACCGACGCGCCCTCCGCCGCCAGCCGCACAGCCGTCGCCCGGCCGATCCCGTGCGCGGCGCCGGTGACGAACGCGACCTTGCCCTCGAACCGCTTCACAGCATCTCCCTCTCCAAGCCTGAGGTCTCAGACGCTAGGAGCTAGACCGCCCTCTAGGTCAAGCCACACGGCCTACCGGGACAGCCCGCCCTCGCCCGCCCGCCCGCTCGCAGACCCTCGCCGACCCTCGCCGACCCTCGTCGCCCCCCGACCCTCGTCGACCCCCCGACCCCCGCCGGCCTCGACCCTCGCCAGCCCCAGGGCCCCGGCCGCTCACCGGCCGGCGACCACCAAATTCCTTGACCGCATCTCCCCACCGACCTAGCCTCGACTGGACAGGACTGAACAGGTTCACTCAGGTGGGAGACGGCCGTGGCCGAGCAGGTCGACGTGGGGGTTGAGGCGCGGGCGCTCGCGGTGGAGAGCAACGGGCTGAACGTGATCGACGACTCCGAGCGGAAGGGGCGGCCGAGTCAGCTGTTCTGGCCGTGGTTCGGGGCGAACGTGTCGGTGCTGGGGCTGAGCTACGGGGCGTTCGCGCTCGGGTTCGGGATCTCGTTCTGGCAGGCGGTGGTCGCGGGCGTGGTCGGGATCGTGTTCTCGTTCCTGCTCTGCGGCCTGGTCGCTCTGGCCGGCAAGCGCGGTTCGGCGCCGACGCTCGTGCTCAGCCGCGCGGCGTTCGGGGTCCGCGGCAACAAACTCCCGTCGCTGGTCTCCTGGCTGCTCACCGTCGGCTGGGAGACCGTGCTGACGATCCTCGCGACGCTCGCGACGGCGACGGTGTTCGAGCGTCTCGGCTGGGGCGGCGGCTCGGTCACCAAGGTGATCGCGCTGGTTGTCGTCGGCACCTTGATCGTTGCCTGCGGCGTGCTCGGCTTCGAGCTGATCATGCGGATGCAGACCGTCATCACGGTCGTCACCGGCGTACTCACGGTCGTCTACATCGCGCTGGTCGCCGACCAGGTCAGCTGGAGCACCGTCTCGGCACTGCCCGGCGGATCGAGCCAGGAACTGATCGGTGCCCTGGTCTTCCTGATGACCGGCTTCGGCCTCGGCTGGGTGAACGCGGCCGCCGACTACTCCCGCTACCTCCCCCGTACGGCGTCCAGCCGCGGCGTCGTCGGCTGGACCACCTTCGGTTCGTCGCTCGCCCCGATCGTGCTGCTGATCTTCGGCCTGCTGCTGGCCGGGTCGTCGACCGACCTCAGCGCGGCGATCGCGGACGACCCGATCGGCGCGCTCGCCGAAGCACTGCCGACCTGGTTCCTGGTGCCGTTCGTGATCGTCGCCGTGCTCGGCCTGGTCGGCGGCGCGGTGCTCGACATCTACTCCTCCGGCCTCGCGCTGCTGTCGCTCGGCCTGCCGGTCCCCCGGTACGTCGCCGCGTTCGTCGACGGCCTCGTGATGATCGCCGGGACGATCTACGTGGTGTTCTTCGGCGACGAGTTCCTGACCCAGTTCACCGGGTTCCTGATCACGCTCGGCGTCCCGGTCGCGACCTGGTGCGGGATCATGCTGGCCGACGTCGCGACCCGGCGCGGCGACTACGCCGAGGCCGACCTGTTCGACCGGCGCGGCCGGTACGGCGACGTGCGGTGGTGGCCGATCGCCACCATGATCGTTGCCACCGGCATCGGCTGGGGCCTGGTCACGAACGGCAACGCGGACTGGCTGACCTGGCAGGGCTACCTGCTCGAACCGTTCGGTCTCGGCGGCAAGGAAGGCGCGTGGGCGTTCGCCAACCTCGGTGTCCTGGTCGCACTGGTCGGGTCGTTCGTCGCCGCGATCATCGGCTGGTACGTCGGCCGGCGGCGCGCCGTACCGGCGAAGGTGAGCTGAGATGGTGCTGGCACTGATCGACCTGCAGCGGATCTTCGCCGAACCGGACAGCGGCTGGGCGACACCGGACTTCCAGCGCGTGGTGAAGCCGGCGCAGGAGCTGGTCGAGCTGTTCGCGCCACAGGTGATCTTCACCCGGTTCGTCGCGCCGGTCGGAGAACCGACCGGTTCCTGGATCCCGTACTACGAGCAGTGGCCGTTCGCGCTGCAACCGCCGGACTCGTACGCGTACCAGCTGGTCGACGAGTTCCGCGGAGCGCCGACGCTCGACAGGCCGACGTTCAGCAAGTGGGGACGGGAACTCGCGGACGCGGTCGCGCCGGACGGGCGGCTGGTGCTGGCCGGCGTGACCACCGACTGCTGCGTGCTGACGACGGCGCTCGCGGCGGTGGACGGCGGGGCGCGTGTGCAGGTCGTCGAGGACGCGTGTGCCGGCGTCGACGAGGACAGTCACCGGAAGGCGATCGACCTCATGCGGCTGTACGCACCGATGCTCGAGATCGTCACCGTCGACCAGCTGCGAGCCTCGGGCGGTCTCGGCCAGTGACCTCCGGCATCACCCTCAAGCACGAGCGGATCGCGGCGACCCTGGCCCGGGAGATCAGGTCCGGCCGGGTCGGCCACGGCAACCGGCTGCCCGGTGAGGTCGAACTCGCCCGGCGGTTCGCCGTCAGCCGGAACACCGTGCGCTCCGCGCTCGCCGTACTGACCGCGGACGGGCTGATCACGACGCGGACCGGGAAGGGGTCGTTCGTCCTGTTCGACGGGCGGCCGCTCGACGATCCGCTCGGCTGGACGCACGCACTGGCCGAGCAGGGCGTGGAAACCCAGGTCCGGATTCTGCGGTTGGAGCTGGATCAGGATCCGGAGCTGGCGGAGCAGCTGGAGCTGGACTCGCCCGACGTAATCGTGGTCGAGCGGATCCGGTCGCTGGTCGACGGCGAGGCGATCTCGCTGGAGCGGAGCCGGCTGCCGGCGATCGAGCCGCTGCGCGATCTGCCGTCGCGAGGCTTGGACGACGGGTCCATCATCTCGACGCTGACGCGGGCCGGGCTGCATCTGACGCAGGGGGAACAACGGCTGCGGGCGCGGCCGCTTTCGGCGGAGGAGGCGGACCTGCTCGGGCGCCCGGAGAACACCTGGTTTCTGCACAGCCGGCGGACAAGTTGGACGGCCGACAACCAGTTCGCGGAGCAGGTGGACAGCCTGCTGGATCCGCGGCACTTCGAACTCAACCTGACCTACAGCGAGAACCCGCGCTGAGGTCGGCTAAGGGCACCTGAGCGCGGCCTAAGGGTGCGGGCCGCCGCGCCTAGGGAGTAGTACGGATGTGCGGCGCGTCCTCAGAGGCGGAGTGTCGGGGTATCGACGAACCCCGGAGGTCCCGCATGTTGCCCATCAGCCCCGACTTCGTTCAGGCCGAGATCTCGTACCGCCAGCAGCTGCTCCGCCAGGAGTACCAGCGCCCGAGCCTGTTCCGGCGCTTGCGCCGTACGCCGGTGGCGCCCGTGCCGCGGGCGCAGGTGGTGCGGGCCCGGCACGCGATGTGAGGGCGCGATCGCCGCCTGACACCCCTTCGACCCAGCGCGACCGAGGTTCTCCGGAACCCGGTCGCGCTGCTGCGTTCCGGGGCTCCTAGGGACCGCCCGCGGCGTGCGTACGGCGTACTAGGGACCCCCGCCCGCAGGGATAGGGAGGAAGTCCGATGTGCCGGGTCTCCTCAGACGAGCAGATTAGGGCCATCGACAACGAGTCGAGGAAACAACAGCCCAGGAGGCACCCGATGTACACCACCGAGTCGGTCAAGGCAGAGGTCAGCTACCGCAAGGAGCGCCTCACCCGCGACTTCAGCCGCGCGAACCGGAGCACCCGGGCCCGCCGGCACCTCACCCACCTGTTCACCCGGAACGTCTGAGAGGAGGAGACACCATGATGTTCACGACCCAGCAGTCGATCGAGGCGGAGACCGCCTATCGGCAGGAGCGCCTCAAGCGCGATTTTCAGGCGACCGGCCGGAAGCAGCGCACCGCGCCGGCGCAGCAGAAGCCGACGTCGCGGAACGCGCGCCGCTTCCTGCGACCCACCACGGCCGCGTGAGCGCCGTACACGCCGTCCCTGACCCGCAAGCCCAGGTCAGGGACGGCGTTCTTGTGGCCTCTCCGGGTGGCCTCAGTCCGGCTGGTACGACGTGGTGAGCACGCTGCAGCCGGAGATTTCGCGCTCAGGCGACGGCCGTGGGCCGGGCTGCCGTCGATTTGTGTCGGCTCCAGGGGCGAAGATGGACGACGTGCCCTGGACCTCGACACCTCTCGTCGGCCGCTCGACCGAGATGGCCGCCATGCTCAGCGCCGTCGACGACGCGAAAACGCGTCGCGCCGGCGCCATTCTGCTGTCCGGTGACGCCGGCGTCGGCAAGACCCGGCTGCTGGACGAGGTGGCCACCGGCGCCCACGAGCGCGGGTTCGGCGTACTGGTCGGGCACTGCACCGACTTCGGCGACGCCGGCCTGCCGTACCTGCCGTTCAGCGAGATCTTCGGCCGGCTCGCGGGCGAGCGCCCGGATCTGGTCGAGAGCGTGCTCACCAACTTCCCGGCGATCGGCCGGCTGCTGCCGACGCACCGGCTGATCGGCGCCCAGCCGGTCCCGCAGGACGGTCCGCTCGACCGGGCCGCGCTCTTCGACGCCGTGCTCGGGGCACTGACCGCACTGTCGACCAGCGAGCCGCTGCTGGTGATCGTCGAGGACACCCACTGGGCCGACGACTCCACCCGAGACCTGATCGGCTTCCTGCTCACTCGGCTGACCTCGCAGCGGCTGGCGCTGATCGTGTCGTACCGCAGCGACGACCTGCACCGCCGGCACCCGCTGCGCCGACCGATCGCCGAGTGGTCGCGCAATCCGCGTGTACGACGGGTGACGCTCAACCCGCTCGACGCCGTCGAGTCCCGCGCCCTGCTGAACGCACTGACGACCGAGCGGCTGCCGGAGGACGAGGAGCGCCGGATCCTGGAGCGTGCGGGCGGCAACGCGTTCTTCACCGAAGAACTGGTCGCCGCGGCCTCGATGGGCGACGGCAGCGCCGTACCGCCTGACCTGGCCGACCTGCTGCTCGTCCGGCTCGACCCGCTGTCCGACGACGCCCGCCAGGTCGCACGGGTGATCGCCGTCGCCGGCCGCCGGGTGTCCCACCAGCTGCTGACGGCGGTGGCCGGCCTGCCCGACCGCGAGCTGGAAACCGCGCTGCGCGAGCTGATCGACGCGCACATCATCGAGCACCCCGGCAACGCGAGCTACTACTTCCGCCACGCCCTGCTGGCCGAGGCCGTGTACGACGACCTGCTGCCGGGCGAGCGGGTCCGCCAGCACGCGGCGTACGCGAAGGCTCTGCAGGACCAGACCGTCGCCGGTACGGCGGCCGAGCTGGCAGGGCACGCCACCCGCTCGCACGACCTGATCACCGCGTTCGAGGCGCGGGTCCGGGCCGGGCAGGAGGCGCTGTCGGTCGCCGCGCCGCAGGAGGCGCTCAAGCACTACGAGATGGCGCTCGAGCTGTTCCCGAGCGATCCGGCGGCCAGCTCGGTCGACCGGACCTGGCTGATCGTCGACACCGCGATGGCGGCGACGCTGTCGTCGCAGCACCTGCGCGCGGTGAAGCTGCTGCGCAAGGCGCTGGCCGACCTGCCCGCCGACGCGCCGATCCGGCAGCGGGCCGAGCTGCTGCTGCCGTTGTCCGACATCTCGCTGGTGATCGACCACGACCAGGAGGCGAACGAAGCGGCGTCGCAGGCGTTCCGGCTGGTCGCCGACGAGCCGGCCAGCGCGTTCAAGGCCAAGGTGATCGCGCTGTACGCCCGGGTCTGCGACGCGCTCGGCCGGCCGATGGAGGCCGAGCGCTGGGCCCGCGAGGCGCTGCAGGTCGCGCGCGAGGTCGGTCAGGAGTCCGCGGCCGGCGATGCCGGGATCACGCTGGCGCAGCTGCGCAAGCGGGCGGGCGATCCGGTGGCCGCGGCGAAGCAGTTGGAAGAGGCCGCCGTACGGGCTCAGCTGGCGGGTGACGCTGCGGCCGAGGTGCGCAGTCGGTACTTGCTGGGGTCGAACCACTTCGACCTGGGTGAGCTGGACGCGGCGAAGACAGCGCTCGAGTACGCCGCGCAGCGGGCCGGTGAGCTGGGGCGGCAGTGGGCGGCGTACGGGTTCGATGCTCGGCGGATGCTGGCGCTGACGCAGTTCACCATGGGCGAGTGGGACGAGGCGGCGGAGACGGCTCGGGCCGACTCGATGACGCCGTCGGCCGCTGCGGCCGGGCTGCGGAGTGTCGGGCTGATGGTTCGGGGTGGGCGGGGTGACACGTCGGTCGCCGAGGACCTGCAGGCGATGCGGAAGTGGTGGTCGCTGGACGTGATGCTGCCGCTGATCGGGCTGCAGCCGGCGGTCGAGGCTTACCGGCAGCTCGATCAGGTGGCCGAGGCGGAGAAGCTGATCGCCGAGGTGTCGGCGCAGATCGAGTACGTGTTCCAGACCGAGTGGTACATGGCGAAGATCCGGTTCTCCGCGCTCGGGCTGCAGTTGCTGTGCCATCGGGTGGTGAGTGAGCCGTCGGCGGCGGGCGAGCTGGTCGCGCGTGGGGCGGAGCTGCTGGCCGAGGGGCATGCGACGGCGGAGAAGGGGCTGCCGCCGGGGCGGGTGCTGGGGGTCGAGGGGATCGCTTGGCTCGCGCGGCTGGAGGCGGAGTGGGAGCGGCTGCGGTGGTTGGCGGATGTGGACCCGCCGACCGCTGAGGAGCATGTGGCGACCTGGCAGCGGACTGCTGACGCGTTCGGGTACGGGTTCGTGATCGAGCAGGCGTGGTCGCGGGTGCGACTGTCGTCGGCGCTACGCGCCGCTGGGCGGGTCGCGGATGCGAACGAGCAGGCGCAGCTGGCCGCCGAGGTCGGGCGGCGGTTGGGTGCTCAGCCGCTGCTGGACGAGCTGGGCAGTGCTGCGGATCCTGTTGGTTCGGCCGCGCTGACTGCCCGCGAGACCGAGGTGCTGGCGCTACTGGCCGAGGGCCGGACCAACCGGCAGCTGGCTCGGGAGCTGTACATCAGCGAGAAGACGGTCAGCGTGCACGTCTCGAACATCCTCGCCAAGCTCGGCGTCCGCTCCCGCACCGAAGCTGCTGCCGTAGCCCGCCGGGACGGATTGTTGGAGGCATAAGCCTTCTCCCCCGGCGGTCGCCGTACGCCCTAGTGCCGGCTGCGGTGGCTGTGTGCCGCGCGCGGGACGACAGTCGTCCGTAGCTGCCGTCGGCCGCGGTGGCGGGCCAGTTCGTCGATCCGCCGTACGGCGACCTCTGGCCGGTGCTCGACCGTGGCCGGCTGCTCAGTCGCGGCGTCCGGCTCCATCGAGTCGATCAGCTCGTCCAGGACCTGCTGAGCGCTCCGGAAACGCACTGTCACCAGCACGACCACACCGACCGCTGCGATCCCTACCAATACCCAGAGTTGCCAACTCATTCCCCACCACCCTGCAATCGCCCCGTTCCCCGTGGTAATCACCATAGACCCGTCTTCATCAGATGGCGATAGCTCCATCGCAATCCGTTACGAAGCGAGGTTTTGGAACCTTCAAATGTTGTCGAGCGCAATCACTTTGGGGTGACGAGGCAATGGTTCCGGACGGCGACCGACCATAACTCTCTGTCACATCATGGCGAGGCGCCTCCGGGCGGGCGGTCGGCACTAAGGTCGTGGCGGTGAAGATCTTCAGTGGGGACGAGGTGCGCCGGACCGTGCCGATGGCGGCGGCCGTGGACGCCGTCCGGGAGGCGTTCGGGGAGTTGCGCGCGGGGAACTTCGTGCTGCCCGCGCGGCAGGTGTTCGGGGACGGCGCGGTGCTGGTGATGTCGGCGTACCACCCGCCGTCGCGGACCGCCGTGGTGAAGAAGATCGGGATCGCGCTCGACCAGGTGCCGGCGATCCGGGCGACGGTGATCTGGACCGGCGCCGGGGAGCAGATAGTTGCCGACGGCACCTCTATCACGACGCTCCGGACGGGCGCTGTCGTAGGGGTTGCGACCGATCTGCTGGCGGCCGCGGACGCAACGCGGCTGACGGTGATCGGCACCGGCGCACAGTCGGCCGATCAGGTCCGCGCGGTGCTCGCCGTACGGCGAATTGCTGAGGTCACCTTGGTCGGCCGGGACGCCGGGAAGGCCGCGGCGCTTGCCGGTTCGCTGGGTGAGGAGTTCCCGGAGGTGAGGTTCGCGTCCGGCACCGACATCGACGCGGGCATCGCCGACGCCGAGGTCGTCTGCTGCGCGACGTCGTCCAGTACGCCGCTCTTCCGCGCGGACGCGCTCCCCGCACGGGTCCACGTCAACGCGATCGGCGCCTTCCGCCCGACGATGCGCGAGCTCTCCCGCGACCTGCTCGCCACCGCCTCCCTGGTCGTCGTCGACCAGGAGGAGGCCGCCCTCGAAGAGTCCGGCGAAGTCATTGACGCCGTCGAGGCAGGCGTGCTCTCCCGCGCTTCACTGCTCGACCTCGGCGACGCACTCGCCGCCCCACCCATAACCTCCGGCCGCACGCTCTTCAAATCCGTCGGCGTCGGCCCCCAGGACTGGGCCATCGCCAAGCTCCTGTCGGAGAGCTAGACCCTAGGTCCAGGCCAGGACTTTCTTGCGGTACGCGTACAGCAGGCCGACGGTGACGAAGGCCAGGAAGACGAACATCTCGATCAGGGACGACACTCCGACCGTGGCGAAGACCGTGGCCCAGGGGAACAAGTACACGGCGTCGACCGCGAAGATCACGTACAGGTAGGCGAACAGGTAGTACCGGATGTGGATCTGGGCCCAGCCCTCGCCAACGGGGTCGACGCCCGACTCGTACGTCGTGAGCTTCTCCGGCGTCGAGTACGTGATCGTCAGCGCGCGGTTCAGCGCGAAGGCGCCGACCAGGCCGCCGAGGCCGAGCAGGACGATCGCGACGACTACACCGTAGGCCTCCGACACGGGAAGAACTCTAGTTGGTGCAGAGCAGCATGGAGTCCAGCGCGACCTGCGGGCCGTACCCGGACTTCAGGTCGGTGACCTGGACGCGGAGCCGGTTGACGCCGGGGATCTGGCGGTTCAGCCAGGTCTCGGTCTCCTGGGTCTGGTCGACCGAGCCGACCACGGCGGCGCCGTTCAGCAGGGCGACCCGGACCGTGCCGTCGGTGATGTTGCCGAGCCAGTTCTTCACCCAGGAGCAGCCGGCCGAGTTCACGTCGCCCCAGACCACGCCGCCCTTGTCGGCAAGCAGCTCGGCCTCGGCGCGGCGCGGCGACTCCGACGCCGCCACCACGTTGAACGCGGGGCGCCCCTTGCCACCCGACGCGAGCAGCGGCTTGGCGAAGAGGCCACGCCACTTGTAGTGCGAGTACCCGTACGGCGCCGAGGCGGCCGCGGCGTACGGCGCCTGCGGGCCGATTGCCAGCCGGTAGGTCCGGATCGAGCCGGGCTGCTTCGACGAGATCGTCACGTTCGCGCCGGACGGCGTCCCGTGGCCGATCTCCTGCCAGCCCTTCACCGCGTCCCAGCGCTGCAGCGCGACCCGCGACCCGGCGGCCGGCGCGGGCGTCAGAACACCGCTCACGGTCAGTACGCCGGCCGTGTAGTCCGTCGTCCGCACGCTGCTGATCTTGACCGTCCGCGTCGGCGCGGCCTGCGCGGTCTCGGCGGCCCGCGCGGAGTCGCTCGCGACCATCGCGCTTTGCGCCGGGGCGATCACGCCGGCACACCCGGCGAGCACCAGCGCACCCGCAACCGCCGTACCGGCGGACACCAATCGGCGAGCGCGCGACGCCGTACCGGCGGACATCAGCCGGCGGGCGGACCGCGTCGTACCGCAGAACAAGTTGGCACGAACGCCCATCGTCAAGCTCCCTCGAGACCGGGTTGCCCCGGGTGGATCGCAGCAGTCGACAGACACACTGCCTGCTGCGGCAACAGAAGGCAAGCGAGCGACTCCTCTACGTCACAGCAGGCCCCTGCGCTACCACCTGTCCCAGGCTGTGGACCGGCGGGGCCGACCACTGGTTCGTGGCAAAAGCCGAACTAACATTGGGCTATCGCCCTGACCGGGGGGATCGGCGGCTCGCTCGAGGGCGTCCGCCGACCCAAGCTCGACTTGGAGATGACACGACTGATGGCCATCGAGGTCAAGCAGCTGGACCGCGTGGTGATCCGCTTCGCCGGTGACTCCGGTGACGGGATGCAGCTCACGGGGGACCGGTTCACCGCGGAAACGGCATCGTTCGGCAACGACCTGTCGACGCTGCCCAACTTCCCCGCCGAGATCCGGGCACCTGCCGGAACCCTGCCGGGAGTCTCCTCCTTCCAGCTGCACTTCGCCGACCACGACATCCTCACCCCGGGTGACGCGCCGGACGTGCTGATCGCGATGAACCCCGCGGCGCTGAAGGCCAACCTGCGCGACGTGCCGCGCGGCGCCACGCTGATCGTCGACACCGCCGACTTCACCACCCGCAACCTGAAGCGGATCGGGTACGACGCGAACCCGCTGGAGACCGGCGAGCTCGAGGCCTACCACGTGGTCGCGCTGAACCTGACCGGCATGACGGTGGAGTCGGTGAAGGAGTTCGGGCTGTCCCGCAAGGACGCCTCCCGGGCCAAGAACATGTACGCCCTCGGCCTGGTCTCCTGGCTGTTCCAGCGCCCGGTCGAGTCGACGATCGAGTTCCTGCAGACCAAGTTCGCCGGCAAGCCGGACATCCGCGACGCCAACATCGCGGCCTTCCGGGCGGGTTTCAACTTCGGCGAGACCGCCGAGGAGTTCTCGGTCCGGTACGAGGTGAAGCCGGCCAAGATGGCGACCGGCACGTACCGCAACATCTCCGGCAACCTCGCCCTGGCGTACGGCCTGGTGGCGGGCGCGCGGCGGGCCGGGCTGCCGCTGGTGCTCGGTGCGTACCCGATCACTCCGGCGTCCGACGTACTGCACGAGTTGTCCAAGCTGAAGCGGTTCGACGTGACGACGATCCAGGCCGAGGACGAGATCGCCGGTGTCGGCGCGGCACTCGGTGCGTCGTTCGCCGGCGCGCTCGGCGTGACCACGTCGTCCGGTCCGGGGATCAGCCTGAAGTCCGAGACGATCGGGCTCGGCGTGATGCTCGAGCTGCCGCTGGTGGTCTGCGACATCCAGCGCGCGGGTCCGTCGACCGGGATGCCGACCAAGACCGAGCAGGCCGACCTGCTGCAGGTGATGTTCGGCCGCAACGGCGAGGCGCCGCTGCCGGTGCTCGCGGCCCAGTCCCCCGCGGACTGCTTCGCGATCGCGGTCGAGGCGACCCGGATCGCGGTCACCTACCGGACGCCGGTGTTCGTGCTGTCCGACGGGTACCTGGCCAACGGCTCCGAGCCGTGGCAGATCCCGGCGGTCGACGACCTGGTCAAGATCGACCCGAACTTCACGACCGAGCCGAACGCGACGACCGATGACGGCAAGCCGACGTACCTCCCCTACCTGCGGGACCCGGAGACGCTCGCCCGTGCCTGGGCAGTTCCCGGTACGGCGGGGCTGGACCACCGGATCGGTGGGCTGGAGAAGGAGGACAAGACCGGCAACATCTCCTACGACCCGGCCAACCACGACCTGATGATCCGGACCCGGCAGGCCAAGGTGGACGGGGTCAGCGTCCCGCTGCTCGAGGTCGACGACCCGGACGGCGACGCGAAGGTGCTGGTGCTCGGCTGGGGTTCGACGTACGGGCCGATCGGGGCCGGCGTACGGCGGGTGCGCAGGGTCGGCGGCAAGATCGCACAGGCTCACCTGCGGCATCTGAACCCGTTCCCGGCGAATCTCGGCGACGTGCTGAAGTCGTACGACAAGGTGCTCGTCCCGGAGATGAACCTGGGTCAGCTGGCGATGCTGCTGCGCGCCAAGTACCTGGTCGACGTCGTCTCGTACGCGCAGGTCCGGGGCATGCCGCTGGGCGCCGCGGAGCTGGCCGAGGTGATCGGGAACCTGGTCGAGGAGACCGCGGGGATCGACGACGACGCGCGGCACCTGGGGCTCGACGCGGCGAATCTGAAGCACGGTGAACAACTGGAGCAGTCGGAGGGAGCACGATGAGCACCGTCGACCTTGGGCTGCCCGGTCTGCCGGGTGGTCTGCGCGGCGTACCGGCGGCGACCGAGCCGCAGAACCGCAAGGAGTACGTCTCGGACCAGGAGGTTCGCTGGTGCCCGGGGTGCGGCGACTACGCCGTACTGGCTGCCTTTCAGGGGTTCCTGCCCGAGCTCGGGATCAAGCGCGAGAACGTCGCGATGGTGTCCGGGATCGGCTGCTCGTCGCGCTTCCCGTACTACCTGTCGACGTACGGCATGCACTCGATCCACGGGCGTGCGCCGGCGATCGCGACCGGGCTCGCGGTGGCGCGGCCGGACCTGAGCGTGTGGGTGGTGACCGGTGACGGCGACGCGCTGTCGATCGGCGGCAACCACCTGATCCACACCCTGCGGCGCAACGTGAACCTGAAGATCCTGCTGTTCAACAACCGGATCTACGGGCTGACCAAGGGGCAATACTCACCGACGTCGGAGCCCGGCAAGGTGACCAAGTCGACGCCGATGGGGTCGGTCGACAACCCGTTCAACCCGGTCTCGCTGGCGCTCGGCGCGGAGGCGACGTTCGTGGCCCGGACGGTCGACTCCGACCGCAAGCACCTGACGTCGGTGCTGAAGGCGGCCGCGGAGCACCGCGGGACGGCGTTCGTGGAGATCTACCAGAACTGCCCGATCTTCAACGACCACGCCTTCGACGCGATCAAGGACCCCGAGACCCGCGACGACGCGATCATCCCGCTCAAGCACGGCGAACCGATCCGCTTCGGCACCGACGGCCACCTCGGCGTCGTCCGCGACGGCTTCGCGTCCCTCGCGGTCCGCGAGGTCGCCGAACTCCCCGGCGGCGAGGCCGACCTGGTCGTGCACGACGCCCACACCGACGACCCGGCGTACGCGTTCGCCCTGTCCCGGCTCACCGACGCCGGCGTCCTGCACCAGGCACCGATCGGTGTCTTCCGCCAGGTCGACCGCCCGGCGTACGACGACCTGGTGCGCCAGCAGGTCGACACCGCCAAGGAAACCCAGGGCACCGGCGACCTCCAGTCCCTCATCACCGGCTCGGACACCTGGACCGTCGCCTAGCTCCTGAAGCGCAACCCCAAGGCGGTCAGCTCCTCCCCGAGGATCTTGACCGCCTTGGGCCCGACCCCATGAATCGCCAGCAACTCCTTGGGCGTCACGTGCGTCAACTGCTCGTACGTCGTGAAGCCGTTCAACGCGAGCTCCCGCGTAGCGACTTTGCCGATGCGCGGCGGGTACTCCGACATGTGATCTCCTCAGACGGCGATGACCTGCAGGTGGTCGTCAAGACCGACGAAGTCCTTCGGGTTGCGGGTGTACAGCACAGCCTCGTGCGTGGCCGCGGTGGCGGCGATCACCAGGTCGAACGCCCGGCTGCGCGGCTGACGCCCGACCGCGACCACAGCCGCGGCCAGAGCGCCGTACGTGCGAGCGACAGCATCGGTGACCGGCAACGGTTCGAAGGCACGCTCGATCGCCGCCACCCTGCGCAAACGCTCGGCCCGGACCTGCGGGCTCTTGGCAACGAGTACGCCGAAGTGCAGTTCGGCCAGGCTGATCGTGCTGATCGCCAGCTCGGCGTCGACCGGCTCGGCGAGACCGCCGATCAGCACGCTGGTGTCGAGAACCGCTCTCACTGGTCACCCTCGGCCCACGGGTCCCGCAGGTCGTGATCGACCAGGTCCCTATCGGTGGCCCAGTCCTCGTCGGTCCGGACCCGCAGGACGTCCGCGACGTCGTCGTACTGACGCCAGTGGTCGCGCTCAGCCGGCCCGAGCACGGCGGCGGGACGGCCGGACACGGTGATCACGAGGTGCTCGCCGGCTTCGGCCCGGCGGACCAGATCGCTCGCGTTCTGCCGCAGCTCGCGCAGTCCCAGTGCATCCATACGTCAAAGGTAGCACATGTGCTACTTCACAACCACTGGCTGGCGGTGTGGATGATGAGGCCTACCAGGGCTCCGACGACCGTGCCGTTGATGCGGATGAACTGGAGGTCGCGGCCGACGTGGAGTTCGATGCGGGCCGAGGCTTCGCGGCCGTCCCAGCGTTCGATGGTGTCGGAGATGACGGAGACGATCTCGCTGCCGTAGGTGCGGACGACGTACGCGACGGCCTCGGTGGCTCGGGCGTCGACCTTGGCGCGCAGGGGGTCGTCGGTCTGGAGGCGGGTGCCCAGGTCCTTGATGGCTTGGACGGCGCGGGTCTGCAGCGGGCTGGTGGGGTCGGTGATCGCGCCGATCAGCGCCGTACGGACGGCGTCCCAGACGGCGGTGAGGCTGGGGGCCAGGTCGGGGTGGTCGAGCATGCGGCGCTTGAACGCCTCGAAGCGTTCCATCATCTCGGGGTCGCGCTGCAGGTCGGCGGCGAACTTGCCGAGCAGGCGGTCGACGGCCTGGCGCGCCGGGTGGTTCTGGTCGTCCCGTACGCCGGCCAGCCAGGTGAGCGCCTCGCGGTGGATGCGGTCGACGACCAGCGAGTCGACCCAGCGCGGTGACCAGCGCGGGGCGCGCGGGCCGACGACCTCGGCCAGGACGTCGCGGTTGTCGCGCAGCCAGTCGTACGCCTCGTCGAAGACCAGGTCGAGCAGCGCGTGGTGCGCGCCGTCGTCGACGACCGACTCCAGGAAGTGGCCGGCGATCGGGCTCAGCGGTTCCTCGGCGAACCGCGGGAGGAGCGAGCCGCGGACGAACGCGGTGACGTCGGAGTCGCCGAGCTTGGGCAGGACGACGCCGACCGTACGGGCGCCCTCGGCAACGATCCGCTCGGCGTGGTTGCTGTCGGCGAGCCACTCACCGGCGCGCCGGCTCACCTCGGCCGACGCCATCTTCTCGGCCACCACCTGCTCGGACAGGAAGTTCTCGGTGACGAACTGCTCGAGGCTCTCGGCGAGGCTGTCCTTGCGGGTCGGCACGATCGCGGTGTGCGGGATCGGCAGCCCCAGCGGGTGCCGGAACAACGCGGTCACCGCGAACCAGTCCGCCAGCGCGCCGACCATCGCGGCCTCGGAGGCCGCGTTCACGTACCCCCAGGCGCCCTCGCGGTGCAGCGTGACGAGGTAGACGATCGCGGCCAGGACCAGCAGGGAGAGCGCCACCAGCCGCATCTGCCGCAGCCCACGCCGCCGCACCAGATCAGGCCCACTCAGGGTCATCGTCGCCATACCCCTATCCAACCAACCCGGTGGTGAAAACCAGGTCAGGAAACCACCTGGTTCTCCCCTGAAGGGGTGACCAAGCGTGCGGTACGGCGGTCCATCAGGCCCGAGGTGATCGCCAGCAGGAGGCCCAGAATCGCGAGGCCCGCGCCGAGGCGGCTGGGCCATTCGTAGCCGTAGCCGGCGGCCAGGACCAGGGAGCCGAGCCAGGCGCCGAGAGCATTGGCGATGTTGAGGGTGGAGTGGTTGAGGGACGCGGCGAGGGACTGGCCCTCGTGGGCTACGTCCATCAGGCGGGTCTGGAGCGCGGGGATCAGGAGGCTGGAGGAGAAGCCGAGTAGGAAGACCGCGAGCAGCGCGGTGGGACGGGTGTGGGCAAGCCAGCCGAAGGTGGTGAGCATGATGGTGATCGCCACCAGGCCGCCGTACAGGCTGGGCATCAGGGCGCGGTCGGCGAGCCGGCCGCCGACCAGGGTGCCGCCGGTCATGCCGACGCCGAAGACCGCGAGCACGATCGTCACCGCGCCCTCGCTGAACCCGGCCAGCTCGGTCATCGTCGGCGTGATGAACGTGTACGTCGCGAACATCCCGCCGAAGCCGACCATCCCGACCAGCAGCGCCATCCACACCTGCGGCCGGGCCAGCGCGCTCAGCTCGCTGCGCACGTTGACCTCGCTGCCGACCGGCTGCGGCGCCACCCAGAACCACACGGCGACCAGCGTCAGCAACCCCAGTACGCCGACCAGCACGAACGGCAACTGCCACCCGAAACGCTGCCCGAGCAGCGTCGACGCCGGTACGCCGACGATGTTCGCGATCGGCAGCCCGACCATGATCATCGAGACCGCCCAGGCCCGCCGGTTGGCCGGCACCAGCGACGCGCTGACCACCGCGCCGATCCCGAAGAACGCACCGTGCGGCAGCCCGGACAGGAACCGCGCGGCCATCAGCATTTCGTAGCTGCCGGCAACGGCCGACAGCACGTTGCCGAGCACGAACACGCCCATCAGCCCGAGCAGCAGCCGCTTCCGCCCGGTCCGGGCGCCCAGCGCGGCGATCACCGGAGCACCGACCACCACCCCCACGGCGTACGCCGAAATCACCTGCCCGGCGGTCGGGATCGAGATGTCGACCCCCTCGGCGATCTGCGGCAGCAGCCCCATCGTGACGAACTCCGTCGTCCCGATCGCGAACCCACCCGTCGCCAGCGCGAACAGCGCCAGCCCGACGTGGCGGTAGCGAGTGTCAGGAGTCACCGAAGATGTCACACCTGAATTGTCGCATCCACCGACCGGCCCGACCGAATCCAGCAGACCAGCACCAAACCCACCGCCAGCACCCCGAACACCACGTTCCCGGCCAGATCAACACCCTTCGAGGCATCCACGACCGGGTGCTCCGGGAAGGCGTGCCACGCGTACGTGAGCAACGTCCCACCCGCCAGCGCCATCGAGTGCCGCCCCGACCACGCGGCGCGCCGTGACCACCCCCGTACGACGACCACCGCGACCGCGAACAGCACCAGCATCGCTCCGACCCGAACCCAAGCACCGAGCTCGACGTCGTCCACCACCATGAACGCCGACGACACCACCACCCCGAACACCCCGGCCATCCAGTCCGCGGGCACCCCTCCGGCCCCACGGACCGCCGGCCGACCGGCCCGGACAGCGAGCACGACCAGAACGGCGATCGCCACCGCGACCCCCACGAACTGCCCCGCAGACGCCATGAACGAGTCGCTCTGCAACTGGAACGCGGTCGTCACCACCAGCCCGAAACCGAAGATCACCCCAAAAGCCACCAACCCTCGACGGCCGAACCACGGCCGCCGCGACGACAACGACTCCACCAGCACGATCGGCACCGTGACGCTCCAGACCGTGTGCAAGGTGAGCACGAACAACGTCCACGGCACCCCCATCCCCAACCACCCGACATGCCCCGGATCGAGCAACCGCAGATCCGCGTAGTTCGGGTTGAACAGCGACTGCGTCGTCACCCCCTCCTCCAGTACGCCGTACGCGAGCGCCAGCAGCACCACGCTCGGATACCCCCACCCGCGATGCCGGACCAGCTCACGGATCAGCACCGCTCCCCCGCCGCACAGCGGTGCGAGGGCGAACAACGCGTACAGCGACGTGACCGGCAGGTTCCCCAGCAGGAACTCGGCCACCAGCGGAGACAGGAAGAACAGCCCGAGGGCGGGAAGGATTCGTCTGGTCACCCCGTCAGCATCACGCCGGACCACCGAACAAGCAGGTGCCGGACGGCCGGATCAGCCGCTGACGAATGTCATGGCTGTGTGAAAACATCCGGCATGGCCAACTTCGGTGATCATCAGCTGGCGATCTACGTGCAGGGCATGTTCCAGGACACCCGGCCGGAGATCACCACCGATCTGTCCCGGCTGGAGACGCAGGCCGCGGCGAACCTGTCCGCCGAGGCGATGGGCTACATCGTCCCGAGCGCCGGCAGCGGCTCGACCGCGCGGGCGAACCTGGCGGCCTTCGAGCGGTGGCGGCTGGTGCCGCGGATGCTGCGCGGATCGACCGAGCGCGACCTGTCCTGCACGATCCTCGGGACGAAGATGCCCGCGCCGGTGCTGGTCGCGCCGATCGGCGTCCAGACCCTCGCGCATCCCGAGGGCGAGCTGGCCACGGCGCGGGCCGCGAGCGCGCTCGGGCTGACCTACACGCACTCGACCCAGGCCAGCCACGCGTTCGAGCAGATCGAGGCCGACAGCAAGTGGTACCAGCTGTACTGGCCGACCGACCGCGACGTCTGTCTCAGCTTCCTGCAGCGCGCCAAGGCCAGCGGGTACGGCGTCCTGGTGGTCACGCTGGACACCGGCACGATCGGCTGGCGCCCGGCCGACCTCGACCGCGGCTTCCTGCCGTTCCTCAAGGGTGAAGGCCTCGCGAACTACTTCAGCGACCCGGCGTTCCAGGCGAAGCTGGCCAAGCCGGTCGCGGAGGACCCGGGCGCGGCGGTGATGCACTGGGCGCAGATGTTCCCGAACGTCGGCCTCGGCTGGGACGAACTGTCCTTCCTGCGCGACAACTGGGACGGCCCGATCGTGCTCAAGGGCATCACGTCGGTCGACGACGCGAAGCTGGCCGCCGAGCACGGCGTCGACGGCGTGGTCGTGTCCAACCACGGCGGCCGCCAGGTCGACGGCGCGATCGCCTCGCTCGACGCACTGCCCGCGATCGCGGACGCGGTCGGCGAGCAGCTCACGGTCCTGTTCGACTCCGGCGTACGGACCGGGTCGGACGCGGCCAAGGCCCTCGCGCTGGGCGCGAAGGCCGTGCTGCTCGGACGTCCGCTGCTCTACGGTCTCGCGCTGGCCGGCCAGGCCGGCGTCGAGCACGTCCTGCGTTGCTTCCTCGCCGAGCTGGACCTCACGCTCGCGCTGTCCGGGTACGCGAACCACCGCGAGCTCAACCGGGACTCGGTGACGCAGGGATGAAGGCGGTCATCTTCGACCTGGACGACACGCTCTTCGACCACACCACTTCCGCCGGTACGGCGCTCAGGCGCTGGGTCGCCGACCTCGGCGTCGACTGGTCCGACGAGCTGTCGGTGCGGTGGTTCGAGATCGAGCAGGACTGCTACGACCGCTTCGTGACCGGGCAGCTGACCCACCAGGGGCAGCGACGAGCGCGGTTGCACGCGTTCCTGCCGGTGCTCGGACGACCTGTGCCGGGCGGGGACGAGGAGCTCGACGAGATCTTCGAGGGCTACCTGCGGCACTACCGGTCGAACTGGGCGGCGTTCCCGGACGCCCGGCCCGCCCTGGAAGTTGCTCGGGGCAACGGATGGCGGATCGGCGTACTGACCAACGGGAGCACGGTCCAGCAGAACGCGAAGCTGGCGGCGATCGGCCTGGCGCCGTTCGTCGAGGTCGTCGCGACCACCGAGTCGCTGGGCTTCGGCAAACCGGTCCCCGAGGCGTACCTGACGACCTGCGGGTTGCTCGGCGTGGAGCCGGCCGACACGTTGATGATCGGCGACAACTTCGAGCTGGACGTGCTCGGCGCTCGAGCCGCTGGGCTGAGCGCCGAGCACCTGGATCGCCCGGCGGGGATCACTTTGGCTCAGCTGGTGAAGCCGGTGCGCTAGATCCCGCAGTTGGGTGCGGACCAGAAGTTGCTGGTCCGGATGTCGAGGTGGGTGTGGTCGTTGTGGCCCGGGTAGCCCGGACCGAGGATGCCGCCGAAGCCGTGGTTGCGGGCCTGCTGGGCGAGCTTGCAGAACGAGTGCACGCCGGTCAGGTCGGCCGACCGCCCGTACAGGTGCTGGCTGTTGCTCGCGCCGCCGACGGAGGCGTTGCACGGCGTACTGCGGAATCCGCTGCTGATGCTGAGCGGCTGGTCGCCGAGTGCGTGCCGCATGGCTTCGAGCTGCCACATGGTCTGCAGCGCGTTCGCCCGGGTCGCCGCCTCGGACAGCGGGCCGCCGTCGTACCCGGAACCCCCGCAACCGTCGTCGAGCTCGGCGTAGGTGAAGTGGATCGGCGTGCAGTCGTCGTCCTGCAGCGAGTAGAGCTTGGTGTACGTCGCCGCCGCGGCGATGCCGTCCGAGCCCAGCCCGTACGCCGACTGGAAGCGCTGCAGCGCGGCCTTCGTGGCCGGGCCGAAGGCGCCGTCGGTGGCGAGGTGGGCGCCGTAGCCCGGGTAGCCGGCGATCCGGATCTGGAGCTGGCGGACGTCCTCACCGCTGGCGCCCTGGCTGAGCGTGCGGTTCCAGGTGTAGCAGCCGTCGGCGTGGGCCTTGGTCGCGGTGACGACCTGCGTCGTGACCGCCGTACCGGCGACGGCGGCGAACAGGGCGAGGATCGCGAGGATCCTCGGCAGGGGTTTGGACAAGAAGGTGCGAACGGACATCGGAGAACCTCCGGGGGACGCGATCGGGGCGAAAACGCGCTGTCACCGGCCAGTTTTGCGGCATCATCTGCCGCTTGGCCAGACCTCGGCGGAAACTTTTTGACCAACAGGCAACCAATTGTGCGGACCGACTGGTCAGCCATGATGTGACCATCGATGAGAGCACGCTCACTGTGCGTGGCGGCACTGTGCGCACTGACGACGGGGAGCGATCGGTGACGACTGCAGACAGCTTCGACGCGTTCGTGCTCGCGCGGTCCGGCAGATTGCTGCGGACCGCCTACCTGCTGACCCAGGATCACGCCCTGGCCGAGGACCTGTTGCAGACAGCGCTGGCCAAGGTCTGGTTCGCGTGGTCCAGGATCGAGGGCGGGGATCCCGAGCCGTACGTGCGCAAGGTGCTGGTGAACACCTACTCCACCTGGTGGCGACGCCGGTGGAACGGTGAGCAGCCGACCGACGAGCTGCCCGAGTCCGCTGGGCCGGAAGGCACGGGCGCCGCGGAGCGGACGGATCTGTGGCGGGCGCTGCAGCAGCTTCCGCGGCGGCAGCGGGCGGTCGTCGTCCTGCGGTACTACGAGGACCTGAGCGAGGCCGAGACGGCGCGCATCCTCGGCTGCAGCGTCGGGACCGTGAAGAGCCAGGCCAGCAAGGCCTTCGCCAAGCTGCGCCTTGATCCGAACCTGATCGACCCACCACCGCCCACCCGCGCAGCCGCCGTGCCCACCCACCAAGTCGGCACCACCGACGGCGAGTCCGCCGTCCCGTCCGCCGAACTCGCCGACAAGGAGACCTCGCGATGAATCTCACCGACCTGCGCGACGAGCTCTCCGACCGCGCCGGCACCGTCGAACCCAGCGACCTGCTGCCCGGCGTACGCCGCCGCATCCGCAGCACCAAGCGCCGCCGCGTGGCCGGCTCGCTCACCGCCGTCGCCGCGGTCGTTGCCCTCGGCATCGCCATCGCGCCGAGCCTGACCACCGGCGCCCCCGACCCGGCCGACACCGTTCCCGACGACTACACCCGCGACTCCGTCACCCTCAAGGGCATGGTCGGCACCGACCGGCTCGACCAGGCGTGGATCGGCGCCGTCGGCGAGCCCCGCGGCAGCTTCAGCTGGACGCCGACCACCAACGACGTCGTCGTCTACTCCTACTGCGCCGCCCCGGGCGAGACCCGGTACGCCGTACGGATCGGCGGCCGCGAGGCCGCGTCCGGCCCGTGCAACGTGGCCTACAGCGACCCGGTCGACGGCCTCCAGATCCGCCCCGACGCGGCCGTGTGGCTCGACGTCCCGCTGAACCAGGCCACCACCGTCAACGTCCAGCTCACCGACAACGCCGGCAAGGTGATCGACGACCGCAGCGCCCAGCTCGGCGTCGGCATCTACCAGGCCGGCCACCGCGACCCGATCCCCGGCGCGACCGGCGCGACGCCGAAACCCGCGCCGGGCGACCGCGAGGAGAACGGCCTCAAGTTCCGCGCCACGATCGGCGGCGACACGCTGCTCACCGCGGCCGGCGGCAAGCCCGGCGTCAACGAGCTCTCTGGCAGCTACCAGGCCACCGGCCGCACGATCCAGGTCGACGCCTTCTGCACCGCGAACGACGGCGTCCCGAACTACCCGTACGACCTGCGGGTGAACGTCGGCGGAAAGGAACGCGTCTCGGGGTGCGTCGCCCTGAGCACCGACGTCGGCAGCGGAGGCGGCGGCGACTTCTCGGGGATCGGCCGACCCGGCAAGACCGTCGAGGTCACCGCGCGACTCACGGACAAGTCCGGCCGCACGGTCACCGTCCCCGGCGCCCGGATCGGGTTCGCCATCTACGAGAAGGGCCCTCAGCGGGTCTACGACGAAACGGCGGTCGACGAGCGGACGGAGTACGCCGGTACGACGTACCAGCTCGCCGACATCCAAGCCGTCGACGCCAAGAGCGCCCGGCAGGTCTCGCTCCGCACCTCCGCGGACACCCCGTTCCTGGTCAGCTACGGCAGCACCGCACTGGGCGCGAACGTCGACGGCACCCTCGACGGCCTCTCCGGTCAGGGAATGCTCTCCACCGATCACGGCGACGCCGCGATGAAGAGCTGGGGCATGTACACCGACGGCAACTGGGCCGGCCCCAGCAGGACCGTCACCCTCAAGATCACCAAGGGCACCCCGACCAAGGGCAAACTGATCCTCGCGCTATACACCCCTGTGAAGTGATGCAACCTCCTGAACGGTCCAGCCGCTCGTGACAGTGTGCGGATGACCAAGGAAGGCCGGGTGGAGTTCGAGGACTTCGCCTCCACCCGGTACGGCAGCCTGCTGCGGACCGCGTACCTGCTGACCCAGGACAGGGCGCTGGCCGAGGACCTGGTGCAGGCGACGCTGGCCAAGTGCTGGCTCGCCTGGCACCGGATCGAGGACCCCGCGGCGTACGTCCACCGGACGATGGTGAACACCTACACCGCCTGGTGGCGTCGCCGCTGGAACGCCGAGTACCCGACCGAGGAGCTCCCCCAGTACGCCGCCGACGGCGGCGAGACCGGCGCGGATCTGCGCACCGACCTCGGCGGCGCACTCCGCAGGCTCCCCCGCCGGATGCGCGCGGTCGTCGTCCTGCGCTTCTACGAGGACCTGTCCGAAGCCGAGACCGCCGACCTGCTCGGCTGCTCCGTCGGCACCGTCAAGAGCCAGACCAGCCGCGCCCTGGCGAAGCTCCGCATCGATCCCGCTGTCCTCGACCAGGCCCTGGAGCGGTCATGAACCTCGACGAACTCCGCGACCGGTTGCACGACCAGGCCGACGAGATCGACCTGGCCGAGCCCGCGCCGCTCGACACCCTGCGCCGCCGCGCCGGCCGGATCCGCACCCGCCGCCGCCGTCGGGTGGGCGGCTCGCTCGCCGCGGCCGTCGTCGCCGGAATGGTTGCCCTCGGCATGATCTTGCTGCCCGGCGCGCCGGCGCCCGGTCCGGCGGACCACGTCCGCGAGGGCCTCACCGTCCCGGGCACCCTCGGCACGAGCCGGCTCGACCATCCGCTGATCGGCATCGTCGGACAGACCAACCTGAACTTCAGCTGGACACCGACCACGCGCGACCTCGGCGTCTACGTCTACTGCTACTCGCCACGCGTCCCGAAGTACCAGGTCCGGATCGGTGGCCGGGTGGTCACCGAGGCAACCTGCAGCCCGCAAGGGCAGACCTTCGATGCGCCGCAGGGTCCGGCACCGGCGTCGCCCGAGCAGTACGGCGTTCACCGGGTCCGCCCGAACTCACCGCTCTGGCTCGACCTGCCGCTCGACCAGGTCACCACTGTCTCCGTCCGGATCGTCGACTCCCGTGGGCGAGCGGTCGAGGACAGCTCCGCACAACTCGCCGTCGGCCTCTACCGAGTGGGCGACGACGGACAGGGCCCGAACGCCGGTGGCCGAGTCGCACCCGCGCCCGATCCGGCCGACCTGGAGATCGAGGGCCTCGCGTTCCGCACCAGGGTCGGCGGTGACACCCGTCTCGCCGCGGCCGCCGGACGGCCCGGCCAGAACCAGCTCACCACCAGCTTCGTCTCCACCGGCCGTCCGATCACCCTGCGCGACTTCTGCACCGCCAACGACGGCCCGGACGATCCGCAGTACCAGTTGGAGGTGAGGATCAACGGGATAGTCAGGACGATGTCGTGCTTCGCCGACAGCATCGATGTCGGAGGTAGCGCGGGCGTCACCCTGCCGAGCCCTGCCAGGGCCGGGGAGACCGTGAGCGTGGTCGCACGGCTGGTCGATCCCAAGGGTCGGCCGGCCTCGGTCCCGGGGGCCCGGATCGCCGCTGCGGTCTACGAGAAGGGCGCGCAACGGACCGTGGACGGCGTCGCCCTGGACGAGGTGACCGAGTACAAAGGCAGCGTCTACCGCCTCGCCGAGTTGAGGGCCGTGGATGCCACTACCGCCCGCGAGGTTGCCGTCGACACTCCGGACGGGCAGCCGTTCCTGATCAGCTACGGCAGCTCGGACTTCGGCGCCGCCTCGGTCAAAGGCTCGGTCGACACTCCCATCCACCTGTCCGGCGCCATCAGAGGCTTCAACCTCCTGGACAGTGGCGACTCGCCTGGCGGGAACTGGCGCCTGACCACCGACGCCTGGACGGCCGCTCCCCGCAACACCGTCACCCTCACGCGGACGGAAGGCACACCGAAGAAGGGAAAGCTGATCCTGGCCGTCTACACCCCGGCCAAGTGAGGCAGCGGCTCAGACCCAGGCGTGCAGGCTCGCGGCGTCCGTGGCGAGTTGGGTGGTCGAGTCGTCGGCGACGAACTCGAGCAGGGCGTTGATCTCGCGGTCCTCGCGCGCCAGGCGTTGCAGGACCGGGCGCCACAAGGACTCGCGACCGGTCAGCGGGAGGCGGTGGTTCGAGGGCCACCAGGAGAAGACGTGGACGGTGCTGAGCCACGGCATCAGCGCCTCCAGCTGCTCCAGGCAGGCCGCTTCGTCCAGGTCGACCGGGGGCTGCCAGTACGTCGTGAGGTTGGGCGCGCCGACGTCCAGCAGCAGCGTGATCGTGGAGTCGACCTCGTCGGTCAGCGTGCCGCGGTGGAACTCCATCGCGATCTCGATCCCGGCCCCGGCCGCGACGTCGGCCAGCTCGGCCAGGCCGCGGGTGACCGCCATCCGGTCGCCGACGCCGGCGTCCGCCGTACCGACGGTGCCGGCCCAGACCCTGATCCGGGGCGCGCCGAGCTCGGCGGCGGTGCTCACCGCGGTCCGGATCTCCTCGCGGTCGACGCTGCCGGCCCGCAGGTAGGACCCGTACGCCGCGATCGCCAGCCCACGCTCCTCGCAGAGCGCCCGCGCCTTCCGGGCGGCGGGCAGATCGCCGAGCGGGACGTGCACGTCACCACCCCACTCGATCGCCGCCAGCCCTGCCCCCGCGGCGACGTCGACGACCTCCTCGACACCCAACTGGCGGAACGTCACCGAGACCAGACCGGTCCTCACACCCACTAGCGCCTCCTGTGCTCGGCTCCATCCAACCGCATCACACCAGCGCGGCCCCGGCATCGATCTCACGTCATGAGCAAAGTCTTTGTACGATCCTGACTCAGGGCGAAGGTGTGTCGCCCGATTCCGCGCCGTAGCGAGGAGGTGCTCGGCGAGATGCCGTGCCGAGTGCCCCGCAGTAGGCGCGGAATCGGGCGACACACCTTAGGCTCACGACGTGTCAGAGCAGCGCAAGGGTTTCCTCCAGGGCTTCGCCGCCTACGTGCTGTGGGGACTCTTCCCGCTTTTCTGGCGCGAGCTCGACCACTCCGGCGCGATCGAGCTGCTCGCTCACCGGATCGTCTGGTCGCTGGTCTCGATCGCCCTGCTGGTCGTCGTACTGCGGCATTACGGGCAGGTCCGCGCGCTCCTCGCCGAGCCGCGGCGCCGCTGGCCGCTGGTCGGCGGTGCGGTCCTGATCTCGGTCAACTGGGGCGTCTACATCTGGGGCGTCGAGCAGAACCGGGTCGTCGAGACCTCGCTCGGGTACTTCATCACGCCCCTGTTCACCGTCCTGCTCGGCGTCTTCGTGCTCGGCGAACGGCTGCGGGCGATCCAGTGGACCGCGCTCGCGATCGCGTTCGTCGCGGTGGTCGGGCTGACCGTCGAGGCCGGACGGCCGCCGTGGATCGCGATCGCGCTGACCTTCTCGTTCGGGTTCTACGGGCTGCTCAAGAAGAAGGCCGGTGCCGGTGCCCTGGAGGGCATGGCGGTGGAGTCGGCGACGATGGCGCCGGTCGCGGTGATCGCGATCGTGGTGATGTCGCTGCAGGGCCACTCGACGGTGACCGAGCACGGCGGCGGGTACCTCGCGCTGGTGCTGCTGAGCGGGCCGATCACCGCCGTACCGCTGCTGCTGTTCGGGTCGGCCGCGACGCGGGTCTCGATGACCACGCTCGGGCTGCTGAACTACATCGCGCCGATCACGCAGTTCGTGGTCGGAGTGACGCTGTTCAACGAGCACATGTCGACGATGCGCTGGGCCGGGTTCGGGCTGGTCTGGATCGCGCTGGCGCTGTTCACGTGGGACGGCCTGGTCCGGCGCCGGCGGGCCGTCGTACCGGATGTCGCTGCTACCGCTGCGTGACGCTTCGACTCCTGCTGGCTACTAAGGGCAACCTAAGCCTTGTGACGTTCACCTGACCTTCACCCCGCTCCCGTTTCGGATCCCTAGCCTCGCGGCGACTGCCGAACATCCCCCGCGAGAACCGGAGAGCCGCGAAGTGAGCCCCAAGTTCCTGCCGCTGATCAGCCAGATCGGCACCCGTCACGGGTCGCGCACCTACCGCACCTGCGCGCTGAAGTGTGCCAACCAGTGCGACCACGCAACGCCGAACACCTCGGACAACGAGGACTTCCAGACCGTTGCCCGCAGCAGCTTCTCCCGGCGCGGCATGCTGAAGCTCGGCGCGGCCGGAGTGGCCGGCGCCGGGGTCGCGACGCTCGCGGCGAACCTGCCCGCCGCGGCCAACTTCTCCTCGGCCCTGAGCGGTGACCGCGGCAACGGCGCCTTCCCCGGCTTCGGTGGACCGCACGGCGAGCTCAGCCACAGCGTCGTACCGCCGAACCGCAAGGACGACATCGTCGTCCCGAAGGGCTACGACCAGGCCGTGATCATCGCCTGGGGCGACCCGGTCGAGCGCAACGCGCCGAAGTTCAACGTGAACAAGCAGACGCCCGAGGCGCAGGCCAAGCAGTTCGGCTACAACAACGACTACACGATGATCGTGCCGCTCAAGGACGAGCGGAAGGCGCTGCTGGTCTGCAACCACGAGTACACCGACGAGTACCTGATGTTCCCGACCGGCCGGTACGGCACCAAGACGATCGCCGAGATCGGACTGGCCGCGCACGGTATGTCGGTCGTGCAGATCGAGCGCGTCGGCCGCAGCGGCCGCTGGCGCCGGGACCCCGACGGCGGCCGCTACAACCGCCGGATCACCGCGAACACCAAGTTCGAGGTCACCGGCCCGGCCGCCGCCGACAAGCGCGTCGGGAAGGTTGCCTACGGCACCTTCGGGAACTGCGCGGGCGGGGTCACCCCGTGGGGCACGATCCTGTCCGGCGAGGAGAACTTCAACGGCTACTACGACGTCACCGGCGCGATCCCGGCCGAGTACGTCGACAGCTACAAGCGGTACGGCGTCCCGACCACGGTGACCAAGTCGGCCCGTGAGTGGAGCCAGGTCGACAAGCGCTGGGACCTGACCAAGACGCCGACCGAGGTGTTCCGGGCCGGCTGGATCGTCGAGGTCGACCCGTACGACCCGCAGGCGGCGCCGAAGAAGCGCACCATGCTCGGCCGGCTCAAGCACGAGGGCGCGACCACCACGATCACCGCCGACGGGCGGATCGCGGCGTACCTCGGCGACGACGAGAAGGGCGAGTACATCTACAAGTTCGTCTCGGCCGGCAAGTACGACCCGGACAACCGCAAGCGCAACTTCAAGCTGCTCGACGAGGGCACCCTCTACGTCGCCAAGTTCACCGGTGACGGCGCCGAGGACGGCCTGTACGACGGCACCGGCACCTGGCTGCCGCTGACCACGGACAAGAAGTCGTTCGTCGACGGGATGTCGGTGGCCGAGGTCCTGATCAACACCCGGCTCGCCGCCGACAAGGTCGCCCCGACCCGGATGGACCGGCCCGAGGACATCGAGCGCAACCCGGTCAACGGCCGGGTCTACGCGGCGCTGACCAACAACGACAACCGCGGCGCGAAGTTCCCCGGCGACGAGCCGAACCCGATCGTCAAGTCCCACGTCCGGGAGACCCTCGGCGGCCCGCTGATCGAGAAGGCCGGCAACCGCAACGGGTACGTCCTCGAGCTCAGCGAGGAGGGCGACGACGCGGCCAAGACCGGCTTCTTCTGGACCCTGTTCCTGGTCTGCGGCGACCCGGCCGCGCAGGAGACCTACTTCGGCGGCTACGACAAGTCGAAGGTCAGCCCGATCTCCTGCCCCGACAACGTCGCCTTCGACGGGTCGGGCAACCTGTGGATCTCCACCGACGGCAACGTGCTCGGCTCCAACGACGGCATCTTCACCGTCCCGGTCGCCGGCCCGAAGCGCGGCCAGGTCAAGCAGTTCCTGTCCGTCCCCTTCGCCTCCGAGGCCTGCGGCCCGCTGATCTCCGAGGACGACAAGACCGCCTTCGTCGCCGTCCAGCACCCCGGCGAGACCGACGACGCGACCTTCGAGAAGCCGGCCTCCACCTGGCCCCACACCCACAACTACCCGCGCCCCGCGATCGCCTGCGTCTGGCGCAAGGACAACGGCCGCGTCGGCAGCTGACGTCCCTTCGGAGAATTGCTGCTCGGCAACCTCGCCTCTGTTTCTGGCACGAGGTTGCCGAAGGCAACGAGTCAGTTCGTGAGGTCGTCCGATCGCCCAGCCTCCAAGCGAGACCACTGGGCGGTCGGGCGGCCGTTGACCTGATGCAGGTCAGGCTTCTCCTCGGCGCCCCACTCCCGCGGCCAGCCCTCCGGCGAGTCCTCGTGCTGCTCCTGCCGCCCGTACACCGTGAGATCCATCAGTGAGTAGCTGTTGTCCATCACCTCGACCCCACGGTTGGTCGTCCACCAGGTCTCGAAGACCCGGTCGCCGTCGCGGACGTAGCAGACCAGGTGCATCATCCCGACCGTCCGCCCGACGAGCAGCTCGGCCTTGGACGGATCGGCGGAGTACCACGGCATCGTCCACCCCATGAAGTCCCGGTAGCGCCGGCTCTCGTCGTACGGGCCCTGCGCGAGGACGGCGAACGTGATGTCCCGTGAGTGCAGGTACGACAGCTCCGCGACGTGCGTCGTGCACCACGTGCACCCCTCACACTGCGAGGACGCCGGATGCCCGGGATGCCACATGAAGTAGTACGCGATCAGCTGATTCCGCCCCTCGAAGGCGTCGAGCAGCGTGGTCGGACCGTCGGGGCCGGTCAGCTGCGCACCGGCGTCGACCTCCACCATCGGCAACCGCCGCCGCGCGGCCGCGATCGCGTCGCCTTCCCGCTGGTGCGCCTTCTCCCGCACCCGCAGCTCGTCGATCTGCTCCTGGAAGGTGGCCCGGTCGACCACCCGCGGATACCTCGTCTGTGCGTTCATGTCTGCTACGTCGGAGCCCATGCAGCGATCTTGACACGCCTATTCTGGACATTTAGGATCTAGGTTATGAAGATGAACGAGGGCGTCGAGTGGGCCCTGCACAGCTGCGTGAACCTGTGCTGGATCCCCGGTGAGACCGTCACCGCGAAGAAGCTCGCCGCCTTCTACGACCTCCCCACGGCCTACCTGAACAAGCAGCTCCAGGCACTCTCCCGGGCCGGCATCATGTCGTCGACCTCGGGACCGAAGGGCGGTTTCCAGCTGGCCAAGCAGCCGGATGACATCACACTCCTGGACGTCGTGGTCGCGATCGACGGACCGGAGGACGCCTTCCGCTGCACCGAGATCCTCAAGGCGGGACCGGGCGCCGACCCGAAGGCCGACTACCGCAAGACCTGCCTGGTCTCGACCGCGATGCGCCAGGCCGAGCTCGTCTACCGCCGCGAGCTGGCGGCCCGCACGATCGCCGACATCGTCGCCGAGGTCGAGCACACGTTCCCGCGGACGCCGGAGAGCACCCGCGCCTGGTTCGCCAACCTGAGGTCCTGAGCGTCGTCCGTACGGCGCTCGACGCACCATCGAGTCATCGTCCAATTCTGGACATCAATCATCTAGATCAGGAGTACACCATGTCCGCACCGATCATCGTTCGCAGCACCGACGCCGAGGTCCTGTCCGCGAGCGGCGTCACCCTGCTCGCCGACACCCCCGCCACCAACGGCCACCTGACCAGCCACCGCTCGACCTTCCAGCCCGGCAAGGAAGGCGCTCCCCCGCACCTGCACCGCGAGGCGTCCGAACTCTTCTACGTCCTCACCGGCAACCTCCGCGTCCTCACCGGCGAAACCCTCACCACCCTGCACGCGGGCGACTTCCTCGTCGTCCCGCCGAACACCCCGCACGCCTTCGAAGCCGCCGGCGACTCGACCGCCGAGGTGCTCTTCGTCCTCACCCACGCCAAGCCCCGCTTCGACTACTACCGCCTCCTCGAAGGCGTCTACCGCGGCGACACCGACCCCGCCGTCCTGGCCACCACCTCCGACACCTACGACAACCACTACGTCGAAAGCCCCACCTGGATCGCGCGGTAGCTCAGCAGCAGGGCAGCCGGACGGCGTCGGTGTGACCGGGGCGTCGTCCGGCGAAAGCCACTCTCAGTTGATTCCAAGGAAGTTCTCAGAGCTGTGCGTCACCATCGTGCAAAGCGGTGATGGGAGGTGCTGTGACGAGTACGGCGGTGGCGGCCGGGGTGTTGGCGTACCCGGCGGAGTCGGTGGTGGTGCTGGCGGGGATTCCGGGGGCCGGGAAGAGCACGTTGCTGCGGCGGGTGTTTCCGGCGGCCAGCGCGGTGCGGGTGCTGGACTCCGCGACCACGCGGGACGAGTGGCGGCCGGTGCTCGGGGGTGTGCCGTACGGCGTGTGGCGGCCGCTCGTGCACCTGACGTACTACGTGCGCGTGGTGCTGGCGATCCGGCGGGGTGGCCCGCTGGTGATCCACGACTGCGCGACCCGGCCGGTGGCGCGGCGGTTGATCGGGTGGGCTGCCCGTACGGCGGGCCTCCCCGTCCACCTGATCATGCTCGACGTGCCGGAGGAGGTCGCGCGGCGCGGGCAGGAGGACCGGAAGCGGGTCGTCCGGGAGGCCAGCATGGCCAACCACAGCCGGCGGTGGCCGGAGCTGGTCAAGCAGGCGGCCGAGGATCCTGGGCTGGTGGTGCCGGGTGCAGTGACCGCCGTGGTGCTGAGCCGAGGGCAGGCCGATCAGGTGCGCGAGATCGTCTTCACGACGGAAAGTGGGACTGCTGATCGTCACGCAGACGGACAGCAGCGGCGTGCCCGGGTAGAGGAGGCACTGCTCACTCCGGCAGGGGTCAGACCGAGCGCGTGACGACCAAGTCGCAGAGGGATTCGAGGGCGTCGCGGGCGATGCCCTCGGGGAGGCCGGCCAGGAGCTTGCGGGCCTCGTCAGCTCGACGGCGTACGTCGTCCTCGGCCTGCTGCAGCGCCGGATGCGCCCGCAGGGCAGCCAACGCCTCGGCCAGGCGGTCGTCGTCGGTGAGGTCGGCGGCCAGAAGCTCGGCCAGGCGGGCGTCCTCGGGCTTGGACAGATCGGCCTGCGCCTCGAAGATCAGCACCGGAAGCGTGGGAACGCCCTCGCGGAGGTCCGTACCGGGAGTCTTGCCGGACTGGCCGGACTCCGCCGTGATGTCGAGGATGTCGTCGGCCAGCTGGAACGCCGCGCCGATCACCTCGCCGAAGGCCCGCAGCGCCTCCTGCACCTCGTCCGACGCACCGGCGAACCGGGCCCCGAAGAGAGCGGACGTCGCGATCAACGAGCCGGTCTTGTCGGCGACCACCGACAGGTAGTGCGCCAGCGGGTCCTGTCCCTCGCCGACGCCGAGCGTCTCCCGGATCTGGCCCTCGACCAGGCGGCCGAAGGTCCGGGCCTGGATCCGGACCGCTTCCGGCCCGAGCGAAGCGACCAGGTCCGAGGCGCGGGCGAACAGCCAGTCCCCGGCCAGGATCGCGACCGAGTTGTCCCAGGCCGCGTTGGCCGTGGACGCACCGCGACGCAGCGCGGCCTCGTCCATCACGTCGTCGTGGTGCAGCGTCGCGACGTGGGTCAGCTCGACCACGACGGCCGAGTCGACGACCTCGGTGGCCTCAGGGTGAGGCCCGAACTCCGCGGCCAGCAGGACCAGCAGCGGCCGAAACCGCTTGCCTCCAGCAACCATGACGTGCTGGGCGGCCTGGGTGACGAACGGCGCCTCGGACTGGGTGGAGTCGCGCAGCGCCTGCTCGACCCGTTCCAGCCCGGCACGAACCCGGGACTCGAGCGCCTCGTCGGCGAACGCGAATCCCAGGCTCTCGGCCGGCAGCGGAGTCGGACTCAACGGATGAACTCACCCGCACGGGCCGCCAGGTCGAGCATCGGTCCGGGAACCAGACCGAGCACCACCGTGGCGGCGAGACCCAGGGCGACGGCGGTCGTGGTCTGCCACCCGGGCAGCACCACGTCCGGAGCGTCGTCCGGCAGGTCGGAGAAGAACATCAGCACGATCACGCGGACGTAGAAGAACGCGGCGACCAGGCTGCAGAGCACGGCGATCACGACCAGCGGCCACGCGCCACCGGTCCAGGCCGCGGTGAACACGGCCCACTTGCCGGTGAAGCCCGCGGTCAGCGGGATGCCGGCGAAGGAGAGCAGGAAGAAGGCGAAGATGCCGCCGAGCAGCGGCGACTTCTTGCCCAGTCCGGCCCACCGGGACAGGTGGGTCGCCTCGCCGCCCGCGTCGCGCACCAGCGTGACGACGGCGAAGGCACCGATGGTCGGGAAGCCGTAGGTGACCAGGTAGAACAGCACCGCCTGGGTCGAGGTGATCCCGTTCAGGACGCCGCTGCCGGCCTGGGCCAGCCCGATGAACGCGGTCAGCAGGAAGCCCGCGTGCGCGATCGAGGAGTAGGCCAGCATCCGCTTCACGTCGGTCTGGGTGATCGCGACGATCGAGCCGACCACCATGGTGAGGATCGCGACGATCCACATCATCGGCGCCCAGTCCCAGCGGGTCCCGCCGAGGGCGACGTAGAAGACCCGCATCAGGCCGACGAACGCGGCGATCTTGGTGCAGGCCGCCATGAACCCGGTGACCGGCGTCGGTGCGCCCTGGTAGACGTCCGGCGTCCACGAGTGGAACGGCACGGCGCCGACCTTGAACAGCAGGCCGACCCCGAGCAGACCGGTCCCGGCCAGCAGGATCGCGTCGCCACCGGTCTGGGTGGTCAGCGCGTCGGCGATGCCGCCCAGCGACATCGTGCCGGCGTACCCGTAGATCAAGGCGATGCCGAACAGCAGGAACGCCGAGGCGAACGCGCCGAGCAGGAAGTACTTCATCGCCGCTTCCTGCGAGATGAGCCGGCGGCGCCGGGCCAGTCCGCAGAGCAGGTACAGCGGCAGCGAGAAGACCTCGAGCGCGACGAACAGCACCAGCAGGTCGTTGGCCGACGCGAACAGCATCATGCCGCCGATCGCGAACATCGTCAGCGGGAAGACCTCGCTGTGCTCGACCTTGGCCGCGGTGCCCTCGCGCTCGGCCTCACTGCCCGGTACGGCGGCCGCCTGGCCGGCGAACGCCGACAGGCCTCCGTCGACCGAGCGCTCGGCGAACAGCAGCAGGCTGATGAGCGTCAGCGCGAGCAGGATCACCCAGGTGTAGAGCGCCGGGCCGTCGACCGAGATCGCACCCTCGGCCGCGACCAGCTTCTTCTCGTCGGCCATCAGCAGCACGGTCAGTACGCCGGCCACGACCACGCCGACGATCGCGATCGCGACCTGGACCAGGTGACGCCAGGTGCGCGGGAGGAACGCCTCGGCCAGTACGCCGAGGCAGGCCGCACCGAAGACCACGAACAACGGCATCAGCTCGTTGTACTCGATCTTCGGCGCGACGAAGTCCGCCAGCGGCAGAACCTGCGCCGTCAGCACTGCACTCACTTCTGTCCCTCCGTCACGGGGATCTCAGGGGCCTTGTCGGTGACGCCCACGATCTGCATCGTCGACTCCACCGCCGGCTTGATGATGTCGACCACCGGCTTGGGGTAGATCCCGAAGCCGACGATCAGCAGCACCAGCGGGGCGATCGCGAACACCTCGCGGAAGTTCAGGTCCTTCAGCTTCTCGATCCCGTCCCGCACCGGGCCCGTCATCAGGCGTTGGTACATGATCAGGATGTAGAGCGCGGCCAGCACGATACCGAGCACCGCGATCACGGCGATCACCTTGTGCTTGCTGAAGGTGCCGGCGAGCACCATGAACTCGCTGATGAACGGCGACAGCCCCGGCAGCGCGAGGCTGGACAGGCCGGCGAACAGGAACGTCCCGGCCAGCACCGGCGCGACCTTCTCGACCCCGCCGTAGTCGGCGATCCGGGCCGACCCGCGGCGCGAGATCAGGTACCCGGCGACCAGGAACAGCGCGGCCGTCGACAGGCCGTGGTTGAACATGTAGAGCGTCGACCCGGTCAGCCCCTGCGAGGTGAGCGCGAAGATGCCCATCACGATGAAGCCGAAGTGCGAGATCGAGGTGTAGGCGATCAGCCGCTTGATGTCGGTCTGCCCGATCGCCACCAGCGCGCCGTACAGGACGCTGATCAGCGCGAGCACCAGGACCACCGGGGTGGCCCACTTCGAGGCCTCCGGGAACAGGCCCAGGCAGAACCGGATCATCCCGAAGGTGCCGATCTTGTCCAGGATGCCGACCAGCAGCACCGACGTACCCGGCGTCGCCTCGGCGGCGGCGTCCGGCAGCCAGGTGTGGAACGGCACCATCGGCGCCTTCACCGCGAAGGCGAAGAAGAAGCCGAGGAACAGCCAGCGCTCGGTGTTCTGCGACATGTCCAGCTGGATCATGTCGGTCAGCAGGTACGACGGGTCGCCGGCCTTGGCCGACACGACGTACAGGCCGATCACCGAGGCCAGCATCAGCAGGCCGCCGAGGAGCGAGTAGAGCAGGAACTTCACCGCGGCGTACGAGCGCTGCGCGCCGCCGAAGCCACCGATCAGGAAGTACATCGGGATCAGCGTGGCCTCGAACAGCACGTAGAAGAGGAACACGTCGGTGGCGGCGAAGACCCCCAGCGACAGCGCCTCGAGCACGAGCAGCCAGACGAAGAAGGACTTCTCGCTCCAGCGACCGGTCTTCGCGTCGTTCCACGAGGCCAGCTGGACGATCGGGGTGAGCAGCGCGGTGAGCACCAGCAGCACCAGTCCGACGCCGTCGAGGCCGAGCGCGAAGTGCGCGCCGAAGGCCGCGATCCAGGTGTGCGTCTCCGCGTAGTCCGCCGCGCCGTTCTGGTGGTAGCCGACGGCGATCACCAGGGTCAGGACGAGCGTGAGCAGGGAGAAGACCAGGGCGACCTGCTTGGCCAGCAGGGCCTTGGCCTTGGGCACCGCCAGGGTGACCAGGGCTCCCACGAGAGGCAGGAGCAACAGATACGTCAGCCAACCGATGTTCACGACAACCTCACCGCGAGGAGGGCGACGACCACGAGAGCGGCGCCGAAGACCATGCTGAGTGCGTACGAACGGACGAAGCCCGTCTGGAACCGGCGGAGCCGGCCGGACAGACCGCCGAAGAGTGCGGCCAGGCCGTTCACCGAGCCGTCCACGCCCCGGTTGTCCAGCCAGACCAGCGTCCGGGTGAGGTACTGGCCCGGACGCATCAGGACCGCCTCGTTGAGCGCGTCGCCGTACAGGTCACGGCGGGCGAACGTGGTGACCGGCGAGACCTTGACCGGCGCCTCGCGCGGGATCTCCTGGCGGTAGCGCAGGTACCCGATGGTGGCGCCGACGAGGACCACGGCGACCGTGATCAGCGTCATCACCAGCGCGCTGACCGGCGGGTGGTGCTCCTCGTGCCCGACCACCGGCTCGAGCCAGTGCACGATCCACTCGCCGGCGAAGTACAGCGCACCGCCGCCGATGGACAGGATCGCCAGCACGATCAGCGGGACCGTCATCGCCTTGGGCGACTCGTGCGGGTGCACGTCCTCGGCCCAGCGCTTCTTGCCGAAGAAGGTCATCATCATCAGCCGGGTCATGTAGAACGCGGTGATGCCGGCCGCCAGCAGGGCGCACAACCCGATCACGAAGTTGTCCGCGAAGGCGGCCTCGATGATCTTGTCCTTGCTCCAGAAGCCGGCGAAGCCCGGGAACCCGATGATCGCCAGGTAGCCCATCAGGAAGGTCGCGAAGGTGATCTTCATCGACGTCCGCAGGGCACCGTAGTGGCGCATGTTCACGTCGTCGTTCATGCCGTGCATCACCGAGCCGGCCCCGAGGAACATGTTGGCCTTGAAGAAGCCGTGGGTGATCAGGTGGAAGATCGCGAACACGTAGCCCGCCGGGCCGAGACCGGCGGCGAGCATCATGTAGCCGATCTGGCTCATCGTCGAACCGGCCAGCGCCTTCTTGATGTCGTCCTTGGCGCACCCGATGATCGCACCGGCCAGGACCGTCACGGTTCCGACGATGACGACCGCGGTCGAGGCGACCTCGGTCTGCTCGAAGATCGCGTGCGACCGGGTGACCAGGTAGACGCCGGCGGTGACCATGGTCGCCGCGTGGATCAGGGCCGAGACCGGGGTCGGGCCCTCCATCGCGTCCAGCAGCCAGGACTGCAGCGGCACCTGGGCCGACTTGCCGCAGGCCGCGAGCAGCAGCATCAGGCCGACCAGCGTGGCCCAGGTCGACGACATCCCCTCGGCGCCGGAGTTCACCGTGGTGAAGGCCGACGAGCCGAACAGCGCCCACATGCTCATCACCGCGAGCGACAGGCCGATGTCACCGACCCGGTTCACCACGAACGCCTTCTTGGCGGCGGTGGCGGCCGAGTGCCGGTCCTGCCAGAACCCGATCAGCAGGTACGACGCCAGGCCGACGCCTTCCCAGCCGACGAACACCAGCAGGTAGTCCGCCGCCAGTACCAGTAGCAGCATCGCCGCGATGAACAGGTTCAGGTAGGCGAAGAAGCGGCGCCGCCGCGGGTCGTGCGACATGTAGCCGATCGAGTAGATGTGGATCAGTGATCCGACACCCGTGATCAGCAGGACGAACAGGATGGACAGCTGGTCGACCAGCAGGGTGACGTCGACGTGCACGCTGCCGACCGAGAACCACTCGAACAGCTTGACCGTCTCGGACCGCTCCTCGGCGCCGCTGCCCTGCATCTGGACGAACAGGACAGCACCGCAGACGAAGGAGGCCAGCGACGCCGCGGTGCCGAGCAGGTGACCCCAGGCGTTGGTGGCCTTGCCACCGAGCAGGAGGATCGCCGCCGACACCGCTGGGATCGCGACCAGCAGCCACGCGAGCTCATGACTCATCGGTGATTACCTCAGTACTTGAGCAGGTTGGCGTCGTCGACCGAGGCCGAACGACGGGTGCGGAAGATGGCCATGATGATCGCCAGGCCGATCACGACCTCGGCCGCGGCCACCACCATCACGAAGAAGGCGGCGATCTGGCCGTCGAGATTGCCGTGCTGGCGGGCGAAGCTGACGAACGCCAGGTTGCACGCGTTCAGCATCAGTTCCACACACATGAACACGACGATGGCGTTGCGGCGTACGAGAACACCCAGAGCACCGATGCTGAAGAGGATCGCCGCCAGAATGATGTACGGCTCGGTCGTCACAGCTTGTCTCCTTCGCCGTAGCCGCTCAGATCCGTGCCTTCGGGCTCGGTCGGGACCTGGTCACCGGGGTCGCCTTCGCTGATCCGGCGGACCGCGTTCACCTCGTCACGCTCCTCCGACTCGGGGAACACGGTGCCACGGGCCTGCAGGACGCGCGAAACCGAGGTCGGCGCGATCGACCCGTCCGGCAGCAGCGCCGGGGTGTCGACGGCGTTGTGCCGGGCCAGTACGCCGGGCGTCGGCAGCGGGCCGGGGTGTACGCCGTGGTCGGCGTACTTGCGGATCCGCTCCTCGGACAGGTCGCGCTGAGTCTTCTTGCGGGTCAGCCGCTCGCGGTGGGCCAGCATCATCGCGCCCATCGCCGCGGTGATCAGCAGCGCCGAGGTCACCTCGAAGGCGAACACGTACTTGCCGAACAGCAGCTGGGCGATCCCCTTCGGGTTGCCGTCCGGCTGGGCCTGGCCCAGTCCGACCGGGTCGCCGTACACGGCATTGCCGACCGCGAAGACCAGCAGTACGCCGATCCCGAGGAAGGCCAGGCCGGCGAGCAGGCGCTGTCCGCGAATCGTCTCCACCAAGGAGTCGGACGCGTCGACACCGACCAGCATCAGCACGAACAGGAACAGCATCAGGATGGCGCCGGTGTAGACGATGATCTGGACGGCGAACAGGAACGGCGCGTCCTGCGCGGCGTACTGGACGGCCAGGCAGACCATCACCGTGGCCAGCAGCAGCGCCGAGTGCACCGCCTTGCGGACCAGGATCATCGCGATCGCGGCCAGCACCATGACCGGTGCCAGCATCCAGAACGCGACCTGGCCGCCGGTGACGAGGCTCGTCACTGGTCGCCACCACCCTCGGCGGGAACCGCCGCGCCGGTCAGGCCGCGGTAGTAGTCCTTGTCGGTGGTGCCGAGCAGCATCGCGTGCGGCGGCTCCTCCATCCCCGGCAGGAGCGGCGCCAGCAGGTCCTTCTTCTCGTAGATGAGGGACTCGCGGCTGCGGTCGGCCAGCTCGTACTCGTTGGTCATCGTGAGCGCCCGGGTCGGGCACGCCTCGATGCAGAGTCCGCAGAGGATGCAGCGCAGGTAGTTGATCTGGTACACCCGGCCGTACCGCTCGCCGGGCGACATCCGCCCACCCTCTTCGTTGTCGGCGCCCTCGACGTAGATGGCGTCCGCGGGGCAGGCCCACGCGCACAGCTCACAGCCGATGCACTTCTCCAGGCCGTCCGGCCACCGGTTCAGCTGGTGCCGGCCGTGGAACCGCGGCGCGGTCGGCTTCTTCTCGAACGGGTACTCCTCGGTGAACACCTTGCGGAACATCGTCCGGAAGGTGACACCGAAACCCGCTACCGGGTCCCAGAGGGATTCTTTGACGCTAGCCACGGCTGCCTTCCTTGCTCCGACTATCAGTCTTGCTACGACTGTCCGTCTCGCTCGCGCTCGGAGTGCTGACGAGCGGTGGTGGCACGGGGAACCCGCCGGCGAACGCGTCGAAGTCGGCGTCGTCCGGCTCGGGCTCGGGTTCGGTCTTCTTCTGCGGCAGGAACATCGTGATCACCGCGACCAGCGCGACCGCACCGGCGGCCAGCAGCAGCCAGTTGCGCTGGAACTCGACCTCACGGCCGACCGCGCGCACGGTGGCGACCAGCACGATCCAGCCCAGCGAGACCGGGATCAGGATCTTCCAGCCCAGCTTCATGAACTGGTCGTAGCGCAGTCGCGGCAGCGTTCCGCGCAGCCAGATGTAGAAGAAGATGAAGCACATCATCTTGCCGACGAACCACAGCACCGGCCAGTAGCCGGAGTTCGCGCCGTCCCAGATCGAGATCGGCCAGGGCGCCCGGTACCCGCCCAGGAACAGCGTGGTGGCCAGTGCCGACACGGTCGCCATGTTGATGTACTCGGCCAGGAAGAACATCGCGTACTTCATCGACGAGTACTCGGTCAGGAAGCCGGCCACCAGCTCGCCCTCGGCCTCCGGCAGGTCGAACGGCGCCCGGTTCGTCTCGCCGACCATCGAGATCACGTAGATCACGAACGACGGGAAGAGCAGGAACGCGTACCAGCCGGGGATCGGGATCTCGGCGCCGAACAGGTTGACCGACTGGTTGGAGCCCTGCGCGGCGACGATCTCCGAGGTGGACATCGAGCCGGCGAACAGGAACACCGTCACCAGGGCCAGGCCCATCGCGACCTCGTACGAGATCATCTGGGCGCTGGAGCGCAGGCCACCGAGCAGCGAGTACGTCGAGTTGGACGACCAGCCGCCGAGCACGATGCCGTAGATGCCGATCGAGGCGATCGCCATCACGTACAGCACGGAGACCGGCAGGTCGGTGATCTGCAGCCGGGTGTAGGTGTCGGTGAACGGGATCTTCACCGTCGGGCCGAACGGGATCACCGCGAAGGTCAGGAAGGCCGGGATCGACACGATCACCGGCGCCGCGACGTAGACGAACTTGTCCACGCCCTTCGGCGTCAGGTCTTCCTTGAACATCAGCTTCATACCGTCGGCCAGCGACTGGAGCAGACCGAACGGGCCGTGCACGTTCGGGCCGACCCGGTGCTGCATCCGCGCGACGACCCGGCGTTCCCACCAGATGTTGAACAGGGTGAGCACGACCAGGAAGACGAAGACCAGCAGCACCTTGATGCCGACGACCCACCAGGGGTCGTTGCCGAACCCGGCATCCGGTACGTCGGCCATCGGGACGACGAGGCTCATGAGTTTCCTCCGGCGATGGTCACGATCGAACCGTGGTCGGCGTGCAGCGCGCGCCGGACGTGCGAGTCGGCCGAGTTCGTCGGCAGCCAGACCACGTTGTCGGTCATCGGGGTGATCGCGACCGGCAGCCGGATCGAGCCGGCGTCGGTGCTCACCACGAGCTCGTCGCCCTCGGTCACGCCGACCCGGGTCGCGGTCGTCAGCGACAGCCGGGCGACCGGCATGCGCGCGGTCGCGACCAGGTGCGGCTCACCGTCGTTGCCGCGGCTGGCGTCGATCAGCATCCGCCAGGTCGCCAGCCGGGTCGAGTCGAACGCGCCGAGCGACGGACCGGCCTGGTACGTCGGCTCCTGCGCGCGGTCGCCGTCCCAGCGGCCGAGCTCGTCGTACTCACGCTTGGCTCCGGCCGGGGTGCTGAACCCGAGCGACAGGTCCATCTCCTGGGCCAGCGCGGCCAGCGCGCGGACGTCGGGCATCGCGGCCGGCACCTTGAGCACGACTGGGAACGGCCGCTCGCGGCCCTCCCAGTTCACGAAGGTGCCGTCCTTCTCGGCCGGCGGTACGACGGGGAAGATCACGTCGGCGTGCTCGGTGACCTGCGAGCTGCGGACCTCGAAGCTGACCACGAACGGCGCGGCCTCGAGCGCGGCCAGCGCGGCCGCCGGGTCCGGCAGGTCGTCGATCTCGACGCCCGCGACGACCAGGGCCTGCAGCGATCCGGCCGAGGCCAGGATCTCGCCGGTGTCCCGGCCCGCCGCGGTGGGCAGGTTCTCGACGCCCCACGCGGCCTGCAGGTCGACCCGGGCCTGAGCGTCGGAGACCAGACGGCCACCGGGCAGCAGACCCGGAAGGCAACCGGCCTCGAGCGCGCCCCGGTCCCCCGCGCGACGCGGGATCCAGGCCAGCTGGGCGCCGGTGTCGAGCGCCAGCCGCAGCGCCGCGGACAGTGCACCGGGCACGGTCGCGAGCCGCTCACCGACGATGATCACGGCGTCCGGTCCGAGCGCGGCCTTGGCCGTCGCACCGGTGTCGCCCTGGTTCGCCAGATCGCCGAGAACCGCGGCTTCCGTCCCCGGTGTCGTCGAAACGACCACACCGTCGAGCTTTTCGACCCCTCGGGAAGCCAGCGCCGCCAGCGTGAACACCTTGGTCCCGCGGTTGCGCACGCCCTTGCGGAGGCGGAGGAACACCGTCGGCGCCTCCTCCTCGGGCTCGAACCCGGCCAGCAGCACCGCGCCGGCGCGCTCTAGGTCGGCGAACGTCGTACCGATGCCCGTACCGGCCACCGCGGCGGCCAGGAAGTCGGCCTCCTCCGGCGAGTGCGGGCGGGCCCGGAAGTCGATGTCGTTGGTGCCCAGGGCAACGCGGGCGAACTTCGAGTACGCGTAGGCGTCCTCGAGGGTCAGCCGGCCACCGGTCAGTACGGCGGCGTTGCCGCGCGCCGCGGCCAGCTTCTCCGCCGCGAAGGTCAGCGCCTCCGGCCAGGACGCCGGCCGCAGCTCGCCGTCCTCGCGGATCTGCGGGTGGGTCAGCCGGTCGCCGGTGGTCGCGTAGTTGAACGCGAACCGGTCGCGGTCGGAGATCCACTCCTCGTTGACCGCCGGGTCGTCGCCGGACAGCCGCCGCATCACCTTGCCGCGCCGGTAGTCGACGCGGATCGCCGCACCGGAGGCGTCGTGCTCGGCCACCGACGGAACCGACACCAGGTCGAACGGCCGCGAGCGGAACCGGTACGCCGCGCTCGTGAGCGCGCCGACCGGGCAGATCTGGATCGTGTTGCCGGAGAAGTAGCTCTCGAACGGCTCCTTCTCGTAGATCCCGACCTGCTGCAGCGCGCCGCGCTCGATCAGCGCGATGAACGGGTCACCGGCGATCTGCTCGGAGAACCGGGTGCAGCGGGCGCAGAGCACGCAGCGTTCGCGGTCCAGCAGCACCTCGGCGGAGATGTTGATCGGCTTGGGGAAGGTCCGCTTGACCGCGTCGAAGCGGCTCTCGCCGTTCCCGTTGGTCATCGCCTGGTTCTGCAGGGGGCACTCGCCGCCCTTGTCGCAGACCGGGCAGTCCAGCGGGTGGTTGATCAGCAGGAACTCCATGATCCCGTGCTGCGCCTTGTCCGCGACCGGCGAGGTCACCTGCGTCCGGACCACCATGTTGTCGGCGACGGTGATCGTGCAGGAGGCCTGCGGCTTCGGCATCCCCCGGCCGTTGCCGGCGTCCGGGATCTCGACCAGGCACTGGCGGCAGGCGCCGACCGGGTCGAGCAGCGGGTGGTCGCAGAACCGCGGGATCTGGATCCCGGCCTTCTCCGCCGCCCGGATCAGCAGGGTGTTCTTCGGGACCTTGACCTCGATGTCGTCGATGGTCACGGTGACGAGGTCGACCTTCTCGACCTCGGCGCCCGACGGGGGGTTGGCTTGGATGGTCATGCGGTTGCTCCAGCGGTCGCGAAGACGGTGGACGCCATCGGGTCGAACGGGCAGCCGCCGTGGGTGAAGTGCGCGAGGTACTCGTCCTTGAAGTGCTGGATCGAGCTGGTGATCGGCGCGGTCGCACCGTCGGCCAGCGCGCAGAACGAGCGGCCGGTGATGTTGTCGCTCAGGTCCAGCAGCGTCTCGAGGTCGGCCTCACTGCCCTGACCCTTCTCCAGCCGCTCCAGGATCTGGACCAGCCACCAGGTGCCCTCACGGCACGGCGTGCACTTGCCGCAGGACTCGTGCTTGTAGAACTCGGTCCAGCGCAGCACCGAGCGGACCACGCAGACGGTCTCGTCGAAGATCTGCAGCGCCTTGGTGCCGAGCATCGAGCCGGCCGCGCCGACGCCCTCGTAGTCCAGCGGTACGTCGAGGTGCTCGCTGGTCAGCAGCGGCGTGGACGAACCGCCCGGGGTCCAGAACTTCAGCTCGTGGCCCTCGCGGACCCCACCGGCCAGGTCGATCAGCTGGCGCAGCGTGATGCCGAGCGGCGCCTCGTACTGGCCCGGCCGGACGACGTGCCCGGACAGCGAGTACAGCGTCATGCCCTTGGACTTCTCGGTGCCCATCGTGCCGAACCAGTCCGGCCCGTTCTTGATGATGGCGGGAACGGACGCGATCGACTCGACGTTGTTGATGACAGTGGGGCAGCCGTACAGACCGGCCACGGCCGGGAAGGGGGGACGCAGCCGGGGTTGACCGCGACGGCCTTCCAGCGAGTCGAGCAGCGCCGTCTCCTCGCCACAGATGTAGGCGCCGGCGCCGGCGTGCACGACGACGTCCAGGTCGTAGCCGCTGCCGAGGATGTCGGTGCCGATGAAACCGGCGGCCTTGGCTTCCTCGACGGCCTGCTGCAACCGGCGTACGACGTGCAGGACCTCACCGCGGACGTAGATGAACGCGGTCGACGCGCGGATCGCGTACGACGAGATGATGACGCCCTCGACCAGCGTGTGCGGCGAGGCCATCATCAGCGGGATGTCCTTGCAGGTGCCCGGCTCGGACTCGTCGGCGTTGACGACCAGGTACTTCGGCTTCGGGTTGTCCTGCGGGATGAACGACCACTTCATACCGGTCGGGAAGCCCGCGCCACCACGGCCGCGCAGACCGGAGTCCTTGACGGCGGTGACCACGTCGGCCGGCTGCATCCGCAGCGCGGTCTGCAACGCGTCGTACCCGCCGGAGCGCTGGTACGACGAGAGCTGCCAGGCGCGGATCTGGTCCCAGTTGTCGGACAGTACCGGGGTCAGCATGGTCAGTCCTCCTTCCGGGAGTCGGGGGTGGCCGGGGAACCGGTGCCGGACTCCTTGCCCGGCTGGTCCTCGGGCCGCGGGCCGGCGGCGGCCTCGGGCGAGACCGTCTGCTCGGCGGCCGCACCGCCGCCACCGTGGTTGCCGTTCGGCGCGGTCCAGTTGCGCTCGCGGGCCAGCCGGAGACCGGCCAGCGTCGCCTTGCCACCCGTCGGGCCCTCGTCGGCCCGGCCGTCGGGGAACCCGGCCAGCACGCGCTCGGCCTCACGCCAGGTGCAGATGGTGGCGCCGCGCGGCGACTTCACCTCGGTGCCCTCGCGCAGGTCGTCGACCAGCTGGGTGGCCGACTCCGGCGTCATGTCGTCGAAGAACTCCCAGTTCACCATCATCACCGGCGCGTAGTCGCAGGCGGCGTTGCACTCGAGGTGCTCGAGGGTGATCTTGCCGTCCTCGGTGGTCTCGTCGTTGCCGACGTCCAGGTGGGACTTGAGCCGCTCGAAGATCAGGTCGCCGCCCATCACCGCGCACAGCGTGTTGGTGCAGACCCCGACGTGGTAGTCGCCGACCGGGCGGCGCTTGTACATCGTGTAGAAGGTGGCGACCGCGGAGACCTCGGCACCGGTCAGCCCGAGCACGTCGGCGCAGGCCTCGATGCCTTCGGGGGTGACCCGGCCCTCGACCGACTGCACCAGGTGCAGCATCGGCAGCAGCGCGGAACGGCCGACCGGGTACCGGGCGGCCAGTTCGCGCATCTCCGCGATCGTGGTCTCTGTGATTTTCGAGTCGCCGGTGCTGTAGGGCACCTGCTTGTCGGTCGCCGTAGCGTGGTTCTCGGCCATTTAGCGGTCCACTCCACCCATCACCGGGTCAAGGCTGGCGACGGCCACGATCACGTCGGCGACCTGTGCGCCCTCGCACAGGATCGGCATCGCCTGCAGGTTTGCGAAGGACGGGTCACGGAAGTGCGCCCGGTACGGCTTGGTACCGCCGTCGGAGACCAGGTGGCAGCCCAGCTCGCCGCGCGGCGACTCGATCGCCACGTACGCCTGGCCGGCCGGTACCCGGAAGCCCTCGGTGACCAGCTTGAAGTGATGGATCAGGGCTTCCATCGACTCGCCCATGATGTGCTTGATGTGGTCGAGGGAGTTGCCCATCCCGTCGTTGCCGACGGCCAGCTGGCTCGGCCAGCCGATCTTCTTGTCGGCCACCATCACCGGCTCGCCCTCCATCTTGGCCAGCCGCTCGGCGCACTGCTCGACGATCCGCAGCGACTCCCACATCTCCTGCAGCCGGACCCGGAAGCGGCCGTACGAGTCGGCGGTGTCCCAGGTCGGTACGTCGAAGTCGTAGGTCTCGTAGCCGCAGTACGGCTGGGTCTTGCGCAGGTCCAGACCGTAGTTCGCGGCGCGCAGCGGCGGGCCGGAGATGCCCAGCGCCATGCAGCCGGCCAGGTCCAGGTACCCGACGTCCTGCAGCCGCGCCTTGAAGATCGGGTTGGCGTTGCAGAGCTCGGCGTACTCCGGCAGGTGCTTGTTCATCCAGGTGATGTAGTCCCGGATCTTGTCCAGGGCACCCGGCGGCAGGTCCTGCGCGACCCCGCCCGGCCGGATGAACGCGTGGTTCATCCGCAGGCCGGTGATCAGCTCGAACAGGTCCAGCGTCATCTCCCGCTCGCGGAACCCGATCGTCATCACGGTCAGCGCGCCGATCTCCATCCCACCGGTGGCGATGCAGACCAGGTGGCTGCTGATCCGGTTGAGCTCCATCAGGAGCACCCGCATCACGTTGGCCTTCTCGGGGATCTGGTCCTCGATGCCGAGCAGGCGCTCGACGGCCAGGGAGTACGCGGCCTCGTTGTAGAACGGCGACAGGTAGTCCATCCGGGTGCAGAACGTGACGCCCTGCGTCCAGGAGCGGAACTCCATGTTCTTCTCGATACCGGTGTGCAGGTAGCCGATGCCGCAGCGGGCCTCGGTCACCGTCTCGCCCTCGATCTCGAGGATCAGCCGGAGCACGCCGTGCGTCGACGGGTGCTGCGGGCCCATGTTGACGACGATGCGCTCTTCGGGCTCGTCGGCGAGGCCGGCGACCACGGAGTCCCAGTCCTGACCGGTGACGGTGAAGACCTTGCCCTCGGTGGTGTCGCGAGCGTCGGCGTAGGGGTCGGTAGTGGTCATCAGTTGTAAGACCTCCGCGTGTCGGGCGGCGGGATGACGGCGCCCTTGTACTCGACGTCGATGCCGCCGAGCGGGTAGTCCTTGCGCTGCGGGTGGCCCGGCCAGTCGTCGGGCATCTGGATCCGGGTCAGCGCCGGGTGTCCGTCGAAGATGATGCCGAAGAAGTCCCAGGTCTCGCGCTCGTGCCAGTCGTTGGCCGGGTAGACGCTCACCACCGACGGGATGTGCGGGTCGGTGTCCGGGCAGGACACCTCCAGCCGGATCCGCCGGTTGTGGGTGATCGAGAGCAGGTGGTAGACCGCGTGCAGCTCACGGCCGGTCTCGTTCGGGTAGTGCACCCCGCTGACGCCGGAGCAGAACTCGAACCGCAGGGCCTCGTCGTCGCGCAGGTGCTGCGCGACCTCGACCAGGCGCTCCCGGCGTACGTGCAAGGTCAGCTCGCCGCGGTCGACGACGACCTTCTCCAGCGCCTGGTCACCGACCAGGCCCTCGAGCCGCTCGGTCGCGCCGTCGAACCAGGAGCCGTACGGCTTCGCGCTGCCACCGGGCAGCGCGACCTGGCGGCGCAGACCGCCGAAGCCGGAGGTGTCACCGGTGCCACGGACACCGAACATGCCCTCGCGCTGGTCGACGATCTCCGCCGCCGGCGTCTGGGCGTCGCCGCCCGTCGTGGTCGCGGGAAGGTTCTCGGGTTGGGTGTCGCTCACCGGAGCAGACCCTTCAGTTCAAGCGTCGGGGACGCGGTCAGCGCGGCGGCCTCCTGCTCGGCCTGCAGCGCCTTCTTGTTCGCGCCGAGCTTGCCGTTCTGGATGTCCTCGTGCAGCTTCAGGAAGGCGTCCAGCAGCATCTCGGGCCGCGGCGGGCAGCCGGGCAGGTACATGTCGACCGGTACGACGTGGTCGACGCCCTGGACGATCGCGTAGTTGTTGAACATGCCGCCGGACGAGGCGCAGACGCCCATCGCCAGCACCCACTTCGGGTTCGGCATCTGGTCGTAGATCTGGCGCAGCACCGGGGCCATCTTCTGGCTCACCCGGCCGGCCACGATCATCAGGTCGGCCTGCCGCGGCGACGCCCGGAAGACCTCCATGCCGAACCGGGCGGCGTCGTAGCGCGGCGCACCCGTCGTCATCATCTCGATCGCGCAGCAGGCCAGCCCGAAGGTTGCCGGCCACAACGAGGCCTTCCGCATGTAGCCGGACAGGCCTTCCACGGTGGTCAGCAGTACGCCGGCCGGAAGCTGTTCCTCAACACCCATAGGTCAGTCCCACTCCAGTCCGCCGCGGCGCCACACGTAGGCGTAGGCGACGAAGACGGTTGCGATGAAGATGACCATCTCGATCAGCCCGAACAGTGCCATCTGGTCGAAGGCGACGGCCCAGGGGTAGAGGAAGATGATCTCGATGTCGAACACGATGAACAGCATCGCGGTGATGTAGTACTTCACCGGGAAACGGCCACCGCCGACAGGCTGCGGGGTCGGCTCGATCCCGCACTCGTAGCTGTCGAGCTTGGCCCGGTTGTAGCGCTTCGGTCCGACCACCGCGCTGGTCACCAAGGTGCCCGCCACGAAGATCGCCGCCAGTACGCCGAGCACGAGGATCGGTACGTAAGGGTGCATCGGTCGGTGCTCCCTCCTTCTTGCGTCGTCCTGCCGCCTGATTTACCTGTTGCGAGTCAGCACTGTGTTATCAGTACCGCTGTGGCTCACGTCACTCGCCCCGCCGGTTTTACGCCGCCGGGGCAACCTTCGTGAGGCCGTTGATGATCTTGTCCATCACGTCGCCGTCGCGCGGGTCGGTGAGGTTGGCCAGCAACTTCAGCGTGAACTTCATCAGCGTGGTGCGCGGCAGACCGTACTTCGTGCACAGCCGCATCACCTCCGGATTTCCGATCAGCTTCACGAACACCCGGCCGAGCGTGTAGTAGCCGCCGTACTCCTGCTTCAGCGCCTTCGGGTACGCCGACAGCGCGCGCTCGCGCTGGTTCGGCTGCCGGCGCAGCGCCTGCGCGGCGACCTCGGCGGCGAACGCCCCGGACTCCATCGCGTACGGGATGCCCTCGCCGTTGAACGGGTTCACCATGCCGCCGGCGTCGCCGAGCAGCATCAGGCCGCGGGTGTAGTGCGGCTGCCGGTTGAACCCCATCGGCAGCGCCGCGCCCCGGATCGGGATGGTCTGGAACTCGTCGCGGAACTGCCACTCCTCCGGCGTGTTCTTCAGCCACTGCTTGAGCAGGTCGGCGTAGTCGACCTTGCCGAAGGCGTCGGAGGTGTTCAGGATGCCGAGGCCGACGTTGACCGTGCCGTCGCCCATCCCGAAAATCCACCCGTACCCCGGCAGCAGGTTGCGCTGACCGGGGTTGTTCGGGTCGTCCGTCCACAGCTCCAGCCACGACTCGAGGTAGTCGTCGTCGTGGCGCGGGCTGGTGAAGTAGGTGCGCACGGCCACGCCCATCGGGCGGTCGTCGCGCTTGTGCAGGCCCATCGAGACACTGAGCCGCGACGAGTTGCCGTCGGCGGCCATCACCAGCGGGGCGCGGAACTCGACGTCCTCGCCGGCCCGGCGGCCGTTGTCGTCGACCGGCTTGGCGGTGACGCCGACGATGAAGCCCTTGTCGTCGAGGATCGGCGCGGTCACGTTGGTCCGCTCGCGCAACTGGGCGCCGGCCTTGACGGCCTGGCGGGCCAGCATGTCGTCGAAGTCCATCCGGTTACGGGTCAGCCCGTAGTTCGGGTGGCTGGCCAGGTCGGGCCAGTCCAGCTGCAACTGGTGCCCGGCGCCCTGGATCCGCAGGCCGTAGTTCTTGATCCAGCCGGCCTCTTCGGAGATGTCGATCCCCATGTTGATCAGTTGCTTGGTCCCGCGCGGGGTGAGGCCGTCGCCACACACCTTCTCGCGCGGGAACGCGGTCTTCTCCAGCAGCAGGACGTCGAGGCCCGCGTTGGCCAGGTGGTACGCCGCGGCCGAGCCTGCGGGCCCGGCGCCGACGACGATCACATCAGCGGTCTCGGCCTGCTGCCTGTGCGGCACGCTCTGGCTCATCTCATCCCGGCCTGGAGTTGGGGCAGTTGGTCTCCGGACGATCGTGAATCGCTTCACGAGGTCTGGTCACCCGACAGTCTAGGACTGCCTGACGAGGACGCGAAACCGGCCCGGACTCCCTTGCCCGCAAGCGATTTAGGTCCTGATTTCCTTGCGTAATTAACTCGGCTTCACGCCTCGGTGGATGGCTACCAGACCACCGGTGAGGTTGGCCCACTGCACGTGGGTCCAGCCCGACGCCTCGATCGCGCGGGCCAGCGGCTCCTGCGGCAGCCAGGCGCGGGTGGACTCCGCCAGGTACTCGTACGCCTCGGGGTTGGACGACACCAGCCGCCCGACCACCGGCACCGCGCGCATCATGTACTCCAGGTAGGCCACCCGGAACGGCTTCCAGGTCGGGTGCGACTGCTCGAGTACGACGAGCCGCCCGCCCGGCCGGGTCACCCGGAGCATCTCCTGCAGCGCGACTGTGACGTCGTTCACGTTCCGCAGCGCCCACGAGATGGTCACCACGTCGAAGCTGTCGTCCGCGAACGGCAGGTGCAGCGCGTCGCCGGCGATCAGGTCGAGCTCGGGGTACCGCCGCTTGCCGACCCGCAGCATGCCGACCGAGAAGTCGCAGGACACCACCTCGGCACCGGCCTCGCGCAGCTTGATGCTGGACGCTCCGGTCCCGGCGGCCAGGTCGAGGATGCGCATCCCCTTGCGCGGCGCGATCTCGGCCAGCGTCGCCGGCCGCCAGACCAGCTTCTCCAGGCCCACCGTCGCCACCGCGTTGGTCCGGTCGTAGCCCTCGGCCACGTTGTCGAACATCGCGGCGACGTCGTGCGGCTGTTTGGTGAGATCTGCGCGGGTCACGTGTCTAGTTCATCACGGCGGCTTGTTCGGCCGAACGGGGCCGGGTTGTCTGGTGGAACACGGCTCGTGCGGGCACCGAAATTCGCTGGACATCGGACGGGCATACGCTTGCGTGCCGTGAGGGAGCGTCAACCAGCCAGATCGGCCACCGTGACCCGGGACCGAGCCGAGCAGCGAGGAGCGTTGTCGTGAGCTTGCCTGACCCGGTCCACCCCGGTGCCGAGGCGGTCCCGCACCTGGTGGTGCGCAGCCACCCGGTCGAGGGCGTCGCGAAGCACCTGCTGGACCACCTGCCGGCCGACGGAGCACTCGCCTGGGTACGCCGGGGCGACGGCCAGGTCGGCTGGGGCGTCGCGGCCCGGCTCGACGTTGCCGGGAGCAACCGCTTCGCGACGGCCCAGGAGTGGTGGAGAGCACTCACCGCGGCGGCCGTCGTACGGGATGATGTCGGCGTACCAGGGTCGGGACTGGTCTGCTTCGGATCGTTCGGTTTCACCGACCAGGACCCGGCCGGGCTGGTGGTGCCCGAGGTGATCGTCGGGCGTCGCGGACGCACGACCTGGGTGACCACGATCTCGCCTGCTTCGTCGTTGGCCGCACCGCCCGAGCTGACCGTGAACGACCCGGCTCCGGTCGGCGAGATCGCGTTCGCCGACGGCGCCCGGTCCGGGACCGAGTGGTCCGCGATCGTCGCCGACGCGGTGGAACGGATCACGTCCGGCGAGGTCGACAAGGTCGTGCTGGCGCGCGACCTGGTCGCGCAGTCGGACCAGCCGATCGACCTGCGCTGGCCGCTGAAGCGGCTCGCGTCGGCGTACCCGAACTGCTGGACCTTCTCCGTCGACGGCCTGATCGGCGCCACTCCCGAGCTACTCGTACGGCGGGAGAAGGGCCTGATCACCTCCCGCGTGCTGGCCGGGACCATCCGCCGTACTGGCGACGACGCGCACGACCTGGCGCTGGCGGCGTCGCTGGCGCGGTCGAGCAAGGACCTCGAGGAGCACGAGTTCGCCGTCCGGTCCGTCGCCGAGGCGCTCGAGCCGCACTGCAAGTCGATGAACGTGCCCGAGACGCCGTTCGTCCTGCACCTGCCGAACGTGATGCATCTCGCCTCCGACGTCGCCGGCGTCGCCGCCAACGGCGCCTCCGCCCTCGGCCTCGCCGCCGCGCTGCACCCGTCGGCGGCGGTTTGCGGTACGCCGACCAGCGTGGCCCGCGACCTGATCGCCGAGGTCGAAGGCATGTCCCGCGGCCGCTTCAGCGGCCCCGTCGGCTGGATGGACGCCTCCGGCGACGGCGAGTGGTGCATCGCCCTCCGCTGCGGCCAGGCCGATCCAGACGACCCGACCCGCATGCGCCTGTTCGCCGGCGCCGGCATCGTCGCCGGCTCCGACCCCGACGCCGAACTCGCCGAAACCAACGCCAAACTCGTCCCCATGCGCGACGCGCTGGGCATCTGACCGCCTCCAGCCCACGCTCCCTCCGCCCACCCCCGGCTTAGCGCCGTGCGACCTCTTCCGGCTGGCGCCGGAGTGGTGCGGCTAGCGCCGCGTAGTCGGCTCCGCGGCGGCTGCGCGACAACAGCACCTGTTCGTCGTACCAGCAGCAGGCCCGCGATCACCTTCTCACCAAGAAACCACCGGCCCATCGCCGAATTTCCGTTCTCGTCCCGGCGTAAGATTCCCGACGCGCCAGGAAGCTGACACTTTCGTTGGGAGTCCGACTGTGAAGTTGACCAAGTTCACGCATGCCTGTGTCCGGATCGACAAGGACGGGAAGGTGCTGCTGATCGACCCGGGGACCTTCAGCGAGGACGCGGTGTTCGAGGCCGCGGACGCGGTTCTGGTCACCCACGAGCACCCGGACCACCTGGACGTCGAGCGGATCAAGGGGCTCGACGTGCCGGTCTACACCAACGCCGGTGTTGCCTCGCAGCTCGGTGAGCTGGGTGACCGGGTGCAGGTGGTCGAGGGCGGTCAGGCCTTCGACGCGGCCGGGTTCGCGATCCGTGCCTATGGCAAGGACCACGCGGTGATCCTGCCGGAGCTGGGGGTTCCCTGCCAGAACATCGGCTTCCTGGTCGACGACGCCGTCTACCACCCGGGCGACTCGTTCACCCAGCCGGACCGCCAGGTGCACACCAACCTCGTACCGGTCTCCGGCCCGTGGTTCGCGCTGCCGGCAGCGGTCGAGTACGCCCGCGCCGTGAACGCGCAGCAGACCCTCGGCATCCACGACGCGCTGCTCAGCCCGATCGGCCAGGGCATGATGCAGCGCTTCCTCGACGGCCAGGCGGACCGTCCGTACCACCTCGCTCAGCCCGGCGACTCGATCGAGATCAACTGACATTTGTCACCACTCCTGGTGACGCCTGCACACCCCGAAGGCCGCTCGGCGCCGCAGGCTGGTTGCTATGGACCAGTCAGCTGTCATCACCGCCGAGCGGCTCACCCGCCGCTTCGGCGGCAGGCCCGGTCACGACGCCGTCCGCGGCATCGATCTCGCCGTACGCCGGGGTGAGCTCTTCGCCCTGCTCGGCACCAACGGCGCCGGCAAGACCTCCGCGCTGGAGGTCCTCGCCGGGCTCGCGCAGCCGACCTCCGGGACCGTGCGCGTGCTCGGTCAGGACCCGTTCCGCTCGCGGCGGCTGGTCCGGTCGCGGATCGGGATCATGCTGCAGTCGCGGGGATTTGCCGCCGACCTGACCGTCGCCGAGACCGTCAGTACGTGGGCCGGGACGCTGACGTCTCCCCGCCCTGTGGACGAAGTACTCGAGCTGGTCGGTCTGTTGACCCGCCGCAACGTCCGCGTCCGGCAGCTGTCAGGCGGCGAGCAGCAGCGCCTCGGCCTGGCGCTCGCGATCCTCGGCAAACCCGAGGTCCTCTTCCTCGACGAGCCCACCGCCGGACTGGATCCGGCCGCTCGCAAGCAGACCTGGGCACTGATCTCCGACCTGCTGCTGTCCGGTACGACGGTCCTGCTGACCACGCACCAACTGATCGAGGCGAGCGCCCTGGCCGACCGCCTGGCGATCCTGCGCCACGGCCGCATCGTCGGCCTCGGCACCCCCGAGCAACTCGCCGCCACCCGCCCCGCCCGCATCACCTTCCACCTCCCGACCGCGGCCTCACCTCCCCACCACCCCACCTCCACCCCGCTCCCCCACCTCCCCCAAGTAGTTGCCACCATCAACGATTCCTTCGTCACCCTCGAGACCCCCGACCTACAGAGCACCCTGACCGAGGTCCTCGCCTGGGCCCGCGACAACAACCTCCACCTGCACGACCTCACCGCCAGGCCCGCATCCCTCGAAGAAGCCTTCCTCGCCATCACCGGCTCGTCCGAGGAGGTTGCGGCATGACTCGAGTAGTTGCCGTCGGCAAAGCCGAGGGAACCCTCCTGCTCCGCAACGCGATGATGCTCCTCACCGCCCTCTTCCTGCCGGTCGGCGCGATCCTCGTCCTCCAGTCCTCCCCGGAGCTGCGCGACGTCGTCGGCGCCGGAAGCGGCGCGGCCGTCATCACGGCCGTGACCGTGGTGACGCTGGATCTCTTCGTCTACTACCAACTGGTCACGGCGTTGGTAGCCCGCCGCGAGGAGCTGGTGCTCAAACGCCTCCGGACCGGCGAGCTGTCCGACTGGGAGATCCTGGTCGGCGCCGCGTCGCCGTCGATCGTCATCGCCTGGGCGCAGATCGTCCTGTCCGCCGCGGCCGCGGCGGTCTGGTTCACGCTCGACGCTCCGGTGAACCTCCTGCTGGTACTCGTCGCCGTACTGCTCGGCACGCTCGTCTTCGTGCTCCTGGCAACAGCCAGTACGGCGCTCGCTCCGACCGTGGAGGTCGCACAGGTCGTCACCGCGCCGGTGATGTTCGTCGTACTGACGCTCAGCGGGCTCTACCTGCCACTGAACGGGCCGATGGAGTACGTCGGCCGCGCGCTGCCGTTGTCTCCGGTGGTCGACCTGCTCCGGCTCGGCCTGTCGGGCACTACTCGCGACGGCGGCACAGTGGGGCTTGCCGGGTCGTTCGCGCACGCCGTACCGGCTGTGCTCGTGCTGTTGGGCTGGGTAATCGTCGGTGCCTGGGCGACTCGCCGGTGGTTCCGCTGGGAGCCGCGTCGGTGACAGGCTGGCGCCCATGAGGTCTGTCCGGGGGTGGTGGAGCGGGCTGAGTCGAGCCGAGCGCTTCGACGTCAGCCTCCGGTGGCCGCTGTACTCGCTGATCGGGATGGAGCCGCTGTTCGCGCTGCTGCTGTTCATGTCGGCGGCCGAGCCGGTCGGAATGAGGCTGGTCGGCTTTCTGATCGTGGCGCTCGCTCATGCCGTCGTCGGGCTACTGCTGCTGCGGGCTGCAGTTGCGGCGTACCTGGGTGGTACCGGGCCGAGTCGTCGGATGGTTGCTCTCGGCGTCGGTCTCGGTGCGGTCGGCGTACTGCTGTCACCGGACTGGGCGCTCGGGCTGGTGGTGATGGGCGGCGCGCTGACGCTGGTCCTCACCCCGGTGCTCTGGCTGTCGGCGATGTTCGGGCTGATGGTGGTTGGTGCTGTGCTGGTCGGGTTGCTCGGCGGTGGCGTCGCCGGTGGGTTCAGCTACTTCTACGGGGTCGGGCTGCTGGCGTTCACCTGCCGCATCTCGGTGTGGATGCTGCGGCTCGTCTGGGAGATCGACAAGTCGCGCGAGGTCAGCGCGCAGCTCGCCGTCGCGCAGGAGCGCCTGCGCTTCGCCCGCGACCTGCACGACGCGCTCGGCCGCAACCTGTCGCTGGTCGCTGTCCAGAGCGAACTCGCGGCCCGGCTGGCCGAGCGTGGCGATGCCGGTGCGTCCGGCCAGATGCTCGACGTACGCCGAATCGCCCACGAGTCGCTGCGGGAGATGCGCGCAGTCGTCGGCGGCTACCGAGCCACTGACCTGGGCACGGAGCTGGCCGGCGCCCAGTCGGTTCTTCGCTCGGCCGGAATCACCTGCCGTGTCATCGGCGACGGCAGCAGCCTCCCGGCCGCCACGCAGACCGCCCTGGCGTGGGTCGTCCTGGAGGCCACCACCAACGTCCTCCGTCACAGCAACGCGACCACCTGCAAGATCGAGCTCGAAGCCGACCAGCAGGCGGTGGTCCTTCGGGTGTCGAACGACGGTGTCGGTCAGGCATCGTCAACCGAAGGAACTGGGCTGGTCGGCCTGCGGGAACGACTGGCGGGAGTGGCGGGAACTTTGACTGTGGAGATGCCTTCCGGGTGGTTCGTGCTGCGGGCCCAGTTGCCGGGGGTCGCGTGATTCGGCTGTTGCTGGCGGACGACGAGAACCTGATTCGGTCGGCGCTGGCCGCGTTGCTCTCGCTGGAGGACGACCTGGAGGTGGTCGCGCAGGCCGCGTCCGCGAGCGAGGCGCTGGCGATGGCTCGGTTGCACCGGCCTGAGGTCGCCGTACTGGATCTGCAGATGCCGAGCCTGCCCGGAACGACGACCGGTGGGATCGGCGTCGTCGAGGCGCTGCGCGAAGACCTGCCGGAGTGCGCCGCGCTGATCGTCACCGGGCACGGCCGACCGGGCCACCTGAAGCACGCCCTCGCCGCCGGCGCGCGGGGCTTCCTCCCGAAAACGGTCTCGGCCCAGGTGCTGGCCGACGTCATCCGCACCGTGCACACCGGCGGCCGGTACGTCGACCCGGAGCTCGCCGCCGAGGCGATCAGCTCCGGCGACAGCCCGCTCACCGCCCGCGAGGCCGACGTCCTGGAACTGGCCGCCGACGGCGCCCCCATCGAGGAGATCGCCCGCCGGGCAGCACTCTCACCCGGGACTGTCCGGAACTATCTCTCCTCAGCCGCCGGGAAACTCGGCACCACCAACCGCCACGAAGCAGTCCGGGTAGCCCGCACCCACGGCTGGATCTAGCACCCCGCTCCCCGCCGGGACTTGCGGGCGCTCGCCCGGCCGGTGCCGGTCCCCCAGGATCTACGGGTGTTCGCCGAGCGGTGCCCGACCGCCCGGCCCCACGGGATCTGCGGGCGCTCGCCGAGCCGGCGCCCGGCCGCCCGGCCCCCACGGGAACTGCGGGTAGGCGTCCAGGTGCTGCCGGCCGCCCGGCACCGCCAAGGCTCGCGGGTGCTCGCCCCGCTCCTCTCCCCCGCTCCGGCTCAGCTCACGGCGTACCTCACGAAGTCGACGACCTTGCGGTAGCCGATGCGGGCGTAGAGCTTGTTGGAGGTGGGGTTGGCCAGATCCGTGAACAGGCAGGGCTGGGTGCCCTCGTCGAGCAGGTGGCGGGTGAGGGCCGCGGTCAGGGCGCCGGCGTAGCCGTTGCCTCGGTCCTCGGGTGGGGTGTAGACCGAGCCGATCCGGGCGGCGCCGAAGACGTCGCCGTTGTGGCCGGCCATGCTGACCACGCGGCCGTCGTACTCCCAGACCCAGAGCCGCCTGAGTCTGATCCGGTCGCAGGCCCAGCGTTCCTCCTCCTCGACGGTGATCCGGCCGCCGATGGCGTCGCCGAAGCCGCCGATCATCCGGACCGTCGCGGCAAGGTCCGCCTCCGTCGCCAACCGCGCGTGCCCCTCGGCCTCCAGCGGCGAGAAGTCGACCAGCCGGTGCAGCCGCGTCAGCCGGTCCTCGACAAGCTGCCGGCCCAGCTGATCGGCGTACTGCTCGGCAAAGGCCAGCGTCACCTCCGGCACCCCCTCGACGAACTTCACCGCCGCACCGGACTCGACCACGGCGGCGAGCACGAGCGGCAGGAACTCCTCGTCCAGCTCGCCGAGCATCACTCCGCGCAGCGCGGTGCAACAGGCGACGCCGACCACTTCGCCGTCACGATGCACCGAGACGAAGACCGGCGGCGCCGGGTCGTACAGCAAGCTGTCGACCCGGCCCTGGATGTTGCTGATCAGCACCGAGTTGAGCACCGGATCCCGTTGCAGGTAAGGGAAAGCGAGCGCCTTGAATGCCGCCGGATCCCCGGTCACCCGCACCTTCATCGGTCGAAGGCCAGATCGACGAAGTCGGCCAGCGGCTTGTACCCGGCGAGGCGGTAGATCTTGTTCGACGTCGAGTTCGCCAGGTCCGTGAACAAGCACGCCTGGTTCCCGGCCGCCAGGATCTCGCCGGTGACGTACGCCGTCAGCGCCCCCGCGTACCCGTTCCGGCGGAACTCGTCCGGCGTGTACACCGGACCGACCCGGCACACCCCGAAGATCGGCAGGTGGTGGCCGACCATGCTCACCGGCGTACTGTCCTCCTCCCAGAACCACAGCGTCCCGTCGGCGATCTTCTGCTCCGCCCAGACCAGGTTGCTGCCCGGGATCTCGTCGTCGAAGTCGATCGAGATCCACTCGGCCGCCAGCTGAGCCTCGTCCTCGGTCGCCAGGCGCGGGCCGCCCTCGGCCTGCAGCCGGAGCAGCTCGTCGAGCTTGTGCAACCTCGTCCCGCGCGTCTGACTCGCGCCGACTCCGCGCAGCTCGGTCCACCGGCTCATGAACGCGTCGGTCGCCTCCAGCGCACCCGCGACCCCGCCGGCGCCCGGGAGCTTCTCCGCGTAGACCTCGGCGACGGCTCCGGCGTACTGCGCCTCCAGGGCGCCGAGGTAGATCGGCCGGGACGGCGTCCGCATCGCCGCGCCGACGACCGCGCCCGCGTCGTCGTGGACCGAGACGAAGACCGAGTCGCCCTCCTCCGGGCGGTAGCTGCCCTCAGCGCGCTGCTCGACATTGCTCAGGATGATGGTGTGCAGCACGGGATCCCTTTCCAGGAAGGGAAACACCGTGGCCCTGAACTCGGCCGGATCGTCGGTCACGCGCATCGTCATGGGCTAAAGCTAGTGCCGCCCACCGACAAGCGGGCGCGAATTACACTGCGTCTCATGTCCACCACGCGGTTGCTGCTGCTCGGCGTCGTCCGGATCTTCCAGCCGGCCTACGGGTACCAGCTGCGCCGCGAGCTGCTCACCTGGAACGTGCAGCAGTGGGCGAACATCAATCCCGGCTCGATCTACACCGGTCTGCGCACGCTGGCCAAGCACGGATTCCTGGAGGAGCTCGCCGAGGGCAAGGGCTACAAGCCCGGCCGTACGTCGTACAAGCTCACCGCCGACGGCGAAACGGAGTACTTCACGCTCCTGCGCCAGGCCCTGTGGACCGTCGACGGCTTCCAGCCCGGCCAGATGCAGGCCGCCCTGAGCTTCCTGTGGTCCCTCAAACGCGACGAGGTCGTCGCCGCCCTCGAGTCCCGCATCGTCCAGCTCGAACAGCACGAGAAGGCCGCCCCCTTCCACGAACGCCAGATCGAGCAGGACCCCGGCACCCCCGACCACGTCGTCGAGATGTTCCGCATCGCCGACGCCCGCAACCGCGGCGAACTCGACTGGACCCGCTCCTTCCGCACCCGCGTCCTCGCCGGCGAGTACTCCTTCGCCGGCGAAACCCCCGACTGGATCCCGGGCCCAGAGGCCGCCGAACAGTGGCGCAACCTGCCTGAGCCCCCGGACTGAGCTCTTCGGTGACGTTCGGGCGGCCGGGTAGGAAGGCGGAAGGTCCCGGCCTCACTCGAGACGTCATACACCCGCAGTGACATCTCGCTCACAGCACGAACTTTGGACATAGGCAGCACCGTTCTTCGCCTTCATCGGGTAGTGGCTCGCCGCTAACCTTCACTCGAAAAAAAGGTCACCGTCGGGCCGTACTCGACAGGATCGTCCGAAAAAACCACCTCGAACACTCGGCTCGGGAACCTCGACGCCAGCGCAGCTGCCCAGGTCTCCCTCATCACGAGACCAACCGAAGTCAGCGCACCTCTGTCCTCATCGCTCCGAGCCGAGAACGCCTCCCAAAGATGAAAGTGGTTCACCATGCTTTCCACCGAAGAGACGGTCGCTCCATCGCTGAGGAACCAGGCGTCCACCCCGGCCTCGTCGAATCCTAAGCGCAAAAATACGCCGCCTCGATACTCTCGGAAATCAGGCCAAACCAGCGCCGCTAATGCGACTGCATCAATCGGAGTCAAATTCGCGATAACGTATGTCCGTAACTCAAATTCGCCTGGATGAAACATTTCTCGAACCTTGGGGAATGCTTCGAAGGCAACATCTCTCCATTGAGCGCCTAAGCCCTCACTCACCATCAACAGCCTCTCGGAAGATCGCCAGGGCCGGCCGAGTACGCATGACCGGTCGGCTTTGGATAGATCTTACCATTCGGCGCAACATTTCGACTGTACTCCTGAACGTGAGGCGTTTCCACACCCCGGTGAGCGGCGCCCGTCAAATCGACGCGACGGAGGATCGTCCCTTCGGAATCATAGACAGCATAATTAGTGACAGCACCATCTCGCCTACGAATGTAGACCCCACCCTTCGGCCCTCCCTCATCGATAGCCCCGCCGATCGGGAAGTCACCCTTTGGCCATTCGACTGCATTCGTAAGGTCAATGCCATCCTGATTATGGACCAATACAGGTGCATCGTTTACAACCACGAAAAAGGTATGGAAGCCACTAACAGTGAGGTTGCGTACAGTTGCCACCTCGTCGTAATCGAGCACTGCCGCCACACGCACAGACTCCCCTCTCAGAGATTGCAGCTCATCACCTACTCGAAGGTCATTTGCATGCACCCAGCGCCGACTCTTGGGCAGGTAAAAGGGATGACCCTCGGTTGCGGTCAACGCCGACGTATTTTTCGCAGTAGCGCTTTCGATTGCGAGTGTAAGCGTAACCAGACTCTTGTTGCCCTGGCCAAGGATCGTTCCGACGACAGTCTGGCCGGCAGTCTTTCCGGAGACCGGATCTGCAGCCAAGACCCTGTCACCAAGCTTTAGTTTCTCGATTGGTTTACTGACGCCGTCTGCCAAAAGGACCATGGTGCCTGGCAAGAAGGAGTTCCCGATCCTACAGTTTTTTCCGACTACTTCTGCCAACTCTTTGCCGGTTACGTTGCGGGCTGCAGCTTCGGCGGCCTCCGCTTCTGCCTTCCTCGCGGCAGCGCGTCCCACGGTCGGCAGCACGGCCTTCGCGGTGACTCCGGCCTCCGGTCCCAGACCAGGGATGAACCACGACGCCCCCTCGGCAACGGTCAGGTTGCAGGCGGCCTGACCGCTCGGGCTCCGGGGGCCCATGCAGTTGTCGGCGAACCTGTGGCCGTAGTCGGCCAACTGCTCCTTGCCGTAGTCCTGGAGCCAGTCGCTGCCGTGCGTGCCGATGTACTCGCCGACGTCGCGGGCCTTGGCCTCGGCGGCGTGGCCGAGCCATCTTTCGGCGTCGCCACGGGCCTTGCTCGCCTTCTTGAAGAAGCTTCCGATCTTGTGAAGCGGGCTCGTCTTCTTCGGCGGGTCGGCGGCCGGCGGCGGCTGATTCCCACCGCTGCTGGTCGGCAGCGTCCCCCCGGAGTAGTGCTCGAGCATCTCCATCATGCCGTCGGGGTCCGAGGCCGTGACCGGGTTGTTGCTCGCGTACGCGTAGGCGTTGAGCTGCTGGGGGTTGCTCACATCGGCCAGCGGATCGACCGAGATGAACCGCCCGAGGCCGGTGTCGTACTCGCGTGCTCCGAGGTGTGTCAGGTTCGTCGACGTGTCGATCTGACCGCCGACGAAGCCACGAATCGTCGGCTGCCAGCCCGTGTACTGACCTCGTGGTGCCCCGAACGGATCGAGCCAACGCCGTGTGACCGCCAATGAGAATCGATTGACGCTGACCGTTGCCGTGCCGTGGTTGTCAGAGAGCAGCAACTCGACCTGCGCCCCGTTTCGCATGGCAACCGTGGCGCCGTTGAACTGGTAGTAGCGCGTCGAGGTCACCGTGTTGGTCGACTTGGTCCATCTGACCTCGTCCTGCCCGAGATACAGCGTCGCCCCGTCCGGGTCGTGCTTGATCAGCCGGTCGCCGTCGGCGCCGTAGATGAACGAGGTCGGATTGGTGCCGCCGGCACCGCTCAGGCTGGCCAGTTCGCCTTCCACATCCCAGGTGAGCGTCTCGGTGTCGCCGCCACGGGTCCGGCTCGACATGTTGCCTGCCGCGTCATAGCCGTACGTGCTGGCGGAGGAACCCGACGGCCCACTCGTCGTCACTCCTGTGACGGCGTGCGGCCGAGGCGAAGCGCCCGAAGGGTAGGCGTATGTCTGAGTGACGTCGCCGGCAGTGGTGTGATCGACGACCTTCGACCGGTTGCCCGACTTCCAGTACTCGTAGTCTCGCCAGTACGGATAGGTGCCGCCCAAGGTGGTCGTCGACGGCGGGGTCGCACACGATGCACCGGACGTCGTCCGTGCCTGGGTCAGGCGCCGGAGGTAGTCGTAGGTGAAACACTGGCGGTCACCACCGGTGCCCTGGTTGTACGACTGACCGATCGACAGGACGTTCCCCGCGTTGTCGTAGCCGTAGGTAAAGGTGTCGTCCGCCACAGACTGCCCTTGGCGCTGCACCTGCATCGTCTCGGGCCTTCGGGTGCCGAGCTGGTACGTGAACAACTGCGAGACGGCCTTCGCGTTCACGACGTCACCCATGGTGTAAATGAGTGGCTCACCGTACGGCGAGTACTGGGCGTCGGCCAGGTAGGACCCATAGCCGCCACCCATACCGACGGGCGCATCGATGAGCGGGTTGGAGCTGTAGTGCATCTGCAGCGCCTCGGTCGGCAGACCGGGCACCGTCGGAGTTGTCACCTTGTCGATCGCGCCGTTCGGCAGGTAGCTGGTCGACGACACATAGGTGCCGGCCAGCTTGCCTTCCACCGCGGGAATTGTGGTCTTCGTCGCGGTCGGTCGTCCCAACGCGTCGTAACTCGTGACCTCGGACTTGTAGTTGTTGGCGCCCACCGTGCGAGTCGACGAGGTCAGCAGGCCCTTGGCAACGGTGTCGTACACCCAGGACGCCAGCACCGGACCGGTCGCGCTGCCGCTACGAACTGCCGTCTTCCGGTCCAGGTCGTCGTAGCCGAAGAACACCGACTGGTTGCGTGCGTCGACGACGGATACGACGCGACCAGCCTTGTCGTACGTCGTCGAGCTGGCGCCCTTGTCCGGATCGCTCGTCGCGATCTGCCGACCGCGCTGATCGTAGGTGTAGCTCCAGGTGCTCCCACCCGCGTTCTTCACGCTCGCCAACTGATCAGCATCTGTGTACGTGTAGAAAGTACTGTCGTAGGTCCCGGACGGTGAAGCGCCCTGGAACTGCCGCAGCTCGGTGGTGTTTCCGCGGACGTCTTCAACCGTCAGCGTCGGGGTGTCGCCGGCCGGAGGATCGATCGCGACCCGGTCGCCGCCGTACGTCGTTGTCGTCCGCCACTTCTCCACCGCCATGCTGCGGAAGATCGAGGCAGTGACCCGGTTCGCACCGTCAACCTCGTAGACGGTCTGCGCGGGCAGCTCGGTTTGCACGACCTTGAAGAGGGAGGTCGTGGGCCCGCTCGCGTCGTTGTAGTAGGGGGCCGTCGTGCTGGCCTTACCACCCCGCTCGTCGTAGCGGGTCTCGGTGATCATGCGTCCGACACCGTTACCGGCAACAGCCTGTGCCTGTCGCTCACGAAGGAAGCCGTCGAAAAGTGCGGTGGATGGCCGATAGGACCCGGTGTGGGTCAGCGACTGTGTGGTGATCGCGCTCGGTTGCGCCGCGGTGTTCGACAGTTTGTAGGCATAGGTCGACGAGGCGGTCTGTCCTCCGGCCTTGGACCGATCGGGAAGCCACACCGCGGTGAGACGACCAGTCGGATCGTAGGTGAGGTCGGTCCGTTTGCTGCCGACGTCGACCTTGGTCGTCGGCAAACCCCAGGCCGGCTGGAGGGTTGTGGTCACGACGTTCTGCGCGGCATCAGTCACCGAGGTTCCGGTGACCGGTCCCGCAGTCGCCGGTGTGAAGGCGGTCTTGCTGACCAGTCTGTCGAGGCCGTCGTAGGACTCGACGACGCGTCCCAGGGTGTCGTGAACTGTCCGCTCGACCTGTTCGTACACCGGCCCGCTGTTCCACCCGTTCATCACTTCGGTGCGGGACGGAATGCCATCGGTGGGAGTGGCCGTGATCGTAGTGTTGTTCTGGTCGTAATAGGTGCGGTTGTCAGAGACCACCTGGCTCGGGCGGCTTGGAGTACTGGCGCAACTGACCGACACCGTCTCCTCGCGGCTGACCGTGTCCATGATCCAGGCCGCCGAGTTCCGGTTGTAGGTCGTGCGAGTACAGCGGTCGTCGTCATCACGGCTCACGTCCCCGAGGTCGCTGACCTCGGTCGGCATGCCGTAGTCGTCGTACGTCGTGTTGACGCCGCCCGTGCGGTACGTACCGTCGGACAGCCGAACCCGAGAGCGTGTGTACGACGTCCCGAGCAGCACTGCCGCACGTCCTCCGCCGGTTCCGGTCTGCAGCAACCAGGGAGTGCTGATGGTTCCGGAGACCTCAGCGCCTCCACTGCCGTTGTAGGTGATCTGCTCACGGACGTAGCCGTTGAGACGATCGAAGTCGTCGTAGTCGGCACCGGTGGTGTCGCGGATCGACGTAGACTTCGTGCCGCCGCTACCGTCCCGATCTCCGTACATCCCGCGGAAGAACAGGTACCTGGTCGCCGTCTGATGGCCCGGCGACCCCTTGAGAACAGTGACGTAGTTGTAGCCTCGCCAATCACCCCAGGTCCGGTGCTCAGGCTTCGCGAAGGCGTCGTCGTAGTACCGCCAGGCCGGCGATCCACTGTAGGTGTAGCTCGTCACCTGGTCCGGAGCATCGGTGACGAGGTCGTCGTCCACCACGTTCGAGACGACGTACTTCTGGAAGTAGTTCATCTGTGGCGCCGAGCCGCCGTCCCGGGTGAACCACACCGGGAAGCAACGCATGCCGTTGCTCGCCGGTGCCGACGGTTTGCTGTTGACGCTGCACTCGGCCGGCAGGTAGTTCACGGTCGTCTGGGCACCGGAGTCGGTCTTGATGATGTGCATTCGCAGCTTGTTCATGGCCAACGCGCCACCCAGGACGCCGTCCACGCGATTGGGCAACGACACGTAGTCGAAGGTGGTCGACGGGTCGGTCACCGTGCCACCGACAAGTCCCTTGTGGGTGATGGAGTTCAACCACAAGATCTTGCCGGAACCATCCCCTGGATCCTCGTAGCTCTGCCCGAAGGTCCAGCTGTCGACGGCGGTCGTCGTGGTGCCGGATCGGATCTGCGTGGTGAGGGACGTCAGCCGCTTCCGGGTGAAGAAGGTGGGCGAGACCTTGTCCGGGCAGGTCGTGGACGAGGTACAGATCTGGTCGAACGGCACGTCCGGCCAGGAGTTCGCGTTGGCCGACGTGAGCTGGCTGGGATCACAGGTGATCGCCCCGCTCGGCAAACACCTCTCGGCGACGGCGAACGTCACTTGTGCGGGCGGCGTTCCCTGATCCGCCCCCTCGCGCTCGCCGTACTCGATCGTCGTCAGGTAGCTGGCGCGGTCGTAGGTCGAGACGTGAGCGTTGTTGTTCCGACCGTAGTTGTTGGTTTCTTGCGCGTAGCGATACGTCACCTGATTTCCCGACGTGTCCACCACGCGATCGAGGCTCCAGCGCCACGGCAGCTGACACGACGAAGTGTCGAAGGTCGTTGCGTTGCACGGTTCGTCGGTGTTGTTGCCGAAAACCGTGACCTTCGAGACGGAATTGGTCTTGGCGCTGCCGTCCGCCACGGGGTTGAAGCCGAAGTAGTACCGCGTGCCATCGGTGGTGGTCAGCAACCAGTACCCACCGTTCCTGACATCTTCGCCGACGAGGACTCGCTGAATACGCGAGCCGTCGTCATCAGCGAGCTTCCACTGCTTCTTCTCGGGGTCCCAGAGCAGATCGCTCGAGTGGCCGTCCAGCGACAGCGTCGCGTTGTCGGACTTCCAGCACAGGTCACCGGTCTTCACCGTGTTGTTGGCGTTACCACCCATGTCGTCGGAGCAGGCGATGTACTTGCGCTCGACGAAGCCGGCTTGAAGATCCTGCCCCTGACCGAGCCAGGAGGTCTGGTTGTTGGCCGAGGCAACTTGCCCGTCCACCGACCCGGACGAGTACTTGATGGCGAGATCGGGTTTCGGCCCTACCGTTCCCGGTGGCACCCGCATCGGGTAGCTCCAGTTGAACTCACCTGTCTGAGCACCGACGGACCAGGCGGAGGACGCAGCCAACGAGGTGGCGGCGTAGGTGCCGTTGTCTCCTGACGCACCTGCGGTCAGGGCGAAGGTCGACATCGCCGAGGACGCGGTGACCTCAGCGGTGTAACGCGCTGCCTTGCTGTCGTTCGACCCCTCAGCCACGGGCGTCGACACACATCGGCCAGGCGCCGGGCAAGTCACCTGAACCAGGCGCAATCGACTGGCCCAGTCTCCACCAAAGGCATAGCGGAACTTGGAGTAGTCGATCTGAAGCTTGACCCGCCCGGCCGAGGCCGAGCCGTCGTTCCGCGCTACGCGGACAGCAACGCCGTTGACCCCGAGTTGCTGCGAGGCCGACTGATCCAGCAGATCGACCCGAACGGAGGCCGGCGCAGCGCCAGGGGTGCCTACCGGAGCGACCGACACCGGCGAATCGCCGACCTGACGCCCACCGGGCGTGCTCTTGCCAGCAAGCATCGCCGACGACGCGGGTGTGCTGAGCACGACCGACTCCGACATCGCCTTCGGCCACGTCGGTGCTGCAATCGATGCGCTGGGCTTGCGCTGAGGTTGTTTCGGCGAGTCAGCTGTGAAGTCGGCCCCAGACACCGAGGCGACCTTCTGCAACGCCAGTTCTGGTAGGCGGGGCGTCTCCGAGCGGGTTGCTCCGGCCTCCCCAGCACCAGCAACCACGCCGATGAGCAGACTGATGCTCAGGGCAAGAACCAGCCCAGCCGTTCCACGCCGCACGAGTGACCCCCGCGAGATCGTCTTGGCCATCAGCTGTCTCCATCGGTGTAGGAGCGGATCAGGGCATCGCTCACAGAGCCGTCGTAGATGATCAGGTCGTCGAGGTAGCCGCGGTAGAAGTTGGTCACGGCTCCCCCCTCGATACCGAGGCCGGTGCGCAACGGGCCCGCGCCGTCAACGACCGTGCCGGTCACTTGAGCGGCACGCCAGCTGCCGTTGACGTAGAGCGTGGCTGTCTTGGTTCCCTTGTTGTACGTCGCGACGAGATCCACCCACCGCTCGGTCTCCGCTACCGCTGCCGCGTTGTAGGAGAGCGGGATCGTTTCCAGCCGGAACACGCCCGACGAGGTCGCCAGGGTGAAGGCCCAGACAATCTTCCGATTGGTGGGATCGTCATCGGTCGGATCGTTCGGAGTGTTCTTGCCAGTCCAGGTCATCGAGGTGGACCCGAGGGTGAAACCGCTGTTCCCGGGGCGATCCTCGCTGACGACGACCTGCTCATTGCTCTTGATGTCCGGCCTGACCCGGACTGCGACGGAGAAGTTCTCGGTCGAGTCGACGAGATCCGTCGCGGTGGTCGCCGTCGTGCCACCCTCGGTTTGCAGGCCTGGTATGAACAGAGCTTTGTCCGGGACCGGCAGTGCCCAAACACCCTGGTCACCGTCGCCCCAGCTCACGGTCGGGCCGAGATACATCGTGCGGCTGTTCGCCGAAACATCCGCCGTACTGGTACCGGCGCCCTCGTCCATTCGCCAGTGACCTGTCGCCGGCCGATCGGCAGCGACCAATTTGAGCGAGGTGGGGGCGAACGATGTGTTACCTGCTTGATCAACAGCCCACGCTCGCACCACCTGAGGACCGAAATGGGTCGAGGTGAACGTTGCCGTACCCGGCGACCGCGGGATCGAGGCTGATGGGACCGCGTCGACGTTGACGGTGTATTTGAAGGCCACCACATCGCTGGTGCTGGTGCCGAACCGGATCGTGATGGGACTGCCGACGGTGTAGGGCCCGGCAGTAACAGCAGTGATCGTGGGCGACGGAGGTCTGGTCGTGTCGAGAAAGAAGTAGCAGTCAGTGCTCCACGGGGTGTAGGCGCTGCCGTCGGTGGCGCGAACCCGCCAGACGTACGTGGTCTTGTTCCAGAGGTCGGTGGTCGGCGTGAAGTCGAACTCGGACGACACCCCACCTGCCTTGGAAGCAGTGGTTCCCGTGAACGACGGCCCCTCGTCGATCGCTCGCCGGATCTCGAACTGTGCCTGAAGTGAGTTGCTGTCGGAGTCGGTGACCGCAACCGTCAGCTTGGGCCGGACAGCGCCGATGTAAGGCTGGCCGGTCATGCTCGTCGTGCAGGGCGCTTCTGGATCTGCGATGTGCCTGTTGTGCAGAACCGGCGCGAAGTTGTAATTGACGGTCAGAACGACGTCGTACCGGAATCGCTTCCAGGCGTTCTGATCCGACTCGTCGGCGGCTCGCAACCCCAGATAGATCGAGGCCGAGTTCGCTGCCGCGCCTGCGGCCACGGCTGACTTGACGTTGAACGGAACCGGAAAGCCACCGGGCTCACAACCGTCCCGGCCGTAAGCAACCGTGGCCTGCGCCAGCTTCTGCTGCCACACGGTGGATCCCGAGCCCGAGTTCCAGGTCGTGTTCTCGGTCGGTCGCGCCGTCTTCCAGACCTCGACGACCTTCGGGATGCAGCTGGCCGACCAAGTTTCGAAAGCGATGAAGTTCGCCGAGATGATCTGTGAATTCGCGATCTTCGCGGTACTGAAACCGAAGAACAGCCGTTTACGGCTCCACGGCTCGAACGCCTGGTACCCGACCCCCTCGTCGCCGCCCCAGTTCCAGGTCGGAGTTGCCGGGTAGTGCTCGTTGATCATCGCGCGGGCGATCCGAGGACCGCTGAAAGGGGGATCGATGTGCAGCGGATACTTCGTCTGCGGATCCTTGACAAGGGCTTGGTCGGGCTGGATCACAAGGCTGCTCGAGCTCACCTCAACGGCCATCGGCGCCACGGTGTCGCCTTCGAGCGGCTCCGCTGTGCGATCAGCCGTCTCGGGCTGCGCCAATCGAGCACCCGAGGAGTCCCACATCGTCGGTCGGGGAGCGTTGAACACCACCTCGCCGGAATCACCGACCGCCTCGACGCCACCGGTCGAAGTGCGGCGCACCGTCATTCCTGGCGCCTCGAGGCCCATCTCGATCTGCTGGAGCTCGGGCGATGCGGCAGCCGCCCGCGTACGGACCACCAGCACCTGCGCGAAGGTTTCCTTGGTGACGTTGATCTGGAGATCGACATCCGGATAGACCGACGGGTACACGAGCTTCGCACCGTCGATGACCGGCGCCGGTAGCGGCTCGGGCCACGACAGGCTCAGCCGTTCACCGCTGTCGGTGAACGACACCAGCTCGTGGTCGCCTCCAGCGGAGAACTCCATGTCGATCGCGGTCGCGGCCGGCCGAATCTTGTCTCCGCTCTTCGACATGGCCGGGTCGAGCTCGACCCAGCGGCCGTCTCGGCGTTTGCGAACCGGTGACGCCGATTGCTCGAGAGTCATCGAGCCATCCGGATTGGCGTACGTCTTGGCGGTCTCGGTGCGCTCGTCCTCGACCTCTACGCGTTGTCCGGACTCCGCTGCACGCTGAGTAGCCGACTTCTCCGGTTGCTGTGCCGCGCTTACCGTCGGCTGTGTTACCGCGTCGACGGGCCGCGCGTGGAGTCCGCCCACGCTCACCACTGCGGCTATCGCTGCCACTGCGGCGATGGGGCGAATCCCGCGAACGGGCGACAGGAATTTCGGCATGACGGTGCAACCCCCAGGGGCGTGGACGACCTAGAACAGGCTCTGGGGTCCCCCGACCCCTCCAGTGGCGCCGGGTAACTTACCAAGTGCAGACAGTCGAGAGGTAGAAATTGCATCAACCTGCAATCTTTCCATTGGCCTGTAACGTACTTGTTCAATGTTGACTATTCAAAATTGATCACTCATCCTGGTCGGCATGATGATCGAAGCTCGCGGACTTGTCCGCACCTTCAAGACCAAGCGCGGGCCTGTGCAGGCCGTGCAGGGGGTAGATCTTGATGTCGCCGACGGGGAGATCGTCGGCTTCCTGGGGCCCAACGGGGCCGGTAAGACCACGACGATGCGGATGCTGGCGACGTTGATCACGCCGACCAGTGGGTCGGCGACGGTCGCGGGGTGCGACCTGGCGAAGGACCCGGTCGGCGTGCGCCGCCGGATTGGGTACGTGCCGCAGAGTGGGTCGACGTTGCCGGAGGCGGTGGCTGGGGACGAAGTGGTCGACCATGCTCGCCTGTACGGCGTGAGCAAGGCGAAGGCGATCGCGGACGGGCAGCGGCTGTTCGAGGAGCTGGACCTGCCGGGGTTGTGGCGGCGGCAGTGCAAGACGTTGTCGGGCGGGCAGCGGCGGCGGCTCGACATCGTGATGGGGCTGATCCACGACCCGAAGCTGATCTTCCTGGACGAGCCGACCACCGGCCTCGACCCGCAGGCGCGGGCCAACCTCTGGGAGCACATCCGCGGCCTGCGGGACCGCGGTGCCACGATCTTCCTGACCACCCACTACCTCGACGAGGCCGACGCTCTTTGCGACCGGATCCTGGTCATCGACCACGGCCGGATCGTCGGCAGCGGGACGCCGGAAGCCCTCAAGCAGCAGGTGTCCGGCGACAGCGTCCGGCTCACCCTCGCGGACCGTGCCCACGCCGAGGCCGGTCGTCCGCACGCGACCGACACCGACGCCGGTCCCGCACGGCGTCCGCACGCGACCGACACCGAGGCCGCTCGTGCGCGGCGTACGCACGCGACCGACGCGGTGATCCGGATCGTTCGCGGGCTCGACGGCGCGACCTCGGTCGAGGCGGTCGCCGACGGGGTGAACTTCCGGATCCCGCGTGGCGGGTCGGTGCTGCCGGGGCTGCTGCGGCAGATCGATGCCGAGGGCATCGAGCTGGACGGCGTCGAGGTGCACCGGCCGACGCTCGACGACGTGTTCCTGACGATGACCGGGCGGTCGTTGCGCGACGACAGCCCGGCGCCGGCCGACGAGCCGGAGCAGCAGAAGGAGGCCGTGGCGTGACCGTGCTCGAAGAGACCTGGATCGTGTTCCACCGGCAGATGCGGCTGTCGCTGCGCAACCCGATGTGGTCGATTCTGATGCTCAGCCAGCCGTTGATGTACCTGTTCCTGTTCGGCCCGCTGCTGAAGCCGATCACCGCGCAGATCAGCCAGGGCGCGACCACCAACGCGTACCAGGTGTTCATCCCGGGCCTGATCGTGCAGCTCGGGATGTTCGGCGCGATGTTCGTCGGCTTCGGGCTGATCGCGGAGTACCGGGCCGGCGTGATCGAGGCCGACCGGGTCACGCCGGCGTCGCGGATGGCGTTGATGGCAGGGCGCGTACTGCGTGACGTCGTCGTCCTGGTCGTGCAGTCGGTGCTGCTGCTCGTGGTGTCGATCCCGATGGGGCTGCGGGCGCCGTGGGGTGGGGTGCTGCTGTCGCTGGTGATCGTGGCTCTGCTGGGTGCGACGTTCGCGTCGTTGTCGTACTCCGTGGCGCTGATCACCAAGAGCGAGGACGCGCTGGCCCCGCTGCTGAACGGGATCGCGATGCCGCTGCTGCTTCTGTCCGGGATCCTGCTGCCGATGCAGATCGGGCCGACGTGGTTGCAGCGGTTGTCGGACATCAGTCCGCTCAAGCACGTCGTCACCGGGGTTCGGGCGCTGTTCCGTGGGGACATCTCCAGCAGCGCGTCGCTGTGGGGGTTGTTCTGGGTCGTGCTTCTCACCGCAGTTGGTCTTGCGGTCGGCGCGCGCACGTTCAAGAAGGAATCCGCCTAGCGTTCATCAGCGCTTCTTCTGGGGCGGTTACGGTCCGGCCATGCGGGTTCCTTCACCCTTGGTGCGTGGCGTGGTGGGGAGCTGGGTCGTAGCCGCCTCGGCGTTGGTGACGTCGGTGGTGCCGCAGTCCTCGTGGATCGCCTCGATCCCGTTGCGGGACTCGCTGGCCGGGCGGATGACCGGTCTGACGTTCATGGTGTTCGGGCTCGGGCTGCTGGTGTGGGCCTGGCTGGAGGTCGGCCGCGAGGTGCTGGCCGGCGTACGGCACCGGCTGATCCGGATGACCGTGCTCTGGAGCCTGCCGCTGCTGCTGGCGCCGCCGCTGTTCAGCCGGGACGCGTGGAGCTACGCGGCGCAGGGAGCGCTGGTCGCCAACGGCTTCGACCCCTACACGGTTGGCCCGGCTGCCCTGTCCGGCCGTGTGGTCGAGGCCGTCGACCCGATGTGGATGAACACACCAGCGCCGTACGGCCCGATCCCTCTGGCGTACGGCGGCCTGGCGGCTCACGTCACCGACAACCCGTACTTCCTCATGCTCGCCCACCGCGGCCTGGCCCTGCTCGGCATCGTCCTGATCGCCTGGGCCGTGCCGAAGATCGCCGTGGCCTGCCGGGTCGACCCGAGCGTCGCCACCTGGCTGGTGGTGGCCAACCCGATCCTCATCACCCACGGGCTCGGCGCAGCGCACAACGACGTGCTCATGCTCGGCCTGGCCTGCTCCGCCTTCGCCGTAGCCCTCACTGGTCGCTGGGGCACGGCAGCTGTCATCGCCGGCACTGCGGCTGCAGTCAAGGCGCCAGGTGGCCTAGTGGTCATCGCCATCGCCGCAGTGATGAGTCCACTGGCCGGCAGAGCCCTGAAACGCCTGGCCAGCTTGGCGATCGCCGGTGTCGTGTCTGTGCTGACCCTGGTGACTGTTGGCGAGCTGACAGGCATCGGCTCGGGCTGGCTCAACGCGTTGGACGTCCCCGGTCTGGTGATGTCTCCGCTGTCGATCGCCAACCTGATCGGCCTGGGCACTTCCGGCGTACTGGACTGGCTGGGCGCGGAGGACGCGGCTCAGCAAGCCCTGGTGATCATCCGGCTGCTGGGCATCCTCGCGGCGCTCGGACTGATCGCCGTACTCGGTCTGCGCTCGCACATCCACGCGGCAGCGCGTGCGGTCGGTGTAGCCATGCTGGCGGTCGTCCTGCTCGGCCCGACGGCGCACGACTGGTACTTCCTGTGGTGCCTGCCGTTCCTGGCCGTTGCCAGGCCAGGCCGGCGCCTGATGACGGCGCTGGTAGGGGTCAGCATGATCCTGACCATCGCCGCACCGCTCAACTCGTCGCTGCGCGGTGCGGTCATCCCCATCCTGGTGACGACGTCGCTGGTGCTCGTGGTCGTCGGCACCCTGCTGGGCCGGCTCCGCACGCTGCAGCCGGCTAAAGCGCCGCGTTCACCGCAGCCTGCAGCTCCTGATGCAGCGATGTCGGCCGTGGCAGCCGCACCTCCACCAGGTCCACACCCGCAACAGTCCTGACCAGTGCGGTCCGCAGTTCGTCCGCCGTCGTCACCAGCGTGTACGGCGTACCGGTCGCTGCCGCCAGCGCGGCGAAGTCCGTCCCGTGGGGCGTCCCGAAGACCCGCTCGAAGTCGGTCGTCCCGGCCTGCTCCAGCGTCGAGAAGATCCCGCCACCGTTGTCGTTGACCACCACGATGCGCAGGTCGGGCCGCGCCTCGGCCGGGCCGATCACCAGCCCGGTGAAGTCGTGCAGGAACGCCAGGTCCCCGATCAGCGCGTACGTCGCCCCGGCGTTCGCCAGCGCGGCACCGACCGCCGTCGAGATCGTCCCGTCGATGCCCGCGAGCCCGCGGTTGGCCACCGTCCGGATCGGTACGACGGGCGCCAGGTCCAGGTCGCGCACCGGGTTCGACGACGCGACCACGAGCATCCCGTCGGCGCCCACAGCCTCACCGACGATCGCCGCGATGCCAGGGCCGGTCAGCTCACCAGCGAGCAGCTTGTCGATCGCCGGCCGGGCCAGCTGGTCGGCGTGCTGCCAGCGGGCGAGCCAGTCGGTGCTGTCGGCGCCGGTGACCTCCAGGCCGGTCACCACGGTCGCGGCTCGTCGTACGGCGTCCGGCCAGGAGCCGGTCGGCGCGACCACGACGACCTCGACGTCCGGGCGGCCGAGCAGCTTGGTGATCGGCCGGGACAGCGTCGGGTGGCCGAACACGACCACCCGCTCGATCTCGTCCGCCAGCTTGCTTGCCCCAAGCAACAACCGGTACGACGGGATCACCGACGGACCGATCCGCGCGCGGCTGGACGGCTCCGCGAACAGCGGCCAGTTCCCCGCCTCCGCTGCGAGCCGGGCCGCCTGCGAAGCGCCGTCCCCCGCGACCACCACGGTCTTCGGCCCGGGCGAGAGCGACGACGGCTGCCCACCCGCGGCCCGCACGCTCGTCCACGGCCCACTGGTCCGCCCGTCCAGGGGCTCCGGCCAGTCCGGCCCGTCGGTCGGCACCAGCGGCTCGGTGAACGAGCAGTTGAGCTGGACCGGGCCCGGGTCGTTGCTGCGCACTCCAACGGCTGCTGCCACTGCTCGCGCGACCTGCGACCGCCAGTACGCGACCTGGCCGACCTCCTGTCGCGGCACGCCCATCTCGTGGAACAGCCGCACCGCACCGCCGAACACCTTCAGCTGGTCGGTCGTCTGGTTCGCGCCACTCCCCCGCAGCTCCGGCGGCCGGTCCGCACTCAGCACGAGCAGCGGCAGGCCGCTGTGCGAAGCCTCCAGTACGGCGGGGTGCAGGTTGACCACCGCAGTACCGGACGTGGTGACCACCGGCACCGGCAGACCGGTCCCGCGGATCAGTCCGATCGCCAGGAAGCCCGCCGTACGCTCGTCGACCCGCACGTGCAGCCGGAGCCGGCCCTCGCGGTCAGCAGCGGCCAGTGCCATCGCCAGCGGCGCACTGCGCGAGCCTGGGGCGAGCACGACCTCTCGGACGCCGCACCTGATCAGCTCGTCGACGACGACCGTCGCGAACGCAGTGGACGGGTTCATCCAGCCCCTCTTTCCAATTGAGCACGGTTCTTCAAGGCTTCGACTCTGGCCAGCCGTGCTTCCCACACGGCTGCAGTCTCTGGTGACGCAGCAGCTTCCGCCAGCAAGGCTCTGTCCGGCTCCAGCCTCTTCACCGGCAGGAAGCCGTCCACCGGCAGCAGCGGCTCGGCCACCACCTCTTGAGTGAACATCGCCACCGTCGCCAGCCCGCACGCATAAGGCAGCTCCGGCAACGCAGCAGCCAGTGCGACACCCGCAGCGATCCCCACCGACGTCTCCAGCGCCGACGAGACCACCACCGGCAGCCCGATCTGCTCAGCGATCTCCAGGCACGCCCGGACCCCACCGATCGGCTGCACCTTCAGTACGGCGATGTCGGCCGCTTCCAGCTCCCGGACCCGCAGGGGATCCTCGGCCCGCCGGATCGACTCGTCCGCAGCAACCAGTACGTCGGTACGCCGCCGGACCAGCGCGAGGTCCTCCACCGTCCAGCACGGCTGCTCGACGTACTCGAGGTCGAACCTCGACAGCTCCTTCAGCGCGGCCAGAGCCTCGTCGACCGACCAGCCGCCGTTGGCGTCGATCCGGACCCGGCCGTCGGCGCCCAGCGCGTCCCGGACCGCCTCGACCCTGGCCAGGTCGTCAGCCAGGGTCTGACCGGGCTCGGCGACCTTCACCTTCGCCGTACGGCAGCCGGAGGCTCTGACGATCTCAGCGGCTCGCTCTGGTCCCAGTGCGGGCACTGTGCAGTTCACCGGGATCTGCTGGCGTACTGGCTCGGGCCAACCGTCGACAGCCGCTTCCTGCGCGGCGCGGAGCCAGGCGACGCAGGTGGCGTCGTCGTAGTCCAGGAACGGGCTCCACTCGGCCCAGCCGGCCGGGCCCTCGAACAGCATGCCCTCGCGGACGGTGATGCCGCGGAACTTGTTCTTGAGCCCGAGCGAGTAGGTGATCACCGCACACCGTCCAGCAGGCGCTGCCGGTCGACCTTGCCCGAGCCGAGCATCGGCAGCTCGTCCAGCCGGACCAGCTCACGCGGAGCCCAAGTGCGCGGCAGTGTCTCGGCCACGTGGTCTCTCAGGGTCTCCAGCTCAGCCTTGCCGACCACGAAGGCCACCACCCGGCTGCCCCACTCCTGGTCAGGCACACCGAGTACGACGGCGTCCGCCACCTCCGGGTGCTCCAGCAGCCGCGCCTGCACCGCAGTGAGCGTCACGTTGACCCCACCGGAGATCACCACGTCGTCTACCCGGCCGACCACCTCCAGCCGCCCGTCGACGAACCGGCCGCGGTCCTGCGTCCGGAACCAGCCGTCCTGCAGCACCTCCTTGGTCAGCGCGGGCTGCAGGCGGTAGCCGGAGAACAGCGTCGGCCCCTTGATCAGGATGCGGCCGTCGTCCAGCGCCAGCTCGGTCCCGTCGAGCGGGCGGCCGGCGTACACACAGCCGCTGCCCGTCTCAGTCATCCCGTACGCCGGAACCGCCGTCACGCCGGCGGCCGCGGCGCGGGCCTTCAGCTCGGCGCCCATCGACGCCCCGCCGATCACGATCGCGTCGAAGCCGCGCAGCGCGTCGGGTGCGGTGTCCAGGTAGCGGGTCAGCTGGGTCGGGACCATGGCGGTGTAGCGCCTGGCGCCGGTCATCGCCGCCGCCGCTGCCAGGTCGTCAGCCACTACTGGCGTCGTACCGGCCAGGAGCGAGCGGGTGAGGATCTGCAGCCCGCCGACGAAGTACGGCTTCATCGGGAGCAGCCACTGGCCCGGTCCGCCGAGCCGGTCGTGCGTGGCCGTGGCAGAGGCGACCAGCGCCTCCCTGGACAGCAGGACGCCCTTTGGCTCACCGGACGACCCCGACGTGGTCAGTACGACGGCGCAGCCGTCTTCGAGCGGCTCGTCCGGCGCAGTCGCCCGGCGTACGCGCTCGGCGGCGGCCGGGTCCGGGGGCACCGGAGCGAAGGGCCGGCCAGTGCCGTCCAGGACCTCGGACAGCGCGGCGAGGACGGCCTCAGGCGTGCCGGGCACCAGACGCAGACTAGACATACTCCGCTGAGCGTAGCCCCGACGCTCATTCGTCGATCCAACGGCTGACAGAATCCCAGCCATGGCCAACCTTTCTCAGTGGATCGAGGGTGCCCGCCCCAGGACACTGCCTGCCGCCGTCGCCCCCGTCCTCGTCGGCACCGGCGCGGCGGCCTACCTGGACGGGTTCGTCTGGTGGAAGGCGCTGCTGGCCCTCGGGGTCGCCCTGGCGCTGCAGATCGGCGTGAACTACGCCAACGACTACAGCGACGGCATCCGCGGGACGGACGAGGTCCGGGTCGGCCCGCTGCGGCTGGTCGGGTCGAAGGTGGCCACGCCGCGCGCGGTGAAGACCGCTGCGTTCACCTGCTTCGGCGTGGGCGCCGCGCTGGGGATCGTGCTCTGCGCGACGTCCACCTGGTGGCTGCTGGTCGCGGGGGCCGCGTCGCTGGTCGGTGCGTGGTTCTACACGGGCGGCAAGTCGCCGTACGGGTACCGCGCGCTGGGCGAGGTCAGCGTGTTCCTGTTCTTCGGGCTGGTCGCAGTGCTCGGTACGACGTACGTGCAGGCCGAGCGGCTGCACTGGACGGCCGTGGCCGGGGCTGTCGCGATCGGCGCGATCGCCTGCGCGCTGCTGGTCGCCAACAACCTGCGCGACATCCCCACCGACAGCACCACCGGCAAGCGCACGCTGGCCGTGGTGATCGGCGCGGCCCGCTCCCGCCAGCTGTACGCCGGACTGATCGCCCTGGCCTTCATCCTGGCGGCCCTGTCCGCACTGGCCACCCCCTGGACCCTCCTGGCCCTGATCGCCCTCCCCCTGGCGGTCAAGTCAGTCCGGGTAGTAGTCAGCGACGCTGTAGGTCCAGCCCTCATTCCAGTGCTGAAAGGCACCGGCCTCACCGAACTGGTGTACGCCGTTGGTCTGACTGCTGGTCTCTTCCTCGGCAGTTGAGAACTACTCCCTCCACAACCCCGTTTCGGCGAAGCCGCGGAGGGTGTCCTCGTACGGGGTGATGTCGATGCTGTTGCCGTGCAGCCAGTCGTCGTCGTAGTACGTGTTCGTGTAGCGCTCGCCGCCGTCGCACAGCAGCGTGACGATGCTCCCGCGCTGCCCCATCCGGCGCATCTCGGCGGCCAGCCGCAGCGAGCCCCACAGGTTGGTCCCGGTCGAACCGCCGACCAGCCGCCCGGTGACCCGCGAGCAGAACCGCATCGCCGCGATCGACGCCGCGTCCGGGACCGCGATCATCCGGTCCACCACGCCCGGCACGAACGACGGCTCGACCCGCGGCCGGCCGATGCCCTCGATCCGCGACGGCCGCCCGGTCGCGAAGTCGCTGTCCGAGGCCTCGAACCCCGGGAAGAACGCCGACCCCTCCGGGTCTACCACCGCGACCGACGTCTCGTGCCGCTGGTAGCGCACGTACCGCCCGATCGTCGCCGACGTACCGCCGGTCCCCGCGCCGACCACGACCCAGGTCGGCACCGGGTGCTGCTCGAGCGCGAGCTGCCCGAAGATCGACTCGGCGATGTTGTTGTTGCCCCGCCAGTCGGTCGCCCGCTCGGCGTACGTGAACTGGTCCATGTAGTGCCCGCCGGTCTCCTCGGCCAGCCGCTTCGCCTCGCCGTAGATCTGCCCCGACCGCTCGACGAAGTGGCACCGCCCGCCGTGGAACTCGATCAGCTGGATCTTCTCCGGGCTCGTCGACGCCGGCATCACCGCCACGAACGGCAGCCCGAGCAGCCGCGCGAAGTACGCCTCGCTGACCGCGGTCGACCCGCTGGACGCCTCGATGACGGTCGTCCCCTCGCGGATCCACCCGTTGCACAGTGCGTACAGGAACAGCGACCGCGCCAGCCGGTGCTTCAACGAGCCGGTCGGATGCACGGACTCGTCCTTCAGGTACAGGTCGACCCCGCTCATCGCCGGCATCGGGAACACGTGCAGATGCGTGTCCGCACTCCGGTTGGCATCCGCGTCGACCACCCTGACCGCCTCGGACACCCACGCCCGCTGCTTGTCGTCCCGCCGGTCAACTTCCCTGCACGCCAACAGCTCACTCATGGCCACAGGCTAGGGCATGTCTCCCGCTTCCCCGCCGTAGCGAGCAGGTGCCCGGCGCGGTAGCTCGGTGCGCGGGAGACGAGCGCTGCGATGCGAAGCATCGTGAGCTTGGCTCCCGTGCAGCGAGATGCCGTGCCGGGTGCCGCGCAGTAGGCGGGGAAGCGGGAGACATGCCCTAGGGCTACTCGCCGGATCTTGAGTATTCCTACTCTCTGCAACCAGGGCCGCCCCCGGCACGATCGGGTCATGATCCCACTGGGTTTCGAGTTGCAGCTGTCGGCGACGGAGCAGGTCGTGCTGCTCGTCGTACTGGGGTTGCTGGCGACCGCCGCGGCGGTGCCGGCGAGCGTGCCGCTGGCTGCCGTGGGGGTGCTCAGGGCCCGGCGGGACGGGCGGTCGGCGGCTGGGCGTGGAGTCTGGTTCTGGGCCTGCGGTACGGCGCTGAGCTGGGCGACGATGATCGGTTGCCACAACCTGCAACTGGGCTGGTGGGCGGTGCCTTGCGGGTGGGTGCCGGGGCTGGTGGCCGCTTGGCTGTTACGGCCCGGACCCTCGGGCCCGGTACTTTGGGAGGAAGCACGCCGACCCGTGGGGGAACGATGACCGACAACGACGAACGGCCGACCCGCCAGCGGGTGACGCTGACCGACATCAGTTCGCGGGCCTGGGAGCACCCGGCCGACCGCGGAGCCCTGGTCGCGCTGCGGCAGCTCAAGGGGTTCGACTTCGTGCTCCGGAAGATGTCCGGGCTGATCAACGAGCGCGCCTTCCGGCTGCAGTTCCTCGGCTCGGCGATCAAGGTCGACGAGCGCCAGTTCCCGAAGGTGCACCGGCTCTACACCGAGGCGGCCGCCACCCTCGACGTCCGGCAGCTGCCCGAGCTGTTCGTCACCAACAGCCCGATCTGGAACGCCGTCACGATCGGCATGGACCGGCCGTTCATCGTCGTGAACAGCTCGCTGGTCCAGGGCCTGGACGAGGAGGAGCTGCGCTTCATCCTCGGCCACGAGCTCGGCCACGCCCAGAGCGGGCACGCGCTGTACCAGTCGCTCCTGCTCTGGCTGATGCGGCTGACCGGCGCGATCAACTGGATGCCGATCGGCGCGCTCGGGATCCGGGCCATCATCGCCGCCCTGCACGAGTGGTCCCGCAAGGCCGAGCTGTCCGGCGACCGCGCCGGCCTGCTCGCCGTCCAGGACCCGGCGGTCGCGCTGCGGGTGCAGATGAAGCTCGCGTCCGGCGGTCAGCTCGACCAGCTCGACACCACCGCGTTCCTGGCCCAGGGCACCGAGTACGAGAGCTCCGGCGACCTGCGCGACTCGGTCCTCAAGCTGCTGCTGCTCGAGGCCCAGACCCACCCGCTGGCCGTCATCCGTGCGCACGAGCTGCGCCGCTGGGTCGACGAGGGCGAGTACACGACGATCGTGTCCGGCGACTACCCCAAGCGCCAGGACGACGGCGACGCCTCGATGACCCAGGAGGCGAAGAACGCGGCCAAGTCGTACTCCGACGCCTTCGCCCGCTCCCAGGACCCGCTGGCCAAGTTCCTCCGCGACCTCGGCGACGGCCTCGGCGGCGTCCGCGACTGGGTCAGCTCGAAATTCCCCCCGCGCTGAGGCCGTCGTACGAGATGCTTGGCCGGTGACGGAACTGCAGGTACTCACACCGGACGACTGGAAGGCCTGGCGCGAGCTGCGGCTGGCGGCTCTCTCCGAGGCGCCGGCCGCTTTCGGGTCCCGGTACGAGGACTGGGTGGACGCCGAGGAGGACCGCTGGCGGGCCCGGCTGTCGGTGCCGGGCTCGTACTGCGTGATCGTGTCGCTCGACGGTGTGCCGTCGGGGATGGCCGGTGGCATGCCGGCCGACGAGGACGAAGTGCGCCACCTGGTGTCGATGTGGGTCTCCCCCGCCGCCCGGGGACACGGACTCGGTGACCGGCTGATGGGTGCCGTCGAGAACTGGGCGCGCGCTGAAGGCGCTCACGCCGTCGAGCTGTCCGTTGTCCAGGGCAACGACAACGCGCACGCCCTCTACCTGCGCCACGGCTACGCCCTCACCGACAAGCCCGGCGACCTGATGCCCGACGGCATCCACCGCGAGTTGGTGCTCCGCAAGACTTTATGAAGTTGCTCCCCGGCTGAGGACTGGGCAGGCTGCTGGGTATGGCCGACTGGATCAGCACGCCCATCACCCCTGAGCTCGTGCGCGGCGCCGTCGAGCTGGAGCAGACGCCGTACGGCGTGCTGCCGCACCGGCTCGGGGCACTGGGCCGGAAGCAGAACGTCGACGGCCAGCTGGCGATGGCGGAGGCTCAGCCGTCCGGTGTCCGGCTGGCCTTCAGGAGTACGGCGACGGAGATCGAGCTCGACGCACTCCCGACGAAGATGGAGTTCGTCGGCGCACCTCCGCGACCGGACGGTCTTTGGGATCTCCTGGTCGACGGCGAGCTCGCCGCGCAAGGGACGGTCGGCGGCGGCAACGTGCTGACCATCGACTTGGCCACGGGCAGCAGGGAGACCACGCCCGGACCGGTCGGGTCCGTTCGCTTCAGCAACCTACCGACCGCCGCCAAGGACATCGAGATCTGGCTGCCCCACAACGAGATCACGCAACTCGTTGCCCTCCGCACCAATGCGCCGGTCGAGCCGGCCACCGCCACCGGCCGGCGCGTCTGGCTGCACCACGGCAGCTCGATCTCGCACGGCTCCAACGCCGACAGCCCGACCCGGATCTGGCCCGCCGTCGCCGCTCGCCTCGCCGGCGTCGAACTGACCAATCTCGGCTACGGCGGCAGCGCCCTGCTCGACCCGTTCACCGCCCGGACGATGCGTGACCTCCCGGCCGACCTGATCAGCGTCAAGTTCGGCATCAACCTCGTGAACGCCGACCTGATGCGTCTGCGCGCACTCGGCCCCGCCGTCCACAACTTCCTCGACCTCGTCCGCGAGGGTCACCCGACCACACCGCTGCTGGTGATCTCGTCCATCTACTGCCCGATCCAGGAGCACACCCCCGGCCCACTGGCACCCGACTTCGCCGACGGCACGGTCGCCTTCAAGGCCACCGGCAACCCCGAAGAAGTTGCCGCCGGCAAGCTCACGCTGACCGTCGTCCGCGCCGAGCTGGCCCGCATCACCGCCGCCCGCGCCGAGGACGACCCCAATCTCCACTACCTCGACGGCCTCACCCTGTACGGCGAAGCCGACCACACCGAGCTCCCGCTGCCCGACCGCCTCCACCCCGACACCGCCACCCACCAGCGGATCGCCGAGCGCTTCGTCGCCGAGGCCTTCACCAACGGTCCCTTCAAGGGCTGACCAGGAAACGACGAAGGGCCGCATCTCCCGCCCCCGGGGATACGGCCCTTCTGTCTGTGGCGAGCGTCAGCCGATGTGGACGCCGCCCGGCTTGCCGTCTCCTGCCAGGTCCTTGGCCTTGACCGACAGCCCCAGCAGGGTGATCAGCGCCGCGCCGAGGATGATGAACGCCGACACCGTGAACGCCTGGGTGAACCCGTGCGTAGTGGCGACCGCGGTGAACTGGCCCTCGAGCTGCTTGAGCTGAGCCGGCGACTGACCGGACTCTGCGGCCTTCTGCAGGCCCGGGGCGAGCTCGGTGAACTTGTCCTTGATCGCGTTCGCCGAGACCGTGCCCAGCAGCGCCAGGCCGACCGCGCCACCGATCTGCTGGACCGTGTTCAGCACCGCCGAACCGACTCCCGAGTCCTCGTCGGCCACACCGGAGACCGCGGTCAGGGTGAGCGGTACGAAGATCAGGCCCATCCCGAACGACAGCAGCAGGACGAACGGCAGCACGTGCGTCAGGTACGACGAGTCGACCTCGAGCCGGGAGAAGCCCCACATGCCGAGGCCGGCCAGGACCGCACCGGTGCCGGCGATCCAGCGTGGGTCGATCCGGGCGATCAGGGTCGAGGCGACCTGGGCCGCGACCACGATGCCGAGGCTGAACGGCAGGAAGGCGAACCCGGTCTTCAGCGCGCTGTAGCCGAGAATGTTCTGGATGTAGATCCCGAGGAAGTAGAACATCGAGAACATCGCCGCACCCACGATCAGCATCACGAAGAAGCTGACGCCCCGGGTGCGATTGGCCAGGATCCGGAACGGCATCAGCGCGTGCTTCGACCGCGCCTCGATCACCAGGAAGGCGGCCAGCAGCAACAGGCCTCCGATGATGAAGAGCAGGGTGTAACGGTCCCCCCACCCGGCGGAGCCCGCGTGGGTCAGGCCGTAGACCAGCGAGGTCAGACCCAGCGTTCCCGTGACCGCACCCGGCAGGTCGAACTTGCCGTGCTGCCGGGCCGACTCTCCCAGGTACCGGATTGCCAGTACGGCGACGATCAGGCCGATCGGGGTGTTGATGAAGAAGGTCCAGCGCCACGACGCCTCGGTCAGGGCCCCACCGAGGATCAGGCCGACCGCGGCCCCCGCGCCCGACATGGCGGCGTACACGGCCATCGCGCGGTTGCGCTCCTTGCCGGCCGGGAAGGTGGTGGTGATCAGGGCCAGGGCGTTCGGCGAGGCGGCCGCGGCCGCGACGCCCTGCAGGATCCGGCTGGCGAGCAGGATCGTCTCGTTCTGCGCGATGCCCCCGATGAACGACGCGACACCGAACAGCACGACGCCGAACATGAACACCTTGCGGCGCCCGAGGATGTCACCGATCCGGCCGCCGAGCAGCAGCAGCCCGCCGAAGGCCAGCGCGTACGCGTTGACCACCCAGGGCAGGGAGCCGTTGCTGAAACCGAGATCGGTCTGGATGTGCGGGAGCGCGATGTTGACGATGGTGCCGTCCAGCACCACCATCAGCTGCGCCATGCTGATCAGCGCGAGCGCGATCCCGAGGTTGCGGTGACCGTGAGCCGCGGGCTCGGCGCCCGTGTCGACCGGCCGCCCCTCGGGCGGATCGGCCTTGACGACGTCTTCGGACATAACTGGAAATCCCCTCTTGGGTGGTACTGGCTTGTCTGGGTCGCCGACCGGCCCCACACCGGTCAGCGCGCCTGCGACCCCCGCGCCGCAGGCAGGATCACGTGGTCGATCACTCGCAGGATCAGGTCTTCGGTCGGCTCGACCCCGAGCACGAACGCGTGGTGGATGATGACGGCCGGCAAGGTCTGGGACAGCAGCTCGACGTCGACGTCGGCCGCGATCTCGCCGCGCTCGACGGCCCGGGAGTAGACGCGGGCGGTCAGCCCGAGCCGCGGCTTCAGGAAGCGTTCCTTGAAGGCCAGCTGCAGGTCGTCGTCGCGGTGCAGAGCGGTCAGCAGCCCGGCCATCACCGACATCGGCATCTCGTCGGTGAACCCGCCCTCGTTGCACGACAGCGCGATCAGGTCGCCGCGCAGGCTGCCGGTGTCGACCTCTTCCGGGATCGGGCACCCCTTGGCCCGGCTGATCGCGTCGACGACCAGCTCGGCCTTGCTCGTCCAGCGCCGGTACAGCGTCGCCTTGCTGGCCTTGGCGGCGGTGGCCACCGCGTCCATCGTCAGCCGGTCGTACCCCAGCTCCGCGACCAGCTCGACGGTCGCGTCGAGGATCTCGTCCTCACGCCCACCCTCGACCCGCGGACGCTGACGGGGTCCGGCCTCGGCAACTTCGGTCATGTTCACCCTGTGTGATCGGAAAGCGACAGATAGAACGAAACGGTTTCGTTTCATCCACCACGTTACGACTCATGTGAAGAAGTGCACAAGCGATTTTCGGGCAAACTTCGACGTGGCCTGGGTCACTCTGCGTACCACTCGATCAGCTGGTACGAAAAACAGAAGACCCCGCCGACCAGCAGGTCGACGGGGTCGTAGGCCCGTGGATCAGTCCTCGTCCTCGGCCTTCCGGGCCGTTTCCAGCCGCTCGGTCATCCGGGCCGCGCGCGTCTCGATCCGCGCCGCCAGCCGGTCCCGCCAGGCCCGCAGCACGAAGATCGACAGGATCGACGACACGATCAGGGCGATCAGCAGCAGCGGGAACACCGACAGCCAGGTGCTCAACGCGAACCACAGCACCGCGAACGACGCGGCGAACAAGGCCAGCCGCAACCCGGTGTAGACAGCGAATTCCTTCATACCGGCACTCTCCTACAGACCCGAGTAGGCGTGGAAGCCCGAGAGCAGCAGGTTGACGCCGATGAAGTTGAACAGGAAGACCACCCAGCCGGCGATCGCGACCCAGGCGGCGCGGCGGCCCCGCCAGCCGGCGGTCGCGCGGGCGTGCAGGTACGCGGCGTACACGACCCAGGTGACCAGCGACCAGACCTCCTTGGGGTCCCAGCCCCAGGCGCGGCCCCAGGCGTAGTACGCCCAGATCGGGCCGGCGACCAGGACGCCGAAGGTCCACAGCGGGAAGGCGAACGCGTGCACCTTGTACGCGACGGCGTCCATCCGGGCCGAGGTCGGAATGCGGCGCAGCGCGGCCGGCATCGGCTTGCCGTCGGTCTCGCGGGACTCGGCGCGGTTCTTGACCAGGTAGAGGATCGACGCCATCGCACCGACGGTGAAGCCGCCGCCCGCGACCGCCGCGGCCGACACGTGGATCACCAGCCAGTACGAGTGCAGCGCGGGCAGCAGGTCGGCGGCCGGTACGTACAACGCCAGTACGGCGACGCCCAGCGTCGCGGCGATCACGAAGGTGACCAGGAGCCCGAGCCACTGCAGCCGCTGCCGGGTGAGCAGGAACAGGTAGACCGCGGCAACGGCGAGCGACGCGGTGATCGCGAACTCGTACATGTTGCCCCACGGCACCCGGCTCACGGCCAGGCCGCGGGTCAGGACGCCACCGGCGTGCATCACGAACGCCAGCACGGTCAGCAGTACGCCGATCCGGCTGGCCTGCTCCCAGCGCTCTGACCGGTCCTCGTCCACCGCGGGGGTGTCGGAAGGGACCTCGGCGCCGTCGGCACCGACCAGCACCTTCTGCTCGGCCGGCTTGCGGACCCGCAGGCCGCTCGACCACTCCACGGTGTGCGCCAGCAGGGCCAGCGTGTAGATCACCGTCGCGGTCGGGACCAACAGGTTCGACACCGAGGCGAGGGTCGAGGAGTTCATGCCTGCTCCCGCTTCTTCTTCAGAATGGTGGAGATCGCGTCGATCTCGTCGCCGAGACCACGCTCCGGCCCCCGGTCCAGGCCGGCGACCTCGACCACGGTACGCCCGTCCTCGGTGCGGACCCGCACCCAGGTACGGCGCGGATGGACGAACAGCGAGCCCATCAGCCCGAGGATCGCGAGCAGGATCCCGGCCAGCGCCAGGTTCAGCCCGGGGGTGTGGCTGATCTGCAGCTTCACCCACTGGTCGTAGGAGTCGAACGACAGCGAGCCGCGACCGTCCGGCAGGTCGATGCTCTGGCCCGGCGCCAGCTGGAAGCGCAGCTTGTCGCCCTTGCCGTCGTCGAACTGGGTCAGCTTGGTCTTGTCCAGCTGGTAGACCGACTGCGGTTTGCCGGTCTCGTCGGACGGGCGTCCGTAGTACGCCGTGAGCACGAGCGCCGGGTTCACCGCGTCGGGGAAGACCGAGACCGGGCCGCGCTGGTCGATCACCGCGGTCGGCAGGAAGAAGCCCTCGAAGCCGAGCTGCTCGGGCCGCGCGTCCGGCGCCTTGATCACGCCGAAGGAGGAGAAGTTCGCGTCCTGCGGCAGGAACGGCGACGGGCCGGAGTAGGCGACGTCGCCCTTGCCGTCGCGAACCGTCACCTTCGGCGCGTAGCCGTGGCCGAGCAGGTGGACCTTCGTGCCGTCGACCGACAGCGGGTGGTTCACCTTCAGGTCGTACGACTGCTCCGGCGACTCCGGCGTGACCTGGTAGGTGACGCCCGCGTCGAAGGACCGGGCCGCGCCCCGCTGCGGGCCGTCGGTCGCGAAGGTCGCTTTGAAGGTGTTCACCTTCAGCGTGAACGGCGGCAGGTCGTCCGGTGTGAACGCCCGGCCGGGCGTGAAGTCGTCGAACTGGGCGACCGCGTTGGAGAAGCCCTGGCCACCGACCACGACCAGCACGGTGCCGCGGTAGCCGAACAGCGAGCCCCAGGCGATCCCGACCAGCGCGAGGATCAGCGAGAAGTGGAACAGCAGGTTGCCGGCCTCGCGCAGGTAGCCGCGCTCGGCGCCGACCGCGCCGTCGTACGTCTCGATCCGGAAGCGGCGCTTGCGCAGCTCCCGGGTGGCCGCGGCCAGCACCTCGGCCTCGGTCGCGTCGGTCTCGAACCGCTGGTGGCCCGGCAGGCGGTGCAGGTTGCGCGGCGGCTTCGGCGGGCGGGCCCGCAGGGCCTTCAGGTAGACCTGCAGGCGCGGCACGACGCAGCCGATCAGCGAGATGAACAGCAGCAGGTAGATCGCGGAGAACCAGACCGACTTGTAGACGTCGAAGAGCCCGAACTTGTCGTACCAGGACGCCAGCCCCGGGTTCGCGTCGTAGAAGTCCGACACCTTGATCGGGTCCACCGGGATCTGCGGGATCAGCGAGCCGGGCACCGCGCCGAGCGCCAGCAGGAACAGCAGGATCAGCGCGGTCTTCATCGACGTCAGCTGGCGCCAGGCCCAGCGCAGCCAGCCGACCAGGCCCATCGCGGGCGGGTCCTGGCGCTCGGGCGGCTTGCCGCCGGACATGGTGGCCTCGGGCTCGACCTGTTCCTTGACGTCGCTCACGTCAGACCGCCGATCCGAAGTTGGCGACCCACTGGCGAAGGTCTGCGGTCATCGCGTCCCACACTCCTGTCAGCAGCAGGAGACCCACCGCGATCATCAGTACGCCGCCGATCCGGATCACCAGCAGCTGGTGCTTGCGGACCCAGGCGACCGCGCCGAGCATCCGGCGGAAGGCCAGCGCCGCGACGATGAACGGAATGCCCAGCCCGAGACTGAACACCAGCGCGAGCACCGCGCCACGACCGGTACTGCCTTCGGTGGTGGCCAGGCTCATCACGGTGCCGAGCGTCGGGCCGATGCACGGCGTCCAGCCGAAGCCGAACAGCACGCCCAGCAACGGCGCGGCCGCGATCCCGACGGCCGGCACCCGGTGCACCCGGACGTCGCGCTGCAGGAAACCGAACCCGCCGAGGAAGATCAGCCCGAGTACGACGGTCGCCCCGCCCAGCACCTTGGTGATCAGCGACTGGTGATCGAGCATCGCGTTGCCGATGGCACCGAACAGCACGCCGGTCAGGATGAACACCGCCGAGAACCCGGCCACGAACAAGCTCGTCCCGGCCAGCATCCGCCCGCGCTGCTTCGAGCCCAGCTCGGCCGCGGACAGACCGGTGACGTACGAGAGGTAGCCCGGCAGCAGCGGGACGACGCACGGTGAGAAGAACGAGATCGCACCGGCCAGCACCGCGATCGGCAGTGCCACCAGCATCGAGCCCGTCATCGACTGGGCGAACCAGTCACCCATCAGCCGGTGGCGTCCTTGACCATGCCGAGCAACGTCTGGGTGGTGACCGAGCCGATCACCCGCGACGCGACCTTGCCGTCCTTGTCGATCACCAGCGTGCTCGGGATCGAGCTCGGCGAGATCTGCCCGCGGAAGCCGAGCAGCTGCTTGCCGCTCGGGTCGTACAGGCTCGGGAAGCCGACGCCGAACTCCTGCACGAACTTCTTCGCCGGGGCCTTGTCCAGGTCGCGCGTGTTCAGCCCGATGAACTCGACGCCCGCCCCGAGCTGCTGGTGCGCGGCGACCAGGTCGGGCGCTTCCTTGCGGCACGGTGGGCACCACGAGCCCCACACGTTCAGGACGACGACCTTGCCCTTGTGGTCGGCGAGCTTCCAGGCCTTGCCGTCCAGGGTGTCGCCGCCGAAGTCGGGCGCCGGCTTGCGGTCGGCCGCGGCGAAGCTGGAGACGTTACCGTTGCCGCTGACGAAGCCGGTCTGGCCGCTGCGGTTCTCGTTGGTCGACTCACCCGAGCTGCAGGCGGTCGCCAGCAGCGCGACCGCGGCGACCACTACCGCCGTACGGCGCATCACGCACCGCCCACGAACTTGTTCGGGTGCTTGACCGGCAGCAGGTCCTTGGCCGGTTCGGCGTACCCGACCGAGACGATCTGGTCGCCGTGGAAGGTGAAGCTGGTCAGGCTCGCCAGGCTGCACTGCCGCTTGCGCGGGTCGTGCAGCATTCGGCGGTTCTCGATCGCGGACCGGACGATCCAGATCGGCAGCTGGTGGGACACGATCAGCGCCTCGTGCCCGGCGGCCTTCTGCCGGGCGGTCTCGATCGCGTCGCGCATCCGGCGGACGAGCTGGCTGTACGGCTCACCCCAGGACGGCTTCCACGGGTTGCGCAGCAGCCACCACGCGCTCGGCCGGCGCAGGGCACCGTCGCCGACACCGAACTTCTTGCCCTCGAACAGGTTCGCCGCCTCGATCACCCGCTCGTCGATGTCCGGGGTCAGCCCGAACGTGGCGGCGATCGGCTCCATCGTCTCCTGGGCACGCTCCAGCGGGGAGCTGACCAGGTGCACGATGTCGCGCCCGGCCACGTGCTCGGCGACCTGATCGGCCATCTTCCGGCCGAGCTCGGACAGGTGGTAGTCGGGGATCCGGCCGTAGAGCACGCCCGCGGGGTTGTGCACCTCGCCGTGCCGCATGAGGTGCACGACCGTTGTCTCGGTCACCGAGCCGTTCCCTTCAGTTCTGTACTGCGGCGGCGGCGCGCGCGGCGACCGACGCTGCTTTCTCGATGGTGGCCAGAGCGTCGTCGTCGACGGCCGCGCTCACGAACCACGCCTCGAAGGCGCTCGGCGGCAGGTAGACGCCGTTGTCCAGCATCGCATGGAAGAACGCGGCATATCTGGGCAGTACCTGGGCTCCCGCCCCGGCGAAGTCCGTGATCCGACGCGTCACCTCGTCCGAAGACTCCACGAAGAAGAAGCTGAAGAGGTTCCCGGCGTTCTGTGTGCGGTAAGGCACACCCGCACGGCTCAGCGCCATGCCGACGATCCGCCGGATCGTCTCGGCGGTCCGGTCGAGCTGCGCGTACACCTCGTCGGTTGCCAGCCGCAACGTGGTCAGACCGGCCGTGGTCGCCACCGGGTTCCCCGACAACGTCCCAGCCTGGTAGACCGAGCCTTCCGGCGCCAACTGGGCCATCAGGTCCGCCCGGCCGCCGAAAGCCGCGGCCGGGAAGCCGCCGCCCATGACCTTGCCGAAGGTCATCAGGTCCGGCGCGACGGTGTCAGAGCCCAGACCCCAGAAGCCGGACCTGGTGATCCGGAAGCCCGTCATCACCTCGTCGGAGATGAACAGCGCGCCGTTGTCCTTGCACGTCCTGGCGAGGAAGTCGTTGAAGTGGCCTACCGGCGGAACCACACCCATGTTGCCCGGCGATGCCTCGGTGATCACCGCGGCGATCTGATCGCCGTACTGGGCGAAGGCCTGCGTCACGGCGGCCTGGTCGTTGTAGGGCAGCACGATCGTGTCGGCCGTGGTCGCCTCGGTGACCCCCGGTGTACCGGGGATGCCGAGGGTGATCACCCCGGAGCCCGCCTGGGCCAGCAGCGCATCGACATGGCCGTGATAGCAGCCGGCGAACTTCACGATCTTGGCCCGGCCGGTCGCGCCGCGTGCCAGTCGCAGCGCGGACATTGTCGCCTCGGTGCCCGACGAGACCAGCCGCACCTTGTCGACCGGCGTCCGGGCGACGATTTCCTCGCCCAGCTCGACCTCGGGCTGGGTCGGCGTTCCGTAGGACGTACCGCGGCCGACCGCCGCCTGGACGGCCGCCGTCACCTCGGGGTGCGCGTGGCCCAGCAGCATCGGGCCCCAGGAACAGACCAGGTCGACGTAGGTGTTGCCGTCGACGTCAGTGATGTGACATCCGTCACCGGATGCCATGAAACGCGGTACACCGCCGACGGCGCGGAAGGCTCGGACCGGCGAGTTCACTCCGCCCGGGGTGACGGCCGAGGCGCGATCGAACAGGGCGGCGGAAAGCTTGGTGTGGTCTGACACGGCCGCCATTCTCCCCGACCCGTCAGGCAACAGAGCGGGCGGGCAGGGCGCGGGGGGTTCCGCTAAGCGTTGTTACGGGCCAGTATGGGTACCTGGTGACCGCATGTGCACAGTCGACGCCCGTTGCGTAACCCACGCACGGGACAGGCGTTAGACGAAGTGAACGCGGTAAACGGGGCCGACGAAGAGAACCGAACAAGTGAGGCCGTCGCAGCGTGGGGCGGGGCATCTCGATGAGTCACGGAGGGGATCATCGATGGCGAAGGGCAAGCGCCGCGCCACTGCGGGCGGGTGGCGTCAGGTGGCGCCGCTGGTTCCGCTGGCGCTGTTCGCGAGCGCGTTCACCGTCAGTGCGACCGACGACCCGGCGGTCGCGACCGCCGCGCTGGAGCAGGGCCTCGGCCCGAACGTTCCGGTCGTCGTACCGAAGCAACCGATCAGCGACCCGGCCAACGTGCCGGTCAACGGCTCGGTCGGCAACGGCGTGGACAAGACCGAGGAACCGACCCAGGTGGTCTCCGGGCTCTCCCGCAACGGAATCCCGACGGCCGCGCTGAAGGCGTACTCGCGGGCCCAGCAGGTGCTCGCGCAGGCCGACCCGACGTGTCACCTGCCGTGGACGCTGGTGGCCGCGATCGGCCGGGTCGAGTCCAACCACGGCCGCTTCGGCGGCAACTCGCTGAGCACCAACGGGGTCGCGACCCCGGGTATCTACGGCCCGCGCCTCGACGGCGTGACCACGGCCCGGATCAGCGACTCCGACGCCGGCCGGCTCGACGGCGACGGCGCGTTCGACCGTGCGGTCGGGCCGATGCAGTTCATCCCGGCCACCTGGCAGGCGATGGGCGTCGACGGTGACGGCGACGGGGTGAAGAACCCGCAGGACATCGACGACGCGGCGATGTCGACCGGGGTCTACCTGTGCTCCGGCGGGGTCGACCTGACCCGGGCCGGCGACCTGAACCAGGCCGTCCTGCGCTACAACCACTCCCAGGCGTACGTCGATCTCGTGGTCAGCATCGCCAAGGCGTACGCCGGCGGCAGCTGGATCGTGGTCGGCAACGGCACCGAGGACGACGACCAGGGCGTGGTTCGGGCCGACGGCAAGACCGGTGACGACGCCATCGACGCCCCGGCCGACCAGGACCTGCCGAAGGCGATCGACCTGCCGGTCTACCCGCCGGGCAAGCCGGGCAGTACGACGAAGCCGACGCCCGAGGACGGCGGTCAGGACAAGCCGACCACCAAGCCGACGCCGGGCAGGCCGACCGGCAAGCCCACCCCGGGCAAGCCCACCACCAAGCCGACTCCCGGCAAGCCGACTCCGACGAAGCCGAGCACGCCGCCGCCGAGCACCCCGAACGGCGTGGCCACGCTGCAGACCGCGGCCGGCCTGGTCGTCGGGACCGTCGGCAGCACGCTCACCGAGCTGACCAAGGCCACGCAGTACTGCCAGAGCGAGATGTCCAAGGTCACCATCAAGAACCCGACGCAGGCCCAGCTGCAGAAGTGCGTGACCGCCTTCCAGACCGGTGGCACCGCCGCGGTCGACCAGGTGATCCGCAACCTGCTGTCCCTGCTCGGACTGCTCGGCGTCCTCGGTGGAGGACTGCTCGGCAGCTGACCACCCCCTAGACGGCGCGCCGCCCCCACCCCTCCCTTGGCGCGCCCCCGGCGACGCCACGAAGCACCTCCCCCCCAGCTTCGTGGCGTCGCCCTTTTTCTGGTCAAGCGCTTACTTGAGACTTCCTCACTTTGCCGCCCAGGGGGTGCCGATGGTCTGGGTGAGCTTGTTGCCCAGCAGATCCGTCGAGGTGACCCGGAGCTTCGCGACCTGACCGGACGGCACCGTGGTGACGACCTTGCCGCTGAGGCCGCTCGGCCACAGCCGCAGCGACTGCCAGCGCTTGCCGTCCACGCTGACCTCGGCCGTCGTCCGGAAGAAGCCGAGGCCGCGGGCTCCCGGCTGGTAGCCGGGCTTCAGCTCCAGCTGGCGGCCGGACAGCTTGTAGTCGACCTGGACCAGCGGCAGCACCTCGCGCCCCTTCGCCTGCCCCGACCGGAAGCGCCACTCGGTCTGCGTCGCCGTCGACGTCTTCGCCCAGCTGTTCGGGTCCCGGCGTACGTCGAGACTCAGCTCGTACCAGGCGCTCTTCGCCGGTACGGCGAACTGCGCGACCGACCAGTCCTTCCGTCCGATCTCCTTCCCACCACTGGTGAGCTTCAGCAGGGTCTCGTCGCCCCGCATGTCGCTCCAGCCGTAGATCGTCCGGTCGCCGTTCACGTGCTGCGGGATCGCGATCCGCAGCGCGTTCTCGAACCGCGCCACCGGCAGCCCGTCGATCTCGCTCCCGGTCGCATCCGGGATCGCCGGGCGCGCGATCGGCGCCCACACCTCGCGGGTCAGCCGCTCGTTCGGCCGGTAGCTCCGGGCCACGGTGTACTCGAAGCCCGACTCGTTCCACTCCCCGGCCGACGTCTTCTCGTCCCAGGTCGTGCCCGGTGCGTCGGACGCCAGATAGTCGGTCCGGGTCACCGGGCCGGCCACCAGCCGGGTCGATCCCAGGGCGGCAGTCACCCCGGGGAGGTGGGCCGAGCGCTGGTCGACGTGCAGGACGTTGGCATCCACCCGGGCGAAGTCGGTGGTGACGACGGCCGGACGCAGCTTGGCGAAGTCGTAGGTGACCGGGGCCTTGACCTGCTGCGGGCCGACCACGAGGTCGTAGCGGTAGGTGCTGTCCTTCAGACCGGTCAGCTTGACCTGCACCGGACGCTGCTCGAGGAGCTGCAGCAGCCGCGCGCCCTCCTCCTGCCGGAACAGGTAGAACGGCATCCCGAGCTCCCACACGCTGTCGGCCCAGAAGCCCGGCAGCTCGTTGTACATGAAGACCGCCTTCGCGCCGGCGTCCTTAGCCGCCTGGACCTGCGGTGTCGTGTGGAGGAAGTCCACGTAGCGGATCAGCGCGATCTTGCCGCGGGCGTCCTTCAGGTCCTCCGGCCGCCCGTCGCCGGCGTCGACCAGCGAGAGCGTCTCCGTGCCGACGAACCCGTCGACCTCGGCGCCGCTGCGCGGGCTCGGAAGGCGGAAGCCACCGGCGCCGAGGACGTCGGCGGTCAGCCTCGGCTGCGCCAGGTCCCAGCGCTGGACCGCGCGGGCCGAACCGTCCTGCACCTTGCCGAAGTCACCGACGTACACGCGGCCACTGACTTCCCGGTCGTAGCCGAACCCGGACACGGCCTCGCGCTCACCGGTCCTGCGGTGCCAGGCGATGCCGAGATTCTCCAGCTCGGCGCGCTGCGGCGTCTTCACGGTCACCGGATGTGCCGTCCGGGCATCGAAGACGAACGTCCGGTCGCCGCTGATCTTCACCTCCGGCGCACCGAGCAGGGCGACGCTCTCGACCCAGTCGGCCTCGTCGGCGCCCATCACGTACACCATCACGGCGTACCGGCCGGTCGGCACACTCAGCGTGCGCTGCCCGTTGCCGTCGAAGATGATGCCGTTGACGTCGCCGGTGTCGAGATTCCACAGCTGGACGCCACTGTTCGCCACCGAGGTCGGCCGCGCGGGCTTGCCGTCCCGGCCGATGCCCTTCACCGTCACCTGGTGCAGCCGCCCACCGGCGGCGAAGCCCAGGCCGGTCCGGTACGACGTACTGCCGGCCCGGGCCACCAGCTCACCCGCATACTTCGCCGGCCCGGTCTTCCCCAGATCGAGCCGAACCGTCGCCGAGGCAGACCCGCCGGCCGGAACCACCAATCGTCTCGGTGTGACCGCAAGAGCTGCGCTCACACCGGCCGGCGACTTGGCCTCGACCGACAGCTCCAGCGTCACCGGCTTCGTGGAGTTGTTGCTGTAGACAACCTTTCGGTCGACCGGCGCCGGCGCGGTGCCGGTCCACGAGACATCACCGAAGTACACGTTCGCCGTGTCGGCCAGGATCTTCGGGTCCAGCGCCCGCGGAATGTCGATCCGGCCAAGGCCCTGCGCCGACGTCGCCGTGCCCTTGGCCGGGACCGCCGTCGTCGCCAGCGCGGCCTTCAGCTGCGGTCCGGTCCAGTCCGGGTGCCGCTGCGCCAGGATCGCCGCGGCACCGGCGACGTGCGGCGTCGCCATCGACGTACCACTCATCGCCGTGTAGTACTGGTCGAGCACGTGGCCCTGGTCGGTCCCGGCCGCGCGCGCCGCCACGATCTCGACGCCCGGCGCGGTCACCTCGGGCTTGAGCGCGCCGTCACCGAGGCGCGGTCCGCGGCTGGAGAACGGCGCGAGCTTGTCGTCGCGGTCCACCGCGCCGACCGTCAACGCGGCCGCGGCCACTCCCGGCGTACCGACCGACTCCTCCATCCCGGCGTTGCCCGCGGCAACGACGAACAGCGCGCCGCTGGACTTCGACAACCGGTCGACGGCCGCGCTCATCGGGTCGGTGCCGTCGCTCGGCTGACCGCCGAGGCTCATGCTGACCACTTTGGCGCCCTGCTGGACGGCCCACTCCATCCCGGCGATCGCCTCGGAGTCGAGCCCGCTGCCGCTGTTGTCGAGGACCTTGCCGATCAGGAGGTCGGCGCCCGGGGCGACACCCTTGCGCTTGCCGCCGAACGCCGTACCGAGTCCGGCGACGGTCGAGGCGACGTGCGTCCCGTGACCGTGACCGTCCTGGACCGACTGCTCAGGGATGAAGCTGGCCTCGCCGACGACCTGCTTCTTCAGATCGGGGTGGGCGGCGTCGTACCCGGTGTCCAGGACGGCGACCTTGACCCCGCGTCCGTCGTACGACGAACGCCAGGCGGCCGGCGCGCCGATCTGCTGGGTCGAGCGGTCGAGCGTCGCGTGCGTGCGGCCGTCGAGCCAGAGTTTGCCGACGCCGCTGGCGCTGCTCAGGGTCCGGTTGCCCGCGATGCCCTGCCAGAACTTCTTGGCCTCGGACTTGTCGACCGAGACCGCGGTGGCGCCGACGCTCGCCAGCGTCATCCGCTGGGTGCTGCCCTCGGGGGCGGCCGGGGCGCTGGGCCCGCTGAGCAGGACGGGGAGCTTGGCGGTGCTCGCGTCGTCGTACCGCTGCTCAGCGAGCAGGCTCAGGTTGAAGAGGCGGCGATCCACCTGGCCGGCGGTGAACAGCGCGTACGCCGAGGCCGGGACGACGGTGGTCTCACCGTCGAAGTTGCCGAAGTAGTAGTTGGAGCCGTCGACCAGCCGGCCCGACTGGCTGCCGTCGGCGGAGGTGGTCAGCTCGGCGACGTCACCGGTGACCAGGGTGATCCGGTGCGTCGAGGCCCCTGGTGTCGCGGAACCGGTGGCGCCGGTGCTGGGAGGGGTCCCGGCGCCACCGGTGAACTGTGGACCTGCCTGCGCCTGGATCGGTACGGCGGCCGCCAGTGTTCCGACGATCACCGAGCTGAGCAGGCAGGTCGCGCGTCGTGACCACCGCATCATGGGCTCCTCACCGGGGCCCGACGGGCGCGGGGCCACCGTTGGCGAGCCTCGCAGTTGCCTTCGGCCACGGTCCATCGGTTCTGCTGACGGGTACCCGCCATGACTGGTTCCGGTCAGTGGGGGCCGGGCGGCCCAACGGGTTCCGGCCGTTCGGTTGGGTCGTCGTCCGGGTTGTTCCGCGGGCAGAACGCAGCGGCCCGGATCCCTGGGTGGGATCCGGGCCGCTGTTCGCCGTGGATCAGGCGAAACGCTTCGCCACCCGCTCGACGCGGTCGACCAGGTCCAGGTCGTAGGCGACACCGGGGACGTAGAAGATCACGTAGTCGGCGCCGGCCTCGAGGGCGGCCTCGACCTTGAGCGCGATCTCGTCCTCGGTCGCGATCGTGTTGTCCTTGCTGAACTTGTCCCAGTTCTGCGGGCCGCGTGCCTTCTCGGTCGCCTTCTTCGGGTCGTCGCCGGCGTCGATCGGGAACACGTTCAGGCCGGTCGACTTGGTGATCTCGTCGTAGTCGCGGCCGACCTTCTCGCAGTGGCCGCGCAGGATCGCGGCCTTCTCCTTGATCACCTCGGGGTTGCCGCCGCCGATGTTCGCGGCGTCGGCGTACTGGGCGACCAGCTTCAGCGTGACTTGCGGGCCACCGCCGCCGATCCAGAACCGCGGGCGGGTGTTGTTCGCGCCCTTCGGCAGGTTGATCGGGGCGTCGATCGAGTAGTGCTTGCCGTCGTAGACCGGCTTGTCCTCGGTCCACATCTTCCAGATGATCTCGGTGGCCTCCCGGAACGCGGCCATCCGCGGCTTCACGTCGGTCCACTCGTAGCCGTAGGCCTTCCACTCGTGCTCGTACCAGCCCGCGCCGATCCCGGCGTACAGGCGGCCGTGGCTGGCGACGTCGACGGTGGACGCGATCTTCGCGTAGAGCGCGGGGTTGCGGTAGCCGTTGCAGCCGACCATCTGGCCGATGTTCACGCGTTTGGTGTCGCGGGCCAGCGCGGCGGTCGCCGACCAGCACTCGAAGGTCGTGTTGTCACTCGGCTCCGGCACCGTGTGGAAGTGGTCGAACAACCAGATCGAGTCCCAGGATCCCTCGTCGGCCCGCTTGGCGACGTTCGTCATCGCCTCCCACTGCTCGACCGGGTCGGCGATCTCGGTCAGATCCATCTTCCAGCCCTGCGGAACAAAAATCCCGAAACGTGAAGTCATACCCCCATCCTTTCCCGGCCCACTGAACCGGTCCACCACCTGACGGACGGGATTCCTTCTCAGTTCCAGCACCACGGCTTCTCAATCAGCCCGAACCCAGGGCTTCCAGGCGACGTCGTACGAGATCGTGAACAAGTTCGACCAGCTCTTCGCCGCGGCCCAGCCGCTCATCACCACCGGCCACCACGGCGTGGACACCCCACCCGTCGAGAACGGCGACCGCTGGCCCGTCAGCACCGTCTTCCGCCTCGACCCAGCTGATCCTGTCGCCGAACGCCTCGACGACCTGACCCGCGAGGCCGCCGCGATCGCCGGTCCCGGCCACTTCCAAACCGGCCAACTGGGCTCCGCCCATCTCACCGTCCGGGCCCTCGAGCGCTACCGCGAGCTCGTCCCACCCGACGACCCCGCCCTCCTGCGCTACACCGAGGCCCTCCGCACCGCCGCCGCGCAGATCCCGCCGACGACCTTCGCCCTCACTGGCCTGATCCTCACCCGGGGCACCGTGATGGTCTGCGCGCACCCGCTCGACGACCACGCCGACCACCTGCAGAAGCTGTACGCCGCCACCCTGGGCCCCGACGGCTGGCTGGAAGGCAACGAGCCACGCGACATCTGGTACGTGAACCTCATCCACTTCGCCGGCCCCCTCCCGACCCCCACCACCCTGATCGACTGGGTCACCACCCGCCGCAACCTCCCGATCGGCGAACTCACCGTCGACACCACCGAACTGGTCCGCTTCCGCCACACCCCGGGGCTTCGCCCGTACTTGCGTCCCGAGACCTTGACCACCGTCCCCATCGGCCCGGCCGTCAACCACCGTCCGGCGAATCCCCGGACCGGCCCGCCTCCAGCGCGTCGGCGATGATCTGGTCGAGTCCCGAACGGCGGGCGGACCATCCGGTGGCCTGCTGGAACGCCGTGGAGTCGGCGGTCAGCTCCGGTGGTTCGGCGGCGGCGACCTGATGCCGGACGGTCAGCGGCCTGCCCGTCAGCCGCTCGGTGGTCGCGATGACGTCGACGATGCTCGTCCGGCGGCCGCTGCCGACGTTGTACGGCTGCCACGTGCCCGGCTCGCACACCCCGACCGCGGCCAGGAACGCGTCCGCCATGTCGAGCACGTGGACGTAGTCGCGGACCGTCGTACCGTCGCCGTTGACGACCAGTTCCGGTGCCCGGCCCTGCGCCACCGCGACGACCTTGGGGATCAGCCTCGACTCGTCCCGGTCGGGATGGCCCGGAAGACCGCCGGCGACGTTGAAGGATCGCAGGCTGACCGCTCCGATCGCGCCCGTCGCCGCCAGGTCCGCCGCCGCACGATCGGCGGCGAGCTTTCCGGCGCCGTACGGGGTGCTGGGCTCGGGGCGCGCATCCTCCCGGATCGGCTGTCGCGCGGGTTCGCCGTACACCGCGCAGGTCGACGCGAGGATCACCTTCGACGGCGTTCTCGTCTCGGCCAGCGCGTCGAGCAGAGCCAACGTTCCGCCGACGTTGGTCCGCCAGTACTTCACCGGATCGGTCCGGGACTCGCGAACCCGCACGACCGCGGCCAGGTGGCACACCACCTCGGGCTCGATCTGTGCCACCGTCTTCCGGACCGAGATCTCATCGAGCAGGTCGCCGTCGACCCGCTCGACACCGACCGGCAGCCCGGACGCACGACGGGTCAGGCCGTGGACCTCATGACCGACCTCGGCGAAGCGACGGGCCACGGCGTACCCGACGAATCCGGACGCACCGGTGACCAGGACTCTCACCCGCCGATGATCTCAGGCGGTGGTTACTGGTTGGTGAGGGTGGCGACAAGCGCGGCTGCCCATGTGGCGATGGTGGTGGGGGTGAAGAGGTCGGTGGCGTACTCGATGTCGAGGGTGAAGGACTCGTCGGTGAGGGTGAAGACGACGTAGAGCTCCGTCCGGGCGTGGCCCGGGACGTTCAGGCCTTGGGTCTGGAACTCGCCCGACGGCAGGGTCAGCGTCGCGGGTGGCGTGGTGATGACGGTGAACAGGACGGCTGGGTACGGCGACGTCGTCTGGTCCGGGAACGCTGTGCGGACGACCTCTGAGAGAGGTAGCGCCTCGTGGTCGAGGGCGGCGTACAGGGCTTCGGCTGTTTCGGTGAGCAGGTCCGGGGCGTCGAGCCGGACTCTGACCAGGACGGCTTCGCCGAGGTAGCCGATGACGCCGTCGTGCTCCGGGCGGCTGCGGCGGGCGCTGGAGGCGGGCAGGACCACCTCGTCGTCCCCGGAGATTCCGCCCAGCCAGCGGGCGAAAGCGGCGGCGATGACGACGTACGGCGTGGTGCCGGCCTGGGCTGCTCTTGTTCTGAGGTGGGCGGCCAGTTCGTGGGGGAGGGTGACGTGGTGGGTTGCTCCTTCGCCTGACAGGGCGGCGGGGCGGGAGTGGTCGAGCGGGAGGTTCGGCCGGAGCGTTGCACCGGCCAGTGTGGTGCGCCAGAACGTCTCCAGGCGGGTCCTGGTCTCCCCGGTGAGAGTGTCGCGCTCCCAGCGGGCGTAGTCGGTGAACTGGGCGGTCGCCGGGGCTAGCTCGTCGCCGGCGTACAGGGCGCTCAGCTCCTGCCAGAACAGACGTGACGACCAGCCGTCGTAGACGAGGTGGTGGACGACGACCACCAGCACCCAGCGATCCGCCGACACCCGGCCGATACGGACTCGCCAGAGCGGCGCTTGTTCGGGATCCATCGCCGGCTGCGCGGCGGCGACGCACCAGGCCTGAATCTGCTCCTCGTCGTCGGGCAGGTCGTGGACCGGCAACGCGATGGGAACGGTCGCCAGCACCATCTGCTGGTCGTCGAAAACCCTTGTTCGTAAGGCGGTGTGGCGATCGGTCAGGGCTTGCAGGGCCGTTCGGAGTCTTTCCGGGTCGAGGTCCCCGGTCACGTCGACCCGGGTGATGCCGTTGTAGACCGTCGCGTCGGTGCGCGCCCGGTGCCGACCAAGCGCCCGTCGCTGCGCGAAGGTCAACGGCCCGGCTTCCTCCGACCGCACAACCGCCTCCTCGCGCGGCGACGGTTCCACTCCGGCTCTGGCGACGGCGCGCAGGGTCGGTTCGCGGAAGAACTCGGTCAAGGTCAGCTCGGCTCCGGTCGTCTCCCGTACGCCGTTGAGCAGTCGTACGGCGAGCAGCGAGTGCCCACCGAGCGCGAAGAACGAGTCGTCGACCCCCACGGCGTCCACCCCGAGCACCTCGCACCACACCGCATGCAGCGCGTGCTCCGTCGGCGTACTCGGTGCCGCACTCCCCCGCGGCCGGTCCGGAGCCGGCAGCGCGGCCCGGTCCAGTTTGCCGGTACTTGCCAACGGCAACCGATCGAGCCGGACCCATCGCCGGGGCACCAAGTACTGCGGCAGGCGCGCCGACAGGTGCTCGGTCAGTTCCGCGAAGCCGACCGGCCCGACGATGTACCCGACCAGTTCACCGTCCATCGCGAGGACCGCGGCATCCGTCACCAGCGCGTGGTCGAGCACCGCCGCGCGGATCTCACCGGGCTCGATCCGGGCACCCCGGATCTTCACCTGGTCGTCGCGGCGACCGTGAAACTCCAGCGCACCGTCGGCCCGCCAGCGCCCGAGGTCGCCGGTGGCGTAGCTGTCCGGCGCGAAGAAGGCGGCCGCGGTCTCCGCGGGCCGGTTCAGGTACCCGTCCGTCACACAGTTGCCCTCGGCACAGATCTCGCCGACGGCACCGACCGGCACGGGGCGCCGGTCGCCGTCCAGCAGCCGAAGCCGTACGCCGGGGATCGGCCGGCCGATCGGCGGTGCGGTCTCGCCGGTCCCGCTGCGATGCTCGGTCACCCCGACCGAGGCTTCGGTCGGCCCGTACCCGTTGTAGAGAACGCAGTCCGGATGGGCGGCGAGGAACTCGTGATCCGTCGCGGTCGGCGTGGTCGCCTCGCCGGCGGCGTAGATCTCCCGCAGCGACGGCAACGACGGCTTGGCCGCGAGCAGCGAGTGCACCGCACTGAAGGGCATCACGATCCGCTGCACCTGGTACTTGTCGATCGTCGCGGCCAGCACCTCCACGTCGTACCGGGTCGCGTCCTCGATCAGGACGAGCGCCTGTCCCGCCGCCAGCGCCGTGAAGATCTCGTGCAGGCTGCTGTCGAACTGCGGTGAGGCCCACTGCAGCGTGGTCGTTCCCGGGTGCTTGGCGACGTACTGGAGCACATGGTTGACCGTGCCGCGATGCGGGACCAGGACTCCCTTCGGAGTGCCGGTCGAGCCGGAGGTGTAGATGCAGTAGGCCAGGTCGTGGGCGGTGACGCCGGTCACCGGCCGGTCCGAGGTGCCGTCCAGCCGGTCGATGCGCAGTTGGTCGCCGAGCTCCGGCATTCCCTCGGCCGTCACCACAACGACGGCTCCCGCGTCGTCCACGAGGAAGCGCAAACGCTCCGTGGGCACGGCCGGATCGAGGGGCAGGAACGCCGCACCAGACTTCAGTACGCCGAGCAGCGCCGCGATCTGGCCCGGTCCTCGCGGCAGACAGATCGCCACGAGCTGCCCGGGGCGGACACCGCGGTTGAGCAGCTCCGCCGCGATCCGGTTGGCCTGTTGCTCGAGCTCGGCGTACGTCGAATCGCCGTACGCGCCGGTGATCGCGATCGCTTCCGGCTGACGGTCTGCCTGCTGCTCGAACAGTTCGTGCAGGCAGATCGTCGGGGCTTCGCCCGACTCGCCCTCGAGCTGGGCGAGCAACCGCCGGTCGCCGGCGGTGAGCACGGCCAGGTCCGTGATCGGCACCGCAGGTCCGGTGGTGGCCAGGTCGAGGGTGGTCTCGAAGTAGTCGAGCAGGCGCCTGACCGTCGTCTCGTCGTACAGGTCGGTGTCGTACTCGACGACGCACTTGATCCCGCCGGCCTGGTAGGTCAGGTAGAGCACGAGGTCGAGCGGGGCGCGTTCGCTCGGCAGGTCGAGCAGGGTCGCCGCCACCGTCGGCGGTGCGAACGAGACCTGCTCGCTGCCGCTCTCGAACTCGACGGCGACCCCGAACAGCGGGTTGCGGCCCGCCGAGCGGTCGGGATTGAGGGCCGCGACGATGTCCTCGAACGGCAGGTCGCGGTGGTCGACAGCATCCATGAGGGCGAGTCCGAGGTCGCGGGTGAAGGCCGCGAACTGGCCGTTCGCCGGGAGTTGGACCCGCAGCGGGAGGGTGTCGACGAACATGCCGATCGAGTCGGCGGCGTGCTTGCCGCGACCAGAGACCCCGGTGCCGAGGACGAAGTCGCTCTGACCGCTGAACCGCGCCAGTACGACGGACAGGCCGGCCAGCAGCGTACTGAAAACGGTGACACCGGTCCGGCCGGAGAACGTGGTGACCTGCTCGGTCAACCGGCGATCCAGATCGTGGGTCGCCGATCGGCCTTGTCCACTGCGCTTTCGCGGCCGCAGCCGATCGCTCGGCAACTGCAGCTCCGGCGCACCGGCCAGGTGCTCGACCCAGAAGTCCACGTCAGTGCTCTGGGGGCTCGTGACGGTCAGGCCGTCGACGGCGGGCGGGAGATCGGGATCCTGGGGCCAGCTCCGATAGAAGGCGCCCAGGTCGCGCGCCAGGACCGGGGTCGAGGGCGAGTCGAAGACGATGTGGTGGGCCACCAGCAGGAGTACGTGGTGGTCCTCGGCGAGCCGCACCAGCTGCGCGCGTACCAGCGGCCCGGCGGCCGGATCGAGGTCCCCCAGCCTGACGTCGCGCAGCACGCTCTCGAGGTCGTTGCCCTCGGCCACCGGGCACTCGATGGTCACCTCCTCGGCCACGAACGCTCGCGGCTCCCCGTCGACCTCCCGGAAGGTCGTCCGCAGGGCCGGATGCCGATCGACCACCTTCTGCAGCGCGCCGTGCAAGGCGATCGGGTCCAGCGGTCCGTGCAGCTCGATCGCCTTCGGCTCGTGGTACGTGTTGGCCCCTGGGTTCAGCTGCTCCAGAAACCAGATCCGCCGCTCGGGCGGGGTCAGCGCGCGGCCCGGATCGTCCGCCACCGGCTTGGCGCCGTACTCCTCGCGCAGCGCGTCGACGGCGGTCAGGCTCTCCATCACCTGCTCGGGCGAGAGCCCGAAGTCGACGAAGCAGGCGACCTCGTTCGCGCCGGCGGCGAGCAGGGCGTCGACGATCGGCCGCGAGCTGTCGGCGGTGCCGATCAGAGCGCGGGACTCGCAGTACCGCTGATAGGCCTGTCCGAGCAGGAAGTCGACGTCGTCGTCCGGAGTCTTGTCGAGGTCGATCTGGAAGCCGAGGCTGTTGGTGACCTGGCCGAACAGCGACAACGACGAGCGGAGGTAGTCGCAGAACGGCTGGTACGCCGCTTCGCGGGCCGCGTCGAGGTCGTCGCCGAGGTAGGTGTGCACCAGGACGACGACCCGGCCGGCCTCGGGGTCGAGACCGTGCTCGGCGCGGGTCGCCCGGTAGAGCGCGATGTTGGCCGCCAGGTCCTCGACCGACTGCGCCATCAGGTTGGTGACCACGCCGATGTCGTTGCGTGCGGCAAGTTTGTACGACTCGGGGTTGCCGACCACCGCGGCGTACAAGGGCGGCTCGTCCTGCAGCGGGCTCGGGTGCAGTCGAACCTCGGTCAGTTCGCCGTTGCCGGCGGTCGCGGTGATCGCTCCTCCGGCCCACAGCTTGCGGACGGTGTCCAGGTGCTCGTACATCTGCTCGCGGTGCTTGCCGTAGCTGTCCGGCGCGAACACGAAGTCGCGCGCGTGCCAGCCGCTGGCGACGCAGATACCGGCCCGGCCGCCGGACAGGTTGTCCACGACCGACCACTCCTCGGCGACCCGGATCGGGTGGTGCAGCGGGAGCACCACCGATCCGGCGTGCAGCCTGATCCGCTGGGTCCTGGTGGCCAGCGCCGCGGCCAGGACGGACGGGTTGGGGAACAGGGCGCCGAACGAGTGGAAGTGCCGCTCCGGCAGCCAGACGGCGTGGAAGCCGCGCTCGTCGGCGAACTCGGTGGCGCGCAGGATCAGCCCGTACTTGTCGTGCGCGGCGGCATCGGGGTAGTCGCCGAAGAAGTACAAGCTGAAGTCGCACGCACCGCGCGTCGCCGCGACCGGCGACGACGCCACCGCCGTCGACCACTTCGTGGCCGGAGCCGGAGCGGGGGTCAGAGCGAGTGCAGCAGCCGGGGCCGCCGCAGGCGCGAGGGCAGGGGACGGCGTGAGAGCGGGGGCCGGCGCAGGGGCTGGTGCGGGGGCGAGGGCAGCAGCCGCTGGTGACCCGTCGAGTAGCGCGGTGAGTTTGGCCGGAGTATCGGCATCACTGAAGAGGCGCCGAACTGGAACAGCCACACCGAACACCTCGTCCAGCTCGCCGACCAGGCGCATCAGCGACAGCGAGTCCGCGCCGAGACTCAGAAAGGTCGAGTCCGCCGGGACCTCGGCCGGCGCCATGCCCAGCGACGGCGCCACCAACTCCTTGACGCGATCCAGCACAGCCACCCCCTCGACCAGAACCGGCTTCGCAGCCGCGACCTGGACCGGCTCCGGGCGCTGCGCCGACCCACCGTCATACCGGCGTCGAACGAGTGGGTGACCGGGAAGCGGAATGCGGCGCCCGGCAGACACCATCGACCAGTCGACGTCGCTGCCGCCGCCGTACAAGGCCGCCAACGCCTGCGCGAACTGCTCGTCCGATTCCTTGCGCTGACTGGCGACCCACGTGCTGCCCGGCAACGCGCGCCGCCCGAACGCCGACAGGACAGCGTCCGGCCCCACCTCGAGGAACCGGCTCCCTCCCCGCTCACCGACCGCTCCCACCACCAGGTCGAAGCGCACTGCCCGCCGCGCATGATCGACCAGGTACCGACCATCCACAGCAGTCAGCAACGCCCCATCCACCCCACCGAAAACCGGCAGCCGCGGCGCGCCGAACGACACCCCGTCCGCCCAAGCCCGCAACTCGTCCAGCATCGGCTCGACCATCGCCGAGTGAAACGCGCGATCCACTCCCATCCGCCGCCAGGTCAGCCCGGCCACATCCAGTACGCCGGTCGCCCGCGCCATCGCGTCCTCCGCCCCCGACAGCACCACCCGGTCGCGACCGTTGACCGCAGCAACTTCCACTCCGGACTCGGCAGCGATCCGCTCGGCCAGGGCGAGATCCGCCGCGACGGCGACCATCACCCCTGGCTGCACTCCGGCGTACATCAGTTCACCCCGCCGGGCCGTCAGCGAAGCGCCGTCCACCAGCGACAGCACGCCTGCCGCATACATCGCGGCGTATTCGCCGACGCTGTGCCCGACGACGAAGTCGGGGACGACCCCGAGCGATCGCCAGACCTCCGTCCACGCGGCCTGGTTCGCGAACAGCGCGACCTGCGCGTGTTCGCCGTCGGCTTCCAGCACCGGGACGCCCAGCGCACGTTCGATCTCGTCGAACACTCGCCGGGCCGGGTCGAACCTCCGGTACAACCAGTCGGACATCCCCGGATAGGTACTCCCCTGCCCGGTATAGGCAAACGTGAGCGGTCCGCTGCCCGTCTGCTCCGGCTGCTTGGCCAGGGCCTCGGCCAGGTCCGCCGCATCGGCACCGACCACCGCGCGGCGATGCGTGTAGTGGCGTCGCCCGCGCGCCATGGTCGTCGCGACATCGACGGCCGCCAGCTCAGGACGGTCCAGGAGATGCGATCGCAGGGAGTCGCTCAGCTCCGCCAGCGCCTCGGCGGACTTCGCCGACACCGGAACCACCACGGCCTCGACCGGCTCCGCGCTCGCGGCGACCAGCGGAGGTTGTTCGAGGACGAGGTGCGCATTCGTTCCACCGACGCCAAGGGCACTGACACCAGCACGCCGTACGCCGGCCGTCCACGGACCGGCGGCCGTGGTCAGCTCGAAAGGACTGTCGTCGATCCGCAACTCGGGGTGCGGCTGCTGCAGGTTGAGAGTCGGCACCAACCGGCCGTGCTGGAGCATCAGGATCGTCTTGATCAGCCCGGCCATTCCCGCACACGAGTCCAGGTGCCCGACGTTGGCCTTGACCGAGCCGAGCGCACACTTGGCCGTCCGCCCTGCCGTCCCGAACACTCGCGACAGCGCCTCGAACTCCACCGGGTCGCCGAGCGCGGTGCCGGTCCCGTGCGCTTCGACGTACGAGATCGTCTCCGGCCCGACACCTGCCCGGTCCAGGGCCCGGCTGACGACGTCGACCTGGCCGGAGACGCTCGGCGCGGTGAAGCCCACCTTGCTGGTGCCGTCGTTGTTGACCGCGCTTCCGAGGATCACGGCGTGCACAGTGTCGCCGTCGGCCAGCGCACGATCGAGCCGCTTCAGCAGTACGGCGGCGACGCCGTTGCCGCCGACCGTCCCGTCCGCCGCGGCGTCGAACGGCCGGCAGCGGCCGGTCGGCGACAAGATCGACCCGGGCACGTGCCGGTACCCGGCCTCCTGCGGCAACCGGACCGCCGCGGCGCCGGCGATCGCGAGATCGGCATCCGAGTCGAGCAACGCCTGGACGGCGAGATGAACCGCGACCAGGGACGTCGAGCACGCCGTCTGAACACCGATCGCGGGACCGGTCAGCCCAAGCCGGTACGCCGCCCGTGTGGCGAGGAAGTCCGCCGTGGCACCGATCGTCGCCTGCATCGCCGTCGGGACGTCGGTCACCGGCGCACCGACGAGCTGGTCCTGATGACCGTACAGGTTCATCCCCGTTCCGGCGTACACGCCGATCCGGAGGCCGGGGTCGGCAGACGCGTACCCGCCGTGCTCCAGCACCTCGTGCGCCACTTCCAGGAACTGCCGGTGCGCCGCGTCGGTCAGCGCCGCCTCCTTCGGCGACAACCCGAAGAACTCCCCGTCGAAGCACTCCGCGTCCTCGAGCACCCCACCCACGCCCACCTGATCCGGCCCACCGGCCACATCGAAGGTGGACACGCTGTCCACTCCGGCCGTCAGGTTCGCCCAGTACTCCGCCACCGTCCGCGCCCCCGGGAACCGAGCAGCCATCCCCACCACAGCGACCCGCCGATCCACGGCTCCCACCTCGAACCCCACGGCCTTCGCCTCACCGCCCGCGGCCCTCACCTCAACCCGCGGCGACTCCTGCGTGACCGCCTCACCCGTGTCCGGCCGCAGGTTCGCTTCGGCGCCGAGGTGGCTGACGAGCCAGTTCGTCAGCGCGTTCGCCGTCGGGTGCTCGAACGGCACCGTCGCCGGTACGTCGATCCCGAAGTGCCCGGCCAGCTGCGCCCGCAGGCGAGCGATCGTGATCGAGGTCAGCCCCAGCTCGTAGAACGGCATGTCACCCACCACTGGCCGCCCGACCAGCTCCCCCACCACCCGACGCACCACCACGCCGACCCCCGCCGCAGACGGAGCTTCCCCCTCAGCCGGATCCCCCGCGGACCGGACGTCCGTCGCGCTGTAGCGACCAGCCTCGTGCAGCCTGCGGAGTTCCGTACGGCGAACCTTCCCGCTCGCCGTCCGCGGAAACTCTCCAGCCGGCACCCGGACAACTTCACCAGCGGTCAGCCGCAGCCGCCGAAACAGCGCAGCGCGGATGGCCGGCACCACGTCGTCCGACAGACCAGAGTCCTCGAAGAAGACGACCAGATCCTCGGTCCCAGTCGCCGAGTTAGGTACCCCGCAGACACCAACTCCCCGCAAGCTGAGCCCTTCGACCCCACCGACGACTTCCTCGATCTCGTGGCAGAAGAGCGTGTGCCCGTTGAGCACCACCGTGTCGCCTTCCCGGCCGGTGACGACGACCTGGCCCGCGGCGACGAACGCCAGGTCCCCGGTGCGCAACCACTCGCCATCGGGCAGCGCGGCCGCGGTCGCCGACGGGTTGTTCACGTACCCGGCGGTGACCCGCGCGGACTTGAGCTGCAGCCGTCCGATCCGCAGCTCGGGCAGCACCTGGTCATCCGCGTCGACGATGCGGGCCGTGGCCCCGGGAGCCGGCGGGCCGACCGCGACGAACGTCGTACAGTCCGCGTCCGGAACCGATGGTTCGGCGACAACCAGCTCACCGCTCACCGAGGACTTGAGTACGCGGACCACTCCGCCGTCCGAGGTCAAGCTGCCGATCGTGATCGCGGTGACCGTCTCGGCCATCCCCCACGCCGGCCGGAAACTCTCCCGATCGAGTCCCGCGCGCGCCGTGGCGGCGAAGAACCGGTCGACCACCGGCAGCACGATCTGCTCGCCGCCGGACACCAACGAGCGAACACCGCCGAGGTCCAGTACGAGGTCGGGCCGGGCCGCCAGCGCCTCGGCCGAGAGCTGCAGCCCGAACGTCGGGGACCAGGCGTGCGCGACGCCGTACTGGGCTGCTTTCTCCAACCACAGCAGGGGATTCGCAAGAACGTCGGCCGTCGGCAAGTGCACATTGGTCGACCCGGTGAACACCGGCAGGACGTGGTACAGCAACAGGGCTCCGCTGTGGTCGACCGGCAGCCAGTTGAGCATCGTCTCCCCCGGCCGCACGTCCAGCAGCCGCCGCGAACCGGCGGCGAACTCGGCCAGACCGCGATGGGTGAGCGCCGCAGCCTTCGGCGCGCCGGTACTGCCCGACGAGAGCATCAGCAGCGCGACCTCGCCCGGACCGGGTCGGTGCAGCTCGTCGGCAGGTGGCAGTGGGAGGAGATCCTCGACCACGGCGAGGAGGAAGCCGTCACCGTCCAGTACGGCGGCTCCGGCGCGGTCCGTCAGCACGATCGGTGCGTCGAGCAGGTCCCACGTGTGCCGGAGACGATCCATGACCGGGGATCCGGGCGAGACCTGCTCACCGACCACCGCCGGCTGGATGCCCCCGAGCAGGCACGCCCAGAACGCCGGGAAGAAGTCGTCCAAGGACAGGCCCTGCACGATCACCCGATCCCCGCTGGACGCCCCCGCGGCACGGAGTCCGGTCAGGATCCGCCGCGCCCGGTCGAGCAGGTCCGGATAGGTGAGCAGCCCCGCGGGGGTCCGGACGCCCGCGGCCGGGAAGTCCGCGGCGGCCCGGACCAGGGCCGCGACCGCGTCGGCCGGGTCATCCCCGGTCAGGGTCAGCTGGGGACCGTGCGTGAGCGACGAGTTCGCCATCGGGTGTTCTCCTCCTCGAGAGCAACAGAAAGACCAGTACGCCGGCCACCGCGACCCCGTGCAGACCACCGACCACCACCAGCACCGGCAGGACGTCGAGCAGTCCGGCGCTGAGCACCATCCCGCCGCCGAACGCCGAGGTCTCGACGCTCGCGGACAGGCCGAACAGACGGGTCCGTCGCTCGGCCGGCAGCGTCTGCAGCGTCGAGACGTAGCCGATCTCCGAGACGCCGTCCGCGATTCCCGCGAGCAGCGAGACAGCGATCAGCCAGCCCGCGGGCAGACCCGTGAACGCCAGTACGAAGGCCGCCGACATCACACAGGTCGCCACGGCGAAGAGGCGGTGGTCGACCGTCTTCACCAGCCGGGACACGAGTTGGTGCGCGCACAGACTGCCGATCGCCCAGGCCGTCATGAACTGGGTCATCACCGCGGCCGGGTTCGCCGGCGCCGTCTCGGTCGCGAAGATCGGCAACGCCACGTTGTGCCCCGCCGACGCGAGCGCGTCTAGTCCCCGGACCACCACCATGCCCAGCACCAGCAACGGCACGAGTCGCCAGACCGCCCTGATCCGTTGGCCGCCTTCGTCCGCCACCGGCTCTGCCTGATCGGGCCAGGTGACGAACGACAAGGCCAGCGCCGACACCAGGAAGGACCCGCCGTTCAGCAGGAACGCGGCGTCGTACCCGCCGAGGTCGATCACCAGGCCGGCCGACCCGAACCCCAGCACGGTCGCCAACGACCGCGCTGTCACCAGCCGGCCGTTCGCCCGTCCGCGCTCGTCCTCGCCGACCAGGTCCGGCACGCCACTGCGCAGTACGACGACCAGCGTCGTGTTTCCCACCCCGAGCACCACGGCGACCAGCAGCAGCATCGGCAGACTCGGCAGAACGACCAGCGCCACCATCGCCGCCGCTTGCACCAGATCCAGGCCGACCAGCAGCGGCCGCCGCCCGAACCGGCCGAGCACCCGCCCCGATCCCAGCCCGGCGACGAACCCGGCGCCCAGCCGGACGGCCATCACGATGCCGGTCGCCCACGAGCTGCCGGTCAGGTGGTAGCTGAACAGTCCCAGCGCGATGAGATTCAGGTAGTTCCCGTACGACGAAACCGCGTAGCCGGTCAGCAGCAGCCGGAATCCTCGCGAGCTCCCTGGGGCCCCGCCCATCGGTCGGTCCCTCCCGTCGCCGGCTCCTTGGCCAATGCCAGGTAGCTTAGGGAGCTTTTCTACCGAGCCCAAGGAATACCGGAGAGTCGTTCACCTGACGCCCTGGTCCGAGGCGGTGCCGTGAGAGCGCTCTAGTTCCGGAACCGGTGGGCTCTTGACCCGGAGAGTGGAAGGACTGAGCATCGGCCCCGACACGGGTGCGTGGCACCTGTGCGGACAGTCAGGGAGTCGCCAATGCCCAGGTGGCCAGGAATTCGTCGTCGGCGTCGCACGGTCGGGGTGACGGTTCTCGCGGTGGTCGCGGGACTGTTGCCGTTGGGAGTGGCGTCGCAGGCGGCCGCGGATGACCCGGTACCCACGGTGCTGGCGGCCTTCGAGGGAGCCGAGCCGTTCGCCGCGCCGCCCGGCCCGGGCATCTTCGGGTTCGGCAGCGATGCCGACGACTCACCGACGATGCAGCTGCAGGACCGGGACGACGCCCCGGCCGGGGACAAAGTGCTGCACGGGTCCTACGACATCAGCGGGTACGGCGGGTTCAGCCACAACATCACCTTCGACCAGAACCCGGGCAACTGGTCGGCGTACAAGGGCATCCGGTTCTGGTGGTACGGGCAGAACACCGCGCCGCTGCCGCCGGGATCGGGCAAGCGGATCTTCTTCGAGATCAAGGACGGCGGCGCGAACGCCGAGGCGTCGGAGCTGTGGAACACCAGCTTCACCGACGACTGGCAGGGCTGGCACCTGGTCGAGATCCCGTTCAGTGACCTGGCCTACCGCGGTGACTACCAGCCGGTCGGCGGGATCGACCAGATACTCAACCTGACCCAGATGTGGGGTTACGCGTTCACGATGCCGGTCGGGACTCCTGGTGAGTTCGCGATCGACCAGATCGAGATCTACGGCAAGGCCGACCCGGCGCTCAAGGCGAGCGTGGTCACCGACGCCGGCGTCTACCCGGTCAAGGAGGGCGGCACCGCGGCGGTCAAGATCGGGCTGACCACCACCGGCGGCGTCCCTCTGGAGGAGCCGGTCACGGTCGACTACCGCAGCGGCACCGGTACGGCGGGAGCAGACGACTACGCCCCGGTCTCCGGCGCGTTCACCTTCCCGGTCGGTACGCCGTCCGGTACGTCGCACACCGTGCAGGTGGCGACCCGCAAGGACCGGTCGGCCGAGGCCGCCGAGACGATCCCGGTCGAGCTGACCGTCACCGGCGCGAAGGCGCCCGCGACCCAGCCGGTCGTCGTGATCAACGCGCACGACCTGCCGTACCTGAACGCCAAGCTTCCGGTGAAGACGCGGGTCAACGACCTGCTGAAGCGGATGACGCTGGCCGAGAAGGTCGGACAGATGACCCAGGCCGAGCGGAACGCGGTCCGGACCAAGTCCGACATCGCGACGTACGCGCTCGGTTCGTTGCTGTCCGGCGGCGGCTCGGTGCCGACCCCGAACACCCCGGCCTCGTGGGCCGCGATGATCGACAGCTTCCAGCTGAACGCGCAGGCCACCCGCCTGCAGATCCCGCTGATCTACGGCGTCGACGCGGTGCACGGGCACAACAACGTGATCGGCGCGACGATCCTGCCGCACAACATCGGCCTCGGCGCCACCCGCGACCCGGATCTGTCCCGGCGGACCGGTGAGGTCGCCGCGACCGAGGTCCGTGCGACCGGCATCCCGTGGGACTTCGCACCGTGCGTCTGCGTGGTGCGCGACGACCGCTGGGGCCGTTCGTACGAGGGCTTCGGCGAGGACCCGGCGCTGGTCAAGGCGATGGCGACCGTGATCACCGGCATGCAGGGCAAGGCCGACGGCAGCCAGCTGAAGCAGAACAACCACGTGCTCGCGAGCGCGAAGCACTACGTCGGCGACGGCGGTACGACGTACGGGTCGTCGACGACCGGCTCGTACACGATCGACCAAGGCGTCACCGAGGTGACCAAGCAGCAGCTCGAGGCGATCCACCTCGACCCGTTCAAGACGTCGGTCGACCTGGGCGTCGGGACCGTGATGCCGTCGTACTCGAGTGTCGACATCATCGGCGACGACAAGCCCGCGGTGAAGATGCACGGCAACGCCGAGCTGATCAACGGCGTGCTGAAGGACCGGATGGGCTTCGACGGCTTCGTGATCTCGGACTGGCAGGCGATCGACCAGCTGCCGGGCGACTACAACAGCGACATCCGGACGTCGATCAACGCCGGGCTGGACATGATCATGGTGCCGACCCGGTACCAGGAGTTCACCCAGGGCCTGACCACCGAGGTCACCGAGGGCCGCGTTGCGCAGTCCCGCGTGGACGACGCGGTGCGCCGGATCCTGGAGCAGAAGTTCAAGCTCGGCCTGTTCGAGAAGCCGTACTCCGACACCAGCAAGCTGGCGGAGATCGGTGGCGCGAAGCACCGGGCGGTCGGCCGTGAGGCGGCGGCCAAGTCGCAGGTGCTGCTGAAGAACGACGGCAACGTGCTGCCGCTCAAGTCGAGCGCGAAGGTCTACGTTGCCGGCAGCAACGCGAACGACCTGGGCAACCAGCTCGGCGGCTGGAGTATCAGCTGGCAGGGCGGCTCCGGTGCGACCACGACCGGTACGACGATCCTCGACGGCATCAAGCAGAACGTGCCGACGGCAACCTTCAGCCAGGACGCGTCGGCTCCGCTCGAAGGCCACGACGTCGGTGTCGTGGTGGTCGGCGAACGCCCGTACGCCGAAGGAATCGGTGACGTCGGCAACGGTCACGACCTGCTGCTCAGCGACGCCGACAAGGCCGCGGTCGACAAGGTGTGCGCGGCGATGAAGTGCGCGGTCCTCGTCGTCTCCGGCCGCCCGCAGGTGGTCGCGGACCAGCTGGGCGAGATCGACGCGCTGGTCGCGTCGTGGCTGCCCGGTACCGAGGGCGCCGGCGTCGCGGACGTGCTGTTCGGCAAGAAGCCGTTCAGCGGGCGGCTCCCGGTGACCTGGCCGAAGGCGGAGACGCAGCAGCCGATCAACGTCGGCGACGCGTCGTACGACCCGCAGTACCCGTACGGATGGGGTCTGACGACGCAGGCGGCGGCGCGGCAGAAGTTGCTGGACGCGAAGATCTCCCTGCTGCGCAAGGGTTTGCTGGACCCGAACGTGCTGATCGCGGCGATCTCGATCGACGTGGCGCTGCACGTGAAGGACTGGTCCGGGCCGCAGGCGACGACCGCGCTGGCCGCGCTCACCGCGGCCGGCAAGGCGCTGCAGCGCAGCCGGGTCGACGGGTTCGCCGAGGACGACGCGGTCGTCGCGGCGGCCCGCTGGATCGCGCAGGACGAGATCGGGCAGAACCTGGACGCTGCGGTGTCCAAGCTCACCGCGGACGCCGAGCACCTGGCGCTGACCGGTGATCTCGGTGGTGCGATCGCCAAGCTTGCGGCGGCGTACAAGCTGAAGTAGGACAAGAAAGTGGGGCCCGGCTCGCGCCGGGCCCCACTTCTCAGACGGCGACCAACTCGCGTTCTGGTTCCGCTGTTGCTACTGGCAACTTGTTGGGCCACCAGGCCTTCCGGCCCAGCAGGACCAGGATGGCCGGCAGCATCACGATCCGGACCAGCGTGGCATCGACCAGGACCGCGACCGCCAGGCCGACGCCCATCTGCTTCATCTCGATCATGCCGAGCGTCGCGAAGAGCGCGAACACCGAGACCATCACCGCGGCCGCACTCGTCACCACACCGGCCGACTCGGTGATTCCGCGGCGAACCGCCTCGGCCGGGGCGAGCCCGTCCTGCACGGCTTCGCGGATCCGGCCGAGCACGAACACGTGGTAGTCCATCGACAGCCCGATCAGGATCACGAACAGGAACAGCGGGATCCACGAGATGACGAACCCGGGTGAGGTGAAGTCGAGCAGACCCTCGGCCCAGGTGTGCTGGAAGACCAGCGACAGCGCCCCGAAGCAGACCGCGACCGAGGCCAGGTTGAGCAGCGTCGTGACGATCGCGATCGCCGGGCTGCGGAAGGTGAACAGCATCATCAGCAGCGTCAGACCGAGCACGAACGCGATCACGTACGGCAGCTTGTCGCGCTGGTTCGCGCCGTAGTCGACGCCGCTCGCGGTCTCACCGCCGACCGCCCAGGTTGCTCCCGGCATCGTGTCGAACGCCTGCGGCACGAGCGTGTCCCGCAGTTGGTTGAGCGCGACCTTCGCGTCCTCGCTGGTGTCCGGCAGGACCGAGACCAGGGTCAGTACGGCGGTGTCGCCCGCAGTCCGGACGGCCTGGCCGGGCGGGACGACGAACTGCTTGCTCGCGACCGCTTCACGTTGCAGGGTGGCCAGGGCCTCGACGGGCGCCTTGCCGTCGGCCTTCGCCACGACGTCGTACGCCATGCCCTCGGACGGGAAGTTCGCCTGCAGCTGCTGCATCGTCTTCACCTCGGGGATGCTGTCCGGCAGCGTGTTCAGGCCACCCGGGTCGGTCTTCAGGCCGAGCGCCGGTACGGCGAGCGCGACCACCGCGACGGCCGACAGCAGCAGCGCGACCTTCGGGAAGCGCAGGACCGGAGCGACCAGGCGACGGCTGATGCCGCCGGGACCGATCCGCCGGTTGAGCCGCCAGACGAGCGGGACGCGGGGACGGTCGACGCGGTGACCGAGCTTGGCCAGCAGGGCGGGCAGGACGGTGAGCGAACCGAGCACCGCGACCGCGACGACGACGATGGTGGCGGTGGCCATCGAGGAGAAGACCGGGTCCTGGGCGACGTACAGGCCGGCCATCGAGACGATGACGGCGAGACCGGAGACAACCACCGAGTGTCCCGACGTGGCCGCGGCGATCTCGACGGCGTCGACCGTGCTGTGGCCGCGACGGCGTTCCTCGCGTTCGCGCTTGAGGTAGAACAGGGAGTAGTCGACGCCGACCGCCATGCCGATCAGCAGCACGACGTTGGCGACCGAGCCGCCGTCGGGGAACAGGTAGGACAGCGGCGCGTAGAAGCCGAGCGCCGCGCCGACGGCCGAGAACGCCAGCAGGACAGGGATTCCGGCCGCGATCAGGGCGCCGAAGACGAGCAGCATCAACGCGAAGGTGATCGGCAGGCTGAGCTTCTCGGCCTTGGCCAGGTCGCTGCCGACCTGCTTCCAGATCCCGGCGTCGAGAGACGCGCCACCGGTCTGCTGGATGCTCAGGCCCTGGTTGTTCTGCTGTACGTCGGCGGTGGCGGCGACGAGTTTCTCGACGTTGTCCGCGGCGTCGTCGGCACTGCCCTTCAGCTCGATCGGGAGCAGGGCCGCCTTGCCGTTCTCGGCCCAGACGGGCTCGCCGACTCCTGCGACCGAGTCGAGCGCGGTCAGCTTCTGCTTCAGCTGCGTCAGAGCGGTGGTCGCCTCGGTGCGGTTGAGCGGCCCATCAGGGTCGGTGACCAGAACGGTCTCACTCGGCTTGCCGTCGAGACCGGCCTGCTGAATCAGCTCCGCGGCCTGGCCGGACTGCCCGACCCAGGTGTCGGCGGCCTTCGTCGTCTGCTTCGGAACCATCACGGACAACCCGACCGCGACGGCGACGAGGATCAGCCACAAGCCGATCGCCCGCCAAGGATGGGTAGCACTCCACCGCGCGGCCCGCACGGTCACGGATCCCCTGCTCATATTGCTGCCCTCTCGCCAACCCCGCCCGGGCTCTCTGCCCGCTTACCAAGAGACTGTCGGCAAAAGGCAGGGTTCTCAGGAGACGCAACTCCCCAAGGGGGGTAGAGGAAAGTCCACCCCGGAGTACAGGGAGTCAGGCCGTGGCGGCGGGGGTGCGGGAGCGGAGGCGGCGGAGCATTCTGGGGTCTTCGAAGCCGACTACCCTCGACGCCGATTCGACGGTGGTGCCGTGGGCTATCAGGTGTTCGGCTCGTTCCAGTCTCAGGAGTTGCTGGTAGCGGAGCGGGGTGAGGCCCGTGGCGGCGGTGAAGACTCGGGTGAGGGTGCGTTCGCTGACGCCGGCGGCGCGGGCGAGGTCGGCCAGCGGCAGGCGGTCGGCGTACCGGCTGTCGATGACGTCCTGGACGCGGTGGGCGAGATCGCTGAGGTGACCGCGGTGCCGCAGCATCGCGCTCTCCTGCAGCTCGTCGCCGTTGCGGCGGGCGTAGACGACCATCTCGCGCGCGATCCGCGCCGCGGCGACCGCGCCGTGCTCGACGGCGACCAGGTGCAGCGCGAGGTCGATCCCGCTCGCGATCCCCGCCGACGTGATCACCCGCTCGTCCATCACGTACAGGACGTCGCGCACGATGTTCGCCTTCGGGTACCGCGCCGCGAGCTCCTCGGTCAGGTCGTGGTGCGTCGTGTACCGCCGCCCGTCGAGCAGCCCGGCGGCACCGAGCGCGTCGGCTCCCGAGCAGACACTCGCCACCGACCCACCCGACGCATGATGCGTCCGCAGCACCTGCTTGGACCGCGCCGAGATCGGCGGCCACGGCGACAACCGCGGCGACCGCCATCCCGGTACGACGATCAGGTCGTCCCGCCCGAGCTCCGGCCACGCCAACGAGGCCTTGACCGGCACCCCCTGCGCCGTCGACACCTCCTCGGTCTCCGCCACGTAGTACAGCTGATAGCCGTACCCGAGGTCGGCGGCAGTGGAGAAGACCTGCGCCGGCCCGGCGAGATCGAGCAGGTGCAGCCGTGGGACCAGGAAGAAGACGACCTTGCGCATGATCCGGTCAGGATCCCACAAGGACGCCGGCCTGCTCGTCGAGCGTCCGGATGGTGGCGAACCGTCCCGCCAGCGCGTACTCGGTCCGCTCCACGACGACCGCCGGCATCAGCGTCCGCGGGTCGGCCAGCACCTCGTCGAGCGAGGTGTCCCACGGCAGCGTCCAGTGCGGCAGCGGCGTCGTCGCGGTCGCCTCGGTGACGAACACCACGTCGTACCCGAGGTCGGACGCGACCCGCGTGGTCGTCTCGCAGCACTGCTCGGTCCGGATCCCGCTGATCACCAGCTCGCGGATCCCGTGCTGAGTGAGCAGCTGCTGCAGATTCGTGGTGGTGAAGGCGTTGTGCGACGTCTTGCGGATCACCGGCTCGCCGTCGCGAGGCTCGAGCCCCTCGATCAGCCGGACGTGCCCGTTCGCCGGGTCGAACGCGCCACCGGTCCCGGGCTCGGTGTGCAGGACCCACACGACCAGGTCGCCGCGGTCGCGCGCGGCGTCGACCAGGCGGTTGACGCGGTCGGCGATGTCGGGGTGGTTCACGGCCTGCCAGTTCGGGCGGACCCGGAAGGACTCCTGGACGTCGATCACGATCAGCGCTGTCTGTGTCATACCCCCAGCCTGCTTGTACGGCGTTCGCGGCGACAGGCAACATCGCGACCCGCGGCGGACCGATCCGGTCAACCCATCGGCCATCACGCCACGACGCCGTCAGTCATCGGACGAATCCGAACGGTTACGAACTGTTCCAAACATCGGACATCGGTGCTTACAGTGCCCGAGGCGGTGTGAGAACGCTCTCGCCGCCCACCCGCCCAACCGACTGAGGGGACTTCATGACCGACCACCTGCCTCGTCGCCACGTCCTGCGAACCGCCGGCGCCCTCGGACTCGGCGCCGTCACGGCCGGGGCACTGACCAGCCCCGCCGGCGCCGAACCGGCGGCTACTACAGTCGCGTCCATGGGTTCACACCACGGCCGCCTGTCCATCCGCAAGGACCCGTTCGGCACCACCCCAGAAGGGGCCGGCGTCGACGTGTACACCTTCTCCAACGGTCGAGTGACCGTCTCGATGCTGACCTGGGGTGCCACCATCCAGCGGGTCGAGACCCCGGACCGCCGGGGCCGCACCGAGAACATCAGCCTCGGCTTCGACAACCTGCCCGACTACGCCAAGCTCAGTCCGTACTTCGGCGCGACCATCGGCCGCTACGGCAACCGGATCGCGAAGGGTCAGTTCTCGATCGACGGGAACAAGTACCAGATCCCGGTCAACGACGGCGAGAACGCATTGCACGGTGGCACCCTCGGCTTCGACAAGAAGGTCTGGAAGGCGAAGGTCGTGCAGACCTCGTCGCACGTCGGGGTCGCGTTCACCTACGTCAGCCCGGACGGCGAGATGGGCTTCCCCGGCACGCTGACCACCACGGTCACCTACACGCTCGACTTCGACGACGACCTGCGGATCGACTACCACGCGACCGTCGCCGGCAAGCCGACCGTGCTGAACCTGACCAACCACGTCTACTTCAACCTGGCCGGTGAGGGCAGCGGCTCGATCGAGGGCCACGTGCTGGAGCTGAACGCACCGTCGTACACGCCGGTGGACTCGGGCCTGATCCCGACCGGCGAGATCGCGCCGGTGGCCGGTACGCCGTTCGACTTCCGCCGGCCGACCGCGATCGGCAAGCGGCTGCGCGAGGACCACCCCCAACTGGTGATCGGGCGTGGCTACGACCACAACTTCGTGCTCGGCGGCAAGGCCGGCCACGACGGGCTGCGGTTCGCCGGCCGGTTCACCGATCCCGGGAGCGGCCGGACGGTTTCGGTCCGCACGGCCGAGCCGGGCGCGCAGTTCTACAGCGGCAACTTCCTCGACGGCACCTTCCAGGGGATCGGCGGCAAGACCTACCGCCAGGGCGACGCGTTCGCCTTCGAGACCCAGCACTTCCCCGACTCCCCCAACCAGCCGAACTTCCCGTCGACGGTCCTGCGCCCCGGCCAGACCTACTCGACCCGCACGATCTACTCCTTCGGCACCAAGTAGTCCGTCGGCCCCGGGACTCGCGCGGGTCCCGGGGCCGCAACTTTCGGTGGACGGGGAAAGGGCCGCCCGGGGGACGTGCCGGAGGGTGTGGTTCGCGAAGAGTTGGTCGCGTCCACAGAATCGTCCGGAGGGACCCATGAAACGCACAGCCGTACCGTTGACCGTCGCCGTCGCCTCGCTGGCGGTCGCTCTGGTCCCGGGAATCTCGCCCGCGAGCTCCGCCGCGACGCAGGCACCACCTGGTGGCATCCAGTGGGAGAAGTGTCCGCCCGAGATCGCGCCCGTGCCGATCCCGGAAGGGATGCAGTGCGGCACGCTGAAGGTTCCGCTGGACTACAGCAAGCCCGACGGCCGGAAGATCGACCTCGCCGTCTCGCGCCTGCCCAGCACGAAACCCGGCGCGCGGCGCGGCATCTTACTGACCAACCCCGGCGGCCCTAGCGCCGGGCAGAACTACCCGGCCTTCCTGGTCGCGACCGGTCTCCCGCAGAGCGTGCGCGACAGCTACGACGTGATCGGGATGGACCCCCGTGGCCTCGGCAAGAGCACCCCGGTGACCTGCGATCTCACACCGAGCCAGCTGGGAACCGGCAACATCCCGCCGTACGCGAAGAACGCCGCGGACGTGGCCAAGCACGCCGCGGTCATGCAGCAGGTCGCCAAACAGTGCGCCACCTCGAAGACCGCGTGGATGCTGCCGCACATCAGCGCTGCCAACACCGCCCGCGACCTGGACAGCATCCGGATCGCGTTCGGCGAGTCCAAGATCTCCTACGCCGGCGCCTCCTGGGGCACCTACCTCGGCGCGGTCTACACCACGATGTTCCCCCAGCACAGCGACCGGATCGTGCTGGACAGCAACCTCGGCCCCGGCGGCTGGGACTATCCCAGCAACAGGCTCTGGTCCCAAGGTGTCCAGGACCGCTTCCCGGACTTCGCCAAGTTCGCCGCGGCGAACCACCGCGAGTACGGTCTCGGCCGTACGCCGGCGCAGGTGACCGCGAAATTCCACGAACTCGCCGCGCGGCTGGAGAAGAACCCGATCCAGACACCGGACGGCCCGTTCGACGCGATCGCGTTCCGGCTGATCAACTTCGGGCTCCTCTACGGCCCCACCCAGGCCCCGCTCCTGGCCGGGATCTGGAAAGCCGTCGACGCGAACCAGCCGCCGCCCCCACTGCCCGGCGACCCCGCCGGCGCCGAAAGCCTCATCTCCGGGCGCTACTACATGATCTGCAACGACTCCCGCTGGCCGCAATCGGTCAAGACCTACCAGCGCAACGTCGCCGTCGACCGGATCAAGTACCCGCTGTTCGGCGCGGCCGGCGCCAACATCACCCCCTGCGCCTACTGGCCCGACCCGGCCGAGAAGCCCGTCCGGATCACCGACCGCGGCCCGTCCAACGTCCTGATGGTCCAGAACCTCCGCGACCCTGCCACCCCGCTCGCCGGAGCCAAGCAACTCCGCAAGGCCCTCGGCGACCGAGCCGTGATGGTCACCGCCGACCAGGGCGGCCACGGCGTCTACCCGCTGGGCAAGAACCGGTGCGCGAATCACGCGGTGACGACGTTCCTCACCACCGGCGAACGCCCGCAGCGCGACTACCACTGCACGGCCGACGCCGAGCCGCGGTGAGCCAGGCGCCCACCTTGACCAGGTAGTCGCGGAGCTCGATGTCGATGCCGGTCGCAGTCCTCGGGGCGAGGAGGCGGCCGGCATCGCTGTTGCCGACGATCTTGGCGCAGCGCTTCATGAGGCAACCGATCCGTCATCGGCGCCAGACGGTGCCCTGCCGGTCCCGGCCGATCCACTGTTCCAGCGCCACCACCTCGGCGGCCGCACCGAGCTCGCGTTCCAGCAGCCAGCACGCAAGGTCGACGCCAGCGAACCACCCGGTGCCACAGGTGACCAGGTCCCCGTCGTCGACGACCCGCGCGTCGATCACCTCGGCCCATTCGGCCAGCCGCTCGAGATCCACCCGATGGGTGGTCGCCGGCCGACCGGCGATCAGCCCGGCCGCGCCGAGCAGGAGTGCGCCGGAGTCGATCCCCGCCAGGACGAGTCGGTCCCCACCGACGGCCTTCGCCTCGGCCAGCTGCCGGGGAATGACCCCGCTCGCGATCTCCTCCACGATCCAGCCGCCGGACACCGCGAGCACGCGGGCCGTCTCCGGCGACCACGGCACCAGGTCCCCGAACGTCGTCCCGTAACAGCCGGTCACCTGGGTGCGGCCGTCCGCCGTCACGAGGTACGGCTCCACCGCCAGCCCGCGCCGCCGAGCATTGGCGAACACCGTGTACGTCGCCAGCGCGTCGAGCTCGGCGACTCCTTCGAACATCAGTACGTCGATCCGCATCTGGCCATCGTCGTTCCGGCGGAGCAGCGAAACCCAGTCGCGGGAGAGACAGCATTGGCTAGATTCGAGCCATGCACACCGTGGCGATCCTCGCGCTCGACGGCGTGATCGGTCTCGAACTCACCGGCGCCTGCCAGATCTTCGCCACCGCGGCCGGTCCGGTCCGCGGGGAGCGCCTGTACGACGTCCGCGTGTGCGGCGATCGCGACGGGACCAGCGTGCTGGCCTACGACCGGCCCGTCTTCCGCGCTGAGGCGCCGTACGGGCTGACGGCCGCATTGAGCGCGGACACCATCGTCGTACCGGCTGCCCATGAGCCGGCCTCCGAGGCGGTCGCGGTGATCCGCGAGGCGCATCGGTGCGGCGTACGGATCGCTTCGATCTGCACCGGCGCCTTCGTGCCCGGCGCGGCCGGCGTCCTGGACGGGGCGGCCAGGCGCAGTACGTTCCCGCGCCTGTTGTCTCCGGCAACGAATCGCTGAATCCCTTACAGGACTGGATGACCGAACACCTGGCCGAACCTCTGACCCTGGCCACCCTGGCTGCCCAGGCCTCCATGAGCACCCGAACCCTGAGCCGGCGGTTCCGCGCCCAGACCGGCACCACACCGCTGCGGTGGCTGATCAACCAGCGCCTCCACCGTGCTCGCGAACTCCTCGAGACGACAGACCTGAGCGTCGACCAGATCGCCGCGGCCGCCGGATTCGGCAGTCCGGTGATCCTGCGCCAGCACTTCGCCCGCGTGCTCAGCACCACGCCGAGCCGCTATCGCCGGACGTTCGCGCGATCCACCGAAGACGCAGCCGGGTAGTCGCGGAGCTCGATGTCGTTGGCGGCCTTGTCGGCGTACTTGGTCATCAGCTGGAACATCCGCGAGCCCAGGAACCAGTTACGCAGCTTGATGCCGGTCGCGGTCCTCGGGGCGAGGAAGCGGCCGGCATTGCTGTTGCCGGCGATCTTGGCGTAGCGCTTCATGATCTCGTCGTACTGCGCGTAGGCCTGGCTATGGTTGCCTTGAGCAACCGCCAGTTCCCCGGCCAGGACGTACGCGCCCACGACGGCGAGCCCGGTGCCGAACCCGCCGAGAGTGTTCCCGTACGCCGAGTCGCCGACCAGCGCGACCCGGCCCTTGGTGTACCTGCCGTTCAGCCGGACCTGGCTGAGCGAGTCGAGGTAGACGTCGTCGAAGCCGTCCAGCTCGTCGAGCATCCGCGGGACCTGCCACCGGACGTCGGCGTAGACGGTGCGCAGGATGTCGCGCTGCGCCGCGGTGTCGTCGCGGCTGTAGTCGAGTTCCGGCGAGGCGAACATGTACAGCTGCTGGGCCTTCGAGCCGCCGGTGACCGCGAGCTTGCCGGGCGCGTTGTGGCCGTGGGCAACCTGTCGGTCGCGCGATCCGGCGCCGCTCCACGGGCTCGCGCCGGCGACGCAGTAGTAGTGGCCGAGGTACTTCACGAAGTCCCGCTCGGGGCCGAAGGCGAGCTTCCGGACGCGGGAGTGGATGCCGTCGGCACCGATCACGAGGTCGAAGGTCCGGGCCGGACCGTGCTCGAAGGCGACCTCGACGCCGTCCTCGGTGTCGGTGAGCGCGCTGATCGAGTCGCCGAAGAGGTACTCGCAGTCGCCGGCGGTCCGCTCGTACAGGATCTCCGAGAGGTCGCCGCGCAGGATCTCCAGGTCGCCGCCGGTGAAGTCACCGGACATCACCATCAGCTGCTCGTCGTTCTCGTCGACGAACACGGTGTCGGTGGTGCCGGTCCGGCGCTCCCGGACCGCGTCGAGGATGCCCATCCGCTCGAGCACGGCGAAGTGGGTGCGGCCCTTGAAGTCGACGGCCTGGCCGCCGCGGCGCAGCTCCGGCGCACGCTCGACGACGGTGACGTCGAACCCGTACCGGTTCAGCCAGTACGCGAGTGCGGGTCCGGCGATGCTGGCGCCGGAGATCAGGACGGACTGGGACATGGCGGCCTCCTCTGGAACTGTGTCTGATGGAATCTGTTTCCGGTGGACACGAATTAGAGTATGGTAGACACAGTTCGACGTCAACAGTGATTCGAGGAGGCCCGCGATGCCGGCACCGACGGCGGTCGAACTGCTCTGGGGCACGCAGCAGCGCGCCCGGCGGGGACCGAAGCCCGCGCTGTCCCTGGAACGGATCGTCGGGGAGGCGATCGCGCTGGCCGACGCGGAAGGGCTGGCCAACCTCTCGATGCAGCGGCTGGCCGAGCGGCTCGGCTTCACCAAGATGTCGCTGTACCGGTACGTCCCCGGCAAGGCCGAGCTGACCGCGCTGATGCTCGACACCGCGATCGGTACGCCGCCCGCCCCGACCCCCGACTGGCGCGCCGGCCTGCAGATCTGGGCCGACACGATCTTCGCCCGCTACAGCACTCACCCCTGGACGATCGACCTCACCACCGGCCAACGCCACGTCGGCCCCAACGAGCTCGGCTGGATGGAAACCGCCCTCACCGCCCTGGCCGGCACCGGGCTCACCGGTTCAGAGCGCCTCGACACGATCGTCCTGCTCAACGGCCACGTCCGCAGCCTGGTCGAGCAACTCGCCCCGCCCAACGCGTCCCCCGACACCTACTCGACCCAACTCGCCGAAACGATGGCCGAGGTCGGACACCTCTACCCCGCCGCCACCGCCGCCTTCGCCGAGGAAGCCACCGCCGGCCACACCGGCAACGCCCTCCAGTTCGGCATCGACCGCATCCTCGACGGCCTCGCCGTCCTGATCACCCAACGCGGCACCTGAAACTCACGAGCCCCCACGGCCTCCCGACGATCCGGTCCGGGTCAGGCGCTCTTCACGATGCCCGCGTCGATCAGGTAGTCGGCGCCGACGATGCTGGCGGCGCGCGGTGAGCACAGCTGCACGATCAGGTCGGCGATCTCGGCCGGCTCGATCAGGCGGCCGGTGAGCATGCCCTGCTGGGCGGGGAGTCCGGCGAGCAGGTCCTCCTGCGGTACGCCGAGCTGGCGCGCGAGCTGACCGCCGTACCCCTCGGAGGACTCCCAGAGCGCTGTCCTCACCGGGCCCGGTGAGACCGTGTTGACGCGGACGCCCTGCGGGCCGAACTCGCCGGCCAGCGCCTTGCCGAACGCGGTCAGCGCGGCCTTGGCCGTCGTGTAGGGAACAGGCCCGGCGGTAGGCATCCGCGCGCTGTTCGACGAGACGTTCACGATCGCCCCGCGCCGGCCGACCAGGCTCGGCAGCGCCGCCCGGGTCGCGCGCACGGTCGCGAAGAAGTTCACTGCGAAGACCTGCTCCCAGGTCGCGTCGTCGAACCCGAGGAATCCGCCCGCGACCTCCCCGTCGCCACCGCCGAGGTTGTTCACCAGCAGATCGAGCTCGCCGAGCTCCCGGAGCGCTTCCTCGACCAGTCGCGCGGGCCCGTCGGGCTGCGCCAGGTCCACCTGTACGACGTACGCGCCGGTCTGCCGCAGTTCCGGCGTACTGGTCCGGGCCGCCGCGACCACCCGAACGCCTTCCTCGACCAACTGCTCGACGACGGCCAGCCCGATCCCCCGGCTGGCTCCGGTGACGAGCGCGGTCTTGTCCTTCAACTGGAGATCCATGGTCACACCTTCGCTAGTTGCGTCGTTGCTGACCTCGAAACCGTACTACTTGCATCATTTCTGACGCAAGTAGCTGGTCAACAGCGACGCTCCTGTAGTATTCGGGACATGACCGACGTCTCTGCCCGCCCGCTGCGCGCCGACGCCGAGCGGACCGTGCGGACGATCCTGGAGGCGGCCGAGCGGACCCTTGGGCGCGATCCGGCCGCCACGATGGAGGAGATCGCCGCGGCCGCCGGGGTCGCCCGGACGACCGTGCACCGCCGGTTCGCCACCCGGGAGGCGCTGATCCTCGCGCTGGCGACCTGGGCGTCGCAGCAGCTGGCGGCCGCCGTCGAGCAGGCCCGGCCCGACACCAGCCCGCCGATGGTCGCGCTGTACCAGGCGACCGTGAACGTGCTCCGGGTGAAGATCTCCTGGGGTTTCTCGATGAACGTGAACCTTGCCCAGGGCAACGAAGTGGCCGCGATCCAGGCCGGCGTACAGGCCGCCTGCGACCGGCTCTTCGCCAAGCTGCGCGACACCGGCGACCTGCGGGCCGACGTCGACCCGGTCTGGGCCCGCCGGGTGTACTACGCGCTGATCCACGAGGCCTGTCAGGACGTCAGCGCCGGGCGGCTCGACGAGGCCGACATCGACACGATCGCCACCCAGCTGATCGACACCCTGCTGCACGGCGTCGGCCGCCCGGCGACCCGCTGACCCGGCGAGCGAAGGGTTACCTCAGTCCGTAGGGTCGGGAGCATGACGGAGACCGTGCTGAACATCCCGTTCGACGACGCGTTCCGGTTCGACCCCTCACCGACCTTCGCGGAGCTGCGGGAGAACCGTCCGGTCGCGCGGGTGCGGACGCTGGCCGGGGCCGAGGTCTGGCTGGTCACCCGGTACGACGACGTGAAGCTCGTGCTGGCCGACCCGCGGTTCTCGCGGGCCGCGGTGGTCAAGCAGGGCGCGCCGCGGGTCGCGCTGGCCAAGCCGATGCCGAACAGCCTGACCACGACCGACCCGCCCGAGCACAGCCGGCTGCGCAAGCTGGTGTCGACGACGTTCGCGCACCGGCGGATCGAGCGGACCCGGCCGTGGGTCGCGGAGCTGTCGGCGCAGCTTGCGGACGACGTCGCCAAGGCCGGGGACGGCGCCGACATTCGGCAGCTGGTCGCGTTGCCGTTGCCGATCCAGGTGATCTGCCAGCTGCTCGGTGTCCCGTACGAGGACCGCGAGCAGTTCCGTGAGTGGACCGAGCTCGGCTACAGCATGAAGATGGCCGAGAAGGACCTCGTCGAGAACGCGATGACCGAGCTGACGGCGTACATCGAAGCGCTCGTCGAGCGGAAGCTCGCGACCGCGGACCAGCCGGCCGAGGACCTGCTCGACGAGTTGGTCCGGGCGCGGGAGCAGGGCGACCGGCTGAGCCAGGAGGAACTGATTGCCTTCGGCGTCAACCTGCTGGTCGCCGGGCACGAGACGTCGGCGAACCAGATCTCCAGCTGCGTCGCGACGTTGTTGCGCTGGCCGGAGAACTGGGCGCGGCTCGTCGACGACCACGCGCTGGTGCCGTCGGCGGTGGAGGAACTGCTGCGCTTCAACCGCTTCTCGGAGGTCGGTCAGTTGCGCGTCGCGGTCGAGGACCTCGAGCTGCACGGCGTACAGATCAAGGCCGGTGAAGGGGTGATGGCCGCACTCAACTCGGCGAACCGGGACCCGCGGGTGTTCACCGATCCCGACGAGCTACGGCTGGACCGCAAGGAGAACCAGCAACTCTCCTTCGGCTTCGGCCCGCACTTCTGCCTCGGCGCCCAGCTGGCCCGCATCGAACTCCAGGAGTCCTTGCTCGCCCTGCTCCGCCGCTTCCCGAAGCTGTCACTGGCCAAGCCCGCCGAAGAACTCGAATGGCGCAGAGTCCTGGTCAGCGGCCTCGCCGAACTCCCGGTCAACCTCGGACACTGAAAGGAGCCCGCGCCAACCGGCGCGGGCTCCTCAGCACTACAAAAGAACTAGTTCTGTGAGACCAGGTCGTGCTCGGTCTCGTACTGCTCGATGAAGCGGCTGGCCATCGGCTCGCTGCAGCCGATCGCCTCGGCGAGCTTCTTCGCGCTGCGCTCGTGACCGTCAGGCCAGTCCGAGAGCATGTTCCACGCGCGCATCCGGCGCTTCTCCAGGTCGGTCGGCTCGGGCTCGCTCTCGGCCGCGACGACCTTCGGTGCGGGCTTGGCCTTCGCGGGCCGGGCCGGCTCGGTGACGACCTTCGGCTCGACGACGACCGGCTCCGGGAGCACCGGCGGCAGCACGGACTCGACCGGCTCCGGTACGCCGGGCCGCGCGACCTGGTCGGCCGGCGCGAACGGCGACGGCTCCTGCGGCTTCTGCACCACCGGCGACGCCTTCACCGGCCGCCGCGATCCGTTGACGACGTGCTCGGCCTCGTCCTCGACCACCTCGGCCTCGGCGACCCCTTCGGCGTTGACCGGCGGGTCGACGATGGCCATCAGCTCACCGGTCATCGCCTCGCCCCACGCGTCCTCGTCGCGGATGTTCACGCCGCCGTCGGCGCGCACCTGCTGCGCCTTCAGCGCCTTGCCCTCGACCACCCAGACCGCGGCCCGCAGGTCGTTGCGCTCCTCGGCCGGCGGCTCCTCCGGCGGCGGCGAGATGGCCCGGGTCAGCTTGTTGGTGACGACCTCGTAGTTGATCCGCTCCTCGAGCATCCCGGCCAGCCGGTCCGCGTCGTAGGTCGTCTCGGCGATCTTGGCCAGCCGCTCGTCCTGGTGCTCGGAGCGGATGTACTCCGCGACCGTGCCGGCGATCGCGTTCCGCCGGGCCGCGTTGCGGACATGGTCGCGCGCCGCGCGCAGGCTCTCGAACATCCCGTAGCCGTGCTCGATCGCGAGCGACCGGGCCTGCCAGGTCAGCCGCGGCTCACGCAGCCACTGCACGACGCCGTACACCGGTCCGGTGTTGGCCATCTGGCCCGACACCCGCAGCGCGTCGCGTCGCCGGGCCGAGCTGTGGATCAGCCAGAGCACGTAGGCGAACGCGGACAGGCCGCCGAAGCCGAAGGCCAGGAACCGCTCCTCGGGCCGCCAGTGGCCGACGACGTTGAAGACGAGCGCGACGATCGCCGCGAACAGCGACATCGCGCGGTAGGCGTAGGCCTGCTCACCCTTGCGCCGGCGCAGGTCGGCGAGCGCCGCGGTCGCCACACCGCCGAGCTCGATGACGGCGACGGCGGGCGTGACGAGAGCGATCTTCAGGAACGTCGAGAAGCCCTCGTCGGGCCAGGGGATGTGGGTGACGCCGGCCCAGACCTGGCCGACGAGTGCGGCGGTCGCCGCGGTGGCGTAGAAGGCGTAGGCGACCTTGTCCGCACCTGTGAGGGGTACGTTCCTGAGTTCGCCGGTACTGGTGCTGGTGTTCTCCTGCAAGACGTGATCTCCTGACCGGTTTGGGCTCTCCGGCAGTTCGTCGGTGGTGGTCGGCGTACCGCGACCGTCTGGGCCTCCCCAGGCAAGTACTGCAGCGGCTGCACGAGGCTACCGGTTCCTGGGGCGTTCAGGGGAGGTGAATCCGTACAACGATTCCGTCCTACCCCACTTGCCTCATCCGACCCGCAGGAAAACCCGCTTCCTCCGGGGCGCCCGAGTACGGAATCGTCTGCTTCAGTACTCCCAACGCCTGCCACCCCCGCGACGTCACGCAAAGGACATCACATGGTCCGCACCCTGAGATCGTTGCCCCACCCCGACAGCCTGCGCGACCACCTCGCGGAGGTCTACCAGTTGCCCTTCACCGGGTGCGTGCTGCGGCGCTCACTGGTCAACGACGTCTACGAACTGACCACGCCGGCCGAGGCCTTCGTCCTCAAGCTGTACGCCGGCCGCCCGCTCGCCGACATCCGCTGGGAGGCAGGACTTTCCGATCACCTGCTCGGCAAGGTGGCCACGCCCGCGGTCCAGCCGCTCGCCGACGGCGCGGCGACCGGCGTACTGGCGCTGCCGGAAGGCGATCGGCCCTTCGTCCTGACTACGTTCGTCGACGGTCGCAAGCCGCAGCCGCCGTTCGACGACGAGCTCTACCTGGCGTTCGGCGAGCTGATCGCGCGGTTCCACCTCGCGGCCGGGACCTACACACCGGTACGCCGGTCCGCCGAGCACCCCGACGGTCTCGACCGGTTGGTCGACGAGATCGTGCCGCTGGTGTCGCCGGCCGACGCGGAGATCGTCCAGGCGCTGGCGGCGGCTGTCCCCGGAAAGGTTGCCGACGGCGCGAGTCGCGGCATCCGCCACGGAGACGTGTCGCTCGACAACGTGCTCGTCACACCGGAAGGGCTGAACCTGCACGACTTCGACCTGGCCGGCGAGGGGTTCCTGGCGGCCGACTTCTGCGGCGTCGCGTCGACGCCGTACTGGCAGGCGTTCCGCACGGGGTACCAACGGCACCGCGAGATCGCGGCGGCGGACCTCGCGGCGATCGACTGGCTCGGCGTGGCCGGGCGGATCGCGAACCTGTCCTTCCACCTGGTCCGCAAGCCGCAGTGGTACGGCACCGAGTCGCGGGGCGAGGGCTGGGCGGCCGGCGAACTGACGGAGCTTCGCCTGGCCGCCCGCCGCCTACTGTGAAGCCCAGGGAGTGTGGAGCTCGCTGAACAGCGCGAGGTTCTCGGCGGCCTGCTCGGCCCACTTGCTGACGTCGGTGACGACGGGGTGGCGTTGCGAGCCTTCGCCTTGCCAGGTGACGTAGGCCGGGTCGATCTCGCGCGGCGGGTCCGCGAGCCGGACGGCTTCGAGCACCTTGGTGAATCCGCCGAGCTGTTCCAGTGGCGCGAGCAGTTCGACGGTGGGGTCTGCGCGATGCTCGATCAGGTTGAGCAGCAGGTCGTCGCGTTCGGACGGCGTACTGGTAGTGGTGATGCCGTCGACGGTGAGGTCGAGGCGGTCGGACGAGTACGTCAGGACGGCGCGGCCGCGGGAGCCGTGCACGATGATCCGCGGGTCGCCGCCCGGCGGTTCCGCGGCCAGGGTGAGCGCGGCAACGATCGTCGTACCGCGGGTGGTGCGGATCCTGACGGTCGAGGTGTCGTCGGACTCGATCGGGTTCGCGCGGTACAACTCGGTCTCCACGGAGCTCACCTGGTCGGCAGCACCCGATCCGTCCACCAGCAGAGCGGTCGCCGAGGAGTGCGCGAACGCGTTGGTCACCGCGCCGTCCACCACTGCGACACCGTCGAGCTCCCGCCGGCCGGACCATCGCGCGCGCTGCCAGTACTCCTGGGTACGGATCCAGGTGCCCACGGTCCCGATCCCGCGCACCTCCCCCAGGCGCCCGTCGGCCACCCACTGCTTCATCGTCCGTGCCGCCTTGGACCCGTGCACCTGAAAGCCGACCTGACAGCTGCGCCCGGTCTCTTCCACCAGCCGTTGCAACCGACCGAACTCCTCGAGCGAAGCAGCCGGCGGCTTCTCCAGCAGGACGTCGGCCCCCGCCCGCAAGGCGAGTTCGGCCAAGGGCGCATGGGTGTGAATGGGCGTGCTGATCACCACCACGTCGACCTCGGCGCCCGCGAGCAAGCTCTCCAGGTCGGCGAAGACCTGAGTGCCCTCAGGCAATTCCTCCACCCGAGTGACCCGCCCGCCGTGCCCGACGCCTGGCTTCGCCGGCGGGGCGAGCTGGGGGTCGGCGACGGCTGCGAAGTGGATTCGGCCGGTGGAGTGGAGGTCGATGCAGTGGCGGACGTGCGACGTGCCGTGCCCATGCACGCCCACCACGGCGACCCTTGGCTTCACCATGAATCAGTTGCCTCCTGCATCCTTACTTGGCGAGTTCGTTGTTCATCTCGTCGAGGAACTTCTGCGCGGCGTCCGCCGGTGGCAGGCGGCCGAACAGGACCTCGGTGGTGTAGCGCTGGATGATCTTCTCCACCTGTCCGCCACCGACCGGCGGGGGCGGCGACGGCTTGCCGAGCTCCTTGGCGATGGCCTGGATGAAGGCCGCGGAGGAAGCGTCGGCGGGCTGCAGCTTCGACGTTACCGCCGCGCGGATCTCGGTGTTCGGCGGGACGCCGCGCTCGGCCAGCAGCAGGTTGCCGGCGCTGGTGTTGTTGGCCAGGTAGCTGACGAACTTCGCGGCCTCCTTCGGGTGCTTCGACCGCGACGAGATCGACCAGAACATCGAGCCCTTGTAGTACGCGCCGTTCTCGGCCGCCTTGCCGGTCGCGCTCGGCAGCCGCAGCAGCTTGAGCTGCTGGCCCGACGCCTTGCTCAGCGCGTTCAGCTGGTTGCTCCAGGCGTAGCCCATCGCGAGCTTGCCGGTCGCCATCCCCGACTGGTCCAGCGGCGCCGTCATGTCCTGCGAGGTGAACTCCGCCGACGGCGTCGCCTTCGACGCCTGCAGGGCGAGCAGGTTCGTCCAGTACTGCGTGAGCTTGTCCTTGCTGACCCCGAGCTTGCCGTCCTCGGTGAACAGCGACTCGCCCTGCTGCCGCGCCCACATGTTCAGGCTCGCGTCGTTCGTCCCGTACGCCGCCGTACCCCAGCCCTTGCCGTTCAGCTTCTGGCTGATCTCGGCCGCGGTCCTGGCGTACTCGTCCCAGGTCCACTTCGTGTCGTCCGGGATCGCCACTCCGGCGGCCTTGAACACGGCCGGGTTCGCCACGATCGTGAACGCGTTGATGCCGGCGTTCAGCCCGTACAGGCCGCCGTCGAACTCGCCGGCGCCGAGCGTGTCCGGCTCGAACTTGCCGGTGTCGAGCCCGTCAGCCTTCTTCAGGTCGAGCAGCGCGCCGCGGTCGGCGTACTCGCGCAGGTACTTCTCGTCCATCTGGATCACGTCGGGCGCGTCGTTGGCGGCGACGGTGGTGGCGAGCTTGTCCCAGTAGCCGGCCCACTCGCCGAACTCGCCCTTGATCTTGATGTTCGGGTTCTCCTTCTGGAAGGAGTCGATCACCTGCTGGGTGATCTTGTGCCGGGTGTCGGACCCCCACCAGTTGAACCGGAGAGTGACCTCTCCGCCGGCGGAGTCACCGCCACCGCCGGAGTCGCCCCCGCAGGCACTGGTGGCCAGCAGGGCGGCGGCCATCGCGACGGCGGCCAGGGCCCGCACCCGCCGGCGCGGCGGTGCGGTCAGTCGGGGGAGCGGCCTCATGGTGGTGAACCTTTCTGCTGAGCGGGACTACTTGATGCCGGTGGTGGCGATGCCCTTGATCAGGAACCGCTGGCCGAGCAGGAACGCGAGGAAGACCGGGACCAGCGAGACCACCGACATCGCGAACAGCGAGCCCCACGACGTACTGGCGGTGGCGTCGACGAAGGCCCGCAGCGCGACCGGGACGGTGTACATCTTCGGGTCGGTCAGGTAGATCAGCTGACTGAAGAAGTCGTTCCAGGTCCAGATGAAGGTGAAGATCGTGGTGGTCGCCAGGGCCGGCACCATCAGCGGCAGGATCACCCGCAGGAAGATGCCGCCCTTGCCACAGCCGTCGATCCGGGCCGCCTCGTCCAGCTCGCGCGGGATGCCGCGGATGAACTGGACCATCAGGAAGACGAAGAACGCGTCGGTGGCCAGCAGCTTCGGCACGATCAGCGGCAGGAACGTGTTGATCCAGCCGGCCTGGCTGAACAGGATGTACTGCGGCACGATCACCACGTGGATCGGCAGCATGATCGTGACCAGCATGATCGCGAACCAGAACTTCTTGCCGGTGAAGTTCAGCCGGGCGAACGCGTACGCGGCCATCGAGCAGGACACCAGGTTGCCGACGATCGAGCCCAGGACGACGGCCGCCGAGTTCAGCAGGTAGCGGGTGAACGGTTCGGTCAGCGCGTTCCAGCCGATCCGGTAGTTCTCGATCCGCAGGTCGCGGACCAGGATGCCGGGGTCGCGGAAGATCTCGTTGCCGGGGCGCAGTGAGCTGACCACCATCCAGATCACCGGGTAGAGCATCACCACCGCGGTCGCGGCCAGCGCGACGTGGGTCAGCGCGGGCCGGACCCGCCGCCAGGCGAGCGTCGTACCGGAGGTGGCCGGGACCGACCGGGGCAGCGTCTCAGTCGTCATAGAACACCCAGTACTTCGAGGCGACGAAGTTCGCCGCGGTGAAGACCCCGATGATCACGAGCAGGAACCACGCCATCGCCGAGGCGTAGCCCATGTCGAAATTGCCGAAGCCACGGTCGTAGAGGTAGAGCGTGTAGAACATCGTCGAGTCCGACGGGCCACCCGTTCCGCCGGAGACGACGAAGGCCTGGGTGAACGACTGGAACGCGTGGATGATCTGCAGCACCAGGTTGAAGAAGATGATCGGTGTCAGCAGCGGCAGCGTGATGCTCGCGAACCGGCGCAGCGGGCCGGCGCCGTCGACGGAGGCTGCCTCGTAGTACATCGCCGGGATCTGCCGCAGGCCGGCCAGGAAGATCACCATCGGGGCGCCGAAGGTCCACACGTTCAGGACGACCAGCGTGCCGAGCGCCGTACTGGGGTCGGAGATCCAGCCCTTGCCGTCGAAGCCGAGCGGGGCGATCACCTGGTTGAGCAGTCCGTCGGTGCCGAACACCTGCTTCCACAGGATCGCGATCGCGACGCTCGAGCCGAGCAGCGACGGCAGGTAGAACACCGAACGGTAGAAGGCCATCCCGCGCACGCCACGGTCCAGTACGACGGCCAGCAGCAGCGCGACCGCGAGCTGGAGAGGAACCGAGACGAAGACGTAGGTGAAGGTGACCTTCAGCGAGTTGTGCAGCCGTTGGTCGGACAGCATCCGGGTGAAGTTCTCCAGGCCGGTCCACTGCGGGGCCTGGATCAGGTTGTAGTCGGTGAACGCCAGGTAGAGCGACGCGATCATCGGCCCGATCGTGATCACGAACAGGCCGACCAGCCACGGGGACAGGAACAGGTAGGCAGCGACATTGTCCTTCTTCTGCCCACTCAATTTCTTTCCTCCGGTCAATTTGGAAAGCGTTTACCCAGGTCGGACAAACTAGTGGAGCGAACCGGTTCAGACAAGGTCTCGTCGGGTGATTGGGTGACCGGTTCCGGACACCTGTGAAGTCTTGACAGTGCAGTGCCGCCGAAGAACAGTACTGGGCATTTGGCAATCGCTTTCCGAGTCGGTGGAGGCATCATGCAGCGTCGTACTTTCCTGGCCGGGTCACTCGCCGGACTGTCCGCGGGGACCGTTCTGCCGAGCGTCGCCGGCGCCACGCCCGCGGCCGCCGACGAGGAGCTGCTGACGCTGCTCACGCGCGTGAACGAGACGCAGATCCCGCTCGTGCTCGGCAACTACCAGAGCACCGGCGACAGCGTCCGGGCCGTCGCCCGCAAAGCCCGGCGGCTGGTGTCGGGCTACATCTGGAACCGCTCGCGTTTCCTCCACGACGCCACGCTGCTCGCGCCACTGCGTTTCCTGGTGGACAAACTCGAGAGCACCCAGAACGACGACGGTACGTACGACGTCGGCAACCTGCACTCGCCGCCGGACAGCGCGTTCGCCGTCCAGGACTTCTGCACCGTCTACGCCTTGCTGGAGGCCGACGGCAGCCCGGACACCGAACCCCACCGCGCCGTTCTCGAACGCATCATCCGCAAAGCCGGCCCGGCGCTGGCCTCCGGTGGCGTCCACACTCCCAACCACCGCTGGGAGATCTCGGCGGCGCTCGCTCGCACCCATCACCTGTTCCCCGACCGCCGGTACGCCGCGCGCATCGACGACTGGCTGGACGAGGGCATCGACGCGACCCCCGACGGGATCTACAGCGAACGCTCCGCGACGTACGCCTCGGAGGTGACCAACCCGAGTCTGCTGACAATCGCCTGGTTGCGCCACAAGCCTGAGCTGCTCGGGTTCGTGCGCCGCAACCTCGAGGCGACGCTGCACCTGCTCGAGCCCAACGGCGAGGTGGACACGATCGCCTCCCGGCGCCAGGACCAGACCCGGGTCCGCGAGGTCTGGTGGTACCTGACCCAGTTCCGTGAGCTCGCGCTGCACGACCGCGACGGCCGGTTCGCGACCGTTGCCAAGGACATCGAACGGCGCGGGACCGGGGAGCTCGGCGACTTCCTGGCCGAGGTGCTCGAACGGCCGGAGCTGGCCGCCGTACTGCCTGCTGTGAAGCCCGCACCTGCTGACTTCGTGGCCGAGTTTCCGGCGCACTCGCTGGCTCGGGTCCGGCGGGGCGACCGGACCGCGACCGTCTTCGGCGGCACCGACTTCCACGACATCCCGGTGATCGCGTCCGGGTTGTCCACCAACCCGACGTTCTTCAAGCTCCGGCAGGGCGCCGCGATCCTGGACTCGGTCCGGCTCTCGCCGCAGTTCTTCAGCACCGGGCACTTCCGCAGCGACGGCCTACGCCGTACGGGGTCACGCACGTTCCGGCTCGAGGACGAGGTGAAGGTGCCGTACCACCTGCCGCTGCCCAAGCGGTACCGCCGCAAGGACGGCGCGTACGCGCTCACGCTCGACGGCCGGTTCTACGCGTCGATGGACTTCCCGCACCGCCCGAAGCAGTACCGGACGCTGCGCACGACCGTCACCGTCGCCCAGACCGGCCACGGCTTCGACCTCACCTTCGCGCTGGACGGCTCCGAGGTCCCGTTCGCGGTCGAGCTGTGCTTTCGCGCCGGCGGGACGCTGTCCGGGGTGGAGTCCTTGGGTGCCCCCGGCAACTACCAGCTGACCGAGGGCACCGGCTCGTACGCCGTCGGCAGCGACCGGATCGAGTTCGGCGCCGGCAACGGCCCGACCCGCGTCGCGATGGACCCGGGCGAGCGTTACACCCAGCTCAACGGCTCCCTCGTCCCGGACGGCGAGCGGGTGTACGTCACCGGCCGCTCCCCCGGACGGCTCACTCTGCGGCTGCGGACGTTCTCCTAGCGGCAGTGGACGGTGGTTTCGAGGGCCCCGTCGTGCGGGATGCGCAGGACGTGGACCCGGCGGCGCTGGTCGCGGAGGTAGGTCCTGGTCGACGTAGTGAGCGTCGCCGGGCGTACTCCTGACCAGGTGATCGTGATGGTGCTCCGGCCGCGCCTGACGGTCAGGCTGCTGGCGGTGGCACCGCGGGACTCGTTGTACGGGACCGCCGTGCCGTCGGAGAACACGACCTCGTCACCCGGCTGGAGGACGAGCGGGATCTGCTCGGTCGCGGCCGAGGTCGCGGTGACGCGACGGGTGACGGAGTCGCGGGTGGTCACGAGCTCGGTCACGACGTCGGCAGAGCGGTACCGGACGAAGTCCTTCGAGACGTACTCCGCGACCAGGTTGCTCTCGGCATCGGCCTTGCCCGCGCGGACCGTGGCCCAGCAGCCGGTCGCGGTCTGCTGGGCGTGGATCACGGTGCCGGCGTGGGGATGCCAGAGAAAGCCGGTGCCCGCCTTGACGGCGCTGCCCGGCCGGGTCCCGAAGAAGGCTCCGAGGTAGAAGCCTGGGCGGCGTACGTAGAGGTAGTCCTGGTTCTCGACGCGATCACGGCGCAGTTCGGTGAAGGTGTCCTTGCGCAGGTACGGAACCCTGGCGATCGCGGCCCGTTTCGCGGCGCGGCTCGGCAGCGCTTCGCCGTACGGCGCGTGCGCGATGATCCGTGGCGAGGTGTCCTGCTTGGCCAGCGGCGGGACCGGGGCGGGGTCGGCGGCCCAGGCCGCGCGAGTCGCGGCGCGGTCCTCGCGGGTGGTGAAGAACGCCGCCAGCTCGGGAACCGCCGGGACGAAGAAGCTGCCGAGATTCGTCCGGTCGGGATCGGGGACGACGTCGTCGTAGTACGCCGTGGCGGTCCGGTCGGAGACGGCGTAGTAGGTGAGCCAGCCGGAGCCGTCGGGCTCGCGCAGCAGGTTGTAGCTGAACCAGTCGGTGAACTTGCGGGTCATCGAGACCAGCGCCGGGTTCTTCGTGAGCAGGTGCAGCTCGGCCATCTCGGGGAGCATCACCTCGAAGTTGTAGTTGATGTCCATGCCGCGCGGGTCGTAGAAGAAGCCTGCTGGGCTCTGCGACCACTTGGCGACGAAGCGGATGCGCTCGTCGAGCTGCCGGCGGAGCTGCTGGTTGGGAACGAGCTTCAACGTGAGGGCCGAGCCGGCGACGCCCGCGACAGCCTGGTTCGTGTACGCGAACGGGTCGTCCCAGACCTGCGTGGTGGCGGGGTCGAGGTACCAGGCGACTCCCTTGCTGAGGGCACCTTCCAGCTGGCGCCGGCGAGCGGGGAGGGCCTTGGCCTGGCGAAGGTTCGCGAGCGTCTTGGCGAGGTAGCCGAGGCCGAAGCCGCTGGAGGCCTTGCCGCGCTCGCCGGGCGCGTACTCGGGCCAGGAGCCGTCGGGGTTCTGGAGTTTCAGGTAGTGCTGGATCGCCGCGTCGAGGCGGGCGAGCAGCGCCGGGTCGCGGTAGTACGGGTTCCAGGGGCGGCGGTTGGCGTAGAACCAGCTGAGCGTGAAGACGTGCTCCTGGACGCGGGAGTTGAACGGCTGCGCGGGGGTGCGCCACCAGCCGCCGGCCATGAACCCGTACGACGCGGAGTCGGTGTCGACGACGTCGTTGGTCATCGGGGCGAGGATCGCCAGATAGCCGGCGAAGCGCTGCTCGAGCGGGGCGAACAGGCGGCGCGCGGGGGCGCCGGGCGGGAGCGGCGGGAGTTTCGCCAGTGGACCCGCGGCTGGCGCTTGCGCGTGGGCGGGTGAGGCGAGGACAGGGGTGGCCGCGACAGCGGCCGCGGTGGTCAGCAGGGCACGGCGGGTCAGTGGCATGAACAGAACGTTCCGGCCGTCCACTGTGGATCGTCAAGGGTCTGGCGATGCTAATTCGTATTACTTGGGGACTGTGCTCTTGACGACCTCCCACGGACGCTCTAGCGTTCCTGGGCAATACGTATTACTCAAGGGAGATCGACAGTGCGACTGACTCAGCGGGACATCGCGCGGCTGGCGCGGGTGAGCCAGACGACCGTCTCCCTGGTGCTGAACAACCGTGCCGACGCCTCCGCGCGGATCCCGGCCGACACCCGCGACCGGGTGCTCAAGGTGATCCGTGAGACCGGGTACGTCGCCGATCCGCTCGCGCGCCGCCTGCAGCAGCAGCGCAACCAGATCCTCGGTGTCTTCACGTACGAGTCGGTGTTCCCGAGCGCGAGCGCGGACTTCTACCACCCGTTCCTCAGCGGTATCGAGGAGAGCGCCGAGGAGCGCGGCCTCGACCTCCTGCTCTTCACCAGCGCCCCGGTCACCGACGGGCGTCGCCGCGTCTTCCACGCCAACAACCGCCTCCGCCTGGCCGACGGTTCGCTGCTGCTGGGTCGCCACATCCCGGCCGAGGAGCTCAGCCGGTTGGTCGCCGAGCAGTATCCGTTCGTCTCCGTCGGTCGCCGCGACGACCCGGAACGGGTCGAGCCTCAGCCGGGCTCCCCCTCCCCCCTCCCTTCCACCCCCGCCGCCCGCGCAGCGGGCGGCGGGGGTGTGGTTCCGTATGTCGGCGCTGACTACGTGTCGGCGACGGCGACGCTCACCGAGCGAGCCTCGGGGCTCGGCCATCAACAGGTCGCCTTCGTCGGACCCGGCGAAGGGGCCGAGTCCTCCGCCGATCGTCTGCGGGGCTTCCGGCAGATCGCCCCGCGTGGGCTGCACATCGCCCCCACCGATCGCCCGCTGTCCGGTGTACTGGACGAGCTGCTCGCCCAGCACTTCACCGCCGTGTTCGTCGAGGACCTGGCCGATGCCGACGCGTTGGCCGAGGCGGCTCGCGGCCGTGGGCTGACCGTTCCCGGCGACCTGTCCGTCGTCGCGCTCGGCGACGCGAGCCGGCCGGTGCCGAGCGACGTCGACTACTCGGGCTTCCACATCCCACGCAAGGAGATGGGCCGCCAAGCGGTCGGCCTGCTCGAGGCGATCCTCTCCGGTGAAACCCCGGACCTCCAGCAACTGCTGCCCTGCGAGCTCGTCGTCGGCAGCACTCTCGCGCCACCGAAAGGTCTCTAGCGATGCATACCGAAGTACTCGTCATCGGCGGCGGTCTCGGCGGAGTGGCCGCGGCCCTGTCCGCCCTGCGCGCCGGCCGCGACGTGGTGATGACCGAGGAGTACGACTGGATCGGCGGCCAGCTCACCAGCCAGGCCGTCCCGCCGGACGAGCACACCTGGGTCGAGCAGTTCGGCGTCACCGCGTCGTACCGGTCGCTCCGCGACGGCATCCGTGACTACTACCGCCGCCACTACCCGCTCACCGAGGCTTCGCGCGCGGCGGCCGAGCTCAACCCGGGGGCCGGCTACGTCTCCAAGCTCTGCCACGAACCGCGCGTCGCCGTCGCGGTGATGGAGGCCATGCTCGCGCCGTACCGGGCGAGCCGGCAGCTCCGGATCCTCCAGCCGTACCAGCCGGTCGACGCGACCACCGACGGCGACCGCGTCACGTCGGTGACGGTCCAGCACCGCGAGACGGGCGACCAGCTCACGCTCACCGCGCCGTACATCCTGGACGCGACCGAGACCGGCGAGCTGCTGCCGCTGACCGGCACGGAGTACGTGACCGGCTTCGAGTCCCAGGCCGACACCCAGGAGCCGAGCGCGCCCGCGACGGCGCAGCCGCTCAACATGCAGGCGGTTTCGTACTGCTTCGCGGTCGACCACGTGGACGGCGACCAGGTCGGCGACAAGCCCGCGAACTACGCGTTCTGGCGCAACTACCAGCCGCCGTTCTGGGGCGACCGGATGCTGTCGTGGAACGCGCCCGATCCGCGCACGCTGCAGGCCTCGCGCCGTACGTTCACCCCCAACCCGGACGACGACCCGCTCGCCGTGGTCGCCGACCAGCGGCGGACCGGCGGTGACACCAACCTGTGGACCTTCCGCCGGATCGCCGCCCGCCGGCACTTCCGGCCGGGCGCGTACGCGAGCGACATCTGCCTGGTGAACTGGCCGATGATCGACTACCTGGAGGGCAACGTCCTCGACGTCCCGGACGCCGAGCGCCACCTGCAGGGCGCGAAGGAGCTGTCCCAGTCGGTGCTGTACTGGTTGCAGACCGAGGCTCCCCGCCCCGACGGCGGCACCGGTTTCCGCGGCCTGCGGCTGCGCGGCGACCTGCTCGGCTCGACCGACGGGCTCGCGCAAGCGCCGTACATCCGGGAGTCCCGCCGGATCCTGGCGGACTACACGGTCGTCGAGCAGGACCTGTCGGTCGCCGTCCGCGGCGACGCCGGCGCGGTCGAGTACGACGACAGCGTGGGCGTCGGGATGTACCGGATCGACCTGCACCCCTCGACCGGTGGCGACAACTACATCGACGTCGCGAGCAGCCCGTTCCGGATCCCGCTCGGCGCGCTGATCCCGCGCCGGATCGAGAACCTGCTGCCCGCGAGCAAGAACCTCGGCACCACGCACATCACCAACGGCTGCTACCGGCTGCACCCGGTCGAGTGGAACATCGGCGAGGCCGCCGGCCTGCTCGCCGCCTTCTGCCTGGACCACGGGGTCAGCCCCCGCGCGGTCCGGGCCACCCCTGCTCTGCTCAGCGACTTCCAGGCACGACTGGTCGCCCAGGGCGTCGAACTGAGCTGGCCGGCCATCTCAGGTTACTGAGCACCGGCTACCGATGGAGGACTGATGAGATTTCGTTCGTTGACTGCGGCCGGCACGGTCGCGGCGATGCTGGCGCTGGCCGGCTGCGGTGGTGGCTCCGACGACGCCGGCGCGTCCGGCCCGGCCGACCTGCGGATGACGATCTGGAGCGCGAACGCCAAGCACACGGCGCTGTTCGAGCAGATCGCCGCGGAGTACAAGAAGACGCATCCCGACGTCGGCAAGATCACCTTCGAGTCGATCCCGATCGAGAACTACACCACCGCGCTGACCACCCAGATCGGTGGCGGCAACGTGCCGGACCTGGCCTGGATCCTGGAGAGCACGGCGCAGGACTTCGTCACGTCGGGCGCGCTCGCCCCGATCGACAAGGACCCGGACCTGCTGCCGAGCACGACCAAGACCTGGGAGAAGGACGGTCAGCTCTTCGCCTACCCGTTCTCCACCTCGCCGCTGGGCGTCTTCGTCAACACCGACCTGGTGACGGCGGCCGGACGACCGGCGCCCGCGCAACAGGTTGCCGCTGGCAACTGGACCTGGGAGCAGGCGACCGCCACCGGCGCCGCCGTACAGAAGAGCGGCAAGGGCGGCATCGTGGTCGGCGACTTCGACTACAAGGGCTGGGACACGCTGAACTCGATCTGGGCCGGCTGGGGCGCGCGGCCGTGGAGCGAGGACGGCAAGACCTGCGGGTTCGACCAGCCCGAGATGGTCGCCGCGATGACCGCGATCCACAAGATGGTGTTCACCGACCAGGCGATGCCCGGGCCGGGTGTCACCAAGGACTTCTTCGCCGGCGACGCCGCGATGGTGGTGACGCAGATCAGTCGCGCGGCCCTGCTGGAGAAGGCGAAGTTCAAGTGGGACCTGGTACCGCTGCCGAAGGGTCCGGCCGGTGAGTACGCCGTCGTCGGGCAGGCCGGGATCGGCGTCCTGAAGCGCGGCAAGCACGTCGACGCCGCGAAGGACTTCCTGGCCTTCTTCAGCAACCAGGAGAACTCGGCCAAGCTCGCCGCGTTCTTCCCGCCGCCGCGCAAGTCGCAGCTCACCAGCGCCGTACTGGCCAAGGCGAACCCGCTGCTCAAGCCCGCCCAGCTGGAGAGCGTCGTGATCGACGGCATCGAGCGCGGCGACATCAAGACCAGCCACACCGGGTACGCCGAGCTGCAGCAGACCGTGCGCGCCGCGCTCGACCCGCTGTGGAAGCCGGACGCCGACGTGAAGGCCGTGATGTCGGGCGTCTGCGCCAAGGTCAACCCGCTGCTGGCCAAATGACGCTGCTGGCCTCGAAGCCCGCTCCGCTGGTCAGGCCGCCGGAGCGGGCGCCGTACTGGACGATGCGGCGACGCGACGAGCTGGCCGGCTGGCTGATGGTCGCGCCGCAGCTGGTCGGGATCGTTGCCTTCGTCATCGTTCCGCTCGGGCTGGTGGTCTGGTACAGCCTGCACGAGTGGAACGTCCTGGCCGGCACCTTCGACTTCGTCGGCGGTGCGAACTTCGAGCAGCTCGCCTCGGACCCGCGACTGGGTCCGGCGTTGCGGGCGACCGGGTTGTTCTCGGTCGGGCTCGTCGTGCTCAACCTGAGCCTGGCGCTGTTCCTCGCCGTACTGCTGAACCAGAAGCTGCGCGGGACCGTGGTGTTCCGGACGCTGTTCTTCTCGCCGGTCGTGGTGACGCTGGTCGCCTGGACGATCGTCTGGGGCTTCCTGCTGCAGGACAACGGCGGCATCAACGGGTTCCTCGACCTGATCGGCCTCGACGGGCCGAACTGGTTGCGCGGTGAGAGCACCGCGATGATCTCGGTGATCGTGGTCCAGCTGTTCAAGGGTGTCGGGCTGAACATGGTGCTGTTCCTCGCCGCCCTGCAAGGCGTTCCGGCCGAGCTGTACGAGGCCGCGCGGATCGACGGCGCGTCGGCGTGGGCCCGCTTCCGCCGGGTCACCGTGCCGTTGATCAGCCCGACGATCCTGCTCACCTCGATCCTGACCGTGGTCGGGTCGCTGCAGGTGTTCGCGCAGATCGCCGTCCTGACGCAAGGCGGTCCGGGGACGTCGACGACGGTGCTCGTCTACTACCTGTACCAGCAGGCGTTCCAGTTCCATCACTTCGGCTACGGCGCGACGATCTCGCTGCTGCTGTTCGTCATCGTGCTCGCACTGACCGTCCTGCAGTGGCGGATGCGGCGGAAGTGGGTGTTCCATGAGTCGTAAGCTCAAGCTCTTGGTGTACGGCGTGCTGCTGGTCTGCTGTGTGCCGTTCGTCTTTCCCACCTGGTGGATGGCGACCACGTCGCTGAAACCGGTGAACGAGATCTTCGCGTTCCCGCCGCGGTTGTGGCCGCGCGACGTGACGTTCGATGCGTACCGGCAGGTGTTCGCATTGCAGCCGTTCGGGCAGCAGTACCTGAACAGCCTCTACATCGCCGTACTGGTGACTGTGGGGACACTCGTCGTGTCGTCGCTGGCCGGGTACGCGTTCGCGCGGATCCCGTTCCGCGGGTCGGGGGTCGTGTTCGTCGTCGTACTGGCCGGGCTGCTGGTGCCGAACGAGGTGACGATCATCCCGCTGTACCGGATGTTCGACGGGCTCGGCCTGGTGAACACCCACTGGCCGCTGATCCTGATCCCGGTGCTCGGCGCGCCGAGCGTGCTGGCGACGTTCATCATGCGGCAGTTCTTCATCACGCTGCCGCGCGAGCTGGAGGAGGCCGGGCGGGTCGACGGGCTGGGCCGGTTCGGGCTGTTCTGGCAGGTGTCGCTGCCGCTGGCGAAGCCGGCGATCGGCGCGGTCTCGATCTTCACCTTCCTGCACAGCTGGAACCTGTTCCTCGAACCGATCGTGTTCTTGTCCAGCAAGGACAAGTTCACCATCCCGCAGGCGCTGACCCAGTACGTCGACGCGTACGGCGGCGCGCTGTGGAACGTCCAGCTCGCGGCGGCGACGCTGAGCGCGCTGCCGGTCCTGGTGATCTTCGTGCTCGCGCAGCGGCAGTTCGTCGAGGGGCTGGCCCAGACGGGCCTGAAAGGCTGACGTTTCGTGGTGGGTGCTTGACGCTCCGCGCTCAACGGCGTCTCGGTGGGTGTGGAGGGTTGAACTGTCGGTTCGGCGGGTGATACTGCTGCGCAGACCGGTGGTTCAGTCCCGAGCCACCTGCCATCGCGACCGTCGGCCGACGGGCGCGCCCGGCGCCCGGCCGCCGACAATCCGAGGAGTACCAGATCGTGGCTGCCGACAGCGCGGATCTGTCCGTCCAGGTCGACCATCTCGGCCCGCACCCGCTGGTGCGGCTGTCCGGGGACGTCGACCTCGAGGCGGCCCCCGCCCTGACCGAGACCCTCCGCGCGGTGCTGGACACGATCGGCACCAAACCACTTGTGCTCGACCTGACCGAGGTCGAGTTCATGGACTCCAGCGGCCTCGGCGTCCTGGTCGGCGCCCACCAGCAGGCCGCCGTACAGGGCGGCGCCCTGATCCTGGCCGGCCTGCATCCGCGGGTCGCCAAGATCCTCCGCATCACCAAGCTCCACAAGGTCTTCACCATCGCCGACTCCGTCGACGAGGCGCTGGCTCCGGAGGCCTGACCGGGGTGCTCCGGTCGCGTGGAAAAATGGGGGTCCACGGACGGACGGGGAGCAGAGTGAGCTTTCACGCGGCGGTGTTCATCGCGGTCAGCCTGGACGGGTTCATCGCGCGGCCGGACGGTGCGATCGACTGGCTGACCGAGCGCGGCGAGCGGGCCGGCGAGACCGGGTACGACGAGTTCATGGCGGGGATCGACACCGTCGTACTGGGCCGCAACACCTACGAGAAGGTCCTCACCTTCGGCTTCTGGCCGTACGACGGCAAGCAGGTCGAGGTCCTCAGCACCACCCTCGCGGCCGACGTCGACGAACGCATCATCGTCCACCGCACCGTCGACGGGCTCGTCCAGACCCTCAACGACCGCGGCGCCAAACGCGTCTACGCCGACGGCGGCCGCATCGTCCAGACCTTCCTCCGAGCCGGCCTCCTCAACGAGCTCACCATCACCACCGTCCCGGTCCTGATCGGCGAGGGCATCCCGCTGTTCGGCCCGCTCGACCAGGACATCACTCTGAACCACAACGCCACCCGCAGCCTGAACGCCGGCCTCATCCAGTCGGACTACACCATCCCCCGCTAACCGGCCGTGCCGGTGCCGGGATCGTCGCCGCGCGAAGCGCAGGCGGGGCGACGGGCCTCCTCCTCCCTCCCCTCCCGGGAGGTTCCGGCGTACGGCTCAGCGGTCGCGTTCTCGGGTGGGGTTTTCTGGGCGGTGGGCTCGGGTGTGAGACTCGGAGGCCGAGCCGGAGGCTACCTGCTGGGACTTCGGGGTGGGGTTGAGGGCTGCATGGGCCGCCTGGGCCAAGGACTGGCTCTCGGCGGCGGCGTCCTGGAGCTGGGGCTTGACGCCGTCGAGCCGCTGGGTGACGTTCTTCAGTTCGGTGCCGAGGCCCCTGGCGCCGTCTCGCGTTGCGGCGTGGGCGGACTCGATCTTCGCCTCGGTGCCGGCGCGGTTCGCCTGCAGGTCGGTGGTGATCAGCGTGTGCACGGACGCCCGCGCATCCCCGATCCGCCGGTCAGCCGCGTTCAGCGAATTGTGGGCAGCCTCGACCGCGCCGGACAGATCCTGCAGGCGCTTCCCGAACTGCTCGGTCTGTGGCGTCGGCCCGCCGAGCTCGTCGACGAGCTTGGCGTGGATCTTCGCCCCCTCGACCAGGTGCTTCCCGGCGCGGTTCAGGTCACCGCGGATCTCGTCGACCTGCCCACCGGTACGCCGTAGCCGCCCGTCGATCGTGTCCGCGTCGATCATCGCGCTCTGCAGGATCGTCGCCGGCGCCACGTCGTCGTACGTCCGGACTCGCTCGGCCTGCTGCCGCAGCATCCCGATGTCGTCGTTGTTGCGCTCGACCTGCCCGGCCAGCGCGAACGCGTCCCCGGCGACCGTCTCGATCAACGGCCGCGCGGTCCCCACCGCTTCGGCCAGGTCGCGGGTGTGCTTGGCGATCTCCACCGGGTCGTTCACCGCGCGGCACCACCCGTCGTACCGGCGTCACCAGCCGGCGAACCGACGGCCGGCTCGTCGTCGGCCGCGAGAGCCTGCCGCAGTACGGCGGCCGCCTCCCGAAGGTGATTGCTCGCAGCCCGCAGATCCTCCTCCGGCGCCGGTCCGCCCGACTCCCCGACCGTCTGCTCGCCCACGCTCACCACTCCATCTCGACCCTCGACATCTGCCCGCCCACCGTAGCCCTCCCCGCAGGCCACGGCCCCAACAACCCGATTGCCCCGCTCGCCCATCAGGACGAAGATGGCTCCTCGTGCCCCGACGACGGTTGTTCGCCGACCTGAGTCCGCTGCGTGAGTCGGTCGACTTCCGGTGGCTGTGGGCCGGTCAGTCACTGTCCGCGGTCGGCAACGTGATGACGATGGTCGCGGTCTCGATCCAGGCGTACGACGTGACCGGCTCCTCGATCGCCGTCGGCGGACTCGGCCTGGCGAACCTGATCCCGACCCTCCTGCTCGGCCTCTTCGGCGGCTCGATCGCGGACGCCGTCGACCGGCGCCGCCTCGTCCTGCTCACCAGTACCGGACTGATGGCCGTCGGTATCCTGTTCGCCGTCCAGGCGTTCCTGCACTGGGAGAACCTCTGGCTCCTCTACTTGCTTACGGCGACCTCCGCCGCCCTGGCCGCGGTCGACGGATCGGCCCGCCGGACGTTCCCGCCGCGCTTCCTCCCGGTCCGCCTGCTGCCCGCCGCCGCGGCTCTCAACCAGTTGTCCTTCCAGGTCGCGATCATCGCCGCACCCCTGCTGGCCGGAGTCCTGATCGCCACGGTCGGCATCGGGGCGGCGTACGCCGTGGACGCCGCCACCTTCCTCGCCGCACTCGCCGGGGTCCGCCGCCTCCCACCCATGCCACCCGTCGGCGGCGGCGCCACCGTCGGCCTCCGATCCGTTGCCGAAGGCATCCGGTACGCCGCCCGCCACCCGTTGATCGGCATGATCTTCCTGCTCGACCTCAACGCGACCGCACTGGCGATGCCGACCGCGCTGTTCCCCGCCCTCGCCGACACCCACTTCGGCGGCGGCCCGCAAACCGTCAGCTACCTCTTCGCCGCCATCGGCGTCGGCGGCATCGTCGCCGCCACCCTCTCGGGTCCAGTCGGCCATCTCCGTCACCAGGGCCGCGCCATGCTCATCTCAGTCGCCCTCTGGGGTGCGGCGATCGGTGCAGTCGCCCTCACCCACCACCTCTGGCTGGGCCTGGTCTGCCTGGCGATCGCCGGCGCCGCCGACATCATCACCACCGTCTTCCGCGCCACCATCCTGCAAGCCAACACCCCCGACGACCTCCTGGGCCGGGTCAGCTCGCTCGACCTGATGGTCGGCATCGGCGGCCCCAACCTCGGCAACCTCCGAGCCGGCACCCTGGGCGGCCTGCTGGGCCCCGCCCCCGCCCTCCTCCTCGGCGGCCTCACCTGCCTAGTCGGTGCCGGCATCCTCACCGCATCGTCCAAGACATTCCGCCAGTACGACGCCTCAAGCTGAGGCGCTAGGGCCTGACCAGGACCTTCAGGGCGGTGCGGTCGTCCATGGCTTGGTAGCCTTCGGCAACTTTGTCCAGAGCGACCTCCTGGTCGAAGACCTTGCCGGGGTCAACCTTTCCGGCCAGTACGTCGGGCAGCAGCGTCTCGATGTAGGCGCGGGCAGGGGCCGGGCCACCAGTGAGCATGATGTTGCGGCCGAACAGGCTCGGGAAGCCGACCGGCGCATCGTCGTACTGCGGGACCCCGACGCGGCTGATCACACCGCCCGCGCGGACGACGCCGACCGCCTGGTCGTACGCCGGACGATGGCCGACCGCCTCAAGGACCACGTGAGTGCCGTCGCCGCCGGTCAGCTCGCGGACGCGCGCGATGCCTTCGTCCCCACGCTCGGCGACGACGTCAGTCGCGCCGTACTCGCGGCCGAGGTCGGTGCGAGCGAGGTGCCGGCCCATCAGGATGATCTGCTCGGCACCGAGCCGCTTGGCGGACAGGACCGCGAGCAGTCCGACGGCGCCGTCGCCGATCACCGTGACGGTCGTCCGCGCGCTGACCTCAGCCTTGACGGCCGCGTGGTAACCGGTGCCGTACACGTCCGACAGCGTCAGCAGCGACGGGATCAGCGGCGACGACTCCTCCACCGGTACGGCGACCAGGGTGCCGTCGGCGAGCGGGACGCGGACGGCCTCGGCCTGGCCGCCCTTGACGTCGCCGGCGTTCCAGAAACCACCGTGCCGGCACGAGGTCTGCAGGCCCTCGCGGCAGAAGTCGCAGGTCCCGTCGGACCAGGCGAACGGGGCGATCACGAGGTCGCCGGGCTTGACCGTGGACACGTCGTTGCCGACGGCCTCGACCACGCCCACGAACTCGTGGCCCATCGATCTGCCATCCGTTGCCTCAGGCATCGAATGGTACGGGTGCAGGTCGGACCCGCAGACGCAGGCCCGGACGACGCGGACGACCGCGTCGGTCGACTCCTGGACGATCGGGTCGGGGACGTCGACGACGCGAACGTCGCCGGCGCCGTACAGGTAGGTCGCCTTCATCTGGTTCCTTTGCTCAGAAGGTGGCGGGAGCCTGCGGGGTGCAGGCCTCCTCCACCGTGCGGATCTCGTCGTCGGTGAGGGTCAGCTCCAGCGCCGCCGCCGCGTCGGGGAGGTGGTGCTCCTTGGTGGGACCGACGATGGGAGCGTCGACGCCCGGGTGCTTCAGGACCCAGGCGAGCGCGATCTGCGCCATCGGTACGCCGCGTGCCTCGGCGACCTTCTGGACGGCGTCCGCGACGGGCCGGTCGGCCTCGCTGAAGCGCCGGTCGGCGACCGGATCGTTGCCGCCTCGCGTCGTTTCGGTCCCCCACGGACGCGCGAGCCGGCCCTTGGCCAGCGGGCTCCACGGGATCGACCCGACGCCCTGGTCGGCCAGCAGCGCGAACATCTCGCGCTCCTCCCCGCGCTGCATCAGGCTGTACTGGTTCTGCATCGAGACGAACTTCGTCCACCCGTGCAGCTGCGCGACGTACTGCAGCTTCGAGAACTGCCAGGCCCACATCGACGAGGCCCCGAGGTAGCGGACCTTGCCGGCCTTCACGACGTCGTGCAGCGCCTCCATCGTCTCCTCGGCCGGCGTCTCCGGATCGAAGCGGTGGATCTGGTACAGGTCGACGTAGTCGGTGCCGAGACGCTCGAGCGAGGCATCGATCTGCTCCATGATCGCCTTGCGGGACAGGCCGGAACCGCCCGGCCCGTCGTGCAGCTTGAAGTGCACCTTCGTCGCGAGTACGACGTCCTCGCGGCGGGTGTACTTGCGGATCGCGCGGCCGACGATCTCCTCGGAGCTGCCGAAACCGTAGACGTTCGCGGTGTCCCAGAAGGTGATCCCGAGATCGAGGGCCTGCCGGAAGATCGGTTCGGCGCCGGCGTCGTCCAGCGCCCACGCGTTGAACCCGCGCGAGGTGTCGCCGAAGCTCATGCAGCCGAGCGCGATCCGGCTGGCCTTCAGCCCGGAACTACCGAGCCTGGTGTACTCCATGGTGCTCACTCCTTGGCTCCGAAGACGTCCTTGGCGACGCCGATCGCCGACATCGCCCGCGGCCAGCCGGCGTAGAAGGCGAGATGGATGATCAGCTCCTTGAGCTCGGTCTCGGTGAGACCGTTGCTCTTGGCCCGTTCGAGGTGGTGGTGCAGCTGCTCGGTGTTGCCGTTGGCCACCAACGCGGCGCAGGTGATCAGGCTCCGGTCCCGCGGGCTCAGCTCGGGCCGGTTCCAGACGTCGCCGAACAGCACGTCGTCGGTCAGCTCGGCCAGCTTCGGTGCGAAGTCCCCGACCAGGCGTTGCGCGGGGGTCTGGTCGGCGGTCATGGCTTCGGGATCTGTTGGATCTGCATGCCGCCCAGTCAACGCCCCGGCGTACGGGCGCGGGAGTGACTGGTCTTCCGGGTAATGCCAGTACCTCCTTCGGGCCGTGGGCACCGTTTACGGTGGTGGCATGGACAACCGAGGCGAGATCCGCGAGTTCCTGGCCTCCCGGCGCGCGCGGATCACGCCCGAGCAGGCCGGCCTTCCGGCGTACGGCGGGAACCGGCGGGTCAAGGGGCTGCGCCGCGAAGAGGTCGCGCTGCTCGCGGGGGTGAGCATCGACTACTACGTCCGGATGGAACGCGGGAACCTGGCGGGCGCTTCGGACGCCGTACTCGAAGGTCTGTCCCGGGCGCTCCAGCTGGACGATGCCGAGCGCGCCCACTTGTACGACCTCGCCCGCGCCGCCGCGCCGGCTCCGGCGCGCAAACGCAAGTCCGCGCCGGCCACGGTGCCGGCGAGCGTACAACTGATCCTGGACACCATCGTCGACGCCCCCGCGTGGGTCCGCAACGCCCGCCACGACATCCTCGCCGCCAACCGGATGGCCCGCGCGCTCTACTCCCCCGTCCTCGCGGACCCGCGGCGGCCTGCGAACACGGCCCGCTTCGTGTACCTCGACCCGGCCGCCCAGGACTACTACCCGGACTGGGACCGCACCGCCAACGACATCGCCGCGATGCTCCGCTCCGAGGCCGGCCACAACCCGCACGACAAACTCCTGATCGAGCTGATCGGCGAGCTCTCCACCCGCAGCGAGGAGTTCCGCACCCGCTGGGCCGCCCACAACGTCCGCTTCCACCGCACAGGCCTGAAGAAGCTCCACCACCCGGTCGTCGGCGCCCTCGACCTCACCTTCGAGGCTTTGGAGTTTCCCGCCCACCCCGGGCTCACCCTCCTGATCTACACCGCCCCCGCCGGCACCCCCACCGCCGACGCACTCAAACTGCTGTCGAGCTGGGCCGCCACCGCCGACCAGTCCGGCGAGCTCGCGTCGCACTGACCCGGCGCTTTTTGATTGCCGGCAGCAACCAGGACCGGGCGCCGGCGCGAGGCGCAGCGACGACTCTCTTGTTCCATGCGCCGTGAGTGAACAGAGCTGGCTGAAATTGAACAGCCCTGTATAATCAGGTCCATGTCACCCACCGATGACACCTCGGGGTCGTCCGCGCAGCCGTCGTTCATTCAGACGGCGAGGCGCGGGCAGTTGGTCGAGGCCGCGATCGAAACACTCGCGGCAGTCGGCTACGGGAAGGCCTCGACGGTGCTGATTGCCCAGCGCGCGGGGGTGAGCCGAGGCGTGCTGACCTACCACTTCCGCGATCGCGACGATCTGATCGCGGAGGTCGTCGCGACCGTCTACGCACTCGGCGTGCGTGAGGTGGGTCCGCAGACGTTCGGGGCGAGCAGCCCGCGCGCGGCGTTGTTAGGGTTCGCGGCCGGCAGTGTGGAGTTCTACGCCGCCTACCCGACGCACATCGCCGCGCTCACCGAGATCTTCAACGCCGGCCGGCACACCGACGCTCCGGCCCGCCCGACGCGCAGTGAGCACAACCGGGAGATGGCCGACGTCCAGGACCTTCTGGTCGCCGGGCAGCGCGACGGCCAGTTCCGTGACTTCGACGCCGAGCAGATGGCGTCCATCATCCGCGCGGTCCTCGACGTGGCCGCCGTACAACTCACCAAGGGTGGCTCGGTCGAGGTGGTGCGCCACGAGACGGTGCGCGCGGTCGACGCCCTCACCCGTCAGGAGAAGCAGTGAAACGACTTGCCCTCGTACTGGCCGTAGCGATGCCGATCGCGATGGCCGGATGCTCGTCGAACGACAGCGATCCGCAGGCCGCGCCCGCGGACGCGCCGTTGACGGTTTCCACCAGCAGCGGGCAGTTGCACGGTGTCGCGACAGCCAAGGCCCGGATGTTCCTGGGCGTGCGCTACGCGCAACCGCCGACCGGCGAACGGCGCTGGGAGCTCCCTCAGCCTCAGCCCGCCGCCGACGGCGTGGTGGAGGCGACCAAGGCGGGGCCGCCGTGCGCGCAGGCTCCGACCTTGCCCGGGGCGAGCAAGTCGGACGCGGAGGACTGCCTGTTCGCGAACGTGACCACCCCCAAGCAGCTGAAGCCCGGCGACAAGTTGCCGGTGATGGTGTGGTGGCACGGCGGCGGCTTCACCACCGGCTCCGGCGCCATGTACGACTCGCAGCGGCTGGCCGACCGGGGCAACGCCGTCGTGGTCACGATCAACTACCGGCTCGGCGTGTTCGGCTACCTCGGGCTGCCCGGCCTCGAGGGCTCCGGCAACTTCGGGTTCGCCGACCAGATCGCCGCCACCGCCTGGGCCAAGCAGAACGCGGCCGCGTTCGGTGGCGACCCGGACAACGTCACGGTGTTCGGAGAGTCCGCCGGTGGCATGTCGGCGTGCGCACTGCTGACCTCGCCGAAGGCGAAGGGGCTCGTGCAGAAGGTGATCATCTCGTCCGGCTCGTGCATGATCAAATGGCCGACCGGCGGACTCTTCCCCGGCGTCCCCGCCATGACGCCGTACTCCTCCGTCGCTGCCACCAACGCCGCTGGTACCGCGGCCGCCGCGACGCTCGGCTGCCGGCAGGCCGATCCGATCGAGTGCCTGCGCAAACTGCCGGTCCCGGCAGTGATGAAGGTGAACCAGAACTTCGCCAACCACCTGAGCTACGGCACCGAACTACTGCCCACTGACCCCGCCAAGGCGCTCCAGGACGGCACGGTCGCGGAGGTCCCGGTGCTGTCCGGAGGCAACCGCGACGAGCACAACTCCTTCATCGCCGGGGCGGCGATCGCCGCCCCGAAGGCGTTCACCGCCGCGACGTACCCCGGGCTGGTCAAAACCGCATTCGGCCCGGCCGCAGCCCAGGTGCTGCAGCGCTACCCGCTGAGCAAGTACCCGTCGGCCCCGGCTGCGTGGGCCAAGATCGTCACCGACAGCGCGTGGGGCTGCCCCACCCTCGCCGGCAACCGCGCGATGGCCGCGAAGACGAAGGTGTACGGCTACGAGTTCGCCGACCCCAAGCCGCCGAACGTCAACGGCACCAAGGATCCCAGCCTGCTCGGCGCCGCGCACGCCGTGGACCTGCCGTACCTGTTCGACCTCGAGGGCAGCACCCTGCTCACCACTCCCGGCCAGGCCCAACTCGGCACGACGATGATCGACTACTGGACCAGCTTCGCCCGGACCGGCGTCCCCGCCGCTCCCGACGCCCCGGAAATGCAAGCCTTCACACCGCAATCGACCAGCGTCACAGCCCTCGCCTCCGGAGCCGTACGCACCGACGACACCGCCGCCACCCACCAGTGTTACCTCTGGCAGAACGTGCCATTGCCCTGACGATCCCGGAGGTTCTGCCGGGCGGCTAAGCCAGGCCCTCCTCCCTCAGGGAGGAGAGGGCCGCGCGGAGAAAGGCATCACGCCGGATGGTTGCTGTCGCGTCGTACAGCTCGGTGGGAGTGTTGAGGGCAGCGACAGCGTCCCAGTAGGCGACGTGCTCGGCCTTGGTGGCAGTCGCTTGTTCGTAGCCCTGGAGCACTTCGGCGGGTGCGTCGGGTCCGAAGGAGATGGCGGCCTGTTTGCGAAGCTCGGAGAAGTCGACGCCGCGGGCGCCGACGCCGGCGGTCTTCCAGTCGATGAGCGCCGCGATCTCGTCGCCGGCCCACAGGAGGTTGCCCGGCCAAACGTCACCGTGCAGAAAGACCTGCTCGCCGGCCGGCAGACCGTACGCCGCGACCGCCTCGTCGGCGGCTTGGAGGAGCGTTGTCGTCGGCATGCTCCCCGTACGGCGATCCGCCGCGAAGTCGTCCACCGCGATCGGCCGCAGGCGGACGGGCAAGGCGTCGCGCGGCGCAATCGAGATCGCGTGAACACGAGCAAGTACGGCGCCGGCGGCGCGCAACCGCTCGATCCCCGGAGGCGCCGCCCACCGACTGCTCCCCCGCAGACCGGACTCGAGCGTCGCGGGCACACCTGACATCTCCCCCAGCAGGTCAACACCAAGCAACCGCGGAGCCGGCAGCCCAAACCGCTCGGCCACCTCGAGCGCGGCGGCTCCGGTAGCCACCATCCCCGGGCCGATCCGCGGGGTCGGTGCCCGCAACACGGCCTCCGTCAGCCGCCCACGTTCGTCAACCCGCAGCAGCCACGGCCCCTGCCCGTCGTGCAGGGCACGAACCCCGACGATCCTCGCGCCACGACCAACCGCCGCAGCTGCCCACTCCAGCATCCGCTCGCTCGGCCCGCGGCCTGCGCCCTCAGTTTTCCCGCACACCGGCAGCCTAGCGACCGCGCCGGGTGCTCGCCACCGCTCAGGCGCCCGGCGTGAGATCAGAGCGCGCCGTTCCAGCGGCAGAACCGGCACCAATCCAGCGGCAGAGGAGGCACACCGGCAGCGGCAGAGAAGGCGCGCGGGTAGCGGCAGATCCGGCACGTACCCAGCGGCAGATCCGGCACACCGTCGTCTGGCGGGTCACGAGAGAGCCCGCCCAAGCGCGGACTGAGGGCGTTGGTTTAAGGCCATGCCAGCGCGATGCTCCGGAGTAGCCGAACCACGGTGAGCGCATCGGACCAGCACAGACGACCGACACCTGTAGTCGTTTGAGGGCGATAGCCCGCACTTCAGGGCGCAAGCCCGCACCCAGGGTGGGCGGGAGGGGACTGCGTAGGTCGCGACGAAGGAGCGACCGTAGCCGGCCGCGTGGGAGAGGCCTTAGCGGCGAGACAGCAGCTCGGCGGCCTCGGAGGCCCAGTACGTCAGGATCGTGTCGGCACCCGCTCGGCGGATGCTGTTGAGGGTTTCCAGGATCGAACGCTCGCGGTCGATCCAGCCGTTCGCGGCGGCGGCCTCGACCATCGCGTACTCGCCGGAGATGTTGTACGCCGCGACCGGCACCTTCACGTGGTCGCGGACCTGGCGGATGATGTCGAGGTACGCGAGCGCGGGCTTCACCATCACGATGTCGGCGCCTTCGGCGATGTCGAGGTCGACCTCGCGGAGCGCGTCGCGGGCGTCGTTGCCGGGGTCCTGCTGGTAGGTCTTGCGGTCGCCCTGCAGGGACGAGCCGACGGCCTCGCGGAACGGGCCGTAGAAGGCGGACGCGTACTTCACCGCGTACGCCAGGATCACCGTGTCCACATATCCCGCGGCGTCGAGGGCGGAGCGGACCACCCCGACCTGACCGTCCATCATCCCGGACGGGCCGACGACGTGCGCGCCGGCGGCGGCCTGGGCGACGCCCATCTCGGCGTAGATCGCCAGGGTCGCGTCGTTGTCGACGCGACCGGCGGAGTCCAGGACGCCGCAGTGCCCGTGCGTGGTGAACTCGTCCAGGCACAGGTCCGACATCACCAGCAGGTCGTCGCCGGCCTCGGACACCGCGTCCCGGATCGCCACGTTCAGGATGCCGTTCGGGTCCAGCGAACCGGATCCGACCTCGTCCTTCGAGGACGGTACGCCGTACAGCATCACCCCGCCGAGCCCCAGCTGCACGGCCTCGGCGACGGCCTTCCGCGCGGTGTCGCGGGTGTGCTGGTAGACGCCCGGCATCGAGCTGATCGCGATCGGCTCCCGTGCGTCCTCCCGGACGAACATCGGCAGGATCAGCTGCCGCGGCTCGATAGTGGTGTCCGACACCAACCGACGGACCGCCGCCGACGACCGCAGCCGCCGCGGACGAACACCCGGGAAACCAGTCACGGCACTAGCTCTTCCTGCGCGAGCCCGAGCGACGCTCGGACGGACGGGTGACGGGCTCCCCCGCCTCGACCATGGTGTCACGCCGGTCCGCACCGAACCGGGCCAGTGCGTCGGCCAGTTCCTCGGCGGACGGCGCCTCGGCCATCGCGTCGACGCGCAGGCCGTGCTCCTCGGCGGTCTTCAGGGTCGCCGGGCCGATCACCGCGATCACCGTCGACGCGTGCGGCTTGCCGGCGATGCCGACCAGGTTCCGCACGGTCGAGGACGAGGTGAACACGACCGCGTCGAACTTGCCCGACTTGATCGCCTCGCGGGTCGGCGCGGGCGGCGGGGCGGCCCGGACGGTCCGGTACGCCGTGACGTCGTCGACCTCCCAGCCGAGATCGGTCAGGCCGGCCACCAGCGTCTCGGTCGCGATGTCCGCGCGCGGCAGGAAGACCCGGTTGATCGGGTCGAGCACCTCGTCGAACGGCGGCCAGTCCTCGACCAGCCCGGCGGCCGACTGCTCGCCCGACGGCAGCAGGTCGGGGCGGATGCCCCAGGCGGCGATCGCCTCGGCGGTCTTCTCGCCGACCGCGGCGATCTTCAGCCCGGAGAACGCCCGCGCGTCCAGCCCGTACTCGTCGAACTTCTCGCGCACGGCCTTGACCGCGTTGACCGAGGTGAAGGCGACCCACTCGTACCGGCCCTCGACCAGGCCGCGAATCGCCTTATCCATCTGCTGCGGGTTGCGCGGCGGCTCGACCGAGATGGTCGGGACCTCCTCCGGCATCGCGCCGTAGCGGCGCAGGCGGTCCATCAGCGGACCGGCTTGGTCCTTGGTGCGCGGCACCAGGATCCGCCAGCCGAACAGCGGCTTGGTCTCGAACCAGCTGAGCGCCTCGCGCTGCTCGACCACGGAGCCGACCACGATCACGGCCTCGCCGACGACCTTGGCGGCCCGCAGGTCGGCCACGATCGTGCCGAGCGTGCCGACCACGCTGGTCTGGGCGGTCGTGGTGCCGCCGACGGTCGCGCAGACCGGCGTACCGGCGTCGAAGCCGGACTCGACCAGCGCGGTGGCGACGTCCTTCAGCACGTCGACGGCGTTCAGCAGGACGAGCGTCTGCTTCGGGTGCAGCCGGCTGAAGTCGAGCTTGGCCTCGGCCAGGTCGAGGACCGTGACCTCCCGCTCGCTCTTCACGGTCAGCGGGATGCCCGCGTACGCCGGTACGGCGCTGACCTCACTCACACCCGGTACGACGTTGAAGCTGATCCCCGCCTTGCGGCACGCGGCCGCCTCCTCGGCACCGCTGGAGAAGGTGAACGGGTCGCCGGTCAGCAGGCGGACGACGTTCGCCGCGCTCTTGGCGGTCTTCACCACCAGCCGCGCGCGGGCGGCGACGCGCAACGCGCGGCTGCCCTCGGCGCCGGAGCCGTCGATCACCTCGACACCGGCCCGGCAGTAGCCGAGGAAGGCGTCGTGCTCGGGACCCTCGACCACCACGGCGTCGGCGTTCGCCAGGACGTCGCGCCCGGCGATCGTCAGCAGCGCTGGATCACCCGGACCGACCCCGACGAAGGTGACGTGCCCGAGCGGTCTGGCCTGCTTGGCCGTGCTGCTTGTCGCCGCGGCCTTCGCCGGCACCTTCTGCGGAGTCTGGGTGGCCGCTGCTGTCTTCGCGCTGCTCACGTCTGCCGTCGCCTTCGCCCTTGTCTTGCTCGTCTTTTCCGTCGTCGTGCCCCGTGCCGGTGTCATGTCTGCTCCAGCAACTCGTGCGCCAGCGCCCGCCCGACCGCCGCTGGATCGTCGACCGATCCGTTGGCGGACAGCCGCCGGACTCCGCCGCCGTCCTCACCGAGTGCTCCCCGCAGCCACAGCTCCGGGCCGTCCTCACCTTCGACCACCTCGGCGAGCGCCCCGACCGGCGCGGTGCACCCGGCCTCGAGCGTCGCCAGCAACTGCCGCTCGGCGGTCACCGCGACCCGGGTCGCCGGATCCTCCAGCGGCGCCAGCGCAGCCAGTACGGCGGTGTCGTCGCTGCGGCACTCGATGCCCAGGGCACCTTGTCCGGGACACGGCAGCACCTGGATCGGGTCCAGGGTCTCGGTGATCTCGTCCAGCCGGCCCAACCGGGCCAACCCTGCCCTCGCCAGCACCACCGCGTCCAGTTTGCCGTCGGCGACCATCGAGATCCGGGTGTCCACGTTGCCGCGGATCCCGGTCAGCTCGAGGCCGAGGCCGAGGGCTTCCAGTTGCGCCTGCCGGCGGGCCGAACCGGTGCCCACCAGCGCGCCGGTCTGCAGCTCGCCGAGGGTGAGGCCGTCGCGGGCGACCAGGACGTCGCGTGGGTCCTCGCGGACCGGGATCGCTCCGAGGGTCAGTCCCTCGATCGGCGCGGTCGGCAGGTCCTTCAGCGAGTGCACCGCGATGTCGATCTCGCCGGCCACCAGGGCGTCGCGCAGCGCGCTGACGAAGATGCCGGTGCCGCCGATCTGCTCCACCGGCGCCCGGTTCACGTCGCCGGTGGTGACGATCGGGACCAGCTCGACCTCGTGCCCGAGGCTCCGCAGCGCGTCGGCGATGTAGGTGGCCTGGACGGTCGCGAGAGCCGACCGGCGGGTGCCGAGCTTGATCATGCGGACTCACCTCCGGTGGTGGTCTTGGGGGCGGTGACCGCGTCGACGGTCGCCGGGTCGAGCGCGAACAGCTCGCGCAGCGCGTCGGCGTACGTCGGGCCGCCCGGGTCGGCGGCCAGTTCCTTCACGCGGACGGTGGGGGTGTGCAGCACCTTGTCGACGACGCGCCGGATGGTCCGGGCGACCTCGTGGCGCTGGTTCTCGTCCAGGCCGGGCAGGCGGCGGTCGAGGCGGGCCAGCTCGGAGTCGACGAGCTCGGAGGCCATCGCGCGCAGCGCGACGACGGTCGGCGCGACCGAGGCCGCCCGCCGGGTCGCCTCGAAGGCGCCGGTCTCCTCGCCGACGATCCGGCGGACCTCGTCGATGTCGTGCTCGCTGCCGCCCGCCGTACCGGCCAGGTCGGCCAGGGTGACCAGCGTGACGCCGGGGATCCGGGCGGCGCCCGGCTCGACGTCGCGCGGCAGCGCCACGTCCAGTACGCCGAACGGGCGCCCGTCGGTGGCGGTGCGGATCATTTCCTCGGTCAGCACGGCGCCGCGGGCGCCGGTGCAGCTGACGACCAGGTCGGCCTCGGCCAGAGCGTCCGGTACGCCGGCCAGCGGGATCGCCGTACCGCCGATCCGTTCGGTCAGGGCGACGGCGCGGTCGTGGTTGCGGTTCGCGATCGTGACGCTCGCGGCGCCGCCGTTGATCAGGGTCTGGGCGGCCAGCGAAGCCATCGAGCCGGCGCCGACGATCAGCGCGCGGCGGCCCTCGAAGCCGCCGACGGCGTCCAGCCCGGCGGTGACCACCGAGCGGCCGGCCGAGTCGATCCCGGTCTCGGTGCGAGCCCGCTTGCCGGTCCGCAGCGCGTGCTGGAACAGGGCGTTCAGGCTGCTGCCGATCGTCTCCAGGTCCTGGCCGACGCGCAGCGACTCCTTCACCTGGCCGAGGATCTGGCTCTCGCCGACGACCATCGAGTCCAGCCCGACCGACACCTGGAACAGGTGCGCGACGGCGCCTTCCTCGAAGTGCACGTACAGGTGCTCGGCGAGGTCGAGCAGCGGGACGCCGGTGACGTCGGACAGGATCGCGGTGACCTCGTCCATCCCGGCGTGGAAGCGGTCGACGCTCGCGTAGACCTCGGTGCGGTTGCAGGTCGCCAGCACGGCGGACTCGCTGACGGCGGGACTGTGCTGGACGCTGATCGCCAGCTTGGTCGCCGCGTCCGGGTCCAGCGCGACCCGCTCCAGAACCGAGATGTCCCCACTACGGTGCGAGATCCCGACGACCAGATAGCTCATGCGCCGACACCCCCGCCGACGCTCGGCAGATCGGGCAGGCCGTTGATCGCTGGTAGTTCGGGCACCTCGGGGAGCGCCGCCTCTCCGGACTTTCGTTGTTCGTGGTACGCCAGGATCTGCAACTCGATCGAGAGGTCCACCTTGCGGATGTCGACGCCGTCGGGCACGGACAGCACCACCGGCGCGAAGTTCAGGATGCTGGTCACCCCGGCCGCGACCAGCCGGTCGCAGACCTCCTGGGCCGGACCGGCGGGAGTCGTGATGACACCGATCGAGACCCGGTCGGCGGCGACGATCTCCTCCAGCTCGGCGAAGTCGCGCACGACCATGTCGCCGATCCGCTCACCGACGAGCTCGGGCGCCGCGTCCAGCAGGGCGACGATCCGGAAGCCGCGGGTGCCGAAGCCGGAGTAGTTGGCCAGCGCGTGGCCCAGGTTTCCGATCCCGACGATGACGACCGCCCAGTCCTGGGTGACGCCGATCTCACGGGCGATCTGGTAGCGCAGGTACTCCACGTCGTACCCGACCCCGCGGGTGCCGTACGAGCCGAGGTACGACAGGTCCTTGCGGAGCTTGGCCGAGTTGACCCCGGCCGCGGTCGCGAGGTCCTCGCTCGACGCGGTGGCGATGCCACTGTCCGACAGCGCGGTCAGGGCCCGCAGGTACACCGGCAAGCGCGCGACAGTGGCCTCGGGAATGCCGCGTTCGGTTCGCGTCGGCGCGCCGGGGCGACGGCTGCGGGCAGGCGTCACAGTTCTCCTGGAAAGGTGGTTCGCGAGTCACTCGCCTCACGGCGGGCGACACCCCCACTCTAGGAGCTTGTGAACGTGAGAACAAAATCGGCGACGCCACCTGGGACGGGGCCATGTCGAAACTCACACCGTTGTCAAGGCCCTCTTCAGCCTGACCGGGTCCACCCGCCAGAAGTCGTGCTGGCGGCCGTCGACGAGGGTGACCGGGATCTGTTCGCCGTACTCGCGGAACAGCTCGGGGTCGGTCGTGATGTCGATCTCGGTCCAGCCGACGCCCAGCTCGGCGCAGACCGCGGCCACGATCGCCTGGGCGTCCTCGCAGAGGTGGCAGCCCGGTTTGCCGTACAGGGTGACGCGCGGCTCGCTCACCGGTCCGTCTCCCGCAGGCGGCCCTTCGCGACCTTGCCGGTGACCGAGTGCGGCAGGTGGTCGACCACCTCGACCTCGACCGGGCACTTGAAGCGGGCCAGCCGCTGCCCGGCGTACTCGAGCAGGTCGGCGACGTCGATCTTCGCGCCGGTGGCCGGTACGACGAACGCCTTGACCGCCTCGCCGGTCTCGTCGGACGGGACGCCGATCACGGCGGCCTCGCGGACCCCGGGAGCGCCGACCAGGACCTCCTCGACCTCGCTCGGGAACACGTTGAAGCCGCTGACGATGACGAGCTCGCGGAGCCGGTCGACCAGGTAGAGATCGCCGTCGGTGTCCAGGAAGCCGACGTCGCCGGTGCGGTACCAGCCGTCGCCGTCCGGGCCGTCGACCCCGTCGGGCCAGTAGCCGGAGAACAGGTTCTTGCCGCGGATCAGGATCTCGCCCGGGTCGTCGCCCTCGACGTCCTCGCCCTGCTCGTCGGCGATCCGCAGGTCCACGCCCGGCAGCGGGCGGCCGACGGAGCCCGGCTTCGGCTCCTCCTCGCCGAGCGTCGTGGTGACACCCGGGGAGGCCTCGGTCAGGCCGTAGCCCTGGTGGACGAACAGGCCGGTCGCCTGCTCGAAGCGGTCGGCCAGCGCGCGGTCGAGGCTGGACGCGCCGGTCAGCACGACCTTGACCGAAGCGAGCCGCTCCCGGAGGTCGTCGCGGGCCAGCAGCGCGTGCAGGGCCGGCGGCGCCAGCGGGAGCCGCGTCACGGCGTACGAGCTGATCAGGTCGAGCGTGCCGGTCGAGTCGAACCGGCGGTCGACGACGAGCGCGGCGCCGGTCGCGACCGCCCAGCCGAGGACCGCGTTCAGGCCGAAGGCGTGGAACATCGGGAGCACGCCGAGCACGAGGTCCTCGGGGCCCATCCGGTCCTCGCCGAGACCGGCCAGGTTCTCGACGTTCGCGGCCAGCGCGCGGTGGGTCAGCATCGCGGCACGCGGGTCGCCGCTCGTGCCGGACGTGTAGAGCAGGACCGCGAGGCTCTCCGGGTCGGTCTGCGGTGACAGCGGAGCGTGACCGTCGAGCTCGCCGGCCCGGACCACCTTCACGCCCTCGGCCTTGTCCGCGAGATCGCCGTCGGCCACCACCAGCCGCGCGCCGGAGTGCTTCACGACGTTGCCGATCTCGGGCTTGGTGAGGCCCGTGTTCAGCGGTACGGCGACAAGGCCGGCGCGCAGACATCCCAAGTAGGACGTGACAAAGTCGATGCTGTTGGCCATCAGCAGGACCACCCGGTACCCGGGCACGAGGCCGGCACCGGCGTACCCCTGGGCAGCTCGCTCGACGGCCTCGTCGAGCTCGCTCCAGGTCAGTCGCCGGTCACCGTCGACCAGCGCGAGACGCTCCCCATGACGTCGCGCTGTGTCACGAAGAACATCCGCGAAGTTGAAGTTCACCAGGCGAGTCTGTCATGTTCCGGTTAAGGTGCTCAGAGTGACTCGGGACCTACGCGCCAGGTCCGTGCTGGCCGGTGAGGCGAGCGCGGCGGCGGCTGAGCTGGAAGCGGCGCTGGCGACTCCCTCGGTGAGCCACGCCGCCGCGTTCTTCGACGTCGACAACACCCTGCTGCAGGGCGCCTCGGTGATCTTCGACGAGCTGATGGCCGACAGGATCTGGCCGGGCACGAAGGCGCTCGCGCAGCAGCACCTGGACGCCGGCGAACGGGTCTGGCTGGTCACCGCCGCACCCGTCGAGGTGGCCCGCGTCCTGGCCCGGCGGCTCGGCCTGACCGGCGCGCTGGGAACGGTTGCCGCCCACCGTGACGGGGTCTATACAGGTGTACTTGTGGGCGATATTCTGCACGGCCCGGCCAAGGCGGAAGCCGTCCGGGCGCTGGCGAGGCACGAGGAGCTGGACCTGACCGCGTGCTCGGCGTACTCGGACTCGGTGAACGACTTGCCGATGCTGGAAATGGTGGGGAATCCGTGGGCGATCAACCCTGACAGCAGGCTGCTGCGGCATGCCCGGACGGCCGGCTGGCCGGTCCGGGACTACCGGACCGGACGGAGGGCGACGCGCCTTCTCCTGTTGACAGCGGGTGCTTCAGGCGTAACGCTCGGTGCTGTCTCAGCCGCTGTGGCCATCCAACGATGTCTCAGTCGGGGATGTGGAAGTCGTAGACGTGTCAGTTGAAACGGGGAGAGATCTTGACGACGCCGGAGCCGAGCCCGGACGGGATGAGACGTGCGGAGCTCGTCGATCGCGCCCAGGCTGGAGACGTCGGTGCATTCGGTGAGCTGTACGACGAGTACTCGCTCACCGTCTATCGCTACATCTACGCGCGGGTGTCGTCCTCGGCCCTGGCCGAGGACCTGACCAGTGAGACGTTCGTCCGGGCGCTGCGCGCGCTGGACTCGTTCCGCTGGCAGGGCCGGGACTTCGGTGCCTGGCTGGTCACGATCGCCCGCAACCTGATCACCGACCACTACAAGTCGGGCCGGGTCCGGCTCGAGGTGGTCACCGACGAGATCGAGACGCACGACCGGCAGACCGAGGGGCCGGAGGTCGACGTACTGGCCGCCGCGACCGCCGAGGTGCTCCGGGACGCCGTCGCGGCCTTGCCGGACGAGCAGCGCGACTGCCTGACCATGCGATTCTTCGCCGGTCTGTCGATCGCCGAAACGGCCAAAGCGCTGGAGAAGTCCGAAGGCGCGGTCAAGCAACTGCAGTTGAGGGCCGTCAGGCACTTGGCGAAGGTAATCCCCAAGGACTTGAGGTGAGACGGATGACAACGAATGTCTTCCGTAACCAGTCAGGGAGTTTCCTCGTTTGCCTGGTGAGGACCTGTCGGTGACCCCGACTGGACCATTGAGGAGAACGAGAACTCATGAGTGACCTAACCAGGGCTCGAGCGCGCGCGGATGCCTTCGCGCACGCCGTCGATCACGGGCCCCGTCACTCTTCGCGACTGAGCGATGACCCTGAGTTGCTGGAAGCTGTGGAACTGGCCGGGCGGCTGAGGACCGCCGGGGCAGTGGCACCGCGACCGGAGTTCAGCGCCGAACTGAGGCACCGTCTGCTGGAGCAGGCGGCCGCCCGGGCGGCAACGACTCCGACCGTGGTGCACAGCTCGCCGGACAGCGAGGAGGACTTGCCGCCCCGCGAGGACGACGAGGCGTCCGTGATACCGATCCGTCATCGTCCCGGCCGGAGGATCCGGCTGGTGGCGAGCACCGCCGCACTTGTCCTGCTCGGAGGTGGCATCGGTTCCGCTGCCGCCGCCCAGCAGGCGATGCCCGGCGACACGCTGTACGGGATGAAGCGCAGCATCGAGAACGTCTCCACCAACGTCAGCGTGGGGGACGACTCCCGCGGCCGGCGTGATCTCGAGCACGCGATGACCAGACTGTCCGAGGTGGACGCGCTGGTGTCGAACGGTGGCGACACAGCCTCCATCAACAGCACGCTCGGGCTCTTCTCGGACCAGGCCCGCAAGGGTGTGTCCAGGCTCGTCGCGTCGTACCAGCAGGACGACGACCCCAGCTCGATCCAGGCGATCACGACGTTCATCACCAGCGCCCGCCAGGCCATGGGTGAGCTCGCTCCGAAGTTGCCTACGGACTCGCTGAAGTCCGCTGTCGAGGCGGTCACGACGATCGACGAGCTGACCCGGCACACGACGCTGGCCTGCCCCAAGTGCGACCAGCCGAAGCCGGCGAAGAACGTGGTCCAGCCGACCACCGAGCAGCAGCCGAACGGCAAGCCCGGTGACCCGGAGGACCCGGTCAAGTCGAGCCCGACGACGGTGCCGTCGGCGAAGCCGAGTGCCAGGCCGAGCACGGCGCCGACGAGCGAGGTCCCCGACACCACCAAGGTGGAGGAGCGGAACACGACGCAGCCGACCAAGCTGCTGACCCCGCCCGGCAACCAGCCGACCGGGACCCCGACGACCACACCGTCGGGCACGCCTCTCCCGAGCCTGCCCACCCCCGGAACGCCGAGCTGGCCCTGGCCGTTCCCGACCCTGAGCCTGCCATTGCCGACCATCAACCTGCCCGGCGTGATCCAGACTCTGCTACCTCCCTGGAAGTAGCACCCGCAGTACTCCGAAGATCCCCGCCGGCATCCTGCCGGCGGGGCTCTTCCGTTGCCCGGCGATTTCCCGGGCGGCTTCACGCGGGGGCCTTCGCCTGCCGGTCTCCGAGTTGATGGCAGTCGTGCTGGTCAGAGGAGCGCGTCGAGCCAGGTGGCGTGGCGGGACTCGATGTAGTCGGCGGCGGGTCCCCAATAGTCAGCGTGGCCTTCGGCGTGAAGGCGAGACCAGGGCTGTTCGCCGGTCTGGGCGCCGCGGACGAGCAGGTCGAACATGCCTCGCGTGTGGGCCGCGATCAGTCGGGGGAACTCGCGCCGCTCGGCGTCGTCCAGGCCGCAGCCGTCGACGAGGGCCCACGTTGCCGCCCGTCAGCAGCTCTTCGGCGGGCGACTCCGCGGCCGCTCGATCCCCTCGCGCAGATCCCTCGTCCGCGTTCATCGACCGGTCAGAAGAAGACGCTGCGGCGTTGCATCAGCAGGGCGTACAGCGTCTGCTGGATGGTCTCGCGGACCTGGTCAGTGACGTTGAAGACCAGCATCGGGTCGTCGGCGGCGCCCTCGGGGAAGTCGTCGGTGCGGATCGGTTCGCCGAACTCGATCAGCCACTTCGACGGCAGCGGGACCATGCCGAGCGGTCCGAGCAGCGGGAAGAACGGCGTGACCGGGATGTACGGAACGCCGAGCAGCCGGGCCAGCGACGCGATGTTGCCGACCAGCGGATAGATCTCCTCCGCCCCCACGATCGAGCACGGAACAATCGGTACGCCGGTCCGCATCGCCGCGCTGACGAACCCACCCCGCCCGAACCGCTGCAGCTTGTACCGCTCGCTGAACGGCTTGCCGAGTCCCTTGAACCCCTCCGGCCAGACGCCGACCAGGTTGCCCGCGCGCAGCAGCCGCTCGGCGTCGTCGTTGCTCGCCAGGGTCGCGCCGGCTTTCCGCGAGAGCTCGCCGACGAACGGCGTCCGGAAGACCAGGTCCGCGGCGAGTGTGCGCAGCGGGCGGTTGGTGTGGTCGGCGATGATGAGCTGGGTGATCAGGCCGTCGAGCGGCATCGTGCCGGAGTGGTTGGCGACGATCAGCGCGCTACCGGTGTCGGGGATGTTCTCGATCCCGCGCACCTCGACGCGGAACCACTTCTCCGCCAGCGGCCGCAGCCCGGACAGCAGCACCTGATCGGTCAGTTCGGCGTCGTACCCGAACTCGTCGACCTCGTACTGCCCGGTCAGCCGCCGGCGCAGGAACGCCAGCCACTCCGCGACCTTCTGCTCCCCCGCGTCCCCGAACAGGTCCCGCACCATCTTCTCGAACGCCACGAAGTCGGGAGCATCAGGTGCAGTCTGCTGCTCAGCTCCAGGAACCTCGGCAAAGATCTTCTGTTCTACTACTTCAGGCTCGAGCTCAGGCTCGCCCTTCTTGATCTTCTTCCCCGCCAGCGAGCGCGCGGCAGCCGACGGCGTCGTCCGCCGGGCGCTGCCGCGACCGGGCCGGCCGCCGGAGCCGATCGGGATGATCTCGGCGTCAGCCACGCAGCGCTCCCAGCCCGGCGGTCAGCAGCTTCGAGGCCGCGGTCATCGCGCCGGTGCTGATCGAGGCGCGGAAGTCGTCGAAGGCCTCGGCGGTCGTGTACTGCGGTTCGAAGGCGAACTCGGTCCGCATCCGGGTCGTGTCGACCGCGCGGCCGTAGGTGAGGAAGGTGATCTGGTCCGGCGAGAAGTCCGCCAGCCGCGCCCGCCGTACGACGGCAGCCGTGCTCGACGCGGTGAAGGACGGCAGCCGGACGACCGGCCGGCCGAGCCGGCGGATCGCCTGGGACAGCACGAGAACCCCGTCGCCGGCCAGGTTGAACGTGCCGGGCAGGTCTTCGACGGTCGCGTGGTGGATCGCCTCGACGCCGTCGCTCTCGTGCAGGAACTGCAGGCGGGCGTCGTACCCGAAGACGGTCGGGACCACCGGCATCGCGAAGTAGCGGGTGATCGGGGAGTCGGTCCGCGGGCCGATCCAGTTGGCCATCCGCAGGGTGCTGACGGTCACGTCCGGGCGGCGCCGGGCGAACCCGCGCACGTAGCCCTCGACCTCGACGGCGTCCTTGCTCAACCCGGAGTGGTGGATCGCCCGCGGCGCCATCTCCTCGGTGAACATCGCGGGGTCGCGCGGACCCGCGCCGTACACCGTGGTCGACGACTTGACCACGAGCTTGCGCAGGCCGGGCGCCTTCTGGCACGCGGCGAGCAGCTGCATGGTGCCGATGACGTTGATCTCCTTCATCGACGACCGGCCGCCGGCGCTGCCAGGGGTCGCCACCACGCCCGTGTGGACGACAGTGTCGACGTCCTCACCGGCGATGACCTTGGCGATCACGGGGTTGCGAATATCGGCCCGGACGAACCGGACCCGGCCGAGCTCGGCCCGTGGCGGAACCACATCGATCCCGATCACGGTCCCGATGGAAGGGTCCGCGGCCAGTCGCCGCGCACACCGAGCGCCGGCGTCTCGTGAGACGCCGGTGACCATCACTACCTGTGCCACGAGTGACCCCCAGCCAGACAGCAACCCCGCACAACGCCGCTCTGGTGACCAGAGCGGCTGGAACTGCTTACTTGCCGAGCTTGCGGCGCTGCACCCGCGTCTTCTTCAGCAGCTTGCGGTGCTTCTTCTTCGCCATACGCTTACGGCGCTTCTTGATTACCGAACCCACAGTTGGACCTTCCAAACATAAAGAGAGCGTCGGCAAAGCCTACCCGTAAGTCTCGTGGTCACCTAAGTGAGGTGCCTGGCAGCGGGTAGGAAGGGGACATGAGAGCTCGTTACAACGGAGTCGCCGACTGGTACGCCGCCCGCAGCACGCACTGGGCCGAGGACAACAGGGAGGACCTGCTCGAGCTGCTCGGGCCCGGGGACGGACGGCTGTGCCTCGATCTCGGGTGCGGGACGGGGAACTACTTCGCGATGATCGCGGAGACCGGGCGGCGGGTGATCGGGCTGGACCGGTCGTCGGACCAGCTGCGGTTCGCGCGGACCAAGGGCGGCGTACCGCTGGTCGAGAGCGACGCCGCGCGGCTGCCGTTCGCGGCGGAGAGCTTCGACGACGTGCTGGCGCTGTGGATCTCGACCGACCTCGACGACTTCGCCGGGACGCTGCGGGAGATCGCGCGGGTGCTGCGGCCGGACGGCTCGTTCTACTTCTACGGGGTGCATCCGTGCTTCAACGGGCCGCATGTCGAGTACCAGGAGGACGGCGGGCGGCTGGCGCACCCGACGTACCGGCAGTCGGGCTGGCACGAGCCGTCGGCGTGGTGGGCCGGCGACGGGATCCGCGGGACGGTGGGGATGCGGCACACGCCGCTGGCCGAGTTCCTCAACGCGTTCCTCAGCGCGGGGCTGCTGCTCGACCATGTGGTCGAGCCGGAAGGTGGTCCGGTGCCCGGCGCGCTGGCTGTGCGGGCTCGGCTCAGTTCAGGTGTTCCCAGGTGAGGAGCTGCAGGTCGCGGCCCTTCTCCATCAGCCTGGTGGGCGGGAGGTCGGTGAGCGCGTAGCCGGTCCGGACGGCGACCGATCTGCTGGCCTGGTTGTCTGGCTCGATCTCGAGGATCAGCCGCGGCAGACCGAGCTCCTCGTGGGCGTAGCCGGTCAGGAGAGTCAGGGCCCGTACGGCGAGACCCTGCCCGCGATGCGCCTGGCCGACGACGTACCCGAGGGAACCGGTCTTCTCGTTCACCATCACCTCACCGAGCGGCTGCTCGCCGTCGGTGGTGATCGCGAGGTGGATCCGCCCGTTGTCGGTGTGCGCGGCGTCGTAGTACGCCTCGGCCGCGGCGAGGTCGAACGGAGTGCGCAGCGGCGTCCAGTACGCGACCTCCTCGTTGTCGAACAGCTCCGACATCGCCGCCAGGTCGCCGCGCTCCCACTCGCGCAGCACCAGCCCGTCCCCCACGATCCGTACCCCGGGACCGCCGTACCTGATCGTCATGCGGCTCAGTCTGCTGTACGGCGGGTCCGGAGGCGATCCAGGATCTTCGCGGTGGGACCGAGGGTGATCAGACCGCTACCGGCTGTCTCTTCTCGCGCCGCCGGGGTCAGTGCTTTCACTGCTCGGTCCATGGCCTGTTTGTTGCCTTGGGCAATTGCCGCCTCGGCGAGCAGGGTCCAGAGGAGCTCCTGCAGCAGGTCCTGCGGCGGGTCTGGAGCATCGTCGAGCCCGTTGCCGGTGAGCAGCGGTCGCACCCAGGGTTCGTACGGGCCGTAGTCCGCGTCGGTGTCCAGCGGTTGGCCTTCCCTGAGCCTGACCGTCAGGACGGCGAGTGCGAGCAGACCGCCTTGCAGGCCGGGCATTCCGGCGCCGTCGAGCAGCTTCGCGGCGTCGCGGTAGGCCGCCTCGCTGGGATTCCGCAGGACGCCGTACCAGCTCGTGAAGACGGTGACCAGCGGCGTCTCGTACTTCGCGGCCAGTTGGTCAACTGTTGCGGCGTGGTGGTCGGCGGACTCGTGGTCGCCGAGGGCGCTGAGTGCCTGGATGCGGATCAGGTGCCCGAGCACTTCGTACGTCGTCAGTCCGTGCTTGCCGGCCAGTTCGATCAGCTCCACGCCGATCGCGTCCCGCTCGGGCGCGAGGCCGGTGCGGTGGAACGTCTGCAGGAACAGGCCGTTCAGCGCGAAGGCGAGTGCGTTCGGATCGTCCAGTCTGCGTGCGATCTCGACCGCTTCCTCGGCCGCACTCCGGGCACGCGGTGAACCGCTGCCTCGCGACTCCATCGCGATCGTCGCCAGCAAGCGAGCCCGGGCGACGGATGGCCGGTGGTCAAGGGTGCCCTGCTGGTCGATGGCACCGAGCGTGCGCTCGGCCGCCGCGACGACAGCGGCCGCCTGGGCCTCGTCGTCCGAGCGCGTCCAGATCGCCGGTACGTCGTACGTGCCGATCACGCGGGCCGTCAGCTCGGGATCGCCCAGTTCCTCCGCCGCGACGATCGCCGCCACCCGATGCTCGCGAGCCGCGACCAGGCCCCCGCCCCCGGTGATCGCCAAGCTCCGCAGCAGTCCCACCGTCGACTCCAACCGAGCGCGCGCCCCCACTCCCTGCTCGTACGCCGCCACCGCGCGATCCCAGACAGTCGCCTCGCCGGACAAGTTCTCGGCCTGCCGCAGGATGTCCGACTCCAACTGCCGAAGCTCCACCCCTGGATCGATGCCCAGCTGATCCACCAGCAGCGAGCGGGCTCGCCGGAGTACCTCAAGAGCATCGCCCTGACGGCCTGAGCGGTACAACGCCAGCGCCAGCAACCGCCACGCCTCTTCACGCCAAGGGTGTTCGGTGACATGCGCATCCAACTCGGGCACTGCGTCCGCCGCCCGCCCAGCACTCAGGCGCCCAGCCGCGACCCGCTCGACAGCCTGCAACCGCAGCTCGGTCAGTCGCCCCCGCTCCGCCCGAGCCCACGCCTCCTCCGAGAAGTCCGCGTACGCCGGCCCGCGCCACCACCCCAGCGCTTCCTCGACCCCAACCCCGCTCTGCACCGCCGCCTCGAACCGCCAGGCGTCCACCGCATCCGCCGGCAGCCACAGCGCATATCCCGGCCCCTCGGTGACAAGCACCCGAGGCGCCGCCCGAGCCGCGCGCTCCGGCTCCAGCACCCGCCGAAGCGCCGCAACAAACGTACGCACCGCGCTCACGGCACCCTTGGGAGGCGCAATCCACAGGTCGTCCACCAGTACGTCGACCGGCACCACCCGCCCCCGCGCCACGAGCAGCCGCCCCAGCACCGCCCGATGCCGAGGCCCCTTCAACGCCAGCAGTTCCCCATCCTTGCCCCAAGCAACAACCGCCCCCAGCACCCCGAACACCGGCGGGCTCGCACCGGCCCTCACCCACGGTTCGTCGCTCACCCGACCCACGCTAGCGCTCATCGGATGCTCATTCAGGGGAGGCAGGCTTCCGGGTGGAACTGGTGGTTGGCGATGGGAGCGTGATGAGCGGGATTGCAGGGTTCGAGGATCAGCGGGTGGTCGTGGCTGACGGAGTGGCGCTGAACGTGGCGGTGGGTGGGACCGGGGAGCCGATCGTGTTGTTGCACGGGTTTCCCCAGACGCACCTGATGTGGCGGCACGTGGCAGTGGAACTGGCGCAGGACCACACGGTGATCTGTCCGGATCTGCGGGGGTACGGCGACAGCGACAAGCCGGTGGAGGCCGGCGAGGACACGTACTCGAAGCGGACGATGGCTGCTGACACCGTTGCGGTGGCCAAGGCGCTGGGGTTCGAGCGGTTTGCGCTGGTGGGGCACGACCGCGGTGCGCTGGTGGCGTTTCGGGCGGCGATGGATCATCCGGACACGATCACGCACCTGGCGAGTCTCGATGTGTTGCCGACGCTGGACATGTGGTCGGTGATGCAGGGAACGTCAGCCGCCGTGGGGTTCCACCTGTACCTGATGGCTCAGCCACCGGGGTTGGCGGAGACGATGATCGCGGCCAGCTCGGACGCGTTCTTCGGGTACTTCCTGGATCTGTGGGTGAAGGATCCCGCGGCGATTCCGGCGGAGGTGCGGACGGCGTACTTGGAGGCCTGCCGGGCGGCGGTGCCGTCGATCGTCGCCGACTACCGGGCGAGCGCGGGCATCGACGTACGGCACGACGAGGCAGACCTGAAGGCCGGGCGGAAGCTGACGATGCCGGTGTCCGTGGTGCAGCAGGACTGGGGCAGCGCGCTGGGCTTCGACGCGGCCGCGAGGTGGCGCGCTTGGGCGCCGGATCTCGTGCACGGTACGACGGCCAGCGGGCACTTCATGGCCGAGGAGTCGCCCCAGGAGATCACCGAGGTGATCAGGAACCTACTGAAGCGCTGAGGGCAAGGCGCAGCGGCCGGTCCGGTCAGGATTCCGGCCGCTGTGCTTCTCGTAGTTATCCGGCCTGGAAGAAGGCGCCTTTGAGGTAGTCGTGCACCGCGTCCTCCGACACCCGGAACGACCGACCCACCCGCACCGCGGGCAGCTCGCCGGAGTGCACCAACCGGTACACCGTCATCTTGGACACGCGCATGGCCGTGGCGACTTCAGCCACGGTCAGGAACTTCACCTCGGCGAGCGGCTGCTCACCACCGGACTTCTTTGATGCCATAACGCACCGCACTTCCAGCACGGATCGTGCGCCGGCTTCCCCTCCGGCACCTCCGCCCGTGCATGAACCGAGCGTAGTGGCTGATGGTACGAATGGGAAAGAGGGTGTCTGGTGTGACTCGATCCCAAGCTCGTCCCAGGCTCGTTCCAACGCTCGACTCAGCGAAGGTCAGTACGTCGGGTCGAGCCCGAGCAGCGGGAACGAGACGTCCCGGGTCGCCTTGATCGACCGGTCGAGCCACGTGTCGGGGTTGTACCCGCTCGACCAGGGCTCGTACGAGCCGTCGTTGCCGTCGGTCATCCGCGACGGCGCGACGCGCGCGTACCGGATCTTGACCTCCTCGCGCCACGACTCCGGCACCGCTGTCGTCGGCTCGATCGGCCGGCCCGCGACGATCGCCAGCAGGTGCGTCCAGGCGCGCGGCACGACCTCGATGATCGCGTAGCCACCGCCTCCGGTCGCGATCCACTTGCCCTCGCACACCTCGTGCGCCAGGTCGTGCAGAGCCGCGTACGCCGCACGCTGGCCGTCGACGGTCTTGGTCAGGTGCGCGAGCGGGTCCTCGACGTGGGAGTCGCAGCCGTGCTGGGTCACCAGGACGTCGGGGCGGAAGGCCTTCACCACGTCCGGGACGATCGCGTGGAACGCCCGCAGCCAGCCGGTGTCACCCGTCCCCGGCGGCAGCGGGATGTTGACCGCGCTCCCCTCCGCACCCGGCCCGCCGGTCTCGCCCGCCGTACCGGTGCCCGGGAAGAGCGTGGTCGGTGACTCGTGCAGGCTGACGGTGAGGACGCGCGGGTCGTCGTAGAAGACCGCCTGGACGCCATCGCCGTGGTGCACGTCGACGTCGACGTACGCCACGCGCTCGGCGCCGTGGTCGAGCAGCCACTGGATCGCGACCGCGGGGTCGTTGTAGACACAGAAGCCGCTGGCCTGCGCGCGCATCGCGTGGTGCAGCCCGCCGGCGATGTTCGCGGCGTGCAGGACCTCGCCCTCCCAGACCGCGCGAGCGGCCTCGACGGACGCGCCGACGACGTGGGCCGAGGCGTCGTGCATGCCCGGGAAGCAGTAGGTGTCGTCGGTCCCGAGGCCGTGCCGCAGATCCGGTACGTCGGGATCCTGCCCGGCACGCTTCACCGCGGCGATGTACTCAGCCGTGTGCACGGTCTGCAGCAGCTCGTCGGAGGCGGTCGGTGCGGAGACCACCTTCAACTGGTCCAGCACGCCGAGGGCCCGGGCCAGCTTCACGGTCAGGTCGACCCGCACCGGACTCATCGGATGCCCGTGCCCGAAGTCGTACGCCGTCAGCTCCTCGTCGAACACCAGCATCGCCTCACCACTCATGCCCAAAACCTTAGCCCCGGCCCCGCGAACACGCCCGCCGGAGCGTTCACTTCCGGGCCAACGCAACGAACAACAGGTGGACCGTTGCGTTAGATTCTAGCTCGACGCAACGAAAACACGACTGTGGCCTGCATAGATACCCAAAGGCAGCATGATTCTTGTTGCGCGAATCATGAACGCAACGTAGCGTTTCACCTATCAGAAACGCCACGACGAGCAAGGGAAACCATCATGCAGAAGTTCGGCACCACCGCCCCGATCACCGCCGTCCTCGACATCCCGGCCGGCCGGATCCAGTTCATCGCCGCCGACCGCACCGACACCACCGTCGAGGTCCGCCCGGCCGACGCCTCGAAGAGCCGCGACGTGAAGGTCGCCGAGCAGACCACCGTCGAGTACGCCGACGGCGTCCTGCGGATCGTCACCGCCACCAAGCACCAGATCCTCGGCAACTCCGGCTCGATCGAGGTGACCGTCCAGCTGCCGACCGGTTCGCAGGTCGAGGCCAAGGCGGCCGGCGCCGAGTTCCGCGCGGTCGGCCAGTTCGGCGAGGTCGCCTTCGAGGCGGCGCAGGGCGAGATCAAGGTCGACGAGGCCGCGAGCGTCCGCATCGCCACCAAGGCCGGCAACGTCTCGATCGGACGCCTGAACGGCTCCGGCGAGATCACCACGCTGCAGGGCGACCTGAAGATCGACGAGGCCGTCTGCGGCACCGTCGTCCTGGCCACCCAGGCCGGCAACATCTCGGTCGGCTCCGCGGCCTCGGCCGCCCTGGACGCCGGCACCACCGTCGGCCGGGTCCAGAACTCGCTGAAGAACAGCGGCGAGACCGACCTGACCGTCAAGGCCACCACCGTCCAGGGCGACATCACCGCCCACAGCCTCTGAAACGAAGGACTCCTCCACCCCATGACCAGCACGCAGGACTACCAAGCGGCGGAGCAGTTGCTCCGCCGCCCGGCCCGCCCCGGCGAACTCGTGGTCGGCGACAAGGTCCGGCCGCAGTGGATCGACGGCGGAACCCGGTTCTGGTACGCCGTGAACACCGGCTCCGAGCACCGGCTCGTCCTGGTCGACCCGGCCGCGGGGACCCGCGAGACCATCACCGAGCCGCCGGCGCCCACCGCGCCGGGCAGCCCGTCCGCCAACCCGCTCGACGGACCGTCGCCCGACGGCAAGGTCGCCGTCTCCCGCCGGGGCCACGACCTGTGGGCGGTCTCGGCCGGCAGCGAGTGGGCCCTGACCACGGACGGCGAGGCCGACTACCAGTACGGCGCCGGCCCGTCCTCCACCGCGAACCCGACGCTGCTGCGCAAGCTCGGCATCCCGTACCTGCCGCCCGCGGTCGCCTGGTCGCCCGACTCGACGAAGGTCCTCACCCACCGGACCGACGAGCGCAACGTCCGCCTGACCCACCTCGTGGAGGCCCGGCCTGACGACGGCAGTGCTCCGGCCGTCCACACCCAACGCTTCCCGTACGCCGGCGACGAGCACCTGCCACTGGCCGAGCTGGTCGTCCTGAACGTTGCTGACGGCAACGTCGTCCGCGCCCAGGCCGACCCGCTGCAGACGCCGGTGATGTCGCCGGTCACCGCCCAGTGGGCGTGGTGGGCTCCGGACGGCTCGGCCGTCTACTACCTCAGCCGGCCGCGCGACCTGCGCACCCTGACGTTGCACCGCCTCGACCCGACCACCGGCGAGGTCACCACGGTGATCACCGAGTCCGGCGACACCCGCGTCGAGCCCAACCAGTTCATGACCGAAGCGCCGATCGTCCACACCAGCGCCGACGAGGTCCTCTGGTACTCGCAGCGCGACGGCTGGGGCCACCTCTACCGGTACGACGTCCACACCGGCGAGCTCCTCGGCCAGGTCACCACGGGCGAGTGGGCCGTGCGCCAGATCCTGCACGTCGACGAGACCGAGCGGGTCGTGTACTTCACCGCGTCCGGCCTGGTCGCCGAGGACCCGTACCGGCGTACGGTCTGCCGGGTCGGTCTGGACGGCACCGGCTTCGCCAAGGTCACCGACGACGACCTGGACCACGTCGTCACGGTCTCGGAGAACCAGCAGTACTTCGTCGACGCCGCCTCCACGGTCGAGACCGTGCCGGTAACCAGCGTCCGCGACTGGCACGGCCGCGTGCTGGTCGAGCTCGAGCGCGCCGACCTTGGCAAGCTCGTCGCGACCGGCTGGACGGCGCCGGAGCGGTTCCGCGTGAAGGCCGCCGACGGCGAGACGGACCTGTACGGCGTGCTGTACCGGCCGCACGGGTTCGAGTCGGACCAGCGCTACCCGATCGTGGACACGCTCTACCCCGGGCCGCAGGTCACGCGGGTCGCGCCGTGCTTCGACCCCGGTGGCATGGGCCTCGACGCGGAACCCCTTGCAGCGCTGGGATTCGTGGTCGTCGCACTGGACGGGCGCGGTACTCCTGGCCGGAGCAAGGCGTTCCACGACGCGTCGTACGGACACCTGGGCGACGCGGGCTCGCTGGACGACCACGTTGCCGCCCTGCAGCAGCTCGCGGCGACCCGGCCGTGGATGGACCTCGACCGGGTGGGCGCGTTCGGCCACTCCGGTGGCGGGTTCGCGGCGGCGCGGGCGATGCTCGACCACCCGGCGACGTACAAGGTCGGCGTCGCGCTGTCCGGCTCGCACGAACCGCACTTCTTCAACGCGGGATTCACCGAGGCGTACGACGGCGCGGACGACCCCGGGGCCTGGACGCGCTCGTCGAACGTCCAGCGCGCGGACCGGCTGGAGGGGAAGCTCCTGCTCGTCCACGGCGAGCTGGACGACCAGGTGCACCCGGCCCACACGCTCCGGCTGGCCGACCGGCTGATCGCGGCGAACAAGGACTTCGAGCTGCTCGTCGTACCGGGGGCCGAACACACGTTCATCGACTGCCTGGCCTACGTCCGCGGGCGCTGCTGGGACTTCCTGGTCCGTGAGCTGATGGGCACCGAGCCGCCCGGCTACCGGCCCGAGCCGATCGTCATCGGCCCGGAACTGTTGGCCGAGATGTTCGCCTGATCTATGCTGTGCGGGTGAACCAGCTGACCTTGCAGCAGTGGTGGGCCGCCTGACGGCGGACCCGCAGCGTTCACACGCATCCAGAGGCCGCCTCGCCGAGGCGGCCTCTCTTGTTTGCCCTCGGAGGGGTGTGGTCTCGCCCCGACAGAAGAGGACGAACACAAGATGACTTCCGTTTCCGGCATCATGCCGACCGGCCGGCTGACCCTGGGCAACCACCTGGGCGCGCTGCGCCGCTTCACGGACCCGAACGGGTTCTACTTCGTCGCGAACCTGCACGCGATGACCATGCGGCACGTCCCGCGACGGCTGGCCGAGCTCACCCGGGAGACCGCGACGCTGATGCTCGCGGCCGGATCGCCCGAGGGCACGGTGTTCGTGCAGTCGGAGGTGCCGGCGCACGTGCAGCTCGGGTACCTGCTCGAGTGCACCTCGTACGTCGGGGAGCTGTCGCGGATGATCCAGTACAAGGAGAAGGGCCGCGACAAACCGATGACCCGGGTGTCCTTGTTCACCTATCCGTGCCTGATGGCCGCCGACATCTTGCTCTACGGAACCGACCGGGTCCCGGTCGGTGACGACCAGGACCAGCACGTCGAGCTGGCCCGTGACGTGGCGATCCGGTTCAACCGCGAGTACGGCGAGACGTTCGTCGTCCCGGAGCTGGCGAAGGCGGCGTTCGCGACCCGGATCAAGGACCTGCAGACGCCGACGGCCAAGATGAGCAAGTCCGACGTGGACGACGCGATCGGCACGATCCGGCTGCTCGACCCGCCGGACGTGATCCGCCGGCAGGTGATGAAGGCGAAGACGGATTCCGAGAACGTCGTCCGCTACGACCCGTCGGGCAAGCCGGGCGTGACGAACCTGCTGGAGATCCTTGCCGCCTGCACCGACGGGGACCCGGAAGAGCTGGCCAAGGGCTACCAAGGCTACGGCGACCTGAAGACGGACGTCGCCGACGCGGTGCTGAGTGTGATCGAGCCGCTGCAGCGCCGGTACGCCGTACTGGCGTCGGATCCGGCGACCGTCGACGCGATGCTGATCGCCGGGCGGGACCGGGCGATCGAGGCGAGCGCACCGTTGTTGCTGTCGGCAAGCACCGCGATGGGCCTGGGCACCGGGCGGGTGGCAGCCGTGGTTTGAAGCGGAGGCTCCTGGGAGGGTGGTGCGTGCGCGGGGCAGGCCGGGCCCGCCCGCCCTCCCCGCGCTGGGGCGCGAACCCCGCGGAGGGGGTGGGGGCAGGGCCGCCCGCCCTCCGCAGGTGGTTGGATCGAGGGGTGAGTGTGCAGCTGCGGGTGGCGACCTTCAACATCCGGAACTCCTCGGCGCCGGACGGCGACGACTCCTGGCCCGTGCGCCGGGAGGCGACGGTCGCGGCGATCGAGGAACTGGCGGCCGACGTCATCGGGTTGCAGGAGGTGCTGCCGGACCAGCTCGCCTACCTGCGGGAACGCTTCAGCGGCTGGGAGATCGTCGGCGCCGGACGGGACGACGGGGTGTCGGCCGGTGAGCACTCGGTGGTGATGGTCCGGCCAGGTGACTGGTCGGTCGAGTCCTTCAAGACCCGCTGGCTGTCGCCGCGGCCCGACGTACCGGGCTCGGTCGGATGGGACGCGGACCTGACCCGGATCGCTACGCTCGTCGACCTCAAGCACGTCGACGGACGGCGAGTCGGGGTGATCAACACCCACTACGACCACTTGGGAGACACGGCCCGAGTCGAGTCGTCCCGCCTGCTCGACCAGTGGGCGACTCTCGATCGACCGTGGGTCCTGATGGGCGACCTCAACGCCGAGCCCGCTTCCCCGCCGCTGAAGGTGCTCACCGCCACGGGGTGGACCGATGCGCTGCCCCCTGACGCAGGCGGGACGTTCCACGACTTCACCGGCGAGGCCGGCGAACGCATCGACCACATCCTGGTCAAGCGGCTGCACGTGGTCGACGCGTCCGTCGCGCAGCACCGACCAGGTGGCCGACTTCCGAGCGACCACTGGCCGGTCGTGGCGACGCTCAGAGCCTGACCGCTGGCACAAGAAGGGCCCGATTTCAGGCCTCGCCCGCGAGGTGCTTCTCCCTCGGGTGCTTGGTGACAGCGGACATCGGCTCGCGACCGACCGGCTGCGGCGGCCGGGGCAGCAGCGGCTTGCGCTTCGTCAGCGCCTTCGTCACCGGCTGGTCGTCGGTCACCCGGACCTCCTCCCCCACGTGCAGGAAGGTGATCTGCGCACCGGGACCGTCGTGGACGGCGTACGTGACCTGGTGGTGCTGAACTTCGACCCGCAGCCTGACCCCACGCCAGCGGACCCGGAAGACCAGCCCGTCGAGCCCGTCCGGCAGCGCCGGATCGAAGCTCAGCTTGCCCTCGCGCTCCCGCAGACCGCCGAAGCCCGCGACCAGCGCCATCCACGCACCGGCCAGCGACGCCATGTGCAGCCCGTCGCCGCTGTTGTGGTGCAAGTCGAGCAGGTCGATCAGTGCCGCCTCGTACGCGTAGTCGTACGCCAGGTCGAGATGCCCGACCTCGGCCGCTGCGACCGCCTGGACGCACGCCGACAGCGACGAGTCCCGGACCGTCAGCCGCTCGTAGTAGTCGAAGTCGCGCGCCTTCTGCTCGGCCGTGAACTGCTCACCGCACCAGTACGTCGCCAGCATCAGGTCGGCCTGCTTGATCACCTGCTTGCGGTACAGCTCGAAGTACGGCGCGTGCAGCATCAGCGGGTACTTGTCCCGGTACGCCTCGAAGTCCCACTCGGCGTACCCGGTGAAGCCCTCGGACTGCGGGTGCACGCCGAGCTTCTCGTCGTACGGGACGTAGACCGCGCCGGCCGCGTCCCGCCACGCGGCCTCCTCCTCGGAGTCGACCTCCAGGTCGCGGGCCTTGGCCGGGTACTTCGCCGCGAACGTCGCCGCGGCGCGCAGGTTCTTGGCCGCCATCAGGTTGGTGAACACGTTGTCGTCGGCAACAGCGCTGTACTCGTCCGGGCCGGTGACGCCGGGCAGGTGCCAGCGGCCGTCGCGGTCGTGGTGGCCGAGCGAGATCCACAGCCGGGCGGTCTCCACCAGCAGCTCGACCCCGACGTCGGTCATGAACTGCTCGTCGAGGGTCGCGCAGTAGTAGCGGGTGACCGCCTCGGCGATGTCGGCGTTCAGGTGGAACGCCGCCGTACCGGCCGGCCAGTACCCCGAGCACTCCTGCCCGCGGATCGTCCGCCACGGGAACGCCGCGCCCTTCAGTCCGAGTACGCCGGCCCGCTCCTTCGCCTGGTCCAGGATCGAGTGCCGCCAGCGCAGCGCGTCGGCCGCGGCGTCCGGCATCGTGTACGTCAGGACCGGCAGCACGAAACCCTCGGTGTCCCAGAACGTGTGCCCGTCGTAGCCCGCGCCGGTCAGGCCCTTCGACGGGATCGCCCGCCGCTCGGCCCGGGCACCGGCCTGCAACACGTGGAACAGCGCGAACCGGACCGCCTGCTGCAGCTCCGCGTGGCCGTGCACCTCCACGTCGGCGGCGTCCCAGAAGTCGTCCAGGAACTCCTTCTGCTGCTTCACCAACCCGTTCCAGCCGGTGAACTGCGCGCCGGCCAGCGCGGCCGCGACCTGGTCGGCGATCGCCGTCTCCGACCGCAGGCTCGACCAGCCGTAGGCGACGTACTTGACCACGCGCAGCTTCTCGCCAGGCTGCAGCTCGCAGATCACGGTGTTGCGGGCCCAGTCCTCGCGGATGTCGAGATCGACCTTGAACCGCGTCGGGGTGTCGACCTCGTGCGTCATCCCCGACGCCATCAGCTGCTCGCTCTGTCGCGTGCGGTGAACGAGTACGACGTCCTCGGCGTCCCCGTGCTGCGAGACCGGCTCGAGCGGGTTCTCCAGCACCGCCGCGACGCGCGGGTCGGCGGACAGCCGCGGCTGGGACTCGTTCGCGACCAGTTCGGACTGGACCACGATCCGGGTCGGCTGGTCGACGGCCTCGACGACGTACTCGATCGCGACGATCGCACGCTGGGTCAGCGAGACCAGCCGGCGTGAGCGGATCTTGACCCGCTTCCCGGCCGGCGACGTCCAGTCGACGTCGCGCTGCAGGATCCCTTCGCGGAAGTCGAGCACGCGCTCGTGGCTGTGCAGGTCGCCGTACCGGACGTCGAACGGCGAGTCGTCGACGAGCAGCCGGATCAGCTTGCCGTTGGTGACGTCGACGAGGGTCTGGCCGGACTCGGGGTAGCCGTAGCCGGCTTCGGCGTACGGGAGTGGGCGGCGCTCGTAGAAGGAGTTCAGGTAGGTGCCGGGGATCGCGAACGGCTCGCCCTCGTCGAAGTTGCCGCGCAGGCCGATGTGTCCGTTGGAGAGCGCGAACAGCGACTCGGCCTGGGCCATCCGGTCGAGGTCCAGCCCGGTCTCGCGCAGTGCCCAGGGCTCGATCGGGTGCTCGGCGGCGCGCTCGGTCACTGGTCGTCTCCGTCCAGCAGCTCGGCAAGGTCCTGGACGACGACGCTCGCGCCGTGCTTGCTCAGGGCATCGGCCTGGCCGACCCGGTCGACGCCGACGACGTACCCGAATCCGCCGGCCTTCCCGGCCTCGACGCCGGCCAGTGCGTCCTCGAAGACGACCGCCTGGGACGGGTCGGCACCGAACTGTTTCGCGGCGGTCAGGAAGGTGTCGGGGGCGGGTTTGCCGCGGAGGTGGTCGGTGCGGATGGTGACGCCGTCGACGCGCAGTTCGACGTACTGGGCGAGGCCGGTGACCTCGAGGACCTCTTGGGTGTTCGCGCTCGACGAGACGACCGCGCGGCGGAGCCCGGCCTGCTGCGCGGCCTGGAGGTAGCGGCGGGAGCCCTCGAAGACGCGGACGCCGTCGGTGCGGATCCGGCGCTGGACCGCGTCGTTCTTGCGGTTGCCGAGGCCGTTGATCGTCTTGGCGTCTTGGGGGTCGTCCGGATCGCCCTCGGGCAGCGTGATGTCGCGGCTCGCCAGGAAGTCACGGACGCCGTCGGTCCGCGGCTTGCCGTCGACGTACTCCTCGTAGTCGTCGGACGTGAACGGAGCACCGCCGCGGTCGGTGAGGAAGGCGTCGAACATCTCCTTCCACGCCGCCTGGTGCACGGCCGCGGTGTCGGTCAGCACCCCGTCGAGGTCGAACAGGCAGACCGTCACCTGCGCGGGCAGTCCCAGCATCGTGCACCTTCCCGTTCGCTATCCGTGCTGTCGAGACTAGCCCGGCGGCGTGAACGGGTGGGGGAGGTCAGATGATGTGCCAGCGGATCAGGAACGCGCCGACCGAAAGGACCAGGTAGAGCAGCACGAGCAGTACGCCGAGGCCGGGGCGCGGGCGGGACCGGCGTACGGGCTGGTCGGCGGCGGCTTCACGGGCCGCCTCGATGGTCTGGGCCACCTCATCGGTGCGGCCCGCGGTGATGCCGTTGATCTCGTTCTCGTCGCGGCCCGAGCTGAGCACGACCGAACCGTCGACGACCTCGACCTTGTCGACGTCCTGCCACGCCAGCCTGCGCACGAGCAGGCTGGTCCGCGCCTTCAGCGCGGCCTGGGTGATCTCGACCTTGTAGAGCACGACCCCGCCCGCGACCCGGACGACGGACGCGCCGATCAGCGTGAACAGGCCGACCGCGAGGAAGTCGCGGGCGCCCATCCACAGCCACGAGTTGAGCACCGGGACCGCGACGAAGGGCAGCACGAACAGCGCCCACGCCCACCAGGGCGCCGGGTCCAGCGGGACCCGCCACGGCAGCGCGGGCAGCCTGGGCACCCGTCCGGCGGCCGAAGCCGTGGCGGCCGGGTCCACCGAATGGTTGTTCATGGCCGGGACCATAGTCGTCTCATCCTTGAAGTGGCAGGAAACCGCGACGACAACACTAACGGTGACCAGGCGTGCAGCGTTACTCCGCGGCGAGATCTCTCGATCTGTTCCGTGCCGCTTCGATCGCGGACAGGAACGCGGCGCGGACCTTGTGGTCCTCCAGCTCGCGGACGGCGGCGGCCGTCGTACCGCCCGGTGAGGTGACGCGCTCACGCAGGACGGTCGGGTGCTCACCGGTTTCCCGCAGCAGCTTCGCCGACCCGACCACGGTCTGCACGACCAGCTCGGTCGCCGTACTGCGGGGAAGTCCCATGTGGACGCCGGCCTCGATCATCGACTCGACCACGAAGAAGATGTACGCCGGACCGGACCCGCTGATCGCGGTCACCGCGTCCTGCTGCTTCTCCGGCACCCGAACGACCTTGCCCGTCGCCGCCAGCAGCCCCTCGGCCAGCACCAGGTGGCTCTCGTCGCAGTGCGCCCCGCGCGAGATCGCCGCCATCCCCTCGTCCACGAGAGCAGGCGTGTTCGGCATCACCCGGACCACAGCAACACCCTCAGGCAGCCGCGACTCGATGAACCCGGTCGTGATCCCCGCCGCCAGCGACACCACCGTCTGCTCGGCCCGCACCGCCGGCGCGATCTCCTTGAGCAACTCGGGCATGTCCTGCGGCTTCACCACCAACACCAACGTGTCCGCCTTCGCGGCGGCCTCGATGTTGGTCACCACGTCGACGCCGTACCGCTCCCGCAGCTCGTCCGCCCGCTCGGCCCGCCGCTCGGTGATCAGCAGTTCCCCGGGCCGCCGCCCGGCCCGCAAGAGCCCGGACAACAAGGTCTCCCCCATCACACCCGCGCCGAGAATCGCCACCTGCCCGTTCGCCGTCATGTGGTCAGGCTAGTGCTTTCATCCCACGCGCCGACTACGCCCGCTCCTACGTCGCGTGCTACGCGGCGCTCCCGCCCACCCAGTTGAGGGTGCGCGCTGGCGCGCTTCAGTTGCGCGCTACCGCGCTGAAGTGCGGGCTACCGCCAGGCTTGGCGCTGCCGCGCGCGAGTACGGCGTGTCCCCGCGACTGCGCCTACCGCGCAACGCGTGCTACCCGAGTAAACCTGAGCTGGCGTCGCGATAGCCACCGCCGCGTGCGATGCGGCTACCGCCGAGCCGCATCGCGAGGACTTGCGGCTCTCCCCGCGCCGAGCGCTACCCGCCTGCTCCGCGGCCGCCACCCCCAAAGCCACTCGGCCCCGCCCAGGTGGCGATTCTGGATGTCTGCGAGCCTGCCTACTCCCAGAACTTCCTGCCCTGGGAATCCACGAAGGTCGCGAGAAAGCCTTCCAAGCTGTCGCCGGCCATGTACCACTCAGAGCGCTCGTCCAGCGGCAGGCTCACCAGCACTTGCCCACCGGTCTCGCCGGACGGGGAGTAGATCAGCAGCTCCAAGTCACCCAAGAACGAGCCTATGACCAGATCTCGCGCCATGAGATCAGCTGGGCGGGCAGTGAACTCCTGGCGGGTTCGATCCAGGCTGCTCTCGAAGTCCAACAGCGACAGGCCCCACTGCCCGTGATCGACATCGACGAGCAACTGAGCCGATGCGCAGACACTCCACAGGTTCTTCATCTCGGCCGGAAGGTCGTGTCCACTCGGAATGTCGTTCGGCGCAAACTCCACGAAACAGGCCAAGCGAGGCGTACCTGCGCCATGCAGGGACCGAGGTTCGCCGTAGCGGCGAACGCAGCTCTCAAGAACCTCCTCGAGGGTCACTTCTGCACCTCCCGCTTGACCAAATTGCTAAAACTCCCGCTCGTCGGCCGCCACCACTTGCGCCAGATTTTCCAATGCGTCTGCTGGATCGATATATGGAAGCCGGTCGCACGCTCACCTGACCAATTCACACCGACCTGGAAACCATCCCGGGCCAAACCGGGTAACCATCTCTCGCGCCATACATCAAGCTCGATCGCCTGAATCTCGAAACCTCTATATGCTTCCACTTTCTTTATCACGCGACGCGCACGCGCCTCGCTAGACCAAAATGGCGCGGCCCGGTTGCCGTCAGAATCCAGCGGCGCCGGGAAGCCGCCAGCATCACGTATGGTCCATACCGTCCGCGTCCGTGCCACATCCGCAAAGAAGGCGGCCGCCTGAGCTGCGCTTTGAGACATGTCTTCAGGTTAGATGCCTCCTTCCCACCCGCCGACTACGCCCGCTCCTGCGTCGCGCGCTACGCGGCACTCCCGCCCACCGTTCAGGGTGCGCGCTGGCCCGCTTCGGTGCGCGCTGACGCACTCAAGTACGAGCCACCAGCCGAGAGCGCTCTGGCACGCGGACTGACGACTAGCGAGGCGGAGGTGCACCGACAAGCGAGGTACGAGCCCCTGCACCCGTGCCACAGGAGGCAAGGCAGCTAGCTCGGACGCGTTAGTGCTGCCGCTTTGGCGGATCCCACGCTCCGAGTTACCGCTGACGTTTCATTGCGGCCACCCGTTCACCGTAGCCCAAAGAAATCCACCTGTCCCCAAAGAACCAACGGGGCCTCAGTCCATCATGAAGAATGAACTCGGAGCATCTCCCGCAACGTCTTCTTCCTTGAAGAAGACACCAGATGCAAATACAAGGCCGTCACCCCCTCCAGAATGGAGTTCGTATCGCCCCAGCTTCACAAATTTATCTGTTTGCCATGGTGGAATAGACTCACCCTGCGCCACGCCGACATCGTGAATCACAAGACCCTGAAATATCAAGCCACACTGCATGTACTGCACGTTCATGAAGAGGATCTCGACTCGCTTCGGACCGCCGCGCCCAGGCAGCGACCGAAGAAGAAGCCGATTCATCCCTCCCTTGAGAGTCTCTACGTGAAACAAGCGATCAGGGTATTCGACAACGACCTCAGGCTTACTTGAACGGGTTTGCAACCTTCGCTCCATTCAAATAGAAATCCACATCAGAAAGTCTACCCGACTCCTTGAGTTGTGTCATTTCCCAGTCAAAAGGGGTTCGATTGTTCGCACCTGAGGAGTATTTTTGAACAGAGCTCATCACTTTCGAATACGCAGATGATCCATTCACATCGTCAAGCGCTACACTGATCTTCGTGTTGGGATTGTTAATCGCTTTCACAACCTGAGTCTGCCATTCACCGGATGGATAGTTCATGAGGTGACGGCCGCCAATCTGCGCAGCTCGCTCCGGTAGTCCCTGCGATTTTCCGAGCACCACGTGGTCCGGACCGTCGCCTCCACCTCTGGCAGCACTCCATTCATCTATATCTCGGCCGCCACCGTAGGCGGGGTCGTCGTCATTCGGTGGTTGAGCGGTCCCACCGCCACCCATCTCGAAGAGGTTGAGCACTGTGAGGTTCTTCGCAAGACCTAACAGTGCAAACCCGAGTCCTCCCAGCGCAATACCAGTTGATGCAGTTCCGACACCGATCGGCGCACCGAAACCTGGTGCGCCTCCGCAACCGCCGAGTTCGCAGGGACTGTTCTTCCCGGGCAGCATCAGCCCGTTGGCCATCACGGAGCCGAGGGAGCCGGTTTGGGTGACGTTGCCGATGGTCGAGCCGAGGGTGGTGACGGCGTTTTGGTAGGCGAGGTCGGCAGAGCCGCCGGTTTGGGTGGTGCGGTCTACGTAGCCGCCGTTCTGGTCGGCTGGGCGGGTGGGGTTGCTGGGGCACAGGCTTGGGTTGGCGGCGCTGCATGACGGGGTACCGGGAGGGACCACCGGGACCGTCTGCGCGCGGTCCTCCTGCCGGTTGCGAGCCTCCTCTGTGCGCCGGCGCTTCTCTGCTTCTTCCTTCTTTCGCTTGCACTCGGCGTCACAGATCGGTGGTGGTGGCTTATTCGGGCCGCAGTTCCGCTTGCATTCCTCGGGCGGCGGGCAGGTGCGGGTCTTGCGGCAATCCTTGACCGGTGGCGGGCAGAGCTTCTTGTTGGTCTTGCAGGTGGGCTTTGGTTTGTCGCACTTCTTCACACACTCACCCGGCGGGGGCGGCGGTGGGGTGTAGTCCCATCCGGAACACCACAAGAAGTCCCCGTCGCCGATGTTCATGAGCTCGCAGTGCGGGTCGAACTGGCCACCGTCGGGATCGAATGGTTTGTTCCCGGTCGGGTCATTCAAGGTTGTCGGGTTGCCGGCGGCGTAGGCGTACAGGTTGGGCAGGGACGAGGCCGAGCCGGCCGCGTGGCTGATGGTGTCTCGGGAGTTGAAGGTGCCGGACTCGGGGTTGTACCAGCGGGCGCCCTGGTTCACATCACCACTACGAGGATCGGTCCAGTCACCCTGGTAACCAACGCGATACTTCAACCCTGTCGCGGCAGTGGAGTTGCCGAACGGGTCGTAGGTGCGGGAATCCGGCAACCCGGCAGCCAGCGTGGTGTCGGTGGGGTCGAAGCCGCCGATGATGTCACCGTGGCGGTCTGCGAGGACCAGGCGCTTGGTGGCTTCGTAGCCGACGGAGAGCAGCCCGTCGCTGGCGCTGCGGCCGAAGGACTGGGTGCCGTCGGTGACGACCTCGTCGCTGAACCCGGCGTACCGCATCCGGGCGGTCCCGGCCGCGACCGGTCGGTCGAGGGCGTCGTAGGTGAAGTCTCGGTCCGAGCTCTTGATCATCCGGTCGAAGGCGTCGAAGGTGAACGCCTCCGTGGTCGCGCCGGCCTTCTTCGACAACAAGCTGCCGCGCGCCGAGTAGGTGTAGTCGGACGTGCCATCGTTGAGGAGACGGTTGCGTTCGTCGTACGTCGCGAGCTTGGTACCGGCCTTCGTCCGGTTGCTGGCTGCGTCCCAGCCGTACTCGGTGGTCTTGGTCCCGGCGGTCCAGGACGTGAGGCGGCCGAGCTGGTCGTAGGCGTAGGTGTTGTCGGCGGCACCGGCGACGCCGGTGGTCTTCTTGCTGGTGATGTTGTTGTCGGCGTCGTAGCCGTACGTCATCGAAGACACGACGCTCTGGCCGGCCTTCAACGTATCGGCGTTCATCCGGCCGTAGGCGTCGTAGCCGACGGTCCGGAGCCGGCCGGAGCCGTAGTCGATGGTGCTCAGTTGCCCGGCGCGGTCATCAGCGCCTGCGACACCCAAAACAGACTCTTGTTGGTGATGTCGAGTGACTTCAGCGCAGAGAACTAACGTGACTTAGATGCTGGCGACCAAATTGGTTTCTCCCACAGCAACTACTTACTGAGCTCCCGTCTCATACACGAGTCGCCCCGCCTGCTCCTCAACGGAGAGGAGGTCAGCGAGCTCCTGCGCCGATATTGAATGCTCCACATCTATCGCCAGCAGATTATTGGAGTGCCATTCCACAAGAACCGGCAGTCGCTGGATACTTCTCGTAAGGGTTTCCCGAGCGGAGGTCTCTACGTCGCCAAACCAAACCCGAAAGAGATATCGTCCGGACGGCCTGATCACTCCGGCAAACTCGTGAGCGCCGTTCGGTGCAGTGGACACCGACACCAAGTCTCCAAGAGCAAGATCGTAGATGAAGAACGGGATGCAACACAACTCGAAGGAATCACCTTCCTGATTGACCCAGAGTTGCTCGAATCGCCCGTCGATCTCGCCGTCCGTCACAATGGGCGCATTGATAATGAAGTTTGCGCGCTCCCTCCAAATCGGATTGGCGTGCAGTACATACTTCGAAGACATACTCAATCACATTCCCAAAGAATTCGCTCTACCGAAAAATCGGCCACCATGACGGCGGCCAAGCGCCAGTATACCCGGGCGGAGGATTGACCGGAGTGTTCCGGTCCCGCTTCGAAGCATTACAGTGCGGGCATGTCGTCTGCGCATTCGGCAGCGTGGCATCTCCTCCGCGCGACTTCGGTATCGAATGGTCAACCTGCGGCTTTCCTGTCAACATTCGACAATAGACACAGGTATCCGGATTCTCCTCCAATGCCTTCTTCCGCACGCTGGGCGGGAACGCTTTACCGGATGTCTCACCATTCGCGGCACCGGGCTTGATCTCCGGAGTGCAGGAAGCTGGGTCCTCGCGACAGTCGTCCTCGTCGTCTGGTGGTTGGGCTGCTCCGGAGCCGGTGAGGGCGCGGACGTAGGGGTTGTCGGAGGTCTCGTCGCTGAGATCTTTGATCAGAAGGACACCTGTACCGGCGACAACCACGACGCCGACGGCGCCTGCGAAACCGCCGCCCATGGTTCCTGGTGGTAGGCCCAGGCCGATGTTTCCGCCGCCTCCCGCGTAGGAGGGCACAAGCGATCCGCCACCGCACCTGCAGATCATGGGCAGGTTCATGCTGGTGGTCATGAGTGAGCCGAGCGAGCCGGTTTGGGTGACGCTGCCGATGGTGGAGCCGAGGGTGGTGACGGCGTTTTGGTAGGTGAGGTCGGCGGAGCCGCCGGTTTGGGTGGTGCGGTCTACGTAGCCGCCGTTTTGGTCAGCTGGGCGGGTGGGTTGACTTGGGCAGAGGCTTGGGTTGGCGGCGCTGCAGCCAGGGCTGCCTGGCGGAATGACCGGGATGGTTTGGGCGCGATCTTCCTGGTCCTCGAGGGCCTTCTCTGTCTTGCGGCGGTCTTCTTCCTCTTGCTTCTTGCGCTGGCACTCGGGGTCGCACACCGGCGGGGGCGGCTTTCGCGGGCCGCAGTTCCGCTTGCACTCATCGGGCGGCGGGCAGGTACGAGTCTTACGACAATCCTTGATCGGTGGTGGGCACAGCTTCTTGTCGGTCTTGCAGGTGGGCTTCGGCTTGGGACAATCCTTCACACAGCCGCCCGGCGGCGGAGGCGGCGGGGTGTAGTCCCATCCCTCACACCACCAGAAGTCGCCATCGCCGATGTTCTTCAGTTCGCAGTGCGGGTCGAAAGTGCCACCAACGGGATCGAAGGCTTGTTCCCGGTCGGGTCGTTGAAGGTCAACGGGTTGCCGGCCGCATAGGCGTACAGATTCGGCAGCGACGACGCCGACCCGGCGGCGTGGCTGATGGTGTCGCGAGAATTGAACATCCCAGACTCCGGGTTGTACCAGCGCGCACCCTTGTTCACATCACCACTGCGAGGATCGGTCCAGTCACCCTGGTGACCAACCCGGTACTTCAACCCGTTCGCGGCAGTCGAGTTGCCGAACGGGTCGTAGGTACGGGAATCCGGCAAACCAGCCGCCAGCGTCGTATCGGCCGGGTCGAAGCCACCAATGATGTCGCCGTGCCGGTCCGCGAGAAACGGACGCCCTCGATCAGGACACCGTTAGGAGTGTCTTCGACACCCTCGTAAACAAGACCAAATTCCGCGCCGTCACAGCACCGACTGATAAGGCAAGTCCTCCACGTACCGACCCGGCGTCAAGAAGATGCCGCCGCCTTGGCCTCCCCGAGACGCTGGAAGAAAATTGCAAGCGCAGCGTCGTCGCGCTCGGCGAGACCGGTGCCGTGCTGCGGGTCCTCGACGAACTCCGGATAACCCCAAGCCGCGCCGTAGGGGTCGATCCACAGTTCGGTTCCTGCTGCCCTGATCCCCGAGAACAAGCCGAATCTCCAGTTCATAGGCACCTGCCAAGTCCCTAGATCAAACAACCCGGCCGGGGCGTAGCACCTGACTTCGGTCATTCGGCAATCACGATCAGCGGGAACCTCACCATCATCAACAACTCATTGCCCCTGATCAGCAAACCACGCCGACGACCTGACCAATTGCGAATTTAGGACTCAGAAGCATTCAGGATCGATGAGTATCTCAGCTGAAACAGCCGACTGAGACAATGCTGGATATTCAGAAATAAGGTCGCCGAAAGCTCGGTACGAAGAACTCTTAATCGCATTACTGAGTTCGAACATTGATGTCGTTAAAACAACCGAATCCAGAGTGGATCGAATCTCTGCGCGGTCACCTTCTCTAGCGAACGAGATGGAGTCGTCAGACTCCAAGAAACCATACCTAGCAGTTGCCGACTCCGAAGACGACAACTCCTCTATAATATCGATCATCGACAAACCGATGTTAAGCAAGGGAAGTCCTGCGTGACTGGTCTTGATCTCTTGCCGTTCGTCACGAATTAGAATGTCGACAGGAAAAAAGTACCACAACAGTTCCCCCCTCGTCGCTGACGCGATATCCCGCTGGTGCTCCCATCCGAAAAGCTCCGGCAGGCTTTCCTTACGATAGGAAAACTCGATCATGGCAGAGGATGCATCGATTGAACAGCTCCTCGATCGTCAACCCAGACACGAATTCGCGTTTCTCCATTCTCACCTATGACCCGCCCGAGGTCGTAGTCATGTGCATGATTTCCGGACTTCGGGTTCACCTGAGTAGGTATCGGCGCACCACGAACCGCCTCGTTGGCGAGGCCCTCGAAATCATCCGGATCAATGGTATCGCTGAACTTGCTCCCAGTGGCTGGGGTACCGGGTCCGTGTCGCGGCAGAATATGAAGGTCGATCACATCGTCTGTCACTGTCACCGGCCCGCCGCAGTTGTGGACGAGGACACTAGGTCCGGTCGTAGCTCCACCTGCGGACTGCGGCAGTACATAGTAGGTGTGGAGTTGGTCGACGGTGAGGTTGTAGACGCGGGTGACCTCGGTGCGCGGGCGCACGCTGCCGACAACTACCTTCTCCGCGGGGCGGTAGGTGGTCAGCGATGCGCCGGCGGTCAGGTCCTCGGCATCGAGCCATCGCTGTCCACTCGCCGAGTGGAAGGGATGGTTGCTTGTGGCCGTCAGCTTGCCAGGTGCTTCGAGTTTGAGTGCGGTCTTCTGGCGGACCTGAAGCTCCACCAGTTGCTTGGAGCCCTCGCCGACGATCACGTCGGTGACGCGCTGCGGAGACCTCTCACCGGTCTCGGGGTCGGCGGCCATCACGACATCACCGACGCGGATCTGGTCGATACGTTTCGTGGTTCCGTCGGCCATCAGGACCCTCGTCTCGGCGACGAACGAGTTGTCACACTTGCCGAGGACCTTGACCAGCTTCGGGATCTTCTTGCCCAGCTTGATCCCGGCCGGGATCCAGCCGATCCCTGGGATCGCCGACGAGCCACTCAACACCGCGTTGAGCTCATCACCCTCACTCGCGTACAAGACAGCGTTCGTGACGTCGTAGTACTCCCCGACCAACGGGATGAAACCGGCGATATCGAGCCCCAGATGGACGAGCTCAGGGTTCTCCTTCATCCACTGCGCCATCTGAGCCTCACCCGGCGACACATGAGAACCCGGCAAGCCGAACTCCCCGAGCGAGTCCAGCAAGCTCCGCTGACTCGATTCGGTGGTCTCGCCCACCACACTGCCAAGCGTGGTGACCGTCTCACGATAGGTCTGGTCCGCATAGCTACCCGTTGAGCCGCTGCGGTCTACGTAGCCGCCGGTCTGGTCGGCTGGGCGGGTCGGATTGCTGGGGCACAGGCTCGGGTTGGCGGCACCGCACGACGGGGTACCGGGAGGAACGACCGGGATCGTCTGCGCGCGGTTCTCCTGCCGGTTACGGGCTTCCTCGGTGCGCCGGCGCTTCTCTTCTTCGTCCTTCTTCCGCTGGCACTCCGCATCACACCGCGGCGGGGGCGGCGGACGATAATCGCCACAGTTCCGCCTGCACTCACCACCACCACCACCACCGCCACCGCCACCTCCGCCACCGTCGCCACCACGACCGCCCTTACCTCGGCCGCCAGTACCACAATTCTTCATACACTCGCCCGACGATGGCTTGATCGGGCCTTTCTTGCAGTTCTTCACACATTTCTGCGGCGGTGGCGGCTTGGCCTTCCAATCGCACTGCGTGAGCGTTACCCGTGAGTCGTTGTCCCATCCCGGATATTGCTTGCACTTGTACTCCGACGTGCCGCCGTCCTCTGGGTCCGGCTTGTTCCCGGTCGGGTCATTGAAGGTCAACGGATTCCCGGCCGCGTACGCGTACAGGTTCGGCAAAGACGACACCGAGCCAGCATCATGACTGATGGTGTCGCGAGAATTGAAGGTCCCAGACTCCGGGTTGTACCAGCGCGCACCCTGGTTCACGTCACCACTACGTGGGTCGGTCCAGTCGCCCTGGTAGCCGACCCGGTACTTCAACCCGTTCGCGGCGGTGGAGTTGCCGAAGGGGTCGTAGGTGCGGGAGTCGGGCAGACCAGCAGCGAGGGTGGTGTCGGTCGGGTCGAAGCCGCCGATGATGTCGCCGTGGCGGTCCGCGAGGACCAGACGCTTCGTGGCTTCGTAGCCGACCGACAGCAGACCATCGCTCGCGCTGCGGCCGAACGACTGAGTGCCATCGGTGACCACCTCATCACTGAACCCGGCATACCGCATCCGCGCGGTCCCGGCCGCGACCGGCCGGTCGAGAGCGTCGTAGGTGAAGTCGCGGTCCGAGTTCTTGATCATCCGGTCGAAGGCGTCGAAGGTGAACGCTTCCGTGGTCGCGCCGGCTTTCTTCGACAACAAACTGCCACGCGCCGAGTAGGTGTAGTCAGACGTGCCGTCGTTGAGGAGACGGTTGCGTTCGTCGTACGTCGCGAGCTTGGTGCCGGCCTTGGTCCGGTTACTGGCAGCGTCCCACCCGTACTCGGTCGTCTTGGACCCGGCGGTCCAGGACGTGAGGCGGCCGAGCTGGTCGTAGGCATAGGTGTTGTCAGCGGCACCGGCGACACCGGTGGTCTTCTTGCTGGTGATGTTGTTGTCCGCGTCGTACCCGTACGCCATCGACGAAACGACCGTCTGACCGGCCTTCAACGTATCGGAGCTCATCCGGCCGTAGGCGTCATAGCCGACGGTGCGGAGCCGCCCGGAGCCGTAGTCGATCGTGCTGAGCTGCCCAGCGGTGTTGTAGCCGAGCGTCTGGGTGGTGCGGGTGACCGGGTCGGTGACCGTTGCCGGGCGGCCGTTGAGGTAGGTGAAGTCGGCGGTGCCGGCAGCGTCGATCCGCTGGGTCAGCTGGCCGTCGGCGTCGTAGCCCTGGGTCGAGGTTCCGGAGGGCCCGTCGGCGCGGAGCAGCATGCCGCGGTCGTTGTAGTTGTAGGTGTTCGCGCCATCGATCGAGCTGCTCGAGGTGAGGCGTCCGGCGAGGTCGTAGGCGAGGTCCCGGGTAGCCGTAGACGCCTCGGCGCCGGTCCCCTCCTCCTTCAGCAGCCGTCCGACGGCGTCGTAGGTGCGAGTGCGCTGGACTCCGCCTGGCGAGAGCAGCAGCGACGAGTTGCCTGCCGCGTCGTACGAGGCCGTCCAGGTGCGGTCGGCCGGCGCCGGGTGAGCGGTCGTCGACGGTTCGATCACCTTCTCGGGCAGACCGAGGGAGTTGATCGTGTACGTCGTGGAGTTGCCGCGCCCGTCGGTGTAGCGGGTGCGGTTGCCCGCGGCGTCGTACCCGTAGCCGATCGTGATCGACTGGGTCGCCGTCACCGGGTCGACCTGCTGGGTCATCCGCCCGAGCGCGTCGTAGGTGTACGTCGTCGCGCGGTTGCCACTGGCCGGCGTCGAACTGACGAGGTTCCCGTCAGCGTCGTACCCGAGCTGCGTCGTCCCCAGCGAGTTTTTCGCCGCATCGACCAACTTGCTCGACACGAGCTGACCAGCCTTGTTGTACGACGCGATGCTGCTCCGACCGAGCCCGTCGCTGTTGCGGACCTGGCGGCCCGCGTAGTCGTAGCCCAGCTTGGTGAGGACGTTGTTCGGGTCGGCCGACTGTGTCAGCTGACCGAGCGTGTCGTAGGTGTTCGTCGCGACCGCACCCGACGGCGCCTGGGCCTTCACCACGTTGCTCAGGTCGTCGTACGTCAACCGCGTCACGAAATTCCCGGCGACCGGCTTCCGCTCGACCGCAGTGGTCGTGACCGGACGGTCGAGATCGTCGTAGGTGTACTTCGTGACCGCGCCGAGCGGATCCGTCGCCGACTCCACCTCGCCGCTGGCCGTATAGGTCAACTTCGTGAGCGCCCGTTCGTCGTTCGTCTTGCCAGGGACGTCGATCTGGATCTGCCGGTTGAGGTGGTCGTAGGTGAAACGGGTGGCATTACCCCGCTCGTCGACCTGCGCGAGCACATTGCCGACGGCGTCGTACTCGAGCGTTGCCTTGGGCGTCAGCGCCTGCCCGCCGGGCGGCGTGTACGGCGACCCGGTAACCTCCGTGGGACGACCGAGCTTGTCAAAGGCCGTCGTGCTGATGTTGCCCAACGCATCCTTCACCGACGTCTGCTGCCCGAAGGCCCCGTAGCCCACGGCACCGGTCGGCTGAACAGCGGCGGCCGCTCCACCATTCTGCTCGGCCTGGACCTTCGGAGCTACGGTCCGGACCTGGCGACCCAGCTCGTCGTACTCGAACTTGGTCGTGAAGTCCGCCTTGACCGCCCCGGTCACGTTGCCGCGCGGCTGGACCTCGGTGAGCCTCAGGCCACGCTGGTCGTAGGTCGACGAGGTCGTCAGCAACGACCCGTCGGTGTTCTGGACCTTGGTCTCGACAGGCCGGCCTGCGGTGTCGAAGACGTAACTGACGACATCGGTCACGGTCGTCGGCCCGGCCAGGTCCGCGTTGGACCAAGCACCTGTGGTCTCGCGCTTGGTGACGTTGCCCGCGAGGTCGTGGGTGTCGGTCGTCCTGCGCTTCAGCGTCTGCGGGTCGGCGGTCGTGGTCGCCACCCGGCCCGCGACGTCGTAGGTGTAGTCGATCGTGGTCTTGCCGTTGTCGGTGACCGATCGGGTCCGGTTGCCTGCCTTGTCGTAGGTGTTGTTCGCGAGGACGAAATCGCGGGCCGTCCCGTCCGGGTTGCGGAACCCGACCAACGCGGCCGTCTTGAGAGTGTCGTCGCCGTTGTAGGTATAGTTCGTGACCCGCTTCATCGCGTCGATGTCGACCGACTTACGCCCGGCAGGGTCGTACCAGGTGGTCTGCCGGATCGTGTAGTCGACGCCCTCGGTCGGACCGTCCTCAGGAGTGTCCTCCGGATCGTCCGGAGTCTCGCCCGGCAGGTTGAAGTCGCGGATCTCGGTCAGCAGGTTGAGGTCGCTGTAGGCGTACTCGAACCGCGCGCCGTTCGCGTCCTGCGACCAGGTCTTGTTGCCGAACTGGTCGTAGCCCTGCTGGGTCTCCCGGCCAGTCGCGTCGACGCTACGGATCACCCGTCCGCGGTCGTCGTACTCGAAGCTGGTGACCCTCGGTTCGTCACCCGTCAGCAGATCCCTGGCCGTCGACTTCACGACGTTACCGTCGTTGTCGTACTCGATCTCGCCTTTCTGCTGGTGCTTGTCACCCGTCACCGCGTCGGTCGTGACCGCCCCGGTGACACTGACGACGCGAGACATCTTGTCGTAGGCGTACGTCGAGGTGACGCCGGCCGGGTGACTGTCCGAGACCTGGGTCTCGGTGAGCTTGCGGCCGATCTCGTCATAGGTGTACTTCGTGACCACCCCGGACGGAGCGGTCAACTGAACCAGTTGACCGTGCTGGTTGTAGAGGTACTGCGTCTGCGCAGTCGTCGTTGCCGTGACCTTGCTCGTCGACGTGCGGAGCAGACCGGCCGGCATCGGCTGGCCATCAGGACCGGTCGCAACGCCATCGGTGTAGGTGTAGTTGACCTCGCCACCGTCGGGGCTGCGTTCGACAGTGAAGTCACCAGCAGCGTTCAGCGACGTGCTTCGCCGGAAGGTGTCGTCGGTCGCGCTGCTCGATCTGCCGTCCCGATAGATCGCCAGCTTGTCCCAGCGTGGATCAAGCGCACCCCAGGCTGCGTTGGCGTGATAGACGTTGAACTCGGTGCGACAGTCCGTCGTGCCCGTTCGACAGGTCTTGGTCGAGGCGACGTTGCCTCGGGAGTCGTAGGTCATGCTGACTTCGGCTCCCACCTCGTTGGTCACCTTGGTCAGCACGCCGGTCTTGTCGTAGGTGAAGCTCCTGATTCCGTACCCCGAACGCGGCCAGTCGACCGTCACGGCAGGCGCGGGGGAACTCGGGTGGTCCTCATCACGGGTGCGTGCGGCGATCGGCCGCCCTGCGCGCAGCAATCTGCCCGCGAGCGCGTCGTACTCGTAGACGTAGCTGCGATTCAAAGGATCGGTCACCCGCACGGTCCGCCGAAGGTCGGTCTCGCCACCGCTGACCGTCGGCTGGCCGAGCTGCCATGATCCGCCGTTGGCGTCGACGTAATCGGTGATCCGGTCGTCGGCCGGGTGGTAGGACAGTTGAGCCAGCGTCCGCCCGGCCGGCGTGGTGATCGACGTCAACTGGTCGGCGGCCGTCTTACCCAGCTCGTAGTGGCTCTGGATCTCCTTGGCCGAGATCGGGTGGGAGTACAGCGAGACCTCGTCGATCAGCCCGTCGAAATACCGAGTCGTCTCGGTGCCCCATCCCGGCCAGTCGGATGCTTTGGCGGTCGCGGCCGCGCCGATCTGGCCGATGGGGAACGGATCGTTGTTGATCGCGCCGGTGTCGAGCCTGCCGACGAATGCGCCATCCAGGTGCACCGTCTGGCTGCCGTCGGAGGCGTTCAGCGCAACGTGGTGCCACTGGTTGTCGTTCACCAGAGCCGACGAGGTGATCGGCGCGGCCGCTCCCTGCCAGAACTGGCCTCGGAGCTTGCCGTCGTTACCGACGTACAGCAGCGGCATCCCGGCCGTCGGTGTCGTCCCGATCACCTTGTTCTGGTACCCGATCAAGGGCTGCGAGCCCGCGGCGCCGGTCTTGAACCACAGCTCGACGGTGGCGTCACGGCTCCGGTTCACCATGCCGTTCTTGAGCCCGACGAACGACTTCGCTGCCGCTCCACCGAACCGGACCGACTTGTCGGCGTCTGCCACGCCCGCCAGCGGCGACTCCTGACCAGCCACGGTTCCGCTGTGGAAGCCGTCGTCGCTACGAGGTGCGATGTCGACCTCGTTCAATGCGGTCCGCCAGGGTTCAGACAGCCGGTAGTAGGCATCGGGCTTGCTGTCCAGCACCGCGCTGCGATAGTGCGAGCCCTGCTCGAATCCGTACGTCGTGCACTTCTGCTCGGAGTTGCACGCCTTGGTCAGTGCGTCGCCGGTGTACTCGTACGTCCACGTCAACGGCGTTCCACCGACCGGCTGGGTGCTGACCGACGCGACGTGCTGACCGTCCTGTGTCCAGGAGAAGGTGAGCTTGCGGCCGGCGCCGTCCTGACTCGCGACCGACTGCAGCTTGGCCGTGACGTCGGCGCTGTCGTACGTCAGGACCAGGGGCTTGCCCTGCGCACCGGAGATCTTGCTCAGCCGGCCACTGGTCGCAGCGAACTCGTACTTCGTGCCGGGCGCGATCTGCAGGGACCACGGGCCGGAAATCGCGCCGGTCAGAATCGCCTTGGACCCTCGCGGACCGGCATAGCTACCGTCGGCGTTGCGCGCGAACCGGACCTGACGTCCATCGGGGTAGGTCACCAAAGCATGGAACGGGAAACCGCTCTCGGTCTTGACCCGCATGTCATAGCGGCTCGACCAGCCCGCACCGAACAGTCCATCACGACGCGGGTCGAGACTGTTGTACGTCCGCGCCACGTTGAGCTCAGGCCCCGCAACTGGTACGACGACATCCAGCGCCGCCGTCGTGTAGTTGCCGGCCTGAGGATCGAAAGGCTTGTCCCCTGGCTGAGCCTCACTGCCGGCCAGGTGCGACGTGATCACCGGCTGCGGAACGTCGGTGAACATCGTGATCGGCTGAATGGTCTTCACCACACCGTCGTTGTCGCGGATGTAGGGCCGCCACTGGTACTCCTTGTTCCAGGCCAACTTGCCGAACGGAATGGCCCAGGTCTTGGCCGCGCCGTAGTCACCACTGGTGAAACAGCCAACCCGAGGGTCCGCGCCAACGACCTCGCAGACCTCGAACCGGTACTGGATGCTGGATTCGGGCGCATCGGGATCAACCGCATCGGCCCACAACTGCGGTCGCAACGTAGTGGCCTGCGCGCCATTCAGCGGCCAGATCCCCGCAGGATCCACCACCGGCGGAACGTTCTTCACCACGATACGGATGCGGAGCGGAGCGATCCCCCAGTCGGTGAAGGTCCGCGGAGTACTGCCGTCCTGATGAACCATCGTGAACTCGATGTCGTACGTCGTACCGGCCGCGCTGCCCGGCAGTTTCTGCACCGACACCGGAAGCGTCATACCTCCCAAGTGCGAGACGATCGTCGGGAACTGGGTCTTGTGCGCGTTCTCGGTGTTCACCTGATTGCCCGCGGTGTCGAAAACCCGGTACGTCATGAAGTCCACGCCCGGCTGCCAGGTGTAGGCCCCAAGGTTCTTCACGTAGATCGGGAACTTGCCAGGCTTGTCCTGAGTCACGAAGTCCGCCGGCGACTGCGGCATCTCCTGGTACGACGCCCGGTACGGCGAGTGCGTCACCACCAGTCGCGGCGGGTTCGCGGTGTCGACGCCCGCGAACTTCTTCCATGACGCCGAGTCGTTCTGGTTCCGGGCACGCACCGCCAGGCCCCAGTTGTCACGCGTCCCGTCGGCCAGACTCTGGATCCAGTCGCGGCCCGCGGCCTGGAGCTCGATCGGCTGATAGCCCGCCTTGCACGCCGACGAGGTCTGGCCCGTCGCGATGTAGCCCTTCGCGAAACCCGCACCACCGAAGGCTGCGGGCGTCACCGGCGGACCGGGGAACTTGAGCTGCGCTTGCGGAATGTTCTGCCACGCCTGGGTGACACCGTGCACGTCGACCCACCGCGCAGCACACGAACCGGATTCGTAGTTCAGCAGGTCGAGCCGAGCCGTGAAGACCTTGTGATAGCGCAGCGCCGGCACCAGACTCGGGAACGACAGGTATGACGCGAACACGTTCCAGCCGGTGCTCGGGCATCCCGTCTGGCCCGGTCCGGGCCGGCAGCCGATCTGCAGCGACTGCCCGCCGTCGATGCCGCCGTTGAGGCCGGTGCTCACGGCGTAGCTCGGCTTCTGAGACTCCGTCCAGTAGAAGGTCGGGTCGACCTTGACCGGGTACACCCGCGCCGGGTCATCGAGCCAGGCGTCGTCGACGACGACCTTGATCGCCGGCTTGCCGTCGACAGTGATCAGCTCGTACTCGATGGCAGTCGAGGTGGCCGGGCTGCCGTTCGTCGTACCGCTGTCCTCCATCACACCGGCCGGGATCTTCCCACGCTGGACGCCGTTCTCGTCGGTAAGGACGACCTCCTTGCCGACCAGCGACGGCGTGAGGTTGTCGGTCAGCTGCAGCGGGAAGGTGTACGTCCGGCCGGCAGTCTTCGAACCGAGGATGATGGTTTCCTTGATCCCCGTCGGCTGCGACTCCAGCTCCAGGTCAGCACCCGGCGCCACACCCGGGAACAGGACCTTGTTCTCCGTCATCTGTCCGGCCACGTCTCCAGCTCCGGCCAGGCTCCAGCCAAAGTTGTGACCGTTACCCAGCTCCATCTGGACCAGCGGAGTGTTGTTCGCCTTGGGAGCGATCCACGAGTAGACCTCGTTCGAGATCACCTCCCAGCCACCCTTGCCGTCCGAGGGCGTCAGATCGGCGTTGATCTTCGCCCACGAACCGTCCGGCTTCTTGAAGTTCAGCGGCCCCTGAGACAGCACCGTCGTCTCGGTCTTGTCGGCGTTGACGAACGTCTGCGAGAACCGATCGCGTCGCTCGGGCAGTTCCTTGCTGGTCTTCTCACTGAAGCTGCCCGCAGGATCCTTGGGGGCCTCTGCCGCAACCACCTTCGGGGGTGCCTGCTCGACCTTGTCCGCCGGCGACTTCACACCGGTCGGGAACATCGACCGCAGCGACGGCGGCGTCACTGTGTTCTTGCCAACCGGCGGCTCGGCCGTAGCGGGATCCGTCGTACCAGCCTGCTGCGTTGGTGCCGAAGCCTCACCTTGCCCCGCCATTGCAGCCTGCGGCATCGCTGCCGCTGCGACGGTCGGCACGTTGGCAGAGCTGAGACCACTCAGCGGAACCGCCAAAGCAATAGCGATCGCGAGAGCCTTGCCGACCCGAACACGGGTACGTCGAACACGGGCGGACGGCCGGGACTTGGCCATGGTGTTTCCCCCAGGGGCGTGGATGACCTTTTGACAGGCCCTGGGGTCCCCCGACCCCTCCAGCGGCGCCCGCGACCGTATCAACCCGCGACCCTCTGTCGCCACGAATGTGCAGGAAGCTGCAAATCATCCGAAATCTGTAACGCCGGGCCGGGCCACCGCTCCCAGCGAGCGGGAGGCCCTCATGAGGCCGCAGCTGATCGAGTTCGATCGAAAAGAGGGACGGGGTGCGGGTGGTCGGCCGAGGGTGTGGGGGTCAGTACAACCTCCGCCCGAAAGGTCGTTTCTGGATGAGCAAGGTTCTCGGTATCACCAAGCGTGTTTTCGCTGTCGCGGCAGGCGTCATGCTGCTCGGAGCGGGAGTGGCCGGTACTGCTTCGGCGGCGCCGGCTCCGACCGATCCGCGGAGCCTGGTGGGCGCCGGCGGCGGTGAGGCCGTCAAGGTTTCCGGCGAGGGGATGGCGGTTGCGGCGACGCCGCCGGCCGGCTGTGTCGGGATCTACACGAGCTGGGGCGCCACCTGCTTCCAGTGGGACGGCGACGACCAGTGGGTGGTCGACCTCGACGCGAACGGCTGGACCACGGTGGCCGGCGTCGACACCAACTACGGCAAGGAGCGCGACTGCGCGGCTCCGGCCGCGGCCGACGGCTGGAAGGAGTGCAAGTACGACCACCGCGAGGGCACCTGCGTTCGCTTCTTCCTGTACGAGAAGAAGAGCAACGGAACGCTGAACCGCGTCAGCGCGTACTCGCCGTGGTACAGCACCTCCAACGGCGCTCGCTGCTGAGCTGAGCTCCCGTCCGCCCGGCCGGCTGGTCAGGCGGACGGGAGCTGGCGGCGCAGCGCCAACCGGTGTCCCGCTGTTGCCAGGCGGTTGCCGACGACGGCGGCCTGCGGGCAGCCGAGGTCGCGGAAGACCGTGTAGGCCCGCCACCAGAAGTCCGTCGCCGCGGTCGTCAGGCCTTGCGCCGCGAGGATCTCCCCGGTTCCGGCGCAGGCCCGGGCGAGCTCGTAGCGGTCGTCGATCCGCTGCGCCTCGGCCAGCGCGAGCTGGTGGTGGTGCATGCCCTCGGCGTACCGGCCCGCACGGCGCAGAGTGTGTCCGTAGTCGTTGTGCACCTCGAGCACGAAGGGCAGGCTCCCCAGCTCCACGGCCAGTGCGAGCGCTTTTCGGTGGCAGTCGAGCGCCTGCTCGATCCGCCCTTCGGCCAGGTGCAGCCGGCCCAGTCCGTTCAGGCCCTCGCCCTCGCCCAAGGCGAACGACAGCTGCCGGGAGTGGTCGATAGCCAGCTGGAACCCCCGCCGCGCGGCCGGGAGTCGCCCGAGCGCGGCATCTCCCGCCGCCACGTTGACCAGCGCGTGGGCCTGCTCGAAGGACCACTCCCCCAGCTCGCGGCTGACGGAAAGGCCGCGCCGGAAGAGGTCCAGCGCCTCCGCGGTCAGTCCGAGCCGCAGCTTCGCCCAGCCGAAGCCGGCCAGCGCGGTCGCGGTCCCGGAATGGTTGCCCTCGGCCTCGAACAGGGCCAGCGACTGCTGCTCGAAGCGGATCGCCACCGCGTAGCCACCGAGATGGCGGTTGCACATCCCGATGTTGGTCAGGCTGCACGCCTCGCCACTGCGGTGGCCGATCCGGCGCGCGACCTCGAGCGCCCGCTGGTAGGCGTCCCGCGCTTCGGCGTACCGGCCGAGGCGCCAGTACATGCAGCCGAGAGCGTTGTGCCCCCGTCCCCGGAGGCGATCCGTCGCGGCGCAGTCGACGGCAGCCAGGTGCAGGGAGACCGCGTCGTCGAAGAACCCGGCGGCGTCGAGGTAGCGCTGCAGGATCACCGACAGATCCGTCGTGTACGACGAGTGGCCGTGCTCGGGCGCCGAGAGCGCGGTGGCGATCAGGTTCTGCCACTCGGCGTCGAGCCAGGCCTGCCCGTCAGTGCTGCTCGCGAAGGGCCGGTCGGAGGGCTCGCGGCGCATGCCTTGCTGGTTCCGGTCGGTCGGCGCGTAGGCGTAGGCCGCTTCCGCGACCAGCGACCGGTAGTGCTCGAGCAAACGAGCCGTGGCTGCCCGGCGTACCTGCGCGGGGTCCTCGTCACGCACCCGGTCGGCCGCAAGCAGCCGGACGAGGTCGTGCAGCTCGTAGCGACCGGACCGTTCCCGCAGCAGGCTCGCGTCCAACAGGTCTTTCAGCTGGACCAGTGCCGTCTCCGGCGCGACCCCTGCGAGAGCGGCCGCGGCATCCAGGTCCAGGTCGCGCCCGGGATGCAGTGTGAGCAGCCGGAGCATCTGGCCGCTGGCCGGCTCCAGTGCCTGGTACGACATCGCCAACGCGGCCGCCACTCCGTCGTCCAGCCGCAGCCGAGCCCGGTGCTCCAGCAGCCGCTCCAGATGGTCCGCGGCCGACCAGGACGGCTGCGCGCGCATCCGGGCGGCCAGTACGGCGAGCGCAAGCGGCAGGTGCCCGACCACCTCAGCCAGCTGCGCGGCGACGTCAGGTGCGTCGTCCAGCACAGCCGCCGTACCAGCTGTACTGCGCAGCAGCGCTGCCGACTCGTCGGGCTCGAACACGTCCAGCCCGACGCGCAGCGCATCAGCCCGGCCGACTAACCGACGTCGGCTCGTCACCAGCGTCACGCAGGTCGGACTGTCGGTCAGCAACGGCTGGATCTGGTCCTCCGACGCCGCGTTGTCCAGCAGTACGACGGCCCGCCGGTCACCGAGGAGCTCCCGGAAGAGCGCTGCCCGGGCACTCAGACCCAGCGCATGAATCCGGCTGCCGGGCACGTCCAGGTGCCGCAGGAACCCATCCAGTACGGCGGCCGGGTCAGCAGGCGGCCGGTCCGGGTCGTAGCCGCGCAGGTTGACCGACAGCTGCACCTCGGCGTCGTGGACCAGCCGGTTGGCGAGGTGCACGGCCAGCGTGGTCTTGCCGACCCCTGGCATGCCATGGACCAGCACGACCTTGCCGCAGCCGAGCCCGGCCATCACCTCCGCCACCGTCTCGTCCCGGCCGACGAACGCATCCGCCTCACCGTCCACCGCGCCGGTCACCCGAACGACGGCAGCCTCGGCCGCGAGCCCGGAGACGAGCTGATGCGTCTGCGCCACTCGGCGGCGCTGCTCTCGTCAGGCAGCAGCGCCCGCGCGATGTCGACGACCAGCTCGACGTCCAGCCGCCGGCGACCGGGCGACAGGCAGCGGTAGACGGTGTTGTACGCCGGCAGCTCGCCGATGCCACGCTCCTGCCGCGAGCGCACCACCCGGCGGTGGATCTCCCGGTAGGACACCCCCGACCAGCTCTGCAGGCAGCGCAACCGCACGCTCAGCTCGTCGATCGTCCGCACCCCTGTGGGTGACGGCGGCTCACCAATGGCAGAACTCATCGCGGTCAGGCCTCCCCAGGCGACCAGGCCCGGCCTGACCGGACGGGGTCAGGGCAGTGCCGTGATCACGCAATGTGCGGAGGAGTCTAACGCTCGGTCAGCTGCCGGCCACTGCCCGAAAGTGCACAGCCCTGTGAGCTACGTCCCGCTGACGGGACCGCCCGCCTCGGGCGTCCCCAGGTCGCCGAACAGGGTGAGTGCGCGAGCGTGGTGGTCACGCGCGGCCGCCGCGTCCCCGCACGACTCGAGCACGTCTCCCAGACCACGCCAGGCGCAGGCCAGCTCGTACCGGTCGCCCATGGTCTCCGCGTCCGCCATCGCCTGGGTGTGCGCCGCGGTCGCCTCGTCGAACCGGCCGGTCCTCGTCAGCGCCGTACCGTGGTCGTTGCGGACCTCCACCGCGAGCGACCGGTGGCCGATCTCCAGGACGACGTCCAGCGCCTCCGCGTGCAGGTGCACCGCAGCGTCGGCGTCGCCTCGGGCCAACTGGATCCGGCCGAGCAGGTTCAGCCCGTCGCCCTCGTTGCTGCGGAACTCCAGCTTGCGCGACAAGGTCAGCGAGCGTTCGCCGTACTCCGAAGCCTGCTCCAGCGCGCCGAGGCGCTCCTGGGCGGCGCCGAGGTTCAGCAGCGCGTAGGCCTCCTCGCAGGTGTTCTCCCCGAGTCGCCGGGCCTTCGCCAGTCCCACCTCGAACTCGGCCAGCGCCTGCTCGACCAGTCCCAGCCGGAGCAGTCCCCAGCCCAGACCACCGCGGTGCGTGCTGGCGCTGGGGGACATCACGTCCTCGTCGTCGAGCAGCGCCAGCGCCTGCCGGTAGCAGTCGACGGAGTCCCGGTACCGGCCCAGCCGGTAGTGGCCAAGGGCAACGTTTCCCAGACACAGCCCGATCCCGGTCCGGTTGCCGGTCCGGCGGACCAGCTCCAGGGCCTGCTCGTAGCACTCGCGGCCCTCGGCGTACCGGCCCAGACGCCACAGCGCGCAGCCCAGCTTGTTGTGCGCCAGGCTGCGGGCCTGGTCGTCCTGCGCGGTGGTCACGGCCAGGCGATGGATCACCTCGGCCTCGGTGAAGTAGCCGCAGGTGTCCAGGTAGTAGTGCGCCGCGGTCGACACCGCCTTCACCGGCTCCGCCAGGCCGGCCTCGGCCGCCGTACGGGTCACGGCGACCAGGTTCGGCCGCTCGGCGTCGAGCCAGGACCGCGCCGCGTCCCGTTCCGCCATCGGCGGCAGCTCCGCGTCGGTCAGCTGCCCGAAGTCCCACCGGATCACTTCGTGCGGCGCGTAGGTCCCGCCGGCCCGGAGTACGCCGGCCGCGTAGAAGCCGGCGATCCGCGTCAGCGCGTCCCGGCGAGCGGCACCGCGGTCCTCGTCGCGGGAACGGTCGTGCAGGAACAACCGGACCAGGTCGTGCAGACCGAACCGGCCCGGTTCGCTGGTCTGGACCAGGCTGGCCCGGACCAGCTGAGCCAGCTCCAGCTCGACCTCAGCCGGGTCCAGCCCGGCCGCCGCTGCGGCGGCGTACCCGTCGAAGTCCCGGCCCGGGTGCAACGCGAGTACGCGGAGCAGCCACCGGCGCTCCGGCGGCAGCGCCTCGTACGACAGTGCGAGGGCCGGGCCGACGCTGTCCTCCAGCCGCAGCCGGTCACGGTGCTCGGTCAGCCTCTCGAGGTGGTCGGCCAGCGACCAGCCCGGCAGGTCGTCGATGCGCCCGGCGACGACGGCCAGCGCCAGCGGCAGATGGCCGACCAGCTCGGCGATCCGCAGCGCGGTGCTCTCGTCCGCGGCGACCGCCGCCGATCCCGCCGTACGCCGGAGCAACTGCAGCGACTCGGACTCGCTGAACACCCCGATCGCCAGCGCTCGTGCGTTCGTCCCCGCGTCGAGCTGGTAGCGGCTCGTCACCAGCGTCGGCGTGCCGGGCGCCAGCAACGGGTGCACCTGGTCCTCGCTGGCGGCGTTGTCGAGCAGCACCAGAACGTTGCGCTCGGCCACTAGTTGGCGAAACCGGCGGACACGGCCCGACAGGTCCAGGCCGAGCACCTGACTGCCCGGCACCCCGAGACGGCGCAGGAACCCTTCCAGCACCGCCCCCGGATCGGCAGGCGGTCGCTCCGGGTCGAACCCGCGCAGGTCGACCGCGAGCTGTAGCTCGGCGCCGTGACCAGCGGCCACCAGCCGGTGCCCGAGGTGGCGCGCCAGCTGGGTCTTGCCGACGCCGGCCATTCCGCCGATCACGACTGTGGTCGCACCGGTCCGGTAGGCGGCCAGCACCTCGGCGATCTCGGCCTCCCGCCCGACGAACCCCTCCGGATCCGCGGGAAGGCTGTCGCCGACAGTCACGATGCCTGCGTCGGCGGCCCGGCCGGCCACCACCTGATGGGCCTGCCGCCAGCCGGCGACGTGCGACTCGTCGTCCAGCAGCGCCGAGGCGATGTCGACCACCAGCTCGACGTCCAGCCGCGTCCGGCCGGGCTGCAGGCAGCGATAGACGGTGTTGTACGCCGGAAGCTCGCTGACGCCACGGCGCCGCCGCGACGTCGTCACCCGGCGATGGATCTCGTGGTACGAGACCCCGGCCCAGCTGCGCAGCGCGCGCAGCCGGAGTACCAGCTCGTCCGCGGTCCGTACGCCGGCTGGCTCCGGCGGTGCCGTCGTTCCCGTTCGCCCCATCGAGCCCCCGTCCCCGGCGCCACCACGGTCCGGGTCGGAGAACCGGGAACGCCGCGTGGTCGAGTTTGGTCGAGAACGGCGACACGAGCAATGCGCAACGACCAGGGTCAGGACTTCCAACCGCCTACGAAGGAGTCCCCACCATGCGCGTCAGGTCCCTGGCCGTCATCACCGGCCTCGCTCTGTCCGGCCTCGCCGTCGCAGTCCCCTCGGCCACTGCCGCTCCCGCCCCGGAGCGCGGAGCCCTCACCGGCACCGCCGCCCAGGCCAAGACCGACTGCGTGAGCGTCTTCGGCACCAACTACCACCTGACCAGCTGCTACCGCAGCGCCCCGGGCAACCAATACCGGGCCACGATCAACTGCACGAACAGCGGCCTGCGCCTCGGTCCGTGGCGCAACCAGACCGCCGACCTGCGCAACAGCTCCCGGATCAGCTGCCCGGCCGGCGGCGTCGCGCAGGCCTGGGGCTGGAAGTGGCGCACCGTCTGATCTCGCACCCGACCACGCCTGCTCTGAAAGGACTCCGATGAACACCACACTCCGTGCGGCCCTCGTCGTCACCGGTCTCGCCGCCAGTGCGCTGACCGTGACCGCTCCCGGCGCGTCCGCTTCCACCACCACCGCCCCGGCTGTGTCCACTTCAGCTACCGCAGCGTCCCCCTGCGTCCCCCGGAACTGGGGTCCGACCTTCTTCACGGTCAGCTGCTATACCCGGGCGACCGGCAACCAGTACCGGGCCGTCGTCAGGTGCAGCAACAACGCCTTGTACTTCGGACCGTGGCGCTACCACACCCTCGAGCTGACCAACCGGTCTCGCGCGAACTGCCCGGCCGGCACCACCAGGCTCCCGGTAGGGCACGGCTACCAGACCCGCATCTATACCTGAGGTGCTGACCTGACAACGACGACGGCCCGGCCCGATCCGCGGGGGACCGGCCGGGCCGTCGTCGTACGGGCCGCTACTTCTTGCTGATCAGCGAGCGGGCGAAGAACTGCAGGTTCGCCGGGCGCTCGGCCAGGCGGCGGACCAGGTAGCCGTACCAGTCCTCGCCGTACGGGATGTAGACGCGGACCGTGTTGCCCTCGCGGGCCAGGCGACGCTGCTCGTCGGGGCGGATGCCGTAGAGCATCTGGTACTCGTACGTGTCCGGCGACCGGTTCGCGCGGTCGGCCAGCGAGCCGGCGATCGCGATCAGGCGCGGGTCGTGCGAGGCGACCATCGGGTAGCCGTCGCCGTTCATCAGCACCTTCAGCGCCCGCACGTACGCCTTGTCGACGGCCTGCTTGTTCTGGAACGCGACCGACTCGGGCTCCTTGTACGCGCCCTTGCACAGCCGGACGCGCGACCCGGCGTGGGCCAGGTCGACGCAGTCGCCCTCGGTTCGGCGCAGGTAGGCCTGCAGCACCGCGCCGGTCTCGGGGAAGTCCTGCCGCAGCTCGCGCAGGATGCCCAGCGTCGAGTCCGTGGTGGTGTGGTCCTCCATGTCGAGCGTCACCGTCGTACCGGCGTTGCGCGCGGCCAGGCAGATCGTCCGCGCGTTCTCGAGCGCGATCTTCTCGCCATCGCCGGGCAGCGCCTGGCCGACCGCGGACAGCTTGACCGAGACCTCGGCGTTCTGGGTCAGGCCGGCTTCGCCCAGCTGCTTGAGCAGCTCCAGGTACGCGTCGGCGGTGGCGGTCGCCGCGGCCAGGTCGGTGGTGTCCTCACCGAGGTGGTCGAGCGTCACGTTCAGGCCGTTGCTGACCAGCTTCTCGGTGGCCAGCACGGCCTCCGCGGCGCTCTCACCGGCGACGAACCGCGCGACGATGCCGCTGGAGACCGGCAACGACGAGACAGCCTTCTTGATCTGGGGACTGCGGGACACGCCCAGCAGGACTCGCCGAAGCACTCGTGTTCCTCCTCATCGCCCCCTGGCCCCGTATGCCAGGGGTGTCAGCAGGCTACGCGCCTGGACCGGACCGCCCCTAATCGTGTGGCCAGGACCACACCAGTGGCCCGAGTGGTCCGGCTCTGCCACATCCGGTCTCCAGCGTCCGAAGAATCTGCATGCGTCCGAACAAGCCGAGGCTATAGCGCACCCTTCTTCGGACGCATTGCACTTCTTCGGACGCTGCGTTGGGGCCTGTCGCGCGGCTCGATTCAGCTGCCCAGGTGGTTGAGGTTGTGCCAGCCCGGGTCGGGACTGGTGGTCAGCCTGATCTCGCCGTGCGTCCAGCCGGTGGTGGCGGCCTGGAGCTGGGCGGGAGCGGGCGTGCTGCCGTCGACGTAGTAGTGCAGAGTGCGGGCACCGGCGACGGTCTCGTGGGCGAGCAGGCGGCCGGAGTCGCCGAGCCGGTCGGTGAGGTGGTCCTCGAGATCGCGGAGCTGGTCGAGCATCTCGGCGTCGGGCAGACCGTCCTCGCGGCCGGCCGGGTACCCGATGGTGACGCCGACGTGGGTGTCCAGGTGCGGCAGACGGATCGAGCGCAGCGGGACCTCGGTGGTCGCGATCAGGCGGTGGCCGTCGATCTCGCCCTCCAGCAGGCGCCAGGTCGGATCGCCGTCCTCGGTGGTGAAACCGGCCGCGAACTTGGCGACCGTCGGGAGCAGCTCGCTGATCGGTCGTGCCTCGGCCGGGCGATCGAGCAGGGTCTCGACGGCGCCGATCCAGGTCTCGGTCATCTCCTCGCCGAGCGACAGGTCGAGCAGGAGAAAGGTGATCCGGCGCTGGGCGTCCTCGGACAGCTGCGCGAAGACCGGGTGGTGGACGCCGACGTGGACGGCCGCGGCGCGTTCGTCCGGGTCGATCGCGACAACGGCGTCGTCCGAGGCGACCGGCGGCATCCCCTCGACCCGGATCGTCACCTCCGGCGAGGGACGCCGCAGGTCGGCGTACTCCCAGAGCTGGTCGGACGGCGGTGCGGCGCGCAACCACCGGCGAGCGACAGCGCGGGTCGCGGGATCGCCGGCGGCGGTGACCACGAGCGTGTGCCTGGCGTGCAGCCCGGGACCGAGCTCCCAGTCGAGGCCGCCGTGGATGGCGCTGACGTGCTCAGCCAGTACGCCGGACGTCGAGGCCGGGTCCTTGCGCGCGATCGCGCCCGCGACCAGCTCGGCGCCGGAGTCGCTCCACCAGCCCCAGAACCCCTCGATCGGGTCGACCGGCCGCCGCCGCCTGAAGATGCGCATAGCCCCATACTCCCTCGCCGAGGGCCTACCCGGATGCCCATCACTCACCAACCTCTCCTTCCGCCCGGCGTCCAGGCGGGGCGCACCCCGGCGAGCGGGGGTTGGTGAGTGGTGGGTGTCCGTCCAGCCGGAGCGCGCCCCGGCGAGCGGGGTTGGTGAGTGATGGGTGTCCGGTCAGGCGGTCCTGCGTCTGAGGGTCGCAGCACCCAGCCCCAGAGCGGCCACGATGAAGGCCGTCACCACCAGCGCGTCCACGCCCGCGCCCGCCCCGAATCCGTTGCCTGCGGCAACTCCGGCGACGGCGTCGACGGCGTACGAGAGCGGCAGCACGTCGCTCACCGCCCGCAGTACGCCGGGCAGCTGGTCGCGCGGAACCAGCAGCCCGCAGAGCAGGATCTGCGGGATCATCACCGCCGGCATCATCTGCACCGCCTGGAACTCGGTCGCCGCGAACGCGCTGGCGAACAGGCCCAGCGCCGTACCGAGCACTCCGTCCAGTACGGCGACCACGCCGAGCTGCCAGGCGGCGCCGCGGATGTCGAGATCGAGTGCGTACAGGGAGATCGAGACGACCACGGCCGCCTGGACGACGGCGATCAGCGCGAAGGCGAGCGCGTAGCCGAGCAGGAAGTCGAGCTTGCCCATCGGCATCGTGAACAGGCGCGCGAGCGTGCCGGTCGAGCGTTCCCGCAGCGTCGCGACCGAGGTGACGATGAACATGATGATCGCCGGGAAGACCGCGAGCAGCGGACCGCCGACCCGGTCGAACGTGGCCGGCGAGTCGGCGAACATCCACCACATCAGGCTGACCAGCAGGGCCGGCAGGACGACGAGCATGGCGACGGTGCGGTGGTCGCGGCGGAGCTGGGCCAGTACCCGCGCGGCGACGGCGAAGGTGACGCGGGGCGTCATCGCGAACTACCCGTCCGGTCGGCAGCTCGCGGATCCCGCTGCTGAGCCATCTGCTGCAGTCCCGTTGCGATCATCGGGCGCCTGCTTTCCGGTCGATCAGGGTGAGGAAGGCCTGCTCGATGTCGGTGGTCCCGGCCGCCGCCAGCAGCGCGTCGGGGGTGTCGTCGGCGAGCAGGTCGCCGTCGCGCATCAGGAGCAGGCGGTCGCAGCGGCTCGCCTCGTCCATCACGTGGCTGGACACCAGCAGCGTGGCGCCTTCGGCGGCGAGCCGGTGGAACAGGTCCCAGAGGTCGCGGCGCAGGACCGGGTCGAGGCCCACGGTCGGTTCGTCGAGGACGAGGAGCTCGGGGTTGCCGAGCAGGGCGGCGGCGAGGGACGCGCGCGAGCGTTGGCCGCCGGAAAGTTGGTCGACGCGCGCGGTGGCGTGGGAGCCGAGGTCGACGGCTTCGATCACGCGGTCGACGTCCGATGGGTCCACGCCGAGGACGGCGGCGAAGAAGCGGAGGTTCTCGGTGACCGTCAGGTCGCCGTACACGCTGGGCTCCTGGGTGACGTAGCCGATCCGGCCGCGCAGCTTCGCGGCGCCGGCGGGCAGGCCGAAGACCTGGACCTCGCCGGTCACCTTGGCCTGCAGGCCGACGATCGCGCGGATCAGCGTGGTCTTGCCGCAGCCGGACGGGCCGAGCAGCCCGGTCACCGAGCCGGTCGCGAGGTTGCAGTCGATCCCGTGCAGGACCTCGCGGGCGCCGCGGACGACGACCACGGTCCGGCACTCCACCGCGTTTTTCATCATGTGATGAATTTAGGACGTTCGAGAGGTACTGGCAAGAGCACGGGCTGGGTCAGTCGGTGAGGTACTGCTGGAGAACCGGGGCGATCCGCTCGATCAGCGTCGGCACGTCGGCCGACGCGAGCGGTTCGAGCTCGAGCAGGTAGCGGGTCAGGGCCATGCCGATCAGCTGGGACGCGACGAGCGAGACGCGCAGGCGGGCGTCGTCACCGCCGACCACCTCGGACACCGGCCCGAGAATCAGCCGGCCGATCCCGTCCCGCATCAGCTGCGCGACCTGGTCGCTGCTCACCACGCTCCGCAGGAACGCCTTCATCCGCTGCTGGCCGTCCGGGGATTCCCACACGCCGAGGAACACAGTCACGATCCGTACGCCGAGCTCGTCACGCGGGCCGTCGAGCACCGTCGCGGCGACCTGGCGGGGATCGACCGGCAGGGCCATCGCCTCGACGAAGAGTTCGTCCTTGCTGTCGAAGTAGTGGTGGACGAGCGCGGCGTCGACACCGGCTCCGCGGGCGACGCCGCGCATCGACGTACCGGAGAAACCGTTGCCTGCAAAGGATTCCCGGGCTGCGGCGATGATCTCGCCGCGGGTGTCAGGACCGCCAGGCCTGCGCCCCCGGCCGGCTGTGCTCGGATCCGACTCCCCGTCGGGGGGAAGATTCGAGGAGGAGAGGGGGGTCACGGGGTGAGCTCCGAGACCTCGCCGTCCGGGGTGACGGCGAAGCCGGGGTGGCGGGGAGCGGGAGTGGGGACGAAGTGCTTACGGGTGAACTCCAGCGACTCGACCAGGTCGATCTCGCGTTCGGAGCGGGTGGCGGCCCGGCGGGTGTTGATCTCGACGATGATGTGCCCGCGGAAGTCCTGGTTCGCCAAGCCCTGCAGGAGATCCGCCGCGCGCTGGGTGCCGCGGCCGGGGACCAGGTGCTCGTCCTTGGCCGAGCCCGTGCCGTCGGTCAGGTGGACGTGCTTCAGCGTGCTGCCCATCGTCGCGGCCAGCTCGACGCAGTCCTGCTCGGCGGTCGACGAGTGCGACAGGTCGAGCGTGGTGTGCGCGTACGACTGCTCGGTCGGGTCCCAGCTCGGCGCGTACGCCTGCAGGCCCTTGCCCGGCGCGCGCCACGGGTACATGTTCTCGACCGCGAACACGATCCCGCTGTCCTGCTCCAGCCGCGCGATCCCCTCGACGAAACCGCGCGCGTAGTCACGCTGCCAGCGGAACGGCGGGTGCACGACGACCACGTCGGCGCCGAGGTCCTTGGCCGCCTCGGCCGACCGCTCGAGCTTGCCCCACGGATCCGTGCCCCAGACCCGCTGCGTGATCAGCAGGCAGGGCGCGTGGATCGCGAGCACCGGGAGCTGGTGGTAGTCGACCAGTCGCTTGATCGCGTCGATCTGGGTGCTCAGCGGGTCGATCCCGACCATCACCTCGACGCCGTCGTACCCGAGCCGCGCGGACAGCTCGAAACAGCTGGCGGTCGACTCGGGGTAGACGGATGCGGTGGACAGGCCGATCTTCGCGGCCGTGCGGGTGCTCATCGGTAGGTGCCTTCGGGGTAGTTCATCGGGGTTGCAGCTGGTCGAGCCGGTTCAGGATGACGCCTTCGCGCAGGGCCCAGGGGCAGACCTCGAGCGAGCTCACGTCGAACAGGTCCATCACAGCGTCCGCGACCAGCGCGCCCGCGACCAATTGGGTGGACCGGCCGACCGAGACGCCGGGCAGGTCGGCCCGCTCGGCCGCGGTCATCGCGATCAGCTTCGGCACCCAGTCGGTCAGGTCGTCGCGGTGCAGCGAGCGGGCGACGTACGGGCCGTCGTCGGACGGCGCGGCGCCGCAGATCCGGGCCAGCGAGCGGAACGTCTTGCTGGTCGCGACCGCGCGCTGCGGCTTGCCCGCCCGCAGGACGTCACCGGCGACCGCGGCCATCTCGACCCGGATCCGCTTGCGCAGGGCCCTGATCTCGTCCTTGTCCGGCGGGTCGCTGTGCAGGCCCTCGCGGGTCAGCCGGCCCGCGCCGAGCGGCACGGACACGGCGATCGTCGGCTCCTCGTCCGACCCGGCCGCGATCTCCAGCGAACCACCGCCGATGTCGAACACGGCCAGCCGTCCCGACGACCAGCCGAACCACCGGCGGACGGCGAGGAAGGTCAGCCGTGCCTCGTCCTGCCCGCTCAGCACCTGCAGGTCCACGTCGCTCTCGGCGCGGACCCGGTCGAGCACGGTCAGCCCGTTCGGCGCCTCGCGCAGGGCGGAGGTCGCGAACGCGAGCACGGACTCGCAGCCCTTGTCCTCGGCCAGCTCGGCCGCCTCCTTGACGAAGGCGACCAGGTTCTCGGCCCCGGAGCGGTCGATGTTGCCGTCCTTCTCCAGGTGCTCGGCCAGCCGCAGCTCGGTCTTGTGCGAGTACGCCGGCAGCGGCGCGGCACCACGATGGGCGTCCACCACGAGGAGGTGGACGGTGTTGGAACCTACGTCGAGTACGCCGAGCCGCATACCCTCACGCTACTGGACACCCGTCCAGGCCACTCCCCGCACGGTGCGGTCTTCAGGCGGATCTGACCTGTCACCGACCGTCCGGCAGGCGGAACGGCCGGACGCGTCCGGCGTCAGGATGCCGGAGATCCGTGACGGTGCGCGTACGCTTTTCGGGTGCCTGAGGTTTCTCTCGATTTCCCCCGTGCCTACGTCGAGTTCGTCGACCCCGACGACGCCGATCAGATCTTCCGTTGCGATCTGACCTGGCTGACGTCCAACTGGACCTGCATCTTCGGCGGTGGCTGCAACGGCATCTACAAGGGCCGTCCGAACGACGGCTGCTGCACGCTCGGCGCGCACTTCTCCGACGCCGACGACGAGAAGCGCGTGAAGGGGTACGTCAAGCAGCTCGGCAAGGAGGACTGGCAGTTCCGCAAGGAGGGCAAGACCAACGGCTGGGTCGAGACCGACGACGAGGGCGACCGCAAGACCCGGGTCTGGGACGGCGCCTGCATCTTCCTGAACCGGCCGGGTTTCGAGGGCGGCGCGGGCTGCGCGCTGCACGGCCTGGCGCTCAAGCAGGGCGTGCACTTCGTCGAGACCAAGCCCGACGTCTGCTGGCAGCTGCCGATCCGGCGTACGTTCCGCGACGTCGAGCGGCCGGACGGTACGTCGTACACGGAGGTCGGGATCGGTGAGTACGACCGGCGCGGCTGGGGTCCGGGTGGGCACGACCTGGACTGGTACTGCACCGGCAACACCGAGGCCCACGTCGGCATCGAGGCCGTCTTCGAGTCGAGCAAGGTCGAGCTGCAGACGCTGATGGGACTCAAGGCGTACGACGTACTGGCGGAGTACTGCCGCAGCCACCTGGAGGCGGCGCGGCCGTTGCTGCCGCACCCCGCCTCGCCTAGCTGAGCTTGCCGTTGGCGACCAGCCAGTCGACCGCCTCGAGCGTGGTCTCCAGCGCGGAGTAGCGCGGGCGGAAACCGAGCAACCGCGCGGCCTTCTCCATCGAGCAGTGCGGGCTGTGTGCGATGTGGTCGTACGTCGTCCGCGCGCTGCGCTCGTCGACGGTTGCCTTCCACTGCTCGAACGGCTGGTAGCTCAGGTTGGCGTCCTGGCCGAAGTGGGCCGCGACGCCCTCGGCGTACCCGCGCAGGGTCATCGCGCCGTCGGCGACGGCGTGGAAGCTCTCACCGATCGCGACCGACCGGTTGGCGATCGCGGCCAGGAAGATCCCGGCGACGTCGGCGGCGTGCACGTGCTGGACGGTCTCCAGGCCGAGGTTCGGCAGGATCAGTTCGGCGCCTTGGGCAAGCTTCTCGAAGACCGCGAGGTCGAGGTGGCCGGCCGGGTTGACCGGCGCCCAGCCCGGACCGCTGATGTGACCGGGATGGATCACCGTGACGGGCAGGCCGTAGCGGCGCGCCTGGTCGAGCAGGTAGGTCTCGATCGCGGCCTTCCGGATTCCGTAGTCCCCGAAGGGTTTGCGGGGCGCGTCCTCTCGGGTCGGAACGCTCGCGCTCGGGCCGTGGACCCAGATCGTGCCGCAGTGCAGCAGGTGCTGGACCTTGCCGGTGAGCGCCTCGGCGAGCTGCCGGGCGCTGTCCTCGGTGAAGCAGATCAGGTCGACGACGACGTCCGGCTGGAGGTCGGCGATCCGCTGCCCGAAGGTGCCCGCGGCATCTTCCGCTTCCCGGTCGGCCCGGATCAGCTCGACCTGCTTCCACTCCCCGCTCGAGCTGTACGGCGTACTGGTTCCGCGGGTGAGTACGACGACCTCGTGACCTGCTCTGACCAGGCCCGGGACGAGGTAGGTGCCGATGTGTCCGGTGCCTCCGACGACGACTGTTCGCATGGTCCGAGCCTGCCCTGTTCTGCGGCGCCGAAGCAGGTAAGGGTGCCCTTCCCTGCGACACCCCGAATCCGCACCGATTCCGCGATGGGCCCAGAATGACTGGCATGCGCTTGGATCATCTGTCGTACGCGGCCGGACCCGACGGGTACCGCGCCACGGTCGAGCGGCTGTCCGCGCTGCTGGGGGCGGACTTCGTCGACGGTGGCGTGCATCCGCGGTTCGGGACCGTGAACCACATTCTCCCGCTGGAGAACGACCGCTACATCGAGGTGGTCGACGTGCTCGACCACCCGGCGTCGGACAAGGCACCCTTCGGTCAGGCGGTCCGGGCGCGCAAGCAGCTCGGCGGCGGCTGGCTCGGCTGGGTCGTCGCGGTCCGCGACATGGAGCGGATGGAGAAGCGGCTCGGCCGCGACGCCGTACCGGGCAACCGGCACCGCCCCGACGGGCAGAACATCACCTGGCGCCAGATCGGCGTCAAGGGGCTGATGGCCGACCCGCAGCTGCCGTTCTTCATCCACTGGGACGACCTCGGTCAGCACCCGTCGGTCGGCGGCAAGGGCCTCAAGCTCACCGCCCTGGAGATCGCCGGCGACCCCACCCGCGTCACCGACTGGATCGGCCACCCGGCCGACCACCTGCTCGACGACCTCGACGTCGCCTGGGTGGGCCCGAACGGCCAGCCCGGCCTCAACGCCGCCGTCTTCCAGACCCCGAACGGCATCGTCCGGTTGTAGTTGCCGTCAGCACCTAAATGCGTTCCAGGTCCTGCAAGGAGTCCTCCAGCCGGCCGAGGAGTCTTTGCAGGTGGGGAACGGTTCGGCGGCAGCCGGTGAGGCCGAAGTGGAGTTGGTGGTCGTAGCTGGTGACGCTGATGTTGAGGGCCTGCCCGTTGAGGACGATGGACGCCGGATACATGCCGAGCAGGCGCGAGCGGTTCCAGTACAAGGGGCTCTCGACCGGGCCGGGGATGTTCGAGATCACCACGTTGTACGGCGGTGGCGTGCGGCCGGCGAGTCCGGGTAAGACAGCGGCGGGGCCGGCGACGCCGAGGCCGAGGGCGCCGATCATCAGGTTCTGCAGGGGACTCAGCTGGGAGAGCATCGTCTTGCCGTAGCTGGTCGAGTCCATCACGCGGCGGATCCGTCGTTCGGGATCGCGTTCGTCGGTGGCCAGGTCGGCGATCAGCGTCGCCAGCGAGTTGCCGCCGCCGGGCCCCGCGCCTTCGGTACCGCGCAGCGAGACCGGGACCATCGCCGTCAGTCCCTGGTCAGGAAGGGCGTTCTGCTCGAGCAGGTAGGTCCGCAGCGCTCCGCCGCACATGGCCAGCATCACGTCGTTCAGGGTCGCGCCGGTGATCGCGCGGACCTTCTCCAGCCGTTCCATCGGCCACGACTGCGCGGCGAACCGCCGGGCCCCGGTGATCGACTGGTTGAAGATCGTCCGCGGCGCCTGGAACGCCACCGAGGAATGCTCCATCAGCAAAGCCCGGACCGCGCTCTTCAACGCGACCGGCGACAATCCCACCAGGTCCGGCACCACGTGCACCAAAGAACTCAGCGACGACGCCGGTCCGGCCTTTTCCTTCCCCACCGCATAAGGCGCCCGCATGTTCGTCCGGGTGGGATCGGTCGTGAGCGTTTCCTGCATCAACCGCAACGCACTCACACCGTCCAGCATCGCGTGGTGCACCTTGCTGTAGATCGCGAACCGGTGCCCCTCGACGCCCTCGATCAGATGCATTTCCCACAACGGCCGACGCCGGTCGAGCAGCGTCCCGTGCAGCCGCGAGGTCAGCTCGAACAACTCCCGGTACCGCCCCGGCCGCGCCAGCGCCGACAACCGCACGTGGTACTCGAGATCGATCTCCCCGTCCGGCTCCCACGACCAGTACCCGAGATCCCGCGCCCGCTGCCGCACCCGCCGCGCGAAGACCGGGTTGAGCGCCTGTCCCGCCACCATCTCCTGGTACAGCCGCGACAGGAACTCCCGCCCGTCGTCCGGAAACACCTGATCCCGCCCGGCATCCTCCGGCAACTCGAACAACATCACCCCACCGACGTGCATGGGCTGCTCACGCGTCTCCCCGAGCAGGAACATCGCGTCGAGCGGTCCCACCGCGGTCATAGATCCTCCGCTCCCGACCCGGCTCCAACCGACGACTCATCGTCGTCGGCGAAGCCGGGCACGTCTACACCTGCTAACGCAGCGGGGGCGGATTTTGTGATCTCTTCAGGTACTTCAGTCCAGTGGGCGGTAGTTCAGGCCGAGGGCCTCGATGCGCTTCAGGTGCGGGCGGAGCCGGCCGAGGAATTCGTCGTACGGCGTCTTGGGGGATCCCCAGGCGCGTTCGGCGACGGCGGACAGGCGCGGGAGGAGCATGTAGCCGACCTGGTCGGGGCCTTCCATGTACTCGGTCCAGACGTTGGCCTGGGTGCCGATGATGCGGGACTGCTCCTCCTCGGTCAGGCCCTCGGGGACGACCTCGAAGTCGTAGACCTTCTCGAGCGGGATGAAGCCGCCGATGGCGAGGGGCTCGGTCTCGGGGTCGCCCTGGTAGTAGTCGAAGTAGACCGACTCGCAGGGCGACATCACCACGTCGTGGCCGGCCTTGGCGGCGACCTCGCCGCGCTGGGCGCTGCGCCAGGCCATGATCACGGCGTCCTTCGGGCAGTCGGTCTCGACCATCTCGTCCCAGCCGACCAGGCGGCGGTTCTGCTCGATCAGCACCTCGGCGACCTGCGCGGTGAACCAGCCCTGCAGCTGGCTCGCGTCGGTGAGGCCGAGCTCGGCCTGGCGCTTCTGCGCGGCGTCCGACTCGCGCCACTGGACGTCCGGGCATTCGTCGCCGCCGAGGTGGATGTACGGGCCGGGGAAGATGTCGAGCACCTCGCGCAGCACCGTCTTGACGAACTCGACGGTCGCGTCGTTCACGTTCAGTACGTCGTCGCTGATGCCCCAGATCTGCCGGACGCCGAGCTGGGTGTCCGGGTTGTTGCCGAGCTCCGGGTACGCCGCGATCGCGGCCTGCATGTGACCGGGCAGGTCGATCTCCGGCACGATCGTGATGCCGCGCTCGGCGGCGTACGCGACGATCTCGCGCAGGTCGTCCTTGGTGTAGAACCCGCCGTGCCGCCGGCCGTCGTAGGTGAACTCGGTCTGGCCGTGCGACATCTTGCCGACCATCGACTCCGGCCGCCAGCCGCCGACCTCGGTGAGCTTCGGGTAGGCCTCGATCTCGACCCGCCAGCCCTGGTCGTCGGTCAGGTGCAGGTGCAGCACGTTCATCCGGTGCAGCGCGACCGCGTCGACGACCTTGAGCACGAAGTCCTTCGGCAGGAAGTGCCGGGAGACGTCGAGCATGATGCCGCGCCAGCCGAACCGCGGCGCGTCGGCGATCCGGACCGCCGGGACCGAGACCTGGCCGTCGGCAGCCGGCTCGGCGGCGTCGAGCAGTTGCCGGTACGTCGTCTCGGCCCAGCGCAGCGCGTCCTCGGAACCGGCCGACAGCCGCGCGCCGTCGGCGGTGACGTCGATCCGGTACTCGGTCTCGTCGAGGTTCTCGACCACGGTCCGGACCGCTTCGACGGCCGGGTCGGCGGTGGTCCAGGCGCCGTCGTCGACGACGAGCTCACGCGGTGCGGGGACGATCGCGATGTCGGGCATCCGGACTCCAGAGGTCTCTCGAAGGATGGTTCGGCAAGAAGCCTGCAGAATTGACCCTACAAGGCGGCGGCAGGCCCGGAACAGAGACAGTCCACGCTCTGAACTGCACGCAAATGCCATGTTTGAGCACAATCGTGCAGTACGGCGGCGCGCGAAATCCCCTGCCGCGACAACCTTCCGGGTGAGAGGCTGGGGCGTGACCGCCGATGCCCGCCCCCAGGACGTGACCGCCCGCAGTCTCCAGCGCACGACGCTGCGGGTCCTGGTGATCAGCAACGTCGTCGGCGGCGTCGCGGTCGCCAGCGGGTTCGCGGTCTCCGGGCTGCTCGCGGAGAACATCTCCGGCTCGACCTCGATGGCAGGTCTCGTCGCCACGTCGACCACCCTCGGCGCGGCCGTCCTCGCCGTACCGCTGGCCGGCCTGGCCCGCAGCCACGGCCGCCGGGTCTCCCTGGCCACCGGCTACCTGATCGCGACGGTCGGCGCGGCGCTGAGCATCGTCGCCGCCCAGATCGACTCGCTGCTCCTCCTGCTGCTGGCCGGGTGCCTGTTCGGCAGTGGGTCGGCCGCCAACCTCCAGTCCCGGTACGCCGCGACCGACGCGGCCGATCCGCAGTACCTCGCCCGTTCCCTGTCGGTAGTGGTGTGGGCGACGACGATCGGCGTGGTGGTCGGTCCCAACCTGACCGGCCTGGGCGGCTCACTCGGTACGTCGGTCGGCGTACTCGCACTTGCCGGGCCGTACCTGTTCTCAGTGGTCGCGTTCGCGCTCAGCCTGTCGACGGTCTGGTTCGGCCTGCGCCGGCTGCAGCAGTCGACGCCCCGGACGAAGGTGGAGCGCCAGCCGCTGCTGACGACGTTCCGCCGGGTGGTGGCGATCCCGCACGCCCGGCTCGGCCTGCTGGCGATCGCCACCGCGCACTCGGTGATGGTCGGGGTGATGTCGATGACGTCGGTGCACCTGCGCCACCACGGCGCCTCGCTGACCGTCGTCGGCTTCGTCATCAGCGGTCACGTCGCCGGCATGTACGCGCTGTCGCCGGTGATGGGTTGGCTGGCCGACCGGCTCGGCCGCATCCCCACCATCGGCATCGGCCTCGCCGTACTGGCCATCGCGATGACCGTCGCCGCAGTGGCGCCCGACGAGGCGCACGGCCTGACCGCACTGGCGCTGGTCCTGCTGGGGCTTGGCTGGTCGGCCTGTCTGGTCGCCGGCTCCACACTGCTGTCCAACTCGGTCCCTACCGACATCCGTACGTCGGCACAGGGCCTGTCCGACCTGACGATGGGCGCCTTCGCCTCCATCGCCGGTACGGCGGCCGGGCCGGTCCTGGCGGGCCTCGGCTTCCATTGGCTGGCGGTGCTCTGCGGACTGCTCCTGATCCCGGTCGCGCTGACTGCTGCTCTAACCAAGCAGCAGGTGCAGAGTGCGTGAGCCGGGCTGGAACCCGATGCTCTGGTAGAGCGCCCGCGCCTGCGGGTACCCATCGTCGCCTCGCGGGCACACCACTGCCCTGGTCCCGCCTGCTTCGCGCAAGGCGTGCAGCGCCGCCAGGTTGACCACTTGGCCGAGCCCACGCCGCCGGTACGCCGTCGCGACGCCCACTGGCTCGACCAGACCGACCTGGTGCTGCTCGTCCAGCCAGATGAGTGCCGAGGCGACGAACTCCCCCGCCTCGTTCTCCACTACCCAGTCCAGCTCGGACCGGTAGGGCCAGGTCGACATCACCGTGGCCATCGACTCTTCGCTCATCTTGGACGGCTGCACGTCCGACCACGCCGCCCGGTGCACTGCGGCACGCTTCGCCGCTTCGTCCGCCCGCACAGGCCTGACGCTGAGCCCGTCCGGCACGACCGGCTTGTCCAGTGCGTCCAGCGAGATCCAGTGGTGGGTGAAGTACGGCGCCGCGTCGTCCCGGCGGAACCCGGCCGACACCAGCGCGTCCAGCAGGTGCTGCTCGGTCTCCAGCACTCCAGCAGCCAACTGCTCACCTTCGGCGGTCTCCCGGAACCAGCGCACGACCACGTCGGCGAGCTCCGGCCGTGCCGGGTCGATCGTCATCAGCAGGTGCCCCGGCTGCTCCAGCCAGCCCCACGCGACGACCTGGCCGCCGTCACGCCAGACCGCCGTACGCCAACTTCCGGCCGAGCGACTGGCGTTCGACGCCCGTTCCCACGCCAAGTCGCCGAGGTGCAGCCGCGAGGTCGGACTCCAGGTCCGCTGGACGAGCTCCTGCATGTCGGCGAGGCCCTCGCGGCCGGCGTACTCGGTCATCTGCACAGGTCGAAGCATCACGGGCCGCATCCGTCGACTCAAGTACTTATTGCTGCGAGCCCCATTCCCACAGGGCGCGCAGCACCGGGACCAGGTCACGACCTCGCGTCGTGAGGCTGTAGGACACCCGCGGCGGATAGGCCGACGTGCGCGTGCGCTCGAGAACGCCTGCAGCGACCAGGTGCTGCAGCCGGTCCGTGAGCACCTTGTCCGACAACCGAGGCAGCCCGTCCCGCAACTCGGAGAAGCTCCGGTCGCCGTGCCGGAACTCGCCGATGATCAGCGCCGTCCAGCGCCCGCGCAACGTCTCGAGCGCGATGTCGACCGGACAGGCCGGCGGCAGCTCGCCGTCCAGTTCCTCGCAGGACGGCAGGAGACCAACCGTTTGGTGAGCCACGACATGCCCTCCTAGCTTCGGAAATCGGAGCAGCTCAACTTCTACCACTGGAGCGAAAACGTGCGAATCCACTCGCTGAACTGCGGGACGATGGCCGCTGCCGGACCGGACGAACCGCCGGCCGTCTGTCACTGCCTGCTGATCGAGACCGACGCCGACGGGCTGGTGCTGGTCGACACCGGGCTGGGGACCGTGAACCTGAAGGACCCGGTCGGCTCGCTGGGTGAGGACTTCCTCGGGTGGGCCGGTCCGGTGCTGCGGGCCGAGGAGACGGCGATTCACCAGGTCGAGCGGCTCGGGTTCGCCGCCTCCGACGTACGGCATGTGGTCGTGACGCACCTGCATCGGGATCACTGTGGTGGGCTGCCGGACTTCCCGGAGGCTTCGGTGCACCTGCAGGCTGCCGAGTACGACGCGGCGCTGCCGGGCGACGGGATTTACTTGAGCGCTGCCTACGCGCACGGGCCGAAGTGGGTGACGTACGCCGAGGGCGGTGACGAATGGATGGGCTTCGAAGGTGTGCGGGAGTTCGACGGGCTGCCGCCGGAGATCCTGCTGGTGCCGCTGCTCGGGCACACGCCGGGGCACGTCGGCGTCGCCGTACAAGCGACGGACGGCTGGTTGCTGCACGCGGGCGATGCGTACTTCCATCGCAACGAGCTGCGTCCCGACGGCGAGTGGCCCGAGGGTTGGGACCAGTTGCAGGCGCGGGCCGAGACCGATCGTGCGCAGCGGCTTGCCAACCGGGAGCGGTTGCGTGAGGTGGTCCTGCGGCCGGGTGGGCCGACGGTGTTCTCGGCGCACGACCCGGTCGAGTTCGCGGGGCGTGCCTGACTAAGGTTTCGCCGTGAGCATTGCCGACGGCGGGATTCCCAGTCCGAACATCTGGCACCACCCGCAGACCTACGAGATCGAGAACCGGGCGGTCGATCCGGACGGCGTGATCGAGCCGGCGATGCGGGCGATCCGGGACTGGGCCGGGGCGACCGTGCTGGATCTCGGCTGCGGGACCGGGTTCCACCTGCCGATGTTCGCGCGGACGGCCGCGCAGGTGATCGGAGTGGAGCCGCACGGGACGCTGGCCGAGGCAGCGCGGCGCAGGACTCGGCAGCTGGGCAACGTCGAGGTCAAGCAGGGTACGGCGCAGCAGCTGCCGGTCGCGGACGCTTCGGTCGACGTGATGCACGCCCGGTGGGCCTACTTCTTCGGCCCGGGCAGCGAGCCGGGGCTGGCCGAGCTGGACCGGGTGATGCGGCACGGCGGGACGGCGTTCGTGATCGACAACGACGGGAGCCGGTCGACGTTCGGGGGCTGGTTCAGCGCGGCGTACCCGATGATCAAGGCGCCCGAGGTGGAACGGTTCTGGACCGCGCGCGGCTGGCACCGCACCCCGCTCGACATGGGCTGGCGGTTCGAGAGCCGGGCCGACTTCGAGGCGGTGGTGCGGATCGAGTTCCAGCCGCAGATCGCCGAGCGGATCATCACGGCGTACGCCGGGCACGAGGTCGACTACGCGATCAACCTGTGGAGTCGCACGTACTGACAACACGCTGTGTGATGCAGTGGCCCGCGGGGCGCCCTAAGGTGAGCATTCGCCACGACCTGGGAGGCGCCTCGCCGGCATGGACGGACTGCTGCTCCACCGACTGCTGCCGGGACTCCCCGACGAAGTGAGGGTCGGCGCAGGGCAGCAGCGATCGCTGGTGCTCGGGACGAGGGCCGAGGCGCGGCTGTGCGCCGACCTGATCGCCGGTCTGGACGAGCCGCCACCGAACGCCGTGGTCGACGCCAGTGGACCGGTCCGGCTCGTACCTGCCGAGGGCGGACTGCTCCCGCACCTCACTGTGCTCGGCAACATCCTGCACGGCCACGTCGCCACCCACCGGGTGACCAGAGACGCAGCGGACAAGCAGTGCAGGCTCACGGCGACCAACTGCGACCTGGACGACGTACTGCTTCGCTACCCGCACGAGATCACCCCAGGACGCCGCCGGCTGGCCGGACTGGCTCGTGCGGTGCGAGCTGACCCGGCGGTGATCGTGCTGGAGGACGCACCCGGCCTGCCGACCTGGGGGTCGTTGCTGCGACCGGACAACATCACCGAGCTGTGGTCCATCGCGCTGGTGCTGATCACCACCGACGCCGAGCGAGCGAAAGCCTTCGACTCGTGATCCGCCGACGCGTTGTGCTCGCCGGCGCAGCAGCCGCAGCCCTGTCCGGCTGCAGTCCCGACGTACTAGGACTGAGCCGCAGCGTCCGGGTGGCAGTCAGCTGGAGTGGTCCGGAGCTGAGAGCCTTCCACCGCGTACTGGACGGGCTCGGCAAGCTCGACTATCCGGTCGAGGTGATCCCGCTCGGCGACGACATCTCCACCGCGTTCGGCGAGCGCTCGGCCCGGCGCCCCGACCTCGTCATGCTGCCGCAGCCCGGTCTGGTCCCACCGCGCCGCGGTGACCTGGAGGCGATGCCTTCCGACCTGGCCGACCGCGGCCGGGCCCGGCTGTGGGACGAGCTGCTGACCCACGACGGTACGACGTACGGGCTGCCCTTCAAGACTGCGCACAAGTCGGCGGTCTGGTACCGGCCGTCGGTGTTCCGCGAGGCCCAGGTGCAGCCGCCGACGCAGTGGGACGAGTGGCTGGAGCTGAACAAGGCCCTGTCGCTGCGAGGCATCAGACCGCTCGCACTGGGCGCTGGAGACGGCTGGGTGCTCACCGACTTCCTGGAGAACGTCCTGCTCGGTACGGCGCCCAGTGCGTACCGGGCGCTGGCGGTGTCGGACGACCCGAGGCCCTCACGCGTACCGGAGTTCGCGGCCGCACTGCGGCGGCTGGCGACAATGTGGGCCATGCCCGGCGCGCTGGCCGGTGGCGTGGAACGCTCGCTCACGCAGCAGTTCCCGGACGCGGTGGTGGAGGTCTTCGGGCACCGCCGCGCGGCGATGGTGACTGCGTCGGACTTCGCCGAGCCGGTGATCCGTTCGTTCGCCGCCGACCCGGACGACGTCGGTCTGTTCACCTTCCCGGCCTTCGGTCCGGGTGCCGCCGCACCGGTGGTGGTCGGTGGGGACGTGATGGTCCTCCAGCGACCGGCAACCGACGACGCGTGGGACCTGCTGCACCGGCTGGCGACACCGGCGGCTCCTGCGCCTTGGATCGCGTCCGGCGGGTTCCTGGTCGACGGGCGCACTACTGGCTACTCCCCCGAGCTGACCCGGCTTGCTGACCAGTTGGCTGCGCCCGGTACGTCGCTGCAGTTCGACCTGTCGGACCGGCTCGGCGAGCTGGGTGGCATCGACGGCCTGTGGCGTGTGCTGACCGATCTGCTCGTCCGGGTCGGTACACGCGGGCCTGACGTCGTACCGGAAGCCGTGGAGTCGGCACTGGACGAGCTGGGCACGGTGGAGGGCTGATGGGCCTGCGCAGCAACGGCTTGTCGCTCGAGATCGCCGGGCGCCCGGTCTCCGGTCGTCCGGTGACCGGCCGGCCGCAGCGACCGGCAGGGCCTTATCTGCTGGGGATTCCGGCGCTGCTGCTGACCAGTCTGCTGCTGGTGCCCATCGTGATCACGGTGGTTGCGGCGTTCCGGCTGCCGGACGGGTCGTTCGGGTTCAGCAACTTCGCCGTGATGGGTGATCCGGCCGCACTGCACGCCGTACGGAACAGCGTGGCCTGGGTGGCCGTAGCCATCGCACTGGTCGTTGTCGGGTTCCTGCTGGCCGTGGTGAGCTACCGGCTGCCGGGACTGTCGTCGTTTCTCCAACCAGCGTTGGTGATTCCGTTCGCCGTCTCGGTGCTGGTGTCCGGTGCGACGTTCCGGCTGATCTTCGACTCGGCCCCTGAGCGCGGCACGGTCACGGCGGTGTGGAGCTCGCTGTTCGGCACCAGTCCGGTGTGGCTGGGGCCGGGTCTGTTCTGGCTGGTGCTGGTGTCCGCGTTCGGCTGGACGTGGCTCGGGTACGTCGTGTCGCTGTTCCGCGCCGGCCTCGACGCGATCCCGGACGACGTCAGCAGGACGATCGCAGCCGAGGGGCTGACCGGACTGCGCCGCTGGCGCGCGCTGGAGCTGCCGCTGCTGCGGCCGATCACCGGAGTCATCACGCTGACGCTGGTGGTCGCGGCGGTCCGGGTGTTCGACCTGGTGCTGATCGTCGTGCCCGGTCCGATGCAGCACGACGCCGACGTGCTCGGCCTGAACTGGTGGCGTGCAACGACGACAGGCGACGACTCCGGCCGTACGGCGGCGCTGGGCGTCGTCCTGTTCGCCATCGTTGCCGCAGTGGCCGTGATCGGCGTGCGCGGCCTGCGTCGGCGGCGCTGGGCGATGCCGGTGAGCGTCGTACCGGCTGACTCGACGTTGCGCAGACCCAAGCCCAGCAAGCGGGTTCGGCGGATCGGGTGGACGGCCGGGTTCGCTGTCAGCCTGTTCTGGATCCTGCCGGCCGTCGTACTGGTGGCTACCGCGCTGCACTCACCGCGGGAGGCCGGCCTGCGTGGCTGGTGGTCACTGGACGGGCTTGGACTGTCGTCGTTCGATGCTGCGGCGAGCATTGGGCTGCTGCGGTCGCTGCTGTCGACTGTGCTGATCTCCTCCGTCGCCACGGTGGTGCTGCTGGTAGTTGCCGTGCCGACGGCGTACCTGGTCGCGTGGGGTGGCCTGCCGACCTCGCTGGGCCGTGTGGTCACGTCGGTCTTCGTGGTGCTGGCCGTGACGCCCGTGCAGATGTACGCCGCGCCGCTGCGGGATGCGATCGACGCGGCGGGGCTCACGGGGTCGCGGATCGCGCTGGGGTTGGTGCACGCGGCGGCTGGGCTGCCGTTCGCCGTACTGCTGCTGCGGTCCGCGTTCGCGTCGGCTCCACCGATGCTGGTTGCTGAAGCACTGCAGGGGCCGGCGCGGCAGAGCGCCGTACTGGCGACTGTGCAGCGCACCTACCGGCCGGCCGTGATTGCCGTTGCTGTGCTGGAGTTCGTGCTGGTGTGGAACGACTTCATCGTCGGCTTCCTGATCAGCGGAGCCGGTACGACGCCGCTGTCGCTGGTGCTGTGGGGTGAGGCGCGCCAGTTCTCGGCGTCGAGCGGGACGGTCGCGGCAGCGGCCGTGGTCGCGTCCGTCGTACCGGCGGTGCTGATGCTGACGTTCTGGCGGACCGTCGTGCGTGGGCTGACCATCGGGAGCAGGCCGTGAGTACTCCCGACGAGGAGAAGCCGAAGAGCGATCGGCGGCGCGGGGACTTCCTGGGGATCAGCGCGATCGCCGCGGGTCTGCTGTCCGGGCTGGCGAGCGAGAAGCTGTCGCAGAGTCTGGAGAGCGGCGGCTGGATCAAGGTGGCCGGGTGGAGCCTGACCATCGGCTTCTTCCTGATCTGGGCGATCTACAACGCCCCGGTGGTGCTGCGGAAGTACCGGACCTGGCGGGCGGGCGCTGTCGCGACCAGTACGCCGGCCGACCTCCAGGCGGCAGCCGAGGAGGCCGAGCAGTGGCTGGTCGCGCTCGGCTCGGAGGCGGCCGGGCTGGCCGCGGCGGAGTGGTTCGACCTGAACGAGCCACGGCTGCGGGACGTGCTGGCGAGCGAGAAGCCGACCAGCGCGTCGGCTGACGACCTCGCCCGGATCTGCGACGCACTGGATGCCTGGTACGTCCGGCAGGGCCGAGCCGAAGACCTGCTGGAGGTCAGCGTCTACCTGCTGGGTCTGGCGGAGGGCTGCGGCCGGCAGGACCTCGAGGAACTGGCGACAGCGCGCGAGGCCACGGCGTACCGGCTGTTGGAGGAGCTGGACACCGCGATCGCCAAGATCGGCATCTCGGCGAACGTCGCGCCTTCACGGCGTGGGCACAGCCGGACAGCGGCGGCACTGGAGACCAGGCGACAGGTGGAGCTGGCGCTGGTGCACCTGGCTCGGGCAGACAGCGCTCCTGTGGGTAGCGAGCAGGAGGAGGCAGTCGCGCACGCCCGGAGCCGGCTGGACGACGCACGGCTCAGCCGGCCCGGTCCGGACCTGGCAGCTGACGTGGCGATCTCGATCAACCTGGCGATCGTCCAGCTGTACCAGGAGGACGCGGAGGGCGCGCTGGACCACCTGAAGCCTGCAGCGGCTCGGGCTGCGGCTGCTGGTGACCGGAGTGCGCAGGCGCATGCGTTCGAGCTGATCGGCGCGGCCGCTTGGATGCTGAAACGGCCGGACGAGGCGGTGAAGTGGTGGGGGCGGGCCGAGCACCACTACTCGGAGATCGACGAGCAGGAAGGGCAGGCCCGGTGCCTGCAGCACCTGGGCTCGGCTGCTGTCGTCGCGGGTGACCGCACGGGTGGTCTGAAGCTGCTGAAGCAGAGCGCCGTACTGCGGACGTACGAGAGTCCGGTGCTGGTGCAGTACCTGGCGGTCGCGACGCAGACCGGGCCGGCGTCGGTCGAGCCGGAGGTGTCGCGGCGCGGTTCGATCGGCTGGTTGCGGCGCAAGATCGAGCAGTGGAGGTTGCGCTGAGACTTGTCGGCGGCGTCGCCTAGGTTGTGGGCATGGTGAAGGCGACGGGGCAGACCAAGTCGAAGGCGGCGGGCAAGTCGCCGTTCCAGTGCTCGGAGTGCGGCTGGAGCGCGGCGCGCTGGATCGGGCGCTGCGGCGAGTGCCAGGCCTGGGGCACGGTCGTCGAGGTCGGTGCGCCGAAGGCCGCGCGGATCACCGCCGGCCCGGTCTCGTCGCCCGCGATGCCGATCGCGCAGGTGTCCGCGGTCGAGGCCGAGTCCCGGGCGACCGGGATCGGCGAGCTCGACCGCGTGCTCGGCGGCGGTGTCGTCCCGGGCGCGGTGATCCTGCTCGCCGGTGAGCCCGGTGTCGGCAAGTCCACGCTGCTGCTCGAGGTCGCGGCCCAGTCCGCGCGCAACGGGCACCGCACGCTGTACGTCTCCGGCGAGGAGTCCGCGGCGCAGGTCCGGCTGCGGGCCGGGCGCACCGACGCGCTGGTCGACGAGCTGTTCCTCGCGGCCGAGACCGACCTGGGCGCGGTCGTCGGTCAGGTCGACGCCGTCGAGCCGTCGTTCCTGGTGATCGACTCCGTGCAGACGATGGCCCACCCGGAGGTCGACGGCGCTCCCGGCGGGGTCACGCAGGTCCGCGAGGTGACCGGTGCGCTGGTCCGGCTGGCCAAGGAGCGCAACATCGCCGTCGTCCTGGTCGGCCACGTCACCAAGGACGGCGCGATCGCCGGTCCGCGGATGCTGGAGCACCTGGTCGACGTCGTGCTCGCGTTCGACGGCGACCGGCACTCCGGCTTCCGGATGGTGCGCGCGACCAAGAACCGGTTCGGCCCGTCCGACGAGGTCGGCTGCTTCGACATGGTCGACACCGGCATCGTCGAGGTCAGCGACCCGACCGGCCTGTTCGTCTCCGAGCACTCCGAGCCGGTCGCCGGCACCTGCGTGACGGTGATGATGGAGGGCCGGCGGCCGTTGCTGGCCGAGGTGCAGGCGCTGGTCGGGCCGTCGTCGGCGCCGCAGCCCCGGCGTACGACGTCCGGGCTGGAGTCGTCGCGGGTCGCGATGGTGCTGGCCGTGCTGGGCAACCGGGCGGGCGTGAAGCTGCACGACCACGAGGTGTACGTCGCGACCGTCGGCGGGGTGAAGATCACCGAGCCGGTCGCGGACCTGGCGGTGGCGATCGCGGTCGCGTCGTCGGTCACCGACAAGCCGATCCACCCCGGCCTGATCGCGATCGGCGAGGTCGGCCTGGCCGGCGAGGTGCGCCGGGTCGGCGGGCTGGAGAAGCGGCTGGCCGAAGCGGCCCGGCTCGGGTTCACCAAGGCGATCGTGCCGGCCGACGTACCGAACCGTGGCAAGGACCTGAAGCCGCTCGACATGCAGGCCAAGTACGGCCTGCGCGTGTTCGCCGCGGGCGACATCCGCGCCGCGATGCACGCCGCCGGCATCTTGTAACCAGTCTCACAACGGTGAGACGGGTGTCCACGGCCTGGGTCCTCATTACGTACTCTGGTGGACGGCCCACCCCTCCCCGCGGCCGCCCACGAAGGAGTTCCCATGACCGGATCCAGAGTTGTCGCGCTCGGCCACTACCAGCCCGAGCGGGTGCTCACCAACGCCGAGCTCGCCACGATGGTGGACACCAACGACGAGTGGATCCAGAGCCGGGTCGGGATCAAGGAGCGCCGGGTCGCGGCGCCGGACGAGCAGGTCGACGAGATGGCCTGGCGGGCCGCCGAGAAGGCGATCGCGAACGCCGGCCTGGACAAGTCCGAGATCGACTACGTCGTGGTCGCCACCTGTACGGCGATCGACCGCTCGCCCAACATCGCCGCCCGCGTCGCCGCCCGCCTCGGCCTCGGCCACCCGGCCGCCCTCGACATCAACACGGCCTGCTCCGGCTTCAGCCACGCGCTCTCGACCGCCGACCACGCGATCCGCGCCGGCGCCGCGTCCAAGGCGCTGGTGATCGGCGTCGAGAAGCTGACCGACTTCACCGACTGGACCGACCGGACCACCTGCGTCCTGGTCGGCGACGGCGCCGGCGCGCTCGTCCTGGTCGCCAGTGACGAGCCGGAGGTCGGGCCGGTCGTGTGGGGCTCGGTGCCGGAGATGTCGGACGCCGTACGGATCGAAGGCGGCGGCAAGTTCGCCCAGAACGGGCAGAGCGTCTTCCGCTGGACCACGACCCAGCTGCCGGCGATCGCCAAGGAGGTCTGCGAGAAGGGCGGGATCGCCCCCGAGGACCTCGGCGGCGTCGTGCTGCACCAGGCCAACCTGCGGATCATCGAGCCGCTGGCCAAGAAGCTCGGCGCGGTCAACGCGGTCGTCGCCCGCGACGTGGTCGAGTCCGGCAACACCTCGGCGGCCAGCATCCCGATCGCGCTGTCCAAGCTGGTCGAGCGCCGCGAGATCCCGGTCGGCGCCCCGGTCCTGCTGTTCGGCTTCGGCGGCGGCCTGTCGTACGCCGGCCAGATCATCCGCTGCCCCTGAGACCCGCCGTACCCACGACAACTCGCGGGCTCCTGAGTGATCGCGACCACCCGCGGCTCGCGACAAGTCGGCACGCGCGAGCCCCGCTCCCGGCGGGACGCGCCGTACCGCCGACAAGACTTTTTCGCGCTCGCCCCAGCTCCGAGATCGTTGACCTGTGAGCCTTCCAGGCCGTCACGACACCCCGGCACGGTCACGGACGACGGGAAATGTTGGTGCACGCGTCGAGTGCACATTCGGATGCACGGGCGTTTGCAGACGCCCGGGACAGGAGCCGTGGCTCCGGGGCCTTTCGCTCACACCACGGCGCCGACCCGCATAGACTCAGTGACCGTGGCCCCGAATTCCGACAAGAACAGCACCAACGCCCGGATGCGTGCGACCCTCGCCGCCGTGGCGCCTGGTACCGAGCTGCGCGAAGGCCTGGAACGAATCCTGCGCGGGCGCACCGGCGCCCTGCTGGTCCTCGGACAGGACAAGGTGGTCGACTCCATCTCGACCGGTGGGTTCGAGATCGAGGTGCCCTTCACCGCCACCGGCCTGCGTGAGCTGAGCAAGATGGACGGCGCGATCATCCTCGACCGCGACATGAGCCGAATGCTGCGCGCCGCCGTGCACCTGATGCCGGACCCGTCGATCCACACCGAGGAGACCGGCACCCGGCACCGCACTGCCGACCGCGTCGCCCGGCAGACCGGCTTCCCGGTCATCTCGGTCTCGCAGTCGATGCACATCATCGCGCTGTACGTCGACGACCAGCGCTACGTGCTCGAGGACTCCGGCGCGATCCTGTCCCGGGCGAACCAGGCCCTGGCCACCCTCGAGCGGTACAAGCTGCGCCTGGACGAGGTCTCCGGCACGCTGTCGGCGCTGGAGATCGAGGACCTGGTCACCGTCCGGGACGTCGCGGCCGTCGCGCAGCGCCTCGAGATGGTCCGCCGGATCGCCACCGAGATCGACGGCTACGTGGTCGAACTCGGCACCGACGGCCGTCTGCTCACGCTGCAGCTGAACGAGCTGGTCGCCGGCGTCGCGGGCGAGCGCGAACTGGTGGTTCGCGACTACCTGCCGCCCGCGACCGGCCGCCGGGCCAAGACGGCGGACGACGTACTGCTGGAGCTGGACGCGGTCAGCCCGACCGACCTGCTGGACATCGGCCAGGTCGCGCGGGCCCTGCAACTCGGCGGGGCCGAGCAACTGGACGCGGCCGTGACCCCGCGGGGGTACCGGCTGCTCGCGAAGGTCCCGCGCCTGCCAGGCGCGGTGATCGACCGCCTGATCGAGCACTTCGGCCACCTGCAGAAGCTGCTGGCCGCGAGCATCGACGACCTGCAGACCGTCGACGGCGTCGGCGAGAACCGCGCCCGTACGGTCCGCGAGGGCCTGTCCCGGCTCGCCGAGTCGAGCATCCTCGAGCGGTACGTCTGACCTTCAGCACCACCAGCGCGGCGCCGGCAGCTCTCTGCCGGCGCCGCGCTTTTGTGTGCCCGGGTTGCTTCCACGGCAGCGAATGAGTAATACTCCACGTGGAATAATCCGGATGGAGGAACCGTGGCCGAACTGACCCCGCTGGCGATCGCCGTCCTGGCGCTGCTGAACGAGGGGCGGATGCATGCCTACGAGATGTACCAAGTGCTGCTGAAACGGCGGAACGACCGGCTGGTCAAGGTCCGGCCCGGCTCGCTCTACCACACGGTCGAGCGGCTGGCCGGGCAGGAACTGGTCGAGGCGACCGGCACCGAGCGCGCCGGCAACCGGCCCGAGCGGACGACGTACGAGATCACCCCGGCCGGTCAGCAGGCGCTGGTCGCGCGGGTGGAGGCCGGGATCGAGACCTACACCTACGAGTACCCGCTGTTCCCGGTCGTGCTGAGCGAGGCGCACAACCTGGAGCCCGCGGACGCGGTGGAGCGGTTCCGGCGCCGGGTCGAGCAGCTCGACCGCGAGCTGGAGGACCTGGCCACCGCGCTCGCCGAGGTGCACGAGCGCGGGGTACCGGAGGCGTACTGGATCGCCGCCGACTTCAACCGGAACCAGCTGACCGCCGAGCGCGACTGGCTGGCCGGCGTCATTCAACGGATCGAGAGCAAGGAACTGGTATGGCTGCATCGCCGCAAGCGGTGACCCCGACCGACCGCCCCTGGCCGGCGCTGTGGGCACTGGTGCTCGGCTTCTTCATGATCCTGGTGGACTCGACCATCGTGTCGGTCGCGACACCGGCGATCCTGACCGACCTGAAGGCGGACGTCAGCAGTGTGGTCTGGGTGACCAGCGCCTACCTGCTCGCGTACGCCGTACCGCTGCTGATCACCGGCCGGCTCGGCGACCGGTTCGGCCCGAAGAAGCTCTACCTGACCGGTCTGACGCTGTTCACGCTGGCGTCGGTCTGGTGCGGGCTGACCGGGTCGATCGAGATGCTCATCGTGGCCCGGATCTTCCAGGGCCTCGGCGCGTCGCTGATGACGCCGCAGACGATGGCCGTGATCACCCGGATCTTCCCGGCCGATCAGCGCGGCCGGGCGATGAGCCTGTGGGGCGCGACGGCCGGCGTGGCGACGCTGGTCGGCCCGATCCTCGGCGGCGTCCTGGTCGACGGGCTCGGCTGGCAGTGGATCTTCTTCATCAACGCGCCGGTCGGCATCGTCGGCTTCGTGCTGGCACTGCGGCTGGTGCCGGACCTGCCGACCAACGAGCACAGGTTCGACCTGCTCGGCGTCGCACTGTCCACGATCGGCCTGTTCTGCCTGGTGTTCGGGATCCAGGAAGGGCAGAAGTACGACTGGGGCCAGATCACCGGGCCGATCTCGGTCTGGTCGCTGATCATCGCCGGGCTGGTGGTGATCGCCGGATTCCTGCTCTGGCAGGCGAAGAACAAGGGCGAGCCACTGCTGCCGCTGTCGCTGTTCAAGGACCGGAACTTCTCGCTGGCCAACACCGCGATCACCACCGTCGGCTTCGCGATCACCGCGATGACGTTCCCGCTGATGCTGTACGCCCAGAGCGTGCGCGGTCTGAGCCCGACCCGGTCGGCGTTGCTGCTGGTGCCGATGGCCGTGATCTCGGGAGCGCTGGCGCCGTTCGTCGGCCGGCTGACCGACAAGGCGCCGCCGCGGTTCATCGCGGGCTTCGGACTGCTGTGCTGCTCGGTGTCGCTGTTCTGGCTGAGCCAGGTGATGGAGCCGACCGTGCCGATCTGGCAGCTGCTGCTGCCGATCGCGCTGCTGGGTGTGGCGAACGGGTTCATGTGGGCCCCGCTCGGGACGACCGCGACGCGGAACCTGCCGTACCACCAGGCCGGCGCGGGCGCCGGCGTCTACAACACGACGCGTCAGGTCGGCGCGGTCCTCGGGAGCGCGGGCATCGCCGTACTGATGGAGTCGCGGCTGGCCGCGAACCTGCCGGCGGCGCCGGGCGGTACGTCGGAGCCGAGCTTCGCCGGGAAGTTGCCGGAGGCGATCCACCAGGGCTTCAGCGACGCGATGGCGCAGTCGTTGATGCTGCCGGCGGCGGTGCTGATCATCGGTCTGGTCGCCGCGCTGTTCTTCACGCGGCCGTTGCACCTGCAGGACAAGGCGTACGCGAGTACGGCGAAGGCCTCGGACCAGGGCTGAGGGCTAGGGCTAGGAAGCGACGATGTAGAAGGCCTGTGCGGCGGACGCCTGTCCGTCGTACACGGCCTTGGCCACGTAGGTGCCGGGCTTGGCCACCGGCTGGCCGGGCAGGCAGCCGGGGCCGGAACGGCGTCCGTCCCAGGCGACCGTACTGGTGGATTGCTTGCCCTTGGCAACGAGGAAGGTGGCCCGCGGCACGGTCTGCTCGCACTGGGTGGTGGACCAGATCTGGTCGGCGCCCGAGGTGATCGTGAGCGAGAGCAGGGTCGGGTCGATCGCGGCCTTGCACTCGCCGCGGACGGCGCTGAGCTGGATCGCGAAGTTCAGCGAGCCGCCGTCCTTGATCGAGCGGACGGCGGGGAGCACGTTCACCCGGACGTCGCGGCCGGCGCACGCCTCCGGGGCCTCGGGCGTCTTCGGCGTCTCCGGGGTGTTCGGCTTGTCCGTCGGCTTCCCGGTCGGCTTGCCGGTGGGCGGCGGGGTCTTGGCCGGGGTCTGCTCGTCGGTGGACGGCGTGCTGGTCGGGTCGACCGGGGCTGCGGGCGTCTCGCCCTGCTGCGGGCTGCCGGCCGCCGTATTCTCCGGCTTGTCGCCGCCCCCGCCGATCAGTCGGCCGAACAGCACCAGGACGACCACCAGGGCGACCAGCAGCAGGCCCCTGCGGAACCAGTAGACGCTGGCAGGCAGGTGCCCGACCGGACGGAGCATGCTGCTCATGTCCGCACCTTAGTGTCAGGATTGAGCCCGACATGTCAGACTCGCCGCTTTCCCTCGCTTCGGCCTTGCACGCCCCCGTGCTGCAGTGGTACGCCGTCAACGCCCGCACGCTGCCCTGGCGGGAGCCGGACGCCGGGGCGTGGGCGGTGATGGTCAGCGAGTTCATGCTGCAGCAGACACCGGTCGCGCGGGTGCTGCCTGCGTACGAGGTGTGGATGCGGCGGTGGCCCAAGCCGGGTGACCTGGCCGCAGAGCCGCCTGGTGAGGCTGTACGAGCCTGGGACCGGCTCGGCTACCCCCGGAGGGCCCTACGGCTCCACGCGGCCGCCAAGGCGATCGTGGAGCTGCACGGCGGGGAGGTGCCGTCGGACCACGCCGCTCTGCTCGCGCTGCCCGGGGTGGGGACCTACACGGCGGCTGCCATCGCGTCGTTCGCCTTCGGCCAGCGGCACGCTGTCGTGGACACCAACGTGCGCCGGGTCTTCGCCCGGGCCCTCACCGGTGTCGCACAGCCCACCATCTCCCCCACTGCTGCCGACCAGCGCCTGGCGGTTGCTGCACTGCCCTCTGACCCGACTGTCGCTGCCCGCTGGGCCGTAGCCACCATGGAGCTCGGTGCCCTGGTCTGCACCGCCCGAGTCCCCCGCTGCACCCAATGCCCGATCAGCACTCAGTGCGCCTGGATCTTGGCCGGCTCCCCGCCGTACGACGGTCCACCCCGCAAAGGCCAGACCTACGAAGGCACCGACCGCCAGGTCAGAGGCCGACTCCTCGCCGTACTCCGCGCTGCCACCGGCCCAGTCCCGAAGAAGTCCCTGGACGCCTGCTGGCCGGAGGAGATCCAACGCGAAAGAGCGTTGGACGGTCTGGTCGCAGACGGTTTGGTCGAGCCGTTGCCTCGCAACCGCTACCAACTACCTCACTAGAAAAAAGACATGCTTGAGGCCGGCTTCTCCCCTTGCGGGGAGGGCCGGCCTCAACGCGACGGAGCAGTGGTGGAGTCTGCTCAGTTCTTCTTGCTCGACGTGGCCGTCTCGTCCTCGTCGTCGGCGAGCAGGTCGAGCGGCATCGCCGGGCTGCCGGACAGCGTCGCCAGCATCTGGCGGACGTTGGTCAGCTGCGCGTTGATGCTGTCCCGGCGCTGCGTCGCGGCGGCGAGCTCACGCTCGGACTCGGCGCGGATCCGCTCGGACTTGTCCTTCGCGGCGGCGACGATCTCCTGCGCCTGACGGTTCGCGTCGGCCAGCTGCTGCTGGGCCAGGCGCTCCGCCTCGGACCGGGACCGGTCGGCCTCGCGCTGCACCTGAGCCGCGCGGTCGGTGACCGCGGCCAGCTGCTGCTCGGCCAGCGCCGTCCGGGCGGCGAACTCCTGCTCGACCTTGCCGCGGCGCTCGGCCAGGGTGGTCTCGAAGGCAGCCGCGGCCTGGGCGGACTTGGCCCGCTCCTGCTCGTACAGGGCCTGCGCCTCGCTGCGCCGCGCGTTCGCGTCGCGCTCGGCCTCGTCGCGCATGTCGTCGGCCTGGGTCCGGGCCTCCTCGAGGATCCGGGCGGCCTCGGCGTCGACCTCGCTCTTCCAGTCCAGGGAGTACTGCTCGGCCTCCTTGCGGACCTTCTTCGCGTGCGCCTCGGCGTCGGCGACGATCGCCTCGGCGTCGGTCCGGGCCCGGGTGACCAGGTCGCGCGCCTCGTCGTCGGCCAGCGACAGGATCTTGGCGACCCGCTCACCGAACTCGGTGAACGTCGGCGCACGGTCCTTGTTGTCCTCCTGCGCCGAAATGACAGCCGACTCGGCCGCGTCGGTCCGGGTCTGCAGCTCCTGTACGTGGCGCTGCAGCTGCTCGGACTGCTGCTGGAGGGCGGTCAGCGAGGTGGTCAGCTCCCGAACGTGCTGATCCACCTGGGCCGGCTCGTAGCCACGCAGAACGGTGCGGAACGGGGTTGGTGCTTCACTGCTCATGTCTTCAGATGCTCACTTCGACTGGTGGGTGGATCACACATTGTCACTGACAAGGATCTGACTGTCACGTCCTCATCCTGATTCCCCCGTGGAACCCTCGCTGGAGGACATTCCACCATCAACGCGGAAGCCGGGTACAGCGAGTGCCTCGATCACACCCGAAAGCTGGGTGAGCTCCTTGGTGATCTCGTCGCGGCGCTGGTTCAGCGCGGCGACCCTCGCCTCGGCGTCGGCGAGAAGTTTTCGGGCCTGCGACCGCAGCTCGTCGGCGTGCGCGCGGGCCTGCGCCTCGAGCTGCTGCGCGTCGGCGCGGGACTTGCGGATCAGGTCGTGCGACTGGCGCTGCGCGTCGGCCAGGTCGTTCGCCGCGCGCTCGCGCAGTACCTGCGTGCTCGCCTCGGCCTCGGCGACCCGGCGGTTGGCCCGGTCGACGATCTCCTGGGACTCGGCCTCGGCGGTCGCCTTCAGCCGCTCGGCCTTGGCCTGCGCCTGGACGGTGACCCGCTCGGCCTGCTGACCGGCGTTCTCCATCGCGGCCTCGGCCTGCGCGGTCGCCTGCTTGAGCGCGGCGTTGGCCTGGGTGGTCTGCTCGGCGTTCTGCCGGGTGATCTCTTCCTGGGTCGCCTTCAGCCGACTGGTCGAGCGGCTGATCACGCGGCGCAGGTGGGCGCGCTTCTCGCGCATCAGCTCGACGGCCTCGGTCCCGGCCTTGTCCCGGATCGCCTGCGCCTCGGACTCGGCCGCGGCGACCAGCTCGGCGACGGTCTTCTTTGTCCACGCGGTCTGCTTCTCGGCCTCGGCCATCGCGATCTCGGCCGCCTTGTTGGCGTCCTCGACGATCCGCTGCGCCTCCGCGGACGCCGTCCGCCGGTCCGCCTCGATGCTGTCGACGACCAGCTTGGCCTGGGCGCGGGCGTCGGCCATCAGCCGCTCGTTGGCCGCCGCGGCCTCGGACTTCTGCCGGCCGATGTCCTCGACGGCCTCGGCCCGGAGCTTGTCGATCTCCAGCGAGATCGCGGCCAGCTTGGCCCGCTCGGTCTCCTCCAGCTCCGCCGTACGCCGTTCGAGCTCGGCCCGGTTCTCGCCCCGCAGCCGCTCGATCTCGGCGTGCGCCTCGGTGATCTCGCCGCGCGCCTTCTCCCGGGCGGCCTCGACCTCGCGCTCGACGGAGACCCGCAGGTCCTTCGCCTCGGTCTCGGCCCGCGAGATCAGATCGGCCTCGGCCCGTACGGCGGCCTGCGACACCAGGGCGGCCTGCTCACCGGCGTCGGCGACCAGCTGCTGCGCCTCGCGCCCGGCCCGCTCGACGTTCTGCGCCGCGGCCTCGCGGGCTTCGCGTGCCTCGACGAGCAGCTCGTCGGCGTCGGCCTTGAGCTGCGCCGCGGTCGTCTCGGCCTCGGCGATCCGTCGCGCGGCCGCGGCCTCGGTCTCTTCCTTGAGCTTGTCGACAGCCGTCTGGGTCTCGGCCTTCAGCTTCTCGGCGGCGGCCTCGGACTCGGTCCGCACCCGCTCCGCCTCGGCCTCGGAATCGGCCACCAGCTTGGCCGCAGCGGCCTCCGAGTCGGTCTGAACCTTCGCGGCCGCCGCTTCGGAGTCGGCCTTCAGCTGGGCCGCAGCCGCCTCGGAGTCGGCGCGCAACTTCTCGGCCGTCGCCTCCGACTCGGTCCGGACCTGCTCGGCCGCGGCCTCCGCCTCGCCGCGGTGGTCGTCGGCGCCGGCCTTGATCCGGGCCGCCGTCATCTCGGCGTCGGCGATCCGCCGGGCCGCCGCGGCCTGCGACTCCGCCCGCAGCTCGTCGGCCGCCGTCTGGGTCTCGGTGCGCAGCTTGTCCGCGGCGGCTTCCGACTCGCTCCGGCGCCGGGTCACCTCGTCGTCGACCTCGACCCGCAACTGCTCGGCCGCCGACTCGGACTCGGACTTCAGGCGGTCCGCCGTACCGGTCGCGTCTTCCCGGACCTTCGCGACCTCCGCGGCCGCTTCGTCGCGCAGGCGCGTCACCTCGGCCGCGGTGTCGGCGCGCAGCTTCGCGACCTCGGCGGTCGCCGTCGCCCGCAGCTGCTCGGTCTCGTCGGCCGCCTCGGCGCGGACCCGCTCGGACTCGGCCTCCGCCTCGGTCCGCAGCTGCGCGGCCGCACGGTCGGCGTCGGCGAGCAGGCGCTGGGCGGACGCGGTCGCGTCGCCCCGCAGCTTCTGGGCCGCGCTCTCGGCCTCGGCCTTGAGCTGCTCGGCCTGCGTCCGGACCTGCTCGGCCTCGCGCAGGGCGGAGTCGTTCTCGTGCTCGGCCTGCTCGCGCAAGGTGTCGGCGATCCGCTGCGCGCGCTCCAGCACGCCACCCGCTTGCCGCACGCCAAAGGAACCGGCGTCGACGACCGGTTCCTGGGTCAAGGGCAGACGCGGTGCGTCCATGCGACGAGATGATTCCATCTCCGGCCCCCTCTCCAACAGTCCGGGTCCACTTGGCGCAGTCATGCTCTTACAACGAGCCACAACCGGCTACGGGTAGCTTCTTTTTTATGCCGTTGCGTGATCTTCCCACTGAATCGAAGGCCGCAACGGGCCTGCTCCAGGCGCAACGACTGCGGCACCGCGTGACCGTACGACGGACAGGGTGGCACGGTCCAGCACTCGCCGGACTCGCTGTGGTCGCAGTGGTTTCGGTGCTGCTGCCGGGCCCGGCAAGTACAGGCTGTTACCTCTGGCGGGCCACCACCCAACCAGTCGGCGGACGTGGTCCGGCCCTCGCGCTGCCGCTCGCGATCATCGTCGTAGTCCTCGCGGATCGCTTGTGGGCGGACAGAATCGCGGTACGCCGGCAGGTGCGCGGCTGGGCCGCCGTGGGACTTACCGTGCTGACCGCTGTGGTCTGGACTGGTCTGGTGGTCCAGGGCCGATCGGGTTGCGCCACCTCACCGGCTGTGATCGGCGTCGTCGTGTCCGGAGTGCTCGCGGCGTCGGTCTGCGCGCACTGGGCGACCCGCAATGTGCCGGTCGACGAACTGCTCCCGGAGCGCCCCGAAAAATCTTCGGACGAGCCGCTGAACCAGTCCGAATTGCGGGCAACCTTTGTCCAGCTCTGCGATTTCGTCACGGCTGGACCCCCTCGGCGGTCCGCTGCGGCGCTCCTGACAGCGGCAGCCGCAGCACTCCTCCTCCTCTCGACTCTGCTGCCCTGGCGCGCGCTGGTAGACCCGGTCGCACTCGGCCCAGCCGGCGCCGAGGCCGGTCTGCTCCGCTCCCAGCTCTGGGAGCTCTCCTACGCGTTGCCGTGGGCAGTGCTCGTCGCCGTACTCGCCCTCGGCACGCTCGCCCTCTCCTCCACCTTCGTACGACGTCCAGCCGCTGCCGCGACGGGCGCACTGACCGTCGCCGGCACCCTCCACTCGCTCATCCAACTCCCCCCAAGTCTTCCGGACGGTGTCGGCTACCGGCCGGGCATCGGTGCCTGGGTTGCGCTCTCCTTGGGCGCACTGCTCGTCGTGCTAGCCCTGCTGCCCTTGCGCCAACTTCCACTCGTCGCGGCCGCTGCCCTGGTCGGCGTGCTCGGCGGATTGCTCGTGCCTCGGGCAACTGCCGCGTCGTACGAGCCTGAGGTGGTGGCCGGCTCACCGCACCGGCTGCTGAACCTCAACGGCGGCCAACTCGAGGACCCGCTCGGCATGCGCGTCGCGATCGGTACGTCGGATCCGCTCGACTCCATCGCCGGCAATCTCGACGGCTCATCAGGCGAGTGGCTGCTCGGCCGGACCGGGTCGGAGGGCTCGACTGTCTTCGCGTATGCCGACGGTGTCGCCCTCCCGCAGGTCGCACTGAGTCATGGCGCCACTCCGCCGGCTCTGCTCGGTGTGGCCGACCACCGGATGCTGCTGCTCGCCGGTGGCGCCGGCAACCGGCCGTGGGCCGTCCTGTCGGTCCCGCTCGACCTGGTCTCGGCGGACATCAGCCTGAGCCACCGCGACCCGGACGGCCGGTACTACGTGACACCTGGCGTCGAGGTCCTCGCCAGCGGCACCGGACCGGCCCTGACACACCGGAACGCGGACCGCTCGATCGTCATCTGGGGCGGCACCAGCAGCTGGGAGATCCCGGCTACGGCCCTGCGGCCCGGGATGAAGCTGGACGACTTCCTGGTGAACCCCGGGCCTGGTGCTCCCGGCAACTCGGTCTCCCACGGTCCGGACGGCACCGTCGCCTGGCGGACGAGTCAGACGGGTCTCGCGCTTCGCCGGCCGGGCGCTGGAGCCGTGCAGCTCGCCGGTGTCGCGCCGGCCGGCTGTCCGCTGAGCGGTGACATGGCCAGCTCGTCGTTGACCGTCGAGGCGTTCGCGGTGGACGTGCGCGGCAACCTGTGGATCGGCGGGAGTGCTGTGACCGCAGTGGTCACGCCGGACGGCGTACTGCGGCCGCTGCCGACGCGTGTCGCCGGTGTGGACAGCATCGAGGCCCGGCCCGACGGGTCCGTCGTACTGGGGGTCTCGCCGGGTGGCGGGGACCAGGTGCTCGTCGTACCGGATGCGGCTGCGTCAGCGGCGTCGTACCCGGCTGCTGGTGAGCCATCGGCCCGGTGCGATCGGCGGAAGCCGGCTGGCGGCAGTACGCCGTACCGGGTGAGTGTTGTCTCGCCTGTGCCGGTGGTGGATCCGCCGGTGGACGTGGAAGGCCAAGCAGGCAAGGCGGTTCCGGGTTCGGGCTCGCAGCTGGCACTGGATGCTGGTGGTCGACTGGTGCGGATGCGGGTTCCTAATGCCGCGCATGTGTGGGCTCCTGATGGGCGGGGCGGTCTCTGGTGGACCGTGGCGAGTCGTAGCAAGCCGTCTACCGAGCTGGGCGTTCACCTGAAGGCAGGGCGGGCGACTGTGGTCCGGGACCCGTTACCGTCGAGTCCTGAGCAGCGCGGCGAATCGGCTGCCGCAGCGGGCGACCTCCTGGTCAGTGCGATCGGTGGTGGGCAGTACAACTTCTACGGCGCGGCGGTGAAACGCCTTCAGGTGAAGGGGAAACTCCGTGCGCTGGTCCAGCTGCCGTCCGACGCGATCGCGATGGTCGTGGACGAGCGGTTGGTCCAGGTCGAGCCCGACGGCCGGGAGACCGTCCTGCTCGGTGGCTCGTCGACCGGCTGGCCGGTGTCGGCACCCGGAGTCCCTGCGGCCGAGCGGACGACCGACGGCAGCTGGTTCACCGGGCCGGACGGCAGGCCCTGGGTGTACGACGGCACGCACCTCACACGGGTCGACGGGCCGGGCCGGGTCACCGTGATCGCCGGGCCGGCCGACGGTGTGCCGCAAGCGGCGGACGAGGTGACCGTCGTCGGCAGCACGCTGTACTTCGAGCTGGGCCACGACGTGATCCGTCTGGAGGTTCGGTGATGCCAGAGCTGCCTGATGAGGTGCTGCCGGACAAGCTGGCTGCCGCGGAGAAGCGGCTGGGCGTCGTACAGCACCGTTGGTTTGCCGTGGCCACGTTGCTCGCCACACTGCCTGCTGGAGTGGCCCTCCTGCTGCCGTGGGCCTTCAGCCGACGGCTCGGCCAGTCCGTGTGGCAGCTGGGCATCGAGACCCAGCCGACGCTGGCTCTTGCCTGGCTGGCTGGGCTGCTGGCCGCCGTACTGGCTCTGGCTCTCCGGCCCGGCCAGCTGGCGCAGGCGGCGACTGCTGTCTCCGGAGTCGTCGCGCTGATCTACGCAGCCGGCGGTTGGCAGGCCAACACCGCCAGCGCCCTCAGCGACACCTGGCCCGGCCCTGGTCCCGCGGTGGCCCTGGTCACCGGTCTGATCTGGGTCCTCTGCGCCAGCGCCCAGCTCATCGCGGACCACCCGCACCCGGTCGAGCCGGACGCCGAGGCCCTCGCCACCGCCGTACGGCGGCTCCGCCAGAACCGCTGAAGTTCACCCGTGCGAGGGAACCGAACCCCTCGCAGGACGGAGGCGCTCGAGGCCCCTCCGGTCGCACCGTGGAAGCACACGAGCACCGGAGGATCCACATGACCAGCACCACCGCACTACCTACCCGCACGAGCCGCCTCCCGGTGGCAGTCGCCGCCCTGTCCCTTCTGTACGGCGTCCTCGGGGTCGCCTGGTTGCTCGGCGCCGACTGGTACCCCTTCGGCCCGACCGGCACGGACGGCGACAAGGTCTCGCCGCTGGCCTTCGTCTCCCAGGACCTCGGGGCCGGGCTGGTCGCGGTGCTCGGCGTACTCGGCGTACCGGCCGCGTGGGGTCACACACAGACCACGTGGACGCCGTCGGCGTACCGGCCGCTGCTGCTCTTCACCGCCGCCCAGGCCGTCGTCTTCGGCCTGCTTGCGCCGACCATGAGCGTGGTGATCGTCACCGGGTACCTGCTGGTCCTCGTCGGGCTCCCGGTCGGCTTCGGCTTCCTGGTGGCCGGCGCCTGGCGTCAGCCGGTCACCCGGGCGCTCCTGCTCGGCGTACTCGCGCTGGCCGGTGTCGTGCAGTTCACCACCGGGCTGTTCGACTGGCAGGCGTTCCGCAACCTCGGGTCGGCGCTGGCCGACGTACCGGAGCGGGTCGGCACCCAACCGCTCTTCGTCTTCGGGGCGTTCCTGCTCGGCGTCGGCTGGGCGGTGCTCGGCGTACGGGGTCTGCGTACGGCTCGAGGCCGCTGCGTCGACTGTGGCCGTCCCGGTGCCTGGTGGACCCGGCCGGAGGTCGCCCGCCGCTGGGGCTTCTGGGCGACGATCGTCGCCGTGCTCTGCCCGATGCCCTACGCCCTGCTCCGGATGACCTGGCTCCTGCCGAACCCGGTCGGCCTGGGCATCGAGGCCTCCGACCTCGACGCCGACCCCGGCCTGAAACTCTTCGGCCTGGGCCTCGGCCTGATCGCCCTGGCCTCCGGCATCGTCACCCTCGGCCTGATCCGCCCCTGGGGCGAAGTCTGGCCCCGCTGGATCCCGTTCCTGGCCGGCCGTCCGGTGGCGATCAAGGCCGCCGTCATCCCCGCCGCCTCAGCCGCCGCCCTCCTGCTGGTCAGCAGCATCTCCATGGTCCAGTTGCTCTGGCTCCCCGAATCCTCGGTCGTCACCAACGTCGGCAATCTCCTGCTGTTCCCGTTCCCACTCTGGGGAGGGTCGCTGGCCGTCGCCACCGCCGCCTACTACTACCGCCGCCGTAAGTCCTGTACGACGTGCGCCTAGCCGCCCGGTCTGTACCAGGTTTCAGGGCCGACGGGACACCGTGACCGTCGGCCCTTGCGCGACCATCCCCTGCGGCAACCGCGCCAACCCCGGCCCACTGGACTGCTTCCCCGCACCCCGCAGGTAGTCCACCATCTCCCGCTGACCAGCGCCGTCCACCATCACCGGCACCAACTCGAAGGTCCCGGTCGACGCCGTACCGCCGATCGTCACGTCCGGACACGTCAGCGCCTCGCCCACACTCAGACATGGCCCCGAAGCCGGGTAGTACGCCTGGCCCACCCCCGACTGCCGAACCAGCACCCACACCTCTTCCCCCGCCCGCATCCCCCGCACAGTCCCCACCAACCGCTCCACCCGCGAAACCTGCCCACCCGCCTGCGGCGAACCGATCTGCACCACCCGCTCCACCATCGGACTCACTCCATCCCCCGGCGCCTGAAACTTCCCACCCCAAGGCAACTCACCCCCACCCCGCCAAACCACCACACCCGCCGCAGCCCCCGCCACAACCACCACCCCCAGCACCGCAGCCAGCACCCGCCACCACCCCGCAACCAGCGCCTTCGCCCGATGCTTACGGCGTCCCATCCCGGCCTCCCAACGAGCTCGGCGCTGTCAGCAACTCGCTACAAGTGCCCACTCATTGTCACCGACGCTCCCCCACCACCGCTGCCCCAGGCACGCCGCTGCCCGAGCTCACCGTCATCCCGAAGGCGGCCTGAACCAACATCCTGACTACTTAGAGTGGAGCAGTGTACGCTATCCTCACAATAAGCCCGATATCAACACAATAGTGCTGATATCGGTAGAATAGTGCTGATACCGGCACTGACAATCGAGGGCACCGAGATGGACATGTCGCTCCCCATCAACACCGTGATCCCGACCCTGGACGGACTGGTCCTGACCGTGCTCGCGCGGACCACCCAGCCGCTGACAGGCCGCCGGGTCCACCAACTCGCCTCCGGTGGCAGCGAGACAGGGACCCGAAGAGTGCTGCACCGCCTGGCCGCCACGGGACTGGTGATTGCCAATCAGGTCGGCGGCAGCATTCAGTTCTCCCTGAACCGCGAGCACCTCGCTGCCAGGCCGGTCATCGAGTTGACCCGCCTGCGTCAGGAACTGTTCGACCGGATCGGTACGGCGATCAAGGACTGGGCAGTCCCTCCGATCCACGCCGGCGTCTTCGGCTCCACTGCCCGTGGCGACGGCGATCTGGACAGCGACGTCGACCTTCTCCTTGTCCACCGGTACGACGACCTTCCACCCCAGTGGACCGACCAGGTCGGAGAGTTGGCCGAGCAGGTTCATGCCTGGACGGGCAACCACCTGCAGACCTATGCGCTCAGCAACGCCGACCTGGGACGCCATTTCGCGGCGGCAGAGCCCATCCTCAATGACTGGCTGACCGACTCGGTTGCCGTGTACGGACCCCAGTTCCGCCATCTGCGGAACGAGATCATGCACGGAGGACAGGAGTGACCCCGCCCGCGGCCAGAACCCAGGACTGCAATCGCGCCCAGGCCACCGTGCGGCTCGGCCAGGCCCGCGCTTTCCTCGACGTCGCCGAACTAGTCGGCGCCGAGAGCGACGAACTCGCCAACCCGAACGTGTCTGCTGCTCTCGCAGTACTCGCCGGCATCGTCGCCGCGGACGCGGCCTGCTGCGCCGCGCTCGGTCAACGTTCCCGCGGCCAGGATCACCGCCAGGCGATCCAGCTCATCACCGAGGCCGGTGATGACGGCCGGACTCTCGCCCGCGCCCTCGGCCGCCTGCTCGACGTCAAGGACGGCGCGCACTACGGCATGGTGTTCGTCAGCTCCCAGCAGGCCAAGGCCGCGATCCGCCATGCCGGCACCCTGGTCGACGGCGCCGCTCGCGCACTGGACCGCTGAGCGCAATAAGTTGCTCTAAGCAACGATTAGTCCGTAGGTGTCGCCCGGAGTTGTCGCCGGAGCGCTCGCGGCGACCGGCGGGGCGCGCGTGCGGTGAATGCATCAGCAGCAAACAACAAAGCACCCCGCGGACCACCTGGGTCCGCGGGGTGCTTCGTGGTGCTGGTCGATCAGGTGTCCTGGATTCCCGTGCCGCCGCCGGCGATTTCGGTGAGTTCCAGGTCGGGGGTGCTCTTCTGGGTTCCGGTGAACGTGAAGTACTCCGGGAGCCCGTCGGAGTCGACGGTGCCGTCGGGGGCGACGTCGACCAGGACGATCTGGCCGGGGCGCAGTTCCCCGAACAGGATCTTCTCGGCGAGCACGTCCTCGACGTCGCGCTGGAGGGCGCGGCGCAGTGGGCGGGCCCCGAGGACCGGGTCGAAGCCGCGTTCGGCGACGAGCTTCTTGGCCGCGGGCGTGAGCTCGATGCCCATGTCCTTGTCCTTCAGACGCTCTTCCACCTGGGCGACCATCAGGTCGACGATCCGGACGATGTCCTCCATGGCGTGCTGGTGGAAGACGACGATCTCGTCGACGCGGTTCAGGAACTCGGGACGGAAGTGCTGCTTGAGCTCCTCGGTCACCTTCGCCTTCATCTTCTCGTACGAGCCGGACACGTCACCGACCTGGGAGAAGCCGAGGCTGACGGCCTTGGCGATGTCCCGGGTGCCCAGGTTCGTGGTCATGATGATGATGGTGTTCTTGAAGTCGACCACCCGGCCCTGGGCGTCGGTCAGGCGACCTTCGTCCAGGATCTGCAGCAGCGAGTTGAAGATGTCCGGGTGGGCCTTCTCGACCTCGTCGAACAGGACCACGCTGAACGGCTTGCGGCGCACCTTCTCGGTGAGCTGCCCGCCCTCTTCGTAGCCGACGTACCCGGGAGGCGAACCGAACAGCCGCGAGGCCGTGTGCTTCTCGGAGTACTCCGACATGTCGAGGCTGATCAGCGCGCTCTCGTCGCCGAACAGGAACTCGGTCAGCGCCTTGGACAGCTCGGTCTTACCGACACCGGACGGGCCGGCGAAGATGAACGAGCCGCTGGGGCGGCGCGGGTCCTTCAGACCGGCGCGCGTACGCCGGATCGAGCGGGACAGCGCCTTGACGGCGTCGGTCTGGCCGACGTACCGCTTGGCCAGCTCCTTCTCCATGTCGAGCAGCCGCGAGGACTCCTCCTCGGTCAGCTTGAAGACGGGGATGCCGGTCGCGGTGCTGAGCACCTCGGCGATCAGCTCCTCGTCGACCTCGGCGACGACGTCCATGTCGCCGGCCTTCCACTGCTTCTCCCGCTCGGCCTTCGCGTTGATCAGCTTCTTCTCGTCGTCGCGCAGAGAAGCCGCCCGCTCGAAGTCCTGGGCGTCGATCGCCGACTCCTTCTCCCGGCGCACGTTCGCGATCTTCTCGTCGAACTCGCGCAGGTCCGGCGGAGCGGTCATCCGGCGGATCCGCAACCGGGCCCCGGCCTCGTCGATCAGGTCGATCGCCTTGTCCGGGAGGAAGCGGTCCGAGATGTACCGGTCGGCCAGCTGCGCGGCGTTGACCAGGGCGGCATCGGTGATGGTCACCCGGTGGTGCGCCTCGTAGCGGTCGCGCAGCCCCTTGAGGATCTCGATCGTGTGCGCGATCGAGGGCTCGGCCACCTGGATCGGCTGGAACCGGCGCTCCAGCACGGCGTCCTTCTCGACGTACTTGCGGTACTCGTCGAGGGTGGTCGCGCCGATGGTCTGCAGCTCACCGCGGGCCAGCATCGGCTTCAGGATGCTCGCGGCGTCGATCGCTCCCTCGGCCGCGCCGGCCCCGACGAGGGTGTGGATCTCGTCGATGAACAGCACGATGTCGCCGCGGGTGCGGATCTCCTTGAGCACCTTCTTCAGACGTTCCTCGAAGTCGCCGCGGTAGCGCGAACCGGCCACCAGGGCGCCCAGGTCGAGGCTGTAGATCTGCTTGTCCTTGAGCGTCTCCGGCACGTCACCGCGGACGATCTGCTGGGCCAGACCCTCCACGATCGCGGTCTTGCCGACGCCCGGCTCACCGATCAGGACAGGGTTGTTCTTGGTCCGCCGGGACAGCACCTGCATGACCCGCTCGATCTCGGTCTCGCGCCCGATCACCGGGTCGAGCTTCGATTCGCGGGCCGACTGGGTGTAGTTCCGGCCGAACTGGTCGAGCACCAGGGAGCTGCTGGGAGCACCTTCGGTGGTCCCGGCGCCGGCCGTGGCCGTCTCCTTGCCCTGGTACCCGCTCAGCAGCTGGATGACCTGCTGACGGACCTTGTTCAGGTCCGCGCCGAGCTTGACCAGGACCTGCGCTGCGACACCCTCACCCTCGCGGATGAGGCCGAGCAGGATGTGCTCGGTGCCGATGTAGTTGTGGCCCAGTTGCAGGGCCTCACGCAGGGAGAGCTCCAACACCTTCTTGGCGCGAGGGGTGAACGGGATGTGCCCGCTCGGAGCCTGCTGTCCCTGGCCGATGATCTCCTCGACCTGGGAACGGACAGCCTCCAGCGAGATACCAAGGCTTTCCAGAGCCTTGGCGGCGACACCCTCACCCTCGTGGATCAGGCCGAGCAGGATGTGCTCGGTCCCGATGTAGTTGTGGCTGAGCATCCTGGCCTCTTCCTGGGCCAGGACGACTACCCGACGGGCGCGGTCCGTAAATCGTTCAAACATCGCCAAAGCGCTCCTTGCCTCAGAGGAGTCGGACGTGCCGTGTAGGCCGACCCCCGTACATGCATGCTAGTCCCCGGCATCGACAGGCTCGCTCTCAGCGAACAAGCGAAGACCTCTCGCCGGCCGCCCACTGGGGATCACAAGGGAACAACCTCCGGGGCCCCGACGGTGTTCCCGGCGCGCCCGGTGTTCGCCACCAGCGAATTCGTGGCGGTAGCTGCCCCGGAAGGCACCTTCCGGACGGAGCGTCCGCGACTGTGTCCACACTGTGAAACAACCGGAATGCGGACGGTCCCGGCGCCTTCGCAGGCACCGGGACCACTTTCGCTCACCAGCCGGACCCAGAGGCCGGATCCCGCAGGGGTACTACTTGGCCTCGTTGTACGCCGCGCGCACCTCGGCCGAGATCCGGCCCCGCTCGCTGACCTCGTAGCCGTTGTCCTTGGCCCACGCGCGGATGTCCGCGGAGTCGGTCGCCGACCGCCCCCGGCCGCGACCGCCGCGGCCCGCCGGACCCCGCCGGCCGGCCACCTTGCGGGCCACCCCGACGTACCCGGACAGCGCGTCGCGCAGTTTGGCGGCGTTCTTCTTGGACAGGTCGATCTCGTACGTCGTGCCGTCCAATCCGAAGGTCACGGTCTCGTCGGCCTTACCACCGTCGAGATCGTCCTCGAGAACTACCTGGACCCTTTGCGCCATCGATGACAGTCCTTTCCGCGCCCGCCACCGGGCACAATCCCCCTACTTTTTGGCTTCCACCTGATTTGTACCGCACAAACCCCGGTGTTGTCATTCAACAGGCGGAATGTGGGGAAAAATGTGACGGAAAACCCCGTCACTCACCGTATGCATCGGCAACGGAATGGACCCGGAAATTGAACTGGCCGTTGGTTGTGCTAAGCAACAGCCGCCCGGGACCGTTTCCGGGTCACTCCGGACGCAGCAACGGGAACAGAATCGTCTCCCGGATCCCGGCCTCGGTGAACAGCATGATCAGCCGGTCCAGGCCCATCCCCAGGCCGCCGGCCGGCGGCATCCCGAACTCCATCGCGCGCAGGAAGTCCTCGTCCAGCTCCATCGCCTCGGGGTCACCGGCGGCGGCCAGCATCGACTGTGCCACCAGGCGTTCACGCTGGATGACTGGATCGTTCAACTCCGAGTAGGCGACCCCGAGCTCGACGCCGTTGACGAACAGGTCGAAGGCCTCGACCAGCCCCGGGGACTCCCGGTGCGCCTTCGCCAGCGGCCGGGCCGATTCGGGATAATCGCGCACGAACGTCGGCTGGATGAGAGTGTGCTCGCACAGCTTCTCGAACAAGTCGACGGCGATCTCACCGGCATTCCGGCCCGGCTGCAGCTCGACCTCGTGCTGTTCGGCCAGCTTCAGCAGGGCCGGCAGGTCGGTGGTCTGGTCGACGCTCTCGCCGACCGCTTCGGAGAGCAGCCCGAAAAGCGTCGCGTGCCGGAACGGCTGCTCGAAGTCGATCTCCGAACCGTCGCGCGCAGTGACCGTCGAACGCCCGATCGCCCGGCCGGCGTTCCGGATCAGCTCCTGGAGGAGATCGGCCATCGTGTCGTAATCGCCGTACGCCTGGTACGCCTCGATCATCGAGAATTCCGCGGCATGAGTGGAGTCCAGGCCCTCGTTGCGGAACGTCCGGCCGATCTCGTAGACCCGGTCGACACCACCGATCATCGCCCGCTTGAGATCGAGCTCGAGCGCGATCCGCAGCTTCATCTCCTGGTCGAAGGCGTTCAGGTGGGTGCTGAACGGGCGCGCCGCAGCGCCACCGTTGGTGAGCTGCAGGACCGGGGTCTCCACCTCGATGAACCCGCGCGCGTCGTACGTCGCGCGCAGCGACTTGAGCACCGCCGCCTTGATCCGGACCATGTCGCGGGCCTCCGGCCGCACGATCAGGTCGACGTACCGCATCCGCACCCGGGCTTCCTCGCTCAGCGGGTGGTGCTCGTTCGGCAACGGGCGCAGCGTCTTGGCCGCCATCTGCCAGGCGGTCGCCTGCACCGACAGCTCACCGCGGCGGCTGGTGATCACCTCACCCTGCACCGACAGCAGGTCGCCGATGTCGACCAGCGCCTTGAACCGGGCCAGCTCCTCCTCGCCGATGTCGGCCAGCGACAGCATCACCTGCAGCTCGGTCCCGTCACCCTCACGGAGCCGGACGAAGCACAGCTTGCCGGTGTTGCGCAGGAAGATGACCCGCCCGGCCACAGCGACCTGCTCGCCGGTCCGGGTGTCGGGCGCGAGCTCCTGACCGTCGTACCGGGCCCGGAGGTCCTTCAGCAGGTGCGTCCGCTCGACCGCGAGCGGGTAGGGCTGCACCCCCTCGGCGAGCAGCCGGTCACGCTTCTCCCGGCGGACCCGCATCTGCTCGGGCAGGTCGTCCTGCCCGCTGTCGGGGGTCACCGGGGTCTCACGTGGTTCAGTCATAGGGCAAAGGCTAGTGACTGACCACCTCCGGAACCGAATCGTTTGTCCTGACCACCAGTACGGCGGCAAGCGCCGCAGCCACACCACAGGCGATCCCGCAGACCACGAACGTCGTCCGAGTGCCGAGTACGGCGGCCAGCAGACCGCCCAGCGGCAGCGCCACCAGGCTGCAGGCCCGGGCGGTCCCACCGAGCGCCGCGATCGCCCGACCACGCACCTCCTCCGCCGTACGGGTGACGATCAGGGTGCTGGACGCCGCGTTGAGCAGACCGCCGCCGGCCCCGACCACCACGGCTCCGACGAACAGTGCGACCACCCCACCGGCCACACCCATCAGCACGCAGGCGGCGCCGATCGCTGCCATCCCGGCGAGCATGGCCCGTGAGCGACCCGCTGCCGACGTCAGCCGGCCGGTCCCCCAGGCACCCAGGATCGCCCCGCCGCCCTGAGCCGCCATCACCCAGCCGTAGCCGGCCGCGTCCAGCCCGATCTCGTCGGTGACCAGGAAGACCTCGACCACGTTGACCGCCTCGCCGACCACCACGAACATCCACAGGCAGACCACCAGGATCCGGAGCAGCGGATCTCCCAGCAGGCTGCGCAGTCCGGCAGTCAGCGCACCACGCTCCCGTACGGCGCCCGCCATCGGCCGCCGTCGGGTCCGGACCGCTAGAGCCACCAGCGTGACGACGCCGAAGGTAGCGGTGTCGACGAGCAGAGCCCCTCGCTCACCTGACCAGCTCACCAGCACGCCGCCAACTGCCGACCCGGCCAGAGTGGCCACACCGACCAGAGCCTGGCTCGTACCAGTAGCCCGGCCGACCAGCTCCTCACCGACGATGCGCGGGATCAGCGCGGCCCAGGCCGGACCGGCGACCGCCTGGCCGACCTGCAGGAGGCAGACCAGCGCGAGCGTCTCGGCCAGGCCGTGGCTGAACGCCAGCCCCAGACCTGCGACGACCTGAAGCAGCGACGCGCAGACCAGGACGGTGCGGGAGTCGTACCCGTCGACGATCCGGCCGGCGAACGGGATCATCGCGACCGTCGGTACGGCGAACGCCAGCAGCAGGGCGGTCACCGCGCCCGGTCCGCCGGTCTCGGAGACCCGCAGCATCAGCGCGACCAGTGCCACCGAGTCACCGGCGTACGACAGCGCGCGGGCCGGCAGCACCAGCCGGACGTCCCGGAAGGACCAGATCGAAGTCTGAAGTGTTTGCTTCACATCTGTGAAGCTACTGCTTCAGGGTTTCGCCGGTCAAGAGGGCTGGCTACGCTGAGCCCCGTGGCCCAGAAGATGCGTGAGCTCACCGATCCGCGGGCGATCCGCGCGCTGGCGCACCCGGCCCGGCTGCGGGTGATCGACGAGCTCTACAACGGCACGGTGCTGACCGCGACCGAGTGCGCGAAGCTCGCCGGGCTGACCCCGTCGGCGATGAGCTACCACCTGCGCGCCCTCGAGCGGTGGGGCATCGTCGAGCGCGCCGACGAGTCGGCCGACGGCCGCGAGCGGCCCTGGCGGGCGCCCGCCGAGCGGGTGAAGATCTCGACGCAGTCCTCCGGCGCCGGCCGGCTGGCCGGGCAGGCGCTGATGCGCAGCTCGGTCGAGCGGATCCTCGAGCAGTTCCAGGAGTTGCCGGCCAGCGATCCGTGGGACGACGTCAGCTCGATGAGCCGGTCCCGGTTGTGGCTCACCCACGACGAGACCGGCCAGTTCAACCAAGAGCTGGAGGAGCTGGTCGAGCGCTACCGCAAGGGCCGCACCCAGACCTCGCACCCGGCCGGTGCACGGCAGATCAGCACGCTGCTCGCCGTCGTACCGACCGGCGATCCTCCGGCCAACACCGCGCCGGCCACATAAATTCCTGCCGACGGATACTTCACAACTCAGTAAAACGGTTGCCTGACAGTGCCACGATTGGACCATGGGGGAACTTCACGCGCTCGCGATCGCGGTCCCGACCGGGGGCCTCGCGGTGGTCGCATACCTGGTCGTCGGGCTGGTCATCGGCATCGAGTCGATGGGCATCCCGCTGCCCGGCGAGACCACGCTGATCGCGGCGTCGCTGCTCGCCTCCCAGGGTGACCTGCGGCTGGTCCTGGTGATCGCCGCGGCCGCCACCGGCGCGATCATCGGCGACTCGGTCGGCTACTTCATCGGGCGCAAGGCCGGCCGCGGGCTGTTCGAGCGGCTCGGCCGGCGCTCCAAGCACTTCTCCGCGGACCGGATCGAGCGGGCCGAGCGGTACTTCCACAAGTACGGCGTCTGGACCGTCTTCTTCGGCCGGTTCGTCGCGCTGCTGCGGATCTTCGCCGGGCCGATGGCGGGCATGCTGCGGATGCCGTACCCGCAGTTCCTGGCCGCCAACGCGGCCGGCGGCATCGCCTGGTCGACCACGATCGGCATCGTCGCGTACAACATCGGTGACAACGCCGACAAGATCTTCGGCGAGCTGTCGGTCTGGGCGCTGGCCCTGATCGCCGCGGCCGCCGTCACGGCGTACGCGGTTTACAAGCTGCGCCACCGGCGGCGTACCGACGACACCGCCGAGCTGAGCCAGCCGGTCGACGCGCAGTAGCCTCAGCGGATCCGCAGGACCAGGCTGGGCGTCGCGGTGCCGTAGACCGGCGTGCCCTGGTACGTCGTACCGGGCACGAGGAAGCGGTAGGCGAACAGGCCCGGCTTGACCGCCTTGAAGCTGATCGCCGCGCGCCCGCCGCGCATCGGCGTCGCCTTGACGTTGCCCCAGGCCCGGCCGTTCCAGAACTGCAGCATGGCGGTGGTGTTCTGCGCCGGGCGGACGACGACCGCGGCGTTGATCACCTCGTTGCGGTTGTGCAGGTTGCCGCCCGCGTAGCCCGCGCCCTGGATCAGCAGCCGGCTGCGGGTCAGGTAGTTCTTGCTGCTCGACGCGCTGGACAGCGCGCCGACCCGGCTGTTCACCGGAACGTACGCCCGGTACGTCCGGGTGCCGCCGGTGTTGACCCGGATCTCGAAGTGCCCGCCCGGCTGGGTGCTCCCCCGGCCGGCCTGGACCCACGGACCGCCGGCCCGGTTCTGCGCCAGCACGACCACCGGCAGCCCGGCCGAGGTCGACTGTTGCACCGAGCAACGAGGTCCACCGCAGCTGATCTCCTGCTGGACGGTCCGGCCGCGGATCAGCATCTGCTTGCCGAACGTCCACAGCGTCGGTACGGCGGCCGTCGTCGCGGTGGTCCGGCCGGCGATCTCGGCGCCGGTCAGCGAGGCCCACTCGTTCCTGGCCCGGAGCTGGAAGTAGTACGGCGGCCGCACGTTCTTCAGCACCAGCCTCGACTTGGTCGTCGGCGCGGCGACCGGCTTGAACGGCTTCCCGTTGACGCCGATCATCGGCGTGTACTGCTGGGTCCCGGCCGGGACGTCGAGCGGGTCGTTCGGCGTGAAGTCCTGCGTGGCCGCCGGGGTCCTCCAGCTCACCACCACGTCCTTGCCGGACACCCGCGCGACCGCGTCGGCCGGCCGCAGCGGCCCGTCGGTGTCGAACATCGGCGACCGGGCCGGCTTGCTGGTCACGCCACCGCGCGAGGTCCCGGTCGACACCGCGATCCGGTAGTTCCCGTCGGCCGGGAACGCCGAGGTCGGGATCGCCCAGGTGTTCGGCTCGGACGCCGCGACGTACTTCACGTACGACGGACTGCTCGACACCACGCCCTCGATCGAGATCCGGTTCGGCGCGTTGTCGTCCTTCCAGGAGACCTGGACCGCCGACCGCGCCTTGTTCCAGCCGACGGACACGCCGGTCGGCACCGGGTCCGACGTACAGGCTGTGAGCGCTCCGGCACCGAGCACCGCCACGGCAATCACGGCAGGCAGTGACCGCACCCTGCCCATGACACCTCACCTCACCTGCCGAAGCCGGAACGCGTTGACCATACATAGTTGGCACCCCAGGCTGCCTAGCAGGAGGGCCGAATCGTGATACTCGACACCGAGGACTGCCGCACCCGCTTCACCGCGGCGGACCGCGCTTTCCTGGCCACCACCGGCCTGGACCTGCGCCCGCACGTGGTCCCGGTCACGTTCACCCTGAGCGACGACGTGATCGTGATCGCCGTCGACCACAAGCCCAAAACCACCCGGAATCTCCGGCGCCTCCGCAATCTGGCCGAGAATCCGCGGGCGACGCTGCTGCTCGACCACTACGCGCCGGACTGGACCCAGCTGTGGTGGATCCGCGCGGACTGCACGGCGGCCGTCGTCGCCGAGCATCCGGTCGAGGCTCTGGCCGCCAAGTACCCGCAGTACGCCGACACGCCGCCGGCCGGCCCTTTCATCGTCGCAAGCGTCGACAAGTGGACCGGCTGGTCAGCGAGCTAGCCGTGCCTCAGGTGGTGGTGAGAACGAAGTTGGCCGAGTACGCCGCGGCGTACTTGTAGCCGTTCAAGGTGAGGGCCGGGAAGTAGTAGCGGTACGCCACCCGTCCGGCGGCGGCGCCCTTCACGTAGCCGCGGGCGACGCCCAGGTCGGTCCTGACGAAGCCGACCGTGCTCCACGTCTTTCCGGTCCAGCGCTGCAGGACGACGGCGTAGCTGCACGTGGGCGAGTGACGGACCTCAGCGGTCGCGGTCTGGCCGCGGCGGACCGTGGCGGGAGTGAAGCGGGCACCCCAGGTGTTCACCTGGACCGTGGTCGCCACGGAGGCGCTGTAGCTGCCGAAGTAGCCGATCCCGGCAGCGTCCGTGAAGTTGGGCACCAGCACCCGGTAGTGCCGCGAGCCAGACGCTCCGAGCAGGAACTTGAACCTTCCGTTGACGGCCTGCTGCGACGACGCGGTGTACCACGGGCTGGTCGCGGTGTTGCGGGCCTGCAGGTAGACCGGAGCGTTGCGGGCGGTGACAGTTCCGGTGATCGCCGGCTGCGACGTCGGCGAGCCGGACTTCACCCAGGCGGGGATGACAGCCTTGAGACCGCCGGCGGAGGCACCTCCGAGGCGCCTGCTGACGGTGCCCCACTCGTTGCTCGCCACCACGTCGATCTGGTACGGCAACGCGTGGGCGGCGACCGTCACCTGGGTCGCCGGGGATGCGGCGGCGAGCTGGGTGACCTTGCCCGCGGCCACCAACTGCGGCGTGTAGCGCGTCGAGTCGACCAGGTCCAACGGATCGTTGGGAGTTCCGTCGAACTCGGAGTACCCGGCTTCCCACCGCACCCGCAGCCCGCTGGTCCCCGACAGCGTGACCGCGACCCGCTCGGCGGGCGCGGCGATGATCGTGTCGAACCGCGGGGAAAAGCCCGCCGGGCTGGTCTCCCCGGCCTCCGTTCCCACCGACACGTCGATCCGCACCTGGCCGCTGTACGGCTCCAGTCTGGTGGCGGGGTAGTCGACCACGTTCGGCGCTCCCGCCGCAACGAACACCGGCAGCACGGTCGTCGACGCGCCGATCCTGAGCACGACCTTGTTCGGCAGGTCACCGTCGTCGGTCCAGGTCACCCGGACGAACTCGTGGCTCGAGTCCTTCCAGGCGATCGTCACACCGCTCGGCGCCGGGTCGGCCGCGAACGCTTCAGTTGCCGTCAGCACCGAACCGAGCAGGCCGGCGGCGATGGCGAGAGGAGTCAGTTTCTTCAGCACAGCAACGCCTTTCAGCGCGGACCGGTCGAGTAGTGGCAACCCTGCGAAGGCAGGCAAGGAGTGGACATCCCCGGGATCACGTTGTTCACGAAGGTATTGGTGTACGCCGCCGCGAACCGGGTGCCGCCGTACAGCGTGGCGGGAACGTAGTACCGGTACGCCGTCCGGCCGGCCTTCGGCGCGATGATGTAGCCCTTGCCGGTGCCCTTCTTCACCGCGACCGGACCGACCGTCGTCCAGGCCTTGCCGTTCCAGCGCTGCAGCGTCGCCGTCGTGTTGGCCTGCGGGTAGACGTAGACGCCGGCCGTGTTCCGGTCGTAGGTACCGATCTGCGGCGAGACGAAGAAGCCGAACACGTCGAGCTGCGTGGTGGACGCCGCCGTCGCGCTCACTCCTTGGTACACGAGCCTGTTGCCGGACCAGGTCGCCGGCGCGACGACCCGGCACTGACGGCTTCCGCCGGTCCCGAACGGGAACGAGAACTTGCCCGCACTGAACTTGCCCGAGCTGACCGTGTACCACGCGCTGGTCGACGTGTTCCGGGCCTGCAGGACGATCTGCCGCTGATCGTAGGCCGGAGCGTAGGTTCCGGTGATCGTCGAGGGACGGTTGTAGACGGCCCAGGCCGGAACCTTCGCGGTCACACTCGTCGGGTAGGTGGAGAGAAAGTCGTAGGCACTGGAGCTGCCCCACTCGTTGTGGGCGTCGACCCACAGCGTGTGCGCGGATCGCAGCGTGTAGGTCAGCTGCGTCGCGGTGGTCCGGCCGCCGATCTTGATCTTGCTGAACCGGCCGGCGTCGTAGCCCGCCTGGTAGGTCAGCGGCCGGCTCAGGTCGAGCGGGTCGTTCGGCGTGGTGTCGGTCCGGACCGACGACCTCCACTTCACGTTCATCGCACCGGACGCGGCCAGCGTTGACGACACCCGCTGCGGCGCCGTCGGGGTGTCCGCGTCGAAGCGCGGCGACAGCGCCTCGGGACCGTCCGAGCCGGCCGACACCGCGAGCTCCAGCGGGAGATCATCGCTCATCCCGGAATAGCTCGAGCTGACCGAGCCGGTCCAGAGCTCGATCGAGTTCGGCTGCTCGACGGTCGTCGACCAGGTCCGGTACACCCTCGTCGAGCCGCGCTGACGCAGCGAGATGACGTTCGCGACCGGCGCGGCCTCGTCCCAGCTCACCACGATCCGCTCTGCTTTGGTCGACCAGCTGAGCTTGATATTGGTCGGCGCCGGCTCCACCGCTTGGGCGGGGGACGCAACGAACAAGGAGACGACAAGTCCGCCGGTGACGGCGATAGCGGAGAGGGTTCTCATGAAGGCCTGCTTCAGATCGTGGTGAGGACGAAGTTCGGGGAGTACGCCGCTTGGTAGGTGGCGCCCCGGTAGACCGTCGCCGGGACGTAGTAGCGGTAGGCGACCCGGCCGATGGTGACGGCGCGGACGTAACCGACACCACGACCACCGCGCACCGCGACCGGGCCGACGGTGGTCCAGGTCTTCCCGTTCCAGCGCTGCAGTACGGCGGTGGTGTCGGCCGCGGGGTTCACCGTGACGTGCGCATGTCCCAGCTGACCTCGCCGAATCGGGTCCGCCTGGAAGATGCCGTAGGTGTTCAGCTGGATCGTCGAGGTCGCGATCGAGCTGTAGGCACCGAACCACACGGCGCTCCCGGTCACAGTGTTCGGGACCTGCACCCGGTACTGACGCGGGCCGGGCCGGACCAGGTCGAAGAAGAAGTTGCCGGTGGAGTACGCAGTGGCGACGACGTACCAAGGACTGGTCGGTGTGTTGCGCGCCTGCAGGATCACGGGCCGGCGGTCGATCCGGTTGACAGTTCCGGTGATCTCCAGCCCGTCCTCGTAGCGAGCCCAGGCGGGAACCCGCAGGGTCGGCGCGCTGGTGTTGACCTGGAGCACCCTCTCGATCGAGCCGGCACCCCACTCGTCGACCTGCCTGACCTGCAGGAAGTAAGGCCGGGCCGGCGGGGTCACCGTCAGCTGGGTCGCCGTATCCGGTCCTCCGATGGGAACCTCACCTGCAGCGCCGCTGATCTGGTACGCCGCTTGGAAACGTGGCGGGGCCGTCCGGTCGAGCGGGTCGCCCGGGGTGGTGTCAACGGGCGTCGCCGCCCGCCACCGGACAGTCACGGCGTTGGCACCGGAGATGGTGTTCGAGATCAGGACGGGCGCCGATGCGCGCTGGGAGTCGAACTCCGGCGACAACGCCATCGGGCTCGTGCTGCCCGTTGCCGTCCCGGCGGCGACGCCGATCTGCGTCACCTGCAGGCCGGGGAGATCCCGGGCCGCGATGTCGACCGCGTTGGGCGCGTCTGCCGGGATCAGCTGCAGGCGCTCGGGAATGGCCACCCCGGGCACGGTGCAGGACGATGCGGTTGGGCTGCGCGCCCTCCTCGTCCCAGGTGACGTGGACCGCGGAGAACGTGTCGTCCTTCCAGCGGATCTGGACGTTGCCGGGAGCGGGATCCGCGGCAGCGGCCGGGCTCGCGACGAGGAGGCCCGCGGCCAGCGGCAAACCGGCAAGCAGGAGTACGGAATGGCGCTTCAAGGTGATCCCCAGGGTGAAGAGGGCCATGTTCCCCCACGGCCCAGCCAGCGCATTCTTCAGCATGGGGGTTGCGATTGGCAACAAAGTTGCAGGTTGCTGCAAGCCGGCGCCTGGGCTCCGGTTATTCGGGCTCGTTGTGGTGGGCTCCGCCGGACTGGAACGACGTGGTGACGCCGGCGTACATGAGGTGCGTGACCAGCCCCTGGGCGGCGTGCTGGAGGTTGTGGCAATGGTCCATCCAGATGCCGGGGTTGTCGGCGACGAAGGCGATCTCGTAAGACTCGTTGTCCTCGACGTTGAGGGAGTCGACCCACCACGGGCTGCCGGTCGCGGGGAGGCCGTCGCGGCTCAGGACGACGATGTGGTGGCCGTGCAGGTGCATCGGGTGCACCTGGCCGGACTTGTTGCGCACGGTCATCCGGACGATGTCGCCGTCGGTCACCATGAACATCGGGACCTTCGGGAACTGGTGGCCGTTGATTGTCCACCAAAGGCCCGGCCGTCCGTCGAAGAAGCCGGGGCGGCGGCCGATCCGGTACTCGAAGTGCCGGGTCGCCTGCGCCGGGTCGAAGCCGAGGGCCTTCGGGACGCCGTAGCTCAGCAGGTCGACGCGGTCCCGCGGCTCGGCCCCGGCCGGGGCATCGCCGGCGCCGATCACCAGCGTCGTCGGGCCGCCGCCGAGACCGATCCTGACCGCGGATCCCCGCGGGACGGTCAGTTTCAGGTCGATCCGGCCGCCGGCCGTGACGAGGATCGACTTGTTCTCGACCACCGGCGGCTGGTTCACGTCGGTGCCGTCGACCGCGACCACCCGGTACGCCGTGCCGTCGACCCACGCGGCCATCGGCCCGTTGTCGGTGTTGACCAGCCGGACGCGCACCTCGGCGCCGGGCGCGGCGGCGACGCGGCGTTCGCCGTACTGGCCGTTGACGGTGCGGAGCTTGTCGTAGGTGTGGACGGCGGCGACGACGTCGCTGTCGGTCGGCGAGATCACCAGGACGCCGTACAGGCCCTTGGCGACCTGCTCGTGGGAGACCTGGTGGGAGTGGTACCAGTACGTGCCGGCGTCGACGGCGACGAACTTGTAGACGAAGCTCTCGCCCGGCAGCACGGAGTCCTGGGTCACCCCGGCGACGCCGTCCTCCGCGGGCGGGACGTCGACGCCGTGCCAGTGCAGGGTCACGCCGTCGGGGACGGACTCGTTGTGCAAGGTCACCTGGATCAGCTGGCCTTGGCGCGCGGAGATGCGGGGACCGGGTGAAGTGTGGTTGAGCGTGTAGCCGTCCTCGAAGGATCCCCGTCCTTCGATCTGGACCGGTTCCTTGCGGGCGGTCAGTTCGACCAGTACGTCGGCCTTGCGGTCGGCCGGGACGGAGAACGACGCGAGGTCGCGCTGATGGCCGGCGTGCTCTCCCACGGTGGGGCCGCCGCCGAAGTCGGCGTACCCCATCGTCATCGGCGACAGGTCGCCGGGTACGAGACTCTGTTGCCAGAAGAACCCGATCGGCGCGAGCACGGCGACCGTCGCCGCCAGCGCGGCGACGAACCGTTTGCTTGCCTTGGGCATCTAGATGTGCGCGCTCGCCGTCGTCGGCGCCTCCGTTCGGGCGACTGCCCGGCGACCGGCGATCCCGGCGACCGCGAGCAGGGCCAGCGCGTTGATCCCGTGCAGCGCCCCGATCGCCGGGGCGGCGAAGGACGCGAACGCGAGCGCGATCTGCAGCACGACCAGCCCGACCACGATCAGCGCCCACTTGACGCCGCCGGCCACGTGCGCGAAGAACGAGACGATCAGCAGCAACAGTGCGAGGAGCGGGATCACCATCATCCCGACGATGCCGTGCAGCTGGTGACCGAAGTTGCCCTCGTAGTTCTTGTCGATCACCAGCCCGCCGTCCACGTCCTTGAGCGCGGTGAACCACCCGAGCGCGATCGCCATCACCTGCACGACGACCCCGAGCCCGATCAGCAGCGCGAGGTAGCGGTAGACCGATTTCATGGATCCTCCCCCGGATCCGCGCGACCGTCCGCCGATCAGAGTCCCCCGCTCCCCGGCCCGAGCACCCCCGCCCAGGAGTCGCGCGCTTTTCTCATGGTGCGACGGTCACCGCCGGTGCACAAGAGTCCAATTCGGTGACTTCCCGTCACCTTCAGTGGTTGCGCGTGAAGGCCTGGTAGAGCCCGAGCAGCGGCAGGAACGGCTCGTGGTGGGTGATCAGCGCGGACTCCGGGACGATCAGCGGCGCCAGCGCGCCGGTCGCCACGACCGGGACCTCGCCGGGCGCCAGCGACTGCTCGGTGAGGATGCGCGTGACGAGGCCGTCGACCAGCGCGGTGAAGCCGAAGATCGCGCCGGCCTGCAGCGCCTCGACGGTGTTCTTGGCGACGGCGGCCCGGGGCCGGGTGAGCTCGACGCGGCGGAGCTGCGCGGCGGATTCGCCGAGGGCGTCGGTGGAGGTTTCGATACCGGGGGCGATCGAGCCGCCGACGAAGGCGCCGGCCGGGTTGACCAGGTCGACGGTGGTCGCCGTACCGATGTCGACGACGACGCAGGGAGCGCCGTACCGGTTGACCGCGCCGAGCGCGTTCGCGATCCGGTCGGTACCGACCTCGCGCGGGTTGTCGACGAGGACCGGGAGGCCGGTCTTCACGCCGGGCTCGACGACGACGCTGGGGACCTCGCGGTAGTAGCGGGAGACGACGTCGCGCAGCTCGTGCAGGACGTGCGGTACGGCGGAGCAGACGGCGACGCCGGACACGGGCGTCTCGCCGGCCAGCAGGCCGTCGAGCAGGACCGCCCACTCGTCAGCGGTACGGCGGGGGTCGGTGCCCACCCACCAGTACCGCTTGACGGTGCCCTCGAAGACCAATCCGACCAGGGTGCGGCTGTTCTCGACCGCGACGGCGAGCAGCACTAGGTCGTGCCTCCTCTTCCCACGCCGTAGCGAGCAGGTGCTCGGCGCGGTAGCTCGGTGTGCGGGGGACGAGGTTGCGATGCGAAGCATCGTGGCCTTGGCACCCGTGCAGCGAGGTGCCGTGCCGAGTGCCGCGCAGTAGGCGTGGGAAGAGGAGTCACGGCCTCGAGACTTCCTGGAGATCCAAGGCGATGTCGAGGACCGGAGCCGAGTGGGTCAGAGCCCCGACGGCCAGGAAGTCGACGCCGGTCTCGGCGACCTTGCGGGCGACGTCCAGGGTGAGACCGCCAGAGGCCTCCAGGCGGGCCCGCCCGGCGATCTTCTCGACGGCTTCGCGGAGCTGGTCGACCTCCATGTTGTCCAGCAGGATCAGGTCCGCGCCGGACTCCAGCGCGATCAGGGCGTCGTCGACCGAGTCCACCTCGACCTCGACGGCGATCTCCGGGTAGGCCTTGCGGACCAGCCGGAACGCCTCGGCGACGCCGCCGGCGGCGATCACGTGGTTGTCCTTGATCAGCGCCGCGTCGGACAGCCCCATCCGGTGGTTCTTGCCGCCACCGCACCGGACGGCGTACTTCTCCAGCGAGCGCAGCAACGGCATCGTCTTGCGGGTGTCGCGGATCACCGCGCCGGTGCCCTCGATCTCGTCGACCCAGCGCCGGGTCAGCGAGGCGACCCCGGACAGGTGGCAGACCAGGTTGAGCATCGTGCGCTCGGCGGTCAGCAGCTTGCGGGTCCGTCCCCGGACGGTCAGCAGTACGTCGCCCTTTTTCACCGCCGTACCGTCGGTGACCGAGTGCTCCACCTCGATCTCGTCGTTGCCCGCGACCAGCCGAATCACCAGTTCGGCGATCTCGAGACCCGCGACCACACCGTCGGCCCGGGCGACCAGTTCGGCGACCGAGACCTGCGCCTCGTCGACGGTGGCCGTGGTGGTGACATCGACACCGCCGGCCAGGTCCTCCTCGATGGTGGCCCGGACCAGGTCCTCGACCCACCGCCTGTCGAGCGTGTCATCCATGTCGCTACTTCCCCTCCGATGCTTCCTTCAGCGCCACGAAGGCCGTGGCCGGCCGGGCGGTGGTTCCGTCCCCCGGCAACGTGAGGTCCAGATTGCCCGACCACTGTGTGTCGTCGCGATCCGGGTGGTCCTCACGCCAGTGCGAGCCGCGGCTCTCCTCGCGCACCGTGGCCGCCGCGACCAGTGCGGTCGCGACGGTCGCCAGGTTGGTGGCCTCCCAGCTCGGCGTACCGGGCTCGCCCGCGGGCTTCCGGATCAGCTCACCGAGCCGGTCTCCGGCGTCCGCCAGTCCGGTCGCGCTCCGGATCACTCCGGCGCCGACCGTCATCACCCGTTGCAGCTCCGGTACGACGTCCGCGTCCACCAAGCCGGGAACCCTACCGTCGTCGGCCGGTTCGCGCAGGTCGGGCAGGTCGTCGGCCAGCACGGCCGCGATCCGGCGGGCGAAGACCAGGCCCTCCAGCAACGAGTTCGAGGCGAGCCGGTTCGCACCGTGCACGCCGGTGCAGGCGACCTCGCCGCACGCGTACAGGCCGGGCACGGACGTCTGGCCGTGCAGGTCGGTCCAGACCCCGCCGGAGGAGTAGTGGCAGGCCGGCGCGACCGGGATCAGTTCGCGGACCGGGTCGATCCCGTGCGAGCGGCAGGACGCGAGGATGGTCGGGAACCGCACCCGCCACTTCTCGTCGCCGAAGTGCCGCGCGTCGAGCAGCATGTGGTCCTTGCCGGTGGCAAGCATCTGCCGCATGATCGCCTTCGCCACGATGTCGCGCGGTGCCAGGTCGGCGAGCTCGTGCTGACCCTCCATGAACCGGTTGCCGTCGTGGTCGACCAGGAACGCGCCCTCGCCGCGGACGGCCTCGGAGACCAACGGCTGCTGGCCTTTCGCGCCCTTGCCGAGCCACAGCACGGTCGGGTGGAACTGGATGAATTCCAGGTCCCGCACCTTCGCGCCGGCCCGCAGCGCGAGCGCCATCCCGTCGCCGGTCGAGACGCTCGGGTTGGTCGTGGCGGCGTACAGCTGACCGAGCCCACCAGAAGCCAGTACGACGGCCCGGCTGCGGATCGCGCCGACGCCGTCGAGCTGCCCCTCGCCCATCACGTGCAGCGTGACGCCGGCGACCGCGCCGTCCGCGGCCCGGAGCAGGTCCAGCACGAGCGCGTGCTCGATGATCCGGATGTCGTCGGCCCGCTTCACGGCAGCAACCAGCGCGCGCTCGATCTCGGCACCGGTCGCGTCGCCGCCGGCGTGGGCGATCCGGTTGCGGTGGTGGCCGCCTTCGCGGGTCAGCGACAGGTCGCCGTCGGCCAGCTTGTCGAACACGGCACCGAGCTCGATCAGGTCCCGTACGGCGTCCGGCCCTTCCGTCACCAGAGCCCGTACGGCGGCCGGGTCGCTCAGCCCGGCGCCGGCGACCAGCGTGTCCTGCAGGTGGTCCTCGGGCGAGTCCTCAGGGTCGAGCGCGGCCGCGATCCCGCCCTGCGCCCACTGCGTCGAGCCCGACGCGACGACGTCCTTGGTCACCACCAGCACGGACCCGAACTCGCGCAGCCTGAGCGCGGCGGTCAGTCCCGCGATCCCCGAGCCGATCACGACGACGTCCACCGTGTCGGTCCAGCCGGGTGCGGGCGCAGCTAGCCGTTGCGGAACGGCAGGAGCAGTCATCCAGCGACCGTATCAATGGATTTCATCGGAGGGTGATGGAAATGTTGTCAATGAGACGAGTCGTGCCGACGCGGGCGGCGATCAGCATTCTGGCCTCGCCGGGACCGATCACCGGGCCCAAGTCGGGCGCTCTGAGCGCCAGGTAGTCGATCTTCACCGACGGGACCGCCTCCAGCTCGGCGTGCGCCGCCGCCAGTACGGCGTCCGGCCCGTTCATCCCGGCTTTCGCGCCCGCGGTGAGCGCCCGGTACAGGACCAGGGCCTCGTCACGCTCGGTCTCGTCCAGGTACCGGTTGCGCGACGACAGCGCCAGCCCGTCGGGCTCGCGCACGGTCGGGACCGGCACGATGTCGACGTCCCAGTCCAGGTCGCAGACCATCTCCCGGATCAGCGTGATCTGCTGGTAGTCCTTCTCGCCGAACAGCGCCAGGTCCGGCGAGGTCAGGTGCAGCATCTTCGCGACCACCGTCAGGACGCCGCCGAAGTGTCCCGGGCGGACCATGCCCTCCAGCTCGTCGGCGAGTGGGCCGGGGTGCACGGTGATCGACGGCTCGTTCGGATACAGCTCGTCGCGGGACGGGTTGAAGACCAGGTCGACGCCCTCGGCCTTGGCGATCGCCAGGTCGCTGGCCAGCGTGCGCGGGTACCGGTCGAAGTCCTCGCTCGGCCCGAACTGCAACGGGTTCACGAAGATCGTCAGCAGCACGCTGCCCTCCGGCCCGACCCGCTCGCGGGCCTCGGCGAGCAGCGCGGCATGGCCGTCGTGCAGCGCGCCCATGGTCATCACGACCGCCCGCGGGCGGACCGCCGCCGCGGCGCGCAGCTCGGCCTTCGTCTGGGTGAGTCTCATCGCGGTGCCTCCCCTGTCCGGTGCCGCTTCAACAGCTCGGCGAACCGGCCGGCTGTCGCGCCGTCGATCCGCCCGTCCTCTGTCACCCGTTCCACCGTGGCCCGGGCCAGCTCGGCGTACGTGCTCGCCGTACGGCCCCGCAGGACGGCCAGGTGGGCCTCCACCGTCTCCACGTCGCCGCGCGCGATCGGCCCGGTGAGCGCATCATGACCGGACCGCAGCGTGTTGTCGAGAGTTGCGGACAGCAGCGGGCCAAGCGCCGCCGCCGGATCCCGTACTCCGGCTTCCTTCAGTACGTCGTACGCCTGGCTGACCAGTATGGTCAGGTGGTTCGCCCCGTGCACCAGACCGGCGTGGTAGAGCGCCCGCTGCTCTTCGGCGACCCACTGGACGCCGGCACCGAGCCCCTTGACCAGGCGCTCGACGAAGGCGGTTGCCTCGGCTGGAGCCGTGGCGGTGAACACCACTCCGGTCAGGTCGACCAGGCCGCCTGGGAACGTCATGGGCGGGTGTAGTGCGACCGGTGTGGCTTCGGTGCCCTGCAGGACTCCAAGCCCGTGCGCACCCGACAGGTGGACGACGTACTGGTCAGGTGTCAGCGGCAACGTGGCCGCGACCGGTCCGATCGCGTCGTCCGGTACGGCGAGCAGTACGACGTCCGCCTGGCGGGTGACCTGGTCAGGCGGGAGTACAGGTACGTGCGGGAGCAGGTGGGCGGCCCGGTCGAGCGATGCTCGCGAGCGCGCGCTGACGCCGGTGACGGGATGTCCGGCCGCCGCCAAGGCTGCTCCCAGGGCGCTGCCGGCCCGCCCGGCTCCGATGATGCCGATGCGTTCCATGTCCACTCTCTACGTTCCAGTCCTCTACCGAGGTACCAGACGATTGGTGCGGTTGCGGACAAGGGTAGTGCGGATTGTGTGGGTGTGGTGGAGTCCTCCGTCACAGATGGGAGCATGAGCCCGTGAGCAGATCCGCAGAGCCCTGGGCCGAGCCGACCGGCCTGACCGCGATCCTGATCGCCGTACCGGAGCTGGCCGCGTTCACCGACCGGTGGCGGTCGGCGTCGTACTCGTCCGCCCGGCCGCAGCTGCCGCTCAACGCGATGATCCCGCCGCACGTGACCGTGCTGGTGCCGTGGGTGCAGGACCCGACGCCGGAGGACGTGCAGCGGCTGACCGAGGCCGTCGCGGACGTGGCGCCGTTCGACCTGTCGTTCCGGGCGGCCGGGCAGTTCGCGAACGGGACGGCCTGGCTGATGCCCGAGCCGTACGACGAGGTGCTTGCCCTGGTCAACGCCGTCCTGTTCGCGTTTCCGGACTGCCCGCCGTACGGGGGTGAGCACCTGGAGCCGCGTCCGCACCTGACGATCTCCTCGTCGGCGCAGGGCACTCCGGCGGTGGTCGCCGAGGCCGAGGAGGCGCTGGCCAAGTCTCCGCCGGCGCCGGTGCGGATCGACGACCTCACCCTCTGGCGCGAGGGCGAAGACAGCGTGTGGCAGTTGATCGGCTCGGTTCCGCTCGGTGCGTAGCTTCCGCACCGCCTGGGACCTCGCTCTCTACGGACCCGAAGGTTTCTACCGTCGGGAGCGTCCGGCGGCTCACTTCCGTACTTCTGTCCATGCCTCCCCGCTGTTCGCGGGTGCTCTGGTGCGCCTGGCTCGCGAGATCGGGGCGTCCGAGCTCACCGACATCGGCGCCGGCTCGGGCGAGCTCGGCCGTGCGGTTGCTGCACTGGCGCCCGACCTGACCGTCACCGGCATCGAGCTCGACGACGAGCTGCCGGCGACGCTCACCGGCCTGGTGATCGCCAACGAGTGGCTCGACAACATCCCCTGCGAACTGGCCGAGCTGTCCGACGACGGCGAACCCCGGTACCTGCTCGAGGATCTCTCGCTCGGCTCAGTTGTCGAGGGCAACGACCGCGCCTGGCTCGACGCCTGGTGGCCGCTGGCCGAACCGGGCGACCGCGCCGAGATCGGTACCACCCGCGACGCCGCGTGGTCCGGCGTACTGGACCGGCTCGAGGACGGGCTCGCGATCGCGATCGACTACGGTCATGTCCGCGCTGGGCGGCCGCCGTACGGGACACTGAGCGGTTTCCGCCGCGGCCGTGAGTGTGACCCGGTCCCCGACGGCTCCTGCGACATCACCGCCCACGTCGCGCTCGACTCCCTCGGCGGCACCATCACCACCCAGCGGGGCGCGCTCCTGACCCTGGGAGTCTCAGCAGACCGCCCCGGCAACGACCTGGCTCGCAGCGACCCTCTCCGCTACGTGGCCGGGCTGTCGTCCGCAGGAGAGGCAGCGGAGCTGCTGGACCCGGCCGGACTCGGCTCGTTCGGCTGGGTCTGGACCGCGAGAGGTGCTGACGTCGTACGGCGGGCCTCGCGGGCTCTGGTGGTCTGAGCTTCCAGGAGGAGGGCTGCGTCGGCTACGTCCCGGTGGAGGGCTACCGCGTCGGTCGGGCCGAGCGGGGTGTCCACGTGGACGTTGGCGATCCGCAGGCGGCGCTGGATCGGCCCCTGCTGGACCCGGACCGACTGGGTCTTGTGGTGGAGGACCACTGAGGTCTTGCGGCTGATCCAGCCGCGCTGGGTGACCAGGACCTGGTCGTCAGCGCCGTACGCGAGGTAGCGCCAGCCGACCGGCCGCAGCCACTTCACCCGGCTCGGCGCCTGGTGCATCTCGATGCGGGAGAGGTCGAAGCCGGGCAGGACGCGGTTGAGTACGCCGGCCACCTCGGAGCGCTCGCCGACCGGGAGCAGCTGGACGCCGTTCTGGTCCTCCTCGCCGTCGCCGGAGATGCTGCCGACCACGCCGGCGATGTCCAGGTCGACGCGGGACCAGCCGAGGCGGCGCCAGATCACCGGCTCGGTGATCAGCAGGCCCTGCACCCGGCCCGGCGGGACGGTCTGGCGCTGCAGGTCGAACAGGCCGCGCTTGGTCCGCAGACCGTCGCGGCTCTCGATCAGCGTGAACTTGTGGTTGCCGACGACCTGCTTCCAGATCGGCTGCACCACACCGAGCAGCAGCGGCACACCGGCGAACAGACCGACGTGGAACTCCAGCACGGTCGTCGCCACGATCAGCCAGATCAGACCGGCGAGGCTACCGAGCACGGTGGACGACAGGAGCGTCGCACCGAGCAGGCGGCCGGTGGGGACGACCAGCAGCGGCGGCGGCTCGTGCTCCGGTCGCACTGCCTCCTCGACGGAGTCCTTGCCCTTGGCCCTGACCAGCAGGATGCCGCGGAGCTTGGCCGCCTCCTCGGAGGTGAAGTAGCTCAGCTTGCCGTCGCTGCGGCTGCCGCCCGCGACGTCCATCCGCAGCTCGGCCATGTTGAACAGGCGCGCGACGAAGGGCTGGGCGACGTCGATCGCCTGGATGCGATCGAAGCGGATGATCCGCGTCCGGCGGAAGAGGAACCCGCTGTCGACCCGGATCGCGTCGTCGGTGAGCTGCCACTTGGTGAACCACCACGACAGCGCGCCGAGCAGCATCCCGCCGACCAGGACGGCGCCCAGCGCGATCCCGGCGATCTTGAGGTTGCTCCGCAGGCCCTCGTTGTTGGCCATCGCGAACGCGGCGACGACGAAGTAGCCCCAGCCCTTGACGAAGGGGGTGAGCGGGTGGAGCCGGTCGCCTTCGCGCTCGGTCAGGGGCGGTGGTGTGTCGCCGGGTGCCGGGGTCTCGCCGGGTGCCGGGGTCCCTCCGGGTGCCGGGGTCCCTCCGGGTGCCGGGGTCCCTCCGGGTGCCGGGGTCCCTCCGGGTGCCGGGGTCCCTCCGGGTGCCGGGGTCTCGCTGGATGCCGGCGTCTCGCCGGGTGGTGGCGTGCTCGGAGCCGCGGCCGGCGGTGCGCCGTACGGGGTGGGGTTCTGCTCGGTCACAGGCCCCACGCCTGGGCTTGGCCGAGGGCGGACAGGCGGTCGCGCAGGCGGCTCGCCTCGTCGGGGTGCAGGCCGGGGATCTTCGCGTCCGTGGCCGGCGTCGCCGTGTGCAGCTCGACCGTGGCGATCCCGTACGACCGCTCCAGCGGCCCGGCCGCGACGTCGACGAACTGCATCCGCCCGTACGGCACGACGACCAACTGGCGGAACATGATCCCGTGGCTGACCAGCAGCTCGTCCTCGCGTTCGGCGTACTTCCAGGACCGCTGGTTGCGCCCGATCAGGCTCCACGACCAGGCGAACCCCGCCGCGACGACGAGGACCCACAGGCCGCCGTACAGCCAGCTCAGGGTCAACCCGAACGCCAGCAACCCGGCGATCGCGGTCACCCCGCACAGGATCGCCGACGTGACCCGGCGCGCCGCCGCGAGCTTGGGCGAGACCGGCGTCCAACTGACATCCGAAGGTGCGAAGAGGTCGTCCACGCACCAAGCCTGTCACGATAGGGGGCATGAGTGCGGAAAGAGTCGTCGGAATCGGCGCCGGAGCGGCGGGACTTGACCCGGCGTACGAGCGTGGAGGGACCGGCAGCGGGTCCCAGCTGCCGACCACCGACATGGTGCTCAACATCGGTCCGCAGCACCCCGCGACGCACGGCGTACTGCGTCTGCGGCTGACGCTGGACGGCGAACGGATCGTCGGCTGCGAGCCGATCATCGGCTACATGCACCGCGGCGCCGAGAAGCTGTTCGAGGTGCGCGACTACCGGCAGATCATCGTGCTCGCGAACCGGCACGACTGGCTGTCGGCGTTCTCCAACGAGCTCGGCGTCGTGATGGGCGTCGAACGGATGATGGGCCTGGAGGTCCCGGTCCGCGCCGTCTGGATGCGGACGCTGCTCGCCGAGTTGAACCGGATCCTCAACCACCTGATGTTCCTCGGCTCGTACCCGCTCGAGCTCGGCGCGATCACGCCCGTCTTCTACGCCTTCCGCGAGCGCGAGACGATCCAGTCCGTGCTCGAGGAACTGTCCGGCGGCCGGATGCACTACATGTTCAACCGCGTCGGTGGGCTGAAGGAAGACCTTCCGTACGGGTGGCTCGGGCGTGCGTCGGCCGCTTCCGCCGCCGTTCGTGGGCGGTTGCCCGACATCGAGAACCTTGTCCTCGGCAACGAGATCTTCCGCGCCCGGACCGTCGGCGTCGGTCGGCTCTCCCCCGAACTGATCGCGGCGTACGGCGTCACCGGCCCGATCGCCCGCGCCTCCGGCGTCGACGCCGACCTGCGCCGCGACGAGCCCTACCTCGCGTACGACGAACTGCTGCGCGACGGCGTCCTGCGCGTTGTCACCCGCTCCGACGGCGACTGCTACGCCCGCTTCGCCCTGCTGCTCGAACAGGTCAAGGTCTCCCTCGACCTCGTCGACGCCTGCCTCGACCGCCTCGCCACGATGCCCGCCGGTCCGGTCAACGTCCGCCTCCCCAAGATCCTCAAGGTCCCCGAAGGCCAGACCTACACCTGGACCGAGAACCCCCTCGGCATCAACGGCTACTACCTCGTCTCCCGCGGCGACAAGACCCCCTGGCGCCTGAAGCTCCGCTCGGCGTCCTTCAACAACATCTCCGTACTGCCCGAGATGCTCCCCAACACCATCGTCGCCGACATGATCGCCATCCTGGGCAGCATGTTCTTCGTGGTCGGCGACATCGACAAGTAGCTTTGCTTGTCCCCTCCACACGTTTTCCCCCACGCGGCCGGCTACGCCGCGTGGGCTGATGCCGCGGCGGCCGACAGAAGTCACACAGCAGAGAGCAGCTGCCTTGCTATATACTTAGCGTTTCATTTCTGAAACCGTAAGTGTGTTAGTGTATGAAATACGGAACGCTAAAACCACGGAGGTCGTCATGGCGACAGCTCGCCCGACACCCATGGCGGTCAATCGTGCCCTTGCGCAAGCAGGCACCCACCTGGCCACCTGGCGCCGCCTGCAGCAGCTGACCTCCGAGCAGGTCGCCGACCGCGCCGGTGTCTCCCGCACGACCTTGCACCGGCTCGAGTCCGGCGCCGGAGCCAGTCTCGAGAACACGCTCCGCGTCGCGAGAGCCCTCGGAGTCATGGACCTCTTGGTCGCATCCATCGATCCGTACAACTCCGACGTCGGGCGTCTCCGCGCCGACGAGGAACTTCCGCAACGGGTCCGGCGACCAGCGCAACCTCGGAGGCAGACCGGTGCCGAAAGCTGAACGCCGGCTGGTAGCAGCACAACGGACGGTGGCCGCGACCGGCGAGCCCCTGCCGTCCAAGGTCGATGTCTGGGTCCAGATCGACGGGACGGACGTCCTGGCCGGCCACGTGAACTCGCACTACGGCCGCAATGCCGAATCGGCGACCTTTCTCTACGACGCCGCGTACCTGGCCAACCCGCGGTCGTACGATCTCGAGCCTGCCCTACCGCGGATTGCCGGCGCCCTGCACACATCGGTCGGCGTCGCGCTCTTCCATTCCTTCGCCGACAGCTCACCCGACCGGTGGGGCAAGGCACTCATCACCAAAGGCGAACGGCAGCGGGCGCGGATCGCCGGCTCGACACCTCGCACACTGAGCGAGTTCAGCTACCTCCTGGGGGTCCGTGACGACCTACGGCAAGGCGCGATCAGGTTCGCTCTGCCCGGTACGCAGACCTTCATGGCCGACGACACCACCGGCGTACCGGCTCTGACCGACCTGCCCGAGTTGCTCGACCTCGCGGCCCGCACCGAGAACGACGACGCGGACCTGGCGGCCATCCGTCGCCTGGTGCGCGCCGGCAGTTCGTTGGGCGGCGCGCGCCCGAAGGCTCACGTCCGGACCGACGACGGGACGATCGCCATCGCGAAGTTCCCCAGCCGTGCCGACTCCTGGAACGTGATGGCTTGGGAGAAGATCGCGTTCGACCTGGCCGCCGCGGCGGGCATCCCGGTCCCGCGATCACGGCTGCTGAGGATCGCGGGCCGGGACGTGCACGTCATCGACCGGTTCGACCGTGCCGGGTCCAACCGCATCGGCTACATCAGCGCCATGACGATGCTCGAGGCAAGGGACGGCGACACCGGTAGCTACCTGGACATCGGGTCGGCGATCGAGCAGCACTCGGCCGCCGCCACCGCCGACCTGCGCGACCTGTGGACGCGGGTCGTGTTCTCGATCCTGATCTCCAACGTCGACGACCACCTGCGCAACCACGGCTTTCTTCGCGCTGACAACGCCTGGACGCTGTCACCGGCCTTCGACCTCAACCCCGATCCTTCGCCAGGGACCAAGTTCCTGGCGACCGCGGTCAACGAGGACGAGACGGAGGCCAGCATCGACCTCGCCCTCGAAGTGGCCGAACTGTTCCGCCTGGAACCGTCCGAAGCGCTGAAGATCGTCGCCGACGTCGGGCGCACGACCGCACAGTGGGCCGAGGTCGCCGCACGCCGCGGTCAGTCGAAGAAGCAGATCGACGAGATGACTCCCGCCTTCGACCACGCGCAGGCCTCGGCGGCACGAAAACTCGGCAGCTGAGAGATCAGCCGGGAAAGAAGCTGACGGCAGCGGCGGATACGGCGCAGGTACGGGCGGAGTACGGGCAGCGTGGTGTTCGCGGCGGGTTCTACGCTCGGGCGGCGGCTCGGGAGATTAGTTGCGTGGGGCAACTGGACGTCGATCGGCCGCTTCGTTCACTTCTGGAGGGGTTCTTTGATGCGCAGATCCATCGTCGCCGGGGTGACGGCAGTGGCGGTTGTCGCGACCGGTCTGGCCGTGACCGGGATCCTCGGGTCCGCGCGGCCCGCGGCCGCGGCGCTCGGCGACGTACCGTCGGACTGCAAGAGCTGGACGACGGCGTACCGGTCCGACGGGCAGCGTCTCAGCTACAACTACTCGGCGCGGAAGACCATCACCAAGGCGATCGTCGACGACAAGCTCGGCTGGGTGCCGACCGGCCTCGCGGCGGGCGCCGAGTCCGGCAGCGATGACAACTACGCCAGCGCCAGCCTGGTCACCCATCCGACCGACGGACAGCTCTACTACCTACATCGTGTCGTCCAGCGGATCGACGGCGTCGAGAAGGTCACCAAGCTGACCACCACCAGCCTCGCGGCCGGGTTCGAGGGGACGCGGATTCTCGCGGACGGGCCGTTCCCCTACTACTACCGCGTCGCGGGCAACTCGCTCTACCGCTTCCAGACCACCTTCGGTCAGGAGGGGCCGCCGATCTCGACGCCGGTGAAGCTGTCCGGCGACTGGGGCACCGTCAACACGTTGCGGTACCAGCGCACCGGTGGAACGGCCGACGCCCCGGTCCACGTGCTCTTCGGTACGACGTCCGACGGGCAACTCCTCGAGTGGCGCATCCCCGTGACGGACCCGGCCACGATCACCACCAAGGTCCTGCAGGCGACCGGCTGGGAGGAGTTCACGAGTCTGACCCAGGGCTCCTGCGCCTCACGCCCCAACGGCCGGCTCCTGCTCGGCATCAAGCCGGGCGGGCGGGTCGCCCTGCGCTTCGACGCCAATGCCAAGGACGGCAAGGGCACCGACTTCAAGGGTGGCTCCCTCGGCTCGGTCGGCTGGACCGAGAAGGCCTACTGACGGCGACCGGCCCGCAGGTACGGGCCGAGTACGGGCAGTGCCGCGTCGACGGCGTACGAAACGATGTCGTTGGCACCTGTGTGCGAGATTCACCAGCCCTACCCGATCCTCTGGAGGATTCCCCCGGATGCGTAAATCCATCGTGGCCGCCGCGACGGCGCTGACCGTCGTCGCGACCGGTCTCGGCGTGGCCGGTCTGGTCGGCACCGCCCGTCCGGCCGATGCGGCGATCGGCGACGTTCCCGCCGACTGCGGCGTCTTCACCGCGGCGTACCGCTCCGACGGGCAGCGCCTGTCGTACGGGTACGACGACGGCCGGACCAGCACCAAGGAGTACCGCAACGACAACCTCGGCTGGGTGCCCTCGGCGCATCAGCAGCTCGGCGGCTCCGGTGACGACACCGTTTTCCGCAGCACCGAGGTCGCCGCTCACCCGACCGACGGCTGGCTCTACAAGATCAGCCGAGCGGGCGAGCTGCAGGACGACGGCAACTGGACGATCACCGCGTCGAGCGCCGACCGTCTCGTCAACGGCTTCGCCAGCACCCGCGTACTGGCGTCGGCGTCGCCGTACCTGTTCCGGGTGGCCGGCACCTCGCTGTACCGGTACCAGGAGAAGTACGTCGACGGCGAGTTCACCTACTCCGCGCCGGTGAAGCTCGCCACCAACTGGGGCAGCGTGAACACCCTGACCTACGAAGGCACCCAGGGCACCGGCAGCAGCACTGTCGACGTACTGATCGGCACCAAGTCCAACGGTGAGCTCCGGGAGTGGAAGATCAACCGCGCCACCCCGACCAAGATCACCGGGAAGACGCTGCGGTCGACCGGCTGGGGATCCTTCACCAGCCTCAGCACCGGCTACTGCGACGCCCACCCGAACGGCCGGCCGCTGCTGGCCATCACCGCCGACGGCCGGGGCTCCGTGCACTTCGATGCCAACAGCAAGGACGGCGTCGCGACGGACATGAAGGGCGCGTCACTCGGCCAGCTCGGCTGGACCGCGAAGGGCTACGGCCAGTAGCAGGCGTTTCTCCAAGGTGCCGACGATCCTGTCCCGGGTCGTCGGCACCTTGTCGTTGGGCGATCAGCCCCCGACGGCCTGCTGGATCAACGGGAGCAACTCCTCGGCGATCCCCGGCGCCAGCGCGATTGTGGCGCCCGAAGCGACGTCGTGCGGCGAACCGTCGAGATCGACCACGACCGCGCCCGCTTCGCGGGCGATGATCGAGCCCGCGCTCGTGTCCCAGGGCTTGTTGCTGAACATGATGGCGGCGTCGAGGCTGCCGTCGGCGACCAGCGCCAGGTGCAGGGCCGCCGTACCGAGCATCCGGATCCGCTGGACGCGCGGGACCAGGAGGTTGACCAGAGCGAGGCGCGGCTGGTTCTTCTCGGCGGCATCAGCGCCGACGGCGAAGTCGCCGGCCATCACCAACGCCTCGGAGAGCACGGTCGTCTTGCTGGCCTGGACCGGGTCGCCGTTGCGGGTGGCACCGAGGCCGTCGGCGGCCAGGTAGCGGGTGCCGAGCATCGGGAAGTCCAGTACGCCGGCCACCTGCTTGTTGCCGTCCACGAGGCCGAGGGAGATGCCCCACAGCGGTACGCCGTGCACGTAGTTGACCGTGCCGTCGATCGGGTCCAGCACCCAGGAGAGCTCCCCGGAGCCGGGGTGAGCGCCCTCCTCCTCGCCCAGGAACGCGATCTCGGGCGTCACCTTGGCCAGGTGTTCCCGGACCGCCTGCTCGACCGCGATGTCCGTATCGGAGGCCAGGTCCCGGTCGCCCTTCGAGTGCAGAGCCCCGGGCTCCCGCGACTCGACCAGGTCGGCAGCGACCGCCACCGCCCCTTCGGCGATCTCCAGCAAACGGGACAGGTCGGTCACAGGCTTCTCCTCAGCAGTCGGGTCGGCACCAGCAACCTAACCGAGCGGCGGAAACACCTGACCCACCGGCAGCCCGTCCAGCACTTCCTGCAGCGCCGCGTCGACGTCCCCGTGCACCTGCAGCACCCTCAGCTCCGCCACGGCGAACACCTTCGCCAGCAGATCCCCCACATGCTCCTGATGCCGGACCACCGCCGCCGAATCGGCGTACTCCTCCAGCACCACCACGTACGACGGCCCCCGAAACCAGTCGTACCGCAAGGTCCCAGGCTCCTCAGCCACCCGCCCCTGCAAGCCCCGCACAAGCTCCAGCAGCTCCTGCTCAGCCCCATCCCGTACGACGAACTCAGCCCGCACCAAGATGCTCACGACCGACCTCCTGCTCAGGAAGCAGCGAGGCCGCGGAGCTTCAGGTCGACCACCGTGGGCGCATCGGCCTGGGAGTGCTTGTCGCCCGCAGCCACGACCGTGGCGACCTCTTCGTCGATCTTGTCGAGGCGCTGGTCGATCTTGTCGAGGCGGCGCTGCATCAGGTCGACGAACTCGGCGTTCTCGACGACGCGGGCGCTGGTGATCCTCGAGTACTCCTGCGCGACCTGGGCGCGTTCGTCGCTGTGCGCGAGACGTTCGACCAGCAACTGGTGGCGGATCAGCAGCGACGCACCGATCGCGACCAGTACGGCGGCGACGGCGGCGGCGCGCAGGATCCACGCGTTCTGGGCGAACAACGCGATACTGACGGCCAGGCAGACGACGATCAGCAGACTGTTGGCGGCGGTGAGAACTGTGGTCCTGGTTCGACGGCGGCTACCCCTTGACCCCATGGACCGACATGTTAGGGGGTCTCGTCGGGGTCTTCGGGGACACGACACGCACGTTCGAGCAACAATCCGGCCGTGACGACCAGCACTGAGATCACGGCGGCGACACCCGCTGTGATCACCCGGTTCCGCGGCCCGCTGGAACCCACCGCGTTCACGAAGGATAACGCGAACCCTGCGTAAACACCGGTGCACAACGCGCCGACGAACGCGCTGGCTTTTCCGATCATCAGCAGGAAGACCGCGCGCGACGCCTCGATCCGTTCCCGCCGGACCTGCACCCGCTGGTTGGTGTTGCGCGCGGCAACGAACAGCAGCGCGGCCAGGAACGACCACGCGACCAGTGTCAGCCAGGACACGGTCGGTGCGACGCCGCCGCCGGACTCGATCGCCTTGACCATGGTGACCCCGATCGCCGTCCCGAGGACGGCGATCGCGATCAGCAAACGGCGAGACGTCGGCCGGACCGAGCCCGGACGCGGCGGCTGCCGGCCGGGCGCCCGGCCCGGCCCAGGACTGCCAGACACCACTACTGCAACTCGATGGTCGGGTCGTCGAGCTTCGTGACGCCCGCCGTTCCGACCTTCGCCAGCAGGTCGGCGACCGGCCCGAGGCCCGGCAGCTCGGCGTCCGGCTCGATGTCCAGCCACGGCGCCAGCACGAACGCGCGCTCGTGCGCCCGCGGGTGCGGCACCGTCAGCTCGTCGGACTCGATCGTCTTCTTGCCGTACGTGATCAGGTCGACGTCCAGCGTCCGCGGCGCGCCCGGCACGCCGCGCTCGCGGCCGAAGGCCTGCTCGACCGCGTGCGCGCGGTCGAGCAGCGTCTCCACGGCCAGCGTGGTGTCGGCCAGCAGCACGATGTTCAGGTACGGGCCGGACTCGTCCGGGCCGCCGATCGGCTGGGTCTCGTAGACCGGCGAGACGTCGACGACGACGACGTCCGGGGTGTCCCGCAGCGCGTCGACGGCGCCCTGCAGGTTCGCCTCACGGTCGCCGAGGTTGCTGCCGAGCGACAGGATCACCTGGCGGATCGGCTTCAGGCCGCCGCTGAGGGTATCCGCGTCGATGACGTGGGGACTAGGGGTCTCAGTCACGGGGTTTCTCCGGGTTTGCGCTGCACGGTCAGGACAACATCGTCGAACGGCACGGTGATCGGCGCCGAGGGTTTGTGGATCGTCACCGCGGTCCCGGTGACGCGCGGGTCAGCCAGGCAGATCGTCGCGATCCGCTCGGCCAGGGTCTCGATCAGGTCGACCGGGTCGTTCTCGATCGCCGCGTGCACCTGCTCGGCGACCACGCCGTAGTTCACGGTGTCGGCCAAGTCGTCGGAGGCGGCCGCCTTCCGGGTGTCCAGCTCGAGCCGGACGTCAACGACGAACTCCTGCCCGTCGGCGCGCTCGTGGGTGAACACACCGTGCCGGCCGAAGCCCCGGATGCCGCGGATCTCGATCACGTCAGGGGGCACCGCGGGACCGCTCATTGCGCCTCCTCCGATCGACCCCCAGACGACAGTACCGGGGAGGCATGGTGGATCCACAACCGCCAGCCGGACGAAGTCTTGCGGAACACGTTGGTGGCGAGCGCCTTGCCGCCCGCGAAGCCCTCTTCCGGGGCCCCCTCGCCGGACGACAGCACGTTCTCCGTGCACGTGACGTACGCCACGTCGCCGTCGACCCGGGCCTGCACGTCGGTGAGGAAGAACTGGATGTACGGCGTGTTCGCGAAGATCATCGCCCAGGCCCGCATCATCTCGGAGTACCCGGAGATCGCCGCGTTGCCCGGGTGGATGCAGACCGGATCGGGCTCGGGCAGCCAGACGGCGGCCATCAGGTCCAGGTCGCCGGCCTCGAACGCGTTGTAGAACGCCGTGTTCGCGGTCAGCACCCCGGTCTCGGCCGACGGTCCGCGCGCGCCGGCCCGCTGCTCCGGCGCCGCGGCTTCCGGCGTACCGGCTGCGCCCGTCGCCTCCGGCTGCTGCTCCTGGTTCGGCTGATCCTCGGTCATACGGCTCCCCACCTGCTCGCCACCCGGACCGCGTCCGCGCTCGGTGCCACCGAATGTGCCCGGACGCACCAGGCTCCATGCGCGGCGGCCAGGGCGGACACCGCAGCGCTCGCGTCGTCTCGTCGTACGGCGGGCCTGGGCTCGCCGGTCTGCTCGTCGGCGAGCAGCCTACCGAGGAACGCCTTGCGGGACGCACCGATCAGCAGCGGACGGCCCAGTACGCCGAACTCGCGCAGCCGGCGCAGCACCTCCCAGTTGTGGTCCGCGTTCTTCGCGAACCCCAGTCCCGGGTCGAGCGCGACCTTCGCCAGGTCGATCCCGGCGGCCGCGATCGCCTCCAGCCGGACGGCGAGCTCGGCGATCACCTCGGCGACCACGTCGTCGTACCGGGCCCGGTCCTGCATGTCGGCGGAGTGACCACGCCAGTGCATGCAGACGTACGGCGCACCGCGGTCGGCGACCAGCGGAAGCATGTCGGGGTCGGCCAGCCCGCCGGAGACGTCGTTGACCATCACCGCGCCGGCGTCCAACGCCAGTACGGCGACGTCGGCGCGCATCGTGTCGATCGAGACCAGCGCACCGTCGGCGGCCAGCGCCTCGATCACCGGCAGCACCCGCCGGATCTCCTCGGCCGGCTCCGGCCGCTTCGCGCCCGGCCTGGTCGACTCACCGCCGACGTCCAGCAGGTCGGCGCCCTCGGCCAGCAGCTCGCGGCCGTGCTTGATCGCGGCGGCGGGTTCGAACCACTCCCCGCCGTCGGAGAAGGAGTCCGGGGTCACGTTGACGACACCCATCACCAGCGCGCGGTCCGGTGTGGGCAGTCCCTGAACATGACTCGGTGGGGCAGTTCGCACTGGACCACCGTAGTGGTCCCGATCGAACTGCCCCACCTAGGTACCAGGCCCCCATCAATCTCCGAGCGCCTGCCGGGGATCGCTAACCCAGTACCAATGAGGCGCCACTCGCGGACAGCGCCTCACCGATCGGTTGTGAGTAGGACTCGCTGGACCGGCCGCGCTTGCCCAGGCACTCGCCGCGGATCAGGGCCGCGCCGCTGGTGATGCCGAGCGCGTAGCTGCCGGTCAGGTTGGGGCCGCCGGAGTCGCCGGTCTGGACGCAGGCCGTGTGCTGGTACAGGCCTTTGACGATCTGGTTGTCGCCGTAGTTGACGGTCACGTTCTTGGCCACCACGCGGCCGCAGGACCACTGGGTGGTCTTGCCGGACTTGCAGACCGAGGCGCCGACGGTCGGGTTGGCCGTGCCCTGGATCCGGATGTCGCCGTCGTTCCAGCGCTCGACCTCACCGCGCAGGTCCCAGCCGTCGATCACCTTGACGGTGCCGAAGTCGTTGCCCGGGTAGCTGGAGGTGCGGGTGTCGCCGAGGATGTAGCCGTTGCGCGAGAACGACGGCTTGCCCGCCGTACAGTGCCCGGCGGTCAGGAAGATGCGGCTGCCGTCCTCGGCCCGGGCGTTGAAGCCCAGGGAGCACGTGTAGCCGGTGTTCTTGTCGACCTGTACGCCGCCGCGCAGTCCGAAGTCGTCGGCGGTCGGCGTGATGGTGCCCGGCGAGCTGCGGATCGTGACGCGGTCGCCCTTCGCCGCCGCGCGGCGCAGGAAGCGCTGGGTGCGCAGGTCCTTGGCGCCGTCCGGCACGGTGACGACGACGGTGCCGCTGATCGGGTCGACGTACCAGGACTTCACCTGGCCGGCGGTCGAGCCGACGGCGAGTTTGTCGAGGTCGCGCTGGACCGACTGCAACTGCTTCGCGGTGAACTCGACCAGCCGGGGAACCGCCCCGGCCGCCCGGACCAGCTCCGCGGTCGCCTCGTCGGAGACGGCGACCACCAGCTCGCCACCGTCGTCCAGGTAGCTGCCGACGATCCGGGACCCGAGCTGGGTCTCCACCGCGTCGGCCTTGAGGATGCCCTGCTGCTGCAGCAGATCGGTGTCCTGCGACCCGACCGTGCTGCCCGATCCCGCCTGTCCCGCGCGGGATTCCGCCTGCGCACCGTTCGCCGCGATCAGTCCCGCCGCCGTGAGAGCGACGATCCCGGCCACCGCGGCGCCAACCCGGCAACGCCCTGACATACGTTCCTCCTCACGAGACGCTCCCGATCGGACCGCCACTACGGAACGTATGCGTTCGAACACGGAAAGTCCATGGGAAACAACCTCTGATTTCTCAACGACCTGGGAGCGCGGGGGCTACGGGCAGGCCGGATCGAAATGCGCGGGTCGCGTCGCCCGGAGGACTTGGAGACGAGAAGTCGCGGTCGGGTCAGCCGACGATCAGGCTCATCGCTTCCGCGCGGGTGGAGGGGTTGCGGAGCTGGCCCCGGACCGCCGACGTGATCGTCTTGGCGCCGGGCTTGCGGACTCCGCGCATGGTCATGCAGAGGTGCTCGCACTCGATCACGACGATGACGCCGCGCGGCTTGAGGATCTCCACCAGCGACTCCGCGACCTGCGTGGTCAGCCGTTCCTGGACCTGGGGACGTTTGGCGTACACGTCGACCAGGCGGGCGAGCTTGGACAGGCCGGTGATGCGGCCGTCGGGGCCGGGGATGTAGCCGACATGCGCGACCCCGGTGAAGGGCACCAGATGGTGCTCACACACCGACCAGACCTCGATGTCCTTGACCAGGATCATCTCGTCGTGGCCGAGATCGAACGTCGTGGTCAGCACGTCCGACGCGGTCGACCCCAGCCCGGCGGTGATCTCCGCGTACGAGCGGGCCACCCGGGCTGGGGTCTCTTTCAGTCCTTCGCGGTCCGGGTCCTCACCGATGGCGATCAGCAGCTCGCGGACCGCCCGTTCGGCCCGCTCGTGGTCGAACGTCGGTGAGGTCATCGGATCATTCTGCCGGAGGGGTGGGCCCGCCGCCGTAGTTGGGGCCGTGGGCCGCCTCGTCCGGGCCGATCGAGCCGCCCGGGATGACGTCCTGGAGCGAACCGTTCTGCTCGCCCCGGGTCGGCAGCGGCATCACCGGCGGCTGCTCGGACGGGATCCGGGTCGAGGACCCGGTCCAGGCCGGCCGCAGCTCACGCTTCTGGATCGGCGCGAAGACCCGGGCGATCTCCGCCTTGTCCAGGGTCTCCCGCTCGAGCAGCTCCTCGACCAGGTGGTCGAGCACCGCCCGGTTCTCGGCCAGGATGTCGAAGGCCTCCTGGTGCGCGTTCAGGATCAGCTTGCCGACCTCCTCGTCGACCGCCGCGGCGATCTCCTCGGAGTAGTTGCGCTGACTGCCCAGGTCGCGGCCCAGGAACGGCTCACCGGAGTCCTGGCCGAACTTGATCGCGCCGAGCCGCTCGGTCATGCCGTACTGCGTGACCATCGCGCGGGCCAGGGCGGTCGCCTTCTCGATGTCGTTGCTCGCACCCGTGGTCGGGTCGTGGAACACCATCTCCTCGGCGGCGCGGCCACCGAGCATGTAGGCGAGCTTGTCCAGCATCTCCGAGCGGGTGGTCGAGTACTTGTCCTCGTCCGGCAGCACCATCGTGTACCCCAGCGCGCGACCGCGCGGCAGGATCGTCACCTTGTGCACCGGGTCGGAGTGCGGCAGCGCGGCGGCGACCAGGGCGTGACCGCCCTCGTGGTACGCCGTCAGCACCTTCTCCTTGTCCGACATCAGCCGGGTCCGGCGCTGCGGGCCCGCGATCACGCGGTCGATCGCCTCGTCCAGCGCGTGCTTGTCGATCTGGCTCTTGTTCAGCCGGGCGGTCAGCAGGGCCGCCTCGTTCAGCACGTTGGCCAGGTCGGCACCGGTGAAGCCCGGCGTCCGGCGGGCGACGGCGGTCAGGTCCGCGTCCTCCGACATCGGCTTGCCCCGGGCGTGCACCTTCAGGATCTTGTCGCGGCCCGGCAGGTCCGGCGCGTCGACCGGGATCTGGCGGTCGAAGCGGCCCGGCCGCAGCAGGGCCGGGTCGAGCACGTCCGGCCGGTTCGTCGCGGCGATCAGGATCACGCCGCCGCGGACGTCGAAGCCGTCCATCTCGACCAGCAGCTGGTTCAGCGTCTGCTCGCGCTCGTCGTGGCCACCGCCGAGGCCCGCGCCACGGTGCCGGCCGACGGCGTCGATCTCGTCGATGAAGATGATCGCCGGCGCGTTGGTCTTGGCCGTCTCGAACAGGTCGCGCACCCGGGAGGCACCGACACCGACGAACATCTCGACGAAGTCCGAGCCGGAGATCGAGTAGAACGGGACGCCCGCCTCACCCGCGACCGCCCGCGCCAGCAGCGTCTTACCCGTACCGGGCTGGCCGTACAGCAGGACGCCCTTGGGGATCTTGGCGCCGACCGCCTGGAACTTGCCCGGCTCCTGGAGGAACTCCTTGATCTCGCCGAGCTCCTCGATCGCCTCGTCGGCCCCGGCCACGTCCGCGAAGGTCGTCTTCGGGGTGTCCTTGGTGACCAGCTTGGCCTTCGACTTGGCGAAGCTCATCACCCGCGAGCCGCCGCCCTGCATCGAGTTCATCAAGAAGATGAAGACCACCGCGATCAGCAGGAACGGGATCAGCGTCGAGAAGACCTGGCCGATGAAGCTCGGCTTGGGGTTCTCCACGTCGTACCGCTCGATCTTGCCCTGCTGGAACAGCGTCTGCAGCGACGTACCGAGAGTGTTGGCCTGGCCGTCGACCCAGTGCGCCCGCACCTTGGTGCCGTCGGTCTTCTCGATCCGGATCTCCTGGTCGGGGTCGATCAGGGTGACCGTCTTGATCGACTTGTCCGACGAGGTGGTGGCTTGCTGGATCAGCTGGACGACCTGGCCGGTGGGCTCGGTCTTGTACCCGGACGAGCCGGTCAGGAGCTGTCCGATCACCAGCACGCCCAGGAAGGCGACGACGATCCAGAACAGGGGTCCGCGGAAGATGCGCTTCACGTCCATGATCGAGGCTCGAGCCCCGTCCCTCCTAGCTCAGCAGGCCCGGGTGAGAGGGCCTTCGACGGTAACACCAGTCCAAGTGTCTCGTGTCGCACAAGACAACACACCACGAGGGTCACCTGACGACGGTACGGTCCGTTGTACAGGCTGTCACCAAGTCCCGCCTGGAGGGGCAGCCGGGGCTCAGGAGTAGACGTGCGGCGCCAGCGTGGCCACGCAGCGCAGGTTGCGGTACTTCTCGGCGTAGTCGAGGCCGTAGCCGACCACGAACTCGTCGGGGATGTCGAAGCCGACGTACTTGACCGGGACCGCCATCTTGGCCGCGTCCGGTTTGCGGAACGCGGTGCAGATCTCCACCGAGGCCGGCTTGCGGGACTCCAGGTTGCTGACCAGCCAGGTCAGCGTCAGTCCGGTGTCGATGATGTCCTCGACGATCAGCACGTGCCGGTTGCTGATGTCGGTGTCCAGGTCCTTGAGGATCCGGACCACACCGGACGACTTGGTGCCCGAGCCGTACGACGTGACGGCCATCCAGTCCATCTCCACGTGCCGGCTGAACGAGCGCGCCAGGTCGGCCATCACCATCACCGCGCCCTTGAGGACGCCGACGACCAGCAGGTCCTTGCCCTCGTAGTCCGCCTCGATCCGCAGCGCCAGCTCCTCGAGCTTGGCCAGGATCTCCTCCTCGGTATGGAGGATCTCGGTCAGGTCCTTCTCGATGTCCGAAGCGTCCACGGCATTAGCCTGACACACCCCGTGCCAGATGGATGAATCCGCCTCGGCGGATCGCGCGAACGGCTTGTGGCAGGTCGATCCAGCGCTGGCCGCGCCAGTCGGTGATCAGGGCGTCGACGGCGGCGACGTGACCGGCGGTCAGGTCGGTTGCCTGGCAGCCGGCCTCCAGCGCGGCCTGGCGCAGCGCGCGGGTCCGGATCGCCTGCGGTTCGGCGGCGAGCATGCCGATGTCGCAGACCACGTCCTCCTCCGTACGCCGTACTGCCGTCTCGGCGAGGTCGGCCGCCAGTGCGTCGAGCGCATCGGCGTCCGCCCGGAGCAGGCCGGCCGTCCGGGCCAGTGCCTCGGTCACACCGGGGCCCAGCGCCTCCTCGATGACCGGGAGCACCTCATGCCGTACCCGCACTCTTCTGTACTGCGGGTCGTCGTTGTGCGGGTCGTGCCACGGCCGGAGCCCGGAGGCGATGCAGGCGGCAGCCGTCGCTGCACGTGGAACCTCCAGCAGCGGCCGCCTGAGCAGTCCGGCCACCGAGGCCATCCCAGCGAGCGACCGCGCACCAGAGCCCCGAGCCAGGCCGAGCAGGACCGTCTCCGCCTGGTCGTCGCGCGTGTGAGCCAGCAGTACGACGTCCGCCCCGAACGCGTCGGCCGCGTCGCGCAGCGCGTCGTACCGGGCTGTCCGGGCCGCACCCTCCGGCCCGCCGTTGGTGCCGACCTCTACCGCTCGCACCTCGACCGGGTCGAGGCCGAGCGACCGGCACTGCTCAGCCGCCACCGCAGCCACATGCGCCGAGTCGGCCTGCAGCCCGTGGTCCACGATCACCGCACCGGCCCGCAGACCCAGCTTGGGAGCCTCGAATGCGGTAGCCGCCGCGAGCGCCAGCGAGTCGGCCCCGCCTGAGCAGGCGACCAGCACCGTGGTCCCCCGCGGCAGGTCGGCCAGGCCGAGCCGGACCGCCTCGCGCGTCCGCGCGACGGCCGGATGGAGCCGGCCACGACGTTCCGCCACCAGCTGTTCCCCAGAGGAGGGGGAGGGCGGCGGGCCGCCGGGCTCATCCGTGGAGTCGGCTGATCCAGGCATCGGGGTTGGCGATCTCGTTCTTGGTGGGGAGCGTGTTCGGACCGGTCCAGACCCGGTTGAAGCCCTCCATGCCGACGCGGTCGACCACCCGGCGGACGAAGGCGGCGCCGTCCTGGTACTGCCGCATCTTCGCGTCCAGGCCGAGCAGCTTCTTCAGCAGCTGGTCCACCGGGTTCCCACTCGAGCGCCGGGAACTGAACTTCGACCGGATCGTCTCCACCGTCGGGATCACCGACGGGCCGACGCCGTCCATCACGAAGTCCGCGTGGCCCTCCAGCAGCGACATCACCGCGGTCAGCCGGTCCAGCACGGCCCGCTGCTCCTGCGACTGCATCAGGTCGACCAGGCTCAGGTCGGCCTCGCCCTTCACCGACCGGCCCAGCCGCTGCACGGCCTCGCGGAACATCGCGGCGTACGCCGACGCGTCCAGCTCCGCCTGGTCCAGGAACAGCGCGATCTCCGACCGCAGGTGGTCCCGCAGCCACGGCACCGCGGTGAACTGCACCCGGTGGGTCTCCTCGTGCAGGCAGACCCACAGCCGGAAGTCCCGCGGTACGACGCCCAGCTCGTTCTCGACGTGCATGACGTTCGGCGCGACCAGCAGCAGCCGCCCGGTCAGGCCGGGGCGGTCCGGGTCGGGCTCTGCCGGGTAGAACGGGTCGAACTGCCCCAGCACCCGGGAGGAGAGGAAGGCGAGCAGCGCACCGGCCTCGATCGCGGTGACCCGGGAGCCGACCGCGGACGACAGCCCACCGGTCTTCTCCTGCTTCTCCCGCAGCTTGTCGGCCAGCGGCGCCAGGACGGTCTTGAACCCGTCGGCGTTGGCCTGCACCCAGCCCGGCCGGTCGACGATCACGACCGGAGCCGTGGCGGACGTGGCCTGCAGGCCGGTGAAGTCGCGCACGTGGTGCTCGGACTCGGCGGCGAACTGCCGCAGCTCGGCGACCACCTGGTCCGCCTCGGCGCGGCTGACCACCGGGCCCGGACGCAGCAGCTTCCGGGCCACACCGGTCGCCAGCTGCCAGTCGACCATCTCGGCCGTGGTCCCACCTTCAGCCGTACTCATACATCGACCCTAGTGGCATGTTCCAACATGCGCTTCCTAAACAGCACACCCACACGTAGCCAATGCGGCTACTGCTCTGTCCAGGGCAGCTCTGGCCTCCAACGGCTTGTCAGCCGGTACGGCGTCAGTAGCCACCGCAAACACCAGCAGCGAGCCAGTCCTGGTACGAACCAGGCCGGCCAGCGAGTGCACTCCGGTCAGCGTCCCCGTCTTGGCCCGCACCAGCCCGGTCCCACCCGCCGTACCGGGCCCGGCGAACCTCTTCTCCAGGCTCCCGGTGAACCCAGCTACCGGCAGCCCGCTGATCAGGTGCCGCAGCTCCGGCTTGGCCACCGCCACCCGGACCGCCCCGGCGAGCACGTCGAGCGGCACCTGGTTCGTCCGCGACAGCCCGCTGCCGTCCTCGATCCGCGCCTTGCTCATGTTCAGCCCGAGCTTGGTCAGCGTCTCCCGCAGCCCCTTGAGCCCGCCGGTGTACGAGCCACCGTTGTCGGTCGCCAGCCCGACGTGCCGCAGCAGCACCTCGGCGCCGTCGTTGTCGCTGTGCAGGTTCACGTACTCGACGATGTCCCCGACCGGAGCCGACCGGACCTCGCTCACCTTTTCGGCGGTGGCCGGAGCCTTCACCGGCTTCACGCTCGCGCCCACCTTGATCCCGGCGGCCCGCAGCAGCTTCGCGAAGGACCCGGCGGCCGCAGCGGCCGGCGACGGCGCCCGCTTCGCCATCCCCGGGCTCAGCCGGCCCTCGTTCACCCAGAGCGCCGAGGTCGGAGCGGCGATGCCCTCGGGGATGTAGTTCGCCTGCCACTTGGCGTTGGCCGCCGGGCCGCTGAACAGCGACGCGTCGTACCCGAGGGTGACCGTGGTGACCCCCTGCTCGCGCAGCGACTTCGCCGTACTGGTCGCGAGGTCCTGCAGCGTGGCCCGGACCGGGAAGTCGAGCGGGTCCTTGGACCGCTTCACCGTCAGCAAGGGGTCACCGCCGCCGACCAGGACCAGCGAGCGCCCGCTCAGCACGGTCGACGTGGTGAACCAGTGATCCGGGCCGAGCGTCTCCAGCGCCGACACGGTGGTCAGCAGCTTCAGCGTGGACGCCGGGACGTACGGGCGCGTCGTACCGACCGAGTAGATCGTCTTGTTCCGGGAGGCGTCGAACACCGTCGCGCCGTAGTGCTTGCCGAGCGACGGGTCGGCCAGCGCGGCCGCCAGGGCCTTCCGCACGCCGGCAGCGGTCGGCGCGACGCCCTCGGCCTTCGCCGGAGCCAGTACGACGGGCGCCGCCGTACCAGCTGTGCGACTGGTCACATGCTGCGACGAAGCAGGCACCGCCTGCGCCGCACTCACCAGTCCGGCGAGCGCGGCTCCTGCGGCGAGCGTGACGAACACCGCACGGGGAGGACGGGCCACCAGGCTGCTCCTGTCATTTGGTCGGTCCGAACCGTGACAGTATCTGCCGTATGGAGTTCGACGTCTTCATCGAGATCCCCAAGGGCACCCGCAACAAGTACGAGCTGGACCACAAGTCCAACCGGCTGCGGCTCGACCGCACCCTGTTCACGGCCACGCAGTACCCCTCCGACTACGGGTTCATCGAGGACACCCTCGGTCAGGACGGCGACCCGCTGGACGCGCTGGTACTGCTGACCGAGCCGACCTTCCCGGGCTGCCTGATCCGCGCCCGGGCGATCGGCATGTTCCGGATGACCGACGAGAAGGGCCCGGACGACAAGGTCCTCTGCGTCCCGGCCGGTGACCCGCGCCAGGAGCACCTGCGCGACATCCACCACGTGCCGGAGTTCGACCGGCTCGAGATCCAGCACTTCTTCGAGGTCTACAAGGACCTGGAGCCGGGCAAGTCCGTCGAGGGCGCCAGCTGGGTCGGCCGGTCCGACGCCGAGGCCGAGGTCACCGCGTCGTTCGAGCGCCTGAAGACCGACCACCACTGACCTGCGGTACGCCGCGAAGACCTCCGCTGGATCCAGCGGAGGTCTTTGCCATGCCCTGCCGATCCGCCCCGAACTCGTCAGCGCGAGGTCGGGGCTCGTCAGCGCGAGGTCTGCCAGGGAAGGCTAGTTCCTGGGCGGCGGCTCGTGCCGTTCGCGCAGTTCCTCGTTGGCCCGGAGCGCCTCGGCCAGCTGGTCCTCCAGCAGGATGATCCGGCAGGCGGCGTCCAGCGCCGTCCCCTGGTCGAGCAGCTCACGCGCCCGGGCGGCCAGCCGCAGCTGGTGCCGTGAGTAGCGCCGGTGCCCGCCGTCGGAACGCTGCGGCGTGATCAGCTTCGCCTCGTCGAGGCTACGCAGGAAACCGGGCGTCGTACCGAGCATCTCGGCCGCCCGGCCCATCGTGTAGGCGGGATAGTCGTCGTCGTCGAAATGGGTCGGCCCGGTGCTCTGGGCTGAACTCATCGGCTCTCCGTACTCACTCTGCGGTCGTCGAGCGCTCGCGAAAGGGCCCCGGTGCGCGAGCACCGGGGCCGAGGTTCGGATTCTTTCACCATCTACCGGCCGTCAGGCCGGCCTTGATCACTGACCGCGTAACCGAAGACCACCTTCTTCCGATGGAACCGACGGTGGAGACCCAGCCTCCTTGCCCTCGACTTCTTCTTCCAACGCCAGAAACACTACTCCCGGCATCCGCCAAAGTCTACGGTCGCCGCCACAGGTTTTCCGCGACCCTCACCTGAGCTTCGGACATCGCCTGCAGCTAGCTGCAAAGCCCTCCCGGTCACCCGGAGTCCCCGGTAGGTTGCCGACCGTCCGGACATTCCGACGGAGGGGACCGCCCGCATGACCTGGAAACGTCTGACCCGACCGGCAGCCGCCGGCTCCGCCCTGCTCCTGCTGGCCGCCGGACTGGTGTCCCAAGCGGCCGCGGCAGAACCGCAGCGGACCAGGGAGATCACCTGGTCGCCCTGCGCCGAGGCTCCGGCGCTGTCCTGCGGCACCATCACCCTCCCGGTCGACTGGGCCAAGCCGAACGGCGCCACCTTCGAGCTGGCACTGGCCAAGCGTCCCGCCGACGACCCGGCGTCCTCCAAGGGCCCGCTGTTCATCAACCCGGGTGGCCCGGGCGGCTCCGGCGTCAGCATGGCCTTCGGCGCCGGCGCCCAGTTCAGCCCGGCTGTCCTGCGCAGTTTCGACATCATCGGCGTCGACCCGCGCGGTGTGGCCCGCAGCCACCCGGTGGTCTGTACGGCGACCGCCCTCGACCGCCCCGGCTACACCGTGCTCCCGCGGACCCCTGCCGAGTACACCGCGCTCACGGCGTACAACAAGCAGCTTGCTGCCGACTGCCGCCAGCAGACCGGCCTGCTGTACGACCACGTCGACTCCGTGTCCGTGGCCCGCGACCTCGACGCGGTCCGCGCCGCGCTGGGGGCCGACAAGCTCAACTGGTACGGCGCGTCGTACGGCACGCTGATGGGCCAGATGTACGCCGAGCTGTTCCCGCACCGCATCCGCAGCATGGTCAACGACGGCAACATGGACCACAGCCTGGGCAAGTGGCCGTTCCTCCTCAGCGAGGGCGCCTTCGCCGAGGACTCGTTCGAGCAGTTCGTGAAGTGGTGCGGGCAGAGCCCCAACTGCGCGCTGAACGGCCAGGACGTCCCCAAGCTGTACGCCGAACTGCTCGCCAAGGCCGACGCCGGCGAGCTGGTCGACCCCGCCGACGGCACCAAGGTCAGCACCTGGGCTCTGCTCGACGTGACGCAGTTCTACTTCAGCCGACCCCGCTGGGTGCAGCTCGGCCAACTGCTCGCCTCACTCCACAGCGGCAAGCAGACGGCCACCACACTCCGCTCCGCCAAGTCGGAGCTGGCCACGACCCGCGGCCCCCAGCGGCAGGCAACCGACGAGCTGGTGGAGGACGTCCGCCCGCATTTCTGCCAGGACTGGTCGGTGCCCGTCAGCGACTTCCGCGAGCTGGACGCGATGTACAAGACCAGCCTGAAGGTCGCCCCCAACATGCGCGCATCGGTCTTGGCCCTGTCGTCCATCACGTCGTGCATCGGCCTCCCGAAGGTCAACAACCCGCAGCACCGCCTGAACGTCAAAGGCGCCCCGACCATCCTGATGCTGAACGGCATCCACGACCCAGCCACCGGCTACGCCTGGGCCCTCAACGCCAAACAGCAGCTCGGCAAAGGCGCCGTCCTGGTCACCTACGAAGGCGCCGGCCACGTCGTCTACAGCCGCACGGCCTGCACCCGAGCAGCAGCCGACAACTACCTACTCGACCTCACCGTCCCGCCCAACGGCACCCGCTGCGCCGCCAACAACCCAGCTCTGACCACACACACCCAGGACCCGCCCAACACCACCGCTCGCTGGTGAGCCTTCCGGTATTACGCATTGCACACTACCCTGGATCGCAGAACATCTCCGGGAGGCTTGTGTGACAACGACCGACACCGCGAACGGCTACCTGCTGCGCGTCCGCGCCGAACTTGCCGACCTGCCGCCGGCCGAGCTCGAAGCGGTGATGGACGACATCGCCGCACACCTGACCGAGCTGGCCGAGGAACTACCGGCGCAGGAGCTCCTGGAGGTTCGGCTGGGCGCTCCGCGGCAGTACGCCGATCAACTGCGTGCCGCTGCCGGTTACCCACCCAGGCCGGAGAGCTCCGACCGCGGCACCGGGGCGCTGCTCTGGGTGGCCCTTTCGACCGTACTGACGCCTCTTCTGCTGGTCGCCTGGTTCGCCACCGACCCCGTCTCCTCCGCCACGGTCTTCGGCTGGCTGGTCCTCGGCCTCGCTCCGGCCGCCCTGGGATTACTTGCCCTGGGCAAGCATGATCCGGCCGTCGTCACGGGGACCTCGCTCTGGCGGCGGCACGAGCGCCGGATCCGCCGGTACCACGCGCTGCTTCCGACCGGGCTCCAGCGCGATCTGGTCGCTGTCGGCCAGCCCTTCTGGTGGGTGCTGCGCGGCGCTCTCGGCGGCATCGCCCTGTACGGCGTACTGGCGCGCAGCACCGATGCCGGTCCGCTGCTCGTCGCCGCGACGGTGGGCGCCCTGCTCTCCGTTCGCGTCGGCCGGATCACCCAACGCGACCGTCGCTGGCTCTGGCTGGTCATCCCGCTCAACGCTGTCGCCGTCCTGGCCGTTGCCATCCTTCTGATCGGCGGGAGCACCGCGTGGGGCTGGGACGGCTACAGCTTCAGCGGCGTCCACCGCATCCGCTACTAGCTCGTCGAGCTACCAGCCGATCAGCGAGTACGACGGCAACTGGTGGCGCTCGGCCGGCTCCTCGACGAGAGCGACCTCCGGGCGCGTCTCGCCGGCGGGGCCGTTGGCCGCCTCCTGTTTCGGAGCCGGGCGGCGGCGGGTGAGGACTGCGGCGAGGCGTGTTCGGTGAGGGGTCTGGGTCATCAGCTACCACCGTTCTGCTGGGCATCGGCTCAGGTGCGGTGTCAGGGGCGGGCTGACGGTCAAAGCTGCGGCGGCCGGGACATCGCGCCGCCGCAGCGGTTTCAGGGGCGTCCGAAGAAGTCGGGGTCTTCCCAGTAGTAGACGCTGTCGATGGTGACCGGGCGGCCGGGCCGGGGGGCGTGCACCATCCGGCCACCGCCCAGGTACATCGCGACGTGGAAGATCGTGCCGGGGTCGCTCGCGTTCTCGCCCCAGAAGATCAGGTCGCCGGGGCGCAGCTCGTCCTCGGAGATGTGCCGCACCTGCTCGTACTGCGCGACGCTGTAGTGCGGCAGCTGGACGCCGGCCTTCTTCCACGCCTTCATGGTCAGGCCGGAGCAGTCCCACGAGTCCGGACCGGCGGCCGCCCAGACGTACGGCTCACCGAGCTGGGACAGCGCGAACGCGACCGCGGCCGCCGCGCCCTTGCGGCTGGGCGTGTTGCCGCCGCCACCGTTGCCCGGTCGCTCGATCTTCGGCTTCGGCTTCTTCTTCGGCGGCTTGGTGCCGTGCTTCTGGGCCTCCTCACGCTCCTCCCGGTCCTTGCGGGCCTGCTCGGCCGCGGCCTCGGCCCGCTCGGCGGCCTCCTTGGCGGCGATCCGCTTCCGGAGCTCCTCGGCCTTCTTCGCGGCGAGGGCGGCGGCTCGCTGGCGCGCAAGCTCTTCGAGTCCCCGCTGCCGCTGGTCGGCCACTTGGTACGACGTACTGCGCAAGGTCGCCAACTGGGCGATCTGTTGCTTGCGCTGGGCACCGATCGAGGCGACGGCCGAGGCCTGGTTCGCCTCGGCGGCCTCGGCGGCCTTCTTGGCCTTGGCCGCATCGTCGGTCGCGGCCTGCACCTTGGTGACGGCCGTGTCGGCCTGCACCTTGAACGCGTTGCTGACCACCTGGGTCGCCGTGAACCGCAGGTACGAGCCCTGCATCGCCTGCGACACCGAACGTGCCGCACCGGCCGAGTCGAGCAACTGCTGCGGGCCGTCGGCACTCAGTAGCGGCCCAAGCTGCGCGAGGTCGCCACCACCTTGGTACGACGCCGCGGCGAACCGGCCGATCTGGCGGCGCTGGTCCGCGAGCGTCTGCGCCGCCTTCTTCGCCCGGGTCGCGGCCGCGGCCGCTTCGGCCTTGGCCTTGGTGAGCCGGTAGACCGCGCCGTTGTACTTCTCGGCGGCGATACCGGTCTCCCGGCCGAGCTGCTCGAGCCGGGCGTTCGCGCCGGCCAGCTGCTGCTCGATCGCGGTGACCTGCGCGGCCTTGTCGGCGGCGGCCTTCTTCGCCGCGTCCACCTGGGACTGCGACGGGATGACCGGAGGGTCGGCCTGGGCCGGCACGGTGGTCAGGGCCATGGCACCGGTCACACAGACCGCGAGCACCCCGGAGAGCAAAGCCCTACCGGTCTTCCCAGTGCTCACGACCCGCCTGCCGGAGGTAGCCCCCGAGGGCGTCCGCATCGGGTACTTCCTTCCGCCGGTCGCGAACTCCTTCCCCAGAGTTCGCGAACTTTTGGTCCTTCTGGACCACATACGTGACACTAGTTGCCTTCAGCCCCATTGGGAACAGCTTTCCCACGAATAACTTTGTTGCACCTGCGTGTCGGCTTGACAAACTACAAGCTTGTAATTCACGCGCCCGATTTCAGTGGCCCCCAGCAACCGCTTGCCAAGGCAACGAAAAAGGTGCCCTCCGCAAGCGGAGGGCACCTTCAGAAGCAGGTCAGCGAAGGGTGAAGCTCGCGACCACCGGAAGGTGGTCGGAAGCAAGCGTCACCGGGACCGACGCCGAGGTCGGCCGGAGCCCCGCGTTGTGCAGGAGGAAGTCGATCCGCTTGGTCGGGTTGCTCGCCTCGATCGTGTAGCCAGGTCCCTTGCCGACCTGCGGCCAGGTGTCGCGCAGGACCGCGGTGAGGGTCTTGATCTCCGGCGACGTGTCGACCGCGTTCAGGTCGCCGACCAGCAGGGTCGGCCGCTTCGACGGGCCGAGCAGCTCGACCACCTTCTTGGCCTGCTCGAGCCGCTCGGCGTTGTTGTTGCTGGTCAGGTGCGTGTTCGCGAAGCGCAGTTCCTGCCCGCGGACCTTCAGCGTGGCGACGGCCAGGCCGCGCTGCTCGCCGGTCGGGTAGAGCGGCAGCAGCGTGTTCTTGAAGTCCTTGATCGGGAAGCGCGACAGCACCGCCGTCCCGTACTGCCGGCGCGGCTCACCGGCGTTGACCGGCGGCAGGTCGAGGTTCGGCGCGAACCGGTAGTGCATCTTCAGCCGGCGCGCGAGCCAGGCCGCCTGGTCGACCCAGTTGCTGCGGACGTCCCAGTGGTTGTCGACCTCCTGCAGCCCGACGACGTTCGCGCCGGAGGACTCGATCACCTTCGCGATCCGCTCCAGGTCGAGCACGCCGTCCACACCGGCGGCGTGGTGGATGTTGTACGTGATCACCTTCAGCGTCCGGTCGTCGTGCCGCGGACTCGCCGCGGCGGCGGTCGGCAGCACCATCAGCAGTCCCGCGACAGCGGCGAGCAGACTCTTGGGAAGAATGCGCATGGCCTCAATCCTGGTCGAACCGATGCGACCCCGGTACGTCGTCCGGGTGTCGCCGAGCTGAACAAAACCGGGTCACCGGGTCAAACGACCGACCGCACCCTTCGCACCGGAGGCCCAGCAGCCGGCCTGACGCCCGTGTCCCGCGCACTCCACGCTGTCGAAGTTCGCGTCGGAGAACTGCGTCCAGTGGTGCCCACCGTCCAGCGAAACGTCACTCCCCGACGGCCCGACCGCCACCACGGTCGCCAGCGTCCCCGGCACGAAGGCCGACCCGCTGCGGTACCCCTTCGGCGCCTGCGCGGCCGGGATCAACCGCCAGCTCCGACCACCGTCGTACGTCACCGACGCCGCGCGCACCGCCTCGGTCGGCTTCTCGAAGTCGCCACCCAGCGCCACGCCGTACAGCGGGCCACGGAACGCCAGCGTGAAGATCCCCGCCGCCGCACCGCTCGCCATCGGCGAGTCCGTCACCTTCCACGTCCGGCCGCCGTCGACGGTCCGGAAGACCCGCGGCCGGTCGCCGCCGCCGGTCGCGAACCACGCCGTCCGACCAGCACCGGCCACCAGACACGTCCCGGAAGCAGCGAAGGCGAACTCGCCCGGCAGCGCCGCCGGCATCCCGGCCGACGACTGCACCTTCCACGACTTGCCGCCGTCCGACGTACCGGCGATCCGGAACTTCCCGCCGACCGGATCGCTCAGCGCGAGCCCGTGCCGGGAGTCGTTGAAGTCCAGGCAGTCGTAGAACGCGGTCGGCTCGGTGTTCCGGAAGGTCTCGGTCCAGTGCTTGCCGCCGTCGACGGTCCGGTAGACGCGCGAGTCCTCCCCCGGCCCGATCGCCAGTACGACGGCCCGCCGCGCGTCGAACGCCTCGACGTCACGGAACTGCAGCAGCTCCGCGCCGGCCGGGCTCACGTTCTGCCACTTCTTCCCGCCGTCGACCGTCCGCAGCACCTGCCCGGCGCTTCCGGCGATCCACGCGACGTCCTTGCTCACCGCCGCCAGCCCGCGGAACTGCGACGCGCTCCCGGTCGGCGTCAGTTCCCACTCGTACGTCGGCCGATGGCCACCGGCCGACGCCGGGGTCGTGATCATCGAGGCAGTGAGCAGGACTCCGGCCGCGAGCGCGGCGATGCGCAGGGTCTTCATGATCGAGAAAGCTAGTACAAGCCCCCGGCAAGTACGAGCCCTTGCCGCCGTCCCGCAGCCGCTGTCACTCTGAGCACCCATCAGAAGGAGGCCCTGCGTTGAACGACTCCGTACTCACCTCGGTGCTGCTGCCGATCGCCCTCGCCGTGATCATGTTCGGCCTCGGCCTCACCCTCACGGTGAAGGACTTCACCCGGGTGATGCGGATGCCGCGCGCCGTACTTGTTGCCCTGGGCACCCAGGTGCTGCTGCTGCCGATCATCTGCTTCGGCCTGGTCAAGGCGTTCGGCCTGGCCCCGGCGCTGGCGGTCGGCATGATGCTGCTGGTCGCCTCTCCCGGCGGTACGACGGCCAACCTGTTCAGCCACCTGGCCGGCGGCGACGTCGCCCTCAACGTCACGCTGACCGCGGTGAACTCGGTGCTCGCCGTGATCACCCTGCCGATCGTGGTCAATCTGTCGCTGAACCACTTCCTCGGCGACGGCCAGATCGGCCTGCAACCGGCCAAGATGCTGCAGGTGTTCGCGATCGTGCTGGTCCCGGTCGCCCTCGGCATGCTCGTCCGCGGCCGCAGACCGGCGTTCGCCGACCGGATGGCGCGGCCGGTCAAACTCGGCTCGATCCTCGTACTGGCCCTCGTCATCTTCGCGGCCATCTTCACCGAGCGCGACAACGTGCTCGACTACCTGGTCGAGGTCGGCCTGATCGCCCTGCTGCTCAACGTGATCAGCCTGGCCGTCGGGTACGCCGTACCGAGGCTCACCGGTCTGGCCGAGCGCCAGTCGATCGCCTGCTCGATGGAGATCGGCATCCACAACGCCACCCTCGCGCTGACCATCGCCCTCAGCCCGTCCCTGCTCGGCAGCAGCGAGATGTCCATCCCGGTCGCCGTCTACGGCATCGTGATGTTCTTCCCCACCACCGCCTTCGCCTACTACCTCAGCCGCCGCGGCACCCGCCCGGGGAACGACGTGCTCCCCGGACGGGCGACCGCCTAGGCGAGCTTGAACGACTGGGCGGCGGACCCGTTGCAGGTCAGCTGGACCAGTTGGACCGAGTCGGCGGTCGAGCCGCCGGGGACGGTCAGGCACTTGCTGCTGTGCCGGCTGACGAAGTGGAAGTAGCCGGCGCCCTCGGCGACGGCCTGCCACTGCTGGTTGGTGCCGTTGCTGTACGTCCACAGTTGCAGGCCGGCGTTGTCGGCCGCGGAGACGCCGGTGATGTCGACGACCTTGGTCGCGTCGTTGCGGTTGTTGATCCGGACGAACCCGCCCGACGTCGGCTGGAACTGGTACTGCTGCGCGGTCGAGGCGTTGCACGCGTACTGCTGCACGACCGTGCCGTTCGCCGTCGCGGCGGCGCGGGCGTCGACGCACTTGCCGGTCGCCTTGTTCGTCGCGGTGTACCAGGTGTTCGGCTCGGGCTGACCGGTCGGCGGGTCGACCGGCGGCGTACCACCGCCGCCCATCCACTTCAGCGAGTCCATCACGAAGGTGTTCTGGGCCGCGCTGTCGAAGGTGGACGACAGCCGGGTGTTGGTCTCGTAGTTCATCGCGTTGTGGCCGAAGTTGGCGTAGACCATCTTGAAGTTCTTGTTCGACCAGACGATCGGGTGGTAGCCCGAGTACCAGGTCTGGTTCGGGTCCGTGCCGACCGGATAGCTGCCCGGGTCGATCGCGGCCAGGATCTGGATGTTGGCATTGGTGCGCAGGTCGTTCTGCCAGCCGTACCACTCACTGACCGACGAGCGGAACGTCGCGCCCGTGTTCACCAGGGCCGGGTGCGTCCGGTTCTCCGTGCGCAGGTTCACCGCGGTCGGCCCCCAGGTGTTGGTCTGGAACCGGCCGGTGCCGAGGAAGGTCTGGTAGTACCACGGCCAGCTGGCCGTCTGCGCGTCGTTGTACGCCGAGACGTGGAAGCCGAACCACCCACCGCCGTTCTCCATGTAGCGCTGGAACCCGGTCCGCTGCGACGCCCCGGTCGGCGCGCCGTCGAGGAACATCACCACCTGGTACTGCGAGGCGCTGAGGTTGTTCAGCCGGTTCCAGTCGTTCGTGGCGGTGTAGGTGAAGCCGTTCTGCGCCGCGAACTGCGGGAACCGCTGGTTGGCCTCCTTGACGAAGTCGATGTGCGCGGCGTCCCAGTTGCCGTTGTAGAAGGCCAGCACGTTGAAGGTCGCTTGAACCTGCTGCTCCTGCTGGACCTTGGCCTGGGCAGCGGGCACCGAGGCGAGCAGCAGGAGGCCCACGACCAGGGCCAGGATTCTGGGCAGGAAGGAATGTCGGACGAAAGGCATGGGGGCGGTCCTTTCCGAGGAAAATTCAGGACTTAAACTAACTTTCAGTTTTAGCCCCTGCAAGCCCTTTCCAGAAGTTTCCTTCGTTAGTCCCCAGCACCGTCAGCAGCTGCAGCCGCTCGGCGCTCTCGCTGCCCGGCGCGGCGGTGAAGACCACCAGCGTCTGCTGCTGGTCGCGGTTGTCGATCACCTCGCAGTACAGCTCCAGCTCGCCGACGACCGGGTGATCGAACCGCTTCGTCCGGCTGTGCGTCACGCCGACCTCGTGCCGCTCCCAGAGCTCGGTGAACTCCGGGCTGAGCTTCTGCAGCGCCCGGACGATCGAGGCGGCGTACGACTTCGGGCCGTCGGCGGTGAACACGCCCCGCAGCATCGAGACCAGCATCCGGCTGTGGTTCGTCCGGTCCGGCTCCTGGTAGAGCACCCGTCCCGAAGGGTCGGCGAACCAGCGGTAGATCTCGCTGCGGTCCATCCCCTCGCGGTTGGTCTGCTCACCGGCGAACGCGACGTGCGCCGGTGTCTGCGCGAGCGTCTCCCCGCAGCGGTTGAGCAGCAGCGCGGGCGTGTCCCGCGGCCGGTCCATGATCCGCAGCATGCCCGGGTCGACGTGGCAGGCCCGCGTCGTGCGCGGCGGTACGCCGTGCCCGGCGAGCACGAACAGGTGGTCGCGCTCCTCCAGCGTCAGCCGCAGCGCGCGGGCGATCGAGCCGAGCATCTCGACCGACGGTTGGGGCCCTCGGCCCCCTTCGAGGCGGCTGTAGTAGTCGGTCGACATCGACGCGAGCGCGGCGACCTCCTCGCGCCGCAGGCCCGGCGTCCGGCGGCGCCGGCCGCGCGGCATCCCGACGTCCTCGGGTTGCAGGGCTTCCCGGCGCTTGCGCAGGAAGTCGGACAGTTCGCCGTACTCCATGACTCCAGGTTCTCAGGCCGCTCCACCGCGATCCACTGCTTGCCGAGCAGTGGTTGAGCTCAGCCTGGTTACGGCGGTCCGGCCGTCCAAAGCTGGAGTCATGAAAACGACAGGCAACACGATCTTCCTGACCGGCGGCACCTCGGGCATCGGCCTCGGGCTGGCCCGCCGGTTCCGCGACCTCGGCAACACCGTGATCATCAGCGGGCGGCGCAAGGACCTGCTCGACCGGCTGGCCGCCGAGGAGGGCTTCGGCACGGTCGAGCTGGACGTCGCCGACCCGGCGTCGATCGCCTCGGCGTACGGCACTGTCACCACGCGGTACCCCGAGACCAACGTGCTGATCACGATGGCTGGCGTGATGCGCGGCGAGAACCTGCGCGACCCGGAGCACCTGGCGGTGGCCGAGCAGACGATCGAGATCAACCTGCTCGGCACGATCCGCACCATCACGGCGTTCCTGCCGTTCCTGGAGCAGCGGCCGGACGCGACGATCGTGACGGTGTCGTCCGGTCTGGCCTTCACGCCGCTGGTCCTGACGCCGACGTACAACGCGACGAAGGCCGCCGTGCACAGCTACACCGAGAGCCTGCGCGCACAGCTGGCCGGGAGCGGTGTCCAGGTGATCGAGCTGGTCCCGCCCGCCGTCCAGACGAATCTGTTCGAGGGCCAGGACCCCGACCCGACGTGGATGCCGCTGGAGGAGTACCTCGACGAGTCGGTCCAGCTGTTCGCGGACCAGCCCGAGGCTCGGGAGATCCTCGTCGAACGGGTCAAGTTCCTGCGCAACTCGGAGCTGGAGAACCGGTACGACGAGACCTTCGCGGCCCTCAACAGCCACTAGTCGCCGAGGGCCTCTTCCAGGCGCTCGACCTTGGCGGTCAGCTGGCCGGTGTAGCCGGGCCGGATGTCGGCCTTGAGCACCAGGCTGACCCGCGGCGAGACCGCGGCGACGGCGTTGACGGCCTGCTTGACCACCGCCATCACCTCGTCCCACTCGCCCTCGAGGTTGGTGAACATCGCGTTGGTCTCGTTCGGCAGGCCGGAGGCGCGCACGACGCGGATCGCCTCGGCGACCGCCTCGCTCACGCCACCGGTCTCGTCCCCGGCGGCCGGGCTGATACTGAAGGCAACGATCATGCCCACCAGCTAACCAGCCCGCCCCCGGCGAACGGGGGCACGGGCCGTCGCCCGCCCGAGCCCCCGGGATCAGGTCCCGGTCAGACCTCGTCCTGCACGACCTTCTCGCGGGCCTCCTCGGCCGCGCGCCGCTCGGCACCGCTGGTGGTCATCAGCGGCTTCTCCTTGATGAACAGCACCGCGACCAGCGCCAGCACCGCGAACGGCACCGACATCATGAACAGGTCCGCGGTCGCCGCGCCGTACGCGTTCTCGACGACGGCCCGGGCCTCCTCGGGCAGCTCGGCGATGTTCGGCACCGCACCGCCACCGGACGAGGCACCGCCCGGGTTCAGGGTCTCGGTGACCTTGTTGGCCAGGATGGCGCCGAGCACGCTGACGCCGATCGTGCCGCCCATGCTGCGGAAGAAGCTGACCGCCGAGGTAGCCGCCCCCAGCTCACGCGCCGGTACGTCGTTCTGCGCGGCGAGCACCAGGTTCTGCATCACCAGGCCGATGCCGACGCCGAGCACGATCATGAACGCCCACAGCAGGTACTTCGAGGTGTGCGCGTCGATCGTGCCGAACAGCGCCAGGCCGATCGGCAGCAGCACGCTGCCGACGACCAGGTAGATCTTCCACTTGCCGTACTTGGTGATCAGGCCACCGGCGATGGTCGAGGCGACCATCATGCCGAGGATCATCGGCAGGCTCATCAGGCCGGCCTTGGTCGGCGAGTAGCCCTGGGCGATCTGGAAGTACTGCGCCAGGAAGACCGAGCCGCCGAACATGGCCACGCCGACCAGCGCGCTGGCCACGATCGACAGCGTCACCGTGCGGTTGCGGAACAGGTCCATCGGGATGATCGGCTCGGGGTGCTTGCGCTCGACCATCACCGCGGCCACCAGCGCGGCCAGGGCCGCACCGACGAGCAGGAAGCTCCAGCCCGAGGCCCACTCGAACCTGTTGCCGGCGAACGAAGACCAGACCAGCAGCGTGCTCACGCCGGCGGTGATCAGGAACGCGCCCCACCAGTCGATCTTCACCTCACGCCGTACGGTCGGCAGCTTCAGCGTGCGCTGCAGCAGGATGATCGCCGCGATCACGAACGGCACGCCGACCAGGAAGCAGGCCCGCCAGCCCAGCGGCGAGTCGACCAGGAAACCGCCGAGCAGCGGTCCGCCGACCGTCGCCGAGGCGAAGATCGCGCCGAAGATGCCGGAGTACCGGCCGAGCTCGCGCGGCGGGATGATCGCGGCCATCACGATCTGCACCAGCGCCGTCAGACCACCGGCGCCCAGACCCTGCAGCACCCGGCTGCCCAGCAGCACCTCGATGTTCGGCGCGAAGCCGGCCACCAGCGAGCCGACCACGAAGAAGCCCAGCGACAGCTGGACCAGCAGCTTGTTGTTGTAGAGGTCGGCGAGCTTGCCCCACAACGGCACGGTGGCCGTCATCGCCAGCAGTTCGAGGGTGACGACCCAGGTGTACGACGACTGGCTCGCCCCCAGGTCGTGAATGATCCGCGGCAGCGCGGTCGACACCACGGTGCCGGCCAGGATCGCCACGAACATGCCCATCATCAGGCCGGAGATGGCCTGCACGGTCTGCCGCGGGGTGAGCGCCGCCACCTCGGTGGCCGCCACCTCCGGCGGGGTGACCTCGCCCGCCGCGTCGGACGGCGTGGGCGAAGAGGTCGTTGTCATGACTGACCTTCCTGTACTCGTGTCAACGGTGCTTGCAAAAGAACGGATTTGTCGTACGCGGGATCCAGACCGTCGGCGAGCAGGGCGAACGCCTCGTCGACCAGCGCGGTCAGGTCGGGCACCTCGTGCTCGCCCGCGAGCTTCTGCTTCTCCGCCGCGACCCGTACGGCGGTGGTGACGGCGCCGACCAGCAACGCCGGCCGCAGCGAGACCGGTGGTTCGCCCATCCGCTCGGCGAGCGCGGACGACAGCGCCCGCTCGTCCTCGGCCCCGAGCAGGACGAACTGCGCCAGCAGCGCCGGCGACCGGCCGATCAGCTCGACCCGCTCCTTGGCGTCGCCGGCCTTGTCCTCGAAGTCGGCCAGCGCCTGGCTGACCAGCACCCGCAGCATGGTCAGCGGCGACTGCTCGGCCGGCGCCTCGCGCAGCCGGGTCAGCGAACGCTCGAGGTCCTCGGGGTCGCGCCCGAGGATCGCGTGCTCCTTGTGCGGGAAGTAGTTGAAGAAGGTCCGCACGGACACGTCCGCGGCCTCGCTGATCTCCTCGACCGTGACGTTGTCCGGCCCCTTCTCCGCCGCCAGCCGCAGGGCCGCGGCGGCCAGAGCCAGCCGCGTCTCCCGCTTCTTGCGCTCCCGCCGCCCACCGGCGACGGCTTCCTCGGTCTGCATCACATCCTCCACGGTAGGACGAACTTGCAGTCCGTGCAAACTACTTGTCACTGCAATCTTGCAGTCACGCACTGATTACTCCGAGTGTTCATCCAGACGTTTCAAAACCTTGTTGGCCAGCGCACAGAAGGTCTCGAGCTCCCGCGGGCTCAGATCGCCGAACCAGTCGGCGACGGCAGCGAAGTCGGACTCGTCGCGGCGCTGCCAGTAGGCGGCGCCGGTCGAGGTTGCCGCCAGCAACTTCCGGCGTTTGTCGGCCGGGTCCGGCAGGATCTCGAGCAGGTCCTTGCGGACCAGGGCGGCGACGATCTGCGCGACGTTCTGGTGGGTGCTGCCGAGCGCGGCCTGCTGCGTGGTCAGGCCGTCCTCACGCAACCGCCGGTCCATGATCTGCCTGCTGGCGCACTGCGCCTACCTGTCCGAGACCTCACGGATGCTGGAGCTCCACCGCGCGCTGACCGCGCTCGGCGTTCCGGTCCGGGTCGCCACCCATGGCGGTCCGCACGAGCGCCGGCTGGTCGAGGCCGGCGTTCCGTACGACGTACTGGGCCCCGGCCTCTCGCCGGCCAGGTCGGCCGCGTTCGTGGCGTCGGCGATCGGCCTCGGCGATCCCGGCCAGAGCATGTACGACGACCAGGAGCTGCACACCTACGTCCAGGCCGAGGCGGAGTACTTCCGCGCGCACGGGATCACCGTCGCGGTCACCGGCTTCACGCTGACGGCGCTGCTGTCGTCGCGACTGGCCGGCGTCCAGGTGATCACCGAGCACGCGGGCAGTTTCGTACCGCCGGTGTTCGAGCGACGGATGCTGCCGAGCCCGAGCCAGCCGCTCGACCCGCGCCTCGCCCGGCTGCCGAAGTGGCTGCGGCGGTACGTCGTCAACAAGTCCATCCACCGGCTGCCGGCGTACACGGCGGGCTTCAACCGCGTCGCCACGTCGCTCGGCGTCGAGGAGATCCCGAGCCTCCCGGCGTTGCTGCTCGGCGATCTCTCGCTGGTCCCGGAGATCCCGGAGGTGCTCGGCATCTCGGCCGCGGACCTCGAAGCCTGGCGTCCACGCCGCGGCTACCGCGCCGGCTCGCGCCTCACGTCGGTCGGCCCGCTCTACGCTCACCTCGATGTCCCGATCCCTGCGCACGTGGAGAAGTTCCTGAGCGGCGAGAGCCCGATCGTGTACGTCGCGATGACCTCGACCCCGGCAGCCCTTGTGCGCAAGGCGGTTTCGGCGCTCAGCGCTCTGGACGCCCGCATCCTCGTCGCCGGGACCGTCCACGATCTCCAGGACCTGGAATCCAGCCAGGTCTGTGTCGGGGGCACGCTGCCGAGCCACCTCGTCATGCCGCGCGTCGACCTGGCCGTCACCACGGCCGGCCAGGGCAGCACGCAGACCGCGATGGCGTCCGGCTGCCCGCTGCTCGGTATCCCGTTGCACCTCGAGCAGGACCTCAACATCACCCTGGTCGAACGCCTCGGCGCCGCCCGGCACGTCGCTCCCCCGGACCTGGACCAGCTCCCCGCGACAGCCAGCGCGATGCTCGGCGATCCCACCCACTTGGTCGCTGCCGAACGCATCCAGAAGCTGTACGCCGCGACCGACGGCCCGGCCGAAGCCGCCCAGGCCGTCGCCGCCGCAGCAGCCTGACCACCGCTGCCCTCCGTCCCAGCCAACCGCTACCTCACCGCCAGGACCGTGGTGAGGCAGGACTCATTCCTGGAAATGCATAGGATACCTATGTAATATGAAGGAGTGATCGCACCGAACCTCTCCAAGCTCGGCGTCGACGTCGTGGTGGCGTCAGCCCGGCTGACCCGATTGGCCAGCCGGGACGTGAGCGCGCTGCCGCACGCGGCGATGCGTCTGCTGGGCCGGCTCGACGAACTCGGCCCGACCCGGATCAGCGAGCTCGCCAAGGCCGACCGGTGTTCGCAGCCGACGATGTCGACCCTGGTGCAGCGGCAGGAGGAGAGCGGGTGGGTCCAGCGGGAGCCGGACCCCGCCGACTCCCGGGCCAGTCTGATCAGCCTCACCGACGCCGGCCGGGCAGAACTCGATCACGCCCGGCGCGAAGCCGGTGCGGCCATCGCCCAACGGCTGGTTCAGCTCCCCGCCGAAGACCTCACCACCCTGGAGGCCGCGGTCACCGTCCTGCACAAGATCCTCACCCTCGAACCGTTGGAGGAACACCCCCGGTGAGCAGCACGAGCAGCTCCTTTCTCAAGCAACCCAAGTCCGTCTGGGCCGTCGCCTTCGCCTGTGTGATCGCGTTCATGGGCATCGGCCTGGTCGACCCGATCCTCAAGCCGATCGCCGAGCAGCTGCACGCCAGCCCTTCGCAGGTGTCGCTGCTGTTCACCAGCTACATGGCCGTGATCGGCGTCGCGATGCTGATCACCGGCGCGGTCTCCAGCCGGATCGGCGCGAAGCGCACTCTGCTGATCGGTCTCGCGATCATCGTGGTGTTCAGCGCGCTGGCCGGCCTGTCGAACTCGATCGGCGCCATCGTCGCCTTCCGGGCCGGCTGGGGCCTGGGCAACGCGTTGTTCATCGCGACCGCCCTGGCCACCATCGTGAACTCCGCGGCCGGCTCGGTCGCCGAGGCGATCATCCTGTACGAGGCGGCGCTCGGCGTCGGGATCGCGGCCGGCCCGTTGGTCGGCGGTGAGCTCGGCACGATCTCGTGGCGCGGCCCGTTCTTCGGCGTCGCCGTCCTGATGACGATCGCGCTCGCCGCGACCGCGTTCCTGCTGCCGGCCTCGCCGCCGGCTCCGCGCCGTACGTCGATCCTCGAACCGCTGAAGGCGTTGCGGCACCGGTCGCTGGCCACCGTCGCGGTGACCGCGCTGCTCTACAACTTCGGCTTCTTCACCCTGCTCGCGTTCACCCCGTTCCCGCTGGCGATGTCGGCCCGGCAGATCGGCCTGATCTTCTTCGGCTGGGGCATCGGGCTCGCGCTCACGTCGGTCTTCGCGGCGCCGTGGCTGCAACGCCACTTCGGCACGCTCCCCGTGGTGATGACTGCGCTGCTGCTGTTCGCCGCCGACCTGGCCGTGATGGGCGTCTACGCCCACCATCCGCACGTGCTCGCGGTCGGCGTGGTCGTGGCCGGCCTGTTCCTCGGTGTGAACAACACGCTGATCACCGAGGCCGTGATGGGCGCGGCTCCGGTCGAACGCGGTACGGCGTCCGCGGCGTACAGCTTCGTCCGCTTCTCCGGCGGCGCGGTCGCGCCGTGGCTGGCCGGCAAGCTCGGCGAGGAGGTCAACGTCCAGCTGCCGTTCTACGTCGGCGCTTTCGCCGTCGTAATGGCCGTCGGCGCTCTGGCCACGGGCTGGAAGCCGCTCGCCCACCTGCGCATCCCGTCGTCGCACTCCCGGACCGAGGCGGAAGCGATCACCGTCGCCGACGCCTGAGCCTCACTCCCGACCACCGAGGACCACGACCGGACTGAACCTGGTCGTGGTCCAGGCGGTGATCGCCGCCGTACCGCCGACCACGGCGAGCGAGCCCGCGAGGAGGAGCCCGAGCAACCGCCACGGCACCGCGACCACGACGACGCCGAACATCTGCGCGGTACCGGCCGCGATTCCCGCCATCGCTGCACCTGCGACGACAGCGCCCAGCAGGACGCCGACCACGACGACGGTGAGCGACTCGACCGTCGCGATCCCGACGACCTGTCGCCGCGTCAGTCCGGCCATCCGCGCCAGCGCGAACTCGCGCCGCCGCTCAGCCGCCGCCATCACCACGGCGTTGACCACGGCGACCGCCGCATAGACCCCCGCCAGTCCCATCAGCACCACGAAGATCCCGGTGTCGTCCCGCTGCTCGACGGCCGCCTTGTCCTCGGCCCACTCCTCCACCGTCCGCACCGCGCCCCCACCCGCCGCCGACACCGCGCGCCCGACCGTCTTCAAGTCAGCACCAGGATCCACCTTCACCAGCGTCTCTGTAGAACCCCCCAAACCCTCGGTCAGCTCCTTCGGCACGAAGAAGTTCTCCGTCACGTCCAACGTCTCCGGCATGAGCGCGACCACCTTCACCTGAAGGCGCTTCCCCCCGATCGTCGCCGTCAGCACCTGCCCGAGCTTGTACCCCTCCGCCGCCATCCCCGGCCCGATCGCAATCGTTGCCCCCGACAACTTGTCGAGCGATCCCCGGCGCGGCCGCAGCTCGTGCGTGCGCTGGTACCCGGCCGGATCGATCCCGACCGCCTCCGAGTACCGCGTCTGCTTCTTCCCCACGATCGTCACCGGCACCGTCGTCTGCTCCGACACCGCCGCGATCCCCTCCCCCGGCTTGACCGACCCCTCGACCACCAGATCCGCCGAGATCAGCTGCCGCTGCTCCTCCCCCACCGCCTTGGCCAGCGACCCGAACACACCCCACAACCCGGCCAGCAGTCCGACCAGCACGATCAGCGGCGCCGCGGTCGCGGCACTTCGCCGTACGGCGTGCAGGACGCCGGCCTTCGCGAGATCCGTGACCACGGAACCGCGCAGCACCACCGCGGGCAGCCGACCGGCGATCGGCACGACGATCGGACTCAGCTGGCTCAACGCGACCGACCCGCTGATCATCACCACCAGCGCGATCAGCAACCCGGCCACGAAATCTCCCGCGGCCTGCGCGGCGATCACCATCAGCACCGTGAACCCGGCCGACGACACTCCCCAGAACCACCGCCACCCGGTCATCACCGGCATCGTCCGCGGCAGGTCCCCGATCGCCTCCAGCGCACTGACCCGAGACGCCCGCCAGGCCGCCGCGAACGCGCCGACCACCGCCGTTCCCACGCCCACGAACGCGGCGACCCACAGCGTGCCCCAGATCCACGGCGCGTCGAACCAGGACGGCAGCATGCTCAGCTCGATCAGCAGCGCCGACTGCGCCCACGTCCCGAGCAGCCCGAGCGGCACCCCCAGCACCGTCCCGGCCAGGCCGAGCACCGTTGCTTCGAGCAACAACATGAGGCGCAGGCTGCCGCGCTGGGCGCCGACCAGTCGCAGCAGCCCGAGCTCGCGCCGGCGCTGGACGACGGCGAAGCCGAACGTCGTACTGACCACGAACACGGTCAGGAAGACGGCCAGCATCACCGACATCCCGAGCAGCGTCGCGGCGCCTGCGTAGCCGTCGCGGATCTTCGACCGCTCGAGCCCGGTCAGTCCCGGCGGCAGCGACGGCGCGTCCGTCGCGGCCATCACCTGCAGGGCGGACTGGATCAGCCCGACCCCGAACGCGACCGCCACCACCGCACCCGCGAACAGGTGCCACCGATCCCGCAACGCCCCCAGCGACATCCTCAGCATGCCCCCAGCCAACCGTTGCAGCGGCCGCCTGCCCCGGGCCGGCAAGCCCGACCTGAGGTAACGCGTGCGCTACCCCGGGAAGGAGAAGAGAGCAGCGCGGCGCTCGGCCCCGTCCTACCGCAGGTAGACGAGCAGGGCCGCGACGTCGCCCTGGGCGAACGGTCTCGCGCGGACGAGTGACTGCAGCAGAAGCCCATCCAGCGCCGCCACCAACAGACTCGCCTTCTGCCGGTTGGTCGTGAACGTCCTCGCGATCTCGGTCAGCGGCTGCAACCACGCCCCGGCGGCCTCCCGCAGCTCCGGGCGCCGGGCGGCAAGCAGATACAGCTCGTACGCCGCCAGCGTGCGTCCGCGGCGGTAGACCAGCAGGTGCTCGACCAACCGAGCCAGCTCGTCCGCAGGCCGCGCGCCGAGCTCGGTCACCCGCTCGTGCAGCTCGGCGGTCAGGTCCTCGGCGGCACCGGTGAGCGCCGCGATCAGCAGGTCGTCGAGCGACGCGAAGTGGTACGTCGTCGAGGCCACCGAGACCCCCGCCTCAGCAGCAACGGCCCGATGACTCACCCCGGCGACACCAGCCCGCTCGACCACCGCAAGCGTCGCCCTGAGCAACTCGTCCCGACGCAGTGCACCACGCACCCGCCGACCGTCAACACCCCTCGTGACCTGCACAAACAACAAACTAACAGGACAGACGTACTGATTGTTTTTCGGCCGGGGAATCGCGAGATCCGGGCTGTTCGAGCGCCTAGGCTCGGATGCCGTGACCTCCACTCTCAGCACCGCGATGCGGCGAGCGCTCAAGCGCGCGGACGACGGCAAGACCCTGGACCAGGCCGAGGTGGAGGTGCTGCTGACGGCCTCCGGTGAAGCACTGGACAAGCTCATGACGACCGCCGGCCGGGTCCGCGACCAGGGCCTCGAGGACGCCGGACGCAGCGGCATCGTCACGTACTCCAAGAAGGTCTTCATCCCGCTCACCCGGCTGTGCCGCGACCGCTGCCACTACTGCACGTTCGCCACCACGCCCGGCCGCGTCGAGTCGCCGTACCTGAGCCCGGACGAGGTGCTCGAGATCGCCCGCCAGGGCGCGGCCCTGGGCTGCAAGGAAGCCCTGTTCACACTCGGCGACGCGCCCGAGGACCGCTGGGACGCCGCCAAGCAGTGGCTGGACGAGGCGGGCTACGACAGCACCCTCGACTACGTCCGCGCGATGGCGATCCGGGTCCTGGAGGAGACGGGCCTGCTCCCGCACCTGAACCCGGGCGTCATGTCCTGGCAGGACCTGCAGCGGCTGAAGCCGGTCGCGCCGAGCATGGGCATGATGCTGGAGACGACCTCGCGGCGGCTGTTCGAGGAGAAGGGCCAGCCGCACTTCGGTTCGCCCGACAAGGACCCGTCGGTCCGGCTGCGCGTGCTCGAGGACGCCGGCCGCTCGAACGTGCCGTTCACCACCGGCCTGCTGATCGGGATCGGCGAGACGATCGAGGAACGCGCCGACTCGGTCTTCGCGCTGCGCCGGGTCGCCCGCCAGTACGGCGGGATCCAGGAGGTCATCATCCAGGGCTTCCGGGTGAAGCCGGACACGGCGATGCGCAACGACGAGGACGTCCCGCTGCACGAGTGGCTGGCCGCGATCGCGGTGACCCGGATCGTGCTCGGCCCGCGCGCCCGCGTCCAGGCCCCGCCGAACCTGGTCGACCTCGACGAGGCCAAACTGCTGCTCGCCGCGGGGGTCGACGACTTCGGCGGCGTCTCGCCGCTGACCCCGGACCACGTGAACCCCGAACGTCCCTGGCCGCACCTGGACGACCTGACCAAGCTGACCGCCGACGCCGGGTTCACGCTGCGGGAGCGGCTGACGGCCCACCCGGAGTACCTGCGCGAGCCGTGGCTCGACCCGCGCCTGATCTCGCACGTCGAGGCGCTCGTCGACCCGGCGACCGGCCTGGCCGACGAGGCCGCGATGCCGAAGGGCCTGCCCTGGCAGGAGCCGGACGGCGGTTGGGACTCGGTCGGCCGGACCGACCTGCACACCGCGATCGACACCGAAGGACGGCGTACGGAGACCCGTTCGGACTTCGACGCGGCGTACGGCGACTGGGACGTGCTGAGGGAAGACGTGGCGGCCCGCAGGGCGGCGGAGGCCGGCGGGGCTCCTGAGCGCATCGACGGCGACGTCAAGGAAGCGCTCGCGGCCGCCGAGCGCGATCCGGCCGGGTTGTCGGACAGCCAGGCGCTGACGTTGATGACGGCAACGGGTCCGGCGCTGGACCAGCTCGCGAGGATCGCCGACGACCTGCGCAAGGCCGTGGCCGGCGACGACGTGACCTACGTGGTGAACCGCAACATCAACTTCACCAACGTCTGCTACACCGGCTGCCGGTTCTGCGCGTTCGCCCAGCGGCGGACCGACGCCGACGCGTACTCGCTGTCGATGGACGAGGTCGCCCAGCGGGCCGAGGAGGCCTGGGTGATCGGCGCGACCGAGGTCTGCATGCAGGGCGGCATCCACCCGGACCTGCCCGGTACGGCGTACGCGGACCTCGTCCGCGCGGTCAAGCAGCGGGTGCCACAGATGCATGTGCACGCGTACTCGCCGATGGAGATCGTGAACGGCTCGGTGCGCACCGGGCTGTCGATCGAGGAGTTCCTGATCTCGGTCAAGGAGGCCGGGCTGGACAGCATCCCCGGGACGGCGGCCGAGATCCTCGACGACGACGTGCGCTGGATCCTCACCAAGGGAAAGTTGCCGACGGCAAGCTGGATCGAGGTGATCTCCACCGCGCACAAGGTCGGGCTGCCGTCGTCGTCCACGATGATGTACGGCCACGTCGACTCGCCGCACCACTGGGTCCAGCACCTGCGCACGATCGCGGAGGTCCAGGACCGGACCGGTGGGTTCACCGAGTTCGTGCTGCTGCCGTTCATCCACACCAACTCGCCGATCTACCTGGCCGGCGTGGCCCGCCCCGGCCCGACGTACGACGAGAACCGCGCGGTGCACGCGATGTCGCGGATCATGCTGCACGGCCGGATCGACAACATCCAGTGCTCCTGGGTCAAGCTCGGCACCGACGGCTGCGTCGCCGTCCTGAACGGCGGCGTCAACGACATCGGCGGCACCCTGATGGAGGAGACCATCAGCCGGATGGCCGGCTCCAAGCACGGCTCCCGCAAGTCGATCGAGGAGCTCACCGCGATGGCGACGGCCGCCGGCCGCCCGGCCCGCCAGCGCACCACGACGTACGGCGAGGTCCCGCAGCACCCGGTGACCGAGCTCGAACTGGCCTGAGACGCACGAAAGCCCCCGTCCACAGGGCGGGGGCTTGGCCCGGTGGTATCGGTCCCCAGTCGCACCGGTACCACCGGGACAAGAAAACGCCGGTCGTGCCGGGCGCCGGTCACCACCTCACTGGCGACCGGCGTCCCTGTGCGGCACGACCGGCGTCTTGCTCTGCCCCGAGAGGGCGTTCGGCCCGAAGGATGGTGGGCCTGAACTCGTTTCCGCGGCCGGCAGGGGAGGTACAGTTCCGGTCGCGGACGGGAGTTCGCGGTTCCACCAAGAGCCTGTGCCGGCGACCCGTCCGCCGCCGACAACTGAACGTTGTCACGCGAGCCCGGAGCGGGACCATCCCCCGGATCAAACATTTGCATTGGCTTTTCAGAAGGCGACGGACTGTAGACGTCCAGTCACACATTGTGCCGACGTTGCCTGCCGCAACAAGTAAAAAGCTTGTGCGCTTGATTACCGGACCGGGCCGGATCGCCGTACAGGAAGGGAAACGGACTCAGTACGGGTAGGTGTCGTCGCGCCGCGTGGGGTCCATGTCCCACAGCGAGAACTCGACCACCTTGTGGGACTCCTCGCCGCCGGCCGGGCTCAGCCCGACCGTGTCGTAGTCCTTGGAGCCGAGGCCGTCCAGGTACCCGAGCAGCTCGAATGCCGACCGGGCGTCCTCGATGTCGTCGATGACGTCGTCGTTCTGCGCCTCGTCGGCACGGCTGCGCACGTAGGCGACGAACGCCTCCGGGTCGGTCACCACGAAGTCGTAGCGGGCCTGGTAGCTGACCCGCAGGCCGTTCTCCGGGACCATCGGCTCGTCCAGCTCCGCGACGCCCTCGACCAGCTCGCGGTAGTCCGCCGGGTCGTCGAAGTCGTCCGGCCCGAGCGGGACGTCGTCCAGCTCGTCGGGGTCGTAGGAGTCGATCCCCAGGAAGATGTCGCCCCAGCCGCGCTCGTGCACGGCGTCGGCCAGCACCCGGGACTGGACCCTGACGTTCTCGATCGCCGTCGTGGCCCGCAGGTCGTGCAGGTCCAGTGCGTCGGCCTGGGCCAGCAGCACCTTGGCCAGTTCGCGGGCGGCCTCGGCAGCCGAGGCGGGCTCAAGCGGCTCACTCATGCAGCGACCGTACAACCATCGGTACGTCGACCGCCGCGCCCGGTACGCCGAACGCGTCCACGAGGTCGGTGGCGTAGGCGCGAATCCGGCCGCACAACTCGTTCACCAGGGCCGTGATCGCCTTCGAGCGCGGGCCGGACAGCCGCCCGTGCTCCATGAACCAGGCCCGGTCGTTCTCGATCGTCGCGAGCGCGTGCAGGTCGTACAGCTCCTTCAGCCGGTCCTGCGTCTCACCCTCCGGAGCAGCCTGTACCGCGTGCTGGAACGCCTCCAGCACCACCCGCTCGACGTGCGCCCGGCCGGCCGCGATCACGTGGTCCTGGCAGCGGTTGAACACCTCGAACGCCTCGTCCCCGGCGTCGATCCCCGCCTTCAGCCGCCGCGCGACCCCGGACAGCATGTGCTGCTCGCGGAACCGCAGCAGGCCCGAGTGGTAGTCGTCGTCGCGCAGCCCGGCATCCGGGTCGGTGGAGTCCGACCGATTCGGTACGACGTCGCGCAGCCGCTCGACCAGACCGCGCAGCGCGGTCTTCTCGACCGCGATCTCGACCGCCTGGCCGGCGACGAACCGCGCGGTGCCCAGCGGGTCCAGCTCGCCGAACGATCGCCGGTAGTCGGTCAGCAGTCCCTTCGCGACCAGCTGCAGCAGGACCGTGTTGTCCCCCTCGAAGGTGGTGAACACGTCGGTGTCGGCCTTCAGCACGGACAGGCGGTTCTCGGACAGGTACCCCGCGCCACCGCACGCCTCGCGGCACATCTGGATCGCCTCGGTCGCGTGCCAGGTCCCGAGCGCCTTCGTCCCGGCCGCCTGGGCTTCCAGGGCCCGCCGGTCGTGCTCGTTGCCGCCGGTGCCGCCGCCGCGCCCGTCGCTGTCGTCGCGGGGCGCGTCGTCGTCCGCGCCGAAGATCCGGGCGAAGTTGTCGACCAGTTCGGCCTGGGCGAAGTGCATCGCGTAGGTCCGGGCCAGCAGCGGCAGCAGCCGGCGCTGGTGCATCCGGTAGTCGAGCAGGAGCGTCTCGTCCGGACTGCCCGGCGCACCGAACTGGCGGCGCTGGTCGGCGTACCGGACGGCGATCGTCATCGCGACCTTGCTCGCGCTGATCGCGGCGCCGCCGATCGAGACCCGCCCCTGGACCAGCGTGCCGAGCATCGTGAAGAACCGCCGGTCCGGGTTCTCGATCTCGCTGCGATAGGTGCCGTTGGCATCCACCTGCGCGTACCGGTCCAGCAGCGCCTCCCGCGGCACCCGGACCTGGTCGAAGACGATCCGCCCGTTGTCGACGCCGTTCAGGCCGAGCTTCGGCCCGCAGTCGCTGAGCGTCACGCCGGGCAACGGCTCACCGGCGTCCGAGCGGATCGGCACCAGCAGGCAGTGCACGCCGTGCGTCTCGCCACCGACGACGAGCTGGGCGAACACCGCCGCCAGCGCCCCGTGCCGGGCCGCGTTGCCGATGTAGTCCTTGCGGGCCGACGCGGTCGGAGTGTGGACGACGAACTCGCCGGTCGTCTCGTCGTACGTCGCGGTGGTCTCCAGCGACTGGACGTTCGAGCCGTGGCCGGTCTCGGTCATCGCGAAGCAGCCGAGCAGGTCGCCGGTGAGCGCGTCGGCCAGGTAGCGGTCGTGGTGCCGCTCGGTGCCCAGGTGCAGGATCGCGCCGGCGAAGAGGCCGAACTGGACGCCGGCCTTCACCATCAGCGACAGGTCGCCGTACGCGAGCGTCTCGAAGCCGGCGATGAACCCGCCGAGGTCGCCCTGGCCGCCGTACTCCTTGGGGAAGCCACGGGACGGGTGCCCTTGAGCGGCCATCTCCTTCAGCGTCCGGAGCACCTCGTCGCGGTACTCGTCCCTGGTGAGGCGCAGTCCGGCGTCCAGCAGGGACGCGTGACTGGCCAGTCCGTCCCGTACGACGTCGCGCGCGGCCTTGTGCGGCCCGTCCAAGTACTCCCGCAGCCCGGTCATAGAGCCAACCTATGTCGAGGACTACAAAAACGAACGGAAAAGAGGAGTGGGTTGCCGCACTTGCGGCTCTAGAGTGTGCTTCATGCCGAATTTGCGAATCAGTGAGGCGGCCGCGCTACTCGGAGTCAGTGATGACACCGTCCGGCGCTGGATCGACAACAAGCGGCTGCCGGCCACCGAGCAGGGCGGCCGGAAGGCCGTCGACGGGAGGGCGCTGGCCGCGTTCGCCCAGGAGCTCGCCGAGTCGCCGGACACCGGTCCGACGGCCGCCGCGTCGGCCCGCAACCGGATGCGCGGCATCGTCACGCGCGTCGTCAAGGACGGCGTGATGGCGCAGGTCGAGATGCAGGCCGGACCGTTCCGGGTCGTCTCGCTGATGAGCCGCGAGGCCGCCGACGAGCTCGGCCTGGAGCCCGGCGTGGTCGCCGTCGCCTCGATCAAGTCCACCCACGTAGTCGTCGAGATCCCGGAGGTCTAGATGTTCCGCCGTACCAGCTTCACCCGGCGTGCCCTCGCCGTTTCGCTCAGCGCGGGCGTCGCGCTCGGCCTGGCCGCCTGCGGCGACGACACCCCGGCAGGCTCCTCGCCGTCCGCGTCGTCCCCGTCGGCCGGCGCGAGCAGCAGCGCGGCGATCTCGGGCACGGTGAACGTCTTCGCCGCCGCCTCCCTGACCGGCACCTTCACCCAGCTCGGCAAGGACTTCGAGGCCGCGCACCCGGGCGTCAAGGTGGTCTTCAACTTCGCCGGCAGCTCGGCGCTGGCGACGCAGATCAACCAGGGCGCGCCGGCCGACGTGTTCGCGTCGGCCGCACCGAAGAACATGGACCAGGTGACCGACAAGGGAACGGCGACGACGTTCGTGAAGAACGTGCTGGAGATCGCCGTCCCGAAGGGCAACCCGGGCAAGATCACCGGGCTGAAGGACTTCACCGACAAGAACCGGAAGATCGCGCTCTGCGCCGAGCAGGTGCCGTGCGGCGCGGCCGCGCAGAAGGTGTTCGCCGCGGCCAAGCTGACGCCGCAGCCGGACAGCCTCGAGCAGGACGTGAAGGCGGCGCTGACCAAGGTCAGCCTCGGTGAGGTCGACGCGGCGCTGGTCTACAAGACCGACGTCCTGGCCGCCAAGGACAAGGTCGAGGGGATCGAGTTCCCGGAGTCCGCGCAGGCGGTCAACGAGTACCCGATCGCGACGCTGACCAAGGCCCCGAACGCCGGCGGCGCCAAGGCGTTCGTCGACTTCGTCCTGTCGGCCGACGGCACGAAGGTCCTCACCGCGGCGGGCTTCGACGCTCCGTGAGATCGCGCCTCAGGAGGAGGACGGGCGGCCGGTTGCCGCTCGTCCTCGTCCTGCCCGCTCTGCTCGGTCTGGCGTTTCTACTGGTCCCACTGATCGGTCTGCTCGCCGAGGCTCCCTGGTCGACGCTGCCGTCCCGGCTGTTCAGCGCCGAGGTCGGCCAGGCCCTCCGTCTGTCCTTGCTCTGCGCCAGCGCCGCCACCGTCATCTGTCTCTTCCTGGGTATCCCGCTCGCCTGGCTGCTCGCCCGCGCCGACCTCCCCGGCCGCGGTCTCCTCCGCGCTCTCGTGACCGTTCCTCTGGTCCTGCCGCCCGTAGTCGGCGGCGTGGCATTGCTGCTCGTCCTCGGCCGCCGCGGACTGATCGGCGAGCGGCTGGACCTGTGGTTCGGTTTCTCCCTTCCCTTCACCACGGCCGGCGTGATCGTCGCCGAGGCGTTCGTCGCGATGCCGTTCCTGGTCATCTCCGTCGAAGGCGCTCTCCGCGCCGCCGACCCGCGCTACGAGGAGGCCGCCGCGACCTTGGGCGCCGGACGCTGGCTGACCTTCCGCCGCGTCACGCTGCCGTCCATCGCACCAGGCATCGTCGCGGGCGCCGTTCTGTGCTGGGCCCGCGCGCTCGGCGAGTTCGGTGCCACCATCACCTTCGCGGGCAACTTCCCCGGCCGGACGACGACGATGCCGCTGGCCGTCTACCTGGCCCTGGAGACCGACCCCGACGTCGCGGTCGTGCTGAGCATCGTGCTGCTGATCGTGTCGGTCGTCGTCCTCGCGAGCCTGCGCGAGCGCTGGATCAGTGGTCTGCGATGACCCTGCGCGCGGACCTGCACGTACGCCGTACCGGCTTCGAACTGGCGCTGGACCTGACCGTCGAACCGGGCGAGGTCGTCGCCGTGCTCGGCCCGAACGGCGCCGGCAAGACCACCGCCCTGCGCGCGATCGCCGGTCTGCTCCCCGTCGACGCCGGGCGGATCACCCTCGACGGCAAGGTCTGGGACGAGCCGCCGCGGACCTTCCTGTCCGCCGACCAGCGCCCGATCGGCGTCGTGTTCCAGGACTACTTGCTCTTCAATCACCTGAGCTCCCTGGAGAACGTCGCCTTCGGCCTGCGGGCGCGCGGCGTCGACAAGCGCACCGCCCGCGCCGAAGCCGCCCAATGGCTGGACACCGTCGGCCTCACGGACCAGGCCAAGTCGCGTCCTCGGTCTCTCTCCGGCGGCCAGGCCCAGCGCGTTGCCCTTGCCCGAGCGCTGGCGACCCAGCCTGACCTCCTCCTCCTGGACGAGCCCCTGGCCGCCCTCGACGCCGGCACCACGCTCCACATCCGCGCCGAGCTCGGCCAGCACCTCGACCGGTACGAGGGCCGTACTCTCCTGGTCACCCACGACCCGCTGGACGCGATGGTCCTGGCCGACCGCCTGGTCATCATCGAGAACGGCGAGGTGGTCCAGGAAGGCTCACCCAGCGAGGTCGCCCACCGCCCTCGCACCGACTACGTGGCTCACCTCGTCGGCCTCAACCTCTACCGAGGCACCGCCGACGGCACGACGGTCCACTTGACCGACGGCGGCAAGGTCACCATCGCGACCCCGGCGACCGGCGCGGTCCACGTCGCCTTCCCGCCGTCCGCCATCAGTCTCTATCCCGAGCACCCCACCGGCAGCCCCCGCAACACCTGGCCGGTTGTCGTCACCAGCGTCGAGCAGCACGCCCACACCGTCCGCGTCCGCCTCACCCCCGCCGACGGCTCCTCCGCTCCCACCAATCTCCTGACCGACGTCACCCCGGCCGCCGTCGCCGAGCTCTCCCTCACCCCTGGCCGCCCGCTCTGGGCCACCCTCAAGGCCACCGAGACCCAGACCTACCCGAGCTGACTCCGCGGCTTGTTGCCTGATGCAACGGCGTGGACGACGGATACTGGTGGTCCGGGTCGTCGTCGGAGGGGGAGCGTTGTGAGCGTGCCGAGTGTCGGGTGGCAGGAAGTCGTCGGGGCCGACGAGGAGGAACGCCACCGGCGGCAGGCGGAGCTGTTCGTCGCGATGCAGGCGCGCAAGTCGGACAAGTACGGGACCGGGCGGGCGCTGCACCGCAAGCAGGTGGCGGCGCTGCGGGCGACGTTGACGGTGCCGGGCGACCTGCCGGAGTACGCGCGGCAAGGGCTGTTCCGGGTGCCGGAGAAGTACGACGTGTGGGTGCGGCTGTCGAACGGCGGCTTCAACCGCGCGGCGGACGTCGTACCGGATATTCGTGGGTTCTCGCTGAAGGTGCTCGGCGTGAGTGGGCCGGCGGCGCTGGGCGGCGAGGCGGTGAGCCAGGACTTCGCGCTGATCAACCACGAGCGGTTCAGCTCCGCGACCAGCGAGGACTTCAGCAAGGTCGTCACCACGGCCGGGCAGACGACAGGACGGCTGCTGCTCAGCGTGGCCCAGCAGCCTGGACTGATTCCCCGCCTGAAGGCCGTCTCGACCGCGCTCAAGGAGCCGTTCTCCGGCTTCGCCACCCAGGACTTCTTCAGCGCGGCACCGATCACGTTCGGCCCGTACGCCGCCCGCGTGCGGCTCCGCGCGCTGGCCGGCTACCCGAACCCGGGCGCCGTGGACTGGGCCGCCGACGTCTACGACCGGCTCGCCACCGCCCCGCTCGACTACGACGTCCAGGTGCAGTTCTTCGTCGACGAGGAGCACACCCCGATCGAGGACGCCTCGGTCGTCTGGGACGCGCCGTACGAGACCGTCGGCCGGTTGACCATCGGGCGGCAGAAGCCGGACGAGGCGTTCGCCGCGGAGGTCGAGTCGGCCGTCTTCGACCCGTGGAGCGCGATGGCCGAGCACCGTCCGCTGGGTGAGGTGATGCGGGCCCGGAAGGTCGCGTACTTCGCGAGCCAGCAGCACCGCCAAGCGACCTAGAGAGGTCTCACGATCAAATCCATGCAAAGTTACGTCCTGTTACCTGGCTGGCACGCATCGACATGATGTAACGGCGCTTTCCCCGCTCAAAGTGACGTCGACGTAACAAAGAGTGTTTACTTACTCACTCGTAGCACATGAGTTCTTCACAGTCGACTGATGACGTCATGCACTACGCCGACCCCTCTCCCCCCGCCCAAGATTCTCCGGGGCAACCACGAGAGAGGGGGATCGAACCGCCATGGAAAGTTACGAGCTGTACTGCCTGGCCGACCGGCGGTTCTACGACTCTCCCTCCACCGCCGAGGGTCAGCCGGACTTCGCCCTCGCCTCCCGGGAGGTCCCGGCCGGCTGGGAGCACGTGCCCGGCGAGATGTGGATGCACTACGCGCCGAGCGGCCTGGAGCTGCCGGCCCAGGGCTGGAAGATCCACGTCTCGGCCGGCCTCGCCGACGCCGAGCGGACGCTCGAGGTCGTCTGGGACTACTGCGTCCCCCGCGGCATCGCGTTCAAGTTCCTGCGCAACGAGCCGGTCCTGGTGATGGTCAACTCGAAGTCCGCCCCGCGCGGTTCGAGCGGCAAGCTCGTCACCATCTACCCCACCGACGAGGCGCAGCTCGAGCTGGTGCTCAAGGAGCTCGACGACCTGCTCGACGGCGTCCAGGGCCCGTACATCCTGAGCGACCTCCGGTACGCCGAGGGCCCGCTGTTCGTCCGGTACGGCGCCTTCGTCAGCCGCTACACCCTCGACCCGGCCGGCGAACGCGTCCTGGCCCTCGAGGACAACACCGGCCGGCTGGTCCCTGACCACCGCAGCCCCACCTTCACCACGCCGCCGTGGATCACGCTGCCGTCGTTCCTGCAGACGCATCTCGACGCCCGTAACGCGGTCACCACCAACGACCTCGCGTACACGATCGAAGGCGTCATCCAGTTCTCCAACGGCGGTGGCGTCTACCTCGGCCACCACAACGAGACCCAGGCCAAGGTCGTGCTCAAGGAAGGCCGGCCGTACGCCGGGCTCGACATGTCCGGCCGCGACGCGGTCGCCCGGATCGGTCACGAGCGCGACATCCTGCAGCGCCTCGACGGGCTCGACGTCGTACCGCAGGTCCACGACTACTTCACCCTCGGCGACCACCACTTCCTGGTCCAGGAGTTCGTCGACGCGAACCCGCTGCAGCGGGAACTCGTCCGGCGGTACCCGCTGACCCGCCCGGACGCGTCCGAGGCCGAGCTCACCGAGTACGCCGCGTGGGCGACCAAGATGGTCGGCGACGTCCAGCGCGCGGTCGGCGAACTCCACGGTCGCGGGGTCGTCTTCTGCGACCTGCACCCGGACAACGTGCTGCTGAGCACCGGCGACCGTCTCGTGCTGATCGACTTCGAGGTCGCGACGCTCGCCGAGGACAAGGCCCGCTCCGCGCTCGCCCACCCGGGCTACGCGGCGCCCGGCGACCGTCAGGGTCCGGACGTCGACCTGTACGCGCTGGCCTGTATCGCGCTCGGCCTGTTCGCGCCGCAGGCAACGATGCTGCTGCATCTCCATCCCGGCAAGGCGTTCCAGCTGGCCGACATGATCGCCGAGACCTTCCCGGTGCCGAGGGCAACGCTCGACACCGCCGTACGGGCCATCGTCGGCAAGGACCTGACCGAGGACCCGGAGATGGCGGCGCTGCCGCTGCCCGGCCGTGCGCCCTGGACCGAGGTCCGCGCCGCGATCGCCAAGGCGATTGTGGCCAGCGCGACCCCGGAGCGGGACGATCGGCTGTTCCCCGGCGACATCGCGCAGTTCCGCTCCGGCGGCGGGATCAACCTCGCGACCGGCGCGGCCGGCGTGCTCTACGCACTGGCGAAGACCGACGCGGGCCGCTTCCCGGCGTACGAGGACTGGCTGCGCGAGCACGCCAGGACCACCGAGCTCGGCCCCGGCCTGTACGACGGACTGCACGGCGTCGCGTACGTCCTCGACGAGCTCGGGCACCGGCAGGACGCGCTGGACGCGATCGAGCTGACGCTGGCCGACGACTTCGGCAGCCGCGAGCTGGGCCTGTACTCCGGCCTGGCCGGTGTCGGACTGAACCTGATGCACTTCTCCGCAAGCGAGCCGAGTCTCAACAGCGCGGCGACGCGTGTGCTCGACCTGGTCGCGGACCGGCTCGGCGACGTCACCGACGTACCGGAGGTGAGTGGTGAGGGGAAGCCGCGGGCCGGGCTCATGTACGGCTCGTCCGGTCCGGCGCTGCTCTTCCTGACGGCGTACGAGCGGACCGGTGACACCGGGCTGCTCGACTTCGCGGAGACCGCGCTGCGGCAGGACCTGCGCCGCTGCATCCGGACGCCGGAAGGCATGCTCCAGGTGAACCAGGGCTGGCGCTCGCTGCCCTACCTGGAAGAAGGCTCGGCCGGGATCGCGATGGTCCTCAGCCGCTACCTGCAGCACCGACCGGACGAGGAGCTGGCCGCCGAACTGGCCGCCCTCCGCCTGGTCACCCGCTGCTCCTACTACGTGCAGCCCGGCCTGATGATGGGTCGCGCCGGACTGCTGCTGGCTGCCGCCGAGCTGGGCGACAGCACCGACGACCTGGTCCGCGGACTCGGCTGGCACGCGCTGCCGTACGAGGGTGGACTGATCTTCCCCGGCAACCAGTTGCTCCGTCTCTCGACGGACCTGGCCACCGGATCCGCCGGCGTCCTGCTGGCCCTGGGAACCGCGCTGCACGAGCGGCCGGTCTCCCTCCCGTTCCTCGGACCTCCCCAGTGGTCCGAGTCTCTGTCCCTACGACTTCCTCCGAAGGAGGTGTAAACACATGGCACTTCTCGACCTTCAGGGTCTGGAGACCCCGGGCTACGGTCACGGCGGCCACCACCACGGCGGCTCCACGCTGACCGTGCTGGGCTGCAACTCGCAGCGTCCGAGCAACCTGAGCCTTCTGCTCTGCCACTGATCGGACCCGGGCGCCCCGACGTGGGGTGCCAAGCTTTTCGAGGTTTCCGAAGGCCCGGGGTGGGCGGCAACTCCCACCCCGGGCCGACCTTCGTTCCGGGAGGCGCTCTCATGGACTACCCGTACGCCGAACGGCTCGCGCTCGTCGAGCAGTTGCACGGGCAGAGCGTCGCCGACCCCTACCGCTGGCTCGAGGACGCCTCGAGCGAGCAGACCCGCCAGTGGCAGGCCGCGCAGGACGAGCTCTGGCTCTCGTACGCCGGGACGCTGCCCACCCGCTACTCGTTCCGCAGCCGCGTGAAGGCCTTGTCCTCGGTCGGTTCCGTCTCCGCGCCGGTCTGGCGTGGCGACCACTGCTTCCTGCTCCGCCGCGAGCCGCGTCAGGACCATCCCGTCCTGAGCGTCGACGGCGTCGAGCTGCTGGACCCCGCCAAGCTCGACCCGAGCGGACTGACCACGCTCGACTCCTGGCAGCCCTCGCCGGACGGGTCGCTGGTCGCCTTCCAGGTCTCCCGCGGCGGCTCCGAGCAGTCCGTGCTGCACGTGCTCGACGTGACGACCGGCGCTCTGGCCGAGGAGCCGATCGACGGTTGCCGCTACTCCCCGATCGCGTGGCTGCCGGACGGAAAGTCCTTCTACTACGTGCGATTCCGCCAGGTCCTGCTGCACGCGGTCGGCGGCTCGGACCAGCGCGTCCTCGCCGACGAAGCGTCGTACGGGCTGGATCTCAGCGCCGACGGCCGCTGGCTGACGATCTCCGCGTCGCGCGGGACCACCAACGATCTCTGGCTCGCGGACCTGCGAGCGGGCGGTGCGCCGCACCAGCTCCAGCTCGGCGGCGACGCGATCACGCTGATGTCGGTCGGCCACGACGGCCGCCTGTACGTCGTCACGACGCAGGACGCGCCGACCGGCCGGGTCTGCGTCGGCGACCCGGAGAATCCGCTGGTCTGGCACGACTACGTCCCCGCCGACCCGGACGCTCCGCTGAGCAGCCTGGCCGTGCTCGACAAGGTCGTGCTCGTCGGCCGCACCCGCGGAACCATCGGCGAGATCGCCATCCACGATCTGGTCACCGGCCGCCACCTCGGCGACGTCCCGCTGCCCGGCCAGGGGTCCGTCGGCTCGCTGACCACCCGCCCTCACGGCGGGCACGAGGCCTGGTTCTCCTACACCGACAGCATCACCCCCGCGGCGATCTACGCGTACGACGCCCTGACGGCCGAGACCACGCTCTGGTCGCCGGCGCCCGGCGCGGCTCCCACCGTCGAGGCGACCGCGACACCCGTCCCGTTCCAGTCGGCCGACGGCACCTCGCTGGAGCTGCTCGTCATCGCGGGCCCAGGGTCCGGTCCGCGGCCGACGATCCTCTACGGGTACGGCGGTTTCGGCCAGTCGCTCACCCCGACGTACTCCGCGTTCGCCCTGGCCTGGGTCGAGGCCGGCGGCGTCTTCGTCACCGCCACCCTGCGCGGCGGCGGTGAACGTGGCCACGACTGGCACCGGGCCGGCATCCTCGACCAGAAGCAGAACGTCATCGACGACTTCCTCGCGGCGGCCGAACACCTGGTCGCCGATGGCTGGACCACGCCGTCCCAGCTGGCCGCCTGCGGAGAGTCCAACGGCGGCCTGCTGGTCGGCGCCGCCATCACCCAGCGCCCGGACCTCTTCGCCGCCGCCGTCTGCTCGGCGCCGCTGCTCGACATGGTCCGCTACGAGCACACCGGTCTGGGCGCCCACTGGGTCCCGGAGTTCGGCTCGGCCTCGGATCCCGTGCAGCTGAAGACGTTGCTGAGCTATTCGCCGTATCACCAGGTCTTCACCCAGGATTATCCGGCGGTGCTCTTCACCACGTTCGCCAACGACACCCGCGTAGATCCCTTGCACGCAAGGAAGATGTGCGCCGCTCTTCAGCATGTCTCCAGCCATCCGGTGCTGCTCAGAACGGATGCTGACTCCGGCCACGCCTCCGGTGGTGCAGGGAAGGGCATCGCGCTCGCCGCCGACATGCTCGCGTTCCTCGACAGGCAGCTGCGATGAGCCTCGCCTTCGGCGACGTCGTCCGTCACAGCGGCAAGTGGCTCCCCGTGATCGCTCTGACCTCACTGGGCGGCAGCTGTGTCGCGCTCGCACTCCCCTCGGTTCTCGGCCGGTCGGTCGACGCGATCGTCGCCGGCCACGGCTACGACCGCTGGCTCTCCGTCGCCGCGGTATTGGTTGCCACAGGCATCATTTGCTCCCTGGTCGACGTCTTCGCCGGCACCGCCTCCGTCGCCGGTACGACGGCCTGGCTGCGCCACGGCCTGGTCCAGCGCGTCGTCCGCGGCGGTCCCGAAGGGACTCGCGACCACGAGACCGGCGACCTGGTCAGCCGAGTCTCCGGCAACGCCGTCGACGCCGCCCAGGCCGGGCCCGCACTCGTCAGCGCGTTCGCCGCAATCCTCCCGCCGGCTGGCAGCCTCGTTCTGCTCGCCTTCATCGACCCCTGGCTCGCCGCGGCCTTCTTCGGCGGCGTCCTGCTCGTCATCGGCGTCCTCCTGGTCTTCGCCCGCCGTACCGCGCAGATCAGCCTCGACTACTCCGAAACCCAAGGCCGGCTGGCCGGTCGCCTCACCGAGGCCCTCACCGGCATCCGCACGATCCTCGCCGCCGGCACGACAGCCCGCGAGGAGCACCGCGTCCTCTCCCTCCTCCCCGAGCTCCACAAGCACGGCCTGCTCACCTGGAAGATCCTCGCCCGTTCCGGCGCCCAGGCCGCGATCGTCGGCCCACTCGTCCTGGTCGCCGTCCTGGCCGTCGGCGGCTTCCAACTCGTCGAGGGCCGCATCACCGCCGGCGAACTCTTCGCCGCCGGCCAGTACGCCGTACTCGGTGCCGGCCTCGGCAGCCTGACCGGCGTCATCGGCGAGATCGCCCGCGCCAAGGCCGGCGTCCGCCGCGCGAGCGAGATCTTCGCCGTCGACTCCATGCCCCACGGCACCCTCCCGCTCCCGTCCGGTCCCGGTCACCTGCGCTTCGAGGCCGTCACGGTCGTCGCCAACGACACGACCCTCCTGTACGACGTGAACCTCGACCTCCCCGGCGGCGCCACCGTCGCCGTCGTCGGGCCGAGCGGCGCCGGGAAGTCCGTGCTCGCCGCCGTCGCCGCGCGGCTGCGCGACCCGTCGTACGGGCAGGTGCTGCTGGACGGCGTACCGCTGCAGGCCGTCCACCGCCGTTCGCTGCGCACCGCGGTCGGCTGCGCCTTCGAGCGCCCGACGCTGGTCGGCACCACCATCGGCGACGCGATCTCGCCGAACCCGCTGAGCACCGTCCGCACGCTGGCCGCGGCCCGCGCGACGCACGCGCACGACTTCGTCAGCCGCCTCCCGCGCGGCTACCGCACTCCGTTGCCTGAGGCCCCTATGTCGGGCGGCGAACGGCAGCGCCTCGGTCTGGCCCGCGCGTGGTCCGCCAGCCGGCTGCTGGTGCTCGACGACGCGACGTCGAGCCTCGACACCGCGACCGAGATGCAGATCAGCCGCACGCTCACCGAGGACAAGCACCGCCGGACCCGCCTGATCGTCACCCACCGCCCGGCGACCGCGGCACGGGCCGACCTGGTCGTCTGGCTCGACCACGGCGTGGTCCGCGCCACCGCCCGGCACCGCGACCTCTGGCACCTCCCGGAGTACCGCGAGGTCTTCGGATGAAACGCGAACTGTCCTACGGGATCGCAGCTCTCAAGAACCGGTCGGCGCTGAAGCTGGCGATCTGGTCGATCCCGGAGATCCTCCCCACCGCCATCTACGGCGTCGCCGTGGCGAAAGCCACCGACAGCTTCCTGGCCGGCCACGCCTGGCAAGGCATCGCCTGGCTCGGCGGCCTCGTCGCGACCGCCTGCCTGGGAGCTGCCGGCGCCCACCAGGTCTACGGCCGCCTCGGCGAGATCGTCGAGCCTCTCCGTGACGACCTCGTCCGACGAGTCGTCAGCAGCGCCCTCCACACCGGCGACACCGCCGCCGTCGCCCGCCTCAACCGCCAGGTCGAGATCGTCCGCGACACCTTCGCCGGCCTTGTGCTGGTCGTCCGCAGCTTCGCCGTCACACTCGTCGGCGTCCTGGCCGGTCTGCTCTCCCTCGCCCCGGCGATCGCCGGCTTCGTCGTACCGCCTTTCCTGCTGGGCTTTCTGGCCTCGCTGGCGGTCCTCGGCCTGGCCGCCGACCGGGTCCGCGCGTCTCTCCAAGCCGACGAGGACCTGGCCGCGGCAGCGGGCATGACCTTCAGCGGAGTCCGTGACATCACCGCCACCGGCTCGGAGGAGTTCGCCGAGCACCTCACCGGCCGACCCATCGAGGCCCAGGCCGATGCAGAACGAGCCCTGGCCCGAGTCGCCGCCCTCCGCACGCTCTGCTTCGCCATCGGCGGCTGGGCGCCGCTCCTGATCCTGCTGGCCGCCGGTCCCTGGCTGGTCGGTCGCGGAGTCTCCACCGGCACGCTCCTCGGCGGTCTCACGTACGTCCTGGTCGGCCTGCAGCCCGCCTTGAGCACCGTGATGGGAGCCCTCGGCGACAGCGGCCTCCGGTACGTCGTCACGCTCGGTCGCATCCTGTCCGTGCAGTCACCCGAGGCAACACCGCGGACGGCGGCCCCGCTCACCTGTGAGGTGCAGACCACCGGGCTGACCTTCGCCTACGGCCCCGCAGCGGAGCCGGTGATCGAGGACCTCCACCTGATCGTCCCCGAGGGCGAACACCTCGCGGTGGTCGGCCCCAGCGGCATCGGCAAGTCGACGCTGGCCGGCCTGATCTGCGGGATGCTGCAGCCGACGGGCGGCCAGGTCCTGATCGGCGGCGTACCGACCCACACGGTGGCGCCCGACACCCGCGTACTGATCCCGCAGGAGGCGTACGTCTTCGGCGCGACCGTGATGGAGAACCTCAACTACCTGCTGCCCGACGCGACCCCGTCGGAGGTCCAGCAAGCGATCGACGCGGTCGGCTCCGGCGCCCTGGTCGACCGCATCGGCGGGCTCCAGGCGCAGGTGAAGCCCAACGACCTCTCGGCGGGTGAGCGCCAGCTGATCGCTCTCACTCGCGCCTACCTGTCGCCCGCGGCTCTCGTCGTCCTGGACGAAGCGACGTGTTACCTCGATCCCGAGGCCGAGCGGCGCGCCGAGGAGGCGTTCGCGACCCGCGGCGGCACGCTGATCGTGATCGCCCACCGGATCACCTCGGCGCTGCGGGCCCGGAAGATCCTCGTGATGGACGGCAACCGCGCCGCCCTCGGCACGCACACCAGCCTGCTCCACAGTTCACCGCTCTACCAGGAGCTGCAGGGCCACTGGCACCCGACGGAGACGCTTCCGTCGCAGCCCGCGCCGGGGTTTCAGATCCAGCCCGCGTCCTGAGCCTTCCTGATGGCCTCGATCCGGCTCCGCGCGCCGGTCTTCGCGAGGATCCGGGACAGGTAATTCCGGACCGTGCCCGCGCTCAGGCTCAGCGTCCGCGCGACCTCCTGCGCCGTCGCGCCCGTGGTCACCTGCCGCAGAACCTCGCACTCACGGTCCGTGAGCGGATTGTCCCCGGCCCGCAGCGCGGCGACGGCCAGCCGGACGTCGACCACCGGCAGCCCCTTCGCCACGTCGCGCACGGCCTCGACGAACTGCTCGGTGGTCGCGTCGGTCGCGATCAGCCCGATCCGCGGTGCCTGCTTGACCAGCGCCATGCTGGTCGCGGCGATCGCCTCGTGGTCGACCATCACCAGCACCCCGCGGCCGGTCAGCTTGCGGCACAGCTCCTCGATCCCGAGCTTGCCCGGCAGCTGTGGATCGAGCACCACGACGTGTGGACGCAGCCTGACGGAGGTCAGGACGTCGTCGGACCGGTCGAGCTCGGCCATCACGTCGAAGTCGGACTCCTTGGACAGCACCGCGGCCAGTGCTCCACGCACCAACGTGCCGCGGTGGCCGAGTACCACTCGGATCACCGCATGCCCCCATCAATCGATTGCCTCAGCTGCGGGCCCTCCCGGCCCGTGACTCAACAACGAGCGAGTCGCTGCGATGACACGCACAAATCTTCACTTTCACTCCTGGGCCAGGCGGGAGAACCACCCTGCGGAACGCCGGCGGGCGGGCCGGAAACCGTTCTGTTGTTGGACTTTCGCTACCTCAAACGCAGAAAAAGTCGGGGCAGATTCCCGAACTGCCCTTGCGTTCGGCGGTCCGGTCACGCACGATGGCTCGGTCGCTTCGTAATCTCGACGTGACCATTCGGACGCTGTCCCGTGACCGAACGGGGTCGTCCGGGTGCTTGTCCCCTGCACCCCCGAAGGGAGTGGTACCTCACCAGACTGTGGAGCCCGGTACGGCGCCGGCAGTGACCGGCCGCCGACGATCCGAGCCTCACGCACGGGTGATTACCACCAACGTCTCGCCGGCTGCCCCGCACTTGCGGCCCGCGAGGTTCTCGGGGAAGTGCGCACGCGGCTGAGTCGGCCGGGCAAGAGAAAGTTCACCATGCCCAGCTCATGAGGAGCAGATTCTGATGTCCAAAGCTCGACACGCCCGGCCCCGGCGAAGTACCCGCCGGATCGCCCGGACCCTGTCCGTCGCCGGTCTCGGCGTCGGTATTACCGCGGCCGGCGCAGGTGCCGCCTTCGCGGCCGACTACAAGGTGAAAGCCGGGGACACCCTCTCCGAGATCGCGCAGGCCAACGGCGCCGACTGGCACCAGCTGGCCGAGCTGAACGGTCTCGACAACCCCGACCTGATCCTGATCGGCCAGACCCTGAAGCTCGACGGCGCGCCGAAGGCCACCGTCACCGAGCGCCGGTCGAAGGCCAAGCCGTCCACCGAACGGTCCGAGCGCACGAAGCCGGCCACCAAGTCCGAGCGCAAGACCCGGACCACCCGGTCGGAGGCCCGCAAGCCCAGCAGCGGCTCGACGAGCGTGTCGATGAGCGCGGCCTGGCGCAAGGTCGCGCAGTGCGAGTCGGGCGGCAACCCGCGGGCGGTGAACCCGTCGGGCAAGTACCACGGTCTGTTCCAGTTCGACCGCCAGACCTGGCGCAGCGTCGGCGGCTCCGGCCTCGCCTCCCAGGCCTCGGCCGGCGAGCAGCTGATGCGCGCGAAGAAGCTGTACGCCCAGCGCGGCGCCTCACCGTGGCCGGAGTGCGGCCGCTACCTGCGCTGACCCCCTCAGTACAGAGGCTGTACGACGAACGGTGGTGCCGATCGCGGATCGGCACCACCGTTCCTCGTGATCAGCGGGTCAGGACCAGCATCTCGTCGGCGCCGACCTGGAACTCGTACGGCACCTTCCGGATCTCGGACCGGACGCCGTCCAGCTCCTCCAGCAGCGACGGCAGGAACTCCACCGGGTCGCCCGCGCCCTGCTTCACCAGCGGGAAGATCCGCACCTCCGACCGCGACACCCGGATCAGCTCGTTCAGCGCCGCCAGGTGCCAGGCGCGGTCGTACTTGTCGGCCCACGTGAACAGCAGGTGCGAGCTCAGCACCAGCTCGAACCGCTGATCCGGGAACGGCAGCTCGGGCAGGCTGCCCGGGACGTACCGGTCCGGGGCCTCCGCGACGTCGGTCAGGAACCGGTCGGCCGCGTCGATCCGCAGCTCGTCGCGACGCTCGGGCGAGCCGTACCAGTGCCAGACGAAGCTCGCCGCGTGATGGTCCACGATCCCCGACCCGGCCGGCAGGCTGCGCCGTACGGTGTCGACCAGCTCGGCGCCCGGCAGCTCGTACGCCGGGTCGACCGCGACGGCGTCGACGCCCCGGGCGGCCGCTTCGGCGGTGAACCCGGCGCCGCCGGCGCAGCAGTCGAGCACGGACTCGGGGAGTTCGGTCAGATCGAACATCGCCTCGTACTCGGCGTACGAGCGTGATGTCACCAGCACGGGTCTACCTCTCGACGGCGGTCCTGTTCAGCCGGCGGTCGAGCAGCATCGCCCCGAACGCCAGAGCCAGGAACAGTAGCGCGACGAGCAGACAGTTGACCAAGACCTTTGCGTAGCCGAGATCGTCGGCGTTGACGAACGGGTACGGCCAGAAACCGATCGCCGCGCCCCGGACCAGCGTGAACACCAGCCAGAGCAGCGGGAACGCGATCGACCAGGCGACCACGGTCCGATCGGTCCGGCCGCGCGGACCGAACAGCAGCCAGCCGAGCACGCCGAGAATCGGGGTCACGGTGTGCAGCAGCAGGTTGGCGACCGCGGCCCAGCCGGTGAGGTCGTCGAGGTCGGCCAGCGCGACGTGGTAGACGATGCCGGTGACGGCCATGCAGAGCACGCCGTTCAGCCGCAACGTCCGGAACAGCAGCGAGTCGCGCTCGGGCGTGATCGCCAGCAGCAGGGTCGTCCCGCCGAGCAGCACGTTCGACAGGATCGTGAAGTAGGCGAACATGTTGAACACCCGGTCGGGGTTGTCCGGGAAGAAGCCGTCGGTGCCGTTGGCCGTCACGAACAGCTGGACCACCAGCCCGGTGATCACCACCAGCGCCGTGACCGCGTGGAAGATTTTCGGAGTGAGGGCCCGCCCCGCACCGGACTTCGTCATGACCGAAATCTACGGCGTCGGGGCGGGCTCGTGGGGATGTCAGGCGTTGATCTTCTGCTGCGGTTCGGTCTCGGCGTCGTTCGTGACGTTCCCGCCGGAGCTGAACGCCACGATCCCGTCGATCACCAGCACGATGGTCCACGGCCAGGCCGGGGCCAGCAGGGCGTCGTACCCCTGGCCGGACAGCCACCCGAGACCGAGCATCACGCCGCAGCCGACGGCGTACGCGAGCAGGTGCCGGTACCAGCCCTGGCGCTCGAACAGCGCCTTCTCCCGGGTGCCCTTCTTCGGCTTGTACGGACGGGGTGCGCCGGCCAGCTTGTGCGCGGCCCACCCGTCGGCCCACTTCAGCGTGCGGTGCCCGAAGCCGACGCTGACGCCGATGAAGATCGCGGCCAGCGAGTGCTTGTACGACGGCTCGCCACCGGACCGGACGTCGATCACGCTGGCGACCAGCAGCACCACGTCGACCAGCGGCACCGCCAGCAGGAGCGCCATCCCCAGCCTGGGCAGCCGCAGCAGGTAGCGCGTCCCGAGGCCGGCGGCGAGCAGGACCCAGAAGCCGATCTCACACGCGGCGATGACAGCGAGCAGCACGATCTTCCCCTCCGTTTATTTGGTACGTCTGTGTTTCTACGATCAACCATAACACAGGTGTGCTAAAAAGGATCCATGCCGAAAATCGTCGACCACGACGCCCGCCGCGAAGAGATCGCCCAGGCGCTGTGGCGCGTGGTCCGCCGGGACGGGATGCGGGCCGCCTCGGTCCGGACGGTCGCCGCCGAGGCCGGCTGGTCCGCCGGCGCCGTGCGCTACTACTTCCCCGACCAGGAAGGCCTGCTCAGCTTCGCGATGGACCTGGTCTCCAAGCGGGTGCAGTCCCGGGTCGCGCAGCTCGAGCCGACCGGTACGCCGGTCGAGATCGTGCTGCGCTACCTCGAGGAAGTGATCCCGCTCGATCCGGAACGGCTGGCCGAGTTCGACGTGTGGCTGTCGTTCACCGCGCAGGCCCAGGCCGAGAGCGGCGTCGGCGGTCTGCGCGAGCTCCTCGGTCCGGCCAACGACGGACTCCGCGGCCTGTGCAACTCACTGCTGACCCATCTGTCCACGGCCGGCCGGCTCCGGCCGGACCTCGACCTCGAGCTGGAGACCGAACGGCTGCACGCGCTGCTCGACGGGATCTCTTTCCACGTGACGCTTCAGCCCGAGGTGACCACCGCGGACCGGGTCCGGCAGGTGCTCGCGGCGCACGTCCGGTCGCTGCAGCCCTGACGCCGTCTCACCTGCTGGCGGACTCCGGACAACCAGTGGGCGAGACCTGACGAAACCCTTGTCCCGCGTGGCACGATCCACCCTATGCAGACCGAGGGGGTGATCGTCGTCAGCGGGATCATGGCGGCGGGCAAATCCACGGTCTCCCAGCTGCTCGCCGAACGGTTCCAGTACGGCGTGCACCTGCGCGGCGAGGTGTTCCGCCGGATGATCGTCAGCGGCCAGGCGTCGGCCGAAGCGGCCGACGGCGAAGAAGCGCAGAAGCAGCTGAAGCTGCGGTACCGGCTGGCCTGTCAGGCCGCTGACGGATACGCGCAGGCCGGGTTCACCGTCGTACTGCAGGACGTGGTGGTCGGCGAGCTGTTGCGCGAGTTCCTGGAGAACATCCAGAGCCGGCCGCGCTACCTCGTCGTACTGACTCCGCGGCCGGACGTGATCTCGCACCGGCTGGGCGGGTTGTCGGTCGACGAGCTCGACTACGAGCTGCACGCGTTCAGCCCGCGGCGCGGGCTGTGGCTGGACAACTCCGACCTCTCGCCGAACGAGACGGTCGACGCGATCCTCGGCCGGCTCGACGAAGCGCGCTTCGACTAGTCGGGACAGTTACCCGGGCGTAAGTTGGCGGGATGGCAGCCACCGTGCGCAGGACCTCGTGCAACTTGTGTGAAGCCATCTGCGGTGTGCTCGTGACCGTCGAGGACGGCCGGGTCACCGACATCCGTGGGGACGAGTCCGACCCGCTGTCGCGCGGGCACATCTGCCCGAAGGCCGTCGCGCTGAAGGATCTGCAGGAGGATCCCGATCGGCTGACCACGCCGGTACGCCGGGTTGGTGGCGACTGGGAACCGCTCGGCTGGGACGAGGCTTATGCGCTCGTGGCCGATCGGCTGCTCGCGATCCAGCGGGAGCACGGGCGGAACGCGGTCGGGGTGTACCTGGGGAACCCGAACGTGCACAGCCTCGGCGCGATGACCCACATGCCGACGACGCTGCGACTGCTGCGGACCAGGAACCGGTTCAGCGCGACCTCGGTGGATCAGCTGCCGCACATGCTCGCGTCGTACTTGCTGTACGGGCACCAGTTGATGGTGCCGGTCGCGGACATCGACCGGACGTCGTACCTGCTGATGCTCGGCGCGAACCCGCTGGCGTCGAACGGGAGCATGATGACCGCGCCCGGCTTCGGGCGACGACTGCGTGACGTGCGGCGGCGCGGAGGCCGCGTGGTTGTGATCGATCCGCGGCGGACCGAGACGGCGGCGGTCGCGGACGAGCACCACTTCGTCCGGCCGGGGACGGACGCGGCCTTTCTCCTGGCGCTGATTCATCAGGTGATCGCGGACGGTCGGGCCCGGCCGTCCGCTTATGTCGACGGACTCGATGCGGTGACCGCGGCCGTCGCCGAGTGGACGCCGGAGCGGGCCGCTGCTGCCACCGGGATTTCTTCTGAGGTGATCAGGCGGATCGCCGATGAGTTCGGGGCCGCTGATCGCGCGGCCTGCTACGGGCGGGTCGGGGTGTCGACGCAGCAGTTCGGCGCGGTGTGCCAGTGGGCCGTGCAGGTGCTGAACATCATCACGGGGAACCTCGACCGGCCCGGCGGCACGATGATTCCGCGGCCGGCGGTGGACACGCTGCGCGGGATCGGGCGCGGGCACGTCGGGGTGTGGAAGAGCCGGGTGCGCGGGCTGGCGGAGTTCGGCGGTGAGCTGCCGGCGTCGGCGATGGCCGAGGAGATGCTGACGCCTGGTGAGGGCCAGATCCGGGCGATGGTGACGATCGCGGGGAACCCCGTGCTGTCGACGCCGAACGGCCGCAAGCTCGACGAAGGGCTGGCAGGGCTGGAGTTCATGGTCGCGGTGGATCCGTACATCAACGAGACGACTCGGCATGCGGACGTGATCCTGCCGCCGACGCCGCCGTTGGAACGGGATCACTACGACCTGGCGTTCCACCAGCTCGCCATACGGAACACCGCGCGGTGGAACTCCGCGGTCCTGCCGCGCTCCAGGTCTGCACGCCACGACTGGGAAATCTTCCGCGATCTCGGGCTGGAGCTGTTACGCCGCAATCCCCTGTCGAGGCAGAAACTGCTCGCATCCGCCCGACTGCGGCTGTCCCCCGCACGCGTCGTCGACCTGGGCCTGCGCATCGGCCCCTACAAGCTGTCCCTGCGCACACTCCGCAAGTCCCCGGGCGGGATCGATCTCGGGCCGTTGCAGCCCGCGCTGCCCGGCGCGCTGTACACGCGGAACAAGCGCATCGACCTGGCCCAGGCGACAATCCTCGACGACCTGCCCCGGCTCGCCGCGCATTTGGTTGCCGTGGGCAACCCAGACGACCTGATGCTGATCGGCCGGCGGCACCTACGCAGCAACAACTCCTGGATGCACAACTCGGCCCGCCTGGTGAAGGGCAAGCCGCGGCACCAGCTGCTGATGAACCCGGCCGATCTCGCCCGCCGCTCCCTGACCGACGGCGAACTCGTCGAGGTCACCTCCGCGGCCGGCTCCCTGTCCGTTGAAGTTGCCTCCAGCAACGACATGATGCCCGGCGTGGTCAGCCTGCCGCACGGCTTCGGGCACGGCCTGCCCGGCGTACGCCTGACCGTCGCCGGCCAGGTCGCCGGCGCCTCGGTCAACGACGTCACCGACGACGCCGTCACGGATGCGCTCGGCGGGACGGCGGCCCTGAACGGCGTACCGGTGCAGGTGGCCAAGGCGACCGCGGAGGGCGCGCCGACGCGGGCTTCAGGCGTGGGGCGGTCCTGAGCTGTCGCGGATGACGAGGACCGGGGTGGAGTAGAGGTGTGCGGCGGCGGGCGCGCCGTCGAGCAGACCGAACAGCCGCTTCGCCACCTCCGCGCCGTACGCGACGATGTTGTGGCTCATCGCGGTCAGCGTCGGGTGCGTCAGCCGGCACAGCGCCGAGTCGTCCCACGCGACCAGCGTGACGTCGTCGGGCGACTTGAGCCCGAGTCCATTGACCACCGAAAGCCCGGCGACCGCCATCAGGTCGTTGTCGTAGATGATCGCGGTCGGCCGCTGCTCCGCGGTCATCAGCTCCCGCGTCGCCGCGGCGCCTTCCTCACCGGAGAAGTCGGTGTGCCGAATCCGTAGCTGTACGCCGAGCCGCCGCCCGACCGCGGCGTACGCCTGATCCCGGATCCACACGTGCCCGTGCTCAGGCGGCCCCGCGACCCGCGCGATCACCTTGTGCCCCAGCGACGCGACGTGCTCGACCGCGGCGTTCATCGCCGACCGCCCGTCGGTCCACACCGAGGTCAACCCGTCGGCCAGCACCGGATCCCCCACGATCACCGCCGGCAACTCCAACTTCCGCAACAACGGAATCCGCGGATCGTCCACCCGCAGATCAACGACGATCACGCCGTCAACCCGCCGCTCAGCAGCCCACTTCCGGTAGGTAGCCATCTCCTCCTGCAGATCAGGCACCACCTGCAGAGCCAGCGCATAGGACTTCTCCCCCAGCACCGACTCAACCCCACCCACAAACCCCATGTAAAAAGGCTCTTCACTCAAAGTCTTCGCAGTCCGGGCCAGCACCAGCCCGAACGTCTCACTCCGAGCCGCCGACAACTGCCGAGCAGCCCGGTTCGGCACCCACTCCAACTCCTCAGCCACCTTCAGCACCCGAGCCCGGGTCGCCTCCGAAACCCCCGGCTGGTTGTTCAACGCGTAAGACACCGCACCCTTGGAGACCCCGGCCCGTCGAGCAATCTCCTTGATGGTCACACGGCCCACGATCGGCCTCCTTCGAACGGGCGGACCGAACCGTGACGGGCGGCTCGGCAGACCCACATTCTGCGCCGCCCCCCACTGTCTGTCTGCAGGTAACCGCATTCCATCACCCACAGCAACCATTTGATCAAACCCGGGCGCACTCGGCCGCCCACTCTCGGCAAGCGTTTGCCAGATGGTGACCACGGGATGGTTGACTCTGGTCGTGGTGGGGAGTCTTGGGATAGTCTGCCGACGGTACTTAACCGGTTCGGTCAAGCATGCCGAGAGGTCTCTGGGCAGCGGAGGCGTCAAGGCGACGAGGAGAGAAGAATGGTCGCAGTGGACAACCTGTCCCTCCAGCTCTACACCGTGCGGTACAAGCTGGAGGAGGACTTCGACGCCACCCTGGCCCGGATCGCGGAGATCGGCTACACGCAGGTGGAGCCGTTCGGTCTGGTGAATCTGGCCACTCAGCTGGCCGACGCGCTGCCCAAGTACGGTCTGTCGGCGCCGAGCACGCACGCGGGGCTGCTGCGTGACGAGAGCGGGCCGATCTTCGAGGCCGCCAAGCAGCTGGGCATCGGCACCGTCATCGACCCGCACACCGATCCCGCGCGCTGGCAGTCGGTGGACGACATCAAGGTGATCGCCGAGGGCCTGAACGCCGCCGCGAAGGAAGGCGCCGAGCACGGCATCACGGTGGGCTACCACAACCACCACTTCGAGCTGGAGTCGGTGATCGACGGGGTGCACGCCCTGGAGATCCTGGCCGACAACCTGTCCGACGAGGTCATCCTCGAGGTCGACACGTACTGGGCCGCCGTCGGTGGCGCCGACGTACCGGCGCTGCTCGGCCGGCTGGGTGACCGGGTGAAGGCGCTGCACGTCAAGGACGGCGACGGCACCCTGGACAACAAGGCGCAGGTCGCGGTCGGCGACGGCACGATCGCGGTCAACGACATCCTGGCCGCGGCCCCGACGGCGCTGCGCGTGGTCGAGCTCGACGACTTCACCGGTGAGATCTTCGACGCCGTCGAGGGCAGCTTCCGCTGGCTCACCGGGCAGGACCAGGCATGAGCCCGGTCGGCGTAGGCGTCATCGGCGCCGGCGTCATCTCCGACGCCTACATCAAGTCCATGCAGAGCTTCCCGGACCTGCAGGTCGTCGCGATCGGCGACCTGCGCCCGGAGGCGGCCAAGGCGAAGGCCGAGGAGTACGGGATCGCGGCGCACGGCGGACCCGAGGCCGTGCTGAACAACGCCGACGTCGAGATCGTGGTCAACCTGACCATCCCGGTCGCGCACGTCGAGGTCGCGCTGGCGGCGATCGCGGCGGGCAAGCACGTGTGGAGCGAGAAGCCGTTCTCGCTCGACCAGGAGAGCGGCCTCAAGCTGCTCGCCACCGCCCAGGACGCCGGGCTGCGGCTCGGCTGCGCACCCGACACCATCCTGGGCCCGGGCCTGCAGGAGTCGCGCCGGATCATCGAGAAGGGTGACATCGGTACGCCGCTCACGGCGCTCACCCTGATGCAGTCCCCCGGCCCGGAGTCCTGGCACCCGAACCCGGCGTTCCTGTTCCAGGAAGGCGCCGGTCCGCTCTGGGACATCGGCCCGTACTACCTGACGACGCTGGTGCAGCTGTTCGGCCCGGTCGCGGCGGTCGCGGGTCTGGGCTCGAAGTCGCGCGAGCAGCGCACGATCGGGTCGGGCCCGCTGGCCGGGACCGACTTCGACGTGACCGTGCCGACGCACGTCAGCGCGATCGCGCGGTTCGAGTCGGGGCAGTCGTCGCAGAGCATCTTCAGCTTCGACTCGCCGCTGCCGCGGGCCGGGTTCGTCGAGATCTCCGGATCCGAGGCGACCCTGGCGATTCCGGACCCGAACCGCTTCGACGGCGAGATCAAGATCCGCCGCCGCGACGGCGAGGACTGGGAGACGGTCACCACCACCGAGGCGACGGCCGAGCGCGGCACCGGCGTCCTGGAAATGGCCCGGGCGATCCGGGCCGACCGGCCGCACCGGGCCACCGGCGCGCTCGCGTTCCACATCGTCGACGTGATGGCCTCCATCACCGAGTCGATCGACACCGGCGCGTTCGTGGACGTGACCAGCACCGTCGAGCTCGCTCCGGTCCTGCCGGACGACTGGGACGTGAACGCGGCCACCCTGTAATGACGGACAACCTTCTGGACCCCCGGCGGACCATCGTGTTCGCCGGGGACTCCGTCACCGACTGCGGCCGGCGGACCGATCCGGCCGGTCTGGGCGACGGCTACGTGAAGAACCTGTACGACGCCCTGCCGGGCCCGGCGATCGTGAACGCCGGGATCAGCGGCCACCGCGCCGTCGACCTGGTCGCGCGCTGGGAGACCGACGTCCTCGCCCACGCGCCCGACCTGGTCTCGATCCTGGTCGGCATCAACGACACCTGGCGGCGCTACGACGAGGACGACCCGACGTCCGCGGAGTCGTTCGAGGCGTCGTACCGCAAACTGCTCGATCCCCTCCGGCAGACCCGGCTGGTGCTGGTCGAGCCGTTCCTCGTCCCGGTGGACGACGAGCAGCACGGCTGGCGCGAGGACCTGGACCCCAAGCTCGAGGTGGTCCGCAGGCTGGCGACCGAGTACGGCGCCCTGCTGGTCCCGGCCGATACCGAGTTCAACGCCCTGGCCGCCGAGGTCGGACCGGAGACGCTCGCCGACGACGGCGTGCACCCGACAGCCGCGGGTCATCGCCTGCTGGCCGATCTCTGGCAGCGCACCCTCACCAATGCGGAGAAAGTACTTCTGTGAATCTCACCTCTGACAGCGGCACCAGCTGGACCGTACGCGCCACCGACGGACCCGTGCCCGAGCAGTTCAGCGCGGCCCTGGCCGCGCCGATCGTCGCGACCGTGCCCGGAGAGGTCCACACCGACCTCCTGGCGGCCGGCCTCATTCCCGACCCGTTCGACGGTGCCAACGAGGGTCAGCTGCACTGGATCGGCCGGACCAACTGGCAGTACCGGACCGAGTTCGACTGGGAGCCCGACGGTCACACCGTCCAGGAAATCGTTGCCGAAGGCCTCGACACCGCGGCGACCGTGACGCTCAACGGCACGGAGATCGCCAAGACCTGGAACCAGCACCGCGCGTACCGGTTCGACGTTACCGCACTGCTCGTTGCTGGACGCAACGAACTGGTGATCGAGTTCGCCGGCCCGGCGGACACCGCGGACCGGCTGGCCGAGCAGCTCGGGCTCTGGCCGCACACGAACCTGCACCCGTACAACGCGATCCGCAAGATGGCCAGCAACTTCGGCTGGGACTGGGGACCGGATGTCGCCACCGTCGGCGTCTGGAAGCCGATTCGGATCGAATCCTGGACCGGCGTCCGGATCGACTCGGTCCGGCCGCTCGCCGGACTCGACGGTGACAATGGCGTCCTGGACGCCAAGGTCGCGCTCGCCTGGGCCGACGGGTTCACCGCCGACGCGACGATCACCGTCGAGGCCGGCGGGACCACCACCGAGGTGACGGTTGCTGCCGGCACCGAAGAAGCGGGGGTGTCGGCAACGATCGACGCCGTCGACCGCTGGTGGCCGCGCGGGCACGGCGAGCAGCCTTTGTACGACGTGACGGTGTCCCTCAACGCCGGTGAGCAGACCGACGGCTGGACCGGCCGGGTCGGCTTCCGCACGATCACGATGGACGTCGCGCCGGACGAGCACGGCGGTCCGTTCGTGCTGTCGGTGAACGGCAAACCGGTCTTCGTCCGCGGCGCGAACTGGATCCCCGACGACGCGTTCGTCACCCGGCTGGACCGGTCGACCTACGAGCGCAGCATCGCCGACGCGGTCGACGCCGAGATGAACCTGCTCCGGGTCTGGGGCGGCGGCATCTACGAGACCGACGACTTCTACGACGTCTGCGACGAGCTCGGCGTCCTGGTCTGGCAGGACTTCCTGTTCGCCTGCGCGGCGTACTCGGAGGACGAGCCGTTGCGGAGCGAGGTCGAGGCCGAGGCCCGGCAGGCCGTCACGCGGCTCAGCCGGCACGCCAGCCTCGCGGTCTGGAACGGCAACAACGAGAACATCTGGGGCTACGTCGAGTGGGGCTGGCGCCAACCGCTCGGCGGCCGGACATGGGGCGAGGGCTACTACTTCGACCTGCTGCCGAAGATCGTCGCGGAGCTCGATCCGCGGACGCCGTACTCACAGGGCAGCCCGTACTCCTACGACCACTTCGTCCACCCCAACGACGAGCGCAACGGCACCATGCACGTCTGGGACGTGTGGAACCAGGTCGACTACTCGACGTACCGCAAGTACAAGCCGCGGTTCGTGTCGGAGTTCGGCTTCCAGGGACCGCCCGCCTGGTCGACGCTGACGTCGGTCGTGCACGACCAGCCGCTCGACCCGTACGGCGAGCAGATGCTCGTGCACCAGAAGGCGTTCGAGGGCAACCTCAAGCTGGAGCGCGGGCTCGGTGATCACCTGCCGATGTGGAAAGACATCGACGACTGGCACTGGACCACGCAGCTCAACCAGGCCCGGGCCGTTGCCTACGGCATCGAGTACTGGCGCAGCCTGTTCCCGCTCAACACCGGCACGATCGTCTGGCAGCTGAACGACAACTGGCCGGTGATCTCCTGGGCCGCGGTCGACGGGCACGGGCACCGCAAGCCGCTGTGGTTCGCCTTGAAGCACGCGTACGCCGACCGCCTGCTGACCGTGCAGCCGCGCGAGGACGAACTGGTCGTTGCCGGGCACAACGACACCGACGAGGTGTGGTCGACGTCGATCACGGTCGCCCGGCGGAGCACGTCGGCCGGAGGCGCCGTACTGGCCCAGGAGACGTTCGCGCTGGAGGTACCGGCCCGAGCTGCTGTCCTCAATTCGTTGCCGGAGTCAATCACCAAGGCCGGTGAAGCGACCACGGAGTACATCGAGGTGCGAGGCGGCGACGGGAGTGCGGCGTACTGGTACTTCGTCGAGGACGCGGCGCTGCAGCTGACCGGCGACGCCTACACGACTGAGGTTTCGGCTGTCGACGGCGGCTACGACGTGACGGTGACGGCGACTGCTCTCGCAAAGGATCTGGCGCTGTTCCCGGACCGGCTCGACGCCGCGGCGAAGGTCGACAGCTGCCTGATCACGCTGTCCGCGGGCGAATCGCACACCTTCCACGTCACCGGCGCCTCCGCGCCGGCCGAGGTCGGCGTACCGGTCCTCCGCTCGGCCAACGACCTGGTGACTTGAGTCGCGGGGTAGTCAGTCCCGGCCCGGCATCGCGACCGCGAGCGAGTTGCGACGGCATGCGTCAGCCAACCGGTCGTCATAGGTGACGACCAGATCGGCATCGATCAGTACTGCCGTCGCGAGGTGGATCGCATCGAGGCTTCGCAGCACCAGCGGCTCGATCCGCCGGGCGAGGCTGATGACGTCGGAGATCATCGGCCGCTCGTCCACTCCGGACAGCGCGCTGTCGATCAACTCTCCCGCGTCCGGCGACTTCGCCCTGGCCAGGACCGCCCGCGACACCTCGACCCAGGCGAGCGACGACGAGACCAGCAGGTCATCTCGCCGACTGTGCTCGTCGAGGAATTCCACGAACTGGGCGGATTCCGGCTCGAGCACGACACGTTTGATGAGGGCGCTGCTGTCGAGATAGAGGTGCATCAGAAGCGGTCGTTCCGATCGAGCAGGTCCAGGCTGTTCATCCCCTCCGGCAGCCGAAGCGTCGGGGTCACTTTGCGATAGGGCACTCGTGCGGGACGGACCACCTGCGCGGTCCAGGCGCGTTCGCGATCGCTGGTGACCCGCTCGTCCTGGACCAGATGAAGATGACGGTCAACCGCCTCCCGGAGAATGTCCTGCTGGGACCTTCCGGTGCGCTCGGACTCCGCCTGGAGGGCCAGCGCCGCTTCGGGACTCAGTCGCAGGTTCGTTGCCATGTGATCAACGGTACCACTGACCACACCGCTCGTGGTACCAAGCGCTGAAGTGACCGGCGAGTGACGCATACTCGTGTCCTGTGACTGGGGCACGGGGATGGTTGTTGCTGGCGTTGTGTGCGGTGCTGGCCGGTTGTGGCGATGCGCAACCAACGGCAAGTGCTCCAACGACAACGCCTGCTACTACGGCTGCACCACCGGCGAGGCCGACGCCAGAGCCGACGCCGGCCACCCGGCCCGGTGAGTCGCACGAGCGGAACCTGATGCCGATCGTGCAGCACGGGCCGCGGGACAAGCCGCGGATCGCGCTCACGTTCGACGCGGACCTGACCACCGCCATGCAGCGCCGGTTGACCAACGGCAAGGTGAAGTCGTACTACAACGACGCCCTGTTCAAGCACCTGAGAGACCTGAAGGTCCCCGCCACCCTGTTCCTCACCGGCCTGTGGATGGAGCAGTACCCGGACCGCACCCGCGAGCTGGCCGCGGACCCGCTCTTCGAGCTCGGCACCCACACCTACGACCACCGGGCCTTCACCAAGCGCTGCTACACGCTCGGCACGGTCCCGAAGCCCGACATGCTCACCGACGTACGCCGGGCCGTGACGATCCTCGACAAGCTCGACCCGCACGCGACCCGCTGGTTCCGGTTCCCCGGTGGCTGCTACGACGGTACGGCGCTGCACGAGCTGGCCCCGGCCGGCGTCACCGCGGTCGGCCTCGACGTCCCGGGCGCGGACGGCTTCGCCAAGTCCCCGAAAGGCATCGTCGAGCAGGTCGTCGAGCACGCCCGGAACGGCTCGATCGTCGTCCTGCACATGCACGGCGGCGACAACGCGCCGTACACGGACGAGGCCATCGTCCCGATCGTCGCCAAACTCCGTGCGAAGGGCTACGAGTTCGTCACCGTGACGGAACTGATGAGGCGCTGAGTCCGTCGGAACATGCAGTCAGTTGAGCGGAGACCCGTTCGGGATGGCACCCTGGGCTGACGACGAGGTCCGGCAACCAGAGGGTGGGCACTGTGACGACGACGGAGTCGCGGTCACGCGGCCGCAACCTGCGCCGTGACGCCCTGGGCGTCGGAGCCGGTACGGCGATCGGAGTCTCCTCCACCGCACCGGCGTACTCACTGGCCGTGTCGGTCGGACTGCTCGCCGCGTACACCGGAGCCGCCGCACCGATCGTGCTGGCCGTCAGCGCCGTACCGGTCGTGCTGGTCGCGCTCTGCTTCCGTGAGCTCAACCGGGCCGAGCCGGACTGCGGTACGACGTTCCCGTGGACCGAGAAGGCCTTCGGACTCGGCGTGGGCCGCATGGTCGGCTGGACCACGGTGATGGCCTGCGTGCTGGTGATGAGCAACCTCGCGCAGGTCGCCTCGGTCTACACCTACGCACTGCTCGGGCTGGACGGCGCGGAGAACTCCCGGCTCGCCCAGGCCGCACTGGGCACGGTGTTCATCCTGGTCATGGCCCTGCTCGCCTACCGCGGTGTCCGCGTTGCCGCAGGCACCCAGCTGCTGCTCCTGTCGATCGAGCTGGTCGCGCTGCTCTGGTTCGTCGTCGGGGCCTTCCGGGAGGCCGGCAGCCTCAGCATCCCGGCCTTCTCGGACACCGGTCAGGGCGCCTGGGCCGCCGGCGTACTGGTGGCGGTGTTCCTCTACTGGGGCTGGGACTCGTCGTTCAGCGTCAACGAGGAGTCCCGCAACCCGCGCAGCACTCCGGCGATCGCCGCACTGGTCTCCAACGCCGTCCTGGTCGTCCTGTACGTCGTGGTGGCCTGGGCGGCCGTCGCGTACGCCGGGACCGGCCAGCTGGCCGGCATCGCCGACGACGACTTCCTCGCCGTACTCGGTGAGGACCTGCTCGGTACGGCGGGCGGCAAGCTGCTGATCGCCGCCGTACTGGTCTCAGCACTCGCCTCCACCCAGACCACGATCCTGCCGACCGCCCGGACGATGCTGTCGATGGCCCGGCGGGACGCGTTCCCCGGCCGGTTCGCCCGGATCTCCAAGCGGTACCACACGCCCAGTGTGTCGACCTGGGTGTTCGCGACCGCCAGCGTGCTGATCTACGTGACGCTCGTGCTCACCTCGGACGCCGTACTGGCCGACTCCGTCGCCGCGGTGTCCATCCTGGTCTCGCTGTACTACGTGGCGACCGCCCTGGCCGTTCCGTTCTACTTCAAGGGACAGGTCGCCGGCCGCGTGGTGCAGCGGCTGGTGGTGCCCGCGCTGGCCGTCGCGTCGTTCCTGACCGTGCTGGTGCTGGCTGTCGCCGACGTCGGCACCGGCCCCCTGGTTGTGGTGGGTGTGACGATGGTGGTGGGCGCGGCGGTGATGTTCTCGATGAAACCGCCCGCCGAAGGGGAGGGACGACGATGAGCAACCGCCGGATGCGCAGTACCGGGATCACGCTCGGCCTGACCGCGCTGGTCGCGGCCTCGCTGACCGGGTGCTCCAGCGACGACGACGACCAGCCGGAGTACGCCGCGATCTGCGTCGACCCGCAGACCGAGCAGCGTACCGACGACGGCAACTGCAAGGACGAGCGCGAGTACAACGGCGCCGGGTCCGGTGCGGGCTTCTTCTGGTTCTACATGGCCACCCGGGGCGGGGCGCTGGTCCCGCCGATCGGCGGCCGGTTCAACGGCGGCAGCGGGACCTACACGATCCCCCGGACCAGTCAGGGCGGGGGCACCGGCAGCCCGACGATCAAGCGCGGCGGACTGGACACCAAGGGCGGCGACATCGGCACGATCTCGCGCGGCGGCTTCGGCAAATCGGGCAAGGGGAGCTCTGGCGGCTGATGTGGCGGCACTCGATCAAGCCCCGCCCGGACTGGCGGGACAAGGTCGTCGAGCAGGGTCTGGTCTTTCCGATGACCGACATGCCGGACGGCACCGAACGCCCGTACTGGAACGAGAGCGCCTGGTACGAGGTGACCATGGACGAGGTCCTGCACCTCGAGGAGGTCACCGAGGAGCTGTACGCGATGTGCAAGCACGCCGCCGCGGTGATGGCGGCCGGCGACCGGTTCAGTGACGCCCAGCTCGGCCTCGCGCCCGGGACGCTGCCGCTGGTGCAGGAGTCGCTGAAGCGCGACGACCTGTCGGTGTACGCGCGGTTCGACCTGGTCTGGAACGGCGTCGAGCCGAAGATGCTGGAGATCAACGGCGACACCCCGACCGGGCTGCTGGAGTCCGCGGTGATCCAGTGGAACTGGCTGGAGGAGATCTTCCCCGACGCCGACCAGTGGAACTCCGTGCACGACCGGCTGGTGAAGTGGTGGGGCGACCAGCGCGCGGCCGGCCGGTTCCCGGGCAACGAGGCGCACTTCTTCAACTCCGGCGCGGAGACCACCGGCGAGGAGGCGATGACGGTCGCCTACCTGCGCGACACCGCGGCGATGTCCGGCCTGGCGACGTACGGGCACGAGATCGAGGACCTCGGCTGGGAGTCGGCCCAGCGCGCGTTCGTCGACTGGGGCGGGCGGAAGATCCGGACCGCGTTCAAGCTGTACCCGTGGGAGGACATGCTCGACGACCAGTTCGGGCGCTACCTGCTGGCCGGGACCGAACGCGAGCCGGTGCAGTGGATCGAGCCGATCTGGAAGACGATGCTGTCCACCAAGGCGATCCTGCCGATCCTGTGGGAGCTCTACCCCGACCACCCGAACCTGCTGCCGGCGTACTTCGACGGCCCCGGTGACCTGCTCGAGTGGGTGGCCAAACCGCTGCACGGGCGCGAGGGCAGCAACATCCGGATCCACACCATCAGCGGCGACGACCACGTGCACGACGGGCCGTACGACACCGACACGATGGTGTACCAGGAGTGGAGCCCGCTGCCGTCGTACGAGGGGAACCGGGCGGTGATCGGCAGCTGGATCGTCGACGGCGCCGCGGCCGGGATGATGGTCCGCGAGTCCGACGGCCCGATCACCGACTACTACGCCCGTTTCGTCCCGCACGCGATCGGCACGTCGCCGCGGCCCGACGACGACACGATCAAGCAGTGGCTGACCGAGTGATCAGTCCAGGTTCACGGCGACGTACTTGACCTCGAGGTACTCGTCGATGCCGACGGTACCGCCCTCGCGGCCGAGGCCGGACTGCTTGACGCCGCCGAACGGCGCGGCCGGGTTGGAGACGATGCCCTGGTTGAGGCCGATCATGCCGGTCTCGAGCCGCTCCGAGACGCGTAGCGCGCGGCCGAGATCACGCGTGAACAGGTACGAGACCAGGCCGAACTCGGTGTCGTTGGCCATCGCGACCGCCTCGTCCTCGGTCTCGAAGGCGGTCAGCGGCGCGACCGGGCCGAAGATCTCCTCCTTCTGCAGGCGGGCACTCTTCGGTACGTCGGTGAGCACGGTCGGCGGGTAGAAGTATCCCTTGCCCTCGGCAAAATCCCCGCCGGTGAGCACGCGGGCGCCCTGCTGGACGGCGTCCTCGACGAGGTCCTTGACCTTGTCGCGCTGCTTCCCGTCGATCAGCGGTCCGACCTGGACACCGTCCTCGGTGCCGCGGCCGACCTTGAGCGCGGCCATCTTCTCGGTCAGCTTGGCGGCGAAGGCGTCCAGCACCGAGGAGTGGACGTAGATGCGGTTGGCCGCCGTACAGGCTTCGCCGCCGTTGCGCATCTTGGCCAGCATCGCGCCGTCGACGGCCTTGTCCAGGTCGGCGTCCTCGAAGACCAGGAACGGCGCGTTGCCGCCCAGCTCCATGCTCGTCTTCAGGACCTGTTCGGCGGACTGCTCGATGAGCTTCCGGCCGACCGGCGTCGAACCGGTGAAGGACAGCTTCCGGGCGCGCGGGTCGCGGATCAGCGGCTCCATCACGCCGCCGGAGTCGCTGGTGGTGATCACGTTCAGTACGCCGGCCGGCAGCCCGGCCTCGGTCATCAGCTCGGCCAGCTTCAGCATCGACAGCGGGGTCTGCGCGGCGGGCTTGATCACCATCGTGCAGCCGGCGGCGACCGCGGGACCGATCTTGCGGGCGCCCATCGCGGCCGGGAAGTTCCACGGGGTGATCAACAGGCACGGCCCGACCGGCTGGCGCATCACCAGGAACCGGCCCTGGCCGTTCGGCGCGACCTGGTAGCCGCCGTCGATCCGGACCGCTTCCTCGGCGAACCAGCGGAAGAACTCCGCGGCGTACGCGATCTCGCCCTTGGACTCCGCGACCGGCTTGCCCATCTCGAGCGTCATCAGCAGCGCCAGCTCGTCGGCGCGCTCGGTCATCAGCTCGTAGGTTCTTCTGAGGATCTCGCCCCGCTCGCGCGGTGCGGTGGCGGCCCACTCGGCCTGGGCGGCGACCGCCGCGTCGAGGGCGGCCAGGCCGTCGGCCGGGGACGCGTCAGCGACCTCGACGAGCGTCGTACCGGTGGAGGGGTCCTCGACGGCGAGAGTCCTACCGCCCTCGGCCGCTTGCCTTGTGCCTCCGACGAACAGCTCGGTCGGACATGCTTGGACGACATCCTGCTCGCGCGACATCAGCTCTGCCTTTCCATCAGTGGGGCAGTACCCACTTTAGGCAGTTGCTACGAAGTGCGGAGCAGAGCGCGGCACCGTGCGGATGGCCCGGGTCAGGGCCGCCGCGACCGTGCGGAGGATCGACGAGCGCACCAGACCGTCGTACGCCAACGGCGCCAGCATGATCTCGGCCGCACCCGTCCCGGCGGCCAGCTTGGCCAGTCCGGCCGCGACGGTCGAGCGGGAGCCGACGATGTGGCCCGGGTCGTCCAGGAGCCGCTCGGCCCGGCCGCGCTCGCGTCCGGTGATCGGTGGCTCCAGCAGCTCGAGCAGCTCGGCCGGAGTGGCGCGCGGCGAGGCAGCGGCCAGCCGGTGCTTCACCCGGACGTACTCGGCCAGGCGGTTGAGCGCCTCCTCGTCGGTGTCGGCGGCAACGACTCCGACCGACACACCCAGGTAGGGCTTGCCAGTAGGCCCGGTCGGCTCGAAGGTGTCCCGGTACGCCGCCGCGGCCACCACAGTGGTCTCCGAAGCGGTCAGGAAGATCGGCAGCCCTCGTACCGCGGCCAACTGCGCCGTGGCCGGCCGGTTCGCCAGAACGAACACGGGCGGCGGCAGCCCGGCCAGCGTGAGGCGGACGTCCCCTACCGGGGTCCGTCCGGGCAGTCCGTCACGCAGGAACCGGCACAACTCGTCCAGCCGCTGCGGGAAGGCCTCCCGCGCGTCGCCGGACCAGCCGAGAGCAGCCGCGGTACAAGGAGCCGACACGCTGCCTTCGCTGACCCCGAGGTCGATCCTGCTCGGGTACGCCGCGGCCAGCGCGGCGAACTGCTCGGCGATCAGCAGCGGCCTGTGGTTGCCCAGCAGGACTCCCCCGGAGCCCAGCCGGATCCGGTCGGTCCGAGCAGCCAGCACGGCGGCCAGCACGGCCGGCGCGGCACTGCCGATCCCCCGGACCCCGTGGTGCTCGGCCACCCAGAACCGGCGGAAGCCCAGGTCGTCGGCGGCCTGCGCGACCTCGACGGTCTCCCGCAACGCGGCCGCGGCGGACTGCCCGGCCGGCTGCGGTACGACGTCGAGCACCGAGTGGGCTGAGACCGGGAGACCGGGAGCTGGGCTGTACACCCGTCCACCGTGACACCTGCGCGCCGTACCCACATGGGGGATCACCCCCCATGTTCCTTGCCCCCACCCCGCACCCAAAGATGGGGGCCCAAGGCACTTGTCCGGCCCCGGCGGCTCGGGCATCGTTCTCGGCGTTCCAGCAGAACACCGACAGCGGGAGGCCGGCCACGAGGACAACGATCAGCGGGGGCCGGTGACGGCCGACCTGCAACCCACGAATTCCTGAGCCGCGAAAGCCTTCCACCAGAGGCCGACCGGAACAGGCGCTGCTGCCGCGGGGCGGTCGTCCCCCAGTCACCGTCCCGCGGACAGCTGCAAAACAAGCGTTTGTGGGACACGTACGACGAAGCGAACGCTTGCGGAAATATGGGGGACGCATACCCATGTCTTCCTGCCCGCCTGCTGCCACGCTGTCGGCGTGCTCGACTCAGCGACCGCCGGGGCGCCCCCGACCGACCAGCCGAAGGCCTGGTGGTCAGCGGGGCTCGGTCCGCACGAGCAGGAGTCGGCGAAACCCGGCTGGGCGGCGTACGTCGAACGAAGTCTCGCACTCCAGTCTGTACCGGAACCCGTCGAGGGCGACTGGCAACAAGCCCTCGTCCGTTGCCTCCATCCCCTACTCGTCACCGCCCGCGACGACCTGACCACCGCCGGCCACACCGGCGCGGTCACCGAACAGTTCCTGCACCGCCTGGGACTGCGCCTGGTCAAACTCGCCGCCCGCACCCTGGTCCGCGAACTGGCCCAGGCCCGCAAACGCGGCGACCTGACCGGCGCCACCCCAGCGATGCGTTTCCTTGACTTCACCCACCGGCTCGTTGGAGGGAGCGAGCTGGCGGACCTCCTGGCCGCGTACCCGGTACTGGCCCGGGTCCTGGGCGAGGCGTGCCGACAGTCCCTCGAGGGCCACCTCGAACTGCTGACCCGCCTCGCCGAGGACCGCGAGCTGATCGTGACCGAACTCCTCGCCGGCCAGCCACTAGGAGACCTCCTCGACGCCGAGCCCAGCGGTGATCCCCACCGCGGTGGGCGCAGCACCACGACCCTCACCTTCAGCACCGGCCGAAAACTGATCTACAAGCCCCGACCGCTGGATCTGCACCAGCACTTCAACGAGATCGTCGACTGGCTGAACAGCAAGACGGGCTTGGCCGTCGGGACACTGCAGGTGTTGCGCAGACCTGGTTACGGCTGGCTGGAGCACGTTCGCGCCGAACCGTGCGGCGACCTGACGGACGTCCGTCGCTTCTACCAGCGGTACGGCGCTCTGCTCGCACTGTTGTTCGCCCTCGACGGCACGGACATGCACTACGACAACCTGATCGCCGCCGGGGACCAGCCGATGCTGGTCGATGTGGAGACCCTGTTTCATCCCGGTGTGTCCGCCGCCGGGCTCCGGGGCGACCCAGCTCAGGCAGCCGCAGCGGACTCCGTCCTGCGAACCGCCCTGCTACCGCTGCTCGTCACTGGAGAGCACGGAGTCGTAGATCTGTCCGGCCTGGGCGGCGATGCCGGCGCGACGATGCCCAACAGCACGGTCGACTGGGCCGACGCCGGGTTGGACACCATGCACCTGGTCCGCCGTGCCCGCACCAGCGCCGGCGGCGGCAACCGGCCGCATCTGGCGGGAGTTCCCCTGGAGCCGAGGCAGCACGAGAACTTTCTGCTGTTCGGCTTCCGCGAAGCTTTCCAAGCGATCGTCTGGCATCGCGAGGAGTTGCTGGGTCCGTTCGGCCTGCTCGCTCGCTGCGCCCAGGACCAGGTCAGGCTCGTCGGCCGTCCGACTCACCACTACCTGGCGCTGCTGGACGAGGCGACGCATCCGGACGCTCTGCGCGACGCTGGAGTCCGGTCTGATCTGCTCGAGCTGCTCTGGACCAACGAACAAGTCGATCCACGACTGGTTCCGGCAGAACTGGTGGATCTCTGGGCCGGCGACGTCCCTGTCTTCACCTCGCGGCCGGACAGTCAGGACGTCTGGAGCTCGGAAGGAACCCGGATCCCGGCCGTCCTGCCGGTAGCGGGCCTGTCCGCTGTCGAGCGGAAGATCGGCGCGCTGACCGAACTGGACCAGCACCGCCAGGAGTGGTTGATCTCGGCCAGTCTGGCCACTCGTCCGGAACCGGTCCGGCACGGCGGCGTCACCACACAACCGCATCTCGGCTCGACCGAGGCCGACCCCGAGCATCTGCTCGCCGCCGCGAGCGACGTCGCGGACGAGATCATGGCGCGGGTGTACGGCAGTCCCGGCGGTCCGGCGAACTGGCTCGGACTGGAAATACTCGACGATCACCACTGGTCGGTCCGGCCGATGGGAGCGGGGCTGACCAACGGCTACACCGGCACGGCGCTCTTCCTCGCCGAGATCGGCGTGCTGACCGGCACCGACAAGTACTGCGAGCTCGCGCTCGACGCTGTCCGTCCGTTGCCGGCGTTGCTCGAGGTCCTTGCCTCAGACCTCGAAACGGCACGTCTGGTCGGCGCGGGTCTGCACGGCCTGGGTGGCATTGCCTACGGCATCAGCCGGCTCGCCCAACTGCTCGACAACTCCGGTCTGCGGCGCCAGCTCTCCGCCACGCTGGAACTCAGTCAGCAGCTGGTCTCCGAGCCGGCCGACTTCCCGAGTTACCAGGACGGCGCCGCGGGTGGGTTGGCCGCGATGCTGGCCATGAACGAACTCCCGGCCGCCCGTCGACTGGCTCAGGAGTACGCCGACCAACTGGTCCGCGTTGTCGCCGAGGAAGCCGAGCACCCGCGCCCACCGCACGGCTTTGCCAGGGGCTATGCCGGACTGGCCTGGGCGCTGGGACAGTACGGGCGGCCTGGGAACAAGTTCCACGCCGCCGCTCAGCAAGCGTCCACTCTCGACTGCCCCGGGGACGCCGCTGATGCCGGCTGGTGCTCTTCCGGCGGCGTCGGAAACGTACTCGCCCGGCTGAGCTCAGGGCTTCCCCTCGACCTCGACACGTACCTGACCGGTGCGTCACAACGTCCGACGCTCGCCGACCTGAGTCTGTGTCACGGCGAGCTCGGAGCGATAGAGCCGGTTCTCTGGCTCGCCGATCGCGAGCACCAAGCCGCTGAGGCGGTCCGGCGTCGCCGGGCCGGGCTGGTGCTCGCCGCAGTACAGCAGTACGGGCCGCGCTGCGGCACACCCCGCGCTGTCCCGTCCCCCGGTCTGATGACCGGGTTGGCCGGGATCGGCCACGGGTTGCTCCGGCTCGGCTTCGGTCACCGGATTCCTTCCGTACTGCTGCTTCAACCGACCACGGCCGCCGCAGCCCATCACAGCCTCGGCGGCCACCGCACTCCATCACCTGACAGGGGACGACCATGACCGCCCAGCACAACTCCCACGACGCCGACCCGACCCGCAACCAGCCCGACCCGGTCGACAGCGCAGAGGCCGACAGCGACCCGATCGGCCCGATCACGCTGCCGAAGCGTGGCCGGCTGGGGGCCCGCGCAGCGGCGCTGGCCGGAAGCGTGGGGTTGGCCGCTGTCGGTATCGTCGCCTTCACCGACGGTTGCAGCACCTTCCCGACGATCGCCCACTGACAGCCCTGATCACCGCCGATCCTGCAGCGAGCGTTTGTTCGTGCGGTCCGATCGACCGGCCGAACCGACTGCGGTCGGCACCGGCGGTGGTTAGAGTTGGCAAGCATGCAGCCCCATGCGCCGAGGGTGGTCGGCAGAGATCGAGAAATCGATCAGCTCGACCACCTGCTTGCGTCCGCCCGAGCAGGGCGCGGTGGTGCTGTTTTCCTGGTCGGCGAACCCGGGATCGGCAAGAGCCGGCTGGCCGCGGTAGGACTCACGAAGGCTCTGGACGCCGGGATGGCAACGCTGCGCGGCAGGGTCGGGGCGATCGGCACGATGGTCGCCTTCCGGCCCTTCACCGAGGCACTGCTGTCACTGATCCGGCGCAACGAGATGCCGGAACCGGCAGCGCTCGGCCCGTACCGACAGGTGCTCGGGCGACTGGTGCCGGACTGGGACGACGGTCAGGTACCGGAGACCGCCACGTCGGCGGTGGTTCTCGGTGAGGCGATGTTGCGCGTACTCACCCTGATCGGTGAGAAGCGCGGCTGCCTGCTGGTCCTCGAGGACCTGCAGGGAGCCGATCCCGAGACACTCGCCGTGATCGAGTACCTGCTGGACAACCTCGAGGACCAGCCTGTCGTACTGGTCGCGACGCTGCGCTCGGAACGCTGCGCCGCGGGCGATCTGGCCCGGCTCGCGGCTCAGCGCAACACAGCGGTCGTGCTCGACCTGGCGCCACTGAACCGTGACGAGGTGCGGGACCTGGCTGCCGGATGCCTCGAGGTCGAGCCCGCCGCAGTACCCGCCCAGCTGTGCGAACGGTTGTGGTCGGACAGCGTCGGAGTGCCTTTCATCGTCGAGGAACTGTTGCAGGAGGCAAGCCGATCGGGTCAGCTGCTGTCGAGCGAGGACGGCACCGTCCAGGTCGTCGACGATCTGCGGACCGCCGTACCCGCGGCCGTCGTGCGGAGTATCAGCAGCCGAACCGACCAGCTCGGCCCCCAGTCGCGTGAGCTTCTCGTCCTGGCCGCTGTGATCGGTCACCGCTTCCCGTTGAGCGCCGTCCGGCTGGCAAGCGGCACGGACGAACGGTTACTTCTGGCTACTCTGCGTGCCGGTCTGGCTGCGCAGCTGATCGGTCCGGACGAGCCGGTCCCGGACTGGTACGCCTTCCGCCACCCGTTGACGGCGGACGCTCTGCTGGCCGGGCTCAACCCGACCGAGCGGGCAGACCAGGCCCGACGCTGCGCCGACGCGATCGAGGAACTACATCCCGGGCTTCCCGGTGAGTGGTGCCCGATGGTGGCCGAGCTGGCGGACACCGGTGGCGACAGGGCCCGGGCTGCCCGCTTGTTCGCTCTGGCCGGCCGCCGGTCGTTCGACGAAGGATCCATGGGCTCGGCCGTCAAGCTGCTGGAGCGTGCCAACAAGCTGCTCGCCAACGATCCGGACGTTTCTCAGCGGGCCGACGTACTCGGCTCGCTGCTGCTCGCGCTCGGGGAGACGGGCCAGTTCGACGACACGCCGGCTCATGCTCAGGCGATCGACGACATGGGAAACCAGAACCTCGACAGCCGCCGCGTCGCCGCTCTGCACGTTCAGCTCGCCGGTGTGGAGCACATGGCCGGCCGTTGGTCGGCCGCGGTTTCCCAGGTCGCGATCGCCAGGTCGCTGCTCGGACCCGCGGCCGATGACGCCGACCTGGCGCCGGTCGACGCGATCGCCGCCCACCTCGAGCTGGCTCGGCCGAGCCCTGGCCGGCTCAAGACCGCCGCTGACCTCGCGACGCGCGCAGCGGAGGCGGCCGAACGGTCGGACCTGCCGGCGGTGGCGTGCGACGCCTGGCAACTGCTGGGCATCTTGTCCCGGGAACGGGATCTGGACGAGTCGATCGAGTATTTCCACCGGGCTCGCCAGGTCGCCGAGGCGAACAACATGGCCTTCCAGCGAGTGTGCTCACACGTTTTCCAGGCCGGCACGAGCTGCCTTGCCGACGGAAGTGTCATCGAGCTCGAGCGGGCCCGCCAGCAGGCACTGCGGATCGGAGCCATCCCGCTCGCGTACGAGGTCGACGGAATCCTTGGCCAGCAGGCGATACTGCGGGCCGAGTACGACAAGGCCGCCGTCATGATCGACGAGTGTCTCGAGGTCACCCGACGACTCAAGCTCGGCCGCGGCGCGCCGTACGTGCTGGTGAGCAAGGCTGTTCTGGCCGCGCACCAGGGGCGGCGGACAGTGATGGAGGAAACGCTGCGGGAGCTCGCGAACTGGGGAGAGCGCGCTTCGTACGAGCTGCCCCTGTCGTACGGACTCGCGCGAACGTTCTGCGCGCTTCTGGAGGAGAACCACGAGCTGGCAGAGACCGAGCAGGCACAGGCGCTGTCGTACGACGCCCAGAACCCCACGACGTTCCACATGGCCGGCAAGAACGGTATGTCGCTGCTGCTCGGAGTTCTGGCAGGACGGAACGGCCGAGAACACCTGGAGGCCCTGACCGCCACCGCCGCCAGCGGGATGCGGTGGAATCGGCAGTTCGTCCAGTGGGCCGAGGCCGTCCTGCTCGGGCGCGAGGGACGCGGCGCCGAGGCACAGGCCATGGTGGCGTTGGCGATGGAGACCTCGTCGCTCTACCCGATGGCCCAGCACCTCGGGCTCCGGCTCGTGGCTGAGCCTGCGGCGGCCGACGGCTGGGGCGATCCCGTTGCCTGGCTGCGGCAGTCCGAGGACTACTTCCACACCGCTGACGTGCAGCCGGTGGCCAGTGCCTGTCGGAGCATGTTGCGGCAGCTCGGAGCGACCGTGTCCCAGCGCCGTACGGGCAGCGACCAGGTCCCCCCGCATCTCCGCCAGCTCGGGATCACCACCCGCGAGTACGAGGTCTGTCTCTTGCTCGTCGATCGGATCGGGAACAAGTCGATCGCGTCGCGGTTGCATATCTCTCCCCGTACCGTGGAGAAGCACGTGGCGAGTTTGATGACGAAGACCCGGCAGCCGGATCGGGAGGCGCTCAGCAGCTTTGCGCGGACGGTGTTGCAGGACTGATCCCGGGCGCCGCGCGTGTGCTCGGGCGTGTCACGGCTCGACAGTGATAGTTGTCGTGGCACGGACTCCGGGTGAACCGCCCACGCCGGAGACGAGCGGCGCGCGGCAATCCGCTGGATAATTTATCCTGCATAATTTATGAAGGCTCGCTTTCTATATAGGATGGGCGAGTGGCAGGCAAGGGGTCGGACATGAGCAAGGGAACGGTCGGCGGCGGCGGTACGACGATGCTGCGGCGGATCAACGTCGCTGCGGTGCTGGATGCTGTCCGGCGCTCGGCGCCCGCACCGCTGCGGGTGGCGGAACTGGTCGAGCGGACCGGTCTGGCCAGACCGACGGTCGCGCAGGCGGTCGACGAGCTGCTGGACGCGGGCTGGCTGCAGCAGCACGGGCCGGACTCGGCGGACCGCTCGCTGGGGCGGCCCGCGATCCGGGTGTCGCTGCGCGGTCGCGCGGCGCCGGTGCTCGGCCTCGACGTCGGGCCGCACCGGGTCACCGTCGGCGTCTCCGACCTGTCCGGCCGCAAGCTCTCCCTCGTACGACGGTCAGGTCCGGGCTGGACGGCCCAGGAGCTGCTCGGCGTGATCAGCGAGGTGATCACCGAGGCGCTGGCCGAGGCCGAGGTCCCGGCCGAGGACATCGCGGCCGCGGTCGCCGCGAGCCCGGGCATCGTGGACGAGCACACCGGACGGGTCCAGCTGGTCCCGTCGGTGCCGGGCTGGTCCTCGATCGACCTGGTCAAGCACGTGCGGTCCCTGCTCGACTGCCCGGTCATGCTCGACAACGACGCCAACCTGGCGGCCCTGGCGATCGCTGCGGCCCGGGGTGGCACCGGCACGCTGCTCGCCGTCCAGTGGGGTGAACGGCTCGGCGCCGGCATCGTGATCGACGGTCGGCTGCACCGCGGGACGGGCGCGGCCGGTGAGATCGGCTTCATCGCCACCGCGCCGGACGACGTGATCAACCCCGAGGACAGCCGCGGACCGCTGGAGCGGGCCGTCGGCTCCGAGGCGATCGCTGCACTCGGCCGGCAGGCCGTGCTCGACAACCCGGAGTCCCGCCTGGCCGAGCTCGGCCGCGAGCAGCTCGACACGGCCGATGTGTTCGCCGCTGCTGCTGAGCGCGACCCGGTCGCCCAGGCCGTCGTCCAGCAGGTCGCCCGCGACTTCGCCCGCGCGCTCGCCCCCGCCGTACTGGTGCTCGACCCCACCGCCGTCGTCATCGGCGGCGGTGTCGCCCGGGCCGGCGCGGTCCTCCTGGACGCCATCTCCGACCAGCTCCGGCTGCTCACGCTGAACCACCCGAAGCTGGAGCTCTCCGCCCTGGCCGAGGACGCGGTCGTCACCGGCGCGATGCGGATGGCGCTGGACGAGGTGTGGCAGCGCAAGCTCCCGACCCCGGCGCTGACTACAACGGCGTAGCACTGGGCACCGGTCCGGCATGAGCACCTGGACCGAGCGCCGCCCAGTCCGCAGCGCGGCCGCACTGGCGGTCTGCGCGGCCGCTGTCACAGTGGCCGCGCTGATCGGCGTGCTGGGCGTCCAGGGCACCACCGAGCGGTACGCCGAACTGCAGCAGCCGTCGTGGGCCCCACCGAGCTGGCTCTTCGGCCCGGTCTGGACCGTCCTGTACGCGATGATCGCCGTCAGCGGCTGGCTCGTCTGGCGCCGGACCGGCTGGTCGAAGCACCTCGTCCCGTACGCCGTACAGCTCGGCCTCAACGCGATCTGGACGCCGCTGTTCTTCGGCGCCGACGCGATCGCCCTGGCGCTCGCCGAGATCGTGCTGCTCTGGACCGCGATCGCCTGGACCGTGATCACCTTCCGCAAGGTCAGCCGCCCGGCGGCCGCGCTGCTGATCCCGTACTGGGCCTGGACGACGTTCGCCGCCGCGCTCAACGCGGCCATCTGGTGGCTCAACCGCTGATCCAGCGGGCCGCAGTGGGATGATCACTGCGTGTCAGGGCAGCAGGCCGTACCGAAGTGGCGGCAGCGGGCGGCGGTGTGGGTCGGTCGAGTGGTCGTCACGGCCGCCGTCTGGTCGTTCGTCGCGGTGCCGTTGCACCTGGCCGCCCCCGAGGTGGTCAGGCACGTCGAAGCGGTGATCGACTTCGCCGGGATCCCGGCTGGGCACACGTTTCTGTCCGCGGTGTACCTGGCGGTGGTCGGCAGCGCGTTGCTGCGCGGCAAGCGGGCCGCGCTGCTGTGGGTGCTCTGGGTGTTCGAGGGCCTGACGCTGATCACCTCGATCGCCGCGCTCGGCTTCATCAGCGTGCAGATCGCGAACCCGAACGATCCCGACCTGATCGCGGAGTTCGGGCGCGCGTCGTACGAGGATCTCGAGCTCGGCATCGCCCGGGTCGTCGTGCCGATCCTGATGATCGTGCTGCTGTGGAAGATCCGGGACAGCTTCCCGGCCCGGCTCGCACCGGGCAGCCGGCGACTGGCGATCGGCGTGATGATCACCGGCCTGCTGATCTCGATCGGCGTCAGCATCACGCTCACGCAGGTGTTCCCGCACAGCCTGCACGGGCAGCGGGAGAAGATCGGCTGGGCCGTGTTCGCCGCGTTCGGGCAGAGCCGGGCCCGGATGGGATCGGGGCACGAGGGTCACACCTGGGTCGGCCTGACCGTCGGTTTCCTGTCCGCCGCCACGCTGGTGATCGCGTTCTGGATCTTCCTCCGCTCGGTCCGCCGGGTCCGCTACCTGAGCCAGGCCGAGGAGCTCGAGGTCCGCCGCCTGCTCCTCCAGTACGGCGAACGCGACAGCCTCGGCTACTTCGCGACCCGGCGCGACAAGGCCGTCGTGTTCTCCCCCGACCGCGACGCCGCGATCGCGTACCGGGTGGTCAACGGCGTCAGCCTGGCCAGCGGTGACCCGCTCGGGGACCCCGCGGCCTGGCCGGCCGCGATCAGGACCTGGCTGACCGAGACGCGGTCGTACGGCTGGTCGCCCGCCGTACTGTCGGCGGGCGAGGAAGCGGCCCACGCGTACGTCGACGCCGGGCTGCGGGCGCTCGCGATGGGCGACGAGGCGATCATCGACGTCGCCGACTTCACCCTCGAAGGCCGCACGATGCGGCCGGTCCGGCAAGCCGTCACCCGCGCTCAGCGCGCCGGGTACCACGCGCAGGTCGTGCGGCACGGCGACCTTCCCGCTGAAGACCTGGCCCGGTACGTCGAACTGGCGGAGAGGTGGCGCGGCGCGCGGACCGAGCGTGGGTTCTCGATGGCGCTCGGCCGGCTCGGCGACGCGGCCGACGCGCGCTGCGTGATGGTCGTCGCGCGGGACGCCGACGGCGCCGTCCGGGGGCTGCTGTCGTTCGCGCCGTGGGGGTTGCGCGGCGTCTCGCTCGACCTGATGCGCCGTGATCCCGAGTCGGTCAACGGGCTGATGGAGTTCATGGTCGCCTCGCTCGTCGACGCCTGCGGTGACCTCGGCGTGCACCGGATCTCGCTGAACTTCGCGATGTTCCGGGAGATCTTCAGCGACGCCGAACGGGTCGGCGCCGGCCCGGTCCTGCGGCTGACCAACGCGTTGCTGACCGCGGCCTCGCGCTTCTGGCAGCTGGAGAGTCTCTACCAGTCGAACGAGAAGTACTTGCCGCGTTGGTCCCCGAGACTGATCTGCTACTCCCGCGGCGCCTCGCTCGCCTCGGTCCTGCTCGCCGCCGGGACCGCCGAGGGATTCCTGCCCGCGCCCCGGCCGTGGACGCGCGTCGACGCCAGCACCAGCACCGACCGGCACGCGATCACGGTCGGCGACAGCGGCGAGTTCGCGGACACCGTCCGGGAGCTGGAGAACGAGCTGCTCCGGCCCGCGCTGCCGGACCGCAAGCTCACCGAGCAGGAGCGCGCACGCCGGACCAAGCTCGCCGAAATGGTTGCTGCAGGCATCGACCCGTACCCGGTCACCGTGCCCCGGACGGAAACCCTGGAACGGATCCGCGCCCTGCACCAGAACCTGCCCGCCGATCACCACACCGGACACGAGGTCTCCGTCACCGGCCGCGTCGTGCGGCTGCGCAACCACGGCGGCCTGGCCTTCGCCCAGCTGCAGGACGGTCTGACGCAGCTGCAGGTGATGATCACCGACGACCTGACGAGCTGGATCCGGTGGGTCGACATCGGCGACCACGTCAGCGTCACCGGCGAGGTCGTGACGAGCCGCCGCGGCGAGCTGTCCGTCGCCGCGACCGGCTGGACGATGGCGGCCAAGTGCCTGCACCCGTTGCCCGACAAGCGCAAGGGGTTCACCGATCCCGAGGCGCGGGTCCGACAGCGGCACCTCGATCTGGTGATGAACCCGGAGTCGCTGCGGATGCTGCGGCACCGCAGTACCGCCGTACGGGCTCTGCGGCAGGGGTTCGAGACCCGCGGCTTCACCGAGGTGGAGACGCCGATGCTGCAGGCCGTGCACGGCGGCGCGAACGCGCGCCCGTTCGTCACGCACATCAACGCCTACGACACCGAGCTGTTCCTGCGGATCGCGCCGGAGCTGTTCCTCAAACGGCTCGGGGTCGGTGGGCTGGGCAAGATCTTCGAGCTGAACCGCAACTTCCGCAACGAGGGCGCCGACGCGACGCACAACCCGGAGTTCACGTCGGTCGAGGCCTACCAGCCGTACGCGGACTACCACGTGATGCGCGAGCTGACCCGCGAGCTGCTGCTGGAGACGGCGACCGCAGTGTTCGGCAAGCCGGTCGTGCAGCGCGACGGCGAGGAGCTCGACATCTCGGGCGACTGGCCCGTGATCACCGTGCACGAAGCCGTCAGCCGGGCGACGGGCGTCAACCTCGATTCCGGTACGCCGGTCGCCCACCTGCGCGCGGTCTGCGCCAAGCACGGCGTACGGGCGGGCTTCGAGCTGTCGGCCGGCGAGCTGGTCCTGGAGCTGTACGACGAACTGGTCGAACCGCGGACCACCCTGCCGACCTTCTACACCGACTTCCCGCTCGAGACGTCGCCGCTGACCCGCGTGCACCGCACCGACCCGCGGCTGGCCGAGCGCTGGGACCTGGTCGCCTTCGGCGCCGAGATCGGTACGGCGTACTCGGAGCTCGTGGACCCGGTCGAGCAGCGCCGCCGGCTGACCGAGCAGTCGCTGAAGGCCGCCGCCGGCGACCCCGAGGCGATGTCGCTGGACGAGGACTTCCTGGCCGCGCTCGAGTACGCGATGCCGCCGACCGGCGGGCTCGGGCTCGGCGTCGACCGGATCGTGATGATGCTGACCGGGCAGAACATCCGGGCCACGCTGGCGTTCCCGTTCGTCCGCCCGGCACCCCGGAGCTGACTTCCGGGTCGCCGCCGACCCGGATGCCCCCTACGCTTGATCTCCAAGGGGTTCTAGGGGGCGGGGCAGATGAAGAAGCTGGTCTCTGTGGTGCTCGGGGTTGCACTGCTCGGTACGGCGGCAGCGTGTGGGGACGGCTCGGCGCCGGAAGCCGATCCGAGTCCGTCGGCGGTGACCACACCGACGGCCAGCGCGACGACGACCACGACCGCGCCCGCTCCGCCGCCGAAACCGGCCGGACCGCTGACCGGCGCGCAGTACCAGGCGAACCTGGCGAAGCTCGACCAGCAGATCGCGACCGACCTGCGTGGGCTCACCGGCGCGAGGTCGGCGGACAACCTGGCCGACGCGATGGACACCCTGGCCGAGTCGCTGAACTCGACGGCCGCCGAGCTGGCGCTGCTCAAGGTCCAGCCGAACATCGCGACCGCGCACAAGACGCTGCAGACCAAGCTCCGCGCCGCGGCCTCGTCGCTGACCGGTCCGCAGTCCGACAACGTCGACACGAACGCCAAGTGCGGCGGCGTCGTCTACACCTCGCAGAACGTGCAGCGAAAGCTCGCCACCGACCTGACCGGCGCGATCGCACCGCTGGGCCGCTTCGGCCTGAAGTTCGGTACGACGCTGCCCGACGTCGGCCCCGAACCGGCCGACCAGCGCCCGTCGAACGGCGACGTCCTGGTCCGCTCGGGCACCCGCGGCTCGGGCCGGTTGCAGGTCACCAACGGCACGGCCGAGGACGTCGCGATCGCGATCGTCACCGACGGCAAACCGCCGAGCAAACCGCACCTGCTGGTCTACGTCCAGGCCAAGAAGACCGCCACCATCAGCCGGATCGGCGGCAAGTACCACGTCTACTTCAAGAGCGGCACCGACTGGAACCCCAAACGCCGCCAGTTCAGCGCCGGCTGCAGCTTCTCCAAGTTCGACGAGGGCTTCGGCCGCAACGAAGGCTGGAAGATCGACCTCCAGCCCACCGCCCTCGGCAACGCCTCCACCAGCGACGTGGACGCCTTCTAAGCGAGGGACTGCAGGCCGATCACTGCGAGGAGTTTGAGTTTTTCGGCGGCTTCGGAGTTCGGGGGTGCGGTGTAGACGACGATGCGGAGGTCGCTGCCGGGGACGGTCAGGACGTCGCAGTCGAGGACGATCGGGCCCAGATCGGGGTGTTCGATGGTCTTGTGGTCGGAGCCGTGGAAGGCGATCTGGTGGTCGTCCCAGGCGGTGGCGAACTCGGTGCTGATCGCGCGCAGATCGGCGACCAGGGAGTGCAGCTCGGTGTCCTTGGGGTAGCGGGTGACGGCGGCGCGCAGGTCGGTGATCATCGCGATCTTGAACCGCTCGGCCTGCTCGTCGGTCTGGCGGACGCGGCCGTAGCCGTCCGGGAGGTCGTCATCGCCGGCGAAGCGCCGCCAGACGATGTTGCGCTCGCGGCCGCGCAGACCCGACGGGTCGCCGAGCATCGCGGCCCACAGGGAGTTCCAGCTGATCATCGTCCAGGACGCGTCGGCCACGCTCAGCGGTGCGCCCTCGAGCTGGTCCACCAGGCGCTGGACACCAGGCGGGATGTACGTCGAGATGCGCCCCGGCGCGGGCGGCGCCTGACCGGCCAGCACGAACAGGTGGTCCCGCTCGGCGTCGTCCAGCCGTAACGCGCGAGCCAGGGAGGTCAGCACCTGCGGCGACGGCGACGAAGACCGGCCCTGCTCGAGCCGTACGACGTAGTCGACCGACAGACCGGCCAGCAGGGCGAGCTCCTCACGCCGGAGCCCAGGCGCACGCCGTACGCCGTTCGCGGGCAGGCCGGCCTCGGCCGGGGTCACCCGGTCGCGCCAGGCGTGCAGGGTCTTGCCGAGTTCGGACACGTCTCCAGTATTGCGGCCCGGCCTGGCAACAGCCTGGTACTGCCGTTCCCCAGGCTGTTCCGGGTACTGCCTGTCCGCGTCGCGACCGGCCAGAGTCGTTGCCATGACCATCACACTGATCACCGGGGCCAACAAGAGCCTCGGCTTCCAGACCGCTCGCGAACTCGTTGCCCTCGGCCACATCGTGTACGTCGGGGCGCGCGACCAGGAGAAGGGGCGCAAGGCCGCCGCCGACCTCGGCGCGAAGACCGTCCAGCTCGATGTCACCGACGCCGCCTCGATCCGGGCCGCGGCCGAGCAGATCGAGGCCGCGGAGGGCCGGCTCGACGTACTCGTGAACAACGCCGGCATCCCCGGGCACGTGAACGCGGCCGGCATCCCGGGCCACCCGTCGACGGCGTCCGAGGTGACCGCCGAGACGCTCCGGACGGTCTTCGAGACCAACGTCTTCGGCGCGGCGCAGGTGCTGCACGAGTTCCTGCCGCTGCTGACCAAGAGCGACCACCCGGTCGTGGTGAACGTCAGCAGCGGGCTCGGCTCGATCGCGGGGGTGCCCTTCGACGGCGAGTCGGCGGTGCAGTCCTGGATCCCCGTCCCGGGGTACGCCGCCTCGAAGGCCGCACTCAACATGCTCACCGCGCAGTTCGCCTACCTGCTGCCGGACCTGCGGATCAACACCGTCGACCCAGGCTTCACCGCCACCGACTTCAACGGCCACCGCGGCACCCAGACGGTCGAGGAGGGCGCCGCGATCATCGTCCAGGCCGCCACGATCGCCAAGGACGGACCGACCGGTCAGTACCTGAGCATCCACGGCCCGGTCGCCTGGTAGGTCGCCGAAACGCGTACGCCGACCGCCCGACTGCTACGCCGGGTGACTGCAACTGGCGCACCCGGAGCTGTGCGTCGGCACCTCGCGCAGCCGGAGCCGTGCCCCAGCACCTCGGCGCAGCCGAAGCCATGCCCCAGCACCTCGCCCAGCCGGAGCTGTGCGTCGGCGCCTCGCGCAGCCGTGCCCCAGCGCCTCGCGCAGCCGGAGCTAGGCGTCGGCACCTCGGCGCACCCGAAGCCGTGCGCCAGCGCCGCCTACGGCACCAGCGCGTCGAGCCAGCCGAACAACTGGCCGACCAGGCCCGGATCCGGGTCGTTCGTGACCGGCGGCGTACCGGTCGGACTCGGCGAGGGGGACGGCGAAGGCGAAGGTGACCCCGGGGTCGACGGCGACGGCGTCCCCGGCGGAGGCGGCTCGGTCGGCCTCGGAGTCGGCAGCACCGGGGGCCGGGCCGTGATCGTCGGCAGCACCCTGCGCGTCGCGTCCTCCGCCGTACCGGTCGTCGGCGCGCCCGGTGTCGGGCGGCCTGCCTCGTCCCCGGCGTGACCGTCCGGCTGGACGTCACCCCGACCGACCCCGTGCGATGCGGTCGGGAGCGACGGAGTCGGCGTCGCGGCCGGCCGCCCGTCCGACTCGACGTACGGGTAGTTCCGGTCGGCCGGGTCGGCGATCGGCAGGCCGGCGACCGGCGTGACCGTGTCGGGGTCGCCTGCGCCGGGCAGCGGCAACAGGCCCACGACAGCCAGGGCGGCGTACAGACCGATGGGCAGAGCGATGCAGGCGGCGGTACGGCGGACCCTCTTGCTCCTCAGCGGGGTCCGGCGCGGTGCTGCCTGTTCTTCCTCGGAGAACAGACTCACAGTTCCGGCACAGTAGCGGGTGTTCACACGTTTCAAACAGGTCTTGGAACGATATTCACCGCAAACCGCACCCCGTCGCGACACTGAGCAACCCCGCGGTGACCCGTCAGCACTCGATCACGTTGACGGCCAGGCCGCCGCGTGAGGTCTCCTTGTACTTGATCTTCATGTCCGCGCCGGTCTCGCGCATCGTCTTGATCACCTTGTCCAGCGTGACCACGTGCACCCCGTCGCCGTGCATCGCCATCCGCGCGGCGTTGATCGCCTTCACCGAGGCCATCGCGTTCCGCTCGATGCACGGGATCTGGACCAGCCCGCCGACCGGGTCGCAGGTCAGGCCCAGGTTGTGCTCCATCGCGATCTCGGCGGCGTTCTCGACCTGCTCCGGCGTCCCGCCGAGTACCTCGCAGAGCCCGGCCGCGGCCATCGAGCAGGCCGACCCGACCTCGCCCTGGCAGCCGACCTCGGCGCCGGAGATCGACGCGTTCTCCTTGTAGAGCACGCCGATCGCGCCGGCGGCTAGCAGGAACCGGACCGTGCCGTCCTCGGTCGCGCCCGGCACGAACCGCCGGTAGTAGTGCAGTACGGCGGGAATGATGCCCGCGGCACCGTTCGTCGGCGCGGTGACGATCCGGCCGCCGGAAGCGTTCTGCTCGTTCACCGCGAGCGCGAACAGGTTCACCCAGTCCATCACCTTGAGCGGGTCGACCGACCACTTGTCGCTGCTCAGCTTCTGGTGCAGACCGTGCGCCCGGCGCGGCACCTTCAGGCCGCCCGGCAGCACGCCCTCGGTCTCGCAGCCCTCGTCGACGCAGTCCTGCATCACCTGCCAGATGTGCAGCAGGCCCTCGCGGATCTCGGGCTCGGTCCGCCAGGCCAGCTCGTTGGCGAGCATCACCTCGCTGATCGGCAGCCCGGACTCGCGGCAGCGGTCGAGCAGCTCGGCGCCGGACAGGAACGGGTACTTCAGCGGCGTCCGGTCCGGGACGATCCGGTCGCCGGCGGCCGCGTCCTCGTCGACGACGAACCCGCCGCCGACCGAGTAGTACGTGCGCTCACGCAGTACGGCGCCGTCGGCGTCGCGGGCGACGAAGGTCATCCCGTTCGGGTGGTAGGGCAGCGCCTTGCGGCGGTGCATCACCAGTTGCGAGTTCTCGTCGAACGCGATCTCGTGCTCGCCGGCCAGCCGCAGGGTCCTGGCCGCGCGGATCGCCTCGACGCGCCCTTCGACCGAGCGGGTGTCGACGGTCTCCGGGTCCTCGCCCTCGAGACCGAGCATGACGGCCTTGTTGCTGCCGTGTCCGTGGCCGGTCGCGCCGAGCGAGCCGAACAGCTGCGACTCGACGGCCGTCGTCCGGGTGAGCAGGCCGTCGGCAGCCAGGCCGACGGCGAAGGTCCGGGCGGCGCGCATCGGTCCCACGGTGTGGGAGCTCGACGGGCCGATCCCGATACTGAACAGGTCGAAAACGCTGATCGCCATCTGGAGGTTCCTTCCGGTCGTCGTTGACCGATCGGTGTGCCTCCCCGCTCTGTCAGACGTGCTGTCTTCCAGAGGTGCCTCGCCCGTGCGGTGAGGGTGCCTGAGAGATTCTTGGGGAGAGTTGCTCCTACGGCGCCCGGGTCGGGCCCGGGTCTCTCCCGCACGGGTTCATGCGGCGGTGGTGCTGACGGTCGCGACGGTACGGCGGACCCGCGCTCCCCGTCAATCCGGCCGTGCACTCCTCCGAGGGAGAGCGTTCCCCCGCGCGGGGGATCCCTCGGAAGCACCGCCACCACAAGCTGAACGCATGACGACGAGCACGCGTCCGCGCGACCACGCACCGAGCGAGGCGACAGCGCAGCGGTGGATGCCGCTCGCCGCGGTCAGCTGGGCGGCGGCGTACGGACTGGTCCGGTTGTGGTTCGCCACTGGACATGCACCGGCCTGGGAGTTGCCCGGGAGCGACCTGCTGATCTCCTACTGGCTGTCGCTCGCCTTCTGCGTGCTGAGCGCGGTCCTGGTCGTCCTGCCGGTGTCGCGGATGACCATCAGGCTCACCTGGGCAACAGCTGCCGGCTGGGTCGCCGTGTGCGCCTTCGTGCTGCTTGACGTCGTCGCCGCCGTCCTGCCAGGCCTCGGCATCCCGTTCGACCCGATCGGTCTTCTCAGCCGTCTCGGTGGTCTCACCGGCGCGGGCCTGCTCGCGGCGACCGCACTGACCAGGCAGCGCGCGCTCGACCCGTCCTGCCTGCGCTGCAGTGGGCTCCGGTCGGTCACGTCCACACCCAGGTGGGCGATCGCAGGAGCAGCTGTGGCCGCCGCGGGCTGCCTGATCCGCCTGGCCGCTCAGGCGGTCGTCGGCTTCGGCAGCACGCCGTACGACGCCGGCATGGCGGTGATCCTGTTCGAGGCGGGCTTCCTGCTCGCCGGCCTCCTGCTCCCGCTCCTGCTGGTGACGCGCGCCGGCCGGATCTTCCCGCGCTGGATGCTGCTGCTCCCCGGCGGCGGGCTCGGCGCCGGCATCACGGCGTACTTCGGCGTCGGACTGCTCCAGATGGTCGCCGCCGCGCTGCGGCACGAGCCGGTCTTCGGAGAGATGGGCCTGCCCGAGGCGTTCTTCTGGGTCGCGGTCCCGGCGTACGTGCTCTGGGGCGCGGGCCTGCTCACGGCGACGTACGGGTACTACCTCCGCACGCGCCGACCCTGCCGCGGCTGCGGCCGGTGAGTCAGCCCAGGCGGTTGGTCCGTGCCGCCCACAGCTCGAAGAACCAGGTGAACAGCGGCGGGATGCTGGCGGCCAGCGCGAGCAGCGTGGTCGGCCAGGTCCAGCGCAGCGGCTTGCGGACGACCGCGACGGTCAGCACGTAGGCGACGAAGATCCCGCCGTGGATCGGCCCGAAGATCTTCACGCCGATCTCGTTGTCCGACAGCACGTACTTGAACAGCATCCCGATCAGCAGCCCGGTCCAGGAGATCGCCTCGGCGATCGCCACCACCCGGAACCAGGTCGCATGCTTCGAACCAGCCGGCGCGTCCACGGCTGCAACAGTCTCGGTCATCAGACCAGTGACCCTAACAAGTCGGCCCAACCGCTCCCGGGTTCCCTCCGGGTCGGCACCGGATGCCGGTCAGGGTCGGCGCGGCGAAAGATCGTCCCAATGAAGAGACCGATTGTTTGGTGTGCGGCCGCGGCCGCCGTACTGGCAACGCTGACGGTCCCGGCCACTGCGGCGCCGTCCATCGACTGGGCTGCCTGCCAGCCCGAGCCCGGTGACACCCCGGAGGAGATCGCCCTCCTCCCCGGCTCGGAGTGCGCCACGCTGAAGGTGCCGATCGACTGGAACGACCCGGCAGAAGGCACCTTCGAGCTGGCCGTCTCCCGACGGAAGGCCCAGGGCCAACGCGTCGGCGTCCTGGTGTTCGGCCCGGGCGGACCCGGCGACTCCGGTGTCGACCGGATCCGAACCGGGATGAGCCGGTTCAGCCAGCGGCTCGAGGACCGCTTCGACATCGTCAGCTTCGACCCGCGAGGTGTTGCCCGCAGCAACGCCGTGAAGTGCTCGGCGGCGCTCGTCGCGCGGCAGCCGTCGCCGATCCTGAAGAACCAGAGGGACTTCGACGCGACCGTCGACTACAACCGTGAGCTCGCCGCGGACTGCCGCGAGAACACCGGCCCGGTCTACGACCACCTCGACACCTTGCAGACCCTGCGCGACGTCGACGCGATCCGCGCCGCCCTGGGCGAGCAGCAGATCTCCTTCCACGGCAGCTCGTACGGGACGCTGCTCGGCCAGCAGTACGCCGAGCGCTACCCGCGGCGGGTGCGCGCGCTGGTCCTGGAGAGCGTGTTCGACCACAGCGCCGCGACGACCGGCGAGTTCCTCGACGCGCAGGCCTGGGCCGGTCAGGACTCTTTCGACGAGTTCGTGAAGTGGTGTACGACGGCAACGACCTGCGCGCTGCACGGCCAGGACATCCACGCAGTGTGGGACCGGCTGCTCGCGCGGGCCGGCCGCGGCGAGCTCCCGGATCCGCAGCGGCCGTCGTACCCGATCAATGCGTTCCAGCTGAGCTTCGTGACGTTCCGGACCTTCTACGGTCCGGACTGGGTCAAGCTGGCCGGCCTGCTCGCCCAGCTGGACAAGAGTGCGCCGCCGACGCAGCAGCCGCCGGTCCCGACCGGACTGACGAGCTTCTCGTTCGTGACGTTCTGCCGCGACTTCAGCCTGCCGGTCCGCGACTACCGCGAGTACGCCGGTCACCTGCGACGGCTGGCGCGGGACAACGAGGATCTGCGATACCCCGGCCAGCTGCTGGCCGTGACGACCTGCCTGGGTCTCCCGAAGGCGGTCAATCCGCAGCGCGATCCGAAGCGGTACGACCTGCGGACGCCGGCGCTGCTGATCAACAGCCTGCACGACCCCGCGACGGGCTACAACGGCGCGAAGAGCGTGGCCCGCCAGTTCGGCCGGGACGGCGTACTGGTCACCTACCGGGGCTGGGGCCACGGCAGTTACACGACGAGTCCGTGCATGGAGGCAACGGTCGACGGCTACCTGATCGACCGCGACGTTCCACACCGTGGCAAGCAGTGCGCGGCGGTCGACCCTACGGGCTAAACCGGTCTACGAAGGATCACCCTCGGTCGACCGGTGGTCGACCGGGGGTGATCGCCTGTTCACCCGAAGGCTTTCCCTTGACCGGCCCTTGCCGAGGCAACCACTACCGTCCGTTCCCTTGTGGTCATCGTCCGTAGCCTCAACGATTCCCTCACCGTGGCCCTGTGAGGCAAGGCCACCCAGAGGAACCGGATGTGACCATGTCCTTTGTTTCCCCGCCCCGCCCCCGACAGTTCCGCAAAACCCTGGTCGGAGCTGCTCTGGCACTCGGACTCGGCGCCGCCGCCCTGGCGCCGATCCAGTCCGCGAGCAGTGCGCCGGCCCCCGAGCCGATCGACGGCGTGTACGACGTCCTCGGCACGAGCTGGGGTGTCTCGGCGTCCGACGCCAAGCTCCGGCTGGACGCCGAGCACAGCAAGACCGACGCACTCGAAGCCGTGCAGGCCCAGCTGGCCAAGGCCCCCCGCGCCGCCAAGGCCGAGCCCGGCCTGGACGGTGCGTTCTTCGACTCGGCCCGCCGGCTGGTCGTGAACGTGCACAGCACCGCCGCCGCTGACGCCGCCACGGCGAACGGCCTGACCCCGCGGACCGTCGCCCGCGGCGAGCAGGCGCTGACCGCGCTGCAGACGCGGGCCCAGGCCCTGATCGACAGGTCCGGCTCGACGCAGGTCCAGCAGATCGGCGCCGACCTGCCGACCGACACGCTGCGGATCATCCTGCAGCCCGGCCGGCAGTCCGCGAAGACCGTTGCCTTGGTCAAGCAGTTGAGGGCGGTCCCGGGCGTGGTCGTGTCGACGAACACGACGACGCTGGCGATGACCGCCGACGTGATCGGCGGCCAGATCATGGACCTGGTCCCGGGCACGAACTGCTCGCTCGGTTTCTCCGGGACGCGCAACGGCAGCGACAACGTGATGCTCAGCGCGGGCCACTGCGTCGAGGGCAACCCGCGGGTGCAGAACGCGTCCGGCGTACGGCTCGGAGTCGGCGTCGCGAGCCGCTTCCGGACCGGGCAGCCGAGCGTCGACATGGGTCTGATGGACATCGACGCCAACAACGTCGGCCGCGGCTACATCGACAACCGCAACGGCCAGACCACGCGCGTCACCGGCTCGTCGAAGGCTCCGGTCGGCTCGACGATCTGCAAGGCCGGCAACACCACCGGCTGGACCTGCGGCACGATCACGCAGTACAACCTCACCGTCAACTACGGCGGCGCGGGCGGCAGCGTGACCCGCACCAGCGGCCTGGCCCGGTCGACCGTCTGCACCGAGGGCGGCGACTCCGGCGGTGCGTACATCTCCGGCACCGTCGCGCAGGGCATGACGTCCGGCGGCCCGTCGGACGGTCACGACTGCGGCTTCAACCAGGGCGGCAACGCCACCGGCTCGTACTCGTTCTACCAGCCGGTCGTCGACGCCGCGAACTACTACGGCGTCACGCTGACCCGGGGCTGACTCCGGGACAGACCGAAGCTCCCACCCTCATCAGGTGGGGGCTTCGGTCTGTCAGTCCAGCACCCGCACCAGGCGATCGCCGCGATACACCTTGCGGGCCAAGCTCGACAACTGCCGGCAGGCCGTCTCGAGCGCCTGCGCCTGACTCGCACACCCGTCGACGTACCAGAACGGATCGTCCGGCTGCGGATCCTCCGCGTCGTCGATGTCGGCGTACCAGTGCCGGCCGCCCGCACAGCCGCAGTGCACAACCCGCACCCGTAGATTCATCGTCCGCACCCCCGTGCCTCACTCCCCCTGGGTCCCCCCGGGCCCAAGCCGGGGCCGTCCGGCCGGTGCGTGGCCGCGGCCCCCCACCACCACGCACCGAGCCGAAAGCGACCCTCCCCCGCTGACTACATCGGAGCCACCCGCCCCAGCGTTACTACCTGTGACCACATTTTTTTAAGTGATTGATTGACTGCTCACTGTCGCTGGGCCTTGACCCACTGTTCCAGGCCTTCGGCGGTGATCGGGAGGGGGTCGGTGAGGATCTCGAGGCGGTCGGAGTGGACGACGACGTTGTCCTCGATGCGGATGCCGATGCCGCGGAGCTCGGGTGGGACGGTCTCGTCGTGGGGGTGGAAGTAGAGGCCGGGCTCGACCGCCAGGGCCATGCCGACCTCGAGGTCGGCGGCGAAGTAGGTCTCGGGGCGGGCGGCGTCGCAGTCGTGGACGTCCAGGCCGATGAAGTGGCCGAGGCCGCAGACGACGTACCGGCGGTGCTGCTGGCCGTCCGGGCCGAGTGCCTCGTCGAGCGAGACGTCGACGATGCCCCAGTCCCGCAGGCCCTCGACGAGCACGCGCATCGCCTCGTACTGGAAGGCCCGGTACGGCGCACCGGGCGTCACCGCCGCGAGCGCGGCCAGCTGCGCCTGGTGCACCAGGTCGTACACCTGACGCTGCGGCGCCGTGAACTCACCGGTCGCCGGGAACGTCCGGGTCACGTCGGCGGTGTACAGCGTCCGCGTCTCGACTCCGGCGTCCAGCAGGATCACGTCGCCCTCGCGCACCGCGCCGTCGTTGCGCACCCAGTGCAGCACCGGCGCGTGATTGCCGGCAGCAACGATCGACGCGTAGCCGACCCCGTTGCCCGCCGTACGGGCACGCCGGTCGAACGTCCCCTCCAGCCACCGCTCGCCCCCACCACGGATCGCCTCCGGCAACTCCCGGGCGACGTCCGCGAAGCCCTGCACGCTCGCCGCGACCGCCTCGCGCAGCTGGTCGAGCTCCCAGTCGTCCTTGATTCGGCGCAGCTCCGAGATCGACTGCCGCAGGATGTCGCCGTCGGTCCGTGAGGTCCGCACCAGCGCGTCCAGCATCGGTTCGACCCCGGGCACGGACAGCATGAACGGCACAGCACCCCGTACGGCGGCCGGCAGCTCCTCGATCGGCCGGCACGCGATCTGCAGCGCCTCCGACCAGTCCTTCAGCCCCGGCACCGGCCCGATCCACAGCTCGCCGTCGCGCGCGTTCGCGAAGTAGTCGGCCTCGTCCGGCCCGGCGGTCTCCCGCAGGTAGAGCGTCGCGTCGCCGTCCGCCGAGATCACCAGGACGGCGCCCTCGGCCTGGCACCCGGTCAGCCAGACGAAGTCGCTGTCGGCGCGGAACCGGTAGTCGGTGTCGTTCGACCGCACCGGCGCCTGCCCGGCCCCGAGCGCGATCCGCCGCCCCGGCAGCGCCGTACTGAGCTTCCGCCGGTGCTCGGCGGCCGCCTCGGCCAGGCCCTCCGGCAGCACGACCGACCGGTCGACCGGCCCCCAGTTCCGCGGAATCGCGTCCCGGAACCCCTTCGCGTCGATCGGCCGGTACGACTTGCGCTGCTCTTCGGTTCTGTCCTCGCCCATGCCCCTGCTCCCCTACGGCTGTCGGTAGACGCTGTCCGGCACATCCGTCACGAACATGTGCCCGGGGGCGTGCGTGATCGCGAACGGGGGCCGTGAAGCCATCAACGCAGCTTGGGGCGTCACTCCGCAAGCCCAAAAAACGGCAACATCGCCGGGAGCGCTCTGCACCGGTTCCCCGAAGTCCGGTACGGCGAGGTCGCGCACTCCCAGCGCCGCCGGTTCGCCGACGTGCACCGGCGCTCCGTGCACCTGCGGCATCCGCCCGGTCACCTGGACCGCGGTCGCCACCAACGAAGCCGGGATCGGCCGCATCGACACCACCAGCGGCCCTTCGAGCCGCCCGGCCGGACGGCACCGGATCGACGTCTCGTACATCGACACGTTCCGCCCCTGCTCGAGGTTCCGCACCGGTACGCCGGCATCCATCAATGCGGTCTCGAAGCTGAAGCTGCACCCGATCAGGAAGCTGACCAGGTCGTCGCGCCACAGCCCGGTGATCTCACTCGGCTCGTCGACCAGTTCGCCGTCGCGCCAGACCCGGTACTGCGGAAGGTCGGTGCGCAGGTCGGCCTCAGGAGCGAGCGTCGTACGGAACGATCCGGCGTCCGTGACGTCGAGCAGCGGGACCGGCTGCGGGTTGCGCTGGCCGAACAGCAGCATGTCGTACGCCCAGTCGCGCGGCAGGATCACCAGGTTCGCCTGGGTGAATCCGGGCGCGTGGCCGGTGGTCGGCGCGACGAGTCCGTCGCGGTAGCGGGCGCGGGCTTCGGCGGGAGTGGCGGTCATCGGGGCTCCTTCGCGAGGACCCCCAGGTCACGGCCGAGCGCGGAAGGCGGCGAGCAGGGCCGCCTGGGAGTCGAGCAGGTAGGCGTTGAGCTCGTCGGCGGCGCGGGTGTACTCACCGGCTTCGAGCAGTTCGAGCAGGGAACGGTTGCGCGCGATGTACGGCTCGTGCAGAGCCCGCGGTGTCGCGATGACGTGGAAGAGCAGGCGCAGCTCGGCGAGCAGGCGCCCGGTGATCTCGTCCATCCGGGTGCTGCCGGCCAGGCCGACGAGGTGCCGGTGGAAGCGCATGTTCGCCGTACCGACCGAGATCCAGTCCCCGGCCCCGGCGGCGGCCTCGCTGGCGGCGACGTCCTCGCGCAGCGGCTCGAGCTGGTCGGGCTCCAGGCCGTCGAGCGTCCGTACGACGTCGCACTCGAGCACGCGCCGGAGCCGGTAGAGGTCGAGCAGGTCGTCCTCGGTGAGGTCGGGGACGAAGACGCCGCGGTGCATCCGGTGCACCAGCAGGCCTTCGTGGGTGAGCAGCCGGAAGGCCTCACGCAGCGTGTTCCGGCTGACCTGGAGGGCTTCCTTGAGCAGTTCCTCGGACAACTGGGTCCCGGGCCGGAGCACCCCTTCGGTGATCCGGCGGCGCAGGACGTCGGCGACCCGCTCGGCCGAACTGCTCCGGTCGAAGAGCGCGGCGTCGTCCGCGACGGACCGCAGCCAGGACGTGTCGGTCCCGGGCTCAGCGGTCGGACGGATCTCGCTGGAACTGGACACCCTCGCATCATCACCCACTCCGGGCCGGGAAGCGAAACTGCGTTGAACGAGAGTCTTGCAGGATTGTTGAACAATCTCTACCTTTGAGGTCACCAGTCGTAGCGCAGTCGATCGCAGGGAGTCGCCATGATGCTGACCGTCGAGGAGCAGCGCATGACGCTGAGCCTGCCCGGCCGCACGACCCCGGTCGCCCGCGACTTCCTTGAGGCGGCCGGCTTCGAGGGCCTGGTCGACGACTTCACCGCCAAGCTCACCGGCCACGCCGGCGTCGCCGAGGCCGCGACCGTCATCCAAGAAGCCGGCGCCGCCCTGTGGACGACCGCCGTCGACCGAGCCCAGGGCCGCCTCACCTCCGGCACCATCGACCCGTACGACGACCGCCCGCTCTACTGGGCCCGGACCTCGATGAGCCGCGCCGTCCGCGAGTGGGAGCCGTCGTTCCCGCTGACCAACCTGCAGCACCGGGCGATCCTCCGGCAGTTCGACTACGCCTCCCGCGGGATCGATCAGGTGTCGTTCCCGGACGACGGCGCCAAGCTCCTGGTCAGCGGCTTCGACACCTACAGCCTCGACGACAGCCTCCGGCACTCCAACCCGTCCGGCGCCGCAGCGCTGCAGCTGCACGGGCGGCAGGTCGGCGAGCTCACGGCCCAGGCCGTGATCCTCCCGGTGAACTGGACCGACTTCGACCAGGGCATCGTCGAGGACGCCTTCGGCCCGTGGCTGGTCGGTCCCGACGACCCGCGCCACCGCGGCGCGATCGACGCGCTGATGACGATCAGCCAGACCCGCCGCGGCGCCATGCACGTCGAGAAGTGGGCCGGCGGCTTCCGCGGCGGTACGCCGGACAACAACCGCGCGCTCAACTGGGGCCCGATCTCGGCCGCCGCGCTCTGGCCGCAGCCGCAGCCGTCGCCGCAGTTCATCGAGACCACGCTCCCGTACGCCGCGATGATCGCCGCCGGCACCGGCCCGTGGCCGGTCACGCTCAACCCCGGCATCACCGAGTGGCCGGCCGGCACCTTCCCCGATCCCGAGGCCCTGCGCGCCGCGCCCGACCCGTCGCCGGGTTCGCACGCGGCCAGCGCCCCGGGCAGCAACTATCTGTCGAACGAGTCGATGTACCGGACCAACCGGCTGCGGCTGGGGACCGGTCACCCGACCATGCCGGGTGGGCACCTGCACATCTCGGCCCTGGAGTACCCCACCGATGTGAGTGCACTGACCAGCCCCGAGTTCGAGGCTGACCGCAAGGCTGTCGTGGATCAGACCGTCGCCCTCGTCGAGGCCGCCGGCAAGACCGTCCGGCCCTAGCTCCGGACCGGTCCCTTCTCTCAACACCCCGTTTGCTGAGACCAGGAGACAACCATGGCCAACCCGCCGCTCAAGCCGCCGACCAAACCGGGCTCACGACGCCCGGTCCGCCGTGTCGGCCGCCCCACCTCCGAGTCCACCGGCTCGATGAAGGCCAGTACCCGATCGACGCTGATCGGCGCGATGTTCCTGATGGCCACCTCGGCCATCGGGCCGGGCTTCATCACCCAGACCACGACGTTCACGGTCCAGCTCGGCGCCGCGTTCGCCTTCGCCATCGCCGCGTCGATCCTGGTCGACATCGCCCTGCAGCTGAACGTCTGGCGGGTGATCGGCGTCTCCGGCCGGCGCGCGCAGGAGCTCGGCAACCTGGTCGCCCCCGGGCTCGGCTGGGCGATGGCCGCGCTGCTGTTCGTCGGCGGCCTGGTCTTCAACATCGGCAACGTCTCCGGCTCCGGGCTGGGCACCGACGCGATGTTCGGACTGGACCCGAAGCTCGGCGGCGCGCTCTCGGCGCTCGTTGCCATCGGCATCTTCTTGTCGAAACGCGCCGGGCTGGCGATGGACCGGATCGTGTTCGTGCTCGGTGCGCTGATGATCGTGCTCACGACGTACATCGCGATCACCTCCGGCCCACCGGTCGGCGAAGCCCTGAAGAACGTCGTACTGCCCGAGCAGGTCGAGTTCCTGGCCATCACCACCCTGATCGGCGGCACCATCGGCGGCTACATCGTGTACGCCGGTGCGCACCGCCTGCTCGACTCCGGCATCAGCGGCCCCGAGCACATCCGCGACATCACCCGCGGTTCGGTGACCGGCATCCTGATCACCGGCGTGATGCGGATCGTGCTGTTCCTGGCGATCCTCGGCGTGGTGGCCGGCGGCGCGAAGCTCGACCCGGCCAGCCCGGCCGCGTCGGCGTTCCAGCAGGCGGCCGGCGAGGTCGGGCTGCGGGTCTTCGGGATCGTGCTGTGGGCCGCGGCGATCACGAGCGTGATCGGTGCGTCGTACACGACGGTCTCGTTCATCACTTCCCGAACCAAGACCAGCGACCGGACGCGGACCGCTCTCGTGGTCGGGTTCATCGCGGTCACCACGATCATCTACCTGGCCGTCGGGACCGCGCCGACCACGCTGCTGGTCTTCGCGGGCGCGTTCAACGGTCTGCTGCTGCCCGTCGGGATCGGTGTGCTTCTCTGGGTGGCATGGCGACGCAAGGACCTGCTGAACGGCTACCACTACCCGGCCTGGCTCCTCGGGATCGGCGCCGCCGCCTGGTTGCTCACCATCTACCTGGCCGTGCGCTCCGTCCGCCCGGTCATCGACCTGTTCAACTAGGAGGCCCGCGATGAGCACCGTCGACCTGAACGCCGACCTCGGCGAAGGCTTCGGCAACTGGGCGATGGGCGACGACAACGCCCTGCTCGACGTCGTCACCAGCGCCAACGTCGCCTGCGGTTTCCACGCCGGCGACCCCTCCATCATGCGGGCGGTCTGCCGCCGGGCCGCCGATCGCGACGTCGCGATCGGCGCGCACGTCGGGTACGCCGACAAGCCCGGCTTCGGCCGGCGGTTCATCGACATCGAACCGGCCGCGCTGCGGGACGAGGTGCTGTACCAGATCGCCGCGCTGGACGCCTTCGCCCGGGTCGCCGGGTCCGAGGTCGCGTACGTGAAACCGCACGGCGCGCTGTACAACACGATCGGGCACCACGAGGAGCAGGCCGCGGCCGTCGTGGCGGCGGTCGCGGACTACGACCGCGCGCTGCCGGTGCTCGGGCTGCCCGGCGCGGTCTGGCTGAAGCTGGCCGAGGAGGCCGGGCTGACCGTCGTCCACGAAGCCTTCGCCGACCGGGCGTACTCGCCGGACGGGACGCTGGTCTCGCGGCGCGAGTCTGGTTCGGTGCTGCACGACGGGCGCGAGATCGCCCGGCGGTGCGTGGCGATGGCGACCGGTGCGCCGATCAAGGACGTCAAGGGCGGCGAGCTGCGGTTGGAGCCCGGGTCGATCTGCCTGCACGGGGACACGCCTGGCGCCGTACAGATCGCTCAGCGGGTCCGCAAGGCCCTCACCGACGCCGGGGTCGAACTGACCCCGTTCGCGGCGTGAGCTGCGGCGAGGCGCCTGCATGATGCGTGTCCTTCCCTGCGGCAGCTCGGCGTTGCTCGTGGAGCTCGGGGACCTCGACGAGGTCCTCGGGTACTACGCGGCGCTGCGCGCCGACCCGCCGGCCGGTGTCGTCGACATCGTGCCGGCGGGCCGGACCGTGATGGTGACCGTCGACCACACCGACCTTGCGGCCCTGGAACGCATCTTGCTCAGCACAACCCCTTTGGTAGACCGCCGCATCGGCGGCGACCTCGTCGAGATCCCCGTCGTGTACGACGGCGAGGACCTCGCCGACGTCGCCGAGCTGCTCTCCTGCTCGATCGAGGAGGTCGTCCAGCGCCACACGGCCGAGGAGTGGACGGTCGCCTTCTGCGGTTTCGCGCCCGGCTTCGGCTACCTCACCGGCGAGTCGTCCTGGGACATTCCCCGCCGGTCGTCGCCGCGCACCAAGGTCCCCGCCGGCTCGGTCGCACTGGCCGGAGAGTTCAGCGGGGTCTACCCGCGGGAGTCGCCCGGCGGCTGGCAGTTGCTCGGCCGCACGGACGTCAACGTCTTCGACCTCGACCAAGACCCTGCTGCTCTCTTGAGCCCCGGCCGCCGGATCCGCTTCGTCGACGCCACCTCCTCCGCCGCCCCCAACGGCCGGCGCGGATGACCGCCCGCTTCGAGGTCCTGGCGACCGGCCCACTGACCACCATCCAGGACTCCGGCCGTCCCGGCCAAGCAGCACTCGGCATCGGCCGGTCCGGCGCGTGCGACCGGACGTCGTACCAGCTGGCGAACCGTCTCGTCGGCAACCACCCCGACGCCGCCGCCCTGGAAGTCACCTTCGGCGGGCTCTCGGTGCTCGCCGAGGCCGACCTCGTGTACGCCGTCGCCGGGGCACCGTGCTCGAACGTCGCACTCAATGCCCCGGCCCTGCTCCGCAAGGGCGAGGTCCTCCAGCTCGGCCCCCCGCGCACCGGCCTTCGCACGTACGTCGCCTTCCGCGGCGGCCTCGACGTCGATCCGGTCCTCGGTTCCCGCTCGACCGACCTGCTCTCCGGCCTCGGCCCGGCGCCGGTCGCCGTCGGCGACGTACTTGCCCTAGGCAAGGATCACGGCCCGATGCCCGGCGTCGACCTCGCCCCCGTCGCGGACCCACCCGGTGGCGAGGTAGTGGTCCAGGTCCTCCCCGGCCCCCGCCGCGACTGGTTCACCGACGCCGGCTGGCAGTCGCTGACCGGCCAGTCGTACACGGTCAGCAGCAACAGCAACCGCGTCGGCGTACGGTTCGAAGGGCAGCCGCTCGAACGGGCCCGGGACGGCGAGCTCGTCAGCGAGGGCATGGAGCTCGGCGCCCTCCAGATCCCGCCGTCCGGCCTCCCGGTCCTGTTCCTCGCCGACCACCCGGTCACCGGCGGCTACCCGGTCATCGGCTACGTCGCCGCCCCGGACCTGGACCTCTGCGGCCAACTCCGCCCGGGCCAGTCGTTGCGTTTCAGAGAACGAACCCGGTAGGGAACGGATCCGTCGGGTCCAGCCAGTAGTTGCCCATCCCCGTGATCCACGCCCGCCCACGCACCGTCGGCACGACTCCCGGCCGCCCACCGACAGTCGTTGTCTCCAGCAACTTCCCCGTGAAGCTCGTCCCGATGAACGACTCGTTCACGAACTCCCGTCCCAGCTCCAGCTCACCGCGAGCATGCAGCTGCGCCATCCGCGCACACGTCCCCGTGCCACACGGCGACCGGTCGAACCAGCCCGGGTAGATCGCCATCGCGTTCCGCGAGTCGCTCCCGTCCCGCCCCGGCGCCGTGAACTGGACGTGCTTGCACCCCGAGATCCCCGCATCCTCCGGATGCACCGGCCGGTCGTTCTCGTTGATCGCGGCCATGATGTCCAGGCCCGCCTGCAGGATCCGGTCCTTCTCCGACCGGTCGAACGGAATCCCGAGCTGCTCCAGCGGCAGGATCGCGTAGAAGTTCCCGCCGTACGCCAGGTCGTACGTGACCGTCCCGAGCCCCTTCACCTCCACCGAGGCGTCCAGAGCGTGCGAGTACGCCGGGACGTTCTGCAGCGTGACGTGCTCGGCCCGGCCGTCCTTCACCGCGACGTCGACCACGACCAGCCCGGCCGGGGTGTCCAGCCGGACCTGCGTCAGCGGCTCGCTGACCGGGACCATGCCCGACTCGACCAGCACGGTCGCGACGCCGATCGTCCCGTGCCCGCACATCGGCAGGCAGCCGGACACCTCGATGTAGAGCACGCCCCAGTCCGCGTCCGGCCGGGTCGGCGGCTGCAGGATCGCGCCGCTCATCGCCGAGTGACCGCGCGGCTCGTTCATCAGGAACAGCCGCAGGTCGTCGTCGTGCGCCAGGAAGTACTGGCGCCGCTCCTCCATTGTCGTGCCCGGGATGACGCCGACCCCACCGGTGATCACCCGGGTCGGCATCCCCTCGGTGTGCGAGTCGATCGCGGCGAGTGTACGAACAGACCTCATACCAACGACTCTACGGCGCGCTTCATGTCCTGCTCCAGCTGCGCGACGTGCTCGGGAACCAGCGGGCCGCGCGGCGGGCGGCAGGGGCCGCCGTACCGGCCGACGTAGTCCATCGCCCACTTGATCGCCTGGACGAACTCGACCCGCGAGTCCCACCGGAACGACGCCACCAGCGGCTCGTACAGCGCACGGGCCTCGGCCAGCTTCCCCTCGAGCGCGAGGTTGAACAGGCGCACCGACTCGGCCGGGAACACGTTCGGGAACCCGGCGAACCAGCCGGTCGCGCCCATCAGCAGCGCCTCCAGCGTCAGGTCGTCCGCGCCGGCGACGACGGTCAGCTCCGGCGCCTTCTCGCGGATCTCCAGGATCCGCCGGACGTCGCCGGAGAACTCCTTCACCGCCACGATGTTCTCCAGCTGCGCGATCTCGGCGAGCAGGTCCGGCGTCAGGTCGACCTTCGTGTCGAGCGGGTTGTTGTAGACCATCACCGGCAGGCCCGCCTTGGCGACCTCGCTGAAGTGGTGCACGACCTCGCCGCGGTTGGCCCGGTACATCGTCGGCGGCAGGCACAATACGCCGTGCGCGCCGTCCTCGGCCGCCTTCTCCGCCCAGCTGCGGGCCTGGTGGGCGCCGACGCCGTGCACGCCGACGACCACGATCCCGTCGTCACCGACCGCCTCGATCGCGGTCCGCGCGACGGCGCGGCGCTCGTCGTCGGACAGCGACGAGTACTCGCCGAGCGACCCGTTCGGCCCGACACCGCGGCAGCCGTTCTCGATCACCCAGCGGCAGTGCTCGGCGTACTTGTCCAGATCGGGCCGCAGTCCCGCCGGCGCGCTCGCGTCCTCGGCGTACGGCAGTGCGGTCGCCACGATCACGCCATCAAGCTTCTCGCTCACAGTTCCTCCTCGTTGGCCAGGTCGCCGAGCCGGACCGGCACCGCGATCGTTCGTTTGTGGTCAGCCGGCCCGTCGCCGGTCAGACAGGCCGCGTTCCGCGAACACACCCGCCCCTGGCACAACCCGAGCCCCACCCGGCCGGCCAGCTTCAAACTCTTCCCCGTCTCCAGCCCTCTGGTCTGCCTTGTCCGCTCGAGATCCCCCCGCGAGACCTCTTCGCACCGGCAGACCACCGTCTGGTCGTCACTCCACGCTTTCCACCCGTCCCGCACCGGGTACGCCGCCGCCAGGGCCGCCGCAAACCGCTTGCCCTTGGCAACCTCACCCGCAGCCCGATCCCCTGCCCCCGCCACCTCGCGCCCGGCGACCCGGCGCGCAGCCGCCGCTCCGGCAACTCGGCCCTCAGCCGAAGCCAAGTCCGCGCCACCGATCCCAGTGATCTCCCCCGCGGCGTACACCCCCGACGAGCTCGTCTCCTGCCGCGCGTCGACCACCACCGCCGACCCGTCCCCAGTCAGCCCACACCCCGCCGCAACCGCCAACTCCAGCTGCGCCGTGAACCCGTAACCAACACAGACAGCGTCGACCTCGACCTGCTCCTCCGACCCAGCGATCGGCCGCCAGTCAGCATCCAGCCGAGCCACCGTCACCGCCTCAACCCGCCCATCACCGTGCGCGGCAATCACCGCCCGGCCGTGCCGCAGCCGAATCCCCCGCCGCGCCAGCACCCCGCCGTACCCCGCCGCTTCAAGCAGCTTGCCTCGGGCAACCAATGGATCGCTCATCCAGCCGCGCGCCACCGTCCGCAACGCATTGGCCTCGTACAGGCCGACAACCTCAGCCCCAACCCCCAGCAACGCCTCAGCCACCGGCAGCAAGAACGGCCCGGTCCCCGCCAGCACCACCCGCTGCCCGACAGCGATCCGCTGCCCCTTGGCCAACGCCTGCGCCGCCCCCGCGCTGTAAACCCCCGGCAGATCCCACCCTCTGAACGGCAACACCCGATCGAACGCCCCCGGCGCCAGCACGATCGCCCCCGCGTCCACAGCCTCGACCCGCCGCCCCACAGCATCAGCGGCCCCGCGCTGCACCCACAACCGCTTCCCCTCGATCGCAACCACCGAGGTCTCCGCCAGGTGCGTCACCCGATGATGCCGACCCACCCGATCCCGCAACTGAACGAACTTCCCCCACCCGTGCTGCAACCGCCCCGGCCGCTCCGCCGAGAACTCCTCCGGCAACTGCCGATGGAACTGCCCACCAACACTCCGCCCAGCGTCGATCAACCCCACCGCAACGCCCGCTTCAGCAGCAGCCAACGCAGCATTCAGCCCCGCAGGCCCAGCCCCAATCACCACAACGTCGTACGACGAACCAACCGCCAGAACCCCCTCAAGTACCGGCCCCCGGCCGGTGGCCGGTACTTGAAAGGCGTGCCGGCTGCTGCCCCACGCCGACCGCGCGTCGTTAGCCACTGGCCTGGTCGCCGCCTGGCCCCCTTCAAGTACCGGCCCCCGATGGCTGGCCGGTACTTGAAAGGCCTGCCGGCTGCTGTCCCACGCCGACCGCGCGTCGTTGGCCACTGGCCTGCTCGCCGCCTGGCCCCCTTCAAGTACCGGCCCCCGACCGGTGGCCGGTACTTGAAAGGCCTGCCGGCTGCTGTCCCACGCCGACCGCGCGCTCCCGCGCATCGTCCTCTCCTCGCCGGCGCCTGGTCCCGGCAGCATCGCCCCGATCTGCGTGCTGATCTCGTCCCCGGCCGACACCGTCCGCTGGCACGCCCGCACATCAGGCGTCCCGTTCACCACCACGAGACAGTCGAAGCACGCCCCGATCCCGCAGAACACACCCCGAGGCTTCTCCGCCCCTCGCGTCGTCCGCCACGACTCCCGCCCGGTCGCCATCAACGCCGCCGCAACCGTCTGCCCCGGCAACGCGTCGACCCGCTCGCCATCGACCGTGATCTCCACCGGCGGCCCGAACCGCGGCTCGGCCGGATCCCCTTCCGCGGAACGCAAGTACGGACTCACGACACCCCCACCACAGCCGGCCGATCCACGCGGAACGGCGACGGGTCCAGGTGCGGCGGCACCCCGATGAACAGCTCGGTCAGCAACCGCCCGGTCGCCGGCGCCAGGCCGATCCCGGCGCCTTCGTGCCCGGTCGCGTGCCACAACCCCGGGACCCGCGGATCCGGCCCGATCACCGGCAGGTGGTCCGGCGCGTACGGCCGGAACCCGCCGTACGTCCGCATCACCGGGACGTCGGCCAGGAACGGGAAGATCCCGACCGCCTTCCGCGCCAGCTCCCGCAGCACGTGCACCTTGACCGCGTCGTCGAACCCGATCCGCTCCCGGCTCGACCCGATCAGCACGGTCCCGGCCCGCGTCGACTCGACGACCGTCGAGGTCTGCAGGTCGGCGTCACCGCTCCCGACCGCGCCGACGTAGTCCGCGTCGTACACCTTGTGCCGGACGCACTCCGGCAGCGGAGCCGTCACCAGGATCATCCCGCGCCGCGGGAGAATCTCGATCGGCCCGCCGGCCGCCGTACCGAACGATCCGGCCCACGGCCCGCACGCGTTCACGACGGCGTCACACTCGATCACGCCGGCCTCGGTCTCGACCCCCGTCACCCGACCGTCCTTCTGCCGTACGGCGATCGCCGTCACGCCGGCCCGGACCTCACCACCACGAGCCCGTACGGCGGCCAGCAAAGCCGTTGCCAACAGCACCGGTTGCACCTGCGCGTCGTCGGGGTAGTAGACCGCCGTCGTCACCGCCCGGGTCAGCAACGGCTCCAGCTCGAACGCGTCGGCCGGGCTGATCACCCGCGCGTCGACCCCCGCCTCACGCTGCGTCTTGGCGAACTTCTCCAACGGCTCCGGCTCACCCTTCGCGACGACCAGCCCGCCCTTGGCTTCCCACTCGACATCGGCGACCTGCTCCGGCAACCGCGCGAGCACCACCCCGAACTCCCGCCGCGACGCGATGGCCAACGTCAACTCCGGCCCCGGCTCCTTGTCCGAGACCAGCACGTTGCCCTCACCGGAAGCGGTCGTCCCGCCGGCCGGCGTCCCCCGATCGATCACCGTCACGTCGACCCCGGCCGCCGACAGCGCCTCAGCACAGGCGGCACCGATCACCCCTGCCCCGACCACCACCACGTCCGGCATACCCTGACCTCATCGTCGCCGTTCACTTTAATGAACGATTCGAGCGTACGACGCCAACCACCGGAGGTCAACGGGCTCAACCTGCCCCAAGTCTTCCCCGCGCCTCCCCTTCCTCCCCTGATGGGACTCTCCTCGACACCTGTCTTCCCTTTCAGAAGCAGGTGGAGGAGATCAGTCCGCGTGCAATGTCTCGAGCACCACGGGCATCGTGTCCGGCGGATACTCCAGCAGCAGCACCGACCGCACCTCGCCGTCCAGCGCCTCGTACTCGTGCGGCCCGTTCGCCCGGAACGCCAGGTAGTCCCCCGGCCCGAGCTCCTGACTCCGGTCCCGGGCAGTGATCCGCACGCGACCAGTCAAGATCACGTGATGCTCGGTCCCCGGATGCCCGCTCGAGTGCTGCACCTCACCAGGCCGGATCCGCTGGTCGTACACCTCGAACAGACTCCCCGGGCTCTCCAGCCGCCGCAGCATCCGCAGATCCACCGCGGCACCACTCAGCGCCTCGACGTCCGCCGACCGCACGAGCACCAGGTCCGACGCCGGCGGCTCGTTCAGCAGCGCCGACACCGGCACTCCCAGAGCGTTCGACAGACTGAACACCGTCTCGATCGTCGGATTGCCCGCCCCGGACTCCAGCTGCGACAGCGTGCCCTTCGCGATCCCCGACCGCCGGGCCAGCTCCGACAGCGAGATCCCCTGCTCGTCGCGCCGCGCGCGCAGGTTCACCCCGAGCACGCGCCCCGCTCCCTGACCAGCCATGGCCCGGAGCATGCCATACCGGCCTACGGGATGACGCGGGCCTTCCGCAGCTCCTCGAACAGCCGGTAGAACATCTGCTCGGTCTCGACGTACTCGTGGAACCCGGCCCGCCGCGCCTTCGACCCATCCGCGAAGAAGTCGTAGTCCCACCCGAACACGAAGTCCGCGAACCCCCACGACGACACTTCGGCGTACGACGTGCCGGCGAGCCCGTGCGAAGCCTGCATCCGGTCCCAGAGCGCTTCCTTGTCCGCCATCGCGTCCTGCAACGGCATCGGCAGCGGCGGCGCCACCGGCAGCTCGAACCACGCGGCCAGCTTCGGCCACAGCTCGCTCCACCGGAACAGGTCCCCGTTGGTGATGTTGAACGCCTGGTTCGCCGCGTGCGGCTCGGTCGCCGCCCAGACCGTTGCCTTGGCCAGCAACCCGGCATCGGTCAGCTCCAGCAGCGCGTCGTACGCGCCCGGCTTGCCCGGGAACCGCAGCGGCACCCCGAGCTCCTTCGAGATCGACGCGTAGACGGCGATCGCGACCGCCAGGTTCATCGGGTTGCCGAGCGCGGTACCGCCGACGGCCGACGGCCGCAGCGCGGACCAGGTCCACGCCTTGCCACGCTGCCGCTCGACCAGGAAGTCCTGCTGGTCCACGTTGAACTCGGGCGGCAGGTGTGGCGGGTCGTCCTCGCGGGCCGGCGTCTTGAACGGACCGAGATGCGCGCCGTACACCTTGTAGCCCTGCATCAGGCTCACGTGCTCCAGCCCGCGGGCGACCGGCTCGATCGCGTCGACCACGTTGGTCAGCATTGCGAGGTTGGGCGCGACCAGCTCGGCCCACGTCGGGCGTTCCTGGTACGCCGCATAGAACACATGCGTCACGTCGCTGAGCCCCGCGAGCTTCGCCCGGCTGTCGTCGGCGTCGAGCAGATCCACCGCGACGTGCCGTACGCCGTCCACGTCGTCGCCGCCCCGCCGGGACAGTCCGACGACTTCCCAGTCAGGGAGTCCGTGCAGGTGCTCCACCAGGTTGCTGCCGATCACACCGCGCGCGCCCACCACGAGCGCGACCTTCTGCTCCGTCATATCCCCAGCATGTGGGTGAACCTGTGGATAAGTCCAAGGCATCCTTTTCACAATGTGCATAAACTCCGTGCATGGCGACGCTCCGGCAGCTGGAGTACCTCGTGACAGTCGTCGACGAGGGCTCCTTCACGCGGGCCGCCGAGCTGCTGCACGTCACCCAGCCCGCGCTGTCCCACCAGATCCGCGCCCTGGAGCGCTCCGCCGGCGGCCCGCTGCTCGAGCGCCTCCCCAAGAACCTGCGCCTCACACCCACCGGCCGCGCGATGCTCCCGCACGCCCGGGCCGCCCTCGCCGACGCCGAACGCGCCCGCTGCGCCGCCCGCCAAGCCGCCGGCCTCGAAGCAGGTGAGCTGCAGATCGCGACGCTCTACTCGATCAGCCTCGGCATCCTGCCCCCGGTGCTGAAGGCCTGGCGCCGCCAGTACGCCGAGGTCGGCATCCGCCTGTTCGAACACCGCCACACCACGGAGCTGACCGAGGCCATGACCACCGGCCAGGCAGACGTAGCCATCGGCCCGGCTCCCTCGAGCTGGCCGACACCACCCCACGTCCTGGGCATCGAAGAGTTCGTCGTAGTCGTGGCAGTCGACGATCCACTGGCCCGTCGGTCCAAGATCAAGCTGAAAGACCTGGCCGCCCGCGCGTGGGTCCACTACACGCCCGGCCACGGCCTCGCCGACCTACTCGACCAGGCCTGCGCTCAAGCCGGCTTCGAGCCCCGCATCGCCGTCCGCACCGAACAAACCGCCGCCGCCCCCGCTCTGGCCGCCGCCGGCCTGGGCCCAGCGCTCGTCCCCGCCAACATCCTCCCGACCGGCTTCGACGGCCACGTCCTCCGCCCCGACCCGCCGATCAGCCGCCCCCTCACGGCGTACACCCGAGGCACCCCAGACCCCCTCACGACAGCCTTCATCGAGGTCCTCACCACCACCTGGTCCCAGATCCCCGGTACGGCGCAAACTCCCGGCGTACGCTGACACCGTGCCGAAACTCACCGGCCGCCCCGGCAACCAACGCGCGTACGTCCTGATCATGGGCACCTGCGTCGGCCTCATCATCCTGGCCTGGTTCGTGGTCCGCCTGTTCTCGATCCCCGCCGCCATCGCCATGAGCGCAGTCGCCGCGGTCCTCCCACCGGTCGCCGCGATCGTCGCCAACAACCGCCAGGACTAGCCGAACGGCAGCACCAACCGGAACGCAGCTCCTCGCTGCCCGTCCGCCCGGTCACCACACGTCAGATCCCCGCCGTGGGCCCGAGCGAACCCCCGCGCGATCGGCAACCCCAGCCCCGACCCCCGAGTCGCCGGACTGTGCACCAATCGCCGAAAGATCCGCTCCCGGTCCACCGGCAAGACCCCAGGTCCGTTGTCCTGCACAACAATCTCCGCGTACGCCGGGCCTGCGGCGCCCTCTGGCCCTCCGCCCTCCCCCGGCACTCGGCGGACGAGGATCTCGATCTTCCCCCGATCACCGGCCGCCGTCCGTGCGTTGTTCGTCAGATTGGTCAGCACCTGCGCAACTCGCTCCGGATCGGCTTGCAGTTCAAGGTCCTCACCAACGACCTCCACCGTCAGCTCCGGAGCAGCAAGCCGAAGCCGCTCCACCTGCGCCACCGCGATCTCCTTCAACCGCACCGGCCGCAGCCGCAGCTCCAGCCCCGCGTCGATCCGCGCAAGGTCCAGCAGATCGTCCACCAACGCACCCGCCCGCTGGGACTCGCGAACCAGCAACAACTCCAACTCCTCCCGCCGCGACGCATCCGGCCCGAGCCGCAGCAGCGTCTCCGCCGCGGTCCGGATCCCCGCGACCGGCGTCCGCAGCTCATGCGCGGCGTCGGCCACGAACTCCCGCATCCGCGCCTCCGATCCCCGCGCCTGCTGCTCCGCGCCCTCCAGCGCATCGAGCATCTCGTCGAACGCGGCCGCCGTCCGTCCGAGCTCCGTGTCGTCCCGCGTCGGCTGCAACCGCCCACCCCGCCGCCCGGCCGCGATCGACCGCGCCAACCCCGTCATCGCGTCCAACGGCGCCAGCGCGAACCGCATCCCGACCACCAGCGCCACCGCGGTGATCACCAGCGCCGCAGCCCCCGAGATCAGCAACGTACGTCGCAACGTCCCGCTCGCCTCCGCCAGCAACGAGGTGTCGGCCGACAACGTCAGCTCCGCCCCTCGCGTCCGCTGCCCCGCCTGCAGCGTCGCCCGCACCTGCCGAACGGCGCTCGAAGCCTCCACCGGCGGAGCCCCGAGCACCTGGCCGGACCGCAGCACCAACGTCACCCGTACGCCGTCAGCATCGATCCGCCGTACGAGCGCCGCGGGAGCGACATTCTGCCGAGCCAACTGCTGCGCCAACTGAGTCCGCCCACTCAGCAGCGCGTCCAGGTTCCGCTCGGCCTGCGCGTCGAAGACGCTCTTCACCACGAGTCCGGTCACTGGCAGAACCACCACCAGCACCAGCAAGGCCAACCAGGTCACCCGCCGCCGCAACGAAGCAGTCCGCAACGGCATACTCACGACTGGTCCGCCCGCAAGATGTAGCCAGTCCCTCGAATCGTGTGCAGCAGCCGCGGACCATGAGCTTCGAGCTTGCGCCGCAGCGCGCTGATGTGGACCTCCACCAAGTTGGGCGCGTAGTCGTCGTACCCCCACACAGCGGTCAGCAGCTGGGTTTTGCCGACCACCCGCCCTTGCCGACCGGCCAGAAAGCTCAGCAGCTTCAACTCGGTCGCCGTGAGAACCAGCGGCCGACCACCGCGCGAAGCAGTGCCCGCATCCACGTCAACGGTCAGATCGGCCACCTGGACGACCGTCCGCAACCGCCCCATCCGCCGCAGCACCGCTTCGACCCGCGCAATCAACTCCGCCAGCACGAACGGCTTCACCACATAGTCATCAGCCCCCGTCCGCAGCCCGTGCAGCCGATCCTGTACGCCGTCCCGCGCCGTTAGCAACACGATGCCGGCGTTGGAAACCTCCCGAGCAACCGACAGCAACGCGAACCCGTCGCGCCCCGGAAGCATCACGTCCAGCAGCACCAGATCCGGGTCGTACTCCGCGAGATCCCGCTCGAACGTCTCCCCGTCGGCCCGCGTCTCGACCACGAACCCGGCCTCCTCCAGCGCGATCCCGACCGACGTACGGAGCACCTCCGCGTCCTCGACCAGCAGCACCCGCGCCATCCCGTCATCCTGCCACCGTCCGTCCCGGGACCGGGACCTCACACCCGCAGCAGCCCGTCGACGACTCCGGTGTGGCCGGCCAGCACTTTGCCCGGGTCGGTGGACAGCACCCCACCGAGCACGGACGCGTAGACGTCGCGGAAGTCGACCGTCGACTTCAGATCACCGTTCGACAGGTCGGTGAGACTCGGCTGAGCCCCGTGGAACCCGCCGTTGACCTTCTCCCCGAGCACGAAGAGCGGACCGGCGGTCCCGTGGTCGGTGCCGTCGCTGCCGTTCGCATGCACCCGCCGCCCGAACTCCGAGTACACCAGCACCACCACGTTCTTGCCCCGATCGGTCTTCCGCAGCCGCTGCACGAACGGCGTCAACGACGAGTCCAGCTCGGTCAGCAGTCGTTGCTGGGTGCCCCGTTCGTCCGCGTGCGTGTCGAACCCGCCCAAAGACACCGAGTAGGCCCGAGTCGGTACGCCGGCCTCGATCAGCCCGGCGACGAGATCCAACTGGGTCCCCAGCTGCGAAGACCCACCAGCCGAAGCACCCTTCGTCTTCTCCTCGTCCTCGTCGTCCTCCCGTTCGCCGGCCTCGTGACCACCCAGCACCCGTACGGCGTTCTGCAGATCACCCAGCGACTTGGCAGCCTGCGCCTGCCAGCGCTCCTCACCGGGGCTCGGCTTCCCCAGCGCCGCGAAGGCCTCTCCCAACGCACCCTGCGGAAGCTTCAACCCCCGAACCGGCAACGACGCCGCCGCGGTCGTCGCCCCGGCCAGCATCGGCGGCAACGTCGGCTCGACCGACACCGCCCGCAACGGATCCGCGCCGGTCGCATCGAGCCACCGCCCGAGCCACCCGGTCGGCACCGACGTCGCCGGCGAAGCCGTCTGCCAGATCGCCATCGACCGGAAATGACTCCGGTCCGGCTCCGGATACCCGACTCCCCGGACCACCGCCAGCCGGTCCTCGTCCCACAGCCCCTTCAACCCCTTGAGCCCCGGATTCAGCCCTAGCCCCTCCCCGAGATCGAGCACCTCCTCGGGCTTGTACGCCAGCTCCGGCCGAGCGTCCTGGTATGCCGGATCAGCCGCCGGTACGACGGTGTTCAGCCCGTCGTTCCCGCCGTACAGCGTGACGACGACGAGCACGGAATCCCCGCTGGGCAAGGGATCGCGGACCGCGGCGGTCATCAGGTCGGACCAGTTGACCTGGGTCGCGCCGACCGCGAGCGCACCCGCGGCCGTCACTCCACTCATGGTCAGGAACCGGCGTCGAGTCAGGTTGTCCACAGTCTTCTCCTCAACCACTCACGACGTACTCGGGAGCGCAGGCGGCCACGGCCGTCAGCTGCGCGGGATCCTTCACCGAAGCCAACGCGGCCTTCGTCCGGGCCGACCACCCGTCCACCCCCAGCAACTCCTGTACGTCGGTCGCCGGGTCCAGCTCGGCCGCCTTCGTCAGCAATTGCGCCACCTGCAGCCGCGTCACCCCGGCCGACGTGGTCAGCCAGCTCCCGCCGGAAGGCCACCCGCCCACGCTCGGCGGCCGGAACGGCACCTGGCCCATGCCACGCAACCCGGCGATCAGCTTCATCCGCGTCTTCTCGTCCAGCCGCGCGGGCTGCAGCCGCAACGCCCGCAGCAACCCGACCGCCCACTCCACCGGCTGCTTCACCAACGCCGACGCGCTGTCCGTGAAGGCGGCCTCGGCCACCATCGCCCGCAGCAGCGCACGTACGTCCCGCTCACTCCCGTACGCCGCGACCAACCGCCGCAGCGCGTCGGCGGACGGCGGAGTCGCCGACACCAGCCGGAACCACAACCGCCCGACCACGAACGGCGCCGACGCCGCCTGCGCGACGGCCAGGTCGGCGAACCCGCGCGCGTCGTACGCGCCGGACTTCCCGAACAGGGTCTTGCTGTCCGCGTCGTGCCGGGCCGCGACGAAGCGCGCCTGGGTCGCGCCGCGTTTGATCGTCCACCCGGTCAGGCAACGGGCGCCCTCGAAGACGTCGACCTCGCTGTAGTGGCCGATCCCGAGCGTGAACAGCTCGAGGAACTCGCGGCCGAGGTTCTCGTTCGGCGAGCCCTTGCGGTTCGCGTTGCCGTCGAGCCAGCGGATCATCGCCGGGTCGACCACCATCGCCCGGGCCAGGTCCCCGAACTTGCCGAGCGCCTGCGTCCGGAACGCCTGGTTCTGCGTGAACATCAGCTGCGCGTTGCGGACCTTCTGGTTGCTGGTCGCGAAGTGCCCGTGCCAGAACCAGGTCAGCCGCTCGGTCGCCGTCGGCTCGGCGACCATCCGGTCCAGCCACCAGCTGGTCAGCCGCAACTCCTGCGCCGCCCGCTGCTTGTTCGCCGCCTTCTTCGCGGCCTTGTCGTCCTTCTTCCCCGCGTACTCCGGTGGTGTCAGGCCGGGCGGCGGTACCACGGCCACCGTCGGCGGCCCGAGCAGCCGCGCAACGGTCGCATCGAACCCCTCGTTCGAACCAACAGACCCGAACCCGAGCCGGTCGTTCAGCCGCCGGACGGCGGCGCGTTCGCTGATCTCACCCATGCCCCGATCCTGGCCACCGACCGGCCAGAACCCCAGCAAACCAAAGCCATCTTCAGCCAACCCACAGGTTCAGACCGGCAGTGCGACCTCGGCCAGCGCCTTCACCAGCGGCGCCTGCTCAGGCAGCTCAGCAGCCTTCTCCAGAGCAGCGGACAGGACGGCGTCGTGCGTCGGCTGAGCCTCAGCCAGCAACGCACGCCCCGCCTCGGTCACCTCGGTGTAGATCCCGCGCCGATCCGTCGGGCACAGGTACCGCGACAGCAGTTGGCGGTCCTCCAACCGGTTCACCAGCCGCGTCGTCGCCGACTGGCTCAGGACCACCGCGTTCGACAGCTGGTTCATCCGCAGGTGGTAGTCGTCCTGCCGGGCCAGTACGTCGAGCACGCTGTACTCGCTCACCGAGAGCCCGTGCTGCTTGTTCAGCGCGCGCTCCAGCTCGTCCTCGATCCGCGCGTGCAGAGCCGCTAGGGTGCGCCACCCCTGCGCCCGAGCCTCCGCGGCGTCGTCCGGTAGTCCCACAGCTCCTCCTCACCCAGCAATAGTCCGCGCATGCAACTGTCGCGGACGCGGGTATTAGTCACCAGACTACCGACCGGACGCGGAAAAGCCATGCCGGCCGCCGTCCCCGCCCAGCCCGGCTCCACCTCAGCCTCGCCGGTAGATCTCACGCACCGCGTGGAACGACTTCTTCGGCTCCCACCGGTACGGCGACGCCGGGTCCCAGCTGTCCTCGCGGATCACCTTGACCAGCCCGTAGCCCGCGATGTCGTCGTCGTGCTTGGGGTCGTCGGCCCGATGCGGTGCGTCCGGTGAGATGAACGTGTACGGCGAGGCGCCCAGCAACCCCTCCTTGGCGAACACGCCCAGCATGGTCGCCAGGTGCGTCGCCTGCTCCTGCTCGTTGCGCACGTACCCGTCCTTGATCGCCGGCGGATCGACCGTGTAGTCCACGATGTCCCAGCCCATCCCACCGGCCTCGGCCGCGCCGGTGAACGTGCAGCAGCCGAACTCCAGGATCAGGATCGGCTTGCCCCACTTCCGGAACGGCGCCAGCTCGGCCGTGTGCGCCGCCGGATCCGCGTGGTACGAGTAGTAGTCCAGCCCGACGATGTCGAACAGCGACCAGTCGACCGGCTCCAGGTCCGTCGCCGCGCCGTACGTGATCCGTCCATGGAAGTTGCTGCGGGCAACCTTTGCCATCTTCGCGGTGTAAGCGCGGAACCGGCGGACGATCGCGGGCATGTCGGGGTTGCCGTTGGTCAGGTGCTCGACCCGCTCGAAGAAGTCCGCGCCCGGCACGATCCCCGGCGTGAACAGCATGAACTCGCAGCCGATCACCAGGATCACCTCCGGCCCGTACCGGCGCCGCAGCCGCTCCGCGTCCCGGGCGACGTCGGCGAGCTTGCGCAGCGAGTCCGCCTGCGGCTCGTCGAAGAACCGCGGCTGGATCGAGACGCGCAGGCCCTGCCGGAGCGCCTCGGTGGCGGTGTCGCGCAAGCGCTTCGGCTGGGTGCCGTAGATGCTGACCCAGTTCGCGTGCAGGCGGTGGCGGATCGCACTCAGTTCGCCGCGGACGATGTCGGGACGCCAGAGGACACGGCTCTCGTCGCCGATGAATCCGGTGCCGGTGTCGTAGGCGACGCCGCGGAAGTCGAGATGGCGCTTGTCCGGCGTACCGGCGGGCGTCGTACGGGCTGCGGTTGCGGGGCTCGCGGCAACGGTTCCGGCGGTGGCGGCAACCACGCCGAGCGCGGCGGCGCGCTGCAGAAATCGGGACCTGCTGATCGGTTGGCTCATGCCGGACAACTCTCCGCCGCTCGCCGCGAACGGTCGTCGGGCAGAGGTTTTCCCTTGCGCAACTTAAGTTTTGCGGCCCAGGACTGACACAGCACTGATGTGCCGGGGCGATTGCTTGCTTCACGGACCGTGAGGGGACGACTCTTCTTGGTCAGAGGCCGCAACCGCCCAATGCGGCCGACGACACCTGGAGTGTGAGCATGTCAGGAAAGCTCAAGTTCACCCGTGCGGCCCTGGTCGCCGTGATGGTCGCGGTCGCGTCGGCCGGTGCGGTCGGCGCCGCCGAGGCCCGCGTGACACCGGGAACCAACATCGTCGGCGGTACGACGGCGAGCACCGCCCAGGCCCCGTGGGCGATCGCGCTGAACAACAGCCGGTCCCCCGTGCCGAGCGGCCAGTACTGCGGCGCGACGCTGGTGAAGGCGAACAAGATCGTCACCGCCGCGCACTGCGTGACCCAGCCGATCAGCACCTACACCGCGATCCAGGGCCGCGACCGGCTGAGCACTACCGCCGGCAAGACCTCGAAGATCTCCAAGATCTGGAAGGACCCGCAGTACGGGCGGGTGGCCGGCCACGACGTCGCCGTGCTGACGCTGACCACGCCGTTCACCGGTGTGGCCACCCTGCCGCTGGAGACCAGCCGCTCGGCCGACGCCGTCGGCGCGCAGTCGGTCGTCTACGGCTACGGCGAGACCGAGGGCACCGGCCCGGCCGACACCTTTCAGAAGGTGACCGTGCCGGTGCTCGGTGACTCGTACTGCGGTCAGGTGTACGCCGATGAGGGGTACGTCGCCAACGGCGAGATCTGCGCCGGCTACAAGGCCGGCGGCAAGGACTCCTGCCAGGGCGACTCCGGCGGCCCGCTCGTGCTGAACGGCCGGCTCTTCGGGGTCGTGTCGTGGGGCATCGGCTGCGCCGACGCGGGCAACCCCGGCGTGTACGCCGAGGTCGCGACGTACGCCTCGGCGCTGACGGCGCAGATCAACAACTAGCTCGGGACACGCGACTGATACGCCGTACCAGGTTCTGGTACGGCGTATTAGTGTGTCGCCGGTGGCACGTGAAGCTGATGAGAAGACGGCCCTGGGCTCGGTCTGGCTGCGAGCGGAACCTTCGTCGACCCGGGCCCCGCTGACCCGCGAGGACATCGTCGGTGCGGCGATCGGCATCCTCGACAAGGAGGGCCTCGACGGTCTCTCGATGCGCCGCGTCGCCGTCGAACTCGGCACCGCCGCGACGTCGGCCCTCTACTGGCGGGTCGCCACCAAGAACGACCTCCTGGAACTAGCCGTCGACGAGATCCTCGCCGGGGCCCTGGTCCCCACCGACGACGCCGGCGACTGGCGAGACCAGCTCGCCGTCCTGGGCCTGGCGGCGTACGAAGCCCTCGACCGCCACCCCTGGGCCACCCAACTCCTGGCCTCCCACGCCGGCCTCGGCCCCAACTACCAGACCTACACCGCCCGCCTGGTCGAAATCCTCACCACCGCCGGCTTCAAGAACATCCACCTGGACGCCGCAGTCTCCGCCGTCTTCCACTACATCATCGGCGCCGCCGTCACCGACGCCGCCTGGCACTCCACCATCCACCGCAGCGGCCTCCCCGACCCCACCTGGGCCAACGCCGCCGGCCAGCACCTGGACATCGAGCCCGAAGCGTTGACCGCCTACCTCACGCCGGACAACCCCGCCGGCCCCACCGCCCGCTTCACCACAGGCCTACGAGTCATCCTCGTAGGCCTGCGTCCTCGTCGTCTTTCCTAGAGATCAGCGAAAGCTGAGGTGGGGTTTTCGAAGGCGTCTGCGACGAAGCGGAGGAAGGCTGCTGCTGTTCCTCCGTCGCAGACTCGGTGGTCGAAGACGAGGGAGAGCTGGGTGAGTTTGCGGACGGCCAGCTCGCCGTCGACGACCCAGGGGCGGTCGATGATGCGGCCGACGCCGAGGATCGCGACCTGCGGGTGGTTGATGATCGCCGCACTGCCGTCGACGCCGAAGCTGCCGTAGTTGTTGAGGGTAAAGCTCCCCGATGACAGCTCGTGCGCGGTGAGCTTGCCGTCGCGGGCGGCGGCGGTCAGGCGGCGGATCTCGCCGTCCAGCTCGCGAGCGGTGAGCGTGTGCGCGTTCGGTACGGCGGGCACGACCAGGCCGCGGTCGGTCTGAGCGGCCAGCCCGAGGTTGACGCCGTCGTACTGAACGAGATCATCACCGTCGACGAAACCGTTCAGCTCCGGGTGCTTGCGCAGCCCGGCGACCACGAAGCGCGCCATCAGCGCGAGCAGACCCGGCCCGGGATCAGTTGCCGTGCGCATCGAAGCCCGCAGCTCGACCAACGGGGTCGCGTCGACGTCCACCCAGGTCGTCGCCTCGGGGATCTCCGACCGGCTCCGACTCAACGTCGCCGCGACGGTCTTCCGGAACCCGTTCATCGTCGTACGCCGAAGCTCAGGCAGCCCGGTCCGCGAATCCCCAACCACAGCAGGAGTACGCGCCGCCACAGCAGCTTCCACATCCCGGCGCACGATCAATCCACCCGCACCCGACCCCTGCAAACTCCTCAGATCAAGCCCCGCATCCTTCGCGATCCGGCGGACCAGGGGCGAGATCACCAACGGCACCGCACGCGCAACAACCGCGGGCCGCTCGGCAACTGCCAGCGCGGAACCGTTCGCAGCCGCAGGCTGCCCATTCACCCGAGCCTTCCGCCGACGCCCCGACCCCGCACTCTCCGGCGTCCCGTACCCGATCAGCACATTCCCCGACCCGGCCTTCTCCTCCTCGCGATAGGCCTCACCAGCAGCAGACCCGATCGTGATCAAAGGCTGACCGACGTCGATCGTCGACCCCTCAGCACCATGCAGCTCGGTCACCACCCCGGCGTACGGCGAAGGCACCTCCACCAACGACTTCGCGGTCTCCACCTCGGCAATCGGCGCGTCGACAGCCACAACGTCGCCGACAGCAACCAACCACCGCACGATCTCCGCCTCGGTCAGCCCTTCGCCGAGGTCCGGCAGCAGGAACGTGTTCACGAGTCCTCCCACTGCAGATCGTCAACGGCGTCAAGGATCCGGTCCACCGACGGCAGCTGGTGCCGCTCCAGGTGCGGAGGCGGGAACGGGATGTCGAACCCGGTCACCCGCCGGATCGGCGCCGCCAGCGAGTGGAAGCACCGTTCGGTGACCCGGGCAACGATCTCCGACGACACCGAAGCAAACCCCGAGGCCTCGGCCACCACCACAGCCCGCCCAGTCGACCGCACCGCAGCACACACCGTCTCGTCGTCAAAGGGAACGATCGACCGAAGATCCACGACTCCCACCGACCGCCCCTCGGCAGCCGCAGCCTCCGCGGCCTCCAAAGCGACCGGCACAGTAGGCCCATAGGCGATCAGCGTCGCGTCCGCGCCCTCACGCCGTACGACGGCCTTCCCGATCCCCGGCTCGGGGGTTCCGAGATCGATCTCCTCCTTGGCCCAGTACAACTTCTTCGGCTCCAGGAAGATCACCGGATCCGGGAACTCGATCGCCCGCCGCATCAGCCAGTACGCATCGGCCACGGTCGAAGGCGCGACCACGGTCAGCCCCGGCGTGTGCGCGTAGTACGCCTCGGACGAGTCGCAGTGGTGCTCGACGCCGCCGATGCCCCCGGCGTACGGCATCCGGATCACCATCGGCAGCGTGATCTTGCCGCGGGTCCGGTTGCGCATCTTCGCGACGTGGCTGACGACCTGCTCGAACGCCGGGTAGCCGAACGCGTCGAACTGCATCTCGACGACCGGCCGCATCCCGTTCATCGCCATCCCGATCGCGGTGCCGACGATGCCGGACTCGGCCAACGGGGTGTCGAAGCAACGACTTTCGCCGAACTCGGCGGTCAGCCCGTCGGTCACCCGGAACACACCGCCGAGCGCGCCGACGTCCTCGCCGAACATCAGCACGGTGTCGTCGGCCCGCATCGCGTCGCGCAGCGCCTGGTTCAGGGCCTGCGCCATGGAGAGCTTCACGTGCGTCATCTCAGGCCTCCTCACGAGCCAGTTCGTCGGCCAGGAACGCGGCCTGCTCGCGCAGCTGCGGCGTCTGCACCGTGTACAAGTGCTGGAACAGCTCGGCCGGATCCGGCTGCACGTCCTCCATCAGCCCCACCCGCGTGTACTCGGCCACCCGGTCCGCCTCGGCAAGCGCAGCGGCCCGACGGGCGTCGTCCAGCAGCCCGGCACCACTCAGATAGGCATCCAGCCGCTTGATCGGATCCCGCTCCAGCCACGGCGTGACCTCGGCGTCGTCGCGGTACCGCGTCGCGTCGTCGGCGTTGGTGTGCGCCTGCACCCGGTACGTGTGCGCCTCCACGAGCTGCGGCCCTTCGCCGGCCCGCGCGCGCTCGACAGCCGTCCCCAGTACGGCGAGCAGCCCGGCGAGATCGTTGCCGTCGGCCCGTTCACCCGGTACGCCGTACCCGATGCCCTTGTGCGCCAGGGACGGCGCGGCGGTCTGCTTGGCCAGCGGCACCGAGATCGCGTACTCGTTGTTCTGAATGAAGAAGACCACCGGCGCCTGCCAGACCGCGGCGAAGTTGAGCGCCTCGTGGAAGTCGCCCTCGCTGGTCCCGCCGTCGCCGACGAGCGCCATCACGACGGTGTCCTCGCCCTTCAGCCGCGCGGCGTGCGCGACGCCGACCGCGTGCAGCAGCTGGGTCGCGAGCGGCGTGGACTGCGGCGCGACGTTGCGCTCGTGCGGGTCGTACCCGGAGTGCCAGTCGCCGCGCAGCAGCGTCAGCGTCTCGATCGGGTCGACGCCGCGGCTCACGATCGAGACCGTGTCGCGGTACGTCGGGAACAGCCAGTCGCGCTCCTCGATCACCATCGTCGCCGCGACCTGGCAGGCCTCCTGGCCGTGCGAGGACGGGTAGACGGCGAGCCGGCCCTGGCGAACCAGCGCGCTGGCCTGGTCGTTGAGCCGCCGGCCCTTGACCAACTGTGCGTAACCGTCGGTCAGCGTCTCCGCGGACGGCAGCTGGTACGACGTGTGCGGGTGCGCGGCGCCGTGCTCGTCGATCAGCCGGACGGGCTCGGCGGAGGGGAGCAGACGCTCCTCAACGGTGGACACAAGAGCCCTCCTACAGGGAGACGGACTGATGCCTCATCGTCGTACTTCTGGCCATTCGCTGCCAGACCCTGCAGAATTGCGAGACGATCGGCTCTGATGCCAGGCTGAAGAGGGAGCAGAATGTCCGAAGAAGTGCTAACCGCCGCCCAGCGCCCTGGACAGATGGTCGTCGCCCCCGCGCTGGACGAGCTCGACCGGCAGATCGTCGAGGCTCTGACCCAGGACGGACGGCTCTCGATCCGGGCGCTCGCGGACCAGGTGCACATCTCCCGCGCCAACGCCTACGCCCGCGTCGAGCGCCTCACCGCGACCGGCGTCATCACCGGTTTCACGACGACGGTCGACCCGCTGAAACTGGGCCTCGCGACGTCGGCGTACGTCACCCTCAGTCTCCGCCAGAGCTCCTGGCGGGCGCTGCGCGAACAGCTGCAGACGATCCCCGAGATCAAGCACATGGCCCTGGTCGGCGGCGACTTCGACGCGATCCTGCTGGTCCGCGCCGCCGACAACGAGGGGCTGCGTCGCGTCGTACTGGAGAAGCTGCAGGCGATCCCGGAGGTGCTCGGCACCCGCACGGCGCTGATCTTCGAGGACCTCGGGACGCTCTGACGCTCGTACGACGTACTGCGGCTACGCGCCGCGGCGGCGCTGGCGGGCGGCGTACGAGCGCAGCGCGCGGAGGAAGTCGATCTCGCGGAACGCCGGCCAGTACGGGTCGCAGAAGTACAGCTCCGAGTACGCCGACTGCCAGAGCAGGAAGTTGGACATCCGCTGCTCGCCGCTGGTGCGGATGATCAGGTCAGGATCGGGCTGCCCGGCGGTGTAGAGATGCTTCGTGATGTCGTCGGCCTCGAGCGTGTCGGCGAGCGAGTCGAGGTCGTTGCCCGCCCGGGCCTCCGACTCCAGCAGCGACCGGACCGCCTCGACGAGCTCCTGGCGGCCGCCGTACCCGATGGCGAGGGTGACGTGGTTGCCGGTCGCGATGTCCTTCGTCGCCTCGACGGCGTCCTTCAGCGCGCGGGCGGTGGTGTCGGGCAGCAGATCGATCAGGCCCGCGACGTGGACCTGCCAGCGGCCGCCCGGCTCGGTCAGGCGCGTGGTGACGACTTCTTCGATCAGCTTCATCAGGTACAGGACCTCTTCGTTGCCGCGCTTGACCAGGTTCTCGGTCGAGCAGACGAAGACGGTGACGTGCTGGACGCCGGCGTTCTCGCACCAGCCGAGCGCGTTCTCGACGTGCATCGCGCCGTACCGGTGCCCGACGCTCGGGTTCGCGTGCCCCTGCCCGCGCGCCCAGCGGCGATTGCCGTCCATCACCAGCCCGACGTGCCGCGGCCGCGGCTTGCCCGCGAGCTGCCGCCGGAGCCGCCACTTGTACATCCCGTACAGCACGTCGTTGATCGCCATCCACAAAACCTATCCGCCCGCCGGTACTGTGCGTCGGATGCGGATCCTGTTCACGTTCATCGGGGGCATCGGGCACTTCCGGCCGCTCGTCCCCATCGCCCGCGCGGTCGAAGCAGCCGGCCACGAGGTTCGCGTCGCCGGATCCGGCAAGGTCACACCGACCGTCGAAGCCGCCGGTTTCACCACCTTCGCCACCAGCGGCCCCCGCCCCGCGGACGCTCCGCCACCAATCCCCGAGCCGCTCCAGCCGGCCGACCCCGCAGCCGAGGAACAGCACTTCGCTGCAGCCTTCGGCGGCCCCGGCGCCCGCCGCCACGCGGCCGCCCTGCTCGAGATCGCGACGTCCTGGAAACCCGACGTCATCGTCCGCGACGAAGCCGACTTCGGCACCGCAGTCGCCGCCGAGAAACTAGGCATCCCCTGCACAACAGTCCTGGTCCTCGCCTCAGGAGCCCTTCTCCGCAAGGACCTCTTGGCCGGCCCGCTAGGCGAGGTCAGAGCCGACCACAACCTCCCACCAGACCCCGACCTCGCCTTCCTCGACGGCGGCTTGACCCTCTCGCCGTTCCCCCCGAGCTTCCGCCACCCGTCGCACCCCCTGCCGCCGAACGCGTTCTCCTACCGAACCGCCGAGATCCCGCCCGCCGAACCCCACACTCCCACGGTCTACTTCACCCTCGGCACCCTGTTCCAGCCCGACACCGACGACCTCTTCACCCGAGTCCTCACCGGCCTCCGCGACCTGTCCACCAACGTCGTAGTCACCGTCGGCGACCGCAACGACCCCGCCGCCCTGGGCCCCCAACCACCCCACATCCGCGTAGAACGCTTCATCCCCCAGGACGACCTGCTCCCAACCTGCGACCTCGTCATCTCCCACGGCGGCTCCGGCAGCATCCTCGGCACCCTCGCCCACGGCCTCCCGTCGATCGTCCTCCCGTTGGGCGCCGACCAACCCCACAACGCCCAACGCCTCCTCACCCTCGGCGCAGGCGCGGCCCTCGACCCGGTAACCCTCACCCCGGCCGACGTCACCCAAGCAGCCACCGAAGTACTTGCCAACAGCAACTACGTCGAAGCCGCACAGCGCCTGCAGGCAGAGCTGAACGCCCTACCGGAGGTCGCACAAGCAGTTCCCCTCATCGAGTCCCTCGCCTGAGCCGAGCAGGCCCGGTTGCGGCCGGGCCCGCCGCGGATCACCAGGACTGCGGTTGCCCCGGTACATGCGTGCCGAAGGTCCACTCGTAGCCCTCCGGGTCGGCGACGCGGCAGCGGTAGTTGCCCCACTCGGTCAGCTCCGGTGCCCAGATCGACTCGGCGCCGGCGGCTGTTGCGCTCGCGTGGAGGGCCTGGACGGCTTCCTCCGACTCCACCGAGATCCACAGGCCGGATCCGCGGGTGTCGCCCTTGCGGGCCGGGCGGTCGTAGCCGACCTCGTCGGTGAAGACGCTGAAAGCGACGCCGGTCCCGTACCGGACCTCGGCGTGCATGATCCCGCCCTTGTCGTCGGGGAACTCCATCGTCACCTCGAACCCGAAGGCCTTCTCCAGCCAGCGCAGAGCGGCCGGGGCACCGCGGTAGGAGAGGAAGACGTGCAGGGTGGCGACTGGGGTGCTGCTGTTCTCGGTCATGTCTTCATCCTGCCGGGAGTAGCGGCCAGTTCGTGACCGCTACTCCACCCAAAAACGCATTCAGCGCCGGAACGACCCCGGCCCGTTCACCTGCCAGCCCTTCGCGACCGGGTCGACGATCGACCGCAGCGGCATCGTGAAGCTGCGGACCTGCTTGGCCGGCCGGCTGATCGCCCAGAACGTCGGGTTCTTCGCCGTCGACCGGTCCCACGCGATGCCCTGCCCCTGCACGTCCGGCAGGTCGACCGTTGCCACCCACCGCAGCTCCGACCCGGCCACGGGCAGCTTCATCGCGTACGCCTCGCCGAGGTCGTGCCCGGTCAGCCACAGCCGCCCGTCCGGCCCCCAGGACCCACCCGAGTTGCTCATCGGCTTGAAGCGATCGAGGATCGTCTTCGGAATGGTCCACCCCGCGACCACCTCGAACTTGTCGTTCAGCTTCACCACCTGGGTGTTGTACGTCTCGCCGTACAGCTCGCCGGAACCGTCCTCGCGCGGGTTGTCGTAGTTCGCGAACCCGGCCCACCACGCGCCGTCGTGCCGGTCCAGCCAGGTCAGCGAGCCGCGCTCGATCCCGAAGCTGTGCGTGCCGACGTGCCGCATCGTGCGGGTGTCGAACACCTCGATCGACGACTCCATCGGGTACTCGGGGTAGTTCGAGTGCACGGCGTACAGCTTGCTGCCGACCACGGCCGCGCTGTCCAGGTGCTCGAACGGCCCGTCGAGGTCGCCGGCGAACTGCAGCAGCGGCTCACCGGTCCGCCGGTCGTGCTTGGTGATCGTCCGGTTGTTCACCGCGTAGAAGTACTTCGCGTCGACCGCGACCGCCTGGTTGGCGTCGAACGCCGGGAACGACTTCACCGGCGTCGCCACGAAGGACGGCGGGTCGACCGAGGCAACGACAGCAGCCGGTACGACGGCCGCCGGCGCCGCGGCCGCCAGGGAAGGGACAGCCGCGGCCGCCACGGCCACCAGGACGAGGAGCTTCTTCATCAGGACCTCCGGAGGGGAACGGAAACGCCTCCGGCAGCCTCCGCCGTACGCCGGAACAACCGCCGTCCCCCGCATGAACCTGTCGCGTCAGCCAAGTGCCGAGTCAGTCACGTGCCGCCGTCGCCGCTTGAACCAGATCAGCAACGCGATACACGGCAGCGCGAGCCCGCCGAAGCCGAGCCCGAAGAACGCCCCGCGTCCGCCGACGTGGTCGACCAGCCAGCCGAAGTTCTGCCCGAAGAACCCGGTCACGAAGGTCAGCGGCAGGAACACCGTCGACAGGATCGTCAGCTGCTCGATCGTGGCGTTCTGCTGGACGCTCACCTTGGTCTGCTCGACCGAGATCACCGCCATGTTCGCCTCCAGCACCGTGGCCAGCAGGTCCCGCTGGGCGGCGACCTCCTCGTTCACCAGCACGAGGTGGTCGCGCACGTCCCGGAAGTAGGGCAGCAGGTCAGTGTTTCGAGCACCGCGCTCGATAGTCGCGAGTACGGCGAGCAGCGGGTGCACCGCGCGGTAGAAGTCGGTCACCTCGCGGCGCAGGAAGTAGATCCGCTCGGTCGGCGCCACCGAGCCCGCGAACACGGTCCGCTCGACCTGCTCGATGTCGCGCTCCAGCTCGGCGACGACCGGGCCGTAGCTGTCCACGACCTGGTCGAGGATCGCCCAGAGCACGCCGTTCGTCCCGTTCTCGAGCAGCTCCGGCCGCTGCTCCAGCCGGGACCGGGCGCCGTGCAGCTCACTCGCCGCGCCCTGACGGACGGTGATCACGAACGCCGGCCCGACGAACACGCTGACCTCGCCGAAGTCGACCTCCTCGCGCGCGTCGTCGTACCGGGCGGTGCGTAGGATGACGAGCCGGATGTCACCCTCGTACGGCTCGACCTTCGGGCGCAGGTGGAAGGTCTGGGCATCCTCGACGGCCAGCTCGTGCAGCCCGAAGCTCTCGCTCGCCTGGTCGAGCTCCTCGGGCGTCGGATCGAACAGGCCGAGCCAGACGAACCCGCCCTCGCGGCAGCACGCCGCCGCCTCCTGGACCGACATCGCACCGACGTGCTGACGGCGGCCGTCCTTGTAGTGGGCGCAGTCGACGATCATGGAACGGCTCCTCTCCGGCCCGGTACGCCGGGCCTGCCGGCCTCGCGCGCCGGTCCTTGGACCGATCCTGACCCCGCACCGCCGCGCGGAATAGGCTTGCCCTGACAAAGTCGCAGTGAACTTCAGGGAGATCCGATGGCCCGCCCGCTCGTGTTGATGCCCGGTCCGATGAACCGCTCGGTGCCGGACGGTCTGGCCGACGGCTTCGAGGTGATCCGCCTGTGGGAGGCCGACGATCCCGCCGCTGTGCTCGAGGAACGGGGCAAGGACGTCGTCGCGATCGCCAACGGCGGTACGGCGATCGACGGCGCCTACCTGGACCGGTTGCCGAACGTGCAGATCGTGGCGAGCTTCGGCGTCGGGTACGACAAGATCGACGCGGTCGCCGCTGCTGAGCGCGGTGTCGTGGTGACCAACACCCCCGGCGTACTGGACGACGAGGTCGCCGACACCGCCATGGGACTGCTGCTGATGACCGCGCGAGAGCTGTCGTCAGCCGAGCGGTACCTGCGCGACGGGCGCTGGACCGAGCGGCCGTACCCGTTGACTCCGGCAACGCTCAGCGGCCGGACGATGGGCATCCTCGGCCTCGGCCGGATCGGTGAGGCGATCGCACACCGCGCCGCGGCGTTCGGGATCTCCGTTGCCTACCACAACCGTCACCGCAAGGACGTTGCCTACGACTACTACCCGACCCTGGTCGAGCTGGCCGCCGCGAGCGACATCCTGATGATCGTCATCCCCGGCGGCGCGGAGACCAAGCACCTGGTCGACGCCGAGGTCCTCGCCGCCCTCGGCCGCGACGGCATCCTGATCAACGTCGCCCGCGGCACCGTCGTCGACGAGTCCGCCCTGGTCGACGCCCTGAAGTCCAAGACGATCCTGAGCGCCGGCCTCGACGTCTTCGAGCACGAGCCCGAGATCCACCCCGGCCTGCTGGAGGTCGACAACGCCGTCCTCCTCCCCCACGTCGGCTCCGGCACCATCCCCACCCGCGACGCCATGGGCCGCCTGGTCGTCGAAAACCTGGTCAGCTGGTTCGACCACGGCGTACCGATCACCCCTGTCCAGGAGTCCGCGGACCTGGTACGGAAAGACCTCTAGTTCTCCAGGTCCCAGATGCGGCGGGTGTGCCAGGCGTACTCCCAGGCTTGGGTGTCGGGGGGTTCGATGCCGAAGCCGGTCAGGATGGCGTTGACCTGTTCGCGGTGGTGGTTGGCGTGGTTGAGGGACTGGGCGATGAAGATGCCGGCCCGGGTGCCGCGGGTGTTGTCGTCGATGATGACGACCCGCTCGACCTCGATCGGGTGGGCCAGGACGTCCTCCCAGACGACGCGGCACTCCTCGTTCCACCGCTCGAGCAGGTCGAGGTCGGCCACCTCGTCGCTGTCGACGAAGTCCAGCTCCCGCTGCGCCAGGCGGCGTACGTAGCTCCCGTCGCAGCGCACGATGTGGTCGAGCGTCGCCAGGATCCCGCCGTACGTGCCGACGCCGGTCACCTCCAGCTGCTCGGCAGTGAAGTCCTGCGCCCGGCAGAACGCGATCAGCTGCTGGGTCGCCCAGTTGTTGTGCCGTACCGCATCCGTCAACACGTCGTGCATGCTCGGTCTCCGATCGTCGCCTTCGACGCTAACGCGTGAAGCCGCGAGACCTGAACTGATTTAACGCAGAGCGGTGAGCAACTCCGGCCAATGGCTGTGCAGCGTGCTGAGATGCGCCGTCGACCGCAGCTCCAGCTGGGCGTCGGGGAGATGCTCGGCGAGCCAGCGAGCGTTGCGGATCGAGACCTGCGGGTCGGCCATGCCGTGCCAGACCGTCGTCGGACAGGTGACGTCCTCAGGCCGGAAACCCCAGTCCCTGAAGGAGATCGCGGCATCCCGCAGATACCCGGCCAGATTCACCAAGGCCTCCCGCGCGGCCGCCGCCAGCTCTGCCGGCGACTGCTGAGCGAACCACTTCGAGTCCAGCGGCGGATGCCCCGTCGTCCACCGCGCGGCCAGCGCCTCGTCGTCGGGATCGCCCGGATCGAGCTGCTCGACGTACGCCGTGAAGTCCGGCCGGATCCGCTCGACGGACTCGTCGACCCCCAGCTGGGCGATCCCCGCGAAGAACTCCTGCTGCTCGGCCGCCAGATCGTCCCGGTGGTACGGCGGGTCGAGCGCCGGCACCACCGCCGGACTCGCGACCACCGCGGCGCGCGTCACCCGATCGGGATGCCGCGCCGCACAAGCCAGCGCGTACGGCCCACCGACCGACATCCCCAGGACGGCGTACCGCCCGATCCCCAGCCGGTCCGCCACCGCCGCGACATCGTCCGCGACCGACAGATGGTCCGACGCCGCGACGTCCGACGCCCCGTAGCCCGGCCGATTCACCGCAACCAGCCGTACGCCGTACGCGCGCGCCGCCGAGGCCCCCGGGAACGCCGCGTGCCGCGTGTCCGGGCAGCCGTGGAAGAAGAACACGACCGTCTCCCCGACGCCCGTGTCCCAGTACTGGGCCTGCCGCCCGTCCGGCAGGTGCAGGGTGGCCAATCAGGCCTGCGAACCGCTGATGTTGACCATCCAGGCGATGCCGAACCGGTCGACGCACATGCCGAACTCGTCGCCCCACATCTGCTTCTCCAGCGGGACCGAGACCGTGCCGCCCTCGGCGAGCTGGTCCCAGTACCCGTGCAGCTCGTCGCTGTTGTCGCCGCTGAGGCTGACCGAGACGTTCGTACCGGGCGTGTACTCCATGCCCTCCGGGACGTCGGACCCCATCACCGTGTACCCGCTCGGGGTCTCCAGCTGGCTGTGCATGATCTTGTCCGCGTCGGGCGAGTCGGTCGCCCCGAACTCCCCGAAGGTGCTGAGCGTCAGCTCACCCCCGAAGACCTGCCGGTAGAACTCCATCGCCTCCCGGGCCTGCCCGTCGAACGCGATGTAAGGATTGAGCCGAGACGCCATCACACACTCCCCTTGACCCGAACCGACCTCCAGATGCCTCGCACCCTAGACCCGCCCGCACCCCCACCGCGATGCCTCAGCCCCACAGTTCCACGACAACCTCGTCACGTCACCGTTCCAGCCCGCTCCGTAGTGCTTGCCTAGGACAACTAATGGTGCGGGCCCGGGAAATTCCCAGCGGGCCGACCGGGCGCCGACTAGGGTGTGGCGATGATTCCTCGGCACCTCACGATCGACGCGGCTGATCCCTACCAGCTGGCGGTCTTCTGGAGTACGGCGACCGGCTGGCCGGTGTCGGCGATCGACCAGCCGGGCGACGACGAGGTGCTGGTCGAGGCGCCGGCGCCGCTTCCCGGGCTGCTGTTCATCGCCGTGCCGGAGCGCAAGTCGGTCAAGAACCGGGTCCACCTCGACTGGGTCCCCGACGAGCGGACGCGCGACGAGGAGGTCGAGCGGCTACTCACGCTCGGCGCGACGATCCACGAGGACCACCGCACACCCGAGGGCCCGGGCTGGGTGACGATGCACGACCCCGAGGGCAACGAGTTCTGTATCGAACGCAGCGCGGCCGAGCGGGCCTAACCCACAGACCGCAACGCCGCGGCGAGCCGCCCCATGTCGTCCGTGATCGCATCAGCACCAGCCTCGGCCAGCTGAGCACCCCGCTCCGCCGACTTCGCATACCCCACCGACCGAGCCCCCACCCGCCGCCCGAACTCGATGTCGCTCACCGAATCCCCCACCATCAAACAGCTCTCGGCGGGAACGTCCAGCTCCTTCAATACCCCGTCGAGCAACGCGGGATTCGGCTTCATCAACCCCGGCCGCCCGAACGGGCGACCCACCACACCTGCAACCTGCCCCTGCAGTCCCTCACGCTCGAGCCACCGCACGATCGACGGCTCGCAATTGTTGCTCACCACAACCACCGGCCGCCCCGTCTCCGCGCACGCGTCGAGGAACTCGACCACCCCGGCCGTCACCGGCGCCGTACCCGCCGCCGCGATCTCACCCGCCACCGAGGCCCGTTCGACGTCCTCGACACACCCCGGCGCATGAGCCCCGGCGAACTCCAGCACGACCAGATGCTCGACAGTCCGCCGTACGGCGTCCGGCAGCTCCACCCCCGCCCGATCGAGCGGCTCCCGCGCCGCATCACCGATCCCGCTCCCACTCCCCTTGGGGAACAGGTCGGCCACCGGCCCGTCGAAGTCGAGCAGCACCACCCGGCTCCCGCGCAACATCTCCGCAACCGTCACGGCCCCAGTGTCACAGACGCCGAGCAAGCTCAGTCGATCGCCGTCGACCTGATACTCGGTTGCCGCGCGCCGCTCCCGCTGCCATGGTCGGCCGCATGCCCACCTTCACCTCGTACGACGGCACCGAGCTCGCCTACCACCTGATCGGCGACGGCGACCCCATCGTCTGCATCCCCGGTGGCCCGATGCAGGCCTCCGCCTACCTCGGCGACCTCGGCGGCGGTTTGGCGAACCAGCTAGTCAAACTCGACCTCCGCGGCACCGGCGACTCCGCGACCCCCGCCGACCCCACGTCGTACCAGGTCGAACGGCAGGTCGCCGACCTCGAAGTCCTCCGAAACCACCTCGGCCTCGACCAGCTCGACCTCCTGGCCCACTCGGCCGGCACCAACCTCGCCGCGCTCTACCTCGCCGCGCACCCCGACCGCGTCCGCCGGTACGCCGCGATCTCGCCCAGCGCGTTCGCCGTCGGCCTCACGATCACCGCCGAGCAGCGCCTCGAAACCGCCCGCCAACGCGCCTCCGAGCCGTGGTTCGCCGACGCGTACGCCGCGCTCGAGCAGATCACCTCCGGCACGTTCACCGACGACCTCTGGCAGGCGATCCGCCCGTTCTCCCACGGCCGCTGGGACGCCGCCGCCCAGGCCCTCGAAGCCGCGACACCCGCGCAGCAGAACGAGAAGGCCGCCGCGATCTACGCCTCGGAGCTGACCCCTTCGACGAGCTGTCTGACCGACTTCACCAACCCGGTCCTCGTCGTCTCCGGCCAGACCGACGTCGGCACCCCGCCGGCCTTCGCCACGGCGTACGCCGCGCTCTTCCCCCACGCGACCCTCACCATCCAGCCGGCCTCCGGCCACTTCCCCTGGCTCGACGACCCCGCCGCCTTCGCCGCGACCGTCGACGACTTCTTCACCCCGGCCCATCGCGCAGCACACCACGAACCTGGTCGACAGTAACCGTCGCAGGATCGAAATTCCGCAGCAACCAGGTGGCCCCGGCCCGCTCGTACGGCGTCCCGTCCTGCCCCGGCTCCAGCTCGGCCGCGTAGTCGTACGGCGTCGTCTTGTTGCGCAAGGCATCGATCTTCCCCACCGCCTCGGCGAACTCGTCGGCCGAACTCAGGTTGACCGGAAAGAACCCGTCCAGCCGCGCCGCCCGCTCCAACGGCCGCCGGTTGCCCGGGAAGCCGGCGGCCCAGACCGGGATCCGCCGTACGGGCGTCGGCAGGAACTGGATCCCGTCCACGGTGTAGTGCTCGCCTTGATGCTCGACAACCTCCCCCGACCAGGCAGCTTGAAGAATCCCGAGCGACTCGTCCAGCATCCGCCCCCGGATCCGGTCGTCGCACTCCTCGCCGGTCCTGGAGAACTCCCCCGCGAACCGATCGCTCCCCAGCCCGACGCCCAGCACGAACCGCCCACCGCTCAACCGATCCAGCGTCGCCGTCTCCCGTGCCAGCTTCACCGGCCGACGCCGCGTGATCGCACTGACCATCGGCCCGAACTCCAGCCGTTGCGTCGCGGTGGCGATCGCCGCCATCGTGATCCAGGGATCAGCCACCGCCCGCACCGGCTCCCGCCACCGCACGTGATCCCACACGAACACCCCGTCCCACCCCACCGCCTCCGCCTCGGCCGCGATCTCCGCGACCACCACCGGATCGGCCAACTCGTCGAACAACGGGAACCACAGCGCACGCTTCATGCCCCGACGCTAAGCGGCGCCGGTGCAGTAAGAAAAGCGATGAATCCCGATCACTTCGATAAGCCCTGCCGATCCTTCACCGGTCCGCGCAGCCTGCGTATCCTGCCCCCATGGACGTCACCTTCACCGGCGAGATCTTCTACTGGCGCGGCCCGTCCCCCTTCTACTTCGTCGCCGTCCCCGAGGACGAGTCCACCGACATCCAGGCCACGTCCACGTCGGTCAGCTACGGCTGGGGCATGATCCCCGTCACCGCCCACATCGGCAGCACCGAGTGGACCACGGCCCTCTTCCCCAAGGACGGCAAGTACTACCTCCCCCTCAAGGACGCCATCCGCAAAGCCGAGTCCCTGGAGGAAGGCCGAACCATCACCCCCACCCTCCACATCGCCCTCTGAGGCCTCAGCGTCTGTCCTGCGGGTCCAGGACACTCGAAGTGGTTCACTCCACAGCCTCGGAATCGGACCTTCAGCGGCATCCGGCCCGCACCCAGGATGAAGGCACAGACAACCGAACTCCTGGAGGCGCTCTCCATGCGCAAGATCGTGAACTCGACGTTCGTCACCCTCGACGGCGTGGTCAATCACATGGACACCTGGCACTTCGACTTCGTCGACGCGGACTCCGACGCGCTGGCCCTCGAGCAGCTCACCGAGGCGGACGCGATGCTGATGGGCCGACGGTCGTACGAGGTGTACGCCGGCGCATGGCCCGGCCGCGACGGCGAGTACGCCGCACGTATCAACGCGCTCCCGAAATACGTCGCCTCGACGACCCTCACCGACCCGACCTGGGAGAACACCGAGGTTCTCACCGGCTCGCTGACCGACGAGGTCCGTCGCCTCAAGTCGTCGGACGGCGGCTCGATCCTCATGCACGGCTTCGGCCCGGTCGCCAAGACACTGCTCGCGGAGGGTCTGCTGGACGAGCTGCACCTCTGGTACCACCCGTCGTTCGCCGGGGTCGGGACCGCCGACGACCGGCTGCACACCGAAGGGCTGACCGCCCACCTCCAGTACGCCGGCGCGAAGCCACTCGCCTCCGGCGTCGTCGTACTCTCCTACACCGCGGGCGGTGCGAAGTGACCTACCAACTCCACCGCACCTTCACCGCGACTCCCGCCCAGCTCTTCCGCTTCTTCACCGAGCCGACGCCGTTCTCGCAGTGGTTCGTGGTCCCCGGCTTCCGCACCGAGCAGGTCCACATCAACGCTCACCCCGGCGGCACCGCCCAAGCCGTCATGGTGGCCGAGGACGGCAGCACCGAGATCCCTTTCACGGTCGGATACGGCGCCGTCGAGCCACCCCGCCGGGTGGTCCTCCACCCGAGCGCCAACGAGGAGGTCACGATCACCCTCGCCGACGCCCCGGACGGCACTGTGCTCACCTACGCGTACGCCGGCCCAGCGACATCCCCCGCTGATCGATCCGCCGTCGAAGCGATGCTCGACCAGATCGCCCGCCACACCACGTAGCTGTCGGCCGGTGACGCCGGCAGGGCAGAATCTGTGTGTGAAGAAGAAGCCCGAGGCCAACCCCGTGATCGCGCGCAACCGGAAGGCCGCCCACGAGTACCAGCTGGGCGAGTCCTGGGAGGCCGGGATCGTGCTGCAGGGCATGGAGGTGAAGGGCCTACGCGCCGGCCGGGCCTCGCTGGTCGGCGGGTTCGCCCAGATCGAGGACCGCGAGCTCTGGCTGCACGGCGTCCACATCCCGCAGTACTCGCAGGCCCGCTGGTTCGAGGGCGGCTCACGCCGTAAGCGCAAACTGCTGCTGCACCGCGCCCAGATCGACAAGATCGAGCGCAAGGTCAACGAGAGCGGCCTGACGATCGTCCCGATCACCCTGTACTTCAAGGACGGCCGCGCCAAGGTCGAGATCGCCCTGGCCCGCGGCAAGAAAACCTGGGACAAACGCCACGCCCTCGCCGAACGCGAAGCCACCCGGGAGACCGAACGCATCCTCCACCGCCGCCTCAAGGGCCGCCCGGACTGATCGAGTAGGACGCCGGGGTACGGCCTAGAGCCAGGGCGGGTCGTAGCGGGCCACGTAGGCGCGGGCGCGTTCAGTCGGGTCTGCCCAGTACTGATGCGGCTGCCGATGCACATGCGCTTCGCAGAACTCCCGAAGACCACAGCTGATCGTCTCCACCTCACGAACCGGAAGACCCTCGAAGTCGCTGTTGGCCTGGAGGAGCTCGGCCTCGAGGTTCCACCCCGACGCGTCGAACGCCCACGCCCCCCACCGCGCGTAGACGTGCAACGGATGCTCGAAGTCACCCAGGTACAGCGCCGCCAAGGCAATCTCCTGATCGGGATAAAAATCCCGGCACGTCCAGGCGAGCACGTGGCACGCACCGCTCGAGAAGAAGGCCTGGTCCGTCCGCTCCCAGGAGACTCGTTGGTCCGACCGCTCGATCGCGGTCCGCCGGAACACCCCAGACGCCGTCACTGCCATCGGGCGATGCTAGCGGAGCCGGAATGAAGAAACCCCCGGGCGAGGAAACTGCCCTCTGACCTGGGGGTTCTGGTGGAGCCGCCTGTCGGAATCGAACCGACGACCTTCTCATTACGAGGGTAGTAACCCGGCTTAGACTTAGTTGCCGATAGCCCGCAATATCGGCTGTTTTACGCCTAGATCCGGGCGACTGATGCATCAGGCTGCGGCCGATTCAACCGATATTTCTGGCCTGGGCTGTGTAAAACGCGTGCGCATGTTTTCTGTCATCGCGGCGGCCATCAGGTCGGTGCCTAACTTGCGCCGCATGGACAGGACCCGCCCGTAGATGTCGAGTGTCGTAGAGCCTTGCGCGTGGCCGATCCGCTCCTGCACGTCGAGGATGTCCAGGCCCATCGAAAGCATGAGTGTGACGGCCGTGTGGCGCAGCTGACGCATGTTGACGCCACGTCCGGCCAGGCCAGCCCTGCTGATGGCACCGGGGATGAGCTTGCCCTTGACCTTCCGATCCTTGAGCAGTCTGGCGAAGTTGGAACGTAGCGGCGTTGTGCCGGTCGCTGTGACGAACATCAACCCGTCCGGCCGGGGGTTGTCCAGGACGTACGTGATGTGCCACCTAGCCATGATGGCGGCCGGTTGTGGCAACGGCACCGTACGGACGGACGCATCGGTCTTGCCGCCCTCCTTGCGCTCGATCCGGCCTGACGTTTCTGTCGCCGTCTCGCGTCCGATGTAGACGACTCCACTCTCGAAGTCGAAGTCCTTCACACGCAGGCCCATCGCCTCCGACCAGCGCCAGCCGAGCCAGCCGGACAGGTAGACGAGCGCCTTCCACTGACAGGGCATCTCGCAGACCAGCGCGTAGAGCTCGGTTGCGTCGAGCACATCGGCGGTCGTCACCCGCTTCTTCGGCAGCTTGGGTCGCTTCGTGGACGCTGCAGGATTGGCGCGAATCAGACTCTCGCGGACCGCATCATCCAGGCAGTGTTTGAACTGCTGGAGGGCACTGGAGGCCGTGTGCGGGCCTGCCGCGATCGAGTTGACCCAGGCGTCCACATCGAGCGGCCTGATGCGGCTAAGCGGCACGTTGGCCCAGCGGGGCAGGATGTGGCACTTCGCCTGGCTGGCCTCGGTGACCGTGCGGTTGCGGGACACCTTGCGGGCAGCCACCCAGCGGGCGTGGAAGTCACCGAACAACGTCCGGCCCAGCTTGGGATCGATGTAGTCGCCCTCGGCGATCTGGACCTCGACCTTGTTGCTGAACGCAAGGGCGTCCTTGTAGGCGTCGAACGACTTGGCCCGCTGCTTGCCCGTGTCGTCTCGGTAGCGCACCACGTAGGACGTGCGGCGGGTGCCTGATCGGGTCTCGATGCTTGCCATGACCATCTCCCAACTCGTGTAACGGAGCAGGAGCTTCGCTCTGTCTGGCGTCAGAAGTCCAGGCTTATACCAGGCTGATCAAAGAAATATCGGTAAGTACGGCGAAGACTAAAACGCCTGATTGACAGTCCGACCGGCACCTAAACGGCACCTAGATGACGGTCACGCATGAAGACTCGAGAACGACTGATGGCGTGCGTCATGCGCACCTAGGTCAATGCGTGACGGATCGGCGGTCGGGTCCCTAGGCTCCGTGGACCAACCCGGAAACGACCGGGAAACGTACGAAGGGGAGCTAAACGGTGACAATTCATGAAGAACAAGACCTATTGTCCGCCCAGGAGTTAGCTGACTACCTTGGCGTCACGATTGAAACGCTCCGAAACTGGAGACGCCACGACCAAGGGCCTGCATTCCTGCGGATCGGCATTCGCATTTGGTACAAGCGCGCTGAAGTTGCCGCCTGGATTGAGGCGAGCACGAAATGACCCAGCACGAGATCAGCCTTGGCGACGAGTACGGCCTACTGACTGCTGCCGAGGCTGCCGAGTACCTGAATCGCACCAAGGGAACCTTGGCGCAGTGGAGAACCGCAGGCATTGGCCCTCGCTACTACAAGAGCGGCCTCTCCGTCGTGTATGCCGTTGATGATTTGGACCTCTGGCTGGCCAGCGTTGACAAGACGCCGAAGGCACCTGCACATGTGCCGTCTGGCTACTACACGTCAGAGCAGGTGGCGAAGGTTGCCGGTATTACACGGCATGCCTTCTACGCAGCCGTGCATCAAGGACGCGGACCTCAGGCAACTTTCATGACGAGTTCTGCGGGTGGACGCCGTCGTTACTACCAGGTCGAGCACGTGCTCACGTGGCTCGCCAAGAGGGGGAACTGGAATGAAGCGTAGGCGCGCTATCGCATTCGGACCGATCGAGCTATTGCTGTTGCTGATGTCCTCCGGCGCTGTCGGCTTCGGGATCAGCAACTTCCTTCCACACATCCTGGGGTGAAAGATGAACGACAAACAACGCGAGCTTGCTGAGACGATGCTCGAATGCGACCGGAGGAACATCGAGGTCATTCTAGCCTTAGATGCCGCACTCGCACGCCTTCGATACGAGCAGCAGTGGGCCAAAGAGAACTTGAATGACGACGACGGAGGCAACTACTGGGATCGTCTTCGGGCACTTCGCAATAAGCGCGATCAGCTGATTTCCGAGATCATGGTTCCACAAACCCTGATCGATTATGCGCTCGGAACCTATTCCTACCAGGGACAGGTCTACAGGCGGGATGTGCGATGAAAGACGGCTTCGTAGACGCGCATCTGCGAAACCAGATCGAGTCGACCTACGAGAGAAGGCTACACGGACTCCTTAATGACCCGAATGCAACCAGCGAGGACTTTGACGCTCTCAATAGTTGGCAATCGAAGGCAATTGAGGATCTCAATAGCCGCCCGAAGGTCGCTGCAGCCCCTGTGCCACCGCCAGCTCCGGTACCACCGAACATCGGCCTGGAAGATCTAGACCTTGGCGTCACGGCACCATCGGCCGCTGCGCAAGCAGTTAACGACGCGTGCAACAGCCTCAGCATAGCCGAGGTTTACTCCAAAATCAGCAAGAACCGCTGGAAGCGCCCATATCAGGGTGAAATCAGGGAAGGCATCAAGATCAGCTGTCCGAATCCTAATCACCCCGACGAGCACCCCTCGGCCTGGCTAAACACAATTACCAACAAGTACCACTGTGGGACCTGCTGGCAGGGTGGCTACATCTACGAGATGGCTGCCCTCGCATGGGGAATGCAGCTCCCGATGGATCTGTTCCGAATCAAGTGCCGTCTGGCTAAAGAGCTTCGTGGGGTTGATTACGACGCCCTGCGCGCCGATCGGGCCGAGGCCAATCTCAACTCGTGGGTCAAATTCCTGGGGAGTGGTTCGTGAGTGACGAGTCGGAGCTCACCGATGAGCAAAAGCGAAAGCGGCTAGCTGACAAGACCACTGACAGGCTCATTCAGCTTGAGGCTGATGCTCGTGCGAAGAACATCAGAAATTCGAGTCTATTCAGCCCACCGGCCTCGTTTGACAGCATGGAGGATGAGCTCGCCGGACCTGATGAGCCGGTGATCTGGACGGTAGGTCAACTGCATGAGAAGGGAACAAATACGATCATTACAGCCGCATTCAAGAGCGGCAAGACGACCCTTATGCAAAATCTAATCAGGTCACTCGTGGACAGTGAGCCCTTCATCGGCGAGCACGCGATGCGCGAACTGGACGGCCGGGTTGCATTCTGGAACTTCGAGCTCCCAGAGGCGATGGTGAAGCGCCAGTTCCGGAAGATGAAGATTCGCCGCCTCGACAACATCTGGCCAGTGCATCTGCGTGGAACCAGGTTCGACATTATGACCGACGTGGCTGCGGAGTGGACGATCACGGAACTTAAGCGCCGTGAGATTGAGGTCTGGATCGTAGACCCCTTCACGCGAGCATTCCACGGGAACGAGAACGACAATGGCGAGGTTGGCGACTTCCTCGAGCGGCTGGATTGGATCAAGAGCGAGGCGGGGGTCGTTGACCTGTTCATGCCCATCCATGCCGGACGTGCAGCTGAAGGCATGAAGGGAAAGGAGCGTGCCAGGGGCGGATCTGAGAGTGACGGCTGGGCAGACAATCGCTGGGCCACATCCCGTACCGACAACAAGGTCTACTTCCGCAACGACTGGGGACGCAGTCCGGAAATGCCCGAACGCCTGACGGAGCTAGATCCGGTTACGAACCTGCTGACATATGACGCACTTGGTCTTACGCGCAGCCAGTTGAGCAGTGCAGGAACGCGAGCGGCCATTCTGGATTACGTGCGCAACCACCCATTGTGCTCGAAGAACCTGATTACCAAGTTGAGTGGAATCACTGGCGAGACAAAGCTGCTGGCCAGCCTGGTCGATGACCTAGTCAAAACGGGGGGTCTTCAGGTCGAACAAACCTGGAGTCAGAGCGGTAGCAAGATCATTAAGAGCGAGTATTGGATACCCGGAACAGTACCCGGCAAGCCCTAGGGCGCCCAGATGGTATGGGGTGGTTTGGGGTGGTTTGAATACCATGGAGAGGGTGGGGTGGTTTGGTGGTGTATTAACCACCACCACCACCCACCAGCACCACCTACCATCTCGGCTAGACGGTTTGACATACCACCCATAACTACATGGGGGCTGAAGGACAACTGATGGAAGATATACCGAGTAGGAGATGGCAATGAGTAAGGGATGGGCTGGTGGTAGTACTCGTGCATGGAGGGAACTGCGTGCACGAGTACTTACACGCGACAACTACGAATGCCAGCTAAAGGTCCCAGGTACATGGACCACGAAGGCAGGCACGATGCAGTGCACTGTCATTGCAACACACGTGCATCATCTTGATGGGACAGACAACGGCATCATCGTGCCGCCCGATAGGCTCGTTGCCTCATGCAAAGAATGCAACCTTCAGGTCGGAGACCCAACACCACAGCAGGCATCACCAGTTTTCCCCAGTTCTACAGGCCTAGGACATCCCGGTCCCCGTCCTTTCTCTCCCTCCGAGAACGACACTCCGATTCAAGCTCGCGAAGAGCTCATGTGGAATACCCAGCGCATGGCCTCTTACAAATGGCTGGAACCCTTCGTGGACGTTCCCGATGATGCTGCGCCGCCGCTGTATATGAGTCCGCCAGCGCCCGATGCGGTCGGCTCCTATGGCGCCCAGGCGATTCGCTGGATTGAGCTGACACAGACGGACAAGTCGGGAAGGCCACTGACGCTCCGATGGTGGCAGGCACTAGCAATTACCCGTCAACTCGAGCACCGCGAGGATGGGTCGCTGTGTTATCGGACAGTTGTCGAGTCATGCCCGCGTCGCGCTGGCAAGTCGGTGCGTATGCGGACGCTCGCGGTGTGGCGCATGAACAACCCGCACCTGTTCGGTGAGATTCAGACCATTGTGCATACCGGCTCCGATATTGCAGTCTGCGAGGAGATTCAGCGCGATGCGTGGCGCTGGTGTGAAGATGTCATGGCCTGGAAGGTCACGCGGGCTAACGGTCGTCGCGCCATCGAGACACCTGACGGTGATCGCTGGGTTGTAAAGGCGCAGGAAGCTGCTGGTTACAGCTTCGATGTGACATTGGGCATCGTGGACGAAGCCTGGAACGTGAAGCCCGAAACGGTGGACGAAGGTCTGGAACCAGCATCTCTTGAGCGACTTTCTGCTCAGATCTACATCACCAGTACGGCGCACCGACGAGCCACGTCACTTATGCGAACTCAGCTTCAGACGGCACTGACGATGGACGACCCGACCACGCTGCTGATGCTCTGGGCTGCTAAGCAGGGTGCCGATCCCGGTGACCCCGAGGTCTGGCGTGCGGCGTCGCCTTATTGGTCAGAGGATCGTCGGAGCATGATCGACAAGAAGTATTCAAAGGTTCTAGCGGGCGAGCTCGATCCTCAGGCCGACGACCCCGATCCAATGGCTGGATTCACAGCGCAATACCTCAATATCTGGCAACTCAATGTTGCATTACGACAGAAGGGTCTGCCGCTTATCGAAAAGGAGGCTTGGCTGTCGCGTACCGTCGAGCCTCCCGCAGCCGTTCCCCAGTCGGCTGCCATTGAGTCCTGGTTCGCGGAAGGTGTGTCACTCGCCCTCGCTTGGAAGGAAGGCAGTAGGGCAATCGTCTCGGTCAAGGATTACGCCGACCTCGAAGAAGCTGCAGCGGCACTCAAGGATTCCGGATTCAGGGGCACCGCAACGGTCGGTGCGAGCCTTGTGGAAGATCCGGCCCTCCAGGGCATTCGATGTACCAAGGGTCAAGGGCTAGTGAGCGCATCAGTGCGTGAGTTCCAGCGTCTATTGTCCGAGGATGGTGTCTGGCACGACGGAGGCGATGAACTTACAAGCCAGGTTCTGAAGGCACGTACGGTGAATGGCCCTGACGGGCCAAGGATGGTCTCGACTGGGCGCGCCGATGCTATTAAGGCGGCGCTGTGGGCAGTATTAGCCTGCCGTAAGAAGTCGGTAGGTAAACCGCGCATTCTTTACGCAAGGTGAAACGGCATCGGGCCGGTCATTCCTTGCAATGATTGACCGGCCCGATGCCGTCGAGCTACGTTCCGCGCCATGGGGATTTGGCGCACCATCACCGGCCGTTCATCGGTCATTGGGCACGCGCTGAGCGTCCAAACGGCCACGAACCTAGCCCCGTCCAGCGGACCGCGTTTCTCGGTCGATATTGACTCTGGTGTTCTGTACGGAACCCCCTCACTAGAGGACTACATCTACGGCCGAGGCAAGATTTCCAGAGTCGATGCATTAGCGGTTCCGGCGATCAAACGAGCCCGTGACCTGATCTGCGGCGAGATCGGTCAGTTCCCCCTTCTGCTCATTGGCCCGGATGGCAAACCGACTGACTGGGCGCTGCTCAATCAACCAGAGTCCGGCGTTGCTCGTTCGGTGACGATGACCCGAACGATTGAGGACATGCTCCTGTCGGAGCGGGCCTGGTGGAAGGTCACTCACCTGGGATGGCACAACCGGCCGATCGAAGTGGTGCGCCTGGATGCCGAGACGGTGACGGTCCAGCCGAGGTACGTCACGTACCCGGAGGGGTCGGCCCTCGTCTGGCCTGATGTTCCCGGCTTGGTTCGCATTGACTCTCCAAACGGGGGTCTGCTCACTGCCTCGACTGCCATTCGGACATACATCGCCCTTTCGTTGCTGGCGATGCAGGCGCTAGATGGTGCGCCTCCTATGGACTGGTTCACCCCAGCCGAGGGTGCGGACCCTGCCGACGATGACGACATTCAGGATGTCCTCGACAACTGGCAGGCTGCGCGTCGTTTGCGTCGGACTGGTTACGTCCCGACCGCGTTGAAGTACAACCGGGACGGCTTCAATCCCGAGCAGCTGCAGATGGCCGAAGCACGCGAGTTTGCGATCACTGAGATTGCTCGCTTGACCGGCATTGACGCCGAGGAGCTCAGCGTCTCGACCACCAGTCGCACCTACTTCAACTCGCAGGACCGCCGTCGTCAGCGCATCGAGTCAGTGCTGGGACCGTTCATGACCGCAGTTGAGGGTCGTCTGTCGATGGAGGACGTGACGCCTCGCGGCTTCAAGGTTGCCTTCGACACCAGCTCCTACCTGCGCCTGGATGACCTCGCCGCAGCCCAGTCCGACGAGATTCTCATCAGGTCCAACGTGCTCACCCCCGACGAGGGGCGCGAGAAGCGTGGCCTGGAGCCGTTGGGACTCCCGGCCCCACAGACCAACCCAGCTGCGCTGCCAGCCGCACAGGAGGCCGTCAATGGCTAACAGCCGCGTCACGTTCGAGGTCGCCTCGTTCGCCGTGGACCAGGAGAAGCGCACGCTGACGGGCGTTCTGCTCCCGTTCGGCGAGGTGTCGCGGCCCGCGATGGACCCCTCCACCGGAAGGTCGGCACGCTTCTCGTTTGCCGAGGGCACCATCACCCTGCCCGAGGACTTCTCCGATGTCGTTCTCAACTATGGCCATGACGGGAAGTCGCTCTACACGCAGGTCGGTGTCGCCGTTGCTCTGGCCACAGACCCCCAGGGCGTGCAGGCCAAGTTCAAGGTCGCGCAGACGCCCGAGGGTGACCGCGTTTTGGCCCTGGCTGCAGACCGGGTTCTCAAGGCTTTCTCGGCTGAGGTCGAGGGTGAGTTCGAGGCCGGCAATGACGGCATTCAGTACTCCAAGGCAACGACTTTGACGGGCGCTGCCGTCGTCCCCAAGCCCGCTTTCGCGGGTGCACACATCACAGGTGTTGCGGCATCCGCCGCAGACAACGAAGGGAACAACATGAAGTGCACCAAGTGCGGTGCGATCCATGCTGCGGGTGTCACTGCATGTGACCCAGCAGTTCTGGCAGCCTTCACCGCTGCCCCTGTCGCGTTTTCCGTGGCCGACGGTAACAAGCTCATGCAGGACGTCACGGCCCTGACCGAGAAGATCGCCGCGCTCGAGAAGATCAAGATCCCGGTCGGCCCTGGACCGGCGCAGTTCCAGGTCAGCGAAGAGCCGATCTACCGGTTCGCTGGCAGCGAGCCTGCGCCGTCCGGTTTCGACTTCGCGACGGACCTTCTGGCCGCTGCGAAGGACGGTGACTCGGCGGCTTTGGCTCGGCTGCAGAAGTTCACTGCCGAGAACATGAGCCCACAGTTCGCGGACCAGCCGACGACCACGGCCGACGTTGCTGCGGTCAACCAGAGTCAGTACCGGCCAGACATGTTCCTTGGTCAGGCTCCGACTCCGCAGAGCCCGCTCTATGACACGTTCTACAAGGGCAGCCTCAGCAACGTGACCCCGTTCTTCTGGTCGAAGCTTGACCGGGCGAACACTGACGTCGGCGTGGCCGACCACACCGAGGGTGTCGAGCCGGAGTCGCGTGACCTGGTCACGGCGGCTGGTACGACGGTGACCCCGACGCCGGTGTCCGGCCGAGTCCACATCACGCGTGAGGTCGCAGACCAGGGCGGCAACCCGGTCGTGTCCGGGCTGGTGTGGTCGGAGTTCCAGCGGTCCTTCAGGATCGCGCTGGAGACGAAGACAGCTGGCCTGCTGACCGCTGCAGCGGGCTCGATGACCGCGCTCACGACCATCGCTGCTGGTGCCTCGGGCATCGTTGCGGGACGTGCGGTTGAGTCTGGCCTTCTGGACCTTCAGTTCCTGGTAGACGGGTTCCGTTTCACCAAGGCGTTCGGGCACATCGATCTCTACAAGGCCTTGTCGCAGGCCGTGATGCCGCAGTTCAGCGGGGATACGACCGGCGAGAAGGTCTACCCGATCATCAACCCGCAGAACCGGGACGGCATCCAGGGCGCCAAGTACTCGTTCATTGACATTGCTGGGTACCGCATGGAGCCGACGCCGAGCCTCGGCGCCACGAGCACCAGCGCGAGCAACTCCTACGTCGCAGACCCGAACGCCGTGCACGTCTGGTCGTCGGGCCTGACCCGACTGGACAAACTCCAGGAGAAGGTCGAGGGCTGGGACATGGGCGTGTTCGCCTACTTCGCCGGGGTTGTCTACGACATCACCGGTCTCCGCAAGATCGCCTACGACCCGACTGCCTGATTGGAGTTTGACCGATGGCTAAGCAGATCAACATCGGCGACAACATCGACCTCGGGAAGGTCGGCTATGTCAGCCTCCCTGATGGCGCGGTGGTGACCTCCGGCGCGACCTACACCGTGCGCCACGAAGGCAAGCACGTTGCCTTCGGCACCGAGACCGTCGAGTACGACGTGGTCGATCCGAACAAGCCCAGGAAGTCCAAGGCCGACGAACCAGAAGTGATGCTGCCGACCAACCCGCCGAAGCACCCTGCCGGTCCGCCTGCACCACCGAGTGCCTGAGCGGAGGTGACCAGCGATGACTCGACCGGACATCAGCGCCGTGAAGAACTACCTCGGTGTTACCTCTGCGTCTGACGAGGCGATCGAGTCAGCGCTGGCTGCCGAAACCGCAGCGCAAGCTGTCGTTTGTCGTATCCCTGCAGCGCCGGAGGACTACCCCGACGATCTGGCCGAAGCCTTATGTCGTCGGGTTGCCAGGAACCTCGCCCTACGCAAGATCCCCCTGGCGGTCCTCCTGGGTGACGCCGAGTCGGGTAGCACGATCCTTCCCGGACGCGATCCGGAGGTACGTCGCTACGAAGCCCCCCATCGGCGTTTGGTGGTGGGTTGATGGCCCTCTCGGCTACCCGGACGGCCATCGCTGCCGCCCTATCCGCAGTGGACGGCGTAACGGGCTATGTAGCGCGCCCGACAGTCTGGGGTTCTGGTGATGCGGTCGTCTTTCTCGATCGGCTGGAGAAGGTTGAGGGCGTCATCACCCAGGCCACCTGGCGCATTGTGCTTTTGCTCTCGGGTGATGAAGGCGTAGCTATCGATCAGCTGGACACGCTCTTTGACCCGATCATCGAAGCCACCAGGTCGGAGATCTTTATCGACTCGGCTTCACCAGAACTGATTCCATCCGAAGGCGGTCCGATGACTGCCATTGTCTTTCTCGCAAGGAGCGAATAATGGCTGCCCCAGCAGGTGCGTACGTCCTTCGGGACGCGCTCGTAAAGATCGAGGCGACGGATTACGCCGCACAGTGCACGTCGGTAATGCTCACCCCTGAGCAGCCGACTCAGACCCTGCGCACGATGGTTCCCGATGGGATCGTGCAGGACGTCGACTCTGCCGTCTGGACCCTGTCCATCAACGGTATTCAGGACTACGTCGAGGCTCAGGGCCTGGCGCGCTACCTGACCGAGATGTCGGGCACTGACGTGGACCTTGAGTTCGAGCCGAAGAAGGGCGGAGTCAAGGCCACGGTCACTGCTGTAGCCAAGGCCGTTCCGTTCGGTGGTGAGCAGGGCGCGTTCACGACCTTCTCGGTTGAGCTTCCCTGCAAGGGCGCTCCTGTCTTCGTGGACCCTGCCTGATGCTCACTCTGCAGATCACGCCTGACGGCGCACAGCCGTACAGCGTGACGGCTACGGCTCGCGACATCCTGAGCTGGGAAAAGTCCACCAAGGGCAGCAAGACGTTCATCGAATTGATGGCCTCGCCGACCATGGTTGACCTCTACCGCATCGCGCATCTCGCGTGCTGGCGACAGGGCCTGTTCACGGGCAATCAGAGGGAGTTCGAGGACTCCTGTGAGGTCACCTTCGAGGAGGAGACCGAAGAGCCGGACCCTACCGAGCCGGAACCCTCCACCGGACGCTGATCGCTCTCGCAATCCGTACGGGGATCTCGCCGACGGCCTGGGCCGAGGAGGGCGAGCAGGCAATCGTTACGGCGGTGGAACTACTAGCCGAAGGCAACAACGAGCAACGAGAGGGGGCGCCAGCAGGATGGGACTTAGCGTAAAGGTCAAGATCACTGGCGTCAGGGAAACCCTCGCCAAGTTCCGTACTCTGCCTAAAGAAGCCTCGGCGGAATTGCGTGACGCGAACCAGAAGATCTCTGAAGAGCTAGCAGGCAAGATCCATTCTGCTGCTACGTCCGCCAACGGGCAGGGTGCTCTTGTCGCTCCCACGGTGAAGGCGAGGCGGGATCGTGTGCCGTCTGTGCAGGCAGGCGGTAGGAAGCAGGCCGGCTCTCAGAGCCGCAAGTCCAAAGGGCAGAGCCCGACGACGGTGTCTGACCTGATCTACGGATCGAACTTCGGCGCGAACGTGCTCAAGCAGTTCCCGAGGCCGACAGGTCCCGACCATTGGTTCTTCAGCACCGTTGAGGATAACCAAGCACAGATCGAGCGTGAGTGGCTTGTTGCCGTAGACAAGGTTCTCGGCAAGTGGGGTTCCGGTGGCTAGCCCGTCCCGCACCGTCAAGGTCAAGTTCGACGGTGACGCCAACGGTCTCAAGAGGTCGAGCAAGCAGGCCGAGGACAGCCTCGACAAGTTCAACAAAGCAGCGTCCAAGATGGACGGTTTCGGCAAGAAGGCGTCTGATGCCCTAGGCAAGGGCATGAAGGGTGGCGCACTGGCTGTAGGCGCTGCCGGTGTCGCGCTAGGTGCGCTGGTTGTCAGCAACGTCGGCAAGGCACTCGAACAGGGAGCCATCAAGGCCAAGCTCGCGGCTCAGCTTGGTGCCACAGGCCCCGATGCTGCTCGGCTTGGCAAGCTGGCCGGGAAGCTCTACGTCGACGGCTACGGCGAGTCGATGGACGAGACCGCCAGCATGATCAAGACCTCGTTCGAGAATGGTCTTGTCTCGCTGAAGAGCACCGATGCCGAGATTCAGAAGGTGGTCGGCAGCGTCTCGACCTACACTACGCTGACGGGCGAGGACGCTACCGCTGCAACGCGTGCTGTCTCGCAGATGCTGCGCAACAACCTCGCCCCGAATGCTGAGGCCGCCTTCGACATCCTGACCCGTGGGCAGCAGCTGGGCATCAACAAGGCAGAGGATCTGCTCGACACCTTCAACGAGTACGGCACCCAGTTCCGCAAGCTGGGGCTCGATGCAACGGACTCGCTGGGCCTGATGAATCAGCTCATCCGTGGCGGAGCCAGGGACAGCGACGTAGCTGCCGACGCGATCAAGGAGTTCTCGATCCGTGCCATCGATGGCAGCAAGACCACGGCGGCCGGTTTCAAGGCGCTTGGTCTCGATGCAGGCAAGATGGCGGCCGAGATCGGCAAGGGCGGACCTGCGGCTCGTACGGCCTTCGGAGACATCCTTGATGGGCTGAACCAGATCACCGATCCCGTCAAGCGAAACCAGGCAGGCGTTGCGCTGTTTGGCACTCAGTGGGAAGACCTTGGTGGCGCGATCAAGAACGCAGATCTCGACACTGCCGCTGCCTCGCTCGGTCAGGTCGCAGGGGCTACGGACAAAGCCAACGCCGCTCTTTCGGCGACTCCTGCAGCGAAGCTTCAGAAGACTATGCGCACCCTGCAGCAGGTCTTCGTTGATGCCATTGGCAAGTACATCGTTCCGCAGCTCGACAAGTTCGCGAGCTGGTTCAACGGGCCTGGCAAGTTCATCCTCACGGGTTGGGCGATCGATGCGGCAGACGCGATCCTGGCATTCGCTGACACGACGCTGAGGGGTCTTGAGAGCGTCACTGGTGGTCTGGCCAAGTACGGAGCCGTCGCCGCTCTCGCAGCAGCTGGCACGGTCGCGCTGACTAACCCAACGCTTGCGGCGAGTCTGGTCCAGCGGGCCAACGACCTTAAGAACTTGGGGTCGTCGGCGGAGACAGGTATTGGCAAGGCCCGGGAGCAGATTGCCGGTTTGCGCGGCGAGCTGGCCAAGACCAAGACGAAGGTCAAGGTTGAGGCCGACATTGCCGACCTGGAAACCAAGATTTCGACTGCGAAGACCAAGCTGCAGGACAAGACGCTCACGGCACCTGTTAGGGCCAAGCTGGAAGCCAACATCTACAGCTGGCAGCAAAACCTTGCGAAGGCCAAGCGAGGGGTTGAAGATCCCGCCTTGGTCAAGCAGCGCATCGCGAAGCTGACGGCGGACAAGACCTCTTTGGACACCAAGATCAGGCAGGCGAAGTCGGCACTCGGTGACTCGAAGCTGACCGCGACAAAGAAGGCCAAGCTGCAAGCAGAGATCGGTCAGTTGCTGGCGGCAAAGCAGCAGGCCCAGTCTGCGATCGACTCGCTGCGAGGCAAGACGGTCACCCTCACGTTCTTTCAGAAGGTCATCGGCCAGAAGCCCCCGCAGGACATCGGCGTCCGCCTGCCTGGTCGTGCCTCCGGCGGCCCCGTCGTTGCCGGACGTCAGTACCTGGTTGGTGAGCGTGGTCCCGAGATCCTGACCATGGGAGGGGCCTCAGGCAACATCACGCCGAACAGTGCCCTGGGTGGAACAACCATCATCGAGAACCACATCGAGATCGGGGGCGAGGTTGTGCGCGTCGTCCGCTCCGAGATCAAGCAGGACCAGAGGAATCTCAAGCGCACTGTCAGTGCGGGGGTGAGGTAAATGGCACTGGTAGCGAACTTCGATGCGACCCTATGTCGACGCGTGATCGCTGTAACGGGCCTAGGTGGAACTACGGACCACATCACAGTGGAACGTGCGACCGCTCCCTACGTCCAGTGGACCCCGGTCCGTGGGTGGTCGGCCCAGCCCGTCATCGCCACGGCAGTAACCTCGTTCGACTACGAGTTCCCTGAGGGTGTTGCGTACAAGTACCGGGTGAGGCAGTTCAACGCTGCGGGGACCCAGACCGCCCTCACCGACTATTCGGTTGCGGCGGCAGCGTTCGATGAAGTCTGGCTAAAGGTGCCTGCGGCTCCTTTTCTCAATCAGCCAGTCATCGTTGCCGACCGAAGCGAGATCATCAATAGGTCTCGCGCTGGGCTCCTGGATATCGTCGGCCGGACTGACCCTGTGCATGTGGGTGGGGTCCGTAGCAGCCTTGGCTACGAGCTTCGGTTGCTAACGCTGACGGCTGCAGCAGAGCGCGATATGGAGTACACCCTCGCGACGGGTGATGTGATCTTCCTTCACCTACCAGCCGCCCAAGAGACGATCCCTGGTGGGCACTTTTCGGTGGGGGACGTCTCTCGCGAGTCAACATTGCGACTGTCGCCGCGCAGGGTCTGGACACTCCCGCTGCAGAAGGTCGCTGTACCTGGTCCTGAGGTAATCGGATCTGCTTACACGATCTCCTCGGCCATATTCGAGTACGCGACCATCAGCGACATGATGGCCGACAACGCCACGATTGCTGACCTGCTTCAGCGCACTGGCACGCCCGCGGAAGTCATCGTGCCATGAGAGCAGTCAGCGCTCGGTTCCTGGCGACACTGCGCGGCAGTCACAACGCTGTCTTCAGAGCCCGTGTCTGCGAGACCTTCCAGACCGGCACGAATCCAACAGGCGTGGAGATTCCGATCGTGTCCGGAGACGTGCAGTGTGCAGCCACGGCTGATATCAGGGCGACACTCAGTCTGACTACTAGCTACGAGTGGCCGAAGAACGCTGACGGCCTGCTAACCCCTTATGGCAACGAGATCTTCGTAGAACGGGGGCTCTCTTACGGCAACGGTCAGACGGAGTACGTGGGCCTGGGCTACTTCAGGATTGACGCACCTGAGCAGGAGGAGACTCCTGGTGGAGCAGTCGACATCTCCGGGAGCGATCGGATGGCGGGCATCGTTGCTGGCCGCTTCCTGACTCCTCGACAGTTCTCAAGCTCGCTGACCAGGGGGCAGGTCGTCGCTACGCTGATCACTGAGGTGTACCCGTCAGCGCTGATCGAGTGGGACGACACGGGAGTGAGGGATTCGGTTCTTGGTCGCACCATCGTTGCCGAGCGAGAACGCTACGAGACCCTGCGGGATTTAGTTACCTCGCTAGGCAAGGTCGGCTACTTCGACTACCGAGGTGTCTTCGTGGTGCGGACGGTGGCCTCCGTGACTGGTGCACCAAGCTGGACCATCGACGCGGGGTCGAACGGTGTTCTCGTAAAGATGTCTAGGGCAATCACTCGTGAGGGCATCTACAACGTCGTGGTCGCAACTGGCGAGGGTACGGACACCACGCCTCCTCTCTACGCTGCCGTTGCTGATCGCAATCCCAACAGCCCGACTCGCTACGGAGGACCCTTCGGCCCCGTGCCGAGGTTCTACGCGAGTCCGTTCATCACGACCTACGGCCAAGCCGTCAGTGCAGCCTCCGTGCTGCTGCGCAAGTCGCTGGGCCTCCCCTACCAGGTCGAGCTTGAAGCGGTGCCCAACCCTGCCCTTGAGCCTGATGACGTGATCCGAGTCCGCTACCCGTCAAGGCTGCGGTCGCTGTCTCTTCGAAGTGAGGCTCACATCATCGACACCATCACGATCCCGCTTGTAGAGGGCGTGCCGGTCAGCCTGAAGACCCGCAAGCAGTACGGCGAGAACATTGGAGACATCAATGTCTAGCGGCCTCAGTAATCTTTTTCAGTCCGACCCCAGCAAGCCTGCTCCCATGGCGCTGCGTCAGGGGACGGTAGTTGCCTGGGACGCCGACACAGGGGCCAACACGATCTCCGTTGCAGGAGGCACCTTGGTCAACATTCCGGTACTGATCGGGGAGACCGTCGTGCTGGACGAAGGCGATGTGGTGGCCTTGCTGACAACCGGCGACCGGTGGTTCCTGTTGGGCAAGGTGAAGGATCCTGGCGACCCCGGCACTGTGCCGACCTGGCCAAACGACATTCTCGCCCTGGATGCCTCGATGACCTCGGTAACAACCGTCACGATCCCTGCCGTACAGGCGGACGCCGACGCTGCAGCCGCTGCAGCCGCACAGGCCGCCCTGGACGCCGCTACAGCCCAGGCAGCGGCTGATGCCCTACGGGTCGCCCTGGAGGCCGCTGAGGCCGCTGTAGGCGCTGTGGAGGCCGCTGTAGCGACTCTGACCGGCACGACCCTGCCTGCCCTCCAGTCAGACCTGGGTGACCTTGCCACCGCTGTGGCCAATGCCCAGAGCGACGTGGACGCCATCCTGCCCATCACTGAGACCGACATCAGTAACGATGCGATCACCACCCCGAAGATTGCGGCCAATGCGATCACGGCAGCCCATCTCGCTGCGGACTCGGTGACCGCTTCCAAGCTTGCGGCCAATGCAGTCACGGCGGGCAAGATCGCTGCAGGCACAATCGTTGCCGCAGACATCAGTTCTGGCGCTATCACCACTGCCAAGATCGCAGCAGGCGCAGTGACGGCAACCGAGATTGCCGCTGGTGCGATCACCGCCGCGAAGCTCAGCGCTGATGCGATCGACGGCAAGACGATCACAGGCGCTACCTTCCTCACCGCTGGAGGCACGTCGGCTCGTTGGGAGTTGTCGTCCACGAACTCCAATAAGCTCATCGGCCGACCCGCCTCCAACGTCAACAACCCGCAGCCGGGCGTCATCATGGTCGACTCGACTTCAATTGGCGCGAGTGGCTGGATGTACGAGACGCGAATCACTGCTCCATACAGCGCGGTGAGTGGTGGCGACACGAACAATCCACTGCTGCGCATCTCGACGCACGAAGGTACGGGCAGGTCGGCAGTCGAAGCAGTGGGTGAACAAGGCGCTCTCGGCTCACCAGCAGGGACCTTGGGCCTGTACTGGGACGATGACACCGGCGCTCTCGACCTCGTTGCACCGGGGGCACTGTCCGCGAACGGCGCCCGCGTCCTCACAGCTGGAAACACTCGTGTTGCCACCGGCAACGTTCTCACTGGCTCCGGAGCAACGAAACAGGACATCGCCGTGTCGTTCCCGGGCGGCAGGTTTACCGCAGCGCCAACGGTCGCGGTCACAGCTAGGACGTCGGCAGATGTCGTCACACAAGTGGCCGTGAGCGGGGAGTCGTCTACCGGCTTCACTCTTCATTTCAAGCGGAATCCAGGCGTTGCAACGAACGTCGGCTGGATCGCAATCCAAATCGTCTAAGGAGGACTGACTTATGGCCGACACGACACCGCTGTTCAATTTTCCCTACCTGGAGCTTGGCGACCCACCGGACATCGCCACTGGGCTCGAAGATCTCGCCCAGGCCGTCGAGACGAAGATCGCTGCGGTTGACTCTGCGATCACCACCATCCAGGGAGTGAACACCAGCCAGAACGCAGACATCACCGCCTTGGAGAACGCCAACACGGCGCAGGGCTTCCAGTTCATCCGCAAGACCGCCGACGAGACGGTCACCAGCAACGACACTCCGCAACTCGACAACCACCTGGACTTCACCGCTCTGGGCGGTCAGCGCTACCTAGTCAAGGTGGTTTGTTTTGTGGAAGTTGCGGGAGGCAACAGCACTACCGACTTCCGCGCCGGATTCCTGCTGCCCGCTGGAGCCGCAGCAGCGTTCGGGGGTACCGGGCCTGACCCAGCGATGGCCGCTAGCTCCTCTGTTGGCGGGGGCCAGTGGCAGGCGCTGTACGGGACAGTCAACGGATACCTCCGCTTCGGCCTGTACAACGCTGGCACGACCAAGGTTGAGATCGAGGGCATCATCACGATGGGCGTGAGTACCGGCACCGTCACCTTCGCCTGGTCTCAGGACAACCCCTCAGCCAACGGGGTGACCGTCAAGGCGAACTCCTTCATGAAGGTGAACAAGATCAGCTAGCCCCCGAGACCGAACGGCCCCCGACTCATCTCGAGCCGGGGGCCGTGTCGTGCGGGTCAGTCGCGGGGGTCGTACGGACTCTCCGAGTCCGGCAGGCCGATCACAGTGCGTCTCGGTGCCAGGTCGCCACGACGGCGATACCGCAGCCCGCCGTCGCCGTCGTAGATCACCTGCGCGATGGCCCGGACCAACTCGCGCTCGTCCAGCGGAGCGTCGTACAGGTCATCGATCTTGGCGACGAGGGCCGCTCGCCCGGTTCGACGGAGCCGAGCGAGCGGCCTGAGTCGGGGGAACTTGCGGGGGGCGCACGAGGGCGCGCCCGTCTGAGATGATTCATCCACGGTGCTCTCCAGTGGTAGTGGAGGTCATCGAGGCGGGGGGTTCGAGCGCCAACTCGGCCCTCCGCCGTTCACTCGGCGAGCGAACTGACCTCAGACTATCGGCTGTGACGACGTCAGTGGAGCATCAGAACTGGTCCATCAGGCCAGCCGATATTCTGGCTGTGTACAGACCGTGTAAGAACGCGGCAGCGCCCTCCGGTCGGGGGTTAACCAGAGGGCGCTGAATGTAGAGCTGACCTGCATGTTTCTACCGAGCCGCCTGTCGGAATCGAACCGACGACCTTCTCATTACGAGTGAGACGCTCTGCCGACTGAGCTAAGGCGGCGTGGCCCCGGAGGGCCGAGGAAGAGTGTAGCGGGAAGGGGCGGGGGAAGCCGAATCGGATTCGGGATGGGGTCAGGTCCAGGCGGGGGCGGCGTGTTCGGCGTACGTGTGGAAGGGGATGGCTGGGCGGCCGGTGAGGCGTTGGACTGTGTCGGTGGGGACCGAGTCGCCCAGGGGGAGTTGGTTGAGGAAGAAGTTGAGGGCTTCTTCGGTGGCTCCGGGGGTGGCCAGGTAGGCCTCAGGGGTGCCGTCGTACTGGATGTCGCGGCCGGTGACCCGGGAGATGGTGGCGCAGGCTTCGGTGAAGGTGAGGGGTTCGGGGCCGGTGACTTCGTAGGTTTGGGTGTGGTGGCCGTCACCTAGTAGGGCTTCCACGGCCACGGCGGCCAGGTCGGTGGCGTCGACGAAGGCTTGACGCTGGTCGGCCAGGGGGACGACGAGGCGGCCGGCCTGGATGGCGGGGAGGAAGAAGCCTTCGTCGAAGTTCTGGTTGAACCAGTGGGCTCGGACGATGGTCCACTCGGCGGCGGAGGCGCGGACAGCGGCCTCGGCGGCGAGCAGGCGGGTGTCGCCGATCTCCTCGGGGTGCATGGTCGAGAGGAGGACGAGGCGTTGTACGCCGGCCTCCGCGGCTTGGGTGATGAAGGCTGGGTCGACCGGTACGCCGTCGGGGGCCATCACGTAGATCGACGTGATGCCGTCTAGGGCGGCGGGCCAGGTGTCGGGGGCGGTCCAGTCGAAGACGTCGGGGCCTGAGCGGGAGGCGGCGCGGACGGCGATGTCGCGGGAGCGCAACTGGTCGGCGACGCGGCGGCCGGTCGAACCGGTTGATCCGAGTACGAGAACAGTCATCGGTCCAGGCAAGCACACGCCACCGACAGTCGAAGGAACCGGCACCGCTCGGGCACCGTCGAAAAGCACGGGAATAGATTCTGCGGGAATTGCATTGACGTAGCTGCGAGGTATGGGTGAAACTTGTGCCCGCAAGACAAACCACGACCATCAGGGAGTACCAAGTGTTCGGGACGACGCAGAAGATTCAGCGGGTGGACAGCCCGTTGTCCTGCCTGCGACCCCTGACCTCGAACTCCCACCGCTATGAGCTCAGCGCAGCGCTGAGCCCGGCGTACGGCGGCCCGCCCGACTGATCCGCAGCGATCAGCGCGCAGCCGCCCGTCGGGGGAACCCGATCAGGGCGGCTTTTTGTTTGCCCGTGAAACTTCGCTCCGGCCACGGCTGGGGATTCGCATGATTGACAATTCCATCTGCATTCTTTTATGCCGAGCTGTAGGCCAGTGGCCAGGCCACCTCATTTGGGATGAGGACATCGGGAGTTCGAATCTCTCCAGCTCGACCAGGCGCCCGCGGGAAGCTCTGCTACCGGCCGAGCGGGCGCCCCAGACGCCCGTGGCTCAACCGGAGAGAGCACCTGCCTACGAAGCAGGAGGTTGCAGGTTCGAATCCTGCCGGGCGTGCTGTGTCCGAAGCAGAAGTGGGCGATGCACCGGGACGTGACCCCGGAGGAAGCGGGTTCGAGCCCCGCCGGACACCCCAGCACGGCAACACCACCCTCGCGGCTCTGGCCCAATTGGTAGAGGCGTCTGGCTTAGGACCAGAAGGTTCGGGGTTCGAGTCCCTGGAGCCGCACCGATTCAACCGACCCGGCAACCATCGTTCGGGCACACTGGAGAGAGGAGGAACCACCATGAGCGGTGTCATCGTGCTCAACGCCTCGTATGAGCAGCTCCACGTCGTGTCGATCCAGCACGCCATCCGGATGCTCGTCCGGGAGGTCGCGGTCGTCGAGGAAGCGCACGACGGCGCCGGCATCGGTCCGTTCCCCCGGCCGCGTGTGCTCCGTCTGGTCCGGTACGTCGTCACCAAGTGGCGCTACGCGACCGGCCGGTTGCAGTACACCCGGGCCGGCGTCCTGAAACGGGACAAGTTCACCTGCGCGTACTGCGGCAAGTCCGGCGCGACCACGATGGACCACGTGGTTCCACGGTCGCGCGGTGGTCGCGGCGAGTGGCTGAACGCGGTCGCCGCGCACGCGTCGTGCAACGAGAAGAAGGGGTGCCGCACCCCTGAGGAAGCCGGGATGCCGCTGTTGTGGCAGCCCTGGATCCCTTCCCGTGCGGAGATAGCCCTCTGATCCGAGCCCACATCCTGGTGCCCGGTCGGAGCGGTGCCAGGTGGGCGACGGCGTCCCATCCTCGGTTCTGACCCGAGGCCCCGCAGGTTCGAGCCCTGCCCTGGCAGCTTGCAGACAACCAAGCGAACAGGAGTGGGGAGATGAACGTGCAGTACCCGGTCCCGCTGAGTGGGGCGAAGAGCTCCACTCTGATGTGGGCTCAGGAGCACGAGGTGGGCGCGCAAGCCCTGCAGCAGCTGCGGAACATCGCCGCGCTGCCGTGGGTGCACGGCGTACGAGTGATGCCGGACGTGCATCTCGGCAAGGGGGCGACGGTGGGCTCGGTGATCGCGATGAAGCAGGCGGTGTCGCCGGCGGCGGTCGGAGTCGACATCGGGTGCGGCATGGAGGGCGTCCTGACCTCGCTGACCGCGGCGGACCTGCCGGACGACCTGTCGAAGATCCGGAGCCGGATCGAGGCCGCCGTACCGGTCGGGTTCCGGGCGCACGAGTACCCGGTGAGCGTGCGCAAGCTCGGGCTCGACCGGGGCTGGAACACCTTCTGGGGTTCGTTCTCGAGCCTGCACGACGGCGTGCAGGACCGGGAGAAGAAGGCGCACCAGCAGATGGGGTCGCTCGGTGGGGGCAACCACTTCATCGAGGTCTGCCTGGACGACGAGGACCGGGTCTGGCTGATGCTGCACTCGGGGTCGCGCAACATCGGCAAGGAGCTGGCGGAGCGGCACATGCGGATCGCGAAGGCGCTGCCGCACAACGCCGACCTGCCGGATCGCGACCTGGCCGTGTTCCTGTCCGGTACGCCGGAGATGGACGCGTACCGGCGCGACCTGACCTGGGCGCAGGAGTACGCCTCGCGCAACCGCGCGGTGATGCTCGCCCTGGTGATGCAGGCCGTCCGGGAGTCGTTCGCGCACGAGCTGACGTTCGAGAAGCCGATCTCGTGCCACCACAACTACGTGGCGGAGGAGACGATCGACGACGTCGACCTGCTGGTCACCCGCAAGGGCGCGATCCGGGCGGGGCTCGGCGATCTCGGGCTGATCCCGGGGTCGATGGGCACCGGCTCGTACGTCGTCCGCGGGCTCGGCTCGGAGCGGTCGTTCTACTCGGCCTCGCACGGGGCAGGCCGGCGGATGAGCCGCAACGAGGCCAAGCGGCGCTACACGGTCGACGACCTGATCGCGCAGACGGCAGGCGTCGAGTCCCGCAAGGACGCGGGGGTGCTCGACGAGCTGCCGGCGGCGTACAAGGACATCGAGTCGGTCATCGCGGCACAGTCGGACCTGGTCGAGGTCGTTGCCCACCTCAAGCAGGTGGTGTGTGTGAAGGGTTGATCCGTACGTCGGACTGTCGCGCTCAGGGGACGCGACAGTCCGTCACCAGCCCGCCGCCGGAATCGCCGGCGGCATCGGAGAGCCCGGCCGCCGTGGGGGCACGGCGGCCGGGCCGAGGTGAGGTCCGCCTGATGGCAGGGGCAGCGGTTTGCTAAACCGTCGACCGGGTTCGTCCCGGTCCGTGAGTTCGAATCTCACTCTCACCGCTCCCGACAACCAAGAAAAGAGAGGAGGACCGGCCCATGGCCGACCTCAGGAACAAGCGACGCAAGATTCCCGGTGGCAGGACCGGTGCTCCGGTACAGCAAGGTCACGCGCTGCGGCGCGTCGATCTCGCGTGCGGTCACACGCAGCGCGATCGGATCGCGCACGCGGGCGACCACGTCTGGTGCGAAGCAGACTGCGCGGACTGGGTCCGCGTGCTGGTGGTCCACGAGTAGCAGGTACGGCGGCCGACCGCGGCCGCCGTACGACTCCCTGGTGACGGATGCACACCCGGCCCTCCGAAGGCCGGGTACCTGGTTCGACTCCAGGCAGGGAGACCTAGACGACGCACCGCGCGACGAGGAAGACCGGGTACGACGTCATCGCCGCGCGCGGCGAGTCGGCGTCGACAGCCGGCTGCGGCTCGGCGAAGGCATCGAGCGTGAAGCCGTGCTGCCGCAGGGAATTCAGGTACGTGGAGAGCGTGCGGTGGTTGGCGCCGACCTGTTGGCGCAGGGTCGACAGCGAGCCGTCGGCCTGCCACCAGCGCTCGTCGTAGTACGAGCCGTCGGTCGGCCAGGCGCCGGAGACGCCGTCCACGCCCGGGAAGCACGGGTGCAGGATGCAGAAGGCGAAGACACCGCCGGGACGCATGACCCGGCGCACGGTGGCGAGCGTGCCGTCGAGGTCGTCGATGTCCGACAGCCCGAAGCTGCACACCACAGCGTCGAAGGTCTCGCCTGCCAGCAGCTCAGGCGAGGCGACGTTCGTCTGCAGATAGGTGATGCCCAATGGGTCCCGAGCCTCGGCCTCGGCCGCCTTGGCGAGCATCGCCGACGAAAGATCGACGCCGACAACGGATGCGCCCAGCCGAGCCAGCCCGCGCGACACCCGCCCGTGCCCGCAGGCGATCTCCAGTACGTCGCGGTCGGCGACCGGCCCGAGCAGGTCGAGCAACGCGACCGTGGTCGGGTCGCTGAGGTCGTCGCTCCAGCCGGCGGCGTAGTAGTCGGCTACTTCGTCGTACCGCGCGGAAGTCGTCATGCTCACGAACGTACCGGCGGGCGCCCCGAGACTCACCCGGGGCGCCGTTCGCCGTCAGAGGAACAGTTTGTCGGGGTTCAGCAGGCCCCGTGGGTCGAAAGCGGCCTTGACGTCGCGTTGCAGCTGCAGCCCGACGGGTCCGAGTTCCTCCGCGAGCCATTGGCGTTTGAGTTTACCGACGCCGTGTTCGCCGGTGATGGTGCCGCCCAGTGACAAGCCCAGGTCCATGACCGCGCCGAAGGCCTCCAGGGCGCGTGCCTGCGCGGCTTCGTCGGCTTGGTCGAAGATGACGGTGGGGTGCATGTTGCCGTCGCCGATGTGACCGGGGCAGGCGATCAGTACGCCGTACTGCTTGCTGATGGCATCGATCCCGTGCAGCAGCGCGACCAGCTGGGAGCGCGGTACGGCGACGTCGTCGATCAGGGACGTGCCGAGCTTCTCGTTCGCGAAGTGCACCAGGCGGCGGGCCTCCAGGAGCATCGCGGACTCCTCCGCGTCGGAAGCGACCGCGACGTCGACGGCGCCGTGGGCGGTGCAGATCTCGGCGATCGCGGCGACGTCCTCGGCGGCGCGCGGTCCGCGGTCGGACTGGGCCAGGAGCAACGATCCGACGTTGGCCGGAAGGCCCATGTCGCGGTAGTCCTGGATCGCCCGGGCGGTGATGCCGTCGATGAACTCGAGTAGCGACGGCCGCAGACCCGAGCCCATCACGGCGGCAGCGGCAGCGACGCCTTCCTCGATGGACAAGAAGGTCGCCGCGGCGGTCAGCGCGGCCTCCGGCGCGGGGCGCAGTGCGAGCGTCGCCTCGGTGACGATCCCCAGCGTGCCTTCCGACCCGACGATGACGTGCGTCAGGTCGTAGCCCGCGACACCCTTCACCGTACGTCGCCCGGTCCGGATCACCTCGCCCGAAGCGAGCACGACCTCCAGCCCACGGACGAAGTCGCCGGTCACGCCGTACTTCACGCAGCACAGCCCGCCCGCGTTGGTCGCGATGTTGCCGCCGACCGTCGACATCTCCCACGACGACGGGTCCGGCGGGTAGAACAGCCCCTGCTCGAGCACCGCGCGGGACAGGTCCGCGTTGATGACACCCGGCTGGACGACGGCGACCTGGTCTTCGACCGAGACCTCCAGCACCTGGTTCATCCGCGCGGTCGACAGCAGGATGCAGCCGTCGATCGCGTTCGCAGCGCCGGACAGCCCGGTCCGGGCGCCCTGCGTCACGATCGGTACGCCGTACTCGCCGGCCGCCCGGACAACCTCCTGCACCTCGGCGGTCGACGAAGGCCGGACCAGCACAAGCGGTACGCCGGCCGTGCAGAACGTCGCCGCGTCCTGCCGATGGGCCTCCAGGACATCGGAGTCGACGACTACCGACCCCACGACCGAGCTGAGCCGGTCGACCAGTTCGTCCATCAGCCCTGTTCCTCCAGCAACCGCAGAATCAACGAGGCCCGCCGGACGCGTTCCCGGCCCAGCGCCTCGGCGGTCGCGGCCAGGTGCGCGCCAACCGGGTAGATGTTCGGCGCGTTCCGCAGGCCCATCTTCAGGTAGACCGGCGCAGCGACCCGTACGACGTCCGGTACGTCGTAGAAGCGCACGTGCCCGCCCTGGTCGTCCGGGACCTCGATGTACATGTCGATCGGGACCGACGTCACCGACCGGATCTCGGCCAGTACCGGCACGGGCAGGTCGGTCGAGACGTTCAAACTCGTTGCCCCCAGCCTCTCGTACAGGGCGGCAGTCGGTGCGTTGGGCAACGGCATCAGCACCGAGGTCTTCAGCACCAGGTCCGAAGGCAACGACCCTTCCTGCTTCAGCGATCCGATCAGCTCCAGCACCCCGAGGTCGCCGACCAGCAGGCTGCGCACCCCGAGATCGACCGCCCGGTAGGCGTCACACAGCGACGCGGCAACCATCTCGTTGCCTCGCGCAACGCCACCGACCGCGGCCGACACCTTCGCCTGACCGCCGATGTCCCACGCGCCGCGCGGCCCGAGGAACAGGCACACCTCGACGTCCTCAGCAGCACCGAGGGCGACCATCTCGCGGATCTCGTCGTCGGTCAGCATCATCACGCCGCTGCCCTGCGAGACCCGGTCGACCTGAACCCCGCGCGCCGCAGCCTCGTCGAGCACGGCCCGCATCACCGCCGGACCCTCGCAGCTCGGGATCTCCACCTTGTACGGCGTACCGTCGGTGAACCGCTTGTCCGAGTCGCCGGCCGCGCCGAATCCTCGCTCGGCCAGCAACGCGTGTGCTTCCTGCAGCCTCATACCTCTCCCCAGCTCCCGAGCGAGCCCGACGCGTCGGTCAGGTCCCGCGCTGTCCCGGTGATCTCCAGGTCGAACCGGTTGCCTGCCTCCACCAGCAGCGCAGGCGACACCAGCAACTCGTGCGGCGACAACGTGTCCCGGATCCGTGCCAGCCGCAGCTCGGACCAGTCCCGGCGTCCGCTCATCGTCACTGCACCCAGTACGGCGGCCGCGTCGTCCTCCAGCACCATCGGCAACCGCGAACGACGTGCCCCGCCGGCGCCGGACGTCAGCGCGTTGACGTAGCTCGCGTGCAGATCGATCTGCTCCAGCATCCCGGCCGGGATCACGTCGGCCATGCCGAGCCCGGAGGCGTTGCCGTGCGAGGCCTCCGACAGCCGGTGCACGCTGATCGCGGCGATCCGCGGCGAGTCGAACTCCGGGATCCCGTGCACCCAGCAGCGGCCGATCACGTTCGTGTCCATGCCGGTGCCGGACTTGTCCTTGCCCATCTCGTCGACCACCAGCACGTCGAGCTGGTCGAACGGGAGCCGGCCCATCAGGCTGCCGGCGCGTTGCAGCAGCCCGTTCTCGGCGGCGGCACCGATGCCGTCGGCCGGGACGAACTCGACCGCCGCGGTCTGGTCGACGGCGTTCTCCAGGATCGCCAGTCCGCCGATGATCTTGCCTTCAGCAACCACCGTGCGGGCGGCGGCCTCGATCGCGCCGCCGAGCGACGGGATGCCACCGGCGTGCAGCGAGGCCGCGCCGCGGTGGTTGCCGAGGCCGATCGCGAGGATCTTCGCGAGGCCACTCTCCACGGGTCCGTGGAAATCGGTGTGGGGCTTGACGCGGTTGATCAGCAGGACGCCGTCCGCCGCCGCGGCGATCGCGTCGTGGTGCACCGGCGTCCCGTCGTCGAGCTTGCCGACGACAACGGTCTCCATGGTTGCCTCGACCGGGCAACCCACCGACTCCGGGGTGACGCCGAGGCCCGCCAGCATCTCGCGCTGGCCCTCAGCTGTCGCACCACCGTGCGACCCCATCGCCGGTACGACGAAAGGCTCGGCACCCGCTGCGCGCAACCAGTCGACAGCGGCGCGAACCACGGGCACCAGGTCCCGAATCCCCCGGCTCCCCGCGGTGACCGCGATCCGCGCCCCAGGCTGCAGGACGGTCGGCATGTCGTCCAGCGCCACCCGCGCAGCGCCGTACGGATCAGTCTCGGTGGGAAGGTCAGGCATCAGCCGCCGAACCGGCGTAACCTGCGGAAGAACGCCGTCAGGGCGAAGCCCCCGGATGGCCTCGAAGGGGCCCCAGCCCGGCGAAGCCGAGGCCTCGGGGCGCTCGTCCTCCCCTACCCCCCGCCCGCCCGGCGCAGCCGGGCGGGCGGTGTCGTCGGTGCCCATCAGTGGCTCTGGCGGGCGACGGCGGAGCCGGTTTTGCCGATCAGGAAGTCGAGGTCGCAGCCCTGGTTGGCCTGCGTGACGTGGTCGACGTACAGCTTCGCCCAGCCGCGACCGGTCGGTGCCGCGGGCGGTTGCCAGTCGGCTCGGCGCTTGGCGAGCTCCTCATCTGATACATCCAGGTGCAACCGGCGCCCTGGCACATCCAGCTCGATCCAGTCGCCGGTACGGACGAAAGCCAGCGGCCCACCGACCGCGGCCTCAGGCGTGACGTGCAGCACCACCGTCCCGTACGCCGTACCGCTCATCCGCGCGTCCGAGATCCGCACCATGTCGTCGACACCGATCTCCGCGAGCTTGCGCGGGATCGTCATGTTGCCGACCTCCGGCATGCCCGGGTAGCCGCGCGGCCCGGAGTTCTGGAGTACCAGCACGGTGTCCTCGTCGACGTCCAGGTCCGGATCGTCGACGGCCTTGTCGTACTCCTCGATGCTGCTGAACACCAGCGCCTTGCCCCGGTGCTGCAGCAACCGCTCCGATGCCGCCGACTGCTTGACCACAGCACCGTCCGGCGCGAGATTTCCCTTCAGTACGGCGGTTCCCGCGCCACTGCCGAGCGGGTTACCGACCGGGCGGATCACCGGGTGCGCGGGCTGTCCTTCCTGCCCGCTCCAGTCGGTCCGCTCCGCGCGGGCGACGTTCTCGCCGATGCTCTTGCCGGTCACGGTGATCGCGTCGGCCTTGAGCAGCGGCAGGATCTCCTTCATCACCGCGGGCAGGCCGCCGGCGTAGTAGAAGTCCTCCATCAGGTACTTGCCCGACGGCTGCAGGTCCACCAGCCACGGCACGCCGCGCGCCCACTCGTCCATGTCGTCCAGCGTCAGTTCGACGCCGACCCGGCCGGCGATCGCCAACAGGTGGATGACCGCGTTGGTCGAGCCGCCGATCGCGGCGTTCGCCCGGACGGCGTTCGCGAACGCGTCGCGGGTGAGGATGTCGCTCGGTTTCAGGTCCTCGTGCACCATCTGGACGATCCGCTGACCGGCCTGCTGGGCGATCGAGTACCGGCGGGAGTCGACGGCCGGGATCGCGGCGGAACCGGTCAGTTGCAGGCCGAGCGCCTCGGCCATGCAGGCCATCGTGGACGCCGTCCCCATCGTCATGCAGTGGCCGTTGCTGCGGGACATGCCGGACTCGGCGGCGGCGTAGTCCTCCTCGGACATGCGGCCGGCGTTGCGGTCCTGGGTGAAGCGCCAGACCGCCGTACCGGAGCCGATGTCGCAGCCGCGGAACTTGCCGTTCAGCATCGGGCCGCCGGTCACCACGAGCGTCGGCAGGTCGACCGACGCGGCGCCCATGATCGAGCCGGGCGTCGTCTTGTCGCAGCCGGTGAGCAGGATCGCGCCGTCGATCGGGTTGCCGCGCAGGGACTCCTCGACGTCCATGCTGAGCAGGTTGCGGAACAGCATGGCGGTCGGGCGGAGCATGGTCTCACCGAGCGACATCGCCGGGAACTCGAGCGGGAACCCGCCGGCCTGCCACACTCCCCGCTTCACCGACTCGGCGAGCCGGCGGAGGTGCGCGTTGCAGGGCGTCAGCTCCGACCAGGTGTTGCAGATGCCGATCACCGGCCGCCCATCGAACACCTCGTCCGAGAACCCCTGCGCCCGCATCCAGGAACGGTGGATGAACCCGTTCCGGTCCTTCTCCCCGAACCAGTGGTCGAAGCTCCGGCGCCCCGTGTGGCCGTCGGGACCACCTGGTTCCGTACCAGCAGGCCTTCCAGTTTTTTCTGGAGTCGGCTCACCATCAGTACCAGGAAGGTTCAGATCATTGACTTCGTTGGGGTCGTTGGTCGGGGGTAGGTCGGTCATCGAGAAACCTCCGCGGTTGTCACGGTCCCGTTCACTCGGCGGCTCATGCCGGCCGGGTTGTCGTCCTGGAGTACGGCGGGGAGGAGCGCGTCCGGCGCGTCCTGGTATGCGACCGGGCGCTGGAAGCGGCGGGCGGCGGTGACGCCGACGCTGGTGTGGATGGAGCCGACCGTCGACGGGAACGGGCCGCCGTGGTGCTGGGCCCAGGAGACGGCGACACCCGTGGGCCAGCCGTTCCACAACACTCGGCCGGCGCGGGCCGTCAGGAGCGGGACCAGGCGGGCAGCCAGCGATGCATCCGCGTCTTCCGCGTGCAGCGTGGCGGTCAGGTTGCCGCCGAAGGCCTCGATCCCGGCGACCAGCTCATCCACCGACGCGTACTCGACGACGATCGAGACCGGCCCGAAGCACTCCTCGAGGATCTCGTCGGAGCGCGCGAGCAGCTCGCCGACTGTCGTCTGCAGCAACGTCGCGCCGCCGCCCTCGCTCCACACCCGCAGCCCGTCGACCTTGCGCAGCCGGTCCAGCCCGGACGAGAAGCCCTCGGCGATCCGCTCGTTCAGCATCGTCGCCGCGGCGACTCCACCGGTGGCCTCGACGAGCTGCTCCTGGAGTCCGTGCCCGGCCGGCAGGAACAGCAGGCCCGGCTTGGTGCAGAACTGTCCGACACCGAGCGTGTACGACCCGACGTACCCGCTCGCAATGTCCTTGCCTCGAGCATCGATCGCGGCCTGCGTGACGAAGACCGGGTTCAGGCTCCCGAGCTCCCCGTAGAACGGGATCGGCTCCGGTCGCGTCACCGCGATCTCGTGCAGGGCCTTGCCCGCGGGCACCGACCCGGTGAACCCGGCCGCGGTGATCCGCGCATCCTTCAGCGCCGTCACGCCGACGTCGTACCCCTGGATCAGCCCGAGCGTTCCCGCCGGTGCCCCAGCAGCAGTCAGCGCCTCGATCATCACCTCGGCCGTCCGTACGGACAGCTCAGGATGCCCCGGATGCGCCTTCACGATCACCGGGCACCCGGCGGCCAACGCCGACGCCGTGTCGCCACCGCAGACACTGAACGCGAACGGGAAGTTGCTCGCAGCAAACACCAGCACCGGCCCGAGCGGCACCAGCACCCGCCGCAGATCGGGCCGCGGAACCGGCTTGGCGGCCGCGTCTGCGGTGTCGATGATCACCTCGAGCAACGGACCCGCTTCGAGCGCGTCGGCGAACATCCGCAGCTGCCCGCTGCTCCGCCCGACCTCGCCCTTCAACCGGGCCTCCGGCAACGAGGTCTCCCGCTGCGCGATCGGCACCAGCTCGCCGGACGCCGCGTCCAGGGCATCGGCGACCGCACGGATCCACCCAGCCCGTACGGCGGGCGCGGACGCCGCCAGCGGTACCGCGGCCTCGGCGGCGTCCGCCAGCGTCTGCTCGAGCTCGGCGGGAGTGGTGTCGCGGGTCATCGGTTCTCCTCCAGAGAGTCAGCAGCCAGATAAGCGAACGGTTCACGTCCGACGACCACCGTATTCGTCAGCGTCCCGACGTCGCTGATCGCGATCTCGACCACGTCACCGGCCCGCAGCGCGAAGTCGAGCTCGGGCACGATGCCGGTCCCGGTGGCCAGGATCACGCCGTCGGGGAAGTCGTTCGGAACGAACAGCACGTCGATCAGGTCCTGCAGGCCGCGGATCAGGTGCGCGGTCGACGTCGTACCGGTGAAGGCCTCGGCGCCGTCGCGCCGGATCACCAGGTCGATGGTCAGGTCCTTGGGGTCGGCGACCTCCCAGACCGGGCGGATGCCGGTGGCCAGCGCGCAGCCGCCGGCGAACACCTTGGCCTGCGGGATGTAGAGCGGGTTCTCTCCTTCGATCGACCGCGAGCTCATGTCGTTGCAGACGGTGAACCCGACGATCTCGCCGTGCGCGTTGGCGACGATCGCCAGCTCGGGCTCCGGTACGTCGTGGCCGGAGTCGACGCGGATGCCGATCTGCTCGCCGTCGGTGACGAGGCGCCAGGCCGGTGACTTGAGGAACAGCTCGGGACGCTCGGCCGAGTAGACCCGGTCGTAGATGTCCTCGTCGCCGCTCTCCTCCATCCGGGCGCCGCGCGACCGCTCGTACGTGACGCCCGCGCACCAGACCTCGCCGCGGCCGTCCAGCGGCGGCAGCAGCTTGACGCTGCCGACCTCGATCGCGTCCCCGGTCTTCGCGACCGCCGCGCGGAACTCCTCGGCGGTCAGCCGGAGCAGTTCGGCCAGGTCGGTGACGCCGAGAACCGGTGCCACCGTGTCACCGGTTCGGACGCCGGCCTGCGGACGGCCGCCGGGAGACTGGAATCGGACCACGTGCATGGATTCACCTTTCACATCGACGTCCCGAGCAGACCGCGGGTGATCTGGAAACCTACGTTGCCTGAGGCAACCGCCTTAGGAACCTGCCGGCGGCCGGCGACCGCGGCGATCGCTTCCAGGCCGGTCCTCGCTTGGTCGGCCGCATCACCGGCCGCGACGGCGTCGAGGTCGTCGCCGTACTTCGCGACGGTCTCGGGATCGCTGCTGAACTCGACGACCGGGACGAAGCGTTGCGCGGACAAGGTGCCGCCGGCAACGTGTGCCAGGATCTGCTGGACCCCGCCCGCGCCGAAGCCGGTCGCGGTCTCCATCCAGTCCGTTCCCGGCATGCGCATGACGTGCCAGCCCGGTACGGCGAACCGCTGGCCGTGGGCAACGGTCGACCCGACCTCATCCGCCGACCCGAACGCCGCCGTCCTGAAGACGCCGTTCTCAAGTAGTCCACCCCGAGACGACAGCACCACCGATCCACCTGCGCCGACGATCTCTGACCCGATCAGCGCCAACGCCTCAGCTGTCTCGTCGCTCAACGGCCCCCGAGCCTCCAGCCCGACGGTCAGCGCACCGACATCCCCGTCGACCTCGACCGGCGCCGGCAGGTCGAAGCTCCCGAACCACTCCCGAACCCGCTCGCCGACTGCGTCGAGTCCACCGTCGGCCTGGATGCTCGCCCAGCCGAACCGCGAGGGATCAGCGCCGGCCTCGACGAGCTTGGAGCGGAAGTAGTCGTTGTGCGTCTTCTCGCAGCCGTGCTCGAGCAGGAGGGCCATGCGGGTGTTCGGGTGCAGGAGGTAACCGAGCATCGTCCGGGCGAACGTCTCCTCGGAAGCGCCGCCGGAGCTTCCGCACCCTTCGGTGTGCGGCAGGGCGACCATGCGGGTGACGGAGTCACCGGCCCACCGCTCGAGCTCAGCCTGCGCGGCGAGCCGGAGCGAGATCATCCCCGAACACAAACTGGTGGGAAGGATGAGGCCTACTGCTTCGGGGAGTTGGCGACCGTCGACTGACAGAAGACTTACAGGAGTTGCCGGTCGATCGGTGGCGACTACTTGTAGAGGTTCACCGGGGAGGAGCGCGTCGCGGTCTTCTGCTGGGAGGTCTTCCAACCGGCGGGTCATGCGGCCGTCGGTGGTGATGGAGATGCCTTCGACCGGGCCGGACTGGCGCCAGTTGCGCCAGATGGAGACCTGGCTGTGGCCGGCGCGTTCGCCGGCGCTGGGTTCGCCGGACGCGACGCGGACGGTGAGGTCGAAGGTGGCCGTGGTGAGTTCGTCGATCGGCGTACCGGTGAGGTACGGGCCGGCGTCGACGTCCATCTCGGCTCGGAGGTGCTCGTACCGGGTGGTCGTGGTGACGAACTTGAGCGTCGGGACGAACGGGAAGTTGGTGATCGACCCGTTGCCGGTGGTGAAGAAGATCAGGTTGCAGCCGCTGGCGATCTGGCCCGCGACCGACTCCAGGTCGTTGCCGGGGCTGTTCATGAAGATGTACCCGGTGCCGGGCAGCGGTTCGGCGTAGTCGATGACGTGGTCGAGCCGGACCTCGCGCGGCAGTTTGCGGGCGGCGCCGATCGACTTGAGCACGATGTTGTAGAGCCCGCGGTACATGTTGCCGCCGGACGGGTTGCCCTCCGCGGTGTGCCCGTGCCAGCCGACCCGGTCCTTGAACGACTGCACGAGTTCCAGGAACCGCCGCGCGGTGCCCAGGTCGCGCACGTTCTTCAGCACGTAGTTCTCGGCGCCGATCAGCTCGTCGGTCTCCGCCAGTACGGCGGCGCCGCCGTGCCGGATCACCTCGGCGCCGACGTTGCCCGCGAGCGGGTTCGCCGAGATCCCGGAGAAGGCGTCGGACCCACCGCACTGCAGCGCGATCAGCAGGTCGGCCAGCGGGACCTCGACCCGCTGCTGCGCGTCGACCACCGGCAGCCACGGCTCGATCAACCGGCCCGCCGCCGTCAGGTCCGCCTCGAACCCACCGGTGCGCGTGAAGTACGCGTGCGGCACCTTCAGTGACGGGTACCCCTGCGCCTCCACGAACTCCCGGATCGCCTGCCCCGAGACCAGGTCCTCCTCGGTGTCCACGATCAGCACCGCGCCGACGTTCGGGTTCAGCGCGAAGCCGGCCAGCGTCGCCAGCAGGAAGTGCAGGTTGTTCGGCGTACCCTCCTCGCCGCCTTCGGTGTGCGCGACCGGTACGACGCCGTCGCCGGCCGCCGCGCCGTCGAAGCGCCGCGCCAGCTCGGTGACGAACCCGCTCGATCGCGAGCTGGTCGCCATCACGACGACGTGGTTCCGCGTCCCGGCCGGGCCCTGCGCGCGCGGGAAGCCGAGGAACGTGCCCGGCTGCTCGACCGACGTGACCTGGCGACCGAAGTGGAGGGCGTTCTCGTCCAGCTCGTACGGGTCGAGCGGCTCGTTGCTCGCCGACGGCTCGTCCGGCAGACCCTCGACGCCGCCGCGGGCGCTGACGGCGGCCAGGCTGGGCGGCGTACAGACGTAGTCGCCGACCTCGAGATCACGCAGGGCGCGGGCGAACGGCGTCTGCCAGGACGTGATCGCCTCTCCCGCACGCACCGGCCGTACGACGATCCGGTGGCCTTCGAGCACGGTGTGCGGCAGCGTCACCGGCGTCCCGTCGAAGTCGATCACCGTCCCGGCCTCGAGCCGGCGGGAGCAGATCGCCGCGTTGTCCGCCGGTTCCGGCAGGACCCCGATCTCGTCGAACCTCAGCATCGCCTCTCCCAAACCCGGGTGCTAGCAGCCGGACAGCAAATCGTGCATGATGCATGATTACGACCGTAACCCTGCCTAATCGAAGACGCTGGGTCAAGGGCGGGACCACCCCGTGGAGAGGCCGATGACGGACATCCTGGAGCCGCACGACCGGCGGCTGCTGCGCCGGCAGATGCTGGCGGACGACGTCTACGAGGCGATCAAGACGATGCTGATGGACCACACCATCCGGCCCGGCGGTCGGATCTCGATCGACGGGCTCGCGCGGGAGTTCCAGGTCTCGTCGACGCCGGTCCGCGAGGCGCTGGCCCGGCTGGAGTCGGAAGGGCTCGCCGACAAGGAGCCGCTCAAGGGGTACCGGGCGACGCCGCTGCTGACGCTCGAGGAGTTCGAGGACCTGTACTCGTTCCGGCGGCTGCTCGAGCCGTGGGCCGCGCGACGTGCCGCCGAGCTGATCGACGACACCGGCCGCGAACGCCTGACCGCCGAGCTCTCCACCGCCGTCGAGCCGACCTCGGTGGACTACGCCGGGTACAAGTCACTCACCGCGCACGACAACCGGTTCCACACCCTGATCGCCGAGCTGTCCGGGAGCGACCAAGTGCGTCTCGCCTTCGAGCGGACGCACTGCCACCTGCACATCTTCCGGCTGCACTACGACCGCGACACCGGGCCCGAGGTCCTCGTCGAGCACCACCACCTGGTCGAGGCCATCTGCTCCGGCGATCCCGCTGCCGCCGAGGCGTCGATGACGCAGCACCTGATCAACTCGATGTCGATCCGGCTGCGCGGGATCTACGACCAGTCGTAAAAAGTCTCACCGGACACCTATCCGGTCAGCGACCGGCCCCGAAGTCGTCGTGTCAGGGAACACCGGACGACGTTCTGGGGACGTGAGACGCCATGACCGCACCGAGCCGCCGCTTGCCGCGGTCCGTGCTCTGGGCGCTCGGCCTCTTCGCCGGTACGACGGCCGCCGTGATTCTGTCGGCCTCCTCGGCCTCGGCCGCTCCCGAACCGACCGAGGACCACCTGCTCCCCGCGACGATCGGCGCGGTGACCGACACGGTTGCCCCGATCCGCAAGCAGGTCGTCCGCCCGGTCGTGAAACCGGTCACCGACGAGGTTCTCCGCCCGACGGTCAAGCCGGTCACCGACAAGGTGCTGCGCCCCACGCTGAAGCCAGTTGTCGACCAGGTCGTGCGCCCCGCACTCAAGCCGGTCGTCGACCAAGTACTGCGCCCGGCGCTCAAGCCCGTCGTCGACCAAGTACTGCGCCCCACGCTCAAGCCGGTCGTCGATCACGTACTGCGCCCCACGCTCAAGCCCGTCGTCGACACGGCTCTCCGTCCCGCGCTCAAGCCGGCGACCGAGCGGGTCGAGCGCCCGGCCACCGACCGCTTGGTCCCGCCGCCAGTGAGCAAGCAGTCCTTCAAGTCGTCGCCGGCCAAGGGCGAGCTGACCACACAACATCTCTCCACCAAGGCCACCGCACCGGCTCCGAGCGACTCAGTCACCCGCCCTACCCTGACCAAGTCGTCCCTGCCCGACGAGATCCAGTTCGCCAGCGGTGGCAGTGCACCGGCCTACGCCTCCATCCCGCAGCCGGCTGACCCCTCACCCGCGCCGCACTGGCCCTCCCCCGCCGCGCCCTCGGCGCCGGCTCAGGTGCTGTCCGGCGGATCCGGCTCGACGATCGCCAAGAAGTACGCCGTACTGGGCGGCATCGCACCCCAGCAGTTCGCCGTCACCGCCACGGTGACCGCCGACGACGACCTGACCGGTCCCGCTCCGGGCGGCCGCCCGGGGACCACGCCCGACTGACCTTCCCGTTCGAACTCGCACCCGGCCCCACCTCGGCCGGACCCGCACGAGCGACGGCCTCGCCGTCGTACCTCGAACGAACTACGGAAGGTTTCCTCCTCATGAACGTGTGGATCAAGCGATCCCTCAGCACCGCCGCGGTCGCGGGCGGTCTCTTCATCGCCGGTGCCGCCGTGGCCCAGGCCTCCACCGAGACCGGCCAGGCCGACAGCTCCGGCTCGGCCGCCCTGTCCAGCCCGCTCGAGATCGGTTCGATCGGCCTCGGCCTGCAGAGCGAGTCGTCGAGAAAGCACAGCTCGACCGTCACCACGACCGGCAAGCACGGTACGGCGACGACGACCAAGGAGTCGGCGAGCGGCCGCAAGGACTCGCTCGGCGTGAGCACCGGCAAGATCTCGGTCGACCCGAGCGCAACGCTGAAGAGCGTCACCAAGTCGTCCGGCCACAAGTCCGACGACAAGGTCAAGGGTTCGGCCAAGCAGCACACCAGCGGTTCGATCAAGGCGCCGATCTCGATCGGCGGCGCGAAGGTGACGACGGAGCACGAGGACTGGTCGGCCACCTCGAAGAAGACCGTGGTCAAGACCAAGAAGGGCACGAGCACCTCGGAGCAGTCCAAGGAGCACGCCTCGAAGACCGGTACGTCGGTCGGCGTCGGCGAGCTGAAGGTCGCCCCGCAGGGCTCGTTCGACAGCCACAAGTCGATCGCCGGCTGGTTCGGCAAGGACGGCGCGGGCGTCGTCGGCTCGAAGTCCGGCAGCACGGTGAAGGGCTCGTCGCCGATCTCGTTCGGTGGGCTGACCGCGACGACCTCGCACCAGGAGGCCTCCACCGCACACCGCGCGGAGACCCTCACCACCAAGCGTGGGACCTGGACCGAGGAGCACTCGTCCGAGCAGATCTCCAGCACGGACGCCGGCCTGGCCGTCGGTCGTTTCACGGCCGACCCGAAAGCGGTCCTGACCGACCGTCGCGGCGGCTTCTTCGCGACCGACGGTGACGACGAGTTCGTCGCCGGCAGCTCGAGCGAAACCTCCGGCAAGCTCGCGGCGCCGTTCCACTTCGACGGCGTGAGCGGCTTCGTCTCGCAGGCGCAGGCCTCGAAGACCTCGGACAGCAAGGCGTTCGAGAACGAGCACGGCAGCGTCAGCAAGACCGTGACCAAGGAGTCGGCCTCGCACCAGGCGATCGCCGGGAAGTCCGGCGCGATCACGGGCAACCCGTCGCTCGGTCTGACCGACCGTCGCAGCGACCTGTTCGCGACCGACGGTGACTCGGTGGTCTCGCACTCCGACCGCAAGACCGTCGGGCACGCGGCGTTCCCGTACTCGTACGAGGGCTTCGCGCTGGCCGGCGACTTCGGCCAGGCGACCGCGAAGACGGTGACCGAAGAGGTTGCCGACCACCACGGCACCACCACCCGCACGGAGTCCGACGAGCAGGCCGAGCGCGTTCAGCCGGCGTACGTCTTCGACGGCTTCCGCGGCAACCCGAACGGCGACTTCGACCTCGCTGAGCTGACCAGCCTGAAGCACCTGAACAGCTGATCCGCTGACGAGGGGCCGGGCCGGAGACAACTCCGACCCGGCCCTCGCGCTGTGCGCGGGTGCCCCTCGGCGCAGCCGAGTGGGCTCGGGGGCGGCCCGCTCCCCTCCTCCCACTCCTTCAGTTCTACCGCGGCGTGATCACCAGGGCATCACCGACCGGGCGCTCGCCGGTGGCGTCCGACGGCGTGTTCAGCACCTTGCCGTTGGCAACCATGGTGGTGGATCCCCCACCGTCCAAGTTGATCGCCTCCCGCAGGCCGAACGACTTCGCGACCGCGGCCGCCTCGCCGATGCCCAGTCCCAGGCTGCCGACGCCGCGGCCATCGGCGGTGATCAGGACGGTCCGGCCCTGGCCGTCGACGCCGGCGATCGTGCGCGGGTTCCGCTTGTGGGCCCAGCCGTAGTAGAAGTTCGGGTTGTCCGCCGGCGCCATCCCGTCCGCCTTCGGGGTGGCGTTGATCCGGCCGTCGCGGACGAGTTCGGGGCCGCCGTTCACGATCGTCGTCCGCCGGTCCAGCCGCACAGTGTGGCCTCGGGCATCGATCAGCGAGGCCTTGATCTCCAGGCGCTTGCCGACCTTCGCCGCCGCGAGCAGTCCCGCGACCTGCTGACCGGTCGCCTGCACCGTCCGCCCGCCCTCCGGGATCGCGCCGCCACGCGTCGTCGGACGGATCGCCGTCACGACTCCGCGCCGGTCGACGATCGCCTCGGCGCCCGGTCCGCTCGGCGTCGCCACGCCGTACGCCGCGTCGTACGCGATCAGCTCGTCGGCATCCGTACAGGTGACGTCGTGCAGCGGCTTGGCGGTCGGAAGGTCGTCGGTCGTACCACCACAGTTGCGGATCAGCCCAGGGACCCGGTTGAGACCGTCGAGCGGCAGCGGTCGACCGTGCCCACGGACCTCACCGCGCCAGCGGAAGCGCTCGACCGACGTCCCCCGGGCGCCGATCACCAGCGCGGGTCTGCCTGCCGTCGGCTCGCTCACCAGGCGTCCGTCGTACACGGCAACTCCGGCAGGATCACCCGGCGCACCGGCCTTGGGGTCGAGCACGAAGAACCCGGCGTTCACCGCGGCCGTCGCGCCGGTCAGGGTCGCCAGCGTGCTGGTCGTCTCGCGCGCCTCCAGATCCAGCCCGTACGACGCATCGAGCCTGCCGCGGAACTTCTTCGGATCGATCGTCAGCACCTGAACCTGCCACGGCCCGGTCGACCCACTGACGTCGTCGGGCTCACCGTCCCAGCCGGTGTAGATGCTCGACCCACTCAGCCCAGCAGCAATCACCTTCGTCCGTACGACGTCCGCCTCGGCCTTCGTCGCGAACGCCCCGAGCCGCACCCGCCACCCGAGGCTCCCACCGCCGGCATCAGCCAACCGCGGCGTCGGCACGTCCTCGACCCGCGCCTCGAGCCCCGCAGCCTTGAGCTTCGCCGCGGCAGCATCCGCCCCAGCCTTGTCCGACAACGCGGTCGCCGGTGCGTCGGGATCCGGCGAACTCGACGGGATGGCCACCTCGACGGTCCACGTCGAGCCGGGCCCGACCTGCCCGCGGGTGATCTTCGTCAGCGTGACACCAGGCTGCAGGGTGCTGATCACCCGCGACTCGGACAGGTCAGCAGGTCCCAGCGGCAGCCGATCAGGCCGTAGTGGACTCGCGACAGCTCCCAGGCCGCCAACGGCCAGAGACAACGCGAGGAGGGCAGAGCCGGACAGGGCGGTACGGCGAAGGGTCATACGTAATTCGTATGTCAACCGCCAACCACCCGCAAGCGTTCCCGGTGAGGAACTGACTGCTGGAGACAGCAGAAGGCCTCGACCAAGTGGTCGAGGCCTTCCGAGGAGTGATCAGGCGGGTGCGTCGCCGTGGTCCGGGATCTCCAGCTGTACGCCGCCCTGCAGCGCCGACTGGTGGGCGTAGATGCCGGGGAGCGTGAAGCGGGCCGCGACCCAGGCGTTCACCGGCGGGACGGTCTTGTCGACGATCGCGCGGACGAAGTCGTCGGCGAGGAAGTGGTGCGATCCCTCGTGGCCGTTGTGCAGCCCGGCGAACTCGGCGGGCAGCCGGGTCCGGTCGTGGACCGGTGACAGGCCGGACAGGAACGCGTCGCGCAGGGCTGGGTCCACGTGGTCGAGCTCCTCGGCGTTGCCGCTCGGCTTCGTCTCCATCAACTGGCTGATGTCCTCGACACCCTCCTTGGTCTGCCAGACCGTGGTGGTGGCGAGCTGCTCGAAGCTGCCCTCCGTGCCGAAGACGCGCAGCCGCGACTCGCGGATGTGCGACGGGTACCCGACGCGGCGCATCTCGTTGGTCCGCATCACGCCGCCGTCGGCGAGCGTGAACAGCGCCGTGGCGTTGGAGAAGTCGTTGTCGAACTGGCTGACCGACTTGTCGAACACGCCGTCGCCGCGGTCGTCCTTCACGCCCACGCAGGACACGTGCGTGGCGTGCTGGCCGGTCACCGAGAGAACGTTGCCGACGGCATGCGTCGGGTAGAGCATGGGCGGGAACGAGGCGGTCTTCTTCCAGTCCTCGCCCCCGGAGTACTGGTACGCCGCGTAGAACCCGAGGTCCATGTCGTGCACGTAGTCGCCCTCGGAGTAGAAGACCCGGCCGAAGTCACCCTTGGCCAGCCGGTCCCGGCAGTACACCGACGACGGGTAGTAGTAGCTGGTCTCGCCCATCATGTAGGTCAGACCGGTCTCGCGCACCAGCTCGATGATGCGGGCGATCTGGTCGGCCTCGATCGCCATCGGGACCGTCGAGTAGACGTGCTTGCCGGCCTCGAGCGCCTTGATCGCCATCTCGCCGTGCAGCCACCGCTGGGTGAAGATCGCCACCGCGTCGACGTCCGAGGCGAGCATGTCCTCGAACGACGAGTAGGTGACCTTCACCCCCTGCTGCTCGGCCATCGCGACCGTCCGCTCCGGCACCACGTCGGTCAGCCGGACCTCCGTGACGTCGGGGTGCGCGGTCCACAACCGCAGGAACGAGGGGGCGAACTGGCCGGCTCCGACCACACCGATGCTGATGCTCATACCGCAAGGCAATCACACATTTTTGTTCCACGAAAGAACATATCCGCACGTTGAAATGTGTGATCCAGGCCACTCAGCGCCGGGCGGCGGCCATCAGCCGATCGGGGTGGTCGGTCGTGATCCCGTCAACCCCCAGCTCGACTGCCCGGGCGAACACCGAGGCGTCCGGCACCGGCCAGGCCGTCACCTGGAGCCCCTCCCGGTGCAGCTCGGCGACACCCTCCACGGTCAGCCCGGCGATCCCACACAGCGCCCAGCCAGCTTCCGCGGCCCGAGTCAGCGCGAGGACGTCGGCCACGTCCGGCGTCCGCCCGAAGATCAGCCCGATCGAGGCCGACGGCATCGCTCGCCGGACGGCGAGCAGGATCTCCGCGTTCGACGACGTCACCATCGTGCGCGCGGCCAGCGCCGGATCGGCCTGCAGCGACGCGACCAGCAGTGGTACGGCGCGCGCGGCCTTCACCTCGGCCTGGATCCGTACGCCGACCACCTCGATCGTCTCGGCCCAGGTCGGCACCATCTCACCGAGGCCCGCGTCGAGCGACCGCAGCTCGTCGAAGGTCAGCTCCTCCACCGGACCGGTCCCGTTCGTGGTCCGGTCGAGTGTCGCGTCGTGCAGCACGATCAACGCGTCGTCGGCGGTCACCCGCAGGTCGAGCTCGATCTCGTCGCACCCGTACTCGACCGCGCGGCGAAAGGAGCGGAGGGTGTTCTCGGGCTCGGAACCCATCACTCCGCGATGCCCGGTGATGATCACAGCACGATCCCCCCGCGCCGGTAGCTCACGGTCCGTTGGTTGCTCACAGCACCTTCTCCTCGTACAGCCGGGACACTTCCTCGCTGATCGCCTCGAGGCGCCGGGCGACCGACGCGAACACCTTCTTCGGCGCCGCGTTGTCGGCGTAGATCTGCTGCAGGCCGGTGTAGATCGCGACGTTCGCGTTCCGCCCGTAGAGCCGGATCGCGTCCTGCGGGCGGGCGTTCACCAGCTGCGCGATCGCGACGCCGTAGTTCGGTTCGTCGGCGACCAGCTTCTTCAGCGCCGGGTCCTCGCGGGCCTTGTCGACCACCGGGAGGTACCCGCTCTGCGTGGTCCACCAGGCCGAGTTCTCCGGCGTCGCGAGGAACTGCAAAAAAGCAGCGGCCGCCTGCTTGCGCTCGGCCGACGCGTTCCGGAACATCCCGATCCCGCCACCACCGGTCGCCAGGCCGGCCGCGACCTCGGACGGGATGAACCCGGCGCCGACCTTGAACTTCGCCTTGCTCATCGCGCTTTTCAGGCCACCGGTGGAGTCCTGGCACATCGCGACCAGCCCGCCGGCGAAGTCCGTCATCGGACTGCTGGCCATGTAGCCGTGCCCGTCCTCGTGAATCAGCTGCCGCTGGAACTCGCCGGCCGCGACCGCGCCGTCCTGGTCGATCGCGACGTCGAGCCCGTTGGAGTACGCGCCACCGAACTGCCACACGTTGCCCTGGAACTGCCAGTCGCCGTCCACCTTGGCCAGCGCCAGCGTCCGCATCGGCCGGCCCTTGGCGTCGACCTTCGCGAGCGTGTCACCCCACGACCGCAGCTCGCTCCAGGTCCGCGGCGCCCGGTCGGGCAGGCCGGCCTTCGCGAAGACGTCGCGGTTGTAGTAGAGGATCGGCGTACTGCGGGCGAACGGGACGCACCAGCTCTGCCCCTTCACGACGTACTCGTTGAACAGCTTCTGGTGGAAGACCGCCGGGCCGAACCCGTCGGTGAAATAGCCGTTCAGCGGTTCCAGCGCGTCGTTGAGGAAGAACCGTTCCCAGGTGACATCGGACAGCACGGCGAGGTCCGGCGTCTGCCGCGCGACCAGTCCGGCCGCGACCTTCTGTGCGACGTCGTCGTAGCTGCCCTGGAACTGCGCCTCGACGTACACGTCGGCCTGCGACTCGTTGAATTTGGCAACGAGGGTGTCGACCGCCTTGCCGTTCGCACCGCCGTACGACGACCAGAACACGACCCTGGTCCGCCCGGCGTACTGCTTCGGTACGGCGCCGGCCGGTTGCTTGTACTCCGCGTCCGCCGAGCGGTAGCCGCACCCGGCCAGTGACGCGGTGGCGGCCAGCCCGAGGAAGGCCCTGCGACGCATGGTCATCCCTTCAACGCTCCTTGGGTGATGCCGCCGACGATGTAGCGCTGGGCGAACAGGAAGATCAGCAGCATCGGCGCGAGCACGAGCAGCGTGCCGGCCATGATGGTTCCCCAGTTGGCCAGACCTTCCTCGTCCTTGAGGATCAGCAAGCCGACCGGCAGCGTGCGCATGCTGGCGGTGTTGGTGACGATCAGCGGCCAGACGAAGTTGTTCCACTCCTCGACCGCGGTGATCACCACGACGGTGACCAGCATCGGCCGCGACATCGGCAGCACGACCCGCCACAGTGTCCGCAGGTGACCGGCGCCGTCGACCGCCGCCGCGTCGGTGACCTCACCGGGCAGCGTGAGGAAGTGCTGGCGCATCAGGAACGTCGCGAAGGCCGACCCGATGCCGGGGATGATCAGTCCGGCGTACGTGTTGATCCAGCCCAGCGACGCGACCGTCAGGTAGTTCGGCAGCAGTGTCACGTGGCCCGGCACCATCATCGCGCCGAGGATCAGCAGGAACAGCACCTTCTTGAACGGGAAGCGCAGATAGGCGAACGCGTACGCCGTCAGCACGGCGTTGGCGACCTTCAGCAGCGTGCCGATCACCGTGATCACCGTCGAGTTGACGAAGAACCGGTCGAACGGCGCCGCCTCCCAGGCCAGCTTGAAGTTGCCCCAGGTGAAGTCGTCGGGCCACCAGACCGGCGGCCACTGGTAGATCTCGGCGGGCTGCTTCACGGCCGCGGAGATCAACCAGTACAGGGGTCCCAGGAAGATCGCCGCGACGCCGAGCAGGACGACGTACTGCACTGCACGGACCTTCATCGGTAGTGCACCCGCCTTTCCATCACCCGGGCCTGGATCGCGGTGACCACCAGCAGGATGACGAACATGATGATCGACAGCGTCGCGGCCCGGCCGGCGTTGAACGCCTGGAAACCCTCGTTGTAGATCGACCAGCTCAGCGTCGTGGTGGCGTCGCCCGGACCGCCACCGGTCATCACGGCGATCACGTCGAAGGCCTGGAAGGTACCGATCACGGTGGTGATCAGCAGGAAGAACGTGATCGGCGCCAGCAGCGGCAGCTTGATCGCCCAGAATCGCGTCCAGGTGCCGGCGCCGTCGATCGCGGCGGCCTCGTCGAGCTCCTTCGGCAGCCCTTGCAGGCCGGCCAGGTAGATCAGCGCGGTGAAGCCGACGCTCTTCCACAGGTAGACGATGACGAGGCCGGGCAGCGCCCAGTCGGAGTTGTTCATCCAGTCCGGTGGCTCGGCGCCGAACGGTTCGATCAGCGCGCGCATCAGGCCGTAGCCGGGGTCGAAGACGAACAGCCAGATCGTCGCGACCGCGGCGCCGGACAGGATGTGCGGCGCGAACGAGATCGTCCGGACCAGGCTGCGCCCCTTCAGCGGCTGGTTGAACAGCACCGCCAGCGCCAGGCCGATCACGAGGCTGCCGGCCACGATCAGTCCGGTGAACGCGACCGTGACGCCGAGCGTCTTGTGGAACGCCGGGTCGGTCAGCGTGTTCACGTAGTTGGTCAGGCCGACGAAGGTCGGCCGGGCCGCGATCATGTTCCAGTCGGTCAGGCTGAGGAACGCGTTGTAGAGGATCGGCCAGTACGCGAAGACCGCGATCACCAGGAGGTTCGGCGCCACCAGGAGCGCGAACAGCCCGTACTCGCGGCGCCTGCGCCGTCGCCGTTCGTCGGTCCCGGCCGGTGCTCTCACCTCGTCCGGATGGGTCCGCGCCGGCAGGTCCACCACTGTCATGCCACTCGTCTCCTCGTCCTGCTCAACACCCCGGCCAAGGTTTCGGCCAGGTCGGGCGGGGCTGCGAGCAACCCGCCCGGCAACGACGTTCCCGGTCCGCCGATCGTGCGCGCGCCGGCCTCCCGTGCGATCAGTCCACCGGCCGCCACGTCCCACGGCTGGATCACGTGCTCGTAGTACGCGTCCGCCGTACCGTCGGCGACCGAGCACAGGTCGAGCGCGGCCGATCCGCCACGGCGCAGATCCCGTACGGCGGGCAGCAGGTGCCGCAGGTATTCGGCCTGCTCCGCGCGGCGTTCCGCCAGGTACGAGAACCCGGTGGCGACCAGCGCCTCGGCCAGCTTGCGACCCTCGTGGACCTTCAGGTACTTCCCGTCGCGCGATGCCCCCGCACCCCGCACGGCCGACCAGGTAATCCCCGTCGTCGGCTGGTGCACAACGCCGACGAGCGCGCCGCGCGCGTCCTGGACCGCGATGCTCACACACCAGTCCGGCCGCCCGTACAGGTAGTTGACCGTCCCGTCGAGCGGATCGATCACCCAGGTCAGCCCGGTCGTGGACTTCTCACGGGCGCCTTCCTCACCGAGCAGTCCGTCCCCTGGACGAGCGCTCAGCAAGCCGTCCACAATCAGTTGCTCGGACGCCCTGTCGGCCGCACTGACCGGGTCCGTACCGGAACTCTTGGTCTGTGCGCTCTCCAGCGACACCTCGTCCTGCCGGGACAGCAGTTCCGCACCGGCCGCATGGGCCAAACGCGTGGCCAGACCGAGCAGGTCACGGGGGTCGGGAGTGGACATGCCGGTGAAATTATCACCGAATGATGGTTTCAAACAGCCCTACGATGTGATTTTCTCACCAAGTTCACATTGATCATTGTCGAGGCGCAATCTGACCGCACGGTGACGGTCCGGCGACGGCAGGAAGCGGGCCAGGTGGCCGAAGGCACCGACCGCGATCAGGTGCAGCACGGTCGCCGCGGCCGCGAGCACCGGCATCCCTGCCCCACACGCCATTCCGATCGCCGCGGTCATCCAGATCGTGGCGGCGGTGGTCAGGCCGCGGACCACGTCGCGGCGCATGAAGATCACGCCGGCGCCGAGGAACCCGACGCCGGAGACCACCTGGGCGGCGATCCGGGACGGGTCGAGGTTCACGTCGGTCCCGAGCACGGTGGAGAAGCCGAAGCCCGAGACCAGCGTGAACAGCGCGGCGCCCGTCCCGACCAGCGTGTGCGTGCGCATGCCGGCGCTCTTCTGCTGCAGCTGCCGTTCGAGGCCGATCAGCATCGACAGCCCGAACGCGATCAGGAGCAGCAGCAGCTCGGTGCCGGTGCTGCCGGAGACGAACTTCATTTCAGGAAGTCTGCGACAGCCTTGGCGGCCAGCGAAGCTGCTCGGTGGGCGGTCTGCCGGGTTGCTCCGGCCAGGTGCGGGGTCATGACGATGTTCGGGGCCGTCAGCAACCGTGAGCCTTCGGGCAGCGGCTCGGTCGGGAAGACGTCGAACGCTGCCGCGCCGAGCTGGCCCGACTCCAAGGCGTCGACGGTCGCGTCGTAGTCGAGCAGGCCGCCGCGGGCAGAGTTCACCAGTACGCCGCCGCGCGGCATCCGCGCGAGCTGGTCGGCACCGATCATGCCGCGGGTGGTGTCGGTCAGGCGGGCGTGCAGGCTGACCACGTCCGACCGTTCGAGCAGCTCGTCCAGCTCGACGACCTCGATGCCCGGCGGCGGCGCGGCGGGGTCGAGGACCGGGTCGGCGACGAGGACCTGGGCGCCGAAGGCAAGCATCACCCGGGCGACCCGGCTGCCGATCGCGCCGTACCCGATCAGGCCGACCGTCGAGCCGTCCAGCTCGCCGCCGCACTCGTCGTACGCGTAGAGATCGCTGCGCCACTCGCCTCGCTCGAGGGTGCGTTGCAGCTGCGGAAGCTTGCGCAGGGCCCCCATCATCAGCGCGATCGCGTGCTCGGCGGCCGCGCCCGCATTGCGGCCGGGTGTCGAGGCGACCTGTACGCCGCGCTTGTTGGCCGCGGGCACGTTCACGTTGACCGGACCGCCACGGCAGCAGACCAGGTAGCGCAGGTCGGGCGCGGCCTCGAGCACGCGCTCGGTGAACGGGCCCATCTGCGTGACCACCAGCTCGATGCCGGGCAGCGCCTCGATCAGCGCGTCCTCGACGTCACTCGCCTCGTCGACCTCGGCCACCCGCCCGTACGGCGTGAGCGGCCAGGGCAGGGTCAGTTCGCTGAACTCGAAGGTGACGCCGGGCAGGGCGGACAGCTTCTCGGCGAGCAGATCGTTGCGGACGAAGTGATCGCCGGCGAGCAGGGTTTTCATCGAACTCCTGAGAACGTGGGGGCCGGGTCGGCCCAGCGGGATCGGGCGGCCTCGATCCGGCGCAGGTAGTGCGCGTAGCCCTCGGCGTAGAAGGCAGCACGGGTGGGATCGGGATCGATCTGGCGGGTCTCGGCGATCCATTCGTCGCCGACCTCGCCCTGGACCCGCTTGGCCGCGATCACCCCGCCGCGGGCGGCGACCTGCGAGGCCTCCGTGGTGTGCAGCGGCGCGTCGAGGACGTCGGCGAGGATCTGGGTCCACTCGTTGCTGCGGGCGCCACCGCCACAGACCGTGACCTTGCCCGTCCAGCCTGCCGCGTCGAGGCAGTGACGGGCGGCGTATGCGATGCCCTCGCAGGTCGCGCGCAGGAGGTCGCCCTGGGTGGTCGAGAGCGAGATGCCGTCGAAGGTGCCGCGGGCGTCGGTGGCGACGAAGGGGGCGCGCTCGCCGGCTTCGGAGAGGTACGGGAGAACGGTGACGCCGTTGGCGCCTGGCCGGCTGCCGGTGAGGAGTTGCTGGAGCTGGGTGGTGGTCGCGCCGACGAGTTTCAGCACTTGGTCGAGCGCCGCCGTACCGACCATGGCCGGCATCGCGCGCAGCCAGACTCCGGGGGTCCAGGTGCCGAGGAAGAGACCGGCTGGTTCGCCGTCCACCGGCAGATCCCTGGTCACGACCTGACAGGCCAGGGTGGTCCCGACAGTGAGCAAGGCGTCGCCGACCTCGGTCACGCCGGCGCCGATCGCCGCGGCGGGGAGGTCGTACGGGCCTGATGAGACTCGAGTGCCCTTCGGGAGGCCGAGACTGTCGTCCTGCAGCTCACCGACCGGCTCGCTCACCGGGGCCAGCAGGTGTTGCCAGTCCGTCAGCCCGCAGGCTGCCAGCGCCTCGGCGTCGTACTCGCCGGTCCTGGGGTCGAGGAAGGGCGCTGACGCATCGGACACGTCGGTCGCCCGGACGCCGGTGAGCCGTTGCATGACGACGTCCTTGCAGTACGCCGCTGTCGCCGCTCGTTCCAGGACTTCTGGTTCTTCGGCCAGCACAGCTGCCAGCAAGGGGCCGGAAGCTCCGGGGAACATCCGGTTGCCCGACCGCCGGAAGACCTGCTCGACTACTCCACTCTCGGTCCACTTCCCGAGGATCGAACTACTTCGAGCATCCAGCCAGGAGATCGCAGGGCGCACAGGACGACCGGAGTCGTCGACCAACCACAACCCATCACCTTGTCCAGTAATCGCGATCACGGGCTCGCCGGCCTCGCCCCCGATGGAGGAGGGAGAGGCAAGCCCCTCCAGGGAGGCCCCGAGCTCCTGGATCACCTCGTTGACTGAGGCAACTATTTCGTCGGTGTCGTGCTCGAAGCGGCCGGGGCCGGGGCGGGCCAGGCGGGTCGGCCTGGATGCCTCGGCCACCTGTCGGCCGCGGTCGTCGAAGGCGACGGCCTTGGTGACAGTGGTTCCGACGTCGACACCGATATCCATGGGCGGTCTCCTACAGAGGGGCTACGTCGACCTGTGCGCCCTGGTCGCGCAGCGCGTGGACCAGGTCCTCGGGGGTCTTCTCGTCGACGACGACCACGTCGAAGTCGGTCAGCGGCGCCAGCCGGTGCAGCGCGGTGCGCTGGAGCTTGCCGTGGTCGACCAGCAGGACCTTCGTCCGCGCGGCGCGGAGCATCGCCTGCTTGACCAGGACGATCTCCTGCTCCTGGTGGTAGGCGTGCGTCGGCGACACCGCGGACACGCTGCAGAACAGCAGGTCGGTGTGCAGTGCGCCGACCGCCTCCGCGCACGGCAGCCCGCCGAACGAGTCGTGGGTCGCGGAGTAGATCCCGCCGAGCGCCAGCAACGTGACGTCCCGCAGTTGGGTGAGCCGCGTGATCGCCGGCAGGAAGTTCGTTGCCACGGTCAACGGAGTGATGTCCTCCAGCAGCTCGACCAGCGCCAGCGCGCTGGTCGAGTCGTCGAGCATCACCGACATGCCGGGCTCGATCATCGTCCGGGCGTGCCGGGCGATCGCCGTCTTCTCGGCCGAGGCCGTCGTGAGCCGGTACGCGACGTTGCTCTCGAACACGCTCGTCGGCTGGGCGCTCACCCCGCCGCGGTACTTGCGGACGACGCCCTGCCGCTCCAGCTCGTCGAGGTCGCGGTGCACGGTCATCACGCTCACCCCGAACGCCTCGACCAGGTCGTTCGCGGACACCGAGCCGTGCTGCACGACGTACGCCGCGATCTCGGCCTGACGGCGAGCCGGCCGGCTCAGTTCGGTGCTGTCGTCCACATCGGTCATGCGGGGATCTCCGTTCGTACTGCGGGGACGTTGAAAGCCTCGAGACCCACTGTGCCGTCCTGCTGCCGCAAACGCACCAGCGCCGCGGGACCGAGTGCCGGTAGCAGTCTGCGGTAGTCCCTGACCGGCAGGCCGAGCACCCGGCAGACCAGCAGCCGGATCAGCGTGTTGTGGGCGACGACGAGGACCTTCCCGCCCGCGTGCCGCTGGACGAGCTCGTCGAAGCCCCGCCGCACCCGCTCGGCGGCGTCGGCGACGTTTTCCCCACCAGGGAAGGGATTCGCGACCGGGTCCACCGTGAAGGCACCGGCGACCGCCGGTGGAAGCTCGCTCAGCATCTTGCCCTCGGCCGACCCGAAGTCGACCTCGCGCAGCCGCGCGTCGGTGGTCGGTACGAGCCCGAGCGCCTCGGCCGTCGGCGCGATGGTCTGCCGGGCACGGAGCATCGGCGACGACCAGAGCGCGTCCGGCTGGAAGTCCTCGGCCCACACCTTGAGGAACTCCGCCTGCTGCAGTCCGACCGAGTCGATCGGCAGGTCGGTGGAGCCGGTGTACCGGTTGCCGTGGTGCCACTCGGTCCGCCCGTGCCGGGCCAGGACGACGGTCGTCCTCATCGCAGATACCCCCGTCGGTCCAGCTCGGCCACGAATCCGCCGTACAGGTCGGTGAGTCGGTCACTCGGCCGCGGCTCGATCACGCGGCCGATCCGGACCATCCGCCGTGCGGTCTCCGCCACCGACGTACCGCCGGATGCCGCGAGCACAGCCATCCCGTACGCCGGATCGGCGGCCTCCGGCAGCTCGACCGGTACGCCGAGGACGTCGGCGCGGAGCTGGTTCCAGTGCTCGCTGCGCACCGCGCCGCCGGTCAGCGCGACGGATCGCGGCGCCTCGGCACCGAGCTTGGTCAGGTGCTCGAAGGCGAGCCGCTCAATGAACGCGACGCCCTGCAGGACACCGACGTAGCGGTGCAGGTCGTCCGGTACGTCGCCCAGCTCGAACCCGGCCGCCTCGGGCGCGACGAACGGGAAGCGCTCGCCGGGCTTGGTGAGCGGGTAGATCGTGGCGCCGACCGGTCCGGCGAGCTGAGTCGCCGCGCGGTCGAGTGCGTCGAGGTCCGCGCCGGGCAGCATCGTGGTGAGCGCGCCGGCGCCGGTGTTGGACGCGCCGCCGGGGAGCCAGCCGTCGCCGTCGGGATGGCGGTGGCTGTAGACGGCGCCGGTGGGGTCGGTGATGAGGTCCTTGGTGACGCCCTTCAGGACGAGCGTCGTACCGAGCACGGAGTTCCAGGCGCCGGGGGTGAGTGCGCCGGCCGCGATCTGCGCGGCGCAGCCGTCGGTCATGCCGGCGACGATCGGCGTACCGGCGGGGACCCCGGTGACCTGGGCTTTTGCGACCGAGACGGTGCCGATGAGTGTTCCGGGGAGGACTACTTGTGGAAGTAGGTGGCCGGGCAGTCCGAGCCGCTCGAACGCACTCGCCGGCCAACCGCCGGGCGCGGCAGCGCCGTCGGCTCCGGGGGCGTCGCTGCCCCGCTCCCCAACATCAACCAGGTCGTAGCCGGTTTTCAGGGCGTGGCTGGTGTCCGTGGCGACCGGGTGACCTGCGAGGTCGGCCGCCACCACGTCCGCGCTGTGGGCGACGAGTTGGTCCTCAGCAGGGTCGAGCCAGAGGATCTTCGGCAGCGCCCAGGTCGGCTGCATCGCCGAACCCCAGCGGTCGGGGTCGGCGGCGACGATCCTCGGCAGGAAGTTCGCGGCGCGCGCGTCGTCGTACATGAGAGCCGGTGACACCGGTCGGCCGTCCAGGTCCGTCAGCAGGACCGTGCCGGAGGTGGAGCAGATCGCGAGACCTTCGACCTCACCGAACGAGGCGACCTCGGCGAGGACCTGCTCGACGGCGGTGATCCACTCCTGCGGGTCCTGCTCGTGCCAGACCTCGCCGCGGCGGCTGGTCAGCGGACGGGCCGCCCGCGCGAGGACCTCTCCCGTAGCCTCGACCAGCACGGCTCGCACGCTCTGCGTGCCGAGGTCAACGCCGATCCACGCCACAGTTCCGCCTCCCGGTGTTAGTTACGTTGGTAACATAACACCAAGAAGCGATAAGAGCTGCTGCTAGCTGTGCATCAGGAGCAACGACGGATGAGCGCTCGCCACCTCGAGGCGACCTGCGTCGATCGCACCGAAGGCCCCGATCGGGCCGCTCGCCGGCCGGCCGTGCCGGTTGGTCCAGAATCCCCAGCCCGCCGGAGCGTCCGGCCACTCGGGGTCCGGCTCCCAGCCGACGGGTGGTCGCCAGCTGTCACTCGGTGGCTCAGGCCAGTCGGGTGGTGAGTTGAATCGATGCACGGGCGGCCCTTCCGGATTCCCCAGGAGACTCATCGGCGAGAAGTGTCTGACTCCTCAACGAACTTGTCGTCCGAACGTCACGCCTAAATCTTCGTAAAGTTTATGGCCCTGGGCCCCATTCGGACAGCCCAACAGGTAGTGACGAATCGCCACTCTGCGTGCCGTTGCCGACAGCCACTACTCGTCACCGTCCGCAGTGCGGATCACCGAGGGTTGACATCCCCGCCCGCCCGACGGACCTTGATCTCAGTCGATCGGCGTCGTGGGGGGACCATGGATACTGATCAGAGCGTCGTACTGCCGCACCGGTTCACCGGCCGGACCAGCGGTGCGACCCTGCTGAAGCTGAGCTGCGCCCGGCCGCGTCCCGGCCGCCCGTTCGGCGCCGATGCCGTCGCCCGGCTCACCGCCGACGGCCTGCTCGGCCAGGTCCTCTGGAGCACGACCTGTACGGCGACCGACGTCTCGTGGGCGAACTTCCAGCAGCTTCGCGACAGCGGCCTGTTCCTTGCCCAGGTCGACCTCGGCGGCGCCGCCGGCGACCCGGCCCGGGTCCGCGAGCTCGTCCTCGCCGTCCAGATCCTGCGCAGCCTCGGGATCCTGGTCGAGTACGACCTGGACCTGTTCGCCGGGACGCCGCGGTTCGCCGGCGTCCGCGACAAGGTCGCGATGCTGCGGGCGATGGTCGGCGACGGCTCGACCCCGGCGTACTTCACGACCGCCGCGATCGTGGCCGACTGCTCCCCCTGGCTCGCGGGCTACCGGCAACGACTCGATCCGGCGGTCCAGCCCTGGCTCGGCGCGGGCGGGCTGTCGCAGCAGCTGTCCGAGGCATGGGCCGAGATCCTGCTCGCCGAGCGGCTGCTGCTCGGCCTGCGCGGTGGCGCCGCACACCGGATCGCACTGCAGCGGCTGACCCTGCGCAGCAACACCGAGCTGCTCAACCTGGTCGCGACCAGCGCCCGCGAGTTCGAGACGTCCGGTGGCACCCGGTTGCTGGACGACGAGCTGGTCGGACCGCGGGCGGAGCTGCTCACCCAGACGATGCTTGCCCTGCGCAACCGTTTCTGGGCGGCCAACAAGCACGTCGTCCCGGGACCCGTCGCCGCTTACGGTGGGTGATCACTCTTCGATCTGAGCGTGAAGGGTTCCGCTCGCAGTTCCAACGTTGTAACAATGGCCCATGAGGATCGCCCACCTTGTGTTGACCGCCCTGATGCTGACCACGGCCGCCGTCCCGGCCGCCGCTGCCGAACTGCCCGAATCACCTGCCAGTACGGAGAACGTGATGGCGCAGACCTTCCGTAACCCGGTGAACCGCGGCGCCGACCCGTCGCTGATCCACTACAACGGCAAGTACCACATCGCCACCACCACCGGCGACCGGATCGGCATCTGGTCGTCGTCCAGCCTGGCCACGCTGCTGGCCGCGCCGGAGAAGGTCGTCTACCGCGACAGCGACCCGAGCCGGAACACGCAGATGTGGGCACCGGCCTTCCGGCACGTCGGGAACCGCTGGTACGTCTACTACACCGCCTCGGACGGTGTCGACGCGAACCACAGGATGTACGTGCTGGAGTCGGCCGGCGACGACCCGCTCGGCCCGTACACGTTCAAGGCGAAGATCGCGGACTTCGGCGAGTACGCGATCGACGGCGAGCCGATCACGCACAACGGGCAGCAGTACTTCGTCTGGACCGGCCCGGGCCGCGGCCAGGGTGGACCGGCGCAGCTCTACATCGTGCGGATGAGCAACCCGTGGACGGCGACCGGCAACCGGGTCGCGATCCCCGCCGACGGCGGCTGCTCCGAGGTCCGCGAGGGCCCGACACCGCTGTACCGCAACGGCCGGACGTGGCTCACGTACTCGTCCTGCGACACCGGCAAACCCGACTACCAGCTGTGGATGAAGAGCATCGCGAACGGCGCCGACCCGATGGTCGCGGCGAACTGGGTCCAGCACCCGGGCCCGATCTTCTCCCGCAACGACGCGAACGGCGTCTGGGGTCCCGGCCACCACTCGTTCTTCACCTCGCCCGACGGCACCGAGGACTGGATCGCCTACCACGGCAAGAACACCAGCGCCTACACGTACTCGTTCCGCACCGCGCGGGTGCAGAAGATCACCTGGAAGGCCGACGGCTCACCGAACCTCGGCAGCCCGCTCGCCGCCGGCGCCACCCAGCAACTGCCGTCCGGCGACCCCGGCGCGACCACCTCGGTGATCAACGACACCGACGTCGGCACCGGCCAGAACCAGGTCGAGTACGCCGGAGCCTGGAACTCCGGCTCCGGCTGCGGCAACCAGTGCTTCTGGGGCAACGACCACTGGACCGGCATCGCCAACGCGTCCGCGACGATCCGCTTCACCGGGACGAAGGTCGCGCTGCTCAGCGTCGTCGACGTCGGCAACGGCATCGCCGCCATCTCGATCGACGGCGGACCCGAGCAGCGCGTCGACTACTACAGCTCCCTGCGCGTCGGCGAACAGGTCACCTACATCAGCCCGACGCTGTCCCCCGGCCCGCACACCCTGAAGATCCGCGTCACCGGCGAGAAGAACCCGGCCTCGACCAGCACCCAGGTCAGCGTCGACCGGATCGAGGTGTACTAGCGCTGTACGCCGTGAGTGACAGAATGGCTGAGTGGGTGAGACTGCGAAGGAACTGGTGAACGGGCAGAGCTCCGCCTGGCGGCGGATGCTCACGCACCCGTTCGTGGCCCGGACGTCCGACGGCACGCTGCCGCGCGAGACCTTCGACCGGTGGCTGACCGAGGACTACTACTTCGTCCGGTCCTTCCAGGTCTACCTGGCCGAGCTGAGCGCGATCGCCCCCGACGACGAGGCCCGTGAGGTCCTCGCCGGGGGCGTCGCCGCGCTCGTCCCGGAGCTGGCCCTGTTCGAGAAGGCCGCCGCCGGCCGTGGCCTCGACCTCGCCGTCGAACCGTCGCTGCTGAACGTCGGCTACTCGTCGTACCTGCTGAGCACGGTCCGCGAGGGCTGGCCGGTCGCGATCACCGTCCTGTACGCCGTGGAGAAGGCCTACTACGACGCGTGGGCCTCGGTCCGCGACACCACCGGCCCGGACACGCGGTACGCGGGCTTCATCGCGAACTGGTCGTCGCCGGAGTTCGCCGCGTACGTCGAGCAGCTCGCCGCGCTGGTCGACCGCGAGGTGCTCACCGAGGCGATGGAGCTCGGCTTCGACCGCGTGGTCCGCTTCGAGCTCGCGTTCTGGGACCTGGTGCACGGGTGAAGACAGCGGTCCTCGCGAGCGGCGTCATCGCGCTCGGCCTGATCGGCGCGGCCGGGGGCTACCTCGTCGGCGACCTCACCCAGCCGACGTCGGCCAGCGCCAACAACGAGTACCCGACCGGCGGGGACTCGCCGCCGGACGTTCCGCTGCCCAAGAAGACCGCGGAGCCGTACCCGAAGACGCCACTGTCGGCCGCCAAGCTGCGGTACCACACCGAGAACTTCACCATCCGCGACAAGTCCGGCGCGCAGGTTCCGCTGTCGATCAGAGCGCCCCGCGGCTGGCAACTGACCCGCGACCCCAAGGCACCCCAAGAGGTGAAGTTCCTCGACCCGCTGAAGGAGCGCGGGATCCGCGTCGAGTCGGCCCTGCCCGAGTCGCTGACCACCTCCGACTCGATGCAGCGACTCATCGCGGGCCTGGAGTCGAGCCAGCCGTACGAGAACGACCTGAAGATCCTGTCCCAGGACGAGCAGATCGAGATCGAGGGAACCTCCCGAACGGCCGCGACGCTGATCTACACCTACATCCCGAAGAAGACGCTGCGCTACGTCATCGTCGCCTGGGTCTCGACCCGCGGCGACGACCTGGCCACGGTCGAGATGAGCATCACCGGCCTGCCCCAGGACGCCACCGCCCTGAAGGCCCTCCTGGCCGAAGCCACCAAGTCGGTCACAGTTCGGGACTACTGAACCGCGGGGCGAACCTTTCTCCGGTTTACGGTGTCCAAGTGCCATCGGGGGCGGAACCGGGAGAGGAGGAATGCCCGTGGCCGGGCGATTCGTGGGTGGTGTGCTGCTAGGTGCCGGGCTGCTCGTGATCACGCTGGCCGGCGGGGCCGGCGGGTACGGGATCGGGCAGCTGACCGAGCCGCGGGCCCAGTCGACGGAGTCTGCGGCGCCGTTGGGTCCGAGCGCCGAGGTCACCCCGACGGAGCCGCTCAACGTCGCGGTCAAGGATCCGACGCCGGCCTTGAAGAAGAGCGAGCTGCGGTACAAGGAGCGGGAGTTCGTCGCGAAGAAGACGGTCCGGTCGCAGGTGACCGTCGAGGTGCCGAAGGACTGGCACCTGACGCTGTCCGCCGACCCGCAGGACCAGGCCCGGTTCACCGATCCGACCGGACGGCGGTTCGTCCGGGTCCAGGCCGGATTCACCATCGAGCGGCCACCGGCGGCGTCGATGGCCGAACGGATCGGGCAGCTCGACGGCACGCCGTACCGTCAGGACCTGCGGATCGTGAGCGAGCGGGTCGCCGAGGACAAGCGGTCGGCGACGCTGATCTACACCTACGTCCCGGACCCGGAGAAGGTCCTGCGGTACGTCGTGGTGCGGTGGGTCGCGCTCGACGGCTCCGGCAACTGTGCCGTCGAGATCGCCGTGTCCGGGCTGAACCAGGACAAGGAAGCGATCCCGGCGGTGCTGGAGCGTGCGGCGGACAGCGTCACGCGCTCCGACTCGTCACTGTGAGGCGTCCGCCGGCCAGATCGTGCGGAAGACGATCGAGCGGAACCGGTAGAACCGGCGACGGCTCGACTGGACCAGGGCTGGCGACGGCATCAGCCGGTCGATCACATCCCGCACGGGGACTCCTCAGCGGCGCGGTGAAAACGGGGGCCGCAGCAGAGTAGGCGTCCGGGTGCGCAGAGTGAAATCCCCCTGACACCAAAGTTTACCGATCAGTTGCGTTGGACCGCGCTGTACCCGTCCAGGACGCCCATCGTGCGCGGCTCGACGTACCGCTGGTAGCTGAACCCGGCGGCACCGGACACCAGGAACGTCACGACAGCAGCCGCGATCCACCGCCCCTTCCTCCGAGGAGGCCTGGCCGCCTTGGCCGCCGCTTTGGCAGCCTTCGCGACTTCCCCGGCTTGGGCTTTCTCAGCGGCCTTGGCAGCCTTCCGATCCTTGCGCGACAGGCCGGTCTTGTCGGAAGCAACTACTTGCTGTTCCGAACCGGAGCCCACGTCAACCGAAGCCAACGCCGAGATCGCACCGGCACCGGCAGCCGACGCACTCGCCGTGCCCGTCGTCGGGGCGCTCGCCGTGCCCGTCGTCGGGGCGCTCGCCGTGCCCGTCGTCGGGGCGCTCGCCGTGCCCGTCGTCGGGGCGCTCGCCGTGCCCGTCGTCGGGGCGCTCGCCGCACCGGCGGTCGGCCCGGGCAGGCCCGTCGCCGGCCCTGCGCTTTCCCGCTCCGCCTTTTCTTCAAGTACCGGCGGGGTCTCAGGTGACCTTTCGGCCGCGGCCTGCTCGGGCTTCAGCAAAGTCGGCGCGTTCTCGTCGCTCGGCGCCGTCGGCTCGGGGTCGTCACCAACGCGAACCGGCGTCGTGAGCGCCTCAGCCGCCCGGAGCTGCGTCGGCGCCTCCGACGACGGTCGCTCGGTCGGCGCGTCCGCGCCGCTCACCGCGATCGACTCCGTCGTCAGCCCGGCGACCGACGACGGCAGGAACCCGTGGGTCGTCTCGTCCAGCGCACCGACCAGCTCCCGCGTGAAGCTCGCGACGTCCGGCCAGCGGTTCGCGCGGTCGGGGTCCAGCGCCCGCACGATCGCGACGTCGATCTTGTCCGGTACGTCGAACCCGAGGCTGCTCGGCGGCGCCGGTGCGTGCACCCGCCCGGCCGCGCCCAGCCCGTCGACCTGGTGCGGCGACCGGCCCGTCAACGCGGCGTACGCGACCGCACCCAGCGAGTACTGATCGGCGCGCTCGTCCAGCCGCTCGCCCATCGCCTGCTCCGGCGCGACGTACGACGGCGTACCGCCCGGCATCGTGATCCGGGAGACCTCGTCCAGCGACTTGCCCAGCCCGAGGTCCGAGAGCACCGCCCGCTCGCCCTCGTCCGCACTGCGGAACAGCACGTTCGCCGGCTTCACGTCACGGTGCAGCAGTCCGCGCCGATGCAGCGCCTGGAGACCCCGTCCGACCTGGACGACGACGCCCACGGCGTTCGCCGGCGCGAGCGGCTCCTTCTTCAACCGGTCCGCGAGCGTCCCGCGATCGGCGTACGTCAGCACCAGGAACGGGCGCCCGTCCTCCAGCTCACCGACGTCGTGCACCTGAACCACGTGCTCGGACTCGACTCGGCGCAGGAAACGCCCCTCCTCGAGGAACCTCCGCCGGACGGCGTCGTCGTGGGCCCAGTTCTCGGCCAGCACCTTGACCGCGACCTCGGCGTCCAGCTGCTCGTCGTGAGCCAGCCACACCGTCGCGAAACCGCCTGAGCCCAGGCGTCGGCGCACGACGTACCGGCCTAGTCTGGATGGGACCCCCATACAAGGCATTATGGATCACTGGGAGTTCCCTGGTCCCGGCCGTGTTGACAACCCTGTTGACAACCTCCGGGACCCCACCTGGCGGCATCGAACAGACAAGGCGCTGATGAGCGATACCAGCAGTCCGACCGACGATCTCGGGGTCCTGGCCGAGCGGGCGCAGGCCGGTGACAAGAACGCGCTGGACGACCTGCTCCGGCTGGTCCATCCGCGGGTCCTGCGGATCTGCCGCAGCGTGCTGCCGTACTCCGCGGACGCCGAGGACGCCGCGCAGGAGGCGCTGCTCAACATCGCCACCAAGATCAACACGTACTCGGGCCGCAGCAGTTTCTCCACGTGGGTGCACTCGGTCGCGGCGAACTCGGCCCGCTCGACGTACCGCAAGCTGAAGCGCACCGCGCAGGCCGCGCACAACCCGGAGACGATGGATCGCCCGGACCCGCGCACCACGAGCGTGATCGCCGGCACCCGCCTGGACCTGCTCGAGGCCCTGGAAACGCTGGAGAAGTCCCGCCCGCAGATGGTCACACCGCTGGTCCTGCGCGACGTCTACGGCCTGTCGTACGAGGAGATCGCGGCCGAGGTCGGCGCCCCTCTGGGCACCGTCAAGTCCCGCATCCACGACGCCCGCGAGGTCGTCCGCCCCCTGCTCCGCCCCAAAGACTGACCCCAAACCTGCCCGAAAGCGCACCTCCCGGCACCAGCAACACGGTGACCATCACCACAGTCACCACAGCAAGTACCAGCGCGATCTCAGCTGACCAGTCGCGACCAGGTCCCTCACCTCCGAGGCTCACGACCCGGTCCCACCTGCGCGCACCCGGCTTTTAACGTTCAACGGCGCAACGACCCCGGCAGGTGTTTCAGATGAGCGCCGCGACCCTGGCCCGTGTTCAGATGAGTGGGTGACAGCGCGCCTGGTCTCGCCGGAACTGGTCGGGCGGGATGCCGAACTGAAGCGGTTACTGGCGGCAGCGACCAGCTCCCACGCGATCGCCCTCGTCGAAGGCGAGGCCGGTGTCGGCAAGACCCGGCTGGTCGCCGAGCTCGCTCGCCGCGCTCCGGACCGCCTCTTCGTCAGCGGGTCCTGCCGCTGGATCCGTGAGCCCTTCCCCCTCGGCCCTGTCCTCGACGCGCTCCGAGCCGTCGCCCCGACCCTCCAGAATGCTCACCTGTCGCCGGTCGCGGGATCCGTGAGGCCCTTCCTGCCCGAGCTCGCGGCGGTCCTGCCGACCCTGCCGGAGGCCCTCGACGACCGCAGCGCCGAGACGCACCGGCTGTTCCGCGGGCTGGTCGAGATCCTGACCGCGCTCGGACCGGCCGTACTCGTGCTGGAGGACCTGCACTGGGCCGACCGGCAGACGCTCGACTTCGTGGACCACCTCGCGTCCGTGCTGCCCGCGGAGCTGTCCGTCGTCCTGACGTACCGGCGCGAGGACGCGGCACCCGACGTACTGGCCCTGGCCGCGCGATGGTCCGACGGGCCTGTCCTCGCGCTGACACCGCTGGACGCCGCGACGACCGCGACCTTGGCCGGTACGATCCTCGGGGCGACCACGGTGTCCGACGAGTTCGGCCGGTACCTGTGCGAGCGGACGTCGGGGCTGCCGTTCGCGATCGAGGAGCTGCTGGCCCTGCTGCAGGCCCGAGGCTCCCTAGTACGACGTGACGGAGGCTGGGAGCGCCGGACCCTCGACGAGCTGGACGTCCCGGCGAGAATCCGGGACGCCGTGCTCGAGCGGCTCGGCCGGCTCTCGCCCGAGGCGCGGCGGATCGCCGAGGCGGCATCCGTGCTCCAGGTCCCGATGCCCGACCAGGTGCTGATCGCGACCGCGAGCCTCGACCCGGCCGATGCCGTCGCAGGGCTGACCGAGGCACTGAGGTCCGGCCTGCTCAGCGAGTACGCCGAAGGCCCGATCGGCTTCCGCCATCAGCTGGCCGGACAGGCCGTGCTCGGAGGGCTTTCCGGACCGGAACGGCGAGCGCTGCACGATCGCGCCGCGACCGCGTTGGCGACGCTCGATCCGGTGCCGCTGGGACAGCTGGCCCACCATCTCCACCAGGCCGGCCGGACCGCGCAGTGGCTGGTCGCCGCCGAGCAGGCCGCCGACCAAGCCGTTGCCCTGCGCAACGATATGGAAGCGGCCCGGCTCTACGAGCAGGTTCTCCGGGAGACCAAGGGCGACGCCGTACTGCGCGGCCGGCTGGCGGTGAAGCTCGGGCAGGCGGCGATCGAGATGCTGCACGTCGCCCCGACGGTCGCGAGCCTGCTGACCGACGTACTGGACGACGAACTGCCGCCGGTCGTGCGGGGCGAGCTCCGGCTCCGCCTCGGCCTGCTGGCCCACGTGTCCGACGACATCGATCCCGCCCGCGAGGCCGAGCTGTACCGCACCGCCGTCGGCGAGCTGGACGAGCGCCCGGATCTGCAGGCCTGGGCGATGGTCGGCCTCGGGCTGCCGGCGCCGGGCACCGATCCGGTCGAGCGGCGCCACTGGCTCGAGCGGGCTCTGGTGACGCTCGAGCGGGTGACCGATCCGGACTTTCCCGTGTTCCTGCTGGGCAAGATCGCGATGGTGATGCTGGCGGTCGGCGATCCGCTGTGGCGCCAGGTGACCGAGCAGATGGTTCGCCGGACCACGCCGGCGTCGTCGCACCGGATGGTGGCGAACGCCTACACGTCCGTCGGCCTGGAGGCGGTGTACGTCGGCCACTACCCCGACGCGGCCAAGCTGCTCACGGAAGCGGACGAGCGGGCCGACGCCGCCGGTAGTCACCAGCTGCGGCTGCGGGCCCGTGCTGCGTGGGCTGTCCTCGACTACTACCGTGGCCACTGGGACGGGCTCGCCGACCGGCTGGCCGGCCTGAGCGCGGAGCTGCGCGAGTCACCGAACTTCGGGATCGACGTCGACGCCGTCGCGGCCAGTCTGGTGGCGGTGACCAGTGGGACCCAGGAGTCGCACGACCGGCTGGCCGCCGTACTGCGTGATGCCGAGCAGCGGCACGTCGTGGACCTGCTCGGCCGGCCGACTGCTGTCCTGGTGCGGTACGCGCTCGACCGTGGTGACATGGCGACGGCGGCCAGCCTCGCCGACCACCTGACCCAGTTGTACGGATCGCATGAGCTGTGGTCACTCCTGCCGGACGCGCTACCGGCGCTGGCACAGGCTTCGGCTGCTCCGGACGAGCTGGTACGCCGTTGCGAGGCTGAGTTCGCGCAGCTGGATCTGCCACTGGCTACGGCGGCTCTGCGGCGAGCAGAGGGGGACCTGGCGGGCTCGGTCGACCTGCTGCTCCAGGCGGCGACGGAGTACGCCCGGGTGTCAGCGCCGTACGACGAAGCACTCGCCCGCGAAGCCGCCGCGCGTCTGCGACTGGAGTCCGGTGAGGCCGGCGGGGCGGAGAACCTAGTGGAGGCGTTGGCGCGCTACCGCGTACTGGGCGCCCGGCGTGACGACGACCGGGCCACCACGCTGGCCCGCCAGTACGGCGTACCGGTGCCTGGGCGGCATCGCGGTGGGCGGCGCGGGTACGGCGCCGATCTGTCGCCACGGGAGCAGCAGGTCGCGGAACTGGCTGCCACCGGCCGGACGAACAAGCAGATCGGAGAGGAACTCTTCCTGTCCCACAAGACGGTCGACAAGCACCTGCGCAGCGCGCTGGCCAAGCTCGGTCTGCGCTCCCGGACCGCGTTGGCGCACCACCTGGCGGGCAACGACTCGTAGCAAGGATGGGGCATTCGCCCACTGGCTACGGCTCGTGGCCCAGCGCACTCTGATGCGATGGACCACCCCGACCCGGTACCGCCCGCCGAGACTGCCCCTCACTCCGCCGTGCCCCTGGAGGCGGAGCAGGCCGGCCCCACCGAGGCTCCGCCCGCCGCAGAGGAGACGGCAGAGCCGCAGTCGTCGTCCAGCCCCACCAGCCGTGACGGCTGGGTCCAGATCTGAGCTCCACCGCCTGAGGAGAGTCCTGATGAGTCCTGTCGATCCATCACGCCGGCGGCGTACCGTGACCGGCTGGCTGAGCGCCGGCGCCGGTCTCGGCCTGCTGGCCGGTCTGATCAGCCCAGCCGCGGCGAGTGTTCCGCAGCAGACCGCTGCGCCCACCCAGCCGCCCGCTGCCGCCGTACCGGACGGTGCTGACGTCACGCTGATCACCGGCGACGTCGTCTCCACCCACGGCGGCGCGGTCACGGTCACGCCCGCTCCGCGCCGCGACGGTCGCGAGCCGAACTTCGCGGTGACCAGCCCGCCCACCAAGGACCCCGCGAACCGGCGGGTCCTGGTGGTCCCCGACGACGCCGCCGCGCTGGTCGCCTCCGGCCGGGTCGACGACGCGCTCTTCGACCTCACCCAGCTCCGCCGGGAGGGGTACGGCACGACCACCGCGATCCCCGTCATCTCGACGTACGACGGATCGGTGGCCAAGGGCAACCTGAAGCGCCAGGGCGACAGTCTGGCCGGTGCCGAGGTCGTCAGGACGCTGGAGACCGTCAACGGTGCTTCGCTGTCGGTGCCGACCGGTCAGGCCGCCGGCTTCTGGCAGAGCGTGCAGAGCGGCGCTGGGTCGGCTCCGGCGAAGACACTGGCCCGCAACGTCGCCAAGCTGCTGCTGGACCGCCCTGTGCACGCCGTACTGGACAAGAGCGTGCCGCAGGTCCATGCGCCCGAGGCGTGGGCAGCAGGCTACGACGGCACCGGCGTCAAGGTCGCCGTACTCGACACCGGGATCGACGCCTCGCACCCGGACCTGGCCGGCAAGGTGGTCGGCGAGAAGAGCTTCATCGCCGGTGAGGCCGTGGCCGACGGCCACGGCCACGGCACTCACGTCGCGTCCACTGTCGCCGGGACCGGAGCCGGTGCGGGCGGCAAGTACAAGGGGGTCGCGCCAGGCGCCCAACTGCTCGTCGGCAAGGTGCTCGCGAACAACGGGAGCGGTCCCCTGTCGTCCGTGCTGGACGGAATGGAGTGGGCCGCCGAGCAGGGCGCACGGGTGGTCAGCATGAGCCTGAGCGCGCCCGCTCCCGAGCTGGAGTCGCAGGACCTGCTCGCGCAGACCGTGGATCGGTTGAGCACCGGCGGCACGGTCTTCGTGATCGCGGCCGGCAACGAAGGCCCGACCGGCGTCACCGTCGGTACGCCGGGCGTCGCCGCCTCGGCGCTGACGGTCGGAGCCGTGGACGACAGCGACCAGACGGCCGAGTTCTCCTCGCGCGGCCCGCTCCCCCAGGCCTACCAACGGGTGCTGAAGCCTGACCTGGCCGCACCGGGTGTGGACATCGCCGCCGCTCGCGCCACCGGTACGACGATGGGGACACCGGTCGACGACCTCTACACGAGCGCTTCCGGTACGTCGATGGCCACGCCGCACGTGGCCGGGGCGGCCGCGGTCCTCGCTCAGCGCCACCCGGACTGGACCGGCGTACAGCTGAAGGACGCGCTGACCGCTGCGGCCGACGAGGTCGAGGGCGACAGCTTCGTCCGCGGCTCCGGACGGCTGGACGTATTCGGCGCGCTGGAGCAGACGGTGACCAGCCGCGGCTCACTCGACCTCGGTCGCTCGCTCGAGACGTCGACCACGCCAGTGCAGCGGACCCTGAGCTACAGCAACACCGGTAGTACTCCGGTCGAGCTGACCCTGACCGCGGACCTCAAGCTGAGCAACGGTACGGCGGTCCCAGCCGGAGTGCTGAGCGTGCCGGCCAAGGTGACGGTCCCCGCGGGCGGCAAGGCCGACGTACCGGTCACTCTGGACGCCGGCAAGCTCGGCCTGGGCCAGTACTCCGGCATGCTCGTAGCCACCGGCTCCACCGGCCAGGTGCGGACGGCGATCGGGTACGTGCGTGCACCCGAGACGATGAAGCTGCTGGCGATGGTGACCGGCCGCAACGGTGAGAAGTGCGCCAGCGGCGCGAGCTCCGAAGGCTGCGCCTACACCAGCGTCTTCGCGATGAACCTGGACGACCCGGAGCTGTCGGTCGGCACCACTGACGCGAGTCAGCCGCTGCTGGTCCGGCCGGGCCGGTACTCCGTGTCCACCAACGTGCAGTTCGTCGCCAACGGGACGTCCAACGTCGCAGTGCTGACGGTGCCGGAGCTGGTCGTCGCCAAGAACGCCGGTGGCTTCCAGATGGTCAACCTGAGCGCTGCCAAGGCACGGCCGGTCACGGTCGCCACCGAGCGGCCGCAGCACCTGTACTCCGGTACGCAGCTCTATCAGCGGCAGGCCGGCGAGCACTACTACCTGAACGGCTGGATCACCGGCTACAACGAGAGTGCGCTCTGGTCGATCCCCGCACCGAAGGTGACGGTCGGGTCGATGCTGCTGACCACCCAGCTGGAGCTGGGCGCCGTACCGCTCCAGGGCAAGACGACCGGAGCCGCCCCGCTGGCGCTGCACCCGCGGTACACGACGTACTCGGCGGCCGAGCCGAAGTTCCCGGCCACGGTCAAGAACGCTCCGGTGGTCGACGTCGGTCCGACACTCGAACCGGCGGAGGCGTCCAGGCTGCGGGGAGCGATCGCGCTCGCGATGCCGCCGTACAACGTCTACACGGGCCGGTACGGGAGCTCGGTGGCGCCGGCGCAGGTCGCTGAGCTCGCGAAGGCCGGAGCTACCGGCGTACTGGTGTGGACGCCTGACCTGGCCTACCGCACGCCTTACGCGAGTGGTCCTGGGCAGGAGCGGACGATCCCGGTCGGCGGTCTGCCGTACGAGGAGGGCGACGACCTGAGCCGGCGGCTGGCGGCTGGGCCGGTCGGGGTCAACCTGACCAGCGTCACCCAGACGCCGTACCAGTACAGCCTGAAGTTCTACGAGCGGGACAGCATCGGATCGCTGCAGTACTCGGTCAAGGACTCGCAGCTGGCGCAGGTTCCGCAGGAGTACCGCACCAGCGGCTCCGAGCACGATTACCAGTGGCGCTACACGCTGGGGAAGTGGGGAGCGGCCGGAGAGCTGCCGGACACCTCCGGAGCCGGTCTGCTCACCTTGGCGCCGTCGGTGCTGCAGCTGGCCCCGGCCAAGCTGACGCTGCTCGTCGGACCGCTACAGCCCGGGCAGACCTGGAACCGATGGAGCAGGACCGACAGCACCTGGCCGCCTGCTCCCGGCGAGGCCAGCAGCTACTGGACGCAGGGCTACCGCAACTCGGTGCTGAAGGCAGGCAAGAACGCACAGGAGGCTTCGTTCGCCGTACCGCAGATGCCTGGTGCTGCTGTCGACCACCCGCTCGTCACCCGGTTCTGCTCGACCTGCCGGCAAGGGGACACCCTGCTGGTGCGGCCGACGCTGACCCTGTCGGACCCGACCGCACTGACCGACCCTGACGTCGGCATTCTGCCGGGGACCTACCAGGACGGGACCATCCCGATTCCGGAGTGGCTGGACCCGACCAACTCGGTGCGGGTGTACGCCGGGAGCAAGGAGCTGCCGAAGCGGCAGACCACCAGCAGGCGGTACGGCGTGTATGACGTACCGGCGAGCCCGACGACGCTGAAGGTGACCTACGAGCGCGACGGCTCCGGACTGCCGGCCTTCATGCAGTACGGCCGGGCGATCAGGACCGAGTGGACCTTCACCAGCAAGCGGTCGACTGCGAGCACTACAGCCGGTACGGCGTGCCCGAACCTCGGGCTCACCGGTGCCTGCGGAGTGCAGCCGCTGCTTCAGGTGCGGGCCAAGGCCGACCTGAACGGCCGGAACCAGGCACCGCGAGCGGGCTCGGTGGTCGAGCTGACGGCGTACCACGAGACCAGTACGGCCGCGGAGAAGCCGCTGACCTCGCTGACGGTTTGGTACAGCTTCAACGACGGCCGGACCTGGAAGCCCGGCACGGTGACCGGTAAGGGAAGCACCCGCAAGGTGGCGATCCCGAAGGCTCCGGCCGGAGCGACCGCCGTGTCGCTGCAGCTCGACGCCGTCGACCAGGCGGGCAGCCGGGTCCACCACGAACTGCCGCGAGCCTTCGGGCTGGCGGACTGAAACGGCAGCAGGTCGCCGGAGCCCCCGATCCGGCGGCCTGCTGCTACCCACCGCGACCTCGGGTCGTCCGATTGGGTCTGCCGCTGGGCCGCAACGTGTGCTCAGATGGGTCCATGAAGAAGCTCATCAACGACCCTGCCGATGTTGTGAGTGAAGCGTTGCGCGGAATCGCTCTCGCGCATCCCGACCACGTCCGGGTCGACCACGAGAACCGGATCGTCTACCGCAAGGACGCACCCCGCAGCGGGAAGGTCGGGCTGATCTCCGGCGGCGGGTCGGGACACGAGCCGATGCACGGCGGGTTCGTCGGGCCGGGCATGCTGGACGCCGCGTGCGCGGGTGAGGTGTTCACCTCCCCGGTGCCGGAACAGATGATGGCCGCGACCAAGGAGGTCGACGGCGGCGCCGGCGTCCTGCACATCGTGAAGAACTACACCGGCGACGTGATGAACTTCGAGATGGCCGCCGAACTGGCCGCCGCCGAGGCGGGCACCGAGGTGCTGTCGGTGGTCACCGACGACGACGTCGCGGTCCAGGACAGCCTCTACACCGCCGGCCGCCGCGGTGTCGGCGTGACCGTGCTGCTGGAGAAGATCGTCGGTGCGGCCGCCGAGGAGGGCCGCCCGCTGCGGGAGGTCGCCGACCTGGCCACGAAGGTCAACGCGCAAGGCCGCAGCATGGGCATGGCGCTCACCTCGTGCACGGTGCCGGCCGCCGGCAAGCCGACGTTCGAGCTGGCCGAGAACGAGATGGAGGTCGGCATCGGCATCCACGGCGAGCCCGGCCGGCAACGGTTGCCACTGGCCCCCGCCAAGGACGTCGCCGCGCTGCTCGTCGACCCGGTGCTGCAGGATCTCCCGTACCAGCAGGGCGACTCGGTGATTGCCTTCGTCAACGGTATGGGCGGGACGCCGCTGATCGAGCTGTACGTGATGTACAACGAGGTGCGTCAGCTGCTCGACGCGGCCGGGATCACCGTCGCCCGTTCACTGGTCGGCAACTACATCACCTCGCTGGAGATGGCCGGCTGCTCGGTCACGCTGCTCAAGGTGGACGACGAGCTGGTACGGCTCTGGGACGCGCCCGTGAACACCCCCGGCCTACGCTGGGGCGCGTGAGCATGGGTGTCGACGACTTCGCGAACTGGCTGCGCGACCTTGCCGGGACGCTGCACGACAACGCGGCGTACCTGACCGAGCTCGACTCGGCGATCGGCGACGCGGACCACGGCAGCAACATGGACCGCGGCTTCCAAGCCGTCGTCGCGGTGCTCGACGAGACGACGTTCGAGTCGGTCGACGAGCTGCTGAAGAAGGCCGGGATGACGCTGGTCAGCAAGGTCGGCGGCGCCAGTGGACCGCTGTACGGGACGTTCTTCCTGCGCTTCGGTACGGCGCTCGCCGGCGTCGAGGTGTCGGCCGCGACGGTCGGCGAGGCATTGCGCGCCGGCGTCGGCGGAATCCTCGCCCGCGGCAAGGCCGAGGTCGGCGACAAGACCATGTACGACGCGTGGGCGCCGGCGCTGTCGGCGTACGACGAAGCGGTTGCCGGAGGCTCGGACCTGCGCGGCGCCCTGGTCGCCGCCGCGGAGGCCGCGGCCAAGGGGCGTGACGAGACGGTGCCGCTGATCGCCCGAAAGGGCCGCGCAAGCTACCTGGGCGAACGCAGCTCCGGCCACCAGGACCCTGGCGCCACTAGCACCACACTGCTGCTGGAGTCGGCCGCACGCACGTTGGGCTGAGCGCTGTGATCGGAATAGTGGTGGTGTCGCACAGCCGCGCCTTGGCCGATGCGGCCGTCGGCTTGGCTTCGGAAATGGTTGCTGCTGACAACCGTCCGGTGATCGCGGTGGCGGCCGGGTTGGACGAGACCACCTTCGGCACGGACGCGGCGGCTGTCGCGGAGGCGATCGGTGCGGCGGACGGGCCGGACGGTGTGCTGGTGCTGCTTGACCTCGGGAGTGCTGTCCTCAGCGCTGAGATGGCCCTGGAGTTCGTGGACCCGGAAACGGCCGCGCGGGTGAAGCTGTCGAGCGCACCGCTGGTCGAGGGCTTGGTCGCCGCGGTCGTCACGGCATCAACCGGGGCATCGTTGGACGCTGTCGCCGCTGAGGCCGGTCGAGGCCTGGCCGGCAAGCAGGACCACCTGGGCGAGGCCGCACCTGAAGAACCTGCGGCAGTCTCCGCCGGTCAACTGACGCTGGACGTTGTCCTGCGCATCGAACACGGCTTGCACGCGAGACCGGCGGCGAAGCTGGTCGGAGTGGTCGGCCAGTTCGACGCACAGGTAACGGTCCGCGACCTGGACGCCGATCGGGGTCCAGTCGATGCCGGCAGCCTCAGCCGGGTCGCGACGCTGAACGCGCAGCAGAACCACCGCCTGGAGTTCGCCGCCGGCGGTCCGCAGGCCACAGAAGCCCTGGAGGCGATCCAGGCGCTCGCCGACCGCGACTTCGACGACGTACCACCCAGCACTGAAGTGGTCCAAGCAGCAAGCGGTTCGGGCTTGGACGTCGCAGTCGGACCCGCAATGGTGGTGGACGCCGAGGTCGACCTCAGCAGCTACGTCGCCGGCGACAACGAACACGACCGGCTCGAACAGGCCCTTCGTCAGGCGGAACAGCAGCTGAGCGGCCTGAAGGACAAAGCACCGGCCGACCAAGCCGGCATCTTCGACGCGCAAGCAGTCCTGCTCCGAGATCCCGCCGTCCTGGAAGCAGTTGCTGGCAGCACCAATGTGGCAACGTTCTGGAAGAAGGCGCTGGACGAGCTGGCCGCGAGCTTCGACGGACTCGACGATGCCTATCAACGCGAGCGGGCGCAGGACGTCCGCAGTGTGCGTGACCGGGTGCTGCGTGCGCTGACCGGTGCGCCGGAAGGTGCGGAGCCCGCGCCCGGGAGTGTGCTTGTGGTCCCCGAGCTGGACGCGGCGACGGCGGCCCAAGTCGACGCATCGGTGGCAGGCATCGCCGTACGGGCCGCAGGCACGACCGGGCACGGCGTGATCGTGGCCCGATCGCGGGGGATCCCTTTGATCACAGGGATCGGAGACATCACCGTCGCCGACGGTGTGACGGTGGGCTTCGATGCGCGGACCGGGTCGTTCTTGGTCGAGCCCGATCGGCAGGCGTTCGCCACCACGATCCAGGAGCGCCAGGACGAGCGTGACGCCGCACTCCGCGCGGTGGACGAGCCGGCGACCACCGTCGACGGGCGCACGATCCCGGTGATGGTGAATGTCGGGTCCGTGCAGGACGCCCGCGACGCACGCGGGGCCGACGGGTCGGGGCTCGTGCGGACCGAAGTGCTGTTCGGCGACCGGCGGACCGCGCCGACCGCGGCCGAGCAGGTGGCGGCGTACCGGGAGATCGCGGCCGCGCTGAACGGCAAGTCGATCACGATCCGGACCTGGGACGTCGGCGGCGACAAACCGCTGCGGTTCCTGCCGCAAGCAGCCGAGGCGAACCCGTTCCTCGGCGAGCGAGGGATCAGGACCTTCCGGCACGCCACGCCGGAGCAACCGACAGCCGCATCCGCGCAGCCCGGGCGACACGAGCTGCTCAAAATACAGCTGGACGCGATCCGCGAGGTCGCCGCCGCGACGCCCGTGCAGGTGATGTTCCCGATGGTGACCATGGCCGAGGAGGTCGCCTGGGCCCTGCGGCAGCTCGGTCCGCGGCCGGACGGGCTCAAGGTCGGCATCATGGTCGAGGTCCCGGCCGCCGCGCTGCGGATCGAGACGCTGGCCGTCGGGCTCGATTTCGTGAGCATCGGCACCAACGACCTGACCCAGTACACGACAGCAGCCGACCGGACCAACACAGCCGTCGCACCGCTCGCCGACGGCCTCGATCCCGCCGTACTGCGGCTGATCGACCGTGTGGTCCGCCAGGTCCCGCTAGGCGTCCATGTCGCCGTCTGCGGCGACCTGGCCAGCGATCCGCTCGCTGCGCCGCTCCTGGTCGGGCTCGGCGTACAGGAGCTCAGTGCGGTCGGCCCACAGGTCGCCCTGGTGAAGGCGAAGCTTCGTCAGATCAGCGCGGTCGACGCAGCGATGGCCGCCGCGACCGCACTGACCCTGGACAGCGCAGCGGCCGTCCGTCAGCGGCTGAAGTAGCGCAGCTCAACCAGGTTGTAGCCGGAGGTCCTAGCGGGCTTGGTGGGGAGTGTGTACGACTCCCCCGGCTCCAGGTAGACCAGACCGCTCAGCGGCTCGGTGTCCAGGTCCAGGTCGACCACCAGCGCCGGGTACGCGCCGGTCTGCCAGGTGTACGACTCCCCGGCGTCCGGCGTGACGTGCTGGACCCGTACGTCGTCCTCGTCCACCACGACCTTCGCCGGGACCTCACCGACCTCGGCGAAGCTGCTGTCGGCGGCAACACCAGCTGGTACGTCGTACGGCGTGCCAGAGGTCTCCTCCCCCAGGTCCAGCACCTCGATCAGCCGGTTCCGGTACGCCGTGTCGCCGTGGTTGGTGAGCATGTGCACCGGCGACACCGGCCGGTAGACCGAACCGCCGACCGTCTCGCTCAGCTGCCGCGCCGGGCTGCCGTCGAGCCAGTCCATGTGGCAGGGCGACGTGGACAGGCACAGCACGACGTACGGGTTGTGGTGCAGGTGCCAGCCCTGCGCCTCGCCCGGGTCGAGCGCGACTTCCCAGACCCGGACCCGGGGGTTCTCCAGCAGCACCCGGGTGCCGATCTCGCCGAGCACGACCTCGGTGCCGTCGGGGGCTTGCGCCTTGGTTCCAGCGGTCATGGTGGTGGGTCTCCGATCAGTCGACGGATCGTTCCATCGCGACGCCGCCCAGGACGACGCCGTCAGGCATGGTCAGCTCCTCCGCGCCGCGCTCGGTGAAGCCGAAGGACTTGTACAGCGGTACGCCGGGCAGGGTCGCCATCAGCGCGAGCTCCGTGAACCCCTCCGCCCTCGCCGCGTCGACGCAGGCGGTCAGGATCGCCCGGCCGAGCCCCCGGCGGGTCCAGTCGCCGCGGACGAACATCGCGCGGATCCGGGCGGGTTCGGTCGCCGGGTCGAGCAGCCGCGCGTCCGCGCCGGCGCCGGTCCCGTTGTAGAGCTTGTTGCGCCGGCTCCAGCCGCCGCACGCGACGATCTCACCGGCGGCGTCGTGGACGTAGTACGTACCGTCCTCGATCAGCGCCAGGTCCAGCGTGGCGATGTGCACGGCCGCACTCGCCGTCTGCCGCTCGTCGTAGTACGCCGGGAACAGCTCGACCGTCGACGCCCGCATCAACTCGGCGATCGCGGCAGCATCCGCCAGCACGGCCGGCCGCAGAATAGGGGTCACGAGGGCCACGGTATTTCATCGCTCACGGCGACCCGAAGTGAGCCCGAACGGCTCTGGCAGGAGAGCGCCACCGATGAGCAGGACGATGAAAGCGTGCATGACCTTATCGGGGTGATCGCTGACGATCAGGAGGACCAGCATCCCGACCAGCACACAGGAGCCGGCGACGCCCTGTACGACGGCCTCGATCCACCACCGGAACGTCCCGGCGGGAACCGGCGTGCGTGCGCCCTCCTCGAGCAGTTGCTGTGACTGACTGTTCAACGTTCTCCGGCGCTGCTTCTCGCGGGCGACGGCCCACACCGCAGCTCTCCTGGCCCGACGCCGTGCTTTGGCGAGCCTCCGCGCCTTCTCCTGCCGGCGTTCTGCCTCCTCGGCTTCCTCCTGCTCCCGGGCCCGGCTCTGCTCGGCCGCGTCGAGGTGACCGGTCGGGTCGACCGGGCCGCCGAGGAGCAGCTGGGTGCTCCACTGCGCCCGCGCGCGCCCCTCGTCGCTCAGCTCGTACGGGTCCCGGCCCCGCAGCAGTCCCTCGTCGACCAGGCTGTCGAGCACGACGACGAGATCCTCTGCGGGGACACCCATCCGCCGCGCCAGGTCGGCGGAGCTCCGCGGACCACCGCCGAGCATCCGCACGATGTGCGCCGTCAGGACTTCGTCCTGCATCCCACCCCCAGGGCTCAGCTGAACGCCAAGGACAGGATGCCTGCCGAGAAGGTCGGCTGCAGGATCGCCTCGACGCGGACGACCTGGGCGCGGACGGGTGCGAAGGTCGCCGTGTTCAGTTGGTCCGGCTTGGTTTCGTACGTCGTATCGATCGGGTGCCAGGTGTTGCCGTCGAGCCACAGGGCTCGCCAGGAGGCGGGGACGCGGCACTCGCCGGTGCCGGTGTCGTCGTACCAGTAGACCTCGATGGTCGACATGTCGCGCGGGCTGCGCAGGTCGTACTGGATCCACTCGGTGGTGCCGCGGTGGTCCCACCAGGTGAAGCGCGGGATGGTGCTGTCGGCGGACGACGCCGGCCGACGGCCGTCGTGGGGCGCCTCGAGGGAGTCGCCGTTGTTGACGTGCGACGCGGTGATCCGGGTCCGGTAGACCCATTCCTTGCCGTCGGCATCGACCTGCGGGAACGACGCGACCCGCAGCCGCGCGGCACCCATCGGGATCAGCGCGATCTGTTCGACCGGCTCGGTCGTCAGCGCCGGGCCCGGCTGCAGCAGGCCGACGACGTCCTCGGTGTCGGTCTCCCACTGCGGGATCCGCTGTCCCGTCGTCGTGAGCGCGACCGGTACGCCGTCCTGCGTGAACGGGTCCTGACCGGCCTCCCGTCGTACGAGCTCGAAGGTCGGGTCGGCCGGAAGACCGTAGTTCCACGGCGACTCGGGGTAGACCGCGAGCTCGGGCCACTCGTCCGTGCCGCCGATCCGCTCGTAGCGCTCGGCGATCGCGAGCGAGTAGGTCAGCGGGCCACGGTCGACCGAGACCGAGTTCTGGTTGTCGGCCCAGACCCGCGTGCTGATCCGCATCGGCAGTGTCACCGTCACCTGGTCGCCGTCCCGCCAGGTCCGGTCGAGCTTGACCCAGTTGCCTTCGGCCCGTTGACCGTTGACCTCGGCCCCTTCGGCCCAGCCGGGAATCCTTACGTACAAGGGAAACTCGACCGGCTCGGCCGTCTGCACGGTCAGCGTCACGGTCTCGTCGAACGGGTAGTCGGTGTCCTGGACAACAGTCACCACCGTCCCGTCCCCGACCGTCGCAGTGACCTTGCTCGCGGCGAACATCGACGCGGCCAGGCCGCTGTCCGTCGTGGCCAGCCAGAGCTCCTGCGCGTAGTACGGCCAGGCCATGCCGTAGTTGTGCGGGCAGCACCGGTACTGCCGTACGCCGTACTTGAAGGCCTGCATCGCGAACGGGTTCTCGAACTGCCCGTGCTTGACCCGGTCGTCGAGCTGAACGCTGTTCGCGCAGGTGATGTAGTGCATGACCTGCTGCAGCGGGTCGTACGACGCCGGCAGCGCGTTGAACGCGAGTTCCTCGCACCGGTCGGTCCACACCGTGTCCCCGGTGAACCGGGTCAGCATCTCGAAGCTGTGCATCAGCTCCGCGATCCCGCACGTCTCGAACCCCTGCCGCGGATCGCCGAACCCGGGCCGCGAGTTCTCGTCGCCGGCGAAACCACCGCCGGGGAACTGCCCGTAGAGCTCCATGATCGTCGCGTAGTTGCGGTACGTCGCCGCGGCCAGCGCCGGATCCGTTGCCAGCAGCCCGTACTGCAGCGGCTCGCGGAACCCCTGCGCGAGGTTGACGTTGTGCCAGTTCGGGATGCCGCTCACGTAGTCGGCCGACCCGGCGTGCATCTTGTGCACCAGCTCGAGCAGCCAGGCGTCGCCGGTCCGGTTGTAGAGCCAGTACGCGCTGTCGATGTTGTCGCCCCAGCGGAACGCGCCCCACGACCGGTTGAACACCTCCGCCGGCTGCGTGTTCTGGAAGGCCAGGTACCGGCTCATGAACGGGATCACCCGCTCGTCCCCGGTGAACTCGAACCACGACCGGAGCGCGCCCAGCAGCGGCATCCCCGGCCAGAAGTCCGGGCCGCCCTCCAGCGAGGTCCGCAGCCGCTCCGGGCCGAACCACCCGTCGGCCGCCTGGGTGCCGAGGATCCCGTTGATCCACCGCTCGGTCCGGGTCAGGACGCCGGTGTCGCCGGTGACGTACCCGAGGTCGCCGAAGCCGCGCAGCCAGTACGGCAGCTCCTCCCAGGCGCCCTGGGCGGGGTCCACCCAGCCGTTGGTCTCGTAGACCAGGAAGTCGGAGATCTCGTCGTACCGGCCGCACAGGCCCTTGACCTGGAGGTCGAGCTGCTGCGCGAGCCAGCCGCGGGGCTCGATCGCGCCCGGCGGGAGCTTCTGGAACGGCACCGGCTGGAGCGGCTCCCGGTTCGGCACGTAGTGACCGCCGCGGGTGGCAGGGGGAAGGACGGGCATGCGCGAGCCTTTCGCCGGGATGACAACGTGAGACACCCCCTGTCCTACCCCAGGTGATCACCCGCTGACACCTCCGTGCGGTGAAATGGTCGGAAAGGTGCTGGACATGTACGGGGCATGACGCAGACACCGATCAGGCCCCGCTCCGGGCCAGTGAGCGAGGCAGCCGTGCACGACCCGCCAGGGGACAGCGGGCGCCGGGAGCGCTTCGAGGAGGTGTTCGGCGCCCATCGGGAGGCGGTGCTCGGCTACCTGCAACGCCGTACCGGCTCCAGCCACGACGCGGCCGACCTGCTGGCGGACACGTTCGTGGTGGCCTGGCGCCGCCTCGACGAGGTCCCCGGCGGGGACCAGACCAAGCCCTGGCTGTACGGCGTCGCCCGGCGCGTACTGGCCAACCATCGGCGCGGTGAGGGCCGGCGCAACGCGCTGGCCGACCGGCTCCGCGACGAGCTGGTCGACACGGCCACCCCCGGTCCGGAGCCCATCGACGGTGACTCGTCGACGGCAAGGGCGTTCCGCGCCCTGCCCGAACCGGACCGCGAGCTGCTCACGCTGGTCGCCTGGGAGGACCTGGACACCGCCCAGATCGCGACCGTGCTCCGCTGCTCCCGCAACGCCGTCCGGATCCGCCTGCACCGGGCCCGCAGACGTTTCGCCAAGCTGCTCACCACCACCGCACCGGCCACGGTGAGAGGAGAGGTTTCCCATGAAGACATCTGACACCGACGCGGCCGTCCGCGCCCTCAAGCCCAGCACCACCACCTCGGTAGCGGACAGCACGTGGTCCGACCTGGCCGACGACATCGTCGCTGTCTCTGCCACAGATTCCGGAGAAGTACCCCAAAGACCAGTACGCAACTCCCGGCCGCGGCTTGTGCTGGCCGGCGCGTTCAGCCTGCTGATCGTCGGCGTCGTCGCGGCGAGCGTCGTACGGAGCCCTGGGCAGGACCAGCCGCGGGCGCTGTCGTTCACCGACAGCGGCAGCTCGGTCATCGTCCGGGTCGTCGACCCGAACGCCGACCCGAAGCGCCTCAACGCCGAGTTCAAGGCGATGGGCCTGAAGGTGAAGGTGGAAGCCGTCGCGGTCAGTGCCCCGTGGGTCGGCACGTTCGTCGGCTACTCGCTGCCGGACTACAAGAAGGAGAACCTGAAGGTCCTCGTCCCCGGCGAGAAATGCAGCGGCACGCTGGACGCCTCCGACCCCGGCTGCCAGGAAGGTGTCGAGGTCCCGAAGAGCCTCGAGAGCTGGGCCGAGATCCAGTTCGGCCGGGCGGCCCACAAAGGCGAGATGTACCGGCACTTCAGCAGCAACATCGACGATCCCGGCGAGGTGCTGGCCGGGGTGAAGTTCCGCGGCCTGACCATCGCCGAGCTCAAGCCGATCCTGGCCGCCCGCGACCTCACCATCGAGCAGTTCCAGGCGGCGGGTAGCCCCACCGACGCGCCCCCGATCAGCACCCCACCCGACACGTGGTACGTCCACGACGCGATCTCGTACGTCGCCGGCGAAGTCAGACTGGAAGTCGCCGAGACCAAGTAGCCCTGCCGGCCCGTCGGTCCTACCCGGACCGGCGGGCCTGCCGCTTGGGCGCGGACGCCCACCGCCACGTCACCAGCACCCAAGCGATCGCCGGCAACCCGAAGATCGCGGCCGCGATCTCCCTCCCGAACACCAGGAAGACCAGCCCCGTCAGGAAGAACGGCAACGCCAGCCACACCGCCCCGACGAACGCCGCCCACCGCCACCGCCCAGGCTTCTTCACCGGCGGCGAGTAGAACCCCGGCGCCGGCAAACCACCGAAGGCCACCAGCAGATCCCCGTGCGTCACAGCTTCCTGCACCAGGTCCACCCGCCGATGCAGCTCCGCCTCGTCCAGCCGCCCCACCGCGAACTGCTCCGCCAGCTCGTCGAAACAAACCCGGCGCTCCTCATCGGTCAACCGCACCGAAGCCATCCGCCGCCGAGCCGCCACCACCCGAGCCTCCTGCCCCGCGGCAGCCGCCATCCCCGCCAGATTCGACAGCTGCCCGGCCCGAGGCCCGTCCCCCGGCTTCCCCCAGGGCAGATCAGGCCGCCGCTCACGCTCTCTGTCAGCCATCCCACACTCCCCACTAGCTTTCTCCGAGTGTGCCAGACGCCTGGTCAGGCCAGATTTTCCGAGACCAGCCGGTCGCGCAGCCGCGCCAGCTGCTCGAAGGTCAGGCCGCTGGAGGTGAGATAGCCAGGGATGTCGATCGAGCCCAGGAAGCCGATCAGTTCCGCGCAGGCTTGAGCGCAGTGCTGGTCGAGGGTTTGGCCGGGGAGGGGGCGGTCGTCGGCGGATTCGGCGTATGTGCGGAGGGCCAGTTCGTAGTCGTCGAGGATGTCGGCGACCGGGGTGCCGGCCAGGGCCAGGAGCATGGAGACGATCATGCCGGTGCGGTCGCAGCCGGCTCGGCAGTGGATGAGGACGCCGCCGGGTGGGGCGTCGGCCAGGCGGGCGAAGACGGCGGTGATCATGCCGGGCCAGCGGTGCAGTACGGCGTTGTAGTACGCCGGGCTGCTGAGGCGTTCGCCCCACTTGGCCATGAAGGCCTCGTCGGACTGGTCCTCGACGGGCTGGTGGTGGATCGTGATGCCGTCGATGGCCTGTACGGCGAGGCGTTCCTCGGCGTTGCGGAGGTCGATGACCGTGGTGATGCCGGCCGCGAGCAACGCCTCGCGGCCCTTGGCGGTCAGGGCGTCGGGGTGGGCCGAGCGGTAAACGCGGCCGTACTGGATCGTGCCGCCGGTGGCCGGGAGGCCGCCCAGGTCCCGGGCGTTGAGGGCGCCGTCCCACTCGAGTTCACGCATGCGGCGGAGGCTATCGGTGGGCCGGACCGCTGCCGGTCCGGCCCCGGTCGGTCAGCCCAGTGCTGCCGGCAGTGTCGCCGACCAGGTGGCGTGCAGGTCGGTCAGCGTGATCTCGAACTGGTCCTGGACGTCCAGCGTGTCCCCGGTGATGACGCCGATCTTCGCGTGCGGGAAGCGGCGCGCCGTGCACATGTCGGTGAACCGGACCTCTTCCGTCCGAGGAACCGCGACCACCGCGCGTCCGGACGATTCGGCGAACAGGAACAGGAACGGGTCGAGACCGTCCGGCGCCCAGACCCGCGCGCCGGTGCCGCCGCGGATGGCCGACTCGACGAGCGTCTGCGCGACGCCGCCGTCGCTGACGTCGTGCGCGGCGTCGATCAGGCCGTCGCGCGACGCGTTGATCAGGATGTCGGCGAGCTGCTGCTCGACCGCCAGGTCGACGGCCGGCGGGCGGCCGCCGAGGTGACCGTGGACGACGTGCGCCCACTCGGAGCCGGACAGCTCCTCCTCGGTCTCGCCGAGCAGGTAGAGCTGGTGGCCCTCCATCTCGGCGGTGAAACCGATCGGCGTACGGCGCGTGACGTCGTCGATGACACCGAGTACGCCGACCACCGGCGTCGGCAGGATCGGGGTCTCACCGGTCTGGTTGTAGAACGACACGTTGCCGCCGGTGACCGGGATGCCGAGCTCGATGCAGCCGTCGACCAGGCCGCGGATGGCCTCGGAGAACTGCCACATCACGCCCGGGTCCTCGGGCGAGCCGAAGTTCAGGCAGTCGGTCACCGCGGCCGGGCGGGCGCCGGTGGTGGCGACGTTGCGGTACGACTCGGCCAGCGCCAGCTTGGCGCCGGTGTACGGGTCGAGCTTCGCGAAGCGGCCGTTGCAGTCGGTGGAGACCGCGACGCCCAGCCCGCTGGTCTCGTCGACGCGGATCATGCCGCTGTCCTCGGGCTGCGCGAGCACCGAGTTGCCCAGCACGTACCGGTCGTACTGGTCGGTGACCCAGGACTTGTCGCACAGGTTCGGCGACGCGATCAGCTTCAGGAGCGTGTCCCGCAGCCGCTCGCCAGTGGTTGCGCGCGGCAACTTCTCGGCGCCGTCGGCCTGCAGGTCGTCCTGCCAGGAAGGCCTTTCGAAAGGACGCTCGTAGACCGGGCCGTCGTGCGCGACGGTACGCGGCGGTACGTCGACCACGCGCTCGCCGTGCCAGTCGATCTGCAGCAGCCCGGTGTCGGTGACCTCACCGATCACGTCGGCCTGGACGTCCCACTTGGCGCAGATCTCCAGGAAGCGGTCGACGTTCGCGGGCGTGACGACCGCCATCATCCGCTCCTGCGACTCGCTCATCAGGATCTCTTCCGGCGCCAGCGACGCGTCGCGCAGCGGCACCTTGTCGAGCGAGACGTACATCCCGCCGTCGCCGGCGCTGGCCAGCTCCGACGTCGCGCAGGACAGGCCCGCGCCACCGAGGTCCTGGATGCCCTCGACGATCCGGGCCGCGAACAGCTCGAGCGTGCACTCGATCAGCAGCTTCTCCATGAACGGGTCGCCGACCTGGACCGCGGGACGCTTGGTCGGGCCGCCGTCGGCGAAGGTCTCCGACGCGAGCACCGAGACACCGCCGATCCCGTCGCCGCCGGTCTTGGCGCCGTACAGGATGATCTGGTTGCCGACGCCGGTCGCGTTGGCCAGGTGCAGGTCCTCGTGCTTCATCACGCCGACGCAGAGCGCGTTGACCAGCGGGTTGCCCAGGTACGTCGAGTCGAACACGACCTCGCCGCCGATGTTCGGCAGGCCCAGGCTGTTGCCGTAGCCACCGACGCCGGACACGATCCCGGGCAGCACGCGCTTGGTGTCCGGCGCGTCCAGCGGGCCGAACCGCAGCGGGTCCATCACCGCGACCGGACGGGCGCCCATCGCGAGGATGTCGCGGACGATGCCGCCGACCCCGGTCGCCGCGCCCTGGTACGGCTCGACGTACGACGGGTGGTTGTGCGACTCGACCTTGAAGGTGACCGCGTAGCCCTCACCGATGTCGATCACGCCGGCGTTCTCGCCGATGCCCGCGAGCATCTTGCCCGCCGGGGTCTCCTGCGGGATGTCGCCGAACTTCTTCAGGTGCACCTTCGACGACTTGTACGAGCAGTGCTCGCTCCACATCACCGAGTACATCGCCAGCTCGCAGCTGGTCGGGCGCCGGTCGAGGATGTCCCGGATCCGCTGGTACTCGTCCGGCTTGAGGCCGAGCTCCGCCCACGGCTGCTCGACGTCCGGCGTACTGGTCGCGTTGCTCACGGTGTCGGTGGACACGATTCTTCAGTGCTCCTGAACTAGGTGGGACTCGGGAGAAACGGTAGCTGGCCTCGGCGCGGCGACCAGATGGGCCACCAGCAGCGGGGCGGCGAAGCCGGTCATGATCGCGGGCAGGGCGACGCCCGCGTCGTTGAGCAGCATGCCGACCAGACCACAGGTCGACAGCGCGAGCAGCGTGGGCCGGACCATCGTCCGGCTGCGGTAGAACTCCCGGTACGCCGCCGACGGCACCCGGTCGGGCAGGACGGTCGCCAGCATCGCGAGGACCACGCCGACGAGCATCGCCCAGCCGGCCGGGCCGGAGAAGAACGCGACGGCCATCTCCAGCTTGCGGATCAGCACGTCGGCCACGTCGCCGTCGAGCAGCCGGGCCACGAACGCACCGAAGTGGCTGCGCTGGTCCTCGGGCCGCAGGTAGTCCAGGAAGGCTACGGCGGAGACCGCGAGTACGCCGGCCACGCCGATGCCGATCAGAGCGCGCAGCGTGATTCCGCCGCGCCAGGTCAGCCAAGCCATCAGCAGGACAGCCGGCGTCAGCGCGATGATGCCGCCGAAGTCCGTGCCCCAGCCGGGTTTGCCGTCGACGACGATCGCGGCGCCGCCGATCGCCAGGACGGCGAGCGCGGCCTGGACGCGGCTGCGGTCGATCAGCTTCTGCGCGACCACACCGGCGACCACCAGCGCGGCGACGGCCAGAGTGGCGAAGGTGGAGTTGCCGAAACCGTAGAACCGGCCGCCGATCACCGGGCCGTCGGTGAACATGCTGCCGAACTGGAGCGGCGTCCCCAGCACGCCGTCCACGAGCAGGATCAGGTACGCCGCGAGCGCGATCCCGACGTACGCGGATCTGCCGAGCAGAAGCTTGGCTCCCGCGGCGAACGCTGCGCTGATCGCCAGCACCACGGCGTACAGGGAAAGGCCGGGGGACGGCCAGCGCCACCAGACGGTCGCGGTGGACAGGAAGACGGCGATGAAGAAGCCGCCCTGGGTGAGCAGCGCGAACGAGAAGACACTGCGAGAACGCTTGCTGCGGGTGAACCAGAACCAGGCCAGCGCGATCAGCTCGGCGGCGAGGATGGTCATCGAGACGGCGACCAGAATCGGGCGGGGCTGCTCGAAACGCTGATTGGCGTCGAGGCGGTCCTCGATGACGGCGGCCGCGTCGGTGTGGAGGTCGCCGCCGAAGCCGATCTCGTTGCCGTCGAGCGGACCGGGCTCGGCCTCGCCGGCCGGGTCGATCGGCTTGCCTTCGCCGCGGAGGATCGTCGCGGTCAGGTCGGTGAGCTGGATCAGGCCGGGGCGGCGGGTCGAGTCGCTGGTGAGCCAGCGCGGGCCGTTGTCCGGGGGAAGTTGGAGCGCGACGAGGGGTTCCTGGTGGGCGTTCGCGGTCGCCTGACTGATGCCCGCGAGGAGGACCCAGCCGTCGGCCGCGCGGGCCTGGGCGACGAGATCGGCGACCTTCTTGCGCGCTTCCTCGCGGCCTTCGCGGAGCGGCATCGCCCCGGCGTCGACGATCGCGTCACCACAGGTGGAGAGCTTGGCCGGGTCGAAGGTCGGCTGCCAGTTGGTGACCGTGCCGTCGGTCTTCGCCGTCGCGATCGCGGCGCCCGGGCCGAAGCCGCAGACCTTCTCGCGGCTCTCGGCGAGGCGACCGAGCGGTGCGCCGGTGTGGTGCTCCGCCTGGCGGTCGACGTACGTCTGCCAGTCCTGAACCTTGCCGCCGGCAACAGCCGGCAACTCGCCGCACGGCTGGTCCGCCACGCTCCCCCAGGCCCGCGTCCCGGCGCTGAGAGTCAGCCAGCCGTCCACCGGACAGGTGTGCGGCCCGGCGGTCTTCACGGTGATCGACCCGACGTGCGACTGGTCCACCAGCGCGGTCAGCTCAGGCGAGGCCTCCACGTCGTTCCAGGTCAGACCGGGTACGCCGATGACGACAACCTTCGCCAGGAGCGATTCCCGCGCCTGCGGCGCTGGAATCGCGGAGGAGGGGGGAAGGGCGGCAGCGCGCCCGGAGCCCTCGCCTTCGGCGGGCAGGGCGAACGCGGCCGCGGCGCCGGCGAGGGTCGCGATCGGGATGAGGGTGCGGGCCAGCAGCCGGCGCATCCCCGGACGGTTCATCAGGAGGCGACGACGGCTTTCAGGACCGAGGTGAAGAAGCCGAGGCCGTCGGTGCTCGGGCCGGTCAGGGTTTCGACGCAGTGCTCGGGGTGCGGCATCAGGCCGACCACGTTGCCGCGCTCGTTGGTGATGCCGGCGATGTCGCGGTACGAGCCGTTCGGGTTGCCCAGGTAGCGCGCGACCACCCGGCCCTCGCCCTCGAGCCGGTCCAGCGTGGCCTCGTCGGCGACGAAGGAGCCGTCCTGGTTCTTCAGCACGATGGTGATCTCGTGGTTCGCGTCGTAGTCGCTGGTCCACGCGGTGCGGTTGTTCTCGATCCGCAGCCCCTGGTCCTTGCAGACGAACTTGCGGTGGTGGTTCTTGATCAGCGCGCCCGGCAGCAGGTGCGACTCGCAGAGCACCTGGAAACCGTTGCAGATCCCGAGCACCGGCAGGCCCTCGCCCGCCTTCTTGATGATCGTGTCCATCACCGGCGCGAACCGGGAGATGGCCCCGGCGCGCAGGTAGTCGCCGTACGAGAAGCCGCCCGGCAGCACCACCGCGTCGACCCCGTGCAGGTCGGCGTCGCCGTGCCACAGCGGGACCGCCTCGGCGCCGGCCACGGCGGCCGCGCGGCGCGCGTCGACGTCGTCCAGCGAGCCCGGGAAGGTGACGACGCCGATCTTCATCGGTCGCCCTCGACGTGCAGCGTGTAGTCCTCGATCACCGGGTTGGCCAGCAGCGTGTCCGCGGCCTTCCGGATCTCGGCGACCCGCTCCTCGGTCGCCTCGCCCTCGAGGGTGATCTCGAAGCGCTTGCCCTGGCGGACGTCGGCCACGCCGTCGAAGCCGAGCCGGGCGAACGCGCCGTGCACCGCCTTGCCCTGCGGGTCGAGGATCTCGGGCTTGAGCATGACATCGACGACAACGCGAGCCACTGACTACTCCTGGTTTCGATCCGGGGTGACAAACCGAATCCTACCGACCGGCTCCCGGATCCACGCACCCGGCGACTATTCACTCAGTACATACCTCGTGTGTATAGTCGTTCCCATGGCAACCGCAGAGCTGGTCCTGGGACTGCTGCACGGCGGCCCGGCGCACGGGTACGACGTGAAACGCGGTCACGACGCATGGTTCCCCGACAGCAAGCCGCTGGCGTTCGGGCAGGTGTACTCGACGCTGGCCCGGCTGGAGCGCGACGAGCTCGTCGAGGTCGTCGACCGGGGCTCCGAAGGCGGTCCCGAGCGGACCGTCTACGCGCTGACCGCGAAGGGCCGGCAGCATCTGGCCGAGTGGCTGGCCGAGCCGATCCAGCCCGCGCTGGGCGCGGTCGACGAGCTGGTCCGCAAGGTGGTCGCGACGATCCGGACCGGCGAGGACGCGACCGCGTTCCTGGCCCGGCAGCGGTCCAGCCACCTGCGCCGGATCCGTGAGCTGAAGGCCTCCGGCCGCACCGAAGACACGCCCGGCCGGCTCGCGCGCGACTACATGGCGCTGCACCTGGACGCCGATCTCCGCTGGCTGGACACCGCTCTTGACCGAATCACCGCTCAGAAGGAGAGCACCCGATGACCGACCTGGTCCTGGAAGTCCTCCGGGTGGAGTACGCGTACCGCCGCGACATCGCCCTGCGGGGCGTCTCGCTGCAGGTGCGTCCGGGCGAAGTCCTGGCCGTCACCGGCCCGAGCGGTTGTGGCAAGTCGACCCTGCTCCACTGCGCGGCCGGCATCCTGCGGCCGCAGGCCGGCACGGTGAAGCTGGCCGGGCAGGACCTGTCGGAGCTGTCCGAGGCCGATCGCACCCGGCTGCGGCGTACCAAGGTCGGCGTGGTGATGCAGTTCGGCCAGCTGGTCCCGGACCTCTCCCTGGTCGACAACGTGGCGCTGCCGCTGCTCCTCGAAGGCCACGACCGGGCGGCGTCGCGCCGAGCGGCTCTCGGCTGGCTGGAGCGAGTCGGAGTGGCCGAGGACGCGTACGCCGTACCGGCTGAGCTGTCCGGCGGGCAGAACCAGCGGGCCGCGGTCGCCAGGGCACTCGTCACGGGCCCGGCGGTCGTGTTCGCGGACGAACCGACGGGCAGCCTGGACAGCAGCGCCGGGGAACAGGTCCTCGACCTGCTGCTCGAGGCGGCGAGAACCGGCGACACCGCGCTGGTCGTCGTCACCCACGACAACCTGGTCGCCGCGCACGCCGACCGCGAGGTCCGCCTGCGCGACGGTCTGATCCAGCACGAGGTGGCACTGTCATGAATCTGCGCACCTTCGTCACGCTGGCCCTTCCCCGGTCCGCCACCGATCGGCGCCGCCTGCAACTGCTGGTGCTCGGGGTCGCGGTGGCCGGCGCGTTCCTGCTGGCGGGACTGCGGATCACCCGGCTGTCCTCCGGCATCGACGTACTGGACGGGGTCTACTACTCCGACAGGTCAGCCGATGCCTACAGCAACTACCTTCAGGAGGACGGCCTCCGCGGCGGGGTGGCCCTGGCCACGGTCTTCCTGGCGGCGAGGGCCTTCGCCCTGGCCTACCAGGCCCTCAAACTCGGTACGGCGGCGCGCGACCGCAGGCTGGCCGCGTTCCGCTTGGCGGGCGCGACCCCAGGCCAGGTCCGAGGGCTCGGCGCCGTCGAAGGAGCACTGGCCGGACTGGCCGGCGGAGTCCTCGCCGGTCCCGTCTACTTCGCGCTTGCGTTCCTCGTCCAGACGTTCCCGCGAGTGGCCAGGGTCCTTCCCCGCCCGGACGGGTGGGACCTGCTCTACTGGCCGGTCTTCGCGCTGGTGCTCGGCGCGGCGACCGCGGCTGTGGGCGGGTGGTTACGGCGTGGACTGGTGACGGATCCTTCGGCGGCCCCCGAGCACAGGCCGACCCGGTTCCGGGCCAGGATCATCTTCGCTGTTGTGGGTGTACTGATCGCCCTGGCCGCGATGAGGGCCATCACGACCGGCTCGACGGTCCTCGGCGCGGGCCTCCTGTTCGTTCCGGCCGCAGGCGTCCTGATCGCGACGATCGCGCTGGCTCCGTTGCTGGCCTACGGCCAGGGCCGGCGGCTCAGCCGGTCGGGGGACCCGATCAAGGTGATCGCGGGTGGACGGCTGATCCGGACCACGCGAGCAGCCGGCCGCTCGATCACCCTGATGGTGCTCTGCGGGGTCGTGGTCGGGCTCTGCGCCGCCTCGATGTTCGCGCTGTGGGTCCCGTACGCCGAGGGCGAGGGCACCTGGGGAGACTCTATGACCTTCTACTCCACCGGATTCGGCCTGGCCGCGGTCGCCTCCCTGGCGGTCGGACTGGCCGCCGGCGCCTCCTTGCTGGCCGGGACCGCCGACGACCTGCTCGACCAGCGCCGGAATCTCGCCTGCCTGAGCATCTTCGGCATGGGCGAGGCCCATCTCCGGCGATCGGTCCAGCTCCAACTGACCGCGATCGCCCCGCCGGCCATCGGGGTCGGCCTGGCGATCGGCTACCTCCTCACCGTGCTGCGCGAGTCGCCGGGCAGGGAGGGCACCGCCCTGTTGTGGTTCGTGATCGTGGTCCTGGTCGGGAGCGCACTGACCTGGCTGGTCGCGACCGGAGCCGCGGCCCTCCTGCGCGGCCAGGTCCGCGAGGCGATCGACCCACAGAACCTGCGGTCGGCCTGACCGCACCGACAGACCAGCCGGAGTTCGGGGTTGAGGGGCCCCGGACTCCGGCTTCTGCCGCGCCTACGGCGAGACATCGCAAGAATTTCCAGTTCTCAAGGTAGGAGATGGCGCCGTCTCTTCACCTGACTACTCCGCCGAGCCGCTCAGAGGACCTTTGCTCCGCTCGGGCAGTTGTTGTTGGGAAGCTTGCTGATCGAGGTGATTTTGTCGCCGAACTTGTACGCCGGCTGGCCGAGGTCGGACGTGTACTGACCGGCCCTGATGCAGAAGAAAGTGTCACTGCGCGAGTAATTGTCGTCGTCGTGCAGCAACCAAGCGACACTGCCGTTGTTGTACACCGAGTGCGCCTCGTCGCTGTTGCTCCCCAGGTGCGGCTCGTTCTTGACGTAGGGAATCGCCGTCGGGGTGAAATTCTGGTTGTGCCAGATGCAGATTCTGTTGGCCGGGCAGTCCGTCCGCGACGCCGCGGCGGGCTGGGTCGCGGCGACGAGTCCGCCGGTCGCCACCAGCAGTCCCGCGACCGTGCTCAACGTGGCTTTCCGTACTCCTCGCATGGGCTCTCCTTCGAAGTGGGTCGATCAGATCTGTGGGGTCTTGGCCGGGCAGGTGCCGCCCTCGATACGCTGGACCGGCGAGTCCACCCGGGCAGCAATTGCCGGTTGCGCCGTGACAGCGACGACTCCGGCCACCAGAGAAATCCCGGAAAATGCACTCGGGAAAGCTTTTCGCGCCCTTCGCATGCACCCTCCTGAAAATGTCTCGAATATCTCGGTACAGAGTCAACCAAACCCTCGTTTGACAGGGCAAGAGAACTGCAGGAAGTTGCAGCGCGGTCGCCGAACGTCACATTTCTGTGGTTGTGCCACCCCCGGTGTCAAGGGGGCTGGGGCTTCGGTGGAGGGAGGCCCTGGTTCACCCCTGGGGTGGGGTTGGGGTCCCTGCTGGGTCAAGCGGGTGCGCATAGGCTCGGCGGCATGTGGGTGTGGCAGTTGGTGTTGGCCGTCGGGTTCGGGATCGGGTCGGCCGTGGTGCCGGTGCTGAACGCTGAGGCGTACGTGCTCGGGGTCGGGGTGAGCGGGGCGCTGGACCCGGTGGTGGCGGCGATCGGGGTTTCGGTCGGGCAGACGATCGGGAAGATCGCGATGTTTCTGGCGGTGCGGTACCGGCCGGGGTACGCCGGGAAGAAGTCCAAGGAGCCGAAGCCGCTCGACCTGGACACCCGGTGGGGGCGGTTCGTGCAGTGGAACCGGGAGCTCAGCAAGCGGCTGCTGGATGCCTTGAGCGACCGGCGGTGGGGAGTGCCGGTCACGTTGCTGAGCGCGTCGGTCGGGATTCCACCGCTGTACGGCGTGGCGCTGATCGCCGGCGCCAGCCGGATGGGGGTGGTCACCTTCAGTCTGTCGGTGCTGGCCGGGCGGCTGGCGCGGTTCGTGACGCTGGCTCTCGGCGTCGGCCTGTTCTGACGCCGAGCGCTCAGGCGGTGAACGTACGGCCGGTGAGGCTCTCGTAGGCCTCGATGTACGCCGAACGCGTGCGCTCGACGACCTCGTCGGACAGCGGCGGCGGCGCCTCGCCCGACGCGCGGTCCCAGCCGGACTCGAACTGCAGCCAGTCGCGGACGATCTGTTTGTCGTACGACGGCTGCGGCCGGCCCGGCGCCCATTCGGAGGCCGGCCAGAAGCGGCTCGAGTCGGGCGTCAGCACCTCGTCGGCGAGCACGATCGTGCCGTCGGCGCGGGCCCCGAACTCGAACTTGGTGTCGGCCAGGATGATGCCGTGCTGCTCGGCCATCGCGTGCGCCCGCGCGTAGATGTCCAGCGTCAGGTCGCGCAGCCGGCCGGCGGTCTCGGCGCCGACGGTCGCCACCACCGCGTCGTACGACACGTTCTCGTCGTGCTCGCCGAGCTCGGCCTTGGTCGCCGGCGTGAAGATCGGCGCGTCCAGGCGCGACCCCTCGACCAGGCCGGCCCGCAGCGGGATGCCGCAGACCTCGCCGGTCGCGGCGTAGTCGAGCAGGCCGGAGCCGCTCAGGTACCCACGGGCGACGCACTCGACCGGGAACATCTCGAGCTTCTCGCAGACCACCGCGCGGCCGGCGACCTCGGCCGGGACGTCGGTCGAGACGATGTGGTTCGGCACGTCGAGCTGCTCGAACCACCACAGGCTCATCGCGGTGAGCACCTTGCCCTTGTCCGGGATCGGCGTCTCGAGAATCCAGTCGAACGCGCTCATCCGGTCGCTCGCGACCATCAGCAGGTGGCCGGACCCGAGCTCGTACAGATCCCGGACCTTGCCCGAGTGCAGATGCTTGGCGCCAGGGATCTCAACAGCCTGCGGAAGAGTGGTCACCCGTGGGATTCTCCCATCTCCCGTTTCCGCCCGAGCACCCCGGCCACCTTGCCGCCGACGGTGAACACGTCGTCCCGTACGCCGCAGAGCAGCCGGCTGTCGAGCTGACCGACCCGGCCGATCACCCGCGAGGCGCGGACGAGCTTGGTCGCTGCCGCCCGCCGCTCCCTGTCGTACCCGCTCAAGTCGTCCAGGTGTCTCGGCAGTGCGGCCGCGTCCTCGATCGCCGTGCAGGCGCCTCGTCCCAGGTTCGGCGTCATCGCATGCGCGGCGTCTCCCAGCAGCACGACGTTGCCGTGCACGAACGGCACCAGCGGCAACCTCAGGTCGTAGATGTCGTTCTGCAGCACGGTTTCCGAGGCCTTCAGGAGCTGCGGGATCGGGTCGTGCCAGTCGCCGAACCCCGTCCACACATCCGCATCGACGACTCCGGCCGGACGATTCTCCGTCGCGTACCAGTAGTACCGTCCGTCGAGCAGCCGGGCGAACCCGAACCGCCTCCCCCGACCCCACGTCTCCCCGCCGCCGTCGTCCAACTCGACCTCGGCGATCCCCCGGTACGCCGCATAGCCGGAGTACCGCGGCCCGCCGTACGCCGGAAACAAAGCACCCCGTACGACGCTCCGCAGCCCGTCGGCCGCGACGACGAGATCCGCGCGCAACTCCTCCCCGCCGGCCAGCACCGCGCCGTCCTCGAAGCCGTCGACCGTCACCCCCGCCCGCACGGTCACCCCCGCCCCGAACCGGCTCGTGATCAGCTCGTGCAACCGCGCGCGGTGGATCATCACCGGCACCTCGACACCCAGCGCGGACGCCTTCACCACCCAGCGCCCGTCCGGCCGCCGCATCCCCGCCGGCGCGGACACCGCGGCCGCCTTCTCCACGCCCGTGACGCCGAGCTCGGCCAGCGCCTTCACCGCCGACGGCCAGACCGAGATCCCCGCGCCGACCTCACCCAGCGCGGGCGCCCGCTCCAGCACGGTCACCCGCCACCCGGCGCGCTCGAGCCCGACCGCCGCCGACGCGCCCCCGATCCCCGCCCCCACCACGATCGCTGTCCTCATGACCTGACTCTACATCTGTAGAGGATTGGTCGGTAGAGTGTGCGCCGTGCCGAAGAACCCTCCCCGCGGCGACGACCGCCGCGCCGCGATCGCCGACGCCGCCATCCACCTGGTCGCCACCCGCGGCCTCCGCGGCCTCACCCACCGAGCCGTCGACACCGAGGCGGGCCTCCCACCCGGCTCCACGTCGTACTACCTCCGCACCCGGGACGCCCTGCTCACGGCCTGTGTCACCCGCATGCTCGAACGCGACCTCGCCGTCCAGCCCCCCATAGATCTTCCAAGTAGTCCCACCGAACTGATGAGTGCGATGGTTCTGCAGCTCACCGACCACCGCTCCGAGGACCAGCTCGCGCGCTACGAACTGTCCCTCGAAGCCGGCCGCCGGCCCGAGCTCCTCGACGCGATCACCCAAGGCGGCCGCGTCCTGCGCGAGCACCTCGCCGGGATCCTCGGCAACCTCGGCATTCGCGAGCCCGAGCAGGCGGCCTGGCCGTTCGCGGCGATGCTCGACGGGCTGATCTGGGACCGCGTCGCCGGCGCCGGCCGAACACTGGCCGACGACGCGTTCGAGGCCGCCGTACGCCGTGCGGTCGCGGCCCTGCTGGCCGGGTTCCGCACCGCCTGACGTGTCGCGGCTTGATCACCTCAACTGGTACGAGTCTGGCCCGGCTGCTGTTGCTGGTTGGGGTCCTGCTGCTGCGTGCCTTGCCCCGGCTGCTGGTTTCCGGGGAACTGCCGCATCCCACCGCCGCCCGGCCCGCCGAACTGCGTCTGCTCGTTGCCGGCAGCACCGTCTCCCCACGCGTGTCCCACCGCAGTTCCACCGAGGAAGGCCAGCACCGCCAGCACCGACCCGGCGCCTGCCAGCGCCAATCCACTGGGCATCTTCCTGCTTCCCGCCACCGGCTCCTCGGCCGGCTGTGCTGCCTGGTTCTCTGTCATCGTCATGCTCCGTTGCTCGTCAGGTCGTAGATGGTCGTACTGCCGATGGTCTGGGCCTGGAAGTTCTCCTGCACCCAGGTGGAGATCTCGTTCGTGGTCCCGCCCCGGCCGCCACCGAAGCCTCCACCGCCGGATCCGACGAAGTAGTGGACCTTGCCCTGGGCAACAAGTTGCTGGAACTCGGCCAGCGACGGCGACGGATCGGTCCCGTTGAACCCGCCGATCGCCATCACCGGAACCTCCGCGGCGATCTGGAGAGGAGCGGCACCGTTGGCGGTGACTGCTGCCGCTGCCCAGGTGTAGCCGTTCGCACCCTGCTGCAGGAAGGTGACCAGCTCGCTGGAGACTCCACTGGTCCCGCCACCGCCCAGGAACCCGCCGGCACCTCCGCGGGTGCCACCCATCGCCGGACCGCCCGTCGCCGGACCGCCCGTCGCCGTACCGGCTTGTCCGCCGGGCGGACCGCCCATCCCGCCGCCGCGTCCACCGAAGCCGCCCGCACTCGCCGGTCCAGCCGACGGCAGCGCTCCCGCATGCGCCTCGCTGATCGTCGAGACCGAGTACGCCGTAGGCCCAGCCAGCGCCGTCAGCACCAGCAGCAGCCCCGCGAACACACCGGCTCGCCGAGCCGTCGTACGCCGCAGCCCCAGCTCCGGCAGCACCATCACCGCCCCCGCGGCCGCGACGCCGACCACCAGCTCCGTCCAGCGCAACCACGGCAGGTAGTCCGACGTCGACGACAACAGCGAGAAGCTCCAGCCAGCGGTCAGCAACACGCCACCCGCAATGACGGCCCGCGGCAACCATTCGGCCCGGCGCCGCCACAGCACCAGCGCTGCCGCACCGATCAAGGCCGCGATCGCCGGCGCCAGCGCCACCATGTAGTAGCTGTGGATGATCCCCTGCATGTAGCTGAAGACCAGCCCGGTGACGACGAGCCACCCGCCCCACAGGATCGCGAACGCCCGGGTCCGGTCGGTCCGCGCCGAACGCCCGGCCGCGACCACCAGCACCACCGTCGCGATCAATGCCGCAGGCAACAACCAAGCGATCTGCCCGGCGAACTCCCCACCGAACAACCGCTGCAGCCCTGTCGCCCCACCCCAGCCGGGGTTCCCGGTCCCGCCGCCGACGGACCCGGCCTCGTCGCCGGTCAACCGGCCGAGTCCGTTGTAGCCCAAGGTCAGTTCGAGAATGCTGTTCGTCTGCGACCCGCCGACGTACGGCCGCGACGAGGCCGGCAGCAGTTCGACGACCGCGATCCACCACCCGGCGCCGACGATCATCGCGCCGAGCGCGACCAGGCTGTGGACGATCCGCTTCCCGAGCGCGGGCCGGCCGGCGATCAGGTACGCCAGCCCGAACGCCGGCAGCACCAGGAACGCCTGCAGCATCTTGGTCAGGAACCCGAACCCGACCAGCAGCCCGGCCAGCGCCATCCAGCGCCCCGCGAACCGCTCCGAGTCGATCGCCCGCGTCACCGCCCACGCACCGGCGACGAGCAGCAGCACCAGCAACGCGTCCGGGTTGTTGAACCGGAACATCAGGACGGCGACCGGCGTCAGCGCCAGGATCCCGCCCGCCAGCAGGCCTGCATTGGCCGAGAACCACCGGCGTACGGACACGTAGACGAACCCGACGCCGGCCACGCCCATCAGCGCCTGCGGGATCAGCATGCTCCAGACGCCGAACCCGAAGATCCGGCCCGACAGTCCCATCACCCACAACGACGCCGGCGTCTTGTCCACGGTGATGAAGCTGGAGGAGTCGAACGCCCCGAAGAACCAGGCCTTCCAGCTCGTCGACCCGGCCTGGACCGCGGCCGCGTAGTACTCGTTGGCGTAGCCGTTCTTCGACAGGCCCCACAGGTAGGCGATCGCGGTCAGCACCAGGAGGCCGCCGTACAGGGCCTTGTCGCGGGTGATCGCGGAGGACGCCGCGAGCACGCGCGGTCTCGCGGCGCGCGTCGGCGGTGAGGAGGTGGTCGGTTCGGTCAGGGTGCTCATCAGTTGCTCCGGCTGTGCTCGAGGATTTCCAAGGTGGGCAGGGCGGGCGCTTCGTCGTCGAAGACCCAGCTCTGGAAGAGGGTGAAGCGGACGACCGTGGCCGCCAGGTTGGCGACCGTCAGCACGGTGACCTCGACAGCAGTGGCCGGTACGGCGACCGCCGTGTGCAGCAGCCACAGCGACGACGCGGTCAGGCTCCACCCGATGAAGAAGGTGACGAGGCCGCGCAACTGGTGCCGGCCCCGGTTCTCGATGCCGCGGACACCGAACGTGATCCGGCGGTTCAGCGCGGTGTTGCCGACGGCCGTCACCAGCAGGGCGACCAGGTTCGCGGCCTGGGCCGGCATCGTGTTCCGCAGCAGCAGGTAGAGCAGCGCGTACGCGATCGTGCTGAGCACCCCGACGCACGCGAACCGCAGCACGCGCGCGGCCAGCGCCGTACGAGGGTCAGCGACCGCCGGACGCCCGAAGCTCCGCCGTACAGGCTCGAGTGGCAACCGCCCGACCGTCCGGTGCAGCCGGGCGATCCCCCGCAGATCGTCCGCCACCGTCTGCGCGATCGCGACCCGGGAGTCCAGGTCGTCGACCCAGTCCACCGGCACCTCGTGGATCCGCAGTCCGGCCCGCTCGGCCAGCACGAGCAGCTCGGTGTCGAAGAACCAGCTCGTGTCCTCGACCAGCGGCAGCAGTTCTGCCGCGACGTCGGCCCGGATCGCCTTGAACCCGCACTGCGCGTCCGAGAACCGCGTCCCGAGCGTTGCCTTGAGCAACAGGTTGTAGCCGCGCGAGATCAGCTCGCGCTTCGGCCGTCGTACGACACGGGAACCGCGTGCCAGCCGGGTCCCGATCGCGACGTCGCTGTGGCCGGCCACGAGCGGCGCGACCAGCGGGAGCAACGCGTTCAGATTCGTGGAGAGGTCGACGTCCATGTAGGCCAGGACGTCGGCCGAGCTGCCCGACCAGACCTGCTTCAGCGCCCGCCCGCGGCCCGGCTGCTCGATCCGGACGATCCGTACGCCGGCCAGCTCGGTGGCGAGCAGCGTGCCGATCTCGAAGGTGGCGTCGGTGCTGCCGTTGTCGGCGATGCAGACCTCGGCCGGAAAGGGAAAGGCGGTGTCCAGGAAGTCCCGGAGCCGCCGGACGTTCGGGCCGAGGTCGTACTCCTCGTTGCGAACGGGTACGACGATCTCGACCCGCGGATGACCTGAGTTCTGCATGTCCCCCAGGCTGTCGGCTCAACCTGTGCCCGCCCCTGCGCGCGGCTGGGAGTTCCCTGGGAGTACTTCAGGCCGTACGGCGCAGCCAGAGCAGGCCGAGAACCGGGAGGACCAGCGGGACGAACCCGTAGCCCTGGCCGAAGTGCGACCAGACCGTCGCGTCGGGGAAGTCGTCCGGTACGGCGTAGCTGAACGCGCCGATGCCGACCACCCCGACCAGCTCGATCACGATCGCGATCGTCGCGATCCGGCGGGACAGGTGCGTGGCCCTGGCCAACGCGAACGTCGCCAGCACGTAGATGATCGCGGCCAGCGCGGACAGCAGGTACGCGATCGGCGCCCGGTCGAACTGGTTGGCGATCTGGAAGACCGCCCGCCCGGTCGCGGACAGCGCGAAGACGCCGTACACGAGGATCAGGATGCGGCCCGGCCCGTGCCGCGTGGCCTCCGGATCGGCCGCGGCCGTCATCAGGCGGTCCAGATCTCGTGCATGCGCAGCTCCAGCACCGGGATCACGAAGCACGCGACCGCCAGCGCCCCGGCACCCCAGCGGCTGCTCTCCGCCAGCGCCCACAACGCACCCAGCGGCAGGATCAGCAACGCGCCGACCAGGTAGCCGAAGAAGAACCCACCGGACACCTCCCGCTCGGTCCCCGCGAACTGCACGATCCCGACCACGAGCTGCGCGACCAGCGCGACCTCGACCACGCCCAGCACCGCGAGCAGCGTCCAGTTGATCCGGCGGTCCAGCCCCGCGAGCACGATCGCGAACACCATCGCGGCAAGGGACAACCCGACAAGCGTCCAGGTCAGCGGTTCGTACACGAGCTAGAGGATGTCACCCGGCGCGTAGGCCGCGGCCTCGGGGTAGCGCTTGGCCAGCTGGTCGATCTTGGCGACGACCGTGTCGACCTGGGCGACGGCGGCGCCGGTGAAGGTGAGGGGCTCGCCGACGATGCCGACGATCTGCTCCTCGGTCAGGCCGAGGCGGCCGTCGGCGCCGAGGCGGTGGAACAGGTCGTTGGCGGCCAGGCCCTTGCGCAGGTCGAGCGCGGTGGCGACGGCGTGCTCCTTGATCACCTCGTGCGCGGTCTCCCGGCCGACACCGTTCTTCACCGCGGCCATCAGGATCTTCGTCGAGGTCAGGAACGGCAGGTACCGCTCCAGCTCCCGGTCCACGACCGCCGGGTACACACCGAACTCGGCCAGCACGGTCAGGAACGTCTCGAACAGCCCGTCCAGCGCGAAGAACGCGTCCGGCAGCGCCACTCGCCGTACGACGGAACAGAAGACGTCACCCTCGTTCCACTGGTTGCCGGCCAGCTCGCCGGCCATCGACGCGTACCCGCGCAGGATCACCGCGAGCCCGTTGACCCGCTCGCAGGACCGGGTGTTCATCTTGTGCGGCATCGCGGACGAGCCGACCTGGCCCTCCTTGAAGCCCTCGGTGACCAGCTCGTGCCCAGCCATCAGCCGGATCGTGGTCGCCAGGCTCGACGGCCCGGACGCCAGCTGCACGAGCGCGGTGACCACCTCGTAGTCGAGGGAGCGCGGGTAGACCTGACCGACGCTGGTGAGCGTACGGCGGAAGCCCAGGTGCTGGGCGACCTCCGACTCCAGCCCGGCCAGCAGCTTGTCCTGCCCGCCGAACAGGTCCAGCATGTCCTGCGACGTACCGACCGGGCCCTTGATCCCGCGCAGCGGGTACCGCTCGATCAGCTCCTCCAGCCGCGCGATCGCCACCAGCAGCTCGTCGGCCGCCGAGGCGAACCGCTTGCCGAGCGTCGTCGCCTGCGCGGCGACGTTGTGCGACCGGCCGGTCATCACCAGCGCCGCGTGCTCGGCCGCCTTCTGGCCGAGCTGCACCGCCGTCGCGACCGCGCGGTCCCGGACCAGCTCCAGCCCGGCCCGGATCTGCAGCTGCTCGACGTTCTCGGTGAGGTCGCGCGACGTCATGCCCTTGTGGATGTGCTCGTGCCCGGCGAGCGCGTTGAACTCCTCGATCCGGGCCTTCACGTCGTGCCGGGTGACCCGCTCACGCTCCGCGATCGACCCCAGGTCGACCTGGTCCAGCACCCGGCGGTAGTCCTCCAGGACCCCGTCCGGGACGTCTACGCCGAAGTCCTTCTGCGCGCTCAGCACGGCCAGCCACAGCTGCCGCTCGAGCACGATCTTGTGCTCCGGCGACCACAGCTCGGCCATCGACAGGCTGGCGTAACGCGCGGCGAGAACGTTCGGGATCCGGGGCTTGCTGGAGTTCGGCACGGCCCCATTCTCCCTGGTACGGCGAACCGCCCCGTACTGGGTCTCAGCGCACCGCGGCCCGGAGGTCGTCGCCGATCAGCTCGACCGCCCGCCGCCCGGCCGACAGCGCGGCCGGGAAGTTCAGGAACGCGTGCATCGTGTCGGCGTACTCGACGAGTCTCACCGGTACGCCGGCCTGGGCCAGCCGGGTCGCGTACCCGCGGGCGTCGTCGCGCAGCGGATCACGCCCGGCGGCGAGGATCAGCGCCGGCGGTTGCCGGCTCAGATCGTCGGCGCGCAGCGGGACGGCGGTCGCGGGCAGCTCACCTGGTGGGAAATACACCTCGTCGGCCCAGCCCGGCTTGGTGCTCAAGAACACCCCGTCGAACAGCCTTGCCGACTCGGTGTCCTGGTCGAAGTCGAGGCTCGGGTAGCAGAGCACCTGACGCTCAGGCATCGGCAGGCCGAGTGCTGCCGCTCTCAGGCAGGCACCGGCCGCGAGTGCCGCGCCCGCGCTCTGACCGCCGACGAGAGTCCGCTCGTCTACGTTCTCACGCAACCAGGTCAGTGTGTCGACGACGTCCTCGAGCCCTGCTGGGTAAGGGTTTTCGGGCGCCAGTCGGTAGCTGAGCGACACCACGACGACGTCCCCGCGTACGGCGATCCCGGAGGCGGCGTACTCGATGTCGCGCAGGTCCCCACCGATGAACTCGCCGCCGTGCAACCACAGCAGGACCGGCCGCGGCTCGTCGGTCTCCGGGCGGTAGAGGCGCGCCTGCAGGGTCCGCCCGGGCAGCTCCAGCTGGAGGTCGGTCACCCGGGCCGCCGGGTGGGTGACTCCGGCGAGCTCGGGGTCGGGGAGCTCCTCCCGATCCCGAAGCAGGGCCTTGTACTGGTCGGTCTCGTCGTCCTGCGGCGCGGCAGCGAACCGCGCCAGCAGAGCATCGGTCTCCGGCCCGAACCGCGGATCCACGACCTCCTCGATGGCTCCGAGGTGCTTGGCGACATGTCCGTACGGCAGCCCGCCAGGCGGCGACGCTGCGTACTCGGCCAGCGCCCCGACGCTGCCGTCGAAGTCCTCTGCCGCGGCCTGGCCCTGCCACGCGGCTTCGTCGTACGCGGTGATCTCAGCAACCAACGCGTCGACCACAGTCGCCAGCCGCTCCACCAGCAGGGCCGACGAGACGTGACGCCCAGCCTCGACGCCGCCAATGTTCAGCGCGCTCCCGGCCTCGGCCGTCTCCCACGCGGCCTCCAGACTCCAGTGCCGGCGCCCGGCCGCGTCCTCCCGCAGGACAGCGAGCGTGATCTCGTCCCACATCGCGATGTGCGCGACCAGATCGTGCAGGGAGTCGCAGAAGTGCCCGAGCGGCCCATCGGCCACGCCGTACGGCGCCCGGAGGCGCTCTTCCGGCAAACCGACGACAAGATTCAGCAGGCGTTGCCGATCGGCGCGAATCAGCTGAGCGGCCACAGCCGCCGAGGTGGTTGGTGTACGCATGGGGTCAGTCGAACAGCCCCGGCGCCGAGCGGCCGGTGGATTGACGACGTTGCGCAATCCACCGCGCCAGCCCCGGCCCGGACAAGCCGGTGGATCGAGCAACCGAAACTCGTTGGCCCGGGCCTGCGCCGCGAGCTCGATCGTGACGTCGACGACGGTGCGCAATTCACCGCGCTAGCCTCAGCCCGCCCGCCGAAACCCCCTCGGCTACAACTGCGCCGCAGCGGCCTCGGCCACAGGCGACGGTCCCGGCGCCGGCCAGGCTTCCTGCACCACGCGCGGACTCAGACGGTGATCTCGCCCCGGGCCGCCTTGAGTGCGATGTCCGTGCGGTGCTGCGAGCCCTTGATCCGGATCTGGCCGACTCCGGCGTACGCGCGCTGCCGCGCCTCGTCGAGGTCCTTGCCCGTCGCGCTGACCGCGAGAACCCGTCCACCGGAAGTGACGAGCTCCTCGCCGTCCTGGCTCGTGCCCGCGTGGAAGACCCGGACGTTGCCGGCCTCGGCCTGGTCGATCCCGGCGATCGCGTCGCCGCTGCGCGGCTTGGCGGGGTACTTCTTCGCCGCGACCACGACCGCGACGGCGGAACCGCTCTTCCATGCCAGCGGCTCGGCGTCGGCCAGCTTGCCGGTCGCGGCGGCGTGCAGGACACCACCGAGCGGCGTCTTCAGCAGCGGCAGCAGCGCCTGCGTCTCCGGGTCACCGAAGCGGCAGTTGAATTCGATCACACGCACGCCGCGGCTGGTCAGCGCCAGTCCGGCGTACAGGAGACCGCTGAACGGCGTACCACGACGTCGCATCTCGTCGACCGTCGGCTGGAGCACCTTCTCGGTGATCTCCTCGACCAGCTTGTCCGGGGCCCAGGGCAACGGTGTGTACGCGCCCATGCCACCCGTGTTCGGGCCTTCGTCGTTGTCGCCGAGCCGCTTGAAGTCCTGGGCCGGCTGCATCGGCAGCACCGTCGTCCCGTCGGTGATCGCGAACAGCGACACCTCCGGACCGTCGAGGAACTCCTCGATCAGCACCTGCCCGCACTCGGCCGCGTGCGCGAGCGCCTCCGCGCGGTCCGAGGTCACCACCACACCCTTGCCGGCGGCAAGCGCATCGTCCTTCACGACGTACGGCGGACCGAACGCGTCGATCGCCTCCGCGGCCTGCTCGGGCGTCTTGCAGACGTACGCCCGGCCGGTCGGCACGCTCGCGGCGGCCATCACGTCCTTCGCGAACGCCTTCGACCCCTCGAGCTGCGCCGCCTCCTTGGACGGCCCGAAGACCGCGATCCCGGCCGCGCGCAGCGGATCGGCGACCCCCGCGACCAGCGGGACCTCGGGCCCGACGACGACCAGATCGGTGCCGAACTCCGTCGCCAGCGCGACGACCGCATCGTGGTCAGAGATGTCCACCGGTCGGCAAACGATCGTTTGCCCGTCGTACGCCGGGCGCAACGCGGCGATCCCAGGGTTCCCCGGGGCCGCCACCACCTGCGCGACGTCGGGATCCTGACTCAACGCCCAGACCAGTGCGTGCTCACGGCCACCAGAGCCGACAACGAGAACCTTCACGGGCCATGAGCCTAGTGCACCCCGAGAGCTCCCGGTCTACAGACTGTCCTGGACCGGGGAAATGCCCAGGCGGTGTTGTTCGGCTTGGACTACTCGGTCTTGGAGGGGCCGGGAGTCGTCGGTGAGGTGGTTGAGGGTGTCGACGGCTCGGGGGTCCAGGTTCTTGGCGTCGCTCTTGCGGGCGTACTCGTCGAAGAGGAGGCGTTTGTTCTCCTGGACTTCGCGGATGCGTTCGTCCACGGTGTCCTTGGCCAGCAGGCGGTGGACCTGGACCGTGCGGATCTGGCCCATGCGGTGGGCTCTGGCGATGGCTTGGTCTTCGGTGCTGGGTTTCCACTGGGGCTCGGCCAGGATGACGATCGAGGCGGCCTGGACGTTGAGGCCGACGCCGCCGGCTTCGATCTGGCTGAGGAGTACGGCGTGGCCGGGGGCCGCGGTGAAGGTGTCGATGAGGCGTTGGCGTTCGGCGGGTGGGACGGCGCCGCGGATCGAGCCGGCGGTGGGGGCGATGGATTGCTGGATGCGGTCGAGGACGTTCAGGAAGAAGGAGAAGACGATGACCTTGCGGCCGTCCTCGCGGGCTTCTTCGACGATTTCGGCGATGCGTTCGAGCTTGGCGGACGTCGAGGTCTCGAAGGCGGCCTGGCGCATCCGCATCAGGTTGCCGGAGCGGACGGCGGCGACGTACGCCGTCTGATCGGCGGCCCCGGGCAGGACCCAGTCGTCGATCTCGATCTTCTCGGGGAGTTCGGTGAGCACATCTTCCTGGTTGCGGCGCAGGTAGACCGGAGCGACCGCACGGCGGAACTGTTTGGCCCCGGCGATGGCATCTGTTGCCTTGAGCCCCTTTGCGGTCACGGGCTGCAGGTGGGAGACCAACGTGCGGAACTCGTCGACGCGGTTCTCCATCGGCGTACCGGTGAGAAAGACGACGCGCTGGGCGGCGCCGATGGCCGTGACGACGACCTTCGAACGGCGGGCCTTCGGGTTCTTCACGTAGTGGGCCTCGTCGACGATCAGCAGAGCGACCTCCACCGTCTCGAGGCTCCCCAGGGTGCCGAAGGTCGTCACCGCGACGCCGCCGTCGCGCAACCACCGCTGGGCGACGCCCTCGCGCCCGGTGCCGTGCAGGTTGTGCGCCTGCAATCGCGTGTGCTTGGCGATCTCGTTCAGCCAGTTCATCTGCACACTCGCCGGGCACACCACCAGGAACCGTTGCTGCCCACGCGCCGCGAGATGCGCCGCCGCGGCCAGCGCCTGGATCGTCTTGCCCAGGCCCATCTCGTCCCCGAGGATCGACCGCTCCTGGTGGATCAGGTACTGCGCCCCGAACACCTGGTACCCCCGCAACGTCGACTTGATCAGCGACGTGTCCAGCGGCACCGCCGTGATCCGCTGCCGCAGCTCCTCCGGGATGAATCCCTGAGCGGCTTCGTCCTCGAGCTCGACCTCGCCGACCGTCGACAAGATCGCGTTGTACGACGCCGCGTCCGCCGCGTAGTCGTCCCACAATCCGTTGTCGTCAGCAACAACCCCGGCGTGCCGCGCCAGTTCCCCTTCCAGCCAAGCGGTCCGGGGATGCGAGTCGATCACCTCGAGCCGGCTCAACGCCTCCAGCGCGGCCCGCTTCTTCTCCCGCCCGGTCAGCCACAACCGCAACCGCCCCCGCGCCGGCCCCGCGGCGTCCAGCAACGATCGCGCCGTACTCGCCATCTCCCGCGCCGGCCCGATCAGCTCCGCCGCCGCGGCATCAGCACGCCGTACGGCGGCCAACGTCGCCAGCAGCTTCTCCTGCTGAGCATCCGGGTGGTCCGGCGAGAACCGGAACCGCGAGGATCCGGAAACGTCCGCCACCACGGTCCGCACCGCGGCACTGATCTTCGACGCCGTCTTCGGCCCGATCCCCGGCAGCGCGACGAGCTCCTCGTCGGACACCCCGACCAGCCGCCCGATCGTCGCGTACCGAGCCTCCTCCAGTACGCCGGCGAACCGCGCCCCCACGACCTCCTGCAGCGACGACACCGGCAGCCCGTCCAGCTCGCTCTGGACCTGCCGCCGAGTCAGCGACCGCAGCTGGTCCCGCGCCTGCTCCCGGAGCAGCGCGGGCCGCTCGACCAGTTCCTCGGTCCGGGCCTGCAGGGCCGAGATGCGCTGGATCAGCCGCCGCGCGGGTTTCCCGACGCTCGACCGCATCCGATCGACGTCGGGTGACTCGCTCACCGCCCCAGTCTCATCGCCCGGGGTCAGTAGTGCCAGTAGTACCGGCCGTCGGCGTTCCAGTTGACCGGGACCGTGGTGCGGTTCGTGAAGGCCATGCCGAGGCCGCGCGCGAGCTCGATGGAGCGGTCGAGCTGGAGCGAGTACGGGTGGTTGTTGTCGTCCCACCACTGCTCGACCTGGGTGATGCAGGTCTGGCCGGGGAAGTCGGCGTTGCTGCACGGGTGGGGCGGGAGCCACTTCTGGACGTGCCGGAAGTTGACGGTGGTGGAGCCGTTCGGCGGCTTGATCGTGCCGGTGCCGTCGATGCAGTAGCCGTCGGCGGGGATCGTCCACTGGGCGTAGTGCTGTTTGCCGCCGGCCGACGAGAGGTCCTGCAGGTTGTTGCAGGCGGCGTCGCCGATCTTCTCGCTGGTCATCCGCTGGATCTGGGTCAGCGGCCGGCCGGCGCCGTCGTTGTAGCCGTCGAGCAGGACCCAGTCGCCGGACTTGACGAAGCGTTCGGCGTTCTTCGGCGGCCAGGCCTTCGGGTCACCCCAGGAGATGTCCGAAACGGTCGCGCTGAGCGGGCTCCAGGACCACTGCCCCGCAGCACTTCCACCGGCCCAGTACTGGCCGGCCGAGCGCTCGAACATCAGCGTGTACTGACCGTAGTTCTCCGCCACCGGTGCGGCCGTGGAGGCTTCGGAAGGCCGGTTGACCGCGACCGCGCCGACTGCGGCGAGCAGTCCGGCGGCCACCGTGAGTACAGCAAGTTTTCTCCGCATGAAGATCGACGCTAATCGCGCAGAGGGGCACCTTCCGCACCATCGCCGTTCCGGTCTAGTCTCCGCAACATCACGACCCGACCGCGGTCGCCAACCGAGGAGTTGCCATGCCGGAACCTGCCAGCCACACGCTCGACGTACCGGGGGCCGTTCTCACCTACGACGTCCGTGGCGACCTCGCCGCTCGCGAGCGGCCGGTGCTGCTGCTGATCGGTTCGCCGATGGGCGCGAGCGGGTTCCCGACGCTGGCGTCGCACTTCGAGGACCGGACCGTGGTCACCTACGACCCACGCGGCGTCGAGCGGAGCACCCGTACGGATGGCGGCGGCGAGCTCTCGCCGGACCAGCACGCCGCGGACCTGGTCAAGCTGATCGGGACGCTCGACGCGGGCCCGGTCGACCTGTTCGCGAGCAGCGGCGGCGCGGTCAACGCACTCGCCCTGCTGGCGCAGCGACCCGACCTCGTACGCCGGGCCGTCGCGCACGAGCCGCCGCTGGCCGGGCTGATCCCGGACTCCGAGTACGCGCTGGCCGCGACCGAGGACATCTACCAGACCTACCAGCGCGAGGGCATGGGCCAGGCGATGGCCAAGTTCATCGCGATCACCAGCTTCGAGGGCGAGTTCACCGAGGACTACCTGAAGCAGCCGGCGCCGGACCCGGCGATGTTCGGCCTGCCGAGCGAGGACGACGGCAACCGCGACGACTCGCTGATCGCGCAGAACCTGCGCGGCTGTACGTCGTACCTGCCGGACGAGGCCGCGCTGGCGCGAGCAACCGACCGGTTGGTGGTCGCGGTGGGCGAGGAGTCGAACACGCAGCTGGCCCGCCGCGGCGGCGAGGCGATCGCCGCGCGGCTCGGGCTCACGCCGGTGGTCTTCCCGTCGAACCACGGCGGCTTCCTCGGCGACGAGTACGGCGGCGGCATGGCGGGGCAGCCCGAGGCCTTCGCCGGCAAGCTCCGCGAGGTCCTGGACGCCTGAGGCGGACGTGCACCACTCACCAACCACCCGCCGCCACGCCCGGCCAGGCGTGGCGGCGGCTCCGGAAACGGCCCAAGACGGGGTTAGTGAGTGGTGCACGTTCACCGATCTGCTTAGCTGGTCACATGACTGACAAGCCTGAGATCGACTTTCCGGACGGCCCGCCGCCGGTGGATCTGGAGATCACCGACATCACCGAGGGCGACGGCGACGAGGCCAAGGCCGGCTCCCGCGTCAACGTGCACTACGTGGGCGTGGCCCACTCGACCGGCGAGGAGTTCGACGCGTCGTACAACCGCGGCGCGCCGCTGGCCTTCCAGCTCGGCGTCGGCCAGGTCATCCAGGGCTGGGACACCGGCGTCCAGGGCATGAAGGTGGGTGGCCGCCGCAAGCTGGTCATCCCGCCGCACCTGGGCTACGGCGACCGCGGCGCGGGCAACGCGATCAAGCCCGGCGAGACCCTGATCTTCGTCGTCGACCTGATCAGCGTCAGCTGACCTACCGTTCCACAGCCCCCGGGTGCGTCACAATCGACGCACCCGGGGGCTTTCTGCGTAGTCCTACCGATTCGCCCAGCCGCCCGGAGAAGTTTGACTGGGAGGCATGACGACGATGGTTGCCACCTCTGTCCCGACGACGCGGACCGCGGGCTGGGTCCGGTACGCCGCCCTGGCGGTCAAGGCGGCCCTGTTCCTGTTGTTGCTGACGGCCCTGATCTGGCCGGACCTGAGCGGGATCAAGGGCAAGGCGTCGACCGCCCGCCTGATCGTCTACCCGATCGGCGCGATGGTGCTGCCACTGTGGTGGTGGGCCTCCGGGCGGACCCGGTCGAAGCTGCACCGGCGCTTCCCGTGGACGGCCGATCTGCTGATGACGCTGCCGTGGTTCGTCGACCTGGTCGGCAACCGGCTGAACCTGTTCGACACCGTGCCGTGGTGGGACGACGCGATGCACTTCGTGCTCTGGGGACTGCTGACGGCCGGCGTACTGCTCGCGTTCGCGCCGCGGCCGCTGTCGCGTGGGCTGACCGCGTTCGTTGCCCTGGGCTTCGGAGCGACGGCCGCGGTGGTGTGGGAGGTCGGCGAGTACTACGCGTTCATCCGGCACTCCGCCGAGCTGCAGTCGGCGTACACGGACACGCTCGGGGATATGGCGTTGGGGACGTTGGGTGCTCTGCTGGCCGGACTGATCGTGTTCCAGACCAGGAGAAACTGACTATCTGTCGGTCGGTCTGCAGATGCCGTTGGCCAGAGCACTGGCAGCCAACGCTCTGGCCGCAGGATTCGTGTCCTGTACGGCGGCCGCCGGCTTGTCCTCGCGGGTCGTGTGCCGCCCGATCGGCACGACCATCGGCGTACCGGCGACCGGGTCCGGGATGATCTTCACCGACAGCCCGAAGACGTCCTCGACGATCTGCTCGGTGATCACCTCGCGCGGGTTGCCCTCGCAGACGATCGCGCCGTCCTTCATCGCGATCAGGTGGTCGGCGAAGCGGCAGGCCTGGTTCAGGTCGTGCAGGACCAGGACGATCGTCCGCTCCTCGCTCCGGTTCAGGTCGACCAGCAGGTCGAGCACCTCGAACTGGTGGGTCAGGTCGAGGAACGTGGTCGGCTCGTCGAGCAGCAGGATCCCGGTCTCCTGGGCCAGCGCCATCGCGATCCAGACCCGCTGGCGCTGACCGCCGGACAGCTCGTCGATCGGCCGGTCGGCGATCTCCAGCACGTCGGTCGAGATCATCGCGGCGGCGACCGCCTCGTCGTCGGCCTTGGTCCACTGCCGGATCCAGCCCTGGTGCGGGTACCGCCCGCGACCGACCAGGTCGGCGACGGTGATCCCCTCCGGTGCGGTCGGCGACTGAGGGAGCAGCCCGAGCTTGGTCGCGACCTCGCGGGTGGACACCTGCTGGATGCTCTTGCCGTCCAGCATCACCGTGCCCCGGGACGGCTTCAGCAGCCGGGCCAGCGTCTTCAGCAGCGTCGACTTGCCGCACGCGTTCGCCCCGACGATCACCGTGATCCTGCCGGTCGGGATCCGCACCGACAGGTCGTGGATGATCTCGCGCTGGTCGTAACCGACCGCCAGATCATTGGCGGAAAGGCTGTGTTCCACAGGGTTCTCCATCTCTCAACCACCACTCCCCACCCGGTTCGACCGGGCCAGCAGGAACATCAGGTACGGCGCGCCGACCACACCGGTGACCACACCGACGGGCAGCTGGGTCTCACCGAAGGCGTGCTGCGCGATCAGGTCCGACAGCGCCACCACGAGCGCGCCGATCAGCGCCGACGCGACCATCGCCGGACCGGGCGACCGGGTCAGCCGGCGCGCGATCGGCGGCGCCACGAAGGCGACGAACCCGATCGGCCCCGCCGCCGCCGTCGCGACCGCGGCCATCAGGACGGCGATCACGATCAGCCCGAGCCGCGAGCCCTCGACCCGCAGGCCCAGCCCGTACGCCGTCTCGTCGCCGAGCTGCAGGATCCGCAGCCGGTGCACGAGCACCACCACGAACGGCGCGAGCACCACCAGCGTGATCGCCATCGTGCGGACGTGCGACCAGTCCCGCCCGTTCAGGCTGCCGGTCAGCCAGATCAGCGCCTGCTGCGCGATCTCGACCCGGGCCTTGGTCAGCAGGTACGACGTGACGCTGGTCGCGATCGCGCCGATGCCGATCCCGACCAGGATCAGCCGGTAGCTCGATACCCCGCGCCGCCAGGCCAGGACGTACATCGTGAACGCGGTCAGCAGCGCGCCGAGGATCGCCATCCCGGCCACGGCCGGCCCGGTCAGCCCGAGCGTGACGATCGCGAACACCGCGAACGCGCTGGCGCCGTACGTGACGCCGATGATGTCAGGGCTGGCCAGCGGGTTCCGGGCGATGCTCTGGAAGATCGCACCGGACATACCGAGCGCGGCGCCAACCAGCAGCGCGGTCAGCGCCCGCGGCAGGCGGAGCCGGTTGACGATGAACTCGGTCGCCTTGTCCCCTTGGCCGAACAGGGTCTTCACCACGTCGATCACCGGGATCTTGAAGTCCCCGAGCGACAGCGAGACGCAGAACGCGGCGAAGACCAGGACGGCGACGACGATCGTGACGGCCAGGTTGCGGGCCTGGCGGACGGTCCGGGCCCGGGTGATGACCTGGGCCGGGGTGAGATCGGTGAGCTGGGTCATCAGAGGTCCGCCAGCTTCCGGCGGCGGACCAGGGCGATGAAGAACGGCGCGCCGATCACGGCGGTGACGATGCCGACCTGGAGCTCACCGGGCTGGGCGACGATCCGGCCGACCACGTCGGAGCCGAGCAGCAGGATCGGGGCCAGGATCATCGAGTACGGCAGGATCCAGCGGTAGTCCGGGCCGGTGATCAGGCGGGCCACATGCGGGATGGTCAGGCCGATGAAACCGATCGGTCCGGCGGCCGCGGTCGCCGCGCCGCAGAGCAGCACGACGGTGACCGCGGTGAACAGCCGGGCCAGGCCGACCCGCTGGCCGAGCGAGCGGGCCACGTCGTCGCCGAGGGACAGCGCGTTCAGCAGGCGGCCGGAGACCAGGGCGAGCACGATGCCGATCAGGATGAACGGCGCGACCTGGCCGGCGATGTCCGAGCCACGACCGGCCAGCGAGCCGACCGACCAGAACCGGAACTGGTCGAAGGTGTCCACGTCGCCGATCAGCAGCGCGGTGGTCAGCGAGCCGAGCATCGCGGTCAGGGCGGCGCCGGCCAGCGCGAGCTTGACCGGGGTCGCGCCTTCGCGGCCGAGCGAGCCGAGCGTGTAGACCGCGACCGAAGCGGCCGCGGCTCCGGCGAAGGCGAGCCAGACGTACGCCGTCAGGCTGGTCAGGCCGAACCAGTAGATGCCGCCGACAACGAAGAGCGCGGCGCCGCCGTTCACGCCGAGGATGCCGGGGTCGGCCAGCGGGTTGCGGGTGACGCCCTGCATCAGCGCGCCGGACAGGCCGAGCGCGGCTCCGACCAGCAAACCGATCAGTGTCCTCGGGATGCGGAGAGAGTGGACGATCACGTGGTCGGTGTTCGTCTCGTCGTAGTGGCGGAGGGCGTCGAGCACCGTACCGAGCGGGATCTGTTTCGATCCGACGGCGATGCTGAGCAGACAGACCACCAGCAGGAGCAGGACAGCCACCAGCAGCCCGGCGACCAGAGTGGTCCGGCGGACGGGCGGACGGCGTTTCGCGCTGTCCTTGCTGGGGGTGGCCGGCCTGGTGACGGCGGCAGGCGGCGAGGTCATTGGACTTTTGGGATCCTCTTAGGTAAGGCTTACCTCTAGACGCCTCAGAATAGCCCGCTCGCCACCGGGACGCATCTGGGGACCCCTGCTTTGTCACTACTTTCCCTGCGGAGACCCTGCGATGACCACAGTGCTCGAGCGTCCCATCACGTTCGACTCCGTTCTCGTGACCGTGGCGGCGATCGAGGACCTCAGTCCGCACCTGCGGAAGGTGACCTTCGTCGCGCCGCGGCTCGCGGACGTCGTACCGGCCGGGCCGGACCAGCGGATCAAGGTGCTGCTCACCCCGCCCGACGGTGGCGAGCTGCGGCTGCCGCAGGGCCCGGAGTGGTACGCCGAGTGGTGCGCGATGCCGGCCGACGAGCGCTTCGTCATGCGGACGTACACGATCCGCGCGCTGCGACCCGCGGTCGCCGAGCTGGACATCGAGTTCGTGCTGCACGGGGTGAACGGACCGGCCTCGGCGTGGGTCAGCACCGCGTCGGTCGGTGACACGGTCGGCTTGATCGTGCCGTTCGAGGTCGACACCACCAGCACCCGCGGCCTGCTCCAGTCCGGCGTCGACTACGTGCCCCCGGCAACCAGCCTGCGCCGCGTCCTGGTCGCCGACGAGACCGCGCTCCCCGCGCTCGCGTCGATCCTCGAGCAGCTTCCCCCGACGGTCCACGCGACGGTCTTCGTCCAGGTCCCCGACCTGCGCGACATCCGCCCGCTGCCGACTCCGGGTACGGCCGACATCACCTGGGTCGCGCCCGTCGACGACGGCCCCAAGTCGTTGCCCGAGGCCCTCAAAGCCGCCGGGCTCCCGTACGACGTCGACTACGCCTGGGTCGCCGGCGAGTCCGGCATGATCAAGACCGTCCGCCGCCACCTGGTCAACACCGTCGGCCTCCCCAAGACCGCCATCTCCTTCCAGGGCTACTGGAAACGCGGCGAACCCCAGATCTGAAGCCCACTGGCGTCCGAAGCATCGGCATGCGTCCGAAGGACCGAGCGCTATAGCCTCGGATCCTTCGGACGCACCGCGATTCTTCGGACGCAGCGGGATTCTTCGGACGCAGCGGGGGTGTGGACTAGCTGGGGTTCTCCGCGTGGGTGAGGGTCTCCCAGGCGACGAACAGGTTGTTCGAGCCGGACGGGCGGCGGGACTCGGTCAGGGCCTGGGTGTTGGCCATGGCGATGCCGAGGCGGGTGTGGAGGCCGTTGTAGCCGACCTCGGTGATCGGGCCGAGACCCCGCTTCAGGGTGCCCTTGCACAGCCAGGACGGGACGGGCTCGAGGTTGCGCTCCCACTTGGACTGGAAGCCGAGTGCCTGGCGCAGCCGCTCACCGAACTCGGGGTACAGGTTCTCGCCCTGGATGTACGACGTCTCCATCACGTGCGAGATCGCCGAGATGCCGTACCCGGTGTGGACGAAGTCGCGGCAGGTCTCCTGGGTCAGGCCGGTGACGAACGTGCCCTGGCCCTGCCAGTACGCGACGATCTTCTCGCGGGTGTTGAGGTTCTGCGACGGCTTGGTCCTCGGCAGCGCACCGTCGGACTCCAGGTACACGAACGCGGGCGTCCGGACCCGGAACAGCGAGATCGCCTTGTCGTACACGGCCTTGTCGTCCAGGAACACCCCGATGCCCTGGATCGCCTCGGTCATGCTCAGCTCCCAGTTCCCGTTGGAGTTGGAGCCGTTGATGATCTCGGGCAGGTAGACGTTGCGCAGCATCGTGCCGAACCGGCCGGCGTTCGGCCAGTTGCCGTAGACGTGCTTGATGATCTCGGCCGCCTTCGGCCACGACGACGCGGCCCACGCGGTCTGCAGCGGGGCGTTGCTGTTGGTGTGGTCGCGGATGGTCGCGGACCACGCGTCCATCAACTGGATCGCCTTCTGGGCGTACCGGTCGTCACGGGTGATGTACCAGACCAGCGCGTTCGTGTACGCCGCGATGGCGTCCTCGCGCTCGTCGGTACAGCCGTTGTTCGGGTTCGAGTACGAGCCGCACTCGACCACCGCACGCGGTTTCGCGGTCCGGCTGAGCGAACCGTACGCGCTGTTCTTCGCCTGGTTGAAGGCGTTCGTCCAGGGCTGCGCCCCGGCCTGCACCTTGGCGCGGACGAAGTCGAGTTGCTGCCTGCTCACCCCGACGCCGGGGTGGGTGAAGGTGCCGGGCGCCAGGACGGCGGACGGCTGATGGGCGAGTGCCGGCTCGGCCTTCGGGGCCGCGACGGCGGGACTGCTGAGCGTGCCTGCGACCAGCGCGGCGCACGCGGCGGCCAGCAGGATGGGCTTGCTTCGCATGGGCGGATGTCCTGTTCTCCGGGGGCGGGAGGCCACTGCGATTCCCCCATTACCGCAGGGTCTTTTCGGAAGTTTGACGACACAGGGTGAACCCGTCAATATCCAGAGACGAAGAAACTTCACTGTGGAACAAAACTCTGGGTTGTCCCACTCCTCCGGAACGAAGTGAGGTCTTGTCCCATGAAAAGACGCCAGTTCCTGACCCTCGGAACCGTCGCCCTGGCTGCCCCGGCACTACCCTCCGTCACCACCACCGCGTACGCCGTACCGCCGTCCGACGTCGTCCCGCCGCGGGCGCAGATCATCACGCTGGTCCGCCGGGTCGCCGACCAGTGGATTGCCGGCCACACCGACTCCGGTGACAACGGCTGGGCCCGCGCGACCTTCTTCAGCGGCCTGATGGCGGCGTACCGCCTGACCAACGAGAAGCGCTACCTGGACTACACCCGCAGCTGGGCCGAGAAGCACCGGTACGGGATCCGCGAAGGCGTGCAGACGCGGCACGCCGACAACCACAACGCCATCCAGGCCTACCTCGACCTGTACGACGTGGAGCCGTCGGCCGACAAACTGACCGGCGCGACCGAGACGCTGCGCCGGATGGTTGCCAGCAGCAAGATCGACGACTGGTGGTGGGACGACGCGCTGCACATGGCAATGCCGCCGTTCGCGCGGATCGGAAGGCTGCGCAACGATCCGGCGTACTGGTCGAAGCTGTACCGCCTGTACGACGACACCAAGCGGCGGCGCGGACTGTGGGTGCCGTCGAGCGGGCTGTGGTACCGCGACGACCGGTTCCTGCCGGGCAAGATCGTGTCGCCGAACGGGAAGCCGGTGCTGTGGTCGCGAGGCAACGGATGGGTCGCGGCCGGGCACGTGAAAACCCTCAAGGCGTTGCCCTCCGGGCAGGCGAACGTTGCCGAGTACAAGACCACGCTGACGCAGCTGGTGGGTGCGTTGCGGCCGATCCAGCGGGCCGACGGGTTCTGGAACGTGAACCTCGGCGATCCCGACCACTTGCCGGGACCGGAGACGAGTGGGACGGCGTTCTTCTGCTACGCGACGGCGTACGCCGTGAAGACCGGATTGGTGCCGTCGGCAACTTACCGTGCGACGGCGGCGAAGGCGTGGAACGGGATGGTGGCCACGGCCGTTCATCCCGACGGGTTCCTCGGCTACGTGCAGAAGGTCGGCGACCGGCCGGAGTCGAGCCAGCCGGTCAACTACCAGTCGACGGCCGACTTCGGAGTAGGTGCTTTCCTGCTGGCAGGTGCTGAATTGGCAACCCTGACCACCTGAGGATCAGCGAGCGTGCGCGGCGAGTTGCTCGTCGCGTACGCCGGCTGCGTCGAGCACCGTGCCGGCCAGCTGGACGCCGACGTTGCGCAGCGGCTGGGCGCGCACGACCGCGCGGGCGCCGGCGCCGTCGAAGATCATCGTGAGCTGGATGGCGACGGTGTCCGCGTCGCCGGCTCCGGCGCGGACCAGCTCGGCGCGGAAGAAGTCGGTCAGGGCCTGCTTGAAGTGGCGGGCCACGACGCTGCCGGGGTGCTCGGGGTTCTTCAGCTCGGTCGCCGTCGAGACGAACGGGCAGCCGTAGAAGTCGTTCCCGGCGGCGAGCTCGTCCTCGCGCTCGAAGACCGACAGGATCCGCTCCCGCGGCGAGCGCTCGTCGTCCGGGCTCGGCAGCAGCAGCGCGTTGTAGAACGGCCCGCGGGCGGCCAGGCTCTCCGCGATCACCTCGTCCTTGGACCGGAACAGCTGGTACATCGACTTCTTCGACACCCCGGCGGCCTTGCAGAGTGCGTCCACGCCGATGCTCACGCCGTCGCGGTAGAACAGTTCGCTCGCGGCTTCCAGCAGCCGCTCGCGGGATGTCGCCTGGCTCTTCATACATCGAGCGTACCGCCCCGTTTTGATCAAAGAAACCGACCGGTGTATCTTTGCTAGAACCGATCAGTTTCCACGCTCGACCGAACCCCGGAGCTCCTCATGACTGCACTGCAAGGCGCCACCGTCCTCGTCACCGGTGGCAACCGCGGCATCGGCAAGGCCGTCGTCGACGACCTGCTCGGCCGCGGCGCCGCCAAGGTCTACGCGACCTCCCGCACGCCGGAGCCGAGCACCGACCCGCGCGTCGTGACGCTCCCGCTCGAGGTCACCGACCAGGCCTCGATCGGAGCGCTGGTCAAGGCGGCTCCCGACGTCACCGTGCTGGTCAACAACGCCGGCCTGGACGTCCCCGGCAACAGCTACCTGGGCAGCCCGATCGAGGACATCCGGCACTTGATGGACGTCAACTTCTTCGGCCCGCTGGAGCTGACCCGCGCGTTCGTCCCGGTGATCGAGCGCAACGGCGGCGGCCAGATCCTGAACATGCTGTCCGCGCTGTCCTGGGTCGCCCACCACGGCGCGTACGCCGCCACGAAGTCCGCGTTCTGGTCGCAGTCCAACGCCCTGCGGATCGAGCTGCTCGGCAAGGGCATCGGCGTCACCTCGCTGCACATGGGCTACGTCGACACCGACATGGCCGCCGCCGTCACCGCCCCGAAGGAGAACCCGGCCGACATCGCGAAGGCCGCCCTGGACGGCGTCGAGACCGGCGCCCACGAGGTCCTCGCCGACGCCACCGCCCGCTTCGCCAAGGGCGCGCCGTCCGCCGCAATCGAGGACGTCTACGAGGCGCTGAGGGCCTAAGTCTTCAGCTTCCGCGCCCAGGCTGTCACCTCGAGCTTGCCGGTGGTCCCGAGATCGGTCACCACCGGCCAGACGGCCTGGGCGTCACCTTTGCTCGCGGCAACCTTCAGGAACTGCCCGGTCTCCGGGTCGGGCCCGTCGGCCACGGTGTTGCTCCAGGCAACTACCGACAGCGCGGTCTGGCCCTTGGCCAGCCTGAGCCTGGCCGGCCCCGGATCGATCGCCATGTACGACGAGTCGTGCGCGACCGTGATCCCGAGCGGCTTGCGCCCGTAGTCCAGTACGGCGACCGCCGGGTACCCGTTGAGCGTCAGCGTCCGGGCCCGGCAGTTGGTCACCTTCAGCACGACCGCACGATGCCCGAGCGCCGCCTCGACCGGCCCGACGGTGACCTGCGCACCGGACGCCGGACACACCTTCGGCGGCGGAGTCGGGATCGGCCCACCGCTCGCCTTCCCGGTCGGAACCGGGGTCGCCGGCGGCGGCGCGCCCTGGCTCGCGACCTCGGTCCCGCACCCGCCGAGCAGCACGACGGCGACCATCACCACGAGAAGCCTCACCCCGGCGAAACTACGTCACCGATGGGCCAGCGGGTCCCGCGTGATGTTGTCGGCGTCGGCGTACTGGCCGACACGCATCAAGCCGCATTTCGTAGAGAGTTTGCGTAAAATGACCGGGTGATCGATGTCGTCGCTGTGCTCCGTCCGGAAGATGTTGTCGTCGATTTCCTGTCCGTTCTCGATCCGGCCCGCGGCCGTGAGGTCCACCTGCTCGTCGCTGACCGCGGGACCTACCTGAAGCTGCCAGTGGGGGTCCCGCTGGCCGGCCGCCTCGCTCCGCTCGCTGAACTGCTCGGCACCTCCGCTGAGGGCGCCAAGCCCTTCTCCCCCGGCGCTGCCGCCGATGCGATCGCTCTGGAGACCGGTGACGTCGAGGCGACCGTCTGGACCCACAACCCGGCGGACAGCCGCGAGCGCCGAGGCCGCTGGGGTCTGGAGCTCGCAGACCTCGTACGCCGGGCGCCGGTGCTGCACGCGGTCGGCGACGCGCGGTGGTTCCAGTGGGTCACCGACGTCGACGAGCAGCTCAGCCCTGCACTGATCGACGCCAAGCTGGACTTCGTCAACACCCACGGCACCGACCTGCTCGGCCTGGACGAGGGGGACGAGAACGCACTGCTCACCGGCAAGGTCCACTCGGTCGAGCGGTTCTTCGGCTCCACACCGGACGAGCGGGCCCGGCTGTTCGCGCTGATGGGCAGCATGGGCGACAACGCCGCCCTGGTGGAGGACCCATGGGAGTTCGCCTCCTCGCCGTACGAGCTGGAGCGGCTGGACGCGACAGTGGCCTGGGTGCGGTCACACCTGGACCCAGTGGCCGGGCGGGTGATCGAGGTGGGTGCCTGTGAGGGCGCGTTGACCCGACGGCTGCTGGCCGAGGGCTACTCGGTCGACGCGACCGAGCCGAACCAGGCCTTCTACGGAAGGCTTCGCGAGGTGCAGGGCGACGTACGAGTGCATCCGCACAGCTACGAGGACCTGGCGACCACCCGGCGTCTCACCGGCTCGGCGTACCTGCTGGTCGAGGTCCTGTACTACGCGCAGGACCTGGCCCTGCTCGACCGCTTCCCGACGGACCGCCTGTTCGTCGCGATGGAGCCGGTGGAGCTGGCGAAGCAGTCCTGGCCGTCCAGCTGGAGTGTCATGGAGCAGGTCGAGCTGGCAGGCCCACGCTTCGAACCAGTCGTCGGCGGCCGCGCCGACCTCCGCAAACGCGGCAGCAGCGGAGTACTGCTCAGGCGGCGCTGACGTAGAGGTCACGATCGCGGGTGTACTCCATCGACCGGGCGATGCGGTCGGCCAGCTCGGGCGACAGCTCGCGCTCGACGATGCGGAAGGCCAGGTCGATGCCTGCGGTGATGCCGCCGGCTGTGACCAGCGTGCCGTCGTCGACGACCCGGTTCTGCTTCAGCTCCGGCCCGTACGCCGTGAAGTCCTCCCAGGCGTTGCGGTTCGTGGTGGCCGGGCGGCCCTTCACCAGCCCGGCCTCACCGAGCAGCATCGAGCCGGTACAGACCGACGAGATCCAGTCGAGCCGCGGGGCCAGTTCGGCGAGCCGGGCCGGCAGTACGCCGCGCTGGGCCTCGACCCAAGCGCCACTCTCGGCCTGGTTGAGCCAGCCGCCACCGGGGACGAACAGGCCGTTCGGCGTACCCAGTCCGGCCGGTGCGCGGAACTGCAGGCCGTGCATGCCTGTGACCTCTACCGGACCGTCCAGCCCGACCAGCACGACCTCCAGCTCGCCGGAGCGCGCAGCCGCGTGGCTCCACACCTCGAACGGGCCCATCACGTCCATCTCGTCCACACCGTCGAACACCAGCATCTCGATCCGCATGTCCTTCATCCCATCGGTTGGCACGAGCCCGGGCCAGCCCTCCGGCGGCCGGTCTTCGCCAGGATCTGGCCAGGCCGACGACCGGGCCGGAATCCTGCCACTGGGCGCAGGGATCGGACCGCTGGGCGCAAGGCGCTCGCACGAACAGTGAGCGGACAGCTACCCATGGTGGAGACATCACGCCACCGGAGGTCCGTCCATGCCTCGTTCTGCGCCCGCCCGCGCCCTGGTCCGTCGCTCCCATGCCGGTTCCCTCATCGCTGTCGCCACCACCGTGCTGGCCGGCGGTGTCTCCCTCACAGCCCTGATCACTCCAGCATCGGCAGTGAACGGCGCTGCTGCGACCGCCTGCGACAGCGCGGCAACCGGCTTCACCCCTGTGCTCCAGCTCGACCTGCCCGAGCGCGGCAGCTACCTGAACCAGACACCGCCGTACAGCCTGGACCGGACCGGTGAGGTCGGCTCGAACTTCGACCGGGTCGGCTACTGCGTCGAGCTGAACGGCCCTGACGGACCGCAGTGGGTCTGGACGGCGATGGAGCCGTTCAGCGCGACCGCTGCCCGGATCGGACTGCCGACGCGCCCTGGTGAGCTCGTCCGGCAGCGGGTCGGGGACCTGGAGGTCCGGTCGAACGTGCCGGGGGTGACGAACGGCAGCGGCCAGACCGGCTACCTGGAGATGTGGCCGAACCAGTACCAGGAGAGCGCCAGCACGCAGGTCGCCAACGCCTCGCCGATCACGTTCGACGTGGACGACAACCCGACCTCACCGCTCGGCTACGGCTCGTTCCAGGTCGGCCAGATCGGTGCGGACCGGCCGTCGAGCCTCGCGGCCAAGCAGGTGTTCGCGATCAACACGTTCACCGAGTCGGCGAACGGCCTGCTGTCGCTGGGCATCGGGACGAACCTGAGCGGCCAGCCGGACTGGACCTTCGCCAACAACGCGAACCGCTACTCGCAGCGCCGCCTGACGGCGTACGTCCGCACGTCTCTGGTGAGCGTGACGGAGTCGCCGCAGGACCGGCAACTCGTACCGCGGGACAGCCGGAACGGCGCCGTCGTACCGGTTGCGGGCGCTGTCACCGATCCGCGAGTACGGCGGGTGCAGCTGCGGGTGACCGGTGCCGGACGGACCCAGACCTTCACCTCGTCGTCGAGGTCGTTCCGCTTCACTCCGCGGATCACTGCCGGGCTGCACGAGTACAGCTTCGAGCTACGGGCCACTGGGCCGGGTGTCGACCGCGTAGTGGCCCGCCGGGACGGTGTGGTCTCCGGCGACGTCCTGGTCGTGCAGGGGCAGTCCAACGCGGAGGCCGCCAAGTTCAACGGCGCCGCCAACGCGGAGGAGTCGCGGTACCTGCGCAGCTTCGGTACGCCGACGTCGGACGGCACCATCTCCGGTGCCGACCGGGTCTGGCACTACGCGACCGGCGACGTGACCAACCAGTCCGGCTCGGTCGGCCAGTGGGCGATCCGGATGGGCCGCAGGATCGTGGACACGTACAAGGTCCCGGTGGCCCTGTTCAACGGCGCGCACGGTGGTCAGCCGATCAGCTTCTTCCAGCGCAACGACGGCAACCCCAACGACCTCGGCACGAACTACGGCCGGCTCCGGCAACGTCTGCAGGCCGCTGGTGTGCTGGGCAGCGTCAAAGGCGTGCTCTGGTACCAGGGCGAGTCCGACAACGACAACGCCGCGGTGCACGTCGGCGGGTTCACCACACTGCTGCAGGACTGGCGCTCGGACTTCGGCGCGGCCAAGTACTACGTGTACCAGGTACGTACGTCGCCCTGCGGCACGACGACCACCATGAACGTCCGCGAAGCCCAGCGCCAGCTCGGCGACACCGCCGGCGTGACGCTGCTGTCCACCAACGGGCTGTCGGGCCACGACGGCTGCCACTACGCGTACATCGGCGGCTACCGGGAGATGGGCGACCACACGTTCGCCGTACTGGGCAGAGACCTGTACGGCGGCCCGTCGGCCGGCGTCGCTCCGCCGAACCCGTCTCGGGTCACCGCTAGCGGGTCGCAGCTCGTCGTACAGCTTCGGTCGAGCGATCCGCTCACTGTCGCTGCCGGCTCGGCAGCGGACTTCGTACTGCAAGGCGGAGCCGTCACGGTCTCGTCGGTCGCCTACCAGCCCGGCGGCAAGCTCGTGCTGACCCTGTCCGGCCCGGCAACGGGTGTGACCGGTCTGACCTACCAGGGCCACCTCGGCGCCGGCCCCTGGATCACCAACGCGATCGGCACCGGCCTGCTCGCCTTCAAGCTGCCCGTCACCTGAACCAGGACGCGGCCGGCGCCCACCGCCCCGAGGCACCGGCCGCGTCCTTCAGTGCAGGACATCCGTGGCGACGTGGTCGCGGTCGACGCCCTCGACGAGCATTGTCACGCCCTCGGAGTTGTCCGTCCGCAGCGGCAGGATCTCCTGGTACGCCGCAGAGTCGTACCAGCCGCGGGCGGCCTCGTAGCCGGGGAACTCGATGACGATCAGTGCACCGGCCCACACCCCCTCCAGGTGCTCCGGCTCGTGACCGTGCACGATGAAGTGGCCGTCGTACGGCGCGAGCGTGGCGTCGATGCGCTCCAGGTACTCGACGATGCCGGCGCCGAGGTCGACGTCGGTCAGGTTGGCGATCGCGTAGTGCGTCATGGTGGGTCCTCCTGGTGATCGGTGCTGATGCACACCAGGCTGGCGGAGATGCTGTATCGCGACGATTACCTGTCGGGTCATGCGGCTGAGCCCGGGCGGGTGGGCTGCTGCCGACGTACGGTAGATGGCATGTCGGGTACAGGGGGCCTGCCGGTGGAGAAGCCGGTGGAGGTGGAGGAGCGGATCGGGCCGTACCGGCTGATCCGGCGCCTCGGGCAGGGCGGCATGGGTGTGGTCTACCTGGCCGAAGGGCCCGAGCGGCGCGAGGTCGCGCTCAAGGTGCTGCGGTCGCACGTCGCGCACGACCCGACCGCGCGGGCGCGGCTGGAGCGCGAGGCGACCACGCTGCGACGGATCGACCACCCTGGCGTGGCCGGAGTGCTCGACTACGACCTGCAGGGCGACCGGCCGTACCTGGTGACGCGCTTCATCCCGGGGCGACCGCTGGACGAGCAGGTGGACGACCGCGGGCCGCTGACACCGCAGCGCTGGCTTCCGCTGGCCGGCTGCCTGGCCGAGTCGTTGCAGGCGATCCACGCGGCCGGAGTGATCCACCGCGACCTCAAGCCCGGCAACGTGATGATGTTCAACGGCAAGCCGGTGATGATCGACTTCGGCATCGCCCAGGCGGCCGACGACCTGCGGCTGACCCAGACCGGCCTCGTGATCGGTACGCCGGGCTACCTGGCGCCGGAGCTGATCGAGGGCGAGATGGTGTCCGAGTCGGCCGACTGGTGGGGCTGGGCAGCGACGGCCGCGTACGCCGCTACCGGACGCCGGCCGTTCGGCAAGGGCCCGTTCGAGGTGGTGCTGAGCCGGGTCCACAGCGGACAGGCCGACCTGGAGGGACTGGACCCGCGACTGAAGCCGCTGCTCGCCGCCGCCCTGTCGCCGAACCGCCGGAACCGGCCGACCCAGCTCGAGATCATGACCGGCCTCAACCGGTACGCCGAGGGCCGCGACGCCCTGGTCCCGCCGACCGAGGCCAAGACGGTACTGACCGCACCGGAGACCATCCACCTGCACCCGTCGACCATGGTGATGCCTGCGGCTGAAGACGGCACCCGGGTGATGCCCGGTGATCCGGACCCAGCGGAAGTCGCCCAACTCGTACCGCCGGTCATTCCTCCGCTGTCCGCCTTCGCGCCGCTGCGCGACAAGGTGCGGGACGTCGCGGCCGAGCAGAAGGCTGCCCGACTGGCTGCCAAGGCAGTGCCGGTGCACCCTGCGACGTACAGCCCGGTCCCGGGCGCTGCTGCTCCGGCGGCGATGCCCCTGCCGTACCAAACTGCGCCCGCTGGACTGGGCGGGCCTGCGGCCGGGCCGAACTACGCTCCGCCGACCGGACCGATCTACGCCCAGCCGCAGAACTATCCAGTCCCGCAGCAGCAGAACCATCCGGTTCCCCAGCAGAACAAGGCGATCGAGCACCGGCCGTCCGGCCCGCCGCTACCGCCGGCGTCTCGTGGCGGCCTGCTGTTCGCGATCCTGCTCGCACTGGCCGCGCTGATCGCCGTACTGCCGGTTGTGGGCATGCTGGTCGCCGGTGCACTCACTGTGCTGGCGCGGATGGTCGACAGGTCCAGTACGGCGCTGCTGCGCCGACGCGAAGCCCGTGGCTACCGCGGCAGGTCGGACGGGCTCGTGGCCGTCGCAGCCAGCCCGGTCCACCTCGCCAGTGCGGCTCTGGTGTCGCTGCCCAGTGCGCTGCTGCCGCTCATCGTCGGCTTCAGCGTCGGTGGGATCACCACACTGGTCATCGCGCTGGCCATGGGCTTCGACTGGGCTCCGCTGGCTCCGGCGAGCGTTGCTGTCGGCGCGGTGTTCGGACTGCTCTCCGCCTGGGGTGGCCCGGGTGGAGGGTCGCTGCGCCGAGGTGCGCGAGCTGGTCTGCGGACGGTGTTCCGTCCGGCCTGGTTGAGCACGGTGGTGTCGCTCGGGCTGCTGGTCGTCACCGCGGTGCTGGCCCTCCGCGCCTACGACACCGGCACGAACTGGACGCCACTCGCTGACGCCTTCCGGCTGCCCGACCTGCCGAGCCCGACCATCGGCGACCTCCGGCAGCTCCCGGTGATCCGCGACCTGCCGTTCGTCAACTGAGAACAGGCTCCTCACAGCATCCTGTGAAGAGCCTGTCCTGGGTGCTCAGTTGCGGTTGTCGAGCATCACGATCTGCGAGCGCTCGGGGCCGACACCGACCGCCGAGATCGGCGCGCCGCTCATCGCCTCGACCGTGCGGATGTAGGTCTGCGCGTTCTTCGGCAGGTCGTCGAAGTCACGGCAGCCGGTGATGTCCTCGTCCCAGCCGTCGAGCTCCTCGTAGACCGGCTTCGCGTGGTGGAAGTCGGTCTGCGTCATCGGCATCTCGTCGTGCCGCACGCCGTTCACGTCGTACGCGACGCAGACCGGGATCTTCTCGCGCCCGGTCAGCGTGTCCAGCTTGGTCAGCACGAAGTCCGTGACGCCGTTGACCCGGGCGGTGTACCGCGCGATCACCGCGTCGTACCAGCCGCAGCGTCGCGGCCGGCCGGTCGTCGTACCGAACTCGAAGCCCTGTGTGCGCAGCCACTCACCGTCCGCGTCCAGCAGCTCGGTCGGGAACGGACCCTCGCCGACCCGCGTGGTGTAGGCCTTGATGACCGCCATCACCCGGTCGATCCGGGTCGGCGGAATGCCGGCACCGGTGCACGCGCCCGCGGAGATCGCGCTCGACGACGTGACGAACGGATACGTTCCGTGGTCGACGTCGAGCAGCGTCGCCTGACCGGCCTCCATCAGCACGGTCTTGCCGGCGTCGAGGGCCTTGCCGAGCAGCAGGCTCGTGTCGGCGACCATCGGGCGCAGGCGCTCGGCGTACCCGAGCAGCTCGTCCAGGACCTCGGAGATCTCCACCGCGCGGCGGTTGTAGACCTTCACCAGCAGCTGGTTCTTCTGCTCCAGCGCGCCGGTGATCTTCTGCTCGAGGATCTTCTCGTCGTACAGGTCCTGGATCCGGATCCCGATCCGGTTCATCTTGTCGGCGTACGTCGGCCCGATGCCGCGGCCGGTGGTGCCGATCTTGCGGCTGCCGAGGAACCGCTCGGTCACCTTGTCCAGCGTCCGGTTGTACGGCGGGATGACGTGCGCGTTCGCGCTCACCACCAGCCGGCTGGTGTCGACCCCACGGGCCTGCAGTGCGTCCAGCTCCTCGAACAGGACGCTCAGGTCGACCACCACGCCGTTGCCGATCACCGGCGTCACGCCCGGGGTCAGGATTCCGCTCGGCAGCAGGTGCAGCGCGTACTTCTCGGTGCCGATGACAACGGTGTGGCCGGCGTTGTTGCCGCCGTTGAACTTCACCACGTAGTCGATCGCGGTCCCGGTGTTGCCGAGCAGATCGGTCGCCTTGCCTTTGCCCTCATCGCCCCACTGGGCGCCGACGAGCACGATTGCGGGCATCTCAGCCCTCCTCTTCAACGCGTCGACCGGCGGCATCATCGCCGCGTGTGGTCGGCCGCTGGAAACGGTGAAGCCCGGCACACTTCACCGAACGTTCATCCGGCAAGCGTTCCAGGCTCTTACGACCGAAGCCTACCGGACCGGCGGTCCCTGCAGAGGTTTCCGTGTCAGTGATCCGGACCGTGAACCGGGGTTGCCATTTTCCGTGATCACGTGCACACTCTTAGTCAGCGGCCCGCCGAAACTGCCGCAGGGGACGGTTCCGGCGGGCCGCTTCCTTGTGCGCACAGTCTTCTGTGCTTGGTGATTCTCGTTGCCTCAGGCCTCGTCCAGCCCTTCCGGGTTCGACGCCAGCCACTCCTTCACCCGCCGGTCCGCCTCCTCCGGCGAGACGTTCTCGACCTTGGTCAGGATCGCCCAGCGGTGGCCGAACGGGTCGATCACCGTGCCGTACCGGTCGCCGGTCATGAACGTCGAGACCGGCTCGACCTGCCGCGCGCCGGCCTCGATCGCCTTGGCGAACGTCGCGTCCACGTCCGGCACGTAGTGCACCAGCGACGAGTGCACCCACTCGCCGTTCGGGGCCCGCAGCCCGATCTGCGGCATCTGGTCGCTGAGCTGCAGCATCGAGTTCCCGAACCGCAGCTCGGCCTGCCCGAGCCGGCCGTCGGGCATGTCCTGCCGGCTGACCACCTCCGCGCCGAAGACCTGCTGGTAGAACTCGATCGCCTTCGGCCCGTTGTCCACGGCCAGGTACGGGGTCAGCGAGTGATAACCGTCGGGGACGGGGTTTACCGTGTTCGTCGTCATGACGTTCAGTCAACGCCCTACCGGCCCCTCGGGTCTTGGAAGAAAGCGACAGCCACCCGTGACGCAGCCCGCGGACAGCGAGAAGGGCATCCTGCATCCGCAGGAACAGGCCCGGCACCGCTCCCTGAGCCGGCTCGCGCCCGGGCCGACGGTCGGCCGGTTCGTCGAGTGGTACTGGATCGTCGAGTGGGAGCTGACCGAGCCGTACGTCGCCGAGGTGCTGCCGTACCCGAGCGTGAACGTGACGTTCGAGCAGCCCGGCGGCGCCTTCCTGAACGGGGTCTGCACGCGCAAGTTCGAGCGCGAGCTGGCCGGTCGCGGCCGGGTCTTCGGGGTGAAGTTCTGGGCCGGCGGGTTCGGCGCGCTGACCGGGCGTGACGTGGCGTCGTTCCGCGACCAGGTGCTGCCGCTGACCGACGTCTTCCCGGACGCGGACAAGCTGGCCGACCTGGTCTTCGCCGCCGACTCCGACGTACGGCGGCGCGCGGTCGTCGAGGCCTACCTGGCCGACCACCTGGTGGCCGACGACCCGTCGTACGCGCTGGTCCGGCGAATCGTCGCCGCGATGGCGGAGGACCGCTCGGTGACCCGCGTCGACCAGGTCACCGAGCAGTTCGACGTACCGATCCGCACGCTGCAACGCCTCTTCCGCCGGTACGTCGGCGTCGGCCCGAAGTGGGTTCTGCGCCGCTACCGCCTGCACGACGGCGCCGAGCTGCTGGCCCGCGGCGAGGTCACCGAGCTCGCCGACCTGGCCGTCGCCCTCGGCTACTTCGACCAGGCCCACTTCGCCCGCGAGTTCAAGGACCAGATCGGTCTGACGCCCACCGACTACGCAGCGCGCACCGCCGCCGAGCGCCAGATCACCTACCGCTGACGCTTCACTCCCAGCCCGAACAACGTCGCCGTCACTGCCGCCGCGAGAGCGAGAGCGAAGCCCTGCTGGGCGGAGTGGCCGTCGACCACGTGGCCGGCGAAGGCCGCGCCGAGGGCTACTCCGGCGGCGCCTCCGGAGTTGAGCCAGGTGAAGGCCTGGGTGAGGACGCTCGGCTCCACCTCGCGCTCGGTGATGACCGCCGACAGGGTCTGGATGGGCGCGATCGCCAAGCCAGGAAGGGCTAGCGCGAGTCCGAGAGCCAGTGGATTGCTGGCCAGGAGCAACGGGATCGTGCTGATCGTCAGGACAGTCAGGGCCAGGACGAACTGCTTGGCCGGCTGCATCGGCCAGTGCTTGGCGCCGTACGCGAGACCGCTGACGAGGCTGACGAGACTGGTGATCGCGTAGAGCGGTCCGGCGAGCGAGGGACTGCCGTTGTCGACGGCGAAGGCCGTGACCGAGACCTGCATGCTGCCGAAGAACAGGCCCATGCCGACACTCGTGGCGACCAACGCGAGAAACCCCTTGTGGACAAGGCGTGCTGAGCTCTCGCGGTCTTGCGCCCGGGCTGCTGGTGGGGCTGTACTGCGTTGCACTGCCAGCGACAGTCCGCCTGCGACCAGGAGCCCTGTGGCCAAGGCTGACCCGGCTACTGGTGTGGTGAGCGAGCTGACGGTGCCGATGAGGGCTGGGCCGACCATGAAGGCGACACCGGTGCTCAGCGCCTCCAGTGCGAAGGCTGTGTTGAGTCCTGGCTTGCCGCGGAGGGCACAGGCCCAGCGGGCCGAGGTCTGCGCGCCGACTTGGGGCAGTGTGCCGCCGGCGAGGACACCTGCAGCGATCAGCATGCTCTGTGGTTGGTGACTGGTGGTGAGGGTGATCAGCAGGGCGACCGCGGCCGCGTGGAGCAGCAGGGTGATCGGCAGCATGCGGGTCTGGCCGTAGCGGTCGATCAGCCGCGCCACCTGCGGCCCGGCCAACGCCTCGGCGACGGCGAAGCCGCCGGTGACGGTGCCGGCCACGGCGTACGAGCCGGTGGAGCCGTGCACCAGCCAGACGATGCCTAGGCCGGTCATGGCGATGCCGATGCGCGCTGGAGCCGCTGCCAGGAAGAACTTCCACGCTCCCGGCGTCCTGAGGACGCTGCCGTAGCTGGTGCGGGGCGTGCTGATCCGTCCGGTGAGTGCCGGCACGGGTGAGCCTTTCGCTACCCGGCGGGGCGGTGATCTGACCGTGGGCGTCCAGCTCGTTCGGTCCGTCAGTGCCGCCTACAACCGTCCATTTTCGGCAGGAAGCGGGGACGCACGCCGCCTGCCGGCTATGTCGCCGGGCAGAACATCGATGAGGTGTTCTAGCGCGTTCAGTCTACTACGAAGGCCCCGGCCCGCAGCACCGGAACGGACTGACTGCTGCCGACCTCCGCCGCGACCGCCACGTCCTGCGGGAAGCCGTACTGCGTCAACTCCCGTCCGCCCGCACAGTCGTGCAGCCGGTCGGGCAGCTCGTCGGCAGCATCTCTGTACGCCGCCGCGGCCGCTCGGGCTTCCGGCGAGAGCGGACCGACGCCGAGGTCTTCCAGCGCGGCGATGAAGGCACCGGCACCCCACAGGTCTTCCACTGCCGGCCGCAGCGACCCGTCCGGCCAACGCTCACCTGCAGCTACAGCTACTACTTGAGTTGCCTGTGCTGCATGGTGTGCAGCTGCTTGGTAGTTCCGCAGAGAGACAGCCAGGACAGTGGAACCACTGTCCGCCAGCTGCTGGGAGATGGTGGAGCCGTTGGGGCTCGGGAGGACCAGGCGTTCGACGTACTGCGCCTGGCGGATGCTGGCCGGGGACAGGCTGATGCCATCGGGGCCGGCCTCGGACCGGCCGACCGCGAGGGCGGCGGCGTGCTGTTCGGCGTACTGGATCGCGGTGCTGTCGTGCCAGCGGTACGGCAGGACCGTGATGCCGCGGTCGGCGGCGACCGTCACCGAGGTGGTGAACGAGAGGACGTCGACGACCGCGACGAGCGCACCTGGTACGGCGGCGGCACCGGCTGGTCCCCAGTCGAAGCCGACGCGGTACCCGGACTGCGCGTAAGGACTGGTCACCAGCGAGACGATGCCTCGCCGGCGGCCGCCGTACAAGCAGGTTTCAGCTCAGACGGTGTCAGCTGAGTTCGTCAGCAGCAGTCGGCGACGAGTCGCGCAGGAAGGTGACGCAGCGCTCGGCCTCCTCCTTCTCCTCGATCACCGCCGCCGCCTTGCCGAGCACCGCCAGGCAGCGCAGGAAGCCGCGGTTCGGCTCGTGCTCCCACGGAACCGGGCCGTGCCCCTTCCAGCCGTTGCGGCGCAGCAGGTCGAGCCCCCGGTGGTAACCGGTCCGGGCATAGGCGTAGGCCTCGATGGTCCGGCCGTCGGCGAAGGCGGCCTCGGCCAGCTCCGACCAGGCCAGCGAGGAGGTCGGGTACTTGGCGGCGGCGTCCACCGGAGCGAGTCCGGCGGCGAGTTCCGCCGCGGCCGGGTCCTCGGGGAGTAGGGTCTCGGGAGGACCGCTCAGCAGATTGTTCAATTCCATAGGCACATCTTCGCCGATCACGCTGCCGGCCCGGCACGTGACCGTCTGACGAAATCCGTTGACCGTTCACGTACCGGCCACGGATGCTTGAGACCCTGCGTCGTACCGCCGTGGTTCCCAGCTACGGCCGGAAAGGAGGCACCGGATGAGTGTCATCGTCCTGAACGCGTCGTACGAGCCACTGCACACCGTCTCGATCCAGCACGCCATCCGGATGCTGGTGCGTGAGGTCGCGGTGGTCGAAGAGGCGCACGGCGAACGGACCATCGGCCCTTTTCCGGTCCCCAGGGTGCTCCGGCTGGTGCGCTACGTGGTCACCCACTGGCGCTACGCGGCCGGCCGGATGAAGTACAGCAAGCATGGCGTCCTGCGCCGCGACAGGTTCCGGTGTGCCTACTGCGGGCTGGAGAACGCCGACACGATGGACCACGTTCAACCGAGATCCAGAGGCGGCCGCACGGAGTGGCTGAACGCGGTCGCCGCCCATGCTGCCTGCAACGAGCGGAAGGGCAACCGGACGCCGTCCGAGGCCAACATGCCCCTGCTGTGGCAACCCTGGGTACCAACCCGCGCGGAGCTCGTCATCGAGACATGACGGGCCTTTTTTATGCCCTTTTCCGGGGTCGTCCACAGCTGAGGTGATGGTCGTCGGCCGACGGGCCGATCGCGGCATCTTCTGAGGTGTGAACCCAACCCTCAACGTGCTCCGCGCGATCCGTGGCGGCGTCTTCACCCGCGCCGACGCCCGCGCCTGCGGCTACTCCGACCCCGACATCGACTCCCTGCTCCGAACCGGCGGCTGGCGCCGGATCCGCCCCGGGCGGTACGCCGGCTTCCGCGACCTCGCGCTGGTCACCGACGAGACCCTGCACGTCCGGCGGACGTTCCAGCTGCTGCGTGAATCCTCAGGGCGCACCGCCAGCCACCAGTCGGCGGCGGCCCTGCACGGCCTGCCGTTGTGGGGCCTCGATCTGGCGAGAGTGCACCTCACGCTGGAGGAGGTCCCGGAGGTGCTGCGCGGCCGAGTGGTCGGCGGTGCTGCGCGGGGTGATCGCAGGGTTGTCGAGGACGACGTGGTGCGGCATGTGCGGAGCCCGTTGGGTCCTGGCGTCGTCGTGTGGAACGGGCTGCGCGTGACGTCGCCTCCACGCACGGTCGCCGAGGTCGCCGCGACCTGTCCGACCGCTCCCGCCCAAGCTGTTGCCGACGCCAGCCTGTACTCAGGTCTCACCACCGCCACGACGCTCCGGAAGGCGACCGATCACCTGATCGACGGGATCGAGCAGGCCCGGTGCGTCGTCGCTCGTGCCACGCACGAGTCGGCGTCGGTCGCCGAGTCCCGGCTGCGCGTGATCCTGGCCGACGCCGGACTGCCCACGCCGTCCTCCTCTCCCCCACCAGGTGTCGACGCAGACCAGGTCGGGTGCTCGTTGTGGTTCCCGGCCGAACGCACCGTCGTCGAGTTCGAGCCGCACCGTCCGTACTGGTCGAACGCTCCCGACGAAACCACTCCGGCCCTCGCCGCCTACCTCGCCGAAGCCGCCGACCGAGCCTTCGGCGTCCCCCGCCCCGGCCTTCCCGCCGACCCTTCCCCCGCCGGCTACTGCTGGATCTCCTGGTCGGATCTCGACGACCCACCCGCCGTCGTCGAAGAAGTCCGTACGACGTTCGCCCGCGCGCTGCGCTCCACGACGGTCAGAACCTTCGACCCCGATCGCCGCCGACGCCCACGGCCTCCGGGCCGAATCCCCCGTCCGAGCTAGCCGATTCACTCCCTGGAGGGATCTGTCCCGCGCCCGAACCGACGACGGTGGTCGAACAAGCCGAACCAAAGGAGCCGAACCAGTGCCGTCCGCCCGACGAAGAGTCCTCCGCACCACCACCAGCCTGGCCACCGCAACCGCGCTCGCAGTCCTGACCGGAACAGCGGCATCAGCGACCCAGCCCGCCCTCGCCGGAGTGGCGGTATCCGCGGCACAGCCCGCCTTTGGCGGGGTGGCAGCGTCTGCGACGCGGCCGGCGCTCGGCGATCCGGCGGCCGCGGGCCTCCGCCTTTCTCCCTCCCCGACGAAGCGTGATGGGGCGATGCAGGTGAAGGGCAAGGCCGGTGGAGTTCTCGGCGAGGAGTGGGGGCCGGACTTCGCCGGTGATCCGGTGAGCTTCGAGGTCGATGCCCGCGGCGACGATCCGCTCAACCCGATCGGCACCTTCCACGTCGTCCACCGCAATCCGGACGGCAGCCTGGTCGCCGACTTCAGCGGCAAGGTCTCCAGCCTGTACGCCGTCGACGAGGTCGGCATCGTCACCGGCACGATCGATCGCGCCGAGCACCCCGGCGTACCGCTGGAGTTCGTCGGCAAGGAGATCGCGCTCACGGTGTACGACGGCGGCCGCAAGGGCGACCGGATCGGCTGGGTCTGGGGATTCTTCGGCGCCCCGGTCAGCCGCGTCCAGGGCACCGCTCCGCACTTCCCCGTCACCTGGGGCAACTTCAGCGTCCGCGGTGACGCGGGCCAGCAGTCGTCATCCTCCGCCGGCTCCTCTCCTTCGTCCGAGCGGGTCGAACTGAAGTCGGGCGCCACCGGGACGAACGTGCTCGCGGTTCTCGGCGGCACCAGCAAGACACCCGAGTTCTCCGGCGATCCGCTGCGCTTCACCGTCGCCGCTCGGATCGCCCTCGGTGACAACGCGCTGCAGGTAAAGGGCAGTTTCCACGTCACGCACCACAAGCCCGACGGCCGAGTGGTCGCCGACTTCCAGGGCCGCATCACCTGCCTGGCCGTCGGCGTTCCGGTCGGCGTCGCCACGGGCGTCGTCACCAAGTCCGCCGACCCAGCACTGGTCGGCAAGCCCGTCTCGTTCTCCCTGAAGGACGGCCGCACCGACCGCCTCGGCTGGCTCTGGGGCTTCAGCTCCACCGACGAGCCGATCACCGACTGCCAGTCGATCACCCCGTTCTACGCCCCCGACTGGGGAGGCCTCGTGGTCCGCTGAACAGCAACGGACCCGCTGCCCAAGGCAGCGGGTCCGTCAGAACTTACTTTTCTGTGCTCTTGCTCAGGCGTTGAGCGAGGTGCCCGTCGAACGGAGGTTCTCGCAGGCCTCGGCGACGCGCTGGGCCATGCCGGCCTCGGCGGCCTTGCCCCAGGCGCGGGGGTCGTAGGCCTTCTTGTTGCCGACCTCGCCGTCGATCTTCAGCACGCCGTCGTAGTTGCTGAACATGTGCGCGGCGGCCGGGCGGGTGAACGCGTACTGCGTGTCGGTGTCGACGTTCATCTTGATCACGCCGTTGTCGACCGCGGCCCGGATCTCCTCCAGGGTCGAGCCGGAGCCGCCGTGGAAGACCAGGTCGAACGGGCTCTCCTTGCCGACCTTCGCGCCGACCGCGTCCTGGATCTCCTTCAGGATCTCCGGACGCAGCTTGACCGAACCCGGCTTGTAGACGCCGTGCACGTTGCCGAAGGTGAGCGCGGTCAGGTAGCGGCCGTTCTCGCCGGTGCCGAGCGCCTCGACCGTGGCCAGGCCGTCCTCGACGGTCGTGTACAGCTTGTCGTTGATCTCGTTCGCGACGCCGTCCTCCTCACCGCCGACGACGCCCACCTCGATCTCCAGCACGATCCTGGCCGCGTGCGCGCGGGCCAGCAGGTCCTTGGCGATCTCGAGGTTCTCGTCCAGCGGAACGGCCGAGCCGTCCCACATGTGCGACTGGAACAGCGGGTTCTCGCCGCGGGCGACGCGCTCGGCGGAGATCTCCAGCAGCGGCCGGACGAAGCCGTCCAGCTTGTCCTTCGGGCAGTGGTCGGTGTGCAGCGCGATGTTGACGCCGTAGTTCTTCGCGACCTCGTGCGCGTAGGCGGCCAGCGCGACCGAGCCGGTGACCATGTCCTTGATCGTCGAGCCGGACAGGTACTCCGCACCGCCGGTGGAGACCTGGACGATGCCGTCCGAGCCCGCCTCGGCGAAGCCGCGGATCGCGGCGGTCAGCGTCTGCGACGAGCTGACGTTGATGGCCGGGTAGGCGAAGCGGTTCTGCTTGGCCTTGTCCAGCATCTCGGCGTAGACCTCAGGGGTGGCAATAGGCATGTCTCGCGGTACTCCTCACAGCAAAGTTCATGTGGGTTGTAGCTCCAGTATTGCGGCCGGGCACCTCGTCGTACTCGGCGGGCCACCTGCTGAGCCGGCCGGGTGACCGGGGAGCGAACAGCAGGGAACAGACCAGTGACCCAACAGGACAGGTCCAGTTGGATCAGGTGGAGGAACCGGTCCGCGGGCCACGCGGGGTGAGGGCCATGTGCAACCGGTAGCGGTCGGCGCGGTAGGCCGACCAGGACAGCTCGACGACCTTGCGGCCGGCGAAGGTCGTGCGCTCGAGGACCAGCAGGGGTGCCCGCCGGGCCACGCCGAGCACCCGGGCGACATGACCGTCGGCGTTGTCCGCCCGGACGGTCTGCTCACCCGAGGTGACGACGACGTCGTACTCGCTGGCGAAGACGTCGTACAGGGTGCCGAGCTCGCGGCCGAGCAGGCCGGGGAAGAGCGCGGACGGGTAGTACCCGACCTCGTAGGCCATCGGGGAGGCGTCGGCCGTGCGCAACCGCTCGACCCGGATCACCTTCGTGCCCTTCGCGACCCGCAGCCCCTTGGCCGTCTCGTCGGAGGCCTCGATCTCGGTGGCCGACAGCACCACCGTGCCGGGCTCCAGCCCCCGGGCCCGCATCTCGCGGGAGAACGAGGTCAGGTGCAGCTGGGAGTCGACCTGCGGCCCGGTGACGAAGGTCCCCTTGCCGTGCACGCGTTCCAGCGCGCCGGACTCGACCAGATCGCTGATCGCCTGCCGGACGGTCACCCGGGAAACGTTCAGCTTGTCCACCAGGGCGCGCTCGGACGGGATCGGGTCGCCGGGGTGCAGCTCGACGTCGATCAGCCGTTCCAGCACCGACCGGACCTGGGCCCGCTTGGTAGCCACCATCGAAACTCGATCCTCCAGACCATCGGCGTTGCCCGCGGGGGTGCCCCGGACGACCGCTCACTGCTATCGTGCGCAGCATACCTGTTAAGACCAGATAGGACCAGTGATCCCAGTGGTGTCTGTCCCCGCCCCTGCCACCCAGATGGCACGCGAGATCGCCGAGCAGCCGGCCGCCTTGGCCGCGACGTTCGAGCACGTGCTGCCCAGCCGGCACGATGTCACCCGGCTCGCGGCCGGGCGCCGGAACGTGATCTTTCTCGCCCGGGGCTCGTCCGACAACGCCGGGGTCTACGGCCGCTACCTGACCGAGATCCACGCCGGCCGGCAGGCCTCGCTCGCGGCGCCGTCCGTGGCGACGCTGTACGGCGCGAACCTCGACCTGTCGAACTCGCTGGTCGTCGCGGTCAGCCAGTCCGGCGCCACGCAGGAGATCGTCGACACCGCGGAGTGGGCCAAGCGGAACGGGGCCGCGATCGTTGGGATCACCAACGATGCGGACAGCCCGCTGGCGTCGACCGCCGATGTCGCGCTGATCACGCAGGCCGGCCAGGAGCTGGCGGTGCCGGCGACGAAGACGTACACGACGCAGCTCGCAGCGATCACGGTCGCTGTCGACGCGCTGGCGCAGAAGCCGGGGACGCTGGACGCCGATATCGCTCGCGTCCCCGACGCTGCGGCGAAGATGCTCGAAGGCTCGGTTGAGGCCGCTGCTGACCTGCTCGCCGGTGCTCATGACGTCCTCTCCAGTGGTCGAGGCTTGACCTTCGGCACCACCCTTGAGGTCGCCCTCAAGCTCGAGGAGACCTGCCTGCAGCCGGTCCGGGGCCTTTCGTACGCCGACCTCAAGCACGGCCCCATCGCGGTCGTCGACGCCGACCTCGTCACCATCCTGGTCGCCGCCGCCGACGGCCCGGCGCTGCCCGGCATGACCGAGCTCGCCTCGATCGTCCGCGAGAAGGGCAGCAAGATCCTCGGCATCGGCGGCGACGCCAAGTTCGCCTCCCTCTGCGACGTGAACCTGGCCGGCCCGGATCTCCCCGAAACCCTCGCCCCACTGGCGCTGGTGATCCCCGCCCAACGAGCCATCGAAGCCCTAGCCCGCAAACTCGGCCTCGACCCCGACGCCCCCCGAGGCCTCCGCAAGGTCACCCAGACAGACTGACCGCCCGAGCTACAGCCCGGCACGCGTGCGGCCGGAAACAGTTGTTGACGAGGTAGCCGCCCGGCGGGTCGCCGGGCGGCGGGCGCTCGGCGACCATGCGGCCGGAAACGTCCCCTGCGGCTGATGCCGCGGCGGCCGGAAAACAGAAGTTGACGAGGTGGCCGACCGTCGGGTCGCCGGGCGGCGGCGCCCGGCGTCCATGCGGCCGGAGACGTCCCCTATGGCTGATGCCGCGGCGGCCGGAACAGATGTTGCGGGGTAACCGGCGCAGTTGTGGCGAGGTAGTCGGCGGCAGGTGGCCGGGGCGGGGCGGGGGCGTGGTGGTCGGCGCAGCTGTGGCGAGGTAGTCGGCGACAGGTGGCGCGGGGGCCGGATGTGGCGGTCGGCGCAGCTATCGCGAAGTAGCCGGCGGCAGGTGGCGCCGGGCGGGGACTGGGCGTGGCTGTCGGCGCACCTGTGGTAGGTAGTCGGCGGCAGTGGCGCGAGGACCGGGTGTTGTGGTCGGCACAGCTGTTGCGAAGCGGTCGGCGGCAGGTGCTCGGGCTGACGCCCCTCGCTTCCTGGTTCGCGCCCGGAAGCGGGGCGCTCAGATGCGGCCTCGTTGGCGTAGGGCGGTGCCGATTTGTTCTGCGCAGGCCCGCAAGGGTTTGAGGGTCTCCGTCTTGAGGGCTGACTTGGTGCTGCGGGACGCGTGGGCCGAGACGTTCAGGGCGGCAGCTGCTCGGCCGCGGGAGTCCAGGATCGGGACGGCGATCGATCGCAGGCCCAGCTCCAGCTCCTGGTCGACCAGGGCGTAGCCCTCCTCACCGGCCCGGCGCACCGCGTCGCGCAGTTCGCTCGGTGAGGTCAGGGTGTGCTCGGTGTGCTGCTCGGTCTCCACCGACTCCACGTACGCCGTCAGCTCGTTCTCGGGAAGCCCGGCGAGCAGCACCCGGCCCATCGACGTCGCGTACGCCGGCAGCCGGGCTCCGACGCCCAGTGCGACCGTCATGATCCGCCGCGTCGGCACGCGGGCGACGTACACGATGTCGGGCAGGTCCAGTGTCGCGATCGAGCAGGATTCGCGGGTCTGCGCGCTCAGCTCCTCCATGAAGGGCCCGGCGATGTCGCCCAGGTCCAGCGACGACAGGTACGCCCAGCCCAGCGCCAGCACGCGCGGCGTCAGCGCGAAGCGCCGTCCGTCGCTGCGCACGTACCCGAGCTGCTCCAGCGTCAGCAGGATCCGCCGGGCGGTCGCGGGCGTGATGCCGACGTCGCGGGCGACCTCGCTGAGCGTCAGCGACGGCGTGTCCGCCGAGAACGCACGGATCACCGCCAGCCCACGCTCGAGCCCCTGCAGGAACGTGCCTGTGGACGCGTCACCGGACATCGGCTAGCCTTTTCGTTGAAAGAAGAACTTTTCGCTGAGCGAAATCCTAGCGGAGCTTCGATGCCGAGTCCAGTTCCTCTCACCGACGCCGTCGCCGAGCACGTGCACGACGGGGACACCGTCGCGCTCGAGGGCTTCACGCACCTGATCCCGTTCGCCGCCGCGCACGAGATCGCCCGTCAGGGCCGTCGCCATCTGACCCTGGTCCGGATGACGCCGGACCTCGTCTACGACCAGCTGATCGGGCTCGGCGTCGCCGACAAGCTCGTCTTCTCGTACGGCGGCAACCCGGGCGTCGGCTCACTCCACCGGCTGCGCGACGCCGTCGAGAACGCCTGGCCGCACCCGCTCGCGGTGCACGAGCACAGCCACGCCGGGCTCGCGAACGCGTACTCGGCCGGCGCCGCGCGGCTGCCGTTCGCCGTACTGCGGGGCTACCGCGGCACCGATCTCGAGCAGCAGCGCGACATCATCTCCAGGGTCACCTGCCCGTTCACCGGCGAGGAACTGGCCGCGGTGAAGGCGGTCAACCCCGACGTCACCGTGATCCACGCGCAGCTCGCCGACCGCGACGGCAACGTGATGCTCTGGGGCATCACCGGCGTCCAGCGCGAGGCCGTGCTGGCGGCGGACCGGGCGATCGTCACCGTCGAGGAGGTCGTCGACGAGTTCCCCGAGCGGACCGGCGCGGTGATCCTGCCGAGCTGGGTGCTCGCCGCGGTCTGCGTCGTGCCGAACGGCGCCTGGCCGTCGTACGCCGCCGGCTACTCGGTACGCGACAACGACTTCTACCAGCGCTGGGACGCGATCGCGCGGGACCGGGAGTCCTTCCTGGCCTGGGCCGCGGAGAACGACCTGAAGGAGAGCGCCGATGTCTGAGTGGGACAGCGCCGAGATGATGAACGTCGCGGCCGCGCGCGAGCTGTACGACGGCGACGTCTGCCTGGTCGGGGTCGGGCCGCCGAACCTCGCGGCCAATCTCGCGCGCCACACGCACGCGCCGAACTGCCGGCTGGTCTACGAATCGGGAGCGATCGACGCGAAGCCGCGGCGGCTGCCGCTGTCGATCGGCGACGACGACCTGGCCGCGACCGCGACCGCGGTGGTGTCGGTGCCGGAGATGTTCAACTTCTGGGTCGGCGCCGGACGGATCGACGTCGGGTTCCTCGGCGCCGCTCAGCTCGACCGGTTCGGCAATATCAACACCACGGTGATCGGCGACCACGCGCACCCGAAGGTGCGGCTGCCCGGAGCGGGCGGCGCGCCGGAGATCGCGGCGGCCGCGCGGCGGGTGATCGTGATCGTGAAGCAGTCGCCGCGGACGTTCGTGGAGACCGTCGACTTCGTCTCCTCGGTCGGTTACGGGCCGACCGGGCAGGAACGTGAGGCGCCCGGCGCGGGGCCGACGCTCGTGATCACCGATCATGGCGTACTGGAGCCGGATCCGGTGACGCACGAGCTGACGATGACGCGGTTGCATCCTGGGGTGACGGTCGAGCAGGCGGTCGCGGCGACGGGGTGGACGCTGAAGGTTGCCGACAGCATCGAAGAGGTGCCGGCGCCGACCGAGCACGAGCTGACCGTACTGCGGAAGCTGCGCGACCGGGAGCCGATCGATGCCTGAATCCTTTGTGCACACGGGGTTTTCGAGCCGGGTGGTCTTCGGGGCTGGGACGTTGGACCAAGTTGCCGTCGAGGTGGAACTACTTGAGATCTCGAGAGCGCTGATAATTGCTACGGGGTCTGCTCGGGACTCGGCGGATGTTGTCCAGCTGGGCCTCGGGGATCGGTTCGCGGGGCGGATCGACGAGGTGCGGCAGCACGTGCCGATCGAGCGGGCCGAGGCGGCGCGGTCGAAAGCCGAGGAGATCAAGGCGGACGGGATCGTGGCGATCGGCGGTGGGTCCGCGATCGGGCTGGCGAAGGCGATCGCGCTCACCAGCGGACTGCCGATCGTCGCCGTACCGACCACGTACGCCGGGTCGGAGATGACGCCGGTCTGGGGCCAGACCGCCGACGGCAGCAAGACCACCGGCACCGATCTCGCCGTACTCCCCCGGACCGTCGTCTACGATCCCGTGCTCAGCCGCGGCCTGCCGCTCGCCGTCACCGCGGCCAGCGTCGCGAACGCGCTGGCCCACTGCGTCGAGGCCACCTGGACGGTCAAGGCCGATCCGATCACCGAGGTCACCGCGGTCGAAGGCGCACGGGCCCTGCGCGACGGGCTGCTCGCCGTCATCGAGGACCTGCACGATTTGGATGCCCGAGGCAACCTTCTGTACGGCGCAAGCCTGGCCGGATCGGCACTGGCCTCGGCCGGGACCGGCCTGCACCACAAGCTCTGCCACCTGCTCGGCGGCACCTACGGCCTCCCCCACGCCGAGACGCACGCGGCAGTCCTTCCCCACGCCACGGCCTTGAAGGCCGTTCCCCGGGCGAGAGCCCGCTTGGAAGCCGCACTGCAGACCGACGATCTGGCGACCGGCTTGTACGACCTGTTCACCACGGCCGGCGTCCCGACCAGCCTGCACGCCCTGGGGCTGACCGAGGACCAGCTGAAGGAAGCCATCCACACCTTCGCGGAGAGCAACCCGACGCTGATCGACGAGCCCGCCCTGACCGCACTGCTCACCCGCGCCTGGGCCGGTGAACGACCCGCGGAAGGGAGCACCCCATGAAGTCCGCCTCCTTGTACGACGCGGTCCGCACCCCGGTCGGCAAACTGGGCGGTGCGCTGTCCGGCGGGCGCCCTGACGATCTCGCCGCCGTCACCTTGCGCGAACTACTGGTCCGCCATCCCGGTCTCGACCCAGCCGAGATCGACGACGTGTTCCTCGGGAACGCCAACGGCGCCGGGGAGGAGAACCGGGACGTCGCACGGATGGCCGCACTGCTGGCGGGCTTCCCCCCGAGCGTCCCCGGTACGACGGTCAACCGTCTCTGCGGATCAGGCCTCGAAGCAGCGATCCAAGCAGCACGAGCAATCGAGACCGGCGACGCGGGACTGGTCGTCGCCGGCGGCGTCGAGTCGATGAGCCGCGCGCCCTGGGTGCTGCCGAAGCCCGACAGGGCCTTCCCACACGGGAACATGACCGCGGAGTCGACCTCGCTCGGCTGGCGGCTGATCAACCCACGCATGCCGAAGGAGTGGACCGTCTCCCTCGGCGAGGCGACCGAGCAGCTCGCCGAGAAGTACGGCGTCACCCGCGAGGCGCAGGACCTGTTCGCCCTGGAGTCGCACGAGAAGGCCGCGAAGGCCTGGGCGGCCGGGACGTTCGACAGCGAGATCGTGCCCTGGGAGCAGCTCGCCCCGATCCTGCCCAGAACAGCCAACAAGCTGACCCGCGACGAATCGATCCGCGAGGGCGGCACCCCCGAGGTGATGGCCAAGCTCCAACCGGCCTTCCGCGACGGCGGCACGGTCACCGCAGGCAACGCCTCGACCCTGAACGACGGCGCGTCCGCCGTACTGATCGGTGACGAGCAGACCGCGCAGCGCCTCGGCATCAACCCGCTGGCCCGGATCGTCAGCCGTGGAGTGCACGGCGTCGAGCCGCAGTACTTCGGCATCGGCCCGGTCGAGGCGTCCCGCAAGGCGCTCGCGAAGGCCGGCATCGGCTGGGACGACCTGAAGCTGGTCGAGCTGAACGAGGCGTACGCCGCGCAGAGCCTGGCCTGCCTGGGCGAGTGGCCCGAGCTGGACCGCGCGAAGGTCAACGTGAACGGCGGAGCGATCGCGCTCGGTCACCCGCTGGGCAGCTCCGGCACACGGATTCTCACCACCCTCGCGCACGAGTTGCACCGGCGCGGCGGTGGCTACGGTCTGGCGACGCTGTGCATCGGCGTCGGCCAGGGACTGGCGATGGTGATCGAGGCATGAGGAGCGAAGGCATGAGCGACAACCTGACCGACGAGGTGGTGGCGAGTTTCGACGGCAGTCCGGACGCGCGGACCAAGGACGTGATGGGTGCGCTGGTCCGGCACCTGCACGCGTTCGCGCGCGAGGTCGACCTGACCGAGGAGGAGTACTTCCGCGGGATCGACTTCCTGACCCGGACCGGGCAGATCTCGACCGCGACCCGGCAGGAGTTCGTGCTGCTGGCCGACGTCCTCGGGCTGTCGATGCTGACGGTCGGCCTGGATGCGAAGCTCCCGGCCGAGGCGACCGCGGCGACCGTCTTCGGCCCGTTCTTCGTCGAGGGCTCCCCGGCGTACGCGCTCGGCGACGACATCGCCAACGGCGCCCCCGGTACGCCGTGCCTGGTGAGCGGCCGCGTCCTGGACACCAAGGGTCAGCCGATCGGCGGCGCGCTGCTGGAGACCTGGCAGGCCGACGAGGACGGCTTCTACGACGTCCAGAAGGACCTCGACTCGCCCCAGAACCGCGGCCACTTCACGACCGATGCCGAGGGCAACTTCTCGTTCTGGTCGGTCCGCCCGGTCGCCTACCCGATCCCGGACGACGGCCCGGTCGGCGAGCTGCTCCGCGCGGGCGGCCGTGGTCCGATGCGGCCGGCGCACATCCACTTCATGGTCACCGCGCCCGGCTTCGCGCGCCTGATCACGCACGTGTTCGCGGCCGGTGACGAGCACCTCGTCGACGACGCCGTGTTCGGCGTGAAGGACTCGCTGATCGCCGAGTTCACCGAGCACCCGGCCGGGACGGCGCCGGACGGCCGCGTGGTCTATCAGGCCTGGGCCGCGGTGCACTACGACCTCGTTCTGGCCACCACCGAGGAGACGCTGTGACCGATTCCTTCGAGACCGACGTCCTGATCGTCGGCACCGGCCCGGCCGGTGGTGCCGCGTCGCTGTTCCTGTCGTCGTACGGCGTCGACAACGTCGTCCTGACCCGCTACCGCTGGACCGCGAACACCCCGCGGGCGCACATCACCAACCAGCGCACGGTCGAGTTGATGCGGGACATGGGCATCGAGGACCAGATCACCGACAAAGGCACCGAGCATGCGCTGATGGGCCAGACCGCCTTCTGCACCAGCCTCGCCGGCGAGGAGATCGGCCGGATCCGCACCTGGGGAACGCACCCGCGCCGCCTGGCCGACTACACCGAGGCGTCGCCGACGCTGCCGTGCGATCTCCCGCAGACGTTGTTCGAGCCGATCCTGGTCAGTACGGCGGCCAGCCGCGGCGCACGCGTCCGGTTCGACACGGAGTACCTGTCGCTGGAGCAGGACGCGGACGGCGTCACCGCGCACGTGCGGGACCGGCTCAGCGGGTCGGAGTACGACATCCGGGCCAAGTACCTGATCGGCGCGGACGGCGGCCGGAGCAAGGTCGCGCAGGACATCGGGCTGCCGATGGCCGGTCAGATGGACGTCGAGGGCTCGATGAACATCGTCTTCGAGGCCGACCTGTCGAAGTACGTCGCGCACCGGCCGAGCGTCCTGTACTGGGTGCTGCAGCCGGGTGCGCAGATCGGCGGCATCGGCGCCGGGCTGATCCGGATGGTCCGCCCGTGGAACGAGTGGCTGATCGTCTGGGGCTACGACATCAACCAGCCGCCGCCGGTGGTCGACGAGGCGATGGCGACCGAGATCGTGCACAACCTGGTGGGTGACGACACGATCGACGTGAAGCTCAAGGGCACGTCGGTCTGGAGCGTCAACCACATGTACGCCGAGCAGGCGTCGGTCGGCCGGGTGTTCTGCATGGGCGACGCGATCCACCGGCACCCGCCGAGCAACGGGCTGGGTTCGAACACGTCGATCCAGGACGCGTACAACCTGGCCTGGAAGCTGTCGCTGGTGCTGAAGGGCCAGGCGGCGCCGTCGCTGCTGGCGTCGTACGACGAGGAGCGGGTGCCGATCGCGCGGCAGATCGTCGAGCGGGCGAACAAGAGCCGCACGCAGTTCGGGCAGATCTTCCGCGCGCTCGGGATGACACCGGACGCGCCAGCCGGGCGGACGATCGAGTCCCGCAAGGACGACACTCCCGAGGGCGTTGCCCAGCGCAACGAACTGCGGGAGGCGATCGAGCTGAAGGACTACGAGTTCAACGCGCACGGGGTCGAGCTCGGCCAGCGCTACGCGTCGTCGGCCGTCGTGCCGGACGGGACGGCCGAACCGGCGTACGAGCGGGATGCCGAGCTGTACTACCACCCGACCACCTGGCCGGGCGCGCGGATCCCGCACTGCTGGCTGACTCGCGGCTCCGAGACGGTCTCGACGCTCGACGTGGTCGGCAAGGGGCGCTTCACGGTGCTGACCGGGATCGGCGGTGAGTCGTGGGTGAAGGCCGCGCAGGCGGTCTCGGAATCGCTCGGTCTGCCGATCGAGGCCGCGGTGGTCGGGCCTGGACGGGAGCTCGAGGATCTGTACGGCGACTGGGCGCGGCTGCGGGAGATCCCGGACAACGGGTGCCTGGTTGTTCGGCCGGACGCGCACATCGCCTTCCGGTCCAGTGAGCTGCCGGAGGACCCGACCGAGACGCTGCGGCAGGCGTTCGGCGCGATCCTAGGTCGTTAGTTTCCAGCTGTGCGGTGGCACTTCCAAGGGGAAGTGGTAGGGCTCGTCGCTCACGTTGAGCAGCAGGGTGAGGCTCTGGCCTTCGGCTGATGACTTGAGTGCGACGGCTTCGTTGCTGAGGTGCTCGACGGTCGTCCGCGCCCTGACCAGCCAGGGGTTGCGCCGCCGTACGCCGATCAGTTCCTGGTAGAGCGGATCGGGCTTGCCGGGCTTGTCCGGGAACTGCTGACGGATCGCGTCGTCGCCGCCTTCGCGATCTTCCTTGACGCCCTGCCAGCCGAACTCGTCCCCGGCGTACACGCTTGGAACGCCCGCGATCGTGAAGAGGATCGCGACGGCGTGCCCGACGTGGCGCTCGTCGCTGAGCTGGCTGGCGATCCGGGTGACGTCGTGGTTGCCGACGAAGGTCTGCGGGACGAACGTGTCCAGCAACTGGTCGTGGCGCTCCACGGCGTGGGCGAGCTCGTAGAAGTTGCCGTCGTTCAGCGAGCTCCAGATCGCCTTCCACAGTTCGTACTGCGTGATCGAGTCGAGCGTGCTCTCCTGCGCGTACGCCGCGTAGTCGCCGTGGATCAGCTCACCGAAGAACCACGCCTCCGGGTACCGCGCGCGGACCTCGGCCAGCACGTCCCGCCAGAACGAGGCCGGTACGGCGTACGCCGCGTCCAGCCGCCAGGCGTCGACGCCGCGCGCCATCCAGTGCGTCATCACGTCGACGACGTACTGGCGGACGGCGGGCAGATCGTGGTCGAGGGCAACCAAATGCTCGTGCCCCTCGAAGGACGCGAGCCCCTCGTCGGTCCGGCGGAACCACTCGTGCGGACCGGCGAACGACCGCGCGACGTGGTTGAAGACACCGTCCAGCGCCACCCGTAGACCCCGCGCGTGCGCCGCAGCGACGAGCTGGTCGAAGTCCTCGTCGGTGCCGAGCCGCGGGTCGATCCGGAAGTGGTCGATCGTGTCGTAGCCGTGCGTCTCGGACGCGAACACCGGGCCGAGCAGCAGGCCGGAGCAGCCCAGCTCGATCGCGTGGTCGAGCCAGTCCTCCAGCCGGCCGAACCGGTGGTGCGGTTCGTCGGTCAGGTCAGCCAGAGCCCGCTCGGCGCCGGTGAAGCCGAGCGGATACACGTGCCACCAGATCGCATGGTCGGTCCACATCCGACGACCGTACTCCGCCGACATGGCGGCTGCGATCAGGCCACCTGATCGTTGGCCTGCAGGTGCCGCGCCAGCGCTGCCGCCTCGTCGGTCTCGGCCTCGATCAGCATCAGCATCGCGCGCCGGGACGCCTCGTCGGAGGCGTCGAGCGCGGCCGCCGTCAGCGCGCGCACGGTCGCCAGCTCGTGGATCAGCTCCCGCCAGATCTGTGCCGTCTCCCGCACCGCCGCCGGCGGCACCACCGCGATCTCCTGCAGCTCTTCCGGTCGATGCGCATACAGGCCAGAACTCACCGTGTCTCCCCCACGTCGTCGCTCACCCGGTACGGCACGCCACAGCGGCGAGCCGTCCCCTCCCGAGTTGGGACTGACTTCCGCATCTCACAACGGCGCAGCAGGCCGGAGAGTTACGGGCGCATCACAGAAAACACAGCTGTGTCTCGGGTTTCAGGATCGCCCGCGGCACGGGAGCCCTCACGGCTCCTGCTGGAAGGTGTGGCGGCGGATCCAGGCGTGCATGGCGATCGCCGCCGCCGCGCTGGCGTTGATCGAGCGCGTCGAGCCGTACTGGGCGATGTTCAGGACGTCGGTGCAGATCTCGTGGGCGGCCTCGGTCAGGCCGGGGCCCTCCTGGCCGAACAGCAGAATGCAGGCCTCGGGGAGCTGGTAGGTCTCCAGCGGCAGCGACCCGGGCAGGTTGTCGATGCCGATCACCGGGACGCCCTGCTCCTCGGCGTACGCCGCGAGGTCGGCCAACTGGGGGTGGTGACGGACATGCTGGTAGCGGTCCGTCACCATCGCGCCGCGGCGGTTCCACTTCCGGTGGCCGACGATGTGCACCTCGCGGGCCAGGAACGCGTTCGCGGTCCGGACGACCGAGCCGATGTTCAGGTCGTGCTGCCAGTTCTCGATCGCGACGTGGAACGGGTGCCGCCGGGCGTCCAGGTCCTCGACGATCGCCTCCAGCCGCCAGTACCGGTACTTGTCCACCACGTTGCGGCGGTCGCCCTCGGCGAGCAGCTCCGGATCGAGCCTCGGATCAGCCGGTACGTCGCCCGGCCAGGGGCCGACCCCGACCTCCGCCGTACCGACCTGATCGGCTCCGACCAGGTCAGCAGCACTGTCACGATTCGCTGAATGCACAGGTGGGGACGCTACCCTGTCGGCGTGCTGATACAGATGGCGATGCTGATGCCGAACTGGATGGACCCGGAGTTCCTGCTGAACTGGCTGGGCGACTGGGCTCTGTGGGGCACCGCCGCGGTGATCTTCATCGAGTGCGGACTGCTGTTCCCGATCCTGCCCGGTGACTCGCTGCTGTTCGCGGTCGGCCTGTTCGTCGCCCTCGGCACGATCGACGTCCCGCTCTGGCTGGCCTGCGTGGTGCTCACCATCGCCGCCTTCCTGGGCAACGTGTCCGGCTACTACATCGGCCGGGCGCTCGGGACGACGCTGTTCAAGAACCCGAACGCGAAGTTCCTCAAGCCCAAGTACATCGAGGACACCCACGCGTTCTTCGACAAGTACGGCCCGCGCGCACTGGTGCTGGCCCGGTTCGTGCCGATCGTGCGCACCTTCATCACCGTCACCGCCGGCGCCGGCCGGATGGATCCCCGCAAGTTCTTCTTCTGGACCGGCATCGGCGCCGTCCTGTGGGGCACCGGCGTCACCCTGCTCGGCCACGCACTCGGCCGGATCAAGTTCATCCACGAGAACCTCGAGTCGGCCCTGATCCTGCTGGTCCTCATCTCGATCATCCCGATGGTCGTCGAGTACGTCCTGGCCAAACGCCGCGCGAAGGCCCACGACAACGGCGCCGGCCACGACGACCGCTACGACACCGAAGCCGAGCGCACCGCGGTGATGGAGAAGATCAACAACGAGTGACTTCCCCTAGCGGGGCACTGTGCTCAATGGGCGAAGGGGAAGTGCGGGTCGGACCAGACGTAGTCCGTGCTCAGGCTGATCAGGGCGGCTACGGCGACCTCGCCGTACGGTAGTGGCCCGATCACCTGGCCGGAGCCGAGTGAGCAGGCCACTCGGATTCGGTCCACCGCCTGGTACCAGACCAGCGCCCCCCGTGGCGCCGCGCCCTCGCGGAGGAGGGCGTGGTGATCGAGCCACTGCAACGCGTCGGCGGAGTCGTGCCAACCGCTGTCGTTGGCGTAGCCGAAGGCCATGCGCTGGAACTTCAGGGTCCACTCCTGCCAGGCGGTGGAGCCGACGCGCTCCAGTTGCCAGTCCAGTGCGGACTCGGTGTCCCTCGGGTTCGCGACCCGTTCTGCCATCTGCCGCTCCATCAGCTTCCCCTCCCCCATGGCGAGGTTCAGCCTTCAGCACCCGCATACAGCATTCGTACATTCAAATTCTTGACTACCTGCTGGGCCTCGGCCACCCGGGCGTCGTTGCCGATCTGCTGCCAGGCACGCACCGCGCGGTTCAGGTATCGCCGGGCGAAGTCGCTGTTGCCGGTGGTCGCGTGCAACCGGCCGAGCTGGTACGCCGCCTCGCCCTCGACGCTACGGTCGCCGAGCCGGTGGCCGATCTCGATCGCGTCGAGCAGCATCTTGCGGGCCGCCGCGTCCTCACCGACCGCGACCAGCGCCTTCCCGAGATCGGCCCGCGCGTACGCCGCGCAGTGGTCGTCACCGATCTTGGTGAAGATCGCCAGCGACGCCTGCAGCTGGCGGACCGCCTGCTCCGGCCGGCCCTGGTGAGACCGCAGGGTGGCGATCCGCCGTCGGACCTTGGCCTCCCGGTGCCGGTCGCCACGGCGTACGCCGAGCAGGAACGCCTCGGCCAGGTAGCGCCCGGCGGTCACCGTGTCGTCGCGGGCCAGCCAGATCGACGCGGCCGCGCTGCGGGCCACCGCCTCGCCGTTGGCGTCGCCGACCTCGACGAACGCCCGGACGGCGTTCTCGTAGTGGGTCAGCCCCTCGTCCGGCCGGCCGCGCTCGCGCAGCCACGTCCCGACGCCGACGGCAGCGATGCCGTCACCGAACCGGTCCCCGACCTCGGCGAACAACTCGGCCGAGGTGGTCAGGTGGTGCCAGGCCGGCTCCCAGTCGTCCTGGTATAGCGCTAGCTGGCCGAGGTTGCGGTGCAGGATCGCGGCACCCCGGCGGTCGCCGCAGGCGATCGCGCTGGCGAGACCGGGCTGGTGCGACTCGTTCCAGTCGTCGAAGCCCGCGCGCATGTCGAGGTACGGACCCCAGGCGGCGGCCAGCCGCCAGGCGTGCTCGTGCAGGCCGTTCTGGGCGGCGGCCCGGATGGCCGGTACGAAGCTGCTGCGCTCACTGTCGAACCAGGCGATCGCATCCGTGTCGGTGAACGGCTGCGGGTCCGGTGACAGCAACGGACCCTCGTAGTCGAGGTTGCCGAAGTAGCCGAACGGCAGAGCCGCCGCAGCCCGTCGTACCTTGGCCAGCAGGGCATCGAGCAGTGTGGCCAGGTCCTTCAGCGCGTCGGCCTTCTGGGTCTCGTCGCCGACCCCGATCGCGTGCAACCGCAGCAGGTCGTGCACCCGGTAGCGCGCCTTGCCAGTGGGGTCGATGGAACTGATCTGCACCAGGTTGACCTCGATCAGCCGGTCCAGACTCCGCCGTACGACGGCCGGACTGGCCACCGGCTCCAGCACCCGGGCAGAGAACTCCCCCACCGCGAAGTGGCCGATCAGCCGGTAGAGCCGGGCCTCCTCCGCGCTGAGCGAGTCGTAGCTGAGGTCCGCACTCGTCCGGACGGCCAGCTCGCCGATGGTCAGCTCGTCCAACCGGTGCGTCTCGTCGCGAAGGCGCCGGGCCAGCTCGCTCGCACTCAGGTCGGGCCGCTGGGCCAGACGGCTCGCCACGATCCGGATCGCCAGCGGCAGATTCCCGCAGGCCAGCAGGATCTCCTCGGCCGCCGGTGAGCCTCGGTCGATCCGTCCGGCACCCGCGACGCGCAGGAGCAGCTCGGTGGCCTCCCGGTCGTCGAAGGTATCCAGCGGCATCGGGTCGGCACCAGCCAGGTCCATCAGCCGGTTCCGGCTGGTCACGACGACAGCGGACGCCCCGGTGCCAGGCATCAGCGGAGCGACCTGGCTGGCCGAGGCCACGTCGTCCAGGATGATCAGCACCCGGCGGCTGGCCAGCTCGGAGCGCAGCATCGCGGACCGCCGGTCCGGGTCGGCCGGTACGGCGAAGTCCGGCAGGTTCAGGCTGAGCAGCAGGTCGGTCAGCGCACCGGCCGGATCGCGGGGGTCGGTGGCGCCGCGCATGTCCAGGTAGATCTGCCCGTCCGGGAAGGAATCCCTGACCAGATGGCCCAGGCGCACCGCCAGCGAGCTCTTGCCGGTGCCGGGCGCTCCGGAGATCACCGCGATCGGCGGCCGGACCGGATCGCGTCCGCAGACCAGGTCGCGCAGCTGGTCCAGGTACTCGGCGCGGCCGCTGAAGTCGGCGAGGTCCAGTGGCAGCTGGGACGGCGGCCGTTGCGGGTCGGTCAGAGCCGGCGCCGACATCGGACCGGGCGGCTCGGTGGACGCCGGCTTCGGCGTACGGACTGCTGGGATGCCTGGGTCGGGCCAGTTCGCGGTGTGGCCGTTCTGGGCGCGACCACCGGCCGCCTCGAGTTCCTGGCCCGGCTCGACGCCCAGCTCGTCTGCCAGCGTGCGGACCGCCTTCGAGTACGCCGCTCGCGCCTCGCTGGTCCGGCCGGCCGCCACCAGGGTGTCGATGAGCCGACGCCAGAGCTGTTCGTCGTACGGGTCCTCGGTGAGTCGGTCGCTGAGCAGTACGGCGGCGCCGCCCGGGTCGCCGTACTCGAGACGCAGGTCGAGCAGGCTGTCGACCAGACCGCGGTGCTGCGCTTCCAGACGGGCGATCGAGCCCTCCCAGGCGGAGGAGATGCCCAGGTCGGCCAGTGGGTGGCCGCGCCAGAGGTCGTAGGCGCGGGACAGCACCTGCAGCGCTTGGCGGGTGTCACCGGCGTCGCGCAGGTGGCCGCCCTCGGCCAACAGCGACTCGAACATGCTGGAGTCCAGCTCGTCGACGCCGACCTCGATGCTGTAGCCGGCGGCCGAGGTGTCGATCGGCGCGGGCAGGCCGGCGTCCTGGAGAGCGCCTCTGAGTGCGCGCACGTACGTGCGGATGTTGGCGGTCGCGGAGCGTGGCGGGGAGGTCTCCCAGAGCGCGTCGGCGATCAGGTCGGTGGAGACGAAACGATTCGGGTGGAGCAGGAGCGTGGCGAGCAGCTGGCGGGGCTTACTGGCGCGTAACTGCTGGTTGGAGAGCTGCACGACACGCAGGGGTCCGAGGATCTCGTACCTCAGACTGTCCACTTGGCTGCCCTCTCAACTGTTCCGCTCGCGCCCCATCGTGGCATCCCGGCCTCGGTCCGGGAAGCCTCGGTCCGGATCGATGTACGCACCGATGTACGCCGGATGTATGCGTGCCGGGCAGTCTGGAAGCAGGTACCGGGGGGAGGGCAGGCCCGGGGATGACGGACTAGACGCCGTCGCCCCCGGGCCTGAATTTTTGTCTAGGACCCGGTTCTGTTCCCTCAGGACCCGGTGAAGGGCGGCTGGCCGTCCTGCGGACCGGGGGCTCCGGCGGGCGGGCCACCGGCCGGCGGCTGGCTCGGGTACTGCTGCCCCTGGGTCTGGTTCTGGGGCGGGAGCTGCTGGTAGCCGCCCTGCTGGTCACCCGGCATCTGCGGGTGGATCTGGCCCGAGTTCTGCTGGCCCTGCGGCATCTGCGGCGGCGCCTGCTCGCCGGCGACCGAGCCGATCGTGCCGAACGACACCTGCGGCACCGACCGGACGCTCTCGTCCTTGACCTCGAAGTAGCCGGCCTTCTCGAACTTGAAGCTGCCCGCGATCAGGTTCGACGGGAACGCCTCGATCCGGGTGTTGTAGTCCCCGACGTTGGCGTTGTAGAACCGGCGGCCGGCCGCGATCCGGTCCTCGGTGTCGGTCAGCTCGCGCTGCAGGCCGAGGAAGTTCTGGTTCGACTGCAGCTGCGGGTAGGCCTCGACCGAGATCATCATCTGCCGCAGCGCACCGGACAGCTGGCCCTCGGCCGCGGCCCGCTGCTCCGGCGTGGCACCCTCGGCGCCGACCGCCTGGGTCCGCAGCCGCGCGACCTCCTCGAACACGTGCCGCTCGTGCGCGGCGTACGCCCGCACGGTCTCGACCAGGTTCGGGATCAGGTCGTAGCGCCGGTGCAGCTCGACGTCGATCTGCCGCCAGGACTCCTGGATCAGGTTCCGCTGCTTGACGAAGCGGTTGTACGAGACGATCAGCGCGATCGCCAGGATCACGACGAGCGCCACGACGATGATGATGACTGCGGTCATATCCCTGCTCCCGAGGTAGAGGTACCCCCGGACTCTAACCCTGGCCCGGGTCCGGACCGGCGACCTCGCAGCCGGTGTCCGTCAGCTCAGGCCGAGGTCGTCCAGACCGAACAGCCAGCGGTACTCCAGGCCCTCGGCCTCGACCTTCTGCTGCGCTCCGGTCGCGCGGTCCACGATCACGACGACCGCGACCACCTCGGCACCGGCCTCGCGCAGCGCCTCGACCGCGGTCAGCACCGAGCCGCCGGTCGTCGACGTGTCCTCGACCGCCAGCACCCGGCGGCCCTTCACCTCGGGCCCCTCGACCCGGCGCTGCAGACCGTGCGCCTTCTCCGCCTTCCGGACGACGAACGCGTCGAGCTTGCGCCCCTTCGCCGCGGCCGCGTGCAGCATCGCCAGCGCGACCGGGTCGGCGCCCAGCGTCAGCCCGCCAACCGCGTCGTACTCCAGGTCGGCGGTCAGCTCGAGCAGTTGCGGCCCGATCAGCGGCGCCGCCTCGGCGTCCAGGGTGACCCGGCGCAGGTCGACGTAGTAGTCGGCTTCCTTGCCCGACGCCAGCGTCACCTTCCCGTGCACGACGGCCTTGGTCTTCACCTGGTCCAGCAGGGCATCGCGATCTGAGCTCATGAGGCCACAGCCTAAATCAGGACTTGCGCTCTGTTTTCACCAAGTGCGCGAAGGCGACCGAACGGTCCGGGGAGTGGAAGAGGTCCTGGCAGGTGGTGAGGGTGAGCATCGGCTTGGTGGGCGATGCGCCGGGCTTGCCGGGGACCGGGTCGAGGACCCAGGTGTCGGCCGGTTTCACGGTCAGGTCCTTCGGGGAGCCGTCCAGCTCGTAGGTGTAGACGGCGTCCGCGGTCTCGACGATCACCTGGTCGCCCTTGGTCAGCTCCAGCAGCTTGCGGAACGGCGAACCGTGGGTGACCCGGTGCCCGGCGATCGCGAAGTTGCCCGGCTCGCCGGGCAGCGCGGTCTGCGGGTAGTGCCCGATCCCGCGGGACAGCTCGTCCTTGCCGACGCCCTCGACCACCGGCTTCTCCCAGTCCGGCCCGAACTTCGGGATCCGCAGCAGCGTGATCGCCGTACCGGTTTCCGGCTTCTCGGCCGGAGCCGGCGGCGCCTGCCACCGGTCGCGCAGGTCCTGCTCGAGCTGGTCCATCGTGCGGTTCGAGGTGATCCCGGTGCCGACGTACTGCCAGCCGACCCAGCCGAGCAGCCCGACCCCGGCCAGCAACAGCAGCACGCCCAGCCCTCTGACCAGCCCCCGACCCATGACGACAAGTATGCAGATCGACTGCAAAGCCTGTGTACGACGTGTCGATGGACGCGCACCGTTGCCGAGGACGACGATGTGGACGGCGATCACCGAGGAGGATGGCGTGAAGGCGCTGGTGAAGGCGAAGAACGAGCCGGGGCTCTGGCTGCAGGACGTTCCGGAGCCCACGATCGAGGCCGACGAGGTCCTGATCAAGGTCTTGCGGACCGGACTGTGCGGCACCGACCTGCACATCCAGAACTGGGACGCCTGGGCGCGGAAGAACGTGCCGGTCCCGATGGTCACCGGGCACGAGTTCTGCGGAGAGGTGGTCGAGATCGGCGCCGGCGTCCGCGACGTCGCGGTCGGTGACGTGGTCAGCGGCGAGGGCCACCTGGTCTGCGGCCGCTGCCGCAACTGCCGGGCCGGCCGCCGGCACCTGTGCATCAAGACCCGCGGCCTCGGCGTCCATGTCCCCGGTGCGTTCGCCGAGTACGTCGCGCTGCCGGCCCTGAACGTGTGGGTGCACCGTGACCCGGTCGACCTGGACGTGGCCGCGATCTTCGACCCGTTCGGCAACGCCGTCCACACGGCTCTGTCGTTCCCCGTGGTCGGCGAGGACGTGCTGATCACCGGCGCCGGGCCGATCGGGATCATGGCCGCGGCCGTCGCGCTGCACGCCGGCGCCCGGAACGTGGTGATCACCGACCTGTCCGACTACCGGCTCGACCTGGCCCGCAAGCTCGGGGTGACCCGGGCGGTCAACGTCGGCGAGGAGAGCATCGCCGACGCGCAGCGCGAGCTGGGGATGCGCGAGGGCTTCGACGTCGGGATGGAGATGTCCGGGCAGCCGGTCGCGCTGCGCGACATGCTGGCGAACATGAATCACGGCGGCAAGATCGCGATGCTCGGGCTGCCGTCGGACGAGATCGCGATCGACTGGGGCACGGTCGTGCTCAACATGCTGACCATCAAGGGCATCTACGGCCGGGAGATGTTCGAGACCTGGTACTCGATGTCGGTGATGCTCGAACGCGGCCTGGACCTCGGCCCGGTGATCACCCACCGGTTCGGGTACGCCGACTTCGAGCTCGCCTTCGACACCGCGCGGCACGGTCAGTGCGGCAAGGTGATCATGGACTGGACCACCCCGACGTACGAGGAGAAGCACTGATGTTCGGCCGGATGCGCGACGACCTGACGACCACCATCGGCGAGATCCGGGACGCCGGGCTCTACAAGGCGGAGCGGGTGATCAGCTCGCCGCAGAACGCCGCCATCTCCGTTGCTTCCGGCAAGGAAGTGCTGAACTTCTGCGCCAACAACTACCTCGGCCTGGCCGACCACCCCGAGGTCGTCGCCGCGGCGCGTGACGCGCTGGACCGGTGGGGCTTCGGGATGGCCTCGGTGCGTTTCATCTGCGGCACCCAGGAGATCCACAAGGACCTGGAAGGTGCCCTGAGCAACTTTCTCGGTACCGACGACACGATCCTCTACAGCTCCTGCTTCGACGCCAACGGCGGGCTGTTCGAGACGCTGCTCGGCGCCGAGGACGCGGTCATCTCCGACGAGCTCAACCACGCCAGCATCATCGACGGGATCCGGCTCTCGAAGGCCAAGCGCTACCGCTACAAGAACCGCGACATGGGCGACCTGGAGGCGCAGCTGAAGGACGCCGCCGACGCGCGGTACCGGCTGATCGCGACCGACGGCGTGTTCTCGATGGACGGGTACGTCGCCCCACTGGACGAGATCTGCGACCTGGCCGAGCGGTACGACGCGCTGGTGATGGTCGACGACTCGCACGCGGTCGGCTTCGTCGGCGCGGACGGCGCCGGTACGCCGTCGCTGTTCGGCGTGAAGGACCGTGTCGACGTCGTCACCGGCACGCTCGGCAAGGCCCTCGGCGGCGCCTCCGGCGGTTACGTCTCCGGCCGCGCCGAGATCGTCGAGCTGCTCCGCCAGCGCTCCCGCCCGTACCTGTTCTCGAACTCGCTGGCCCCGTCGGTGACGGCCGCCTCGCTGAAGGCGCTCGAACTGATCGGCGGCTCCAGCGACCTGCGCGACAAGCTCGCCGCCAACACCGCGCTGTTCCGGTCCAAGATGACCGCGGCGGGCTTCGACGTGCTGCCCGGTGACCACCCGATCTCGCCGGTCATGATCGGCAACGCCGCCGAGGCCGGCCGCCTGGCCGACAAGCTGCTCGAGCTCGGTATCTACGTGATCGGCTTCTCGTACCCGGTCGTCCCGCACGGCAAGGCCCGCATCCGCACCCAGCTGTCGGCCGCCCACTCCACCGAGGACGTCGAGAACGCCGTCGCCGCCTTCGTCGAGGCCCGGGCCGCGCTGGCCTAGGGCCTTGGCGGGTTCCCGTCCTCGGCCGAGGGCGGGAGCTCGCCGGTGTGCCGCTGGACGGCGTCCAGGTAGATCCGGTCGGCCCGCTCCTGGATCCGTTCCTCCGCCTCGATCCGGAGCTGCTCGCGCTTGGTCAGCTCGCGTTCCCGCAGCGCCTCCAGCTCGCGGGCCTGCTTGCGGCTCTGGACGATGCCCCAGACGATCCAGCCGCCGCTGCTCAGGCCGAGCACGAAGAGGATCCCCAGGATCGCCTGCAGAACGTCCATCAGGTCGCCTCCGTCGCTGTGCGTCGCCGCCGTACCGCCCAGCGTAGGACCAGACCGGCGACCAGCGCTTCCCCAACCAGCACGGCGACCGCCGCCGCGGGACCCCACAGGTCGCTCAGCGTCAGGTACCAGGTCCGCAGTACGACGACCACGAGCGGCAGCAGGATCGCGACCGACACCGCGGCGTACAGGGGGTAGACGACCCGCCCACGCGCCGGGTACTCGCCGGCCGCGGACCGGCCGCGGCGGAGTACCGCACCGACGTACTTGAAGGACTCCGTCTGCAGGTTCGTCGTCGAGGTGGCGTGCTCGAGCATGTGGTAGCCGTCGAGCTTGAGCACCGGCACCAGGTTGACCAGCGCCGACACGACCCCGAACAGCAGCAGGACGGCGGCGAGCCCGTGCCACCAGCCCGACTGCGGTCCCCACCACCACAGCGCCGCGAACGGCAGCAGCGCGACCAGGTTGACGTAGATCCCGGCGAACGCCGTGACCACCCGGTGGGCCGGCCGGTCGAAGGTCACCACGTCGTCGACCTTGCAGTACGGCGCGATCATCGGGAACCGCCACATCACCCCGATCTCGGTCGGGCGGCCGCCGTACCGGACGCAGGCGATGCCGTGGAACAGCTCGTGCGCGGCGATCACCAGCCAGGCCACCAGCAGCCCCACGACCGTGGCCGTCCAGCGCGACGGGTTGCCCGTCATGGCCGACCACAGCTGCGCCCACTCGACCAGTACGTACGCCGCGACCGCCAGACCGAGCCCAGCCAGCGGTACGGCGACCAGCGGCCGCAGCATCCAGCCCAGCCGACCGGCCAGCCGTACGGCGAGCTCCGCGGCCCCTGGTATCGGGCGACGCCACAGCAGCGGCGATCGCCCGTTGGCCCGCCGGGTCTCCTCGGCCTTGGTCCTGATCTCCGACAGCCGGCCCTGCTCGGCCGGCTCGATCAGCGCGTGGCCGGCGAGCATGGTGAGCAGCTGCTGCCAGTGCGCCGCGGCGAGCCGTTTGCCGAACTGTTCGGCGTACAGGAGTCCGATCTCGGCCAGAGTCCGCCGGCCGTCGAGCTGCCGCATCAGGAAGGCCTCGCGCGGCCCGACCCGCAGGAACGCGCTGGTCTCCCGGTCGCCGACGATGTGCACCACCTGGGTGCCCTTGAGCAGACCGGGCCCGACCTCGACCGTGCCGCGCAGCACCGGACGGGCCACGGTCAGCCAGTCGTCGGCCACCGGCGCGCTCATGCCGGTTCGGCCAGCCGGGCGGCCGGGTCGAGCGCCTTCTCGATCAGGTAGGACAGGTAGATCTCGTCGAGGATCGCCACGCCGAACCGGTTGTTGGTCATGTGGATGTAGGAGCTGAGCAGGACCGCGGCCAGTGCCTCCGGGTCGTCCACGGTCCGCCCGTCGGTGAACCGCAGCTCACCACGGCCGGCCGCCGCGCGGACCCGGTCGCGCAGCTCCCGGCAGTGGCTCAGCCAGGTCAGCTCGATCCCGGACAGCGCCTGCTCGCCGGTCTGCCCGGTGATCGAGCGGATCCGGTCGATCCGCTCCAGCAGCGTGGACTTGGTGAGCTCGTAGCTCTTGTCGAAGGAGCTGTGGTAGTCGTCGGACGGCTCCTGGTACGACGTCTCCCAGAACCCGCGGTAGCGCTCGAAGAACCGGCGGACCGCCTGGTCGTCGCCCAGGAAGGTGTACGCCGTCAGCAGCGACAGCTGGGTCGCCAGGCCGAGCAGCACCGGCCGGACGTGGGTGTTGGAGGTGGCGAGCAGCTTGACCACCAGGTCGCTGGAGTGCTCGAAGTGCCACTCGGCCAGCTCCATGCCGACGGGTCCGCCGTACCGGTCGTACTCGCGCTCGTAGTCGAACGCGATCACGCTGTTGTTCGGCCGGAACGGCATCTCGCCGTCGCCGTACTCCTCGACGTAGCGCTCCTCGCCGTACTCGGCGACGTACATCTTGCGGTACAGCTCGCCCAACCCGGCGACGTCGGTGTCGTACAGGGCGGGCCGGCGCTTCAGGAAGGCCTCGATCGCGGTGGTGGCTCTGGCCTCCACCTCGTCGCGCCGGGCCGGGTCGGCCGGGTGCAGCCGGACCCGGACGTGCGGGCCCTCCATCCAGTACTTGATGAAGAACCAGCCGTCGATCAGCCCGTCCTGGCGCAGCTCGGCGACCAGCGGCCGGACCGCCTCGACCAGGATCGGGTTGGCGTCACTGGCGTAGAAGACGTGCAGGGCGACCCAGTCATCGGTCATCGGAATCCCTCCCGGTGTCGTAGAGCTCCAGCAGCAGCTCGCTGACGTGCGGGCTGCCCTCCTCGTCCCGAAGCCACAGCTGGTCGACGTCGGGGTTCGCCTCGGTCAGCACGATCCGGTTCGTCGCCCCCAGCGCCAGCTGCTCCAGCAGGACCAGCGACAACCAGCTGTCGAAGTCGACCGGCAGCGGCTTGCGCCCGGTCTTGCGGTCGGGGCCGGCGTGGTCCGCGTCGTCACCTGGTGACCGTGCGGCCCCGCTGTCGGTCTGCGCGAACAGGCGGCGGGGCAGCCCGTGCTCGCGGCGCCAGCGCTGCACGCGGAGCAGGTGCTCGGCGTCGCTGTGCCGGGTGTCCCGGAACGGGAAGACGTCGGTGGACAGCTTCCACATCCGCCGCTGCAGCACCAACTCGCCGAGCATCAGCCGCGGGTACGACGTGATGCCCTCGGCCGGCACCGGGTCGCCGGTCCCTGCCCACAGGTCGATCTGGGCCATCCCGGACGGCGAGAAGCACAGCAGCACCTGCTGGATCTCCGGCAGCGCCATCGGCATCAGGAAGCCCAGGTAGACCGGGATCACCTCGCGGCCGAGCCGGGCCGACATCAGCCGCACCCGGTCGGCCTCCGGGTCGTGCAGCAGGTACAGGTCGGCCAGTGCGATCTGCTCCTCGGCCGGCCGCGTGGGAGCGTCGCCGGGGCAGACGATCTCGTAGTCGGTCACCACCGGGTGGACGTTGAGGTTGGTCGTCTCGTAGCCGCCGCGCAGTTCGGCCAGTACGGCGCCGTCCGGTGCGTAGCCGCGGACGGTGTCCCGGATCAGGCGCTGGGCCGGCACTCCGCCGTCCTCCAGGCTGTGGGCGAACCGGGAGAACATCAGCGTCAGCCCGGCGTACGCCTGGTTGAGCACCAGCCGCCCGGCGCCGTCACCGCCCTCGTCGGCGACCTGGACGAAGAACGACCAGGGCTGGGCCAGCTGACGCCCCGGCGGCAGTGCCGAGCGGACCTGCTCGACGAACCCGCTGCCGAGCTGGATCTCCTCCGCGTCCGGCCCGTACGCCGCCTTGCGGTCACGCAGGTACGTCGACGCCAGCTCGCGAGCCCGGTCCACCGCCTCGATGTCGGCCAGCTTGAACCAGTTCTCCTGCGGCACGAAGGCGTTGTCGTCGTCGAACTGCCGCCGGCGCATCGCCCGCTGGCTGTACGGGTCGAAGAAGTCGCGCTGGAACTCGTGGCAGAACCGGACCACGTCCTCGCAGGTCCCGCCCGCGCCGTACCGGGCGACGAAGAAGCCCTTCGCGGTGAGCCGGCGCGGGAGGTTGAGGTCGAACGCCGGCAGTACGTCGGCCAGGTCCGCCAGCACGGGCAGCACCTCCTGGTCCCACCGGGAGGCGTCGATGTCCAGGCCGGCCCCGGTGACCGTGGTGTCCTCGTAGAGCACCGTCCGGGGGACGGCCTCCAGCGGACCACCGACCGTCTCGAAGGCGGCACTGACCCGCTGCTTGATCTGCGCCAGTACGGCGGCCCGCCCGCGCGGCGAGGTCTCGCGGTAGCTGCCGACCAGTGAGAGCGTCTCGGCGAGCAGCTCGGCCGTTGCCTTCAGCACCTTGTTGTCCTGCGTCCGCAGGGCCGCGACGAACCGGACCGTCGGCTCGGCCGCCCGCAGGTCGATCTGCAGGTCCGGAGCGAGAAGGAAGCCCAGCCGCAGCAGGTGCCCGAGCAGCTGGTCGACCTCGGCCCGGCCGCGGTCCGCGGCCGCCGTCAGCTGCGCCGCGAGCTCGTGCAGCGGCAGTGAGACGTCCCGGGTCAGCTCGGCGACCTCCGCCAGCACCGGACCGCTGGGCAGGAAGAACAGGTCCTCGTGCACGCTGTCGATCGCGACGACGGCGTCCGGGTCGTTGCCCAGCGCGGTCCGGCGCCGGACGTACCGCATGGTCTCGCCGTCGGTGCTCGCCCCCGGTGCCAGCGTGACGCGCAGTCCGGACCGCAGGACCGGGTCGGCCAGGATCACGGCCGACAGGCGGGCCAGTACGGCGATGTTGAGCCGTACGGTCGACTGCTGCCGCAGTGACGCGGGCTCCGGCCGCCGCCGTACCGAGTCGGTCCGGAACTCACCGAGGCCGACCGACGTGAGCGTGCTGAACGGGCTCGTCTTCAGTGCGGCCCGGTAGAGCAGCTCCAGTAGGGTGCGCTCGACCTGCCGGCCGCTCTTGTCGAGCTTGCGCGTCGGATCGAGGTACCGGTCCATGTTCTTCTCGAGGACCTCCGACTGCAGCAGTACGGCGCTGCGCAGCTTGCCGTCGTCGAGCAGCAGGCGGGCCTCGGCCCGGACCTTCGCCACCTCGTCGGTCAGGATGCCCGGCCCGGCTGCACGCAGCTCGGCCAGCCGCTCCACGGCGGCGATCCACCGCTCGGCCCACACCCAGCTGACCTCGGGCAGGGCGGCCTGCGCCCGCTCGCGGATCACCGGACGCGGCCGCCGCGCGTTGAACACGTCCCGGCGCAGGTTGATCAGCGTGATCCGGCCGGAGTCCTCCGGGCCGAGGCCGGAGATCGCCGTCTCCAGCGCGAGCCGGAAGATCTCACCGACCCGGTCCCGCTCGGCCTCCGCCGCGAACACGTCCTCGGTCCACGCAACCGCCGCCGGAGTCCGCAACGCCGCCGCCCGGGCAGCGGGCTGGCCGGCGACCCGGAGCAACCAGGTCGGGCCGAGCCGCCAGTCCCCGGGGCCGCCGTCGGGCTGCCGGGTCTCGGTCACCTCATGCAGGTCGGTCATCGGCCGGCTCCTTCCGGACCATGCACCAGATGCTCGTAGCCGGCCACTACTCGTCTCTCGTGGCCCAGCAAGATGAAGAGCATGCTGGACTCCCCCGTCCCGGTCAGGCCGAGCATGTCGTCCACTGCCGGGTTGTCGATCCCCAGTACGGCGCCGACGCCGATCCCCTGGGCCGTCGCGGCCAGGTAGGCGCTCTGGGCGGCCTGCCCGACCTCGATGCTGAGCATCCGGTAGCCGCGGGCGCCGTAGGTCTCCACCAGCGACTCCAGCCGTCCGGTGAGGACCAGCACGGCGGCGACCTCCTGCAGGTTGTAGTTGGCCAGCGCGTAGTGCCGCTGCAGCTCGGCGAAGTCGATCGGCTGCACACCGACCAGGCGGTGCCGGCTGTCGTCGTACACGTAGCCGCGCTTCTCCAGGCCCTCGACGGCGTTGGGCAGGACCCACGACCTGATCCAGCTGCCGGATCGCGGTGCCGGTGCGGTGTCGGTTCCGCTGCGGGACACCTCGGCCACGGTCGCGAGCACTTGTCCGAGGTCCTCGGCGGCGAGGGCCGGGCGGGCCGAGAACAGGCCGAAACTGGAGCGGCGGGTGCGCAGGCTGGTCGCCAGATCGGTCCCGGGAGTAGTTGCTGCAGGCAACTGCAGTTCGGTGCCGGTCTCCGGACCGGAGCCGACGACGTCATCGGGGCCCGCTGCCGGTCGCGGCGCGGTACCGACCATCGCGGCGGCGTGGACCTGCTCGACCATCGGGAAGTCCCGGATCTGCCGCGACCGCTCCCACACCCGGTGCCGTTCCCGCGGAAGCCCCGGTACGGCGAGCCGCTCGGCCGCACGATCACCGGCCGGCCCGGTCGGACCCAGCGGTACGACGACGAACGGTGCCTCGGTCCGGCCGTCCACGCCGAGCGCCGTACAGACCGGTCCTTCGTCGAACCAGAGCACCGGCTGCGGTACGGCGCCGAACGCGCCGAGGACCAGTCGCCACGAGGCGAGCAACGCGCCGACGTCCTGTGTCACGACGTGGTAGCTGAACGAGTTGTACTTGAAGGCGTTCTTCCAGAACCGCAACGTGGCCACGAGGTACAGCCCGGCAGCGGTTCCCGTTGCCTCGGCCAGATCGGCGCAGTGGTCCGCACCGGACAGGCGGTCGAGGCTGTGCGCGGCGGTGTCGTAGTGGTAGACACCAGGCCGCAGCGGCGCGGACGGTCCGGCGACCAGGTAGCTCTCGGCCGGGTACATGCCCCCGCCGGACGCCGTAGGCCGCGCCCAGACCGGCCGGTCCGAGCCCAGCTTCGAGCTGCTGTCCTCGTTCCAGTTCGGCTGAGTGCGGCGACCGATCAGGCCGTAGCAGCCCAGTACGGACGCCAGCTGCTCGGTCGAGGGCATCCCGGCCGCGACCGGTCCGGCGGCTGCCGCAGCGGCAGCCGCGACACTGACCGGCGGCAGACCGTCGAAGGGCGCCGGCAGCGGCACCTTCGGCACGTCCAGGTACAGCTTGTGGCGCGCCGGCTGGTCGTCCCAGTCGACCCGGAACCCCATCGGCGGCAGGATCACCTGCTGGCGACGGAACATCCGTTCGGCGTACTCCAGCGCGATCGCCGACCCGGGCGGTCTCGATGCGTTCACAGCACTCAACTCCTACGGGAAGGGATGCGGGACGAGGTGCAGCTGCTCCACCTGCAGCGGCTGCTCGGTCAGGCCGGCCTGGTACGGCGCCCAGAGCATCCGGGGCATCGTCAGCACCCGCTGCCGGTGCCAGCCGAAGTCGATCGGGATCAGCCCGGGCACGATCGTGGCGACCGTGTTGATGCCGAGCCCGGCCTGCTCCGGGGTCGTCTGGTCGACCACCACGGTGTCCATGCCCTGCGCCGCCAGCAGGCCGACGATCTCGCGGACCGGCTCGGCCAGGTCGGTCAGCGGCGGCCGGTTCAGGGTCCAGTCGGCGTACACCTCGTCCAGCGGGGTCCGCGTCGACTGGCGCAACCAGTGCTCGGCGTACGGCGCCATCTCGGGCAGTCCGAACAGCAACGCGTGGTGCGCCAGCTCGGTGACGTTGGCGTAGTCGGTGACCATCGCCTCGACCTCCTCCGAGCGGGCCGCGACCCGCTCCTCGAAGCCGGTCACGTAGGAGGCGACCTCGCAGACCGCGGCCCGGACGGCGTCGGCCGGGTCGAGTGAGGCGCCGCCACCGAAGCAGAGCGTGCCCGGACCGCCGTCACGCCGTACGGCGACCGCCCCGACAGCCGGGACCGGCAGGTCGATCCGGATGTCGAAGCACCGCAGGTCGTAGCCGAGCAGGTCGACGTGCGAACGCATCTGCCGGACCAGCGGTTCGTCGACCGTGTCCAGGTCGATCTCGCGCGGGGTGAGCCCGCTGTACCAGGCGATCAGGAATGCGTCCCGCTCGATCAGCTCCAGCAGGCCGTGCAGCACCGCCTCCGTCACCGAGCTGCCGGAAGCGCAGCCGTTGGAGCACTCCTGCACGGTGTTGCGGTGGTCGGCGCGGTGGTCGAGGTAGTAGACGATCTGCTCGGGGACCAGCAGCGCCCGGTCGTCGCGGACCGACCAGCCCCAGACCCACGGCACAGAAGGGTTCTCGGACCAGGGCACGTACTGCTCGAAGTGCCCCCGGTAGAACTCCGGGGTGTAGAGACCGCACTGCTCCAACTCGACGTACGGGACGTCGAGCTCGGTGACCGCCGCGCGGCGCGCGATCTGGTTCCGGCGGGGCAGCTGGCCGGCGTGACGCTCGAGTCCTTCCAGAGCGCCGAGCAGCTCGCTGCGCTGGTAGCTCTCCGCGTGGCCGCTCCACCACATCTCGTGCAGGCCGTACTTGCTCCGCACCTCGAAGTGCCCACTGACCGGAGCGGTCGCCGTGGCGTGGTAGGCGCGGAACGCCGGGGCTCCGAGGACACCGCAGACCGGGTTGGCCAGCGCGTCCATCGGGAGCTGCAGGGACTCGGGCGGCCTGGCCCGGGTGCTGCCCGGGGCCGCGTTCGGTGTGGGGACGATCCGGATCCGCGCCGCGCGAGCGGTGTCCTCGGCGGGGACCGAGCAGCGCTCGCAGGAGGAGTCCTTGATCAGTCCGTACCGCTCGACGTGGCCGGTGAGACCGTTGATCTCCCAGACCACATGGTCCGGTCCCGGCGGCACCTGACCGGCGGCTTCGTCGAGCAGGGCGGCCGCGACCGCCACGACGTACGGCGTGGGTGCGTCGAGCTCGCGCGGCCCGAGCAGGCCGCGCGGGTCCTCCAGGACGCGGCGCTCGACGGTCGGGCGGCACGCCAGCCAGCGACGGTCGAGGCAGTGCGGGCAGGGGCCGTCGCCGGCGGGGGTCGACGCGACCACGACCGTTCCGGCGTACAGGCGAAGGCTGAGGCGGGCCGTCGACGACGGACCGACCTGGTGGAGCAGCCGCAGGTCCCGGCCGGGCAGGCCGAGTACGGCGAGGTCGAGCGCGCCGCTGTACTGCGCGGTGCGCGGGCTGATCAGGCCGGCGAGGTCCCGGCCCAGAGTCAGCAGGACGGCGTCCGGGTCGGCCGGCGCGGGGTCGGCCGGCTGGTGTTCGGTCAACGTGGTCACGGGCGGCGGCTTTCTCGGGAGTCGGACGGGGAGACGAGGTACTGCGGACCAGGGCCCTTGGTCCGCAGCCTCAGCGTGGCGGTGTTGCTCAGCCGCAGCTGGACGTGCTCGTGCTGCACGACGAGGTGCTGGACGTGCTGCAGGAGCAGCAGCTGGAGCAGCTGCAGGACGAGCTGCTGGCAGCCATGTCCATCGCCGAGTCGGCGACTTCCTCCACTTCGAAGGTCACTGCCTCGAGGTCGAGCAGCTCAACGCTCAGGGTCTGGTTCGTCATGTCTTCCTCCTCTCACGGTGTCGCTGGATGGATCAGGGTGAAAGCGCCGGCCTCAGCCGCCGCACCCGGTGCTGGTGCTGGTCGAGCAGCAGCTGGACGTGCTGCAGCTGGAACAGCTGGAGCACGAACAGCTCGAACTGCACCAACCGGCCGCGTCCTGCCCGACATCGACGATGTCCTCGATCTCGAAGGTCGCCGTCTCGAGCGTGAGCAGTTCTTCGCTGAGAACCATGTGGTCACCCCCTCTCCGTTCCGGGCGGACCGCCACCGTGGCCGGTGGCGGAATCCAGGGCAGCCGACCACGGTCAGCTGGTGCTGCTGCAGCTGCAGCTGGAACAGCCGCAGCAGCTCGACGTGCTGCAGGACGAGCAGCTCGACGTACTGGTGCTGGAACTGCACCAGCCGGCGTTGTCCTGGCCGACGTCGGCGATCTCCTCGACTTCGAAGGTCGCGGTCTCCAGGCCGAGCAGCTCGGTGGTGAGGTCGATCATCGGGACTCCTCCAGATCGGTGGACGAACGGAACAGCAGGCACCGGGCCACCGCGGTGACACCGGCGAGGTCGGGCGGAGTCAGCTCGGCGACCGCCACGGCGTACCCCCGTTCGGCCAGTACGGCGAGCACGGTCTCCTCGTCGACGGACCGGGTCAGTTGGCCGGCGCCGGCGGCCGCGCCGCCGAGCAGCGCCGCGTCCAGGTCGTCGACGAGGGCCGGCCGGAGGTCGGCGTACGGCGTACCGGCGATCTGCCGCCGGCCGACCAGCTCCAGCAGCAGCTCTTCGAGGGCGAGCGGCCAGGAGGCGGCGGCCCGGGCGGTCCGGAGGTCGCGGCCGCCTTCGCGGACGACGGCCACGGCGACCGGTAGCGCGGCGTCGGCGTGGAAGAGCCGGACCTGGCAGCCTTCGTCGGTCAGCTCACGCAGCAGCATGGTCAGCCGCGGGCCTTCCTCGGCGGCGGCCAGTACCTCGGCGAGCAGCTCGTCGCCGACCTCCTGCAGGCCGACCTCGGCCCGGACGACCGATGCCGTCGCGGCGATGGCCGCGATCTCGAACAGCCCTCGCCGCCGCGCCTCGGCAAGCGTCGGAGCAGCCCGTACGCCGGTGGTGGCCGGCTCGAACTCGGCGGCGTTGCGATCAGCGGGACCGGCCAGGACCGCGGCCTGCTCGACGGCGAGCGGCCGGCCGGTCGCGTAGTCCGCCGCGGCGACCAGTCGCGACCGGACCGGGCCGGAACCGAGGCGGCCCTCGAGCCGGTCCGAGGCGATCGTCTCCGCGGCGGTGGTTGCTTCAGGCAACGAGCCGGTCCGGCGCGCGGCCGCCACGGCGTACTCGGCCGCGGCCTCCTCGAGCGCAGCGAGCCGGGCCTCCAGGACGGTCTCGACCCCGAACCGGACCACGGGCCGCGGCGCGAGCAGGACCGCCGTCTTGACCGGGATCTGCGGCATCGCGTCGTCGTCGAATCGCCGGAAGATGCCGACGTGGTCCGCGACCACCGAGTCGTACAGGCGGTACGCGGCCTCGACCTCGGACCGGACCTCCCCACCCTCACCGGCCGGATGCCGTACGGCGTCCGCGGGGACCGCCGGGTGAGCGACCAGCGGCTCGGTCCGGGCCGTCAGCCGGAGCGGGTCGATCACGATCACCCGGCCGTCGAGATCGCCGTCGATCCGGCCGGTCAGCACCTTGAACAGCTCGAAGCCGGCCAGGTTCACCGCCAGCGAGGTCGCCGTACCGGGCAAGGCGGACAACGCCGGTACGGCGGACCGCCCGGCGACCGCCGCCTGCCAGATCGCCTCGACCCCGGGAACGGCGTTGTCGCTCATCCGCAGCAGCGCCGACCGCACCGACGCCCCATCCGCCTGCAGGGGACCGCAGACGAACCGGTCGCCGACCCGGAGCAGCGGTACGAACTTCACCCCGGCGGCGCGGGCGGCGTCGGCCAACTCGAACAGCGCGGGGTCGGGGCCGTCGAGCGTTACCAGACAGATGAGGTCCAGGGCCGGGCCGGCGGTCGTTGCGAGCAGCTCGGCAGGGTCGACGGTTGTTGCCTGGCGCACCGATCCCGTACTGCCGACGCCGTTCGCCGTCAGGGCGGCGGCCAGGGTGGCGGTGGCCTGCTGGTCGGCGCCGACGACGAGGACCCGGGCCTGGGCCGCACGGGCGAAGCCGGTGCCGTCGTCGCCGTAGTGGTCGAGCAGCGCCAGTTGGCCGGCGTACTTGGTCCTGGTCTCGGGGTCGAGCGCCGAGCGCGGGTCGGGACCGTCCAGCACCACACCCCGCCGGGCCAGCGTGCCGAGCAGGTTGCGGACCGCCGACGCGTGCGCGTCGGGCAGCCCGGCCACGATCTCGGCCATCGTGCTGCCGCCGTCCAGGTGGGGCAGCAGCGCCGACAGGTACTGGTAGGCCCCGGCGCCACGGATCACGAACGCGCCGTCGTGGCCGCGGACGTAGACCCCTTCCAGGGTCTGCAGGAAGGCGACGTCCTGGCGGAGCCGCGGGCGGGCGAGCTGGTCGGGCTGAGACATCGCGAAGCTCCTCGGGAAGGCGGAAGCAGAGCTGGGGGCGGGATCGGCGGGAGCCGATGTGGGGTGAGAGCTGTGGTGGGGGCGGGGGGTGGGCGGTGCGGCGTCAGGTGACGTCGCGGCGGCGGATCAGGAACACGGCGAGCGTCGTACTGAGGGCGAGGTAGGCGAGCAGTACGACGACGGCGACCGGTGGGGACAGGTAGTCGACGACGCCCGGCGTACCGCCGTCGCCTTGGGTCGGAGCGCCCAGACCGGCGACGACCGAACCGCTCGCGGAGCCGAGCAGGACGGTGCGCACCGGTTCGAGCGCGGGGAGGATGGTGGCCAGGCCGGACACGGCGTTCTCCAGGCCGAGGGTCCAGAGCAGGCCGACCGCGAGTGCCACGCTCGTTCCGCGGAACAGCACGCCGAGCGCTGCGCCGACACTCATCCACGCGGCGGAGATCAGCGCGGCCGCGCCGACTGACGCGAGCAAGGTGGTGACACCCGGCCAGTTGGCCGGCTGGGACTCGACCGCCGCGATCACGGCCGCGGCGACGACCGACGCGAGCGAGGCCGCCAGCGCGATCGCGGTGGCCGCGAGGACTCCGACGACGAGCTTGGCGAGCACGACCTGGGTCCGGCTGGGGCCTTGCGTGAGCCGGGCGGTCCAGGTGCTCCAGCGGTACTCCGAGCCGGTCACCAGGACGCCGAGGATCAGCATGATCGCGCCGCCGAAGAGCGGGTAGCTGCTCAGCGAGGTGGCGCCGACCTCCGCGGGCAGCAGGATCTCGAGCAGCCCGTTCCGGCTGGGGTCGGCGGGGTCGAGCACGCTGTAGACGATGTACGGGATCGCGAAGGCGAAGCCGATCACCATCAGCACCCAGGCCGCGCCGATCACCACCGGGGCCAGGCGTTTGCGCATCAGCAGCAGCTCGGACGAGACCGCGTCGATCATGCCGTCACCCCCAGTCCGCCGGTGCCGTCGTTGGTGTCGTCGTGCTCGGTCAGGGCGAAGAAGACGCCCTCCAGGCTTTGCTTCTCACGGCGCAGCTCGTGGATGTCGACGCCGGCCGTGACGAGGGCCCGGACCAGACCGGGGATGTCGTCGGGCGCCGGAGCGACCCGCCAGTGGCGCTCGTCCGGCTCGCCGACCTCGACCGGCTCCGTCCCGGCGTACTGAGCCAGCACCGACCGCGCCTGCGCCGACGGTGCCGCCCAGAGCTCCAGGGCACCGCCGCCCGGGCGGTTGCGGATCGCGGTGACGGTGTCGTCGGCGATCACCAGCCCGCGGTCGATCACCACCACCCGGTCGCAGATCTGCTGCACCTCGCCGAGCAGGTGGGACGACAGCAGCACCGTGCTCCCGGCGGCCCCCAGATCGCGGATCAGCGTGCGCATCCCGGCGACGCCTTCGGGGTCGAGGCCGTTGGTCGGCTCGTCGAGGATGAGCAGCGGCGGGCTGCCGAGCAGGGCGGCCGCGACACCGAGCCGCTGGCCCATCCCGAGCGAGTAGCCGGCGAACCGGTCGCCGCCGCGGTCGCGCAGGCCGACGACGTCGAGCACCCGGTCGACCTCGGCGCGCGGCAAGCCGGCGGCTCGTGCCAGGACCTCGAGGTTCGTCCGGCCGGACAGGTGTGGGACGAAGGCGGGTGTCTCGATCAGCGCACCGGTACGGCGTAAGGCCTCCGGGCTGCCCGGCCTCGCATCGAGCACCCGCACCTCGCCGGCGTCGGGCCGGACCAGGCCGAGCAGGATCCGCAGCAGGGTGGACTTGCCGGCGCCGTTCGGCCCGAGTACGCCGTACACCTGGCCCGGGACGACCTCCAGGTCGACCCCGCGCAAGGCCTCGACGGGGCCGAAGGACTTGCTCACCCCGGACACCCGGACGACCGCCCCGGACCGGGGCGCGGGTGGTTCGGGCTTCACCTGCGCCATCTGCATTCCCACGCCGCTTCCTCCCCAGGAATCCGATTCAAAAGGCAACGATCAAGCCGGAACCTCGGCTTCGATGGAGGCAGACGCTAACAGCGAACCCAGGCCTCGGGAACCATCTGACAGATGAAATTTAAGCGCTAAAAGTTGATGACTATCCGCGATGGAAACGCTCGCTGGTCAGGTCGCTCGACGGTCGGGAAACCCCTGGAAAACAGGCGTTTTCAGGCCGGGCACCGACCCTCGGCAACCAAATAGTGAGACTTCCTTCATCACTACTTTGGGTCAGCTACTCTGGAGTCACCCGTGTTTTCAAACGCTCATTTCAGGGAATGCACGGCAGATTTTTTTCCGCCAGCTTTTCGAGCAGCACTGAAACCGGGGGGAAAGTCTGATACTTCCTCAGTGTTCTCTCAGCATCGGCGATTTCCCGCCGCTACGATGACCGGCATGCTCATCGCCCGCCGAGGTCTGGCCACCGTGATCGACTACTCCGCCGTGGCCGGCGCGCTCGGCGTACTGGCCGCCGTGACCCTGCTGCGCCGCTCCCGCCAACCCGCCGGCGAGCGCCGTGACCCCGACCCGGCCACCCTCCGCCTGATGGTCGCGGCCGGCGTCACCGTCCCATTGTCCTGCGCCCTGGCCGTCGCCGACGCGACCGGCGGCACCCCAGGAAAACGAGCCCTCGGCCTGACCGTCGAGGACGCCACGTCCGGCTCCACCCCGACCTTCCAGCAGGCGCTCGTCCGGTCCGCCCTCAAGACCGCGATCCCGTGGGAACTGGGCCACCAAGCAGTCTGGGACTTCCGCTCCGGCCACACCCGCCGAGGCTCAGTCCTCGCCGCCGGCGCCTACCTGGCCCTCGGCGCCCAAGCCGCCGCCATCCTCCGCAACCGCCCGACGTACGCCGACCGCCTCGCCAACACCCAGGTCCACGAACGCTGACCCCGTCCGCGGCTCATCAGACCATGTGTCGGTGGGGTCCGGCAGGATGTTTTCATGGTGGTGCTGAGTGCGAAGGCGATCAATCGGGCGACGTTGAGCCGGCAGCTGTTGCTCGAGCGGGCCGAGGTCGGGCCGGCTGAGGCCGTACGGCGGCTGGCGGGGATGCAGGGGCAGGAGCCGAAGCATCCGTACGTCGGGTTGTGGACGCGGCTCGACGGGTTCGCCGACGCGGAGCTGACGGCGGCGGTCGAGGCGCGGGAGGTCGTGCGGGCGACGCTGTTCCGCGGGACGCTGCACCTGGTGACGGCCGAAGACTACCTGCGGTTCCGGACGACGCTGGCGCCGGTGCTCGAGGCCGGGCTGAAGATGCTGAAGGAGCGCGGCGAAGGGCTGGAGCCGGACAAGGTCGTCGCGGCCGCACGGAAGCTGCTGACGAAGGAACCGCTCACGTTCACGCAGGTGCGGGACGCGCTGCAGGAGCAGTTCCCGGCGGTGAACGACCGCGCCCTCGGGTTCTGCACGCGGATGATGGTGCCGCTGGTGATGTACCCGACCGACACCCGCTGGGGCTGGCCGGCGAACGCGCGGTTCACCCCGGCCGAGCAGTGGATCGGCCGCAAGCCGTTCCTCGGCGCCGTACCGGACGAACTGGTCATCCGATATCTGGACGCCTTCGGCCCGGCCACGCCCGCGGACTTCCAGACCTGGTCGGGCCTGCCGTCGGCCAAGGCGCTCCTCGAGGACGCCGAGCTGGAACGCTTCGAGGACGAGGACGGCCGCACGCTGTACGACGTACCAACAGCTCCCCGGCCCGATCCGGAAACCCCGGCCCCGGTGCGGTTCCTGCCCGAGTTCGACAACCTGCTGCTCGCGCACGCCAAGCGCGAACGGGTGATAGCCGACGCCTATCGCCCGGCGGTGTTCACGAAAAACCTGCGGGTGAAGGCGACGTACCTCGTCGACGGGCAGGTCGCCGGGCTGTGGACGGCCGAGAAGAAGCGCGCTGTGGCGACTCTCACGCTGACCCCGTTCGAGCCCGTGACCAAGCGCGTGAAGACCGCGCTGGAGCGTGAAGGCGAGGCGTTACTACGGTTTCTCGAGCCCGATGCGAAGACCTACGGCGTGGTTACGGCCGGTCGATGAGGTTGTTGTCACACGTCGGATGACTGGGCTGGAGACCCTCCGCCCAGTGAAATAGGCAGATGAGCACAGTCCCCACGATCACTCTGGACAACGGCGTCGAGATCCCTCAACTGGGCCTGGGCGTGTGGCAGGTCGACGACGGAATCGTCACCGGTGTCGTCGAGGCCGCCGTCGAAGCCGGTTACCGGCACATCGACACGGCCGCGGCGTACGGCAACGAGCAGGGCGTCGGTCGCGCGATCGCGGCCTCCGGCCTGCCCCGCGACGAGTTCTTCGTCACCACCAAGGTGCAGAACCACGACCAGGGCTACGACTCGACCCTGCGGGCCTTCGACCAGAGCGTCGCCAACCTCGGCCTGGAGACCGTCGACCTGTACCTGATCCACTGGCAGTGCCTGAAGCAGGACAAGTACGTCGACACCTGGAAGGCGATGGAGAAGCTGTACGCCGACAAGCGCATCCGCGCGATCGGCGTCTCCAACTTCCACCTCCCCGCCCTGCAGCGGCTGTTCGACGAGACCGACGTCCGCCCGACGGTGAACCAGATCGAGCTGCACCCGGCGCTGCCGCAGGACGAGCTGCGCGCGTTCCACGCCGAGAACGACATCGTCACCGAGTCGTGGAGCCCGCTGGCCTCCGGCGAGCTGATCGGTCACCCGGTGCTGAAGGAGCTCGGCGGCAAGCACGGCAAGTCGCCGGCCCAGGTGATGATCCGCTGGCACCTGCAGCTCGGCAACGTGGTGATCCCGAAGTCGAAGACCCCGACCCGGATCGCGGAGAACATCGACGTCTTCGACTTCACCCTGGACAACCAGGACATGGCCGCGATCGCCGACCTGGAGACCGGTCAGCGCACCGGTGGCGACCCGGACACCCTCGGCTGATCAGCTGAGCCGCAGGAACTGCCGTAGTACGGGCGACTCGTTGGCCGGCGACCAGGCGACCGAGAGCCGCCACGGCGGCAGGTCGTCGGACAGCTCGCGGTAGACCACGGCCGCCGGGTCGATCGGTGGGGTCGGTGCGATCAGCAACGACACCCCGAGCCCGGCGGCGACCAGCGACACGATCGTCTGGACGTCGGCGCCCTGCTGACTGATCCGCGGCGTGAATCCGGCGGCCTGGCAGTAGCCGACGATGACGTCGTGCACGGACGGCCCGGTCGCCCTCGTGTAGAGGATGAAGTCGTCCGCGGCCAGGTCCTTCAGCGCGATCCGGCGCCGCTTCGCCAACGGGTGCTTGGCCGGCAGCGCGGCGACCAGCGGGTCCTCGGACACGACCTTCGACCGCAGCCCCGGCTCGCCGGCCGGGAACCGCAGCAGGCCGACGTCGATCCGGCCGTCGCGCAACGCCTCGGTCTGCCGGATCGTCGTCATCGTCTCCAGGTCGAGTACGACGTCCGGGTACGCCGTACGGAACGCCCCGAGCAGCCGCGGCAACGCCTCGAACGTCGCCGACTGCACGAACCGCAAGCGCAGCTTCCCGACCTCACCGCGCTGCGTACGTTGCGCGGTCCGGACGGCGTCGTCCGCGCGCCGCAGCAGGTCCCGCGCGTCGTCGAGGAACGCGGCCCCGGCCGCGGTCAGCACGAACCGCTTCTTCACCCGGGCGAACAGCTCGACGCCGAGATCCCTTTCCAGGGCAGCGATCTGGCGGCTGAGCGACGGCTGGGTCAGGTGCAGCCGGACCGCCGCGCGGCCGACGTTGAGCTCCTCGGCGACCACGACGAACGACTGCAACTGGCGGAGTTCCATGCACTAGATCATGCATCAGACGCATGAAGTAACGCCAGAACTTTCATTGGACGTATGAACACGCGCGAACCTACCGTCGAAGAGACGAAAGGAAGCACCGTGTACATCTACCCCGTCACCGTGATCGAGAAGGTCCGCCGCGAAGCCAACTCCGCACTGCCCAACGCGCCCGTCGTACCGGAGCTCGAGGTCCCGCGCCGCCATCCGCTGCGCGCCCTGCGCCGCTGGGCGCGACGCCCGCCGCGGGTCGTGTGCGAAGCTGATCGCCGTGATCGAAGTGCGCAGGTTGCGAGTACTGCGGGCCCTTGCTGACCACGGCACCGTGACGGCCGCCGCCGAGGTCCTGCACCTCACGCCGTCCGCCGTCTCCCAGCAGCTGGCCGCCCTCGAGTCCGAGGTCGGCCAGGAACTGCTGGAACGCCGCGGCCGCCGCGTCGCGATCACCTCGGCCGGCCGCCTGCTGCTCACCCACGCCGACACGATCCTCACCGAGGTCGAACGCGCCGAGGACGCGATGCGCCTGTACGCCGACGGCACCAACGGCGAACTCCGCATCGCCTCCTTCGCCACCGCGATCAGCCTCCTGGTCGCGCCGTCACTGGCCCGCCTCCGCGACACCACCCCCGGCCTCCGCCTCGTCGTCCAGGACGCCGAAGGCCACCAGGCCCTCACCCAACTCCTCGACGGCGAGGTCGACCTAGCCGTCACCGTCGAACACCGAGGCTCCCCCCGCCCCACCGACGACGACCGCCTCACCCTCACCCCTCTGTACGCCGAGCCCTTCGTCGCCGTCCTCCCCCCGACCCACCCCGCCGCCGCTTCCCCCACGGTCGACCTCACCGCCCTCGCCACCGACGACTGGGTCATGACCTCGGTCGGCAACCCCATCCGCGACGTAGTCCTCCTCGCCTGCGAACAAGCCGGCTTCCAGCCCCGCATCGTCCACACCTCCGACGACTTCCGCTCAGTAGCCGCCCTCTGCGCCGCCAACGCCGGGGTCTCCCTGGTCCCCCGCCTGACGCTCCCGCCGACTACGCCCGCGGTGATCCGGCCCTTGCAGCCCCCGACTCCCACCCGCCGAGTCCTGATCGCCACCCGGCGGGCGCGAGCCGACCACCCTTTGATCACCGCCACCCTCAAAACCCTCGCCGAAACGGCGGCCCAACTGGAGTTCTGAGAGCAGCTTCCGTACGACGTCGGCGCGTGGGTCGACCTGGCGCTCGTAGAGCGTGATGGCTCGGTGCCAGTGGGCCGTTGCTTCGGTCGGACTGCCCTGCGCCGCGAGGACCTGACCGAGAGGTTGGAGGAGTGCCGCCTCACGGTTCTCCTCCGGGAAGCGGGCTGCGAGCTCCAGACCGGTACGAAGGGTTCGCTCGGCCTCGGCGAGATCTCCCGAGGCCAGCAGGGTGGTGCCGAGCTCGATCAGAACATCGGCTTCCAGGACCTGCTTGCCGAGCTCCCGGACGGCGCGCAGGTTGTCGCGCAGGATGGCCGCTGAAGCGTCGTAGCGACCGCTGTCTCGGTACGAGTGGCCGATCATGCTCTTGTGGATGACGGCCGGGGCGGGAGCAGATAGTTCGGACATCAGCGTCAGCGCACGGTCGAACGCCGTCCACTGCCGCTCCAGGTCACCGGCCAACCCCGCCAGCGAGCCGACGGCAACGTTGGCGCCGACCTCGAACTTCGCCAGCTGGGACTCCACCACGGCCGCGAGGCCCTCCTCGCACAGCGGCATCCCCTCGGCCGGTCGTCCAAGACGTCCCAGCCCGTAGCCGATGTCGATCAGGCAGGCCGCGACATCGGCAGCCGACTCCCGTCGACGCGCGTTCACCAGCGCCTGCCGCAGCCATCGGCCGGACTCCTCGTACAGTCCGGCGGCGGAGGCCAGCGCTCCCGCCGCGTAGAACAGGCCGAACTCCAGTTCCTCCGGCAGGCCGTCCGAGTGCTCGAGAGCAGCGGCCACCGTTGCCCTCGCCTCGGCGAACCTCATTAACGCGATCGAGAGCGGCAGCATCCCCAACGCCAAGCGCACCACCGCAAGTCGTTCGCCGGCCTCGCCCGGCGCGGCGGTTCGCGCCAGTCGTACGACGTTCGGCAGCTCGGACCCCAGCCAGTCCTCGGCCAGCTCGAGATCGTCCAGATCCTCGGCGCCCAGCGACCAGGGGATGCCCGTTCTCGAGCCGTACACCTCTTCGCGGCCCCGTAGCTCCTCCCAGCGCCACAGCGTCGAGACGTAGCAGGTCAGTTCGCGGGAGCGGGCGTCCGCGACCGTCGACCCGGGCAAAGTGGTTGCCGCGAGCATCCGTCCGGTCTCGCGGACCAGGTCGTGCATCCAGTACTGGTGGAGCGCCGGTGTCTCCAGCAGGTGGACGTCGACCAAGCGCTCCAGCAGGTCCTCGGTGTCGTCGAGAGACCGATCGATCACAGCGGCCGCGGCGCGCAAGGGGAACCGGTCGCCGTCCAGCAGGGCGAGGACGGGAAACGCCTCCGCGGCCGCGGACCCGATGGGATCACCGGCGTACCGCAGGTGGTCGAGCGACAGCGCGATGCTCTGGCCGACCTCCGCGGCCGGACCGGTCAGGAGTTGCAGCCGCCCGCGGTGCTTCGCCAAGCTGACCGCGACATCGTCCAGGCCGGTGGTCCGCGCCCGGCCACCCGCGATGCGGATCGCCAGTGGTAGCAGCCCACACCGACGGACGATGTCGAGCCCCGTCTCGCGTTCCGCACCCTCCAGTGGCTGGCCAACGACTTCGGTCAGCAGTTGGAGGGCCTCGGCTTCGGTCATGACCTCCAGCGCGAGATGCCGCACCCCGGGCAAGGACGTCAGCGGGTGTCGACTCGTCATCACGACCACCGCTCCCGGCGTACCGGGCATCAGCAGGGCGACCTGGTCGACGCTCGCGACGTCGTCCAGCATCAGCAGGATCCGCCGTCCGGCCAGCGCGGTGCGATAGCGAGCAGCCGTCGCGTGACCATTGTCCGGGATCCCCGTCGCAGGCAAACCGAGGCTCAGCATCAACGCTGTCAGAGCGTCCGTGGGTGTGAGCGGTTTCTCGCCGCTCCCCCGGAGATTGAGGTACAGCTGCCCGTCCGGGAACTGGTCGACAGCACGGCGTGAGGCCTGCACGGCGAGCGTCGTCTTGCCGACACCCGCCATGCCACCGATGGACGAGATCACGATCCCCGGAGCGGCGGCGTGCGGAGAACGCAGCAGCTCGACGAGACGCCGGAGCTCGTCCGCGCGACCGGTGAAGTCGGCGACCGCCGGCGGAAGCTGACGGGGTATGCCGAACGCACGTTCCCGGGGCTTGTTGGGCCGCCGGGCCGCCGTTGCCAATCGCTGACGATCGTCGCGGCTCAGCCGCAGAGCATCTGCCAGCTGTCCCACGGTGCTGATCCTCGGCGCCGTCCGTCGCCCGCCTTCAAGGGCGCCGATCGCCACCGCGCTGAGCCCAGCGAGCTCTGCCAGCCGCTCCTGGGTCAGGCCGGTGGTCGTGCGGAACTCGCGGAGTAGCTGGGCGAAGGGCGGGCCGCTGGTCACCCGGTCATCTTGGGCCGGGTCGAGCCGAGGCGCCAGTCAGGTGCGGACTGCGTCGTACTGGAGCCTCGCGTCCTGGACATCCGGGACCTTTGACTCGACCCACTCCGTGATGCTGCGGACATGCGTGGCCGCCTCCACGCCCAGCGGCGTGAGCGAGTAGTCGACGCGTGGCGGGATCACCGGTTGGGCGGCGCGGTGGACGAAGCCGTCGCGTTCCAGGGCTTGCAGGGTTTGGGCGAGCATTTTTTCGCTGACGCCGCCGATGTGGCGGCGGAGTTCGCTGAAGCGGTACGAGCGGTCGAGGAGGGCGATCAGGACCAGGACGCCCCAGCGGCTGGTGACGTGTTCCAGGATGACGCGGGACGGGCAGTCGGCGCGGTACACATCGGGCCAGGCGGCGGTCATGGAAGTCTCCTTACTCGAAGACCAGTACCTTACTTCAAAGTGGGTACTTTCGTAAAGTTAGTACCCCGATTACGGTGAGTGGTACAGGCACTCAAACCGGAGGAAGCGAACAGATGAGCATCGTTGTGACGGGGTCGACCGGAGCGCTGGGGCGGCTGGTCATTCAGGACCTGCTGGCGGCCGGGGTGCCGGCCGGGGAGATCAAGGCCGTTGCCCGGAGCAAGGAGAAGGCGGCCGGCCTGGCCGAGCGGGGTGTTCAGGTCGTGATCGCGGACTACGACGAGCCGCAGACGTACGCCGACGTCTTCGCTGCCGGCGACCGGGTGCTGCTGATCTCGGGCAGCGAGCCGGGCCGGCGGATCCCGCAGCACCAGGCGGTGATCGACGCCGCCAAGGCCGCGGGCGTCGCGCAGCTCGCGTACACGGGGATCTTCGGCGGGCCGAAGGCGGACTTCCTGCTCGCCGCGGACCACCGCGCGTCCGAGCAGGCGATCCTCGACTCGGGCCTGCCGTACACGTTCCTCCGCAACAACTGGTATGTCGAGATGCTGACCAGCGATCTGGCCGGTGTCGTCGAGCGGGGTGCGGTCGTCAACGGCGTCGCGCCGGGCAGCCGGATGGCGACGGCGACCCGCGAGGACTACGCGGAGGCGGCGGCCGTCGTACTGCGGACCGACGGGCATCTCAACCAGGCTTACGAACTGGGCGGGGACGTCGCGTGGACGTTCGACGAGTTCGCCGCCGAGATCGCCGGGCAGGCCGGGAAGCCGGTCGTGCACACCGCGCTCAGCCACGACGACAACCTGGCGCTCCTGGTCAAGGTCGGCGTCCCCGAGGGCTTTGCGCACGTGCTCGCGGACGTCGACGACGCGATCTCGCGCGGAGCACTGGCCGGTACGCCGGGCGACCTGTCCCGCCTGATCGGTCGCCCGACCACGCCGCTCGCGGACTCGATCCGCGCCGCCCTGAGCTGACACGACCGTCGACGCCAAGGACACCGGTACACCAAAGGGGGATCCGCGGACCGGCGCCCGCGGATCCCCCTTCCCCCAGGTCTCAGGCCAGGTGGGCCGCCGCCGAGCGCGCGATCGCCTCGAAGTTGGCGGGCTTGATGCCCTTGCCCATCTCGCGGAACGCGACCACCGACACGATCGCGCCCTTGCGCGTCACGGCGTACGGGAAGCCACCGTCCTCGCTGCCCTGGTCCGACGGCAGCGGGTAGTCGTACCAGCGGACGATCCGGGTCGCGTCGCCGACCGCGACCGCGCGGTCCTCGGTGATCTTGCGCGCGTGCGTCGGAGCCGGCCGGGCCGACTTGCAGGACGCGATCGTCTTCAGGATCTCCTCGTACGCCGCCTTGGCCGACGCCGCGTCCTTGTACCGCGTCAGCCACTGGCCGCCGGACGCGTCGAGCCCGTTGGTGTAGTTGCGGCTGAGCGCGCCGAGCACGCCGTCGCCGCGGGTCGATCCGCGGCCACAGATCGGCGTACTGGCGCTGCCGGCGGTCGCGGCCCAGCCGCGCTTGGGGTCGCCCTTGGCGACCTCGCCGCCGGTCAGCAGCATGGAGTTGGTCAGGCGGATCGGCTTGAGCGGTGTCGGTGTCTCCACTGGTTTTCCCGGAGTCTTGGTCGGCGTGGGTCCGCCGGTGGGGGTCGTGGTAGGCGTCACCGCCGGGGTCGCCGAGGGCGTCGCGGACGGTGTCTGGGTCGGCGTCAGGCTCGGCGCCGGCGTGTCGATCGAAACGGCCGGTCCCCCGGAACCGTCCGTTCCCGGCGTGTCGCTGCCGCACGCGACCAGCGCCAACGGCAGCACGGCCAGTCCGGCCGCGTACTTCCATCCCCGTACGGACATCTCGTCAACCTTCTGCTCGTCACTCCTCGACCAGATGGACGCTAGCGAGCACGGTTTGGTTCACCCCGGATATTGCGCCGGTTTCGTGTCTCAGTTCCCGATCACCGCGAGCACGGCCGCGTGGTCCGACGGCCAGACGCCGTCGACGGGTGCGGTGCCAGTACGCCGTACGCCGGTCACGCGCCCGAGCCCGTCGGCCTTCGGCGGACCGAGGTGGATGTAGTCGACCCGAGCGCTCGGGGTGAACGTCTTCGCGACGTACGGGTTGGCGGCGTCCCAGGTCGGCCCGGCCTCGTCGGCGTACTCCCACGCGTCGATCAGCGTCAGCCCCGGTACGGCGGGCGCCGTCCGTACGCCGCTGAACAGGCGGAGCTCGTCGGAGTCCGGTACGGCGTTGAAGTCGCCGGTCACCACCGGCGGGTGCTGATGCGGGCGCTCGGCAACGAACGCCGCGAGCGCGCGGACCTGGGCGCAGCGCACGGCCGAGGCGTGCAGCGGAGCCTCCAGATGCGTGGTGAAGAAGGGGATCCCGCCGGTCAGCGCGAAGAGCGCGTTGCGCCCCTCGGTCCCCGGCAGCTCCAGCACCGCGGGCTCCACCAGGGGCTGCCGGCTCAGCAGAGCGTTGCCCACGGCAACCGATGGGTCGCCGCCACGTCGTTGCCACAGCTCGGGCCTGCTCAGCGGCGCGAACGCCCAGTGCATTCCCAGCTCGGCCGCGATCAGTCCCGCCTGGTTCTCGTCGTCCGTCGCCCAGACCTCCTGCAGCCCGATCAGGTCGGCGTCGGCCTCCCTCAGGACGGCGAGGATCGCCGCCGCGCGGTCCTCCCAGGGCCCGAAGCGCCACCACAGGTTCCAGGTCAGGACCTTCAACCGCGGCGGCGTCCGTCCAGGCCGAGAGTGGAGAAGCGTGCGATCAGGCTCCGCGGCACGTAGCGCGCGCCGGCAGAGATCAGCTTGTAGCGCCAGGTCGGGATCGAGATCGCCTTGCCCCGCATCAGGTCCTTCCAGGCCTCGTCGACCAGGTCGGTCGCGTCCAGCCAGAGGAACGACGGGACGACGGTCTTGTCCATCCCCATCCGCTCGTGGAACTCGGTGTGCACGAACCCCGGCGCGAGCGCCATCACCGCGACCCCCTTGGCGTGCAGCTCGATCGCGAGCCCGGCGGAGAAGTTCGTCACCCAGGACTTGTGCGCGCTGTACGTCCCGCGCGGCACGAACCCGGCCACCGACGACACGTTCACCACCGCGCCGGATCCCCGCTCGATCATCGGCAGCACCGCGGCGTGCGTCAGCCGCAGGACGACGCGCACCAGCAGGTCGAGCTGCTTCTCCTCCTGTTCGACCGGGTTCGCCCAGAACGGCTTCTTCTGCCCGAACCCGGCGTTGTTCACCAGCACCTCGATCGGCCCGTCCGCGAACCGCCGTTCGACCACCGCCAGCTCGGCCGGGTCCGTGAGGTCGGCCGCCAGCACCTCGCACGCCACCCCGTGCAGCCGGCTGATCTCGGTCGCGACCTCCTTCAGCCGGCTCTCGTCCCGAGCCACCAGCACCAGGTCGTACCCCTCCCGAGCCAGCTTGTCCGCAAAGGCCCGCCCGATCCCCGCCGTGGGCCCGGTCACCAGCGCAGTCGCCACGCCACTATCCCTCCGTCGGTGAATGCCCCCAGTCTGTCACTCCTTGACGGCTCCCGCGGTGAGGCCTTGGACGATGTAACGGCTGGCCACGGCGAACAGGATCATGGTGGGGATGATCGAGAGGACGGCGGCGGCCGACATCGAGCCCCAGTCGATGTTGTAGCTGGAGATGAAGCCGTTCAGCGCGGCCGGGACGGTCTTGTTGCTGTCGCTGTTGAGCAGCGTGACCGACAGGAACAGCTCGTTCCAGCAGTTCACGAAGTTGAAGATGAACGACGCGGCGATGCCGGGCGTCATCACCGGGACCAGCACCCGGAAGAGCGCGGACAGCCGCGAGCAGCCGTCGACCATCGCGGCCTCTTCCAACGAGGCCGGCACGTTCTCGAAGAAGCCCCGGAGCATCACCGTGCAGAGCGGGATCGAGACCGCGACGTACACGAGCACGAGGCCCGCGCGGCTGTCGACCAGGTACAGCCTGGTCATCAGGATGTAGAGCGACCCCAGCGCGATGAAGCCGGGGATCATCTGGGTGACCAGGAAGGCGCCCATCACGGCACCCTTGGAGACGAACTCGAACCGCGCCAGCACGTACGCCGCCAGCAGCGACACCACGGTCGCCAGCGCGGCCGCGACCAGCGACACGATCAGGCTGTTGCCGATGAACACCCCGAAGTTCGACTGCTCGAACAGCCCGGTGTAGTTGTCCAGCGAGAAGTCCGTCGGCCAGTACTTCAGCGGGTAGGCGAAGATCGACCCGGGGTCCTTGAACGACGTGACCAGGATCCAGTACAGCGGGAACACCGTGATCAGCAGGCAGATCCCGAGCCCGGTGAACTTCGCGACCTTGCCGGCCAGGGTCTGGTCGAGAATCATCCGGCCACCACCTTCCGTCGGGTGCGCGGGGTCCGGGTGCGGACCGAGAGCAGGTAGAAGATCGCGAACAGCAGCAGCACGAACACCACCATCACGCCCATCGCGGAGGCCCGGCCGTAGTCGCCCTCCTGGGTCACCTGGATCATGTACGACGTGACGATGTGCGTCTCGTTCGCGGGTCCGCCACCGGTCATGCCGAAGATCAGCTCGGGCGAGTTGAACGTCCAGATCACCCGCAGCAGCACGGTCAGCGCGAGCGTGGTCCGGATCGACGGGATCGTGATGCTGAACAGCGTCCGGACCTTGCCGGCGCCGTCGATCGCGGACGCCTCGTACAGCTCGTCCGGCACCGACTGCAGCGCGGCCAGGATCATGATCGCGAAGAACGTCACGCCGTACCAGACGTTCGCGGCGATCACCGCGACCATCGCGTACTTCGCGTCGGCCAGCCAGGGCACGGGCGTGTCGATCAGGTGCGTCTTCATCAGCAGGTCGTTGACCACGCCGAACTCGCCGTTGAACATCCAGCGGAACAGGATCCCGATCAGGAAGCCCGACACCGCCCACGGGAAGAACACCAGCGCCTGGTACGCACCGCGGAAGCGGAACTTCCGCCGCAGCCAGAGCGCCATCGTGAACCCGATCAGGAACTGCGGCACCAGCGACCCGACCACCCAGACGATCGAGTTGCGCACGGTGCCGCGGAACATCTCGTCGCCGACCAGCGTGCGGAAGTTCTTCAGCCCGACCCAGGAGGTGTCGGACAGGTCGTTCAGGTTGTAGTTGCGGAAGGCCATCGAGATGCCGTTCAGCAACGGGTAGTAGGTGAACAGCCCGACGAACACGATCGCGGGCAGCATGAAGGCGAGCAGCACCAGCGCGGTCCGGCCGCTGAAGCGCCGCCGTCCTCCGGCCGGGGGCCGCGAGCCCGCCGTACGGCGGGAGCTCGCGGCCGGCCGGGTGTCAGTCACGGCCATGAATCAGTTCCCGGCCCACTTCTTGGTCCAGTACGCGTCCCAGTCCTGCAGGATCTCGGCCGGCTGGGCCTTCCCGGTGATCAGCTTCTGCACGTCGGCGTCGGCCTTGTTGCCCCACTCGGTCGACCACGGCACGCCGCGCGGCTGGGTGACGACGACGTAGGTCTCCGGCGAGGAGTTCATCGCGACGTACGACGCCCACGGGCCGTCCTTGAAGAACGGGTCGTCGGCGGCCGACTTGAGGATCGGGACCAGGCTGTTCTCCTTGGAGAACGTCAGCGCGGGGTCGCCCGAGGTGAGGAACTTGACCAGCTTGACCGCCTCGGCCTTGTGCTCGCTGCCCTGCGCGACACCCCAGCCGGCGTTGGCCAGCGGCTGCGCGGCCTTACCGGTCGGGCCGACCGGCAGCGGCGCGGTGCCCCACTGGTCCTCCTTGATCGTCTTGGACTCGCGGACCGTGGCGATCACCTCGGGGTCCTGGAGCAGGAAGCCCGTCGTACCGGAGGTGAAGCCCTGCACCATCTCCGGGTAGCCCCAGCTGACCGAGGACGGCGGGGACGCGTTCTTGAACAGGTCGACGTACAGGTTCAGCGCGTCGACCGCCTTCGGCGACGAGAAGATCGTCTTGCCGCTGGTCAGCTTGAACGCGTTGTCCTTGTTGATGTCGTCGATCACGTAGCCGGAGATCACCGCGATCGCGTTGCCGGCGCCACCGAGCCCGCCGCGGAACGAGTAGCCGTACTTGTTCTTGGTCGGGTCGTTGATCTTCTTGGCCTGCTCGACCATCTCCGACCAGCTCTTCGGCGGCCCGGCGAACCCGGCCTGCTGGACGAGGTCCTTGCGGTAGAACAGCGACAGGCCGTAGAAGCCGTACGGGACCATGTACGACTTGCCGCCCTGCTGCGTCACGGCGAGCGCGTTCGGCGTCAGCGCCTGCAGGCCGTCCCAGTCCTTCAGGTCCGGGGCCATGTCGTAGATCCACTTGTTGGTCGAGAACGGCCCGACCGTGGTGTCGCGGACCTCGAGCACGTCGACGCCCTTGCCGGACTGCAGCATCTGCGTGATCTTCTGGTCGGCCTGGTTGGTCGGCGGCGAGATCAGCTGGACCTTGACGCCGGAGTTGGCCGCCTCGAAGTCGGCGATCAGCTTCTTCAGCAGCGCCGTACGGGTCGGGTTGGTCAGGCTCTCGACCATCTGGAGCTTGACCTCACCGCCGCTCTGGGCCTTCTCGGCCGGGCCGGGACCGCAGGCGCTGAGGACCAGCGTGGCGGCGGCGAGCGCGGCGGTCAGAGGTGCGAGCATCTGTCGGTGACGCATGGCGCTTCTCCTCAGGGGATGTGGGCCAGGAGCAGGGGACATCAGACGAATCGGTCAATCGTTGTCCGCACATTAACCGGGTTCGCGCGGGCTGGACAAGAACTCGCCGAAGATGTGACCGTAAGTGGTCTGAGGACTTAACATCAGTACGCCGGTACGTCGGCCGGCAAGGGGAGGAGGCGGCGATGGCGGCGACTGATCGCGCGCTGACCGGTCTGCGGCAGATGATCGCGTCCGGCGAGCTCGGCCCGGGGGCGAAGTTCCCGCCCGAGCCGGAACTGTGCGACCACCTCGGGGTGTCCCGCAGCTCGTTGCGCGAGGCCACCCGATCGCTGGCCGCGCTGGGCGTGATCGAGTCCCGGCACGGCTCGGGGACGTACGTGTCCGCGCTCGACCCGGCCGAGATCATCAGCCGGTTCTCGCTGTCGGTCGAGCTGATCCCGCTGGAAGGCGTGCTGCAGCTGCTCGAGGTCCGGCGGATCCTGGAGGCGCACGCGACCGCGGCCGCCGCCGCGCGGCAGGACCCGGCGCTCGCTTCAAGACTCGCGGACATTCTCGACCGGCTGGAGAAGACCACCGACGCCGCCGAGATCCAGTCGCTGGACGCCGAGTTCCACGGCGCGATCTGCGAGGCCGGCGGCAATCCGACCGTGACCGCGCTGACCGGTGTGATCCGCGGGCGCGGCGGGCACTACCGGATCTTCGAACCGGGTGCGGACTTCGACGCGATCAAGCGGACCAGCGATCTCGGTCACCGCGCGATCCTCGCCGCGATCGCCCACCGCGATCCGGCCGCGGCGGCCACCGCCGCGTCGGCGCACATCGCGCAGACCGAGCTGTGGCTGCGAGCGCTGCGGCCGGTGCCGCAGGTCGATCTGCCTTAGGCTATTGCGATCGCGACGATGCCGGCCAGTACGACGGCGCTGCCGATCAGTCTGCGTCGTGCGTCTGCTTCACCCAGGACCAGCCATGCGGCCAGACCACTGAGCACGATGCTCACCTCGCGCGCCGGCGCGACCAGGCTGACCGGCGCGAGGCGCATCGCGTACAGGACCGTCAGGTACGCGATCGGCGACAGCAGTCCGACGGCGAGGATCTCGCGCCAGTTCTCCTTCCAGAGCAGGCGGAGCGGCTCCGGCTTGCTCAGCACCTGGGGTGCGAGCAGCAGACTCTGCAGGATCGACGCGGCCCCGAAGTAGATCAGCGGCGGCACGGCCAGGTCGGTCACGGAGAACGCGTCCCACAGGGTGTACGCCGCGATCAGCGCGCCGGTTGCCACGCCGTACACGATGCCGGCCTTCACCCCGCCACGCGCCGATTGTTGCCTACGGCCACCACTGATGCCGAGCACGCCGGCGATGATCAGCGCGGCGCCGATCAGGCCGAGCACGCCGGGCCGCTCGCCAAGGAGGAGCACGGCGAAGGCGACCGACAGCAGCGGGCCGGTTCCTCGGGCGACCGGGTAGACGACGGAGAGGTCGCCGACGTCGTACCCGCGTTGCAGGACGATGCCGTAGCCGATGTGCAGCACGGCCGTGACCAGGGCCGCGACGAGCCAGTTCCAGTGCGGGTGCACGTCCGAGGTGATCAGCGCGATCACGAGGGCGGGGAGCAGGAGGATACTGGCGGCCGTGTAGTAGGACCAGACGAACGCCGCGCCGCCACGTCGTACACGCTTGGCCGCGAAGTTCCAGGCGGCGTGCAGGACGGCGGCACCGAGGACCAGGGACAGAGCTGTTGAGTTCACCGCCTGACAGTCTCCCACCGGCTTCGATTGCCCGGAAATTACTTTCTGATGTCGAGATCTTGCAACGATCCGTCGTGCAGCCGTACTGTCCGGGCACCAACGTCCGAGGGGGTCCCCTTGTCCCACCACCCGAGGTTCCGTCGCCGCCTGGCGGTGACCAGCGTCGTGATCGGCGCTTTGCTGTCCGGTTCGGCGCTGACCGCCAGTGCTGTCAGTCGCCCGGCTCCCCGTGAGACGCGCGCCGGCCTCGACCCGGCGCTCGTCCAGGGGCGCGGCGCGACCGTCCCGTTCGTTGAGCAGGAGGCCGAGAACGCCTACACCAACGGCGAGCGGATCGGCCCGAGCCGCGAGGCCTACACACTGCCCGCCGAGGCCTCCGGGCGGACCGCCGTACGGCTCACCGAGCGTGGCCAGTACGTCGAGTTCACGCTCACGCAGCCCGCGAACGCACTGACGCTGCGCTACAGCATCCCGGACACCGCGGACGGCGGCGGCCTGCGCGCGCCGCTCGACGTGACGGTCAACGGCAAGCGCAAGCAGACGATGACGCTGACCTCGGAGTACGCCTGGCTGTACGGGATGTACCCGTTCTCCAACGACCCGGATGTCGACCCGAACCCGGGCTGGTGGAAGCCGGAGCCGGACCCGGTGACCAAGCCGTTCCGGCCGAACCACTTCTACGACGAGCAGCGGCTGCTGCTCGGGAAGACCTATCGCGCGGGCGATCGGGTGCGGTTCGAGATCCCGCGGCACACGCCGGCGTCCTGGTACGTGCTGGACGTCGCGGACTTCGAGCTGGTCGCCGCTGCCAAGCGGGCCCCTGCTCGGTCGCTGGACATCCGGCTGTTCGGTGCTGATCCGACCGGGCGGCGGGATGCGGCGCCGGCGATCGATCGGGCTGTCGCGGCGGCTCGGAAGATCGGGTGGTCGGTGTTCATCCCGGCGGGGACGTTCCAGGTGAACCGGCACATCGTCGTCGACAAGGTGACGATCCAGGGCGCGGGGAACTGGTGGTCGATCATCAAGGGGTCGGTGCTTCCGTTGGCCGAGCCGGCGCCGGACAAGTCGGTGCACTCGGCGCCCGGGTTCTACGGGAAGTACGCCGCGGACGGTGGAAGTACGCGCGTGCACCTGGCCGACTTCGCGATCGAGAGCGACGTCCGGGACCGGATCGACACCGACCAGGTGAACGGCGTCGGCGGTGCGATCGGTGGTGGCTCGTCGATCCGCGGGCTGTACCTGCACCACACCAAGGTCGGGATCTGGCTGGACGGCCCGATGGACGGGCTGCTGATCCGCGACAACATCATCGTCGACCAGATCGCGGACGGGATGAACCTGCATCTCGGTGTTTCGAACGTCCGCGCGACGAACAACTTCGTCCGGAACAGCGGGGACGACGGGCTGGCGATGTGGTCCGAGGTGAACTCCGCCGGCCTGGTCAACCACAACAACGTCTACGACCACAACACGGTCCAGACGCCGGTGCTGGCGAACAACATCGCGATCTACGGCGGCCGCGACAACGCCGTCACCGACAACCTGGTCGCCGACCCGATCCGCGAGGGCAGCACGCTGCACGCCGGCTCCCGCTTCACCTCCACGCCGTTCGAGGGCAAGCTCGTCTTCGCCCGCAACACGACGGTCCGCGGCGCGCCCCGAGACCTCAACTGGGACCTCGGCCTGGGCGCGATCTGGCTCTACGCCCTCCAGTCCGACATGGAAGGCCAGATCGAGATCACCGACAGCTCGTTCCTCGACTCGACGTACAACGCCTTCCTGTTCGTCGTCGACTGGCCGGTCAAGGACGAGTACTCGCTGTCCAACGTCACGGTGAAGAACATCCGCGTCGACGGCACCGGCACCAACGTCGTCAACGCCCGCGTCGGCGGCTCCGCCACCTTCGAGAACGTCGACGCCCGCAACGTAGGAGCCCCCTTCATCAACAACTGCGGCACCTTCCACTTCAACGGCCCACCCGAGTTCGACGTCGACCTCCTCCAAGGCAACGACGGCAACTGGACCAACGCCACCTGGTGCGAGGACCGCCCACCCGTCGTACCTCCACCAGCACCGACCCCCTGGAACTAACCCCAGCCGCCGCGCCGCCTCTCCCCTCCGAGGCGGCGCGGCAAGCCCCACGTTTCCGCGGCCCCTGCGGCGCCCGCGAAGCGTGGCGCTCCAGGGCGACCCGCCTCCTCCCCCCAAACCTGTGCGAATCGAGCAGCGATCCCGCGCGAAGCGGGGTGCCGGGGGCCCACCGCCCCTCGCCGCGCCGCCTTGGACACCCCCGACCACGCCGCGGTTCGGCGTACTAGGGTCGGGGTATGCGTGCACATGCTCAGCGGCTGGACGGGCTCGGGACGACGATTTTTGCCGAGATGTCGGCGCTTGCGGTGCGGACGGGGGCGGTGAACCTCGGGCAGGGCTTACCGGACACCGACGGGCCCGACTCCGTGCTCGAGGCGGCGGTCGACGCGATCCGCGCGGGGGCCAACCAGTACCCGCCGGGTCGCGGCATCCCGGCGCTCCGGCAGGCGATCGTGGACCACCAGCGGCGGTTCTACGGGCTCGAGTACGACCCCGACACGCAGGTGCTCGTCACCACCGGCGCCACCGAGGCGATCGCCGCCGCCCTGCTCGCGTACGTCGAGCCAGGTGACGAGGTGATCGCCCTCGAGCCGTACTACGACTCGTACGCCGCCTGCATCGCGATGGCCGGCGGCCGCCGCGTACCGGTCACGCTGCGCGCCCCGGACTTCCGCCTCGACCTCGACGAGCTGCGCGCCGCGGTCACCCCGCGGACGAAGGTCCTGCTGATCAACTCCCCGCACAACCCGACCGGCACTGTGCTCACCGACGAGGAGCTGCGCGGCATCTCCGCGATCGCCGTCGAGCACGACCTGGTCGTCATCACCGACGAGGTCTACGAGCACCTGATCTACGACGGCGGCCGGCACCGTCCACTCACGGCGTACGACGGCATGGCCGACCGCACCGTCTCGATCGGCAGCGCCGGCAAGACGTTCTCGGTGACCGGCTGGAAGATCGGCTGGGTCACCGGTACGCCGGAGGTGGTGACCGCCGTGAACACCTCCAAGCAGTTCCTCACCTACGTCTCCGGCGCGCCCTTCCAGCCCGCCGTCGCCGGAGCACTTGCCCTAGGCAACGACTACTTCGACGGCGTCCGCGCCGGCCTCCAGCACCGCCGCGACCTGCTCTGCGACGGCCTGGAGTCCCTCGGCTTCGGCGTCCACCGCCCGCAGGGCACGTACTTCGTCACCACCGACATCCGCCCGCTCGGCCACACGGACGGCGTCGAGTTCTGCCGCATGCTCCCGGAACGGACCGGCGTCGTCGCCATCCCCCACCAGGTCTTCTACGACAACCTCGACGCCGGCCGCCCGCTGGTCCGCTGGGCCTTCTGCAAGAAGCTCGACGTCCTCGAAGAGGCCCTGAGCCGTCTCACCAAACTCTGACCAGCAACTACTACTGGCCGTAACCCTTCGCGGTCCAGCCGAGGGCTCCGAGCGAGCCACCCTTGATGTCGGTGCCAACGCGATCAGTCGCATTGGCATCGAAGTAGACCGATGCACTGCCCGTCGACGCGATGCCGAGGAGCGGCCGCCCATTGGGGTGGGCCTGGCAGTACCCCGTGCTGAGCGCGGCGAACGAGCTCCACCCGCTCGCCTGCAGCACGGTCGAGCCGATCGTCGTCGGCGTGGCGAGGTTGATCCGCCACTCCTTCAGCTCGCCGTTCGTCTTCGTGCCGACCAGGACGTCGACGGCCGCGGCGCCGGTGCCCTCGGTGCGCTCGAAGGTCAGCGTCTTCACCGAGTCCCAGCCGGTCGTCTTCAGCGTCGTCGGCGCGGACAGCGTCGGTACGCCGTTCGGCCAGGTGAGCTGGTACCGGGAGAGCGACGTCCCCGCGACCCGGTAGAGATAGGTGCCACTGGCAAGAATGCGGGTACCGGCGAAGCCGGACTTCATCCGGGTCGCGGTGTTCTGGGTCATCTTCCAGACGCCGTTCGTCCGCTCGCCCCGGCGATCGAGCCGGTACAGGTAGCCGTCGGTCGGGTGCGCCGCGACCTCGGTGCTGATGAACAGATCGGTGTCACCGGCCCCACCGAGCTGCTGCTGCGCGGACGGCACCCAGGCGAGCTTGTCCCCCGGGTACGACGTGATGCTGGTCTTCTTGGCGTCGTACCCGTACGACAGCCGCTGGCCGTCGGAGCGGTACGCCGACATGTACACGCCGCAGTCGGCCGGTACGTCGGCGACCGCCGCGGCGGCGTACTGCTGGGTGCTGAGAACGAGTCCCGTCGCGGTCAGGGCGGCGGCGAGCAGAGTTTTGCGCATGGAGTTCCTCCCGAGTCAGCCGGGAGCCTAGAACACCAACCGTCCACCCGGACTGCTTCAGCGGTGGGTGAACCAGAGCTTGGTCGGCTGCTGGAGCATCATCACCAGGAGCGCGACGTGCAGGGCCAGGCCGAGCAGGCTGCCGGGCAGCGCGCTGACGCCGCCCATGATGCCGAGGGCCGCGACGACGATCAGCATGATCCGCGCCCACGGCCGGCGCTTCCGGAGGAAGATCGCCGGCAGGATATACGCGGCGCCGCAGACCAGGATCACCCCGACGACCAGCCCGCGGGCCCCGGCGTCCCCGGTCAGCGTCTCGGCGATGTCCTCGCCCGCCGACGTCAGCGCGAACAGCCCGAGCAGGATGCACAACCCACCCAGCGCGAACGAGATCACCGAAGCCACCGTCACCTGCTTCGGCGGCGCGACCGGCCCCGGCTGGTACCCGTACGGCGCCGGCTGGCCCCAAGCGTTCCCCGGCTGCTGCCCGTAGCCACCGGGCCCGCCCTGCGGGAGCCCACCGGTCGGCTGCCCGAAAGCCCCGCCGTACGGGCCGGGCCGCTCAGCACCCGCGGCCGGGTCGTACTGCGGCCCGGACGGCGCCTGCCCGCTCGCCCCGAACACCCCTCCGTAGGGCCCGGGCCGCTCACCCGTGGGCTCGCCGGTCCGAGGGCTCGGGGAGTCGCCGGTGGGAGCCGGCCGGTCAGGATCGTGCGGCTGGGGGTCGTTGGGGCTGCTGGGGTGGTCGCTCATCTGAGTGGTCTCCTCCGCTTCTCCCTTGATCCTCCCAGATCAGCCAACCACCCGACCGCCCCGTACGACGGTCCGCAGGCTCAGCGCGCTGTCCCCCGGCGCCCAGTCGAAGCACACCAGGTCCGCCGGTGCACCCGGTCGCAGTACGCCGCGACCGCCGGCAAACCGGCCGGGGTTCATCGTCGCCATCCGCACCGCATCCCCCAGACCGACCCGGGCGAGCGTGACCGCCGAGGCGACGTCGTCGGCCAGCGAGCGGGCGGCGCCCGCGAGGTACGGCGTACCGGCGTACGACAGGCGGCCTTCGGCCGACAGGTGGACGGTCCCGCCGACGGCCGTCTCGTAGTCGCCCGGCGCGGATCCGGCAAGGGCGACCGAGTCGGAGACCAGGAAGCTGCGCTCGATCCCCTTCGCGCGGACCATCGCGGTCAGCGCGTCGGCCGGGAGATGGTGGCCGTCGGCAATGAATCCGGCGGTCAGCCGGTCGTCGGACAGCTGGGTCCACAGGTGGTTCGGGTGTCGCGGCAGCACTGCGCTCGCGCCGTTGCCGAGGTGTGTGGACATCACCGCGCCCGCGTCCGCAGCGGCGGTGATCTGCTCCGGCGACGCCGCGGTGTGCCCCAGCGCGACGATGACGTCGGCCCGGCTCAAAGCCCGCACGTACTCGGCGGTCCCGGCGTAGTGAGGCGACAAAGTGACGAGGCCGACGATCCCGCCGCACGCATCCTGCCAGCGGCGGAACTCGTCCACGGAAGGCGGCCGGAGCTGCTCCAGCGGATGGACCCCGCGAGCGCCGTCCTCCGGCGAGAGGTGCGGACCTTCCACGTGCACGAAGGGAATCGCGTCCCGCGTCGCCTGATCAGCCTCTCGCGCCGCCGCGACCGCCCGGAGCGAGGCGATGATCTCGTCCTCGGGCGCGGTGATGACCGTCGGCAGGAAGCTGGTCGTCCCCGCCGCAGCCAGCGCCCGGCCGAGTTCGATCACGGTCTCCGGCGTGACGGCCGGCCCGTTGACGTCGTACCCGCCGAAACCGTTCACCTGCAGGTCGACCAGGCCCGGCGCCAGCCAGCCGTCGACCGGCCCGGAGGCCGCGACGACCTCCGCGACCCGGCCGTCCTCGACCCGGACGGACAACGCCCGCCCGGTCGCTGGATCGCGCCCCTCGTACGAAGTCACAGGGCTTTGACCCGCTGCCGGAAGCGCCCGACGAAACGATTGTTGGCCTCGTCTCCACCCGGCGCATTCCCGCTCCGCCAGACCGGCGGCTCGATACCGCGGGCCACCAGCGTCTGCACCGTGTGCAGGGTCAGCGCGTTGAGCACGAAGGCGTTCGCGAAGGTCGACACCGCGGCGATCCGCTCGGACGCACCCGGTACGTCGACCACGGCGTCGCCGATCGGCACCTTCGAGTCGATCGCCACGTCGACCAGGTCGTGCAGGTTCTGGCGGGTGGGATGCCGGGCCGGGTGCTCCGGCGCGGTCTGCTCGGCGTGCGAGCGCGAGCTGATCCCGATCAGCCGCACGCCTCGCTCCCGGGCCTCCAGCGCGGCGTCGATCAGCGCCGCGTTGATCCCGTAGGCGTTCACCAGGATCAGCAGGTCGCCCTCGCCCAGCTCACGATCCCGGACCACGATCCGTCCGTACCCCGGGGTCCGCTCGATCGCCATCGACCGCAGCGCGCCGTTCGACAGCAGCGTCCCCTCGTCCAGGATCGCGGCGATGTGCATCAGCCCGCCGGCCCGGAAGAAGACCTCCTGCGCCGCCAGGTTGGAGTGCCCACCGGGCCCGAACACGTGCACCAGCCGGTCGGCGGCCACCTGGTCGGCCAGCAGTCCGGCCGCCGTCGCGATCGCCGCCGTCTCCTCGGTCTGGATCCGCAGCAGTAGGTCGTGGACCTGCGCCAGATAGCCGCCGGTCAGCTCCTCGGCCGTCGTCACCATGCTGTCATCGGACATGAGCGGAGGACTCCTTGTCGAGGTAGAGGGTGCAATCGGCGTGGCGCCGCAGCGCGGTCGCCGGGCAGGCCGGCCCGATCGGATCCTGGACGGCGGCCCGGACCGCGTCGGCCTTCGCGGCACCCGGTACGACGCAGAACATGCGCGCCGCGTCCAGCAGTCGTGGCACCGTCAGCGTGACCGCCTGGGTCGGCACGTCCTCGAGCCGGTCGAAGCACCCGTCGTCCACCTGCTGCTGACGACTCGCCAGGGCCAGCTCGACCAGGCGGACCGGCCGCGGATCGTCCAGGTCCGCGTCGGGCGGATCGTTGAACGCGAGGTGGCCGTTCACTCCGATCCCGAGTACGACGACGTCGATCGGCGCCGCGGCCAGCAGTTCGGCGTACTGGTCGGGTGTCACGCCCGGGTCGAGCAGGTGACTCCTGCCCAGCGGTACGTGGTCGAACAGTGTCGCCTTCAGCCACTCGGCGAACCGCTGCGGCGCACCGGCCGGCAGGCCGACGTACTCGTCCATGTGGAAGGCCGTGACCCTGCGCCAGTCGATGCCCTTGGCAACTTTCAGTCGCTCGAGCGTCTCGCGCTGACTGGGCGCGGAGGCGAAGACCACGCGCACCAGGTCCTGGCTGCTCAGCCGCCGTCGCAGTTCCGCGGCGAGGTCGTCGCCGGCCTGCCGGCCGAGCTCCTGCCGGTCGGGGAACACCTTCACCGTCACTGGATCTCCTTGTCTAGTTCGGCCAGCAGCAGGAGCGACCGGGCGATGTGGAACGGGTCCTTCACCGGCAGCGCGACCACCTCGTCCAGCGGGCTGCCGTCGCGGCGCCTGATCTGGATCCACTCCTCGCCCGGCCCGGCCGGGAAGGTCTTCAGCGTGTAGTCGCGGAGCCACTCGTGCCAGTGGTCGAGCTCGGCCCGGCCGCCCGCGCGCGCGAGCAGCGCGGTCGTGTAGAGCGCCTCCGCGTGCGGCCACCAGAGCTTGGTGTCCCACGTCCCGGCCACGAGCGCCTCGTACGGATCATCCGTACGACGCCCCGCCGGCGCGCCGCCGCCGCTGTCGACGAAGCGGAGCAGGCCGCCGTGCTCCTCGTCCCAGTCGAGCTGGCAGGCGTGCGCCGCGAGGTCGCAGAGCCGATCGGTGTCGGCGGCCAGCGTGCCGGGGGCCAGATCCCTTGCGTGGTGCAGGAACCACAGCGCTTCGAGGGTGTGGCCGGGCGCTCGGTGCCGCCCGAGCAGGCTGTCGTCGTACGGCGGCATCTCGATCACCTCGTCGCCCCGGACGAAGGTGGACTCGATCGCACCGACGGCCGCCCGGACGATCCCGAGCGACCGGGCCGAACCGGTGGCGCGATGCACCTGCTCACCGACGCCGACCAGGATCATCGGCAGCGCGAACGACGCACGCCCCTCGGGCACCGGGTACGGCTCGGATCGGAACGTGCCGTCGGCGATCCGCGCGGCGGCACTCAGCAGGATCGACTCGGCCGGTTCAGCCCATTCGGGATCGTGCTGGGCCAGCCCGGCGAAGCCGAGCGCGACGAACAGGTCCGCGAACACACTGACGCTGGTGCCCTGTCCGGCGACCGGCTCCTTCGGCGTACCGGCGCGGTCGGTGACGTACGCCGTACTGCCGTCGGGCAGCAGCGCGTGATCGCGGACGAAGGCCGCGGTCGACCGAGCTTGGGCGAGATAACGCTCCGCGTCGACCCCGAGCAGCTCGGCCTGGGCGGCCACGCGGGCCGTCAGCCAGATCCAGCGCCCTTGCGACCAGGTGTACTTGTCCGTCGACACCAGGGTCGTCCCCGCGTTGTCCCAGCAGGTCAGGACACCGCCGTACTCCGGATCAGGGCCGTGCGTCATCCACCAAGCGAGCACGTCTTCGACCAGGTGGTCCCGCCAGGCCACGGCCTCAGACACGGGCGTCGGCCTCCAAACTGTCTTTGCCCAAGGCATCGACCAGCGAGTCGGAGTCGGAGTCGCGCCACGGGCGAACGAGCCCGACGAGCACGAACACGATCAGCGAGCAGACCACCGGCCCACCGACCTGGACCGCGGTGACCTTGTCCTTGGCCAGCTCGGCGACCCAGTCCTCGACGACGTACCGGGTGACGAAGAAGACGAGCAGGCCGACTGCCCAGGAGATGATCGCCGCGGACGGCCCACAGCGCCGGAACGCCGGCAGCAGGCCGAGCAGCATCGGGATCGCGATCGGGCCGACCAGCCCGCCGAACCACAGGATCAGCAGCCCCAGTACGCCGCCGAAGCTGTCGGCGGTCAGCGCGATCGCCATGCTGAGCGCGATGAACGCGAAGGTGCTGAAGCGGCCGACCATCAGCTCGGTCCGGCTGGTCAGGCTGCGGGCACCGCGCCAGACCGCCGGGAGGATGTCGCGGGTGACGACCGCCGAGATCGCGTTGGCGTCGGAGCCGGTCATCGCCATCGTGTGCGAGAACAGGCCGGCCAGGACCAGCCCGATCAGGCCCATCGGCAGCAGTTCCTGGGTGAGCAGGGCGTAGGACTGGTCCGGCTTCGCGAGGTTCGGCAGCAGGATCGGGGCGGCCCACATCGGGAAGAACATCACCAGCGGCCAGACGAGGTACAGCCCGGCGGAGAACAGCGCGGCGCGGCGGGCCGAGCTCCCGGTGGGCGCGGCGATGAACCGCTGCGCGAGGTTCCAGGTGCCACCGTTGTAGGACAGGGTGTTGATCAGCAGGTAGACCATCACGAACAGCACCGTGTACTGGCCGTTGAACGGCTCCGCGTGACCTTCGGGGAGATCGCCCCACATCGTCCAGATCGAGGAGACCCCGCCGAGCTTGGCCAGGACGGCGACGAACAGCACGACGCCGGCGACCAGCTGGATGACGAACTGGCCGAGGTCGGTGAGCGCGTCGGCCCACAACCCGCCGATGGTCGAGTAGACGAGCGTGACGCCGCCGGTGATCAGGACGCCCCACCCGAGCGGGACCCCGGCGAAGACGTTCAGCAGCAGGGCGGTCGCGGTCCACTTGGCGCCGACGTCGAAGACCTTGAGCGCCGTACCGCTCCAGGCCAGCAGCTGCTGGGTCGGCAGGTTGTAGCGGATCTTCAGGTACTCCAGCGGGGAGATGACGCCGAGCCGCTGCCGCAGCCGCGGCCAGCGCGGCGCGAAGACGAACGCGCCGACCACCATCGCGAAGGTGATGCCCAGCGCCCACCAGACGTAGAGCACGAAGCCCTCGGTGTACGCGATCGCGGCGTACCCGACGAACACCGCCGAGCTGTACCCGGACATGTGGTGCGAGATGCCGGACAGCCACCACGGCATCTTGCCGCCGGCGGTGAAGAAGTCCGCCGCGTCGTGGACGCGGGCCTTCGCCCACAGGCCGATCGCGACCATCACGAAGAAGTAGCCGCAGACGACCACCCAGTCCAACGCTGCCATCGTCAGTCTCCTCTGCCGGGCACGAGCCAGGCCCGTAGTTCTGTGCAACCATGCCGTGCAACCGGTTGCACGTCAAGCAGGTCAGCGAAATGCGTCCGTGAGGGGCGCGTACGGCGGTCTTGATCCCCGGCGACGTACAGTGACCTGGTGACGCAGCAGCGGGGGCCGACCATCAGCCAGGTGGCGGCCGCGGCGAACGTGTCCAAGTCGACCGTCTCGCGCGCGTTCTCGCGGCCCGAGATGATCACCGCCGAGACGGTCGCGCACGTGATGGAGGTCGCCGCCCGGCTCGGCTACGTGCCGAACCACACCGCCCGCGCCCTCAGTACGGGCCGCGCGGGCACGGTCGCGATCGTCGTACCGGACATCGCGAACCCGTTCTTCCCGCCGCTGATCCGGGGCGCGCAGGCGGCCGCCGACCAGGCCGGTTTCAGCCTGCTGCTCGGCGACTCCGACGAGGACCCGACCCGCGAGGACGTGCTGGTCGGCAAGTTCGCCCCGCAGACCGACGGCATCGTGCTGGTCTCGTCACGGATGACCGAGGAGCAGATCCGCACCCACGCCGCGCGGCGACCGCTGGTCCTGGTCAACCGCGACGTGAGCGGCTTGCCCCGCGTACTGATCGACACCGCGACCGGCATCGCCGCCGCGGTCGAACACCTGGCGGAGCTCGGACACCGCCACCTGGTCTACGTCAGCGGCCCGGCCTCCTCCTGGTCGAACTCCGAACGCCGCCGCGCCGTCCGCGCCGCCGGACGCCGGCTCGGCCTGCAGGTGAGCGCCGTGGCCGCCCGCCGTTCGACGTACGACGCGGGCGTGCAACAGGTCGACGCGATCCTCGGCTCGGGCGCCTCGGCGGCGATCGCCTTCGACGACCTGCTCGCCCAGGGAATCCTGGCCGCCCTGGCCACCCGGGGCATCGCGGTCCCCCACCAGTTCAGCGTGATCGGCTGCGACGACGTCCTGGCCGCGACGATGTCCCCACCCCTGACCACAGTCTCGGCCCACGGAGGCGACGCCGGGCGCGCGGCGGTCGACCTCCTGGTCTCGTCCCTGGACGGCCGCCACGACGATCCGCGCCGGGTGCTGGAGACGTCCCTGGTGCTGCGTGCCACCACTGCACCACCTCCGTGAGCGGCCTGCTGTTCTTGCCGGTTGCCTGCCTCGGCCGGTTGACCGCAGACCGCACCTAAACTCGGCCGAGTGACCACGGACCTCGACGACCACACCCGCAAACTGCTCGACGGCCCCAACCTCGCCGTCCTCGCAACACTCAACCCCGACGGCAGCCCGCAGACGTCCGCGATCTGGGTCAGCCGCGACGGCAACGACGTCCTCATCTCGTCGACCGCGGGCCTCCGCAAGATCCGCAACCTGGAAGCCGATCCCCGCACCAGCCTGATCGTCATCGACGCCACCAACCCCCTCCGCTACGCCGAACTCCGCGGCACCGCCACCATCACCGAAGACACCGACCGCACACTCGCCCAAGCCCTCGCCATCAAGTACGAGGGCCCCGAGGCGGCCGCCGAGTACGCCGCACTCCCACCCGAGGTCCGGCGGGTCGTCGTCCGCATCACGCCACACCACGTGGTCACCCGCAGCTGACCCCTCCGTGGCCGACAACGCAGCGACCGCAGGCCGAGAGCACAACACAATGCCCGAAGAACCAAGCCCCATACCCTCGCCTCCTGCGGACCCAAGCCCCCTTCGTCGGACGCAAGCCGGCCCCTCCGGAGCCCAACGCCGAGACCGACCCCGGGCAGCACCCAGAAGCGGCAGCCCCGCGTGTGACTGGCGAGGCGTCGGCGTCGCGTATGACTGGCCAGGCGTCGGCGTCGGCGTCGCGCGTGGGTAGCGGAGAGCCGTGGGACGACAGTTCGTTGCCGGTGTCCTCGCGCCTCGACGGAGCAACAGTCCCACCGACCCGATCGCCGGCTGCTGACGACGAGGTCGTCCTGCGCGGAGGCCGGATCACCCGTGGAGTGGTGCGCGTCGGAAGCACCGTACGGCGACCGCCCTCACCCTTTGCCGCTTCAGTGCTACGGCACTTGGAGCGGCGCGGATTCGCAGGAGCACCTCGCTGGCTCGGACATGACGACGCCGGCCGCGACGTACTGAGCTACCTGCCAGGCGCGGTTCCCGAGAAGTTCCGTACGTGGTCCGACGCACAGATCGGTGCGGCGGGAGCGTTGGCTCGAGAGCTCCACGAGGCGACCCGAGGCAGTGAGCTCGCAGGGAGTTCCCCGGTGGTTTGTCATCACGACCTAGGACCCAACAACGCCGTCTTTCGGGACGACGTACCTGTGGCCTTCATCGATTTCGACCTGGCGGCGCCGGGGAATCCGTTGGAAGACGTGGGCTACATGGCCTGGCTGTGGTGCGTCTCCTCCAAGCCGACAGCACCTTCGGCGGAGTCTCAGGCGGCGCAAGTCCGAGTACTGGCCAACGCCTACGGCTTGTCCACACACGAACGGACCCTGCTCGTCGACGCGATGCTGGAACGGCAGAGTCGCAACGCACACTTCTGGCGCGACCTACCAAGCGAAAGCGTCGACGCCACTCCCGAACAGATCACCGAGCGCATCGCCTGGTCCCACCGCGAACACGCATTCACCGCCAGACATCGCGCAGCACTCGCCGCGGCCCTCGCCTGAGCCACAGCAAGCCCCAGATCCAGGCCGAGGCCCGACCCGGCGCAGGCGACGGCTTCGACTCGATCCCGTACGACCTTGGCATGCAGTTCGACGGGCCGCAGTCCTGGTGACCAGGGCGGTACGGCCACCCGGAACCAGGGGCAGGCGGCCGCGCGCCGGGGCCAGGGGCGAAGCCCGGAGCAGGCGCCAGGCGAGGGACAGGCGCCGACGGCGCGGTGCTCGGCGCAGGCGCGAGGCCCGGGTAGGAGCGGGCGCGTGCGCCGGCGCTCGAGGCAGGCGCGAGGCGAGGCAGGCGCGAGGCGAGGCGCTCCGAGCAGGCGCGAGGCGAGGCAGGCGCGAGGCGAGGCGCTCCGAGCAGGCGCGAGGCGAGGCAGGCGCGAGGCGAGGCAGGCGCGAGGCGAGGCGCTCCGAGCAGGCGCGAGGCGAGGCGCAAGCGCAAAGGGCGGAGCAGGCGCGAGGCGAGGACAGGCGCGGTCCGGGGCCGAATCGGGACCCAGGACCGGACCGGAGGCCCGAGGCCGGCGTGGAACCCAGAGCGGCGCGGCAGGCAGGACGGCCACGGGCCTTGAGGCGGGCGCGAGGCCCGGAGAAGTGCGAAGGCGAGAGCGGGCGGTGGGCCGTGGGCAGCCGCCCGGAGTTGGCGAGGGCCGGCGTGAGGCCGGGGAGGGCGGGCGCGTGGGCCAGCGCTCGAGACAGGCGCGAGGCGGGGCGGGCGCGCGGGGCGCGAGGCGCGAGGCGCGAGGGCCCGGATCGGGCGCAAGAGCACGCGTTAGGCCCGGGGTCGGCGTGAGGCTCGAGGCAAGCGCGGAGCCCAGAGCGGGGCAGGGCTGGGACGGGCTCAGGCTTGGGCTTGAGGACGAGGCCTGGCTCACGGCAGACGCGAGGCCCGGGGAGATGTGGAGGCGAAGCGGGCTGTTTCGGGCGCCAGAGAAGGCGTGAGGCCCGGAAGCCAGAGCGGCGCAGGGGCCGGGGCTGGCGAGGGCTCGCGCCAAGGGCAGGTACAGGCCCGCGGTGGTGGCGGGACGGGCGCGGGCTCAGAGAGCGCGAAGGCGGGAGCGGGAGCGGGAGCGGGCGCGGAGGCCGAAGCAGGCGGGAGGCGAGAGGTGGGCGCGAGCCCAGAGTGGGGGCGGTGGCCGGAAGCGGGCGCGGAGCGGGGGCGCAGGCTTGGAGCAGGCGCGGAGGCGCGGGGCTCGGAGCAGGCGGGGCGAAGGCGGCCGCGTGGGCCGGCGCTCGCGGCAGGTGCGAGGCGAGGGCAGGCGCAGGGCCGGAGCAGGGGCGAGCGGTAGGTGTGGCGTCTGGGGCGTAGCGGTGGCCGGAGGCGGAAGCTGGTCCGGGACGGCGGGGCTGGTCCGGGGCCTGGGCTGGTGAGGGCGGCTGTCCGGGCGAGGCGTACGCCGGGCGGGAATGCAGCTGCCCGGGATCAAGGGATCCCGGGCAGCTGTGGGTTAGGTGACCTCTAAGGCGTCTTTGGATTCGTTCAGGTGGACGTGGACGGTTTCGCCGTCGCGGACTGTGCCGGAGAGGAGGCCTCGGGCTAGTTCGTCGCCGATGGCGGACTGGACGAGGCGGCGGAGGGGGCGGGCGCCGTAGACCGGGTCGTAGCCGGTCAGGGCCAGCCATTCCAGGGCGTCCTCGCCTACGTCCAGGGTGATGCGTCGGTCTAGCAGGCGCTTTTGCAGGGCGGTGATCTGGAGTGCGACGATCTTGGTCAGCTCTTCGCTGCCGAGGGCGTCGAACAGGACGATCTCGTCGAGCCGGTTGATGAACTCCGGCTTGAACGACTGCCGTACGACGGCCATCACCTGGTCGCGCTTGGCCTTGTCGTCCAGGGTCAGGTCGGCCAGGTACGACGAGCCGAGGTTGCTGGTCAGGATCAGGATGACGTTCCTGAAGTCGACCGTGCGCCCCTGCCCGTCGGTCAGGCGGCCGTCGTCCAGAACCTGCAGCAGGATGTCGAAGACCTCGGGGTGCGCCTTCTCGACCTCGTCGAGCAGGATCACCGAGTACGGCCGCCGGCGGACCGCTTCGGTCAGCTGGCCACCCTCCTCGTAGCCGACGTACCCGGGTGGGGCGCCGACCAGCCTGGAGACGCTGTGCTTCTCGCCGTACTCCGACATGTCGATCCGGACCATCGCCCGCTCGTCGTCGAACAGGAAGTCCGCCAGGGCCTTGGCCAGCTCGGTCTTGCCGACACCTGTCGGGCCGAGGAACAGGAACGAACCGGTCGGACGGTCCGGGTCGGAGATGCCCGCGCGGGCCCGCCGGACGGCGTCGCTGACGGCCTTGACCGCTTCGCGCTGACCGATCAGCCGGTTCCCGAGCTCGTCCTCCATCCGAAGCAGCTTGCCGGTCTCGCCCTCGAGCAGCCGGCCGGTCGGGATGCCGGTCCACATCGCGATCACCTCGGCGATCTCGGTCGGGCCGACCTCCTCGTTGACCATCGCGTCGGGACCGTCGGTGACCTCGGGTTCGGCGGCAGCCGCCTCGAGTTCCTTGGTCAGCTCGGGAATCTCGCCGTACAGGATCTCCGAGGCGCGCTGCAGCTCGCCGTCGCGCTGGGCGCGCTCGGCCTGGCCACGCAGTTCGTCGATCCGTTCCTTGATCTCGCCGACCCGGTTCAGGCCGGACTTCTCCTTCTCCCAACGGGCCTCGAGCGCGCGCAGCTCCTCCTCGCGGTCGGCGAGGTCGGCGCGCAGCCGCTCGAGCCGCTCGCGGCTGGAGGCGTCGTCCTCGCGGGACAGCGCCAACTCCTCCATCTTCAGCCGGTCGACGGTGCGCCGCAGCGAGTCGATCTCGACCGGGGAGGAGTCGATCTCCATCCGCAGCCGGGACGCCGCCTCGTCGACCAGGTCGATCGCCTTGTCGGGCAGCTGACGACCGGTGATGTACCGGTTCGACAGGGTCGCGGCGGCGACCAGCGCGCTGTCGGAGATGGCGACCTTGTGGTGCGCCTCGTACCGCTCCTTCAGGCCGCGCAGGATCGCGATCGAGTCCTCGACCGACGGTTCGCCGACGAAGACCTGCTGGAAGCGTCGCTCCAGCGCGGGGTCCTTCTCGATCCTGGTCCTGTACTCGTCGAGGGTCGTGGCGCCGATCATCCGCAGCTCGCCGCGGGCCAGCATCGGCTTCAGCATGTTGCCGGCGTCCATCGCGCCCTCGCCGGACGCGCCCGCGCCGACGACCGTGTGCAGCTCGTCGATGAACGTGATGACCTGGCCGTCCGACTCCTTGATCTCGGTCAGCACCGCCTTCAGCCGCTCCTCGAACTCACCGCGGTACTTCGCGCCGGCCACCATCGCGCCCAGGTCGAGGCTGATCAGCCGACGACCGCGCAGGGACTCCGGTACGTCGCCGGCCACGATCCGCTGGGCGAGGCCCTCGACGACGGCGGTCTTGCCGACGCCGGGCTCACCGATCAGGACCGGGTTGTTCTTGGTCCGGCGGGACAGCACCTGGACGACGCGGCGGATCTCGGAGTCGCGGCCGATCACCGGGTCGAGCTTGCCGTCGCGGGCCCGCTCGGTCAGGTCGATGCCGTACTTCTCCAGCGACTTCGTCGTGCCCTCGGCCTCCGGGGAGGTGATCCGCCGGTTGCCGCGCATCGTGTCGAACGCCTGCAGCAACGCGTCCGGCGTCACGTCGAGCGCGGACTTGGCCACGCCCTCGACGGTCGCCAGCGCGATCAGCAGGTGCTCGGTCGAGACGTACTCGTCGCCGAGTCCGAGCGCGCGCTGCTCCGCCTGGCTCAGCACGTCGCTGGTCTTCGGCGACAGGCTCGGCGCCTGCACGCTGCCGCCGCTCGCCTTGGGCAAGCGGGCCAGCTGCTCGGCGGTCTTCCGCCGTACGGAGTCGATGTCACCGCCGGCCGCCTCGAGCAGACCGACCGTGGTCCCCTCGGGCTGCGCCAGCAATCCCGACAACAGGTGAATTGGCTCCACGGTCGGGTTGCCCGCCGCGGAGGTCTGACGGATCGCGACCGACAGGGTTTCCCGGGCCAGCGTCGTCAACCGCTGAACATCCATCTGGTTCCAGCCTTTCAAGCTCTACTAACAGCAGTCTCTGACTACAACCTACCGAAAGTTGAGTCCATTCCACTCAACTCTGCCAAAACCTGGGGAAAACTCAGGGTTGCTCCCGATCGGCGCCGGTGGACGGCGGTCCGGGTGCGTCCAGAGACGCTTGGATTGGAGGGGAGGTGCAAATGACCGGTGACGAGTACAAGCAGTTGTCCGCGGCGGGGATCGGGGCCGCGGTTGCGGCGCGTGAGGTGTCGGCGGTTGCGGTGGTTGAGGCGGCGCTTCGGCGGATCGAGGAGCTGGACAGGCGGATGCGGGCGTTCCGGGAGGTGTGGCCGGAGCGGGCGGTGGCGGCGGCTCGGGTGATCGATCGGGAGCTTGCCGGAGGTTCGGAGGTGGGTCGAGGGCGGCCGTTGCTTGGTGTGCCGGTGGGGGTCAAGGGGATGGGGAAGCAGGTTGAGCGGTTGGTGGCGGCGGGGGCTGTCGTGGTTGGGGCTACGGCTGGGCCGGGGCAAGGGACCAAGTGGCAGACATGGGGGTTGACCGACCGGGGGCCGACGGTGAATCCGTGGGATGCCGACCTGGTGCCGGGTGGATCGTCGGCCGGGTCGGCGGTTGCTGTGGCGACGGGAATGGTGCCGTTGGCGACCGGGAGTGATGGGGCTGGGTCGGTGAGGATCCCGGCGGCGTGGTGTGGGGTGCTGGGATTGAAGGCGACGAACGGGACTGTTCCGCCCGTGGATTCGAGCGGGCTCGGGGTTGGTGGGGTGCTGGCTCGGGAGGTTGGGGATCTTCGGGCGTGGCTTGCCGTGCAGGGACGGGCGGTCGATGATGTCACCAGTGGAGGGCCGCTTCGGGTGGGGTGGTCGAGTGATCTCGGGTACGCCGAGACGTCGCCGGAGATCGCGGCGATCGCTCGAGGAGCGTTCGAGAGGTTGGTAACCACGGGGGTGCTCGTCGAGGTGGCGGTGGAGGTTGAACTGCTGAACCCGGAGCCGGCGTGGACTTCGCTCCGGACGAAAACAACGGGTGGCTTGGGGATTCGGGAGGAGAACGATCGGCGGTTGGGGGAGGTCTTCAGCGGGGTTGAGCTCTTGGCGACGCCGACGACGCCCAACGCGCCGCACGGTCATGCGGGGCCGGGGCGGGAGATGAGTGTGGCGTTGACCTGGGGGTTCAACGTGAGTGGGCATCCGGCGGTCAGCTTGCCGGCGGGGTTGACCGCGGGTGGGGCGCCTGTGGGGTTGCAGCTGGTTGCCAGGCACCACCAGGAAGGGGATCTGCTCGTTGCAGCAGGGGTGGGAGCTGGCGTAGGGGGACGACTTCCTTGGACTGGCGGGTGATCTGGAGGACGTACGGGCCCGAGGGCAGGTCGGTGGTGTCGAGGGACAGGGCATCGCTCATCGGACTCGCTCGGCGGATGACTTGGCCTGGGCGGTCAAGGAGCTCGATGCGGACGGCTCGTCGCTCGAAGAGCAGGGCTGGGCCCTCGCCGGGGCAGGGGTCGTACAGGTAGCGAGTGGTTGGCTCGGTCAGGAGGAGCGGGGGTGGGTCGGACCACCACTTCGGGAGGACCTCGATCTCGTGGTGGGGGCCTGCGATGACGGGAGTATCAAGAGTCATCGCAGTACCGATCCGGTACGGCGTGGGGCTGCTGACCGTCAAGTAGCAGGTGGACCACTCCGGGGGATGGACGGTGACGCGTGAAGCGTCCGACCAGCGATCCAGCTCGATGCGGTGGTCGTCGTAGAGGACGACCTGCAAGGAAGAGCCGGAGACGGTGACGGTCGGGCGGGTGTAGATGCTTCGCTGGGGAACCTTCAGGCGGAAGTGGCCGGAGGTCGTCTCGTAGGTGCCCGGGCCCCAGCTCTGGCGCAGGCATGGGCTCCAACGGACGGCCTGGAACAGCATCAGCGTGGCGGTGTCGAACGAACTGCTCGGCTCGAACACGCCTGAAGCAGAGCAAGGACTGACCAGGTCGAGCGCAGCGCCCCGACCGTCCAGGCGGTAGCGAGCAGCCAGGGCGGCGACCGCCGCGCCCATGTCGGACGTCACCACGACGTCTCCGCGGAAGTCCAACGCCAGCAGGGACAACAGGGCATCCTGCCCCTCCACCCGTGGCACTTCGCAGAACTTCACGTGCTCCCCGTCGACCAGCAACTCGTCGGCCGCGAACAGCAGCGCCGTACCGTCCTCAGGTCCCAGCCCGGCCACGGATCTCCCCGTCCTCCGCCCGACCCACTCGGCGTGGTGAGCCAGCAGCCCCCGGTCATCCAGACGCACTGCCATGGTGTCCCCCTCCCGTACGCCGAGTGTGCCCCCGGCGGCCAGCTTTGCGACAGACATCGAATCTCTCGCCTTACAGAACCAAGATGCCTGCGGAGAGCGTCTTCCAGCGTGACCACTTTTCTGCCTGTGGAGGACTCTTGCGTCATCGCTGGATCACGCCCGCGCTGGCAGTCGCTCTGAGCGCACTGCCACTCACCGCCCAAGCCGCCCCGGCCCCATCACCCCGAGCCAAGCCCACCGATCTCACCACCCGGATCACCCTGATCACCGGCGACCGCGTGCAGGTCACCAGCCGCCCTGGTCAACCGGAGAAAGTCACCTTCGAGCCAGGACCGGCCAGTCGCTCCACGGCCGCCGTCACCAGCTACGCCAACGGCCACACGTACGTCGTACCGGAGGTTGCGACGAAGGACGTCTCCGCGGGCCGGCTCGATCGCGCCCTGTTCGACGTCACCACGCTGATCGCCGAGGGACAGGACGACGCCAAGTCCACGACCCTGCCGGTCATCGTGCGGTACGGCGCACAACCCAAGCAGCTCAAGGGCGTCACGAGCTCCCGCGCCCTCAAGAGCATCAACGCCCAGGCCACTCGGGTCGACAAGACCAAGGCCGCCGACTTCTGGAGCACCGTTCAGGGCGTTCAGAAGGTCTCGCTGGATCGGAAGGTGAAGGTCCAGCTCGACCAGAGCGTGCCGCAGATCGGCGGCCCGGCCGCCTGGGAACGCGGCCTGACCGGCAAGGGCGTCAAGATCGCCGTCCTCGACTCCGGCATCGACCCGAACCACGCCGACTTCACCGGCCGGATCGGCGCCCAGCAGAACTTCACCGACACCGCCGACACGGTCGACCACCACGGTCACGGCACCCACGTCGCCAGCATCGCGGCGGGTACCGGCGCGGCCTCCGGCGGCAAGTACAAGGGCGTCGCTCCGGACGCCACGCTGCTGGTCGGCAAGGTCCTCGACGACACCGGCTCCGGCAGCTTCTCCGGCATCATCGCCGGGATGGAGTGGGCGGCCGCGCAGGGCGCCGACGTGGTCAACATGAGCCTCGGCAGCCAGGAACCGTCCGACGGCACCGACGACCTGTCCCAGGCCGTCAACCGTCTCACCCGGAGCACTGGCACGCTGTTCGTAGTTGCTGCAGGCAACTGCTTCTTCCCGCAGCCCGGCACGATCACCTCACCCGGTGCCGCCGACGAGGCCCTCGCGGTCGGCAACCTCCAGCGCGACGGCTCGCTGAACGACGGCTCCTGCCGCGGTCCGCGGGCCGGTGACGGCGCGATCAAGCCCGAGCTGTCCGCGCCCGGTACCGACATCGTCGCGGCCCGCGCCGCCGGCACCGAGCTGGGCGATCCGGTCGACGACAACTACACGACGCTGGGCGGTACGTCGATGGCGTCGCCCCACGTCGCCGGCACGGCCGCGTTGGTCGCCCAAGCCCACCCGGACTGGACAGCCGCCAAGCTCAAGGCCCAGCTGATCTCCACCGCCGATCCCCAGCAGGGCAGGGTCGACGAGGAGGGCGCCGGACGCGTCGACGCCGACCAGGCGACCGACCAGTCCGTCACCGTCGACACCGGCGAGCTGGAGCTCGGCACACTGCGCTGGCCCTTCCCCGCCCAGGAGGAGCTGGCCAAGACCCTCACCTACAGCAACCCGACCAGCGAGCCGATCACGCTCCAACTCCAGGCGTCCACGCAGGAGACCCCACAGTTCAGCGCGAAGCAACTCGTCGTACCGGCCAACGGCACGGCGACAGTCGAAGCCACCTTCGACCGTGCGGCGCTGGGTGTCGGCAAGTACTCCGGCCGCATCACCGCCACAGCCGCAGGCAAGGACCCGATCGTCACGACGTACGGCTGGTACGCCGAGCCCGAGATGTACGACCTGACCATCCAGGGCATCGCCAAGGACGGCAGCGCCGCGCAGACGGACGTCAACATCGCCCGTCTGGACGGCGACCCGACGCCGGGCAACACCCTGCCCCTGCGCGACGGCAAGGCGACCGCACGGCTCGCACCGGGCCGGTACGTCGTCTCGACGGTCCTCTTCACCGACCCCACGGACAGCAGGGCGCAGGAGTACTCGGTCCTGTCCTCCAACGAGCTCCACGTCGACAAGAACCTCGCCACGACCCTCGACGCCCGCAAGGCCAAGCCGATCGACCTGACCGCTCAGGGCGCCACCGGACTGCCGGCCAGGGAACGCGCGATGGGCTACACGCTCAAGAACACCGACGGTCTGATCACCGGCGGCACCGGCATCTCCTGGACCGGCGCAGCCCGCCTGACCAGTGCGACGCCAAGCTCACCACCGGCAGCTCCGAGTTCGCTCTGGGCGCGAGGCTCGAGCGCGCGCCGTACCAGGCCAAGGCTCAAGGCCGCGCGTTCGAGGTCCTGGACTTCTACTTCGGCCCGCGCTTCACCGGCACCAAGAACCTCCCCCTGTACGACGCGGGCACGGCATCCCCGGAGGAGCTGAAGGGCGTGAAGGGCAAGCTCGCCCTGATCAAGCTCAGCGACTCCGACCCACGCTGGAACGGTCAGGTCACCCGGGCCGCCGAGGACGCCGGTGCGGCCGCCGTACTGCTCTACAACCCGGACGTCCCGGGCATGAACGGCCTCTACAGCTACTGGGCGTACGGCGACCAGGACGCGACCATCCCGGCCATGCGCACCTCACGAGCCAACGCCCAAGCGCTGCTCAAGAACAAGCCCGCCACGGTCCAGGTGACCGGCCTGGCCAGTACGCCGTACGTCTACGACCTCATGCAGCCGTGGGCCAACCACGTCCCGGCCGCGGGCACCCACACCGTCAAGCAGAACCAGCTGGCCAAGGTCGACGAGACGTTCGGCAGCCACACCCAGGGCATGCAGACGTCAGAGGCCCGAGGCACGCTGACGCCGGGCGGCAACCAGTCCGGGAGCTGGCTGGTGCCGACCTTCGCGACGCCGTCCCAGCGGGTCTCCTACGTCCAGGCCAATCACGGCCTCAGCTGGGACAGCGGCGTCTACTACAACAACGCCGACGGCGGCACGATGGAGGCGCGCGGCGCTCCCAAGATCTACCGTCCGGGCCACCAGTCCACCGAGCGTTGGCTCCAGCCGGTGCTTCTCAGCGGGCTGCCGGAAGGGGTGCAGTACACGCAGTTCATCGAGGGCGGACTGCAGTTCCAGGTGAGCCCGTTCCAGCACCAGCAGGAGTACGCCGCGCCGTACGGCAACGGCGACACCCAGCTCACCCTGGAGCGCAACGGTGAGCAGGTCGGCACCGCCGAGGACACGGGGATCTGGGTGGAGCTGCCGGACGACGCCGCGAGCTACAAGGCGACGCTCGACACCCGCCGGGAGAACGACTACTGGAAGTACTCCACCCAGGTGAAGTCCACTTGGACCTGGAAGAGCAAGGGCGGCGCCGACGAGGTGATGCCGCTGGTCCTGGCGGACCTCGACGTACCGCAGGCCGATGCGGCCAGCCAGGTCCGCACCGGCCGGCCGACGACCATCACCTTCGGCCTGCGGCACCAGACCGGTTCGCAGAGCACCGCGAAGTTCACCAAGGCCAAGCTGTCACTCTCGTACGACGGCAGCCGGTGGACCGACCTGCCCCTGAAGAAGACCGCCGACGGCCGCTGGACCACGACGGTCACCCACCCGAACAGCCAGGCCGGCCAGGCGCCGTCCCTCAAGCTGACCGGGACCGACGCCGACGGCAACGCGCTCGAGCAGGAGGTGACCCGGGCCTACGGACTGGTCCGCTGATCCAACGGCCGCGGCTCGACGAGGCCGGTGTCGTAGGCGAGGATCACCGCCTGCACCCGGTCTCGCAACCCGGTCTTGGTCAGCATCCGGCTGACATGCGTCTTGACCGTGTGCTCGGTCAGGTGCAGCGCCGCCGCGATCTCCGCATTGGAGTTGCCCTCGGCAACCAGTCGGAGCACCTCACGCTCGCGCGCGGTCAGCTCGTCCAGCCGGCCGGACTCGTCGGGGTCCGGCCGGCCGCGGGCGAAGCGGTCCAGCAGCCGCCGCGTCACCGGCGGTGCCAGCAGCGCGTCGCCGTCGGCAATCACCCGGACCGCGTTGATCAACTCGTCCCGCGAGGACCGCTTGAGCAGGAACCCGCTGGCCCCGGCGCGCAGCGCGTCGTACACGTACTCGTCCAGATCGAACGTCGTCAGGATCAGCACCTTCGGCGGGTTCGGTCCCTGGACCAGCCGGCGAGTCGCCTCGATCCCGTCCATCACCGGCATCCGGACGTCCATCAGCACCACCCGCAGATCCAGCAGCGCGGCCGCCTGCCGGATCGCGTCGGCGCCGTCGACGGCCTGCGCGGCCACCTCGATGTCCGGCTGCCCGTCCAGGATCATCGAGATCCCGTCCCGGACCAGGTCCTGGTCGTCGACCACCATCACCTTGATCACCGGGAAACCTCAGCAGTCAAAGGGATCCGGGCCGACACGGAAGTCCCACGCGCCGGCGTCGAGTCGATCGTCAGTGTCCCGTGGTGGATCCGGACCCGTTCACGCATGCCGGCCAGCCCGTGCCGGCCGCCGGTCCGCGCCACCTCCGGGTCGAACCCGTGCCCGTTGTCGCTGACCTCCACGCGCAGCTCGTCGGCCTGGACCTCCAGCATCACCACCACCTTGCTCGCCTCCGCGTGCCGCACCACATTGGTCAAGGCCTCCTGCACCAGCCGGTACGCCGCCAGCTGGTGTCCCGTCGGCGCCAGCTCGGTCTCCCCCTGCACGTCCAGCTCGACGACGAGTCCGTCGTGCGCCACGTCCTTCACCAACCGCCGTAGGTCGGACAGGCCGGGCTGCGGGGTCAGCTCCGGGTCTGGTACGCCTTCCGCATCGCGCAGCGCCGACAGCATCCGGTCCAGCTCTCCCAGCGCTCGCCGTCCGGCGTCACCGATGCGCTGGAAGCCAGCCAGCACGTCCTGGTCGCCGCGGGCGATCAGGTCGGGACCGGTCTCGGCCTGGATCACCATCAGGTTCACCGCGTGCGCCACCACGTCGTGCAGGTCCCTGGCGATGTGCGACCGCTCGGTCAGCACGACCTTCGCCGCGTCCTGCTCCGCTGCGGCCTGCTCCAGCGCGGCCTCCCGCTGCGACGCCTCGCGGTTGCGCCAGTACAGCCTGGCCAGGAAGCCCAGCGACAGCGGCAGCAGGAGGAGCAGCGACAGGGACACCGGCCACTTCCGGTCGACCAGGGCGTCGTAGACCGTGTTGTGCAGGATGCCGTCCTCGGGGACTCCGAAGCTGAACGGCTGCTTGTCCAGCTCGGGGAAGATCAGGATCATCTGTGGGTACCGGACGACCCGGGCGATCAGGGGCAGTGCGCCGAGCACGGCAACTGCGGTCACCAGGATCCACCGCGGCTTGAGTCGCCCGGCTGCCAGCGAGTACACGGCCAGGCCGAGAGCACCCAGCACGGACCAGCTGTTCCAGGTCTGCCAGTACGTCAGCAGGGCACTGACCGCGAGCACGACCACCGGAACCACCGGCCAGCGCCGTCGTACGACGAGAGTGAGGGCCGAGCACGCGACGGCGTACGGCATCCAGCCGGGCGCCGTCCACCAGTTGCCGTCCTTGACCACGTCGCGGACCAGGTCCAGCAGGACGAACGAGCTCATGACCGTTGCCAGCAAGGCGTCCAGCACCAGGATCCGGTCCGGGCGCCGCAGGAACGCGCCCAGCTCCTGCCGCCGCTGCCACTCGGCCTTCACCTCGATCCGGTCGCTGTGCCGCGACCACCACAGCCAGGAGGCGACGCCGACGAGCAGGAAGAGCACCGAGTACCACCACGGCCAGGACAGGTCGTAGATCCGCTCGGCGCGGTCCTGGGCGATCCCACTCATCTCACCGGTCAGTACGCCGTTCTCGTCGTAGATGCCCTCGTAGACGCTCGGCAAGGCCATCGTGGCCAGGTCGACGCGGATCAGGTTGAGCCCGAACGGCAGCGCCGTCACCGCCGCCACGGTCACCAGGACGGTCCGCCGGTCGCAGCGGGCCGGCAGCCACCACAGTGCGAGGCAGCAGCCGGCCACCACGACCCAGTTGACGTTGCCGATCAGCAGGGACCCGAACGCACCCAGTGCCAGCCCCACCACGGCGACCATCGGCTCGATCCTGCACAGCGCGACCAGCACCGGCACCGCTGCCACGAACAGCGGGAAGCCCAGCCGGGCGTAGATCCAGTCGTCCGTGGACCCCAGGAACCACACCTGGGTCAGCCCGACCGCCAACACGGCCAGCACGACGTCACCGCCCGCATCGGCGAACAGGCCACGGGCCCGTCGTACGAGGCTCATCGGCTCTCCCCCAGCGGCAGCCACGCGCTGATCTGCGTGCCGTGACCAGTCCGCGACTCCACCTGCAGCGTGCCCTCGTGAACCCGGACCCGCTCACGCATGCCGGTCAGGCCGTGCCGGCCGTCCGGGGTGGTCGCCGGGTCGAAGCCCTGTCCGTCGTCGGTGACCTGCGTCGTCAGGCTGTCTGTCGTGACCTCGACGACCACGGTGACACGCCGCGCGCCGGCGTGCTTCACCACGTTGGTCAGCGCCTCCTGCACCAGCCGGTACGCCGTGAGCTGCACGCCGACCGGTACGTCGTCCGCCTGTCCCCGCAGCTCGAAGGTCACCGGCAGGTCCTGGTCAGCCAGCCCGTCGACCAGTGCCCGGAGGTCGCCCAGGCCCGGCTGCGGCGTCAGCGCCGGGTCGGGGATGCCGTTGGCGTCGCGCAGGGCGGACAGCATCCGGTCCAGCTCGCCGAGCGCCTTCCGGCCGGCGTCACCGATCCGCTGGAACCCCTGCAGGACGTCGTCCTGGTCCCGCTGCATCAGGTCCGGGCCGGTCTCGGCCTGGATGACGATCAGGTTCACGTGGTGCGCCACGACGTCGTGTAGGTCCCGGGCGATCTGCGAGCGGCCCTCCAGCAGCGCCTGGAGCTGCTCCTGCTCCTGGGTCTTCTGGACCAGAGCCGCCTCGCGCTGGGCGGCCTGCCGGTTCTGCAGGGCGAGCCGGGTGAGCAGTCCGATCGCCCAGGCCAGTGCGAGCGCCACGGAGAGCCAGACCGGCCAGATCCGCACCAGCAGCTCGGTCATGCGGCGGTCGCTGACGGAGTACAGGTCGTCCACGACCAACCGGGCCAGCGGACCGTCGTGCAGCAGCCAGCTGATCACGCGGAGCGCGAGCAGCGTCGTACCGACGTACAGCGCGGACTTCCACCAGGTGCGGTGGACTGCGATCGAGTAGAGCGCCAGCGCGAAGGCCATCAGCAGCACCCACTGCGTCTGGGCAAGGGGGTAGACCACCAGGCAGGTGACGGCCAGCACGCCCAGCGGGATCTCGGGGATCCTGCGGCGCAGTGTCAGAGAGCCCGGCGCCGCGGCGGTCAGCAGGAGCACCCACTGCTGGGCGTCGGCCCAGTCACCACCCGCCGGGTCGTTCTGCAGCTCGCGGACCATCAGCACCATCAGGCCGGCGGCCAAGAGACCGTCCGCCCAGGTCCTGAAGACGGGGTCGTCCAGCAACCGGAGGAGCCCGTTGCCCAAGGCAGCGGACGTCAAGCCTCGGCTGCGCACGAACCCACCGGCTGCGACGCTCACAGCCAGCCCAGCGAGGACGAGCAGCGTCGACGACCAGACCGGCGGCACCTCGGCATTCAGGTAGTCGAACGGCCGGAACGCCAGCAGGTGCCGTCCGGTCGGGATCGCCAGGACGACGAGCGCGCTCAACGCTGCCTGCTGCCGTGGACGGCCGAGCCCCAGGAAGAACATGGCGAGTGCGGCACAGCCCAGCACCGGCAACGGCGAGACAACGGGTGTAGCGAGGATCGAGGCTCCCGTCAGCACCACGGCGGGCACCTCGGGCCGGCGGCGGAGCAGGACCAGCGCGAGCGGCGAGAGCATGACCAGCTGGGCCACTGTCGATGACGACGGGTAGAAGGAGTTCCAGGGCGGGGTGACCCACAGGTAGTAGCCGTCGACGGCAGCCGTGAGAAGCGCCGCGATCAGGGCGTCCACCATCAGCGGGCGAACCGTTCGGCGGCGCGGGGGCGCAGGCACGGCGTCAACGGTCACCCAGCCATTCTGCGGGCGCGCAGGGTCCCAGGCCGTCACTCTTTGGAGTGATCCCCCGGCGTGGCGGATCACTCCAATCGGCGACCGGAGCTGGCTCTTGGCGGCGATGTGGCGGAGGGGGCCTCGCCGCGAGGGTCTACAGCATGACCATCAGTCCCCCCGTTCGTCCGGCCGGTGACACCGCCGTCCGGACCCGTCGCCCAGTCCTCCTGCTGGTTGCCGCTGGCATCGTCTTCCTGGGGCTCTGCCTCTGGAACTGGTCGCCAGGCTCGCTCCAGTACGACCTGCGCGTGTACGTCGTCTCGGCCCAGGCGTTCCTGCACGGCCAGGACATCTACACCGCCCACCTGGCCTACCCGAAGGACATGGCGCTCGGCTTCACCTACCCGCCGTTCGCCGCACTGGTCTTCGCACCGGTCGCCCTACTCGGTACGTCGGGCGGCCGCGTCCTGATGTCGCTGGTGAACGCGTCGGCCCTGCTGGTCATCGGCGTGGTCACGCTACGTGCACTGCGACCGCAGTGGACGCGCTACCGCGTTGCAGCGATCGGTATGGCGGTCGGAGCCGCCGGTGTGGCGCTGGAGCCGGTCCGGTCGACCTTCGACCTCGGCCAGGTGAACCTGATCCTCGCAGCCCTGCTCCTGGTCGATCTGCTCGGCCACCTGCCCTACCGGTTCCGCGGAGTCCTGGTCGGCGTGGTCACCGGGATCAAGCTGACGCCGGGCATCTTCATCGTCTACCTGCTCGTCACCCGTCGCTACCGCGAGGCAGGGACGGCGGCCGCGGCGACGATCGGCACGATGCTGGCCGGCGCGATCGCGATGCCGGACGCGTCGCGGCAGTTCTGGGGCCACTACATCTTCGACCCGAGCCGGCCGGGCGCGACGCACTTCATCAGCAACCAGGCCTGGCGCGGGGTCTTCGCCCGGGTCAACGGCGGGATTGACGGCATCGCGCCGTACTGGCTGCTGGCGGTCGCGATCACTCTCGCGCTGGGGTTCTTCGTCGTCAGGAGGGCCTACGAGCAAGGGCTGGTGCTCGAGTCCGTGCTGCTGACCTCACTGGTCGGTGTGCTGGTCTCACCGATCTCCTGGACCGGTCACTGGGTCTGGGCGCTGCCGATCATCGCCGTACTGGTGCACGGCGCGCTGCAAGCCCGGAGTTGGGTACTGGGCGGCTTGGCCCTGGCCTGGCTCGTCTCGACAGCCGTCGGCCTGCCGTGGCGTACGCCGTACCTGGGTGACAAGGAGTACACCCACCACGGCCTCCAGTTGATCGCCGGGAACTCCTACGCCCTGTGCGCGGCCGCGACGATCGGCCTGGCTCTCTACGGGATGCGCCGTCGTGCTGCGTGACCGCCGCGTCCTCGTCCTGGCCGGACTGGTCGCCCTGTTGCCGGTCCTCTACGCCCTGTACGCCGGCTCGCTCGACCTGAAGGTCTACCGGACCGGCGGCTACGCCTGGCTCCACGGAGTCAGCCTGTACTCCGAGCAGTTCGCCGACCTCATCCCCGGCATCCGGTTGCCGTTCACCTATCCCCCGCTCGCCGCGATCCTGTTCACCTCCCTGTACGCCGTCCCGTTCACCGTCGCCGAGCTGCTGATGAACGCAGCCGGCGTGGCCGGCCTCGCCGCGACCATGCTGGTCGTCAGCGCCCGGCTGCACGGCTGGAACCGGCGTGCGGTGGTCATCGGGTTGTCCGGCGTGCTGGTGGCGATGGTGCTGGAGCCCGTGCGCTCCACGATCGGCTTCGGCCAGGTGAACCTGATCCTGATGGGCCTGGTCGCGCTGGACTGCCTGCTGCCGCGCACCCGGTGGCCACGCGGTCTCCTGATCGGTCTGGCTGCTGCGATCAAGCTGACCCCGGCCGTCTTCGTCGTCTTCTTCCTGGTACGACGGGACTACCGCTCCGCGGCCGTGTCGGCGGTGAGCTTCGCCGGCTTCACCCTGCTCGCCTGGGTCCTCGCGCCGGGTGACTCGCGGACCTACTGGTTCGGCGTGCTCTTCGACCCGGACCGGATCGGCGGAGCGACGTACGCCTTCAACCAGTGCTTCCAGGCCGTGCTGGCCCGGGTCATGGACGAAGGCCTCGCTCGGACCGTCGTCTGGCTTGCCCTGGTGGCTGCGAGCGGCGCACTGACCTGGCTGGCCGCCTGGCGGCGCAGAGCGGAGGGCGACGACGTCACGGCCCTGCTGGTCGTCGCCGTGTGGGGCCTGCTCGCCTCACCGGTCAGCTGGTCGCACCACTGGGTGTGGATCGCGCCGGCGGTGCTGGTGCTGCTGACCAAGCGCCGGTTGCTGTGGACAACGGCGCTGGTGTTCGTGGTCGGCCCGCACGCCCTCCTGCCGGCCGAAGGGCGCGACTGGTCGCTGCTGGAGCACGTCGTCGGATCGGCGTACGTGCTGGTCGGTGTCGCCGCCCTGATCAGCCAGAGCGTCGTACGAGCTCAGGAGGAGAGGAAGTCGGCCGCCCTGATCCGGTAGACCTGCAGGTTGAGGTCGTAGTACTTGTCGGTCTCCCCGACCCACTCCATGCCGAGCCGCTTGGCGGTCGCGATGGCGCGCTTGTTGTGCGGCCGCGCGACCGCGTACAGCTCGTCGGTGTCCGCGTCGTCGAACGCCCACTTCATCAGCGTCCGGCTCGCCTCGCTCGCGAAGCCCTGTCCCCAGACGGCCGGCTTCAGCTGCCACCCGATCTCCAGGTCCTCCTCGTACGGCGGCAGCAGGCGGATCAGCATCCCGCCGATCACCTCGCCGTCGTCCTTGCGCACGATCGCCCACCGCCCGGCCGGCACCACGAAGTTGGGCTGGGCCTCGATCCATGCCCCCAGCACCATCTTCATCGTCGCCGCGTCCGCCACCCGCTCGATCGCCGGCGACAGCCACTGCGCGACGTCCGCCGCGCCGTAGATCTCGAGCGCGGCGTCCGCGTCCTCCTCGACCCAGTCCCGGATCAACAGCCGCTCAGTCTCCAGAGTCACCGTCACCACTCCAAGGTAATCGGCAACCGTCCGCCCGCAAGCTCCGCAACATGAACAACTCGCGCAAGAACAGCAAGAAGCCCGGCGCACACCGCTCGCGCCGGGCTTCTTTCAGTCAACAGCTAGCGCGGGCCGATCTCCAACGGCTCGGTGCGGATCCACCGCGTGGTGGTCTGCTGCCGGCCCATCGCGATCACGTCGCCCGCCGGACCGGCCGAGAACACCCGGCTGGCCGTGCTGCGCCGGGAGACACCGACCCCACGCTGCACCTCCGCGAGGAGCTGGTTCACCCGGTGGCGCAACCCCTCGACCTCGGACTGCAGGTCGAGGATGTGCCGGATTCCGGCGAGATTGACGCCTTCCTCCTGCGAGAGGTGCTGGACGTACCGCAGCCGGGCCACGTCGTACGCCGAGTAGCGGCGGCCCCGGCCGCTCGCGCGGCTCGGGACCACCAGCCCCAGACGGTCGTACTGCCGCAGGGTCTGCGGGTGCATGCCGGCCAGCTGGGCCGCCACCGAGATCACGTAGATCGGGGTGCGGTCGTCCCAGGTCGGCACCTGGCTGAACGGGCGGTTCGCTCCCGAGGCCATCACGCGCTCCCGAACAACCCGGCCCGCAGATCAGGCTGGCCCGACGCCGTGCTGAACTCCTGCAGCTTCTCGCGCTGCTCGTCGGTCAGCTCGTGCGGCACCTGCACCTCCATCGTCAGCAGCAGGTCGCCCTTGGTCCCGTCGCGGCGCACCGAACCCTTGCCGCGGACCCGCAACTTGCTGCCGTTCGCCGTACCGGCCGGGATCCGGACCGTCACCGGCAGACCGTCGAGCGTCGGGACCTTGATCTCGGCGCCCAGCGCGGCCTCGGTGAAGCTCACCGGAACCGCCAGAGTCAGATGCTCACCCTGGCGGCCGAAGATCCGGTGCGGGGTGACGTGCACGGTGACGTAGAGGTCGCCCGCGGGGCCACCTCGTTCGCCGGCCGCGCCCTTGCCCTTGAGCCGGATCCGCTGCCCGTCCTGCACGCCCGCGGGGATGCGGACCTGCATGGTCTTGCTCGACTGGCCGCGGCCGGAGCCGTGGCAGGTCTCGCACGGCTGGTCGACGACCAGACCGCGGCCCTTGCACTCGGTGCAGGGCTCGGTCATCGCGAACACGCCGCCCTGGACCGAGGTCTGCATGCCGGTGCCTTCGCACTTGAGGCAGACCTTGGGCACGGTGCCGTACTTCGCGCCGGTCCCGCGACAGGTCTTGCACGGTTCGTCGCTGGTCATCCGGAGCGCGACGGTGACGCCGTTGACGGCCTCGCCGAACTCGATCGTCGCCTCGGTCTCGATGTCGGCACCCCGGCGCGGTCGCGCGGTCGACGTGGTGGTCGTCGTACGGCCACCACCACCGAACATGCCGCCCAGGATGTCGCCGAGCCCGCTGCCCGCCGTACCGGCGTTCGCTCCGCCGCGGTTGAACAGGTCACCGACGTCGAAGCCGAAGCCGCCACCCTGCGTCCCGCCGCTGCCCGGCATCCGGAAACCACCGTTGCCGAACAGCCGCCGGGCCTCGTCGTACTCCTTGCGCTTCTTGGCGTCGCCGACCACGTCGTAGGCCTCGGAGACCTCCTTGAACTTGGCCTCCGCCGACGCGTCCCCGGCGTTGGAGTCCGGGTGGTACTTGCGCGCCAGCTTGCGGTACGACTTCTTGATCTCGTCGGCCTCGGCGGTCTTGGAGACGCCGAGCACCTTGTAGAAGTCCTTCTCCAACCAGTCCTTGGTACTCATCGACGTCCCACCTCCCGCCGGTTACTCCGCAGGCTTGTCTGCGGCCTGGTTGTCGTCATCGTTGCCTTCAGCCCCGTCCTCGGCGCCGGCCGGCAGCTGCTCGGTCGGTTCCGACACCGCCACCCGGGCCGCCCGCAGGATCCGCTCGCCCAGCCGGTAGCCCGGCTGCATGACCAGCGTCGCGGTCGGTCCGTCGACCTCGTCGGAGTAGTTGTGCAGCAGCGCTTCGTGGATCCGCGGGTCGAAGGGGTCGCCCACCTCGCCGTACTTCACCAGTCCGAGCTTCTCGGTGACCCGCTCGAGCGACTCCGCGACCGCCTTGAACGCGCCCTCCAGCTCGCCCGCCTCGCGGGCCCGGCCGACGTCGTCCAGGGTCTGCAGCAGCTCGGTCAGCACCGAGCCGATGACGACCTCGCGGTTGGCCTCGCGGTCCCGGTCGACGCGGCGCTTGTAGTTCACGTACTCGGCCTGCAGGCGCTGCAGGTCCGCCGTACGCTCGGACAGCGCCTCGGTCAACAGGGCCTCCTGGGCCGACGGCCCGATCAGGTCGGACGGGTCGCGCGGCGGCTGGGCGCCCGGCGTACCGGGCAGGCCGGGCGCGGCGCCACCCGCGGGGGCCGGCGAGACAGGCTCGCCGGGCTCCCGCAGGTTGCCGGTCTCCGGGTCGATCCGGCGCTTGTCCCGGACGACGGGGTCGCCGTCGCCGAACTCGCTTCCAGGGTCGGACGGATCGGTCACTTGGTGTCCTCGGGCTTGGCGTCGTCGGCCTTGGTGTCCTGCGGACGGTCCTCGTCCACGATCTCGGCGTCGACGACACCGTCGTCCTCGGTGTCGGCCGGGCGGTCGCCGGACGACGCGTTCTCCTCGGAACCACCGGCCGCCTGGGCGTTCGCGTACATCGCGGCACCCATCTTCTGGCTGGACTGGGCGAGCTTCTCCGAGGCGGTCTTGATCACCTCGGCGTCGTCACCCTCGAGCGCCTTCTTCAGCTCCGCGACGCCGTCCTTGACCTCGGTCTTGACGTCGTCGGGGATCTTGTCCTCGTTCTCTTCGAGGAACTTCTCGGTCTGGTAGACCAGACCCTCCGCCTGGTTGCGGGACTCGACGGCCTCGCGGCGCAGCCGGTCCTCCTCGGCGTACTGCTCGGCGTCGCGGACCATCTGGTCGATGTCGGTCTTCGGCAGCGCGGAGCCACCGGTCACCGTCATCCGCTGCTCCTTGCCGGTGGCCAGGTCCTTGGCGTTGACGTGCACGATGCCGTTCGCGTCGATGTCGAAGGTGACCTCGATCTGCGGCACGTTGCGCGGCGCCGGCGGCAGGCCGGTCAGCTCGAAGTTGCCGAGCGACTTGTTGTCGCGGGCCATCTCGCGCTCGCCCTGGTAGACCTGGATCATCACCGACGGCTGGTTGTCCTCGGCCGTGGTGAAGATCTCCGAGCCCTTGGTCGGGATCGTGGTGTTGCGCTCGATGATCTTGGTGAACACGCCACCCTTGGTCTCGATGCCCAGGCTCAGCGGGGTCACGTCGAGCAGCAGGACGTCCTTGACCTCACCCTTCAGCACACCGGCCTGCAGGGAGGCTCCGACGGCGACGACCTCGTCCGGGTTCACACCCTTGTTCGGGTCCTTGCCGCCGGTCAGCTCCTTGACCAGCTCGGCGACCGCGGGCATCCGGGTCGAGCCACCGACGAGGATGACGTGGTCGATCTTCGCCACGTCGATGCCGGCGTCCTTGATGACGGCCTTGAACGGCGAGCGGGCGCGCTCGAGCAGGTCGTTGGTGAGCTTCTGGAACTCGGCGCGGGAGAGCTTCTCCTCCAGGTGCAGCGGGCCGGAGTCGGTCAGGCTCAGGTACGGCAGGTGAATGGAGGTCTCGGCGGCGCTGGAGAGCTCGATCTTGGCCTTCTCCGCGGCCTCCTGCAGCCGCTGCATGGCCATCTTGTCGCCGGACAGGTCGGTGCCGTTCTTGTTCTTGAACTGGGTCACCAGCCACTGCACGATCCGCATGTCCCAGTCGTCACCACCGAGGTGGTTGTCACCGGAGGTGGCCTTCACCTCGAAGACGCCGTCGCCGATCTCCAGCAGCGACACGTCGAAGGTGCCGCCCCCGAGGTCGAAGACCAGGATGGTCTGCTCGGTGCCCTTGTCCAGGCCGTACGCCAGCGCGGCCGCGGTCGGCTCGTTGACGATCCGGTGCACGTTCAGGCCGGCGATCTCGCCGGCCTCCTTGGTCGCCTGGCGCTGCGCGTCGGAGAAGTAGGCCGGCACGGTGATGACCGCGTCGGTGACCTGCTCCCCGAGGTACGCCTCGGCGTCCCGCTTCAGCTTCTGCAGCACGAACGCGCTGATCTGCTGGGGGGTGAACTTCTTGCCGTCGATGCTGACGTTCCAGTCTTCGCCCATGTGGCGCTTGACCGAACGGATCGTCCGGTCGACGTTCGTGGTGGCCTGGCGCTTGGCCACCTCGCCGACCAGGACCTCGCCGTTCTTGGCGAAGGCGACCACCGAGGGCGTCGTACGCGCTCCCTCGGCGTTGGGGATGACGGTGGGCTCGCCACCTTCCAGTACGGCGATGACGGAGTTCGTCGTACCGAGATCGATACCGACCGCGCGGGCCATGTGCGTTACCTCCACGAAGTTGAGTGATGCAGACTCAATGTTGCCGATCCAGGATCGGTATTTCAAGTTGCCCCCGGATCCGATCCGGCAGACTTGAGTACACCTGGCTCAACATTGCACCACGCCCGGCTCATTCCCAACCCCGGCCCTCGGATTTCCGGGATCACCCCTGTTCGGCCCTGGTCCGACCCCTGCCGCTGCAAGCGCTTGCCGTGGGAGGCTGACCAGGTGAAACTCCGCCCACTGTCCACCGCTGACGAGTCCACCGTGCTCGCCTTCAACGCCGCCGAGTCCCACCTCGACAAACTCGGTCCCGACCGGCTGGACTGGCTCCGCCTGATCGCCGCCCACGCCGCCGTCGTCGACGTCGACGGCGACATCGCCGGCTTCGTCCTCACCTTCGCCCCCGGATCCGCGTACGACGGCCTCGACTTCCAGTGGTTCGCCGACACCTACGCCGACCGCTACCTCTACCTGGACCGCTTGGTGATCGCCGAGCCGTACCGCCGCCAGGGCATCGCCACCTCCGTCTACAAGGCCGTCGAACGAGCCGCCAAGCCCTTCGACCGCCTGGTCTGCCGCGTCCAGTCCGACCCGCCCGACATCCCGTCCCTGGCCCTGCACGCCGCCCGCGGCTTCGTCGAGGTCGGCAAACTCCAACGCCCCGACGGCACCACCAGCGCCATGCTCTCCAAGGAGCTGACCTAGAGGGTCCGTACGTCGAGGAGGGCGCGGACAGGGAGGTCGTGGCGGAGGCGGGGGTCGAGCAGGCCGTCGACGATGCAGGCGGCGCCGATGAAGTGGGCGCCGCAGTCCTCGACCAACTGCCGGACGGTGCGGGCGGTGGCGCCGGTGTCTGCCCAGTCGTCGACCATCAGGACCCGGTCGCCGGACCGGAGCAGGCCGCGGCGGAACCCGAACACCAGGTTGCGGTCGCGGTAGTCCGGTCCGGTGGTGCGGCAGACCCAGCGGTCGCTGTCGGTCGCCTGCGCGATCTCCTTGCGCGCCTCCACGAACCCGACGCCGAGCGCGGCAGCGGTGAGGGCGCCGATCATGGCGCCGCGCGAGACCGGGCCGACGACGACGGTCGGCGACTCGTCGTACAGGCCGGCGAGGGCAGGGCCGAGGTCGCGGAGCAGCTCCGCGTCACGCCACCAGCCGGTCAGGTCGGCGGAGCCCCAGCGGTCGCCGCGGTCCTGCCTGGTCCGGTAGGCAGCGCGCAGCCGGCCGCGGACGCCGCCGGCGGACTGCTGGTGCACTGCTGACCTGGACATGCTCCAAGCGTGACGGCCCGGCCTCGCGGGCGCACTGCATTTACCGCGACGCCGCCCTGTCTACCTGCAGCGCCCCGTCTACTGCAGCGGCCGGTTCACTGCAGCGCCGTACGCGGCAAGAGCTCGCCGACGATCTCGCGGGTGAAGATGTCGTAGCTGATCACCAGCAGCTCGTCGCCGGGAAGCTCGACGACCGCGGGATTGGCCTGGTCCATCGTGTCCTGCCCGGCGTCGATCACCACCCGCAGCGCGTCCTGGTCCCACGGTCCGAGCGGCTCACCGATGATCGTGGCCACCGTCGGCCGCCCCGGGTTGAACTGCTTCGACACATCGCCGTACGCCAGCAGCACTGCGCCGTCCGACAGCGTCAGCGTGTCAGCCGACGAGGCATGCAACCCGCACAGCTCCGGCTCCGACCAGGTCAGCCCGTTGTCGTCGCTCCGGACCAGCTCGGCCTCTTCGTCGGTCCGCAGCAACGCCACGACCTGACCACCTGGCAGCAAGGTCAGCACCGGCTCGAGGTACTCACGCCCGTCCCGCCGACCCAGCACAATCTCCTGCGCCGCCGGCCAGGTCAGCCCACCATCGGTCGACCGGACGACGCTCGCCGAGTGGTTCTGATCCCCCGGAAACACCCCGTACACCGGAGCCAGCAGATCCCCGTCCGGCAGCTCCAGGATCTGCCCGTGCGCCACGATGTGCGCCGCCCGAAACCCGTGCCACACCTGGGCGGTCTCGTGATCCACCATCGCCGACCCGACGGCGACCGGCTCACCCCAAGAAGCCCCGCCGTCGACGGACCGAGCCACGAGCACCCCCGGACACACGTACGGCCGCACCGACCAGTCGATCTGGAACCAGCTCAGCAGGATGTCCCCGTTGGCCAACTGCACCACCATCGGGTCCCGGTCGTCGTAGAGCCTGTCCACCACCACCCGAGGCTCCGACCACGACCGCCCGTCGTCCGAGGACTCCGCGGCGACGATCCGCCCCACACTCCGCACATGCCCCAGCCCTTCCCGCCACACCACCAGCACCCGCCCGTCCGCCAGCCTGATGGCGCTCGGGAAGTACGGCAGCTGACCAGCAATGCTCTGGGCGATCACCACGCGGCTCATGGGCCAACGCTTTCACATGCGGACGTCCACCACTCACTAACTACAGCTGGCATCCCGTCCCCACGCTCAGGTTCGGCAAGCGGATCCCCTCTCATGCCGCTTACTGAGTGGTGGACGTCCGCGTCTGTGGATGACCGCAGCCGTCGGCCGCGCGAATAGGTCAAGCTGCTGCCGTGGCTGAGGTTGGTGAGGTTCTAGCGCGGCGTGGTGGCAGTGCGGGGTTCGCCGACCTCCGGGCTGTCGTGTCCGCACGGGCGATCCGCGCCGCGCTCACCGCCGGAACGATCCGCCGGATCGCCAAAGGGGTCTACGCGCTCCCGGAGGCGCCGCCGGCGCTGACCGCAGCACGGAGTCAGGGAGGCGCGGTCTCGCATCTCAGTGCGGCTCAGCACTGGCGGTTGGGAGTCCTCGCGGCGCCGTCGCTTCCTCATGTGACCCTGCCCATCGGCCGGCAACGGCGACGGGCCGGCCTTCCGTGCGTCGTGCACTGGGCCGACGTGCCCGTCATCGACGACGTGACCACCCCGATCCGGACCGTTCTCGACTGCGCCCGGACGCTGCCGATGAACGAGGCACTCACGGTCGCCGACTCGGCGCTTCACCTGGGTCTGGTCGACCACGACGAACTGCTGGACGCGTCCGCGCGGCTGGTGGGACCGAATCGGCGGCGGATTCAGCAGGTCGTCAGGCTGGCGGACAGACGAGCCGAGTCCGTGCTGGAGTCGGCTCTTCGGGCCATCCTGATCGAGGAGGGCATCGACGGGTTCGAGCCCCAGGTCCCGGTCCGGGACGCCGGGTTCAGCGCTCGGCTGGACCTTGGGCACCGCCAACGGCGGATCGGGCTCGAGGCGGACGGCTTCGAGCACCACGGCGGCCGGACGGCCTTCGTCCGCGACTGCCGTCGGCAGGTCAACCTCAGCCTGCGCGGTTGGCTCGTGCTGCGATTCAGCTGGGAGGACGTGATGTACGGCAGGGATTGGGTGGTGGAGGCGGTGCGTGGGGCGCTTGAACTCCCACCACTCACTAACCGGCTTCCACAGGCCGCCTGACCAGGCCGCCACGCTGCGAGCGGGGGTAAGCAGGCAGCTTACTGAGTGGTGGGCGTCCGCACCTCAGACCGGGCGACCACCGACGAAGGTCTGGGTCACCAGCGGGACGCCAGGGCGGTAGGCGAGGTGGAGGTACGACGGGGCGTCCAGGACCGCCAGGTCGGCTCGGGCTCCCACGGAGAGATGGCCGACGTCGGTACGCCGCAGGGACGCGGCGCCGCCGGCGGTGGCGGACCAGAGCGCCTCGGCGGGGGTCATGTGCATTTCGCGGACCGCCAGGGCGATGCAGAACGGGATGGAGGAGGAGTAGCCGGAGCCGGGGTTGCAGTCGGTGGCGAGGGCTACGGTGACGCCGGCGTCGAGGAGGCGGCGGGCGTCGGGGTACGGCGAGCGGGTGGAGAACTCGATGGCGGGGAGGAGGCCGGCGACGACTCCTGCCGAGGCCAGCGCGTCCACGTCCGAGGAGGTCAGGAACGTGCAGTGGTCAGCAGCGGCGGCGCCGACCTCGCAGGCGACCTGGACCCCAGGGCCCTCGCCGAGCTGGTTGGCATGGACCCGGGCGGACAGCCCGGCGGCCTGGCCGGCGCGCAGGATGGCACGGGCCTGGTCGGCGTCGAAGGCGCCGCGTTCGACGAAGACGTCGACCCATTTGGCGTGCTTCGCCGACGCGTCGAGCATCGGACCGGTCACCAGCTCGACGTAGCCCGCGGGATCGTCGGCGAACTCAGCCGGTACGACGTGCGCCCCCAGGTACGTCGTCTCGTCGGTGAACTCGGCCGCGACCGCCAGCGACCGCGCCTCGTCGGCGACGGTCAGCCCGTAGCCCGACTTGATCTCGACGGTCGTCGTGCCCTGGCGGCGCATCTCCGCGACCAGCCGCGCCACGTTCGCGGCGAGCTGCTCGTCGGCGGCCTCGCGGGTCGCGGCGACCGTCGTCCGGATGCCGCCCGCGCTGTACGGCGTACCGGTCATCCGGGCCGCGAACTCCTCGGCCCGGTCCCCGGCGAACACCAGGTGCGCGTGCGAGTCCACGAACCCCGGTACGACGGCCCGGTCGCCGAGATCCATCGAGGCGTCGGCAGCGGGAGCCGAGGTCCGCGGGCCGACCCAGGCGACCGTGCTGCCCTCGATCACCAGCGCGGCGTCGTGCAGCTCACCCAGCTGCGGCCCGTGGGACGGGTCGTTGGTCACCAGCGAGCTGATCCCGGTCAGCAGCAGCGAGCTCATGTCACCTCCGCGATCGCGGCCGCCAGCTCGGCACCGACGTCCAGCTTCGAATGGTTGCCGTCAGCAACACGATGGACGCCGTCGGCCACCACATCGGTGACATCGGCCCCGGACGCCGCGAACACCACGGTCTCCATCGACGCCCCGGTCCCGGCCGTTCGCACGCTGTCGGTCCGCACGGCAACCAGGTCGGCCCGCGCACCGACCTCGATCACACCGGCATCCCGGAACCCCAGCGACCGATGCCCGTCCAGACCAGCCGCGGCCAGCAGCTCCGCCGCCGACCAGTGTCCGCGCTCCTGCGAGGCGAGCCGTTCGTCCAGCTCGACCGCGCGCATCTCCTCGAAAAGGTCCACCACAGCATGACTGTCCGACCCCAGCGTCACCGCCGAACCGGCCGCGCGCAGAGCGACCGACGGGCCGATCCCGTCGGCCAGGTCGCGTTCGGTGGTCGGGCAGAAGCACGAGTATGTCGCGGAGCTGCCGAGCCGGTCGATGTCGACCGGCGTCAGATGCGTCGCGTGCACGGCGCTCGTCCGCGCGCTCAGGAAGCCGGCCTCGTCGAGCACCTGGGTCGGCGTCCGCCCGTACGCCGCCAAGCAGGCCTCGTTCTCCGCGACCTGCTCCGACAGGTGCACATGCAAAGGGGCCTCGGGCAACAACGAGGCGACCGCGCCGAGCTGGTCGGCCGGAACACCGCGGACCGAGTGCGCGGCCGCGCCGATCACCACGTCGTCGGCGCCTTTCAACCGGTTGACGCGCGACGCCCAACCGACCACATCACCGTCGCTGAAGCGTTGCTGCACCTCGTTCAGCGGCTGATCGATGCCGCCGGCAACGTAACAGGTGTCGAGCAGCGCGATCCGGAGGCCGGCGTCGCGGGCGGCGGCGATGAGAGCCTCGCCCATGGCGTTCGGGTCGTCGTACCGGCGGCCGCCGGGGGCATGGTGCAGATAGTGGAACTCGCCGACGGCGGTGATCCCGGTCAGCAGCATCTCGCCGTAGACGGCGCGGGCGAGACGGTAGTAGGTGTCGGGGGTGAGCTTGGAGGCGACGGCGTACATCTGCTCGCGCCAGGTCCAGAAGGTGCCGCGCCCGGTCTGCGTGCGGCCGCGGAGCGCGCGATGGAAGGCGTGGCTGTGGCAGTTGGCGAGGCCCGGGAGGACGATGCCGTTGAGCCGGACGGCCGAGCCCGGAGAGGCATCAGTTTCAAGTGCTGTGATTCGTCCATCGGCGACAGTGACCAGGACAGAATCTTCAATCCCACTGGGGAGAACTGCGCGCTCACACCAGTACGTCGTCACTTGGCCAGGTCCTTCAGCACCGTCGCGAGCGCGTCGACCCCGGCCAGGCAGTCGTCCATCTCCGCGTGCTCGGCCGGCGAGTGCGAGATGCCGGTCGGGTTGCGAACGAACAGCATCGCCGTCGGGATCCCCGCGTCGGAGAACACGCCGGCGTCGTGCCCGGCGCCGGTCGGAAGAACCGGCGCACCGTCCAGTACGCCGGCCAGGCGGTCGCGCAGGCCGGCCGGGAAGTCGACGACCGGGGAGACGGACTCGGCGGTCACCTCGACGGTGGTGCCGTCGCGTTCGGCGCGCTCCACTGCTTGCCGAGTGATTGCCTCTAGCAACTTGTCGAGGATCTCGGTGGAGGCGGCGCGGGCGTCGAGCCAGGCGGTCACCTGGGACGGTACGGCGTTGGTGCCGTTCGGCTCGACGGACAGCCGGCCGAAGGTCGCGCGGGCGCCGGCCAGGCGGGCCTGCTTGTTGGCCGCCAGGGCGGTCATCGCGTAGGTCAGCATCGGGTCGTGCCGGTCTTCCATCAGCGTGGTGCCGGCGTGGTTGGCCTCGCCGCCGAAGGTGAAGCGGAAGCGGCCGTGGGGCCAGATCGAGCTGGCCACGCCGACGGGTGCGGTGAGCGCGCGGCCCTGCTCGACGTGGAGCTCGACGAAGGTGCCCATCCTCTCGAGCAACGGTGACGGACCCACTCCTGCCGGGTCGACACCTGCTTCCGACAGAGCTTCGGCGAGCGTCACACCCGTACGGTCCTGAAGAGCCAACGCCTTCGAGGGCGCCAGCACACCGGCAGCCACCCGAGAGCCGAGACACGGCATCCCGAAGCGGCTGCCTTCTTCTTCCACAAACGCACCGACGCCAACAGGTACAGAAGGCTGGAAGCCCTCAGCCCGCAGTTGGTCAACAGCAGCAAGCGCCGAGACGACACCCAAAGGTCCGTCGAAGGCACCACCGTCGAGGACGGAGTCCAGGTGGCTGCCGGTCACTACACCTTTGCCAGTAGACGGACCCCACCAAGCGATCAGGTTGCCGATGCCGTCCGACTCCAAGGCCAGGCCCCGAGTCGTGCACTGATCGACGAACCACTCAGTCGCTGCTCGTTCGGTTTCGGTCCAGCCGCCTCGGCGGTAACCCCCGGTGTGGGGGTCACGGCCGATGGCGGACAGGTCCGTCCAGAGCTGTTCGAAGGTCAAGACAGCGGGTTCTTCGACAGCCAGTCCTTGGCGACGGCGGCGGCGGACTCGCTGCCACCCTCGGCACGCTTGACCAGGTCGGTCAGCGCGTCGGTGGTCAGCTTGGCCTGTACGGCGTTCAGCGTCGACGCCACGTCAGGGCTCTTGTGGTCGGTGCGGATCAGCGGAACGATGTTGTTCGGCAGGTGGATGTGCTCGGGGTCCTCGAGCACGACCAGGTTGTTGTCCTTGATCGCCGACTGGGTGGTGAAGAACTGGGTCACCTGGATGGTGCCGTCCTTCAGCGCCTTCAGGCTCAGCGGACCACCGGCGTCCAGCGTCTTGAACTTCTTGAACTCAACGCCGTACTTGTCCTTCATGCCGGCCAGCCCCGCGGTCCGCGTCTTGAACTCGGGACCACCACCCGCGACCAGGTCCTTGCTGACCGCCTTCAGGTCGGCGATCGACTTCAGCGAGTACTTCTGCGCCGTCTCCGGCGTGACCACGATCGCGTCCTCGTCGGCCGCCTCGGACTTGTCGAGCACCTCCAGGCCGGACGGCAGGACACCCGGGATCGCCTTGTAGACGGCCTCGGCCTCGTTCTCGGTGGCGTCCTTCTTGAAGTAGACCAGGGTGGCCCCGGTGTACTCCGGCAGCAGGTCGACCGACTTGTCCTGGATCGCGGCCATGTAGAGCTCACGGGCGCCGATGTTCAGCTTGCGGTTGACCTTGATGCCCTTGGCCTCCAGCGCCTGGGCGTAGATCTCGGCGAGCACCTGGCTCTCGGCGAAGTTGGCGGATCCGACGGTGAGCGAGTCGACCTTGTCGGGCGCGGCGCCGCCGCCGGCGTCGTTGCCGCCACCCAGCGGGTCCTCGCCGCCCCCGCAGGCTGCGAGCGCGAACACGGCCGTCGCGGCGATGGCACTGCGGATGAAGGTTCTTCTGAACACGGGATCCTCCAGGGTCCGTTCTACTGCACCCCGGCCGGTGCCGGAGCAGTTGAGGTCTTGGTGTCGGTCTTGCGCCGCAGCCGGCCGGTCAGCCCGGCCGACACGGCGTACCGTCCGGCGAAGGCGAACAGCAGGTCGAGCAGGATCGCCAGGACGGCGACCAGCACGGCGCCGGTCAGCATCTGCGGGAAGTCCCGCAGACTCAGGCCGTCGATCACGTACCGTCCCAGCCCGCCGAGCGCGACGTACGCCGCCACGGTCGCGGTCGAGACGATCTGCAGGGTGGCACTGCGCAGCCCGGAGATGATCAGCGGCAGCGCGATCGGGATCTCCACCTTGGTGAGGATCTCGCGCCCGGTCATGCCCATCCCGCGGGCGGCGTCGATCGTGGACCGGTCGACGCCGGAGACTCCGGCGTACGTCGAGGCCATGATCGGCGGGATGCCCAGGACGACGAGCGCGACGATCACCGGCACCTGGCCGATCCCGATCAGCAGCACGATCAGGGTCAGCAGACCGAGCGTCGGCAGCGCGCGGGCCGCGTTGCCGGTGTTGATCGCGACGAACGCGCCCCGCCGGGTGTGCCCGATCAGCAGACCGATCGGCAGCGCGATCAGGGTCGCGATCAGCAGCGAGAGGAACGTGTAGCCGAGGTGCTGCAGGATCCGGTTGCCGATGCCTTCGGCACCGGCCCAGTTCGCCGAGTCGCTGATGAAGTCGAGGAATCCCTGCACCATGTCAGGCCTCCTTCGGGGTGTTGACCCGGGCCCACGGCGTCAGCAGCCGTTGCAGCCCGACCAGCAGGACGTCGGCCAGCAGCGCCAGCGCGAGCGACAGCACGACACCGACCACGATCGGGGTCAGGAAGTCCTGCTGGAAGCCCAGCGTGAACAACTCGCCCAGACCACCGATGCCGATGATCGCGCCGACGCTGACCATCGAGATGTTCGCGACCGTGACGACCCGCAGGCCGGCGAAGATCACCGGTACGGCGATCGGCAGGTCGATGGTCACCACCCTGCGCAGGGTTCCATAGCCCACCGACACCGCGGCCTGCAGCACGTCCTCGGGGACCGAGCGCAAGCCGTCGATCACGTTGCGGATCAGCAGCGAGACCGCGTAGATGGTCAGCGCGATGATGATGTTCGCGGCCGACAGCACCTTCGTCCCGATGATGGCCGGCAGCACGATGAACAGGGCGATCGACGGCAGCGAGTAGAGCACGCCGCCGAGCGCGACCAGCGGATTCGCCAGCCAGCTGTACCGCGTGGCGACGTACCCGAGCGGCACCGAGATCAGCAGCCCGAGCAGCATCGGCAGCAACGACAGGAACAGGTGCTCGCGCAGCTGCTCCCAGATGAGCGTGCTGTTGTCGCCCACCCACGTCACGGGCGAAGCACCCCGGTCAAGCCGGTGTAGTCGATCACGCCGACCGGCTTGCCCGCCTCGTCGACGCAGACACCCTGCCCGATCGGTGACGTCAGGACGGCGTCCATCGCGGCCCGCAGCGAGTCGCTGCGCTGGAACACCGCGCCGATCGGCAACGTGTCGCCGTTCTTCTGCCAGCCCGCCGGTTTGCCGTCCTCGCCGACCGTCAGCTCGGCCGGGACCGGCCCGAGCGGCAGGTCCTCGGCGGTGACGAACGTCAGGGCGCGGTACCCGCGGTCCTGCCCGATGAAGCTCTCGACGAAGTCGTCGGCCGGCTTGGCCAGCAGCTCCGCCGGCGGCGCGAACTGCGCCAGCTGGCCACCGACCCGCAGTACGGCGACGTTGTCGCCCAGCTTGATCGCCTCGTCGATGTCGTGGGTGACGAAGACGATCGTCTTGCCGATGTCGCGTTGCAGCCGGAGCAGTTCCTCCTGCAGCTGGTGGCGCACGATCGGGTCGACGGCGCTGAACGGCTCGTCCATCAGCATGATCTTCGGGTCCGCGGCGAGCGCTCGGGCGACGCCGACGCGCTGCTGCTGACCACCCGACAGCTGGGCCGGGTACCGCTCGGCCAGTTTGAGGTCCAGCCCGACGCGTTCCAGCAGCTCCATCGCCGTCTCGCGGGTCTTGCGCTTGTCCCAGCCGAGCAGCTTCGGCACGGTCGCGACGTTGTCGACCACCGTCTTGTGCGGGAACAGCCCGGCGTGCTGGATCACGTACCCGATCCCGCGCCGCAAGGTGACCGGGTCGCCGGCGGTGATGTCCTCGCCGTCGATCGAGATCCGGCCGCTGGTCCGCTCGATGGTGCGGTTGATCATCCGCAGCGAGGTCGTCTTGCCGCAGCCCGACGGGCCCACGAACACGGTGATCTCGTTGCTCGGGATCCGCAGGCTCAGGTTGTCGACGGCGACCGTGCCGTCCGGGTACTGCTTGGTGACGTCTTCGAACTCGATCATGGCGCCCCTTCGCGCTGGTCGGCGATCGCGGAGACGATCCTAGGGGAACAAGGGCCAGGTGCCACGCCATCGGCACCTTTCTCGTTCCTCGGGAAAGTGCACCTTAGCGCTGTGAATTGCCGCGGTCGCACTCTGTGTCCGAATCCCCGTTCCCCCGTGCCGTACGCCGGGGTCAGGACTCCTGCATCGGAATCCGCACCCCACGCTCGGACGCGACCTCTGCCGCCTTCTCGTACCCCGCGTCCACGTGCCGAATCACCCCCATCGCCGGGTCGTTGGTGAGCACCCGCTCGAGCTTCTGCCGGGCGAGCTCGGTGCCGTCGGCAACCGACACCTGACCGGCGTGGATCGAGCGGCCCATCCCGACGCCACCGCCGTGGTGGATGGACACCCAGGACGCGCCGCTGGCGGTGTTCACCAGCGCGTTCAGCAACGGCCAGTCCGCGATCGCGTCCGAGCCGTCGAGCATGCCTTCGGTCTCCCGGTACGGCGACGCGACGCTTCCGGTGTCCAGGTGGTCGCGGCCGATCACGATCGGCGCCTCGAGCTCGCCGGAGGCAACCATCTCGTTGAACCGCAGCCCCGCCTTGTCCCGCTCGCCCTGGCCGAGCCAGCAGATCCGGGCCGGCAGGCCCTGGAACGCGACCCGCTCCTGCGCCATCTTGATCCACCGGGTCAGGTGCTCGTTGTCCGGGAACAGTTCGAGGATCGCCTGGTCGGTCCGCGCGATGTCGCGCGGGTTGCCCGACAGCGCCGCCCACCGGAACGGGCCCTTGCCCTCACAGAACAACGGCCGGATGTACGCCGGAACGAAGCCCGGGAAGTCGAAGGCCCGGCCGAACCCGGCCTTGCGCGCCTCGTCGCGGATCGAGTTGCCGTAGTCGAACACCTCGGCCCCGGCGTCCTGGAACCCGACCATCGCCGCCACGTGCTGGGCCATCGAGGCCTGCGCGCGCTCGGTGAACCCGGCCGGGTCCTTCTGCCGCTCGGCCGCCCAGTCCTCGAAGTCCACCCCGACCGGCAGGTACATCAGCGGGTCGTGCGCCGAGGTCTGGTCGGTCACGATGTCGATCGGCGCACCGGCCTCCAGCAGCGCCGGCACGATCACCGCGGCGTTGCCGAGGACACCGATCGACAGCGGCTGACGCGCCTTCTTCGCCTCCTCGGCCAGCTGCAGCGCGTGGTCGACGGAGTCGGCCCGTACGTCGAGGTAGCGGTGCTCGATCCGGCGGTGGATGCGCGAGTCGTCGACATCGATGCAGATCGCCACCCCGTCGTTCATCGTCACCGCGAGCGGCTGCGCGCCGCCCATGCCGCCGAGCCCGGCGGTCAGCGTGATCGTCCCGGCCAGGGTGCCGCCGAACTTCTTCGCGGCGACCGCGGCGAACGTCTCGTAGGTGCCCTGCAGGATGCCCTGGGTGCCGATGTAGATCCACGACCCGGCCGTCATCTGGCCGTACATGGTCAGCCCGAGCGCCTCCAGCTTGCGGAACTCCTCCCAGTTGGCCCAGTCGCCGACCAGGTTGGAGTTCGCGATCAGCACCCGCGGCGCCCACTCGTGGGTACGCATCACGCCGACCGGACGGCCGGACTGGACCAGCATCGTCTCGTCGTCCTTCAGCGTGGTCAGCGTGCGGGCCATCGCGTCGAAGGAGTTCCAGTCCCGCGCGGCCTTGCCCGAACCGCCGTACACGACCAGTTCGTCGGGGTGCTCGGCGACCTCGGGGTCGAGGTTGTTCTGCAGCATCCGCAGTGCGGCTTCCTGCTGCCAGCCCTGGGTGGTCAGGGTGGTGCCGCGCGCGGCGCGGACGGGACGGGGTCCGGACATGGGTGATCCAGCCTTTCCAGTTGATCAGGCGAGCGGGCCGGTGACGGCCTCGACAGCGGACAGGTAGGTGCCGTCGGCAACGAGCCGGACGGAGTGCTCGATCTCGGGGGCGAGGTGCCGGTCGGTGCCCGGCCCCTCGACGTGGGTGCGCAGCTCACGCCGTACGGCGGACGTCGCGGGCGCGGGCTCCAGCGGCGCGCGCAGGTCCAGCGCGCGAGCGGCGGTGAGGATCTCGACGGCCAGCACACGTTCGAGGCCGTCGACCGAGCGGCGCAGCTTGCGCGCGGCGGACCAGCCCATCGACACGTGGTCCTCCTGCATCGCGCTGCTCGGGATCGAGTCGACGCTGGCCGGGACCGCGAGGCGCTTCAGCTCGGACACGATCGCGGCCTGCGTGTACTGCGCGATCATGTGGCCGCTGTCGACGCCCGGGTCGTCGGCGAGGAACGCGTTCAGCCCGTGGTTGCGGGCGACGTCGAGGAAGCGATCGGTACGCCGTTCGCTGATGCTCGCGACGTCGGCGACGGCGATCGCCAGGAAGTCCAGGACGTAACCCACGGGAGCGCCGTGGAAGTTGCCGTTCGACTCGACCCGGCCGTCGGGCAGCACGACCGGGTTGTCGATCGCGGCCGCCAGCTCGCGGCCGGCGACCGTGGCCGCGTGGGCGATGGTGTCGCGAGCGGCGCCGTGCACCTGCGGCGAGCAGCGCAACGAGTACGCGTCCTGGACCCGGTTGCAGTCGGGCCCGCGGTGGCTGGCGACGATCGCACTGTCGGCCAGTACGGCGCGCAGGTTGGAGGCGGCGGCGCCCTGACCCGGGTGCGGGCGCAGTGCCTGGAGATCGGCGGCGAACACGCGATCGGTCCCGAGCTGCCCCTCGACACTCATCGCGGCGGCGATGTCGGCGGTCTTCAGCAGGCGGTCGAGATCGGCGATCGCGAGGACCAGCATGCCGAGCATGCCGTCGGTCCCGTTGATCAGCGCGAGACCTTCCTTCTCGGCCAGTACGACGGGCCGCAGGCCGTTCTCGGCGAGTGCCTCGCCGGCGTCGAGCAGGGTGCCGTCGCGGTCGCGGACCTTGCCCTCACCCATCACCGCGAGCGCGACGTGGGACAGCGGCGCGAGATCACCGGAGCAGCCGAGACTGCCGTACTCGTGCACGACCGGGGTCAGCCCCGCGTTCAGCAGGCCGGCGTACGCCTGTGCGGTCTCGACCTTCACGCCGGTGCGACCGGTCGCCAGCGTCGACAACCGCAGCAGCACGAGCGCGCGGACGACCTCGGTCTCGACCTCGGGGCCTGAACCCGCCGCGTGCGAACGGACCAGGCTGCGCTGCAACTGGGCGCGCAGCTCCGGCGCGATGTGCCGCGTCGCCAGCGCCCCGAAGCCGGTCGACACCCCGTAGTGCGGGATGTCGGCGTGCGCCAGCGCCTCGATCGCGGCACGTGACTTGGCGATCTCCTCCAGCGCGTGGTCGTCGATCCGCACCGTCGCGCCGTACCGGGCCACGGCGACCACGTCACCGGCGGCCAACGGCCCGGTACCCACCACTACTTCAGCTGTCTCCACCCGCCCATTGCACCGCGCCCTCGCCCGCACCGACAGGACCGCCACCCCAGTTGCTGTCTCAGATGCGAGACAGTTGCCGCGACCCTGTCGCGCAATAGGCTCAGGCCATGGTCGAAGTACGCCGGGCGGTCCCGGGTGACGGGGCGGGAATCGCGGCGGTGCTCGCGGCCTCGCTGCCCCGATTGGTGAAGACGGCCCGCGGGCTCGAGTCCGAGCTGCGGTCCAGTCCGTCGCGCGTCGTGCTGCTGGGCGTCGACGAGGGCCGGACGGTTGGCTACGGCAACGTCTACCTGCCCGATCCGGGCGAGACGGCTGAGCGGATCCGGGTCGCCGTGCAGGTGACACCGGAGCATCGCGGCCGCGGCGTCGGCCAGGCGCTGCTGACCGAGATCGAGCGGGTCGCCGCCGACGCCGGCGCGGTGTCCTTGCTGACCGTGATCGAGGACGACGACCGCTCGCTGCACTTCGCGCGGCAGCGCGGGTTCGTGGTCGACCGGCAGATGAGCCACTCCGAGGCCGTGCTCGCCGGAACGCCCGATCCCGTCGACCCGCCGGAGGGCCTGCGGCTGGCGTCGTACGAGGAGGTCGGTCCGCGGCCGGTCTGGGAGGCGATGTCCGCGGTGATCGGTGGGGACCCGAGCGGGCTGTCGTTCCTCGGGCCGTTCGACGAGTGGGTCGAGTCGGGCTGGAGGAACCCGGACCTGCGCCCGGATCTCAGCATCGTGCTGCTCGACGGCGAGCAGGTCGTCTCCCTGGTGAGTACGGCGGCCGACCCGGAGCGTGGCGTGATCTGGTCCAACCTGACCGGCACCATCCCGGCGTACCGGGGGCGTGGGCTGGCCAAGGTGGTGAAGTCGCACGCGCTGCGACGGGCCCACCTGGCCGGCCTGGCGACGGCCTCGACCGGGAACGACGCCGCGAACGCACCGATGCTCGCGGTCAACGACTGGCTCGGGTACCGGCTCGCCGGTTCGGCCTGGACGGCGGAGAAGACACTGTGACCAAGAAGCTCGTGCTGTCGCTGTCGTTCTTCGCCGCGCTGTCGATCGCGGTCGGGTTCCTGCTCTCGGGCGCCGACCGGACCTTCGACTGGCGGCTGGCCGGCGGACTGTTCGCGGTCGCCCTGGTCGGCGAGCTGACCCGGCTCAAGATCCGGCGCGGCCGCGCCCGGAGCGGTCAATCGTCCAAAATCTGAGACAGGGCCGCTACTCTCACAGTTGTGAGCGGCAACGTTCCCGCCTCGACCCGGACCCTGCGGGTACTGACGTTCCTGGCCACCCAGCCCGGACCCGTACCGATGGAGCGCATCGCCTCCGCGGTCGGCTTGCCGCGCTCGTCGACCTATCACTTGCTCCGGGCAATGATCGACGAAGGCTTCGTCGTGCATCTGCCGGAGGACAAGCGCTACGGCTTGGGGGTCGCCGCCTTCGAGATCGGATCGGCCTACCTGCGGCACGACCCGCTCGAGCGGCTGGCGCGCCCGCTGCTGGCCCAGCTCGTCGCCGAGGTCGGCCACACCGCACACCTCGGCGTACTGCACGGTCGTGAACTCGTCTACCTGTTGAAAGAACAGCCGCCCCGGCCGTTGACGCTGGTGACCGACGTCGGTGTCCGCCTGCCCGCCACCCTGACTGCCTCCGGGCGAGCCCTACTGGCGGCCCTGCCTCCCGCGCAGGTCCGGGCTCTGTTCCCCACGCCCGAGTCGTTCGTTCGCCGGACGGACCAAGGGCCGCAGACGCTCAGCCAGCTCCGACGCCTGCTTGCCGACGAACGCCAGCAGGGCTTCGCCATCGAGGAGTCCCACGTCACCGCCGGCGTCACCTCGGTCGCCAGTGCCGCCGTCGACCACGCCGGGCATCCGGCCGCCGCGATCAGCATCTCCTTCCGCAGCGAGTCGGTCAGCCCCGGCGAGCGCTCGTTGCTGGCCCGCCGCGTCCGCCAGGCCGCCGAGGCGTTGACCCGTCGGCTCCGCGGCTAGCCGGACGCCCACCACTCACCAACCGGCCGATCCGGACCGGTCGACGCCGGGCGTGAGCGTGCGGGGCTCTGAACGTCGGTGGTTGGTGAGTGGTGGGCGTCCGGCTCCGGACAGACCGATGGCCCGGCCGGAGCGGCCGGGCCATCGACTGCGGGTCACCAAGACGATTTGGTGATCCCCGGGAGCTCCCCACGGTGGGCCATCGTGCGGAAGCGGACTCGGGAGATGCCGGCCTTGCGCAGGAAACCGCGCGGGCGGCCGTCGACCACGTCGCGGTTGCGGACCCGGATCGGGCTCGCGTCCCGCGGCAGTTTCTGCAGCTTGAGCTGCGCCTCGCCGCGCTCGGCGAAACCGGTCGCCGGGTCGGCGATCAGCCGCTTCAGCTCGGCGCGGCGCTCGGCGTACCGGGCGACGGTCACTTTGCGCTGCTCGTTCTTGGCGATCTTGCTGGTCTTCGCCACCGGTTACCGCTCTTCGCGGAAGTCGACGTGCTGGCGCAGAACCGGGTCGTACTTGCGGATCATCAGCCGATCGGGGTCGTTGCGGCGGTTCTTCCGGGTCACGTAGGTGAACCCGGTGCCGGCCGTGCTCCGCAGCTTGACGATCGGGCGGATGTCGTTGTGCTTGGCCATCGACCAACCTTTCTGGGCGCTCGCGCGCCGTTGGACTCAGTACGGTGAACACCTGGGACCCGGATGACTATTCCGGCTCCTGGAGTGTAGGTTGTGTTGGTAATCATTTTCAATAAGCGTCGAGGAAGAGGGTACGGATGCTGCCGGTCACCTTGGTCAGCGGGGTCGACACCGCCACCCGCGACACCGCCGCGACCGATCTCCTGCGGCCCGCGACCGTCCTGGTCGAGTACGACGTGCGCGGGCTGGCCGGCGGCTCGGTCGTCCGGATCGCGCGGACGACGGACGGGGTGATCGACCGCGAGGTGATCCGGATGAACCACCCGTGCGTGTCCTGCGCGATGCGCGGGACGCTGGTCGAGCTGCTCCGGAGCATCGCGGTCGTCGGCCGGTACGACGCGGCGGTGGTGAACCTCCCGGCCGCCGGCGACCCGGAGGCGCTGGCCGAGGAGATCGCGCGGGACGCGTCCGAGGAACTGCAGGTCAGCGTGGTCCTCGCGGTCGTGGAGGCGAGCAGTTTCGTCGCTGACGCGACCGGCGAGGAGCTGGTCCGCGACCGCGGGATCCCGACTGCCGCGGAGGACAACCGGGCACTGGCCGAGGCTGTCGTCCACCAGGTCGAGTACGCCGACGCCGTACTGGTCGATCCCGGGTCGGCAGCGGGTTCGTTGGTGCAAGCGCTCAACCCGCAGGCCCGGATCGTCGTACGGTCTCGTGAGCTGGCCGGCGTCACGCTGCACGACCTGGCCGCCGCGCGGGCGCGGATCGAGCCGGGAACGATCACTGCACCGCTGCGGGAAGAAATCGGGCCCGCCCGGACGTTCCTCTTCTCGTCGGACCGGCCGTTCCACCCCGAACGCCTGTACGACGCGTTGGAGGACCTGGTCGACAAGTCCGCCCGCGGCAAGGGAACGGTGTGGCTGGCAACGCAGCCGCGGGCCCGGCTCGGGTGGGACAGCTTCGGCACGAACATCTCGCTCGGCGTCCTGGGCCGCTGGCTCGTCGACCTCCCGGCCGACCGCTGGCCGGAGGTGAGCAGCAGCCACCGGGCCCGCTCGGCCTTCGAATGGCACCCGGAGCACGGCGACCGCGCGAGCTACCTGTCCTTCACCGGAGTCGACCTCGACGTCTGGGAATTAGAACGCCGCCTGAACGGTTGTGTCCTACGTGCGGACGAAGAGGCCAGGAGCCTGACCGACCCGTTCGCCCCTTATCTGGAAGGAAGTACCGCTGCATGAAGCAGAACATTCACCCGGAGTACCGTCGGGTCGTTTTCCGCGACAAGTCGGGCAACTTCAGCTTCCTGACCGGTTCCACCCGCGAGAGCTCCGAGACGGTCGTCTGGGACGACGGCAACACCTACCCGGTGGTCGACGTCGAGATCTCGTCCGCGAGCCACCCGTTCTACACGGGTCAGCAGCGCGTGATGGACACCCAGGGCCGCGTCGAGAAGTTCAAGAAGCGCTACGGCCAGAAGTAAGACCTGACGCGGGGCTCCGGCCCCGCGCAAGACCAGGCACGGTCACCGCTCGACCCGGCGGCCGCTGCCACCCGGCCCGCTGATCCCACCCTCCCCCAGGATCGGCGGGCCTTCCTTTCGTCCCGCCGTCGTCTCGGATTCGAGACGGGGATCGTGGCGTGGTGCTTCAGCCGGTGGGTGGACAGGTCCCACACTGTGGCTGTGGAGCCGATCGAGCTTTCCGGGGCCGGGCTGACGCCGTTGACCGCTGTCGGCCTCGGCCAGCGCCGTACGCCGGTCCGCCTGGGCGAGGTCGCCCGCAAGCGGATGGCCGACTCGGCCGCGGCCGTCACCGAGATCGCGCGGCACCAGCCCGTGTACGGGCGTACCACCGGCGTCGGCGCGAACCGCGACGTGCTCACCTCCGACCCGGAGCACGGCACGCGGCTGCTGCTGTCGCACTCGACCACCGGCACCACGCCGTACCCGCGGGACGTCGTCCGGCTCGGCCTGCTGATCCGCGTCAACCAGCTCGCCTCCGGCGGATCCGGGCTGGTGCCCGAGGTCGCCGAGGCGATCGTGCGGCTGCTCAACGAGGACAAGCTCCCCGACCTGCATCGCGGCGGTGCGATCGGTACCGGCGACCTCGGTCCGCTCGCCGAGCTCGGGCTCGCGCTCGGCGACGTGATCGACGGGACCAGCGCGCTGCCGTTGCTGTCGAGCAACGCGATCACGCTGGCCGAGTGCTGCCTCGCGTACGTCGAGGCGGCGACGCTGATCAACGTCGTACCGCTGGTCGGTGCCCTGTCGCACGTCGCGATGCGCGGCAACGCCGAGGTGTACGACGTCCGCGTGCACGAGGCGCGGCCTCAGCCTGGGCAGGTCCGCGTCGCGAACCGGATGAGGGCTCTGCTCGCCGGTCTGCCGCTGGCGCCCGCGCGCATCCAGGATCCCTTCGGTCTGAGGGCTTTCGCGCAGGTGCTCGGGCCCGCGGTCGATCACGTCGACACCCTCGGGAACGCCTTGAGGGTCGACATCAACGCCTCGGCCGAGAACCCATTGGTTGCCGGAGGCACCGTCCTGCACAACGGCAACTGGCACGCGATGCCGATCGCCCTGGCGCTCGACTCGCTGCGCCTGAGCCTGCACAGCGTCGCGACCCTGTCCACCTCCCGCGTCGCGAACCTCGTCGACCCCGACTTCACCGGCCTGTCCCGCTTCCTCGCCAGCGGCGCCGACGCCAGCTCCGGCGTGATGATGATCGAGTACGTCGCCCACGACGCGCTCGCCGCCGTCCGCTCGACCGCCCAGCCGGCCACTCTGGGCACCGCCACCCTCTCCCGAGGCGCCGAGCACCACGCCAGCTTCGCGCCCCAGGCGGCGGTCCTCACCACCCAGCTCCTCGACGCCCTGCGCGAGGTCCTCGCCTGCGAACTCGTCACCGCCGTACGAGCCATCCGCCTGGCCGGCTTCACTCCCGTAGACCTCGCACCGGCCTCCATCGCTCCCTGGCTGGCCGACGCCCTGGTGGCCCTCCCCCCAGTCCTCGCCGACCGCTCCCTCCGCGACGACCTGGAGATCGCCCGAGGCCTGATGACCCAATGGGGCGACCGCCAGGTCGAACACCCAGCCGAGTCAGCCTGACCCACTTGCAGGTGGGCGCGGCGACCGCTCGGCGCCGATCAGCTCAGGCCGCTGCCAGTAGGCGGAACCATGGGCGGTTGGCCAACGCTGCAAGGGCTTCTGGGGGAACTACCGAGCCGAGGGAGTTGCGGGCGGTGACGGCTGCCTGGCGGGCCGGGCCGTCGCCGAAGAGTTGTTGCTGGATCTGCCACGGCGTACCGATCGGGAGCGGAAGTGGGGCGCCGTAGGGGATGCGTGGGTTCTGGGCGTGCAGGGTGACGCCGTTGCCGGTGTCCCGGATCGGATCCAGGTCGTACCCGTGGTCGCCGGAGGTGTAGCCGACCAGGCCGTTGGCGAAGGCGGCCAGGTTGGTGATCAGGTTGGTGGAGTTGCAGATGCCGTCGTTCTCGTTGCAGACCTCGCGGACCGCGATGCCGGCGTAGTCGTGCGGGCCTTGCATGGTGACGCCGGGCAGGACGGACGGCAGGTTGGTTTCGATGCCGCCGGCGACTCCACCTCGGCCGCCGGGACCGAAGGGACGGCGGGGATTGCCGTAGAGGACACCGTTGAGCTGCGCGTGCGGGATCGCCGACGACTGCGCGAACCGCTCAAGAACGTTGCCCGCGACAACGGCTCCTTCGGAGTACCCGGCCAGCGTGAGCTGCGATCCCGGGCACCGGCCGTGGAAGTCGTTGACGGCGGCGGTCAGCTTGCCGACGCCCTCGCCGACCGACGCGTCCAGCGCCAGCCGGTCGACGACCGGGAAGACCCCCGCGTAGTACGGCACCTGAACCACCTGCACGCCGGCCGGCACGTTGTGGTTGAAGCGCGAGTTGTTCCAGTTCACCAGCGACTCGCCAGCCGTGTAGCCGTCGGTCTGGAAGACCGCCGTCGCCGGGCAGGCGCCGGCCGCCGCCTCGGACGTCGTCACCACTCCACCGGCCACGATCAACGCGACCGCACCAACCATTCGGGCAATCGATTTCTCACCACGCATGAGCACTCCTCCGTCAGAAAAGGGAACGCCCGCAGCGTGCCGAGACCGGCGACCTCGAAGCAACCCCCACAAGACTGTCCGGCCCCCGCCCCAGCACGCCGAACGCGCAGGTCAGAGGCCGGACAACCGTTCTCCACAACGGATGCCGCCTATTCCAGCAGCATCGAAAGGCTCACCGGCTCAGCGCCGCCAGGTCGAAAGCGGCGGCCATCGCCTTGAACCCGTCGGCGTTCGGGTGCAGGTGATCACCCACGTCGTACGCCGGCAGCATCTTGCCGGGCGAGGCAGGGTCCCGGACGGCCTTGTCGAAGTCCACGACACCGTCGTACTCGCGCGACGTCCGGATCCACTGGTTCAGCGCCTGCCGGTCCGCCTCGCCCTCGACCGAGTAGTACCCAGCGCCCTCGTACGGCGTCAGCGTCGCCCCGAAGACCTTCAGCCCGGCCTCGTGCGCCCGCTGGATGAACTGCCGGTGCACCGCGATCAGCTCGGCCGGATCCGTCGCGCCGCGGCTGTTCCCGATGTCGTTGATCCCCTCCAGCAGCACCACACTGCGAACACCCGTCTGCCCGAGCACGTCCCGGTCGAAGCGCGCCAGCGCCGAGTCGCCCGCCGTACCGGCGTTGGCCAGCAGCCGGTTCCCGCTGATCCCCGCGTTCAGCACGCCCAGCTCACGCCACGACGGCTGGGCCAGCAACCGGTCGGCCAGCTGATCCGGGTACCGCAGGTTCTTGTCGATCGGCGACACGACGCCGTCGGTGATCGAGTCCCCGAACAGCACGACCGATCCGCGCACCCGGCTCTTCACGTCGACGCCTTCGATCACGTACCGGGCCGCACCCGGGATCGCCGTGTACGACGGACCAGCGGCCGCGGTCTGGTCCCCCGCCGCCGTGAACCCGGTCGCGTACCCGGCGGGGTGCTGCGTCAACGGCCCGGTCGGCCCGGGGAAGTACGTGCTGATCACCAGGTCGGTGTCGTCCGGGACCTGCAGCCGCACCGGGTCGGACACCCACTCGGTCCCGACCGGGATGGTCACCGAGGCCTGGCCGTTGAAGGTCACCGGCTTGACCTTGGCCGGGTCGACGGTCGGCGTGCCGGCCAGAGCATCGGCGCGCGGGACGACGGTCACCTTCCCGACCTTCAACGAACTGGTCCCGTAGACGTTCGACAGCCTGAGCCGCAGCTCGGATCCGCCGACGGACAAGTGCGCGACCTGGCGCAGCGTCGTGTCGGTGACGCCGGTCGCCGACAGGCCGGACGTACCGGGTGGGGTCACGGCAACGGCCCAAGAACCGACCCAGTCCGCCCCGAAGGACGGTTCGGCGGCGGCCGGAACGGCAGCAGGAGCGAGTGGAATGACGAGCAGAGCAGCAGCGGTGACGACCAGTTTGCGCAACGGGCGCATGACAGCACCTCTCGTGGGACGGACACGTAGTATCGATTCCACGCAGCACGCTCCGGGACCGCAACCCTACGGTCGGTGAGCGGTCGAACCCCTGCGCTAAGAGGTCAGCTGATCGAGGTCGACGGCGCGGACCATCGCCGCGAAGCCCTTCGCGTTCGGGTGCAGATGGTCCCCGCCGTCGTACCCGGGCGCGAGCCGCAGCGGCTGGTACGGATCGCGCACCGCGTGCTCGAACTCGACGTACCCGTCGTACTCGCCGGCCGTCCGGATCCACTGGTTCAGTGCCTGCCGCGCGACCTCGCCGCCGACGGTGTAGTGATCGGCCGCCCAGTACGGCGTGAGCGTCGCGCCGTACACCCGCAGCCCGGCGGCCCGTGCGCGAGCGATCAGCTGGCGGTGCGCGTTGATCAGCTGCGCCCCGGAGATCGTGCCCTTGCCGGCGCGGATGTCGTTGATCCCTTCGAGGATCACGACCGCCCGGACGCCGCTGCGCCGGACCACGTCCCGCTCGAACCGCGCGATCGCGGCCTCGCCCGAGACCCCGCCGTTGGCGAGCAGCCGATTGCCACCGATGCCCGCGTTCACCACGGCGTACTGGCGCTTGGTGAGGCGGTCGGCGAGCTGGTCCGGGTACCGCAGGTTCTGGTCGACCGGCGACGAGGCGCCGTCGGTGATCGAGTCGCCGAACAGCACGATCGAGCCCTCGGCCCGCGTCTTCACGTCGACCCCGGACACGACGAACCGCGCCATCCCCGGGATCTTCCGGTACGGCGCACCACCCGCGCGCGTCTGGTTCCCCGCCGCGCTGAAGGCCGACGCGTACCCGGCCGGGTGCTGGGTCAGCGGCCCGGTCGGCCCCGGGAAGTACGTGCTGATCACGACGTCGCTGTCGTTGCCGACCGGCAGGTCGATCGGGTCCGACAAGGACTCCGCGCCGACCGGGATCGTGACCGCCGCGCGGCCGCCGTACGTGACCGGGACACTCTTCAGCAGCTCGAGGTTCGGCGTACCGGCACCGCCCTTGCGGGGCGCGATCGAGCTCGCGCCGACGACCAGCGGCTGCTTGCCGAAACGGTTCGACAGCCGCAGCCGGATCGCGCCGCCGCCGAGCGAGAGGTGCGCGACCTGCCGGATCGTGGTGTTCCGTACGCCGGTCGCAGACGGCCCGGACGGACCGGCCTGCGTCACGGCGACACCCCAGCTCGCGACCCAGCCGTCCGGCGGCGCGACCCGCGCGGGCGCTTGCGGCGCGGGCGCACCCGGCAGCGATGAGGCGACCATGGCAATCGCCGCGATGAGCGATTGCATCCAGCTCTCGGCGAGCATCACGGGGGCGGCCTCACCGTCCACATTCTTCCACAGCCGGAGGGTGAGCTCATTCAGTCGATGGACAAGTTCCCGTTCAGTTGGAGACTGCGCAGCGCCGCCACGGTGACCACTCCGCGGTACTCCAGGGTCGCCATCGGGCCCGGCGGTTCCCACGTGATCGCCCAGCCGCCGTCGGCCTGCTGATCGGCGAGCAACCGGTCGAGGTGGCCGTCGATCTGCTCCTGAGTGAAGAGCTGCCGCCACAGGCTGCCGGGCGTCGGCGCGAAGTCCAGCGGCGTCACGCCGTACGACGGATCGTCGGCGTTGGCGCGGTACGTCGACAGCTTCGGCAGCCAGTCCCGGATCTGGTCCAGGTCGACATCCGGCTGGTGCTCCAGGAAGTGCAGCGTCTCGAGCATCCCGTGTCCGTCCTGCGGGAGTCCCTTGGCCAGCTCGGCCTTGCACCACTCGGCCGCCTGGTCACGCCAGGGGTGCTCGAACCCGAGCGTGTCCAGCCGCCCGACCAGGCCGGCCGTCGGGTTGAGCCCCGGAACGTAGGTCCAGTCGGACATGTGATCGGCCCGCGGGTACCCCTCGATCACCGGGCTCGCCAGCGACACCGCGCCGTCCGGCGTCGCGACCGACTGCAGCCAGTCGCAGGCCCCGCCGATCAGCTCGTCGTCCCGTACGCCGGCCGCGATCATCACGTCGAACGCGACCTCCACGTCGAGCGCCGTACTGTCCGGGCACCGCTTGTCCGGCTCGAGCCCGTGCCCGAACCCGCCGTCGGCGTTCCGGTACCCGCGCAGCGCGTCCAGGACGCCGGCCCCGTCCGCACCCTCGAACAGGGTCGCGAACAACCGCCGCTCCACGAGCCGCGCGTCCCGCCTGACAAACTCCCGACCACTCGCGAAGATCTCCATGTATCCACCCTGCCAACTCGTACGCCGGATGTCTTACAGGAATCGGACGCTGGAGCGCGGACTTTCACACCCCGGTCGAACATCAGGGCTCGAAGCGGTAGCCCATGCCGGGTTCGGTGCGCAGGTGCTGGGGGCGGGCCGGGTCGGCCTCGAGCTTGCGGCGGAGCTGGCCCATGTAGAAGCGCAGGTTGCCGCCGGCGTTCTCGTAGCCCGGGCCCCAGACCTCGGTGAGGAGCTGGCGCTGGGACATCAGCTTGCCGGGGTGGCGGACAAGCACCTCGAGCAGATGCCACTCCGTCGGCGTGAGCCGGACCTCGTCGCCGTTCGCCATCGTGACCCGCTTGGCCGCCAGATCCACCTCGGCGTCGCCGACCGTGACCACCGGCTCCTCGGCCGCGGCACCGCTGCGCCGCAGTACGGCGCGCATCCGCGCGAGCAACTCGTCGATCCCGAACGGCTTGGTGACGTAGTCGTCGGCGCCGGCGTCCAGCGCCTCCACCTTGTCGGTGCTGTCGGTGCGCCCGGACAGGACGAGGATCGGCGCCTCGGTCCAGCCGCGCAGACCGCGAATCACCTCGACACCGTCGAAGTCCGGCAGGCCCAGGTCGAGTATGACCAGGTCGGGCGGGTGCTGCGCGGCCACCTTGAGCGCCGCCGTCCCGCTGCCGGCGACATGCACCTCGTACCGGCGTGCCTTCAGGTTGATCTGCAGCGCCCGCACGATCTGCGGTTCGTCGTCGACCACCAAGACCCTGGTCATCAAGCTCCCCGCTCCAGCCGGCCGGGCACCGGTAAGTCGTTCATTGTTGCTGAGGGCATCGAGACGACCATGGTCAGACCGCCGCCGGGCGTGTCCTCCGGCCGCAACGACCCACCCATCGCCTCGGCCAGTCCGCGCGCCAGCGCCAGGCCGAGCCCGACGCCGGTCGTGTTGTCGGTGTCGCCGAGCCGCTGGAACGGCGCGAACACCCGGTCCCGGTCCTCGGCCGGGATCCCCGGCCCCCGATCGATCACCCGGATCTCCACCACGTCCCCCAGTGAACTCCCCGACAGCGTCGGCCCGTGCCCCGGGGGCGAGTACCGGATCGCGTTGGCCAGCAGGTTCGCCACCACGCGCTCGAGCAACGCCGGATCGGCCTCGACCAGCGGCAACCCCGGCGGCAGGTCGATCGTCACGCCGGTCCCCTCCTCACCCAGTACGCCGGGCAGGATCTCGTCCAGCGCCGTCGGCCGCGTGAACACCGGCAGCACGCCGGCCTGGAGCCGGCTCAGATCCAGCAGGTTGTCGACAAGTCGGCTCAACCGGTCGAGCGACTCGTCGGCCGTCTCCAGCAGCTCGTCCCGCTCGGGCGGGCTCCACTCGACGTCGGAGCTCCGCAGGCTCGTCACCGACGCCTTCGCCGACGCCAGCGGCGACCGCAGATCGTGGCCGACGGCCCGCAACAACGCCGTACGGAGCTTGTCGGCCTCGGCCAAGGGCTTGGCCTCGGCGGCGGCTTCGGTGAGTCGGGCCCGGTCGACCAGCGCGGCGGCGTGCGCCGCGAACGCGCCGACCAGGCGGCGTTCGTCCGCGGCCAGCGATCGGCCCTGCAGCACCAGCACGAGATCTTCGCGGCCGGGGATCTCCGCGTCACCGTCCTCGGGGCGGCGGCAGGTCGGCGTACCGGCGGAGGCGATCGGTCGCCAGGTCTCGGTCAGCTCGTCGGTGTCGACGCGCTCCATCAGGCAGGCCGACGCCATCCCGAACGCCTCGCGGACCCGCTCCAGCAACGCGGGCAGCGCCGTTTCTCCCCGCAGTACGGACCCGGCGAGCGTCGCGAGCGTCTCGGACTCGGCAGCGGCCCGAGCGGCTTGCCTGGTACGACGGGCCGCCCGGTCGACGACCGAGCTCACCATCGCGGCGACCAGGATGAAGATGCCCAGCGCGAGCGCGTTGTTCGGCTCGGTGATCGAGAACGAACGGGTCGGCGGCGTGAAGAACCAGTTCAGCACCAACGTGCCGGCGATCGCCGTCAGCATCGCCGGCCACAACCCGCCGACCAGCGCGACCACGACGACGGCGAGGAGGAAGGCCAGCACGTTGCTGGTCAGGTTGAGCGTGTCGCCACCCGGGCCGAGCAACAGGGCGAGGGCGGGCGGCAGCAGGACCGCGAGGGCGAAGCCGTAGGTCAGCCGCATCCGCGACAAGCTGCCGTGCAACCGCGGCAGCCGGCCGCGGCCCATCTGCGAGTGCGTGACGATGTGGACGTCGATGTCGCCCGACTCGCGGATCGAGGTCGCGCCGATCCCCGGGCCGGTGAGCAGCGTCGACAGGAACGACCGGCGGCTGCCGCCGAGCACCAGCTGGGTCGCGTTCTCCGCACGGGCGAACGCGAGCAGCGCGTCCGGAACGTCCTCGCCGACGACCTGGTGGTAGCTCCCGCCCAGGCTCTCGACGAGCTGCCGCTGCTGGGCGAGCCGGGCCGGGTCCGCGCCGGTCAGTCCGTCCGACCGCGTGATGTGTACGGCGAGCAGGTCGCCGCCCGCCGACCGGGCCGCGATCCGGGCCGCGCGCCGGATCAGCGTCTCGCCCTCGGGCCCGCCGGTCAGCGCGACCACGACCCGCTCCCGGGCCTCCCAGGTCGAGTCGATGTCGTGCTGCTCGCGGTACTGCTGAAGCCCCGCGTCGACGCGGTCGGCCAGCCAGAGCAGCGCCAGCTCGCGCAGAGCGGACAGGTTGCCGATCCGGAAGTAGTTGCCCAGGGCAGCGTCCACCTTGTCGGCGGCGTACACGTTGCCGTGCGCCATCCGCCGCCGCAGCGCCTCGGGAGCCATGTCGACCAGCTCGATCTGGTCCGCGGCGCGGACGACGCGATCCGGCACGGTCTCGCGCTGCGGTACGCCGGTGATCTTCTCGACCACGTCGTTGATCGACTCCAGGTGCTGGATGTTGACCGTGGAGATCACGTCGATCCCGGCCGTGAGCAGCTCGTCGACGTCCTGCCAGCGCTTCGCGTTCCGGCTGCCCGGGACGTTGGTGTGAGCCAGCTCGTCGACCAGCGCGACCTCGGGCCGGCGGGCCAGCAGCGCGTCCAGGTCCAGCTCGGTGAAACTCGCGCCGCGATGGTCGATGATCTGTCGCGGCACCACTTCCAGGCCGTCGAGCATGGCGGCGGTGTGCTCGCGCCCGTGGGTCTCGACGAAACCGACGACCACGTCGGTCCCACGCTCGCGCCGCCGTTGTGCCTCGCCCAGCATCTTGTACGTCTTGCCGACGCCGGGCGCGGCGCCGACATAGATCCTCAGCCGCCCGCGACCTGCCATGACTCCATAGTGTCAGCCGCCCCTCGGCAGCACTGATACCGGACACGACTTCGCCGTGGCGGCCGCAACCCACATACTTACGCCTGGCAATGAGAAGTCTTCGCAGAGTTAGGGAAGAACGCAGTGACTGAAGTGGACGACCAGCAGTTCCCCGCCCAGGGTTCCGAGCAGTTCTTCTCCGACGAGTCCCGCAAGTCGCTGGCCGAGGCCAGCCGGCTGCTCGCCGAGCGCCTCCAGGCCCACACCGAGGCCCTGCTGGCGATGACCGGCGACGAGGAGCAGGCCGTGCTCGACGAGCACAACGCCCAGCTCGAGGAACTCGTCGAGGGCTGGAACGACGCCGTGTTCGAGCACACCGGTACGACGCCGCTGCTGCTCGACGACGAGATCGTCGAGGTGGACGACGAGGAGCCCGAGGAGCAGGACCACCTGATCAGCGTGGTGTCCCGGTTCGACCTGAAGGTGGTCGACCTGGAGACCCTGCTCGACGCCGGCCGCGCGGCCCAGGAACGGCACCCGGTCGAACTCGACGAGTCCGGCGACCGCGACCCGGTCGACACCGCCGAACAGGCCATCTACGAAATCAGCCGCGAAACCGGTGAGGCCTGGTTCGAACTCCCCGGCGTCGACCTGGTCGCCGGCGCCCGGGCGTACGTCGTACCGGAGTACCCCTTCGACCCCCTCGAAGCCGACGCCGACGACGTCATCACCGAGATCAGCGCCCCCAACGGCGTAGTAACCCACGCCGAAACCTGGGCGTAGTCACAGGCCGAGGGGTGGGCCCGCCAGCTACCCCACCCCTCGAAACCTGGGCGTAGTCACAGGCCGAGGGGTGGGCCACCAACTCCCCCACCCCTCGCCGTGCCTCCGAGGACCAGCCCCCGCGCCACCAAGTACCAGCCCCCGCCGCGCCAGCACGCACGCCGCACCAACCGACTCCCCACCGCCGACTCCCGACTCCCGACCGCGGACCGCCGACCGCCGACCGCATCCACCCACCCCAGGCTCCGCACTCAACTCCTCTTCTCCGCCGGCAGCGGCGAGAAGTTCCAGCAACGTCCCCCGGCGGAACAGCGGCGCCCAGCCACAGACCGCCGTACCAGCTAACCAACAGCGATCGCATCGATCTCGAGCAACCACTCCTCCGCATAGATGTCGCAGATGAGCACCGTCAACGCCGGCGCATGATCTCCCAGCACCTCTTCCCGAATCTTCGAGTTCGCCGCCCGGTACTGCCGATCAGACAGATGCGTGGTCACCTTCACCAGGTTCTCCACACTCATCCCGGCCTCCGAGAGCACCGCGAGCACATTGCGCCACACCATCCGGCACTGGTCCTCGAAATCCTCCGGAATCCGCCCCTGCTCGTCCCCCCACGGCACCTGCCCACTGACGAACACCATCCGCCGCCCGCCCGTCACCTCGACCCCATGCGTGTAGTTCCCGGTCGCAGCCGGCAGGATCGGAGGATTCAGCGGACTGATCGCAAGCTCGGTCATGCCGCAATATCTACCACTGAACCGACCCCCCGAACCGTCCACCCGGAAGGTGTTCAACCACCACCCCAAACGGCGGTCACACGCCGCCGGGGGTCGCGGCACTCCTCGTTCGGCTTCACCCACGAAGAGCACCACAGGGGCACCATGTCAGCGCCGCAATCTGCCCCAGAACTCCCCACGATCAGCCCTACCCAGACACTGCACGGGGCGACAACCTCGAAGGATGTTGCCCCACACCGCGGACCAAGCGACGCGACAAAGCTCAACACAAACGGCCCGACTACGGGCTAATTCTGCTAACCTCGGCAAGGACAACTGTCGAATGGGCCAGGCCACTAGGGCGGTCGAGGTGGAGATCACTTCGCAAGAGGCGGCGCACAGGCTGGGGATCGGCCAGCGGCGCGTCCGCAGGCTGGTCGCGGAGGGCACCCTGCGCGGCCATCGATTCGGCGGCGTCTGGCACGTCGACCGCGACGACGTCACGCGCAGGCAGGTCGCCACACCGACTCGAGGACGCCCCTGGTCCGAGCGAATCTCGTGGGGCGGCCTGTGGTTGCTGTCCGGGCTGACGCCGGACTGGTTGGGCGATTCCGAGAAATCACGCCTGCGTAAACGCCTCCGCGAAACGGACCCGCAGGCGCTCGCCCTGGCCGTCCGCCAACGAGCCCGCGTCGAACACTGCCGAATCCTCCCCGCCTACCTCGAGACGGTGACAAAGGAACAAGGCGTCGTCGAGGCAGGATTGAGTGCCGCGGAATCTGCTGGGGCCGACATCCTCGCCATGGACCTCGCGGAACTGTACTGCGACCGTCGTACGCGCGAACAGCTCTTCGCCCGCTTCGCGATCACCACGACAACCAGCAGTCCGAATGCGACCGTCCGAACAATCGAAGATCCGGCCCTCGCGCAAGCAGTCCTCGCAGCCCGTACGGCGATGCCGGCCGCCGTCGTCGCCGTGGACCTCATCGAGTCCGCCGACGCCCGGACGACCCACGCGGGCTCCGAGCTGGCAGCGCGCCTCCTGGCCGACTTCCGTCGTGTCTGAGCCCGATCACACGACCCCCTGCATCCTCCCGCCGCTACCGCCCGCACTGGACAACCTGTGGGAGACGATCGTCGACCTCGGTGAAGCACTGTCCGCCGACCAGTGGATGCTCGTCGGCGGACAGATGGTGATGCTGCACGGGCTGATCGCAGGCAGGGTCATGACACGAGCCACCAATGACATCGACCTGCTCGCCGCAGTCCTGCTCCCGCCGTCGAAACCCAAACTCAAAGCATGCGTTCGCACGGTCAAGAACCTCGGCTTCGCACCCCTGGAAGCCAACGACCCTGACCTGCTCCATCGCTTCGTACGCCGGACCGACGGTTCCGTGATCGACATCCTCGCCCCGGATCACCAGTCCTGGCCACCGATCACCAAACGACCCCGGACGACCCTCCGTATCGACGGCGGCACCCAAGCACTCCAACGATCTCAGACAGTCCAAGTGGCCAAGAACGCGAGAACCACCAAGATCGCCATCCCCTCGCTGCTCGGCGCCCTCATCCTCAAAGCCGCCGCCTTCAGAACCGAGAAACTCCGCCCCGAACGCCACGTCTCCGACGCCGCGTTCCTCACCTCGCTGGTCGCCGACCCGATCAACCTCAGAACCCACTTCAAAGGCAGTGACTACGGCCGAATCCTCTACCTGGACAAGCATCTCGCCGACCCGAACCACCCAGCTTGGACAACCCTCGGCCCGCACCGAGAAGACGCCCTGTCCACCTGGCGCATCCTCAGCAGCCCTCCAGCAAACCAAGGCCATCTCCCACCCCAGGAAACCTGAGGCGAGACAGCGGGACCACCTGCACTGCAAGTCAATCTGCCCTCGAATGCCCCGCGATCAGCCCTCCTGAAGAGTCGCCGCCAGCGGCAAGGTCGAAGGATGTTGATCGATACCGCGCTCGAGGCGCACTACCTGGACCGAGACGAGAGTCTGCGGCTGACCTCCACCGTGAAAGGCCAGTTCGAACTCGCACGGATGCAGGACCTGCTGGGCAGGTACCTACCGGACCCACCGGCAGTCCTCGGCGACATCGGCGGCGGCACCGGCGTACACGCCCGCTGGCTACAAGCCCGCGGCTACGAGGTCGAGCTGCTCGACCTCATGCCCCAGCACGTCGAAGAAGCCCGCGCCGCAGGCATCGACGCGATCGTCGGCGACGCCCGTCAACTCCCTTGGGAAGACGAGTACTTCGACGGCGTTCTCCTGGCCGGCCCGCTCTACCACCTACCCCGCCTCGAAGACCGCCTCACCGCGATCCGCGAGGCCACCCGAGTCACCCGCCCCGGCGGTTTCGTAGCGGTCGTAGCCCTCAACCGAACCGCCAACCTCATCGGCGCAACCCTCGCCAACGAACTCCAGCAACGCGAACAAGTCGTCCGCGACATCCTCGACACCGGCCACACCCCCACCAACGACCGAATGCCCGAAACCACCTACCACTCAGTCCCCCAACTCCGCCAAGAGCTCTCCGGCCAAGGCCTCCACTCCATCACCATCCACGCCCTCACCGGCCCCGGCGGCTGGCTGACCGTAGCCCTCGACGCCCACTTCCAGGACCTCCAAACCCCAAGCACCCTGACCACCCCCGACCCCCTGCAAACCGCCCTCCTGTCCTCCCACCTAGCCGACCGCTACCCAGACCTCGTCCCCGCCAGCTCCCAGTTCCTCGCAGTAGGCCAACGTGCCTAACGCCCGCAGGCAGCCGACTCCACTGCTTCCTTCCGAACCTCGTGCGACTGCCGATCTCGCAGACCTCGCCGCGGATCAGTGGGCCACGTCACCACAGCCCGGGCCGAGGCTGTCGGGAGCAGCCGAAAGGCCATCGGCCGACTCGCACAGTCAGGGCTCCTGGTGCGCTTCACGCAAGGCGTCTACCGGTTGGTCGGCGCACCTGCCACGGGGTGCGGTGGTCCTTCGCCGCAGCGGGCGTAAAGGTAGAAGCCACCGCAACCACGCGCCGGCCTAACTGTATTTGCTCTTGTTCTTTGGTTCTGTTCTTCAGTTTTGTCTTTGTTCTATGGGTCTTCTGTTGTCCTGCTTGTTCAGTCGATCGGGCGGAGTTCGTCGGCGTACGAGACCGAGGTGCGCTTCAGGACGCCGTCCTTGGCTGAGTACTGGCCCATGCGCCACAGGGGTGGGCTGTAGGCGTGGATGGTGACTGAGCCCTTGTCGAGGCCGACGACTCGGTGGATGTGGTCGGGGCCGAAGCCGAAGACGTCGCCGGCTTTGATTTCGGTTTCGAGGGAAGCCGTGCCGAGGGCGAGGTTGTGTTCTACGAGGCGGCCTTGGGCTACGGCTACGGCGCCGGAGGAGACGTCGTGGTCGTGCCAGCCGGTGTCGTTGACGGGGGTCCAGCAGATGAGCCAGACGTCGACGTTGGCGTCGCGGTGGAGGGAGGCGAAGACCCGCTCCTCGTCGGAGTACGCGACCTTGTCTTCCCAGAGGTGTGGCTGGGCGGCGAGGCTGCCGGCGAGCTCGGCCAGTTCGTCGGGGTCGAGATCACGTCCCGGGAGGTTGTCCAGGGACAGACAGCCGTTCAGCTCCACGAGCCGGCTGGCCTGGCGCGCGGGAACGACGGGTGCGTCGGAAACGGGCTGAGCAGTCACTGCACTCCCCTCTCGGAGGATGCCGGCGTGGTGCCGGCGGATCGGTTGGCTCGCCGCTGGTCCGCAGCGAGTGGGTGCCCGGCGTACAGGACGCCGGAAGATTCAGTACGACGGTGCGCCGCGCCCGAAGCCGATGCGGCCGGGGGCGTCGCGGGGTGGTGAGGTGCCGAACAGCAACCGGTGCGGGTTGTCGTGGCGGATCACCGTGGTCGCGGCCTCGCCTTGGCGGAGTTCCGTGATTCCGGCGTACGGGCGGTCGGTGCCGTGGACGACCTGGTCGATGCCGAGGACTCGCGCGACCGCGTCGATGCCTTGCGGGCCGTAGCTCGAGGTGTCGACGAACAGGTTGGTGTCGATCGTGCCGAACCGTCCGCCGCGGGCGGTCAGCCGTTCGTGGTGAACCGGCGCGAGTCCGGCCGCGGCGACGAAGCAGAGACGCAGCGCGGGGAAGGACTGGCGACCGGCGTACGCGTGCCAGGCCCACCAGGCGGCTTGCAGCTGGTTCACGTAGTCGACGACCGGAGCCCACCAACCAGGGAGCTGAGCTGCCCCGGGCTGCCCCGCGATGCCCGGGTGGACGAGGACGGGCTTGTCGGCCTGCTCGGCGATCGCCAGTACGGGCGCCAGGGCGGCCCAACCGTCCGGCGTACCGAGCACGTGTGCCGGCAGTTGCACACCAACGAAGTTCTCCAGCAACGTGGCGAGGCCGGACAGATCGGGCTCCGGCAAAGACACCGACGCCCAGGCCCGGAACGGCGCGGGCAGCGCGGCCGCGCCGGCATGCCAGGCATCCAGCAGCGCCGAATCGCCCAGTTGCTCGACGCCCAGCGGGCTCGACAGGGAGACCGCGGCCAGCGACGTACCGGCGTCCAGCTCGAGCGCGACCCGCTTGTCGACCTCGTGGTCCGAGGGGTCGACGTCGTACGGCGGCTCGCCCAGGGTGTGCAGCGTCCAGCCGTCCAGGTACGGCGCCTCGCGGCGAGCCCGCAACCGGTCGACGAAGGCATCCGGCCACAGGTGCTGATGGACGTCGATCACGAACTCACCTCCCGATGAAGACTTTGAAGCGCTTCAAGCTGAGAAGAGTGAAGCGCTTCAAAGCGGTTCTTGTCAAGTTTCTGTCCACGGCAGCGCATAGGCTCGTCGACATGTCCGGTACTGGCCGACGGCCGACCCTCAAGGACATCGCGGCTGACACCGGTCTCTCGATGGCCGCCGTCTCCTACGCGCTGCGAGGTCTGCACGGCACGCCCGAGACCCGGCAGCGGGTGCAGGAGTCGGCCGAACGGCTCGGCTACCAGGCCGATCCGGTCGCTCGCGCGCTCGCGTCCGGCCGGAGTGGGTCGGTCGGCGTGCTGTGCGCCTCGCTCGAGGACCTCTGGCAGCAGCGTCTCGCCGCCGCGCTCGGCCGCGAACTGCTCGCCCCGGACCGCAACGCCTGGATCATCGACTCGGCCGGCGACGCCGATCGCCAGCTCGAGCTGGCCCAGCACCTGGTCGACCACCGCGCCGACGCGATCGTCGTGATCCCGATCGACCCGGCCGCCAAGGGCTGGGCGCCGATCGCCCAGCAGGCGCCGGTGATCGCGATCGGCGACGCGCTGCCGGCCGCCAAGGCCAAGTCGGAAGTCCTGTTCGACAACGAGCTCGGCATCAGTACGGCGCTCCGCCGGCTCGCCGCGGCCGGTCACCGCGACGTCGCCGTCCTGACGCCGTCGCGCCGCGTCGAGGTGGACCGCCCGGCGGAGGAGATCGCCCAGCGGATTGCCCGCGACCTGAAGCTTCGCGTGACGATCGTGCCCTGTCCGCACGACCTCACCACCGCGACCGCGGTCGCCTGCGAGCTCCTCTGCCGGACGCCACGCCCGACCGGCATCCTCGCGCTGGCCGACTCGATGGCCTTCGGGGTGTACGCCGCGGCGGCCGAGCTCGGCATCGCCGTACCGGACGAGCTGTCCCTGCTCGGGTACGACGACCAGCCGATGTCCCAGCTGCTCACGCCGCCGCTGTCCACGTTCCGCTGGCCGCTCGACGAGCTGGTCCAGGATGTGGTCGCCCGGGTCACCTCCGCCGTCGACACCAACCGCAGGGTCCGCCGGACCACGGTCGTGCCGACCCTGATCGAGCGTGGCTCGGTCGCCGCCCCGCCCGCACCGGCGTGACGACGACCTTCTAGCCTCTGCATCCACACCACGAAACTAGACTAAATCGGTGGACTTAAGCCCGGATCTCAACATTTGGAACAGGGGCCCATTTGCTTGCTCTGACGCCGGGCGGGTGCCGGGTAAAGGTCGGCGGCCAGCGGACAGGCGTCCCGGGACTGGCTGGGGGCCAGGCCTACTCGGCGAGGCGTTCCAGGCGCGCCGCCACCGCGGGGCGGCGGCGGTCGTCGGGGAGGAGGCGCCGGGCGAGCACCTCGAACACCTCCAGGTCTTCGGCGCCGAGCGACGTGTCGGCGTAGCGCCAGAGGAGGTCGGGGTCTGCTGCGTCGATGACGGCGCGGCGGAGGGTCGCGTCCAACTCGTCGCGTTCGGCGCGGAGGGCCGGGGCGTCGGAGCGGGCGAGCAGTGGGCCGGCGTACAGGTCGAGGGCCTGGGCGAGGGCTCCGCGCCGGATCAGGCCCTGGACGTCGGTGACGTCGCCGGTGACGTTTGCCAGGATCCGGTACGGCTTGGTGTCGAGTACGCCGGCGCCCAGCAAGGTGCGCAGCCGGTGCATCTCGGCGCGGACGGTGGTCGGGTTGCCCTCGTCGCCGTACAGCTGAAGCATCAGCTGCTCAGCGGTGAGCCCCGACGGGTGCAGAAGAAGTAGCGCGAGCACCTCGGCGCGCCGGAGGGTCAGCGGGATCTCCCGCCCGCCGACCACCGCCAAAGGCTGTGCAGACCCCAGCAACCGCAGCCGCAGCGACGTACGCCGCCGGACCGCGCCCGGGATGCGCAGCAGGTACCCCTCGTCGAGCTGCTCGATCACGCCCTCGCGCCCGTCGCCGAGGTCGATCCGATCGGCACCGGCCGGTACGGCGAGCCGATCCGGCAGCCACGCCAGCGGCTGGACGGCGAGCACTCGCCCGGTCGGCGTCAGCAACGCGCCCGGCGCATCGCCCAGAGCAATCAGATGCCGCATGTTCCGAGCCCGCAGCACCTCGTCGGCCGCCGCCATCCGCACCCGCAACTGCCCCTCGGCCAGCCCGGCGGCCGCGGTCACGAGCGCCATCATGGCCGGATGCACGGTCCGCAGCGGCCCGGAGACATCAACAGCCCCGATCAGCTTCCCCGTGTCCGGGTCGTGCACCGGCGCCGCCGCACACGTCCACGCGTGAATCCGCCGTACCAAATGCTCCGCCGAGTGGATCTGCACCGGCTGGTCCGCCGCCAGCGCGGTCCCCATCCCGTTCGTCCCGATCGCGTCCTCGGACCAGATCGCCCCCTCGGAGAGCGCGATCCGGTCGGCCTGACGCCGTACGGCGGCCGCGCCCTCGCGCCACAGGATCAGCCCGCGCGCGTCGGTGACGATCATGATGTGCGACGCCTCGTCCGCGATCGTGGTCAGCGTCTGGCGCAGGACCGGCAGGACGGCGTGCAGCGGGTGCCCGGCGCGGATCTCCTCGAGCTCCTCGCCCGAGACCACGACCGGCGGCGCGTCCAGTTCCGGGTCGACCAGCGCGGCCAGCGACCGCTGCCAGGACTCGGCGACCAGCGCCCGGGGCGCTTCGGGTACGCGACCGCCGCTGAGCACCTCGTCGTAGAGCTCGCTCAGCCGCCGCGCCTGGTCCGGTGCGTCCACACTCAACCCTCGCCCGGATCCGGACGCCGTTCAAGGGGGCGGCGTGCAACGTTGATGCAACGTCCCCCGCTCTAGCGTGCTCAAGCACCGCACCGGAGCAGGAGGATTAATGACGATCTACGCCGCTCCCGGGCAAGAAGGCAGCCCGGTCACCTACAAGTCCCGCTACGACCACTTCATCGGTGGCGAATGGGTCCCACCGGCCAAGGGCCAGTACTTCGAGAACCCGACCCCGGTCACCGGCGAGAACTTCACCGAGATCGCCCGCGGCACCTCCGACGACGTCGAGGCCGCGCTGGACGCCGCCCACGGCGCCGCGCCCGGCTGGGGCCGTACGTCGGCTGCGGAGCGGGCGAACATCCTGAACAAGATCGCCGACCGGATCGAGGCCAACCTCGAGCTGCTCGCGGTCGCCGAGAGCTGGGACAACGGCAAGGCCGTCCGCGAGACGCTGGCCGCCGACCTGCCGCTGGCCGTGGACCACTTCCGGTACTTCGCCGGCGCGCTGCGGGCCCAGGAGGGCTCGATCTCGCAGGTCGACGACGACACCATCGCGTACCACTTCCACGAGCCGCTCGGCGTGGTCGCGCAGATCATCCCGTGGAACTTCCCGATCCTGATGGCGACCTGGAAGCTGGCCCCGGCGCTCGCGGCCGGCAACGCCGTCGTCCTGAAGCCGGCCGAGCAGACGCCGGCGTCCATCCACGTGCTGATGGAACTGATCGCCGATCTGCTCCCGCCCGGTGTGCTGAACATCGTCAACGGGTTCGGCGTCGAGGCCGGCAAACCGCTTGCCTCCAGCAACAGAGTGGCCAAGGTCGCGTTCACTGGTGAGACCACGACCGGCCGGCTCATCATGCAGTACGCGTCGGAGAACATCATCCCGGTCACGCTCGAGCTCGGCGGCAAGAGCCCGAACATCTTCTTCGACGACGTCGCGAACAGCAAGGACGCCTTCTACGACAAGGCGCTCGAGGGTTTCACGATGTTCGCGCTGAACCAGGGCGAGGTCTGCACCTGCCCGTCCCGGGCGCTGATCCAGGGCGGCATCTACGACTCCTTCCTGGCCGACGCGAAGGCGCGCACCGAGGCGGTCAAGCAGGGCAACCCGCTGGACACCGACACGATGATGGGCGCGCAGGCCAGCAACGACCAGTACGAGAAGATCCTGTCCTACATCGACATCGGCAAGGCCGAGGGCGCGAAGGTGATCACCGGCGGCGAGAAGGCCGACCTCGGTGGGGACCTGAGCGGCGGCTACTACATCACGCCGACGATCTTCGAGGGCGACAACAAGATGCGGATCTTCCAGGAGGAGATCTTCGGACCGGTCGTCTCGGTGACGCGGTTCGACGACTACGCCGACGCGCTCAAGATCGCCAACGACACCCTGTACGGGCTGGGCGCCGGGGTCTGGTCGCGCGACATCAACACGGCGTACCGGGCCGGGCGGGAGATCCAGGCCGGCCGGGTCTGGACCAACTGCTACCACGCCTACCCGGCGCACGCGGCGTTCGGCGGCTACAAGAACTCGGGCATCGGCCGCGAGAACCACAAGATGATGCTCGACCACTACCAGCAGACCAAGAACCTGCTGGTCAGCTACTCGCCCGACAAGCTCGGCTTCTTCTAGGCCGCGTGATGGTCGAGAGGGTTTCGTACACGGAGGAGGCGGCGGAGCTGCTCCGCCGCCTCACCGAGCTGCACGGGCCACTGATGTTCCACCAGTCCGGCGGGTGCTGCGACGGCAGCTCGCCGATGTGTTACCCGGACGGTGAGTTCAAGACGGGGGCAGCGGACGTGCATCTGGGCGACCTCACGGTCGACGGCCTCGACAAGCCGGTCAGCTTCTGGATGTCGGCGAACCAGTTCGAGTACTGGAAGCACACCCACCTGACCGTCGACGTGGTCAAGGGCCGCGGCAGCGGCTTCTCGGTCGAGGCCCCCGAAGGAGTCCGCTTCCTGATCAGGTCCCGCCTGTTCAGCGACCAGGAGTCCATGGAGCTCGGTCTCCTCTGATACGAGTGCCGACCGTCCGGTGGCGTTGCCGGGCGGCCGGCGCTCTTCTATGCCGTCAGTGGGACCTCCAGCGGACTCCCCGGTACGACGACCCGCGCGTCGACGCCCAGCGACCTGCCGTCGACGTGCACGGCGTGGAGGTCCAGGTGGCCGGAGTGGCAGGTCAGGACCAGCTTGTCAGCAGTACAGCGGGCTACACCCCAGCCGGTGCCGGCTACGAAGGGCACCTGCCAGTCGTCGCCGTTGCGGGCGACAGCTAGTGGCGCGAAGGTCAGTGTCCGGGTCAGGGCGCTGTAGTGGTAGCCAGCCAGGGCCTCCAGGACTGACCAGCCGGCGGCGTTGCGGATGTAGTGGTCGCCGCACTCGATGGGGTTGAAGGGGTTGCGGCGGGTGCCGTCGTACCGGGCCCACAGGCCGTCGAGGATGGCGAAGGCCTCGTCGGTCAGGCCTTCGTAGAGGCAGTGGGCGGCTACCTGGTACTCCGAGCCGGTCCACACCTCGTCGCAGTAGCGGGTGGGCACAGCTGGTCGGCCGCCGTGGGGCCAGGTGCACATGAGCAGGCCGGTGTCGTCCCCATCGGCGAAGACCCGGTACGAGTGTTCGAAGTCGGCGAAGCCGGTCCGCAGGTTATGCCGTACGACGGACCGTAGCGCCGTCTTCACGTGGTCCTCCGGCAGCACGTAGCCCAGGTCGAGCTGGTGGGCCCACCACTGCCCGATCAGCTGGTCAGCCAGGCACCCCTCACCCCACTGGAACTCCTGCTTGTCCTCAGCCGACAGCACCTGCCGGTAGTACTCCCCCGTGAACAGCAGCTCGTCGTACGCCGTGCTGCCGGCCTCGAACAACGCCCTGTACGCCTTGGCGTCCTCACCGAGCAGCTGCGCCATCTCCTCGGCCGCACGCAGTGCAGCCAGCCAGAGCGTCCCCATGAACGAGTTGACCCCGGACAGGTCGATGTCGTGGGTGCTGGGCTGGATCCCCCGCAGCACACCGGTGCCGGCCGGGTCCCACTTGTCCCTGATGTGCTGCAGCAGCAGTACGACGTTCGGCCAGCGCTCAGCGAGCCAGTCGAGCCCTGCGCCCTGCCGGACCTCCCGGTAGGTCTTGAGCACGGTGCCGAGCATGCCGTCGAGCGCGGGCTCCTCCGGTCCGCCGATCACCACGTCCCACAGCTGCTTCAGGTACGTCGGCGCAAGGACCCGATGCGGGATGTACCCCGACGGCGCCTGCATCACGTCGTACTCGGTGTCGCGCATGTTCCGCTCGAGCTCCGGGAACAGTCGCGACAGGGTCTGCTCGTAGTTCCAGACGTGCGTGCAGTTGAGCGGGCACGAGCCGCCGTACCGGCCGGCCCACATCTCCGTCGACCGGCCGAGCACCCCCTCGAAGCCGTGCACGGTCCCCTCGGCGGTCCGGAAGACGGTGGGACTCCGGATGTCGGCGCCCAGCGCAGCAAGGCGATGCCCAGCCTCCCCCGGCAGGCTGCTGTCGACCAGCGCGCGAGTCCAGGCAGTTGTCGCCTGAGCCAGCTCGTCCCAGCGCGCGATGAACGCGTCCGCCGCAGCCACCGCGTCGACCTTCGCGTAGGCGTTGCCGAGCCAGAACTTCGTGTGCCCGTAGTCCCGCCGCGGCCCGAACTGGTGAAAGTCGACATAGCGGTTCGGGAAGTGCCACGCGATCAGGAACCGCACCCGCACGGTCTCCCCCGGCTCCACCGTGTACGGCGCGATCAGCCCGCCGTTCCAGGTCGTCCCCGGCGCACTGGGCCCACTCACCACACCGGCACGCGAGGTCGGCCGTCCAGCAAGGTCGGTGACAAACGCAGCCGGCCGCGTCCACTGCGGCGACGCCGTTGCCCCCACGGCGTCGGTGGAGATCACCAACTGGCCGGCTCCAGGGTGCTCGGCCGGCAGCGAGACGTTCTCCATCACCAGCGACGTCCAGGACCCGCGCCTGACCCGGTTGGTGTTGCCGCCGTACAGACCGCAGGACACCCCGTCGATCGGCGTGACCCCGTCCCAGCCGACCGAGTTCTGCAGCGCGCCTCCCAGCGAGCCGTGCACAGCCACAGCGCCCGGGTTGTGCAGCGTGAAGGTGAACCCGACGACCGGCTGCGAGCTGGCGTCGGCGTCCAGCGGCACCAGCGGGTTGAAGACCTCCATGCTCACGTCGACCGGCAGGTCGGTCTCGTACGACACCCGGGCCTGCGGATAGACCGCCTCGACAGTCACGGAACCCACCGGCTTCAGCACCTCGTGCAGGGTGTGCTCACCAGGCGGTACGACGTCGTCCGACACCAGCGGCGTCTCCGACGACTCCAGTGGAGGCCCTTGCAGCAAACGGATGTCGTCGTACGGCGGCTCGCCCCGCGACACCCGCAGCGCGAAGAAGCTGTCCGGTACGTGGCCCTCGTGGTTGCCGAGGTTGTGCAGCTGCCACTGCCGCAGAGCGCCGTTGCCGGCCAGTGCCAGGGTGCCTGTCCCCAGACCGCCCAGGGGCAGAGCGAAGTGCCGCAGGTTGTCACCGGTGTAGCGCATGCAGGTTCTCCATCCGATAGACAGTCCAGGTACCGGCCGAGGCGAACAGCGCCACCGGGCCGGGTGCGAGCAACAGCAACGAGGCAGTCACCGAGGTGCCGAGCAGCAGCGCGACCACGACGACCGAGAGCACGCCCAGCGGCATCCACGGGCTGCGGGCGACCACACCGAGTGCAGCGAGCCAGAGTGCCTTGCCACGAAGGCCTCCGGTCACCCGCAGGCTGAAGGCGCTGAAGGACGCGAGCACCAGCAGTACGGCGGCGCAGCAGCTGAGTCCTAGCGGCAGGAGCATCACCGGCCCGCTGTAGAGCGACCAGTTGACCAGTGCGAGCGCCACCACGACTCCAGGGACCACTCCAACACTCAGTCCGGCAAGCCAATGGCGCCCAATGCAGCGGAGCAACTGCAGCACCCCGCCTCGCCCACCCAGCACCACCGAGTCCGTCGTAGCCACCACCCCAGCCCACACCGGTGCCACCAGCACCGCCATCAGCAGCACCCCGCCAGGCCCGAGGCCAGGCATCAACGCGACAACCCCGACGAACGCCGTACAGACCAACACTCCGGACACGGCCAGCAGCGGCAGCTCGTGCCACAACGCCCGCAGAGCACCAGGCATCCGGTCCTTCATCCGCGCAACCCTGTCGAGGCGATCGACGCGATGAACGAGCGCTGGAAGATCAGGAACAGCACGAGGATCGGCAGCACCACCAGCGTGATCGCGGCGAACAGCACCACCGCCGGCCCACCGCCCATCGCGCCCTGCAGCGACACCAGGCCGACCGGCAGCGTCATCTTCTCCGGCGACGACAGGAAGATGTACGGCCAGAAGAAGTTGTTCCACGACGCCTCGAAGACGAAGATCGCGAGCGCGGTCAGCCCCGGCCGGGCCAGCGGCAGGATCACCCGGAACAGGATCCAGAAGTGCCCGGCGCCGTCCATGATCGCGGCCTCGTCCAGCTCGCGCGGGATCGACGCGATGTACTGCCGCAGGAAGAAGATGCCGAACACGTTCACCAGCGCCGGCAGCCAGATCGCCACCGAGGTGTCGACCAGGTGCAGCCACCGCATCAGGATGAACACCGGTACGACGGTCAGCTGCACCGGTACGACGAGCGCGGCCAGCAGCACCAGGAAGATCTGGTCCCGCCCCGGAAACCGCAGCCGGGAGAACGCGTACGCCGCCAGCGCGCTGGTCAGCAACGACCCGGCCGTGGTGATCACCGCGATCTGCAGGCTGTTCCACGCCATCCGCGCGAAGGGGATCAGGTCGGGCACCTGCTGGAAGTTCTCCAGCGTCGGCGGCCGCGGGATCCAGCGCGGGGGCAGCTGGAACGCGTCGATCGGCTGGGACAGCGCGGTGACGACCAGCCAGACCAGCGGCGCGATCATCAGCAGCCCGCCGAGGACCAGGACGAGGTCGAGCAGCCGGCCCTTCACTGGTGCACCCACCGTCGGCTGAGCCGGAACTGCAGGCCGGTCGCGACCATGATCACTCCGAACAGCACCAGCGACAGCGCCGCGGCGTACCCGACCTCGAACGACTGGAAGCCCTTCTCGTACGTGTACATCACGATCGACCGGGTCGCGCCGTCCGGACCGCCGTTGGTCATGATCAGCATCGGGTCGAAGATCTGGAACGCACCGATGAACGTGATCACGGTCGCGAAGAAGATCGTCGGCGACATCACCGGCAGCGTCACGCTCCAGAACCGCCACCACGCGTTCGCGCCGTCGACCCGGGCCGCCTCGTGCAGCTGGGCCGGTACGGTCTGCAGCCCGGCCAGCAGGATGATGAACGTGTAGCCGATGGTGTGCCACCAGTCGACGACGATCAGCGTCGGCAGCGCCCAGGTCGGCGAGGCCAGCCAGTTCGTCACCGGCAGGCCCAGCTCCTGCAGGTAATGCGTGGCGAGCCCGAAGGTCGGGTCGAGCACGTACTTCCAGATCAGCGCGACCGCGGCCCAGGAGACCAGGAACGGGAAGAAGTACGCCGTCCGGACGAAGTACTTGGTGCCGCGCGTCATCGTCCGGTGCACACCGAGCGCGAGCAGCATCCCGAGCCCGATGTGGGTGACCACCGACGAGAGCGCGAACACGAACGTGTTGATCACCGCGCGGACCGTCGCCTCGTCGGTGACCAGCTGACGGAAGTTGTCGAGGCCGGCGAACTCCGGCGTACTGAGCAGGTCCCAGTGGAACAGGCTCAGCCCGAAGGCGCCGACCAGCGGAGCGGCGACGAAGACCAGGAACAGCAGCAGGGCAGGACTGATGAACAGGTACCCCGGCAGCCAGTCCCGCCGCTGTGCGGTCAAACCAGTCCTTCGAGAGCCGTCTGCGCCTTGCCCAGCGCGTCGGCCGGTGAGGCGTTCCCGGTGAGCACCTGCTTCCAGCCGTCCTCGATCGCTTTCTGTACGGCGGTGCCCTTGTCCGGCGAGGGAATCGGCGTCGCGTAGCTGAGTGCCTGGTAGAGCGACTCGGTGCCCTTGGGCGCGTTGTCCAGGAACGACTTGCTGTTCGCGATCGACTTGCGGGCCGGGACGATCGTGCCGCCGAGCTGCGCGAAGAACGACGAGCCCTCGGCCGAGATCAGGAACTTGACGAACGTCCAGGCGTCGTCCTTCTTCTTGGACGCCTTCATGATCGGGTAGCCGTTCCAGCCGACCGGCGACCCCTGCTCGACCTTGGTCGGCCACGGCACGATCCCGGTCCTGGTCTGCGCCTTGAGGTTGCGGATGCTGATGATCGGCCAGCGGCCGCCGCCGAACATCGCCAGCTTGCCCTGCGCGAGCGCGGTCGGCGCGTCGAACTGACCGCCCGGTGGTGGCGACAACTTGTCCGCGACCAGGGCCCGGTTGAACTCGGCCGCCTCGATCGCCTTGGCGTCGTTCAGCGTCGGCGTCGACCAGTCGTCGGAGAAGCTGCTGGTCCCGTTGGTCAGCAGCCACGGCATGATGGCGGCGAAGTACTCCGGGCCGGCGGCGTACCCGAAGGCGCCGGTCTTCGCCTTGATCTGCTCGCACGCGGTGCGGAAGTCGTCCCAGGTCCACCGGGCCGTCGGCTCGGGGACGCCGGCCTTCGCGAACAGGTCCTTGGAGTACCACATGCACATCGTGTTGAACTCGCCCGGCAGGTAGTAGGTCTTGCCGTCGGTCGAGCTGTACTTCTTGTTCCACTCGATCAGGTTCGGGTCCAGGTCGGCGTAGTACTCGTCGATCACGGCCTGGTCCTTGGCGATGTAGTCGTCCAGCGGCGCCAGCAGGCCCTTGGAAGCGAACAGGCGTTGGCCTTCCGTGGCCACCTGGATCACGTCCGGGACCTGCCCGCCGGCCAACCGGGTGGACAGCTTGTTGAAGAACTCGCCCCACCCCGGTCCCGGGACGCCCTCGGCCTTGAGCTTGATCTCCGGATGCTTCTCGGTGAACTTCGCGAACAGCTTGTTCCACGCGGCCTGTTCCTCGGCCGTTCCCATGTAGACCAACGACAGCTCCTTGGTGGCCGACCCCTGGTCGTCGTCACCACCGCAGGCCGTCAGCGCACCGCCGGCGGCGGCCGCGAGCGCCGTACCGCCGGCCGCGCGGAGGAATCCGCGGCGGCTCAAGGGCAGGCTGAAGCTGGTCCGATCGATCGCAGGGCTCATCGCGCGCTCCTGTTCGTCAGGCGCGACGACTCGTCACCAGCGCGTCCCGCGCCCTGGGCGGGAAATCGATTTCTCACAACAATAGGCTGCGCCCCTGAACCCCTGTCAAGGGCAGGACCGGGGTCAGCTGCCGGCGACAACGCCCAACGTCAGCAGGATGTTCGCGTACAACCGCTGCTCACCGGTCGCGACGGCGACGGCCAACTCCGGGCCGCGCGCGATCGCGTAGAAGTCCGCGCGCTGCAAGGGCTGCAACGGCGTACCGGGCAGCAGTTCGCGGAAGCGCCGGTACACGTCCGGCTCCTCACCGGACTCGGTCGCCATCACCCGCGCCGCCTCCACCGGTACGACGCCGAGCAGCGTCTCCAGCACGTCGTCCACCGGGATCTGCCCGGGCCGCAGGTTCAGCCAGATCGTCTCGACGCCCGGCGCGACCGCGGTCGCGTACGGGTAGTTGCCATCAGCAAGCAGTACGACGGAGCCGTGGCCGGCCCGGGCCAGCGCTCCGAGAAGCGGCGGGTGGATCAGGGGGTAGCGCAGCACCAGGGTCCTCCAGGAGTCCGGCGGCCAACACTGGATCAGGGTGGACTCAGGGTAGGCCCAGAACCACCCCGCGAAGGGTGCCTGACCCTCTGTTCCCACTCCGCAGACGCCTCGACGATCGGTCCATGACCACCACGAGGCCCGTCCAGCCGACGCTCCCCACCCTGCCCAGCAGCCCGCACCGGCTGCACCGGCCGCTCGTCGCCGTCTCGATCGCGCTCGCCGTACTGACCCTCGCCGGCATCGGCGGCGCGCTGTTCGACGACCGCGACCTGCTCGGCCACCCGATCTGGATGAAACCGCTGAAGTTCATGATCAGCTTCGCCCTGTACTGCGCGACGCTGGCCTGGATGCTGTCGCTGCAGACCAAGGCCCGGCGACTCGGCTGGTGGATGGGCACCGTCGTCGCCGCCGGCGTCGCGGCCGAGATGGTGCTGATCGTCGGCCAGGTCGTCCTCCGCGGCCGGCAACTGCACTTCAACATGTCGACGCCCGCGGACAAGTTGATCCACGACATCATGGCCGGGACGGTGTACGTGATCTGGATCGCCGTCCTGGTGGTCGCGATCCAGCTGCTGTTCGACAAGCCCGGCGATCGCGCGTTGCGCTGGGCCATCCGGTTCGCCCTCGGTACGACGCTCGGCGGGATGCTGCTCGGCAACCTGATGTTCCGCGCGACACCGGCCCAGCAGGCCGCGATGGACGCGACCGGCCGCGAGGACTTCTTCGGCTCCCACTCAGTCGGTGTCGAGGACGGCGGGCCCGGCATGCCGATCACCGGCTGGAGCACCGAGGGCGGCGACCTGCGGATCGGCCACTTCCTCGGCGTGCACGCGTTGCAGCTGATCCCGTTGCTTGCCCTGGGCCTCATTCTCCTCGCGCGCCGGTACGCCGTACTGCGGCCCGAAGGTCCGCGCACCGCGCTGGTCGCGATCGGCGCTTCGGCGTACGGGGGTCTGATCTGGCTGGTCACCTGGCAGGCCGAGCGCGGCGAATCCCTCGTGCACCCAGGCCGTTCGACACTGTTCGCGTTCGGGTCGTTGCTCGGTGCGACCATCGTGGCGTCACTGGCAGTTCTGCACCGTGCACGAAGGACAACCCTCGACTAGACATATTTGTGGCGAATTCTCTTCCGCCGGACTCCGAGCAGGCTTAGGGTCGGCCCGGACGGGTCGTGGAGGGCGACCCGCGCACACAACTTCATGGAGCGTTGCTGTGAATGTTTCAGGCAAAGGACGGGGGCTCCTGGCAGTCTCTGCCGTGTCCGCCACCGCCCTACTGGCCGTAGCCGCCGGCGGCGGCGCGTCGGCCGCCACCGCCGCCACTCCGAACGCCGGCGACGAGCACAGCCCGTCGATCGCCGCCAAGGAGCGCAAGGGCAACTTCGACGCCCGCACGCCGAGCGCCCGGACGAGCTTCGCCCGGGCCGCGAAGGTGGTCGGCAAGGACACCGCGGCAGCGGAGAAGTTCCGCGACTCCCTCGGCGCCCAGGGCATCGTCGGCATCGACGAGAACACCGGGACCCCGTCGCAGGTGACCAAGCTCAACGGCTTCCTCACCGCCGCGAGCTCGAAGAAGGCCACCCAGGTCGCGCTGGACTACATCAAGGCGCACCCCGAGGTCTTCAAGCTGACCGACTCCGACCTGGGCACCCTCAAGCTCCGGAAGGACTACGTCGACGACCTCGGCACCCACCACATCTCCTGGGTTCAGGTGGTCGGCGGTCTCGAGGTGTTCGGCAACGGCGTCAAGGCCAACGTCACCAAGGACGGCAAGCTGATCTCCGTCCAGGGTGCGCCGGTGGCCGGCCTGGCCGGACTCGCCAAGGCCCGTACGGCGGCCGCCAAGCTGACCGCCGCGGCCGCGCGCAGCGCCGCGACCGAGGACGTCGGCGGCACCGCGAAGAGCGCGACCGCGAAGTCGGCCGGCGCCACCACGACCTGGAGCAACGGCGACTGGGCCAAGGAGGTCTGGTTCCACACCGCGGACGGCCTGCGCAAGGGCTGGTCGACGTACACCAACGCGGGCGGCTCGCTGATCTACACCCACGTGGTCGACGCGCAGACCGGCGCGCTGCTGTACCGGCGCGACCTGTCCAGCAACGCGGGCACCGGTGTCGGCGACGCGCTCGTGCAGGACAACTACCCGGGCGCGCCGCTCGGCGGCAAGCAGCGCACCGAGAACCTGATCTACAACAAGTGGCTGCCCAAGGGCGCGAAGACGCTGCTCGAAGGCACCTCGGTCGCGGCCTGGGCCGACGTGAACGACGACAACCAGCCGAACGCCGGTGAGACGGTCAAGGCGCCGGGGACGCCGGGCGCCTCGGAGTACAAGCTGGTGCCGTTCCAGTCGAACCCGCTGTGCTCGGCGACGTTCGTCTGCACCTGGGACCCGGCCAAGCCGGACTCCTGGAAGACGAACATGAACCAGGACGTCACCAACGGCTTCTACCTGGCCAGCAACTTCCACGACTGGCTGGCCAAGCCGCCGATCAGCTTCACCAAGGCGGCCGGCTCGTTCGACGCCGACGGTGGCGACCCGGTCCTGCTGAACTCGCTGGACGGCGCGGCGACCGCGGCCAACGGTGGCCCGGACGCCAACCACGTCAACAACGCGAACATGAACACCCCGCCGGACGGCACCCCGCCGACCATGCAGATGTACCTGTTCGGCAGCGCCGGCGACAACACCACGGTGCCGACCAGCTCGTCGAACGCGGCCGACATCCTGTACCACGAGTACACCCACGGCCTGTCGAACCGCCTGGTCGTCGACGCGACCGGCAACTCGACGCTGAACAGCATCCAGGCCGGCTCGATGGGCGAGGCGTGGAGCGACTTCTACGCGCTCGACTACCTGGTCTCGCACAACCTGGAGAAGGACACCACCGCGCCGGGCGAGCTGCTCGAGGGCAAGTACGTCACCGGCGGCGGCACCATCCGGACCCAGGCGAACGACTGCCGGGTCAAGGCCAAGGCGACGGCCTGTGTCGGCATCGACGGCTCGCAGGGCGGCTACACCTACGGCGACTTCCCGACCATCGGCGGTACGCCGGAGGTGCACTCCTCCGGTGAGGTCTGGGCCCAAACCCTGTGGGACCTGCGGGAGCGCTTCGGCCGGTCGTACGCGCTGAGCATCATCACCCGCGCGATGGAGCTGTCCGCGGCCGACCCGACCATGCTCGACATGCGCAACGCGATCGTGCAGGCCGACCTGGTCGCCTCCGGCGGCAAGAACGCCAAGATCATCTGGCAGGTCTTCGCCAACCGCGGCATGGGCTGGTACGCCGGCGTCCTGGACGGCGGCGACGCGAACCCGGTCGAGGACTTCCACATCCCGCCGACCGGTGCCACCACGACGATCACCGGCAAGGTGACCGACTCCGACACCAAGGCTCCGGTGGCCGGCGCGCTGGTCTTCATCGGCGGTCACGCCTCCGGGTACGCCGGTGACTACTCGGCCGTCACCAAGGCCGACGGCAGCTACGCGATCGACAACGTCTTCCCCGGGACCTACGGCAAGTTCGTGGTCTCCGGTGCGGGCTACGAGATCCTCGGCAACGCGCTGAAGGTCAAGGCCGGCGGCACCACGGCGAACTTCGCGCCGCGGCGCAACTGGGCCGCGGCCTCCGGCGGCGGCGCGGTCGTCGACTTCAACGGTCCGGACTTCAGCCCGCAGTGCGGGCCGTCGTACGCGATCGACTCCAGCCAGGGCACCGGCTGGGGCAGCACCACCGGCGACGACGCGGGCACGCCGTCCGGCGTGATGATTCCGAAGCACATCGACATCAAGCTGCCGTCGGCGGTCACGGTGTCGAAGTTCTCGGTCGACCCGTCGAACACCTGCGGCGACCCGGGCAGCTCGGCCACCGGTAGGTACCGGATCGAGACCTCGGCCGACGGCACCACCTGGGCCACCGCCCAGGAGGGCGAGTTCACCGCCGCGAACCGCGGCAAGTACACCGAGCTCACCCCGTCGGCGGCGACCACGAACGTCCAGTACGTCCGCTTCTGGATGCTCAGCCCCCAGGTCCCCGACTTCGCCACCAACTGCCCCACCGGCGCCTTCGGCGGCTGCCAGTTCACCGACATGACCGAACTCCAGGTCTTCGGCTCCAAGTAACCCCCAGCACCAACCGAAGGGCCCCAGCCAACGGCAGGTTCTAACGATCCCCGCAACACCCTGGATTTTCAGGGAGTTGTGGGGATCGTGGTTTCTGGGGAGTTGAGGGCGAGGTTCTTCGAGGTGCTGGATCGTGAGGGCGGCAGTATTTCGGGTGCTGCTCGGGTGGTTGGGGTGAGTCGTGCGACGGCGTACGGGTGGGCTCGGCGGGCTGGTGTGCGTGGTCGTGGGAAGACGGGCACGGCCGGGCATCCGGGGCGGTCGGAGTACGACCGGTTGCGTGCGGGCGGGGTGCGGCGCCGCGATGCGGCACGGCAGGTCGGGGTGCATGAGCGTACTGCGCAGGACTGGGACCGGGGGGTCCGCAAGATCGGTGACGCGCGCCTGCACACTGATGGTCGCCGGATCGACTACAAGACCGGTGTGACCACCATTGCTGTTGCGGCAGGGCCGTGTCTTGCGGCCGTCGAGGCCGAGCTGCATGCTCGGTTCCTCACGGTGACCGAGCGGGAGTTGATCGCTGATCTGCGTCGCCGGGGCGATTCGCTGCGGGCGATCGGGCGGGCGCTGGGCCGGTCGGCGTCCACGGTCAAACGCGAGATCGACGCCCGTTCGGTCGAGGGCGTCTACCGGCCGCACCGGGCGCAGCGGGCCTGGGCAGCCAGTCGTGCACGGCCCAAGGAATCGATGCTGGCCCAGGAGGGCCGGCTGCGCGGCTACGTCGCGGGCAAGCTGCGGGAGCAGTGGTCACCTGAGCAGATCTGTCAGGCTCTGGTCATGGAGTTCCCCGACGACGAGGGCATGCGGGTGAGCCCGGAGACGATCTACCAGGCGATCTATGTCCAGGCCCGTGGTGGGCTGCGCCGCGAGGTCACGGTCGCGCTGCGCACCGGGCGCACCCGCCGCAAACCCCGCCGCAGGCCCGAGCAGCGCACGCCCCGGTTCGTCGACGAGATGGTGATGATCTCCGAACGCCCTGCAGACGTCGAGGACCGGGCGGTTCCTGGCCACTGGGAAGGCGATCTGATCGTCGGCACCCGCAACGAGTCCGCGATCGTGACCCTGGTCGAACGCTCGACCCGCTACGTCATGCTCGGGCACCTGCCCGGCGGGCACACCGCCGAAGAGGTCCGCGACGTGCTGGTGGTCTTGATCCAGACCCTGCCCGCACATTTACGTGGCTCGCTGACCTGGGACCAGGGTTGCGAGATGGCCGCCCACAAGCAGTTCACCGTGGCAACCGGCGTTCCGGTCTACTTCTGCGACCCGCACTCGCCCTGGCAAAGGGGATCGAACGAAAACACCAACGGCCTGCTACGCCAGTACTTCCCCAAGGGCACCGACCTGTCCGCCCACAGTCCCGAAGACCTCGAACACGTCGCCCAGAAACTCAACGGCCGACCACGCAAAACGCTCGACTGGAAAACCCCAGCCGAGCGCCTGCGTGATCTACTGACAACCACATAAAACCATCAGGTGTTGCGAGGACCCCGAGAATCTGCCACCCGGCTGGGGCCCTTCGGCCGTACAAGAACAAGAACAGAAGACAGAGACACAAGGGCAAGAGCAAAGAAGACAAAGAACAGACCCAAGAGACAGACAAAGACAAAATATAGTGAGGTCGGCGCGTAGTGGCCGTTCGCTGTCGGCTTTCCGTGGTCTGGGGGTAGCTGCTGAGACGGGGGCGCTGGAGCTGGAGGCGGCTGGTCTGGACCACCATCGGCTGCGGACGACGGCGAGCTGTCTCGAGGACGTGAAGATCAACCGTTCGCGGAAGTGAGACGGGACACGCTGGCGTGATGAGGGGCTCATCGACATGACTCGTCGGTAACCAACCAATAACATCGCTGGTATGCAGATCTTCGCCATCGTTGTTTCGCTTGCGGTTGCCGCGGTCGGAGTTGCGTTGTTCGGGAAGACGATCGGGCACATGGTGTCGGTGGTCAGGCTCGGGCAGCCGGTTCGGCGGACTGATCGGCCGGGGCAGCGGTCGCTGACGCTGGCCAAGGAGTCGTTGCTGCACACGCGGATGCTGCAGTGGAGTCATATCGGGGTGCTGCACTGGTTCGTGGCGTTCGGGTTCATCGGGCTGTTCCTGAGCCTGGTGACGGCGTTCGGGCAGTTGTTCGACGCGCACTTCGCGTTGCCGATCATCGGGCACTGGTTCGTGTTCGAGTGGGTGAGCGAGTTCCTCACCTGGACCGGGCTGGTCGCGATCGCGGGGCTGATCGCGATTCGGCTGCGGAACCTGCCGAAGGGTGAGAAGGGGCGCTACAGCCGGTTCTTCGGATCGACCGCCTGGCAGGCGTACTACGTCGAGTACACGATCCTCGGCGTCCTGGTCTGCATCCTGCTGCTGCGCGGGCTGGAGTTCCAGCTCGGTGCCGGCGACAAGTTCCACTTCCCGTCGACGTTCTTCATCGGCAGCGGACTGTTCGGCGGGTTGTCCGAGCGCGCGCTGGAGAACACCGTCTACCTGGTCGCGATGGTCAAGATCCTGATCTCGTTCGCCTGGATGATCACCATCTCGCTGAACGCCACGATGGGTGTGGCCTGGCACCGCTTCACCGCCTGGCCGAACATCTGGTTCAAGCGCAAGGCCGACGGCGGGACGTCGCTCGGCGCGCTGCAGCCGATCATGGTCAACGGCGCGCCGATCGACTTCGAGAACATCGAGGAGCTCGACGAGGACGCCGCGCTCGGCGTCGGCAAGGTCGAGGACTTCACCTGGAAGGGCCTGCTCGACTTCACCACCTGTACCGAGTGCGGCCGCTGCCAGTCGCAGTGCCCGGCCTGGAACACCGAGAAGCCGCTGTCGCCCAAGCTGATCATGATGGGCCTGCGCGAGCACGCGTACGCCAAGGCGCCGTACCTGCTGGCCGACGAGGACGACCGCAAGTCGCTGTCCCAGCTCGTGCTGGACGAGCAGGAGAAGCCGCTGGTCGGTTCGGCCGACGTCGCGGTGATCGACGAGGAGGCGCTGTGGGCCTGTACGTCGTGCGGCGCGTGCGTGCAGCAGTGCCCGGTCGACATCGAGCACGTCGACGCGATCATGGACATGCGCCGCTACCAGGTGCTGATCGAGTCGTCGTTCCCGTCCGAGCTCAACGGGCTGTTCAAGGGCCTGGAGAACAAGGGCAACCCGTGGAACATGAACCCGTCCGGCCGGATGGACTGGGCCAAGGACCTGCCGTTCGAGGTCAAGCAGGTCGGCACCGACGTCGAGACGCTGGCCGAGGTCGAGTACCTGTTCTGGGTCGGCTGCGCGGGCGCCTTCGAGGACCGCGCGAAGAAGACCACGCAGGCGGTCGCCGAGCTGCTGAACATCGCCGGCGTCAGCTTCGCCGTACTCGGCGACGGCGAGACCTGCACCGGCGACCCGGCGCGGCGCGCGGGCAACGAGTTCGTCTTCCAGCAGCTGGCGATGCAGAACGCCGAGGTGTTCAAGGAGACCGGCGCGAAGAAGGTCGTCTCGACCTGCGCGCACTGCTTCAACACGCTGAAGAACGAGTACTCCCAGCTCGGCGTCGAGCTCGACGTCATCCACCACACCCAGCTGCTCAACCGGCTCGTCCGGGAGAAGAAGCTGACCCCGGTCGCACCCGCCGACAGCACGCTGAACGGGCAGAAGATCACCTACCACGACCCTTGCTACCTGGGCCGCCACAACCAGGTGTACGACGCTCCGCGCGAGCTGCTCGAGATCATCCCCGGCGCCGAGTACGCCGAGATGCCGCGCAACAAGACCAAGTCGTTCTGCTGCGGCGCGGGCGGCGCGCGGATGTGGATGGAGGAGAAGACCGGCTCGCGGATCAACGTGAACCGCACCACCGAGGCGGTCGAGACCGGTGCCGACAAGATCGCCACCGGCTGCCCGTTCTGCCGGGTGATGCTGTCCGACGGCCTGACCGCGAAGCAGGCCGACGGCTCGGCCCGCGAGGAGGTCGAGGTCTCCGACGTCGCCCAGCTGCTGCTCGCCTCGGTCAAGCGCGGCGACAGCTAGACCTGCAACAAGCTGCAACTCCCTTCCCAGGCAGGGCTCCGGGCCCATAGGATCCGGCGTTCGATCCACCTGGGAGGGGAAACGCACTGTGAGGGTTCGTACACGAGCGGCAGCCGCGCTCGCCGTTGTACCGCTGGTTCTGGGGGTCGCCGCCTGCGGTGGCAGCGAGGAGCCGAAGTCGGCCGGCAGCCCGTCGTCCAGCACCACCACGACCAGTACGCCGGAAGCACCGGCCAGTACGCCCGCCCCGCCGACCGCCGCGGCACCTGCCGTCGTACGGCTGGACCGCGCGACGTTCCTGCCGGCGATGAACTCCGCGCTGGCCAAGCAGACCAGCTACCGCACGACGGGCAAGATGACCGCCAACGGGCAGGTGCTGATGACGATCACCGGAGTCCAGCAGGCCAAGCCGCCGGCGGCGTCGATCTCGATGACCGGCGCCGCTTTCAAGGGTCAGACGGCCAAGGTCGTGGTGATCGGCAAGACGCTGTACATGTCGATCCCCGGGGTGACCCCGGCCGGGAAGTACGCCAAGCTCGACTCGACCGACCCGTCGATGGCCCAGTTCAGTGAGCTGGCCGGTACCGGCGACCCGAGCAAGACGTTCGAGTCCTTCAAGGGCGCACTGCGCGGGGTGAAGTTCGTGAAGTCGGAGACGATCGGCGGGGTCAAGCTGGACCGGTACGACATCACCGTCGACACGGCCGCGGTGCTGAAGGCGCAGGGCAAGAAGATCCCGGCCGGTGTGCCCAAGACGCTGCCGTACTCGATGTGGCTGGACGCCGGCAAGATGGCCCGCCGGTTCTCCTTCGACCTGCAGGGCGTCAGCTTGCTGATGACGATCGACCCGGCCGGCGCCCCGGTCTCGATCAAGGCGCCGGCCAAGAAGGACATCGTCAGCTGAGCTTGTTGCCTACGCGATCCGGTACTTGATGAAGAGCGAGTAGCCGGTTGCGTAGGTGCCGGTGCACTTGTAGGTGCTGGCGATCAACTGGTGCACGTACTGGTTGCCGGTGTCCTTGCAGTCCTGGAGATAGCGGTACGCCGCGATGTAGGTCCACTCCGCGGCCTGCGCCGTCCCTGCCGCCGACGTCATCAGCCCCGCCGATGCCGTCGCGGCCAGGGTCGCGGCCGCGATCCGGCGCCGTACCGTGGACGCTCTCGTACCTGCCTGTTTCGGGTTCGACATGCCCTACCTCTCTGTCAGCAGTCCTGTGCGAGCGGTCAGCATCGTGCCCGGCCGGTACGGCGTCAAGGGGCTCGTTGCGCCCACGGGAACGGGTCAGTGCAGGTACGAGGCGCCGTTGAAGTCGAGAACGGCGCCTGACGACCAGCCTGACCCTGGCGAGGCGAGCCAGTGCACGGCGGCGGCGACCTCCGCGGCCGTGGCGATCCGGTTGAACGGGCTCTGGGCCCGCAGCGCGTCACCCTCCGGCGAGTTCAGCCGCTGGGCGACCATGTCGGTCCCGATGAATCCGGGCGCGATTGACGTCACGGTGATGTCATGGGGCGCCAAAGCGACCGCCATCGACTGCCCGAACGCCTGCAGACCCGCCTTCGAGGCCCCGTACGCCGGGACGTCGGGCTCGCCGCGGGACGCTCCCCGCGATCCGACGTTCACGATCGCACCCCGCCGTACGCCGTCAGCGGGCTCCCGGTCGATCATCTGCCGCGCGACGCACCAGGTCAGGTGAGCGGCCCCTTCGAGGTTGACCGCGAGAGTCCGCCGCCAGGCCGCCACCCACTCGTCGTACGGCGTCTCGGCGATTGGATGACCGATCCGGCGCGACCCGGCCACCGGCTCCTCGACGTACAGCGCCGCGTTGTTGACCAGGACGTCGATCCGACCGAGGACGGCGGCCGATTCCTCAACCAGGGAAGAGATTGCGGCCGGGTCGCCGAGATCGGCCGCGACCACTCCGTGGCCCTCGCCGGGCAGTTCGCGACGGACCGCCTCCGCCTGGTCGACCGCGCCGCGGCAGTGCAGCACGACCCGGTCGCCGGAGGCCGCGAACACCTTGGCCACCTCCGCTCCGACGCCGCGTGACGCACCGGTGACGAGTACTCCTCTGGACACCCTGGTCCCCTCTCGTTGGCAGGTCCTCATTCTGCCCGTGACACCACTTCGACGACCAAGTGACATCAAGAAGGTTGACAGTGACGTCACTTTGACGTCATGATTGCGTCATGGAACTTGACCACTACCTCGAGTCGGTCCGCCGTAGCGTGGAGAACGCCACCGCGTTGGCCGACGACCAAACCCGCTCCGTGGCCCAGCGCCTCGGAGCCACGCTGGATGACGCGGGCCGCCTGGCCCTCATCTCAGCCCTGTCCGACGCCGCCGGGGAGATCAGCCGTGAGCTGTCCCCCGGATCGGTCGAGCTCCGGATGGCCGGCGGCCGTCCCGAGTTCGTCGTCACCCCCGCCCCGAGTCAGCTGACCGGCGCGGACGACGACGTGGACGACGAGACCGAAGACGACGACAACGACACCGGTGCGGCCGACCTCGCACTGGACGCCGACGAGCCGACCGCCCGGATCACACTGCGGCTGCCGATGTCGGTGAAGAACAAGGTCGACGAGGCCGCGACCGCCGAGGGCATCTCCTCGAACGCGTGGCTGATGCGCACCGTGATGACCGCCCTGACCGGCGACCGCGGCCGCCGCGGTGGCCCCCGGCCGCCCCGGCCCCCGCGCCCACCGCGCGGTGGGATCTTCGGACCGGACGGCCCGCTCGGGCCCGACGGACCGCTGGGTCCCGACGGGGTCTTCGGCCCCGACGGCGTGCTCGGTCCGGACGGACCGTTCGGACCGGACGGCGTGTTCGGTGACGGCCGGCGCGGTGACCGCGGCGAGCGCGGTGAACGGCGTGGCGAGCGTGGCGAACGCCGTGAGCGCGGCCGGGACCGCGGACACAACCACGGCCGCGGTGGGCGCGGACCGGGACAGCGGATGACGGGGTGGGCGCAGTGAGCGGCTTCAGCACGCAGTTGACCGGCGAGCCCGGCGAGCTCGACCGGGTCCGGATCGAGATCGGCGCCGGCCGGGTCGAGCTCGTCCCGACCGACGGCGACCGGACCCACGTCCGGATCGACGTCGAGAACGGCACCGAGGACGACCTGCGCTACAAGCTGTCCGGCAGCGAGCTGGTCGTCGAGACCACGAAGAACCAGCGGCGCGGGCCGGAGGTCCACGTCGTGATCCAGACCCCGGACGTTCTGGCGGCCCGGATCAAGACCGGTTCGGGTGACATCACGGCTCGGGTGCCACTGGGCGAGTCCCGGCTGTCCACCGGATCTGGTGAGATCCGGCTCGACCGGGTCGAGGGCACGCTCGCGGCCGGCACCGGTAGCGGCGACATCCGGATCGAGCATGCGACCGGTGCCGTCCGGGCCAACACCGGCTCGGGGGAGATCGACATCGAGCAGGCCGACGGCCAGCTCGGGCTGTCCACCGGGTCCGGCGACGTCCGGGTCGGCGACGCGGCCGGTCCGACCACCGTGAAGGTCGGTTCGGGCGACATCACCATCGAGCGGATCCGCGACCACTCGGTCGCCACCTCCGGCTCCGGTGACGTCCGGGTCGAGCTGGCCGACGGACCGAGCGTCCGGGCCGAGACCGCGCGCGGCGACGTACAGATCGGTGTGCCGGACGGCGTCCCGACGTACCTGGACCTGAAGACGGTCACCGGCCAGATCCAGTGCGACCTCGAGCCGAGCGAGCAGCCGGCCGAGGGCGAGCGCTCGCTGGTCCTGCGGGCCCGCACCGTGTCCGGCGACATCACCGTCGTACGGGCCTGAGGCAACAAATCACCACATCGTTCACGGGGACCAGTGAGGGGAGAAGCAGGATGATCACCGAACACCAGGAAATCGCGCGCTACCAGGTCGCCGAGCAGTTGCGGAACGCCGAGCGGCGGGCCCTGTGCAAGCAGGACCGCGCCGACCGGCGCGACACCGACGGCGTCAACGCCCCGCGGCGGGAACTGGCCGGCGTCCTGCGCCGGCTGGCCGACCGCCTCGAGCCCCAGCCGCGGCACCGGCGGACCGGCTTGTCCGTGGTCCGCTGACGTGTCAGGCACTTGCCCGGCACTCTGCAGGAACCTGCAATCTCCCCGGTCCGGTCCGAGGGCTTCGGCGGCCCGGTCGCGCTGCTAGCGTTCCGTGAGCGCGGCGGGACACTCGCGTTCCGCTGATTCCTGGTTCCGGACTCGGGGAGAACGAAAGATGTTGCATCAGGTATTCGCCGCCACGGCCGCGGTCGCCCTGCTGGCCGGGTGCAGCGGCGGGGACGACAAGTCGACCGACACCCCGAAGGACGGCGCCGGGGAGACGTCCAGCACACCGACCGTCCCGGCCCCGACGGCGTACGACCCGCCGAAGGCCTTCCAGGGCGTGGCCGCCTCCTCGCTGGCCGAGGAGAAGGGCCGCAGCTCGTTCGAGCCGCAGGTCGCGATGGTCGGCACGACCGCCGTGGCGAACAGCCTGAGCGGCGCGGTCGGTCAGAGCGTGGCCGGCGGCGAGAAGCCCTGGCAGACCCTGTCCACCGAGACCACCGACGGCAGTGTCGTGAACAACGACGCCACGCAGCCGACCGCCGTACAGCTCGACGGGAAGTCGGCCGTCGCGGTCGCGTACTACCAGCGGATCAAGGGCGGCGGGACGGCGAAGCCCAGCGTGCAGGTGCTGTTCCGCTGGCTCGACCCGGCCGACGGCAAGCCGATCTCCGAGGCGATCGTCGACGCGACCCCGCTGCTCGGCGACGACGAGGTGAACAGCGGCCTTCCCGGCGGCTTCACCGACCTGGCGGTCGACACGGCCACCGGACAGGTGGCCGTCGGCGTCGCGCCGACCAGTCTGATCGGCGCCAAGTCGGGCGTGATCACGGTGATCGCCGACCCGAACACGAAGAAGGGCGTCACGATCCCGTTCATGAAGCCGGCCGGGCTCGGCAAGGGCGTCCTGGTCGGCGCCCAGGGCAAGGAGAACACCCGCCGTTCGCTCGCACTGGTCGACGCCACGACCGGCAAGGTGACCAAGTCCGGGCTGCTGCCCGGGCTGGAGGGTCTCAACCCGACCGGGAGCAACGGCGGCAAGTACGTCTACCTGTACGGGCAGAAGTACACCAAGGGCATCGGCGACTACGGGCTGGGTGACTACGTCGGCAGCATCTACGCGGTCGATCCGGCCACCGGCACCGTCGTACAGACGAAGTCCGCGGTGAAGGAGACCAAGTACCTGGTGGACTACACCTGCTGGGCCGACGGGCAGAAGACGGTCGTCTGTACGGCGGGTCAGGGCGCGAGCGAGGAGGAGATCCTCGGCTTCGACGACACCACCGGCAAGAAGCTCTGGGGCTACACCGAGAAGAGCCCCGGGCGGGTGGTCCCGACCGTGACGACCGCCTTCCACGGCATGGTCTACGCGACCGTCCAGCGCAAGCCGGTCCTGGTCAACGGCCTGACCGGCCAGGACGTCCCGGCCCCGACGCCGACCAGCTCCGCGACGCCGGGCGCCACCCCGACCGACGGCACGACACCGAGCGACGGTACGACGCCCAGCGACGGCTCGACCTCGAGCGACAGCGTGACGCCGACCGACGGCACGACGCCCAGCGACGGCAGCTCGCCGTCCGGCACGCCCGGCGTCGGCCCGGTGCCCGCCGCTCCGGACCTCGAGCTGCTCTCCCCCACCAGCGTCTCCGAGTACGGCGGCACGTACCTGCGGGAGGACGAGATGTCGACCGAGGACGTCATCGGCAGCCTCCAGGTCCTGAAAGCGATCGGCTGAACCTCGTGGGAGACAAGCGAATGCTGCGTCCGTTGATCATGGCAACTGTTGCCGCCACTCTGCTCGCCGGCTGCAGCGGGGGTGACGACAAGGCGACCGACCAGCCCTCGAGCGACGGCGGGCCGTCCGCCTCGGCCTCCTCGACGCCGACCGGGCCGGACCTCGCGACGTTCGACCCGCCGAAGGCGTTCACGCCGGTCTCGGCGCTGGCGCAGGGCAACACCGGTCAGTCCAACCAGTTCAACATCGAGGCGGGCATGGTCGGCGAGGCCTCGCTGTACGCGCTGCGCAGCGGCCTGACCGCGCGCACCCTGAGCGCGAACAGCTGGGAGGTCCCGGCGTCCGACGTACCGACCACGACGACCAACGACTTCACCGCGCCGATGGCCGTGCAGCTGAACGGCAAGGAGGTCGTCGCCACGGCGTACACGCAGATCGTGCAGGGCAGCGGGACGCAGAAGGCCCACGGTCAGGTGAGCTTCCAGTGGATCGACCCGAGCACGGGTGACGTGCTCGCGACCGCCGTCGCCGACCTGTCGACGCTGCTCGGACCGGGCAACAGCGGCAAGGACTTCTACCAGCCGGCGTACGACGCGGCGACCGGGCAGATCGCGATCGGGCTCACGGTGTCGTCGCCGGACCGGTCGGCGAAGATCCGGCAGTTCACCGTGTTCGCCGACCCGGTCACGAAGAAGGCGAGCACGATCCCGTCGGTGCGCGCGGCCGGTGTCCTGAACGGCACGGTCGTCGGCGTCAAGGGCGAAGGCGGCGAAGGGGCCAAGGACAACGCGATCGTCCAGGTCGACGCCGTCACCGGGACGGTGAAGAAGACGGTGCCGGTGCCGACGATGAACTACCTCAGTCCCGCGGGATCGGGCGGCAAGCACGCCTACTTCAGCGGCACGGGCTATGTGCAGGACACCAAGTACGACCACCACTACGTGAACTCGTTCTACGCGGTCGACATCGCGACCGGCGAGATCGCGGAGGCCAAGCTGCCGAACTCCAAGGACCAGGGCGGTGGCGCGGGCTGCCTGTCCGACCACGTCGCGGCGGTGGTGTGCAACGTCTCGATCGGCGACCAGAAGGGGATCGCCGGCTTCGACGACAGCACCGGCAAGCTGGCCTGGAAGTACGACGCGTCGGCCAACCGGATCGTGCCCGCGATCACCGCGATCTACAACGGCCTGGTCTACGGGACGGCCGACGAGCAGGCGGTCCTGCTGGACGCCAAGACCGGCACGGACGTGCCTTCCAGTGCGGCGACGCCGACCGAGGGCAGCACGCCGTCCGACGCGCAGTCGTCGTTCAGCGGTGGCAACATCGGCGGCTGGGGCGACACGTCACTGCTGAACGGCGAGCCGAAGTCGCCGGTGATGGTCTCGAAGTACGGCAGCGTCTACCTGCAGGACCCGGGCAGCAAGGCCCCGACCAACACCGAGAAGATCCTGGTGGTCCAGAAGGCCGTCGGCTGATCAGATGTCGGTGCGGTGGAAGTTGAGGTGCGAACGCGACGGAGTCGGTCCGCGCTGCCCCTGGTAGCGCGAGCCGTACTTCGCTGAACCGTACGGGTGCTCGGCCGGTGACGACAGCCGGAAGAAGCACAGCTGGCCGATCTTCATGCCCGGCCACAGCTTGATCGGCAGAGTCGCGACGTTCGACAGCTCCAGCGTCACGTGCCCGGAAAAGCCCGGGTCGATGAACCCGGCCGTCGAGTGCGTCAGCAGGCCGAGGCGGCCCAGCGAGGACTTGCCCTCCAGCCGCGCCGCGACGTCGTCCGGCAGCGTGACCAGCTCGTACGTCGACCCGAGCACGAACTCGCCCGGGTGCAGGATGAACGGCTCCTCGCCGAGCGGCTCGACCGTGCGGGTCAGGTCGGGCTGTTCCTCGGCCGGGTCGATGTGCGGGTACTTGTGGTTCTCGAAGACCCGGAAGTACCGGTCCAGGCGTACGTCGACGCTGGACGGCTGGACCATCGCAGCGTCGAACGGGTCCAGCTGGACCCGCTTGGCGTCGAGCTCGGCCAGGATGTCGCGGTCGGAGAGCAGCACGCAGGCACAGTAGCGCAGCCCAGCCTCCAGAGGGCAGGCCGGACCGCCTACGCGCCACTCGGAACACCCTTACTGACGGCCCCGGGCGGGTCTCTCGATTCCCGCCGTAGCGAGCAGGTGCTCGGTGCGGTAGCTCGGAGTGCTGGAGTGAAGCCCTCGATGTTTTTCCATCGTGGGCTTTGCTCCAGTGCTCCGAGGTGCCGTGCCGAGTGCCGCGCAGTAGGCGGGAATCGAGAGACCCGCCCACCATCGCTCCCCGTCGACTCGGTCGCCCCGGTCCGGACCCCTCAGCTCTCCGGAACACGGCACCCGAACGGGCCGTCGGCAACAGCTTCCGCCACGGCCGGCGTGCCGCGGCGTACCCGACCTTGCTCAGGCCAGCTTGTTGAACTTCGAGACCTGGTTGGCGAAGGTCTTCACCTGCGTCGGGGACCAGTCCTTGAGCAGGTCCTCGATCACCTTGTGCCGCTTCTTGCGGGCCGCGGCGAGCTTGCGCTTGCCGTTCGCGGTCAGCGTCAGCAACGTCGCGCGCGCGTCGGACTTGTCGGCCGCCCGCTTGAGCAGACCTTCCTCCTCCAGCCGTGCGCAGGCCCGGCTGACCGGACCCTTGTCCACCTCGAGTGCTGCCACCAGGTCGGCCATCCGCACCGGTGCCAGTTCCTCGACGTGGTTCAGCAACGCGTACTGGGCCGGTTCCAGGTCCGGGTGCGCCTCGTCGGACAGCGTCCGCTGCAGACCTCGCAGCCGGCGCGCCATCGTGACGAGCTCCCGTTCCAGGTTGTCCAGTGCGTCGTTAGTGTCAGTTGCCACCTCTTCACCCCTTCTTTGCAGTTGCCCCGCAACCATCTTGTCCGGTCCAGGTCAGGACCGCATCCTCACGTTGCGTCCATTGTTGCCCCCGGCAACGCGTTCTAATCTGCCAGAGTTCGGGCGCTCTGCCCAGCCCTTGGGCAGTGGTTTGTGGAAAACTGCCCTTCGCACCCCCCGTGCAAACGGCCGGGGAAACCAGGTATGATCCTTCGCGTTGCCAGGCGTGCGGGTGTAGTTCAATGGCAGAACATCAGCTTCCCAAGCTGACAGTGCGGGTTCGATTCCCGTCACCCGCTCCATCCAGGGCTCATGTCCTGACCAGCGGTACAGGCGCTTCCCGGAATGCGGGAGGCGCCTTTTCACTTGTGGACGCGCCGCGACACGGCCTATTCGAACATCAACTGACGACCGGGTTTGACCGCTCCCAGAGCGGGTAGCCCCCGGCAACCACCGGCATTTCGCCGATCGGGGCCGTCGCCGGCCGGTGACCCGCGCCGCCGCGAAACTGTCTGGCGGAGGGGGGAAAGAGATGACACCGATGATGGCCAAGGTGTTCGGCGGGTGGCTCGGACTGGGCGCGGTCCTGACGGCCGGCGTGGCCGCGGGCATCGTGCTGAAGCACCCGTTCCGGATCGACGAGGCGAGCGACCTGGGCATCGCGTACGCCGTCCTCGGCGGCTGGCTCGCCGTCCAGCTCGTGCTCGGGATGCTCGTCGTCGCGGACGCGGTCCGGCTGACCCGCCGCCGCGAGCTCGACGCGTTGCAGCGCGCGGCCGATGGCGTGAAGCTCGCCGCGATCCCGTTCTTCCTGATGAACTTCGTCGCGCTGGCCGGCGCGGTCGTGATCCAGGGTGCCGGCGATCGCGACCGGCTCGGTCTCGACGGGTTCCTGGTGGCGCTGCTGTTCGTCGTACTGACGTATCTCGCGTTGCTGCCGACGTCGGCGTACGGCGTGGGCTGCTTGGTGGTGATGCGCAAGGACGAGCAGGTCGGGCCGGTGTTCTTCGGCATCAATGCGACGCTGCATTTTCTGTTCGTCGTCGACGTGCTCAGCTCGATCGTCGTGGTCGAGGTGGCCAGGCGACTGCTCGGGATCGCTCGCGCGCCGGGCGCTTGGTCGCGGAACCTGATGACCGGTGTGCTGGTCGCCGGTTCATCGCTGGCCACCGTCTGGCTGCTGCTCGTCGCGATCTTCTACGGACTCGATTTCCGTCCCGACTTCATCGCCGAGGGCATCTTCTGGCTGGTGCTCGTCCCACCGGCGGAGTTCGTACTCCTGGTGGTGGTACCGGTCGTGCCGTTGGTGACGTTCCGGACCGCTGTGCGGCTGTTCCTCAGTGGCGATCTCGACACATTGCGACGGACGGCCCGGACGGTCAAGCTCGTGCTGATCCCGCTCTTCCTGCAGAACTTCGTGATCTGCACGGTCATCGTGCTCGGCCTGACGTTGCTGCCGGTGGTCGTCACCCGCGGCCTCATTCTCTTCGCCGGCCCGGCCGGGCTCGCGTTCGTCGGCGTCTTCACGGCGACGGGTCTGGTCCCCACGGTGATCGGCACCTACCTGATGCTGCTGCCCACCTCGATCTACGGCGTGACGTGCTTGGCGCTGATGATGCGGCTGCGCGCGGTCAGCCCGCGGTACGGCGTGGTGAACACGCTGCTGCATCTCGTCTTCGTCGCCGACATCGTGAGTGCGCTGGCCGTGTTCAGTGGTGGACGACGTCAGGCCGCCGTGGCTGCTCGCTAGCAACGGCGGCCCGCAGTAGGTCGTACACGGCCTGCGTCAGAGGACGCGCGTGCCGCCGTCGAGCTCGAGGTCGACCGCGTTGACCGCGCCGTTGCGGAGCAGGAAGTCGACGGCGTCGACGACCTCGTCCACCGTCACCGTGCGGCCGATCGGCGTGCGGTTGACGACGTGGGCCAGGTCGGAGTCCGCCCATTTCGGGCTGTCGCCGACGACGCCCGGGTGCAGCACGTTGACGCGCACGGGCGCGAGCTCCACCGCCATCGTCCGCGCCAGCGCGGAGACGCCGCCGTTGGTCGCGGTCACCATCGTCGAGCCCGGGTAGGGACGGTCCTTCGCCAGACCACCGAGCAGTACGACGGACGCGCCGGGGTTGAAGCGGCTCGCCAGCACGCGCACGGTCTCGGCGTACCCGACGAGCTTCACCGTCGCCGCGGTCAGTGCGTCCTCGAGGTCGAACCCGGCGATGGTGTTCGCACTCTGCGCGATCGCGGTCACGACCAGACGATCGACCGCGGTGATCTCAGCGAGCGCCTCCTCGATCGTCGCCGGCTGCGCGAGATCGACCGCCAGCCCACGCGTCGCGCCGCCGACCAGTGCGGCCGCCTCGTCGGCGCCGGCCTTGGTCCGGCTCGTCACCACCACGGAGTCGCCCTGCGCGGCGTACTTCCGAGCCACCGCGAGTCCCAGTCCCCCGCTTCCCCCGACCACCAGCACCTCGGCCACAGCCTGTCCCGCCTTCCAGTCGTCGCCGGCTTGCGCGCCGGACACCGATCACCAGCAACCGCGCCGGCCGCCGATCTGTTCCGCGCTTTCGTCAACGGCAGGTGCCGGCGGTGGGCTGTGGCGGGAAACCTTCGGTAAGCGGTTGCCGAAAGATAGTTGCGGCTGGTTGACTCGGGCCGTGAGGTTCTTCCCTTTCGCCCGGGAGTTGCTGTGGAGCTCAGTCGTCGCCGCCTGCTGTCGTTCGTCCCCGCCGCCGCCCTGCTGACCGCGGTCCATCCCGCGCCGGCCTCGGCCGCCGGCTTGTCCGCCGAAGCTGCCGTAGCCGCCGGGCCTGAACAGTTGCTGGCCAACCTGGCCGGCATCTTCACCGGGACCGCCGAGTCCAACGTGCGCCCGGAGGTCGCCGCCAAGCTCGCCGCGCTCGACCAGACCGCGCGCACCTGGCTCGCGGCGATGGACCGCGCCGGCGCGACCGAGGCCTTCGCCGGGCTGCCGCTCGGGACCAGCGACCCGAACCTCAGCGCGTCGTACCAGCACCTCTACGAGATCGCGCTCGCCTTCCGGCGTCCCGGCCCGGCCTCCGAACTGCAGGGCAACGCCGCGGTGCGGACCAAGGTGCTCGACAAGCTGACCTGGCTGCACGCGAACTACTACGGCGACCAGTCGAAGGGGTACTACGGCAACTGGTTCACCTGGGAGATCGGCATCTCCGGCTTCGCCGGCAAGACCCTCGCGCTGCTCGACGCGCCGCGCGACCTCGTCACGACGTACGTCGCATCGATGGACGCCTACCTGCGCAGCGGCACCAACGGCGACGTGAATCTCGACTCGCGCTTCCACACCGGCGCGAACCTCGCCGACATCACCACCAACCGGATCGTCCAGGGCGCGCTGCTCGCCGACGACGCGCGGATCCGCAAGGCGCTGCAGGACCAGTTCACGGTCTTCGCGACGATCGACCCGTACGACCTGCAGCACGGCGTCACCGACGGGTACTACGCGGACGGCTCGTTCATCCAGCACAGCTCGGTCGCGTACACCGGCTCGTACGGCAAGGGTCTGCTCAGCCGCGTCGTCCAGACCGTCAAGCTGCTCGACGGTACGGCGTACGCGGCAAGCGACGACCTGGTGAAGGTGGTGCAGGGCTGGGTCGAGACCGGGTTCGCGCCGCTGATCTTCGAGGGCTGGATGATGGAGATCGTCAAGGGCCGCGCGGTCTCGCGGCCGGGCACCGGGTACGACGACGTCGCGGTCGTGATCGAGGCGGTCGTCGACCTCGCCGACTACGCGGCCGCCGCGGACGCGGCGCGGCTGCGGTCGTACGTGAAGTTCACCGCGCGGCCGACGCTGAACCCGAACAGCTTCGTCTCTCCCGTCAGTGTCGCGCGGCTGGCCGAGATCGTCGCAGATCCAGCTGTGGTGCCTGCGGATCTGAACCCGGCGGCCTCGTCGGTGGCGTTCAACGCGATGGACAAGACCGTGCACCGGCGGCCCGGCTACGCGTTCGCGCTGGCGCGGAACTCGGAGCGGATCAGCAAGTACGAGTACATGAGTGGTGAGAACCTGCTGCCGTGGTTCCAGGGTGACGGCGCGTACTACCTCTATCTGTCGGGGCAGGACCAGACGCAGGCGTACGGCGTCGACTACTTCACCACCGTGTCGCCGTACGGGCTGGCGGGGGTGACCGCGCCGGTCGAGACGCGCCAGTCGATCCCCGCGCTGTACGGGACGGCGTACTACGACAACCCGACGCACCCGCTGAACTTCACCCCGTCGTCGGAGTCGCAGAACACCTACGTGTACTTCCCGACCGGCACGAACCGGCACTCCGGTGGCGCGACCTTGGACGCGGTCGGGGCGGTCGGGTGGGTGCAGTCCGACGACTACGCCTACGCGCAGCGGGCCGAACTGCCCGACGATTTCGTTGTCTACCGCAACGCTTCGGCGACCAAGTCGTGGTTCCTGCTCGACGACCAGATCGTCGTCCTGGCCGCGGGCGCCGGCGACGCCCGGCGCGCGGCGACGACGACCGTCGATGCCCGTCCGTCGGTGGCTCTGCCTGCTGTCGAAGGCGTCCTCCGCAACGGCCGCCGCTGGTCGGGCGCGGGCGTCGCGGATCTCCGCTGGCTCCACTACTCCAACGGCGCCCAGTCGGTCGGCTACTACTTCCACGCTGGTTCCCGGGCCCGCGTGGGTCTGGATCAGGTCACCCGCAGCCGCCGCGTCATCCGTACGTCGAACCCGGACACCGCGGTCACCCGCAACGTCTTCTCCCTGACCCTCGACCACGCTGCCGGCGCGCTCACCTCCCACGCGTACTCGCTGCTCCCCAACGCGAGCCGCACTCAGCTGGCCACCCACCGCCCGCCGCGCATCCTCACCAACACCACCCGAGGCCAGGCCATCCAGTCCGCCAACCTCACGGCCGCCAACACCTTCACCTCCGGCCCCCACTTCCTCCCCGGCCTGATCATCGACGGCCCCGCCTCCACGATCACCCGCACCACCGGCCGTCACCTCACGGTGGCTGTCTCCGACCCCACCTTCGCCCGCGCGACGATCACGCTGACGATCCCGGCCCGCTGGCTCACCCTCACGGCCCCCAACCCCGCCGTCCGCCTCACCCACACCCTCCTCGGCACCCGCGTGACCTTCACCACCCACCACCAACACGGCGCAACCATCACCGCCAAGCTGCGTTAGAGGCAGGATCCCGACGTCCACCACTGATCAACCTGCCGCCAACCGCCGACTTCACCCCCCGCACACGCCTGAGCAGAACCGACCGAGCGAGGTTGATCAGTGCTGGGCGTCGGCTGGGTCAGCTGCCGCCGGCTCCGACGAGTTGGCCGTCGAGGGAGAGGATTTGGAGTTTTCCCTGGCCCTTCGGGGGGATGACGACGGCCAGTTGGTGGAGGTAGTCCTGGTGGAGGGTTTGGGTGTACTTCACGTAGCTGCTGAAGGCGGTGGGAGGGCCGCTGGTCCAGTACGCGTTGGAGCCGGGCTCGACGCGTTGGAGGTACTGCTCGGTGAGGGCGAGGAAGACCAGCGCCCGGCCGTCCGCGGTGATGAAGGTGAGAGGGTCGCCGGAGGGGCGGAAGGTGTCGGTGGCCGTGGCGATGTAGGGCTTCTTGGCGTCGGTGACCTTGTCCTTGGCGCGCTGGTTGAGCAGCGTGACGGTCCCGGGCGACGGCGTGAAGAGGCTTGCCTTGGGTGAGTTCGGTCCGCCCGTGAGGTACTCCGCGAGGTTGGCGGCCGCGGACTGCGGGAGGCTGGCGAGCTTGCTCATGTCGGTCTTGGTCGGGGCGCGGAGGCCCTCGAGCGGCGGGAGTTTGACGGTCGTGCTCGGATAGACCGAGTACTTGAGCACCCACGGGTCGCCCGCGGTCGTGCGCTCCCAGACGCCGAGCTGCTTGTTGTCGGGGCTGGTCGAGACGCCCGACGCGACGACGAAGCGCATCGGGTACGCCCCGTACTGCGGCGCGCCGACCACCGGCTCGGTGTACGTGAACGGCTTGACCTTGTCCTTGCCGGTCTCGTCGGTCTTCCGGCCGATCTGGTACCCGGCGCGGGTCATCGCGAGCGTCGGGTCGGTCTCGATCGCCTCGGCCAGCTTGGGGTTGCGGGCCTGGTTGGCCTGGTTGTTCAGGTCGTTGTACTTCTCGACGACGGCCAGCCCGCCCGCCACCGTCACAGCCGCCCGGGTGAACGGGCCGCTGCTGGTGTTCTCCTGCGGTACGGCGACGCAACCGGTTGCCGTCAGCAACAGCATGCCGCCGGTGAGGGCGGAGACCACGCGCTTCGCCTTGGGCGGCGAGTACGCCGGGGCCTGGTACTGCGGCGGGATGCCCGGCACGGGGGCCGGGCGGGGGGCGGGCTCGTCGGCCGGCTCGGGCCGGGGCGCGGATGCGCCCGTGCCCGTGCCCGGGCGAGACGAACCCGCCGAGGTGGGCGCCGAACCCGCTGGGGTGGGGGCCGACCCCGCTGAGGCGGGGGTCGAGCCGGACGAGGCGGCGCCTGAGCCGGACGACGCGGGGCCTGAACCGGACGACGCGGGGCCTGAACCGGACGAGGCCGGGCCTGAACCCATCGAGATGGGGGCCGAGCCCGCCGACGAGGGAGCTGGGGTCGAGGCGGGGGCCGGACCCGAGGTCGGCGCGGGAGTCGGGGCTGGGGCAGGCGCGGACGGGCGCACCGGAGCGGGCGCCGGGTCCTGCGCGGGGAAAGGCGAGCGCACCGGCACCGGGTCTTGCGCGGGCACAGCCGGGCGCACAGGCGCGGGCACGGGCGGGCGCACAGGCGCCGGATCCTGCGCGGGGACGGGCGGGTGCGCCGCGGCGGTCGGGCGGCTCGGCACTGTCGGCACGACGTACGGCATCGTCTCCTGCCGCGTCACCGGCGCACTCGGCTCCTCCGGTCGCCGGCGACGCGGCATCACCAGCCAGATCCCCAGGAACAGCAGAATCAGCCCGGCCCCGAGCACCACCAGGCAGATCCCGAACAGGCCCTTGAGCTCGGCGCCGAACGTCACCGTGGCATCGACTCCCGGCGTACCGTCCGCGTTCATCACCACCACGTCGTACGCGCCGTCCAGCGTCTCCCACTCGGCGGACTGCTTCCCCGCGCCGCCCGCGTCCGCGACCCACCAGTCCAGCCCGGTCGGCGGGTTCAGCCGCTCGGAGCCGCCCTTCATCTCCTGCGTCGCGATGTCCGACGGCAGGTCGAAGCGGACGATCCGCGTGTACGACGCCTCGCCGAGGTAGCTGCTGACATCCAGGTCGTGGGCGACCCCGACGAACACCGGCCGCGCGCTCGACGCCGTCACGTGCAGCGTGAAGCCGTGCCGGGCGAGCAGGTCGGGGGCGGTGGCGACGGCGAGGCCGCGACTGGTCAGCCGCTGCTCACCGGTCTCGACGGTGCTGTCCGGGCCGACCAGCCAGAACGCGGAGGCGGCCCCGGCAAGCGTGGCGACCACCCCCACGAGCGCGAGTGGCAGACCGAGGGTGATGCGGGCGAAACGCATGTATGGGGCTCCCGTTGACGACTTGTCAGGTCCAGGGCGGAGGACCGACCGGCACAGACCCTAACCACAGGCAGAGGTCGGCCGTCGTTCACGAATAACTGATCGGGCAGCGATCTGTTACTGTCTTCGAGTTAGTGAATGGCCATTTATAAACTGCCGAGGGGGTACGCCGTGGCTCGCCCACGCCTGATCGACGACGACGCGATCCTGGACGCGACGCGCGTCGTACTGGCCGAACTGGGCCCGGTGAAGCTGACCCTGGCGGCCGTCGGCGCGCGGGTCGGGCTGGCCGCGCCGACGCTCATCCAGCGGTTCGGCTCCAAGCGCGGGCTGCTGCTCGCGTCCGCGGCCCGGTCCCCGCTGATGGTGATCCGCGCGGCCGCGGAGGCCGAGGCGCGCAACACCTCGCCGATGGCCGCGCTGCGCGACTTCGCGCTGTCGAGCGTCGCCCACATCGAGCGGCGTGAGCAGCTCGGCAACGGACTGGGGTTCGTGCAGCTGGACGTCGCCGATCCCGAGTTCCGCGAGCACGCGCTGGCGCACTCGGCCGCGATCGTCGACACCACCGCGCGGCTCCTCGGTGCCGCCCGGACGGCCGGCGAGCTGAAGCCTTCCGCCGATGTCGACGCGCTCGCCCGCCTGACCCTGGTCTGTTTCAACGGCGCCCTGCAGGTCTGGGCCGTGAACGGCTGGGGCTCGCTGACCGACTTCCTGCGCGACCAGCTCGACCTGCTGCTCGCGCCGTACCTGATCGAGGAGTGACATGTTTCTGCGCGTAGCCGTCTTCTACGTCGCCACGCTGCTGTTCTCAGGCCTACTGATCGCTCTACAGGGCGGTATCGGACCGGATCCGGACCTGCTGGAGCTGGTGCAGTTCGCGCCGGCACTCGGCGTCGGGCTGATGTTCGTGCTGTTCCGCCGTACGACGCGTGTGGAGGCTCGCTTCACGCCGGTCGAGGTGGTCGCCCGCAAGTCCGCGCTGGTCGCCGGGATCGTGGTCGCCGCGATGGCCGTGTCGGTCGTCGTCCATGTGGTCGCCGGGCAGCCGCTGCACTTCGACGAACAGAAGTACCCGCTGTGGGCGCTGACCTTCACGATGCTGATCGGCTCGGCCGGCGAGGAACTCGGCTGGCGCGCCTACCTCCAGCCGTACTTGCAGACCCGGTACGGCGTACTGCGCTCGTCGCTCACCGTCGGCGTCCTGTGGGGCGTGTGGCACGTCGGCGGGTTCGCGAACGGGCCGGTCTTCATGGGCGCGTTCCTGGTGATGACGATCTCCCTGTCGGTCGTCCTGGGCGCCGTGCTCCAGTCCGCACGCGGCACAAATCTCGCCGTCGCGACCGTCGCTCACACGGCGGTCAACCTGTCGATGTTCGCACTGTTCGACGAGGAGTCGGGCCACGCGTTCCCGATGGTGGCGATGGCCGGCGCGTGGCTGGTTGCCGCCGTCGTCACGCATCGGCTCTTGCGGCCGACAGTGGTTGCCCCGGTGTTGGTGACACGCTGAGCCCATGCCTGTACGCCGCCTGACACCGTCCGACTGGACCGACCTGTGGCCGCTGCTCCAGGGCTTCGGGACCAAGCTGCCCGAGGACGAGGCGCGGGACGTGTACGGCGAGCTGCTCGTGGACCCGCGCTGGGCGATCTTCGGCGCCTTGTTCGAGGACCGACTGATCGGGTACGCCGCCGCGCAGAACTATGGGCCGCACTTGCGCGCCGGGCGGCGGCATCAGGGGCGGCTGCACGACCTGTACGTCGAGCCGGGCGCTCGCCGTACAGGCGTTGGGCGGGAGCTGGTCGCGGCGGTGGTGGAGTGGGCCGCCGGGGAGGTGCGCTGGCTGGAGTGGCAGGCGCACCACGAGCGGGCCGCGCCGTTCTACGAGCGGCTCGGGTACCGAGGGGCGGCTTGTCCGCAGCCGGAGTATCCGACGTTCGAGATCGACTTCGGTTAGAGGCGGTTCGGCATGACCAGGGTGGTGAAGGTGCCCTGGTCGGCGGAGCGGATGACGACGGGGCGGTCGGGTGCGTGGATCTCGAGGAGGACGTCGGGGCCTACGCCGGTCGCGAGGGCTTCGGCGAGCAGGCGGGTGGTGAAGCCGATCCGGAGTGGGGCGCCGGTGATGATCGCCTCCAGCTTCTGGTTGCCGATGCCAATCGTTTCGCTTTCGATGCCTAGAGCAACTACCTCGTCGGTGCCGAGGAGTTCGGCGAGGGCGGCGCGGTCGGCCATCACCCGGCAGACCGGTGGTTCCAGCCCGTCCAGGATCAGTTGGTAGTCGGGGTACTCGGCATCCATCGACGCGAGGGTCCGCGTCTCCGCGGAGGTTGACAGCGTGAGGTCGCTTCCGGCCCGCAGGTGGACCGTGTCCGCGGCGGCCAGCCACCGCGTCAACTCGGTCAACGCCGGCGCCGGGATCAGGATCGCTCCGGGGGTGCCGTCGAAGGACTGCGGATGCAGCTTGCGGACCGCGAGCCGGTACCTGTCGGTGGCGACGAGGGTGACTTCGGTTTCGCTCAGTTCGATCCGTACGCAACCAAGCGCAGGGATCGGCTCAGGTTCTGCGGCCGCCGGGGCCACCTGGCGGATCGCGCTGGCGAGCTCCGGGCCGCCGAGGGTCACCTGGGGCGACTTGCTGGACGTACTGGATAGCCCCGCGAGGATCCGCTGCGCGGCCTGGCGAGTGCTGGCCGCCTTCTGCTCGACCGTCCGCAGATGCGCCTCGACCACCGCCACCGCCGCCGCGGCTCCCGGCGCGCCGTCGAGCACCCGGCGTACCTCCGGAAGCGGCAGATCGATCTCCCGCAGATCCCGCAACAACCGAGCCCGCTGCTCCTGGTCGGGCGCGTAGTACCGGTACCCGTTCCCCTCGTCGACCACCGCCGGCCGCAGTGCCCCGCAATCGTCGTAGAACCGCAGCGCGCTGGGCGTCAACCCCACCCGCCGCGCAAACGCGCTGATGCTCACCAGGTCGTCCACCACGCCTCGATCCAACACCTTCCACCCACTCGAAGGTCAACAGGCGAGCCTGCCGCGGCGGGCTCGTACGACGCAGTACCTGCGAACCCGGCCGGCGTCGTCCCCGGACTTCCACCACTCACCAACCTCCCACAACGGCCGCTTTCCAGGGCGCCGCAGGCGGGACCTTCGGTATCTCCGCCGACCTACTGAGTGCTGCAGGTCCGCCGCGGCACCCCAAGCCGAGAGACGACGCGCGGAGGGTAGGCGCGGGCGACGGCTGGTGGCCGGGGTGGGGACAATGGTGGAGTGTCGAGGCTGTTCGTGGTGACCGGAGCGCCGGGGGCGGGCAAGTCCACTGTCGTGCCCGAGCTGCTGCGGCTGAGCGCCGGCGGGCTGGTCGTGATGGACATGGACGAACTGCTCGACGACGACGGTTCGCTGCTGGGGATCACGATCACCGACCCGGCCGCGGCGCCGCACTGGCCGGCGTACAACACGCTCTGGCTGCGGATCACCGAACTGGTTCGCCGCTCGGGCATCCCGGTCCTTCTGCTCGGACCGCTGACACCCAGCCAGCTGCCGGAGGGGCGCTGGCTGCACCTCGACTGCCCGGACGACGTACGGCGAAAGCGGCTGACTGCTCGCGATTGGTCCGCCGACGAGATCGAGGACGCGGTCCGCGACGCGGCCGAGCTCCGCACGCTCGTCCCGCGGTCGGTGCAGGGCGGCGGTACGCCGGAGGAGTCGGCGCGCGAGATTCTGGCCTGGGTCAACGACTAGGCCATTCGAACGCCCGCCAGGTCACGGCGTGGTGCTGAACCAGTCCTCGAGGATCTTTGTGTACGCCGGGCTGATGCCTTCGCGGGAGCGGTCGGGGGTGCCGGGCCAGTGGCCTGTGTCGGGGACTCGGACGCTGGTGACCTGGGTGTTTCCTGCGGTCTGGGCGGCTCGGCGCCAGACTTCGAGGGTTTCGGGGACGGGGAGGTTGGCCTCGTCGGCGCCGTGGATGAGGAGGACCGGGCAGCGGACGGTCGCGTAGAGGGGTTCGGAGTCGAAGTCGATCTCGTGCCAGACCGGGAGGTTCTCGCCGAGGTCGTCTGCGGTGAGACCGACCAGGTCGAACCACGGTTCGTTGGCCTGGCGTTGGAGGAGGTCGATCACCTGGTGGCGGTCGGCGGTGCCTCTGAGGAGGTTGGCCACGGCGTCACGAATTCTGACGGCGTGGCCCACCGCTTGCTCGTCGTACCCAGCGCGTCGGACCGCCTCGGCCGTCGCGTGGCGCATCTGCTCGGCCGGGCTCACGCCGGAACACCCGAGCAGCACCAGGAACGCCGCATCCCGCTCGCGGGCGGCCAGCGCGGCGATCCAAGTCCCCTGGCTCACGCCCCAGAAGCCGATCGGTACGTCGTACTGGCTCTGCAGTACGTCGTACGCCGCCACTGCTCCCGCTGCCTGTACGTCGAAGGGGATGTCCACGTCGTCCCGGTCCCACGGCGCACGCTCGAAACTCAGCACCGCGATCCCCAGCGGCGCGACGGTCTCCGCCAGGTGCTCGAAGATCACCTGCCGGTACGACGAACTGCTCGACCCGTGCAGGGCGACCACCCCACCCCGCACCACCCCATCAGCCGGCACAGTCAGCAACCCGGGCCGACCATCGACCACGATCTCGGAGGAGGAGATGTCCATGCGCCGGATGATCACACGTGGTCAGGTCAGCCGGAGACTCGTCGGGAACGTCGCAGCCGGCGTCTGCGGCAGCCCACCGCGCCCAGGCGTGATCGACCCCAGCACCGACGCATGCCTGGCGCCCGTGCAGCTGGGGACGGTGCCTGCCAGGCCGTGGAGGGTCAAGAAGCCCAGGACGGCGAACGCGTAGGACTCCTTGGCGGGGGATGGCAGGCCCAGGTCGTCGGTGTTGAGGAGGGGGACCTCGCCCAGCTCCCAGGCGAGGCGGTGCATGAGGGCGGGGTTGCGGATGCCGCCGCCGGCGGCGATGACTTCGGTGCCGCCGTGGGACTTGACGGCGTCGGCGACGGTTCGGGCGGTCAGGGCGGTGACGGTGGCGACCACGTCGTCGGGGGCGATCTCGGGGAGGCCCTGCATGCGGTCGGCTAGATAGGCGAGGTGGAAGAGTTCCTTGCCGGTGCTCTTGGGGGCCGGGCGGGCGTAGTACGGCTCGGACAGGAGGCGGTCGAAGAGTTCGGAGTGGACTCGGCCTCGGCCGGCCATCACGCCGTCGGCGTCGAAGGCCAGGCGGCCGGCGGTCAGCTCGCCGACTACGGCGTCGATCAGGGCGTTCGCGGGACCGGTGTCGAAGGCGACGGGATCACCACCAGGCGGTACGACGGTGATGTTCGCGATCCCGCCGAGGTTCAGCGCGACCGGCGTACCGGTTCGGCCGCGCAGCCACAGCACGTCGAACAGGCTGACCAGCGGCGCCCCCTGCCCGCCCGCCGCGACGTCGCGCGACCGCAGGTCCGAGACGACGGTCGTACCGGTCGCCTCCGCGATCCACGCGGGCTGGCCGAGCTGCAACGTCCCCCGCACCACGCCGGAGTCGACCCAGTGGAACACCGTTTGCCCGTGCGACACGATCAGATCCGCGGCACCGCCGCACAACTGCTCGACCGCCTGCGCGGCGACCTCGGCAAATGCCTGCCCGACGCCCGTGTCCAGCTCGGTCACCGCGGCCAGCGAAGTGCTTGCCGGAGGCAACGCGGCGGCCAGCAAGGAACGCAGCGACGGCGAGTACGGCCGGCTCAGCATCCCGAGCGGCTGCAGCACCAGCTCGTCGCCCTCGAACCGCAGGTCCGCCGCCGCGGCGTCGATCGCGTCGTACGACGTCCCGGACATCAACCCAATGACGCGCATGTCAGTCCCGAAGCTCCTTCTGGTGGTCGTCGCCGCGCAGCGTCAGCAACGCGACCACGCTGACCGCGCACGTCACCATCACGTACCACGCGGGGATGTCGATGTTCTTCGTCCGCTTGATCAGCTCGGTGATGATCAGCCCGGCGGACCCGGAGAAGACCGCGTTCGACAACGAGTACGCCAGCCCGAGCCCGGTGTACCGCGCCCGGGTCGTGAACATCTCCGACAGCATCGCCGGCCCGGGCCCGGCCATCAGCCCGACGACCAAGCCGGCCACGAACACCGCGATCCCCTTCGCAGCGTTCGAGGAATCCTTGTCCTGCAGGAGATTCATCAACGGGAACGCCAGTACGACGACCAGCGCGGCCCCCGTCACCATCACCGGCCGCCGGCCGATCTTGTCGCTGATCCACCCCGCCGGCATGATCGACACCGCGAACCCGAGGTTCGCCAGCACGGTCGCGACCAGCGCCTGCTGGAACGTCGCGTTGAGCGTCGACTGCAGGTACGACGGCATCACGACCAAGAACGTGTACCCGGCCGCGGACCAGCCCATCAGCCGACCGATGCCCAGGGCAATCGCTTTCGCGACCTCACCCTTGCCGGCCGGCTCCGGCGGGACCGCGGCAGACTGCACACGCGCGAAGTTCGGCGTCTCGTCCAGCCGCAACCGCAGGAACAACGCCACCAGCCCCAACGGCAGCGCCAGCAGGAACGGCACCCGCCAACCCCAGTCGTGCAAGGCCTCGGTGCTCAGCACGGTCGCCAGGATCGCCGCCAGCCCGGCACCCACCAGCAGCCCGAGCGCGACGGTCAGCGACTGCCAAGCGCCGTACAGACCGCGCTTGTTCCGGGGCGCGAACTCGGTCATGATCGCGACCGCGCCGCCGAACTCACCACCGGCCGACAACCCCTGCAAGGCCCGCACCAGCGTCAGCAACCAGGGCGCCGCGGCCCCGATCGTCGCGTACGTCGGCAGCAGGCCGATCAGCGTGGTGGACAGCGTCATCAGCAGCAGGACCAGGATCAGCGTCGGGCGCCGCCCGATCCGGTCGCCGACCCGGCCGAAGATCGCCGCGCCGATCGGGCGGAAGAAGAACGCCAGCGCGAACGACGCGTAGGTCTTGATCAGACTCTCCGCGTCGCTGGTCGAGGTGCTGCTGAAGAAGTTCGCCGCGATCACCGTGGCGAAGAACCCGTACGCGCCGAACTCGTACCACTCGACGAAGTTGCCGACCGTCCCGGCCACCAGTGACCGGCGGTGCCGCCGTACGTCGACCGTCGGCGTCCCTGCAGAGCTGCTCATCGGGTCCTCTCCGCGCTCGCCCCCGGTAACTTTCCTCCCACTGACACCACCATCTTGGTCCACAAGTTCCCAAATCGCGAGCCCGGTCCCACCGGCACTCACCGCCTGTGTCCGAACCTTGACACAGCTCGCACGGCGCCCGATGATCGGGGAGCTATACCGGTTTATCTCCCTCCGTTCCCGCCCTGAAAGAGGTAGAGATGAAGGACCAGCTCATGCGCCGCCGGACCCTGCTGTCGGCGGCCGCCGTCGCCGGCGCGGCCGTCGCGACCGGCGTCCCCCTGACCGCCGCGGCCGCCGAGTGCAGGCCGCGTGCGAAGAACGGCCCGATCTCGGTCGCGTACGTCGAGGTCAACAACAACAGCATGCTCAACGTCGGCAAGTACACACTGGCCAACGGCGGCGCGCAGGTCTTCGACGTCGCGGTCATCTTCGCGGCGAACATCAACTACGACGGCTCGAAGGCGTACCTGCACTTCAACGAGAACGTCCAGCGCGTGCTCGACAACGTCGCCACCGAGGTCAGGCCCCTGCAGCAGAAGGGAATCAAGGTCCTGCTGTCGATCCTCGGCAACCACCAGGGCGCCGGCTTCGCCAACTTCCCGTCGCAGGCCGCGGCGGACGCCTTCGCCCAGGAACTGGCCGACGCGGTCAACCAGTACGGGCTGGACGGTATCGACTTCGACGACGAGTACGCCGACTACGGCGTCAACGGCACGCCGCAGCCGAACGCCAGCTCGTTCGTCTACCTGGTCCAGGCGTTGCGCCAGAAGCTGCCGAACAAGCTGATCACCCTGTACGACATCGGCCCGGCCGCGGCCCGCCTCAGCTACAACGGCCAGAGCGTGGCGGAGACCTTCAACTACGCCTGGAACCCGTACTACGGCACCTGGTCGGTCCCGCGCGGCCCGAGCGCGAAGTCCAAGCTCTCCCCCGCCGCGGTCCACATCAACGTCTCGTCCAACGCGGCGAGCCTGGCCACCCGGACCAAGACCGAGGGCTACGGGGTCTTCCTCACCTACGACCTCGGCGCCGGCAACGCGAGCAGCTACATCTCCGGTTTCACCAACCCGCTGTACGGCAGCAACGCGGTCTACACGGCGTAGAAGCCCCGCAGGACCCCGATCGGCCACCAAGGAACCCTCCTTGGTGGCCGATGTCGCTTTGCCTTCGTTACTGGCGGGTATATACTCGAAGTTACTCGTGGGTAAAGCGAAGCGAAGAGGTTAGGGGAACCCCTGTGAGCCACTACAAGTCGAATCTGCGCGACATCGAGTTCAACCTGCTCGAGGTACTGGGCCGCGGCGACGTGCTCGGGCAGGGCCCGTACGCCGAGATGGACGTCGAGACCGCCCGGGACGTGCTGGCGCAGGTCGACCGGCTGGCCAAGAACGAGCTGGCCGCGTCCTTCGAGGACTCCGACCGCAACCCTCCGGTCTACGACCCCGCGACCCACGACGTCCGGATGCCGGAGTCGTTCACCAAGAGCTTCCACGCCTACATGGACGCCGAGTGGTGGCGCCTCGAGCTCCCGCCGGAGCTGGGCGGCCAGCCGACGCCGCCCTCGCTGCGCTGGGCCGCGGCCGAGATGGTGCTCGGGTCCAACCCCGCTGTGCACATCTACGCCGCCGGGCCGAACTTCGCGCACGTGCTCTGGCGCAACGGCACGGACCGCGACAAGTTGATCGCTCAGCACATGATCGACCGCGGCTGGGGTGCGACGATGGTGCTGACCGAGCCGGACGCCGGCTCCGACGTCGGCGCCGGGCGCAGCAAGGCCACGCTGCAGGACGACGGCACCTGGCACATCGAGGGCGTCAAGCGGTTCATCACCTCGGGCGAGCACGACATGACCGAGAACATCGTGCACCTGGTGCTGGCCCGCCCGCAGGGCATCGACGGCGTCGGCGGTCCGGGCACGAAGGGGCTGAGCCTGTTCGTCGTCCCGAAGTTCGACTTCGACCTGGAGACCGGCGAGCTGACCGGGGAGCGCAACGGCGCCTTCGTCACGAACGTCGAGAAGAAGATGGGCATCAAGGTCTCCACCACCTGTGAGATCACCTTCGGCGAGAACATCCCGGCCAAGGGCTACCTGCTCGGCGAGGTGCACGACGGCATCGCGCAGATGTTCCAGGTGATCGAGTACGCCCGGATGATGGTCGGCACCAAGGCCATTGCGACCCTGTCGACCGGCTACCTGAACGCGCTGGAGTACGCCAAGGAGCGGGTCCAGGGCGCCGACCTGACCAACGCCGCCAAGACCGCGCCGCGGGTCACCATCACCCACCACCCCGACGTACGGCGCTCGCTGCTGACGCAGAAGTCGTACGCCGAGGCGCTGCGCGCGCTGGTGCTGTTCACCGCGACCTACCAGGACCGCGCCGAGCAGGCCCGGTACGCCGGGGAGCACGACGAGCTGGCCGAGCGGGTCAACGACCTGCTGCTGCCGCTGGTCAAGGGCTACGGCTCGGAGAAGTCCTGGACGCTGCTCGGCACCGAGTCGCTGCAGACCTTCGGCGGCTCCGGCTTCCTGCAGGACTACCCGATCGAGCAGTACGTCCGGGACGCCAAGATCGACACCCTGTACGAGGGCACCACGGCGATCCAGGGCCAGGACCTGTTCTTCCGCAAGATCATCAAGGACCAGGGCCAGGCGCTCGGTCACCTGGCCGAGCAGATCCAGGCCTTCGTCGCCTCCGAGGCCGGCAACGGCCGCCTGAAGGAGGAGCGCGGCCTGCTGGCCAAGGGCCTCGAGGACACCAACAAGATCCTCGGCGTGATGGGCCAGGCGCTGATGGCGAGCAACCCGCAGGCCGAGAACGGCGACCCGCGCAACATCTACAAGGTCGGCCTGAACACCTCGCGGCTGCTCTACGTGCTCGGCGACGTGGTCTGCTCCTGGCTGATGCTGCGGCAGGCCGAGGTCGCGCTCGAGCGGCTCGGCGGCGAGCTGTCGCCGGCCGACCAGGACTTCTACACCGGCAAGGTCGCCGCCGCGCAGTGGTTCGTCCGCTCCACGATGCCGACCGTGCGCGCCGAGCGGGTCAAGGCCGAGCTGGTCGACCTCGACGTGATGGATCTGCCCGAGTCGGCCTTCTGAACCGAACGGCCGGGGCAGATCCCGGTCTGCCCTGGTGAGTCCCGCCCGGCTGTAGCAACGTTTTCGCCCTGAGTAACTGACGTCCCTGGCTCGGTCTCCCCTGTCCCGGCCAGGGGCGTCACCTCCTCGGAACCGGACGCCACCGGTTCGCGTCAGTGCAGGCGTGAAGGCATCCCGTCGTCGTAAGGTGAGCGCGATGTCCGCCCGTTTCCGCGCCCTGGCCGCGCTGCTCGCCGTCCTGGCGTTCGTTCCGGCCGGTACGGCGCACGCCGCCCCGCCCGACCTCTCGGACCAGATCGCCGCTGCCTGGCGGACGGACCGGATCTTCGTCGACCCCGCGCTGCGCGTGGGCTTCCCGAAGGCCGAGCTGGACCGGATCCGGACCGCCTCGGCGGCCTCCGGCCTTCCGGTGTACGTCGCGCTGCTGCCGAGGACGCCGTCCGTGCGCAAGATCTACTTCGACATGCCGACGCTGCTCCAGGCACGCGTCGGTCAGCCGGGGCTGTACGTGGTCTGGACCGTGACGGACGACTACTGGAGTGGCAGCGAGGAGCTGTTCCGGCCCGCCGGGCTGCAGGGCCGCGACCTGACCAGCGTGCAACTGGACGACAAGCAGGACAACGACCTGGTCAAGGACCGGCCGGCGCCGAAGATCGTCCGCACGATCCAGCAGGCGGCCACGGCGTACGACGGCCGCGCGCTGCCCGCGATCCCGGCGAGCGACCTGGAAGAGCCCTACACGCCGCGGCGAGGCCTCTCGACCACCGACAAGGAGGACCGGTCGGTCTTCGTCGGGATGGGGGTCGGCGGACTGATCGGGTTCCTGCTCGTGCTGATCCTGGTGCTGCGCAGCCGCGGGAAGGCCGCGCGGTCCACCAGCAAGGCCAAGCCGAAGCCGGGCCGGACCTCTGCCAAGCAGTCTCTGCCGGCCGCCGAGATCACCCTGCGCAGCGTGCGGACCCAGGCCAACCGCTGGATCTCCAAGGCCGATCGCACGCTGAAGAACCTGGAGAAGCGGCGGGAACTGACTCCCCTGCAGCTCGACCAGCGCGACGACGCCCGGCTCCGTCTGGACGCCGCGCGGACGCTGCGCAAGGCCGAGCCCGACGAGCTGCTCGCCAACGCCGGCGCCCTGGTGCTGGCCAGGCAGGCCAATCAAGTGGCCAGCAGCAACGACCTGCTGCGGCCGTGCTTCTTCGACCCGACTCACCCGTCCGGAACCAGTACGGCGGCCTGGTCGGACGACACCGAGGTGCCCGCCTGCCGGACCTGCGCGCAGACGGTCAGCCGCGGCGAGACGCCGTACGGGTTCCGCGTGACGCCGGAGGCGGGGCTGCTCGGCGGCGCTCGCGGAGCGGAGCCGTACTGGACGCTCGACGCGGAGAACCCGATGGTCGCGACCGGCTTCGGCGCGCTGTCGGACGACCTCGCCGAACGGGTCGAGCGGGTCTACGGGAGTGTCCGATGATCCGCCGGGCGGGCTTGCTGCTGCTCGCGGTCGCCGCGCTGGCTCTGGGTTTGCCGGTGAACGCCTGGAGCGTCCCGGCCGATCCTCGGATCACCGCGGCCGTGACCGCCTGGAAGGACCAGCCGGTGTACGTCGACCCGCAGTACGCCGAAGAGGTCGACGCGGCGCAGGTCGAGAAGATGGTCGCCCGCATCGCGACGTCGCCGGTGCCGGTGTTCGTGGCCGTCGTACCGAGCGGAGCCTGGTTCCAGGAGAAGGGCGACGAAGCGCTGCTGGCCGGCTGGATGGCGGCGGCGAACGGCAAGCCCGGGATGTACCTGGTGATCGGCGACAGCGTCACCACCGGGGTCGACCACCTGGTCAAGGCCTCCGGACCGGGACGCGTCTACGGGACGTCGGCCAAGGATCCGTCGGCGCAGGTCATCGAGTACGTGGACAAGATCAGGCTGAGCGAGCGGTACGAGGCCGAGCCGGCCCGGACGACGCCGCTGCCGCCGCGGGAGGAACGGCGCTCGGAGCCCGAGCGGTTCACCGTGGGCAAGGCGATCGGCAACGGCCTGGGCGGCGCGATGCTCGGTCTGATGGGCGGCGCGGTGCTGGCCGGAGTGGTGCTGGGAGTGGCGGCTCTGGTCGCCCGACGAGGTGGAGGTCGGTCGTGAAGGCCAGGTACGTGTTGACGGCAGTCGTGGCGGTGGTGCTCTCGCTGGCCGCCGTACCGGCTGGAGCCCTGACCACCCAGACACCGGCCGAGCGGGCGCGTGAGATCGCGACCGCGCTGGCCAAGGACCCGTTGTACGTCGACCCGGCGTACAAGAGTGGGCTGCCGGAGAACCTGCGGAGCGACCTCAAGGCGAAGGCGTCGGCGCTGGGCTTCGCGACGTACACGATCATCCTGCCGCTGACGCCGAGCGACGCGTTCCAGGGCAAGGAGACGAACGTCCTCACGCTGGTGATGGACGCGCTGAAGAAGCCCGGCCTGTACGTCGTGGTGGACGGCGGGCAGCGGTTCCCGTACTTCAAGGTGCAGGACCTGCCGCAGTTCGGCGAGGACAACGACCAGCTGAACAACGCGCGGTCGCACGCGCTGGAGGACACCGGGTACGACGCCGGGCCGACCGAGACTGTCGCGAAGTTCTACGAGTTGCTGGCGGGGCCGCCGCTCGGACCGGTCGAGACACGGAAGCCGGTGCGGAAGCCGGCGTCGTCTGACTCCGGCTCCGATTCCGAGGACGGCGGCGCGCCGGTGTTCCTGATCGTGATGGGGTCGATCGCGGCACTGGTGCTGCTCGGGCTGGTGATCGGGCTGCGCGGGCGTCGGCCGGTACGGCGGGAGAAGGCGTTCAGCATTCCGCCGCACGTCGCGCAGACCGTTGCCGCCGAGCGGCGCCGGCGGTTGACCCGGGAGACGACGGCCGAGCTGACCACGCTCGGGTCGGAGCTCGCCGCGCTGCCGTCGACGGCTGGTCAGGGGCTGGAGCATCAGCAGGCCGCGCTCGACGCGCACCACGCGGCCGGCAAGGTGCTGGACTCGTCGCGGGACCTGGTGGATCTGGTCGGCGCGATGGTGCTGCTGGACCAGGCCCGGCGCGAGTACGACCAGGCGGTGGCGATCTCCGAGGATCGCAAGGTGGTCGTCGTACCGGGGCTGTGTGCGTTCAATCCCTTGCACGGAAGGGCTTCCGGGCGACTCACGCAGGTCGAGAGCGACGGGACGACGGTGGCGTTGCCGTTGTGCGCGGAGTGCCGGCGAGCGCTGAAGTCCGGTACGGCGCCGAAGTCGCTGCCCGGGGAGGACGGGCCGTACTGGCACGGGGACGACCTGTGGGCTCGGACGTTCTTCGGGAACCTCACCGACGATCTGCCCGCTGCGGTGATGCGGGGTCAGCACAAGTCCTGAGTGCTCCCTGAGGGGGTGTTCAGGGGTTGGTGGGGGTTGGCGCCTGATCCAGCGGGCCGTCGTACGGACCTACTGTCGACACGACGGTTCGGGGCGGGACGAGGATTGGACGGACGATGGCTGACGTCAAGCAGGTCGGTGCTTTGCTGCTGGTGACCGGGATCGGCCTGGCCTTCTGGACGTGGGGTGACCGGCAGGCCGACGACTCCGCGCAGGTGGGCGAGCGGATCTCCACCGTGCAGCTGGACTCGCCGAACTCCGACATCGAGGTGAAGGTCGGCGACGGCTCCGAGACGACCGTGCAGGTGAAGCGCAACTACTGGCTGCTGAAGCGCGACGACGGGTTCTCGGTCGACGGGGACACGCTCAAGCTCGACGGCGACTGCGGCTGGCAGTGCCGGGCCGACTACGTCGTGACCGTGCCGCGCGGGACGAAGATCACCGGCGACAACGGCAGCGGCGACCTCCAGCTCAGCGGGATCGGTGCGGTCGACCTGAAGTCGCGCTCGGGCGAGATCGAGCTCTCGGACGTCGCGGGCGACGTGAAGCTGGACCTGACGTCGGGGGACGTCAAGGTCGACCGGCTGAGCGGGCGGTTCGACGTACAGTCCACGTCGGGCGACATCGAGGCGCGGGGGCTGAAGGGTGGCGCGGTGAACGTCCGGACGACGTCGGGCGACCTGACGCTGGACCTGGTCGAGGCCAACGACGTGACCGCGGACGTGACGAGCGGCGACATCGAGGTGAACGCGCCGAGCGGTGCGTACCGGGTCGAGACCGACACCCGCTCCGGCGAGGTCGAGAACGGCCTGGGCGACGCGATGCAGGCCGACCACACCATCCGCGCGAAGACGGTCTCCGGGGACGTCGAGCTCACCGCCCACGGGTCCTGAGGTTTGCCGCCGGGTACCTGGCCTTCGCAAGTGGCGTGATCGACACCCTTTGCTGATGGATTCCGCCCTCGGGCCGGAGTAGCTTCAAAGGTGTCGAACGACTTCACGAGGAGGCTCGGATGAGCATCGGTGTGGGGATCTTCCTGATGGTGGTGGGCGCGATCCTCGCGTTCGCCGTCCGCGACTCCTGGGACGCGGTCGACCTGACCGTCGTCGGTTACATCTTCCTGCTCGCCGGAGCACTCGGCATCGTGCTGAGTTTCTACATCACCAACCGGCGCCGGCGCGTCCCGAACGAGTCCCTCGACCCCGCGGTCGAGGAGGAGTACCGAGTCGTCGAAGAACACCGCGACGTCAAGGAGTAGGACTCTCGCAGACCGGCGGGTCGCGTTCAGTTGCCGCCGGAGAGGACCAACTGGAGGCGGGCCGGTCCGTCAGCACTGACGACGACCGGCACGCCCCAGTCCTGCCGGTGCATGTGGCAAGCAGGGAACTCGACAGCTGACGAGTCGTCACAAGAAGCAGCCTGTACGGCGACGTGCAGCACCCCGTCGCCCACCCGCTCGTCGATCACCAACCGCCGCGTGAGGTCGGTCGTGTCACCGGCCCCTTCGCGCAGCAGGCTCTCCGGCGTCGACGACACCAGCAACCGCGTCGACGGCCCGTACCGGTCGTCCAGCTTCTGCCCCGGCGGCGGCGTGAACACCACCTCCAGCGTCACCTCGCCCCCGGCGATCTCCATCGGCGGCCGCTGGGTCCGCGTGCTGAACTCGTCCACCTGCGCGGACGCACCCAGCGGTACCCGCGTCAGGCGGTGCGCCGCCGACTCCACCACGAGCAGTTCGTTGCCCACGACAACCGCACCGCTGGGTTCGGCCAGACCGGTCGCCATCGTCTCGACGAGGTTCTGGCGTCCGTCGTACCGGCGTACGGCGCCGTTGTAGGTGTCGAGGACCGCGACCGAACCGTCCGGCAGCGCGGTCACCCCGAGCGGGTGCTGCAGCAACGCCTCCTCGGCCTTCCCGTCGCGCAGCCCGAAGTCGAACAGCCCGGTCCCGACCGCGGTGTGCACCTCGTCGTCGACCCACCGCAGCGCGGAGATCTCCGAGTCCGCGAGCCACAACCGGTCCCCGTCGGCCGCGAGCCCGCTGGTCTGCGCGAACCACGCCTCCTTCAGCGCGCCGTCCCGCAGCCCCTCGTTGGTCGTCCCCGCGGCGACCTCGGTCACGCCGGTCAGCGGGTCGAAGGTCCACAGCTGATGCACGCCGGCCATCGCGATCCAGACCTTGCCGTCCCACCACGCCACGTCCCACGGCGAGCTGAGGACGCCGGTCCCGTCGCCGTCCATCCACTGCTTGCCGGTCCCGACGAGCGTCCGGGTCTCGCCGGTGCTCGTGGTGATCCCGCGCAGCGCGTGGTTGACGGTGTCGGCCACGACCACGTCGTACCCGACCTTGTCGGCGACCTCGTCCGGGAGGAGGGTCAGCCCGTTCGGCTCGGAGAATGTCGCGGTGCCGGGCCCGCCGTCCTGGAAGCCCCTGGTCTTGCTGCCGAACCGCCGTACGACGGTCTGTGCGTCCTCCGCCAGCTCGACGACGCTGTGGTTCCCGGCGTCCGCCACCAAGAACCCGTTGCCCTTCGCAATCACCTTCGCCGGGAACCGCAACTCGGTCGGCTCCGCCACCGGCGCCACGTACGGCGACTTCCCGCGCGTCAGCGTCCCCTTCTGCTCGTGCTCGGCGATCAGCTCCTCGAGCAATGCGTCGAGCGCGTGTGCGTGCCCCTCGCCGGAGTACTGCGCGACGATGTACCCGTTGGGGTCGACGAGCACGAGCGTCGGCCAGGCCCGGGCCGTGTAGTTCTGCCAGGTCACCAGCTCCGGGTCGTCCAGCACCGGGTGCCCTACCTCGTACCGCTCAACAGCCGCCTTGACGGCCGCCTCTTCCCCCTCATGGGCGAACTTCGGCGAGTGCACCCCCACGATCACCAGCGCGTCGCCGTACTTCTCCTCCACCGGCCGCAACTCGTCCAGCACGTGCAGGCAGTTCACGCAGCAGAACGTCCAGAAATCCAGCAGCAAGAACCGCCCCCGAAAGTCCGCAAGCCGAAGCTCCGACCCCCCGGTGTTCAACCATCCCCGACCCTTGAGCTCCGGCGCGCGCACATGCATGCGTCCATCATCCGCCCCGGCTCAATCGCGCCGCCGAGAGCCTCCCACCACCCGAGACGCGCGCGCCGTGTGGCTGCTCACCTGAGTCGGCGTAGGCCTGGGTTGCCTTCGCCCTTAAGCCAGGCGGTGAACTGCTCCTGCTCGTACGGCGGCATCGGCCAGCTGGCGGGCTCGACCCAGACGACCGTGCCGAATCCGCAGACTCGGGGGCCTTCGTACATGCGGAGGATCTCGCCCGGGCTGACTCCGCGCCAGGCGGGCAGGTGGTCGGGGATGGTCGGGACCAGGACCGCGCGAGCGGTCTCTCCCGGCTGGATGTCTGTCGTCGAGAACCCCAGGACCGGGCCCGCTGTCTGCTCGCCGGCGCCCCAGGTGGGTATTCCCCAGTTCGGGCGGTAGGTGAAGCGGTCCGTGGGTGCGCAGCCGCCTTTCAGCGCCGACTCCCGTCCGCCCTCCCCCACCGGGACAAGCTGAAGCTCAACACCGATCGCCAACGTGCCGACTGCTTCCATACCCGCAGCGTTCCATATCAGCCCCCGCAGCACCTCCAGCAGGGCCGCTCACCGGACCTCCATCTACCTCGGGAGGACGAGGGTGTCGGTCAGGAGCTTGGTGGTTTTGCGGAGGGTAGGGGCTGACGAGGCCAGGTCCGCGGCGAGGGCGTGGGGGGTGAGGGGTTCGCCGGGGCCTACCAGGCGGTGGTGGTGGGCGAGGTGCCAGACGATTGCCCTGGGCCACGTCGAGAGGCGGGCCTTGGTGAGGAGGTCGGGGGCTTCGCGGACCAGGCGTTCGGCGATTTCGAAGGCGTCGGTGGCGTAGGCGATGCCCAGGGTCTCGCCGGCCAGGAGCCAGGCGTGGGGGGCGAGGACCGAGAGGGTCGCGGCCTGGGACTTGTCGAGGCCGTCCAGGTCGGGGCGGGGTGGGGAGCCGAGGCCGGAGAGGGTGCGGTAGGCCTCGTCGAGGTCGGTGCTGGTCTCGTCGAGGAAGACTCGTTCGCCGGAGACCGAGCCGATGGGTTCGTCCAGGGCGGCGGCTTCCAGGGCCGGGGTCCAGACGTCGACGGCGTCGACGGCCTCCTCGACGGCGTCCAGGTCGAGTTGGGTGCGGTCGCCGGCGAAGGCCAGCCAGGCCTTGACGACGAGCGGGACGTGGCCGAAGTAGGTGCTGTCGGCAAGGACCTTGCGGGGCAGCCAGTTGGCCAGGAAGAGCTCGACCAGGATGGCGCTGACGCGCAGCGGGCCCCCCACCGTGCGGTCGACGGCGTGGTCGATCCACAGGCGGGCGATGTCGCCGGCGTCGCCCGGCAGGCCCACGGCGTACGACGACTCGAGGAACTCCTCGACCAGCTGCTCGCGCTGACGCGGCGACTGCGAGGGGCGGATCGGCGGCCGGACCGGGCGTTCGGGCAGTTGGGTGAGACGGTTGACCAGCAGACCGGAGAAGAACTCGAAGTCCTCGGTGACCGGCGGCTCGTCGTGGTCGTGGGTGTGACCGAGCGCCTGCAGGATGATCCCCGCGGCGGTCGCCGGGCGGACCGTGCGCACGGTGACCCGCCCGCCGCGCTGGTAGGCCTCGACGACCCGGTCGACCGGTGGGCCGACGAAGACGTCCTTGGCGATCGCGCCGAGGTTGTTGTCGACGAAGACCACCAGCGTGTGCGGGTGGCGGTCGTCGTCGTAGTCCAGTACGACGCTCAGCCCGTCGCCGGTGACGTCCTCGGAGACGATCGCGCTGGTCAGCCGGAAGCCCGCGATCCGCGCGACCCAGTCGGGCACGTCGTACTGCGTGCGGCCGCGGGACAGGTGCGCGCGTTGCAGCGGGAGCCGGCCGGCCGGGCCGACCGTGCGGGCCAGACTCGTCAACAGGACAAAGGAATCCACGTCCCGGCGTTCGCCGAGGACGCGGGCGGCGTCGGCCCAGAAGAAGCGTTCGACCTCGCCGATCTCGTCGGGACGCCCGGCCGGCCAGAGCTGGTCGGCGAGCAGGGCGGCGGACCGGGCCACCGAGGCTTCGGCGATCACCGGGTGCAGGGCGGGCGGCGCCGCGGCCAGGTCGAGCAGCAAGGTTTCCTGCAGGGTGTCCAGCACAGCGACGCTCGGCGTGGTGTCGGCGTCGTCGACACCCGCCGGGGGCGGGGGATTCGGTCCGGGAGTGGAGCCGACCAGCCGCAGGTGGCTGCCGCGTCCGTCCCGGTCTCGTGACTTGGTCACCTTGGCGAGATTACCGCCGAAGCGCACCCGCCCGCAGGGCAGTGCGCGAGTCCTGTGGACAACCTTTACGACACGCCGTCACTTAAGTACTACGGCCCGTGGCTCCACGCGGGAACCACGGGCCTCCGAAACCGGATCAGCCCTTCAGCGCACCGGCCATCAGCCCACCGATGAACCACCGGCCGAGCACGATGTAGACCAGCAGCGTCGGGAACGACGTGATCAGCGCGCCCGCCATCGAGGCGGCGTAGTCGACCTTCTGCCCGCCGGACAGCGCCGCCAGCCCGAGGGTGACCGGCCCGTTGTTCTGCTGGGTCAGGAACAGCGCGAACAGGAAGTCGTTCCAGACCGAGGTGAACTGCCAGATCAGCGTGACCACGAACCCGGAGATCGAGATCGGCAGGATGATCCGCGCGTAGGTCTGGATCAGCCCCGCGCCGTCCACCCGGGCCGACTCGATGATCTCCATCGGGACCACGGTCGCGTAGTAGTTGCGGAAGATCAGCGTGCAGATCGGGATGCCGTAGATGACGTGGGTGATCAGCAGCGTCGGGATCCCGCGGGTGACGTCCAGCTCCTGGTAGGTCTGCCGCAGCGGCAGCATCACGGCCTGGTACGGGATGAACATGCCGAACAGGATGAACGCGAACACCAGGTTCGCCCCGGGGAAGCGCCACCGGGCCAGCACGAACCCGTTCGCGGAGCCGATCAGCGACGCGATGATCGCGGCCGGTACGGCGAGCGTGAGCGAGCGGACCATGTACGGCTGCAGCACGTCCCAGGCCTTGCGCCAGGGCTCGAGCGTCCAGGTCTCCGGCAGCGACCACTGCGCCGCGGCGGTGGTGTCCTGGGAGGTCTTGAAGCTGGTGATCAGTACGACGTACACCGGCGTCAGCACGAACAGCAGGAAGAGCAGCAGCAGGATGTAGCGCACGGTCCGGCTGGTGCGGGTCGAGCCGTCGCTGACCGCGTTGCGCCGCGGCTTGTTGCTGACGGCCGCCGCGGCCTTGCCGGTCGCCTGACTGGCCTCGACGACACTCATTCTTCGCTCTCCTGCCGGACGGTGTACGCGACGTACGGAATGACGAGGACGGCGACGACGGCGAGCAGCACGATCGCGATCGCGGCCGCCTTGGCCATGTCGCTGCGGAGCAGGGTGTTCCACATGTAGACCGACGGCACTTCGGTCCGGAACTGATTCGGTCCGGTGATCGCGTAGATCAGGTCGAACAGCTTCAGCGACATGTGGCCGAGGATGATCAGCGCGGACAGCGCGATCGGCGACAGCTGCGGGAACAGCACGTACCGGTAGAGCTTGAACTCCGACGCGCCGTCCACCCGGGCCGCCTCGCGCAGCTCCGGCGGGATCCCGCGGAAGCCGGCCAGGAACAGCGCCATGATGTAGCCGGACAGCTGCCAGACCGCCGGCAGCGCGATCGAGGCCATCGTGGTCCAGCGCGATCCCGCCGTCCACCAGGGGTTCTCGAGGAAGTTCAGGTGCAGGATCGAGAACAGCCGGTTCAGGCCGCGCGCGTCGTCGCCCTGGGACGGGTTCAGCAACCAGCCCCAGACGACGCCGGACGCGATCATCGACACCGCCATCGGGAACAGGAAGACCGAGCGGAAGATGCCTTCGCCCGGGACGCCCTTCTCCAGCAGCAGGGCCCAGAGCAGGCCGAAGATCAGCGTGCCCACGATGAACGCCACCGTGAGCACGCCGAGGTTCTTCAGCGAGTTGAGGAACCGTTCCTCACCGAACAGGTTGACGTAGTTCTCGAAACCGACGTGGTTCGTCGGCACCGGCCGGGCGTTGTGCTTGTCCGTCAGCGACGTGTTGAACGTCCAGGCGATCAGCCCGTAGACGAAGTACCCGAGCAGCAGGACCGTGGGCAGCAGTACCAGTGCCCCTGGTCCCCAGGTACGGATCCTTCCGTGCATGAGACTCAGGACTCCGAATCGTTGGTCGGCCGGTGGAGAGGGTTAGGTCAGTTCGGCTTGGCGGCCGCGACGAGTGCCTTCTGCAGTACGCCGACGTCCATACCGCTGCTGAACTGGCCCATCGCCGACAGGATCGAGTCGTTCTGGCCGAGCGTGCACGCGGCACCGTGGGCGCAGGACGGGACGATCTTGTTGGCCTTCCAGTCGGCCATCGCGGCCTGCTGGTACTTCGGGTAGTCGGTCACGACGGCGTCGGAACGCGCCGGGATCGAGCCCTTCTTGGTGTTGAACGCCTTCTGGCCCTCGGCCGAACCGACGACCTTCAGCCAGCACTTGGCGCCTTCCGGGGTCTGCCCGTTGGTCGGCAGCGTGAAGGAGTCGGCCAGGTACTGGAAGTTGCCCGCCGTGCCGGGAGCCGGCCAGTAGGTGTACGCCGAGTCCGGTACCTTGTCGGCCAGCTGCTGCGCGGCGACCCAGTCACCCATCACCGTGTACGCCGCCTGGCCCTTGTTCACGTACTGCAGCGCGTCCGGCCAGTCGATCGCCTCGCGGTCGGCGTTGCTGAACGACAGGATCTTCTTGAACTTCTCCAGCGCGGCGGTGACGTCGGCGCCGGCCATGTCGGTCTGACCGTTCCACAGGCCGGTGAACTTGTCCGGGCCGAGCTCGGCGAGCAGCACGACCTCCATCACCATCTCCTCGGCGAAGCCCTTGGAGGTGGCCAGCGGGGCCTTGACCCCGGCCGCCTTCAGCTTCTCCATGTCGGCGATCCAGGCGTCGACCGAGGCCGGGGCCTTGGTGGCGTCGAGGTTCGCCTTCTTCAGCACCGCCGGGCTGGTCCAGACGACGTTGGCGCGGTGCACGTTGGCCGGCACCGAGTAGATCTTGCCGTCGACGGTCAGGTTGTCGATCAGGCTCTGCGGGAAGGCCTTGTCCAGGCCGAACTCCTTGTAGAGGTCGCTGACGTCGTCGACCTGACCGTTCTTGATGTAGTCGCCCAGCTCGGCTCCGGCGTGCGCCTGGAAGGTCGCCGGCGGCTTGCCCGCGGCCAGGTCGTTCGCCAGCACCTGCTTGGCGTTCGAGCCGGCACCACCGGCGACGGCCGAGTTCACGAACTTGAAGTCCTTGCACTCGGTCCCGAACGTCGAGACCAGGCCGTCGAGCCCGGCCTTCTCGCCGCCGTCGGCCCACCAGGTGAAGACGGTGACGTCCTTGCTCGCCGACGAGTCCCCGCTGCCACCGTCGTCGCTGTTCCCGCAGGCACTGACCGCGAGAAGACCCGCGGCACCCAGCACCGCCACGGTCTTGCTCCAACCACCACGCATTTTCTGTCTCCGATCAGTTCGTGGAGGGCCCCTTGACGGGCCAACTCTGGGCACCAGCGTCCGGGGGTGTCAACGTTCCGCCCCAGCACGTTGTGCACATGTGACACCTTTTGTGTGGATTTGTCGATCAGGGCCACAGGAGGGTCTTGATCGCGCGCCGATCGTGCATCGCAAGGTAGCCCTCGGCCACCTCGGCCAGCGGCAACTGCTGGTCGAACACGCGTCCCGGTTCGATCTCGCCCGCCAGGACGGCGGTCATCAGCTCCGGCAGGTACGCGCGCACCGGCGCGACCCCACCGGCCAGCCCGACGTTCTTGCTGAACATCCGGCGGATCGGGACTTCCACGCCGTGCGGTACGCCGACGAACCCGACCGTCGCCCCGGCCCGCGCGATGTCGAACGCGGTCCGGAACGACTGGTCGGTCCCGACACACTCCAGCACGGCGTCCGCGCCGACTCCGTCGGTCAGCTCCAGGACGGCGGTCTTCGCGTCGTCGCCGCGCTCGGCGATGATGTGCGTGGCGCCGAAGGACTTCGCGAGTTTCTGCCGCGACTCATGCCGCGACAGGGCAACAACTTTCTCGGCCCCCATCCGGACCGCCGCCAGTACGCCGCACAGCCCGACCGCGCCGTCGCCGACCACCACGACGGTGTCGCCGGCTTTCACCCGCGCCGACCGGGCCGCGTGCCAGCCGGTGCCCATCACGTCGGACAGCGTCAGCAGCGACGGGATCAGCTTGTCGTCCGGGACCTCGGGCGTCGCGACGAGCGTGCCGTCGGCGTACGGGACCTTGGCGTACTCGCCCTGGCCACCATCGGCCCGGTCGCTGCCGATCCCGACGATGTGCTGGCAAACGGACTGGTACCCGGCCAGGCAGTTCGGGCAGGTGCCGTCGCTGGCCACGAACGGGGTGACGACGAAGTCGCCCGGCTTCACGGTCCGGACGTCGGCGCCGACCTCCTCGACGATGCCGACGTACTCGTGCCCGATCCGGCTGCCCGGCTTGATCTTGTTCTCACCCCGGTACGACCACAGGTCGGACCCGCAGATGCACCCGGCAACGATCTTGATCACCGCGTCCGTCGGGTCGACGATCACCGGGTCCGGGACCTCGCTGAGCCGGACGTCGAACGGGGCGTGGATCGTGGTGGCTCGCATGCTCGCAGCATAAGCCTGATGGTTGAAGATTCAGATGACGGTGTACCGGCCGCGACGGTGGACCAGCGGCGGGACGTCGTCGGCGAGCAGTTCGACGTGTTCGATCGCGAGCTGCACCTGCAGGGACCAGCCAGCCTCGGGTGGGTCCTCACTCACTAGCCGGCAGCCGGCCCAGGTGCTGACGCCGACCGGGGCCGGGCCCCAGGAGGTGTCGGTCCACTCGAGCATGCGGAACGGCCCGCCGGGCGCGGGAGCGACGTACCCGAAGGCGTCGGCGAGCTGCTGGTGCGGTCCGCCGAGCAGGCTGACCACGGCGGTCTTTGCCTGACGCAACGTTTCCCACAGGTCGGAGTCGGGGTCGAGCAGTCCGACCACGACGCCGGGATCGCCGTCGCCGACGATCATCGAGGAGACCGTCAGCCCGGCGCGCTTCCCGGCGTACTCCGAGGTCCACAATCCGACCGGTGAGGCGAGCCGCCCGCGGAAGCGGCGGACCGGACTCCGGTCGCCTTCCGCGGGCAGGAACGGGTGGTCCCCGTGGATGGTCATGGAGCTACCGTACGGCGACGACTCGATCGGGCAGCGAGTACTGCTCGATCGGGCGGCTGACCAGACCGCTGGCCCCGCGCACCGACTCGACCTGACCGTCGGCGCCGAAGACGAAGCGCATCGGCTCGCCGTACCCGCCGTACCCGGATCCGCTGGTCACCCGGAGCGTGGTGTCGTCGGCGAGCTCCAGCGTCGTCGGCTCGGCCGTCGGGTCCGCCCCGGTCGGGTCGATCAGGTAGAGCCGCCCGCCGAGCAGCGCGATGTCGGTCACGCCCCACAGGTTCGCGAAGCGCCCGGTGAACCGCGCCAGGTCGCCCTCGCCGCGTTCCTTCGACTCGGCCAGGTCGATCAGCTTGTGCAGGGCTTCGGCCAGCTCGGCCGCCGGCCCGTCGATGCAGTTGGTCAGCACCGACACCGCGATCCGGCGCTCGGCGTCGACCATCGAGCGGGTGATGTGCCCGGGATAGCCGCCGCCGTGCCCGAAGACGTCGCGCTTGGCGACCTGGTTGATCATCAGGCCGAGCCCGTACCGCGGCCCGTCCTCCTCGGTGGTCTTCCACAGCCCGTGCTGCATCTGCCGCTTCGAGGCGTCGCTCAGCAGCCGCTCGTCGCCCATCAGGTGGGCCGACCAGTAGGTCACCAGGTCCTGCGCGCTGCCGTAGAAGCCGGTCGCGGAGGCGAGCGCCCGGGTGTCGACGTGCTCGATCGGCACCCGCTGGTCGGCGTACGCGTAGGCGCTGTAGCCCGCGGCGTACTGCGCGCCGCGGCTCGGATCGAGCTCTGGACCGAGGTCGGCGAGGCCAAGCTTGGCCACGATCGCGGTCTGCACGTGCTCGTTGTACGACGTCCCGGTGACCGCCTCGATCACCAGGCCGAGCAGGCCGTAGCCGATGTTGGAGTACTTGAACCGGTCGTTGTCCTCGATCACCGCCGACGTGTCCGCCTTCAGTACGCCGAGCAGGTGCTCACGGTCCGGGAACGGCGTCGCGAGCTGCCAGTGATCCGCCTCCAGACTGTCCCGGGTGACACCGCCGGCGTGGCTGAGCAGGTCGCGCAGCGTGCGCTCCCCCAGCGGTGTCCCGACGATTTCGGTGACGTGCGCCGACGCCTTGTCGTCCAGCCGCAACCGGCCCTGCTCGACCAGCTGCAGCACGGCCGTCGCGGTGAACGTCTTCGAGTGCGACGCGATCCGGAACAGGTGCTCGGGCGTCAGCGCGACGCCGCCCTCGACGTCGGCCAGCCCGTACGCCGTGGACAGCGCGACCCGGTCCCCGGCGTACACGGCGGCTTGGATCCCAGGGACCCGCTGGTAGCGCTGGTTGAAGGCCAGCCAGCGGTCGTAGTACGCGAGGACTTCGGTCAGGTTCCGGTCATCCACAGTTTTGGGCACGCCTCCAAGATTAGGCGTGACGCCTGGATTGAATGACGCGGAAGCGACTCGCAACGTAGGCACCGTCGGTGTACGTCGCGTTGGCGGCCGGGTTGGCGCCGGTGCCGTGGAAGTCGCTGAACGCGGCCGACTGGTTCACGAAGACCTGGCCGGTCAGGTTCTCCGACAGCGCGACGCCGACGTCCAGCGCGGTGTCACGGGCCAGCTCCAGTACGCCCTCGTCGGTCGAGTAGATCCCGGCGGTCATCGCGCCGCCCTCGGCGACCGTGCGGCCGAACAGCTCGATCGACTCCTTGGTGTCCGCGGTCCGGACCAGGAACGAGACCGGGCCGAAGCACTCCTTGGCGTAGACGCCCTCGTCCTTGGCGTCGATCGCGACCAGCAGCGGCGTCCGGACCACGGCGTCGTCGTACGCCGGGTGCGTGATCGCGCGCGACGGCAGCACGACGTCGCCGTACTCCGCGGCCAGCTCGAGCCGGTTGACGACGGCCTGGTTGACGATCCCGCCGAGGATCTCGACCGCGCGGGCGTCGTCGCCGAGCAGCTTGCCGATCGAGGTGGCGATCCCGGCGCCGACCTCCTCGAACGACTTGTGCCCGTCGTCGGTCGCGATACCGCCGGCCGGGACGAACAGGTTCTGCGTGGTGGTGCACATCTGGCCGGAGTACAGCGAGAGCGTGAAGGCCAGGTTGTTGCACAGCGCCTTGAACGAGTCGGTCGAGTCGACGATGACCGCGTTGACGCCGGCCTTCTCGGTGAACACCGTCGCCTGGGTCGCGTTCTGCTCGAGCCACTCGCCGAACTCGCTGCCGCCGGTGAAGTCGATCAGCTTGACCTCGGGGCGCTGCGCGAGCGGCTTGGCCAGGCCGTCGTCCGGACGCTCGGCGACCAGGGTGACCAGATTCGGGTCGAGACCGGCCTCGGCGAGGACCTCGCGGCAGACGTCGACCGTGATCGCCAGCGGCAGCACGGCGAGCGGGTGCGGCTTGACCACGACGGCGTTGCCGGTGACCAGCGAGGCGAACAGGCCCGGCCAGGAGTTCCAGGTCGGGAACGTGTTGCAGCCGATCACCAGCGCGACGCCGCGGCCGGTGACGGTGAAGTTCTTGGTCATCCGGATCGGGTCGCCCTTGGCCGGCTTCTCCCACAGCGCCTCGGCCGGGTAGCGGCTCATCTCCTCGTACGCGTAGGCGACCGCCTCGAGCGCGCGGTCCAGCGCGTGCGCGCCGCCGGCCTGGAACGCCATCACGAACGCCTGGCCGCTGGTGTGGTGTACGGCGTTCGCGAGCTCGAAGACGCGCTGGTGCAGCCGGTCGAGGATCTCCAGCGTGACGCCGGTGCGGCCGTCGATCCCGGCCTTGCGCCAGTCGGTCAGCCCGGCCTGGGCGGCGGCGAGCAGCTCGTCCAGGCCGCTCTCGGTGGTGCGCGGGTACTCCACGTTCAGCTCGATGCCGAACGGCGACTGCTCGGTGACGACCGACCCGTTCGCGCCAGGGGTGGCCAGCACGTACTCCTGGCCGAGATGCTGCTCGAAGGCGGCCTTGCCGTCAGCGGCCGCGGTTTCGCCGTACACCCGCGGGCTCGGCGACTCGGGGAAGGCGGAGAAGTAGCCGCGGCTGCGGATCGCCGCCAGCGCGCCGTCGAGGCGGTCGCGGTGGGTGGCGAGCCAGTCGGTCGATGTCATGGGGTGCGCTCCAAGCTGAGGTGGTCGACAGAGTGGATGTTACAGTCGCTGGACAGATCGTCGATAGGGTGTAACAACCATGAGTGATGAGCTGGCCGCCCGCGTGGCGGCCGCGATGTGGGCCGACGACGCCGCGAGCGCGGGTCTCGGCCTGCGCCTGGTCGCGGTCGGGACCGGGACGGCGCGGCTGGAGATGACCGTGCGCGACGACATGGTGAACGGCCACGGTATCGCTCACGGCGGCTTCGTCTTCACGCTCGCCGACTCGGCGTTCGCCTTCGCCTGCAACTCGCGCAACCAGGTCACCGTCGCGCAGGCCTGCGACATCGTGTTCGTCACGGCCGTCCAGCGCGGCGACGTACTGGTCGCGGAGGCTCGCGAGCGGACCACGTTCGGCCGGAACGCGATCTACGACGTCACCGTCCGCCGTGGCGACGAGGTGGTCGCCGAGTTCCGCGGCCGCAGCCGCCAGCTGTCCGGAACCGTCATCAAGGAGGACTCATGAGCTGTGCTTTTGGCCTCGCCTCCGGCTCGGCGGGTCATGGGGCTTGGTCTCCCGGTCTTCCCTCGTCGTTCGGTCGCTGCGCTCCCTCTCTCCTCAGTCCAGACCGGGAGGCCCCATGACCTTCGCGTGCTCCTCGATCCAGAACGGAATGGCGCTATGACCCGCGTGGCCTATCTCGTCGACGGGATCCGGACCCCGATCGGCCGGTACGGCGGTGCGCTGGCCGCGGTGCGGCCCGACGATCTCGCGGCGCACGTGCTGCGCTCCTTGCTCGCGCGCCACCCCTCGCTCGACCCCGCGTCGATCGACGACGTCGTGCTCGGCTGCGCGAACCAGGCCGGCGAGGACAACCGAAACGTCGCCCGGATGGCCGTGCTGCTGGCCGGGCTCCCGGACAGCGTGCCCGGCTCGACGATCAACCGGCTCTGCGGTTCCGGCCTGGACGCGGTCGCCTCGGCCGCGCGGTCGATCGTTGCCGGTGACAACGACGTGGTGATCGCCGGCGGCGTCGAGTCGATGTCGCGGGCGCCCTTCGTGATGCCGAAGGCCACCTCGGCGTACTCGCGCTCGGCGGAGATCTTCGATACCACGATCGGCTGGCGGTTCGTCAATCCGGTGCTGAAGGGTCAGTACGGGATCGACTCGATGCCGGAGACCGCGGAGAACGTCGCGGCCGACTTCGGGATCGCCCGCGAGGACCAGGACCTGTTCGCGCTGCGCAGCCAGCAGTGCGCGGCCAAGGCGATCGCGAACGGCCGGCTGGCCGAGGAGATCGTCGCCATGGAGGTGCCCGGCAAGCGTGGCGCGGTGACCGTCGTCGACACGGACGAGCACCCGCGTGAGACGACACTGGAAGCCCTTGCGGGGTTGAAGACTCCGTTCCGCGATCCGGGCACGGTGACCGCCGGCAACGCGTCCGGCGTGAACGACGGCGCGGCCGCGCTGCTGGTGATGAGCGGCGAAGCGGTCGAGCGGCTCGGTGTCACCCCACTGGCTCGGATCGTCGGGACAGCGGCGGCCGGCGTACCGCCGCGGATCATGGGGATCGGGCCCGCGCCCGCGACCCGCAAGCTGCTCGACCGGACCGGCGTACCGCTCGCGGATGTCGGCGTGATCGAGCTGAACGAGGCGTTCGCCGCCCAGTCCCTCGCCGTACTGCGGGAGCTCGGGCTGTCCGACGACGCCGAGCACGTCAACCCGAACGGCGGCGCCATCGCCCTGGGTCACCCCCTGGGGATGTCCGGCGCCCGCCTCGCTCTGACCGCCGCCCTGGAGCTTCGCCACCGCGACGCCGGGTACGCGCTGACCACCATGTGCATCGGCGTCGGGCAGGGGATCGCGACCTTGCTGGCGCGGCCGTAGAGAGAGGGTCTCCGCCCATGACCGAGCGTTTTCTCGGTGAAGCTTGCCCGCCCGCGCTGCAGGACGCGGGTGAGCGGATGTCCGTCGACGAGTTGCGGGCGCGGCAGCTCGACCAGCTGCGGAAGACCGTGCGCGCGGCGTACGAGAATGTCCCGCACTACAAGGCCGCGCTGGACGGGGTCGGCTTCGCACCCGACGACCTGCGGGAGCTGTCGGACCTGAGCCGGCTGCCGTTCACGGCGAAGAAGGATCTGCGCGACAACTACCCGTTCGGGATGTTCGCCGTACCGCGGTCGGAGGTCGTGCGGGTGCACGCTTCGTCCGGTACGACGGGCCGGCCGACCGTGGTCGGGTACACGCGCGGCGACATCGACCGGTGGGCGGATCTGATCGCCCGGTCGATCCGCGCCGCGGGCGGCCGCGCGGGCGACGTGTGTCATGTCGCCTACGGGTACGGGCTCTTCACCGGTGGGCTCGGGGCGCACTACGGCGCCGAGCGGCTCGGGTGCACGGTGGTCCCGATCTCCGGCGGGATGACCGAGCGGCAGGTCGACCTGATCCGCGACTTCGGCGCCGAGATCGTGATGGTCACGCCGTCGTACTTCCTGTCGATCCTGGACGAGATGGAGGCGCGCGGGCTCGACCCGCACGACACCTCGCTGCGGATCGGGATCTTCGGCGCGGAGCCGTGGACCGAGCAGATGCGCCTCGAGGTCGAGCAGCGGACCGGGATGCACGCGGTCGACATCTACGGACTGTCGGAGGTGATGGGCCCGGGCGTCGCGCAGGAGTGCGTCGAGACCAAGGACGGGCTGCACATCTGGGAGGACCACTTCTACCCGGAGATCATCGACCCGGTCACCGGTGAGGTACTCCCGGACGGTTCCGAGGGTGAGCTGGTCTTCACCACCCTCACGAAGGAAGCCTTCCCGGTCCTGCGCTACCGCACCCGTGACCTGACCCGCCTGCTGCCCGGTACGGCGCGGCCAGGGATGCGCCGGATGGAGAAGATCACCGGGCGCACCGACGACATGATGATCGTCCGCGGCGTCAACGTCTTCCCGACGCAGATCGAGGAACAGCTCCTGCTGGTCGAGGGCCTCACCCCGCACTACCTGTGTGTCCTCACCCGCCCGAACCGCCTCGACGAGCTGACCGTCCGGGTCGAGGCCGCTCCCGGCCTGACCGACCACGCCCCGGCTGTCCGCGACCTGTCCCACCGCATCAAGACCCACATCGGGATCACCGCGACCATCGAGGTCCTGCCGCCGCACGCGCTGGAACGCTCACTGGGCAAGGCGAAACGGATCGACGACCAGCGGAGGCTCTGAGGGCCGGCACCCTGGCGGAGACGGCAGGATGACTGGTGGTGCCGACTTGTAGGTGGGTCAGGGCTCCAGGAGCTTTGGGAGGGTTTGGTGGGCTGCGGCGGCCAGGTCTTCGGTGGCGTTCGGGACGCCGGCGAGGTGGCGGAGGAGGGCCTGGGTGAAGAGGCCGTCGAGGACGCCGTACGCCGTGGACGGGGTGACGGTCAGGGGGCGCTCGGCGAGATCGGCGTACGTGGTGACCACCCGCCAGATCATCAGTTCGAGGGTCTGGTCGATCTCCAGGACGTCCTTGCGGAAGGACTCCTCGAAGAGGGCCTGGTTGCGCAGGTCGTACCAGAGGCGGTGCATCGAGGCGTCCTCGCGGCAGGTGGTCGCCAGGGCGTCGGCGAAGTCCTTGTGCAGGCCTTCGGCGGTGGTGGCGGTGACCACGATCTCGTCGTACCGGGTGACGCACTCGGCCTTGTACTGCCGCACGCAGGCGGTGATCAGCTCGACCTTGTCGCGGAAGTAGTAGTGCAGCACCCCGTGCGAGAACTCCGAGTTCTGGGCGATCTCGCGCAGGCTGGTCCGCGCGTACCCGAGCTCGGACAGCGTGCGGAGCGCCGAGGTGGCCAGCTGCGCGCGGCGTTCCGCGAACTTGTCCACCTGCCGGCGCGAGATCCGGTCCGTCACCTCGGTCATCGGCGAGCCTCCTGACCACGATCCTACCCGCCCCGGCCGGGATTTCTTGACAGTTGTCCAAGAAAGTCTTGACGACTGTCCAACCTTCCGTGACGCTGAGTCCATCGCCCGGTCACCGCCTCACCGGTGACCGTGGCGTCAAGCATCCGCACCGTTTGAGGGGAGATGCCATGTACGACCTGACCGGACGCAAGGCGCTGGTGACCGGGGGTGCCCGCGGCCTCGGCGCCGGGATGGCCGCGGCGCTCGCCGCCGCCGGAGCGTCGGTGGTGATCGCCGACGTCCAGGAGGACCTGGGCCGGACGACCGCCGACGAACTGAAGCAGACCGGCGCGAACGCCGCGTTCGTACCGCTCGACGTGACCGACGACGCCCAGTGGGAGACCGCGATCGCCGCCGCCGTCGGCGAGCTGGGCGGCCTGGACATCCTGGTGAACAACGCCGGCGTCGAGCTGTCCGGCCTGGTCGTCGACCTCGACCCGGACGACGTCCGCAAGATGCTGGAGATCAACGTGCTGGGCACCGCGCTCGGCGTGAAGCACGCGTTCCGGGCGATGCGCCCGGGCGGACCGGCGGGGTCTGGTGGCTCGGTGGTCAACATCTCCAGCGTCGCGGCGACGATCCCGTTCCCGGGCATCGCGGGCTACTCCGCGACCAAGTCCGCGGTCGACCGGCTGACCCGCGTGGCGGCGATGGAGTCCGGCAAGCTGGGGTACGGCGTCCGGGTGAACTGCGTCTACCCGGGCCTGGTCCCGACCGAGATGGGGATGAAGCTCGCCGCCGACATGGTCACCCTCGGGCTCTGGCCGTCCGCCGAAGCGGCGGTCGGCGACGTGATCGGGCTGACGCCGCTGGGGCGGCTCGGTGAGGTCGGCGACATGGCCGACGCGGTGGTCTTCCTGGCCTCCGACGCGGCCAAGTTCATCACCGGCGCGGGACTGCCGGTCGACGGTGGCATGGGGATGTGAGCTGACCGTCCACCACTGAGCCAGGCGCGGGGGCGTCCCTCGACCCCCTCGGATCGCCCCCGTGCCTGTTCCACCCGGCCGAGGAGTTCGCGTGCGGTTGTACGACTATCTGGACAAGGGGGCGTCGCTCGGTCCGGCGGCGCCGTGCCTGACGATGGACGGGACCAGCCTGAGCTACGGCGAGGTGCAGGAGCTGTCGTACCAGGTCGCCCGGGCGCTGGCGAAGTCCGGCATCGGGCCGGGCGACAAGGTCGCGATCCTGTCGGCGAACAACCCGATCGCGTTCGCGTGCGTCTTCGGGATCTCCCGGGCCGGCGCGGTCTGGTGCCCGGTGAACCCGCGCAACGAGGCGGCCGAGAACCGGGACCTGCTGGACGGGTTCGACTGCTCGGTCCTGGTGTTCCAGCGGGCGTTCCTTCCGTTGGTGCAACGGATCCTGCCCGAGCTGCCGAAGCTGCGGCTGGCCGTCTGCCTGGACGATTCCTTGCCTGAGGCAAACAGTCTCGCGGAGTGGCTGGCCGGCGTACCGGCGGAGCCGTGGCAGGCCGAACCGGTCGACGACGTCGCGATGCTGGTCGGCACCGGCGGTACGACGGGGCGGCCGAAGGGCGTGATGCTGACCGGACGCAACCTGGAGACGATGTCGGCGATCACGCTGATGGCCTACCCGTTCGAGGGCCGGCCGGTCTACCTCGCGCTCGCGCCGCTGACGCACGCGGCCGGCGTACTGTGCTTCCCGGTGCTGACGCTCGGCGGCGAGATCGTCGTGATGCCGAAGCCCGACCTGCCCGCGTTCCTGGGCCTGGTCGAGCGGCACCGGGTCACGCACACGTTCCTGCCGCCGACGCTGATCTACATGCTGCTGGCCGAGGAGTCCTTGCCCAGTACGGAGCTGAGCTCGCTGCAGTGCTTCTGGTACGGCGCGGCGCCGATGTCGGCCACCCGTCTGGAGGAGGCGCTGGAGCGGATCGGGCCGGTGATGGCCCAGCTGTTCGGCCAGAGCGAGGCGCCGATGATGATCGCGACGATGGCGCCGGCCGACCACTTCCACCCCGACGGGTCGCCCGCGGTCGAGCGGTTCGCGTCCGCGGGGCGGCCGAGTCCGCTGATCCAGGTCGCGATCATGGCGGACGACGGACGGCTCCTGGATCACGGTGGACGCGGGGAGATCGTGGTCCGGGGGTCGCTCGTGATGGCCGGGTACTACGGGGATCCCGAGGCGACCGCGGCCGCGTCGGCGTACGGATGGCACCACACGGGGGACATCGGGTTCCTTGACGACGACAACTACCTCTACATCGTGGACAGGGCGAAAGACATGATCATCACCGGTGGGTTCAACGTGTACTCGGCCGAGGTCGAGCAGACGCTGATGACGTACCCAGCGATCCAGGACTGCGCGGTGGTCGGGCTGCCCGACGACAAGTGGGGCGAGCGGGTCACCGCCGTACTGCAGCTGCACCCGGGGCTGACCGTGTCGGAGTCGGAGGTCCGCAACTACGTGAAGAGCCGGCTGGGCAGCGTGAAGACGCCGAAGCAGGTCGTGGTGTGGACCGAGCTGCCGCGGTCGAAGGTCGGCAAGGTGCTCAAGGCCGAGGTGAAGGCAATCCTGTTGAGCTCCGGCACCGCGGACCGCTAGGGTTCGGGCAACGACGAGAGGAGGTGAGCGCGATGTCTGGTAAGACCTTCGTGCCGCCGACTCGTCGTACCAGCGACTGAGCGGTGGCTCCAGTTCCACTCTTGGAGTCGTGAATGACCGAAGTGACCCGTCCGCCGCTGACCGCGGACGAGCGAACCCAACTGATCGGCTGGCTGGATCTTCAGCGGTCGTTCGTGCGGATGAAGTGCCGTGACCTCAGCCCGGCCGACGAGCACCGCAAGGTGCTGCCGACGTCCCCGCTGATGACGGTCGCGGGCCTCGTGGCCCACCTGCGCTGGAACGAGTACTCCTGGTTCCAGCTGAACGTCGCCGGGGTGCCCGACACCGGGCAGACACCGTGGACCGACGACGGGCACGTCGACGCCGAGATGTTCGTCGACGACGTACCGCTGGCCCAACTGCTCGACGAGTACGACGAGGAGTGCGCCCGGTCGAACGCGGCCATCGCGGACCTCTCGCTGGACGCGCTCGAGCAGGGCCCGCCGTCGATGCGCGCGGGCGGAGGCGCCGCCTCGCTGCGCTACGTGCTCTGCCACATGATCGAGGAGACCGCCCGGCACGTCGGCCACCTCGACATCATCCGCGAGATCCTCGACGGCCACACGAGCTACACGGAGTAGCCCGTACGCCGGCACGCCGGGGCCTCGCAAGGCCTCGGCGTTGCCGGGTCGCGGGAACCGCCCGACTCGGGCATCGGCGTAGCCGGGCGGCGGGGGCCGCCTCCCCCTCCTACAGGTGCTGGCCGAAGGCCAGGGGGTCGCGGGTGCACAGGTATGTTGCCCAGTTCAACTTCACTGGGGTTCCCTCGGCGTTGCGGGTGATGCGGAGGAGTTCGCCGGTCTCGCGGCCGGAGACGGTGCGGTAGACGTCAGGGGAGATCTGTTCGAAGACCGCCGGGGCGACGTAGTCGGCGGCGGCCGGGGACTTGGCTTCGAGGTGGCCTTCGCGGACCGAGAAGACGAAGGGCGAGCCCTCGGTGAACCAGGTGCCGAGGACGCCGGCCAGCTCGGTGGGGATCGTCGTGCCGGGGGTCCAGGGCTCGGGCAGGACCGGGTCGTCGTCGAGGACCTTGATGGCCAGGTCGGTGGCGAGGGCGGCCGGGGACGGTGCGGCGGAGGTGTTCATCAGCGCGATGCCCGCCGTACCGGACGGGCGGTGCAGGAAGGTGCCGGTGATGTGGCCGGGCATGCCGCCGGTGTGGCCGATGAAGACGCGCTCACCGACCCGGAGCAGCATGAAGCCGAGACCGAAGCCGAGCTGCCAGCGGTCCAGATCGGCCATGATCTGCGGCTGGCACATCTCGTCGAGGGTGTCCTTGGAGAGCACCTCGTCGGTCGGGTCGGCCAGGAACGAGGTCCACCTGGCCAGGTCCTCGGCGGTGCTGGCCAGGCCGCCGCAGGCGTCCATCGCGCCGAGCGAGAGCAACGGCTCAGGCACCGGTACGTCGCTGAACGGCGGCACGTAGTACCCGGACGCGGCCGGGCCGCCGTCCATCCCGACCGTGGTGCGGCGCATCTCCAGCGGCTGCAGGATGCGGGCCTGGATCGACTCGTACCAGGACCGGCCGTCGAGGCGCGCGATGATCTCGCCGAGCACGGAGTACACGAGGTTGGAGTAGTGGAACCGGTGGTGCGGCTTGCCGATCCGCTCGGCCTCGTTCCAGCCGGCGATCAGCTCGGCGCGGTCCGGGAAGGCCATCACGTCCCAGACGTCGCCGACCGGCTCGCGCTGCATGCCGCTGACGTGGCTGAGCATCTGCCGCACGGTGACGCCGGCGTGCTTGCTCTCCGGGATCAGCCGGTCGACGGTGTCGTCGAGGCTGAGCTTGCCCTCGTCGCGCAGGGCCATGATCGCGACCGCGGTGAACGTCTTGCTGTGCGAGGCGATCAGGTACTGCGTGTCGGCGGTCGGCGCGACGCCGGGCTTGTCCAGCGAGGCCGAGCCGACGCCGCCCGACCAGGCGAGCTTCCCGCCACGAGCGACGGCGCCGACCAGGCCCGGAACCCGGCCCTTGGTCTGACGCTCGGTGATGATCCGGGTGAGCGCGGTCTGTGTCTGCGCGGCGATGTCTGTCACGGAAGCCGACCTTAGCCCGACAGCGGTGACAAACGGCAGGGGGTTTGAGCGGGTGCTGTGGGAGGCTGGTGGGGTGCGCATAGCGGTGCTCGGTCCACTCGCGATGTGGGCGGCCGACGGATCACCGCTGGACGTCCGCGGCGTTCGGCTGCGTGGACTGCTGGCGAGGCTGGCTCTCGGTGCTGGGAAGCCGGTTGGGGTGGACACGCTCGTCGACGGGCTGTGGGGCAGTGAGGCACCGAGTGCCAACGCTCTGCAGTCGCTGGTCTCTCGGCTGCGGGCCGGTTTGCCCGCTACCGAGTCGAGCATCTCGGTGCAGTCCGGCCCAGCGGGCTACACGCTGACCATCGGGCCTGACTGCGTTGACGCGGTGCAGTTCGAGGAGCTGGCTCGGCGCGGGCGGCAACTGCTCGCCGCCGACCCGAGTCAGGCGCGCGAGCTGCTCTCCCAGGCCGACCGGCTCTGGCGAGGCGAGGCCTTGGCCGACCTGCGGGACCTGCCGTTCGCCCAGGTGGAGGCGGACCGGCTGACCGAGCTTCGACTGGGCACCGCGGAGGACCTGGCCGAGGCCGGGATCGCCACCGGTCACGCCCGCGACGTCGTGGCCGACCTCGAGCGACTGACCCTCGCCCACCCGCTGCGGGAGCGCCCGCACGAGCTGCTGATCCGCGCGCTCGCTGCCGACGGACGCCAGGCCGAGGCGCTCGCGGCGTACGAGCGAGTCCGTACGACGCTCGCCGACGAGCTCGGCGCCGACCCCGGCTCGCGGCTGCGCGACGTCCACGTGGCAGTGCTCCGCGGCGACGAGATCGACCCACCGGCCACCTCAGGCGGCGTACAAGCTGTTGAACCGGCCCCCAAGCCGAAGAGCAATCTGCGGACCCCGCTGACCAGCTTCGTCGGCCGGACCGAGGACGTGGCCGAGCTGTCACGGCAGCTGAGCGACGGCACCCGGCTGGTGACGATGGTCGGGCCAGGTGGCGCCGGCAAGACCCGGCTGGCGACCGAGACCGGCCGGACGCTGGTCAACCAGAGCGGTGACGGCATCTACTTCGTCGAGCTCGCACCGCTGGCCGAAGAGGCCGACGTGGCTCCGACGCTGCTGTCAGCGCTGGGCGCGAGCGAGTACGTCGACACCATGCAGACCACGCTGACACCGAAACGCTTCCCCACCAGCCGCTCGGCGACGGACCGGCTGGTCGAGGTGATCGCGGACCGCCGCATCCTGCTCGTGCTCGACAACTGTGAGCACCTGATCCAGGAGGTCGCCGGACTGGTCGACTCGCTGCTGGCGCAGTGCCCGCGGCTGCGGGTGCTCACCACCAGCCGCGAGCCGCTCGGCATCCCCGGCGAGCACCTGCACCAGGTCGGCCCGCTCGCGCTGCCGCCGGTCGACGCGACCGACGACGACTACCCGGCGGTCCGGCTGTTCGTCGACCGCGCCCGCGCGGTGCGCCCGGACTTCGCCATCACGGACGCGAACCGCCAGGCGATCGCGGAGATCTGCCGCCGGCTCGACGGGATGCCGCTGGCGATCGAGCTCGCCGCCGCCCGGTTGCGGGCGCTCACTCCCCTGCAGATCGTGGACCGGCTGAACGACCGGTTCCGCCTGCTGACCAGCGGCAGCCGTACGGCGTTGCCGCGGCACCAGACGCTTCGTGCGGTCGTCGAGTGGAGCTGGGAGCTGCTGGAGCCGGACGAGCAGGCCGTGGCTCGCCGCCTGTCGCGCTTCTCCGGTGGCGCGACGCTCGAGGCCGCCGAGCAGGTCTGCAGCGGACCGGGCCTGCCGCCCGAGGCTGTGCTCGACGTACTGGCTTCACTGGTCGACAAGTCGCTGGTCGAGGCCGGCGCCGAGGAGCGCTCGGTCCGGTACCGGATGCTCGAGACCGTCAGGGCGTACGGCGCCGAGCAGCTCGCTGCCGCCGGTGAGGTCGACCAGGTCCGCGAGGCGCACGCGGCGTACTTCGGTGATCTGCTGCGCAAGGCGGAACCGAAGCTGCGCACCGGCGACCAGCTGCAGTGGATGGCCCGGATGGACGCCGACAACGAGAACCTGCTGGACGCGCTGCGGACGGCGATCGACGCCGGCCGGGCCAACGACTCGATCAAGCTCGTCGCGGTCCTCGGTCAGTACTGGAACATGCGCGGCCGCCCGTCGGAGGCGGTGGCCTGGTTCGAGGCGGCACTCGCCGTACCGGGACCGACGAAACCGCTGGCCCGGGCGCTGACCGTGATGCTCTACTCGCTCGGCACACTGTCCAACGGCGCCGACCCTTCGGACTCCGTGACCAAGGCGATCCGTGGGCTGGCCGAGGTGCGGCTGCTCAGCCGGCGGCACGAGGAGGTCCGGCTGTCCGCGGTCGGCTGGTTCACCAACGCCGCGTGGGCCGCCTTCCGGCGGGACAAGGCGACCTCCTTCCAGCAGTTGGAGGAAGCCCGCGAGAGCATCGACCCCTGGACCCGGAACATGGCCGTGATGATGACGGCGATGTTCCGCGAGAACGAGGGCGACGTCGAGCAGATGGCGGCCGACCTGCAGCTCGCGCACGACGGGTTCACCGCGCTCGGCGACCGGTGGGGTACGTCGCTGGCGCTGCGTGGTCTGGCTGCTCACGCGGCGACCCACGGCGATCACCAGGCCGCGATCGACGCGCTGACCGAGGCGATGCGGCTGACCGAGGAGCTGGGCACCAGCGAAGGGATGCCGCAGCTGCTCGGGCAGGCGGCGACGAGCCGCGCGGAGCTGGGCGACCTCGACGGAGCGTGGTCCGACGTTCGTGAGGCGCAGCGGCTGGCCGGGGAGACCGGTGGCCGCGGCGGCCAGGGCACCGCGCTGATGGGGATGGCCGCGTTGAGCCGGATGGCCGGACGCTTGGACGAGGCGCTCGAGCTGGCCGAACGGGCGCTCGCGACGCTCGACCCGCAGGCCGAGCGCATGGCACCGCACGGCGAGGCGATGGTGATGACCGAGCTGGCCCGGGTGATGGTTGCCAAGGGCGACCTTTCCGGGGCCCGCCGCAACATCGAGCCGGCCGTCGCGCTGGCACTGACCACCGAGGACATGCCGATCGCGTCGGCCGTGGTCGAGGTCGCCGCGTCGGTCGAGCTGATGGCCGGTGACGCCGAGCTGGCGGCCCGGACCCTCGGCCTGGCCGCGGCGATCCGTGGCGTCCGGACGATCCCCGACCAGTGGGTCCGCGGGACCGTCGAGGGCACCCTTGCGGCGCTCGGCGAAGCGGCCTACGAGACGGCCTTCCGGTCCGGGGCGGGACTGGGGCACGACGACGCGATGGCCGAGCTGCGCAAGCGGTTCACCCTGCCGACGGGTCGCCGTCGCGGGGGTCTGCTGTCATCAGATTGACCGCGAGCGCGCGCAGGGCGGCCTGGACCTGCTGCTCCGGTGGACGCGGGTCGGCGAGCATCCAGTCGTAGACGACGGTGTTCACCGCGCCCATGAAGGACAGGCCGAGGAAGCGGAAGTCCTTGCGGGTGATCTCGCCCCGGGCCACCGCCTCGTCGCCGATCGCGACCACGCTGGAGACCAGCAGCTCGCGGAAGGCGATCCGCTGCTCCTCCACCGCCGGGCTCACCCCGACCACCTCGACGAACGAGATCCGGGCCCGGCGCAGGTCGGTCATGATGGTCTGCAGGTAGCCGTCGAGGGCCGCCGCGATCCGCTCGCGGACCGGCGCGTCCTGCGTCGCCGCCAGCGCGTCCCCCGTACTGCGCACCCCCAGCTCGATCACCTGGGCGTGCACCGCGAGCAGCACGGCTTCCTTGTTCTGGAACTCGTGGTAGAAGTGCCGGGTCGACACTTTCGCCTGTGCACACAGGCGTTCCACCGAGGTCGCGGGATACCCGTCGGTCCCGAACAGCTCCAGCGCGGCGTCCAGCAGGCGCTCCCGCCTGGCGGCCTTCCACTCGTCGACCGAGCGTCCGGAGTACCGGCGCACGGAGGGATCGCTCATAACACCTCTTGTCGCTACCCCGTGCGTGACCCGCTCATCTTAGTCACTCAGCGCAAGGTCTTGTCAGCTGGTTTGCGGGGCGCCGTGGAGCCGCGCCGCTTGACCTCAAGCGGTCTTGAGGTAGCAGGCTGTCCGGATGACTTCGCCAAGAACGACCGACGAGGACCAGATCCGGGCACTGGTCCGCACCGCTCCCGGACCTGGCCGTCGTCAGCTGCGTGAAGACCATCGACGACCGGCGGCCGGGAGCTGCCCCGTCCGCGCTGCCGCTGACCGGTGCGCTCACCTACGTGTGCGCCCGGACCGACGGCGCGTGGACGATCGTGCTCGCCCAGACGACGCCGATCGCGAGCTGAGAACGGCGAGGGCCGGAGCTGGGGAGCTCCGGCCATTCGTCGTCCGCGGGTTCGTCAGGTGCGCTTGCGGTAGGCGCGGATCGCCAGCGGGGCGAAGACCGCGACCAGGCCGACCATCCAGGCCAGCGTGAGCAGCAGCGGCTTCTGGATCTCGCCGCCGAGCATCAGGCCGCGCATCGCGTCGACCAGGTAGCTGATCGGGTTGATGTTCGACCACGCCTGCAGGAAGCCGGGCATCGTGTCGGTCGGGACGAAGATCGGGCTGCCGAAGGTCAGCGGGAACATCACCAGGAAGGCGATGCCCTGGACGCCCTGGGCCGTCCGCAGCTTGAGGCCGAGCCAGACCCACACCCAGCACAGCGACAGCGCGAAGGCCAGCACCAGCAGCAGGGCGAGCAGGCCGTTGCCGACGCCGTTCTCGAACCGGAATCCGAGCGCGAGGCCGGTGACCATCAGGATCGCGATCGAGGTCAGGTAGCGGACGGTGTCCCCGAGCACCGCACCGATCAGTGGTGACACCCGGGCGATCGGCAGGCTGCGGAAGCGGTCGAAGACGCCCTTGGCGAAGTCCTCGTTCAGCGCGATCCCGGTGCCGAGCGTCGAGAAGACCACCGACTGCACGAGTACGCCGGGCAGCAGGAACGGCAGGTAGTCCTGCCAGGTCCCGCCGGTACCGCCGCTGACCGCGCCACCGAAGACGAACAGGAACAGCACCAGGAAGATGATCGGCTGGAACGTGACGTCGGCCAGGGCCTCGGGGTTCTGCCGGATCCGGACGATGTTGCGCCAGGCCAGCGTCAGGCTCTGCTGGACCCAGGCGAACGGGCTGCTCCGCCGTACGGCGTGCTGCGGGTCCGCGGTAGTAGGGGTGAGGGTTGCGGTGCTCATCGGCCCGCTCCTTCCAGGACTGCGGTGGACTCTGCTTCGGCGGCGTGGCCGGTCAGGGCGAGGAAGACCTCGTCCAGGCTGGGCAGCCGCAGGGACAGCTCGGTGACGGCGATTCCGGCCTCGTCCAGCCGCCGTACGACGACCGGCATCGACGACCCGTCGCTCACCGGCACGCTGACCAGGGCGTTGACGACGTCGACGGTCGGCCGGGTGCCGGTCGACTCCGCGACGATCGCGGCGACCCGCTCGAGGTGGCCGGGCTCGGCCGGGCGGACGTCGAGCGACTGCTTGCCGGCCTGCGCCTTGAGCTCCGCCGGGCGACCGGCGGCGACGACGCGGCCCTTGTCGAAGACCATGATCGAGTCGGCCAGGGCGTCGGCCTCCTCCAGGTACTGCGTGGTGAGCAGCACCGTCGTACCGTCGAGGACCAGGTTGCGGACGGTGTCCCAGACGCCGTTGCGGGCGTGCGGGTCGAGTCCGGTGGTCGGCTCGTCCAGGTACAGGATGCTCGGGTTGCCGACCAGGCTCGCGGCCAGGTCGAGCCGGCGGCGCATGCCGCCGGAGTAGGTCTTGGCGATCCGGTCACCGGCGTCGGTCAGCTCGAAGCGCTCAAGCAGCTCGTCGGCGCGGCTCTTGGCCTGCGGGCGGGTCAGCCCGATCAGGCGGCCGATCATGACCAGGTTGCGGCGGCCGGACATGTCCTCGTCGACCGAGGCGTACTGCCCGGTCAGGCCGATGATCTCGCGGACCCGGCCGGCCTCCTTGACCACGTCGAACCCGCCGACCTTCGCGTACCCGGCGTCCGGCTGGAGCAGCGTGCCGAGGATCCGGACGGCGGTGGTCTTGCCCGCGCCGTTCGGTCCCAGGACGCCGAGCACGCTGCCGGTCGGCACGGTCAGGTCGACGCCGTCGAGCGCGATCGTGCTGCCATATTTCTTGACCAGGCCTTCCGCCACGATGGCGGGCTGGTTCGGTGTGGACATTCGGTTCCTCCAGATGACTTCGTGTCTCTGGGAACCACAGTCCACCGACCCGCTGGCACCGGCCTGGCACTCGGCTGACAGCCCGTCTCAGCGGGCTGTCTCAGCCCTTCAGCGGCATGATCCGGTTGGCGAGCAGTGCTTGGTACGCCTCCGGGTTGTACCGGGCCAGGTGGCCACGGGCCTTGCGCCGGTACTTGAGGATCTGCCGGGTACCGATCGCCCACAGCACGTACTGGAACGCCAGCGCGAACTTGAAGTCGCCGATCTCCTGTGGAGCACCGCCCGACGACACGTCCAGCAGGATCCCGACCATGCCGATGCAGATCAGCGTCGCGATGAAGCCGCCGGTGTTGACCATCCCGTTGGCGGCGCCGAAGCGCGTCGACGGGTTGAACGTCCGGGCGTAGTCGAGCCCGAGCATCGATCCCGGACCACCAGCAGCCTGTACGACGATCAGCAGCAACAGCACCGGCAGCGGCGCCTGACCGGGCCAGACGAGCACGACCGTCCACATCAGCACCGATCCGCTGACCACCGCCAGCACGATCCAGGACCGGTAGAACGGGAAGCGCGCGGCGTACCGGCCGACCAGCGGGCCGTAGAACAGCCCGGCGAGCACCGGCAGGATCAGCAACGACGCGGCCGTGGTCGGGGAGAGTCCCTGTCCGCGGACGAGGAACGGGTACCCCCAGAGCAGGCCGAAGGTCGAGCCGGAGAAGCTCGTGGTGAAGTGCGTCCACAGGCCGAGCCGCGTACCCGGCTCGCACCAGGCGCGGCGCAGGTTGTGGCGGACCTCGGTGAGCGACTGCTTGGCGCGGTGCAGCGGTTCGTCGTACGGGGTGTCCTTGATCAGGAACAGTACGGCGACGCCCGTGATCAGGCTGAGCACGCTGGCGCCGGCGAACGTCCCGGTCCAGCCGAAGGCGTGGAACGCCGCGGCCATCGGGACCGTCGAGACGATCGCGCCGATACCGCCGAGCATGCCGGTGGCCTGCGACATCACGGGCTGGCGCAGCGCCGGGAACCAGGACATCACCACTCGGAGCACGCTGATGAAGACCAGCGCGTCACCGACGCCGAGCACCGCCCGGGCCGCGAGGGCGGCCGGGTAGGAGTCGACCAGGCTGAACGCCGACTGGGCCAGGAAGAGCAGACCGGACGCGGTGATCAGCAGCCGCTTCGAGCCGTACCGGTCGAGCAGGATGCCGACCGGGACCTGCATCGCGGCGTACACGGTGAGCTGTACGACGGTGAAGCTGGCCAGCGCCGACGCGGAGATGTGGAAGCGCTCGGCCGCCTGCAGACCGGCGACGCTCATCGAGCCGCGGTGCAGCACGGTCACCAGGTAGGTGAAGACGGCAGCCGCCCACACCGCCCAGGCTCGCCGACCGCCCAGGGGGAAGAGGAGCTCGGTCACCGCACCCCTCGCAGATCCGCCGCGGCGACCTCGATGTGGGACACGACCAGCTCGCGGAACCGCTTCACGCTGTTGCCGCCGAGCGCCTCGATCATCTCGGTGTGGGCGACGATCGACCGGTCCATCCGGGCCGGCTGAACCTCGATGCCCGGCACGCCCATCCGGACCTGGCGGTCGCGGAGGCTGTTGTAGAGCTTGGCGAGGATCTCGTTGCCGGCCGCACCGACGATCGCCTCGTGGAAAGCGCGGTCGGCTTCCAGGAAGCTCTTCGCGTCGCCGGCCTTGCGGTGCGCGCGCATCTCGTCGACCTTCGCGGTCAGCACCTCGATCAGCTGCTTGCGCCGCGGCCAGACCTTCGCGGCCGCGTGGGTCTCGAGCAGCTCGCGAGCCTCCAGGACGTCGTTGATCTCCTGCGGCAGCACCGGCAGGACCAGGGCGCCCTTCTTCGGGTACAGCTTGACCAGGCCGGACTCCTCCAGCCGCAGCAGGGCCTCGCGCACCGGCGTACGGGAGACTCCTACCGCCGTGGCCAGCTCACCCTCGGTGAGCAGCTCACCGCCTGGGTAGACGCGATCCAGGATCGCGGCCTTCACGTACGCGTACACCCGCTCCGCGGCCGGGATCTTCTCCACTCCCGGCGCCTGCTCGACCACCACCCGGGCGATCTCGGCTGTTTCGTCCCCCAGCACCGGCCGACCGCCGGGCACCCCGCTCTCCACCAACACTCCTCAAGCTCTACGATCTGAAACATACGACTGGTATCTCTGTTGTATCTATCTTATCACTCGACTGTTTGATCCACATTCTGTGGATAAACCTGTGGATAAGCGTGCGGGGTTTCCCCTGTCCTGCGCGCTGGAGTACGCACGGGCCACAAACCGATCTAGGCTCACCGGAGCGTTGCCGTCCCGTTTCGCTCTGTGTCTTGAGGAGAGAGTGTGTTCCGAAGCTCACGTACCCGCCGGCTGAGCGCCGGTCTGGCGGTGGCGGCCTTGGCCTTCACCACCGCCGGTGCCGCGACCGCCGCCCAGGCGGCCCCGTTCGCACCCTCGACCAGCACCGCCGCCGCGGCCGAGCCCGGCGTCCTGATGAACTACGTGGTCAACACCCGCGCCACGAAGCTGCACGTCAAGAAGGTCGAGCAGGCCGTCAAGGCCGCCGGCGGGACCGTCGTCTCGTCGTACGACCAGCTCGGCGTGGTGATCGCGCAGTCGACCAACCCGGACTTCCGGACCGACGTCCGCCAGGGCCGCAACGGCCGTGAGGTGCAGTCGGTCGGCGCCACCCGGACCGCGGCCGTGTCCGAGGGCCCGGTCGGTACGGCGAAGAAGGCCGCCGCCAAGGGACTGAACGCCGGCGAAGGCACCGTCGTACCGGACCCGGACGAGAACAAGCAGTGGGACATGGTCCAGATCAAGGCGGACCAGGCGCACAAGATCACCGACGGCTCCAAGCGCGTCCTGGTCGGCGTCACCGACAGCGGTGTCGACGACACCCACCCGGACCTGAAGCCGAACTTCGACGCGAAGAACTCGGTCAACTGCACCGGCAACGGCGTCCCGGACCGGACGGTGGGCGGCTGGCGGCCGACCACCAGCTCGCACGGTACCCACGTGGCCGGCACGATCGCGGCCGCGCGCAACGGCGTCGGCATCGTCGGCGTCGCGCCGGGCGTCAGGATCGCCTCGGTGAAGGTGGTCAACGACGACGGCTACATCTACCCCGAGTACGCGATCTGCGGCTTCGTCTGGGCCGCCGAGCACCACATGGACGTCACCAACCACAGCTACTTCATCGACCCGTGGCAGTTCTGGTGCGACGACGACGGTGACCAGGGCGCGGTCCAGGAAGCCGTCCGGCGGGCCATGAACTACCAGACCAAGAAGGGCGTCCTGTCGGTCGCCGCGGCGGGCAACTCGAACTACGACCTGTCGAACAAGACGACCGACACCTCGAGCCCGAACGACAGCACCGCGGTGACCCGGGACATCAACAACGACTGCCTGGACATCCCGACCGAGCTGCCCGGCGTGATCACCGTCGCCAGCACCACGCAGGCGAGGACGAAGAGCGACTTCTCCAACTTCGGCCTGCGCTCGATCGACGTCGCCGCGCCGGGCAGCAACATCCTGTCGACGGTGCCCGACGGCAAGTACGCCGTGTTCAGCGGTACGTCGATGGCGTCCCCGCACGTGGCCGGCGTCGCCGCGCTGATGAAGTCGGCGCACCCGTGGTGGGGCCCGCGCGACCTGGAGAAGGCCCTGCAGCGCCAGGCCGACGACACCGCCTGCCCGACCACGCCGGACGCGCGCTGCACCGGTACGACGGCGAAGAACGCCTTCTACGGCGAGGGCATCGCGGACGCCCTGGACGCGGTCAAGCGCTTCTGGTGAGTCACCACCTGAACTGAAAAGAGGGGGTCCCCCGCCCGGGACCCCCTCTTTTCCTGTGCTCTTCTAGAACATCAGCGCGCGAGCGGGGTCCTCGAGGATGCTCGCGACGTCGGCGAGAAAGATCGAGCCCTTCTCGCCGTCGATCAGGCGGTGGTCGAACGACAGCGCCAGCGTGGTGATCCAGCGCGGGACGATCTCGTCGTCCACCACCCACGGCTGCTTGCGGACCGCGCCGAAGGCGAGGATCGCGGCCTCGCCCGGGTTGATGATCGGCGTCCCGGCGTCGACGCCGAAGACGCCGACGTTGGTGATCGTGAACGACCCGCCGGCCTGGTCGGCCGGGGAGGTCTTGCCGTCGCGGGCGGTGGCGACCAGGTTGTTCAGGGCGCCGCACAGCTCGGGCAGGGTGAGCGACTCGGCACCCTTGATGTTCGGCACGATCAGGCCGCGCGGCGTGGCCGCGGCGATGCCGAGGTTGACCGAGCCCTTGAGCACGATCTCCTGGTTCGGCTCGTCCCACGCCGCGTTGATGATCGGCGTCCGGCGGGCCGCGAGGGTGACCGCCTTCGCGACGATCAGCAACGGCGAGACCCGCAGGTCCTTGAACGCCTTGTCCTTCTTCAGCCGCTCGACCAGGTCCATGGTCGCGCTGACGTCGACAGTGATCCACTCGGTCACGTGCGGCGCCGTGAACGCACTGGCCACCATCGCCTGCGCCATCACCTTCTGGACGCCCTTCACGGGAATCCGCACGTCACCAGCACCAGGCTGTACGACGTACTGCGGAGCAGGTGCTGCAGCAGCAGGTGGTGTGGTGGTGTGGTTCTCCACGTCGGAGCGGGTGATGATCCCGCCTACACCCGTGGCGGTGACCGTGCCGAGGTCGATGCCCAGGTCCTTGGCCAGCTTGCGGACCGGGGGCTTGGCCAGGACATGAACGTTGCCAGCAGCAACTGCTGCGGCGGCCGGAGTCGGAGCGGGGGCCGGTACTGGAGCCGGGGCGGGGACGACCGGTGCCGGGGCGGGGACCGCCTGCGGCGCGACGGCCCCTGCCGGGGCGGGGACCGCCGACGGCGCGAGGGCGGCGGGCGCGGCCGCGGGGGCTCCGCCCTTGCGGGGACGGCGTTTGGCTTCGGTCGTCCGGGGGCCGTAACCGACCAGCACCGCCGTACGGCCCGTGCCGCCGTTCTCGATGTCCGGGACCAGGTCTTCCTTCGGCGTACCGGAGGCCACCGGTGGCGTCAGGTCACCAGGCGTGGCGTCGGCGGTCTCGACGGCGATGATCGGCGTACCGACCGGAACGGTCTCGCCCTCGGGGACCAGGAGCTCGGCGACCGTGCCGGCGAACGGCACCGGCAGCTCGACCAGGGACTTGGCGGTCTCGATCTCGACGACGGTGTCGTTGAGCTTGACCGTGTCGCCGGGCTTGACCTTCCAGCTGACGATCTCGGCCTCGACCAGACCCTCGCCGACGTCGGGGAGGCGGAACTGCTGGATGCCCATCAGTACCCCATCACCCGGTCGACACCGTCGAGCACCCGGTCCAGGTCGGGCAGGTACTCCTCTTCCATCCGCGACGGCGGGTAGGGAGTGTCGTACCCGGCGACCCGGAGCACCGGCGCCTCCAGGTGGTAGAAGCACTCCTCGGTGATCCGCGCCGCGACCTCCGCGCCGGGACCGAGCGAGAACGGCGCCTCGTGCACGACGACCGCGCGCCGGGTCTTCTTGACCGAGTCGAAGATCGTCCGCAGGTCCAGCGGCGAGATGGTCCGCAGGTCGACGACCTCCAGGTCGCGCCCGTCCTCGAGCGCCGCCTCGGCCGCCTGCAGGCAGGTCTTCACCATCGGGCCGTAGCAGAACAGTGTCGCGTCGGTGCCCTCGCGGACCACCTTCGCCTTGTGCAGCGGGTACGCCGGCGGCACGCTCTCGTCGAGCTCGGCCTTCTCGTGGTAGCGCCGCTTGGGCTCCAGGAAGATGACCGGGTCGTCGGAGCTGATCGCCTGCTGGATCATCCAGTACGCGTCCACCGGGTCGCCGCACGCGACCACCTTGAGACCGGCGATGTGCGCGAACAGCGTCTCCGGCGACTCCGAGTGGTGCTCGACCGCGCCGATGCCGCCACCGAACGGGATCCGGATCACGATCGGCATCCGCAGCTTGCCCATCGACCGGTAGTGCATCTTGGCGACCTGGTTGATGATCTGGTCGTACGCCGGGAAGACGAACCCGTCGAACTGGATCTCGCAGACCGGCCGGTAGCCGCGCAGCGCCAGGCCGACCGCGGTCCCGATGATGCCGGACTCGGCCAGCGGGGTGTCGATCACCCGGTCCTCGCCGAAGTCCTTCTGCAGACCCTCGGTGACCCGGAAGACACCGCCGAGCTTGCCGATGTCCTCACCCAGGATGATCACCTTGGGGTCGTTGTCCATCGAGGCCCGCAGGCCCGCGTTGATGCCCTTGCCGAGACTGATCTTCGTCATCCGGCTCAGCCCTCGCCCTCTGCGTTGAAGGAAGCGGCGTACGCGGCGTACTGGTCACGCTGCTCGGCCAGCTCGTCCGGCATGTCGACGTACGCGTACTTGAAGAAGTCGGTCAGCTCCGGGTCCGGCATCGCCAGGCAGCCCTGACGCAGCTCGGCGGCGACCTGGTCGGCCTCGGCCTCGACCTGGTCGAAGAAGTCGTGCTCGACACCGGCCTGGCGGGCCAGGTACGCCTTGACGCGCTCGATCGGGTCCTTGAGCTTCCAGTACTCCAGGTCCTCCGACAGCCGGTACTTCGTCGGGTCGTCGGACGTGGTGTGCGCGCCCATCCGGTACGTGTAGGCCTCGACCAGGGTCGGGCCGCTGCCTTCGCGGGCCCGCTTCAGCGCCTGCTGGGTGACGGCGTACGTCGCGAGGACGTCGTTGCCGTCGACGCGGACGCCGGGGAAACCGAAGCCGGCCGCGCGCTGGTAGAGCGGGATCCGGGTCTGCCGGTCGATCGGCTCGGAGATCGCCCACTGGTTGTTCTGGCAGAAGAAGACCACGGGGGCGTTGAACACCGAGGCGTAGATGAAGGCTTCGTTCACGTCGCCCTGGCTGCTGGCGCCGTCGCCGAAGTACGCGATCGTCGCCTCACCGTTCTCCGGGTCGCCGACCGCGTGGTCGCGCTGCTGACCCATCGCGTACCCGGTCGCGTGCAGCGTCTGGGCGCCGATCACGATCGTGTAGAGGTGGAAGTTGTTGTCCCGGGGGTCCCAGGCGCCCTGGTCGACGCCGCGGAACAGGCCGAGCAGGTTCAGCGGGTTGACGCCCTGGCAGAACGCGACGCCGTGCTCGCGGTAGGTCGGGAAGACCATGTCCTTGCGGTTGAGCGCGCGCCCGGAGCCGATCTGGGCGGCCTCCTGGCCGAGCAGCGAGGCCCACAGGCCCAGCTCGCCCTGGCGCTGCAGCGCGGTCGCCTCGGTGTCGATCCGGCGGACCAGCGTCATGTCCCGGTAGAAGCCCTTGATCGCCTCGTCGTCGAGGTCGAACGAGTAGTCCGGGTGCTCGACGCGCTCACCTTCGGGCGTCAGCAGCTGGACGAACTCGACCTCCTCGGAGGCCTGCGGGGGACTGACCGGCGCCTCGACGGGCGCGAACACTTCCGGGGCAAGGCCCGGCACCGACTCACTCACATGCACTCCTCGGGGGTTCGAGCGCGGGATCGCCGCGACCGCAACTTGCACGCTGCCGGCCTGACCAGCCGGGTGAGGCCTCTCAGACAGGACCGCGTGGGTCCAGGGTTGATGCACCGTCCGGCAGTGAACCTCCTCACTGGTACCACTGCCCATCTTGCCGGACACCGTACCGAGCCGGTGGTGGTTGCGCTAACTGTCTGGACGCCAACTCGTACGCCGGTACCGAAACGCGTGCCGCCCTGAGACACCAGTCCATCAAGTGGTCATATCCGGGGCGCCCGGCACGCTCGGAGCGGGCGATGTGACGCCCGCTGCCCGCTCCGAGTGTTTTGTGTCACAGCTTCGTACCGATCAGGGCAACTGCTCCAGCCGGACCAGTTTGAAATTGGTCCCCTCCCGGTCGCCGTCGCCGGGCGTGTTCTCGCCGTCGTGGACCGCGAGCAGGCCGTGCGGGAACCGGGCGCCGAGCGGCTGGGTCGTCACGGCCGCGCCGTCGCTGTGCTGAACGCCGTCGGTCGCGTGGCCGTCGACGACCTCGAAGCCGGCCCGGTAGGTGAGGCCGCGGGCGTCAAGCCGGTAGACCGCGAAGGTCGAGTCACCCTGGCTCGAGGCGTAGAGGGTCTTGCGGCCGTTCTTGTACGCGATGGTCAGGCCCTCGGCGTCCGCGCTGAGGTACTTGCCGGCGTCCGGCCGGGCCGGGCCGGTCGGGGCGCACTCCTCGGTCTCTTCGTCGTACGCCGCCGGCTGGCCGAACTCGCGAACCTTCTCCAGCAGCTCCGGCTTGCCACGCAGCGGGACCCGCCAGATGCCGACGTGCTCCTGAGCGGCGTACAGGGTGCGGGTGGTCCGGTCGAAGACCATGCCCTCGAACTGCGGACGGTCGCCCGGCTCCTCGCAGGGCGCCCAGGTGCTGCCGTCGCGGAGCTTGAAGCTCGTCGGGAAGTCCCACCGCGTCACCGGCTTGTAGGTGACCTTCGCGCCGTCCGCGACCAGGCGGAACAGCCCGATCCGGGCCTCGCTGCGCCGGGTGACGGCGACCAGCGGGCCGAGCGGGTCCGCGAGCACCGCGACGCCGTACGCCGTGCGCTGTTCCTGCACCTCGTCGGTGTCCTTGCTGAAGACGAGCGGGGCCTTCGCGCTGGTGAGGTCGGTGAGCACCTTGTCCTTGGCGTCGGCGCCGCGACGGTCGACCGAGTAGATCCGCAGCTGGTCCCGGCCGCGGTCGGTGACGACGGCGAGATCCCTCAGGCGGCCGCCGAGTACGGCGTTCTGCACCAGGTCGACGTTGTTGAACCGGCCGGGCTCCTGGCCCTCTTCGGGCGCCGGCGGGGTGGCGATGTGCTGCAGCTCCTTGCCGGTGAGGTCGACGGCAGTCAGTCCACCGTTCTTGAGCGCCCCGAGCACGACGGACTTCTCGGGCCTGGTCGGACTGACCCAGATCGCCGGGTCGTCGGCGTTGGCGTCACCACCCGCCGCGTCGTCCCAGTTCGGCGCGGTCTCGGCCACAGCCCGGACCTGGGCAAGCGCGGGCGCCCTGCTCGCGGCAGCGGATCCGGCCGCCCCGGCGAAGCCGGTGGCGGGGGCGGCGCGCCCCTCCCCCTCTCCCCACCCAGCCGCCCCGGCGGAGCCGGTGGCGGCGGCAGCAAGCAGCACGCCTGCGGTCAGTGCAGCGACGTAGCGCATGTTCTGTCTCCTCACGGTTGGCGGTCACGATCGCGGGAGCCGATGACGGCCGGTTGGCCGGTGCGTGAACCCGGCAGGAAACCGTCGGCGGCTGGCAGGGAATCCCCTTGCCGCCGCCCGGGCCGCCGACTAGCGTAAGGATCGTCTTGCAGTTTTACTGGTTACAAGGAGATCTGATGGCCGCCTCCGCACCCGTCGTCCCGGCACTGCCCGACGCCCGGAGCGCGTCGCCCGCGATGATCTGGTTGGCGCTGGCGATCGTGTACGTCGTGTGGGGCTCGACGTACCTGGCGATCCGGATCGTGGTCGAGGCGCGGATCCCGCCGATGCTCGGGATGGCGACCCGCTTCCTGGCCGCCGCCCTGCTGCTGGCGACGTTCCTCGTCCTGCGCTCCGGCGGCCGCCGGCTCAACGTGACCCGGCGCGAACTGCTCGGCTCGGGCGTCGTCGGGCTGCTGCTCCTCGCCTTCGGCAACGGCGCGGTGGCGATCGCCGAGCAGACCGTGCCGTCCGGCCTCGCGGCGCTGCTGGTGGCCGCCGTACCGCTGTGGCTGATGCTGCTTCGCGTCGGTGGCGGCGAGCGCCCGCGGGTGCTGACCTGGACCGGCGTCCTGATCGGCTTCGCCGGCGCGGCCCTGCTGTCGGTCTCCGGCGGCAACACCAGCGCGAAGCCGCTCTCGGTCGCGATCCTGGTGCTCGGCACGATCAGCTGGGCGATCGGCTCGCGCTTCTCGCCGCGGCTCGGGCTGCCGAAGGACCCGCTGGTCGCGACGACGTACGAGATGGCGATCGGCGGTACGGCGATGATCGTGATCGGCGTGCTCCGCGGCGAGCCCGCCCGGCTGCACCTCGGCGCGGTGGACTCGAAGGGCTGGTTCGCACTGGCCTACCTGGTCGTCTTCGGCTCGCTGCTCGCGTACACGGCGTACTCGTACTTGCTGGCGAACGCTCCGATCTCGCTGATCGGCACCTACGCGTACGTGAACCCGGCGGTCGCGGTGTTCCTCGGCTGGCTGGTCCTGAGCGAGCACGTCACGACGACGATCCTGCTGGGCGGTGCGGTCGTCGTCCTGGGTGTGGCACTGGTGGTGACCGCCGAGCGGCGGCCCGCGGTGGCGACGACCAGGTCGGGCGCCGGCGCTCCGCCCGCGGAGTAGACCACTCGCTCGCGCGCGGGCACCCGCGCGCGGAAGGAAGAGGAAAGACCCGGGCTCCCATGGGGTGCCCGGGTCTCCCACCGCTGCCGATGCGCGCGGCAGCGGGTCCTCAGTTGCCGGTCGCGCGCTGTGCCCCGAAAAAACACGGCGCGAACTCCGGCAATAGTGCGACGACATACCGATTCATCATGGTATTGCCGATTCGACGGCCACCGAGCCCACCGAAAATCTCCATGAATCACCGGGCGATCCGTCTCCCGCGATGACACAACGAGGAAATCGGGGATGAGTTACGGGCTGGGCAAGTTTCCTGGTCAGACAGCAGTTGCTGCAATGTCAGGCATCTCCTCGGCAGCGCTCCCGAGACGCTTTCGAAACAAAAGTCCTCGAAGAATTCTGTAACCCCCATGACCAGGTGTCGTTACCCACTAAGACGAATCCGTCGAACCCGAAAGGAAACCTCGCACAATGCAGGTAACACGCAAGATCGCCGCTGCTGCGGCCGTGGCGACCGTCGCCACGCTGGGCCTGGCCACCGTCGTCAGCGCGAACATGATCGACGACACCAAGGCCAACAGCGGCCTTGCTGACACCGTCTCCTCGGCCTCCAAGGGCTACGGCGACAAGGGTGGCCACAAGTGGTACGGCGTTGACCGCGACGGCGGCCTGCTGGCCATCGACGACAACAAGGTCGGCCCGTTCCAGGCCTGCGACAACTTCATCCCGGTGAACGCCGTGGGCGTCCAGGTCCCGGTCAAGGACATCGTCGGCATCGTCGGCTTCGACCAGAACGGCAACTCCGCCACCGCGGTGAAGACCTGCGAGCAGGAGGTCGGCCAGAACGACCACCACGGCAAGTGGTACCGCGCCGGCGACGACGGCCTGATCTCGGTCTCGGACAACAAGGTCGGCCCGTTCCAGGCCTGCCACAACGACATCCCGATCAACGCCGTTGGCGTTCAGGTTCCGGTTTCGGACCTGACCGGTCTGCTGGGCCTCGACCAGAACGCGAACGCGGTCGAGTCGCTGAAGACCTGTGAGCAGGAAGTCGGCCAGAACAACTGACCCTCCCTGGTCAGTGATGCAGGACCCGAACCTGTCCCCTCGGTGGGGTGACTGATTCGGTAGCACCATCCGAACGGCACCGGGAAGAAAGCCTCACTCCTCCCGGTGCCGTTCTTCTGTTGTCAGAGCTCGCGCAGATCGACGACCGAACCACTCGGCAGCGCCCGGTCCACCAGCGACCAGATCCCCTGGGCGGCCTGCCGCGGCGTGACCAGTCCGCCGGTGCGCTGGAGCTCGCGGAAACGCTCCACCGACGGGAACGCCCGCTCGTCGGCCTTCCGGATCTCGCCCTGCATCGCGGTGTCGACCACCCCGGGTGCGACCGCGACCACCCGGCACCCGTTCGGCTCCAGGCCGACCGTCCGCACCCAGTGGTCGACCGCGGCCTTTCCTGCGCCGTACGCCGACCATCCGGCGTACGGCTTCTTCGCGGCGCCCGACGTCAGCATCACCAGGTGCTTCTCACAGTCCAGCCCCGCCGTCGCCGCCAGGAACGACCGCCCCAGCGCCTGAGGCGCCGCCGAGTTCAGCAGCACGGCCCGCGCGTACGCCGCCGCATCGACCTCCCCCGCCGGCCCGATCGGCACGACGGTCCCCGCGTTGTGCACGAACACCACCCGCTCGCCCGCGAACCCGGCCAGCTCGTCCACGAAGTGCTGTTCGACTCGCTCCCACTCCGACGGCTCAGCCAGGTCCACCGCGAAGTGCTCGGCCGGACCACCCCCACGCCGTGACAGATCGATCACCCGAGAGTCCGGCCAGGGCACGTCCGTGGCCAGCGCGGCGCCGATGCCCGCCGAGGCACCGGAGATCCAGACCAGTGTTTGTCCGCTCACGCCGCCAACGTACCGACGGCGGTGGACTTCACTTGCGCCAGGTGCGGGCGACCTGGAGGAAGAGGTTGTTGGCTTCGGCCTCGCCGATGGTGACCCGGGCGCCTTCGCCGGGGAACGGGCGGACGGATACGCCTTCGGCCTGGACGGCTTCGGCGAAGGGGACGGTGTCGTCGCCGAGTGGCATCCAGACGAAGTTGGCGTGGGTTTCGGGGACGTCCCAGCCGGCCGCCTGGAGCTCGCCGACGACGCGGCGGCGCTCGTGGCACAGGGCCTCGACCCGGTCGAGGAGTTCCTGCTCGGCCTGGATGGACGCGATCGCGGCCGCCTGGGCGACCTGGCTGACGCCGAAGGGCAGGGCGCACTTGCGGATGGCGGCGACCACCGGCGGGTGGCCGATGGCGTAGCCGACGCGGAAGCCGGCCAGGCCGTACGCCTTCGAGAACGTGCGCAGGACGACCACGTTCGGGCGGTCGCGGTAGAGCTCGGCGCCGTCGACGGTGTCCGGCTCGCGGACGAACTCGCGGTACGCCTCGTCGATCACCACCAGCACGTTCGACGGGACGACGTCCAGGAACGCGAGCAGCTCGTCGCGGCGGACGACGGGACCGGTCGGGTTGTTCGGCGTACAGACCAGCACGACCCGGGTCCGGTCGGTGATCGCGGCTTCCATCGCCTTGAAGTCGTGCCGGGCGTCCTCGGTCAGCGGCACCCGCACCGACGTCGCACCGGTCAGCTGCACGGCGATCGGGTACGCCTCGAAGGACCGCCACGCGTAGATGACCTCGTCGCCGGCGGCGCAGGCCGCCTGCAGCAGGTGGTAGAGCACCGCGACCGAGCCCGTGCCGACCGCGAGATCGCTGACCGGTAGGCCGAACCGCTCCGACAGCGCCTCGAGCAGGTCGACCGCACCCATGTCCGGGTACCGGTTCATGTCCCCGGCCGCGGCCGTCGCCGCGGCCAGCACGCCCGGCAGCGGCGGGTACGGGTTCTCGTTGCTGGACAGCTTGTACGTCGGGCGGCCGTCGGTGCGCTCCGGCGGACGGCCCGGCTTGTACGCCGCGACGTCGTCCAGGCAGGGGCGGAAGCGGACCTCATCCTGTGCGGTCATGACCGCAGGCTAAGTGCTTCACCGGCCCGGGCAGAAGAGCTAACGCGGCGACTGTACAAACTGTCCAGCCAATCGGGATCAGTCCGGCAGAATGACCTCTCCACCGGCGACACCGATCCCGGAAAGGTCGAAATCTAGCGGGTTCGTCATGCACCGCGCCGAGCCGCCGCCCTTGTGGAACTCGGACAGGTCGAGCACGACGACGCGCAGCCCCAGGCCGGTCAGGATCTCCCGCAGCCGCGGCGAGCAGTCCGGCATCAGGATCGTCTCGCCGACCACGACGGAGTTGCCGCTGAACGCGAACGCCTCCTCGTCGGTGAGCACGATCGGCTCCGGCACGATCTGCTCCAGCCGGCCCCGGCTGGCCGCGCCGAAGGCCGGCGGGTAGACCATCGCGTGGGTGCTGTCGACCGGGCAGAACGGCAGGTCCAGGTGGTACATGCCCTCGTGCGCGATCCGCAGGCCGCGAACCCGGATGTTCCACTCGGTCGCCAGGTGCTTGAGCGCCAGTGCCTCGGAGCGGTGCCCGTAACCGACGACCAGGGCGTCGCCGAAGACGAACGCGTCACCGGACTCGAAGTGCGGGCCGACGCCGTCGGTGCCGGTTCGGCCGAGGGTGAACCCGTTGGTGGTGAACCAGTCGGCCGCGGAGAGGGATTCCTTGCGACGGGGCTCGAAGCGCATGTGCGAGAGCATTGCGCGGCCGTCGGCGGTGGCAAGGCCGACGTTCATGGCGTAGACCATGTCGGGTGAGTCCGGGCGTTGGTCGAGGACCTCGACGGTGCCGCCGGCGTCGACGATCGCCTGACGCAGCGACTCCCACTGCTTGGTCGCCAGCTTCGGATCGGGTTGGTCCTGGGTCGACATGTACGGGTTGATCACGTAGTCGATGCGGTAGTGGTCCGGACGGACCATCAGGTTACGGCGACCCCACCCCAGCGGCTGACCCATGGACGCACCTCTTCGCACTCTGATCCGTGATCGACGGATTCTCTGATTGTCCGACAATCAGTCAGTTTGCAGATCTGCTTGAGTGGCGTCAAGCCGCTCGGGGTGCGTGGGGTGGGTGAGGGCGGTCGTGGTGCGGCGACGGGCTTGAACGGGGGGAGGTATGTGCGGGCGCCGCCGCAGGGGTGGCGGGTGGGCGGTTAGGTGCGGAGGTCTTGGGTTTTAGGCTCGGCGCGGGGGGGTGCTTACAGGCAGCTGAGTGGGGGTTCAGCGACTATTTGCTGCCTTGGCGGTGGGGGCGCGCGTTGTTCGGCGGTGGGGGCGCGCGTTGTTCGGCGGTGGGGGCGCGCGTTGTTCGGGGGTGGTGGTGTGGGCTTACGAAGTTGTCCAGACGATGTCCAGGGTGGCGGGGTCGTAGCCGTGGCCTTCGATCCATTGGAGGGCCTTGGTGCGGCCCTCGGGGCTGAAGGTGCGGATCTTGAGGGAGATCGCTTCGGGGTTCTTCGGGTCGGACTTGGACGCGCCGTACGTCGCCTTGAAGCCGGGGCCGACGTACGGGAGTTCGCGCATGACCGGGTACTTCGCGGCCAGGCGGCGCTGGATCTCGTCGTACCGGCGGCCGGCCTCGGCCTCGGCCTCGAGGGCCTGCTCGGGGTTGTTCTGGGTCCAGGTCCGGCCGGCGGGGCCGTTGGAGTACAGGTACATCTTGACCGACAGCGGGTCGCCGCCCTTGGCGGTCACGGTCTGGGTGTAGGTCTCGAAACCGTCCCGCTCGGCCTTCAGCGTGTGCTGGCCGGCCTTGATCTTGACCTCGCCGTTCGCCGCGATCGGCTGCCCGTCGATGGTCAGGGTCAGGTCGTTCGGGATCGATCGCACGGTCAGCTTCGACTCCGCGCCGCCGCGGAAGACCAGGTAGCCGCCGACCAGCACCACCAGGATGACGACCACGACGCCGCTGAGCAGCCACAGCCGCGGCAGCCTCTCGTCCTCCATCAGTCTCTCCCTCGGTCGTTGCGGGCGGGCGGTCGGTACGGGTCGGTCAGGCCTTCGGGGTCGGCGGGTTCTTCAACCGGGCGGCAGCGAACTCGCTGCCGATGTTGTAGGTGTTGCCGGCCTCCGGGACGTGCCCGTGCAGCGAGGCGGCGGCCGCGTCGTAGCCGTTGAACTCACCGACGAACAGGTACGTGTGACCGGGCCCGATCAGGATGTCACCCGGTTTCAGCTGCTCGGTGGTGATGTTGTCGTACACGTCGTACTTGCCGGAGTTGCGCAGGTACGGTTCCTGGATGCTGGTGCCGCGGACCGGGTAGTCCGGGTCGGCGCCGCTCATCCGCATCACGGTCGCGACGAACACGCCACAGTCGGAGTACTCGTCGGTGCCGGTCGAGCCGTTGTACTCCGGCATCGCCGCCTGGTACTCCGGCTTGGCGTCGCCCTTGTTCTTGCCGTGGCCGGGAGTGTCCCAGGCGAGATTCTTCGCGGTCGCGACGATGTCCATGTTGCCCGCGCCGCAGCCACCGCCACCCGGCGTGGCACCGTCGCCGAAGGTCGCCATGACCTCGACCGCGGTCGCCTTGCGCTCGGTGTACCGCGGGTTGCTCAGGTCCTCGGACCCGGCGAAGCGCTCGAAGTACTGGCCGAACGCGACCGCGGCGGCCTCGACCCCGTTGGCCGCGTGGAGCTTGTCGCCGGCGTTCCCCTCCGGCAGCGGTCCTTCGCCGTTCAGCTGCTTGAGCAGGAACTCCAGCTGCCACTCCAGCGACGCGACCTTGGCCTCGTCGTTGTTGGTGGCCTCCATCGACGGGTTGATCATCTTGCCGGCCGGCGTCCACTGCACGATGCCCCAGCCGAGCTCGCTGCCGCGGGCCGCGCTCGCGCTCGTCTCGACGCCGGGCGCCGTGTTCTGCAGGCGAGCCGGCTCGACGCTCGACTCGTGGATCATGTTGCCGACGATGCCGGCGGCCTGCTCCTTGCTGAACCCGTTCGACGCGAAGAAGTTGAAGGCCTTCTCCTGGTTGTTGCCGCCGACCAGCGGGCCGCCGCCGCACCCGCAGCCACCGGACGACTCGGTGGTGTCCTCGCCGAGCTCGTCGGTCGGGTCCTGCGGCTGGAGGTCGCCGCCGCCGTTCTCGCCGCCGCGGATCCGCAGCTCGAAGTGCAGGTGCTCGCCGTCCTCGCCCGGGTCCTCCTCGTCGCCCTCGCCGGACTTGCCGATCTCCTGGCCGCGGGTGACCTTGTCGCCGACCCGGACGCTCTTGGACTCGAAGAACTGGTACCAGGTCTGCACCGCGTCGTCCTGGTGCTTGATCTTGATCCAGTCGCCGGCGGTGTCGATCACCTCGCCGTCCTCGGCGGCCATCACCTTGCTGCCCTTGTCGACGTCGAAGTCGAGGCCGGTGTGCTTGGGGTCGCCGTCGTCCCAGCCCTCGGACGGCTCGTGCTCGTCGGTCGGCCAGCCGAACGCCTTGCCGGCGCTCGTCGCCGGCGCGCACTCCGAGGCCTGCCCGATCGAGCCCATCGAGGTGAGCAGCATCGCCAGCACGATCAGCAGCGGGAGGACCAGGACGAGCCCGACAGCGCTCAGCGCCGGCAGCGCTTTACCCTCCATCGCGTCCTCCTGGTCGATCAGCGGCTCTCCGGGCGGAGAGTGGGCGGCCGTCGTTCGCCTGGGAACAGACTGCCCGAAAAGGGGCTCATCATGCCGGGAGTTGTCCACAGGTCGGGTCCCGGACGGGTGCCGCGCGCGACAACGGCCCCTGACTGGACGAGAATCCTCCCATGTACGAACGGCTGCGGGTAGATCGCTCGACCACGGTGGACCGGGTCGTGGACGCGCTCCGGGCCGCTCTCTTCGCCGGTGACCTCGAACCGGGGACCCCGCTGCGCGAGCAGCCGCTGGCGGAGGCGCTCGGCGTCGCCCGCAGCACGGTCCGCGAGGCGATGACGATGCTGGTCACCGAGGGCCTGGCGGTCCGCGAGCCGAACAAGGGCGTCAGCGTCGCGATCCTGCACCCGGCCGCGGTCGCCGACATCTGCCGGGCGCGGTTCGTGCTGGAGTCGGCCGGCATCAAGGCCTGGTACGACGCCGAGGAGTCCGCCCGGGAGCAGGTCCGGGTGGCGATGCGGGAATTCGCCGCGACGGCCAAGGACGGCGCGGACCCGGAGGCGATGACGGAGACGCATCTGGCGATCCACCGCAGCCTGGTCGCGCTGACCGGGAGCGAGCGGCTGATCGCCACGGCCGACTCGATCACGGGCGAGGCCAGGCTGGCGCTGGCTCGGGTGGACGCGCTCCGGCAGGACGCGAAGCAGCAGGTCGCGTCCCACCGGAAGCTGATCCGGCTGCTGGAAAAGGGTGAGCTCGACGAGTGCGTCGAGGAGCTGCGGAGACATCTGGCGGGGGCCGAGGAGTCTCTGCTGGAAGCCATCGCGATCCCGCACAGCTGATCACTGCACAGCAGTCACCCCATCAGCAGTGACGTCGTAGGTGGACGCCCCGATGCGCAGGCCCAGCAGGCGAGCGTCGGGGTCGAGCGTGCTCAGCTGGGGGTTCGCGGCGACAGTGCCGTCGAGGCCGACCTGCAGACCGAACACGCCCTCGAGGATCAGGCTCACCCAGGAGCCGGACGACGAGCAGGACCAGTCGATCAGGTACGGGAACTGCGGCGGCGACTTCCGGGCTCCGCCGGCCATCGCCGGGACAGCCTCCTCGACGAAGTGGGCCTGGCCGCACGGTCCCTGGTTCGCCGTCTTCGCCAGACCCGGTAGCCAGTCCAGTGCGACGTCACCGCGGCCCAGGGCGAACAGCGCCCGCCCGGCGTCCGCGGGCCACGCCGGGTACGCGCCGTTCCACTGGTGGTCGGGCCGCAGGCTGAACGCGGCGTCCGCGTCGTACGGCGACAGCGCCCGCATCCAGGTCGGCGTCTGCAGCTCCCGCTGGAAGAACTCGACCATCTCGGCGCGCTGCGTCTCGGACAGGTCGTCCGCCATCGTCGTACCGACGATGTTGAAGTCGTAGCAGTGCCGCACCGGGAACAGCGTCCCGTCCGGCTGGCGGGCGTGCCAGAAGCCGGCGCCCTCGATGTACAGCTCGTTGACGTGACCGGCCTGCTCGTCCGCCTCCTTGCGCAGCAGTTCGGCCCGGTCGACGTCACCGCCGCGCTCGACGACCTCAGCAGCCACCCGCAGGCACCAGACGTTCGCCGCGTTGAAGCTGGCCACCTCGTGGACGTAGCTGCTGACGCACTCCATCAGGTTGTCGATGCCGCCGTAGTCCGCGAGCGCGTGGTCCTTGCGCAGCCCGCGCCACGCCGTCGCCCAGTCGTGCAGGTGCTCCGCGACGGGCTTGCGCGCGGTCTCCCGGCCGACCGGTGCCGCGAGGAAGTCGCCGTCCCCGGTGAACCTGACGTAGTCCCGTACCAGCCGCGTCATCGCGAAGTCGTTGACCGAGTACCAGTAGCCGACCGGTCCGCCGGTGAGCCACTCGGTCCCGAAGTGCGCGTGGGTGTCGAGGTCGATCCAGTGCTCGATGTGGCGCCGCATCGGCGCGGGGTCGAGCAGCGCGTGGGTCAGCGAGGAGAGGCTGTAGTCCCAGATGAACGTCGTGGTCTGCCAGTACCGCGGCATCAACGTGTCGTAGGTCCGGCCCAACACGCTCGCCGGGTTGTCCCGCCGGAACCAGATCACCCCGAGCACGCCCCACCAGTACAGCTTGCGCAGCGCCTCGTTGGACGTCTCCAGCACCGGCAGCGACCCGCTGAACCCATCACCGTCCGGGTCGAACGCGTCAGCCAGCGCCTGGTCCCACAGCTGCTCGGCTGCCACCAGGACACCGGGTACGTCGGCCACGCAGGCGTCGTAGTGCTCGCCCGCCTCCTCCAGCGTCCCGGCGAGGACGTGGACGTACCCGAGCCGAGCCCGCCCCGAAGCATCGAGCGTGAGCGTCGTCTCGACGAGAGACTGCCCACGGACCTCCCCCGGTCCGTCGAGCCCCTGCAGGCTCACCGCGGACGCCGACTCACCGGTCCCCACCAGGGCGACGCGCCCGTCGGCCGCGGCGAGATTGTTCGGCTCCGACGGCGGCTCTGGTCGCAGCCAGCCGGTGGGCGAGCGGGTCGCCGTACTGGCCAGCGCCAACCCGATCCGCACCTCACGGCCGGGCGTCCCCTCGACCTCCAGCTGTACGACGACCGCCGGGCGTCCCGGCGCACACGCCGTCGTAGTCCGCAGCGACAGCGCATCGACCGTCGTCGAGCGGACCACACGGTCCGGCTGCCAGACGACCTCGACCTCACCGCCGTACGAGCGGGCCAGCCGGCCGTCGACGTACAGCTGGCCGGTGATGCAGTCGCCGTGCGAGTACGGCGGGAAGTTCACACTCCGCACGGCGAACACGTCCAGGTCGACCTGTGCCGTGCCGAGGAAGTTGGTCAGCCCGGGCGGGTTGAACATGTCGTCGTAGGTGTGGGTGAGGACGTCGCTGGAGAGATCGACGGAGCGCGGGATGGTCATACGGGAGCCCAATCGGTGTTCGGGAGCAGGGGGTACCAGTCCGGGCGGGCCGGGTCGCGGTCGTACGGGTAGGGGCCGAGCTCGCGGAACAGCTCGGCGTACTCGGCGAGCTTGTCCCGGTCGAGCTCGACGCCCAGACCCGGGCCGTCCGGTACGGCGATCGCGCCGTCGACGTACGGAAGCTTGCCTCCGGCAATGACATCGTCCCGCAGGTGGTGGTAGTGCGCGTCGGCGGCGAAAGCCAGGTTCGGTACGACGGCGCCGAGCTGCAGCATGGTGGACAGTTGGATCCCCAGCTCGCCCGAGGAGTGCACGGCCACGCCGAGCTGGAAGGTCTCGCAGACGCCGGCGGCCTTCACGCACGGGCGGATGCCGCCCCAAAAGGTGGTGTCGAGCAGGATCACGTCGACCGCGGGGTCGCGGACGTTCGCGGCGAGCTGCTCGAAGTTCACCACCACGGTGTTGGTGGCCAGCGGGATCGGCGTCTTGTCGCGGACCCGGCGCATCCCGTTCATGCCCCAGGTCGGGTCCTCCAGGTAGTCGTTGTCGAGGTCCTCGATCCCGCGGGCGAAGCGGATCGCCTCCTCGACGCTGAAGGCGCCGTTCGGGTCGAACCGGACGCGGTGCCCGGGGAACGCCTCGGCCAGCGCCCGGAAACAGTCGCGTTCGTAGTCCGGCGGGAAGACGCCACCCTTCAGCTTGTGCACGCCGAACCCGTGCTCGTCGACCAGCGCCCGGGCGTGCTCCACCAGCTGCTCGGGCGTCCTGATCTCGCCGCTGCCGTCCTCGGCCGGGTGCCGGAAGAACAGGTAGCTGGCGAACGGCACCCGGTCCCGGACCTTGCCGCCGAGCAGCTCGTGCACCGGTACGCCGAGCGCGCGGCCCTGCAGGTCGAGGCAGGCGAACTCGATCGCGGCGAGCAGCTGGGTGCGGTTGTTGTAGAGGCTCGCGGTCGGGTTCGCCAGCATCCAGCGCAACGCCTCGGTGCGCGCCGGGTCGTGCCCGAGCAGGTACGGCTTCAGCCCGGCGACCGCGGCCTCGGCGCTCTGGCCGCCGCCGCCCATCTCGCCGAGGCCGATCAGGCCGTTGTCGGCCTCGACCTCGACCACCGTGCGGACGAACCGTCCCCAGTGCGCGCCGTTGCTGTGCCGCAACGGCGCCTCCAGCGGCACCGTCACCGTGGTCGCCCGGACGTCGACGATCTTCAGCCCGCTCACTTGGCCTCCTCCGGCAGTACGACGGCCAGCCCGGCGGTCAGCCCGCCGTCGACCTTCACGTCGGCCCCGGTCACGAACGCCGCCGGCGGGGAGGTCAGGAAATGGATGACGTCGGCAACTTCCTGCGGCGTCGCCACCCGGCCGAGCGGGTGCGAGCGGCCCCACTCGGCAACGACCTCGTCGGTCGACCGGCCGCCGCCGAACTCCGCGGCCGAGGTCCGCAGCATCGGGGTGTCCACCGAGCCCGGGCAGACCGCGTTGACCCGGATGCCGTCGGCCGCGTGGTCCACGGCCATCGCCCGGACCAGCGAGAGCAGGGCGCCCTTGCCCATCGCGTACGCCGCGACGCCGTGCTGCGCGGCGTACGCCTGGACGGAGGCGACGACGACGACACTGCCGCCGCGGGACAGCAACGGGACGAACGCCTGGCAGGCGAAGAAGACCCCGCCGACGTTGACCGCCATCACCTCGTCGTACACCTGGTACGACGTGTCCGTGACGGTGCCGTAGCGCTGGACGCCGGCCGCGCAGACGAGCGCGGACAGGCTGTCGTCGCCGAGCGCCGCCGCGACCTGCCGCGCTGCGCCCGCGAGCGCGTCGCGGTCCCCCACGTCGACGACCAGTGGGACAACCTGCCCACCGAGCTCGGTCGCCAGCGCCGCCAGGGCATCGGCGTCCCGGTCCAGGGCGAAGACCCGGGCCCCGGCCTGGACGAAGCGCTCGACCGCGCCCCGGCCGATCCCGGCGGCACCACCGGTGACCACGACGGTGCGAAGCGGTTCCTGTGACATGGAGATCCTCCGAGATCAGAACTGCCCGAGGGCCAGGCCCCGGGAGAAGAAGCGTTGGGCGGCCAGGAAGAGCACGACCGTCGGCAGCGACACCAGCAGGCCGCCGGCCAGCACGGTGGGCAGCGCGGCGCCGCCGTACGTGCTCTGCAGGCCGGTCAGGGCCGGCATGATCGGCCGGACCGAGTCGGACTGGCTCAGCGTCAGGCCGAGCAGCAGGTCGTTCCAGACGAACGTCGCCTGCAGGATGAAGATCGCGGCCAGCGCGCTGCCGGCCATCGGCAGGTAGATGCTGCGGAAGATCCGGAACAGGCTGCCGCCGTCGACGATCGCGGCCTCGAACACGCTGCGCGCGATCCCGGTGAAGAAGTTGCGCATCACGAAGGCCGAGAACGGCACGCTGATCGCGGTGTAGACGACGACCATGCCGAGCCTGGTGTCGTACAGGCCGGAGCTGGCGTAGCCGGAGAACAGCGGCATCAGCACCATCTGCAGCGGGAAGATCGTGCCGCCGAAGATGAACACGAACCACAGGAACCCGCGCCGGAGCCGCAGGACGACGATCGCGTACCCGGCGGCCGCGCCGATCAGGACGGCGAGCACCGGCGCTACGACGCTGTAGAGCGTGGTCGCCAGCACCGTGCCACCGAGCGCGGCCTTGTCCCAGGCGTCGGCGAAGTTCGCGAACAGCGAGAACCCGTCCGGCTTCCAGACGGTGGCGGCGTTGTACCCGTCGACCGGTTTGGCCGCGTTCACGACCAGCAGGTAGACCGGCAGCAGCCAGATCAGCCCGAGGACGGCGAGCAGCACCGTGCGGACCGAGCCCGAGGAGGTGTTCTTCATCGTGAGTCCCCGTCCGCGAGCTGATAGCGCAGGTAGAGCACCGACGCGGCGAAGGTGACCAGGCTGAGGAACAGCGCGATCGCCGCGCCCTGGCCGTAGTCGTTGAGCACGAAGGTCTCCTTGTACATCGACAGCGCGAGCGTCTCCGACGACGTACCGGGTCCGCCCTGCGTCATCACCCAGACCACGTCGAAGGTCTTCAGGCTGCCGACGATGGACAGCCCGATCACGACGGTGGTGATCGGCCGCAGCTGCGGCCACAGGTGGTGGGCGAACAACCGGAACCCCTCGGCGCCGTCGAGCCGGGCGGCCTCCAGCGGCTCGGCCGGGATGGACTGCAGGCCGACCACGAACAGCAGCGCGTTCACGCCGGCCGCCTGCCAGGTGACCGCCACGATCATCATCAGCGTGTTGCCCGGACCGGCCTGCAACCAGCCCGTACTCGCGCCGGGCAGCCCGAAGAAGCCGAGCGCCTGCCCGAGCGCGCCGTCCGGCTGCAGCACGAAGCCCCAGATGACGCCGACCGCCACACCGGAGATCGCGTACGGCAGCAGGAACGGCAGCCGCAGCCAGGTGCCCCAGCGGTGCCCGTACGTCAGCACCGCGATCACCAGGCCGAGCGCGACCGGCAGCGTGACCATCCCGACCACCCACAGCAGCGTGTTGGTCAGCGCCCCGATCAGGTCGGGGTCGCTGAACATCGCCTTGTAGTTGGTCAGTCCGGACCACACCGGTGACTCGAGTCCGTCGTAGTCGGTGAAGCTGACGTACGTCGTCCAGAGGAACGGCACGTACAGCAGCAGCGCGACGACGCCGACGGCCGGCAGTCCGAACAGGGGCGCTGCCCGACCACCAGTACGGGCGTCGCGGACAGCCGAGCTCACTTCTGCTTGGCCCAGTACTCGTCCGCCTCGGCCTGGATCTTCTGCAGGCCCGGCATCGGGTCACCCGGCTTGGTGACGAACGCTCCGAACACTTCCAGCGCCTTGGTCGCGACCGGGACCGGCGTCGCCTCGAACCAGCGGTTGATCAGCCGGTAGCCCTCGCCGCCGACGTCCTTGTTCAGGCTCGCCAGGCTCGGGTCCTTGACCTCGGCCTTCGGGTTGAAGGACAGGTCGCCACGGGCGTTCGCCCAGGCCGTCTGCGCCTGCGGGCTGACCCACCAGTCGTTCCACTTGGTCACCGTCGAGCTGTGCTCGCCCTTGGCGGCCGAGCAGACCGGGCCGGTCTCGAAGATCATCGAGGTCTTCGGCAGCGCGGCGTTCACGTTCGGGATGACGAAGAAGTCGTAGTCGGTGCCGGCCTTCATCTTCAGCGTGTTCAGCGAGCCGCTGAACCAGGTGCCGAAGTTGATCATGCCGACGTCGCCGTTCTTCAGCTGGCTCTGCGGCTCGGTCTTCGACCCCGGGTCGCTGAACAGGCCGGCCTCGATCATCTTCTTCCAGTCGTTCATCACCTCGACCACGCCCGGGTCGGTGTACTTGGCCTTGCCGGTCGCGAGCGCGTCGTACAGGTCCGGGTCCTTACCGGCCAGCAGCGTCTCGAACCAGACGAAGCTGAACAGGATGTTGGTCTGGTAGAACGGCTTCACCCCGGCCGCCTTCACCTTGTCGGCGACGGCGAGCAGCTCCGGCCAGGTCTTCGGCGTCGCGGTGATCCCGGCCTTCTTGAAGACGGCCTTGTTGTAGTACATCACCCAGTAGCCGGCGTTCAGGGGGACGCAGTACTGCTTGTCGTCGTAGGTGAAGTACGGCTTGAGCGCCGCCGGGATGTTGCCATCAGCAACCGCCTTGGTCCACTGGTCGGTGGTCTCGGCGACCAGGTTCTGGTCGACCAGGTCCTCCAGCTCCTTGCCGGTGTGCCAGGTGAACAGGTCCGCCTTCTCCTTGGTCCGGAACGACGACCTGATGAACGCGGTGTAGGCGTTGGAGTCGGAGTACCCGACCGGCTCGATGCCGACCCCGGCGTCCTTCTTGCTCGCGGCGCCGACCTGGACGAAGGCGTCCTTCCAGCCGCCCTTGTCGTTGTAGAACTTCAGCGAGTCGACGGGCTTGTCCTCGCCCTTCGCGGCCGGGGAACCACCACCGCCGCAGGCGGACAGGGCGAGCGCGCCGGCCACCGCGAGTGCGGTGAGCGCGGTGCGGCGATTGGCGAAGCGTGACATGGGTCGACCTCTCTCAGGGGTGCTGGACGCGTTCGTTGATGACGGCGAGCACGCCGCCCAGGTGTTCACGGGTGAGCCGTTCGGCCAGCGCGACGTCGCCGGCCCGGACGGCGGCGAGAATGGCCTGGTGCTCGACCAGGTCGGTCTGCCGGTCGCCGTGGATGTGCAGGATCTCGAGCTGCTCACGGACGTTGACGACGGTGACGGACTCGACCACCTCGGCCAGCGTCGCGTTGCCCGACGCCTGCGCGAGGTTGCGGTGGAAGTCCATGTTCACCTCGGCCAGCCGGGCGTGGTCGCCGACGGCGATCAGCTCCGCGGCCGCGGCCAGATCGGTCGCCATCCGGTCGAGCGCCTCGGCGCCGCGGACCTGGGCGGCCAGCGCCGCGACGGGCGGCTCGATCAGGGCCCTGGCCTGGAGCAGCTCGACCAGCCGGTCGGCCGACGGGGTCGGGGCCAGCGGGTTGGCCAGCACGAGCCGGCCGATGTGCGGCCCGACGTACACGCCGGAGCCGTGCCGGAGCTCGACCGCGCCGGTCGCCTCGAGCCGGCGCAGCGTCTCGCGGACGGTCGGCACCGCGACCTTGAACCGGTCCGCCAGGGACCGGACCGACTCGAACTGGTCGCCGGCGGCCAGCTTGCGATCGGCGATCAGCGCCAGCATCGACGCGGCCAGATCGTCGAGCAGCGTACGTCGTACGACGCCTGGCGTGCTCACGGGCCGCTGTCCCGGGTGAGGGTGACGCCGGTGAACCTGGGCCGGTAGATGCTCACGTCGGCGTACAGGTCGTTGTTGGCGTCGAGGCTGTTGACGTTGTGGCTGACCAGCAGGGTGTTGCCGCGGCGCAGGTCGGGGTGCTCGTGGGAGTTGTAGGTGATGATGTCCGCGTCGCCGTAGCTGCCCGACGCGCCGGTCTCCGGCGTCCGGTACAGCTCGACCTGGTTGACGAACGGGCCGGTCGGCGAGCAGGAGAAGTAGCCGACGACGCGATCGCTGAACAGCTCGGTGGTGTCGTGCGTGACCAGCAGGTAGCCGTCACCCCAGCGGGTGACGCTGTGCTCGTTGGCGACGCCCTCGAGCACCCGTGCCGAGGCGGTCTCGTCCGCCGACCAGCCACTGCCCGTCCAGTACTGCCAGGGCGCCGCGGCCAGGTCGTCGCCGCGGACTCGCGCGACGTGCTCGTACTTCGACGCGCCCAGGTCCTCCACGCCGTACACGTAGGTGTACCCACGGTCCCGGAGCAGCCACGCGGACCACTGGACGTTGGCCGCCGACGGCAGCGGGACGAGCTTCTGCAGCTTCAGCGTCTTGCTGTCGAACCGGGCCAGCGAGTTGCTCGCCCAGCGCCAGTCCCACTGGCCCGTCCCGGTCCGCTCGAACCGCAGCGCGACGACGTCGAGGTTCCGGCCGGCCTTGCTCGTCCCCGCGGCGCCGAACCAGTACCAGCCGTTCGCGGGCGGAGGGACCAGCGCGGTCGGGTCGTTCGCCGTACCGCCGGTGACGGTCTTCAGGGAGTTGCCCCGCTGGACCATGAAGGAGTTGTTGATGAACGGCGTCGTGGTGGGACGGCTGCCGTCCGGGTTGACCGGGCCGAGGAAGGTGTCGGAGAAGATCCAGGCCGTCCGGCCGCCGGGCAGGCGGACCGAGTACGTGCTGTCGGCGCCCGTCCAGCCCTTGCCGGTGTCGCTGTAGGCGTTGAACAGGGCCTCGGGAGCGGCGTGCGGCCGCGCGGTCGCTTTCCAGTTCGTCCGTACAGTGGCGCAGCTCCGCGACCCGGTCTGCGCGGCGAACGCGTGGGCCGGCGCGGTGGTGGTCGCCGGGGCCCGGAGGTTGCCGATGACGGGCGGAGGGCCGGTTTCGGCGGCGGCGGGCGACAGGCTCGTGGCGGCGACCGCGGCGGCCAGGGTGGTGGCGGCGGCGATCCAGCGGCGGTGTGACTTGTTGTCCTTCACCATCATCCTCTTCGGCAGGGATTGACCACACGTAGAAAATGATCTGATCACTTGGTCATTAGCCTGTCAAGACTCGGGACGCCTCAGGGTCACCGGTCGGCCGTCGCGGCACCGGAGATGGGAGGATCGGGGTATGAAGAACCTGATCATCAAGTTGCTGGCGAACGCCGTGGCGCTGGCGGTGGCGAGCTGGGTCGTCGGGGGGATCACGCTGGAGGGGGCGACCACCGGAAAGCGGGTGCTCACGCTGCTGATCGTCGCGGCCATCTTCGGCATCGTGAACGCGGTCGTGAAGCCGATCGCCAAGCTGCTCTCGCTGCCGTTCATCATCCTGACGCTGGGCCTGCTGATCTTCGTGATCAACGCCCTGATGCTGCTGCTGACCTCCTGGATCACCGGCAAGCTGGACGTCCAGTTCCACGTCGACGGGTTCGTCGCGGCGCTGCTCGGCTCGCTGGTGATCACCCTGGTCGGCGTCCTGCTGAACGCCGTCCTCCCGGACAAGGCCGAGATCCGCTGAGATGAGTCCCGCGGTGAGGCGCGTCGAGGTGGTCTGTACGGGCAACATCTGCCGCTCGCCGGTCGGCGAGATCGTCCTGCGCGCCAAGCTGGCCGAGGCCGGCCTGACCGACGTCGTGGTGACCAGCTCGGGGACGAGCGGCTGGCACATCGGCGACCCGATGGACTCCCGCGCCGCCGCCGCGCTGGCCCGACGCGGGTACGACGGGAGCGCGCACCGGGCGCAGGAGTTCCGCAGCTGCTGGTTCGCCGAGCGCGACCTGGTGCTGGCGATGGACTCGGGTCACCTGTCCGCGCTGAACCGCCGCCTCGGCGACGAGGTCGTGACGGTCGAGCTGTTCGCGGACGTCGACGTACCGGACCCGTACTACGGCGAGGACGAAGGCTTCGACGACGTGCTCGACCAGATCGAGAAAGCCGCGGACACCTGGGTCGCGCGGCTCTCCCGATAACGCCTTACGGCTGGCCGATCTCCGCCTTCAGCGCGGTGAACCACTCCACGCCCGCGTCGAACTCCTTGCCGCCGGCGATCCGCGGGAACTCGATCGCGCGCAGCTCGTCGCCGCGCTCCTCGTCGTGGCCGACGACCCCGGACTCGCCCCGCAGCGCCGCGTCCACGGCGTAGTCGGTGCACTCCTTGATCAGCGCCAGGTCCTTGTCGTTGGCGGCGGCCGAGCGGCTGAAGTACCCGCTCTTCTGCACCATCGTCTTCTCGGCGCCGATCCGCTCGGCGAACTGCTTGGCGAACCAGGCCCCCGGGTTGATCGTGTCCAGCTTCACGTGCCCGAACGGGTCCCGGCCGACCTCCTCGCCGCGGGCCTCCAGCTCGGCCACGATCGCCGGGACGCCGGCGCCCTCGGACAGGAAGATGTTGACGCAGTCGTTCTCGTCCATGACCGCCTTCAGGCGCTCGGCCTCGGCGTCCAGGTCGATCGTTGCCTCCGGCACGTACACGGCGTGCACGTCCCAGCCGCCGGACGTCAGGCCGATGCCCGGGTTCCACTCCTGGTCCTTGACCCACTCGCGGTAGGCCAGCGCGGTGGCGGCGGTCAGCCAGCCACAGTTGCGGCCCATCACCTCGTGCACGACGAGCATCCGCGGGTTCGAACTGTGCTCGGCGATCACGTTGCGGGCGAACAGCGCGCCCTGCTCGGCGGCGGTCCAGGCACCGAGGCTCTGCCGGATCGGCACCACGTCGTTGTCGATCGTCTTCGGCAGGCCGACCACGGTCAGGTCGTAGTCGTGCTCGTGCAGGTACGCCGCAAGGTCGGCGGCGGTGGTGTTGGTGTCGTCGCCGCCGATCGTGTGCAGCACGTCGACGCCGTCGGCGACGAGTCGCTCGGCCGCCACCTGGAGGGCGTTCTGGCCGTCGGCGATCAGGCCGCGCTTGACCAGGTCGGCGGTGTTGGTCAGCTTGACCCGGCTGTTGCCGATCGGGCTGCCGCCGAACTTGTGCAGCAGACCGGCCTGGGCCCGCACCTCGGGCGTCACGTCGACGTACCGGCCGCTCAGCAGGCCGTGGTACCCGTTCAGGTATCCGATGATCTCCACGTCCGGCGCCACGGCGGTGTAGCGCTGGATCAGTCCGCCGACGGCGGACGACAGGCAGGGCGCGAGCCCACCCGCGGTGAGAAGGGCAACTCTGCGGACAGGCTTGTCGGCAGCCATGGGTCGGGTCCTTCCGAAGGTCGCTGAAGTCGCTCCCAGCGTAGTGAGGCAGACCACTTCCAACGCTGGTCGGGGCCCACCAGGCGGACACGGGCCCGACCGAAGTACCCGGCCGGTCCGACTTAGGTCTCGGAAGCCGCCACTGGTCTTTCGCCGGGCCGGGGCGGCGACAAGACTGCGGAGATGAGTCTGCAGCTGCGTGGTATCTCGTACGTTCCCGCGGCCGATCCGGACGCCGTACGGCGGGATCTGCGTGCGATCGCCGAGGACCTGCACTGCGACACGGTGATGCTGATCGAGTCGGACTCCGAGCGGCACCGCGCGGCCGCGGAGTACGCGCTGCAGCTCGGGCTGGACGTCTGGATCCGCCCGTACCTGGAGGACCGGCCGCACCGGGAGATCCTGGCGCACCTGGCGACGACCGCGGCGATGGCCGAGCAGCTGCGGCAGCGGCATCCGGGCCAGGTGACATTGCTGGTCGGCAGCGAGTTCTCGCTGAGCTCGCCGGGGATGATCCCGGGGCCGAAGATCTGGCTGCGGATCCAGGTGCTCGTGCGCTGGCGGCGCTTCTTCGACCGCCGGATCACGCGCAAGCTCGGCGTACTGCTGAAGGCGGCGCTGGCGACCGCGCGGGAGTCGTTCGACGGACCGGTCAGCTACGCGGCCGGCTACTGGGAGCAGGTCGACTGGTCCGGCTTCGACCTGGTCGGCGTCAACCTGTACCGCTTCGGGACCGACCCCGCGGCGTACGAGCGACAGCTGGACGCGCTGGTCGCGGAGTCGAGCAAGCCGGTGGTGATCACGGAGTTCGGCTGCGGCTCGTTCGTCGGGGCGGACCGGCGCGGGCCCGGGTCGTTCCTGATCGTCAACTGGTTCGCCTCGCCCCCGCGGGTCAAGGAGGGGTACCAGCGCGACGAGGCGACCCAGGCGGCGTACCTGGGCGAACTGATCGACCTGTACGACGCCCGCCGCGTGCACGGGTGCTTCGTCTTCACCTACGCGATGCAGGACTTCCCGCACTGGTCCGACCCGCTGTTCGACCTCGACATGGCCGGGTTCGGCGTGGTGAAGATCCCGGCCCACGACCTCGAGCGCCGCGAGCCGAAGGAGGCCTTCGCGACGGTGGCCCGCAAGTACGCCGGGTCAGCGCAGCGGGACCGCGCGCGGCGGGACGGGAGTTGAGACGACGAACGAACTGTTCGTCGAGCCGTGCACGTTCAGCTTGTCCAGCAGGTCTTCCAGCGCGTCGATCGCGGGGACCTGGACCCGGATCAGGAAGCAGTCCTCGCCGGAGATCCGGTGGCACTCGACCACCTCGGGAGTCGCCCGGGCCAGCTCGATGATCCGCGGAATCTGCCCCGGACCGGGCTTGAGCCGCACCCAGGCGGCGACGGGCAGGCCGAGCGCCGCCGGGTCGAGGTCGAGCCGGTAGCCGCGGATCACCCCCGACTCCTCCAGCCGCGTGACCCGCTCGCGCACGGTCGGCGCCGAGACCCCGAGCCGGCGCGCGAGCTCGGTCGTCCGCAGCCGAGGATCCGCCGCCAACTCGGTCAGCAACCGCTCATTGAGTTCATCCATCACCCAGCAAGTCTAACTCGCCATCCACCTCCGTTCTTGCAAGTACGAACCGCAAATCACCTTCAAAACACCATGTCGTTGCCCGCTGGTTCTTTCTAACGTTGACCCCGTGAAGAACCTGCTCGCCCCGACCGCCGCCGCCGTCACCGTGCTGCTCTGGGCCTCCTCCTTCGTCGCCATCCGCCATACCGGCACGGAGTTCTCGGCCGGCCCGCTGTCCCTCGCCCGCCTCGTGATCGGCAGCGTCCTGCTCGGCGCCTTCCTCCTCCTCCAGCCGCGCGACCGCCGCTGGCAACGCCCGGCCCGCCGCGACTGGCCGCTGCTGCTGGCCTGCGGACTGCTCTGGTTCGGCGTCTACAACCTCACCCTGAACGAGGCCGAACGCCGCCTCGACGCCGGCACCGCGGCGATGCTCGTCCACATCGCGCCGCTGCTGATCGCGCTGCTGGCCGGGCTCACCCTCGGCGAAGGCTTCCCCCGGCCGCTGGTGATCGGCAGCCTGGTCGCGTTCGCCGGCGTCGTGGTGATCGGTACGTCGACCTCCACCGGCCGCGCGGAGACCTGGGGCGTCGTCCTCTGCGTCACCGCCGCCATCTCGTACGCCGTCGGCGTGGTCACCCAGAAACCCCTGCTCGGCCGGCTCCCCGCGGCCCAGGTCACCTGGATCGCCTGCACGATCGGCGCGGTCGTCTGCCTGCCGTTCACCCCTACCCTGATCGACGAGCTCCGGATCGCGAGCGCCGGGACGATCTGGTGGGTCGTCTACCTCGGCGCCTTCCCGACCGCGCTCGGCTTCACCACCTGGGCCTTCGCGTTGCGCCGCTCGACCGCGGGCCGGATGGGCGTCACCGTGTACGCCGTACCGGTCGTTGCCATCGGCCTCGGCTGGCTCTTCCTCGCCGAAACCCCGGCCGGCTTGGCGATCGCGGGCGGCGCGCTCTGCCTGGCCGGCGTCGCGGTCTCCCGACGCAGGGTCGCCGTTGCCCGAGTGAAGGAGATGGCCCGATGAAGTTCGGACTCTTCGTCCCGCAGGGCTGGCGGATGGACCTCGTCGAGATCGACGACCCGGTCGAGCAGTGGGAGGCGATGACCGCCGTCGCCCGCACGGCCGACGCCGGCCCGTGGGACTCGATCTGGCTGTTCGACCACTTCCACACCGTGCCCGAACCGGTCCGCGAGACCGTCTTCGAGGCCTGGACGACCACCGCCGCCCTGGCCCGCGACACGCACCGGGTGAAGCTCGGCCAGATGGTCGGCTGCAACGGATACCGCAACCCCGCCCTCTACGCGAAGATGGCCGCGACCGTCGACGTCGCCAGCCACGGCCGCCTGTACGCCGGGATCGGGGCCGGCTGGTCGGAGCACGAGTGGACGGCGTACGGGTATCCCTGGACCGGCCTCAAGGACCGGATGGGCTCGTTCAGCGAGTCCGTCGAACTGATCCACCGGCTGTGGACCGAGGAGGACGTCGTCTTCCACGGCAAGTACCACTCGGCCGACAAGCCCTTCGTCGAACCGCGCCGCAAGCCGCCGCTGTGGATCGGCGGCGGTGGCGAGAAGATCACGCTCAAACTCGTCGCGCAGTACGCCGACGCCTGCAACTTCGGGACCGGCGTCGTCGACACGATCAAGCGCAAGCTCGCCGTCCTGCGCCGGCACTGCGACGCGGTCGGCCGCGACTACGGCACGATCGTGAAATCCACGAGCATCAACGTGTTCCCCGTCGAGACCGGCGCCGACCCGGTGACCGCGACGGCGAAGGCCCGGGGCCGCTACACGCTGCAGGAGTTCGGCGAGATCGGCGCCGGCGGTGGACTGGAGGGCCTGCGGGCCGAGCTCGTGACGGCCGAGCAAGTGCGGATCCAGCTGGAACAGCTGGCCGAGATCGGGATCGAGTACGTGATCGCCTACATCCCGGGCGTCGCCTACGACCACGAACCACTGCAACGGTTCGCGGAGGACGTCGTACCGGCCTTCAGGGCTTGATGCTGCGGAGCCGGTCGGGCGGCCGAAATCGACCGCCCGACCAGTGATCAGTCGTCGTACCCGAAGTAGATGCGGCCGTCGGACAGGATGATGCAGTTGCCGACCTTGTACGCGGGCTTGGCCCACAACATGATCTGCCGGCCGGCGATGCAGGCGTTCAGATCGCCGTACGGACCGGCCTGGTGCTGGAACACGTCCGCCGGTGTCTGGACCGCCGCGGAGGTCCGGGTCGCCGCCGGGGTCGCGGCCGCGGTGAGCGGCGCGAGGGCCAAGGCCCCCAGCATCGTGGCGGCGGTCAGCAGACGAACGGGGTTCTTCATCGACACATCTCCCAAAGGATCGGGACGCCCGGCCGGGCGCCCGTGCTGCAAATGAATGGTTCCTGTCTAGTCCACTATCGTAGGCGGTGGCCGGGTCACCGGCCGTCGGGTCCTTCGGCACTGATCAGCGGGTTCTCAGCGGATTCTCAAACAGACCACCTAGGCTCGTAAGGCGGTGATCAGGAGCAGACCGGATCGCCGTCCAGGTCCGGCCGGCGGTGCGCCGGTCACGAGCGGGGAGCGGCGGATGCGGGTACTGGTGGTGGACGACGACCGGGCGGTCCGGGACTCGCTGCGCCGTTCGCTGGAGTTCAACGACTTCGAGGTGGTGACGGCCTCCGACGGCGCCGAGGCGCTCGCGGTGATCGGCAACGTCGAGCCCGACGTGGTCGTGATGGACGTGATGATGCCGCGCCTGGACGGGCTGGAGACGACCAAGGCGCTGCGGGCCGCGGGCAACAACGTGCCGATCCTGGTGCTGACCGCGCGGGACGCGGTGGCCGACCGGGTCGACGGCCTCGACGCCGGCGGCGACGACTACCTGACCAAGCCGTTCGCGCTGGAGGAACTGCTCGCGCGCCTGCGCGCCTTGCTGCGCCGCAGCGCGACGCCCGGCGAGGGCGGCCCGCGCGGCGAAGTGTTGCAGTACGCCGACCTCGTGGTCGACGTGGACGCGCACGAGGTGCACCGCGGCGACGTCGCGATCCAGCTGACCCGGACCGAGTTCTCGCTGCTGGAGCTGCTGATCCGCAACCCGCGCCGCGTGCTCGAGCGCGCCGTCATCCTGGACGCCGTCTGGGGCTACGACTTCCCGACCACCGCCAACTCCCTCGAGGTCTACGTCGGGTACCTCCGCCGCAAGACCGAGGTCAACGGCCTGCCCCGCCTGATCCACACCGTCCGCGGCATCGGCTACGTCCTCAGGGACACCCCACCGTGAGTTCGCAACCCCCGGACTTCCCGAAGTACGGCGGCAGCGGGCGGATTCCCCCGACTCCAACCCCCAGGCCTGCGTCACCGAGCAGCGGGAACGCACCCGGCGGAGGCGGTACGGGTGGCCCTGGGGCCCAGGGCCCGATAGGCGCCGGCGGAATCACCCCCGCTGCCGGCATGGGTCGGACCGACCAGGGCGATTCCGCTGCCAACACCCCGAAGGCTTGGCTGAACGGCAACGGGAATCGGATGGCGGCGACCGCTGCCCGGACGCAGAGCTGGTGGCAGGAGAAGCTGCACCGGCTGAGTCTGCACGCCCGGGTCACCCTGCTGGCGGCCGTGGCCGTGGGCTTCGCCGTCGCGCTGGTCAGCGTCTCGGCGTACGTGACCGTGCGCCAGCAGATGTACCAGAACCTCGACAACAGCCTGGTGGACCGCGCCTCGCAGGCCGCCAAGAACGGCGTCTTGACCAGCCAGAAAAACCTGGTGCAGATCCCGACCGACGCCTTCGGCCTCAGCGACCTCCGGCTCGGCGTCTACCTCACCACCGGTCAGCCCATCGGCGCGACCAACAGCTACCTACCGCCGATGGGCCCCGCCGAGCTGGACATCGCGCGGAACCCGTCCGACGAGGCCAGCGTGCGGACCTTCGGCACGCGCAACGGCGAGCACTTCCGGGTCGTCGCCGTCCCGGCCCGGTTCTGCCCGTACGTCGCGAACAGCTGCGATCCCGAGGACGGGCAGACGCAGCCGGCCGCGTTGGTCGTGGCACAGTCGCTCGATCCGATCGACCGGACCCTGCACAACCTCGGGATCGTGCTCTGGGCGTTCGGCCTGGTCGGCGTGATCGGCGCGGCGCTCGCCGGGAACGCGATCGCCCAGTCAGGCCTCAGGCCGCTGACCCGGTTGACAGGCGCCGCCGAGCACGTCGCCCGGACGGAAGAGCTGCGGCCGATCCCGGTGACAGGTTCGGACGAGATCTCCCGGCTCGCCCAGGCGTTCAACGCGATGCTGCAGGCCCTGGCGCGCTCTCAGGACCGCCAGCGCAGACTCGTCGGCGACGCCGGACACGAGCTACGGACACCGTTGACGAGCATCCGGACCAACCTCGACCTACTCGCCCAGGCCGACAAGCGCGGCGGGCTGCGACCGGAGGACCGGCAGCAGCTGCTGGAGGACGTCCGCGCTCAGATGGACGAGCTGACCACACTGATCGGCGACCTGACCGAGCTGGCCCGCGACACCCCGCAGGTCCGCGACGCCGAGCTGATCGAGCTGGCGAACGTGGTCGAGGACGCCGTACTGAAGGTGCGCCGGCGCGCTCCCGGGCTGGAGTGGGACGTGCAGCTGGCGCCGTTCCCCGTGTGGGGCGACGAGCGGTTGCTCGGTCGCGCGGTGACGAACCTGCTCGACAACGCCGCGAAGTACAGCACCCCCGACGTTCCCCCCGCCGCCGGCGAGCCGCCGTCCCGGGTGATCGTCCGCCTGCGCGACGGCGTCCTCACGGTCACCGACAGCGGCCCCGGCATCGCCGAGGCCGACCTGCCGCACGTGTTCGACCGCTTCTACCGCTCCAGCGAAGCCCGCAGCCGCCCCGGCTCCGGCCTCGGCCTGGCCATCGTCAAACACGCGGCCGAACAGCACGGCGGCATGATCTACGCCCGCAACGCCCCCACCGGCGGAGCCCAGTTCACCCTCTGGCTCCCCCACGCCGCCACCCAGTCCCGCTGACCCCCACCACCCCACCGGGGTAGTGGAGGGCCTCGTACTACTCCTCTTTCCGGCCGGAGCGGCCTCAGCCCCCGAGGACCTCTCCGGCCGCATCACCGCGGGCCTCAGCCGGAAACTCCCTCTCTTCACAGCTTCGTCACAGAATCCTCAGCGGAAGCTCACGGAGTTCTTTGGCTGCTCTGACGGGATCTTCAGGGCTCTCTCAGGTCCGGCGCCCATGGTTGACCCATGACCGAGAACCAGCCGCACCAGCCGCAGAACCAGCCCGGGAACGACACCCCGGCCCAGGGTTCGACGTACGGGAACCAGGCTCCGCAGGGGACGCCACCGTCGTACGGCTCGAGTCCGCAGGAGCGTACTCAGCAGCTGCCGACGACCGGCTACGGCCAGCACGCGCAACAGCAGTACGCGCCGCAGGGCCAGGGGCGTTACCAAGGCGGTCAGTTCGGTACGACCGGGGCGCATCAGGGGGCGTCGCCGGGTACCAACTGGCCACCGCCGTTCGGCCCCCAGCCGCCGGCCCAGCCGGAGCGTCCCAAGCCCAAGCGGCGTGGGCTGGCTCTGGTGGCGCTGACCGCACTGCTGGTCGGGACCGCCGGCGGCGTGGGTGGTGCGGCTGTTTACTCGGCCACGAACGACTCCAGCGCGACCCCGTCGGTGACCGCCCCGCTGAACGGCGGGCAAGCGGCTCCGGCGTCCGCGCCGAACGGCTCGGTGCAGCAGGCCGCGGCCAAGGTGCTGCCGAGTGTGGTGAAGATCGCCTTCACCACCAACCAGGGCAGCGGTACGGGTTCGGGCATCGTGATCAGCAAGGACGGTCTGATCGTCACCAACAACCACGTGGTGGCGGGTGCCGGTCAGGGCGGCGAGCTGAGCGTGATCCTGAACGACGGCCGTACGGTCTCCGCGACCGTGGTCGGCACCGACCCCCTGACTGATCTCGCGGTGATCCGCGCCGACGCCAAGGACCTGACGCCCGCCGCCCTCGGTTCGAGCGGCAACCTGGCCGTCGGGCAGGGCGTGGTCGCGATCGGTTCGCCGTTCGGCCTCGACGCCACCGTGACCAGCGGCATCGTCTCGGCGCTCAACCGCCCGGTCACGTCGGGCGGGGAGAGCGAGAACGACAGCACGACAGTCTTTCCCGCAGTACAAACGGACGCCGCGATCAATCCGGGAAACTCCGGCGGCGCCCTGATCGACCTTGCCGGCCAGGTGGTCGGAATCAACAGCGCGATCAAAACCGCCGGAGGATCGGGACAATCCGAAGGCGGAAACATCGGCCTGGGCTTCGCAATCCCGATCGACCAGGCCAAGCCGATCATCGACGAGCTGGTGGCCAAGGGCAAGGCCACCCATGCGCGGCTCGGAGTGCAGGTCGGCAACGCGCAGTCTTCCGGCGGGCTCACTCAAGGAGCAACCCTCGGCAAGGTGACGTCCGGCGGTGCGGCGGACAAGGCCGGCCTGAAGAGCGGTGACGTGGTCACCGCGATCGACGGCAAGGCGATTGCGTCAGGGGACGCGTTGGTCGCCGCGGTCCGTTCGCACCGTCCGGACGATGAAGTGACGATCACCTACAACCGCTCCGGCCAGACCGGCCAGACGGCGAAGGCGAAGCTCGGCTCCGACAACGGCAACCCCACGGGGTGAACTCGGTGCCGGGGGCCCCTCCTCCCCCGGCACCCGAACCACGAACCGGGACTCCGACCGCCCACCGAGCGGCCGGAGTCCCGTTCTGTCGTCAACGGCCGGATCACCGATTCCACCTCCTCAGCTGTCGGCTTTCCGACATGTCGTAGCCGCCGGTTCTCCCAACGCCTACGGTGAAGAAACGAAAGGTCACTGCGTATTGGACTGAGGAGCGGCCATGAACCGACGGATCGGGACCGTGTTCGCGAGTGCGATGGCAGTCGGGGTGCTGCTCGCGTCGGCCGGGCTGGTGGCTCAGGCCGGCCCGTCGTCGGTCCAAGCAGCCTGTACGGCGGCCGCCTGGGCCGAGGGCGTCAGCTACCCGGCCGGCGCCACCGTGACCTACCAGAACCGTTCGTACGCCGCCCGCTCCGCGCACACCGCCCCACCCGGCTCCGGATGGAACCCGGTCGCGGCTCCCTCCCTCTGGCTCGACCAAGGCGCCTGCGACAGCACCCCGCCGACCACGCCGCCACCCGGCTCCGCGACCTGCGCGGTGAAGTCCCGCCCGGCCGGCAAGGTCCTGCACGGCTACTGGGAGAACTGGGACGGCGCCGCCAACGGCGTGCACCCGCCGTTCGGCTGGACGCCGATCACCGACGCCCGGATCGGCCAGCACGGCTACAACGTGATCAACGCGGCGTTCCCGGTGATCCTGTCCGACGGCACGGTCAAGTGGGAGGACGGGATGGACGCAACCGTGAAGGTCGCGACGCCCGCGGAGATGTGCGCGGCGAAGGCGGCGGGCCAGACCATCCTGCTGTCGATCGGCGGCGCGACCGCGGGGATCGACCTCAGCTCGTCCACCGTCGCCGACCGGTTCGTCGCGACCGTCGTACCGATCCTCAAGCAGTACAACTTCGACGGGATCGACATCGACGTCGAGACCGGCCTGACCGGCAGCGGCAACATCAACCAGCTGTCCACCTCGCAGGCCAACCTGATCCGGATCATCGACGGCGTGCTGGCCCAGATGCCGTCGAACTTCGGCCTGACGATGGCGCCCGAGACGGCATACGTCACCGGCGGCAGCGTCACCTACGGCTCGATCTGGGGCTCGTACCTGCCGATTATCAAGAAGTACGCCGACAACGGCCGCCTGTGGTGGCTGAACATGCAGTACTACAACGGCAGCATGTACGGCTGCTCCGGCGACTCGTACTCCGCCGGCACCGTCCAGGGCTTCGTCGCCCAGACCACCTGCCTCAACAACGGCCTCGTCATCCAGGGCGTCACCATCCGCGTCCCGTACGACAAGCAGGTGCCCGGTCTGCCCGCCCAGAACGGCGCCGGCGGCGGCTACATGGCGCCGTCCCTGGTCTCCCAGTCCTGGAACAGCTTCAACGGCCAGCTCAAAGGCCTGATGACCTGGTCGATCAACTGGGACGGCTCGAAGAACTGGACCTTCGGCGACAACGTCAAGTCACTGCAAGGCCGCTGACGTCTAATTGTGTCGCGGGCGGACCGAGCGCCGAGTACGGTCCGCCCATGACGTTTTCTCGCGAGCGGCCGCCGTTTGTTGCTGATGAGCGGACCCAGTTGGTCGGGTGGCTGGATCAGCAGCGGGCGCTGGTGCGGTGGAAGTGCGAAGGGCTCGCCGAGGCCGACGAGCTGCGGTCGGTGCTGCCCACGTCGCCCGCGATGACGATGGCGGGGCTGGTCTACCACCTGCGCTGGGTCGAGCACTGCTGGTTCGAGGTCCTGTTCCTGAACGGCTCGTCGGCGGAGAACCCGCAGTTCGACGAGTCGCTGCCCGAGGACGCCGACATGATGCCGACCGTGCCGCTGAAGCAGCTGCTGGACGAGTTCGAGGCGCAGTGCGAGCGGTCGAACGAGATCATCGCCGCGCACTCCCTCGACGAGACCGGCCGGCACCCCGACTTCAAGTCCGGTCAGGCGACGCTGCGCTGGATGGTGCTGCACATGATCGAGGAGACCGCGCGCCACGTCGGCCACCTCGACACCATCCGCGAGCTGCTCGACGGCGAGAAGGGGTATTACTAGTCGGTGTGAGCATCGACGTACGCCGTGCGGGTGACCGGTTCCTGACCACCGAGGACTGGCTGGAGTCGCGCCACTCGTTCTCCTTCGGCCCGTACTACGACCCGGCGAACGTCGGGTTCGGCGCCCTGCTCGTGCACAACGACGAAGTGGTTGCCCCCGGCACCGGGTTCGACCTGCACCCGCACCAGGACCTGGAGATCGTCACCTGGGTCCTGCGCGGCGCGCTCGTGCACCAGGACTCCGAGGGCCACAGCGGCATCGTGTACCCCGGCCTCGCGCAGCGGATGAGCGCGGGCAGCGGGATCCGGCACTCGGAGAAGAACGACGCGGGCGAGCCCGTGCGCTACGTGCAGATGTGGGTCCGGCCCGACGAGATCGACCTGGCGCCGTCGTACCAGCAAGCTGAGGTCGACGAGGCGTTGAGCACCGGTGAGCTGGTCCCGATCGCCTCGGGCCTGGCCAAGCACGCCACGAGTACGGCGATCCGGATCAACCAGCGCGGCGCCGGAATGACGGTCGCACGGCTGCGGCCGGAGGGCACGGTCGAGCTGCCGGTGGCGCCGTACGTGCACGTGTTCGTTGCCCTCGGCTCCGTCACCCTCGAAGGCGCCGGCGAACTCCACGAGGCCGACGCCGCCCGGATCGTCGCGGCCGACGGCCAGCGCGTCACCGCGGGTGCAGGCGGCGCCGAGATCCTCGTCTGGGAGATGCGTTAGCCGGTCTGCAGCGACATGGTCCAGACATGCTGCAGCGGTCCGCCGTTCTCGGCGAAGCCCTCGACGAACTGGCTCATGTGCTGCTGCCAGCGCTGATCGACCGGGTCGTTCGCGAGCTGGGCCACGGCGGCCTCGTAGTCGTCGCACTCGACCAGGTGGAACAGGTCCCGGCCGCTGCGCCAGATGCTCCAGTCGGTGATGCCGGCGGCGTTCATCACCCCGATGAGCTCGGGCCAGACCCGGGCGTGCTCGAGCGCGTAGGACTCTTCGGTGCCGGCGATCAGCCGGCTGTGCAGGGCGAGGCGGGTCACAACCGGGGAGAATACGCCCCGGAGTGATCGAACCGTTACCCGGTTCACCGGCGATCGCCTCGACGTGACCGGCCCACCCTGGCAGGTTGTGTGCCTCCGGTAACCGATTCCCCAGGAGCGCGCATGGCCGATCGCACCGCCCCCTGGCCTGCCGGTACGCCGAACTGGGTGGATCTGGCCGCGACGGACGCCCGCGCGGCGACCCGGTTCTACGCCGGACTGTTCGGCTGGCAGTGCGAGCACCAGGACAGTCGCGACTACTGGATCTGCCGCGTCGACGGCGAGGACGTCGGCGGCATCGGCGGCAAGCACCCCGGCACCGAGGCCCTGCCCAGCCGCTGGACGACGTACCTGGCGACCGCGCACGTCGACCGGACCGCGGCCGCGATCACCGAGGCCGGCGGCCGGGTGCTGCTCGACCCGACCGACGTCTCCGTGCACGGCCGGATGGCGATCGCGACCGATCCGAACGACGCGATCTTCGGTCTCTGGCAGGCCACCGACCACATCGGCACCGGCCGCCGGTCGGAGCCGGGCATGCTGGTCTGGAGCGAGGCCCTCAGTCGCGGGTACGACGAAGCGAAGGCCTTCTACACCAAGGTCTTCGGCTACCGCGTCGAGGAGATCGGCACCACGTCGGACTTCGGACCCGGCGACCAGTACGCCGACGCCCGGTACGCCGCGCTCTACGCCGCCGGCCGCCCGGTCGCCGGGACCGGCGAGTTCCACCCGGACATGCCGGCCGAGACCCGCGCGCACTGGCTGCCGTACTTCGCGACCGCGGACCTCGACGACACCGTCACCCGCGCCGAACGCACCGGCGGCCGGCTCAGGGGCGATCCGCTCGACACCGACTTCGGCCGGATGGCCGTGCTGACCGACCCGGAGTCGGCCGTGTTCGCGGTGATCCAGCTGTCGGTCTGAACGAAGCTTTGAGGAATCGAAAACCAACCGCCGGGGACGGCTGAGCGTCGTACTACCGTGGCCCGCCTGAGTATTTCCCCCCTCGTGGCAGGCTGGGCACACGCCGAAGACTGAACGGAAGTGTCAACCCGTCGCCGTGCGAGAGTGGAGATCGTGAAGCGAACTGCTGCCATCGTTTGTCTGAGTGCCCTGCTGGTCACTGCTGGTTGTTCCGACAGCAAGTCCGGTGACGGCGGGAAGGCCGACCCGAACGACGAGAAGCAGGCCTCCGCCGAGGTGGTCAAGGCTTTCGCGGTCGGCTGGGTGAAGGCCTGGGCGCCGGACGGCAAGCCGACCGAGGCCGCCGCGCTGACCGACAACCCGGCGACGTTCGGCCCGCGGCTGGACGACGTCGACACCGCGCTGGTCGCGCAGTCGGCGACCGTCACGCCGCAAGGTGAGCCGGACTGCGCCGACGACAGCAACTGCACGCAGGACCTGGCCGTCGAGGCGGTACTGCGCGGCATCGGCACGATGAAGTGGACCAGTACGGCGGCCGTGGTGAAGACCGGCGACGCCTGGAAGATCAAGGCCTCCGGCGACACCATCTACCCCGGGCTCGGCGAGGCCAACTACCTCAAGCGGGTCCGTTCGGTGCCGGCCCGGGCGTCGATCCTGGACCGGACCGGTAAGCCGCTGACCACGAACCGCCCGGTCGTCATCGTCGGCGTCGCCTCCGGGAACAAGGCGACCGCGGCGACGTACGCGGCGTTCACCAAGAACCTCGACGTCGACGGCACCAAGCTGTGGAACCGCGCGAAGGCCGCCCCGGCGGGCCAGTTCGTCGACGCGATCACGATCCGCGCCGAGGAGTGGGACAAGCTCCGCCCGAAGATGGGCAACCTGCCCGGCGTCCTGACCATGGGCGGCACGCAGTCGCTGCCGGAGAGCTCGACGTTCGCGCGCTCGGTGATCGGCACGATGAAGACCGCGACCGCGGAGACCCTGAAGAACGCGGGCCCGACGGCCTCGAGCCAGGACCAGGTCGGCACCACCGGCCTGCAGTACTCGATGCAGCAGCAACTGGCCGGCACGCCCGGCGGCGAGGTCAACCTGCGCGACGGCAAGACCAAGATGGTGATCAAGGAGGTGTTCAAGCAGGAGGGCAAGGCCGGTACGCCGGTCCGCACCACGCTGGACACCAACCTGCAGCGCGCCGCCGAGGCCGCGCTGGCCACGAGCAAGCTGCCCGCGTCGCTGGTCGCCGTCCAGGCGTCGACCGGTCAGATCCTGGCCGCCGCGAACGGCCCGACCGCGACCAACTACAACCGCGCCTTCCAGGGCCACTACGCGCCGGGCTCGACGTTCAAGATCGTCACGTCGGCGGCGCTGATGGGCGCCGGGCTGACCCAGGCGTCCCCGCTGCCGTGCACGAACACGATCAACGTGTTCGGCAAGTCGTTCAAGAACTACGACGGCCTCGCGCCGTACGGCAACGGCACGATGGAGAAGGCGTTCAACCAGTCCTGCAACACCGCGTTCATCTCCCAGCACGGGCGGCTGGCCAAGGACGGGATGACCAAGGCGGCGGCGATGTTCGGCCTCGGCCAGGAGCTGAAGACCTCCGTTCCGGCGTACGGCGGTGAGGTGCCGGCGCCGAAGGACGACGTCGCCGAGGCCGCGTCGATGATCGGCCAGGGCACCGTGACGGCGAGCCCGCTGGGCGTCGCACTGATCGGCGCCACGGTCAAGCACGGCACGGCGATGAAGCCGGTGCTGGTGACCGGCAAGGACCCGGCCGGCCCGGCGGCGGCACCGTTGCCCCCGGCCACGGCCAACGCGCTGCGCGCGATGATGCGGAGCACCGTCACCAACGGCACAGCGTCCGCGCTGGCCAGCACCGGCGTCGCCTCGGGCAAGACCGGCACCGCCGAGGTCGTTGCCAACGGCAAGGTCATCACCAACGGCTGGATGGTCGGCTTCCGCGGCGACGTGGCCTTCGCGGTGATCGTCGAAGGCGGCGTCTCGGGCGGCAAGGCAGCCGGCCCGGTCCTGAAGAACTTCCTCACGCGCTTCAAGTAGACGGGCTCGCGGGCTTCGCCCGCCTCGCCCCCGAGAGTAAGAGCCTTGGTCCGACGGAAGCCGCAGCCCCACGGGGCTGCGGCTTCGCCGCGCCCGGCTCAAAAGCTGAGGATCTCCTGGATCGCGGACTTCAAATCCGAGCCGTCCAGCGTCACCAGCTCCAGGTCCGTCGGGAACCCAGGCGAGTGGAACAGCCGCAGGTCCCGGTGCTTGCCCGCGGTCTCCAGCACGGTCCGGATGAAGCGGGCGTTGCCGAGCTCGTCGATCCGGCCGTTGGCGCAGACCTGGTCCAGGGCGGCGGTCAGACTGGCTGCGGCGTCCGGGGTGATGTGGTCGCCGCGGCTCTCGACCAGTCGCAGCGCGATCTCGCGGAGCTGGTCGGCGGTGTAGCGCGGGAAGTCGATCCGGGTCGAGAAGCGGCTGCGCAGCCCCGGGTTCGCCTCGAGGAACTCGGCCATCGGCTCGGAGTACCCGGCGACGATCACCACCAGGCGGTCGCGGTCGTCCTCCATCCGCTTCAGCAGCGTGTCGATCGCCTCCGTGCCGAAGTCGTTGGTGCTGGTGCCCTTCTTCTTCAGCGCGTACGCCTCGTCGATGAACAGCACGCCGTCCAGCGCGGAGTCGACCACCTCGTTGGTCTTCACGGCGGTCTGACCGATCCACTCCGCGACCAGGCCGGAGCGGTCGGTCTCGATCACCGTGTCCGCGGCGAGCAACCCGAGCGCGCAGTACAGGCGGGCCACGACGCGAGCGACAGTGGTCTTACCGGTGCCGGGTGGTCCGGCGAAGATCAAATGGCCGCCGAGCTTGGCGGTGGGCAGCCCGCGTTCGGCGCGCATCAGGCCGGCCCGGACCTGCGCGGCGACGGCCGAGACCTGCTGCTTGACGTCCTGCATGCCGACGTTGCGGTCGAGCTCGTTGAGGATGCCCTGCACCGCGCCCCAGTCCGGCTGCCGGTGCAGCGCGGGCGCGGACGGCGAGCCGCGGCGGATCACCGGCGCGGCCGGCGCCGTCGTACTGCGGGTTTCGGTACGACGGGTGCTCAGCCGGACGTTGGAGTCGGCCAGCGCCTCGGCGACCTGGCGGTGGGAGTTGTCGCGCTCGTAGACCCACTCGAACTGGCGGATCGCGTTCTGCTCGCGGTTGGTGCCGCGGTAGACGAAGCCGAGGTAGTACTCCGCGTCCACGGCGACGAACGAGTTGAGCTGCTGACCGGCGGCCTGGCGCAGGATGGTCTCGGCCTCGCTCCACTGCTCGACGGTCGCCAGCAGCATGCCGAGGCGCAGCTGCGCCTCGATGCCGAGGTGCCCGTCGGTGGGGATCCGGCGCAGGATGCCGATCGCGGTCTCGAACTCCGACCGGTTCATCGCGACCGCGGCCTCGAGGAAGTTGCGGCGCAGGTCCTCGATCACCTGGGCGGTGGCCTCGGCCGCGCCCGCGGCGTTCCCCGCACCGAGCCGCCGCAGCGCCTCCGCGTGCCAGACGTGATCAGTCGTCTCGAGCGAGTGGGTGAACCACCAGCCCGCCCGGAACGACGAACTGAGCCGCCGCTTGTCGGCGTCCCGCTCTTCCCCGAACCGCTTCACGCCCGCGACCAGCTTGTCGAGCGCGGTGTCCGCGTCCCCACCGGCCGCGTGGAACCCGAGCCAGGCGTCCGTCATCCCGGGGTCCAGCTCGACCGCCTTGGTGAAGTTCTCCAGTGCCGCCGGCTTGTCCGTCGTCACCGCCTTCTCGTCGGCCTTGGCAAACCCCAGCTGCCGCGCCCCACGCACCCACAACCCGCGAGCACGTCGCCGCCCCAGCAGCCCCGCGGCCTGCTCAGCCATTCCCACACTCCTCGTCGACCGACCGGTTTGCATCCTCTCACCACGGCGGTTCCTAAGAGTTTCCAGCCGTCACTGTGTGGGTTCCTGAGAGTTCGCTGAATCCGCGTCAGGGCGGCCTTTTCGTCACTTAGGGTGGTGCGATGGAGAGCCTGATCTGTCCCAAGTGCCGGGGCGCAATGCGGACGTACGAGCGCAGCAACGTCACCGTCGACCAGTGCACCGAGTGCCGCGGCATCTTTCTCGACCGGGGCGAGCTGGAGAAGCTGGTGGACGCCGAGGTGGCCTACAACGGGCCGCAGCAGACCCGCGCGCCCGAGCCGCGCTACGAAGAGAAGCGGTACGAGGAGAAGCGGTACGACGACCGTCGCCACGACAGCGACCGCCGCTACGACGACCGCAACAAGTACGGCCAGCAGTACCCGCAGCGCAAGAAGAAGAAGTCGTTCTTCGACGAGCTGTTCGACTGACCTGGGCGTAGCGACCTAGCGGTGCCGGCCGTGGAGCGCGGGTTCGCGCTCCTCCTCGGTCGTGCCGCCCCACACGCCGTACATCTCGCCGACCATGAGCGCGTGCTCGCGGCACTGCAGCCTGACCGGGCAGGTGCCGCAGAGCGACTTCGCGAGCAGTTCACGGGCGTGCTTGCGCAGCCCGCGTTCGGACTCGGCGGAGAAGAACAGCTCCGGGTTCACGTCCCGGCACGCGGCGTGGTCGTGCCACGCCCAGTTCTCGATCATCGCCGACGGCAGCCCGTCGGGCGCCTTGGTGACCGCCCCGGCGGGCGGTTTACGCCTCATGAGGGCGTCCTGAGGAGCAGACGGTAGACACTCACCTCTGATCGGTACCCGACAGCAAACGCTCACCCAGCGTGGTTACCGCCCGACCACCACCCGCACGTTGGTGCTGCGCTGACCGATCACCTTGATCGTCACCCCGACGTGCGGCACCTTCACGCCGTACGACGGCACCTTCGACGACCAGAACTCGTTGCGGTCGTCGAACGTCGGTACGGCGTCCGCCCCGGCGAAGTGGTTCTTCTTGCCGCTCACGGTCAGGTCGAACGAGTCCGACCGCTGCAGCCCGAACGTCGAGTCGTAGCTCTGCAGCGTGCTCTTCCAGAACCCGCCGGCCGGGTTCGGCCGCAGCTCCGGGTTCGCGTCGATCGGCAGCCACTGGCCCTGGCCCGGGTGCACCGCGGTCTCGTTGTCGGACTGCGAGGTGTCCCAGTACGAGATCAGCAGGCCGTCCTGGTACGGGAAGTGCTCGACCCAGTTCGGCCGCGGGTTGCCGACGAAGTTGTACGGGCCGGTCTGCAGGTAGCGGTTGAACGAGTTGTACGTGTAGTTCGACGCCAGGTAGTAGTGGTCGTGCTCGGTGGTGACCGTCTGACCGGCCGCCTGGAAACCCTTCGCCGTCCAGCCGCCGGTCCCGCTTTCGGCACCGTCGGTGACGAGGGCCTGCCCGTTCGCGGTCAGCTTGATCTCGTCGGCGAAGAAGCCGAGCTCGTGCGTGGCCGAGTCCGTCGCGTACCGGAACCGCAGGTCGACCGTCTTCCCGGCGTACGCCGACAGGTCGAACGTCGCCGGCTTCCAGCCACCGGAGTTGCCGTCGATCCCGTTCGCCTCGCCGGCCTTCGTGATGCTGCCCGGGATCGCCTTGAAGCCCGACCCGTCGTTCACCTCGACGTACGCGTAGTCGCAGGCCTCGGCGCCACAGTCCTCGATCCGCCAGTTCGCCTGGAACGCCAGCGACGCTTTGCCGGCCGGCAGCGTCACCTTGCGGGTCAGCGTGTTGTCGAGCTCGTCGCCGGTCCCGCTCCACCACGACTTCGCACCGGCCGCCGGGGCGACCAGCTGCTTGGTCAGCTTCTTCTTCGGCAGCGAGACAACCAGACCCTGCGGACGGTTCGAGTTGTACTCGTGCGGGCCGAGCTCCACCGTCTTGGTCTGACCGGCCTTGACCGTCACGGTGTCGAGCCAGCCGAGTTGCAGCTTGTCCCAGGTGCCGAGGTCCTGCGGCTTGAGCCCGATCCCGACGTCGCCCTTGGCGCCGGACCGCGACTGCGACATCACGCTCCACCAGTTCACCGGGTTCTGGCTCGGCTTCCCGGACGTGTCGTAGTGGTCCGGCAGGCCGAGGTCGTGCCCGTACTCGTGCGCGAAGACGCTCAGGCCACCGTTCTCCGGCTGGATCGTGTAGTCGCCGATCCACAGGCCGGTCCCGCCGACCTGGACACCGCCGAGCTTGTTGGCGGCCGGGCCGCTGCTGGTGTTCTGGTCGGCGTACCAGCGGTGCGACCAGATCGCGTCCTCGCCCTGGTGCGGGTCGCCGTCGGCCTGGTCGCCACCGGCGTGCACGATCTGGAAGTGGTCCAGGTAGCCGTCCGGCTCGTTGAAGTTGCCGTCGGCATCGAAATCGTAGCGGTCCCACTGGTCGTAGGACTGCAGCGTGCTACGGATGTCCGCGGCGGACTTGCCGGCCTTCTGCTGCAGCGTCACCCACTGGGAGACCGCGTCGGTGATCAGCGCCCAGGTGTTGCTGCAGATCGTGTCGGCGCACGGCGTACCGTTCGACCGGCCGTAGCGCGCCTCGTTGTAGGGCACCTTCACCCAGTCCGAGACGGTTCCCTCGACGCTGTACCGGCCGGACGACTGCTTCTCGTAGTACGTCTTGACCGACTCGCCGTCGCCGAAGTACAGGTCGCGGTAGTGCTGCGCGGAGTAGTCGGCCTGCCAGACCGTCGAGTTGTCGGTCTTTCGGTCCGGTGCCGGGATCGCGTTGTGCACCGGGCCTTCGTACGTCGTCGGCCCGGCGGTGTCCGGGTCGGTGTCGCGGTCGGGGAAGTCCGGGTGCCGCTTGGTGCCGAACTCGGCCAGGATGACGAAGATCTTGTCGGTCTTCTCACGCGCCAGCTCGACGTACTGGGCCCTGCGCTGCTCGGCGAACTTGATCCTGCCGAGGCCGTCCCGGGCCGCCGGTCCGGCGACCTCCTGGCCGACCTTGACCACCTTGCTCGTGCCACGCTGCTCGGCCTTGGCCGAACCGTTGAGCACACCGTTCAGCGCCGCCTCGCGCAGCTCGCGCCGCTTGTCCTCGAGCGGGTTCACCAGCTCGTCGGCGTGCAGGCCGGCGACCGGGCCCGCTGTCGTCGTCGCGGTGTCGGCGGCCGCGTCCCGCGGCGGTACCTGCCCGAGGCCGACGGCAACGGCGGCGGCCAGACCTCCGGCCGCCATGGTGCGTACGGGTGAGACGCGCACGTTTGCTCCTCCTGTGGCCAAAGGCAACTACCTCGGCAGACACCCTATGAGCACTGTGCGTGACGGAGGACGCTGTGAACCAACAGAGCGCCGACCGCAACACGATCGCCATCTGGCCGCCCGAGGGCTATCGTCGGCGAAATGAGCACCCCGCCCCCGGTCACGCTGCGCGCGATGACCGATGCCGAGTACGCCGGCTGGCAGGACCGCAACGCGCAGTCCTTCGCCGCCGGCATCGGCCCGCTGCGTGGCCTCGACGGCGAGGCCGCGATCGCGTTCGCCCGCGCCGAGGTCGACAAGCTGCTCCCGGACGGCCTCCGGACCGACAAGCACCTGCTCTGGACGGCGTTCGCCGGCGACGGCCCGCTGGTCGGCAGCCTGTGGATCAGCGTGCTGACGCCGGTCCCATACATCTACGGCGTCGAGGTGGCCGAGGCCCAGCGCGGCAAGGGCTACGGCCGCTCGATCATGGTCGCGGCCGAAGAGGAGTGCCGGCTCCGGGGGTACAGCCAGCTGGACCTGAACGTCTTCGGCAACAACGCGACCGCGATCAACCTGTACGAGTCCCTGGGCTTCGAGACCGTCAGCCAGATGATGCGCAAGCAGCTGTAGGTCAGGCCGCCTCCCCCGCCCACGTTTTCAAGTCTTCCCCGGTCCAATCTTTCGCCGGTCCAAGCAGCCCGCGCCCGACTCAGGGCCGAGTTCCTTGCTCTGCTGTGGTGTCCGCCCGAAACTCCACGACCTGTTCGGTCGCTTGTGATACCCCTGAGGCATGACCGCGAACTGGTGGTTGCTGCATGTGGACATGGACCAGTTCATTGCGGCGGTGGAGATTCGGCGGCGGCCCGAGCTGCGGGGGTTGCCGGTGGTGGTCGGTGGGTCGGGCGATCCGCAGCAGGCCCGGCAGGTGGTGGCGACGGCGTCGTACGAGGCGCGCGCGTTCGGCGTCGGCTCGGGGATGCCCTTGAGGGCGGCGTACAAGAAGTGCCCGGACGCGGTGTTCCTGCCCTCGGACCCGACGGCGTACGACGCGGCGTCGACCGAGGTGATGGACGTACTGCGGTCGTTCCCGGTGACCGTCGAGGTGTGGGGCTGGGACGAGTGCTTCGTCGGCGCGACGACCTCCGATCCCGAGGCCCTGGCGGTCGAGATGCGCGCCGCCGTCCTGGAGCGGACCGGGCTGACCTGCTCGATCGGGATTGGTGACAACAAGGTGCGCGCGAAGCTCGCTACCGGGTTCGCGAAGCCCGGGCCCGACCAGCGCGCCGGTGACGGCGGGACCTTCCGGCTCACCCAGGAGAACTGGGCCGACGTGATGCACCACCGCCCGGTCCGCGACCTGTGGGGCATCGGCGCCCGGATGTCGCAGAACCTGAACGACCTCGGGCTGCAGACCGTCGCCGACCTGGCCGCCGCGGACCTCGACGGTTTGCGGGAACGCTTCGGCCCCAAGATGGGCACCTGGTACGGCGCCCTCGGCCGCGGCCTCGGCGACACCGAGGTCACCGACGTCCCGCGCGAACCCGTCTCCCGCAGCCACGAGGTCACCTACCCCGAGGACCTGTCCGACCCGGCCGAGATCCAGGACAAGGTCCGTGAACTCGCCGAGGAGCTCACCCGCTCGGTCGTCGCCGAAGGCCGCTGGATCCAGCGGGTGCACGTGAAGGTCCGGTTCATCACGTTCTTCACACCGATCAAGTCGCGCAAGCTCCCCGCGCCGACCCAGGATCCCGGCGTCGTGGCCGACGCGGCGCTGACCGTCCTGGCGAAGTTCGAGCTCCGCCGCCCGGTCCGGTTGCTCGGCGTACGGGCGGAGTTCGCGCCCCCGCCGGCCGACGCAGACGCGGACACCGACGCGGACACCGACGCGGACACCGACGCGGACGCGGACACCGACGCCGACGCCGACGCCGGCTCGGACGCGGACGCGGACGCGGACACCGACCCGGACGCGGACGCGGACGCCGACGCCGACGCCGACGGGACGCAGGGAACCTCGCCGGGCTGACCGCCAACTTTTCCGCGCCGGGCAGCATCCAACCGCCGGCAGCCCACCGGAAAGGTGTCCCATGAGGCCTCGCACGCGCGTCATCACCGTCGTTGCAGCCGCCGTCCTCGCGGCGGGTGCCACCACGGCCCTCCTCCTGGCCCGTCCCGCGACCTCCGCACCCGCGGCGAGCGCTCCCGGTACGCCGAGCACCGCGGCAACACCGACCGCACCCGCGTCACCGGCCGGCACCACCCCCGGCGGACCGGTGCCCCCGACGCCCGGCGGTCCCGCGGCCACCACGCCCGGCGGACCGGCAACCCGCCGACCGGCGAGCACCGCGCCCGGCGGACCGGCGATCACGAGGCCGGGCGGTCCGCCGACCGCGACGCCGGTCGGGGCGGCGCCGCTCACGGCCCAGGGTCTGACCTACGTCAACCGCGTCTGGGGCGACCCGAAGACCGAGCTCGGCGTGATCGTCCCGGTCCCGAACACCTGGTCGATGGCGAAGCTCTCCACCTTCGAGTCCCGCTTCACCAGCCCGAACCAGCTGTGGACTCTCCGCCTCAACGGCGTACTGGCCAAGCCCCAACCCCGCATCACCTCCGTCGCCCAGCAGCTGGCCGCGCTGAAGTCCACCCCGGGCTTCCAGCTCATCTCCCGAACCGACGGCGCCGGCCAAGCGACCAGCCCGGTCTTCGCGGGCGTCACCTTCCAGTACACGACGCTGACGTACTCCTACACCGATCCAGCCCGCGGCACCCGCCTGGTCCTGCAGCGCTACGTCACCATCGACAACGCCACCAGCACCGGCTTCGAACTCGCCGCCTCCGGCCGCCCCCAGGATCTCGCTGCGCTCCAGACGATCGCCACGAAGGCGACCCTCGGCTACGTCCGTCTCCCCTGACGAAATCTCCCGCGGTGATCGGGAAGTAATGGCGGCCCGTGGTTGCTGTGATTACTTGATCGTTCATCCATCACCGGGAGACACCTGATGACCAGCAAGGCCGAGCGCGCGATCAGCGCCCTTCGTACCGGTTACGACTCCCTCGCCGAGCTCGTCGGTGGGCTGCAGCCGGACGACCTCGTCCGTCCTTCCGGCGCGAGCGAGTGGAAGCTCGCCGACGTCCTGAGCCACCTCGGCAGCGGCGCGGAGATCAACCTCGCCCTCCTCGAAGGCGCACTCGACGGCACCGGTACGCCGGCCGCCGACTTCAACACGTCCACCTGGGACCGCTGGAACGCACTCAGCCCCGCCGACCAGGCGTCGAACTTCCTCACCGCCAACCAGAAGCTGGTCCAGCGGTACGAGGGCCTCAACGACGACCAGCTCGCCAACCTGCGCATCGACTACGGCTTCCTGCCCGAGCCCGTCGACGTGGAGACCGCGGCGGCGATGCGGCTGAGCGAGTTCACCCTGCACAGCTGGGACGTCCGCGTCGGCCTCGACCCCGACGCGACCCTCGCCCCCGAAGCCACCGAACTCCTCCTCGACGGCATCGGCCGCCTGCTCGGCTGGGTCGGCAAGGCCGACCAACTCGACGGCACCGCAGCCCTCACGGTGAACACCACCGCCCCCGACCGCACCTTCGGCCTCACCATCGCCGACACCATCGAGCTCACCGACACCCCGGCCACTCCCGACGGCGAGCTGAACGCCCCCGCCGAGTACATCGTCCGCCTGGTCACCGGCCGGAACGCCGCGCAGTACACCCCGCCGTCGGTCACCCTGACCAGCGACAAGCTCACCCTGGACCAGCTCCGCCAGGTCTTCCCCGGCTTCTGAGCCTTCCCGACCCGAACCAGAACGCAATCTCCCGCAAGTACTTGCCCCCATCGCAAGCACCGGCTTCTGAACCCTCCGCCGCGGCGGATCAACTTCCCCGTCTCACCGACCGCCTTCCGCCCCTCCGCCGCACGGACTGACCACCACCCTCCGCCGCGCGGACCGACCACCGGCTCCCGTCACACGGACCAGCTAACGGCGCCCGTGACACGGACCGGATAACGCCCTTGTCGTCGCGCGGGAGCAGCTTCTGACCTCCGCCGCGCGGACTGGCCACCGACCAGCCCGCGCGACGCGGTCAGTCGCCGAGCATCGGAAGCCAGCCGAAAACGCAACGTCCGAACAACGCGCACGGAGCCGCTAGCGTCCGAAGAGGCGAGCGCTATAGCCTCGGGTCCTTCGGACGCATCGCCTTTCTTCGGACGCACCAGGTCGGGCCGGGAGCTACACCGGGTTGCATGGTCGCTGACGACCGAGGCAGGACGTCGGCCACCGGTCTCCGATCGCCGGGTCACCAGGCACCGGGTCACCAGGCACCGAGGTCCGGGGCACCGGGTTGCCGAGCGCCGGAAGCCGGCACAGGGTGACCGAGCGTCGGGCCACTGGTCGCCGAGCATCGGAAGCCAGCCGAACCACAGCGTCCGAACAACGTGCACGGAGCCGCTAGCGTCCGAAGAAGCCGTTGGCGTCCGAAGACGCGAGCGCTATAGCCTCGGGTCCTTCGGACGCATCGCGCTCCTTCGGACGCATCGCGGCTCCTTCGGACGCATCGCGGCTCCTTCGGACGCATCGCGGCTCCTTCGGACGCATGGCGGCTCCTTCGGACGCATCGCGCTTCTTCGGACGTAACGGGTCGGGCCGGAGCTACACCGGATCCTCGACCAGGCCAAGGGTGTTGCCTGGCCGCTGACGGCGGTACCGGTCGAAGTTCACCAGCAGCTCGACGACGACCTCGTGGAACGCCCGGCGGGTGTGGTCGCGCAGCCGGACGTCGTCCTGGCAGGTCCGGGCCAGCAACTCGCCCTGAGGGCAGGACGTCGGTCACGGGTCGCCGGGTCAGCAGGCGCAGGCTCGTGTTGCCTGGGGCGGCGGTCAGAGGTGGTAGGTCCGCCGGGCTGTCTCGCCGAAGACGTCAGCACGCTCGGCGGTGGTCAGGCCCTCCGTGAGTTGCTCCGCGGCGTCCACAACCTCGCCGTAGGTCGCGGCCAGCAGGCAGACCGGCCAGTCGGAGCCGAACATCACCCGGTCCGGGCCGAACGCCTCCAGGACCACGTCGGCGTACGGCTTCAGGTCGGCGACCTTCCAGCCGGTCCACGACGCCTCGGTGACCAGGCCGGAGAGTTTGCAGGTGACGTTCGGTTCGGCTGCGAGGTCTCGCAGGCCGGTGGCCCACGGCTCCAGGTCGCCGCCGATGACTGGCTTCGAGATGTGGTCCACCACGAAAGTCAGCTCGGGCAAGGCGCGAACTGTTTCGACAGCGGCCGGTAGATGCGGGGTCTTGGTGAGCAGGTCGTAGACGAGTCCGGCCTCCGCGATCGTCGCGAGACCACGCCGTACGTCGGCCCGGTTGAGCCACTCGACGTCCGGCTCGTCGTGGACCTGGTGCCGGATTCCCTTCAGCCACGAGCCGTCCGGACGGTTCAGCAGGCCGGCCAGGGCGTTCTCGACGTCGTCGGCGGTCAGGTCGACCCACCCGACCACCCCCGCCACCAATTCGTTGCTCTCAGCAACGGCTAGGAACTCCGGCGTCTCGGCGGCCAGCCCCACGGTCTGCACAAGGACTGTCTGCGTGACATCGGCCGCGGCGGCGAGCGGCGCCAGGTCGTCCACCAGGAAGTTGCGCCGGATCGGGTCCATCGCGGACCCGACCATCCAGCTCTGCTCGCGGACACCGAGGTCCCAGACGTGATGGTGGGCGTCGACCCTGCTCATGCGATCACCTTCTCGGCGTGGATCAGGCGGATGACCTGCTGGCTCATCCGGTCGTAGTCGTGGTCGTTGGAGACCTCGCCCTGGACGCGGTGGTCGCGCATGACGACGACACGGTCGGCGAGCGTGATCATCTCGGGCAGGTCGGAGGTGATCAGCAGGATGGCCAGGCCGTTCGCGGCCAGGTCCCAGATCAGGGTGTGGAAGGCGTCCTTGGTACGGACGTCGATCCCGACCGTGGGCTCGTCGATGATCAGGATCTCGGTCTGCGCGGCGAGCCACTTCGCCAGGGAGACCTTCTGCTGGTTGCCGCCGGACAGCGTGCCGGCCAGTTGCGCCGGGGAGGCGATCCGGATGCCGAGCTGTTCGACGTACTGCGCGACCAGCGCCGACTCCGCCTTGGCCGGGACATAACCGAGCAGCTTCCGCAGCCGGTCCCAGATCGTGACGGCGATGTTGCGGCTCACGGACTGCTCGAGGAAGACACCCTCTTCCTTGCGGTTCTCCGTGACGTAACCAATCTTGTGATTCCGCAGCGCATCCCGGACGTTCTTGATCCGCACCTCGACGCCGCGGACCCGCACCGTGCCCGCGGTGATCCGGTCCAGCCCCAGCAACGCCTTCGCCAGCTCACTCCGACCAGCACCGACAAGCCCGTACAGCCCCACGATCTCCCCCGGCCGCACGGCCAGATCGACATCCGCATGCCCAGTCGCCGTCCCGACCCCCGACAACTCCAGCAATGGAGCAACCGACCGATCCACACTCCGCGGCGGAAGACTCAAGGCCTCGTGCACTCGGCCAACCATCAGGTCGACCACCTGGTCACGCGTCAGCTCCGACAACGCACCCGATTCCAGCACCGACGCCCCGTCCCGCAGCACGGTGACGGTGTCGCAGATCTGGAACACCTCTTCGAGCTTGTGGCTGACGAACAGCACCGAGCGCCCGTCGTTCTTCAGCTTGTCGACCACCCGGAACAGCCGGTCGGCCTCGTTCGGCGTGATCGACGCCGTCGGCTCGTCGAGCAGCAGCACGCGGCTCTCCACCGACAGCGCCTTCGCGATCTCGACCAGCTGCGCCTGCGCCACCGACAGCTCGGTCACCGGCTGATCCGGATCGATGTCCAGCTCCAGCTCCGCCAGCCAGCGCGACGCCTCCGACCGGATCGCCGCACGATCCACCAGCCCGCGCGACGTCGGCAGCTTCTGGAGCAGGATGTTCTCCCCGACGGTGAAGCCCGGGATCAGGTTGCGCTCCTGGTGCACCACGCCGATGCCGGCCGAGGCGGACTCGTGCGGCGATCCGAAGGTCACCTCCGCACCGTCGAGCAGCAGTCGCCCACCGTCCGGCCGGTACAACCCCGTGATCACCTTGATCAGCGTCGACTTGCCCGCGCCGTTCTCCCCGAGCAGCGCGTGCACCGAACCCGCCTCGAGCGACAGCGTCACCCCGTCAAGAGCCCGTACGCCGGGGAACAGCTTGTCCACCTTCTCGGCCACGAACAACGTCACGAGACACCTCCGGCGACCGCCGCGTCCGGCGCTTTCACGACCGTACGACGAAGTTGCCGCCGGGTCCGGACCTGTCCGAGCACCACCGACCCGAGCACCACCGCGCCGACGACGAAGTTCACCCAGCTCGGCTCGAGCGAGAACTCGGCCCGCGCCGTGTCCACGAAGCGCACGATGAACGCGGCCAGCACCGTCCCGAGCACGACCGCCGAGCCACCCGTCAGCAGGGCACCACCGATGATCGGCGCCGCGAACGACGGCAGCAGCCAGTCGCCGCCGATGCTCTTGTTCACCCCCGGCGAGGACGCGACGGTCAGGATCGCCGCGACACCGAGGATCGCGCCGGACAACGTGTGCGCGAGGATCACCGACCGGTCGTTCGAGATCCCCGACAGCCGGGCGGCGATCGGGTTCCCACCCGAGGCCAGCAACTGCCGCCCCGGCACCGTCCGCCGCAGCATCAACGCCAGCAGACCCGCGACCGCCAACGCCACCAGGAAGATCAGCGGCAGCACCCCGAACAACGCGTGCGACCCGAAGCTCTTCAAGCCGGCCGGATACGCGTCGACCGTCCGCGTGCCCACCAACCGGTACTGCACACCCAGCAACACTGTCATCGTCGCCAGCGTGACGATGAACCCGTTGATCCGCGTCAGCACGACGAGCAACCCGTTGGCCAAGCCCGCGGCGGCCGCGAGCAGGAAGCCGAACAGCAGTGCCAACGGCACCGGGACTCCGTGGTCGGCCATCATCACTCCCATCGCGGCTGCTGCGAATCCCCCGACGGCGCCGACCGCCAGGTTCAGTTGGCCCACTGCGAGGACCACCATTTGAGCTAACCCGATGAGAATGGGCACCGCCAGGAACTGAAGCAGCACTTTCAGGGAATTCGCCCCGACCAGGTCACCACCAGAGGCGATCACCAGGAAGACGAAGAACACCACGCAGATCACCAGCAAGGTCATCTCGGTCGTCTTCACGAACCGCTTCATCGTTGTCGCACCTCCTGCCGCTCCGACAGCACGGTCCGGATCCGGTCGGTGCTCAAGGCAACGAGCAGGATCAGCCCGAGGTAGATGTTCAGGCTCTCCAGCCCGACGCCGAGCAGGTCGAGCCCCTTGCGGATCACCGACGTCAGCGCCGTCCCGAGCAGTGTGCCCCAGACCGAGATGAACCCACCGGCCAGCAACGTGCCCCCGAGGATCGGTCCGAGGAACGACGGCAGCATGAACTCCTCGCCGATCGTCGCCTTGATCGAACCGGTGCTGACCGCGAGCATGAACCCGGCCAGCGCCGCCAGGCAGCCCGACATCGCGTGCGCGGTGATGACGCGCCGCGCGGTCGGGATCCCGGACAGCTCCGCGGCCTTGACCGACGTACCGGTCATCAACAGCTCACGGCCGAGCTTGGTCCGGCTGTAGATCCAGCCGACCACCCCCATCGCGATCACCGCGAACAACGCGAGCTGCGGGACCGCCGGTGAGCCGCAGACGTTGCCGATGCAGATGTCGGCGAGCGAGTAGTTGCGCATCTCCCGCATGCCGTCCGGCTTGGTCACGAAGGCCGCGTTGTCGGTCAGCGCCGTGTAGACGAGCGGAATCAGACCGAGCAGCAGGAAGTCCAGCGCCAGCGTCACGACGAACGAGTTGACCCCGGTCCGCGCGATCACCCAGCCGGCCAGCGCGCCGATGGCCGCGCCGGCGATCAGGCCGACCAGCAGCCCGGCGTACAGGCTGAAGTGCCACAGGTCGTACGAGATGCCGGTGATCATCATCGAGAACGCGGCCATCCGGCCGACGGCGAGGTTCATGTGCCCGATCGACAGCACGCACAGCTGCGCCAGACCGACCACGGTGAACATCGCGATGTCCCGCAGCAGTGGGAACACCACCAGCTGCTGGTTGAAGAACGCGGGCCGCAGCAGACCGAACAGAACCGCCAGCAGCACCACCAGGATCAGCAGACCGATCCGCTGGTTCGCCCACCAGGGAGTCCGACCACCCCGGGACGACGACGGCGGCTGATCCGGCTCCTGGAGCGCCGCGGTGGCGGTCTCCGAGACCGGAGCGCTCACGAGACGCGCCGGTCGTCGATGGCGTCCCGGTCCCAGTCGATGCCCAGGCCCGGTGCGTCCGGCGCGACCGCGTGCCCGTCGGAGATCTCCATCTCGCTCCGGGTGATCGCCCGCAGCTGCGGGATGTGCTCGACGTACCGGCCGTTCGGTACGGCGGCGGTCAGGCTGACGTGCAGCTCCATCAGGAAGTGCGGGCAGACCTCCAGGTTGAAGGTCTCGGCGAGGTGCGCCACCTTCAGCCACGGGGTGATGCCACCGATCCGGGCCACGTCGACCTGGACGATGCCGGCCGCGCCGGCGGCGACGTACTCGCGGAACTGCGAGACGGAGTACATGGACTCCCCCACAGCCACCGGGATCGAGGTGGAGGCCGCCAGCCGGACGTGACCGGTCAGGTCGTCAGCGGGCAGCGGCTCCTCGAACCAGCTCAGGTCCAGCGGCTCGAAGGCGGCAGCACGCCGCTTGGCCTCCGGGTACGTCATGGACTGGTTGGCGTCGACCATGATGTCCAGCGCCGGCCCCACAGCATCCCGTACGGCGTGCAGCCGCTCCACGTCCTCGTGCACCCGGGGCTTGCCCACCTTGAGCTTCACCCCGGGCCAGCCGGCCTTCTGCGAGGCCAGTGCGCCAGCCACGAGCTCGTCGGTCGACAGGTGCAGCCAGCCGCCCTCGGTGTCGTACAGCGGGACGTTCCGGCGGAACCCACCGGCCAGCCGCCACAGCGGCTCACCGGCCCGACGGCAGCGCAGGTCCCACAGGGCGGTGTCGACCGCGGCCAGTGCGAGCGACGTGATCGCACCGACCGTGGTCGCCCGGGTGGACGCGAACAGGTCGTACCAGAGCCCTTCGACGTTGCGGGCGTCCGCACCGACCAGCCGCGGCAGCAGGTGGTCGCGCAGCATCGCCAGCACCGCCGTACCGCCGGTGCCGATGGTGTACGAGTAGCCGAGCCCAGCACCGCCGTCGGAGGTCTCCAGCTCGACGAAGATCGTCTCCTGCTTCAGGAACGACTGGACCGCGTCGGTCCGGACGGTCTCGACCTCGAGATCGACCAGGAAGGCTTCAGCGCGTGTGATGGTCACTGGCAGCTCAGCTGGCTCGCGAACTCGGTCTGGAGCTCCTTGGTCTTGGCCTTGCGCTCGTCGTCGTAGGTGTCGACGTTGTCCTTGGTCACCACGAACGAGCCGGAGTCGACGATCACGCCGGGCGTCTTCATCGTGCACTGCTTCGAGCCGAGCAGCGCGAGCAGCCAGCCACCGACGTACGCCTGGCCGACCGGGTTCTGCGCGACGGTCGCCGACACGCCGCCGGACCTGATGCCGGACAGGATCTTGGCGTCGTCGTCGATCGCGACCACCTTGATCGGCAGCTTGCTGCCGGCCACACCGTCGGCCGCGGCCACCGCCGGGTTGTACGCCGTGGTGACGATGCCCTTGATGTCCTTGCCCTTGGCCGCGAGCAGGTCGGCGACCGAGCGCTGCGCGGTCTGCAGGTCCTTGTCGATGTCGGTGACCACCGGCAGCTCGGTCACCTTGCCGCCGGTCTCACCGACCGCCTTCTTCACGCCGGCGATCCGGCGCTGGGTGTTGGAGTCGACGTTGTTGCCGGTCAGGTGCACGATCGTGCCCTCGCCGCCGATCGCCTCGATGGTCGCCTTGGCCGCCTTGTACGCCGCCGCCTCGACGTCGGTGGACAGGCAGAAGTCGGCCGAGTTGGTGTCGCCGGCCGGGCAGGAGGCCAGCGAGCCGACCGCGAAGCCCTTGGACTTCAGGTCCTCGAAGGTGGTGTTGATGTCGGTCGGCGACACGCCGAAGATGCCGAACGCGTTGAAGCCCCGTGCGGCCAGCGAGGTGACCACGTTGTTCTGCTTGCTCTGGTCCCACTCGCCGGTCTCGTCGAAGGTCACGTCGCCGAGCTTGAACTCGGTCTTGTCCAGCTCGGCGGTAGCCTTCCAGGGCTGGAAGTAGGGGTGCGCGCCGCCGGGAATGAGTGCCAGCTTCACGCTGGAGCCGTCCTTGAGGGTGACCGGACCGCCGGTGGAGCCGGTCGACGCGTCGTCGCCCGCCGTACCGCCCGTGCTGTCGTTGGAGCTCTTGGTGCTGCAACCGGTGGCGGCCAGGGCGAGCACGGCCAGGCCGGCGACGGCTGTCCTTCGGTACCACAACGCGGGCTTGGGCATGGGGCGCTCCCTCGAAGATCCTATAGGATATTGCGAAGCTGATGCTGCCGCTTCACACTGGTGGCGTCAACCCTTGCCCGGGTAACGACTGAGCACGGCCGCCGGGTCAGGCAGAATGGGATGCTTCGGGAGGAGCGACGGTGACGGATGCGCATGTGGGTCTGGCGGGGCAGCTCACGCGCCTGCCGCAGCGACAGGTACTGAGCGACGACGTCTACGAGACGGTCAAGGGCCTGATCATGGACAGCGTGGTCGCGCCGGGCACCCGGCTGAACATCGACGCGCTGACCCGGGAGCTGGGCATCTCCCAGACCCCGATCCGCGAGTCGCTGGCCCGGCTGGAGTCCGACGGGCTGGTGATCAAGGAGCCGCTGCGCGGTTACCGGGTCTCCTCGACGCTGACCCGGGCCGAGTTCGAGGACCTCTTCGAGTACCGGCTGCACATCGAGCCGTGGGCCGCGGGCCGGGCGGCGGAGCGGACGTCGGCCGAGGACCTGGTCCGGCTCAAGGACGAGATGCTCAGCTACACCGAGGTCCCGGAACGGCCGGACTACGACTCGTACAAGGCGATGGCCGGGCACGACCAGCGCTTCCACGACCTGGTGCTGGAGCTGGCCGGCAACGAGACGGCCCGGCAGTCCTTCGCCCGGACGCACTGCCACCTGCACCTGTTCCGGCTGTACTACGGCGGCGGGATCGCGACCCAGGCGCTGCGCGAGCACAAGGCGGTCGTCACCGCGGTCCGCAAGGGCGATCCCGAGCAGGCCGCCGCCGCGATGCGTTCGCACATCGAAGCCTCACGGGCCCGGCTGCGGCCCGTGTTCGACCAAGAATGAATCCGCTCTAAGGAGATTTCGTGGAACTGCTGCGCCTCGGCGCGGTCGGTGAGGAGCGCCCGTACGCGCGCGCCACCGACGGCACCACCTACGACCTGAGCTCCGTCACCGCCGAGATCGACGGGGCCTTCCTGGCCTCGGACGGGATCGCCCGCGCCCGCGCCGCGCTGGAGGCCGGCTCGCTGCCGGCCGCCGACGTCGAGGGCCTGCGGGTCGGTGCCCCGATCGCCAAGCCGGCCGCGGTGGTCTGCATCGGCCAGAACTACGCCGCGCACGCCGCCGAGTCCGGGGCCGAGCCGCCGAAGGAGCCGATCGTCTTCTTCAAGCACCCGAACACCGTCATCGGCCCGTACGACGACGTGCTGGTGCCGCGGGACAGCCGCCGGACCGACTGGGAGGTCGAGCTCGCGGTCGTGATCGGCAAGACCGCCCGCTACCTGACCTCCGACGAGGAGGCCCTGGCCTGCATCGCCGGCTACACCGTCTCCAACGACGTCTCCGAGCGCGCCTTCCAGCTGGAGGTGTCCGGCGGCCAGTGGTCGAAGGGCAAGTGCTGCGAGACCTTCAACCCGCTCGGCCCGGTGCTGGTCCCCGCCGACGAGATCGGCGACCCGCAGGCGCTGGACCTGAAGTCGTTCGTCAACGGCGAGCCGCGGCAGGCCTCCAACACCCGCGACATGATCTTCTCGGTCGCCGCACTGGTCCGCGACCTGTCGCAGTACATGACGCTCGACCCGGGCGACCTCGTCAACACCGGTACGCCGGAGGGCGTCGCGCTGTCCGGCCGCTTCCCGTACCTGGCGCCCGGCGACGTCGTCGAGTGCGAGATCCAGGGCCTCGGGCGGCAGCGCCAGGAGCTCCGGCAGGCCTGAGCAACTCCATGACACCGCCCCGCCACCGTATTGCGGTGGCGGGGCGGTGTCGTCGTACGGCATCGTTCGGGGCATGACTTCGATCGTGCGCACGGTGACCTTCGACGCGGCCGACCCGTGGGAGCTGGCCGGGTTCTGGCTGCAGGTGTTCGACGTGGAGCGGCCGGACGACGACCACCCCGAAGACCCGTACGCCGCGGTGAACACCGGCTCGGTGAAGCTGCTGTTCGAGCGCAACAACGACCCGAAGCGGGCGAAGAACCGGGTGCACCTCGACCTCGAGCCGGACATCCCGCGCGACCAGGAGGTCGAGCGGCTGGTCGCCCTGGGCGCGACGATCGAGCACGACCACCGCGAGCCGAACGGTCTGGGCTTCGTGGTGATGCTCGACCCGGCCGGCAACGAGTTCTGCGTACTCCGCTCGGCCGCCGAGCGGGCTGCTACTAGCTGACGATCTCCGGGGTCTGCCCTGAGAGCGTGACCCTCCACTCGCCGTCCCAGCCGTGCACGACGATGCCGTAGCCGTCGCGGGTCGCGGAGGCCCGGTGGTGCCCGCTCTCGACCGGCTGAACCTCTGCCTGCCAGCCGCGACCGGCGAGCGCCGCAACAGCCGCCTCGACCTGCCCCACTGGGTCGACGACAGCCGGGTCGCCGTTCTCCACCGTGATCAGGCACACCGACTGCGGCCCGTCCCCGTCCTCCAGCACGTGCGGGTTCACCGGGCCTACGTCGTGCGTGACGACACCCTGCTGTCCCGGTACGGCGGCCGCCGCTACCGCGAGCAGCTCCTCGCGCAGGAGGTCGCGGGCCTCGGTCAGCGTCATCGGGTAGGTCCTTCCGGTCGTCTGGTGATGCCAGGGCCCGGCGTACGCCGTGCCCGGGCTCCGTCGTTCACAGGTTCTGGCCGCGCGGTGCTGAGCTTGCCGAGCGCCCGTACGCCGTCGAACACCCTCGCCAGCGGTACGGCGGCCGGACTGGCCGCCGCCTGACGCAGCGGCTCGGCCCAGGAGAGGCCGCCCAGCACCCGGCTCTCCTCCTCCGGCGTCGTGCTCGTCCGGGTCACCGCCCGGAGATCGCCGCGGATGATCCGGCCGATGTTGCGCATCGACTCGCTGTCGTGGACGAAGTAGCTCACGTGACCGCGCACGGGCACGTTGCCGTCGTTGGTCTCGAACCGGATCGCGTCGGTGAACGACGCCGGGTCCGGCCCGTGCGGTTCGGCGTACGAGATGAAGTCGCCGGGCGCGCGGGCGACGTACAGCGGCACACCCTTCGGGACGAAGTCGGCCGCGCTCCGGACGGACGGCTCGACGCCGGGGCAGCCGGTCAGGATCACCCGGTCGAAGCGCACACCCTCGCGCAGCATCGCCTGGCCGGCCACCTGGCCGCCGTAGCTGTTGCCGATCAGGATCCGGTCCGCGTCGGGCCTCACCTCGGTGCCGAGCCCGGCGGCGAACTTCGCCAGCAGGGGCGCCGCCGCGATCGAGCTCTCCTTGGACATCGCCCCTTCGAGGGTCAGCGGAGCGTCGTACCCGAGCCAGACCACCGTCGCCGATCCCGGCCCGGACTCCGTCTGCAGGTCCTGGGCGCGCGCCATCTGCGAGCGCACCTTGTCGAGGTTGTTGTTCATCCCGGGCACCAGCACGCTCACCCGGTCGGCCGTGGCGAGGTCGCCGAGCACCTCGGCCATCCGGCCCTGACCCTCGGGCTCGACCAGCAGGAACTGCCGGTGCACCGGGACGACGATGCGGTTGCCGTCGGCATCGACATCCAGCCGCTGCCCGACCGGCCGCAGCATCTCGGACAGCGTGTTGTACCGGATCACCTCGTCCGCGGAGGCTCCGTCGAGCTTGGCCCGAAGCGTCTCGACCAGGCGAAGGTGGTTGGCCCGGTACCGCAGCTCGGCCGGTACACTGTCGAGCCCACCGACCTCATGGGTCCGGCTCTCCGCGAGCGCCCACGCGGCATCGGCCGGGAGCGCGTCGAAGTAGTCCCTGACCTCTCGCGCGGCCTTCTGGGACGGGAGGTCGGTGACACGGTCCAGCAGCTCGTCGAAGCTCATCGTCATCCTCGGGGGCGTTGGGATGCTTTGGCGAACGATAAACCGCGGGGGACGGGTTTGTCAGTGCAAGTTGAGTGACCAGGAGGTGGCGTGCGCGGAAAGGCCTACGGTCGTCAGCGGGCGGACGTCGATGTGCCGGAGCGACTCGGCTGGGGCCTCCAGCGCGTAGAGCACGGCAGCGCGCACTACGGCCGGGTGGACGACGGCAACGACCGTACGGCGCTCAGCGTGCCCCGGGTCCTCGGTCAGGTCGCCCAGCCAGTCGGCGACGCGGGCGATCAGGTCGTTGGCCGTCTCCCCGCCGGGCGGCGCTGTATGAGGCCGCTCCAGCCACGCCGAGACCGCAGCGGTCTCCGTGGCCAGCAGCTCCTCCAGGTCGCGCCCGGTCCAGTCGCCGTACTCGCGGTCGCGCAGTGCGCCGACCACCACCGGCTGGAAGCCCATCGCCTCCGCGGTCAGGATCGCGGCCGGCTCCGGCCCGCAGTACGTCGTACCGGCGTCGACCCGCACGTCGTGGGCCGCCTCCAGGCCGGACTGGTCCGGCGCGGGCTCTCCACCGAGGACGAGCCCGCGCAGCCCAGGCGTCAGCGCATGCGCGACGAGAGTCAGCGTTGTGGTCACGCGGCGACGGTCTCCTTGGTGACCTTGGAGTGACGATCCATCAACGCAGCGTAGCCGAAGCCCAGCAAGGTCCACAGCACCGCCTGCGTGCCGAGCGAGGCGAACCGGAACTGCCACAGCAGCGTCGCCGGGAACGACCCGGGCACCTCGTTGATCGAGGGCAGGATCAGGTACGCCGCGACGATCGTCACCACGAAGGCGAGACCGCCACCGGCCGGCCGGATCCAGGGCGCGTCGCCGAAGCGCTGCGCCCAGCGGGACGCCGCGACACCGGCCCAGACCGCGAGCAGGCCGATCACGAGCGTCAGCAGGTAGGTGATCGTGCGCTTGGTGATCGTCTCCGGGTCACCGACGGCCGGTGGGTTCGGCGGGTACTTGAGGAACGGCACGAGCACGATCCCGACGAAGCCCGCGGCGGCCAGCCCGAGGGCGGCGTACGAGTCGCTGGGGGTGCGCAGGCGGCGGCGCAGCAGCGCGAAACCGACAGCGAAGATGCCGCCGAGCGCCACGCCGTACAGGCTGGTGGCCAGGAAGAGGCCGAAGCGCTGGCCGTTGCGGCTGACCAGGGGTTCTTCTTCCTCGGCGGCGGGAGCCTGGGCGGCGGGTTCCTCGCCGTGGGTGTGTGCGGCGCCGCCGGCTTCCTCGATCGCGATCGCGGCGTCGATGTGCGGTTCGCCCATCACGTACGCGAAGGTTCCGGCCAGCAGGCCGGCGAAGAGGCCGACGATCAGTCCGCGCACCAGGAGATTTCCGAATGTACGCATGACGGTCCTGTCAGAGGATCAGCCCGAGCGGGTCGGGAACGGGAGTACGGAGAACTGCAGGACGTCAGTGGCAGGGCACGCCGAGCAGGTGCCGGCCGTCGTGCATGAGTTCGTGCATGTACATCCCGGACTGGGAGATCGCGCCCTGGTCGAAGGCGACCAGGTAGGCGAGCACCAGCAGCAGGCCGACGGTGAGCAGGGCGACCGCGAGCAGACGCGGCGAGACGGCCGGTACGGCGACCGAGCGAGCAGGAGCGGGCATCTGAACCTCCAGGGGAAATGCGCGTCCCCATCGAAAGGCTGCGAGTGCCCGAGCGTCCTGACTCACGAGCAGCTGCTCGCTCACAGTGGCGCGGCCGTACCGGTCTCTCACCGGTTTCCCTCATGGCACCGCAGGTTGACCTTTGAACGGTAGCGGCCGGGTTCGTGACAGGTCAACGGACGGCGGCGCCGGTGATCTTCCCCACCTGGTGAGATCACCTCGTACGCCGAGCCGATCGCGCCTACCCTGACGGAATGCCGTCCGTTCATCATCTGGTGGCCTTCGCCGTCACCGCACTGATCGTGATCGTCGTCCCGGGGCCGAGCGTTCTGTTCATCGTCGGCCGCGCCCTGGCCGTCGGCCGTCGAGAGGCGATGCTGACGATGGTCGGCAACACGCTCGGCGCCGCGTTCCTGCTGGTCGCCGTCGCCCTCGGGCTTGGAACGCTGATCGCGGCGAGCGCGGTCGCGCTGACCGTGGTGAAGCTGGCGGGCGCGGCGTACCTGATCTACCTCGGCATCCACGCCTTCCGCACCCGCAAGTCCCTCGCCACCGCCCTGACCGGCGGAGTACGACCGGCGAACACCCGCCGCGTCCTGCGTCAGGGCTTCCTCGTCGGCGTGACCAACGCGAAGACCGCGGTCTTCTTCGCTGCCGTGCTCCCCCAGTTCATCGACCCCGCCGCCGGTCACGCCACCCTGCAGATCCTGCTGCTCGGTCTGGTCTTCATCCTGATTGCCCTGATCTCCGACAGCGTCTGGGCGGTGGCCGCGGGATCGGCCCGAGACTGGTTCGCCCGGTCCCCTCGCCGCCTGGAGCTGGTCGGCGGCACCGGCGGCTTGATGATGATCGGCCTTGGCGCGAGCATCGCCGTCAGCGGCTCAAAGGACTAGTACGCCGGGCCGCGAAGACTCCGACGAGTGCCAGCGCGGCCGGCAGGCCGAAGGCGGTCAGGAACGCGGTGGTCGGCGAGTGCGGTTCGATCGCCGCGAAGAGCGACCCGCCGATCGCCAGCACCGTTGCCGTCAGCAACGAGTCGCTGAGCTGCAGCGCCGAGCTGTTCGCGCCTTGCTGCTCGACGGTCGAGTACTCCAGGACCAGCACCGACACGGTCGGGAACACGGTCCCCATCCCGAGCCCGGTCAGCGCCCAGCCGAGGATGCCGACCACGACCGGCACCCGGTCGTCGAGCGTGGCGGCCGCGATCGCGATGCCCAGCAAGATCGAGACCATGCCCGCCTGCAGGAACACGTGGTGCTCGAACGGCTGGTTCGGCCGGCCCCGGTACCAGGACGCCGCGCTCCAGCTCAGCGCGCTGACGGTCAGCACCAGCCCCGCGAACGCCGGCGACAGCCCGCGTTCACGGGTCAGCATCAGCGGCAGGAAAACCTCGGCACCGAAGCCGGCTGCCGCGACCAGACCGCGCAGCGCGATCACCGACGGGAGTCCGGCACGGATCGTGAACGTGCCCTTCGGCAGCAGCTTCGGGGCGAACACGACCACCGCGGCCAGACCGACAGCGATCAGGATCAGCTGGACGGCCCCACGCTGCTGGCCGCCGTAGTGCAGCAGCCCGACGCCGAGCGCGGCCCCAACGGCGTACCAGGCCCGCTCGGTCCAGAGCTTGCCCGAGCCGGTGACTTCCTGCCCCTTGGAGAGCCCGGGCCGCATGATCAGTGCCGCGGGAACGGCCAGGACCGGTACGGCGAGGAACACGATCCGCCAGTTCGTGTGCTGGACGATCAGCCCGGCGATCGCCGGCCCGACCAGCGACGGCACGACCCAGGCGGTCGAGAAGGCGGCGAAGATCCGCGGCCGGAGCTCGGCCGGGTAGAGACGCCCGACCACGACGTACAGCGCGACCGTCAGCAACCCACCGCCGAAGCCCTGGATCGCCCGGCCGACGACCAGCACCTCCATGGTCGGCGCGAGCCCGGCGATGACCAGGCCGGCCAGGAACCATCCGGTGCCGTGCCAGAGCGGGCGGGTAGGGCCCTTGAGATCGGACCAGGTCCCCGAGATCACCATCGCGACCACGCCCGAGGCGAGCGGTCCGCCGAACGCCAGCGCGTACAGCGACAGCCCGTCGAGGGACTGCGCGACGGTCGGCATCGCGGTCGTCACGGCGAGCGCCTCGAACGCGACAAGCGTGATCAGCGCGACCATCCCGACGGTCAGCGCACGGTACTGCGGGGCGAGAACTCCGGGCGGGCGGGGCGCCGTGATCGTCGAGGTCATGCCCAGCACTCTCATCGTTCAAGTGCGCTTGAAGTCAACCTCTGCACTTCGGGCCCGCTGGAACTCAGAGCACCGCGGCGAGCAGCAGCGCGAGGATCGGCGGCACGGCCTGGATCGCGGCGGACCTCGCCATCCGGCGGTCCGAGCCGATCAGCACCAGCCCGGCGCCGAGCATGCACGCGCACGAGAACAGCGCGATCGCGTGCCCGCGGTCCCCACCCGCGATCAGGCCGCCGATCGCTCCCGCCGCCAGGAACAGGTTGTAGAACCCCTGGTTGAACGCCCAGGGCCGGGCCGCGTCGGCCTCTGCCTCGGTCTTGATCAGGAAGCGCTTCTGGACGCTCGGCTTGCGGAAGAGCACGCTCTCCAGCGCGAAGAAGACCAGGTGCAGGACCCCGGCCAGGGCAACGAAGATCTGCGCGACGGTGTTCACCTGCGAACCGTACCGCCCGGAGGCCCGTGGCAACGCACCGTCACCGCGGACGAGTTCGTGCCGCTACTTCCAGTCGGTCGCGAAGGCGCGCGCCGGGTTGGTGACGAAGATCTGCCCGACCACGTCCTCGCCGAGCCGGCGGGTGAGCCGGGGTCGCAGATTCGTCAACAGGTACGGCATTCCCGGCCCTTCGCCGGTCGCCAGCCGCGCCCGCGCGGTCGTCGTGTCGCCGCCGAGCAGCAGGTGGTCGGCGTACCCGGTCTCGACCAGCGCCGCCAGGCAATCGACCATCCGCCAGTCGGTCGCATGGTTGCCCCGCGACGGCCCGTCGAACGCGAGGAACGCCCCACGCGCCGCCAGCTCCTGGTGGACCTGGTGGACCTGGTGATCAGGGAAGCGGTTCAGATGCCCGAGCACGATCCGGTCCGGCGGGACGCCGTGCCCTTCGAGGCGGTCCAGTACGGCGTCCGCTCCGGTGCCCAGCTCGTGGTGGATGCCGATCGGCGCGCCGGTGGCTCTTTGGGCCTCGGCGGCCGCGTCCAGCACCCACGAGGTGTGCTCGTCGAGCCCGTGGAACCCACTGGCGATCTTGATCAGCCCGGCGCGCACCTGGCTGTCGCCGATGCCCTCGGTCAGCTCACGGACGAACAGCTCGGCCAGGTCCTCGGTCGGCAGCTCCGCGTAGTGCTCGGCGCGGTGCAGTCCGGTCGCGGCGACCAGCTTGACGCCGGTCTCCTCCGACACCTTCGGCAGCAGGTCCGCCCGGCGGCCCAGCCCGTGCGGCGTCCACTGGATGACCGACTGCCCACCGGCGTCGGCGTACAGCGTCGCCTCCTGCACCGCGGCGTCGTAGTCGTCGAGCTCCTGGCCCGGCGGCAACATGGCGCTGCGGATGAACAGGTGGTCGTGAGCGTCGCAGACCCCGAGGTCCTCGGGTGCAACGTCGCCCAACACGGTCCGTACGACAGCCATCGGTTCTCCCCTTCAGGACACGGCAGAGCCCAGGCTGCCATGGGCATCCTGGGCTCTGACGATCGGGTTGCCAGAGGTCAGCGACCGCGACGGCCGCTGCCCGCGCGGGTGCCGGCCGAGAAGGCCGCGGCTCCCGCCGGACGGGTGCTGGCACCCGGAGTCGTCGTGGTGTAGCTCTTCGGTGCGCCGCCGGAACCACTACGCCCACCGGATCCGCCACGGCCTCCGCCGCCGGCGCCGGCGCGTGCTCCGCCGCTACGACCCGCGCCGGCTCCACCATTGCGAGCGCCGCCTCCACGGCCACCGCCGGTGGATGCGCCGCGGGCCGCCGGAGCGGACTGGCCCGGGCCGGAAGCCGAGCGGCGGCCACGGCCACCGCGTCCCCGTCCGGCCGACTCGCCACCGGTACGGCGTACCTGGTCGTTGTCCGGCTTGGCCGGCGGCTCGACGTAGGTGCGCTCGCCTGGGGCGAGCTCGGTCAGCAGCGGGTCGCCGACCCGCAGCTTGGTGACCTTCGGCGCGATACCGGCCTTGCGGGTCAGGTCCCGTACGTCGCTGACCTGGTCGTCGGTCATCAGCGTGACGACGGTGCCCTCGGCCCCGGCGCGCGCCGTCCGGCCGGAGCGGTGCAGGTACGCCTTGTGCTCGATCGGCGGGTCCGCGTGGATCACCAGCGACACGTCGTCGACGTGGATCCCGCGGGCCGCGATGTCGGTGGCGACCAGCGTCCGGGCGGACCCGTCGGAGAAGGCCTCCAGGTTGCGGGTGCGAGCGCCCTGGGACAGGTTGCCGTGCAGCTCGACCGCGGGCACGCCCTGGGCGATCAGCTTCTTGGTGAGCGACTTGGCGCCGTACTTGGTCCGGGTGAAGACCAGCGTGCGACCAGGAGCCGCGGCCAGGTCCACCAGCACCGGGAGCCGGCTGTCGGCCTGCAGGTGCAGGACGTGGTGGGTCATCTTCGAGACCGGCGACTGCGCCGAGTCGACGCTGTGCGTGGTCGGGCTGCGCATGAACCGCTTGACCAGGACGTCGACGCCGGCGTCCAGCGTGGCCGAGAACAGCAGCCGCTGGGTGTTGGCCGGAGTCGCCTCCAGCAACCGGCGTACGGCGGGCAGGAAGCCCAGGTCGGCCATGTGGTCGGCCTCGTCGAGCACGGTGATCTCCACCGCGTCGAGCTTCGCGTGACCGGCCTTGACGTGGTCCTCGAGCCGGCCGGGGCAGGCGACGACGATGTCGACGCCCTTGCGCAGCGCGGTGATCTGCGGGCCGTGCCCGACGCCACCGAAGATGGTCATCGTGCGCAGGCCGAACGCGTCGGTCAGCGGCGTGATCGACGCCTGGATCTGGGTGGCCAGCTCCCGGGTCGGCGCCAGGATCAGGGCGCGCGGCTGGTTCGGCCGGCGGCGGGTGCCGCTGGACGCGAGCCGCGCGATCAGCGGCAGCACGAACGCGTAGGTCTTGCCGGAACCGGTCCGGCCGCGACCGAGCACGTCCTTGCCGGCCAGCGAGTCCGGCAGCGTCGCGGCCTGGATCGGGAACGGCTTGGTGACACCGGACTTGGCCAGCGCGGCGACCAGCTCGGCCGGCAGGCCGAGGTCGGCGAAGGTCAGGTCGTCGGGGACCACCAGCGGCTCGATGTCGTCGTACTGCTCGGTGCTCACCGGAACGGCCTGCACGGCAGGGGTTTTCTTGCCGCGACGGCGCTCACCTTGGGTGCGGGTCTCGTTGCTCTGTGCGTTGTTCTGGGGGTTGCTCCGGCCGGCGGCCGGTGCGGATTGGTTGCCACCGGCACCTGAACGGCGGCGGCGACGGGGTCGCGCGGGGCCGTCCGGGCGGGCGGAACTCGTTTCGGGCGTGGGCATGGGGCGGCTGACCGCCATCTGGTACTCCAAGAAAGTCGAAAAGGGTCGTCCTGCCCGGCGCGGCATCACAGGCCGCGGCGCGTGGGGGTCGACTGCCAAATGGTCCGAGGCAGAACTGGGCGGACCGTCAACAACCAGCATACGGCATCGGTGTTCGCCTCCCCAGGGACTTTGGTCGCGGTACGGTCCTGGCTGTGACGACCGACACCTCCGCGCAGTTCCGTACTGACCCGCCGTCGACCGGTGACGAACGCGCCCTGCTGCAAGGATTTCTCGACTTCCACCGGGGCACGCTGCTCTGGAAAGTGTCCGCGCTGAGTGGCGACGAACTGGTCCGCCCGACGGTCGACCCGTCGGGAATGACGCTGCTGGGACTGGTCCGGCACCTGACCGAGGTGGAGCGGTACTGGTTCCACCTCTCGCTGGACGGACGCATTGACGCCTTGAAGTTCTGGACGGACGAGCACCCCGACGGCGACTTCGACCTGGTGTCGGCTGCCGAGGCCGAAGCGGATCTCCTGACGTTCCGCCAGGTGGTCTCGGAGTCCGACGCGATTGCCCGCGGCTACGACCTCGACCACGAGTTCACCCGGCCGCGCGGCGGGCCCGACCTCTCGGTGCGCTGGCTGTACATCCACATGATCGAGGAGTACTCGCGGCACAACGGGCACGCCGACCTGCTGCGCGAGCGGATCGACGGTCTCGTCGGGGAGTGAGGCTCAGCGGCCGGCGGCTGCGGTGAGCGTTGGCTAGCGGATCCGGTGGCCGTGGAGGATCACGGCGGCCGGCTTCACGAGCGTCTCCGGGTGCTCGCGCGGGTCCTCGTCGTACGTGACGAGGTTGCCGCCGTCGTCGAGCAGGCCCAGGTAGTCCCAGGCCTTCGTGGTAGCTGCCGCCATCGCCTGGGTGGCGTCGAGGCCGTGCTGCGTGAGCAGTTCGATCTCCCGCGCGACCGAGCCGACGGCGTCCGAACCGGTCAGCACGGTCACGCCGTACCGGTCGGCCAGTTCGAGCATGCTGGTCAGGTACTTCGCCTTCGTTCGGCGTCTGTCGCGCTGTTCCGGTGTCTCGTCGGGACGGCCGTCGATCGAGGCACTGAGGGTCGGCGTCCACGCGCCACCCCGGGCGCCGAGGACCTCGAGATCCCGCTCGGTGATGACCGTGCCGTGCTCGATCGAGTCGACACCGGCCCGGACCAGTTCGCTCACAACGGTGCCGTTCGTGTGCGCCGCGACCCGCCCGCCCTTGGCGTGCACCGTGGCGACCACCTGCTCGATCAGACCGATCTCGTACGTCGGCTCGATGGCACTGCCGCGGATCGGACCGTCCGGACCGACCGCGGGGAAGTCCGCGACCAGCTTGACCCAGGTCGCGCCGTCGTTCAGCTCGGCCTCGACGGCGGCGAGTAACTCGTCGGCCTCGACCGGGTCGTGCAGGCGTGGGAAGTACCGGCCCTCCGGCGCGAGGAACCGGCCCGCCGCGAGCACGATCGGGCGGTCCTCCCGCGGTTCGCGCGCGAACCGGAGCGTGATCTCGCGCCGGCCGCCGACGTCGCGAACCGCGCTCACGCCGGCCTGAGCGAGCTGGTCGAGCCGGTCCTCGGCCTGGGCGCTGTCCGTGAGCAACGGTCCTTTCTCGTCGGCGTCGACGGTCAGGTGACAGTGCGCGTCGACCAGCCCCGGGAGCGCGAACCGGCCGGGCAGCTTCTCCTCGTCCCCCGTGCCGAACCGCAGGCGGACCGACTTGTCCACAGGCAGCGAAACTCCGTCGAAGGTCCAGGTCGTCATCTTCGTATCTTCTCTGGCAAGAGGGCCCCCGGCGCCCTCGGATCGGCTCTTCGAGGAGGCAGGATGCAGACATGCGGGAGAAGGACCTGGACAAGTGGGTCGGGCGGTACCGGCGGGCCTGGGAGTCGAACGACCCCAAGGACATCGGCGCGCTGTGGACCGAGGACGCCGTCTTCTTCCGGCGCCCCGACGAGGAGCCGGTGCAGGGCCGGGACGCGATCGTGCGCGCCTGGCTGGAGGTCGCCGACGCCGCGGGCGAGACCACCTTCGAGTACGAGGTGCTCGGGTTCGGTGACGGGGTCGGGTTCGTCCGCGGCTGGACGACGTACCTGACCAACCCGCCGACGATGTTCAGCAACCTGTGGGTGATCCGCCTGGACCGGGGCGGACGGGCCCACGAGTTCACCGAATGGTGGATGCAAGCGCCGTGATCCGGCGTACTGTGGGAGTTCGGCACGCAGGGTGCCACCGGTCCGCGGGAAGGGCTCAGCCCACCTGAGCGGTCGAGGTTGTGCACCACCGGGGTGCCCGATCAGCTCTTGTGCGCTGACGGGTGACCCGAGCCCACCTCCTTTCTCGCCTGACGACGCGGACAGCATGCACACAGAGAGGAGGTCGCCATGCCGACCCGCCGTCTTCCCGACGATCCGAACCTCGAGCACCTGCGCAACCAGGCCAAGACCTTGCTGAAGCAGGTCCGCGCCGGTGATGACGAGGCACTCACGCTGGCCGCTGAGTTCCATCCAGCGGCATCCGAACGATCCGCGGCCGAGCCGCTACAAGGTCTTGCCGACGCGCAACTGGTGATCGCCCGGAGCTACGGCTTTCCCAGCTGGCCGCAGCTCGGCCGGCACCTGGGGATCGTCGACCGCTACACCCGTTCACCCCACCGGGAGCCGATCGGTGGTCCGGTCGAAACCCCGGACCAGCGGGCCGACGAGTTCCTGCGCCTCGCGACCCTGCACTACGGCCAGGACGACCCCCAGCACCCCGACGCGGCCCGCGCGCTCCTGACCCGCTTCCCTGAAGTTGCTGTCAGCAACATCTTCACCATGGTCGTCGCGGGTGACGTCGGCGCCGTCCGCGCCGAGCTCGACCGTTCACCGGACCGCGCCGAGCGCCAAGGCGGCCCGTTCCGCTGGGAGCCCCTGCTCTACCTCGCCTACTCACGTCTGGAGGTAGCCCCTGAAGCCCCACTGGAGATCGCCCGCCTCCTCCTCCGGCACGGCGCGGATCCCAATGCCGGTTTCCTCTGGGCAGGCATGCCGTCGCCCTTCACCGCGCTGACCGGTGTCTTCGGCCGGGGAGAAGGCGATCAGCCACCACACCAGAGCCGATTGGAGCTGGCACGACTGCTGCTGGAGGCCGGCGCCGATCCGAACGACAGCCAGACGATGTACAACTGCGGCCCCGGCTGCCCACCGCCGCACGACGACGACCATCTGCGGATGTTGCTGGAGTTCGGACTGGGACAGGGCGATGGTGGTCCCTGGCACCAGCGACTGACCGTGGCCCATCCCACGGCAAGCCAACTGCTGGAAGACGAGCTGGTCTTCGCCTCATCGGAAGGCCTTGTCGATCGGGCCCGGTTGGTGCTGGCAGCCGGCGTCGACCCGGAAGGCCGAGGCACAGAGCATCCCGTCTTCTGCGGCCACCGCGCCTTCGAACTGGCCTCCGTGCAGGGCCACACCGCCATCGCCGACCTCCTTCGGGACGCCGGCGCGGCTCCCCTGGACGACATCCACCAACTCTTCCGATCCGTGATGGCCGGCTCTGTCGGCAGTGTCGATCCGTCGCTGGCGGCACGCGCCGTCCAGCGCAATCCGTTCCTCCCACTCCGAGCAGCCGAAGTCGGCCGAACAGAAGCCCTGCAGCCACTGAAGGACCTCGGCTGGGACCTCAACGTCCTCGGCATGGCCACCCCGCTGCACCAGGCAGCCTTCCACGGCCACTTGGCCACCGTCCGCAAGCTGATCGAGCTCGGCGCGGATCCAACGACCAGCGACCCGCGCCACCAGAGCACGCCACTCGGCTGGGCCGTCTACAACCACCAGCAGGAGGTCGTCGACTACCTGACCGCCCTGGAGGCTCCCATTTAGGGGCTGACGGCAAGGAACAGGAAGGCGCTGAAGACCATGAGGTGGGTGACACCCTGCAGCAGGGTGGCCCGGCCGGTCGCCAGCGTGAGCTGACTGATCACGACGGTCAACGCGAACAGCACCATCTCGGTGCCGCTGAGGCCCAGGACGAGCGGGCCGTCCAGCCAGATCGACGCGAGCGCGATCGCCGGGATGGTCAGCCCGATGCTGGCCAGCGCGGAGCCGAGCGCGAGGTTGAGGCTGGTCTGCAGCCGGTTCCGCAGGGCGGCCCGGACGGCGGCGACCGTTTCCGGCAACAGGACAAGGAGAGCGATGATCACACCGACCACGGCGACCGGCGCGCCCGCCGACGCGACCGCGTCCTCGAGCTTCGGGGAGACGGTCTTCGCCAGCCCCACCACGGCGATCAGGCAGACGAACAGCATGCCGAGGCTGACCAGCGCCACCCGCCCACTCGGCGCCGCGGCGTGCGTCTCCTGGTCGTCGTCCTCGTTCTCGTTCTCGACAACCTCGGTGACCGGGTCCGCTGCTGCCTCGGCCTCTCCGTCCCGGGCCGCCACGGTGGCCGCGGTGGCCGGCGACGGCTGGGCATCCGACTTGCCCTCGTCCCCGGTCTGCGACAGCTGGGCGTCCAACTCGCCCTCGCTTCCAGCCGGCGACGGCTGGGCGTCCGACCTGCCCTCGGTCGATGGCAGGTCGGCGTCCGCTCGTCCCGCGCCTCCGGTGCGTGCTGCCGCGGTGGCCTGGTGCGCTCCCCCGGCCTGCGCTCCATCCTCGACAGGGTGCTCGACGGGAAGGAAGTAGTCGCGATGACGAATGGTCTGCACGAACACGAACACGCCGTACATCACCAGCGAGACGACTCCGGCGAACGCGAGCTGCGCACTGCTGAAGGTCGCACCCGGCGTACTGGTGGTGAACGTCGGCAGCACCAAGCTGAGCGTGACCAGCGCGGTGATCACGGCGAGCGCGCTCCCCGAGGCATGCACGCGGAACTGCTGGGTCCGGTGCCGCAGAGAGCCGACGACGAGCGACAGGCCCAGGATGCCGTTGCAGGTGATCATCACCGCGGCGAACACGGTGTCCCGCGCCAGCGACGCGGCCTTGTCACCACCCGACGCCATCAGCGTGACGATCAGCGCGACCTCGATCACCGTGACCGCCAGCGCGAGGATCAACGTGCCGAACGGCTCGCCCACCTTGTGCGCGACAACCTCGGCATGGTGCACGGCCGCGATCACGGCAGCACCGAGCCCGGCGCACACCAGAACCAGCAGAACCGTCCCGAGATCCCGTCCCCAGGACAGCACCAGAACCACGAGCGCGAGCGGGGGCACGGCCAGACTCCAGCGCGGCAACCCATGAACCACGGAGTTTGTCATCCCCCAAGATCCTATTCGCTCCACCGCAAACCAGTTGGCATCCCACCGCTCCCGCCGTGATCCTTTTCGCATCGATCCGATCACCGACACCACCCCCGGAGGTGACCCCGTGCGCTACTACCACCCCGAGCACGAGTCCGCCTACCGAGAAGTCGAACGCCGCGGCCACACCCAGTGGAACGACCTCTTCGACCCCACCGCCAACTGGACCTACGACCACTTCCAAAACCGCCCCTTCCTCGAACAGGCCCTCCCACACCTCGCCCTGCCCGGCGAAGCTCTGGCGGCACCTGCTCCAAGAGCGTTCGAGTACGGCTGTGGCACCGGCCCGGCAGCCTGCTGGCTCGCCGCTCAGGGTTTCGAGGTGGACGCGATCGACCTCATCCCCGAAGCCATCACCATCGCCCGCCGGATGGCCGAAGACCGCGGACTGCGAGTCACCTTCGCCGTGGCCGACATCTGCGATCTACCGACCGAACCACACGACACCCCCGTGGGACGCGACGTTCCCGCACCCCCGCAGCCCGGCGCCCCCTCACCACGTGCGGATCTGCGGCCCAGCGCCCTCTCGCCGAACGCCATCGGCACCGAGCGCAAGTACGACCTCGTCCTCGACAGTTACTGCCTGCAGTCCATCGTCACCGACGAGGACCGCCGCGCCGTGTTCGCGGCCGTCCGTGCGCGACTGAAACCCAGCGGCTACTACGTCATCTCCACGGCCGTACGAGGTCCGGAACGCACCACCGAACCCGGATTCCACTACGACGAATCCACCGGCATCTACTACCGCGAGATCCCACCCGGCTCCGTCTGCGACCAAGTTGTCGAGCTAGGCGGCCGTTGGTACGCCCCACACCGAAGACACCTTTCAGCCGACGCACTGCGAAACGAACTCACCGCAGAAGGCTTCCAAGTACTGACCCTGGAAGGTTCGGACGCAGCCGACGTCGTCTGCCGCCCGACCGGCTCCCACCCCCTCGACGGCACCCCAGAGAAAGCAGAAACACAGTGACGGTGAAGATCAGAGACGCCCGAGCGGACGACTGGCCGGCCATCCTGCCGTTCTTCCGGGAGATCGTCGACGCGGGGGAAACCTACGCCTACGACCCGGCCCTGACCGACGACCAGGCACGCGACCTCTGGATGTCACCGTCCAGCGCACCCAACAGCCGTACCACGGTAGCGATCGATGCCGACGGCACCGTTCTCGGCAGCGCCAACATGTACCCCAACCGCCCCGGCCGCGGTGCCCACGTCTCCAGCGCCAGTTTCATGGTCGCCTCCACCGCCCGAGGCAAAGGCGTAGGCCGAGCCCTCTGCCAGGACGTGATCACCTGGTCCACCACCGAAGGCTTCCGAGCCATCCAGTTCAACGCCGTCGTCGAAACCAACACCCCAGCAGTCCACCTCTGGCAGTCCCTCGGCTTCACCATCATCGGCACCGTCCCCGAAGCCTTCCACCACCCCACCCACTCCTACGTGGGTCTCCACGTCATGCACCGCCCGCTCCCCTAACAGCCCCACCCGCCAGCGCCAAGGGGCGACCGGCAGCTGGCGACCGGCGGCTGGCGGCTGGCGGCTGGCGGCTGGCGGCTGGCGGCTGGCGGCTGGCGGCTGGCGGCTGGCGGCTGGCGGCTGGCGGCTGGCAACCGCCGCCGCGACCCTCGGTTATCCAGGACCCGGTATCCACGATCATCGGCCGCTGGCTGGCGACCTGCTCCCCACCCCGCGGCTCTCGCCGTACCAGCGCGACTCAGTTCGTCGTACCAGCCAACGGCACGGCGGCCACCTTCGACCGTGCAGCGCTGGGTCTCGGCAAGTACTCCCCTGCGTACAGCTTCGCCGACCGCTGCCTGCTCACCGACCGGGCGATCTCTCGTGCATGGCCTTGACCACCAGTTCCAGCCGGAGATGTCGACCCTTTGGCACCCGACACAACACACGGCGGGAGAAGCCTGGGCGAGCCGTTGATCGTGCGCAGCCACCCGCTGCAGACCGGCGGACTCCAGCGAGCGCGCGAGGTACGGCAGCGGGCTTTCGTGAGCGCGACGGCGAGGCTGTTCAGGACGAGACCGGTGGTCTTCCAAGGCGAGGATGGTCTTGCTCAGCGGGTCGGCGCGGTCGTCGCCTGACTCGTCGAATGGCCGCGGCACCCCGCGGCCTGGGCAGCGGGCAGCCACGCCCGAGGACTACTTGCCGGTGTCGGCTGGCCGCCTTGGACGGCGACGCACGGCGGGTCGGTGGGCGGCGGGTCGGTGGGCGACGGGTCGGTGGGCGACGGGTCGGTGGGCGACGGGTCGGTGGGCGACGGGTCGGTGGGCGCCGGGTCGGTGGGCGCCGGGTCGGTGGGCGCCGGGTCGGTGGGCGCCGGGTCGGTGGGCGCCGGGTCGGTGGGCGGCGGGCGGCGGGCGGCGGGCGGCGGGCGGCGGGCGGCGGGCGGCCAGTATCGCGTGGACTGCAGGGTTTGTCGGCCGGAGTGGTCCGCTGCGGGCCGGATGGCTCGATGGTCAGTTGGATCTGGTTGGCCGGGTGGTTGGCTGGCTCAGTTGGTCGGGGTGCTTGCCGACGGACTGGTCGGTGGTCGGCGGGGTGCAGGTCGACGACCCCCGCCGTGGTCGTGCCGGCGGTGGTCGTCGGGTTCGTTCAGAAGGAGGCTAGTTCCTCGGGGGTGAAGGCTCTGAGGACGCAGAACTCGTTGCCTTCGGGGTCGGTCATGACTACCCAGGAGGCGGTGGCGTCCTGGCCGATGTCTACCTGCTTGCCGCCGAGGGACTCGATGCGGGCTACTTCGGCGGACTGGTCCTCGGGGCGGAGGTCCATGTGGACGCGGTTCTTCAGGGCCTTCGGCTCGTCGGCGGCGACGCGGAGGAAGAGGATGTCGGGGACGATGCCGTCCTCGGGGCTGCCGGCCGGGGGCTCGAGGACGTACTCCTTCTCGTGTTCGAAGGTGATGCGCCAGCCGAGGACCTCGGCCCAGAAACGTGCCTGCGCGGCGGGGTCGATCGCGTCGTAGTTCACACACTGCACCCGGATTGCCATGCAGGAACCTTCTCATTCAGCCGGCCCGCACTCTGCTGAGGGGAGGCCAAGCAACTGCAGCGTTCGTTGGCGGCGGGGAGCGGGTCGCGGAGCGAGGTGACCGGCCGCGGAGCGAGGTGACCGGTCGGGGGCGAGGTTGTCGGCGGGGGCGAGGTTGTCGGCGGGGGCGAGGTGACCGGTCGGGGGCGACCGGTCCCGGACGGAGGGTGAGATGGCTGGTGGGTCACAGAGGGGTGTGGGGAAGAGAGCGGCGTGTTTGGATCGGAAGATGACGGAGAGTCGGGCGCGGCGGTTGTGGCGGGTGTTGGAGCCGGTTCATGCGGTGACGTATTTTGCGCCGGAGACTCGGCGGGCTACGGATGGGCTGGGGTTGCGGGGTGGGTGGATGAGTTACTTCGCCTGCCGGGCGGCTCCGTTGGGGGCGGTGGGGCCGGAGGTGGTGGCGGCTGCGTTCTACAACTTTCATCCGGGGATGGTGGCGCGGGCGATTCCGGATGCTTGGGGGTATGCGTCGCCGGAGCAGTTGGTCGGCGTACGGCTGGAGGCTGTGGACCAGGCCGTACGGCGGTTGCTGCCTGATGCAGTGAGCAGTACGACGGTGCGGCGGGCGGCTGAGTTGGCTCGGGAGGCGGCGGAGGTGGCGCCGACTGCTGGGCGGCTGTTGGCGGCGGCTAATGCTGCGCTGGATTGGGCGGACGAGCCGCATCTCGTGCTGTGGCAGGCGACGACGATTCTGCGGGAGTCGCGAGGGGACGGGCATGTCGCGGCGTTGATCGCGGCGGGGATCAGTCCGTGTCAGGCGAATCTGACGTTGACGGCGTCGGGTGGGCCGTCGAAGGAGGTGTACCGGCAGAGCCGGCGGTGGAGTGACGACGAGTGGGCCGAGGCGGAGCGGGATCTGCGGGAGCGCGGGCTGCTGGGTGATGACGGCGTGCTGACCGAACGCGGGTACGCCGTACGGCGTGAGGTCGAGGAGACCACCGACCGCCTGGCCGAGCAGGGGTGGCGGGCGTTGGGGGACGAGAAGGCGGATGAGCTCGAGCGGGTGGTTCGGCCGATGAGCACGATGGTGATGTCGTCGGGGCTGATCCCGCCGGACAACCCGATGGCGCTGCGGTGGCCGGAGGCCGAGCTCGACCGGCCGGCCGGCTGAGCGCCGCCGATTGTCAACACGTCCAACCGGCGGCACGCCGCACTGACGAACCGAGGCCGCGCCCGAAGGTCAGCGCTTCGGCTGGCCTCGGAAGGTGACGTACAGCAGCGAGACCCCGAGCGCGGCGACGACCGGGCCGGCGATCGCCCAGAAGCTGCTGCCGGTCATCGAGCTGCCCTTGAGGTAGCCGAGACCCTGGAGGGTCCAGACCACGCCGGCGACGGTCAGCAGAATGCCGAAGGCGCTCGCGACGATCTTCTTCACAGCAGGACGACCTTTCGACCAGAGGAACGCGGGGGGCAGAAGCGAGCCGGGGTAGGGCGAGCCTAGCGGGCGAGCTTCGCGGCCATCAGCTGGATGGACGCTGACAGGTCCTCGCCGCGCGGCGCCCGCTCAGGGTCGAACATCGTCAGCGCGACCACCCCGAGCAGCAGCGCCTGCAGGAACGAGCCGGTCTGCTGCACGGTCGCCTCGTCGGAATCGGCGTCGGTGGCACCGAACAGCGTGGCCAGACCCTCTCGCGCCTCGACCTGCATCGCGGAGACCGCCTGCAGCAGGTCGGGCAGCTGTGAGCCCTGGCTGAGGATCTCGAACTGCGTTGTCCACAGGGCCCGGCTCTCCGGGTTGGACAAGCTGTCACCGACCAGCGCCCAGATGGCGGTAAATCGCTCCTCCGCCGCACCAGCGGGCTGGGCGGTCTGGCTGCCGTAGGCGGCGGGCTGGGCGGTCTGGCCGCCGTCCGCGGCGAGCTGGGCGGTCTGGCCGCCGTCCGCGGCGAGCTGGGCGGGCTGGCCGCCGTCCGCGGCGAGCTGGGCGGGCTGGCCGCCCGAGGCAGCAGGCTGGCCGGTCTGGCTGCCGGAGGCGGCGGGCGTGAGCTGCGGGTCGGCGGGCCGCTGGCGATCCGCGTTCGGACCGGCGCTCATCGTGCGGCTCAGCTCGTCGCCCCACTCGCCGAGCGCCTGGCGCATCGCCTCGTTCAGCAGCGCGTCCTTCGAGCCGAAGTGGTAGCCGATCGCGGCCAGGCTGACCCCGGCCGCGGTGGCGATGTCGCGCGCGGTCGTCCGGGTGTAGCCCTTCTCCCGCAGGCAGGTCTTGGCGCCGTCGATCAAAGCCTCGCGATTGCCCATGCGCAGATCCTAGCGAGAAAGCTCGCACGAACGTCTTGCACATCCGTCTAAGACTTACGTACAGTCGATGGCATGACCACCTTCCTGATCTCAGGGGCCAGCGTCGCCGGCCCGGCCCTCGCGTACTGGTTACAGCGGTTCAGCCACACCGCGACCGTGATCGAAAAGGCGCCCGCGCCCCGTCCGGGCGGCTACGCCGTGGACTTCCGCGGCGCGTCCCTCGACGTCCTCGACCGGATGGGCCTGCGGGCCGCGGTCGAGGCGCGTGCCACCCGGATGGGCGGCATGGACTACGTGAACGAGTCCGGCAAAGTCGTCGCGCGGACGTCGGAGACCGCGTTCAGCGGCGAGCTCGAAGTGCTCCGGGGCGATCTGGTCGAGATCCTGTACGACGCCACCCGCGACGGCGTCGAGTACGTGTTCAGCGACTCGATCACCCGCCTGAGCGAGGACGCGGACGGCGTACTGGTCGAGTTCGAGCGCGGCGCGCCGCGCCGGTTCGACCTCGTCATCGGCGCCGACGGACTGCACTCCACCGTACGGCGCCTGGCGTTCGGGCCCGAGCAGGACTTCCGGCACGACCTCGGGTACGCCGTCTCGGTCGCGACCGTGCCGAACCATCTCGACCTCGACCACACCGGCCGCCTGCTCAGCCTGCCCGGCAAGACGGTCGGTGCGTACTCCGCGCGCGGGAACACCGAGGCGAAGGCACTCTTCTACTTCGCCACTGACACCAGCAAAGCGAGCAAGAGCCCGGCGGTCGATCGGCGCGACACTGCCGCCCAGCGGCAGTTGGTCGAGGACACGTTTACGGGCATCGGCTGGGAGGTCCCGCGTCTGCTCAGCGAGCTGCGGGTCGCCGACGACTTCTATTTCGACTCGATCAGCCAGATCAAGCTCGACAGCTACTCCCGCGGCCGGATCGCGCTGGTCGGCGACGCCGGCTACTGCGCCTCACCGCTGTCCGGGATGGGCACCAGCCTCGGCATCGTCGGCGCGTACGTGCTCGCGGGCGAACTGCAGGCAGCCCTCACCGACGCGAAGGATCGGCGCGCCGACGATGTAGCGCACAGACCCGGCAGCACTCCAGCGGCGGCCCACCTCAGGGCGTTCGCGGCGTACGACGCGGTGATGCGACCGTTCGTCGCGGCCTGCCAGAAGCAGGCGGTCGACGGCGCACGCTGGTTCATCCCCGGCAGCCGGGCATTCCTTGCCCTGCGCAACCTCACGTTCCGGCTGATGCCGTACCTGCCGTGGCGCAAGCTGATCGACGAACTCCCCTTGAAGGTCGGCAACGCGGTCGAGCTCAAGCAGTACGAAGCCCGTCGGCCGCTGCCTGCAGTACCGCCTCGGTGAGCGCGTCCAGGACCGGCGAGTCGAGCTTCCAGTACTGCCAGTACAGCGGCACGTCGACATACTTGCCCTTGGCAACTTCTACCAGCGTGTCGGCATCGAGGTCGGCCTCGACCACCTCTTCCTCGATCATCCCCCAGCCCAGCCCGAGCCGGATCGCGCGGACGAACGGGCCGGGCGCGGGGATCGAGTGCACCGGCGGGTCGAGCCGGCGCCGGGTCACCTTGCGCATCAGCCGGTGCTGCAACATGTCCTTGGTGTTGAACACCAGCAGCGGCGCGTCGCCGAGCGCCTCGGCCAGTGGGCGGCCGGTGAGCCAGCGTTCGGCGTACGACGGTGTGGCGATCGACAGGTACCGCATCCGGCCGAGCGGCATCACCCGGCAGCCCTGCACCGGGCGCGGGTCGGCGGTCACGGCCGCGAGCACCGAGCCGGCGCGGAGCAGCTCGGCCGAGTGGTCCTGGTCCTCCTGGCGCAGGTCGAACGCCGTCACCAGATCCTGCGGTACGGCGAGCAGCGCGGGCAGGAACCAGCCGTTCAGCGAGTCCGCGTTGACCGCGATCGGTAGGCGCAGCCCTTCGACCGCGCCCTTCACCGCCGCGATCGCCTCGACCTCGAGCAGCGAGACCTGCCGGGCGAGTCGGAGCAGCGCGTCGCCGGCGGCCGTCGTACGGGCTGGTTTGCCGCGCTGGATCAGGACCTGCCCGACGCGGCTCTCCAGCGCCTTGATCCGCTGGCTGACCGCCGACGGCGTGATCCGCAACCGCCGGGCCGCCAGGTCGAAGCTGCCTTCGTCGATCACCGCCGCGAAGGTGTCGAGCTGGGACGAGTCGAGTTGCATGAAGTGATGCTAATGGCACTGAAGAATCTTTAGCTGGTCTACCGAGACTGAGCTCCCTACGGTCGAGAGCGTGAACCTCCTGGCCGGCTTCGCCACGACCTTGTCCATGATCGTCGCCATCGGCGCGCAGAACGCCTTCGTCCTGCGCCAGGGGCTGCGGCGCGAGTTCGTCCTGCCGGTCGTCCTGATCTGCGCGGTGTCCGACGCACTGCTGATCACCAGTGGCATTGCCGGTCTCGGCGCCCTGCTCACCGGCAACGCCACGGCGTTGACCATCACCAAGTACGCCGGTGCGCTCTTCCTCTTCGGGTACGCCGCGGTCGCGGCCCGCCGCGCGTTCCGGCCGAGCACGCTGACCGCGGCCGACCATGCCCCGGCCGCACTGCGCACCGTGCTGCTGACCTGCCTCGGATTCACCTATCTCAACCCGCACGTCTACCTCGACACCGTCGTCCTGCTCGGCTCCCTGGCCAACCAGCGCGGCACGGACGGCCGCTGGCTCTACGGCATCGGCGCCGTCACCGGCAGCTTCTTCTGGTTCTTCTCCCTCGGCTACTTCGCCCGCAAGCTCGGCCCGGTCTTCTCCCGCGCCCGCGCCTGGCAGTTCCTCGACGGCGCCATCGCCGTGGTGATGACCGCGCTCGGCACCTGGATGCTGCTCCCCTGAGTCCCAACAATGGGCGGGTGGACGTGACTGTGTTGTGTGACGCCGTGGCGGTGTTCCCGGAGCCGATCGGCGATGCGCTGCCGGGGTGGTCGGCTGAGCAGCAGAGCTGGGCCGAGTCGGAGGCGCCGGGGAACGTCGCAGCCGATGGGGGCTGGCTGCTGCACTTCCACTCGTACCTGGTGACCACCGACCGGCACGCTGTGCTGGTGGATACCGGGGTCGGGCCGGCTGGCGGGGAGGCGGCTGAGTGGCTTGGTACGGCGGGGCGGTTGCCTCAGTTGCTGGAGTCCGCTGGGGTCGGGACCGATGAGATCGACACGGTGATCCTGACGCATGTCCATCTGGACCATGCGGGGTGGAACGTGGACGGCGATCGGCCGCGGTTCGGCAAGGCGACGTACGTGGTGCAGCAGGCTGAGCTGGACCACGCGCGGGGCAGTACGACGTACCGGAATCTCATTGAGCCGCTGGGGTCGCAGGTGCGGGCTGTGGACGGGCAGGTGTCTGTTGCTGGGCTGACCCTGCTGCCGACGCCAGGGCACACGCCGGGCCACCAGTCGGTGCTGACTGATCGGGCACTGATCGCTGGGGACGTGCTGGTGCACCCAGCTCAGGCCAAGTGGCCTGGGCTGGTCTACGTCTACGAGCGGGAGCCTGCTGTCGCTACGACGTCCCGCCGGGAGGTACTGCGGCTTGCGGCCGAGCTAGGCGTGCCGATAACCGCCGCACACGTCAGCTGCGATCAGCGGTAGCCGGTCGTGTCGGCGGGCTTGCCTGCGTCCTGCACCTCGACGATGTAGCGCCAGGCGTCCGGCTGGCTGCCGTCGACGTCGGTGAAGCCGTAGACCTGCGCGAGCTGACCGCTCGAGAGGGACTGCTGGTTCCACCGGGCGACCTCGGGGTCGGCCGCGAGCGCGGCGACCGCTCGGCCGACGTACAGAGGGCTCTCGGAGATGGCGAAGTGCGGGATCTTCTCGGTCGCGTCGCGCCAGTTCTCCTCGGTGACGCCGAAGCCGTCGAGCATCGCCTCGGACCGGAGCCAGCCCGGCGTCAGCGACAGCGCGGTGCCGCCGTGCGGCTCGAGCTCGTGCGCCAGCGAGAAGGCCATCCGGTTCACCGCGGCCTTGGCCAGGTCGTAGAAGAACGAGACGCGGTAGTTGGTCGCGTTGTACTCGTCGGTGCCGTCCGTCATCTCGATCACCAAGCCGCCCGGCTGCTTGATCAGCAGCGGCAGCGCGAAGTGGCTGGTGATCGCGTGCGTCTCGACCGCGAGCCGGAAGGTCCGCAGCCCGACGTCGAGCGACGACTCCCAGACGGTCTTGTCCCACTCCATCGTGGTCAGGCCGAAGATGTCGTTGACCAGCACGTGCAGCGCGCCCTGCTCACGCTCGATCCGAGCGACCAGGTCGCGGACCTGGTCCTGCTCGAGGTGGTCGACCTGGACCGCGATCCCGCGGCCGCCGGCCCGGTCGACCTGCTCGGCGGTCTCCTCGATCGTCTCCGGCCGCTGCATCTCCGACTGCTGGGCGCGCGTGGTCCGGCCGGTCACGTAGACCGTCGCACCGGCTTCGCCCAGGGCGATCGCCGTCCCGCGGCCGGCCGCCCGGGTCCCGCCCGCGACCAGTGCCACCTTGCCGTCCAGAGGCTTGCTCGACATCCGCCCACCTTCCTTAACCATACGCTGTACGATTCCGCTACCATACGGCGTATGAATACTGCTGGCAAGCCCGGCCGGCCGCGCGCCGGGGCGGAGCGGCTGAGCCGGGACGCGATCCTCGCGGCGGCACTGAAGCTCGTCGACGACGAGGGTGTCGAGGCGATGACGATGCGCCGGCTGGCCGGGACGCTCGGGGTGAACCCGATGTCGATCTACCACCACCTGCCGAACAAGGCCGCGGTGTTCGCCGGGCTGGCGGAGGTGGTGTTCGCGGGGCTGGACGCCGTCCAGCCTCGGGCCGGGCTGTCGTGGCAGGAGGAGTTGAAGGATGCGGCGCGGGCCTATCGGGCCGCGTTGCAGGCGCATCCGAATCTGGCGCTGCAGGTGTTGTCGGACCCGTCAGCCGTGTCGGACGTCGTGGTGGTGACGGTCGAGCCGTTCTACCGCGCGCTCGATCGTGGTGGGCTGACGCCGCGGGCGATCTTCGAGTCGGTGAACACGCTCGTCGACTTCGTGCACGGCTTCCTGCTCGGCGAGCTGTCGGTCCGCGCGGCGACCTTCGAGCTCGCGCCCGATCTGGTCGACCGGGTCGAGAAACTGCCCGAGGGCAAGGCGCCGACGTTGAGCCGGGTGGTGCTTGCCCTCGGGCGGGACGGTCTGCACTACGACTTCGACAGCGGCTTCGAGTCGGCGTTGACGGTGCTGGTCAGCGGCATCGAGTCGACCTTGCGCTGACCGCCCTTCAGGCGGGAGATCGCGACACCGAGCAGGCAGAGTGCGCCACCGGCGTACGCGAGTGCCGCGGGTGACTCGTCGAGCAGGAGCCAGCCGAGGAAGATCGTGAGCGGCGGGACGAGGTACGTCGTCGCGCCCATCCGGCCCGCGCTCGTCCGGGCGAGGGCGTAGGCCCAGGTGGTGAAGGCGAGCGCGGTCGGGAACGCGCCGAGGAACACGACCCACCAGATCGTCGAGGGTCGCGCGTCGGCGGTCTCGCTGACGAGGGTCGGCGCGAACGGCAGGCAGCTGATCGCGCCGATCGTGCAGGCGATCCAGGTGACCTCGAGCGCGGGAAGCCTGGCCAGCAAGGGCTTCTGGGCGACGACGCCGATGGCGTACGCGATGGCGGCCGCGACGCAGAGGACGACTCCCCAGGTCTCGGCCTGACCGCTGGACGACGACGTGCCGATCAGCAGTACGCCGGCGAAGGCGACCGCGCTGCCGACGACCAGACGGCGCGGGAAGCCCTCACTGAGGAGCAGGCCCGCGAGTACGGCGATCAGCAGCGGGCCGATGTTGACCAGCATGGCCGCCGTACCGGCGTCGAGGCGTTGCTCGGCTTCGTTGAGCGCGACGTTGTAGACGCCGAACCACAGCAGGCCGCAGATCAGGAGGAGTTTCCAGTCACGTTTGTCCGGCCAGCGGCGCGGGCGGGTGAAGACGAGAGCGCCGAGGATGACGCTGCCGACGACGAGGCGACCGAGCGAGAGTGCGCCGGCCGAGAACTCGTGGCCGACGTGGCGGATCGCGACGAAGGCCGAGGCCCAGAGCACGACGGTGATGGCTGCTGCGCCGGCCGCGAGGACTGCCTGTCGCCGGTCTGTCACTGCGACCTCCTGGGGGTTCTCATGGGTCTGACGGTAGGTGCTCGACGGTTCGGCCGACACCGAATTCCGCGGTCGCCGGGGTTGGGCCGTGGCTCTTGAGTGGAACGGGTGACGGCGTCGTGGTGTGAGTCGGCTAGACCTCTTCCTTCTTCGGGGGTGGGGGCAGGACCTTCGGGGTGATGAGTGCGGTGATGAGGACGGGGACGGTCAGGCCGGCGACCAGGACCGGCAGGCTGACCCAGACCGCGCCGAGCGCGAACCCGGCGTACACCGAGACCGCGAACACCTCGGCGAAGAAGCCGGACACCGACGTCACGGTCGCCCGCGCGGGACCCTCGATGGCGTCCTGCAGGCGCGCGTCCGCGACGACGATGACGAGCTGCATCACGCCGTACCCGACCGCGATCGGAACGAACCCCGCCGCCGTCCCGCTCAACGATCCCCAGGAGATCAGTCCTGCCGTCGCTCCCAGCCCCACGGCGAACACCGCGGCAGGCAGCCGGTACGCCGGTCCCGCCAGCGCACCGCCGATCGCCTGCGCCGCCACGGTCCCTGCAATCAGCAGTGGCACCAGGGTGGTGGTCGCCCCTACTCCCCTGGCCAGCAGTGGGAAGTACTCGTCGAACGCCAGGAACCCGCCCAGCAGAGCAACCAGTCCCACAGCTCGCCGCACCACCCGGCTGGTGGAGGCTTCCTGAAGACCGGCGCGCAGCATCACCACGTACCGCTCCAGAGCACCGCGCCAACCACCAGTGGAGTGGGCTGCCGCCTCTGGATCGGTCTCCTCGGCGGAAGCTACTCGGGTTGCTTCGGGAAGTGATGCCGCGACAACTACTTGCGCTAGGCAACTGATGACACTGAGGACGCCGACCAGCAGGTAGCCGCCGGCCGCGAACAACGGGATCGCCAGCAAGGTCGCCGTCAGGTTGGCGATCAGACTGGCCGATCTGGCTTTGCCGAGAAGGCCCGCGTACTTGGCGGTGGCACCTCGGGCGGCCAGTTCGTCGTACACGAAGGCTTCGTACGTGCCGGAGATCAGGGCGGAGCCTGCTCCCCAGAGGATGAAGCCGAGGGCGAACGCGGCGTACGACGGCACGGTGATCCACGCTGCGTAGCCCAGGCCGGTCAGGGCAGGGCCGAGCATCAGCAGTTTGCGGCGGGAGAAGACGTCGGCCAAGGCACCGGACGGGATCTCCAGCAGGAACGCTGTCGCCGACCAGATGATGAAGAGGGTCGAGATCTCGGTGGAGGTCAGTCCGTGATCCTCGAACAGCAACTGGTACAGCGGATACAGAGGGATCAGGTCCTGCAGCGCCTCGTAGGCGACGATGCGGACCGAAAGGCGGTCAGGGCGTCAAAGGAACGGGCTCGGGTATCTCATGCCTAGAAAATACCCGCGACCTCACCCGGCGAGAAGCTCTTTTGTTCCGGGTGTGGACAAGTGCAGAACCTGGTAGCGCGTGCCCGGCACGATCCCCGGCTCGCCGCTCCACAGCGTGAAGTGGACCAGCTCCCAGCGCGACGGATCCACCGCGATCGCCGAGCTGTGCACCCCCGGCAGCTGAGCGGTCGAGCGCAACGACTCGACAGCCTCGGCCACCGGCCCGGCTGGATCCACGTCAGGCGATAAAGCGAGGGTGTTCCGAGTCGCCGCCACCGCCGGCTGGTCCACGTCCGGCCCGGCCAGCGAGTCGACGCCGGTCCAGTGCCGCACGCTCGGCCGCCCGAACGACTGGCAGATCCCCGTGAAGAACCCGCCGCCCCACAGGAACCGCGCCATCCCGGCCGAGGCGTTCCACAGGTAGAACGGCGCGTACTGGTTCACCGCCGCGCCGTTCGCCTGGTCCTGGACCAGGTAGGCCTTCAGCCCGAGCCCGTCGAAGCCGTCGGTCGCCGCGCCGCGCTCGAGCACGCGGCGCCGGATGATCCCCATGTCGTAGTCCGCCGGCAAGGTCACCTCGTACTGCATCGCGTACATGGCCTGCTCCCTCTCGATCGACGCCCCGAACATACTAGTAGGTACAGAGCTAATTGCCGCGCGCCCGTCCACACTTTCGGCCAGGCTTGGCCCATGACGAGCGATCGGGTCTGGTCGAAGCTCCCCGCCGGGACGCGGGAGGCGCTGGTCGACGGGCTGAGCCCGTCCGACCTGCAGAGCGCGTTCCTGGAGATCAGTCGTGAGCGCGCCGCGAAGCTGACGCCGGCCCGCGTCTTCGATCGCTGGCGCAACGACCGCTTCGTCCAGCCGTCGCAGGCCGACCCGCGGGCGCTGGTCCGGACCCAGGCCCGTCTCTGGGACCTGCTGCCGGACCGGTTCGCAGGCGTCGAGCTGTCACCGGTCACGCCGCTTGGCACCTGTTCGGTCGTGTCCAACATCCACCAGAACATGGTGCTGAGCACGATGCGGAACACCGAGGTCGCCAGCGACCCGACCAACGAGCTCGCGCTCGAGGCCGCCGTACGGCGACGTGCCGGCGCCGAGCGCGTCGACCTGGCGACCTGTCAGCGCGTGGTGCGCGCTCAGGTGAACGACGGGCCTGGGATGTTCGCGCACTTCCAGCTGTTCGCGCTGGTGTCGTCGGCCCGGGACACCGGGTCCGGCCGCACGGAGGCGGAGCTGCTGCTGGATCACCTGCGCTACTGGTACGCCGTACTGGGTGACAAGGCGGACCTCAGCTTCACCACGTTCGCGCCGAGCGCGGTCCGGGAGCGGATCGACGACACCGTACGGCCTGGGCTGCCGGTGGAGTTCGTGGAGGACACCGGGCGCACCAAGGGCGCCGGCTACTACTCCGGTACGGCGATCGGCGTGGGAGTCGCCGGCAACGAGCTGGGCGACGGCGGCTTCACCCGCTGGACCGCTGACCTGCTGGGGGACGCCAAGGAGCGCTGCCTGATCTCCTGCGTCTCCACCGAACGCCTGACTGCACTCAGCGCAGTTTGAGCAGCCCGGCGTCGGTCGGCGTGAAGCCGCACGCGTCGAGGTAGAAGCTCGCGAGGTGCGGCTCGTAGTCGACGTGCAGCCACTCGCACCCAGCCGCCCGTGACTCGTCGGCGGCCCGGGCGACCAGCTGCGAGCCGATCCCCTTGCGCCCGTGGTCCGGGTGCACGGCGGTGTCCAGCACGAACGCGTGGGCGCCGCCGTCCCAGCAGACCTGGACAAAGCCGATCAGCTCGTCGTTGTCGAAGGCCCCGACCCAGGTGAGCGCGTGGCGCTCCAGGCGGGCTGCCCATGGCTCGACCTCGCCTGGGGCCCCGAAGGCCAACGAGTGCAGGGCCGAGAGCACCTGGTCGTCGACGGGGAAACGCACCCGCAGTTCCACTTAGCGTCCTTCCGTGCTGATCAGTACGACGGTGCTGTCGGCCGTCAGGTCGAGCTCAGCGCGTGCGGCGCGCAGGCCGGCCAGTGTGGCTGCTCCGCTCGGCCCCGACGAGATGCCCAACGCTGCAAGGTCCTCTGAAGCCTGCAGGGCTTCAGGGTCATCCACCGTGACCGACGCGTGGAGGCCGTCGCGCAGGACCGGCCAGGCCAGGCTGGACGGCGTACCGCAGTTCAGGCCGGCCATGACTGTGCTGCTGGTCTCCACTGTCACCAGGTGACCGGTCAGCAAGCTGCTGGTGACACAGGCGGCGCTGCTGGGCTCTACACCGAGCACGGTGGCGCAGTGGGTGACTCCTGCTTGGGCGACCGAGCCGACGCCCATCGGTACGACGACCAGGTCGGCGGCTACGTCGACCTCGTGGAACAGGGTCGAGTAGCCGTCGACGATGAGTTGCGGGATCTCCTCGTAGCCGGGCCAGGCCGAGTCCTGGATCAGGAGGCGGCCAGGGGTGATGGAGTCGGCAGCGGCGAGCACGGCGTCGTCGTACGAGCTGGACAGGACTGTGACCTCGGCACCCTCGGAGCGGATGGCGTCGATGGCTCGCGGGCTGACCACGTCGGGGATGAAGACGTGCGAGCGCAGCCCGAGCAGCTGGGCGCGCCGGGCGACCGCGCGGCCGTGGTTGCCGTCGGTGGCGGTCACCAGGACCTCGGTGTCGGGTTGGAGGGCGCGGTGGATCGCCCACCAGGCGCCGAGCGCCTTGAAGGCGGGCAGGCCCAGGCGCTGCGACTCGTCCTTCACCAGCACTCGGCCGAGGCCCAACTCAGCAGCCAGGGCCGGTACGTCGTGCAGCGGCGTGGGGGCGTAGTCGGCCAGGCTCTGGTGGAACGCCAGCACGTCGGCAGGTGCCGGCGTCGTACGACGTGAGCGGGCTGCCGCCCGGTACAGCACCGGCTACGCGACCAGGGCGAACGTCTGCGCGGTGGTCGAGTACGACTGCGGGGACGAGGTCCCGATCCGCTGCGGAGCCGACTCCTCGACCCGGATCGACGCCGTGTGCAGGCGGACCGGCAGCGTGGACCGGACCGCGGTGGCCAGGTCGAACTGCACCTCGGCCAGCAGGTCGGACAGCTCCAGGTCGAGCGCCCGGCAGATCGCGGCGAGGATCTCCGAGGAGGGCTCCTTGCGGCCGCGCTCGATCTCGGACAGGTACGGCACGGACACCTGGGCCACCTCGGCGAGCTCGCGCAGGGTGATCCCCCGCTCGCGCCGCAGCCGGCGGAAGACGTTCCCGATCACCTGGCGTAGCAGCACGTCCGGTCCTCCTCGAGCTCGGTGGTTCCTGTACCGAGTGTGCCATCCCCGGCGGGTCTGCGGTGGGCAGATCTGCCACGGGCAGATTCCGGGGCCGCCCGGCCCCAGGGCGGTCACGCTGGGGACATGAGCGAGAACCAGCGAACCACCGACCTCGACCAGCACATCTACCAGCGTCTGCTCTGGCAGCGCATCGTCGTCCTGCGCGACGAGATCAAGGACGAGAACGCCAACGCGCTGTGCGCGCAGCTGGTCCTGCTGAACGCGGAGGACCCGAAGGCGGAGATCTCGCTCTACATCAACTCCCCCGGCGGCTCGGTGTCGGCCGGGCTGGCGATCCTCGACACGATGAACTTCATCAGCAACGACGTCTCGACGTACGCGATGGGCCTGGCCGCGTCGATGGGACAGGTGCTGCTGGCCTGCGGTACGCCGGGCAAGCGGTTCAGCCTGCCGCACGCGCGGATCATGATGCACCAGCCGTCCGGCGGGATGGGCGGGACGGCCAGTGACATCAAGACCCAGGCGGAGCAGTCACTGCTGGCCAAGCAGCAGCTGGCCGAACTGCTGGCCGACCGGACCGGGCAGTCGGTGGACCGGATCACCGAGGACTTCGACCGGGACAGGTGGTTCACGCCGGAGCAGGCGCTCGACTACGGCATCGTCGACCGGGTGCTGACCCAGCCGGTCAGCGTCTGAGCCGGAGCCCGCTCCCCCGAACTGCGGGCCCCGGCGGCTGCTAGGCCAAGGCCTGCGCGAGGTCCTTGACCAGGTCCTCGGGGTCCTCCAGGCCGATGCTGATGCGGAGCAGGTCCTGGTCGGGCTTGGCGTCCTCGGCAACCAGGCGGTGGGTCAGCGCGGCCGGGTGCTGGATGAGGGTGTCGACACCGCCCAGCGACACCGCATGGGTGATCAGCTCGAGCCTGGCCAGCAGCTGGTCGGCCCGGCTCGTCCGGAACGCCAGTACGGCGCCCGGCCCGCTCTGCTGCCGACCGACCAGCCCGCGCGGATCACACTCGGGCAGACCGGGGTAGTAGACCTTGTCCACAGCCGGGTGCGTGCTCAGCCAGTCAGCCACCTTCGCCGCACCGGCCTGCTGAGCGCGGACGCGCACCGGCAGCGTCTGCAGCCCCCGGTGCAGCTCGTACGCCGCCAGCGGGTAGAGCAGCGCCCCGGTCACCGCACGCATCTGGCGGATCCTGGCGACCCACTCCGCCGGGCCGGCGACCAGTCCGCCCATCAGGTCGCCGTGGCCGCCCAGGTACTTCGTGGCCGAGTGCAGCACGAGCGTGGCGCCGTGCTGGGCGGGCTGCTGGAGTACGGGGGTCGCGAACGTGTTGTCGACAGCCACCGGTACGCCGGCCGCCTGACGGACCACGTCGGCGATGTCGACGAGCTCGACGGTCGGGTTGGCCGGGGTCTCGATGAGCACGAGCCCTGTGTCGGGGCGGAGCTCGCCGGCGACGGTGCCGGGGGTTGCCCAGCTGACCGTCGTACCGAGTAGGCCTGTGGACAACAGGTGGTCGGAGCCGCCGTACAAGGGTCGGACGGCAACGACGTGCGGCTTGCCGGAGGCGACCGTGGCGAGCAGGACCGCGGCCAGCGCGGCCATGCCGGTGCTGAACGCGACTGCGCCGTCGCAGGTCTCCAGCTCGGCCAGGGCGGTTTCCAGGCGGGCGACGTTCGGGTTCCACAGCCGCTGGTAGACGAGGCTGCCGCCGGCCGGGTCGCCGCCGGTCGCCAGGCGGTCGTACGCCGCGCCGCCCGCCTGCAGGTCGGTCAGCGGGTACGTCGTACTCAGGTCGATCGGCGGGACGTGCACGCCGAGCGCGGTCAGGTCGTCGCGGCCGGCGTGCACGGCGCGGGTGTCCGATGCGGTCATCGAGCCTCCTTGGTCCGTCTGCGGTGCGCCAAGGGTGGAATCTTCTGCGAGTTTGGGGCAAGAGTTCCGAAGAAAATTCGTCCACAGGTCTGTCCACACGCTGTGGATTCTGTGGACGGCCCTTACAGTAAGGTCATGCCGAAGGATCGCCGGACCCCCGGACCGGCCCCCCGGCCGGTCCCCCCGGGGCTCGACGAGGTCGACCTGGAGCTCGTCCGGCTGCTCACCGCGGACGGCCGGATGCCGAACAACGCGCTCGCCGAGGCGACCGGGATCGCCCCGTCGACCTGCCTGGCGCGCGTGCGCGCGCTGCGCGACCGCGGGGTGATCCGCGGATTCCACGCCGACGTCGACCTGGCCGCGCTCGGGCGCCCGCTGCAGGCGATGGTGGCGATCCGGATCGGCGCGCACTCCCGCGACGAGATCGACCGCTTCCGCGCGATGGTCCCGCGGCTACCCGGCGTCCTGTCGTTGTTCCACGTCAGCGGCGCCAACGACTACCTGCTGCACGTGGCCGCCGAGTCGCCTGACGCGCTGCGTGATTTCGTCCTCGACCACCTGACGGCGGACCCCGCGGTGGTCCACGCGGAGACCAGCCTGATCTTCGAACACGTCAGACCGTGACCTGTGGATAGGCCTGTGGATAACCGGAGATCAAGTGGGATGGGTCAACAGATCCAACTCAAGGACAATTGCAGCCCAAGCGGCACCGCGCTTCTGGGGGAACAACATGACCGACTGGATCCCTGACTGGGTCGTACCTATCCCCGGCCTCGCCCGCGTTGCGGTAGAGAACACAGCCAAGGACGAGTTCCTGCATCGACTCATCACGTTCATGCGAGACAGGCTCGACTACGGCTACAGCTCACGGACCGTCTACGTGCCTGCGATCGGACGGGTTGACGAGTACTGCCTCAACACTTCTGGCTCAAAAGAACTCCCGAGACTCTGGATCGTGAGCCACGACGGCTACCTGATCTTGTACGCGGCCGGCCTCGGTTCGGAGGGCGAGGAACTTCTTGTCTGGCAGCAATGCATCGAACACAGCTTGAGCACACTCGGAAAGAGAGCTGATGTGGAGTGGGTCGCCATCCTGTCCCAATCCCCGTCGGATGTGGCCTTCGCCCAAAAGCTGACTCCGTCAGCCGACCGGTCTGAGTTGCAATTCCGACTTCTCGACGGCTGCATCAGTGAAGACAGGTCAGCGACAATGAGCGACGTCGGCGTCATGGTTATGCCGAGCTTCCACTGGCCGATCGAACTGTCGGGTGTCGCGTCGTGCTATGCCTGGGGCCAGGACGGCGATTGGCGGACAGCTGAGCGCGTCAGTGTGCTTGTGGCCTTGCTCTCGCTGGAATGGGACAGCCATTGGAGGATTCGAGAAGGCCCAAGGCAGTCGGGCGTCCACTGGGAGGGTGAAGCTCCTCTCATGGGTCATGGATGGAAACGAATCGAGGATGACCATCCGCTCGCTCGTGGACAGTCCGTGGTGGTACCCCGCTGGCTGGAGAAGGCCGAGTCCGAGGTGATGCGGCGGACCAGAACACGTGATGCCCTCGTCATGCATTACCAGGGCCTCGGCCTGACCGCCCACAATCCCTCGATCGCACTCGTCTGCTTCATCGCGGCCATCGAGACGATCGCGCAACTCGACAGGAAGCCTGATCGCTGCGAGGAGTGCAAGTCGGTCATCGGCAGCCGAGCGCGGTTCGAGGAGGCCATTCGCCCAGTCCTCAAGCCTGAGCAGGTCGAGCTTCTCGCCACCGCCTACGCGAAGCGCTCGAGAACGGTGCATCAAGGCAAGCTTCATGGCGCTGAGCTACGGGTCGAGGGTTGGGGACCGATGAGCCTGTTCGTGCCAGATCCTCTGTTCGACTTCGAGAAGGGCACGGTCCTCAGCGCTCGCCGCGCGAGCCGACAGTTGATCTTGAAGCAGCTGCCGACCAACTGACACCCGGCGCTCACGTACCCGTGCGCCGGGTGTTCTGACTCTGGCAATTCAGTCAAAATCATGGTCGATAGCTTCTCTGTCGATGCCGACCAGGTCCCAGTGGGTGATGGTGGCGGTGCAGGCGCCGCTGGTGAGGTACGGGTCGGTGGCGACGATGGCCTCGGCCTGAGCCTGGTCGGTGACGTGCAGCAGGTATCCGCCGATGACACCGTCGACGGGCTCGGAGCCGAACCCACCGCCGAGCAGCACCAGGTGCCGCTCGATCAGGCTGTCGATGAAGGGCTCATGCGCAGGCACGTCCGCCGGAGCGTCCGGCAGCAACTGCAGCAGAACCAGGAAGTACATCTTCCGATGCTAGGTCCTGCTGGGGCTGAGGTGGTGGCCCCCGGGTGGGAGGGCTATGGGTGGGAGGGCTCGCTGCTGGGGTGCGGGGCGGATTGGTACGGCCCTCCGTCAGCTGCCGCTTCTCCAAGCGTGAGGTCAGGTGGGAACCCGCGGCCGGCTGCTCGAACGATCCACTGCTGCATTCTTCGACGACTGGTCCCTTATGTGACCACTGGTGCGTTGTACGGCGTCAGTGGTGCAACAAGGGACCAGTCGTGCAACAAGAGAGCAGGCGAGGGCGGGCGGTCGCCGTACGGCGTTCGCTGGGGCTGCACCGGACCGCTTCCCGGTTCGCGATGGTTGTGCTTTGCCGCCCTATGGGGTGGACCGTGCCGGCTGCCGTTGCTGTGGGGGTCAGGTGGTGGCCCCCGGGTGGGAGGGCTATGTGCGGATGCCCCCGAAGGTCATCTGGGCGGAGGTCGGCTGGGCGGAGGCTGCGGGTGATGGGCGGGCTGGTGAGCGTGGTCGTGAGCGGTGCTGGGGCGGCCGGTGAGCGAGGTTGCTGGGGGGAGGCTTGCGCCAGGGCCGGTCGGCTCGGCTCCTGAGCGGGTCGCGGGCCTGGGAGGAAGTGATGGCGCTGGATGGGTCTGGTGGGTGTGGCCAACTGGTGAGGGTGAGTCGCGCGGGCCAGCCCGCCGGCCTGGCTCGGTTGGACGGCGAGCGGGTGTGCGTGAACAACTGATGGGGACCTCGAACATCTAATAGCTTGTCCGCGGTCCCCGTTTTCTGTCCTAGGTCCCCGGTTGCTGCCGCCACCATGGCGACTACTGGCTCGTCGGTGCGGCGGCCGAGGGTCGGCGCCGTAGGAGGGAAGCCAGGCAAGGCCGCGGCGTCGGACTACCGGGCGGGAGGCGTGGGACGGGCACCGGGCGAGAGGCGTGGATGAGAGGCGCTGGACGGAAACCGCCGGGTGGGCGACGGTCGGGTGGGAGCAACCCCTACCAGCTCAGCGGGGTTTCAGGCCCCAGGCCTCCGCCAGGAGCGTGAACGAGTGGCGGCGTTCGGCGGGGTCGTGGATGGCGGTGGTGATGATGAGTTCGTCGGCGCCGGCCTTGTTGGCTCGGCGGCCCAGGTCGGCGGCTACCTGGTCGGGGGTGCCGACCGAGACGACGTTGGTCCATTCCTCGACGGCGGCCTTTTCGCCCTCGGACCACGGGTAGGCGGCGGCCTCTTCGGGGGACGGGAGGGGGCCGGGGCGGCCGGAGCGGAGGCGGAGCATGGAGAGGGCGTTGGCCTGGGCGAGCTGCTGGGCGCGTTCTTCGGTTTCGGCGACGATCGCGGCGAGGGCGAGGATCGCGTGGGGCTCGGACTGCTCGGCGGAGGGCTGGAAGATTTCTTTGTACTTGCCGATCACGCCGGCGGGGTCGAGGGTGCCGAAGTGGCCGGCGTAGGCGAAGCCGGTGCCGAGGATCGCGGCGGCCTGGCCGCCGTACGTGCTGGAGCCGAGGATCCACACCGGGGGCAGCGGTACGTCGGACGGCTGCGCGGTGATCGGGGCGAACGGGTGGTCGGCGGGGAAGCCCTCGGCGTACGCGCGGAGTTCGGCGTACTGGTCGGGGAAGTCGTCGGCGGCGAGGGCCTCGCGGCTGCGGCGGAGTGCGAGCGCGGTGCGCTGGTCGGTGCCGGGCGCGCGGCCGATGCCCAGGTCGATCCGGCCGGGGTGCAGGCCGGCCAGGACGCGGAAGGTCTCGGCGACCTTCAGCGGGGAGTGGTTCGGGAGCATGATGCCGCCGGAGCCGACGCGGATCGTCGAGGTGACGGCGGCGACGGCCGCGATCATCACCTCGGGCGTGGAGCTGGCGACGCTCGGGATGTTGTGGTGCTCGGCCAGCCAGAAGCGGCTGTAGCCGGCCGCCTCCACGCTCTTCGCCAGTTCGAGCGTCTCGTGCAACGCCTCCGACGGCTTGGTCCCGCTCGGCACGGGAGACAGGTCGAGCACGGACAGCGGCATCGCTTCACTCGTCACGTACAACCCCAACCGGCCGGTCCGCCGACCTATTCCACCGCCGGGCCGGGAGCCGCGCCGGTACGACGTACCGGCTCGCCGTCCACCGTCACGTCCGAGCACCCGGTGAACGTGTACGACGGCTCGCCGCCGGCCACCCGGTTGCCGGTGAAGACCAGCCCGCCGACGCTCTTCGCGCGCAGGACCTCGCCGTCGCCGGTCAGCCGGAACTCGTTGTCCTCGATCCGTACGCCGCGGTGCACCGGCTCGCCCTCGATCTGGTTCGTCGGGTCGAACCAGATCACCGGCGTCGCCGGCCGCAGGAACTGGTTGCCCCTGACGACGAGATCCCGGACCGGCCCCGACTCGTACCACTGGTGCGCGTCGGCCGACACGTAGCTGCTCGCCATGCTCATCCCGTCGAACACGTTGTCCTCGATCACGCTGCTCCCCCGCGTCGTGAGCAGGACCCCGCGGGTCGGGATGTTGCGGAAGGTGTTCCCGGCGATCCGCACGCTCGGCGTGTAGGTGAGGTTCTCGACGACATGACCGCCGGGCACGACCGCGGCGGGTACGGCGCGGTCGAGCGTGATCGTCATCGTGGTCAGCGGCTTGCTGCTGTCGATCCCGGTCGGACCGTCGACCCTGGTGACCGTCGCCTGACCGGCGCCGGCCATCGTCAGCTTGTCGACCAGCTCGACGGCATCACCGGGGTGGAACTGTGGAAAACCCGCGGTCTCGTCGTGCATGTACCGCAGCCCGAGCCGGGTTCCATCCACCTCCACCACCTCGACGTACGTGCCGTGCACGTTGATCGGGTCGTCGTGCGCGCCGTCGAACAGGTTGCCGCTGATCGTCACCGTGCCGCGCACACCCGACAGCTGCAGGATGTCCGCGAACGCCGCCGTACTGCGCCCGATCGAGCGGTCGGCGTGGAACTCGTTGTCCGTCACAGTGATGTCGGCGCTGAGCTGGCCGACGATGCCGAAGCCGTGCAGGTAACCGGCCTTCAGGTTCGTGACTGTGACCTGCGCGGACTCCCAGATGAACCCGGCCGCCGTGTCGCGGGTGGGCTCGCGCAGCTGGTAGACGAGGCCGAGGTCTTCGGGGACGACCGCGGAGGCGTAGTCGACGCGCACCCGGTGATCACCGAGATCGGTCAGCCCCGCGACCTCGGCGAAGAGCGGGTTCGGTCCACGCCAGGTCCGCTGAGCGACCGGATCGTGGATCTGCGAGTACCACATCTCGTCGGTGGTGTGCCGCCAGTACGGCGTACCGGCCGGGCTGGTCTCGCCAAGAAAGGTCAACCCATCGGCGACCAGATACGGGTTGCCCGGCGGAATGCTCAGCACCCGGTACGCCGGCCCGGCCTCCGCGACCGTCACGTCGACGACCTTCGGCGCCACCGTGTCGAAGGCGAAGTTGCTGATCGTCACGCGCTCCGAGCGGACCACCGCGAACAGCCCCATCAGACCGTGCAACACCAACGACGAGCCGTCGCCGTCGATCGTCAGGTCCGCCAGGTCCTCGATCAGGAAGGCGAAGCGCTTGTGCCGGTGGGCCTGATCGGCGCCGACGGTGTTGGAGATGTAGAACTCCCGTTCGACCGCGTGCTCGGGGTAGAGCTGGTAGAGACCCCGCGGGAACAGAAGGCGGACCGGGCCGTCCAAGGCTCCCGCGTGCGCCAGCGCGGCGACGACGGCCGGGGTGCTGTCTTGGATACCGCCAAGGTCCGCGCCGAAGGCGGTGACGTCGACTACGTGGGTCACGAGGGCCTAGCTAATCAGGCCGGGTACGGCGACGCGGCGCGGGCGTCGCGGAGAGCCCGGGCCCACCAGGCGAGCTGGTCGAGCAGGGCGGTCGCGGCCGCGGCGGTGGCGTCGTCGTCGAGCTCTTCCGGATCCGCCGACCCGGGGAACTGCTGGAAGCTGAGCGTCTCGCGGACGGTGACGGCGTGCAGCTCGCCGAAGACGAGGCGCAACTGCTCGGCGGCGCGCAGTCCGCGCGAGCGGCCGCCGTACACGACGAAGCCGATCGGTTTGCCGTACCAGGGCTCGCGGACGGTGTCGATCGCGGTCTTCAGGTCGCCGGGATAGGCGTGGTTGTACTCCGGGGCGATGATCACGACCGCGTCGGCGTCAGCGATGCGCTGCCGGAGGTCACCGGTGCGCGACAGGTCGACGAGGTCGAGCTTGAAGTCGTCCCGGAGGTCCACCTGCCGGCTGAACCAGGTCATCAGCGTCCGGCAGAACGGACTGGCCTCCGCGCTGCGGACGAGGAGGGCGAGGCGGAGCGGATGAACGGTCACGTCGTCGGACGGTAATACCTCAACCCGACTTGAGGTCAAGCCCGTCCACGGAACGACTCCTGGCGGAAAGGAGGAAATGCGCTAAAATCGAGGATTTGTGGGATCAACCAGAATTGTTCTGGGAGCCGACTTGCGGCATTTTATCACAAGGGGTTGGAATTGCAGAATCCGGTCCAGTCCGAACAGTTTCACCTGACCACGTTCTACGCGGCGCTGGACCGCGAGCGCGGCCAGGCCGAGACCCGGCGCGAGAGCGAGCAGGTGGCCGGGACGCGGAACGCGCAGGCTCTGCACCAGCGCGACGGCCGGGTCCGTGACCTGAACGCCCGGCTCGCCCGGCTGAACGCCGCCGAGGAGGGCCTGTACTTCGGCCGGCTCGACGACAGCGACGGCGAGGTCCTGCACCTCGGCCGGATCGGCCTGCACGACGAGGACTACGAGCCGCTGCTCGTCGACTGGCGCGCGCCTGCCGCGCGCCCGTTCTACGTGGCAACAGCCGTGCACAACCAGGGCGTCGTACGGCGTCGGCACATCCAGAGCCGGCTGCGCAAGGTGGTCGACGTCCAGGACGAGCAGCTCGATCTCGGCCGGACGGCGGAGGGTGAGTCGCGACTCGGGACCGGCGTGATGGGCGAGGCCGTCCTGCTGAAGGCGCTCGAGGCCCGCCGGACCGGCTCGATGGAGTCGATCGTGCAGACGATCCAGGCCGACCAGGACCGGATCATCCGCTCCGAGCTGCCCGGCGTACTGGTCGTTCAAGGCGGTCCCGGAACGGGAAAGACCGCCATCGCATTGCACCGGGCCGCTTACCTTCTGTACACCCATCGCGATCAGCTGGAAAAGCGCGGAATTCTCGTGGTCGGGCCGAATCCGACGTTCTTGAAGTTCATCGGGCAGGTGCTTCCGTCGCTGGGTGAGGACGGTGTTCGTCTCGTCACACTGGCCGAGCTGTACCCCGGTCTGACCGCGACCCGGCCGGAGTCCGCCGAGGCGGGCGAGGTGAAGGGCCGCGCGGTGATGGCCGAGGTGATCGCCCAGGCCGTCGCGGACCGGCAGTGGGTGCCGGCGAAGCCGCTCGAGGTGACCGTCGACCGGACCGTCCTGCGGCTCGACCCGACCGTCGCCGAGGAGGCGCGAGCCAGGGCGCGCGAGCGGCGGCTGACGCACAACCAGGCCCGGCCGTTCTTCCTGACCGAGATCGTCGACGCGCTCGTCGACCAGTATGCCGAGATCATCGGCGCCGACCCGCTCGGCGGCGAGAACCTGCTCGACGAGTACGACCTGGCCGAGCTGCGCAAGGAGGTGATCGCCGAGCCGGCCGTGCAGGAGCTGTTGCATCGTCTTTGGCCGAACCTGAGCCCCCGCGAACTGCTGGTCGACCTGTACGGCGACGAGCGCCGCCTCGCCGAGGCGGCTCCGCAGCTGAGCGAGCTGGATCGCGAGCACCTGCTCCGGTACGGCGACGACTGGAGCCCGGCCGACGTACCGCTGCTCGACGAGGCGGCCGAGCTGCTCGGGGACGACGGGCAGGAGGCGGCCCGGCTGAAGGCGGAGCGGGCGCGCGCGATCGCTTATGCGCAAGGGTCTCTCGACGTCCTGAGCGGGTCGGGGTCGACGGACTTCGACGAGGACGACGAGTCGGAGGTGCTGACCGCGCGGGACCTCCTGGACGCGGAGGCGCTGGCCGAGCGGTACGAGGCGGACGACGACCGGACGCTGGCCGAGCGGGCCGCGGTGGATCGGCGGTGGACGTACGGGCACGTGATCGTCGACGAGGCGCAGGAGTTGTCGCCGATGGCGTGGCGGGCGATCGCGCGGCGGTGCCCGTTGCGCTCGATGACGCTGGTCGGCGACGTCGCGCAGACCAGCGCGGCTGGTGGCGGGACGAGCTGGCAGCAGGCGCTGGCGTCGAGCTTCGGCGATCGCTGGCGGCTCGCGGAGCTGACGATGAACTACCGGACGCCGGCCGAGGTGATGGAGCTGGCCGGGCACGTGCTGCAGCTGGTGGATCCGACGGTGAAGGCGCCGGAGTCGGTCCGGTCGACCGGGGTGAAGCCGTGGCACGTCGACGTCGTACCGGCTGATCAGGCGGCGTACGTCAGCAAGGTCGCCGGCGAGGAGGTCCAGCACGGGCAGGTCGGGGTGATCACCTCACGGCTGCGGCTGGAGCTCGTGCAGGAAGCGGTCGGCGAGCTGGCGGATGTGACGGTGCTGACTGTCGCCGGTGCGAAGGGGCTCGAGTTCGACTCGGTCCTGGTGGTCGATCCCGAGGGCATCATGCTCGAGTCGCCGCGCGGCCTGCGCGACCTGTACGTCGCGCTGACGCGCTGCACGCAGCGGCTCGGCGTGATCGGCGAGTTGCCTGAAGTGCTGGCCGAGTCAGACGCCTGGGACATCAGGAGTTAGTGGTCGGCGCAGCACTTCTGCTGGTGTTCGGCTTCGAAGGGGATGAGGACGCCGCCGGCCGCGGGCTGGACCTGGAGAACGATCTGGCCTTCACGGCGTACGGGCCGGACGAAGTCGCGGGTGTCGATGACGGTGGCGTCGGTGATCGGTAGGCCGCCGATCGCCTCGACGTAGTCGATCCCGGCCTTGGCGCGGAGATCAGCAGCCGTCTGTACGCCGTACGCGTGCTCGCGGCCGGGCCAGCGGACCAGGCGACCGGTGCCCAGGGCGGTCTCGACCGCGGCGACGTACGCACCGCGCACCAGGTTGCTCGGGCCGGCGAGGTCGGGGGCGGTCGCGCCGGGGTGGGTGAAGGCCGATCCCGCGCCGTGGTCGGTGCACCAGGCGCGGACGTGGTCCTCGAGTTCGTCCGTCGGCGCGGTGATGGAGACGGCGAGGTGCGGGGTCTCGCCCCCGGTGATCATGTGCGTGCACGCGATCACCGGGGTCGGCGCCGGGCCGAGCAGTTCGTGCAGAACGTGCTCGGCCGCGGCGGTGTCGCGGCTGCCCGCGTCGACGGCGATGATCACTTTTTCGGGAGCACCCAGATCGGGTTCGTGTAGAACCACAGGTCCGCCCACGGGTCGGCGTCGCCGACCACGTCGAACTGCGGGCCCGCAGGGTCGATCGCCGTACCGAGGTAGCCCGGCTGGCTGCGGTTGCCGTCGGTGCCGCGGACCCGGACGTAGAACGGCTCCTCGGCGCGACCCAGCGGCAGCACCAGCTCGAACGTGCCGCGCTTGCCCGAGGTGTCCCACTGCCGGACGACCTTGGTGTCGGGAGCGGTGAACGTGTCGCGGTTGCTGACCGTGCCCTTGACCGCGCCGCGGATCGCGTCGACCCGGTTCAGCTTCGGGACGAAGTTCGACCAGTTCGGCATCGTCTGGGCGGTGATCCGGACGACCAGCTCGACCGCGCGGCCGCGCCGTACGGTCAGCGCGCCGCCGAGCGGCTCGCCGTACCGGTGGCCGACCTCGCGGACCTCGACCTCGACGCCCTTGGCGAGCATGCCGTGGTCGACCCACATCCGGCCGGCCCGCAGGCCTTCCATCACCGACAGGTAGTCGCGGCGGTCGGCGCCGACGTGGGTGCGGCTGTAGTAGCCGGGGAAGAAGTCGCCCGCGGTCCGGTTCACGGTGTTGCCGTAGACCGGGTCCATGTAGCGGCCGTCGCGGTCGAACTGGGCCTGGTCGGAACCGTCGGGGCGGCGGGCCGTCTCGTTCCAGTTCACGTGGCTGTCGGAGTTCGCGCTGATCCACCAGGGCTTGCCCTCGGCGAGCAGGCTGTCCCACAGACCGCCGACGGTCGCGGTCATCCAGTCGAAGCCACCCCAGGTCCGGTAGGACTCGGCCGGGTAGCCGGCGAAGGAGTTCGCGCCCGGCGCGTTGCCGTAGAAGCCACGGGCCGAGGCGCCGCCGATCGAGGCCGGCAGACCGGCGGCCTGGTGGCCGGGCGCGCCCTCGAAGCCGATCGCGATCCGCGGGTCGGCGTCGCGCCAGTTGCGGATCTCGTGCGGGCTGTCGATGCCGTTGCGGGCCGGGTGGTTGGCCAGGAACAGCGCGTCCTGGACCCGGCGGCGGTCGACCTGCTGACCGAGCCACTGGATGCCGGAGACCGCGAGCTGCTCGTTGGCCGGGGTGTTCCCACTCGCGTTCTTCACGCTGCCGTCGTAGCTGTTCTCGAACTGCTTGAGGACCTCGACCTCGCGGCTGCCCGGCGCGACGAAGACGGTACCGTGCTCGGCGGCCGGGATGTTCCACTCCAGGCCCTGGAAGATCAGGGTGTTCTTCAGCTCGCTCCGGGCCGCCTTGATCTGCGGGTTGACCAGGTCGACGCCGATCCGGGCGTGGGTGGCGCCACCGTGGTCGGTGATCACCAGCCAGTCCAGCCCGTACGCCGACGCGTGGCGGGCCTGGTCGATCACCCGGTACATGCCGTCCGAGCTCAGCTGCGTGTGGATGTGGTGGTCGCCGGCCAGCCAGACGTTCGGGCGCTTGTGCCGCTGGAAGATCCAGCCCGGCACGTTCTTCGGCGTCGCGGCGGCGGCCGCCTGCGCGCCGGTGACGGCCAGCGCCGCCGTACCGCCGAGGATGCCGGCCGAGCGCAGCAGCGACCGGCGGCTCACCTCGGACGGCGAGAGGTCCGCGTCCGGGATCGACTCGTCCAGCGCGGCCAGCGTCGTGGCGTCCAGCTCGGTGTTCGGGTGGTGGTGGTCGTGCTCGTGGCCGTGCCCATGGCCGTGTCCATGCCCGTGGCCGTGACCGCTGTGGTCGTGGGAGTGTCCCATCGTGCGTCCTCTCGGATGGCGGAATCCGGCGCGATCATCGCCTTTCTTCATGACGTGAAGGTGTTCTCCCGATGAACCGTCGGCACCACTGGTTGCCCCGTCGCCCTTCTTTTGCGACCATGTCGCGTTTGCCCTCCAACCATGGACAACCCGGCGCCGGGTGGCTTCACTGGGAGCAGGGGGAAACCATGGGGAACTCGGGCACACGCTTCTCGGCCGGCAGTGCCTTCCTCGCTGCCGTCGCGGGGATCACCGCCGGGCTCGTCGCCGTACTGGTCACCGGGCTCGTCGTACTGGCGATGCACCAGCCGGAGGAGGCCGGGCCGAGGGTCCAGGCCGCCGCGCCCGCCCGGGTCGCCCAGCCGACACCGGCTGCAACCGTGCCGGTGACGCCCCGACCGAGCTCGACCGCGGCGTCGGTGAAGGCGTTCGGGGACGTCCGTGAACTGCCGGTGGGGCTGCTGTGCCGGGACTTGAAGAAGCGCGGGTACGGGTACGTCGCCGCCGTCGACTACTGGAAGGTGCAGGGCCAGCCTCAGCGGATGGATGCCGACCGCAACGGAATCCCCTGCGAGCCGGAGTACTCCCGCGCCGAGGTCGGGAAGTACTGGCAGGGCCGCAAGGTGAGCACACTGGCCTCGGTCCCGGACGGCCTGTTCTGCCGCGATCTGGTCGCACTCGGAGCGTCGTACGGCGAAGCGGTGACGTACTGGTGGTACGCGGGAATGCCGGACCGATTGGATGCCGACGGCAACGGCATACCGTGCGAGAAGGTGTACGCCCCGGAGGTGGTCGAGGCGTTCTGGCGTCAGTGAGCGCGGAGCGGGCGGCAGAAGTCTCGGAGGTCTTCGACAAGGACCTCGGGGACTTCTAGGGCGGCGAAGTGGCCGCCGTGGGGGTGTTCGGTCCAGTGGGTGAGGTGGTGGGTGCGGGCGAGGATGTGGCGCATTGCTGGGTCGGTGGGGAACACGGCGACTCCGGTGGGGACTCCGGGCTTGGTCAGTGGGCTGGTGGGTTCGCCGTAGAGGGTGGCCGAGGTGGCGCTGGTGTTGGTGAACCAGTAGAGGCAGACGTCGGTGAGGATGTGGTCGAGGGCGAAGTCCGGCAGTGGGCGGGCCGGGTCGGACCAGTCGTGGAACTTTTCCAGGATCCAGGCGAGCTGGCCGACGGGTGAGTCGCTCAGGGCGAAGGCGAGCGTCTGCGGTTTGGTGCCCTGCAGTTCCGCGTACGCCGTACCGGTCGCTCGGACGTGGTCGGCGAAGGTGAGTTTGGCCTGGTCGGTCGGGCTGAGGTCGTCGAAGTCGCCGGGGCGGTAGCCGGGGTCGGTGGACGGGTGGGCCAGGCCGCCGTTGAGGTGTACGCCGATGACGTGGTCGGGGGCGACCTGGCCGAGCAGTGGGGAGACGACCGAGCCGGTGTCGCCGCCTTGGGCGACGTACCGGTCGTAGTCGAGGCGGTCCATCAGGGTGGCCCAGGCGTGGGCGATGCGGAGATGGTCCCAGCCGAGGTCCTCGAGAGGGACCGAGAAGCCGTGGCCGGGGACCGAGGGGGCGACGACGTGGAAGGCGTCTGCGGGGTCGCCGCCGTGCGCCTGGGGGTCGGTGAGCGGGCCGATGACGTCGAGGAACTCGGCGACCGAGCCGGGCCAGCCGTGGGTGAGGATCAGCGGGAGTGCGTTCGGCTCGGGTGAACGGACGTGCAGGAAGTGGATCGGCTGGCCCTCGATCGTAGTGGTGAACTGCGGGAAGGCGTTCAGGCGGGCTTCCCACGTGCGCCAGTCGTACTCGTCCAGCCAGTGCCCGACGACCTGCCGGAGGTAGCTGACCGGGACGCCACGGGACCAGTCGTCGGCGGCGGGGAGCTCGCGGGGCCAGCGGGTCCGGGCAAGGCGGCATCGGAGGTCGTCGAGCTCGCTCTGCGGGACGGCGATCCGGAAGGTGTCGATCATGACCTGAGAGTGCCCACCGCGTCGGCCAGCAAATCGATGCCCTCAGCAACTTCTTTCGCGCTGAGGCTGCCGTACCCGAAGACCAGGCCCGGCGGGCCGGGCGGGGTGAACCAGTACGGCGTGAGCGGGTAGACGCCGACCTCGCGGGCACGGGCTGCCTCGGCGACGGCCTCGGCGGGGAGGTCGGGCGGCAGCCAGGTGAGCAGGTGGAGTCCGGCCGAGATGCCGATCGGCTTGAAGTCGGGGAGGCGGTCGGCCAGTTGGGTGACGAGGAGATCGCGGAGGTTCCGGTAGCGCGGGCGCATCCGGCGCAGGTGGCGGTCGAACTCGCCGCGCGCGATGAAGTCGGCAAAAGTCAGCTGGTCCAGGACCGACGAGCCGCGGTCGTCGACCAGTTTCGCCGCGGCGATCGGCTCGACCAGTGCGTCCGGGAGGATCAGCCAGCCGAGGCGAAGGCCGGGCGCGAGGGTCTTGCTCGCCGTACCGGCGTAGACGACGCGGTCCGGGGCCAGGCCCTGGATGGCGCCGATCGGCTCGCGGTCGTAGCGGTACTCCGCGTCGTAGTCGTCCTCGAGGATCAGCGCGTTCCGGCGGACGGCCCACTCGACCAGCGCGGCGCGGGTCTCGGGCGACGCGACGGCGCCGATCGGCATCTGGTGAGCGGCGGTGACCAGGACGAGGTCCGCGCCGGAGCGGTCGAGGGCGTCGACGTCCACGCCCGAGTCGAGAACCGGTACGCCGACCACCTCCAGACCGGCCGCGACCGCGACGTTGCGCAGCTCGTAGTCGGACGGGTCCTCGAGCGCGATCCGTCGGTAGCCGGCCGCGACCAGGACCTGGAACAGCAGCCGCGAGCCCTGGGCGAAACCGTGGTAGATCAGCATGTTCTCCGGCCGGGCCGACGTACCGCGGACGCGGTTGAGGTAGTCGGCCAGCGCCTCGCGGAGGTCGAGCGCGCCCTGGCCGCTCAGGTAGGAGAAGGTCCGGTGCGGGGTCTCGTTCAGGACGCGGCGGACGGATCGGAGCCAGGCCGCGCGGGGGAACTGGGTGACGTCGGGGCGGCTGTACTTGAAGTCGATCCGCGGCGGGCCGGCCGGTTGGCGGTTGGCCCGGGTCGCCGGCTGCGGGCGCGCGGTCTGAGCGACCTGGGTGTAGCCGCCGGTGCGGCTGACCAGGTAGCCCTCGGCGACGAGCTGCTGATACGCCTCGACCACGACGCCGCGGGACAGGCCGAGGTCGTTCGCGAGCGCGCGGGAGGACGGCAGTACGGCGTCCGCACGGAGCAGGCCTTCGCGGATCCGCTCGCGGATGCCGGTCTCCAGCTGCTGGTGCAAGGGCACGGCGCTGTTGCGCTCAATCTCGACCAGCAGCTCACCGGTACCGGAACCGGTCCTCGAACGGCTCATGGAATTGGACCTTATCCGGGCGATGGGGCGCTGTCAGGGTGAAGACATCAGCCCTGTGGACAAGGAGACCTGCGATGACGACGACTGAGATCCAGCGGCCGGTGCTGTTGCAGGCCGGCGACCCGGGATACGACGAAGCGCGGACGGTGTGGAACTCGATGGTCGATCGGCGTCCGGAGTTCATCGCCCGGTGTGCTTCCACGGCCGAAGTGGCCGCGGCGGTGAGGTTCGCGCGGAGCCGGTCGCTGGAGATCGGGGTGCGCTGCGGTGGGCACAACATCGCGGGGCTCGCGGTGCCGGACGGCGGGATGATGATCGACCTGACGCCGATGGGCGGCGTACGGGTTGATCCGGAGCGCCGGCTGGCGTGGGTGCAGGGCGGGGCGTTGCTCGGCGAGCTGGACCGGGCGGCGCAGGAGTTCGGGCTCGCCACCACCGCCGGGAACGTGTCGCACACCGGGGTCGGTGGGCTGACGCTGGGTGGCGGGATGGGGTGGCTGGCTCGCCGGTTCGGACTGGCCTGCGACAACGTCGTGTCGTACGAGGTCGTCACCGCTGACGGCGAGGTCGTGCGGGCTTCCGCTGACGAGAACGCGGAGCTGTTCTGGGGGTTGCGGGGTGGGGGCGGGAACTTCGGGATCGTGACGTCGTTCGAGTTCCGGCTGCACGCGGTGGGGACCCGGACGCTGGTCGCGGAGTTCTCGTACGGCGCCGGCGAGGGCTTCGAGGTGCTGGCGGGGTGGCGGGAGTTGAGCGCTGCCGCGCCGCGGGAGGCGACGTTCACCGCGTCGGTGGTGGGCGACGCCGTACAGGTCGGGTTCGTGTGGGTCGGGGATCCGGCCGAGGGCGCGGAGCTGCTGCCGGCGTTCCGCACGCTCGGAACCGTTGTCGAGGAGTCGGTCGAGCAATTGCCGTACCTCGTGCTGCAGACGCGGGACGACAACGTGCAGGGGCACCGGTTCCGGCGGTACTGGAAGGGGCACTACTTCAAGGCGTTGCCGGACGAGGCGCTGCGGGCGTTGCTGCGCAATCCCGGGATCGGCGCGAGCCTGCAGGCGTACGGCGGAGCGATCGCTGACGTGCCGGACGCGGCGGCTGCCTTCAGCCACCGGGACACGGCCTTCGAGTTCGTCACCGCGACGCGGTGGGAGGACCCGGCCGACGACGCGACCCGGATCGCGATGGTGCGCGAGTACGCCGCCGGGCTCGAGCCGTACGCGTCGGGCGCGTACGTGAACACGCTCAACGGAGAGCCGGTACGGCGGGCGTTCCCGGCGGCGAAGCTCGCGCGGCTACGGGCGCTGAAGACGGTCTGGGACCCGGCGAACGTGTTCCACCTGAACCAGAACATCCTGCCGGGGTGATGGGTCCGCCGGGCCCTGGGGGCCGTGGCCGGGGCGTGGGGGCCGCGGCCGGGGCGTGGGTCCGCGGCCGGGGCGTGGGTCCGCGGCCGGGGCGTGGGTCCGCGGCCGGGGCGGGCGGGCCCGAAGGCCGCCGCCCCGGAGGGCTCGCCGTCAGCGGTTGGCGTAGTACTCGGGCTTCATCTGGATCAGCTGGACGTAGTTGCCGTCGGGGTCGGTGAGAGTGGCGAACTTGCCGATACCGCGGTCCTCGGGCTCGACCAGCCAGTCGACGTCGAGGGTGCGCAGGTGCTCGGCGCTGGCCTCGATGTCGTCGACGGCGAAGTTGACGATGAACCGGCCGGGCTCGGGGGCCTGCGCCGCGACGTCGTCGCGGTGCTCGATCACCAGACCGAAGCCGCCGAGATCGAGGTTGCCGTAGCCGTCGACGCCGGCCTGGAACGCGTCGCGGTACCAGGCCTTCAGCCGGTCGGGGTCGGTGCTGCCGAGCAGCATGCTGTTCAGAACGGGCCGGGCCATCGTGGTCTCCTCTGGTTGATCGGTCACGCCGGAGACGTCGGAGACCCGCACCGTCCTTCGACACGGACGAAAAGAACCGCCCGCACCCGGCCTCGTGGGCCGTGGTGCGGGCGGTTCGTCGTCGTACTCGTGGTTCGCACTGGGTCGATCGGTCGTGCTGCGTCAACAGGGAGTGCGCAGTACGGACGGTTCAGCGCGGGGCTACGTCCCACATGCGCTCGCCGGGCAGGGGGTCGGGGAGCCGGTCCACGGCGGGCATCGGGTCGTTGGTGACCCGCAGTCCGGCGAAGCGACGGCTCATGGCGTGGGCGTACCGCTCGGCCAACGCCGGTTCGGCGTTGTAGTCGGCGATCACGTGCTCACCGAACCAGACTCGGACGCGTCGGCGCTCGGCAGTCTGGGTGGCGGTGGCGGTTGTCACAGGTCCTCCTGAGGCAGATCTGAGGGGTGGTCGGCCTGGAACGCGGAGCGAGCGCGATGACGGTTGAGCCGTGTGATCCCCGTCATGTCAGATGCAACGCACGACCGGGAGCAGAGGTCACGCTTGGGTTCCGATTTTCCGGAATGAAAGATGGATTTTCTGATCAGTTCACTCGAACAACTGTTCCTTTGTTCAGAAATACCAGCTGTCAATCAGGCCGCGGCGATGATCAGCGCCGAGATCGCGGCCAGGTCGGCGAAGAAGTGGATCCCGGTGTTCCAGACCGTGCCCCGGTTCTGGAGCATCGCCAGCGCACTCACGAGTCCGTAGCCGAAGGTGAACAGGACGCCGGTCCAGCCTCCGGGACTTCCGGTGACGTGGCCGAGACCGAAGATCGCGGAGGACACGACCACGGCGACGCCGGCACCGATCAGGGGCCGCAATGTGGTGATCAGCGCGTGCCGGTACAGCAGTTCCTCCGAGACGGCGTTGACGAGCGGTCCGGCGAGCAGGAACGGCAGGACCGGAAGAAGCAGGTCGGCAACCTGCCGGACGCCGGTGAAGTTGGCCAGGACCTCCGGTGCGGTCAGGAACAGCGCCACCACCGCGACGATGACGATCGGACCCACGACCGGCCAGCGGAGCCCGGGGACGCAGGTCCGCCCGTTGATGCGGCCGCGGACGAAGAGCAGGCCGTCGCGTGTCCACCCGCAGGCGACCGCGATGATCACCAGCGCGGCGACGGACGTGAGCTTGGTGGCGTTGACGACGAGGAACGCGACCGCCAGCGGAACGGCCTCGAGCCAGCGGTCGACGGCGGGAATCGACGTGATGACGGCCGAGGCCCAGCCGAAGACCGACAGCGCTCCCAGCGCGAGAACGGCGTCGCCGACCGGCCGGTGCCGGCCGCGGGTCCGCAGCAGCGCGCCGCCCACGCACAGCAGCAGCGTGACGAGGATCCCCAGCGCGATCCGCGGGACATCCTCTGCGACGAGCTGGATCGCCAGGCTGCTGCCCACGGTCGCCAGGACGGCGAGGGTCAACGCCGTCAGGCCGGCGCCGGTGGTCTGCCGGATCGGGCTCTGCCTCGGGGAGGCGTCGGCGGTCATCGGGAGTCCTTCCGTCTCGGGGTCGATCGGCGTACCCGAGTTATATTAACACGATCGTGTGGATTAACCGGATGAGTGGGAACGCTTGTTCGGTTGTCGGGTGAGGCCGAATTCATAGGGATTCCTCAGGAACGACACGCCGAACTGTCAGCGGGGATCCGTAGGCTGGAACGGTGACCATCGAAGAGACGGGGACCAGGGCACTGGCCGTGCCCGAGCGGGAAGTGCCGTTGAGCGGGATCGCGACGGTGCAGACCGAGCAGCTGATCGGTGACGTGGGGGACGCGCTGCGTTTGCTGGACGCGGTGGAGCGGGTCCGCGGGCACGCGCATCCTTTGATTCTGGGACTGCAGGACGCGGTCGGGATGAAGATGCCGGCGGCGCTCGTGCTCAGCGCGATCTCCAACGGACGGGACTCGGCGGCCGCCGTGGCCGAGCAGGTCGGGACGACGACCGGTGAGGCGGAGCTGGCGATCGCGGAGCTCGCGGGGCTGGGGCTGGTGAAGAGCGAGCCGGTGCTGATGGTGACCGGGATGGGGCAGGCGCGGCTGTCGCAGCTCGACGCGCTGACCGTTCGGGTGCTGGACGTGATCACGGGGATTCTCGGGCCGGCGGATGCGGCACAGCTCGTGCGGCTCCTGCACACGGTGGCCGACGGACTGGAGACCGCCGCGGTGACCGCGGCGGTCGGACAGGTCGTTCCACAGGCCTTGAACAACTGAGATGTCGAGAAGCCGAGCACGCTGCCGACGTACCGGGTGACAACAACCTGGTAGGAGGCAGTCATGTTCGGACAGACGAAGGCGTTCAGCGGGTTCTCGGTGGATGACGTTCCGGCGGCCAAGGAGTTCTACGCCGGGATCCTCGGGCTGGAGGTCGAGGAGGACCACGGGATGCTGCACCTGAAGATCGCGGGCGGCAACACGGTGCTGGTCTATCCCAAGGACGACCACGTCCCGGCCGAGTACACGATGCTCAACTTCCCGGTCGACGACATCACCGCGACGGCGCGGGAGCTGGCGGCCCGCGGAGTGGCGTTCGAGCGGTACGACGCGGGGCAGGACGAGCTCGGGGTGATGCGCGGCGAAGGCCCGCTGATCGCCTGGTTCAAGGACCCGGCCGGGAACGTCCTGGCGATCCTCGAGGTGTGAGCCTCAGGTGCCCGGCACCGGGTCGTCGTACTTGCCGAGACGGCCTTCGTAGCGGCGCCCGTCCTGGTACGGCCAGGCGTACGGGGTGCAGCCGTGCAGGCCCAGGGTCTGCTGCTGCATCACCGGCGCGGGCCGGCCAGGGCCGGGGCAGAGCTCGTGGGCCTCGCCGAGGCGGTGGCCGGTCTCGTGGTTGAGCATGTACTTGCGGTACTCCGTGAGTGAGGCGCCGTAGTTCGGTACGCCGTTCACCCAGCGCGCGATGTTCAGGACGACGCGCTGCCCGATCCGGCAGCTCGTGTAGTGGTCGCAACCGCCGCCACAGAGGATGTCCCTGGTCGCGGGCGTGACGAACATCAGCTTGAAGCCCGGATCCTGACCAGGACCGACCTGGCGGAAGCGCCACTTCCCGCCGGCCGTCCAGCCCTGCGGCGCGCCGTACGTCGTGCGGACGAAGCGGGCGAGCTCGGTCCGGTCGATGCCCTTGATGCCGTCCTCGATGTCGATCTCGAAGGTGAGCAGGCGGCCCTCGGTCCCGATCGTCTCCGGGGCGCCGGGCAGGACGGAGTACGAGACGCTGCCCTGCTCCGGGTAGGTGATCGGCGGCTCGGCGGGCTTGGCCGGGGTCTGCGGGCCGCCCTTGCCAGGCTTGCTCTCGGCGGGAGCGCCCTCGGTCGCCGTGGGGTCGTCGAGCGGTGCCGACGCCGCGACGGGCGCGCGGTCGGGCAGGTCGTGCCGCGCGAACGGGTCGGCCTGCAACAGCCCGACCACCACCAGTGCCGCGACGACACCCAGACCGGCGATCCTCACCTTGCGCATCTGCTGGACTCCTCACCGCGCCCCCAGGGGTGAGCGCGTCCTCACCTGTACTTGCCTGATCGGGCACGAACCCTTCTCCACCTCTCGGTGGACCACGAAAATCCCCCTGCTGGTTTTGATACAGCCGTGTTAGTTTCGGATCGATTAACAACACGGGTGTGCCAAATAGTTGGGGAGTCAGAGATGAGACGTTGGGTGACAGGTCTGGCGACGACCGCGGTGCTGACCGCGTCCGGGCCGGCGACGGTCGCGTGGGGTGCCGGTCCGACGGGTGCCGAGCTGCGGGCGGACGTGAACCGCGACGGGCTGGTGACGCGGGCGGACGAGATCGGTGAGGAGTCCTGGTCGGCGCGGCGCGGAGCGATCTTCCTCGCGAACGTGGACGACGACGAGCGGCGCTGCGGCGTCGACCCGGCCACGCTCGAGGACCCCGGCCCGGCCGTCGACAAGAAGCTTGCCGCGTGCAACGACTCGGCGGACGAGCGGATCAACGGGCCGCGGGACCTGAAGGACTTGGCCCCGCTGGATGTCCCCGCCGCGCGCGGTCTGAGCCGCTCCGCGACCGGCCGGCTGGACGTCGTACCAGCGGACAAGGCGCGGATCTTCGCGGACGGTCGAGTCGCCGAGGAGTTGAGCGCCGCCCAGCTGCGGCACGGAGTACGGCTGAAGCTGGAGGGGCGGGACGTCCTCCGTGACCGCGCGAAGTGGGACGGGACGATCACGGTCACGCTGACCGTCACCGACCACGGCCGGACCGCGACCGATGTCGTGAAGCTCCGGGTCGCGCCGCTGATGCTGCAGAACGACCTGCAGCGGGCCGAGACCGTGCTGGCCGGCAAGCCCACCAAGGGCGACGGGGGCGTGTTCCCGTACCCGCCAGGGGTTCCGGGTGAGTGGGACGCGTTCGCGAAGACGCTCGGCAAGGCGACGCGGTCGAGCGGAGCGAAACTCCAGTACGTGCAGGGCACACCCAACGGCTGGAAGGACATGTGGTTGCAGGACACGTTCGAGCCGGCGACCGCGAGCCTGCCGGCGGTCGGCGGCGCGCACACGATGCGCGTGCTGATCCGGTCGGGGAACGTGTGGGAGTTCGGCACACCCGAGGCGCCGCTGCCGACGCCGCGACCGGCTGGGCGACTGCTGTTCCGCGATCTGCGCGGGCCGGACGTCGGTGTCGTGCAGGAGTTGAGTCCGGCCGCTTCGCCCGATGCCGACGACCTGCTGAACATGGGCGGGAACATCGAGACGTTGCCGCCGTACGCCGGGTATCCGAACGGGCGAGTGCTGTACGGCGCGGGTGAGCGGAAGCCTGATCCTGGGTTCCTGGAACTCGTGACCGGGCAGGGGTTCCAGGAACCGGTACGGGTGGACACGTCGTGGCTGGCGGTCGGGCACGCGGACGAGACGACGCACGTCGTACGGGCCGGCAACGCGCGGGGCTGGACGCTGGCGGTCGCGGATCCGCGGCTGGCCGAGAAGCTGTTGCGGGACGCTCAGCGGGCCGGGGCCGGGAAGGCCAGGTTGTTCGCCGACACGAACTCGCCGCGCAAGCCGAGCGTCGACGAGATCCTTGCCGACAGCAAGCACTTGGCGGACAACCGCGCTGCCGCCGGGCACATCGACGAGCAGCTGGCGATCCTGCTGAAGGCGACCGGGTTGCGGTCCGACGAGCTCGTGCGGCTGCCGGTGTTCTTCGAGGCGCACCCGGTGCTGCCCGGACTGCGGGCGATGACGCCGGGGCTGGTGAACGGGCTGTCGCTGACCGATCGGCAGTTCGCGGCGCCGGATCCGCAGGGGCCGAAGGTGCGGGGCGTGGATGTGTTCAAGGCGACCGCGGAGCGGGCGTTGCGGCGTACTGGCGTGCGAGTGCACTGGGTGGACAACTTCTTCTGGTCGCACCTCGGCGGCGGTGAGGTGCACTGCGCGACCAACGCGCTGCGGGACACCCGGGAGAGCGACCGGTGGTGGTTGGATCAGGTGTGACCTCAATCAGTACGCCGGACGGACGCACCGTCGGCTACAGCCTGTACGGCGATCCGGGCGGTATGCCCGTGGTCTTCCACGTCGGCACACCGAGCACGCGGTGGCGGCGGCCGGACGTCGTACGGGCGACTGAGGAGAGTGGGATCCGGCTGCTGACGTTCGACCGGCCCGGGTACGGCGAGTCGACCCGGCAGGTCGGGCGGAGCGTGGGCGATATCGCCGCTGACGTGCGGCTGCTGGCGGATGCGCAGGGGTGGGAGCGGTTCGCGGTCGCCGGTGGGTCGGGTGGTGGGCCGCATGCGTTGGCCTGTGCAGCCTTGCTGCCGGAGCGGGTGACTCGGTGTGCCGTGGTGGGCGGCAACGCTCCCCCGCTGGTCGACGGGCCGGAGCCGGCCGAGGACGACGCGGACGACCCCCGGCGAGATCGCACGCTGTGGTTGGCCGCGCACCGCGGCGAGGAGGCGCTGAGGCCCGGGGTGGAGGAGACGGCGCGACAGATCATGGCGCTGATCGAGGCCGGCGGGCCGGAGATCCCGCCTGCTTCGAACGAACCGCCTGGGCCGCCGGCTCGGGATGATGCCGAGGCGATGGCCCGGGTCCGGGCGACCTTTGTGGACAGCCAGGACGGGTGGATCGACGACAACCTGGCGTTCGCCCGGGACTGGGGATTTCAGCTCGGCGAGATCGAGGTGCCGGTGAGCCTGTGGTTCGGGTCGGCGAGCGACCGCGACCGGCGGCAGGCGGCTCACTTGGCGGCGGCGATTCCGTCGGCGGAGGTTGTCGAGTACGTCGGCGGGCATGTCCAGAACGACGAGGAGTACCGGCGGATGCTGGCGTGGCTCAGCGCGTGATGAGCAGGCGCTGCGCCGGGTAGAAGCTGTCGACGAAGCCCAGGGAGCGGTAGAGGTCGTCGCCGTCCTGGGTGGCGTGGAGCTCGATCTGGCCGACCGGGGTCTCGTCGCGGAACCAGTCGAGCAGGGCGATCACGCAGGCGCGGGCCAGGCCGCGGCGGCGGAAGCCGGGGTCGGTGCTGACGTTGTAGAGGGTGCCGCGGACCAGGGAGAAGTCGGTGGGGCTCGGCGCGTGGGAGTTGAGGTGCCCGACGGCGCCGGCGACCACGCCGACGCTGGGGTCGTCGACGACGAACGCGGCGAAGGTCGAAGGCACTGTGAGTTGCTCGGAGAAGTAGCGCAGGGCCACGGCTCGCCACGGTGCGTTCTCGTCGCCGACGTCCATGCCCATCGCGTCGAGCATCAGTCCCCGGAGGTGGACGAGCGCTTCGGCGTCGTCGGGCTTGGCTCGGCGTACCTCGATCTCGGTCACGGGAGGATTCTGCCGAACTTTCCGGGCCCGGCCGGAATCGAACCAGAGGGGCGCTGATCAGGGGCGGCGCCCGTTGCCCTGCTGCCGAGCACCGAGTGGAGCCATGTCCCCCAACGCATCAAGAGCACGGAGAGCCAAGCCGCGGAGCAGTCGGTCGCGGCGTGCTTCGGGGGCGCTGGGGGTTGCGGTCCTTGGTGTGCTGGTTCCCGGTACGGCGTACCTGGCGGCCGGGCGGAAGCGGCTCGGGGCGGTGGTCACCACGCTCAGCGTGCTGCTGTACGGCGCTGCGGCGTACGTCGTGCTGCTCCGGCGGGACGACGTGATCCAGTGGGCGCTCGACCCGGACGTGCTGACGGGGATGATCGTCGGGCTGGGCGTGGCGGGGCTGTTCCTGGTGGTCGTGCTCGTGACGTCGTACAAGATGTTGCGGCCGCTGCAGACCGGCGTACTGGCTCGGTTGGGTGGGGCGCTCGTGGTCGGGGTGGTGTGCTTCTCGATCGCGTCCGGCTCGGCGCTCGGCGCGCAGAACCTGGTCGCCCAGCGCAGCCTGGTGACCAAGGTGTTCGCGGGTGAGAAGTCGAAGAGCGCGACCGCGCCGAAGATCGACCAGAAGGACCCGTGGGCGACGCTGCCGCGGATCAACCTGCTGCTGCTCGGCGCGGACGACGGCGAGGGCCGGCAGGGCGCGCGGGCGGACACGGTGATGGTGGCCAGCATCGACACCCACACCGGCGAGACCTCGCTGATCTCGATGACCCGGAACTTCATGCGGATGCCGTTCCCGAAGGACCACCCGCTGCACAAGGTGTTCCCGACCGGCTACTGGGACCCGTCGGATCCCGCGCCGGAGCAGCCGGAGTACTACCTGGACGCGATGTACCGCAACATCCCGCCGAAGTACAAGGACCTGCTGGGCGAGACCGACAACCCCGGCGCCGACGTACTCAAGCTGTCGGTCGGCGAGGCGCTCGGGCTGAAGCTGCACTACTACGTGCAGATCAACCTGGCCGGGTTCGAGCAGATGGTGGGCGCGCTCGGCGGGATCACGGTGAACATCAACTACCCGGTCCCGGTCGGCGGCAACGACGACAAGAACATCCCGCCGGGCCGCTACCTCCAGCCCGGACCGGACCGGAAGCTGAACGGGTTCGACGCGCTGTGGTTCGCCCGCGGCCGGTACAAGGTGCCCGGCGCGGACCTCGCCCGGCAGGCTCGGCAGCGCTGCACGATCAAGGCGATCGTCGAGCGCGCGACCCCGCAGAACGTGCTGACGCACTACAAGGAGATCGCGGCGGCCGGCGAGCAGCTGATCCAGACCGACATCCCGCAGACCTTGCTCGGTGATCTCGCCGGGCTCGGCGCGAAGGTGAAGACCGCGAAGATCCGCAACCTCGACCTGGACAAGAAGAAGAACTTCCCGACCGGCCGCAACCCGAACTACGCGGGGATGCGCGCGATCGTCGAGAAGGCCTTCTCCGGTACGCCGACCACCGCTCCGCCCACGACCAAGCCGCCGACGAAACCGGCCGGCAAGCCGACCACCAAGCCGTCCGCCTCTCCCGACGCGGGCGACCTGTCCGACTCCTGCGCGTACAACCCGACGAACTAGGTGGACCACGCCTGTTCGAGTACGGGAGGCAGGAGTACTTGGTGCGCGGCTGGAAGCGGCAGCTCTTTGCCGCCGGGGTCGGGGCGCGCCGGCCGATCGTCGTGCGCCGCCCAACCACCCGACCGTCGGATGGAACGCCGGGCGTGGTGGCTGGTGGACGGCTGGGAGCGGAAGCTCCTTTCCCGGGGTCGGGTGAACCGGCCGATCGTCGTCCGCCGCCCCCCGCCGTGGGATGGACCGTCAAGCGTTGTAGTTGGTGCGCGGCTGGGAGCGGAAGCTCCTTGTTCTCCGGCGGCCCTCGTTCGGGGGGAGAATGGGTGGGTGGTGAAGATGGCGGACGTCGCGCGGCGGGCCCGGGTGTCGGTGACGACGGTGTCGCACGTGCTGAACGACACCCGGTTCGTGGCGCCGGAGACGCGCGAGGCGGTGCTGACGGCCGTCCGGGAGACCGGCTATGTGCCGAACACGGTGGCCCGGTCGCTGGTGATGTCGAAGACCGACACGATCGGGCTCGCGCTGTCCTCGATCTCGAACCCGTACTTCGGTGAGCTGGCGCACCACCTGCAGGCCGAGGCGGAACGGCGCGGGTACTCGATCCTGATCGCCGACACCCACGACGACCCGGACCGCGAGCTGCAGGTCGTTCGTGACCTGCACGAACGCCGCGCCGACGGGATCATCATCGCGGTGTCCGCGCGGCCGGACGCGACGCTCGACTACCTGCGGCAGCGCACCGTTCCCGTCGTCCTGGTGGATCGGATGATCGGGTCCGGCCTGGACGAGGTCGGCACCGAGAACGTCGAGGCGACGGCCCAGCTGGTCGAGCACCTGACCGGGCTCGGGCACACGCGGATCGGCATCGTGGCCGGCCTGCCCGGCGTCGCGACGTCCGAGGAGCGCATCGTCGGGTACCAGCTCGGGCTGGAGCGGGCGGGTCTCGCGTACGACGCGGAGCTGCGGACCGACGGCGCCTCGGACGCCGTACCGGCGCAAGGCGCGACCGCGCGGCTGCTCGCCCTGACCGATCCGCCGACGGCGCTGATCGTCGCGAACAACCAGATGACGATCGGTGCGATGCGGGCGCTGCGTGAGGCCGGGGTGGCGGTGCCGCGGGACATCGCGCTGGTCGCCTTCGACGACTTCGACTGGGCCGACCTGTTCGAGCCGCGGCTGACGACGATCGCGCAGCCGCACGCCGAGCTCGCGACGCGGGCGCTGGAGCTGATCACGTCGCGGATCGCCGAGCCGGAGCTGCCGGCCCGCACGATCCGGGTCGAGCCGACGCTGGTGCACCGCAACTCGTGCGGCTGTCAGACCAGCTGAACCCGGTGTTCCAGCTCGGGCGTCACGAACCGCAGCAGATCGAGCCCCTCGGCCTCGACGGCTTTACGCTCGGCCGAAGTCAGTACGACGTCGCCGCCACCGTTGTCGTCGAGCAGCTCGATCATCAGCGTCGCGGTGTCGTCGGTGAGTTCGAGCTTCCAGATCCCGCGGACGAAACCGTCGACGAGCAGCGTGGCCGCGATCAGGTCACCGTCACAGACGCGGCGCTGCTGCTCCTTCGTCATGACCCGGGAGCGGTCGCGATAGCCGACCATCAGGTTGTCGAACTCCGGTAGCAGCCGCACCGGCACCGGTGTTTCGGGACCCGGCCGTGGCGCGTCGGGCAGGTCGAACAGTTCGATGCCGGCCTCGTTCGTGAACGTGACGAGCTGCGGCCGGAGTCCGTCGACGACGTCACCGAGGCGGCTGAGACCCGACCAGGCGTGCAGGTCCCGCTGGGTCGCCGGGCCGAACGCGGCCAGGTAGAGGAGGATCAGCCGGCCGACGTCCGGTTCGTCGAGCGTTGTCTCCAGCCAGTCTTCGGCCAGGGCGAACGGAGTCACGCCGCCCTTGCGGCCCCACAGTCCGTCCGGGGGCGGGTGAACGACGGGAGCCAGGTACTGGAAGGTCCAGCCCAGCGCGCTGCCCTCGTGATCCGGCCAGCGTTCTTTGAGCTTCCGGCCGAGTTGCGGGCGGGTGAGGGTGACGCCGGTCAGCGCGGCCGTGCCGAGTCCGACGAGTTCTTCGAGGTCGACGCCTTGGGTCCTTTTGCCGAAGGTGCTGCGTTGGACCCGGGCGAGCATCGGGGCAAGCGCCGGTTGGACGACCTGGTAGTCAGCGGCCGTGACCAGGTGCTGGGTACAGCGCATCAGGCAGGCTCGGACGACCTGCTTGGAGTGCAGGAGGTCGGCGAGGTCGTCCGGCGCGAAGTCGGTGAGGCGGGCCCAGAGGCCGACGTACGGGTCCTTGGAGGTTTGGGCGTTCAGGCCTGCCAGGGCGTGGACCGCGTCGAGGGCCGGGATCTGGTGGCGGGCGAGCAGGAGTTGGCGGGCCAGGGTGGCTCGGTTGAGGGCTCGTCGGTCCAGCACCTGCTCGCTCATGGGTCCAGGATGCTTGATCGGGTGGGTCGTCAGGCGTAGCGCACGCCCAGGCCGCCGTCGACGGTCCAGTTGGCGCCGGTGACGAACGCGGCCGCGGTGGAGGCGAGGAAGCAGACGACCTCGGCGACGTTCTCCGGCGTACCGATGCGGCCGAGTGGGTGGACCGCCAAGGCGGAGTCGCGGGCACCGGGGATGGTGTCGAAGAACTCCTCGAGCAGGTCGGTGGCGATGAAGCCGGGGCTGACCGCGTTCACCCGGACGTCGTGCGGGGCGACGTCGAGGGCGAGGCTGCGGGTCATCCCGACCAGGCCGGACTTCGCCGCGGCGTACGGGAACATGCCGGCGGTGGTCAGGTTGGAGTGGATCGAGGCGATGTTGACGATCGCGCCGTGGCGGTGCGCGATCATCGCCGGCAGCACCTGGCGGGCCATCAGCCAGGCGCCCTTCAGGTCGACGTCGAAGACGCTGTCCCACTCGTCGACCGTCATGGCGGTCGCGTCGGCGTACGCGTTCTTGCCGGCGTTGTTGACCAGGACGGTGACGGCGCCGAGTTTTCCGGTCAGGTCGTCGACCGAGGTACGGACCGAGCTCTCGTCGGTGATGTCGCCGACGGCCGCGGCGACCTGCGCGCCGGTCGCGGCGATCGCCTCGGTGGTCGCTGCCAGCTCGTCGGGCAGGAGGTCGAGCAGGCCGACCGCGGCGCCCTCCTCGGCGGCTTTCACGGCGATCGCGCGGCCGATCCCGCGGGCCGCTCCGGTCACCAGTACGACCTCGCCGGTCAGACGTCCAGGCACTCCAGCCTCCTCCATCGGTGTAGAGGCAGCCTATGTGGAGGGGCTCAGGCTCGGTAGATGCCTGCCTGGGCGGCCGCGGCCGTGTCCTTGGCCCAGCGGTCTGCTTCTTCGGCCGTCATTGGTTGTCTGCGGAGGGTCAGTTGGTGGAAGAGGGGGGAGGTCGCGGCCATCAGGACGCGGTCTGGGGCGGTGTCTGCCGGGATCTCTTGGCGGGCGATCGCGCGGGTGACGACGATCGCGCTGCGGTGGTAACGGTCGTCCCAGAAGCGGGTGAGCGCGGCGGCGGCTGCGGGGTTCCGGAAGGCGGCGGCGATGACGGCGGTGGTTGTGGACTCGTCGGGTGGGGCTGGGACGGGAGCCGGGGGTGAAGCGGGGGCCGGTACTTGGGAGGGGATGGATGAAGCGGGGGGTGGTGCCTGGGCGGGGGTGGATGAAGCGGGGGGTGGTGCCTGGGCGGGGGTGGGTGAGGTGAGGGTTGGTGCTTGGGAGGGGGTGGCGAGGGAGGTGTGGAGTTCTCGGTTGAGGGCGATCAGGTCGCCGGCGAGGGTGCCTGTGTCAGCTGGGACCCAGGTGTCGTCGTGGCCGGCTTCCAGGAGGTCGACGAGGAGGGTGTCGACGGTTTTCCAGCGGCGGTAGATCGTCGTGCGGTGGACGCCGGACCGCGCTGCGACACCGTCGACGGTGAGGCCGTCGTAGCCGTGCTCGGCGAGTTCCTGCTCGACGGCGGCGAGGACCTGCGCGCGGACGCGGGCACTCCGGCCTCCGGGGCGCCGCGCGGCCGGACCATCGGGTTCGCCGGGCTCCTGGGCGAAGGGGGTTGCGTCGGCCGCGGCAGTCATGGTTTCATCTTAACGCAACATTCGTCGCCTTTAGGAGTAGCGCGTGAACCTCTGACCCGCCGATGTTCCGGTGGCCCGCACCCGGCCCACCGTCTGAACCCGCGCGTCAGGAGGACCCGTATGTCTACGCAGCTGTCCGTGCACCACCTCACCAAGTCCTACGACCACCGGCTCGTGCTCGATCAGGTCGACTGTGCGTTCCCGCCGGGACGAATCAGCGGGCTGATCGGCGAGAACGGCTCCGGCAAGTCCACGTTGCTCCGGCTGCTCGCCGGCGTCGAGCCGCCCGACGACGGGTCGGTCACGTTGGTCGCCGACGGCGGGTTCGGCTTCCTCGCGCAGGAGAACCCGGTGCCGCTGCACCTCGACGTCGCCGCCGTCGCGGATCACGCACTGGCCGATCTCCGGGCGCTCGAGGCCCGCCTCCGCGAGCTCGAGGAATTGCTTGCTGACGGCAACCTCTCGGCCATGACCGAGTACGGCGAGGTGCAGCAGGCGTTCGAGGCGCGCGAAGGGTACGACGCGGACGCGCGACTGGCGAAGGCGATGCACGGCCTCGGGTTGTCCGACCTGCCGCGCGATCGCCGGTTGGCCGAGCTGTCCGGGGGCGAACTCGCGCGGTTGCACCTGGCCGCCGTACTGGCTGCTTCGCCGGAGGTGCTGCTGCTGGACGAACCGACGAACCATCTCGACCTGTCGGGGACGGTGTGGCTGGAGGAGCACCTGCGGTCACGCGCCGGTACGACGGTCGTCGTGTCGCACGACCGCGCGTTCCTGGAGCGGGTCGCGTCGACGCTGTTCGAGGTGGACGGAGACACGCACCGGATCACGCGATACGGCAACGGCTACGGCGGATACCTGGCCGAGAAGGCGGCCGAGCGCGCCCGGGCCGAGCAAACGCGGCAGGTGTGGGAGGACGAGGTCGCGGTGATGAAGGCGACCGTGCGGACGACCGCGGACCGGGTGGCGTACGGGCGACCGATGCAGGACAACAACAAGGTCGCGTACGACCGCGCGACCGGCCGGGTGAACGAGGCGGAGCGGAGCAAGATCCGCAACGCGAAGGAACGGCTACGCAGGTTGGAGGCGGACCCGCCGCCGGTGCCGGCCAAGCCGTTGCGGTTCGCGGTGTCGTTGCGGACGGCGGGCGCTGCTGAGGACGGCGTACTGGTGAAGGCGGTCGACGTTGCTGTCGGAGGACGGTTGCGGCCTGTGTCCGTCGAGGTTCCGGTGGGTGGACGGTTGCTGATCACCGGAGCCAATGGCGCCGGCAAGTCGACGCTGCTCGACGTCCTGGCGGGGCGGCTGAAGCCGGAGCGTGGCGTGGTCGAACGGCGTGGGCGGCTCGGGTACTTGGCGCAGGAAGTCGTCGAGGATCGGCCGGACGAGTCGCTGCGCAAGGCGCTCGCGCGGCATCGCGGTGCCGGTGCGTTGGGGCTGTTCCGGAAGGACCAGTTGCCGACGAGGGTCGGGGCGCTGTCGACGGGGCAACGGCGCCGGCTCGCGCTCGCGCGGCTGCTGACGTCGCAGTACGACGGGATGCTGCTCGACGAGCCGACCAACCACCTGTCGCTGGTCCTCGTGGAGGAGCTCGAGGCCGCGCTCGACAGTTATCCCGGCGCGCTCGTCGTGGTGACCCACGACCGCCGCTTCATCTCCCGGTGGCGCGGCGCCATCCACACGATCGAGGAGGATTCCCTTGTCAGTCAGTGAGTTCACGGTGGGTCAGGGCGCTTACGGCGTGGCGCTGCGCGGCGAGGAGGTGTGGACGACGCTGGTGCACGCCGGTGTGGTCGTGCGGCTGGTGGACGGCGAGGTCGAGCGGATCGGCCTCGGGGCGGCGGAGAGCCGGCCGAGTGTGATGGTGACAGGGCCGGACGGGACGGTGTGGTTCACGCGGTCGGGGGACAACAGCATTGGGTGGATCAGTGATGGTGTTGCTTCGTCGGTGAAGGTTGGTGGGTCGCCGTACGGCATTTGTGTCGGGCCGGATGACGCCCTCTGGTTCACGGTGATGGATGCGGATCTGGTCGGGCGGGTGGGGGTCGATGGGGTGGTGACCGAGTTCCCGATCGGGACGGTCGGCGCCTTTCCGGCGTTCATCACGAGTGGTGGTGGGGACTTGTGGTTCACCTTGAACGCGGGGAACGCGATCGGGCGGATGACGGTTGGTGGTGAGGTGACGACCTATCCCCTGCCGACCGAGGCGGCCGGGCCGGTGGGGATCAGCGGTGGGCCCGACGGTGTGTGGTTCGTCGAGATCCTCGCCGGGCAGGTCGGGCGGATCGACGCGGACGGGGTGATCACCGAGATCCCGCTGCCGGACCGGGAGGCCAAGCCGCATGCGGTGGTGGCGACCGACGACGGCGGGTGCTGGGTGACGTTGTGGGGTTCGGGCTCGCTGGTGCGGCTGGACGCGGCGGGCGTCGTACGGCAGACCGTTGCTCTGGGCGACGGTTCCGAGCCGCACGGACTGGCGGTGGCGCCGGACGGGTCGGTGTGGGTGGCGCTCGAACGGGGTTCCGTTGCTCACGTTCAGCCTCAGGAGTGAGGTGATTCACCCGTTGGAGGGAGGTGCTCGGCAGCGCTGAGGAGCAGTGTGGAGACGTGACCACAATGGTGGCGGTGCGGACACTTCCCCGGCTGCGGGATGTGCTTCTGGTCGGGCGTCCGGCGTTCTGGATCGTGTCGGTCGTGCCGTACTACGTGGGGATTCTGCTGGCCACGCACCGACTGGTTCCGCCGGTCGACGCCTGGCCGCGGCTCCTCCTCGGCGCGGTCGTGATGGGCCCGCTGCTCTGGCTGGCGGTGCTCGCGATCAACGACGCGTACGACCTGCCGGGCGACCTGCTCAACCCGCGCAAGTCCAAGTCGCCGTTGCTGGACGGGCGGGTGACGGTCGCGGAGGCGAAGAAGCTCGCGGCCCTGGCCGGGGTTGCTGCGTTGGTGGTCGGCGCTTTCGTCGGGTGGGTGTTCACGGCCGGCGTGCTGTTCGCGCTGCTGCTCGGCTGGGCGTACAGCGCTCCCCCGCTGCGGTTGAAGACACGCGCGGGCTTCGACGTCGGGTCGAACTCGCTGGCTCTCGGCGCCTTCGGCCCGCTCGCCGGGTGGGCCGCGGTGACTCCGGACCTCGGCGACTTCCCCTGGGTGATGGCGCTGCAGGGCACGCTCGCCGCGATCGGGCTCTACCTTCCGACGACGCTCGCCGACCTGCCCGCCGACCGCGCCGCGGGGTACCAGACGATCGCCGTCCGGCTGGGCGCGCGGACGACGTACCGGATCGGCTACGCGGCCTGGATCGCCGCGGCGACGCTCTCCGTCGTCCTGGCGGCACTGGACCACGTGATCCCTCGGGGCATGCTGGCGCTCGAGGTGGTGATGGTCCCGGTCCTCGTCGTCGCCTACCGCCGGCTGATCGGCCCGGGGCAGACCTTCAAGCAGGTCGTCATCCTGGCCGGCCTGTTCCTGTTCCCCTGCGGGACGTTCGCGCTCACCTACACGGGCGTCCTCACATTCTGAGCGTCCGGACCGTTCCATCGGTATGGACTGGATCGCAGAGCTCAACGACGTCGGCTGCACACTGACCCCGCCGCTGCTGACCCCGGCACAGTGCGAGGAGCTCAGCGGCTGGTACGCCGAGGCCAAGCGCTTCCGCGCGACGATCGACATGGCCCGCTACCGCTTCGGCTCGGGCCAGTACCGGTACTTCGCCTATCCCCTGCCCGACCCGCTGGCCGACCTGCGGGCGTCGTTCTACGCGCAACTGCTGCCGGTCGCTCGCGACTGGGCCGACAAGCTCAGGAAGCCGGCGCCGTGGCCCGACTCGTTCGGCGAGTGGCTCGACGACTGCCACCGCGCCGGGCAGGAACGGCCGACCCCGATCCTGCTCAAGTACCAGGCCGGCGACTGGAACGCCTTGCACCGCGATCTGTACGGCGACCTGGTGTTCCCGCTGCAGGTGGTGATCGGGCTGGACCGGCCCGGCGTGGACTACGAGGGCGGCGAGTTCCTGCTGGTGGAGCAGCGGCCTCGCGCTCAGTCGCGGGCGACGGTGACGTCGTTGCCGCAAGGGCGCGGGCTGATCTTCACGACGCGCGACCGGCCGGTGCAGTCGACGCGCGGTTGGTCGGCGGCGCCGGTGCGGCACGGAGTGAGTACGGTGCGCTCAGGCCTTCGGCACACGCTTGGACTGGTCCTGCACGACGCCGCCTGAGAAGTGCTCGGAGATCCGGTTGTGCATCGGGCGGCGGGTCAGGGCTGCTTGGAGCTCGGCGAGGTAGGACTCGAGCGGGACGGAGAGCTCTTGGTCGAGGGCGGTCAGCGCCGTGGTCGTTGCCTTCCACTCGGCTTCGATGAGTGGGAGCAGCGCCTCGGTCCGCGGCGTGAGGTGGACGACGCGTTGGCGGGCGTCGGTCGGGCTGGGGAGCTGGGTGGCGAAGCCTGACTTGGTGAGCTGGGCGACGGTCTGGCTCGCGGCCGAGTGGGTGACGCCGACGGCATCGGCCAGGGCGCGCACCGAAAGGGGGCCTTGGGCAACCAAAGTGCGGACGATCGGCGAGAAGCGCGGGCGGTAGTCGGCCAGGTCGAGGTCGCGGTAGAGCTGCGCGACGTCGCCGTCGAGCTGTTCCAGCAGGTGCCGCAGTTGGGTGCCGATCGCTCCGTCCATCCCCGGAGTCTAACAGCACTGTTACAGTTGCCGGATGACGGAGCACGGGATGCTGGATGTGGGCGACGGGCACCAGGTGTACTGGGAGGTCCGCGGTAACCCTGACGGGAAGCCGGCGGTGGTCGTGCACGGTGGGCCAGGGTCGGGGGCGAAGCCCTTCTGGCTGGACTACTTCGACCTGACGAAGTACAAGGTGGTGCTGTTCGACCAGCGGAACTGCGGGCGGAGTACGCCGGACGCCGGGGACGACGCGGTCGATCTCAGCGCCAACACGACCCACCACCTGATCGCGGATCTGGAGTTGCTGCGGCAGCAGCTCGGGATCGAGCGGTGGCTGGTGCTCGGGGCGTCGTGGGGCGCGACGCTGGGGCTCGCGTACGCCGAGCAGCACCCGTCGGCGGTGTCGGAGCTCGTGCTGTTCAGCGTCACCAACACGACCCGGCGCGAGGTGGAGTGGCTGACGCGCGACATGGGCCGGGTGTTCCCGGAGGAGTGGCGGCGCTTCCGGGACGGCGTACCGGAGGGTGAGCGGGACGGGAATCTCGCGCCGGCGTACAGCCGGCTGCTGCACGATCCGGATCCGGCGGTGCGGGAGCGGGCGGCGCTCGCGTGGTGCACCTGGGAGGACACGCACATGTCGACCCGCGGACTGGGGATCCAGGCGGATCTGCAGAACCGCGATCCCCGGTTCCGGTTGCGGTTCGCGCGGCTGGTGTCGCACTACTGGGCGCACGCCGCGTGGCTGGACGAAGGCGTGCTGGCGCGGGAGGCGGGCAAGCTGGCCGGGATTCCCGGCGTACTGATCGTCGGGCGGCTCGACTTCAGCAGTCCGGTCGAGGCCGCGTGGAACATGACGCAGGGCTGGCCGGACGCCGAGCTGACGATCGTCGAGGACGCCGGGCACGGAGCTCACACGACAGCGGTCTCGGACCTGGTGAAACGATCGGTGGCTCGCTTCGCCGACCGCTGATCGTCCACTGGTGTTCGCTCACGTTTGGTTCGTGCCACGCGACCGTGGGTGATCATGGGTGAGTTCCCCTCGACCCGCCCCTTGAGGAGTACTCCCGTGAAGCGTCTTGCTGCCCTGGTGGCCGTTGTCGCCACCGCTCTGTCCCTGTCCCCCACCGCTCAGGCGGCGCCGCGTGCCGACGACTCGATCGCCGGGATCACCGGCGTCGGCGTGCACAACGCGTACGTGCAGGCGACCTTTCCCTGGATGATCGACGCGCTCGAGTCCGGCGCCTCGATGCTGGAGATCGACGTCTGGCAGAACTTCCTCGGCTCGCGCGCGTACTGGGTCGGTCACGACCCGGTCGGCAACGTCAACAACTGCTCGTCGGCGACCACGTTCGCCGCGCTGCGCACCGGGTCGCGCAACCAGAGCCTGCAGACCTGCCTGCGCAACCTGCGGCTCTGGCACGACCAGAACCCGAACCACGCGCCGGTCGTGCTCAAGCTGGAGCTGAAGAACGGGTTCGACGGACGGGCGGGCTTCGGGCCGGCGCAGTTCGACACGGTGCTGACGACCGCGCTCGGCGCGGGGGCGATTCTGCACCCGGCCGAGGTGAAGGGATCGGCGGCTTCGCTCGACACCGCCGTACGGACCGGTGGCTGGCCGAGCCGCGAGAGCCTGCGCGGGAAGTTCGTCGTCCTGGTGGAGACGGGGGCCTTCGAGGCGGGCAACCCGTTCGACAACTACGACACGGATCTCGAGTACGCCGACCACCTGATCGGCCTGAACGCCGCCGGGAAGCTGGCGAGCGCGACGATGTTCACGACGATCAACGGCGCGTCCGCGACCGACCCGCGCGTGGGTGAGCGCGGGGGTGCGCGAGCGCCTTGGTATGTGACCTTCGACGGCAACGCGAGCAGCTGGTACGCCGGGTCGACGGCCTTCTACACGAGCAACAACTACTTGGTCGTGATGGTCGAGGCGCATGCCGTCGCGCCGGCAATCGACGGGCGCAACCCGACGGTGCAGCAGGCGACGGACAAGGTGCAGCAGCTCGCCGCGCACGGGGCCACGATCGTGTCGAGCGACTGGACCAACCCGCAGATCGTCTCGCTCACCACGCCGCGGAGCTGATCGCACGTTGCCCTGATCCCCACCGCCCCGGGGATCAGGGCAACTACTTGTGGGGAAGGGAGCGGGCACGCACTGGCGGGGCACGGCGCCTGCGAGAGTCCGGCGGGCTCTGGCCTCAAGTCGGAGTCGGCGCTAGTCCAGCGTGCGCTTCTGCGGGTACGGGGTTTCTCCTGTGGCCAACTCGTCGACGTACCGGGTGATCCATTTCGTTCGGGTCTCTGGGCGTTTGGCCGAGTGCAGCCGGTAGAGGATGGCGAATCTGTTCTGCTGCGTGAGGATCTCGAACATCGCCTCGGCTCGTGGCGATGCGGCCAGGGCCTCGGCGAGGTCTGGTGGGACCTCGCGGGTCGTCGCCTCGCCGTACGCCGCGTCCCAGCGGCCGTCGGACTTGGCGCGGTCGACCTCGGCGACGCCGGCCGGGCGCATCCGGCCCTCCTCGTGCAGGCGTTTGACGATGCCGACGTTGCGCAGCGACCAGTTGCTCCGGGCGCGCCTTGGCGTGTAGCGCTGCTTGAAGGTGCCGGCGTCGCGCGTGACGCGCTGGCCGTCGATCCAGCCGTGGCACAGCGCCTCGTCCAGCGCTTGGTCGTACGTCAGGGTCGTCGGATCGGTCGTCCCCTTCTTCGCCAGGACGAGCCAGATGCCGTCGGAGGTCTCGTGCTCGGCGCTGAGCCAGTCGTGCCAGGCAGCGGCGTCGGTGAAGATGTGCTCGGGCGTCGTCATGAGGCCGCCGCCGTGTAGCGGGCGGCGAGCGTGGCAGCGGCGGCTTTCAACTCCGGCGGGCCGACGAACTCCAGGTCGCACTCGAACATCCCGAAGTTCGCGGCCAGTCCGGTCCACGACCAGCCGGGCAGGATGAGCCGGCAGGACCTCGGCGTGATCTCCTCGACCACGGAGTCCCGGCCGGACCACCGGGCGATGTCGGAGGCCTTGGCCTGCAGGATCGCCTCGCCTCGGCACGGCCACTCGTTGCGGCCGGCGAAACGCGACGAGATGTACGTCGCGACGTCGCCCTCGGGGAGCTCACGCGGTGTGAAGCGCGGACCCGTCGGCGTCTTCGGCTGCATCCGGTCGACGCGGAACGTCCGCCAGTCCTTGCGGTCCAGGTCCCAACCGACCAGGTACCAGCGCCCGCCCCACGTGACCAGGTGGTGCGGCTCGACCTTGCGCGGCGGCACCCACTCGTCACCGGAGGCGCCCGGCGACGCGTAGTCGAACCGCAGTACCTCGCGCGCCCGGACCGCCGTACCGATCGCGATCAGGTGTTCGGAGTCGACCTTGGTCCGCTTCGAGTCGGCCCAGCGGTCGACCGTCGTCACCTGCAGCGCGTCGACGCGTTGCCGCAGCCGGGCGGGCATCACCTGGCGGACCGTGGCGAGCGCGCGCAACGCACCTTCCTCGATCCCGGTCACGGTGGTGGTCGCCGTCTGCAGCGCGACCGCGACGGCGATCGCCTGGTCGTCGTCGAACAGCAGCGGCGGCAGGTCGGCCCCGGCGTCGAGCCGGTAGCCGCCGTCCGGGCCCTTGCTCGCGCGGACCGGGTAGCCCAGGTCGCGCAGCCGGTCGACGTCGCGGCGGACCGTGCGCGGGCTCACCTCCAGCCGTTCGGCGAGCAGCGCACCCGGCCAGTCGCGGCGGGCCTGCAGGAGGGACAGCAGCGAGAGGAGTCGTGCGGAGGTCTCGGACATGACTTCAGATTGCCAGAAGTAACGGCCAGAACCTGTCCTCTTCTCCTGGAAATGTCGTCCTCAAGCACCCCCGATGAAGGAGACCGACCGTGATCAGCACCCGAGAACTCACCAAGGATTTCGTGGTGAGCCGGACCGAGACCGTGCACGCGGTCCGCGGAATCAGCCTGGACGTCGAACCCGGCGAGCTCGTCGCGGTCCTCGGCCCGAACGGCGCCGGCAAGACCACCACGCTGCGGATGCTCACCACCCTGATCGGCCCGACCTCGGGCACCGCGACCGTGGCCGGGTACGACGTGACGTCGCACCCGTCCCAAGTCCGCCGCCAGATCGGGTACGTCGGTCAGGGCAACGGCGCCGGCCACCAGCACCGGGTCGGCGACGAGCTCTACGGCCAGGGCGTCATCTACGGCCTGGACCGGCGCGCCGCGAAGCGCCGGGCCGAGGAACTGCTCGACGGTCTGGAGCTGAAGGATCTCGCCCAGCGCAAGGTGTCCGAGCTGTCCGGCGGTCAGCGCCGCCGGCTCGACGTCGCGATGGGCCTGGTGCACGCGCCGAGCCTGCTCTTCCTGGACGAGCCGTCGACCGGCCTCGACCCGCAGAACCGGGCGAACCTGTGGGACCACATCCTGCGGATGCGCGAGCAGTACGCGATGACGATCGTGCTCACCACGCACTACCTGGACGAGGCGGACTCGATGGCCGAGCGGGTGGTCGTGGTCGACCACGGCGAGGTGATCGCGGACGACACCGCCGAGGCGCTGAAGACCCGGCTGGCCGGGGACCGGCTCGCGCTGACCGTTGCTCCTGGCAACCACGCACGGATCCGGGAGCTGGCCGAGAAGCTGCCCGGTGCGCGCGAGTTCGAGACCGCGGGCGACCAGGTCAGCCTGCGGGTGACCGACGGACCCGCCGCCCTGCCGATCCTGCTCGGCGCGGCACAGCAGTACGGCGTACCGGTGGCTGCTGCTCAGGTGCACCGCCCGACGCTCGACGACGTGTTCCTCAATCTCACCGGTCGCAGCCTGCGCGACGCGAACGGAAAGGCCGCCTGATGACCACCTTGACCGCTTCCACTGTTGCCGCACCGACCACCCGGGTGCCGAACCGCAGCCTGTTCCGCGACATCCGGATCGTGATGGTGCGCGAGCTCAAGCCGGTGCTGCGGGACCCGTTCTCGTTGCTGTTCGGGATGATCCAGCCGCTGATCTTCCTCGCGCTGTTCGGCCCGCTGCTGGCCGGTTCGATGGGCGGCACGCTGGACGGCGGCGTCTGGCAGTGGTTCGTGCCGGCGATCCTGGTGATGACGACGCTGTTCGGTACGTCGGCGACCGGGTCGAACCTGCTGTTCGAGTTCCAGACCGGCGCGCACGAACGGATGCTGGTCACGCCGCTGAGCCGGTCCTCGCTGCTGGTCGGGCGGGCGCTGAAGGAGATGGTGCCGCTGTTCGGGCAGGCGGTGATCGTGATCGCGGTGATGGTGCCGTTCGGCTTCGACCTGCACCTCGACGGCGCGATCGTCGGACTGGTGCTGCTCGCGGCGTTCGGGATCGGTCTGGGTTCGTTCAGCTACGCGCTGGCGATCGCCGTACGGAAGCAGGACTGGATGTTCTGGGTCGTGCAGCAGACGTTCCTGTTCCCGCTGATGATCCTGTCCGGCATGCTCCTGCCGCTGGAGACCGGCCCGGAGTGGATGCGGGTGGCGTCGAAGTTCAACCCGCTGTCGTACTTGGTGGAGGCCGAGCGGACGCTGTTCGCGGGTGACGTGTGGTCGACCGCGGTGCTGTGGGGTTTCGTGGCCGCGATCGTCACGGGCGCGCTGGGGCTGACGGTGGGGATCCGGACGATGCTGAGGTCGGCTGACTGACCGGACACCGAAGGACCTCGGGGCGACCCGAGGTCCTTCGGTGTTTCTTCAGCGCAGGTGGGCGGCGGTCACCTGGTTGAGATGGATCAGTACGTCGTACGACGCGGCCAGGGCGACGGGTGAGTCGGGCCAGGGGTAGGCGGTGCCGATGTCTCGGGTCGGGCGTTCGGTCGAGAGCCAGGTCTTGGTGCTGCGGGGCAGGGTTCGCAGGTCGACGTAGTAGTCGCGGTAGGCGACCTTGTCGAGGGTGTGCTCGTTGTTGCCTGCCGCGGCCGGGGCGACCGTGAACTTGCGGATCGTGCCGTTCGTATCGTTGACATCGCGGGCGTTGAACGAGCCGTGATCGAAGCTCAGGCCGATCGGCACGTACCGCCGGCCGAGTTGCTCGCGGAGGAACTCGCCCTGGATCTTCGGGTACTCGGCCGGCATCGACGAGGTCAGCGCGATGTGGCCGTTGTGCGCGCCCAGCACGACCTTGGCGCCGGTGTGCTTGGTCCACCAGACCGTGTTCGCGGCCATCACCTCGTCGCGGAACAGCATCGCCGACGGCAGCACCTTCGGGTCCGCGATGTCGTACGCGACGAACTTCGCGACCTGCCACGCGGCCCGCGCGTGCTGCACCGCCCAGGTCTGCGCCTCGCTCTTCGGCAGCGACTCGACCGCGGCCAGCGCCTTGCGGGTCGCCACCTCGGTCTTCTGCCGCTCCGCGAGCGGCTTGGCGACCAGCTCGGTGAGGAAGTCGGCGGCGTTCGCGTCGGACCGGATACCGGCGTACGCGCGGGTGATCTCGGGGACCAGCGCCGGGCGGACCTTGCCGACGTACGACGTGACCAGGTCGAGCGTGGCGGGCGAGATGTAGCCGAGGTCGTCGCCGACGAAGTGGAGCTTGCGGGTGTGGGTCTGGTTGTAGGACCGCATCCACTCGATCAGGTCGAGGTACTCCTCGGCGTTCCAGAACTCGTACGAGCCCTGGAACTCGTGCTGCATGATCGCCCGCGGGTCGCCGACGCCGTGCACGACGTACTGGTCGAGCGCGACGCCGGTGCTCCAGCTCGCCTCGAGCGCGAAGGTGGTGAACCCGCGCTGCTCGACGAGCGCCCGGAAGATGCGGTGCTTGAGCGTGAAGAACTCGCTGGAGTTGTGCGTCGCCTCACCGACGCCGACGACCTTCGCGTCACCGACCATGCGGACGAGCGGCCTCAGGTCGTGCAGCTGGCCGGTGGCCTTGGTGGAGAGCAACGGGTACGCGGCGCGGTTGAGCGCCGGCACTGGGTTCTGGGTCACTGCATTGACGGCGCTGTGCGGCGGCGCCACCACGGCAGTTGCCGCGGGCAACGCGGCGGCGCTGAGCAGAGCGGCAGCCGTCAGGGCGGCGGCGACACGGCTGTTTCGCTTCATCGGAGGTCCTCCGGGAGAGTCGGAATCTAGTGGTTCCAACCCTTCCGTCCCCGACGCCTCCGCCCCATCCCGTCCACGCCCGGATCGATGGTGGGGCAGGCTCTACCCCTGGAGTTTGTTCAGGGTGTCGCGGAGGCCGGTTTCGGCCTCGTCGCCGAGCTTCTTGAACGGGGCTTTGAGGAACGGCTCGGCCAGCCGGGCGAGGCCCTTCAGGGTGAACTCGGCACGGTAGGTGACGGTCGTGCGGTCGCCGTCGGCCTGGAAGGTCATCGTGTCCAGGGCCGAGATGGTCTTGTTCTCGCCGCGAACCTGGAAGAAACGGTTCGGGTCGAGCTGCTGGACGACGTACTCGAGCTCGGTCTGCTTGCCGTTGAAGGTCGAGACGTTCTGGTACGTCGTACCAGGGCCGCCCTCGCCGGAGATCCGCGTCGTACGGACCGTGCCGGGATCCCACGCGGTGGTGGTCTCGAAGTCGGACAGGTACCCGAAGACGGCCTCGACCGGCCGGTCCACGGTGACGGAACGCTCGACGGTGATCACGTCGTCCACGCTAGCGGGCGCACAAGTTCTGCAGTAGTTCAGCCGGTGGTGTTGGCGAGGATGGCGGGGACGGCGATCTCCCAGGCCGGCTCGGGGAGTTCGTGGCCGGCGCCGGGGAGGAGGACGAGGTGGGCGCCGGGGATCTCGCGGGCGAGGGCTTCGCCGTGGGCGGGTGGGAAGAGGGGGTCCTCGGTGCCGTGCAGGACGAGGACCGGGACCTTGACCTCGCCGAGGCGGGGGCGGGTCGGCGGGGTGTCGTCGTCGGGAAGGACCCAGTGGTTGGTGACGGCCGACGCGAGGTCGGTGGTGCGGGCGATCATCGCGCGGAGCAGGTCGCGGCGGGCGGGTTCGTCGTACGGGAGCGTTCCGGCGTACAGCTTCTCTTCGGCGATCAGGCTGTCGATCGCGGCCTCGGTGTCGGACCAGTCGGTCGGCGGGGTCTCGGTGCTGAAGTGCTCGCGGATCCGGTCGGTCGGTGGGGGCAGATCGTCGCCGAGCGGGCTGGTGGAGGCGAGCGTCAGGCTGCGGACCCGGTCGGGATAGTCCAGACCGATCTGCAGGGCGATCGCGCCGCCCATCGAGAGGCCGACCAGGTGCGCCCGGTCGATGCCGAGCGCGTCCAGGATGCCGACCGGGTCCTTGAACAGATCCGGTCCTTCGTACGCCGGTTCGCCCGGCGGGTCGGCGGCCGAGCGGCCGGTGTCGCGGTGGTCGTAACGGATCACGTACCGCGGCCCGGCCGCCAGCAGCTCACAGAACGGGGTCTCCCAGTAGTCCATCGAAGCGGCTGCGCCGTGGATCAGCAGCACCGGCGGGTCGGCCGGGTCGCCGAAGGTCTCGATACAGAGCTCGACACCGTTCACGGGCACCAGCTGCTCGGTCATCCGGACTCCCCTACTCCGCCTTGATCAGCGCGAGCGCGAAGGCGATGACGCTGAGCGCCCCGGCCACGGCCCGCAGGTTGTTCGCAGGGTTCCACTTCGCCAGGTACGCCGTCCAGTCGGTCGTCCCGGCGGCGAGTCCGTCGTTCAGCGGGATGTTGATCGCAAAGCTGATCACGATGACGCCGACCAGGTAGAGCGCCGAGCCGGCCACGATCCAGCCCTTGCCCGGGGTGTCCCGGACCAGGGCCAGCACGGGGAGGGCCAGGCAGATCAGCGCGGTGCCGCAGAAGATCAGCAGGAACAGCGGGTTCTGGATCCGGGTGTTGATCAGGTTCATCGCGGCGGCACCCTGGCCGGCCGGGAGGCGTTGCAGCGAGCTCATCACCGCCGTACCGAAGGCGAAGAACAGTCCGCCCATCAGGGCACTGCCGACCAGGCCCGCGACGGTCAGGATCTTGGTCATGCCGACCACACCCCGGTCGCCGCGGTCTCGCGGGCCCAGTCGGAGAAGTCGCGCGGGGCCCGGCCGAGGATCGCCCGGACGGCGTCGTCGGACACGTACTCCGACCGGTGGTGCCGGATCACCGCGAACAGGTCGCGGACCGACTCGGCGTCCTCGTGCGGCAGGCCGATGCCGACCAGTTCCTCGACGTGCTGCTCCGGGTCCAGGTCGACGTACCGGATGTCCCGGCCGGTCGCGGCGGACAGTTCGGCCGTGACCTCGGCGATCGTCAGCACGCGCGGTCCGGACAGCGTGTAGTGCTGCCCGCTGTGCGAGTCGTCCAGGATCGCCGCCGCCATCACGTCGCCGACGTCGTTGGTGTCGATCCACGCCTCGCCTCCGGTGCCGGCGGAGACCCGCACCTCGCCCGCCAGCACGTAGTCGAGCAGGAAGTCCTCGCTGAAGCCCTGCATGAACCACGCGGGCCGGACGATCGTCCACTCGGCGCCGCTCTCCTTGACGGCGTTCTCGAGCTCGACGCTGCTCTCGTACACGGCGAACTCGCGCTCCGGGCTGCCGACGCCGCGGCCGGAGAGCAGTACTACCCGGCGCAGCCCTTCGGCCGCCGCCTGCTTGACGAAGCGGCCGGCCTGGGTGAGCCCGGTCGGGCCGACCGGAGGTGCCAGGTACGCCGTGTCGACGCCGGCGGCGGCGCCGGTCCATGTGCCCTCGTCGTACCAGTCGAAGCGCTGCTCGCTGGACCGTGAGGCCAGCCGGACCGGGACGTCGCGCTGCTCGAGCCGCTCCACCACGCGTCGGCCGGTCTTGCCCATACCACTCAGGATCAGAATCGGTGTCGTTGTCATGGGTTAATTTCAGCGGCTACAGCTGAGACAAACCATGGTTGTCCGACGCATTTCGATGTCTGAGAGTCTCAGCTATGGTGGTCGGCATGGATGTTCTCGACGACTTGCTGGCCGGCACCCGGGCCCGTGGCGGGGTCTTCAACCTGACCGTGCTCGATCCGCCGTGGGGTCTGGACATCGTCGACGAGGCGCCGCTCGCGCTCGCGACGCTGGTCCGCGGGTCGGCGTGGATCCTGCGCGACGGGCTGGATCCGGTCCGGATGAACGAACGGGACGTCGCGGTGCTGCGCGGGCCGGAGCCGTACGTCGTGGTGGACGCCCCGGAGACCGAGCCGCAGCTGCGGATCCATCCCGGCGGGATCTGCGAACCGTTGCCTGGGGCACCTGTCGACTACAGCGCGCGGCTCGGCGTCCGGACCTACGGCGCGCGGCCCGAGGGTCAGGCGATGGTTGTCAGCGGCACCTATCAGCTGGAGGGCGACGTCAGCCGGCGACTGCTGACCGCGCTGCCGCCGGTGCTCGTCGTACCGGCCGGGGACGTCACCGGGCCGGTGATGGAGATGGTGCTCGGGGAGATCCAGCGCGACGAGCCCGGGCAGCAGAGTGTGCTCGACCGGTGGCTCGACCTGGCGTTGATCACGACGTTGCGGGCCTGGTTCGCGCGGCCCGAGTCGCACGCGCCCGGGTGGTACCAGGCGCAGTCCGATCCCGTGGTGGGGTTGGCGTTGCGGCTGCTGCACGAGGATCCTGCGCATCCGTGGTCGGTTGTCGAGCTGGCCGATCGGACGGGCGTCTCGCGGGCGAGTCTGGCGCGGCGCTTCACCGCGCTGGTGGGCGAAGCGCCGATGGCGTATCTGACCGGATGGCGGATCACGCTCGCGGCCGATCTGCTGCGGGAGACCAACCAGACCGTGGAGTCGATCGCTCGCCGGGTGGGCTATGCGAACGCGTTCGCGTTGTCGGTCGCGTTCAAGCGACTGCGGGGAACGAATCCGACCGCCCACCGGCGGGCTTCGACTGCCGCCTAGGCGGTAGTGGTGTCGATGAAGGTGAGGGCCTGGGGCCAGGCGAGCTGGTAGGCGTCGGCATTGACCGGCTTGTCGTGGCGGTCGCGGTTGGTGAAACCGTGGTCGGCGCCGGGGTGGAAGAGGGCGAAGGTGTGGCCGGTCGGACGGGTCTGGAGCGAGGTCTGCAGGGCCTCGAAGTCCGCGACCGGTACGGCGGCGTCCGCGCCGGGGTAGCTGACCAGGACGGGCGCGGTGATCGCGGCGGCGTCGGCGATCGCGTCGTACGTCTGGTTGGGGCGCAGCTGCGACGGTGTCGTCGGGTGGAAGGCCGTGACGTTGGCCAGGCGGTGGTCGCGGGCGCCGAGCAGGATCGCGAACCGGCCGCCGAGGCACCAGCCGATGACGCCGGCCTTGGGGGCGGCGAGGTCGCCGAGCAGGTGGTCCAGGAGTTGGGTCTGCTCGGCGAGGGCCGCGTCGTCGTCCAGCTGGAGGAGGAGCTCGTGGAGCTCGTCGACGGTGGAGTTGTCGGTACTGCGGCCGTGGAAGGGATCCCAGGTCAGTGCGGTGATCCCGCGGTCGGCGAGCTCGTCGGCCCAGTCCCGGAGCTGCTCGCCGATGCCGGTGATCATCGGGAGCAGCAGCATCCCAGGACCGTTGGCGCGGCCGATGGAGAGGTAGGCGGTCAAGCTTCCGACGGAGACGTATTCACCCATGGAGCGGGACGCTACTCGCGGCTCGTGCTTTCGCCGAGCGGGGGGGCGGAGGTTGCCGGTGATGCGGCCGGGAGGGTCGCACGGGGCTGAGGTGGCGTCGGCCGGAGAAAAGAGAGGGGTGCGCGGGGGCGGCGCGCGGGGTGGTCAGCGCTGGTGGGCCGCCAGCATGCGGAGTCCGGCGGCGTTGACCATGACCAAGATGATCGCGGCGAAGACGACCAGGGCTACTTCGGCCGGGAGCAAGGCGATGCCGAGGCCGATGGCCAGGACGGGGAGCGCGAGGCCGGCGTACGCGATCAGGAAGAGGGCGGCGAGGACCTCGCCGCGGGAGCCTGCGTCGGCGAGGCCGGCTGCCGTGGCGACGGCCGCGCGGAACACTAGTCCTACGCCGGCGCCGGCGACGATGCCGCCGATCACGAACAGGGCGAGGCTCGGGGTCAGGCCGCCGGCGGCGACTCCGACGAGGCCGACCGACATGAAGGCCAGGCCCAGCTGCAGCTGACGGGTGCGGGTGAGCTGGACGAAGACGACCTGGCTGGCCGCGCCGGCGATGAAGGCCGCGAAGGTCACCACTCCGGCGAGCAGCCGGGACGTGTGGTGCAGCGTGCCCGCCAGGAACGTCGGGGCGAGCGACGTGAACAACCCGAAGATCGCGAACGCCGCGAAGGCGCCGGCCGCGCTCGCGAAGAACAGCGGCCTGGCGGCGGCCGGCAGTGCGACCCGCTGCGGCCGGTACGCCGGACGCGTCTCGCGCCGTTCGACCGTCTCGGGGACCAGTGCGATGCCGACGGCGCTGATCACGAGCAGCACCAGGAACACCTCGTACGGGCGCTCGATCGGGCGGCCGACGTACTGGGCCAGCAGGCCGCCGATCAGCGGACCGAAGGCGAGGCCGCCCAGGTTCACCATGCTGGAGATCAGCGCGGACCGGCTCGGGTCCTCGTCCGGCCGGGCGATCTTGCGCAGCTCGGACAGGTGCGCGGTCGCCGTCGCGGTCAGGATGCCGACTCCGACGCCGGACACGAACCGGGCGATCAGCAGCCCGGGAACCTCCGGCCAGAAGAGGAAGATCAGCGCGGCGACCACCTCGGCCAGTACGGCGAGCAGCGCGACCTGGCGCCGGCCGAGCCAGTCGCTGACGTGGCCGGCCAGGTACAGGCTCGCCATCACGCCGACCGCGTACGCGGCGAAGATCACCGTGATCAGGAACGTCGGGAAGCCGTCGCGCTGCTGGTAGATCGCGTAGAGCGGCGTCGGCACCGTGGAGAACGCCATCGTGGTCAGGAAGGCGGCGGCGATCGTCCAGAACCCCGGGCCGTGGGCGAAGCGGACCTTCGTGCCGACGGCGTCGACCGCCCGCGGTCCGGTGAGTGTTGTCATGTCTTCAGGGTGAGCCCGGAGATCTATCGACACAAACGAAGATTCTTGCGGACTCTCATCGCCCTCACCGATAGTTGGCGCTGTGGATTCCCGCCAGCTGGAGTACTTCGTCGCGGTCGCCGAGGAACTGAGCTTCACCCGCGCGGCGCAGCGGCTGTTCACCGTCCAGTCCACGGTGTCGGCGGCGATCCGCGGCCTCGAGACCGAGCTGAAGACAACGCTCTTCGACCGCTCGACCCGGCGGGTGGAGCTTTCACCGGCCGGCCAGGCCCTGCTCCCGGAGGCGAAGGACGCGCTGGAGGCCATGAACCGCGCCCGCGCCGTCGTCGAGGAGGCGTCCACCGGACTGCGCGGCAGTCTGCGGATCGGCACGCTGACCCGCCTCGGCCTGGTCGATCTGGCCGGCCTGCTCGGCGCGTTCTACCAGCGCTACCCCTTGGTCGACGTCCAGGTCACGACCTCGCCGAGCGGTTCGTCGGGACTGGCGGACGACGTACGGCACGGACGGCTGGACGTCGCACTGGTCGGCCTCGGGCAGTCGGACCTGATCGGCCTGGAGGCCCGCGAGCTGGCGACCGTCCCGTACGTCGTCCTGGTGCCGTCGACGCATCGGCTGGCCGGGCGGGCGGAGGTCCGGCTGGAGGATCTGGCCGGGGAGCGGTTCGTCGACATGCTGCCCGGGTTCGGCAACCGGACGAGCGTGGACCGGGCCTTCGACGCGGTCGGGCAGCCGCGGCGCGTGCAGGTCGAGGTCCCGGACCTGACGACCGTGCCCGACTACGTGCGGACCGGGCTCGGCGTGGCCGTCGTACCGGCGATCGAGCAGGGGTCCCAACCGGGCATCACCCGGATGCGTCTCACCGGAGTCGACCTCGCGTGGACGCTGTCGACGATCACGTTGAGTGGCCGGCGGCCGAGCCGCGCGGTGGCCGCGCTGCTCGAGCTGGTGGCGGACAGCGTCCGCCCCGGCGGCACGCAGTTCTAGGAATGCGGATTCTGGCTAAGGTTTGTGGATGGCACACCAGTGGACGGCCGAGTACGACGGCCTGATGAAGCTCCCCTCCGGACTGGTCGTGCGAGGACGTGGACTCCGCAACCCGGCGCCGCCGGGTCTGGACCCGACGTTCGGCGTGTACCTGCTGGGCAAGGAACCACCGCCGGTCCGCTGGGAGAGCCGGTGGGTCCGTTGGCCTGACTTCCGGCTGCCCAGTGACCGGGATGCCGCACGCTCTGCTTTCGCGGAGGCGCTCGAACGCCTCCGCGCTGGTGAGCGGGTCGAGTTCGCGTGTGGTGGTGGGCGCGGAAGGACCGGTACGGCGCTGGCCTGTCTGGCGATTCTCGATGGGGTGCCGGCTGACGAGGCGGTCGCCTACGTGCGGGCGAACTACAGCTCGCACGCGGTGGAGACGCCCTGGCAGAAGCGTTACGTGCGGCGCTTAGCGGCCTGAGGCTTGGTGGTCATCGCCTAATTCTGTTGACCGTGCGTGAGTGGTGACCTTGGCTGGGCCGGTGACGATCGAACGCACCAATCCCCCGGCCCTGCACCCGACCCCCGGCTACCACCACGTGACCACCGTCGAGGCGTCCCGCCTGGTCTTCCTCGCCGGACAGTGCCCGCTGGACCCCGCCGGCGACCTGGCCGCCGAGGACCTGGAGGGCCAGACCGCCCAGGTGATCACCAACATCCTGACCGGGTTGGAGTCTGCCGGCGCTCGGCCCGAGGACGTCGTACGGACGGTGATCTACGTCGTCAGCACCGACCGCGAGCAGCTCGCCGCCGTGTGGACCCAGCTCAACGCATCGCCACTGGCCCCCGCCTTCACCACCGCCAGCACCCTCCTGGGCGTAGCCCAACTCGGCTTCCCCGGGCAGCTCGTCGAGATCGACGTGACCGCGGCCCTGTGATCCCACCCGCCGAGATCGTGCGGCGCACCGGGATCACGTCGTACTGCGGGATCTGTTGCGGGTCGACGCGGTCGCGCGGGAGCGGTACGCGGCGCGGAAGCGGGAGCTGACGCGCGACCGGGCGGCGTACGGGGAAGGAAAGAGCGCGTTGATCGCGGAGTTGCTCAGGCCTGGGCGGTGAAGCGGGGGAAGGACCAGTAGTCGACCTTGGGGTTGCTGAACCCGGCGGCTTCCAGGCGGGCGGCGAAGGCGAACGGGTCGATGGGGACGGCCCGGTCGTGGTCGTTCATGCCGCGGAAGTGGTTGCCGTCGAGGGCGTTGAGGCCCGCGAAGGTCGCTCCGGGGCGGAGGACTCGGTGGAGCTCGCGGAGGGCGGCGTCCTGGGTGCGGGCCGAGCGGAGGTGCATCAGCGAGAGGAAGACCGTCGCCGCGGTGAAGCGGTTGTCGTCGAAGGGAAGGTGGAGCGGGTCCACGTCGACGATCTCGAGGTCCGCGGCTGCTCGAGCGCGGAGGTCCGGGGTGAACGCGGGGTCGAGCTGCGCGACGGTGAGGCGGGGCGCGGCGGCGCGGAGGGGTTCGGCGGCGTCGGCGGGGCCGGCGTCGAGGTGCAGCGGGTCGTTGCCCAGGTCAACGACTTCGAGGAGCTGCGGGACCCAGTCGGTGACGATGCCGTGGCGGAACTCGTCGCTGATGTAGGTCCGCAGGAACGGCTCCCGGACCTGCACCCGCGCGCCGGTCGGCTCCGGCGTCGAGCAGGTCCAGCGGACACCTTCGCCGCGGATTTCCAGGTCGACGTCGACGAAACCCGCCGCCTCCAGCCGATCGGCCAGCGTCGTCGGGTCGACCGGTACGCAGATGTCGCCCTCGTGCAGCCGGAAGAACCCGGGCCCGGCCAGGCTGTCGGTCCCGAAGAACACGCCGCCCGGCCGGAGTACCCGGGCCAGCTCGGCGAACACCTGGTCCTGCTGCTCGCGCGACGGGATGTGGTGCAGCATCGTGAAGCACGCGGCCGCGTCGTACCGGCCGTCCGGCTCGTCCAGCTTCGTGGCGTCGCCCTGCTTGGCGTGCACGCGCGGGTCGTTCTCGAACTGGTCGATCAGCGCGGCGGCCAGCTCCACGTCGTACTCGACGGCCGTCACTTCGAAGCTCTCCCGCAGCACCCGCGTCGCGGCGCCCGGCCCGGACCCGATCTCGAGCAGCCGGCCGCCGAGCGCGACCCGCTCCAGCGCCCACGGCACGACGGTGGTGCCGAGATGGGTCATCCAGTAGTCCGACGAGCAGAGTTCGAGATGGGCCTTGTTCATGGTTTCACCCTGCTCCGGCCGGGCGGACGCGACCAGCGGGTGAGCCTCAGATCACATGGTTCGGCTGGAGCAGGCCGGTCGGGTCGAGGTCGTTCTTGATCCGCCGGAGGCGTTCGAGGTCGGCGGGTTCGTAGGCCTCGGCGATCTGGTCGGGAGTGAGCGGGCCGAAGCTGAAGTTGAGCTGGCGGCCGATCGACGTCCACGGCTCCAGGATGCTGCGGTGCAGCTGGGTGAGGTCCTGCTCGCCGGGTGAGAGGACGGTCAGCGCGTACTGCGCCTCGCGGCGGCCGACCGCGTTCGGGATCGCGGGCGGGCGCGACAGCGCGCCGCCGAGGTGACGGATGCCGATGACGCACATCGCGCCCGCCTCCGGGCCGGCGAGCTTGGGGATGGTGGAGAGCGCGACCGGGTCGAGGTCGGCGAGCAGGAGGTTCTGGGCGCGGTAGCCGTGGGGCTGCTCGGGCTCGGCGAAGATGCGGCCGGACTCGGCGTACGGGATCTCGCCGAAGGTGTCCATGACCGGCTCGCCGAGCGCGCGCAGCGGTGCGATCAGCTGCTCGGCTTGTGCGAGGTCGGTGAGGAGGCAGAGCTGGAGCTGCGCGATGTGCTTGCCGCGCAGCGGCGCGGGGACCATCGGGAGGTCTGGCAGCACCAGGACGCCGACGGCCGAGGTGACCTCCTCGGGCACGGTCGCCGTCCACTCGCGCCAGGTCTGGAGTACGTCGGGTGTGGTCGCGAGGTCGTAGTACAGGCTGCCGCCGGCGACCGTCGCGACCTCGAACAGGTCGATCTCCAGCTCGGTGACGACGCCGAAGTTGCCGCCGCCACCGCGCAGCGCCCAGAACAGCTCCACGTAGTCGGGCGTCACCGAGCGCAGCTCGCCGCCCGGCGTGACGAGGTCGATCCGGCGGACGTGGTCGGCGGCGAAGCCGTACTTGCGCGCCATCAGCCCGAGTCCGCCGCCGAGTGTGTACGAGATCGCGCCGACGCCGGGGAAGCTGCCGGACAGCGGAGCCAGCCCGTACGGCGAGGTCGCGGCGGTCACCTGCTGCCAGGTCGCGCCCGCCTGGATCGTCGCGGTCTTCTGCTCCGGATCGACCGTCACACCGGCGAAGCCGCTGGTCGTGACGAGCACGCCGTCGGTCGGCGTCGTGTGGCCGTGCCCGCTCGCCTGGACCGCGAGCCGCAGCTCGTGGTCGCGGGCATAGCGCACCGCCTCCTGGATGTCGGTCGCGCTGGTCGCGGCGAAGATCCGCGCCGGCCGGTGCGGATCGCGGCGCTGGAAGCCGGTGCGCTGGTCGTCGTAGCCGTCGGTTTCAGGGGTCCAAGTCTCCATGCCGCCGACCGTAGACGGCGTTCCGGACAGGGGTTGTCCTCAAGCTGTGGATATCTTTGTGGATATGAACGACCTGCCCGGACGACTGCTGCGGCTGCTGTCGCTGCTGCAGTCGCGCCGGGAGTGGTCGGGCGCCGAGCTCGCCGAGCGGCTGGGCGTCACCGACCGGACGATCCGGCGGGACGTCGACCGGCTGCGCTCGCTCGACTACCCGGTCGTCGGGACGACGGGGACGGCCGGTGGGTACCGCCTGGTCTCCGGGCGCGCGATGCCGCCGCTAGTGCTCTCGGACGACGAGGCGGTGGCGGTCGCGGTCGGTCTGGCCGGCGCGGGCAGCGGTGGGGTGACGGGGATGTACGACAGCTCGATGAGCGCCCTGGCGAAGCTGTCCCAGGTGCTGCCGCCGCGACTTCGTCCACAGGTCGCGGCGGTCGGGGCGTCGTCGGTGGTCGCTCGGGCGGATCTGCCCCAGGTCGATCCGGGGCGGCTGGCGATTCTCGCCGCCTGCTGCCGCGATCTGGAGATCGTTGCCTTCAGCTACGAATCGCGGCACGGCGCGGTGACCAGCCGGCGGGTCGAGCCGCATCACCTGGTCGCGCTGGTCGGGACCTGGTACCTGCTCGCGTTCGACCCGGACCGCGACGACTGGCGCAGCTTCCGGGTCGACCGGATCAGCGACGTCCGGCCGAGCCGGCACCGGTTCGTCCGGCGCGAGATCCCGGCGGCCGACGCCGCGGCGTACCTGGCCGAATCGTTCGCGGCGGCGACGTACCGGCACTCGGCGGTGCTGCGCGTCGAGCTGTCGGAGGAGAAGGTGCGGGAAGGCTTCTACGGGTGGTGGCTGCCGGGCACCGTCGTACCGACCGGGCCGGAGTCGTGCGTGCTCACGCTGAGCGCCGACTCGGCCCAGCTGCTGATCCAGTACGTCGCCGGAGTGGTTGCCCTGGGCGCCGACTTCACGCTCGAGGCGCCGCCGGAGACGGCCGCGATCATCCAGTCGGTCGGCGCCCGGCTGGCGTCGACCTAGCAGTCATCACCGGTCACCTAGCAAGTACCGGCCACCTGTCGAGGGTCGGTACTTGTTAGGTGACCGGTGATGTCGGCGCAGTTGGACCGGCTAGGCGGTGATCAGGCCGATCCCCAGGGTCAGCGCGCCGACGGCGAGACTGGCCGCGCCGACCCAGAGGATGGCGATGAACTTGGTGGGCTGAGTGACGTTCTTGCCCGCGGACGAGGCGAAGAAGCCGCCGGACATCAGGATCGCCGCGACTGGCAAGGCGAGCCGGCCGACCCACAGCCAGAAACCGTCGAGGCCGGTCAGGTCGACGTACAGCAGGCCGACCAGGCTGAGGATCACCAGCACGCCGGCGTGCGCGTGGCCGGCCCGGGCGAACGCTTTCTGGAAGTCGGTCATCGGCACCTGGCCGCGGGCGATCTTGGTCAGGAACCAGCCGCCGAACTCGATCGTGACGATCGTCAGCAGGATGACGCCGGCCAAGGTGCGGGTCGGGTCGGACATGTCGGGCTCCTTCAGTGGGTGTCGACGAGCGCGGGCCGCGGCGCGGCGGACGGCGTACGGGTTGATCGGGCGGCCCAGACGGCGACCGCGATGTAGAGGACCTGCTCGGGGATGCGCTGCCACAGCGGCGTCGCGGCCTCCCCGTTGGCGAACGAGATCTGCTCGACGGCCTCGTAGATGTTGGCCGGGAGCAACGCCACGAACAGCGCGGCGAGCGACCAGCCGGCGGCCCAGCGGGTTGCGGTCAGGACCAGACCGAGCGCGCCGAGCAGTTCCAGTACGCCGGTCAGGTAGACCATCGCGTCGGCGTACGGGACGAACGGCGGGACGATCCGGACCATGTCCGCGTGGTTCGGCATCACGGTCACGTCGGCCGGGACGAAGTGGGCGCTCGCGGTCAGCACCAGCATCACGGCCAGCCCGTGCGCGGCGGCCACCGGCCAGCGGGCGAACCGGCGCACGCCGAGTGCTCCGAGCCCGCGGAAGATCAGCGTCGCGACGACGAGCACGACATCGATGAGCATTTCACCTCTTCTCTGGATGGATAGTGCGACTATCCGTTAATGGATACTGCTACTATCCATCACAGGTCGAGGGAAGGCAAGGCGGTTATGCGCATCGCGGAGTTGAGCCGGCAGTCAGGGGTTCCGGTGCCGACGATCAAGTACTACCTGCGCGAGGGCCTGCTGCCACCGGGCGAGCTGACCAGCCCGAACCAGGCGTCCTACGGCGAGACCCACCTGCGCCGGCTGCGGCTGATCCGGGCGCTGATCGACCTCGGCCAGGTGCCGGTCGCCCGGGTGAAGGAGATCCTCGAAGGCCTGGACTCCGACTCGATGCCCCTGCACGACCAGATCGGCCGCGCGCACCGCGCGATCACCCCGACCCGCACACCGACCGCCGGCAGCGAGGCGCGTACGGCGGCCGCCGTACAGGTCGGCGAACTGATCGCCCGCCGCGGCTGGAAGGTCGAGCCCGACGCCCCCGCACTCACCACGCTGATCGAGACAGTCGCCGCCCTCCGCACGCTCGACCAGGACCACCTGGTCGACTTCCTCGACTCCTACGCCGACGCGGTCGAGAAGTTCACCGCCCTAGAGGTCGCCTCGGTCACCGCCCGCACCGACCCCCACCAAATCGCCGAAAGCGTCGTCATCGGCACCATCCTCGGCGAGACGCTGATCGCGTCCCTACGCCTCCTCGCCCAGGAGTCCATCTCCAAGGACCGCTGGACCGACTAGCCGTCGTGGGCCATGTCGACGAAGCGGGAGTAGTGGCCCTGGAAGGCGACGACGACCTCGGCGGTGGGGCCGTTGCGGTGCTTGGCGACGATGAAGTCGGCCTCGCCGGGGCGGGTCGACTCGCGCTCGTAGGCGTCCTCACGGTGCAGCAGGATCACCATGTCGGCATCTTGCTCAAGACTGTTGTGGACAGCGATGCCGTCGGCAACGAAGTTGTGCGTACCGAGGACAGTCGCGTCGTAGACCTCACGTTCACCGACGCTCTCGATGCTCGTGACGGTGTCCCAGAAGAGGTCGTTCGTTGCCATGAGTTCCAGGTCGGCGAGATCGAGGGCACTGGCCACGTTCGCAAGACGCTCTCGGGTAGGAGCGCCGGCAAACAGACGGTTCGGGTTACGCCGCCCAAGGGCGGACGCGAGGGCGACCTTGGTCATTCCGCGATCATGCATGGCGACCTTGACCTGGTCCCAAACCTGGACCGGCACAGTGTCGAGCTTCGGTGCAGGGTTGATGTCTCGCAAGCGCTCAAGAACCTCGCGCGCCTTCTTGCCACGTAAACCGTGCACGCCGATCTCGTCGCAGAAGCGTCGTTGGTTCTCGACGCCGTCGATTGTCAGGTGGTACGAGTCGCGATATCCGGCCTTCCTGGCGACGTATATGCGGCTGAAGATGTTGAACCGCAGCAGCAAGCGGGCCAGGTCGTCCACCAGTCGGCGACTGGTCGACGCGTAGTAGATCCGTCCTTGACCGGCCTTGCTGTCCCACCGGACCGAACCGTCGGTGGCCCACAGGTGCCGGATGAAGCTGCCAACCTGTTCCTTGGGCAGTCCGAACACACCGTCCGGCACGAACTTCTCATGGCTGCGCAGCCCGAACAGTCCCAGCTCGTCCAGCCAGGCGGCGATCGGGTTTCGCTTGCCACGAGCTAGTCGGTACGGCGCCGGCAGCCGCAGAGTGGTCACTCGCGCCGCGGCGTACTCGTCCCGCACCCCGGTGATCCCGAATCGACGCTTGGCTGCCGAGGTGACGGCGTCGAGGTTGTGCTCGTCGATGCTGGCGTACCGGATCGGCTGCCGCCGGACGAAGGAGCCATCGCCCAGCAGGTGAGCGAGCAGCGTCACCTCGTCGTCGTCCCACGGCTTCAGCTCGAGCGGCGGCGGTACGTGCCGCACCGAACCGATGCGCGCGCCGGGAGTCAGCTCACCCAGCGGCTTCCAGCCGTCGTACGTGAGGAAGGGGTGATTCGCGGTTGCCTTGATCTCCCGCCCGGACGCGAGTTTGAGCCGGAAGACCTCCTTCACGCCGCTGGGGAACGCGTGCGTCAGAGTGCGCGGCACCAGCTTCAGCCGGTCGTCGAGCGACCACACCGGGACGTCCCGAGTGTCGTCGGCCAGCAGTTCGCCGAGCGACACCTCGGCGCCGGTGTCTGCGCGCATCAGCCGGGTGTCGGCGGTCAGGCAGCCCGACTCGCGAAGGTCGGAGGTCATCGGGCGTTTGTCGGATCGTTGCTCGGAGCCGCGGTTGAGCTGGCAGATGGCGACGACCGGGAGTTCGAGCTCCTTGGCGAGGAGTTTGATGGAGCGGGAGAACTCGGAGACCTCGAGCTGGCGGGACTCGACCTTCTTGCCGGACGTCATCAGCTGGAGGTAGTCGATCACGATCAGGCGGAGGTCGTGGCGCTGTTTGAGGCGGCGGGCCTTCGCGCGGATCTCCATCATGGTGAGGTTCGGGGAGTCGTCGATGAACAGGGGGGCCTCGGAGACCTCGCCCATCTTGCGGGCCAGGCGGGCCCAGTCCTCGTCGGTCATCTTGCCGTTGCGCATGTGGTGCAGCGGGACCTTCGCCTCGGCCGAGAGCAGTCGCATGGTGATCTCGTTGCGGCTCATCTCCAGCGAGAAGATGCACGAGGTCAGGCCGTGCTTGATCGAGGCGGAGCGGGCGAAGTCCAGGCCCAGCGTGGAGTTGTGGGTCGGCACCATCGTCTTGCCGGCCAGGTACAGGTGGTCGGGGTTGTCGACCTCGACGCAGCGGACCGGGACGGACGCGACCGGCTCGACCCGCTCGACGCGGCGGTCGGGCTCACCGAGCACGCCGGTGGTGACGCCGTGCCCGGCGATCTCGCGCGGCGCCGACCTCGGCACCGCGGGAGTCAGACCCTGGTACGCCGACATGGCGCTGTGCAGGTCGAGCGTCGTACAGACGACCGGCTGGCCGCCGTCCTCGACGACCCACTGGTGCTCGGCGTCGGCGACGATCGTCGTGCCGTCGGAGAAGGTCAACTGGTAGCAGGGCCGGTCTTCCATCACGTCGGTCGCGGCGACCACGCGGGTCGGGCGGCCGTCCGCATCGAGCAGCACGTCGCCGGTGGCGACCTCGCCCATCGTCGTCCAGCCGGACGGCGTCGGCAGCGGGGTGTCCAGCGCGAGCGCCTTGCCCATCGCGGGACGCGCGGCGACGATGATCATCTGCCCCGGGTGCAGCCCGTTGGTCAGCTCGTCGAGGTCGGTGAAGCCGGTCGGTACGCCGATCATCGCGTCGCCGCGGGAGTCGATCGCCTCGATCTCGTCGAGGGCGCCCTCCATGATGTCCTTCAGCGGCGCGTAGTCCTCGGTGGTCCGCTTCTCGGTGACCTGGTAGATCTCGGCCTGGGCCTCGTCGACGACGTCGTCGACCTCGCCCTCCCCGGCGTACCCGAGCTGGACGATCTTGGTGCCGGCCTCGACCAGGCGGCGCAGGATCGCCTTCTCGCGGACGATGTGCGCGTAGTAGCTGGCGTTCGCCGCCAGCGGCACCGAGGCGACCAGGGTGTGCACGTACGGCGCACCGCCGATCCGGGCCATCTCGCCGCGCTTGGTCAGCTCGGCCGCGACGGTGATCGCGTCGGCCGGCTCGCCCCGCGCGTACAGGTCGGTGATCGCGTCGTAGACCGACTCGTGCGCCGGGCGGTAGAAGTCCGTGCCGCGGACGGTCTCGATGCAGTCGGCGATCGCGTCCTTGCTCAGCATCATCGCGCCGAGCACGCACTGCTCGGCGGCCAGGTCCTGCGGCGGGGTGCGGTCGAAGCCCATCGCCGGGTTGCGTTCCTCGTTCCCGCCGTCCGGCCCTCCGCGGAACTCCGCAACGCTCACTGCCCCGACCTCCTCGTCCGCCCACCGACCCGCCCAACGGGTCGAACACGTGATCGAACCGTATCCGGCGTCGCCGACAGTTTTCCCCGACCCACCCGGACCCCCGAGTCGGGCGGACGGCGTCGGACACGCGACGGTACGCCCGAACGGCCGCCACCCGGTAGCCGAGTATCCACAGGGGGTGTGGACCACCTGTGGGAAACCCCGGGAAGTCCTGTGCACAGGTTGGGAACAACCCTGTGGATATCTGTGGGGAAAGCTCCACAACATCCCTCTGACCTGCGGTTTTTCAAACCCACAGGTGTGGAGAAGAAAAAGATTCGAGACAGTTCGGTCCGGTGCGTTGTGCACAGCAGCCGCCAGGCACAATGAGGCCTATGCGCCTTACCAGCAGCCAGGACCGGGAGATCCTCCGACTGGCGGTACCGGCCTTCTTCGCCCTCGTGTCCGAGCCGCTGATGCTGCTGGCCGACTCGGCCATCGTCGGCCACCTCGGCACCCCGCAGCTCGCCGCCCTGGGGATCGCGGGCACGATCCTGCAGACCCTGGTCGGCGTCTGCGTGTTCCTGGCGTACGGCACGACGTCGGCGGTCGCGCGGCGGATCGGCGCCGGCGACCACAAGGGCGCGCTGGCCCAGGGCATCGACGGCCTCTGGCTCGCGCTGCTGCTGGGCGTCGTACTGGCTGTGGTCGGTGTCCTGCTCGCCCCGGCCGCGATCGGCGCGTTCAACCCCTCCCCCGACGTCGCCGACCACGCGGTGATCTACCTGCGGATCAGCTGCCTCGGCATCCCGTCGATGCTGCTGCTGCTCGCGGCGACCGGCGTACTGCGTGGTCTGCAGGACACCAAGACGCCGATGATCGTCGCGATCACCGCCAACCTGCTGAACATCGTGCTCAACCTGATCCTGGTCTACGGCCTCGACCTGGACATCGCCGGATCGGCCCTCGGTACGGCGCTCGCCCAGACCGCCGCCGGCGTCGCGCTGGTCGTGGTCGTCGTCCGCGGCGCCCGCCGCGACGGCGCCAAGCTGCGCCCGGACTTCCCCGGCATCCGCGCCTCGGCCCACTCCGGCGTACCGCTGGTGGTCCGGACCCTCACGCTGCGGGTCGCGATCATCCTGGCCACCTTCGTCGCCACCTCACTCGGTACGACGTCCGTCGCGGCCCATCAGGTCGCGTTCACGCTCTGGTCGTTCCTGGCCCTCGCGCTGGACGCGATCGCGATCGCCGCGCAGGCGCTGACCGGCCGGGCGCTGGGTGCGGGCGACGTCGAAGGGACGCGTGCGATCACCCGGCGGATGATGTGGTGGGGACTCTGGTCGGGCGTGGTCGGCGGCCTCGCGCTGTGGGGCCTGCACTCGATCTACGTGCCCTGGTTCACCGAGGACCCGGCCGTACGGCACTCGCTCTCGGCGGTGCTGCTCGTCGCCGCGCTCTGGCAGCCGGTGAACGGCGTGGTGTTCGTACTGGACGGCGTACTGATCGGTGCCGGCGACGGCCCGTACCTGGCGGTCGCCGGGGTGATCGCGCTCGTGCTGTACGTCCCGCTGGCGCTGAGCGTCATCTGGTTCGACGGCGGCGTCGTGGCGCTGTGGTGGGCGTTCGGCGGGTTCATGCTGCTCCGCCTGCTGACCCTGCTCACCCGGGAACGCCGGGACGCGTGGCTGGTCACCGGCGCGGTCCGCTGACCGCGCCGGCGGCCGCGCCTACTGGGAGATGCCGACCGCGTCGCGGACGCGGTCCAGGACGACCTTGGCGCGGGCACGGGCCCGGACGGCGCCGGCCTCGAGCAGGGCGTCGAGGTCGCTGCCCGGGGCCATCAGTTCGTCGTACCGGGCTCGTAGTGGGCCGATCTGCGTGTTGATCACCTCGAACAGCTCGTTCTTCAGGTCGCCCCAGCCCATCCCGCCGGCCTCGAGCCGCTTGCGGGTGTCGGCGAGCTGCTCCGGCGACGCGAACTGCTCGTAGATCAGGAACGCCGACGAGCTGTCCGGGTCCTTCGGCTCCTCGACCGGCGTGCTGTCGGTGGCGATCCGGCGGACCAGCTTCTTCAGCTGGTTCTCCGGCGCGAACAGCGGGATCGTGTTGCCGTAGCTCTTGCTCATCTTGCGGCCGTCGACCCCCGGCAGCGTCTTGGCCGCGTCGTCCTCGGGCAGGACCAGACGCGGCACCTTCAGTTTGTTCTCACCGAAGAGGTGGTTGAAGGTCCCGGCGATGTCCGCGGCGTACTCGACGTGCTGCGACTGGTCCTTGCCGACCGGTACGACGTCGGAGTCCATCAGCAGGATGTCGGCCGCCATCAGCACCGGGTAGTTGTAGAGACCCATGTTGACGCCCGCGTCCAGGTCGGGCTTGCCGGCCTCCGCGTTCTTGTCCCGGGCCGCCTTGTACGCGTGCGCCCGGTTCATCAGGCCCTTCGCGGCGACCGTCGACAGCACCCAGTGCAGCTCGAACGTCTCCGGTACGTCGGACTGCCGGTACATCGTGATCCGGTCGGTGTCGAGACCGGCCGCGATCCACGTCGCCGCCACCGAGCGGGTGTAGTGCCGCAGCTGCTCGGCGTCCCGCAGCACGGTCAGCGCGTGGTAGTCGGCGATGAAGTACATCGCGTCGTAGGAGTCGGCCAGCTGCAGCGCCGGCCGGATCGCGCCGATCAGGTTGCCGAGATGCGGGTCGCCGGTCGGCTTGATCCCGGTCAGCGACACCGGACGTGCGGATTCCATAGCCATGTCTCTATTCTCCCAGAGCCTTGCGGCTGCTGGATCAGATGCTGCGCAGGTGGGGCTCGCGCTGGTCGAAGAAGAGGCCTTCCGGCGGCGGCACCGTGGCGAGCGGGCGGGCCGTGTACTCGCTGTGCGCTCCGCGGCAGCCCGCGAACGGGCCGTCGGGGTTGAGCAGCACGTGCATGTGCGGGTCCGCGTGGTCGCGCCACCACACCGACATCCCCGTCGCCGGGTCCAGCCGCAGGTGCTCCCAGGCGCGCCAGATCGAGTCCAGCCGGCTCAGCGCCTCGGCGTGCCGGAACCACTCGGGGCACCAGACGAAGGTCTGGCCGAGCCGGCGCGCGTACAGGTAGACCAGCCTGTCCTCCACGAAGGCCGCGACGTGCGGGTAGTACAGCTCCATCACGTCGTCGTCGTCCATGGCTCCACTCCTTGCCCAGGGCTAGCGTTTCGGCCGGCCGGTGCGACCCGCACCGCCGTGTTGCAGGACCACATTGTCACCCGCGCCGGTCGTTCGGGTTCGGCGGGCTCCACTGTGCCTGGCCCCACTGCTGCTGTCCGGGCTGCGGCGCCTGCTGCTGGGGCTGCGGCTGGTTGTCGGGCACCGCCGGCCAGGTCGCCTGGGCAGGACCGAGCGGGTTGTGCTTGGCCTTCTGACCGGCCGCGATCCACGGGTTCGACGCGCCGCCGGCCGGGCCCGCGGTCGACGCCGCGCCCGGGTCGAACTGCGCGAGCGACGCACGGACCGACGCGGCGTCCGGCCGGGCCATCCACGGGATCGTCTTGATCATCGTGGCCGGCGTGCCGGAGGCGAAGACGACCGCGCGGCCGGGCGGCATCGAGGTCAGGTCGGAGACCTCCATGATCGCGTGCCGCTGGACCTGGCTGCTGTGCGAGCGCTTGCCACCCTCGTACGAGACGGTGTTCGAGTTGATGTCGTACTCGCCGATCAGTTTGCTCAGCCGCTCCAGGAAGGCCGAGTCGGAGACACCGCCGCCGTACACCCGGATGTTGGCCGAGGACCACAGCTTCTCGATGCCGTGCTCGCCCCAGCACTCCACGCCCTGGGCCCAGGACTGCAGGATCGTCATCAGCACGATGCCGCGGGAGCCGAAGTGGCTGTAGAGGTCGGGCAGGTCCTTCCAGCGGCAGACGTTCGCGGCTTCGTCGAGTACGCCGACCAGCGGGGTGGGCAGCCGGCCCATCGGGCAGGTCTTGGCGTACTCCTCGGCCGCCTCGACGATCGCGACGGTGAGCCCGGCGACCAGCGGGCCCGCCGTACCGCTGCCTTCCTTGGACAGGCTGTAAAGCGTGCCGCCGCTGCGGACGAAGTCGTGCGGGTTGAACTGTGGGCGGTTGTCGGCCTGGCCGTTCGGGTTGACCCACTTGGCGACCTGGCGGTTCAGCAGGAACTGCACGCTCGGCTGGGCGGTCCCGAAGACACCGGCCCGCTGCTTGTCCGGCAGGCTGTAGAGGCTGGCCATCTGCTGCGCGGGCAGCTCGTACCCCGGAGTGTTGTCGAGGATGCGGGCCGGCTCGTCGTTCAGCTGGTCGCTGAGCCACAGGTAGACCTGGTTGATCGGCCGCTTGGCCAGTGCGGCCGCGAGCAGCAGCCCGGCCAGGAGGTCGGCCGCCACGGTGTCGAAGTAGGCGTCGGACCGGGCGCCCTCCTGGCGCTGGCTGTTGACGATGTGGTCGGCGAACTGCCGGGCCTTCACCTCGTCGGTGACGTAGCTCAGCGGGTTCCACCACCAGGTCGGCTCCTCGTCGGCGACGCCCTGCGGGTCGAACACCCAGACCTGGCCCTTGGCGCTGCGCGGGCCCCGGCTGGCGTCGACGATGTCGCGCTTGTTCGAGGTCGCGATCACCGCACCCGGCGCGTCCAGGATGGCCGGTACGGCGCGGGTGGTGGTCTTACCGGTCCGCGGCCCCCAGATGTCGATGTGCATGTCCTCCCACGAGCCGAACAGCTCGAGGTCGTCCCGCACGGTCCGGCCGATGAAGACTCCCGGACCGGCGTGCCCGGCGCCGAGCCGGTTCGCGGTCTCCTGGGCGCCTTCGCGGAGGATCTTGCGCAGGTCCTTGCGGTTCGACATCAGGAACGCGTGCCGGTCGACGCGGGACTTGGTGCCGGTCCGCCGGCGCAGCAGCAGGAACACGCCGACGATCAGCGCGGCGACCACGACGATCTCGACGACCAGTACGGCGGTGGCCGCGCCCGGCCACTCGTAGTCCCCGGTGAACAGGTCGACCGGGACCGACAGCGGGTTGCCGCCCGGCTTCTTGTCACCGCTGATCGCCGCCCCGAGCGAGGCCGCGGCCCAGGTCCCGACCGAGACCAGCGCGATCAGGCCGATCACCACGAACAGCGCGATCGCCTCGGGCGAGATCGCGGCCCCGCCGGTGCTCTTGCGTCCCTGTGCCATCAGTCGTCAACTCCGCTTCGCGCGACCACGCGGGTGGTGGGGTCGGGCGGAGGCAGCTGGGCCGGGTCGTCGAAGGTGTACTCGGCCACCACCTCCTCGGTTCCGTCGTCGGCGATCTCCACCTTGAGCGGGCGGCCGTCCGCGCCGGTCTTCCAGAGCTTGTTGGTGTCGTTGATCTCGCGCTCGACCGAGGTCAGCCCGACGTGCACCGGGATGCCCGGCCGGCCGCCGACCTTGACCAGGAAGTTGCCTCGGCCGGGCGGTGCGGCCTCCTCGCCGGTGGCCGGGTCCCACGCGGGCGGGTCCTGCCAGCCGATGAGCATGTTCTGCTCCTCCTCGGACATCGGCACGACCTCGGTGAGGTTCTCCATCTCGGCCCGCGGCAGACCGCCGCAGATCACCATGCCGGACCGCTCGACGAAGCCCTTGGCCTTCATCCGGTCCTCGGGGTGCTCGAGCGCCAGCAGGTCGGACATGGTGTGCGAGATCATCGCCATCCCGACACCGCGCTGCCGGTTCAGCCGGGTCAGCGCGTCGACGCGGTCGACCAGGCCGCGCCCGGCCCGCAGGACCCGCCAGAGCTCGTCGAGGATGACGAAGTAGTGCCGCCGCGGCTCGAGGCCGGCGTCGGCCAGCGCCTGCGAGACGGCGACCGCGCCGAACCCGTACGACCAGCAGGCCAGCAGTACGGCGGCCTGCAGGTTGGTCTCGGAGTCGTCGATGTTGGACACGTCGAAGACGACCGGGCGGTCCAGCTTCATCGGGTTGTTGGTCTGCTCGGAGAAGATCTCACCGAGCCGGCCGCCGCCGACCAGACCGATCAGCGAGGCCTCCAGGCCTTCGGTGATCTGCCGGTACCGGTCCAGGCTGCCGCGGTCGAGGGTGACGTTGCGGACCCGGTCGGGTGCGTCCTGGACGACCTTCAGCAGGTCGCGCAGCACCGGCGTGCCCTCGTGGCGCTCGTCGAGCACCTTGAGGGCCTCGTCGATGATGGTCTCCTCGCGGTCCGTCGGCGGGGCCGAGCGCATGATCGAGATCAGCGCCGAGACCATCGTCTGCCGGCGGCCGTGCGCGTCGGCCTCGATCGCCTGCCGGGCCGAGCCGGTCAGCCGCAGCGCGGCCTGGCGGGACTCGCCGGGGTCGAGCACGTTGAGGTGACCGCGGCCGCGGCCGAGCTGGATCACCTGGCCACCGAGCGCCTCGATCAGGTCCTTGTAGTCCGGCTTCAGGTCGCCCAGGACCAGCGGCATCACGCCGTACCCGGCCAGGCCGAGTGCCATCCGCCGGGTGATCGTCGACTTGCCCAGACCGGGCTTGCCGAGCACGAACATCGACGGGTTGGAGATCAGCTTGGCCCGCATGAACCAGCTGATCGGGTCGCAGCACATGGTCGCGCCGGACAGGATGTTGCGGCCGATCGGCACCCCGACCATCGGGCTGCCGGTGCCGGACGCGAACGGCCACATGCCGCACACCTGCACCGTCGTACCGCGCCACTCGGCGGGGGCCTGCAGGTACGTCGAGTAGCCGCCGCCCATCCCCGGCCAGCCACGCGGCATCGGACGGCGGCCGCCGCGGCTCGGGTCGACCGGCTTCTTCTGCTTGCTCACAAGCTCTCCTGTCGACTCACAGCGCTTCCCGAAGACCGGCCGGAACCGACAGGTGGCTCTGCATCACGACACCGAGCGGCAGCCCGGCGACGAAGCCGGAGTCCTGCGACCCGTACGCCGGGCGCAGCAGCACGCGGGCGGTGGCACCGAGGTTGTCGATCGCGGCGATCATGTCCGGCAACTGCTCGGCGGTCATCACCGTGCCGGTCACGACCATGCCGAAGTTCACCAGGCCGGCGCCGCGGGCCTCTTCCTGCGCGGTCCGGTCGGCGGCCCGGGCCTCGGCCATCGAGCGGGCCGACGGACGGGCGGACGCGGTCGCGCGGAACGACGCGTTGCGCTTGTCGGCCTCGACCATCCGGGCCGCGGTGGCGGCGTCGAGCGGCCGGTACAGCAGGGTGACCCGCTTGCGGTCGATGTCCGGGTGCGGCCCGACCAGCTGGGACAGCACCGAGGAGAACACCTCACCGCGCGGCGCCTGGGTCATCAACCAGGTCATCGACCAGGCGCTGTCGTGCCGGTACTTGTCCCAGAACGCCTGCGCGCCGGCCGGGCCGACGTCGGTCCACTGCAGCTCCGGCGCGATGCCCTGACCGCGGGCCTCGTCGATCAGTACGGCGGCGGCCGGGTCGTAGGCGATCCGGATCGTCTCGCACAGCTCCTGGGCGTTGACCGGACGGGCGGCACCCGCGCCGGTCGAGTTCAGGCTCTGGGTCAGCGCGGGCAACCGGGACGCCAGCTCGCGGCCCATGTCGTCTTCCTTGCGGCGCTTGCCGTTGCGGTCGGTGCCCTTGAAGGTCAGCGCGACCCGGGCCGACACCAGCGCCGAGCCCTCCGGGTAGGTCTGGATCACCTCGGCGAGCATCGCGCGGGCGATCGCCGGCGTACCGTCCTGCATGTTCTGCGAGACCTCACGACGCAGCCGGATCCCCGTGTCCGGTGCGGTCTCCACCGTGACCGAGGCGGCGACGATGCCCGGCTCGTGGCCGAGCGACGCCAGCCACTGACCCCAGTGCGCCACCCAGACGTCGATCTGGTCCTCGTCGACCAGGGAGGCGCCGTCGGGTTCGGCGTTGATCACTACGGTGAAGTGCCGGGTGCTCGGGTAGAACAGCAGCGCGAACGGGCGGCCGTAGGAGTCCTGGTACTCGCTGAGCTGGGAGGCCGCGGCGAGACCGGGGAGCTGGAACTTGCCCCACGCCGTACGGCCGAGAGGTCCGGATCGGTAGACGTTGTGCTTGGCCATCTTCGCTCGCTGCCATCCAATTCGGGTCGAGAGCCTCTGCAGGGCGGAGTGCCCGTGCTTGTCCTTGGTCATCAGCAGCAGCAGGGCGATGCCGACGATCGTCAGCGAGACCAGCGCACCGGCGATCCCGCTGGTCAGGGTGGCGATCATCGTGACCACCAGGCCCATCATCATGATCCCGGTGCCGAGCATGCCCATCCCGGCGATGCCCGCCGAGGCGGGCGCCCGCCAGTTGCCGTACGTTCTCGGCGCCGTCCGTACGTTGTCAGCCGCTGCCACTTGGTCCCTCGTCATCCGCGCCGCTGGTTGCTTCGTTGATCACGGCGTCGTTGGTTTCCTTGACCTTCTTGGCCGCCGCGGCGGCGGCCACCACTGCGAGACCGACCGGGCCCGCGGCCGCACCCGCACCGGCCGCCGCGCCACCGGCCGCACCGCCGGCCGCCGCGCCACCACCGGCCGCGGCACCGCCTGCTGCTGCGCCACCTCCCGCGGCCGCGCCACCACCGGCCGCGCCGCCGGCACCTGCACCAGCGCCTCCGCCGGCTCCGGCACCTGCACCTGCACCGCCTCCGGCGCCGCCGCCCGCACCACCACCGGCACCGCCACCACCACCGCCGCCACCACCAGCGCCTCGGCTACCGCTCGCCTGGCCGGCGTTCTGGCCTCCGCTCGGGCCGGAGCTCGGCGGGGACGAGTTGTTGCTGCTGGGGCGACCGACGTTGCGGGACCCGGACGGGCCGTCGCTCTCGCTCGAGGCGCTCTTGGTGGCTCCGTCGGCGAGCTTGTCCGCGCCGACCATCTTGGCCGCGATCCCGCCGGCACCGGCCGCACCCGCGGTCGCGGACACCATCGGCGCGACGAACCGCATCAGCGCCGGCATCGCGAACAGCGCGAGCACCAGCATGGTGACACCGGTGACCATGTTCATGATCGCCGTCCCGGGGTCCTGCTCGACGAAGGCCAGCGGACCGTTCCGCTCACCCTCCTCGAAGGCCGCGCCGGTCAGCTTGATCGCGGTGGCGTAGATCAGCGCCGACACCGGTTTGTAGAGGATGAAGGCGGCCAGCCAGCCGAGGATCCGCTTGAACCAGCCGCGGCCCATCTCGGTGTTGGTGGCGGCCGCCGCGATCGGCAGCACCCCCAGCAGCAGGATCAGCATCGCGTACCGGACCACCATCAGCACGACCTGGATCACCGACGCGAGCAAGGTCAGGATCGCGATCGCGATCATCAGCCCGATCCCGAGCGTGCCGCCCTGCGCGACCGACAGCCCGAACAGCACGATCATCGCGTCCCCGAAGGCCTGCGGGTTCGCGTCGCTGATCGAACAGGTCCAGCCGGTGCCCGCGTCGGTGTCCAGCGAGGTCGCGACGATGCACTTGGAGAAGGTGTCACCGATGCTGATCAGCAGCTGGGCGATACCGATCGCCAGCGTGGACGCGATCGCCAGCGTGAAGAGGGACTTGAGGATCTCGCGCGCCGAGTCGCCGCGACTCGACCAGGCCATCTGGGCGCCGCCCACGATGATGCCGATGATCGCCGCGAAAACCGCGAGCCAGGAGGTGTGCTCCCACAGCCAGCCGACGGTCGCGCTGTCCGGCCGGCCCTGGTCGTCGCCCACCCCGGGGGTGTCGATGAAGACCCAGAAGGTGCCGATGGTCCCCATCACCTTGCCGACGGCCTCGGCCAGGGCACTGAGAATCGGATCGAAGATCAACGCTATCAACGCCTCGACTGCGGGGGTGAGGGCTTCCAGCAGGAAGTCCCGGATGCACGCTTCCCAGCCGTCGTCGCACAGGAGTGCCAGCATGTCAGCTCCCGGTCTTCGGTGAGACAAAGCGCAGGATGGCCGGCAGGGCGACGACGGCGAGCATCATCATGGCGACGCCGGTGATCACGGCCAGCGTCTCGTCCGTCGCGCCTTCCGGCGTACCGATCAGCGTGATCGCGGCCGCGTAGATGATCGCGGCGATCGGTTTGTAGAGGATGAACCCGGCCAGCCAGGCGATCGCCCGCTTGAACCACATCATCCCGGCCTCGGTGTTGGTCGCGGCCGCGGTCAGCGGCAGGACGCCGACGAGCAGGATCAGCATCCCGTACCGGACCACCATCAGCGCCAGCTGGATCAGCGACGTGACGATCATCAGGATGCCCATCACGATCACCAGCATCAGCCCGACGCCCTCGGTCTTCAGCGGGTTCACCAGGATCTCGCCGATCCGGGTGGAGAAGTCCGACCCACCGATCGCCTCGTCGACGATCCACTCCGAGAACTGGTCGGCGATCTCGATCAGTGCCGCCGAGAACGCGACGCAGCCGGTCGAGACCACCACCATCGTGAGCAGGCTCTTGATGATGTCGCGGACCGCCTCGCCGCGCTGCGCGAGCGCCATCCGGACCCCGCCGACGATCATCGCGATGGTGGCCGCGAGGATCAGGATCCACAGCGTGCGGTCCTGGACGAACGCGATCGCGCTGTTGTTGCCGAACTGCGGGGTGTCGATGTCGATCCAGAGCGTGCCGACCGCTTTCATCACCATCTCGACGGCCTTGATCACGACGAACTTGATCGCCTCGAAGATCAGGTTGAACAGGCTGCCGATCGCCCATTCGAGCGCGTCGCCGAGGAACTGCGAGATGCAGTCGCCCCAGTCCCACGGCGCCCAGGAACAGCCCAGCACGATCATCAGGCGCCCCCGAACCGGACGTAACCCTCGAGCGACTGCAGCACGTCCGGCGCGACCTCGCCGTTGAAGCTGCCGTCGGGCTGCAGCACCAGCTTCCAGTCGTTGTTCTGCCACAGCAGCGTGATCGGCAGGCCGGCCACCTTCTGGCTGTCCAGGCGGACCGCGATCGAGACGATCGCCCGGTTCGGCAGGTAGTCGACCACCTTGAAGCCGGTGAACTGCGAGGTCTGGCCGGTGTTGCGCGGCGTCGGTGAGGTCCGGACCGTCCGCAGGGCCAGGTTGCGGCCGTCGCCCGGAGCGATCCGGGTCCGCAGCACCGCCTCGGTGAGCTCGGGATTGCGGATCTGGCCCAGCGTCACCATCGCGGCCAGTACGGCGCCGGTCGGCGAGTGGGCGAAGCAGGACCGCAGTCCCCTGGAGTCCTCGACCGCCGGGCCGCCCTGCGCCTGCAGGGGGATCAGCATGTTGGTCTCGAACTGCCAGCTGACCGCGCCCGGTGCCTCCCGGGGAATGCGCTGGGGCGGGTTCTTGGCCCGGCAGCCACCGGTGCCGTCGGGGTTCACCGGTGCGGACGGCGTCCGCGTCGGCGTCGTCGGGTCAGGAGTCGCCGGTGGTTCGGTGGGCCGGCCCGTCGGACCGTCGGTCGTCCCGCCCAGCGTGGGCGTGACCGACGGACTCGGCCGGCTGGACGGTGCGCCGGAGTCACCGTTCACCACCAGCCAGACCACGAGACACACGACGACCGCCCCGATGACGATCGCCGAGGCGACGAAGCCACGACTCTCCCAGATCGGGGCGTCGTCGCCGTCGTCCCCCGATCCGGAGGTGTCGCGTCCACTGAACCAGGCCATCGTGGATCAGGCCCTCGACGTACCGAGCAGGGCGGTGCGCGGTGTGGTCGTCACTAGACGATGGCCTTGACCAGCGCCGAGGCCGCTCCGATCACGATGCAGCCCGCGAGGACCCAGCCGAGGCGGGCCGCGTGCTCGCCGCCCTCACCGCGGCGCTGGCCGATCGCCATCATGGCGCCGGCGATGACCACACCGAGGATGCAGATCGTGATCGCGACGGTGGTCACCCAGTCGACCACCGTGTTGACCTTGGTGGTGACCTCGTCCGGCAGCTCCTCGCGGAGCGGGACGAGGAGGTAGATGTACTTAGCCAACATGAACAGAGCCTCTCAGTACGGGGCGGGGTAGTCCGCTGGTTGTGACGCGCGAAGAGCGTAAATGGATTCGAGAACTTCGAAAACCTCGTCGGGGGTGTTGTCAGGCGTGGGATCTTCCCCCCTTCGCCACTCCTCGATCCAGGGGATGTCCCACACTCTGGGAACACCACCGCCGACGATGTCGGCGAAGTCGTCCAGCACCCGCGGCAGCCGGCCGGGGGCGTCGGCGATCAGCACCAGGCCCAGGACGGCGACGCCCTGCACCACACCCGAGGCCCACTCGATCGCCGCGCGCTGCGCCGCGCGCAAGCCCGATCCGTTCGTTCGCGCGACCAGCACGACCGGGGTCGGCACCGGCGGCGGCGGGATCGGCCAGCGGTGACCGGCCGCGCGCGTCCCGGGCAGCAGCAGCGACATCGTCGACTCCCCCGCGCCGCCGTGCACGCCGACCCACCACAAGGTGTCGGCGGCGGGGATGGCGAACTTGGGCAGCCGCTGGTCCTCGGCGGGCGCGGGCACACCGTGCTGCGGGGCCGACGGTCCACGGGGGCCAGTCTCCGCGACAGGGCCTGACGCGGGCTGCTGCGGCCCGGGCGGCAGCGGCTGCTGCGTCGTCCACGGGTTCTGCTGCGGTTGCGTCATGGCCCCTCCTCTCGCGGCGTGTCACGGGCTGTCGCCCACAGTATTGTCTCGCTAACGGGGTACACGGGCGTGACCCATCCACAGGCGAGGATGTTTCTACCCCCTTGTCGGGGTCAGCCGAGCCTGACCGGCTCGGGGCTTGGCATGCCTGGGCGGCTGCATGTGTTAGGGGCGGTCGCCATGCTAGAACGAGACCCCGTGAAGCCGACGATCGAGGGAGTTCCGTGGCCTGGATGAGTGGTGACCGTGGCTGACAAGGGCATCCCGTCCTGGCCGAAGGTCACGATTCGGCTGTACGACGACCACAACGCCGAGGTGAAGATCGCCGGGCGCAGCCACCCGGTGAACCATCACGACCCGCGGCAGGCCGCGATCGCGCTGATCGCCGAGCGCGCCGGTCAGCTCGGGCGCCCGGTGAAGGCGACCGCGGTCGACTCCGACGGCTCGTCGTGGCCGCTGGTGATCCACCCCGACGGCACGGTCGACGCGATCGAGGTGGCGCCGAAGTCGAAGCCGATCTGGCCGATCGTCGCGGCCGCCGGGCTGGCCGTCGTACTGATCGGCGGTACCGCGGGGTACCTGCTGTTCGGGCGTGAACCGGCCAAGCCGAAGGCGCCGGTGGCCAAGATGCTGCCGGAACTGCCGATGCCGAAGATCGTCCCGGACCAGTTCATCGCCCGCCCGGCACCGCCCGGCTGGACCACCAACGCGAGCTGGACGATCGACATCGCCGAGGGCTCCGCGCCGGTGGTGTCGCCCGACGGCAGCGAGGTCGCGGTCCTGACCGAGGACCAGAAGCTCGTCGTCCTGGACAGCAACGGCAAGGTGCTGTGGCAGGACGAGGTGCCGAGGGACGCGAACGATCCGGTCTACACCACCATCGACTCCAAGCCGGTGCTCGCGGTCGCGACGCCGAAGGTGCTGCGCTACTACCCCGGCGACGGGGTGGAGCCGACCGAGCTCGACCTGCCGGACGGCGCCGACGTGCAGTTCTTCGGCAGCTCGCCGCTGGTCACCTTCAGCGGCGAGGGCGCGAGCGTGGTCAGCAACGGCGACCTGCACACGGTGGAGGGCCGGCCGCGCTTCTCGACCGTGCTGCTGGCCGAGGGCGACAAGGCGCTGCTCGCCCGGTACGCCGGCCCGCTGTACTGGAGCCAGGCCGGCAAGGACCTGCAGCAACTGGCCCTGAAACCGCCGCCCGGGGCGACCGGGATCAACCACATCGCGATGGCCAGCGCCGGGCGCGCGCTGGTGGTCTGGAACACCAAGAAGGCCAACGACGTGATCCCGACGGTCAGCTCGACGGCCGACGGCTCGGTCGCCGCGGCCTGCCCGACGGTGGATCTGAACCGGGTCGAGAACTGGAAGTGGGTACCGGACCAGACCGGCAAGGTCGCGGCGTACGGCGAGTGCGTGATCGACTTCACCGGCCGGAAGACCAGTCTTCTCGAAGATTTCGACCCGCTGTCGATCACCGGTACGACGATCTACGCGAACTACGGCGGCGCCCTGTCGTCGATCGTCCCCGGCGGCGGCAAGCTGACCCCGCTCCCGAAGAACGCCGCGCGCCCGTGGGGCCTCGCGGGGAACCGGGCGATCGTTGTCCACGGCACCGTTCTGTACGCGCTGGACAAGAAGTGAACGCGCGCATGCGGCCGGGCGGGCGACGAGGGCTCACTGGAGCTGCGTCGGCGCGCGCGGGCGGGCGGTGGGCGCTCGCCAGGGTTCCATCGGCACGGGCGGGTGGGCAGTGGGTGCTCGCCAGGGTTCTACCGGCGCGGGCTGGCGGGCGCTCGGCGCTCGGCAGGCTTCCATCGGCGCGAGCTGGTGGGCGCTCGGCGCTTGCCGGGACTCCATCGGCGCGGGCGGGTGGGCGCTGGGGGCTCGCCTGGGTTCCATCGGCGCGGGCTGGTGGGCGGTGGGGGCTCGCCGGCGTGGTGGCGCTGGTGGTTGCCTTCGCGCCGGTGTCGGCGGGGGCAGCGGGTCTCGAGGACGAGCCGAAGCCGACCAGCTGGCCGACGGTCGAGAAGCCGTCCGGCTCCGTGAACCAGTCGGACCCGAGGCCGGTCAGCCGCCCGACGGTCGACCGGCCGGAGACAGCCCAGAGCAACGATCCCCGCCCCAACACCTGGCCGGCCCCCGAACGGCAGTAGGACCTCGTCAAGGCCGCAACGCGCCGGCGCGCGGGCCGGCGGGTCAGCGCAGGTCAGCGGGCCGGCGCGCGGGTCGGCGGGTAGCCGGGTCGGCGGGCGGGTCGGCGGGACCAGCCCGGCCGCGGGTACAGCAATGGCCCGGACTCCGTGGAGTCCGGGCCGTGCTGGTGTTTCGGGTGCGTCAGACCGCGACGACGTCGAGGCGGACCGTGGCGGCCACCTCGGGGTGCAGCTGGATCGAGACCTGGTGCTTGCCCGTGGTCTTGATCGGCGAACCGATCGTGATCGCGCGCTTCTCGACCAGCGGGCCGCCGGCGGACTTGATCGCGCCGGCGACGTCCGCCGGGGTGACCGATCCGAACAGGCGGCCGGTGTCGCCGGCCTTCACGTCCAGCGTGACGCCGAGCTGCTCGAGCTGGTTCTTGACCTTGCTCGCGTGCTCCTTGCCCTGGATCGCCCGGGCGTCACGCGCCCGCTTGATCGACGTGATCTGCTTCTCGGCCCCACGGGTCCAGCCGATGGCCAGCCCGCGCGGAACCAGGTAGTTGCGGCCGTAGCCGTCCTTCACCTCGACGATGTCGCCGGGGTTACCGAGGCCTTCGACCTCCTGCGCAAGGATGAGCTTCATGTCTCAGACCTCCCTCAGCGAGCCGTGCTCGTGTACGGCAGCAGCGCCACCTCACGAGCGTTCTTGATGGCGGTGGCGACGTCGCGCTGGTGCTGCACGCAGTTCCCGGTCACCCGGCGGGCGCGGATCTTGCCGCGGTCCGAGATGAACTTGCGCAGCAGCGCCGTGTCCTTGTAGTCGACGTACGTCGCCTTGTCCTTGCAGAAGCCGCAGACCTTCTTCTTCGGCTTCCGGATAATTTTGGCCATTGTGGTGCTCTCCTCCTAGCAGAGCCCGGCACGGGTGCCGGAATGGTCGCAGTGTCAGTGCTGGATCCTGTGACGGATCAGAACGGAGGCTCCTCCATGGAACCGCCGCCCTGGCTCGCCCAGGGGTCGTTCTGCTGAGCGGCGGCCGGCTGTCCGCCGCCACCGCCTCCACCCTGCGGGGCGGCCCAGGGGTCGTTCTGCGGGGCCTGGTTGCCGCCACCGCCGAACCCACCACCGGAGTTTCCGCCACCGCCACCACCGAAGTTGCCGCCGCCGCCTTCGCCGCCGCCCGAGCGCGAGGCCCGGGTCACCTTGGCGGTGGCGCTGCGCAGTGACGGACCGACCTCGTCGACGTCGATCTCGAAGACCGTGCGCTTCTGGCCCTCACGGTCGTCGTACGAGCGCGACTTGAGCCGGCCCTGCACGATCACGCGCATACCGCGCTGCAGCGACTCGGCCACGTTCTCGGCGGCCTGCCGCCAGACGGAGCAGCTCAGGAACAGCGACTCGCCGTCCTTCCACTCACCGGACTGCCGGTCGTACGTCCGTGGTGTCGACGCGACTCGGAAGTTCGCGACGGCCGCCCCGGACGGGGTGAACCGCAGTTCAGGGTCGTCGACAAGATTGCCGACCAGTGTGACGACGGTTTCGCCTGCCATTACCGTTCCTCCTGCATTCGGGTGTGACTGTGTCCACAGCTATCAGTAGCGGCCTGCGCCGACAGTACCGATGCTGCTGACGACCCCAGGGTCAGCGCTGGTCCGGCCGGAGGACCTTGGTGCGCAGGATCGACTCGTTCAGCGTGAGCTGACGGTCGAGCTCCTTCACCACGGCCGGCTCGGCGGTCAGGTCGATGACGGCGTAGATGCCTTCGGCCTTCTTCTTGACGTCGTAAGCAAGCTTGCGACGGCCCCAGATGTCGACCTTCTCGACCGTTCCACCTTCCTTGCGGACGATGTTCAGGTACGTGTCGAGCGACGGCTCGACGGTGCGCTCTTCGAGCTCAGGGTCGAGGATCACCATGACTTCGTAACGACGCATGCGCGAACTCCACCTCCTTCGGACTTGGCGGCCACGGTCTCTCCGTGGCAGGAGGGCGATGCGAACACCTGGGCCCGGCAATTGCCGCCGAACCCAAGCAAGCAGCCCGGTCGATGGACCGGGCCACACCAGAAGAATACCAGCGGCCGGACCGCCTCCTGACCATATCCACAGGCCTGTCCCCCGCCGGTTCGCTCACCGAGCGCGACTCAGCCGTCGCTCTCCGGTTCGACGACGAGCAGGTCGATGTGGATGCCGAGGACGCGCCCTTCGGTGTCCACGGTCCGTACGACGGGATAGGCGCCGTCGCCCCAGCCGGAGTGGGTGAGCACCACGTTCTCGCCGGCGGTGGCCAGTGGGAGCACGATGTTCGCGGCCCCCGGCCGCAAGTGGTGGGCCGAGTCCATCAGCGCGAACCAGCTGTCGTCCCGGCCGTTGTCGAACAGGTCCTCGTACCAGTCTCCGTCCGGCATCTTGGTCCGGACGGCCTCGGCATCGGCGAACGCGACGGTGCCCGCGTCCACGCCGACCATCCAGAACTCGCCCTCGCCGAGCTTGTCGTCGGGCCCGGTGGCGGCTTCGACCGCGGCGACCTCGCCGTCGGCCAGGCGAAGCGACAGGTACGCCTCGCGCAGGTGGCTGCCGTCCTGCGCCTCCGACACGTCCGCGACGGTGACGAGCGCCGGATGCTCCCCGGGCGGCACGTCCAGCACCGGCCCTTCGGCGAGCGTGACGAACGGGTCGCTGGCCTCGAGCCGGCCGCTCGGAACCCGCAGTACGCCGAGGTCGTGCACGGTGAGCGTCCAGGTGCGTCCGTCGACCTGCACCGGGCCGGGGCGCAACGCCCGGAAGTTGTCGGGACTGATCATCGGGCGAGCCTAGACGGGATGCCGGAACTGTCGGTGGACGGATCTAGGGTGGGTGCCATGAGTTTTCAGCTTGGGGCGCACGTCGATCAGGAAGACCCGCTGGCCGAGGCGGCTGACCGGGGAGCCGACCTGGTGCAGTTCTTCCTGGGCAACCCGCAGGACTACAAGGCGCCGAAGCTGGCGTACGCCGACGGCGAGGAGGCCTTGCGCGAGCGGGCCGAGGCCGCCGGCGTCGCGCTGTACGTGCACGCGCCGTACCGGCTGAACGTGGCGAACACGAACAACCGGATCCGGATCCCGAGCCGCAAGCTGCTGCAGCAGACGCTCGACAAGTCCGCCGAGATCGGCGTCAAGGGCGTGATCGTGCACGGCGGGCACGTCGGCGACGAGGACGACCCCGAGGCCGGCTTCGACAACTGGCGCAAGTGCGTCGAGCGGGCCGAGCTGCCGGTGCCGCTGCTGATCGAGAACACGGCCGGCGGCGAGAACGCGATGGCCCGGCAGCTGGAGCGGATCGAGCGGCTGTGGGAGGCGGTGCAGGCCTCGGGCAACGACCGGCTGGAGAACGTCGGCTTCTGCCTCGACACCTGCCACTTCCACGCGGCCGGCGAGGAGCTGCCGACGATCGTCGAGAAGGTGCTCGCGATCACCGGCCGGATCGATCTCGTGCACGCCAACGGCTCGCGGGACGAGTTCGGCTCGGGTGCCGACCGGCACAGCAACTTCGAGCAGGGCCACATCGACCCGGCCGACATCGTCGCGGTGGTGAAGGCCGCCGGCGCACCGGTCGTCGTCGAGACGCCGAACACCGACAACGGCCAGAAGGCCGACCTCGACTACCTGCGGGCCCACCTCAGCTGACGCTCAGGCCTTCGGCTCGGTGGGTCTCAGGTTGTAGAGCCAGTACGTGATGCCGAACGGGAGCAGCAGCGCGAGTGCGCCGGTGTCGCGGTCGGGGATCAGGATGTCGGCGCCGACCGCAGCGACCACGGCGATGGTCGAGGCGTGGAAGAGCGTGAAGTTGCCGGCCAGGACCTGCCGCATCTCGAGGCGCCCGCGGGCGCACCCGACGTACAGGGTGGTCAGACCCAGGATCAGTACGGCGGACAGGGCAACGCCGGTCCAGGCGGTCGCGCCGTACCGGCTGTTCGACTGGATGACGTCGGCGGCGAGGAAGAGGCCGATCAGCAGGCATGCGATCGCGCACACCCAGTAGAACGTGCTGGTGCGGTCGGTCGTCGCTTCGGCATCCGCCATGCGCCGGACCGTACCGCAACGCTCAGGCAGTCTCCGGCACTGGCTCGGCATGGGCGGCGCTCCGCCAGGGCAGGACGGCAGCGCTGACCAGGCAGCCGATCCCGGCGACCAGGAGCGTCGGCCGCAAGCCGATCACACCGGCCAGCGCTCCGCCGACCGCCATGAACGCCGGCTGCACGGCCCGCGAGGTGATCGACCAGGAGGTGAAGACCCTGGCCATGTAGCGGTCCTCGGTCACCTCCATCCGGTACGTCGCGAACGACGGGTTGAACGCACCGGCCGCGATGAGCAGACCGGTGTCCGCCACGATCAGCAGGATCAGCCCGTCGGTCCCGGGCGTCGCCAGCGGGAACAGCAGCAGCCAGGGCGCCCGCAGTACGCCGAACACGAGCAGCATCCGGTGCAGCCCGAGCCGCCGGGTCAGCCGCGGCGCCAGCCAGGCTCCGAGCACGCCGCCGGCACAGGGCAGGCCGAGGACCAGCCCGTACTGCCAGGCCGGCATCCCGAGGTCACGCAGCATGAACACCGCGAGCAACGGCGACGTCATCATCACCGGACCGCCGAAGAACTGGGAGTTGAGGAAGAGCACCCGCAGACCGCGCTGCCGCCAGATGTAGCGCCAGCCCGCGGTGAGGTCGCGCCGGTCGTTCCGCTTCGCCGGGACCGGCTCCGGGTGGCGGATCCGGCTGATGCCGAACGCCGAGAGCAGGAACGAGAGCGCGTCGAGCGCGAGCGTGAACGTCGCACCGATCAGGCCGATCAGCGCACCGCCGATCGGCGGGCCGATGCTGAGCGTGATCCACGTGGACTGCTCGAACCGGCCGTTCGCCTCGGTCCGCTGGTCGACCGGGACGAGCGCCTTGAGGTGCGCGCCGCTGGCCGCGGTGAAGGCGATCAACGCGGCGGCGTGCAGGATGCCGACGACACAGAGCTGCCCGTACGTCAGCACGTCGAGCACGGCGGCGACCGGGATGCTGATCAGTACGGCGAAGCGCACGAGGTCCGCGGCGATCATCACCGGCCGCTTGTGCCGCTGCTCGATGAAGTCGCCCATCGGCACCGCGAGCGCCGCGCCCGCGACCGCCGACAGGGCGGCCAGCAACGCGACCTGGAAGGTGCTGACGTCGAGCACGAGCACCGCGATCAGCGGCAGCGCACCGAAACCGACCGCACTGCCCGCGGCGCTCACCGTGTAGGCGATCCAGAGACGACGGAAGTCCACACCCAGCGACGGCATCCGGCGATCGTAGAAGCCCCCACCGACAGAACGTCAGCGGAGGTTGAGACCGCCGTCGAGCAGGATCACCTCGCCGGTCAGGTACTTGTCGGCGACGACGGCCGCGATCAGGTCGGCCACGTCCTCGGGCCGCGCGGCCCGACCCATCGGGCTGCGGGTTCTCCACAACTCCTGGGCCTCGGTCCAGGTCGCCGTCAGCGGAGTGTCGACCAGCCCCGGCGCGACGGCGTTGACCCGAACCTCCGGCCCGAGCGCCGCCGCGAGCAGCTTGGTGCAGGTAGGTCCCGCCGAGCTCCGCCGCCAGCGCCTCTCCCGCGTCGCGACTGGACCGCGAGTTCACGACCACGGTCGTCCCGTCCGCCGCCAGCCGCCGCGCGACCGCCGCACCGATTCCCGACGCCGAACCCGTCACCAAGGCCACACCCATGCCCATCACTCTAGGGAAACCGACAGGCGGGTATTTGTTGCCACGGTTAAGTAATGACTTTAGGTTCGTTGGTATGACCCTCCGAAAAGTCGTCAGTTTCGCAGCAATCGTCCCGCTGCTGGCCTTCGCCGTCGCGGCGCCGGCTGAGGCGAAGGCACCGCATCCGCAGCCCTTCATGGGATGGAGCAGCTGGAGCATCGGTTCGACCAAGGCACCCGGGTACGGCGGTGACTGGATGGACGAGGCCCGGATCAGGAAGACCGCGGACACGATGGCGGCCAAGCTCAAGCCCGCCGGGTACCGCTACATCAACCTCGACGCCGAGTGGAGCAAGACCCGCGGCGACTGGCAGGCCAACAGCGACGCCAACGGGATCCCGAGTGCCGACCCGGTCCGCTTCCCGAACGGCATCAAGCCGGTCGCCGACTACGTGCACCGCAAGGGCCTGAAGCTCGGGATCTACGGCGCGATCGGCCTGGAGAAGAAGATCTACGACAACAACGTGCCGATCGCGGGCACGAACTGCACGGTCCAGCAGATCGTCGTCCTGCCGCTGACCACGGCGAACAAGTGGGACGACAACTGGATGATCGACTACAGCAAGCCGTGCGCGCAGAAGTACATCGACTCGGTGGTCAAGAAGTTCGCCTCCTGGGGCGTCGACTTCCTCAAGATCGACGGGATCCTGCCGTCGAGCGTGGCCGAGATGGCGGCGTACTCGAAGGCGATCGACAGGACCGGCCGGAAGATCTGGCTCAGCGGCAGCGCCTGGCCGGTCGACATCGCGGCCGCCGAGGGCCTGCGGCCGTCGGTGAACGGCGTCCGGATCGACACCGACATCGAGTGCTACTGCGACACCACGGCGACCTGGGAGAGCTCGGTCGACAACCGCTGGGAGGACCTGCCGAACTGGCTGCCGCACCTGCGGTCGAACTACCTCGGCGACCTCGACTCGATGCCGATCGTCAACAACACCGGCACCGGACTGCAGGACGGCATCAGCGACACCGAGCGGCAGTCCGTGATGACGTTCTGGTCGATGGCGTCGTCTCCCCTGTACGTCGGGGGCGACCTGCAGAACCTCGACGACCAGGCCGTGAGCATCCTCACCAACCCCGAGGTGATCGCGCTCGACCAGTCCGCCGTACTGCCGACCCGCGTCAGCGGCGGCGAGCTGCAGGTCTGGAAGAAGGTCGTGCACGGCAGGACGTACGCCGCGGTCTACAACCTCGGCTCCACCCCGGCCGACATCAAGGTCGACTTCAAGGCGCTCGGCACAGGCCGCCTGCACACCGTCCGTGACCTGGTGGCGCGGAAGAACCTGGGCTGGTCCTGGGGCAGCTGGACCGCCGAGGACGTGCCCGCGCACGGCTCCCGGCTGATCCGGATCGGCTGACGCCGTACCGGGTGGGAGCGTGATCAGCGGGCGGATGTGTCCGCTCGGCTACGGTCTTGCGCTCCCGCCCGGTAACCTGACCGACCGTGAGTGACTTGAGCATCCGGACCATCTCGGCCGACGAGCACGCCGCCTACCTGGCGGCCCAGCCGTCGGCGAGCTTCCTGCAGACCCCGGGCTGGGCGGCGGTGAAGAGCGAGTGGAAGGCCGAGTCGCTCGGCTGGTACGACCCGTCGAACCCGGGCGAGCTGGTCGGCGTCGCGCTGGTGCTCTACCGGCAGATGCCGAAGGTGAAGCGCTACCTGGCGTACCTGCCCGAGGGCCCGGTGATCGACTGGGACGCGATCGACCTCGGCCGCTTCCTGCGCCCGCTCGCGGCGCACACGGCGGAGCAGGGCGCGTTCGGGCTGCGGATGGGTCCGCCGGTCGCGACCCGGCGGTGGACCGCGAAGACGATCAAGGACGCGATCGCCGGTGGCCAGCAGCCGAAGCTGGGTGACGTCCGCGCCGACGTGATCGAGCCGTCCGGCGCGACCGTCGCGGCGCAGCTGCGCGCGCTCGGCTGGAAGGCGCCAAAGTCCGGCGAGGGCTTCGCCGCCGGCCAGCCGCAGTACGTCTTCCAGGTCCCGCTGGCCGGCCGTAGCCAGGACGACCTGCTCAAGGGCATGAACCAGCTCTGGCGCCGCAACATCAAGAAGGCCGACAAGCTCGGCGTCGAGGTCACCCTCGGCACACCGGAGGACCTGAAGGCCTTCCACCAGCTGTACGTCGAGACCGCCGAGCGTGACCACTTCACGCCGCGGCCGCTGCCGTACTTCGTCAAGATGCAGGCGGCGATGGCCAACCAGCCAGCCGACGTCTGCGACTTCCGGCTCTACAACGCCTACCACGAGGGGGACCTGGTCGCCTCGACGATCTGGGTCCGGGTCGGCGGTCATTCCTGGTACTCCTACGGAGCCAGCTCGACCGCCAAGCGGGACGTCCGTGGATCGAACGCGATCCAGTGGCGGATGATGTCGGACGCGCTCTCCGCGGGCGCGACCGTGTACGACCTACGGGGCATCACCGACACCTTGGACCCGAACGACTCGCACGTCGGGTTGATCCAGTTCAAGGTCGGCACCGGCGGCGAGGCCGTCGAGTACGTCGGTGAGTGGGATCTGCCGTTGAACAAGGCGCTCTACACCGCATTCGACCTCTACATGAGACGGCGTTGACACCATGCCCCTGATCCTGCACATCGACTCCGATCGATGGCGCGACCATCTCCGTTCCACGTGGAACGCCGACATCATCCCGGTGGCCAAGGGCAACGGGTACGGCGTGGGCAACCCGCGGCTGCTGGCCGAGGCGCGGGCGCTCGGCGCGAAGACGGTCGCGGTCGGTACCTACACAGAGGTTCCGCCGGACTCCAAGGACGACGTCGTGGTGCTCTCGCCGTGGCGCTCGTTCCTCGACGTCCCGCAGGGCAAGAACGTCATCCACACGGTCAGCCGGCTGGCTGATCTGGTCTCGATCCCGGCCGGCAGCCGGGTGCTGATCGAGGTGCAGACCTCGATGCGCCGGCACGGGATCGGCGCCCGCGAGCTGCGCCACACGATGCTGCTGAACGCGCTCGACCGGATCAAGTTCGAGGGCTGGTCGCTGCACTTCCCGATGGGCGCCGGCGGTACGTCGGCCAACATCCGGGAGGCCGCCGAGCTGGGCAAGCAGGCGCGCGCCGTCCGGCAGGGTCCGTTGTGGGTGTCGCACGTGCCGGCGCAGAAGCTGGCCGACATCGGCGAGAACGTGAAGCTGCGGATGGGCACCGGCCTGTGGCTGGGCGACCGGGGCGCGTTCACCGTCCGCGCGACCGTGCTCGACGTGCACTCGGTACGACGCGGCGAGCGCGTCGGCTACCGCCAGCGCCGGGTGACGGGCGACGGCCACATCCTGGTGGTGTCCGGCGGGACGGCGCACGGCGTCGGCCTGGAGGCGCCGACCGCGGCCGCCAGCGTCCGCCAGCGCGCGATCGCGGTGGCCAAGGGCAGCCTGGACGCGGCCGGGATGGCGCTGTCGCCGTTCACGATCGAGGGCAAGCAGCGCTGGTTCGCCGAGCCGCCGCACATGCAGGCGAGCATGCTGTTCCTGCCGTCCTCGGTGGCGCCGCCGGCCGTCGGCGACGAGGTCGGCGTCGACGTCCGCTACACGACCACGATCTTCGACAAGGTCTCGATGGACTGATCCGGTCACCACGGGTGTTGACTTCAGGTGCACCTGAAGTTGCACCGTGGTCCCATGGCTGAACTGACTTTCCTGGACCGGATCGAGCAGACGCCCGGTGCGGTCGAACTGCGGGCCGAGTCCTACCGCTTGCTGGACCTCGCCCCGGGCCAGACGCTGGTCGACGTCGCCTGCGGCTGCGGCCATGCGGCCGCCGAGCTGATCGACGCGGGCCTCAAGACGATCGGGGTCGACAACGACCCGGCCGCGATCGCCGTCGCCTCGGCGCGGCTGCCGAGCGCAATGTTTCACGTGGCACGCTCCGACGAGCTGCCGCTGGCGGATGGATCCGTCGACGGCTACCGCGCGGCCCGGCTGTTCCACCTGCTCGACGACCCGCTGCCGACGCTGACCGAGGCGTACCGGGTCCTGCGGCCTGGCGGGCGAGCAGTGCTCGCCGGGCAGGACTACGGGTTCCTGCTGGTCGACAGCAGCGACCAGGACCTGACCGATGTGATCCTGCTCGGGCTGGAGTCGCGGTCGGTCGCGCCGCGGGCCGCCCGGAGCTTCCGCGACTGGCTGCTCGACACCGGGTTCCACGACCCGGAGGTGGTTGTCCACAACCAGGTCGTCACCGGCCACGACGTCATGGTCCAGCAGCTGGAGATGGCCGCCGACGCGGCCGTCGACCGGGCGTTGATCACGCGGGACGACGCCGACGGGTGGCTGGCCGAGCAGAACGACCGGGCCCGGCGCGACCGGTTCCTCGCCGTACTGCCGACGCTGCTGGTCGTCGCGACCCGGTGACCGAACGCCGGGAAGTACGCCTGACACGCCTCGCGCGACGTACGGCGAGTTGGTGCCGGCGAGGAGTAACTTGCTGAACTGAGTGCGACGAAGTCTTGACCCGGGGTGATCTCGGTAGGGAGGATCACTGCGGACGCGGGCTGACAACCTTGTCATCGGGGCCGCGTGACCACCTCTGGATGCTCGGCGGCCGCCGTCGCCGGGTGCCGTCCTGCCGTACTGAGGAGCCGAGATGAAACTCCGCCGCCCACTGGGGCTCGTCACGTCTCTGGGGCTTGTTGTGACAATGTCTGCCATGACGTCAGCGAGCGCCTCCCTTCCCACCTCCTCCCAGGCGCACCAGCAGCCTGTGGTGAGTGGGGCTTCCTACTTCACTTCCTTCGAGCCGGGACAGCCGCAGCCCGGTTACACCGACACGGTCGAGACCGGTCCGGACGGGAAACCCCGGACCGGCGGTGTCGAAGGCCCGACGCCGACCGGGATCGGCGGCAGCGAGATGGACAAGGTCACCCAGGTCGCGGCCAGCGACGAGAACACCGGGGGCGGTGAGATCGCGAGCAACGTGGCCGACGGCGACAAGTTCACCAAGTGGCTCGTCTTCGAGCCGACCGGCTGGCTGACCTACCAGACGTCCGCCCCGGTCACCTTGCGCAAGTACGCGCTGACCTCGGCCAACGACGCCGAGGGCCGCGACCCGCAGAACTGGACGGTGTCCGGCTCGAACGACGGCACCACCTGGACCGTGCTCGACACCCGCACCGGCGAGTCGTTCGAGAACCGCTTCCAGACCAAGGAGTACACGCTCGCGAACGAGGCGGCGTACACGCACTTCAAGCTCGACATCACGCTCAACCACGGCGAGGACATCATCCAGCTCGCCGACTGGTACCTGTCGAACGGCGCTCCGCTGCCGCCTCCTGGTGAGGTGGCCGAGTCGCGGCTCGACTCCGGCCCGACCAGCGCCTACAACGCCCGGGCCCGGACCGGCTTCACCGGCGTCAAGTCCTTCCGGTACGCCGGCCACCAGACCGCCGAGGGTCGCGGCTTCACCTGGAACAAGATCGCCGACGTCGACCTGAAGGTCGGCAAGGAGACCCGGCTGTCGTACAAGATCTTCCCCGAGCACGTCGAGGGCGACCTCAGCTACCCGAGCACGTACGCCGCGCTCGACCTGGCCTTCTCGGACGGCACCTACCTGAGCGACCTGAAGGCCAAGGACCACCACGGCTTCGGCCTCAGCCCGCGCGGGCAGGGCGACGCCAAGGGTCTGTCCACGAACCAGTGGAACAACATCGAGGCCGACCTCGGCAAGTACGCCGCCGGCAAGACGGTCAAGCGGATCCTCGTCGGCTACGACAAGCCCGAGGGCCCGGCCGACTTCCGCGGCTGGATCGACGACGTCCGGATCGCCAAGGCGGAGAACCCGGACTCCGCGGCGCGCAAGACCGCGGCGAAGCACCCGTCGGAGCTCGCGATCACCACCCGCGGCACGAACTCGACCGGCGGGTTCTCCCGCGGCAACAACATCCCGGCGACCGCCGTACCGCACGGCTTCAACTTCTGGACGCCGGTGACGAACGCCGGCTCGACGTCCTGGCTGTACGACTACGCCAAGGGCAACAACGAGCAGAACAAGCCGGAGATCCAGGCGCTGTCGATCAGCCACGAGCCGAGCCCGTGGATGGGTGACCGGCAGACCTTCCAGGTGATGCCGACGACGGCGGCGACCCCGACCGCGGACCGCAAGGCGCGGGCCTGGGCGTTCAGCCACGACAACGAGGTGGCCCGGCCGTACTACTACGGCGTCACCTTCGACAACGGCAACGCGCTCGAGGTCGCTCCGACCGACCACGCGGCGATGCTGCGGTTCAGCTTCCCGAAGGGCCAGGCGTCGCTGGTCTTCGACAACGCCAACAACAACGGCGGCCTGACGCTCGACCCGAAGACCGGGGTCGTGACCGGCTTCAGCGACGTGAAGAGCGGGCTGTCGACCGGCGCCGGCCGGCTGTTCGTGTACGGCGTGGTCGACCAGAAGGTCGTTGCCTCCGGCAAGCTTGCGAACGGCGGGGGCGCCAACGTCGGCGGCTACTTCAGCTTCGACAAGAAGGTCCAGCAGGTCCAGCTCCGGATCGCCACCTCGCTGATCGGGACGGCGCAGGCGAAGAAGAACCTCGAGCTCGAACTCGATGCCGACAGCAAGTTCGACAAGGTGAAGTCGGCGGCGCAGAAGCTCTGGGACGCCAAGCTGCGCACGATCGAGGTCGAGGGTGCCACCGCGGACCAGCTGCACTCGCTCTACTCCAACCTGTACCGGCTGTTCCTCTACCCGAACAACGGCTCGGAGAACACCGGTACGGCGAAGAAGCCGGTGATCACCTACGCGTCGCCGGTCTCGCCGAAGGTCGGCACGGACACCCCGACCGCGACCGGCTCGAAGCTGGTGGCCGGTCAGACCTACGTGAACAACGGGTTCTGGGACACCTACCGGACCGTCTGGCCGGCGTACAGCCTGTTCGCGCAGGACACCGCCGACGACCTGGTGAACGGCTTCGTCCAGCAGTACAAGGACGGCGGCTGGATCTCGCGCTGGTCCTCGCCGGGCTACGCGAACCTGATGGTCGGCACCAGCTCGGACGTCGCGTTCGCCGACGCCTACCTCAAGGGCATCAAGGGCATCGACGTCCAGGCGGCGTACGACGCGGCGCTGAAGAACGCGGCCGTCCGCCCGCCGACGGAGAACGTCGGCCGCAAGGGCCTGGACCGCTCGACCTTCAACGGCTACACGGCCAACACCACGGCCGAGGGCTTCAGCTGGTCGATGGACGGCTACATCAACGACTACGGCATCGCGAACATGTCCAAAGCCCTGTACGACGCGGCGAAGAAGAGTGATCCGCGCAAGCAGGAGTACAAGGACAACTACGACTACTACCTGAACCGGGCGCGCAACTACGTGACCCTGTTCGACCCGGCGCTGGGCTTCTTCCAGGGCAAGGACGCCGTCGGCGTCTGGGGCAACTCGCCGACCACCTTCGACCCACGCGACTGGGGTCACGACTACACCGAGACCAACGCCTGGAACATGGCCTTCTCGACGCCGCAGGACGGTGCCGGCCTGGCGGCCCTGTACGGCGGCCGCGACGGCCTGGCCAAGAAGCTGGACGAGTTCTTCTCGACGCCGGAGGACGCCACGCACGTCGGCGGGTACGGCGGCACGATCCACGAGATGCTCGAGGCGCGGGACGTCCGGATGGGCCAGTACGGCCACTCGAACCAGCCGTCGCACCACATCGCGTACATGTACGACTTCGCCGGGCAGCCGTCGAAGACGCAGGAGAAGGTGCGCGAGGCGCTCGACCGGCTGTACCTCGGGTCGGAGATCGGCCAGGGCTACCCGGGCGACGAGGACAACGGCGAGATGTCGGCCTGGTACCTGTTCAGCATGCTCGGGTTCTACCCGCTGCAGGTCGGCTCGCCGTCGTACGCGATCGGTTCGCCGTTGTTCACCAAGGCGACGGTGAACCTGCCGGGCGGCAAGAAGCTGGTGGTCAGCGCGCCGAAGAACAGCGCGAAGAACATCTACGTCAAGGGTGTGAAGGTGAACGGCAAGAAGTGGTCCTCGACCGCGCTGCCGCACGACCTGATCGCGCACGGCGGCAAGCTCGAGTTCGAGATGACCGACAAGCCGTCGAGCTGGGGCACCGGCCGCAACGACGCGCCGCCGTCGCTCACCAAGCCCGGTGAGGACCCGAAGACCTGGCGCGACTCGACCGAGGACGAGGGCGCGGTCACCGCGGCCGGCGGGGTGGACGTGTCCGCGCTGACCGACAACGACTCCAAGCAGCAGGTCACGCTGACCGGTGCCACGCCGACGGTGACCGTCACGCTGCAGCAGGGACGTCCGGTGACGATGTACACGCTGACCAGTGGGGCCACCGGCGCCGCGCCTTCGGGCTGGACGCTGGAGGGCTCGAACGACGGGACCAAGTGGACGACCGTGGACAAGCGGTCGGGGCAGACCTGGGCGTTCCCGTCGTACACGCGGTCGTTCAGCGTGGCCCAGCCGAAGACGTACACGCAGTACCGGTTGGTGCTGACGCCTGCGGCCGGGGCGACCGGGGTGACGCTGTCCGAGCTGGAGCTGCTCGGGACGCTGAAGGGCATCGAGGCGGGTACGCATCCGAGCGACAAGCGGGTCGCGGAGACCAAGCCGAGCCCGACGCCGTCGCAGTCGATCGAGCGCAACTTCGGCTGAGCTGCGACGGAGGGGCGGGCCACCTGGGTGGCCCGCCCCTCCGGTACGAATTCTCCGGCGGAACCTGCCCCTGAGAGGTTCCGCCGGACGTGTGTTCACGAGAAGGGAGGGGTGGCGACCCCGCCCGGCCTGCCACCCCTTCCACTCGTACTGACGAACGGGCCGCCGGATAGGTTGCCCGGGACTTCAAGAGTCCACATCGCGAGATGGAGGCAGGATGGGTGGGCCGGTGGACGACCAGCGGGCGACGGCTGGGCACCGCGCCGAGCTGCCGCCTCGGGAGCTCGCCCAGCTGCGGCTGCGGGCCGAGGAGCGCCTGCGGGCCGGCCGCCACCAGGAGTTGCTGGGCCTGGTGCCCGAGCTGCGCGGCGACACCGAGTGGTGGGCTCACCTGTGGGCGCCGGGCGCGGCACTGGCTGCTGCTCGCCTGGGCTCGCCCTCCGACGCTCTGGCGCTGCTCGAGGAGGCGATTGCCGGTGGGTTCAGCCAGCCGGAGCTGTTCGACGGAGAGCTGGAGAAGGTGTTCGCGACCGAGTGGCCGGCGCTGGGAGGCCGGGTGCTCGGCAACGTGCCGCTGCCATCGCTGGAGCTGACCGACTGGCCCGACGCACCTCCGATGCTGCCGCTGGAGCTCTACACGATCGCGCCGGACCGGCTGAGCGGGCTGCTGGAGCGCCTGCCCTCAGCGGGGACGTCGGCCTGGGCTACGGCGCTCGGCCTGCTCCAGTGGGTCCACAAGAGCTGGCAGCACGCCAACGACCACGTGAACGACCCAGACGCGCTGACCGTGCTGGAGCGGGTCGACGCCGGCGAGCGGTTCGCCTGTGTCGAGTACTCGGTCGTGCTCAGCCAGGCGCTCAACGCCGTACGGATCCCCGCGCGCCGCGTCGACCTGCGCCAGCCCGCCCACCACACCGGAGTAGGCCGCGGCCACGTCGTCAGCGAGGCCTGGATCGACGAGCTGGACCGCTGGGTCGTCCTGGACGGGCAGAACGGCTCGTACTGGGCCGACGACACCGGTCAGCCGCTGGGCGTCCAGGAACTGCAGGCGCTCGACAGTCCGCCGCGCTGCATCGGTTCACTCAGTCAGTCGCAGGCTGCTGAGTGGTTCAGGTACTTCGCCTCGGCGACGACGACCGGCGTGACCTGGGCGGCCGGGAGCTTCGCGCCGCTCTTCCAAGGGGCGAGGGTGATCCAGACGCCCCACCTCGCGCGGCAGAGCAACTATCCACAGCTCTCCGCCCTCCGCACCGGGCTCGACGGGACGGTCACGCGCCCGGTGGTCCGCTTCGAGCACTTCCACCCGTACGGCGTCGGCATCCGGCTGCACCTGTCCGACAGGGCTGTGGACGCCGACGAGTGGGCGCTTGACCTGACCCCTGGTCGGCACGAGCTCGCGGTCGCCGTCGTCACGCCGTACGGGCAGACTGCTCCGCAGCGCTTCTCCTACGTGGTGCGGAGCTCAGCCTGACCAGCGGCCGGTGAAGAAGGCCGCGGCCCAGATGGCGGCCAGTGGTATCGCCAGGCCGAGGTAGAACCGGCCCAGCCAGGGTCTCCGATGCAGCAGCACGGCCAGCCCGATCCACAGCGGCCACCAGAGCAGCGTCGCCCTGGTCAGCGAGTACACCCAGTACGACGTGACGAACGCGGCCAGCGTCGCCCCGACCCAGGCGGCCTCGCCCCAGGAGCGGCGCCAGAGCAGCCAGGCGAGCAGGATCAGCCCGACCAGCAGCGCGACCAACTCGGCCCGGAACATCCAGGTCCAGTCCGTCCGGTCGGCGGGGAATCGGCCGGTGGTGGCAGCCTCGAAAGTGTGGACGATCGAGGTCCACGGCCAGGTGAACTCGCGGGCCCAGCCCTTCTCCTGCGCCTCCTGCCAGGCGAACCAGGAGCCGTGGATCTGCTTCAGGTACGCCATGAAGCCGAGCACCGGCACGGCCGGCAGCGCGAGCCAAGGCAGCGACCGCCAGTCGCGCTTCTTCGAGGTGACGAACTCGACGCACAGCGCGAAGATCAGGAACAGGCCCGAGACGCGAACCGTCGACGCCAGCGCGACCAGCACCGCCGCCCGGGCCCAGCGCCCCTGCCGCGCCGCCAGCCAGGCCGGGAACGCGAACGCGCAGAACAGAGCCTCGGTGTACGGCGCGGCCAGGAAGACGCCGACCGGTGCGGTGAACCAGACCAGCGCCGCCGTCGGCCCGAAGTCCCGCAGCTCGGGGAACTCGTACCGGGCGAGCTTGGCCAGCCAGACCCCGGCGAAGGCACTCGCGATCGCGGAGACCAGCACGCCGCCGCCGACGTACCCGATGCCGAGCCAGCTGGCCGCCCGCATCAGGACCGGCAGGCCAGGGAAGAACGCCGCCAGCGGCGCGCCGGACGGCTCGCCGTTCGCATAGCCGAACTCGGCGATCGCCTTGAAGTGCCAGACGTCCCACTGCCACCACGCGTGCCAGACGTTCGGGTAGGTGTCCCCGCGGTTGAACAGCAACGGCGCGGACAACGCGAGCAGGAAGATCCCCGCCCGCGTGACCAGCCACCACCCGAGCGCCTCCCGGCTCAGCTGCTCCGGCAACCACTGCCGAATCCCGGCGACACCCGTCTCCCGGGCCCGCCGAGCCCGCTTGGGCTGCTCCCCAGCTGTTCGCTCGAACACACCCCCATCGTGCCCCATCACCACTGAACCGGCTCAGTTCCGGTCCACAGGAGCGTCGCCGGGAACGCCGACGGACCGCACCCGAGGGGTGCGGTCCGTCGGTAACGAGCGCTACTGGTTGTTGCCGTTGCCGTTTCCTCCGCCGCCACCGCCGCCTTCGCCTTCACCGGGTGGGTCGTTCGGTCCGGTGGGGAAGGTGATCGGTGGCCGGGTGGGCCGGGTCGGTTTGGTCGTCGGGGGGTCGTCCGGCGTGCTCGGCGGGGTGCTCGGGGGCGTGCTCGGCGGGGTGCTCGGAGGCGTGCTCGGCGGGTCCGACGGCTTGCTCGGGGGCGGGGTCGTCGGGGTGATGGACGGCGTCGTCGGGGTGAACGTCGGTGTCGGGCTGTCCATCGAGTCGGGGTCCGGCTCGTCGAACTTCACCTCGTCCGAGCTGCCCAGCGCCGGCTCCATGTAGGCCAGCCAGGTCTTCAGTGGCCAGTTGCCGCCGAAGAACGCCGCGTCGTCGCTGAACGGGTCGAGGTCGCCTTCACCCGTCTTGCCCGCGCGGTAGAGCACGGACGTCGAGAGCTGCGGGGTGTAACCGGTCCACCAGGACGTCAGTGTGTCGTCGCCCTCCAGGCAACCATCACACTTGGTGTTCTTGGCCCGGTGCTCGACCGCGACACCACCCGCCGTACCGGTCTTGCCGGCCACCTCACGGTCGAGCTTCTGCGCCCGCTCGCCGCTGCCGCCGTCCTCCGTCACGCTCATCAGCGCGAAGTTGACCTGGTCGGCGATCGCCTTGTCGAACTTTCGTTCCGGCTTGTACTTGTCCTTCTGGTCGAAGTTCTTCGCGTTGCCGGGCGAGGTGACGGTCTTGATCGTGTGCACCGGCGTGTACATCCCGCCGGCCGCGAACGTCGCGTACGCGTTGGCCATCTCGACCGGTGAGGCGTACGGGTCCGGGCCGAGCACCGTGGACGACTGGTTCCGGCCGCGCTCGAGCGCCGCGGTCTTCGGGATGCCGGCGGCCTCGGCAGCGTCGACCACCTTCGACGGCCCGTCGTCCATCTGCTTGTCGACCAGGTCGTAGAACGCGGTGTTGATCGACAGCTTGGTGGCCCTGAGCAGCGTGACCTGGGCGCCGTAGTCGCGGTCGAACTCGTTGTTCTTCTCTTCGCCGTTGATCTCGATGGGGCTGGTGCCCTGGAACGTGTCGTACAGGCTGCGGTCGTTCTCCAGCGCGGCCGCCACGGCGAACGGCTTGAACGACGAGCCGGGGCGAGCGCGCAGCCGGGCCCAGTTCAGCTCGCTCTTCAGGAAGTCGACCCCGCCGTACATGGCGACGAGCTCGCCCGTCCCGGGCCGGACCGACGCGAGGCCGACGTGCAGGCCCGCGTTCTTCTTCGGCAGTTGGGTCGTGCCCGCGCGGACCGCCTCGTTCTGCTTGCCGATCTCGAAGGTCGTGACAACCCGCAGGCCACCACCGCTGATCTCCTCCGGCGTGTAGCCGAGGGTCTCCAGCTCTTCTCTCGCCATCGCGAGCAGGTAGCCCTTGGTCCCGGCGAAGCGACCTGGCTTCTGCGGCTTGTCCAGCTTCGGCAGCGCCTTGCTGAACTTCGCGTACTGCGCCTCGGAGATGGTGCCGCCGATCCGCATCCCGTCCAGCACGTACCGGTACCGCTCGAGGATCCGCTTCTGCGCCACGGCCTTGTCCGGGTCGAAGTAGCTCGGGTTGTTCAGCACCGTCGCCAGCAGGGCCGTCTGATCCACGGTGAGCTTCTTCGGGTCGGGCTCGCTGAAGTACGCGTCACCCGCCGCACTGATGCCGTAGGCACCCTCACCGAAGTAGATGGTGTTCAGGTACCCCTCGAGGATCTCCTTCTTGTCCGTCTGCCGGCTCAGCTTCGTGGCGATGAACAGCTCGGAGAACTTCCGCGAGAAGGTCCGCTCCTGCGTCAGGTACATGATCTTCACGTACTGCTGGGTGATCGTCGACCCACCCTGGAGTTGCTGACCGCGCGCGATGTTGAACGCCGCTCGCGCCATGCCCGACGGCGAGACGCCCGGGTTCGTCCAGAAGGTCCGGTCCTCGGCCGCGATCACCGCGTCCTGGACCGTCTTCGGGATCTGGTTCAGCGGCACCGACTTGCGGTTCTGGTCGTAGAACGACCCCAGCTCGGTCTCGTTGTCGGAGTAGTACACCGTGGTGGTGTTCATCTGGAACGCCTTGTTCGGGTCCGGGATGTCCGTGGTCTGGTACCCGATGAAAAAGGTGGCCGCGGCCCCGATCACACCGAGGAAGAACAGAGCCAGCAACCACCCGACCACGCGCAGCGCCCAGTGTTTCTTCCGGCGCGCACGGGACGGGGCGGCCTTGCGACGAGCTTCACTCACTGTCCAGTCCTCGACGATCTCGCTGAAGTCATTGCCCCCCAGACTAAGGGGGATGTGGTAACGCGCCCTAAATGACCACAGAGAGTACCTAGCCGGTCACGTGTGGCGCCAGCAGCGTCACAGCGAGCAACGCTGCCGGGAAGCAGGCGAGGAACAGGGTGAAGGTGTAGCCCATGATGTCGCGGGCCTTGAGGCCGAGGATGGCGAGTGTGGGGAGCATCCAGAACGGCTGCAGCAGGTTGGCGCTGGCTTCGCCGAGGTCGTAGACGACGACCATCCAGCCGGCGTCGACCTTGAGCTCGTTCGCCGCGGCCAGCACGTACGGCGCCTCGATCACCCACTTGCTGCCGCCGCTGGGGACGAACACCCCGAGGATGCAGGAGTAGATCGCGACCAGCGGCGGGAAGAAGAACTGCGTGCTCGCCTGCACGAGCCAGCCCGCGAGCCGCGCCGAGATACCGGTGTAGGCGATCATGCCGAAGATCCCGCCGTACAGCGGGAACTGCAGCAGGACGCCGGCCGCCGCCGGTGCGCCGTCGCGGACCGCGCGGGCCATCCGCCACGGCCGCCAGTGCAGCAGCATCGCGAGCAGGAACAGGATCAGGTTGACCGTGTTCAGGTCGAGCGCATTGAAGAAGTTCTTCCCGTCGAAGTACCGGACGAGGTAGATCCCGCCGAGCAGCACCACCAGCAGGCTGAACAGCGGCGAGTGCTCCAGCCAGTCCCCCGGCCTCCGCGTCTCCCCTTCCACGCGCTGACCGTTGTACGCCGAACCGCGGCCGACCAGAGGCTTGAGCTCGATCCCGAGGTGCTCCGCGGTCTTGGAGTTGTCCGCGCCGGGCGCGACGAACCACGCCATCGTCACGCCCACGGCGTACACGAAGATCGTCGCCACGATCGCCTGCCAGGTGAAGATCGTGTCGCTGAGCGGGATCACGCCGCTGGCGTGGCCGGCGGCCTTGATCACCTCCTGGACCGGCGCCGGACTGCTGCTCGGGCTGGCGACCTGCAGCGCGGCCGAGCCGGACAGGCCCTGCGCCCAGACCGTCCCGAGGCCGAGGAACGCCATCGCGCCGAGCGCCCGGTAGTCCGCCTTCGGTACGTTCCGCGCGACCTCGCGGGCCAGGATCGCGGCGAAGATCAGGCTGAACGCCCAGTTCAGGTACGACGCGAACATGGCCACCGCGGCGACGAAGGCGACCGCGCCGCGCGGTGACTTCGGGATCCGGGCCAGGCGGGTGATCAGGCGCGCCACCGGACCGCTGGTCGCGACGGCGTACCCGCCGATGATGATCATCGCCATCTGCAGGGTGAAGGTGATCAGGCTCCAGAAGCCCAGCCCCCACGCGTCGACCAGGCCGAACCCCTGCGTCGCGGCCGGGTCGTCCGGGCGTTTCAGCAGTGGCTCGCCGGTCACCAGCCCGAACAGCAGCACCACGAAGGTGCCGACCAGGACGAACCCGAACGCGTCCGGCAGCCATTTCTCGGTGAACGCGGTGAAGCGCAGCGCGACCCGCGCCAGCGGCCCTTCGCCGTCCACCTCGTGCTTGGCGTGCTTGCCGTGACTCTCGGTCATGACTCTCCGCTCCTGACTCACGACGCTGTGTGTCAAGTGATTAACGCAGATCGCCGCCTGACGTGACAGGTTTCCTGGCGCGCGTCGTGCGGCGAGCTGACAAAGGTGGACTTTGTCATGAGTTGTCGTCGCGTCAGGGAGCTGCTTACAGTGGCGGAGCGATGTATCGAACCGATACATCAGGTCATGACAAACTGGACCGAGGGAGGTGGGGTCATGGGAAACCGCAGTGGGGTCCTGGAACTCGCCGTACTCGGTCTGCTGCACGAAGCGCCGATGCACGGTTACGAGCTCCGCAAGCGCGTCAACGCCCAGTTCGGGTGGGGACGGGTGCTGTCGTTCGGGTCGCTCTACCCGTGCCTGAAGGCGATGCTCCGGACCGGCCTGATCGCGACCGAGGCCGGTACGCCGGACGGCCGCCGGCCCAAGATCGTCTACTCGATCACCGCCGACGGGAAGGACCACTTCGCGCACGCCATGCACGACGCCGGTCCGTCGGCCTGGGACGACGACACGTTCGGGGTCCGGTTCTCGTTCTTCGGCCGGACCGACCCGGCCACCCGGTTGCGCATCCTCGAGGGCCGCCGGGCCCGGATGGAGGAGCGGCTGGCCAACTTCCGGGCGGCGATGAGCCGCACGGCGGAGCGGGTCGACGCGTACACCCTCGAGCTGCAACGGCACGGCCTGGAGTCGGCCGAGCGCGAGGTCCGCTGGCTGAACGAGCTGATCGACGGCGAACGGCGCCAGCAGCAGCCCCCAGACCAGAAACCGCCTGCAACACCCCCCAATTGAAGGAGTTCCAGATGACTTCGATCCGCGTAGCGATCGTCGGTGTCGGCAACTGCGCCAGCTCGCTCGTCCAGGGCGTGCACTACTACCGTGACGCCAAGCCCGACGAGCGCGTCCCCGGTCTGATGCACGTCCAGTTCGGCGACTACCACGTCCGCGACGTCGAGTTCGTCGCCGCGTTCGACGTGGACGGCAAGAAGGTCGGCCTCGACCTCGCCGACGCGATCGGCGCCAGTGAGAACAACACGATCAAGATCTGCGACGTGCCGCCGTCCGGCGTCACCGTGCAGCGCGGTCACACGCTGGACGGTCTCGGCAAGTACTACCGCGAGACGATCACCGAGTCCGACGCGGCGCCGGTCGACGTCGTCGCGGCGCTGCGTGAGGCGCAGGTCGACGTCCTGGTCTGCTACCTGCCGGTCGGGTCGGAGCAGGCGGCGAAGTTCTACGCGCAGTGCGCGATCGACGCGAACGTCGCGTTCGTGAACGCGCTGCCGGTGTTCATCGCCGGCACGAAGGAGTGGGCCGACAAGTTCACCGCGGCCGGCGTGCCGATCGTCGGCGACGACATCAAGTCGCAGATCGGTGCCACCATCACCCACCGCGTCCTGGCCAAGCTGTTCGAGGACCGCGGCGTCACCGTCGACCGGACCTACCAGCTGAACGTCGGCGGCAACATGGACTTCAAGAACATGCTGGAGCGCGACCGGCTGGAGTCCAAGAAGATCAGCAAGACCCAGTCCGTCACGTCCCAGCTGGTCGACGACATCGACCCGCGCAACGTGCACATCGGCCCGTCCGACTACGTCGCCTGGCTCGACGACCGCAAGTGGGCCTTCATCCGGCTCGAGGGCCGCAACTTCGGCGACGTCCCGCTGTCGCTGGAGTACAAGCTCGAGGTCTGGGACTCGCCGAACTCGGCCGGCATCATCATCGACGCGATCCGCGCGGTGAAGATCGCCAAGGACCGCGGCATCGGCGGCCCGATCCTGTCCGCGTCGTCGTACTTCATGAAGTCGCCGCCGGAGCAGTACGCCGACGACGTCTGCCGCGAACTGGTGGAGAAGTTCATCAAGGGCGAGGTCGAGCGCTGATTTCGCGCCGGCCGGCGTCGCTCCGACGCCGGCCGGCACTATCTTTTTCTCGTGCGACTTCATGTGGGCTGCGCGCAGTGGACGCACGCGGCCTGGGACCTCGGCCCCAAGGACCGCCTGCGCTCGTACGCCTCGCACTGCACCGCCGTCGAGGGCAACACGACCTTCTACGCGACACCGTCCCGCAGCTCGGTCGAGAGCTGGGCGGCGCAGACCTCACCCGACTTCCGCTTCGTGGTGAAACTCCCGAAGACCATCACCCACGAACGCCGGCTGCGCAGCGCCGACGCCGAGGTCGCGGCCTTTCTCTCCGCGCTCGAACCCCTCGGCCCTCGCGCGCACGCCTTCTGGATCCAGCTCCCGGCGTCCTTCGGCCCGGGCGATCTCGGCGCCCTGGCGACGTTCATGCACAAGCTCCCACGCTCACTCCGGTACGCCGTGGAGGTCCGCCACCGGGACTTCTTCACCAACGACCGCGCCGCGGCATCGCTGGAGCAGGTACTCGGCCGGTCCGGCGCCGAGTGGGTGCCGTTCGACACGATGACGCTCTTCGGCCGCCCGGCGACCAGCCTGGTCGAGCGGGAGGCCTGGATGAACAAACCGCGCGTCCCCCGGCGTACTCGCGCTCTGACCGACCAGCCCATCGTCCGCTACATCGGACGGGACTCGGCCGAGGAGACCGCCGCCGGCTGGCAGGGCTGGGCCTCGTTGTGCGCCGGGTGGCTCCGCGAGGGACGCTCGCCGACGGTCTTCGTCCACACCCCCGACAACGCGCTCGCACTCGGTCTGGCGCGGCGCTTCCACGACGACGTACGAGCCCTCGTCCCGGACCTCGAGCCGCTCCCGGAACCCGTGCAATCCGCGCCACCGACGCTGTTCTGATCCGCTTTCTTTGCCAGAGGTTCAACCAGCGCGACATTCGTGTCTCGCCGCGCGGGCCCGTTGTGCCCTAGGTTTGTTCACTGTGAGGTACGACGAGTTCCGCTCTGCGTATGACGCCGTCCAGCAGGCGTGCCTCGACGCACGGCTGGACGTGGATGGTTTGGCCGCCGAAGTAGGCCGTCTGGCGGTGCTGGCCGACCAGGTGGAGCTGCGCTCCGAGCGGGAGGAGGCGGCGTCCGACCTGGCCTCGCTCACCGATCTGCTCGAGATGGTCCGGCGCAACACGCCGCCGCCGGCCTCCCCGGCGTACGAGAAGGCCTTCCAGGAGGCGTCCGCGCTGACGGCCGAGGCGAACGCCGCGGACGGTCCGGTCACCGAGCGGATCAAACTGGCCCAGCGCGCGATCAAGAAGATCCGCACGCTGGCGGACCGGGTCGAGGATCCGGGTGAGCGGTTCACGCTGCTGAAGATGACCGAGCCGCTGGCGATCCTCGCCGACGGGCTCGAGCACTCGCGCTGACCTCTTTGTCCACAGCCTCGTAACTCGCCGCTGAATCGCGGCCCTTTCTCCATACCTTCCCTGGCGAGACCTCACCTCGCCCGGAAGGACCCCCATGGAGACCAACGAGCCGTACGGCGACCGCCTGGCCCGCACCGAGTGGCTGATCACCGAGCTCCGCCGCCGTGCCGAGACCTGCGAAGACCCGAACGAACGCACCAACCTGCACCGCTCGGCCGACGCTCTGGTCCGCCTCGCCACGGCGATCCGCCCATGACCGACCCGATCCAGTCGGCGCTGCAGCAGCACAACACCGGCCGCGTCATCCCCTTCGCCGCTCCCCACACCCTCGCCGAGCTGCTCACCCAGCACGCCCAAGCCGCACTGTCGCTCTCCGGCGCCGACCGCTCCGCCTGGAACGGCCAGATCGTCGAAGCCGGCGACGGCATCCTCGGCCTGGCCCACTGGGACGGCACGCTGCACCTCGACCGCGAGTTCATCCTCGCCCCGCTGCACGACCTCTACGCCCGAGCGGGTCAGTCCCGCCCCACGACCACCCTCGCCCGGTACCGCGACGCCTTGTTGACGCTCCTCCACGAGCAGTCCCACTTCCTGGGCCCCCACGGCTCCACCCAGGAGGCCGCCCGCGCCGCCTTCCGTGCGCCCGGCGCCCAGGCCTTGGAGGAAGGCATCGCCGAAGCCTGGTCCCACACCCACTTGGACGCCTACCTACGCCTTCTGTCCATCCCCCACCACGCTCCCGGCATCGGCGGGGTGTCCACTCGTCCGTCGTACCAGGCCTATGTCCCCGCCACCCTCGCACTGACGTCCCACCTCGACGACCGCGGACACCACCCACCCGGCAGCACCCTCACCCTCCTCAACCGCCAAACCACCGAAGGCCAGTGGCCCCTGGTCACCGAGATCCTCTACCGCTCCACCACCCTCCCCCGTCTGGTCCCCTACACCGAGGAGCCCGAGATCCGCCACGACCTGGAATCCCACCTCCGCAACGCCTTCCAGTCCCTGGAAATCCTCCTCCACGCTCCCCAGGCCCTGGCCGCCCACCGCTCCCACGCCACCCTCCACACCGCACTCACCACCCTCGACCACCACCTGGAACACCTGGCCAAGGTCTTCGCCCGCCCCACGCAATCCCGCCCACCACAGTCCCCCACCAACACCACCGAACTGACCCGCACTCCCCAATCCCCCGACGACACCTTCGAGCTAACCCGCTGACCCACTCGCCCGCTGACCCCAGACCCGCTCACACGCCGGCCCCTGACCCGCTGACCTGTTGACCCCCTGTCCCGCTCACCGACTGACTCGCCGCTAGCCCCGCTGCCGCCTACCCCTTTGATCCGCCTAGTCGCTGACCCTCCGCCCCCTGACCCGCCGAGGTCTGGCTCCCGTCGACCGGCCTCCGCAGCCGCTCGTCGGGTCAGCTGGCATCCGGGCGACCTAGCGGGAACCGGAGTGGCGTGCGCAGACGCGCACCACCGTCGAGTGCTGCCGCGCCTCCGCACCCGCCTGCTCCACCGCGCCAGGCAGCCAGGCGCTCCACAGGGACTCGCCGATGGCACCGTCGGCGGTGAAAGCCGTGCCAAAGCGAGCAACGAAGGGCTGTAGTGACAGCAGGAGATGCGGCTGTGGCGTCGGCAGACGCCACCACGGTCGGATGGTGCCGCGCCTCAACAGCCACCTGCCCCACCGCGTCAGGAGAGTCGGCGGTCCGAGCTCGCCGCCGCGCGCCAGGCGTTCAGCGAACAGCTTCTGCACCCGGCCTAGCTCGTGCTCGGCGACGAGACCTCGCTCCGCGGGGACTCAGCGGTGACAGCTGTGGCGATGCGCTCGGCGGGAAACCGTGGCGGCATCAGCAACGACGGAGGTGGCGCCGGCGGACGCGCACGAGGGTCGGTTGGTGCAGCTCCTCCACAGCCGACTGCTCCGCCACATCAGGTAGGCAGCACTCCGAGCGCTCTGCGGGAACTCGGCGGGGACAGCTGGTCCGCGAGCGGCGAGGACCCTGGCGACAGCAGCAAAGCCCCCGGCGGCGACGGGCACCACGGTCAGCTGGCGGCGCCTCCGCAGCCGCCTCCTCCACCGCTTCAAGGCAGCCGGCGGTCGGGGGCCACGGGGACTCCGTGGCGGTCTGCGGCGGTCTGCGGCGGTGGCCGCGGTCGCCGGGTGGTGGCGGTGGCCGCCGTGGTGGCGGTGGTCGCGGTGGCCGCGGTGGCCGGGTGGTCGCGGTGGCCGGGTGGTCGCGGTCGCCGGGTGGTCGCCTTGGCCGCGGTGGTCGCGGTGGTGGCGGTGGCCGCGGTGGTGGCGGTGGTGGCGGCGGGTGCTGTAGCCAGGGCTGGCGGTGGTTAGGCGGGGGTGAGGGTGGTTAGCCAGTGGTTGAGGGCGGTGGCTAGTTGGTGGGGGGAGTCTTCTGGCAGGAAGTGGAGGCCGGGGACGGTGACTTCGTGCTGGTTCGGCCATTGGCGGCACAGGGTGCGGAGTGGGCCGGTCAGGAGGGCGCCTGGGTCTCCGTTCACGAACAGCTTCGGGATCGGGGAGGTGGCCATCCACTCGGCGTTCCTGGCGACGATCTCGGCGACGTCGGCTGGGTCGCCGTCCATCGGTATCTCTCGCGCCCAGGTCAGGGTCGGGCGGCGGGATTCGCCGGGCTGCTCGTACGGCGTTCGGTAGGCGGCCATCTCGTCCGGTGCGAGGGTGCGCTGGATGCCGGCTGGGAGGACCTTCTCGACGAAGAAGTTGTCGTCGAGCACGAGGGTCTCACCGGCCGGACCGCGCAGCGGGCCGAACAGCTCGGGGTCGGGCGCGTTCTCACTGTCCGCCGCGACCGGGGCTGCCAGCGTCTCCAAGTAGGCGATCCCACGCACCGCGTCCGGATGCCGGCGACACCAGTCGATGCCCAGGACGGAACCCCAGTCGTGTCCTATGAACACCACGTCCTTCTCGACCCCCAGCGCGGACAACAGGGCGTCCAGGTACTCCCGGTGCTCGACCAGCCGGTACCGCCCCGGCCCGGAGTCCGGGAGCTTGCCCGACGCCCCCATTCCCACCAGGTCCGGCGCGATGCACCGCCCGTGCTGCGCCACCCGATCAAGCACGTTTCGCCACAGGTAGGAGGAGGTTGGATTGCCATGCAGAAAAACAACCGGCGGCCCGGACCCGACCTCGCGCCAGGCCATCCGCACTCCGTGGACCTCGGTGAACTGCATCCCAACCCCCGTTCGGAATCCGCTAGACGACCGCACCGCCCGGGCACCGCGCCACCGCGGACCACCCGGCGAGGACCATGCCCTTCCGGCAACCCACTGAACCACCGCCCGTACGAACGGTCGACTCGACGGAGATCCGGCGCCCCCAGCGGCTCAGTCTGGTCCGGCCTTCCGCGGCCAGCAGCACGCTGGTCGGGAGCCAGGCGACGCCCGCGCCGAACGGCTCCCGTTCCTTGGCGGCTTCGCACCGCGCTGCTCCTCGGCGGTTTTGGCACCGCCTCCCCGGCGGTCTCGAGCTGGTCGAACGGACGGTCGACCGGAGCCGGAGACTCCGGGCGCACAGCACCAAGGGCGCAGCACCGGGCGAGCGCACCCGCACCGACACCCGGCCCCGGTGGTGTCCGCCCGGGTGGGTGCCCGCCCGGTGGGTGCCCGCCCGGTGCTGGTCGCCCGGTGCTGCCCGCGCGGTGCTCGCGTGGGCCTCGCTGTAGCCGAGGTGGTGAGCTTCAGCGTGGTTGCCGGGCGTCTGTTCTGCGCGGGTGCTTGATCAGGTTGAGCAGGCAGGTCGTCGCGTTCGGACGGTGTGGGCGCAGCCTCGCACCTGGGCGGCCGCGCGCTGGGGGTGATGCGGGTCGCTGCCCAGCGGCTGCTCAAGCCCTGTCGACCGACTCGGCGCCGCGGTGCCTGCTGTCCGCCGGCCGAAACACCTCGTCCCCCGAGCACGGGCTCGGGGGACGAGGCGGCCTGCGGTGGTTGGTCCGCCAGAGGTGGCCAGTCGCAGGGGTTCGGGAGGAGCGAGGGGACGGGGGCGGTACGGATTAGGTGGTTGAGGGCGGCGGGATTGCTGGGTGCGGCGGGGCAGGTCGCTGAGGTGCGGCGGTGTGGGTAGGCACCTGGGTGCGGTGGAGCAGGCAACCGGGCGGGGTGTGGGTAGGCACCTGGGCGATGCGAGTTGGCACCTGGGGCGCGGTGGGAGTGCGCAGCCGGGTGCGGTGCGGGGTAGGTAGCCGGGTGTTGGGTGGTGCGTGGAATGGGCGTGTGACTCAGGTGGCGGCCAGGGTGGGTGGTGGCGGTCGCCCGAGTGGTTGCCGCGGCGGCCGGGTGCCGCAGCGAGCAGGAGGCCGGGGTGGGCCGAGTGCCGGGGTGGGCTGGGTGTCGCAGTGGCCGGGGGCCTGGGTTGGCCGGGTGCCGCGGTGGCCGGGTGCCCCGGTGGGCTTGGTGCCGAAGCTGGCCGGGCCCGGGGGTGGGCCGGGTGCCGCAGCGAGGCGGGGCTGGGGTCAGGTGGGGTTGATGGTGATCGTGTACGCGCCTCGGCTGCCGTAGGTGGAGTAGCCGGTGGTGGGGTCGGCGTTGCCGACGTTGTCCAGGCGTAGGTAGTAGGTGCCGGGCTGGAGTTGGGTGCTGACGGTGGCGTCCAGGCCGGTGGGGGTGCCGGCGTTGGATTGGCCGGAGGCGGGGTTGGCGGAGGTGAGGAGGGTGCCGGTGGCGTCCAGGAGGTCTAGTTGGAGGTCCAGGTTGGCGCCGGTGGGGGCTGGGGTGGTGGTGGCTGTGTAGGTGCCGGCTGTTGTGATGTCGACGCGGAAGACGTCGGTGTCGGTTTCGGTGGTGACTACGCCGGGGGCAGGCGTGCCGATGGTCAGTGGCGACGCGTTCTCCGTGGTGTCGGCGTGGTCGTCGGGGCGGAGGGGGAGGCCGTGGGAGGTGATGACGGCGTAGTCGTCCTCGGTGTTGTTGGCGCCGGCGTACTCGCCCTTGCTCCACTGGCTGATGGCTCGGTAGTAGCCGACGCCCATGATCGGGGCCCAGGCGCCGTGGCCTTCGTAGTAGCCGACCGAGGCGGTGCCGTCGTGGCCCAGGCCGACGTTGTGGCCCGCTTCGTGGGAGGCGGCTTCGGCGAGGTTCTTCGCGCCGGTGCCGACGCCCTTGGTGAAGACCAGGGCGGGTTGGTAGTAGTCGTGCTGGCTCGCCGCGTCGTACACGCCGATGTAGGCGACGCCGCCACAGCCGCAGCCGGACTGGTACCAGGTGTCGGGATCGATCAGGACCCGTGTGCCGTACTGCTCGTCCGACGCGTCCGAGCGGTTGATCGCGTCCTGCGGCGGTTCCTGCGTGGTGACGTCGACGTCGAACGCCGCGTAGTCCTCGGCGACGCGGGCCCAGACCTCGTGGACGACGTCCTGCTCCGCCGTACTGAAGACCGCGGGGTTGCCGTCGGTGTCGTACGGCGTGACGTCGACCGGGTCGATGCCCTTGTCCGCGTTCCACGCGGTGCCAGTGATGCTGTGGCCGTCGAAGTCGAGGTAGATCACCCGGTTCGCGCCGGCCTTGCTGTGCAGCTCGAACGCCGGTCCCTCGGCGGCGGCAACCGACGCCTTGGCCCAGCGCGGCGACGCGGGCTCGGCCTTCTGCTCAGGCGTCAGGCTGGGTTCACGGAAGAACAGCCGGCCGGTCGCATCGAGCCGGCTGGTGGTGTCGGCGAGCGTCTCGCGGACCTTCTGCTCGCTCAGTCCGTTGCGCTGGGCAACGGATTTCACATCCGGCCCAGGATCGGCCTCGGCCTGGTTCCCGGCGACGACCGCCAAGGCCCCGAAGACAACAGCTCCTGCAACCGCCAACGCGCCAGTACGACGAAACATCCGGAATCCTCCTCAAGGATTCCCCCCAGTGCCCCCGCGGGCCCGGGGCGCCCCTTCACCAGAAGAAGGACGCCCCGGGAGTCACAGCGAATCAGCCGGCGGTGACGCGCACCGAGTACGCGCCGCGGCTGCCGTACGTCGAGTAGCCGGTGTTCAGCGGGTTGCCGTAGCCGACGTTGTCGACCCGCAGGTAGTACGTGCCGGCCGCGACCTGCTGCGTGAGCGAAGCGCTCAACCCGGTCGGCGTAGCGGCGTTGGTCTGACCCGACGCCGGGTCGGCGGTGGCGACGACCGCGCCGGCCGAGTTCAGCAGCTGGAGCTTGACGTCCAGGTCCGCGCCCTTGGCGGCGCCGTTGGCGGCGCCGTTGGCGGCGCCGTTGGCGGCGAAGGTGTAGCGGCCGGCGGCGAGGTTGGACAGGCGGAAGACGTCGACGTCACTGTCGTTGGCGTAGACACCGGACACGGTGGCGCCGACGGCGAGCGTGGTCGCGTTCGCGGTGTCGTTGCCGTGGTCGTCGGCGCGCAGCGCGAGACCGTTCTGGCCGGCGACGGCGAAGTCGTCCTCCTTGTTGTTCGCACCGGAGTACTCGCCCTTGCTCCACTGGCTGATCGCCTTGGAGTAGCCGACGCCCATGATCGGGGCCCAGGCCCCGTGGCCCTGGTAGTACCCGACCGACGCGGTGCCGTCGTGGCTCAGCCCGATGTTGTGGCCGGCCTCGTGCGACGCCGCTTCGGCGATGTTCTTCGCGCCGGTGCCGACGCCCTTGGTGAAGACCAGCGCCGGCTGGTAGTACGCGTGCCGGCTCGCCTCGTCGTACACGCCGACGTACGCGACACCGCCGCAGCCACAGCCGGACTGGTACCAGGTGCCCGGGTCGATCAGCACGCGCGTGCCGTACTGCTGGTCGGAAGACCCAGAGCGCGTGATCGCCGACTCTGCCGGCGCCTGTGTCGTCACGTCGACGTCGAACGGCGCGTAGTCCTCGGCGATCCGCGCCCACACATCCCGTACGACGTCCTGCTCCGCAGTGCTCCAGTTGCTCGTGTTGCCGTCGGTGTCGTACGCGCCGACGTTGACCGTGGTCGGCTTGCCGCCGGTGTTCCAGGCGGTGCCGGTGATCGTGTGCCCGTCGAAGTCCAGGTAGACCACGCGGTTCGAGCCGGGCTTGCTGTGCAGCTCGAACGCCGGCCCGGCGGCGACGGCGGAACGCACCGGGGTCTTGGCCCAGCGCGGCGAGGCGGTCGACTTGGCCAGCTCGGCCTTGGTCGCCGCGGGCTCGCGGTAGAAGAGCTTGCCGGTCTTGTCCAGCCAGCTGGTCTTGTCGGTGGCCAGGATCTCCTGGAGCTTCTGCTCGGCGATCCCGTTGCGCTCGGCCAGCTCGGCCAGGCGCGGCTGGAGCTTGCCCAGCGCGGCCTTGCCCTGCAGCTGCTCACCGATCACCTGGTCCAGTGGGGCGGGGCCGGGCTGCTGCGCGTCGGCCTGGTTGCCGGCCACGACGGCCAGTGCTCCGAAGACAACGGCTCCGGCTCCGACGAGAGCGCCGGTACGGCGGATCCTGCTCTGCATGGGGGTCCTCCTCAGGGACTCCTCGGGCACCGTTCACGCGCGGGGCGGCGCGACGAACGGTCCCTGCCTCACGTGCGGTGGGCGTCTCCGCACGGTGCGTAGCCTGCCTGAAGGGTTGCCGCGCTGTACATGGTTCTGACGCGGAATTAACCTTTCTCGGCACTCCGGCCAGGATCAGAGCACGAGGACCTGGCGGATCGTCGTACCGGCCGCGAGCTGGTCGAACGCCTCGTTGAGGTCGCCGAGAGCGACCGTCGAGGTGAGCAGCTTGTCGACCGGGAGCCGACCGGCCAGGTACAGCGCGATGTAGCGCGGAATGTCCCGGCTGGGCACGGCCGAGCCCAGGTACGAACCCTTGAGCGTGCGCTCCTCGGCGACCAGCGACACCGCCGGGATGCTCAACAGCTGGGACGGGTGCGGGAGCCCGACGGTCACCGTGGTGCCGCCGCGCCGCGTCGCGTCGTACGCCTGGGTCAGGACAGCGGCGCTGCCGACGGTCTCGAAGGCGTACTGCGCGCCGCCGGCCGTCGCCTCCTTCACCTGCTCCACGACATCATTGCCTCGGGCATCGATCGCGGCGGTGGCGCCGAGCTCCAGTGCGAGCGCGAGCTTCGACGGTACGACGTCGACCGCGACAATCGGGTGCGCACCGGCCAGTACGGCGCCCAGCAACGCCGACAGGCCAACCCCGCCGAGGCCGAACACGGCCGCGCTCTGCCCCGGCTGGACCCGCGCGGTGTTGACGACCGCGCCGACGCCGGTCATCACCGCGCAGCCGAACAGCGCCGCGATCTCCGGCGGGAGCGACGGATCGATCTTGACCGCCGAGCGGGCCGAGACCACCGCGTGGTCGGCGAATCCGGAGACCCCCAGATGATGATGTACGCCGTCCAGCCGCTGCGGCCCGCCGAGCAGAGTGCCTGCCGTGTTGGCCGCGGCGCCCGGCTCGCACAGCGCCGCGCGCCCTTCCGCACAAGGCCCGCAGATCCCGCAGGCCGGCACGAAGGCGAACCCGACGGTGTCCCCCGGCGCGTACTCGGGCGACTCCGAGCGGACGACCTCGCCGGTCGCCTCGTGGCCGAGCAGCATCGGCATCACCCGCGGGCGGGAGCCGTCGATCACCGACAGGTCGGAGTGACACAGGCCCGCGGCGCGGACCCGGACCAGCAGCTCTCCCGGACCGGGGTCACCCAGCTCCAACGATTCGATCCGCAGCGGCCGCGACTCGGCGTACGGCTGGGGCAGGCCCATCTCCCGCAGTACGGCGCCCTGGACGATCATCAGGCGATCCCCTCCAGCGCGGTGCGCAGCTCGTCGGGCAACGGGACCGGGCGGCGGTGCTCGCGGTCGACGAACACGTGCACGAAGCGGCCGATCGCAGCCGCCGCGGAGTCGCCTGAGCGGAACAGCCCGATCTCGTAGGTGACGCTCGAGTTCCCCAGCTTGGCGACCCGCAACCCGGCGTCGACGGTGTCCGGGAAGGCCAGCGACGCCTTGAACGTGCACTGCGACTCCACGCACAGCCCGATCACCGGGCCGCCGTGGATGTCGAGCCGGCCGGCCCGGATCAGGAACTCGTTGATCACGGTGTCGAAGAAGCTGTAGTACTCGACGTTGTTGACGTGCCCGTACACGTCGTTGTCCTTCCAGCGCGTGGTGATCGCGTGGAAGTGCGGGAAAGTGGTCCGATCCACCAACTCAGAATAGGGCCGCCCTCTGTCAGTTCTCCGACGATGCACGTCCGATCCAGGAGTCCCTCAAGGTTTTGGGGCCTCCCGCTCTGGACTGAGGAGGGAGGGAGCGCAGCGACCGACCGACGAGGGAAGAGCGGGAGATCAAGCCCCAAAACCCGCGGCGACGAAGTCGACGCCAAGAGCGCAGCCGCGCCGTACCTACGGTTGCGTAACTTACGGTGCCGTAGGGTGGGGGGAATCCGCCGACGAAGGGAACCCTCGGTGTCCGACAAGCTGGTGACGAACCTGCTGCACGAGCTGGAACCTGTCGTCGAGGAGAATCTCGAGCGGCACCTGGCGATCACCAAGAACTGGAACCCGCACGACTACGTGCCGTGGAGCGAGGGCCGCGACTTCGCCTTCCTCGGGGGCGAGGACTGGGACCCCGAGCAGTCCCGGCTCGACCCGGTGGCCAAGGTCGCGATGATCACCAACCTGCTGACCGAGGACAACCTGCCGTCGTACCACCGCGAGATCGCCACCCAGTTCGGGCTGGACGGCGCCTGGGGGACGTGGGTCGGGCGCTGGACCGCCGAGGAGGGCCGGCACGGGATCGCGCTGCGTGACTACCTGGTGGTGACGCGCGGGGTGGACCCGGTCGAGCTCGAGGTCGCCCGGATGGCGCACATGACCGTCGGGCACGAGGTCGACAAGAACATGCTGGAGGCGATCGCGTACGTCAGCTTCCAGGAGCTGGCCACCCGCGTCTCGCACCGCAACACCGGCAAGGCGACCGGCGACCCGATCGCGGACCAGCTGCTGGCCCGGATCGCGACCGACGAGAACCTGCACATGATCTTCTACCGCAACCTGGTCGCCGCCGCCTTCGAGCTGGCGCCGAACGAGACGATGCGGGCCGTCACCAACGAGGTCACCGACTTCTCCATGCCCGGGGCGACGATGGAGGGTTTCGCGCGCAACTCGGTGACGATCGCGAAGGCCGGCATCTACGACCTGCGGCTGCACCACGACGAGGTGGTCGCGCCGATCCTGCGCAACTGGAAGGTGTTCGACCGCGACGACCTGAGCGGCGACGGCGCCAAGGCGCGCGACGAGCTGGCCGAGTTCATGGCCGGGCTGGACGCGCAGGCGACCAAGTTCGTCGAGCAGCGCGACCGGCTGCGGGATCGGCTGGCCGCCCGCGCGGGGAGCTGAGTACGTCGTACGGCGGTGCTCCCGGTACGACGTACTAGGGTCGCCGCATGACTGATCGGCTGCCGGACGCGGTGATCCTCGACAAGCTCGCCGCGCGACTCGCGGCGGCGTCGCAGCGGGAATGGCACGTCGAAGGCGACCTCGTCCGCGGTCCCGGCACGGTCGGCGTCACGCTCGGCGAGGACCACGCCGGCGACCCCGCCCACCTCGACCTGAACTTCGTCCTCAACCTCGAGCGGCCTGACACCACCACGCTGACCGACTGCGTGGTGGGCTACGGCGGCACGGTCGAGGAGTCGGTCGACCGGGCGATCGGCACCTGGCTCGACACGACGGGCAGCGCGGTCTTCGAGCTGCTCGTCCAGGACGGGTCCTTCGCCGGGCACTTCGGCGCCGACGACCCGCGCGGTTTCCCCGGCTGGCACCTGATCCACGGCGGCATCGTCGGCTGGGGCAGCGGTCAGGAGCGGGAGGCCGTGCAGCTCTGGGCGCTCGATCACCCGCTCGCGCCCGCTCTCGCGCCCGTGCTGACGAAGGACCTCGAGCTCACCGGCGGTCAACTGGTCGGCCTCAAGATCGTCTTCGGCGGTCGCGAAGGCTCCGAAGCCGCCGAGGTCAGGGTCAACGGCGAGGCGCACGAGACCGCGAGCGCGGCGCTCGCGGAGCTGGACTGGCCGCGACCGAAGGACGACCTGAGCTACGCCCGCACGTTCCTGCTCTTGGTGCACACCTCACCCGGGTAGGTGTGAGCTGCCGTACCGGCGGGCCGACGCGCTCTGCTGAGCCAACCGCCGGAGGGCGAGCAGCACCGGGCCGCCCAGCGCGGTGAGCAGCACGGTCGATTCCACCGTCTCCTGCCGGTCCCCGTCCCCCGACGGGAGGCGTGCCACCTCGGCGTCGGCGATCTCGGCCGCGGCGGCGGCGTACGTCTCCAGCAGGTCCTCGTCCAGGTGGTAGCCGACCTTCGCCAGCGCGTCGAGCGCCCCCGCGAGGAGCACGCGGTCGTGCGACTCCGGGGCCACGCGCCAGTCACGGGAAGCGACGAGGTCGTCGACCCGGAGCCGCGACTCGATGGTCGCCGTCAGGTCGTCCGGGATCAGCGCGCCGTGCGCCGCGCCGAGTACGTCGTGCAGCTCGCGGGACTCCTCGTCCACCTCGGCGAGCACACCCCGGACGCGAGCCAGCGACAGACCGCCCGACTCGACCAGCGCGCGGATCAGCCGCAACCGGCGGACGTGCGTCTCGTCGTACCGGCTCCTGGTCGCGCCGACCGACTCGCCCGGCGCCAGCAGGCCCTCGCGCAGGTAGTACTTGATCGTCGCCACCGGGACGTCGGTCCGCCGGGACAGCTCCGCGATCCACATCTCGCCTCCTCTTGACTTTTGGAGAGTATCACTCTCCAATATTAGGGAGTCGCACTATCCAAAAAAGGAGACGTCGATGATCGAGGGACGACAGACCGCCGCGTACGACGGGGACCTGGTGGTCTTCCTGATCGGGATGCGGGTGAACAAGCTGCGCGCCTGGCGGCAGTGACTGCCGGTCGCGAAGGCGATGGGGCCGATGCTGCGGGAGCTGACGGCCGACCCGGACAGCGGTCTGCTCGGCTTCCGCTCGTTCCCGAGTCTGCGCAGCGTCACGATGATCCAGTACTGGGAGTCGACCGAGAAGCTGCAGGCGTTCGCGAACGACGCGCGGCGCACCCACCGCCCGGCCTGGACCGAGTTCTACCAGCACGCCTACCAGGGCAGCACCGTCGGGATCTGGCACGAGACGTACGCCGTGCCGGCCGGGCAGTTCGAGACGATCTACGGCAACATGCCGCTGCTCGGGCTCGGCCAGGTCTCCGGCGTCGTCCCGGTCAACCGTCGCGGCGCGACCGCGGCGGAGAGGCTCGCGCACCGGTAGAACTACAGTGCAGGCGTGCAGTTCATCCGGGATCTGGGCAGGCTGCTGCGGCGGGGTGACTTCCGGCGGTTGTTCGCCGTCCGGCTCAGCTCGCAGTTCGGCGACGGCGTGTTCCAGGTCGCGCTCGCGTCGTACGTGCTGTTCTCGCCCGAACGCGCGCCGGACGCGGCGGCGATCGCGGGCCTGTTCGCGGTGGCCCTGCTGCCCTACTCGGTCCTCGGGCCGTTCACCGGCGTCCTGCTGGATCGGTGGTCACGGCGGCAGATCCTCTTCGGCGCGAACGTCACCCGCGCCGCTCTGGTCCTCGTCGTCGGCGCGATCGTTGCGGTCGGCAACGCGGGCGTGCCGTTCTACCTGGCCGTCCTGCTGACGCTGGGCGTCAACCGGTTCCTGCTGTCCGGGCTCTCGGCCGGGCTCCCCCACGTGGTCGACGCCGACGAGCTGGTGATGGCCAACGCGGTCACGCCCACCTCCGGTACGGCGTCCTTCCTGATCGGCGGTGGCGCCGGCGCGGGCGTGAAGCTGCTGCTCGACTCCGACCTGGCCGTGCTCGGTACGACGTCCGCCGTGTATCTCGCCGCGGCGCTGCTCGCGTTGCGGCTCGGCCGCAACCAGCTCGGCCCCGAGCTCAGCGGCGACGAGCCCGGTGTGGTCGAGGCCGTCCGCAGTATCGCCAGGGGTCTGGTCGACGGCGGCAAGCACCTGCGCGAACGCCGGCAGGCCGCGCTCGGCCTGGCCGCGATCGGGTCGCTGCGCTTCTTCTTCGGGCTCGTCACGGTCGCGATGATCCTGCTCTACCGCAACGAGTTCTACGGTCCCGACCAGCTCGACCAGGCGTTCGGCGCGCTCGCGCTGGCGACCGGGTCCGTCGGCGCCGGGCTGTTCCTCGCTGCCCTGGTCACGCCGTGGGCGACTCGGGTGATGACGTTGCGCCGTTGGATCACTGTGCTGTTCGTCGCCGCCGCGGTGGTCACCGCGTTCCCCGGCGGGCTCTACACGCAGCCGGCGATCGTGGTCGCCGGGTTCCTCACCGGGTTCTGCGCACAGGGCGTGAAGATCAGCGTCGACACCCTCGTGCAGACGCAGGTCGACGATGTCTACCGCGGGCGCGTGTTCTCGCTGTACGACATGATCTTCAACGTCGGGCAGGTGTCAGCGGCCGCGCTCGGCGCGCTGATCCTGCCCGACGACGGGAAGTCGTACCCGGTGCTGTTCTTCATCGTGCTCGGCTTCCTGGTGAGCGCCTTCGGCTACGCCCGGCTAAGCGCCCCGCAGCGCGGTGATCGGCTCGATGGCGGAGGCCTTCCAGGCCGGGTAGGTGCCGGCGAGCAGCCCGATCAGGGCGCCCAGTAGCGGCGATCCGAGCGCCAGCGACGTACTGAGGATCGGTGTCCAGTCCCGGCCCCACGAGACGCCGATCGTGAGCAGTACGCCGACCGCCGTACCGAGCAGGCCGCCGAGGAAGCCGACGATCACGCTCTCGACCAGGAACTGCCCGGCCACGTGTCTTCGCGCGGCGCCGAGGGCGCGGCGCAGGCCGATCTCGGAGACGCGTTCGAGCACCGAGAGCAGCGTGACGTTCGCGATGCCGAGGCCGCCGACGAGCAGAGCGACCGCGCCGAGCAGCAGGAACAGGGCGTTCAGGTCGGACTCGACGCCCTTGCGGACGCCGCCCTGGACCGGCGGGGCGTCGACCTTGAGCGCGCTCGGGTTGTTCGGGTCGATGGCGACGGGGGCCTGACCGGCGATCAGCTGGGCCGCGCCGACCTGGGTCTTGATCTCCAGCGCGTCCGGAGACTCCAGGTCGTACGCCGTCTTCGCCGCGCCGTTCGGCATGATCACGCCGTCGAGCAGCTCGGCCCGGCCGGAGACGCCGTCCAGGATGCCGATCACGGTGTACGCCTGGTCGCCGATGAACACGGCCGGCTGGGAGTCGACCCGGTTGATACCGAGCTTCTCGGCGGCATGCTTGCCGAGGACAACGACCTTGTCGGCGCGGGTGTCGTGGCCGGCGTCGAAGAACCTTCCGGTGCGGAGCTGGGATCGCACGGCGTCGAAGAGCCCGGCGGATCCGGCCATCACCTGCAGGGCATAGCCGTCCTTGCCGATGCCCGCGACGCTGCGCACCAGGTCGTCACCGACGTCGAGCATGCTGAACAGGCCTGCTGCTTCTACGCCGTTGAGTCGCTTGATCCGCTCTGGTGCGTCCCAGGGCAGTTGGGTTGCTGCTTCACCTTCGGCTTTGTCGTCGGGCTGTACGACGACGCGGGTGGCGGCCGCGAGGTCGAAGCGCTGGGTGATCTGGCCGGCTGCTGTCTGGCCGAGGCCTACGGTCCCCACGAGGGCAGCGATTCCAAGGACAGTGCCGAGAGTGGTGAGGACCAGACGAGTCGGACGAGCGGAAACACCTGCCAATGCTTCATCCAACAGATCTCTGAGAGCAGGACCTCCGGTCAGGCGCTTCTTTCTCCTTCTCAATCTTTTCCGGGAAGTGGACGGCCCGCCGGCGGGATCCGGGGGGCCGGTTCTGGGGGTTACCACTGGAGGGTTCCGTCGACGATGCGGACCTGGCGCTGGGCGCGTCGGCTGACGTGGTCGTCGTGGGTGATGACGGCGAGCGTCATGCCCTCGGCGTGCAGTTCGTCGAAGACCTCGAGGATCGCTTCCGCGTTGGCGGTGTCGAGGTTTCCGGTCGGCTCGTCGGCGAGCAAGAGGCTCGGCTCGGCGACCAGGGCGCGGGCGATCGCGACGCGCTGGCGTTCTCCACCCGAGAGCGTGCGCGGGCCGAACTCCATCCGGTGCGCGAGCCCGACGCGTTCCAGGGCGACGCGGGCGCGGGCCATCCGTTCGCGGCGCGGCACCCCGACGTACACCATCGAGAGCGCGACGTTCTCCAGCACGGTCCGGTGGTCGAGCAGGTGGAAGGACTGGAAGACGAAGCCGATCCGTTCCCCACGGAGGACAGCGCGCCGGCGTTCGCGCAGGCTGGACGTGTCCACCCCGTCGAGCCGGTAGACCCCGTCGCTCGGGTTGTCGAGCAGACCCAGCAGATGAAGGAGGGTCGACTTGCCGGAGCCGGAAGGCCCGACGATCGACAGATACTCTCCCTCGCGAATCGTCAGGTCGATCCCTTTGATCGCCCGCACCTCCGGCGGCCCGGGAAAGAAGCGGCGGACCCCGATCATTTCCACCACCGGAGCAGGGAGTGCGACCGCCGTGGCCGTCATGTGCCCACCACCACTTGGTCGCCTTCGGTCAGCTTGGCGTCGCCGGTCGCGGTGACCTCGGCGAACCCGTCCGCCGACAGCCCGACCTTGACCGGGATCAGCCCGACCTTCCCGTCGCGCAGCACCTCGACCCGCGACGAGCCGTCCGACCCGGCCGACAGCGCGGCCACCGGTACGGCGAGCACCTTGCCCTTCGTGCTCTTCACCGGGATCGTCACCCGCACGTTCGCCTCCCGCAGCCGTTCCAGCTGCGCCGCGGTCAGCGACTTCGGCGCCACCACCACGTCGTACTGGTCGGCGTTGCGACTGATCCGCCGGACGGTCGCGGCGATGATCGTGCCGTCGCCGAGATCGAAGCTCGCGGCCATCCCGGTCTTCAGCTGCTCCTTGGTCTGCGCGTCGACCTTCACCGTGACCACCAAGGACGCGCCGCTGACCGACATCACCACGCCGTTGACCACACCGCCGCGCTCGACCTTCACGTCGTCGACCCGGCGCGGCAGCGACTTCACGAACACCACCTCGGAGACCGGCAACGGCGTACCGGCCTTGAACTCCGCGTCCTCGAGCTCGTCCCGCGCGTCGTCGAGGTTCTCCGCGGCGTCGTCGACCTGGCCCTGCTCGACCGTGAAGTCCTTCTTCCCAGGGGTCGCCTTGGCCTGTTTCAGCGCGGCCTGAGCCTGCCGGAGCGCGTTCTTCGCCTGATCGACCGCCTTGTCGGCGCCGTCGACGGCCTGGGTCAGCTGCTCCTCGGCCTCCGGCGCCTCGTACCCGGCCGCTTCGTACAGCTGCTCGACCGCGTTCGCCGTACCGCTGTCGTACTTCGCGTCGACCGTGCCCGGGTCGAACCCGAGCCGGTCCAGCGTCTGCTCCAGCTGGAGCACGTCCGGCCCACGGCTGCCCGGACTGAGCGTCCGGTACATCGGCAGGACGCCGGCCAGCCCGATCACCGGCCGCCCGGCGATCTCCAGCAGCACCTTGCCCTCCTTGATCGTCGAGCCGACGGCCGGCACCTTGCCGGTCACCACCGCGGGCGTCTTCAGCCCGCTGGTCTCGACCCGGACGTTCACCGCGCCGTCGAACGACGTGTCGCCGCGGCCCACCACCTTGCTCGCCAGCGCCTTCTTCTCCACCGGTACCGTGATCTGGGACGCCTTCGGCGGCGCGGTCTTCGCGGCCGCGTCCTCCGGCGACTGGATCCGGCTACCGGCGGCGACGCCGACCCCGAGCGACATCGCCGCCACCGTGGACACTCCGACCAGGACCCGCCGTCGCGACTTGGGTGACGTGCTCACCGCTCGGCCATCGTGTCGCGGTACTGCTCGAGCTCGGTCTTGTGCTGCGCGACGAACTCCTTCTCGTGCTCGGTACTGGCTTCCTTGTACTTCGCGTCGTACGTCGTGGCCTTGCAGCCCTGATCGGCCTTGGCCAGCTCGATCTCGAACTTGCGCAGCTCGGCCAGCTTGGCCGCGTCGACCTTGTCCAGCGACGGAGCGCCGATGACGACCGACGGGCCGCCCTTCTGCGGCTGGTTCTTCTTCGCGCCGGTCAGCTCGTCGAGCTTGCTCGAGACCTGGTTGCGGGCGTCGTCGATCTTCTGGAACCCGGCGTGGCCGGCGTCGGCCATGCAGTCGGTCCAGGCGCTGGTCGCGTCGACGACGCGCTGGTCGCTGTCGACCCGCTTGCGCAGCGCCTCCAGGTCCTTGAACAGCGAGTCGAACTTGCTGAAGTCGGCCATCCTGTCCTCGCCGCTACCGAAGACCTCCTCCCCGGCCTTGCCGCGGCAGCCCATGTCCTTGGCCGCCGGGCGCTTGCCGTCGGCCGGGACCGCCTGGACCATGCCGCCACTGGTCGCCAGCTCGCCGTTCAGCGCCTTGTCGTAGGCCTTCTGGGCGTTCGGCGACAGCGCCTTGCGGATCTTGGCGTTCGGGTCGGTCTCCTCGCCGTCCGGCTTGGCCCAGTCGATCGTGCTGATCCCGTAGCCGTACTGCTCGGCGAACTTGTCCGGCGGCAGGTTGAAGGCGTCGTTGAACTTGGACTTCTCGTTCGACTCCGGCGGCACCGCGACGTACTCGAAGCCGGCCGTCTTCATGCAGGCCGCGATGGAGTCCTCCATCTTGCGCTGCTTGGCCAGCTGCTCCTCGCTCGACTCGCCACCGCCGCCGGCCCGGGTGACTCGCATCATCCCGCCGGCACCGCCGCTGCTGAATCCTTCGCCCATGTACTCCGCGAGCGGGCTCTTGTCGTCGCTCTCGACCGGTGTCTTGTCCGCACCCGGGGAGTTGACCGCCCCGCAGCCGGCCAGGGCCAGGACGGCGATCAACGAGAGTGCTGTGCGTGAGTTCTTCATGGCAGCGAGAGTGGCCGGGCGGCGATGAAGAACCTGTGAAGGACCGATCAGCACTCGATGCTCTCAGCCGATCTTCATCGGATTCTCATGATGATCAGTCATCGTCGAGACCATGCCAGCCCGGATTCTTGTCGCCGAGGACGACCGGAAGCAGGCGGAACTGATCCGGCGCTACCTCGAGCGCGAGGGTCACCTGACGGTCGTGGTGCACGACGGGCGGGCGGCCATCGACGAGGCGCGCCGGCGCAGCCCCGACCTGCTCGTGCTCGACGTGATGATGCCGAAGGTCGACGGCCTCGACGTCTGCCGCGTCCTCCGGGCCGACCAGGGCGGCGGCGCCGACGTACCGATCATCATGCTCACCGCGCGCTCCACCGAGGACGACCTGCTGCTGGGTCTCGACCTCGGCGCCGACGACTACCTGACCAAGCCGTACAACCCGCGCGAGCTGGTCGCCCGGGTGCGGACCGTGCTGCGGCGGACCCGGATCCGGTCCGAGGGCGAGGTCTACCGGGTCGGCGACCTCGAGATCGACCCGGTCCGGCACGAGGTCCGCCTGGCCGGCGAGCTGGTCGAGGCGACCCCGGCGGAGTTCAAGATCCTCGCCTGCCTGGCGGCGTCGCCGGGCCGGGCGTTCTCCCGGCAGCAGCTGCTGGAGCACGCGTTCGGCTTCGACCACTACGTGTTCGACCGGACCATCGACGTGCACGTGATGAACCTGCGCAAGAAGATCGAGGCCGCGCCGGGCCACCCGAAGTACCTGCGCACGGTGTACGGCGTGGGCTACAAGCTGGCCGACAAGGTGGTGTCCTCCGATGCGTCGTAGCGTCCTGGTCCGGTTCCTCGGGCTCTCCCTCGCGGTCGCGCTCGGCGCGGTGATCGCCACCGCCGTGATCGCGACGTACAGCACGTCCGAGCAGCTGCAGGGCGAGATCGACACGAACATCTCCCAGCTGGAGGTGGACACCCGGATCTACGCCGACCTCAGCGACTACGCCTCCGACCACGCGTCCTGGGACGGTGTGGACAAGCTGGTCCACCAACTCGCCGACGAGACCGGGCGCCGGGTCGCGCTGACCGACGCGGACGGTTCGGCGATCGCCGACTCGGCCAAGATGCTCGGCGCCTCACCGGATCTCCCGTCGGTGCCGGCGGCAACGATCGATGCCCGCAGCCAGGGTGGTGGCGCGCTGCTCCGGGCCCAGGCGGTGGCGGGAGTCTCGGTCCGGTCGATGACGTCGGTCACGAAGCCGGTCTCGGCCGCACTCCCGGCAGGGTTCGGCCCGTACAAGTCCTGGGGCCTGACCGAGCAGGAGCAGCGCGACCGCGAGAAGCTCGCCCAGCAGGCGGCCGAGTGCTACCGCGCACAGGGCGTGAACGCGACGGTGAGCAGCGGTGGCGGCGACCTGGCTCCGCAGCTGATGGTCGAGAACGGCAAGACCCCGGACGGTGTCGCCGTGATGTCGTTCACCACGACCGACACGGAGCGGCCCGACGGGTGCGTTCCGCCGGGCCTGTACGCACCGAGCGCGAAGGCGATCCAGGTCAACGCGGACGAGGTCGAACGGGCCGTGAGCTGCCTGAAGGCGGCCGGCGAGCCGTACCAGCTGACCACCCAGGACGGGCTCGGGGCTGTCGTGCCGCTCGACCGTGAGGCTCCGGCAACGCCGGGGTTCGCCGAGTGCTCGACGACCGCGCGGTCGGAGGCGCTGGCGCCGTACGTCGCACCGACGGCCAAGCTGTACCTCGGGTCGAAGAGCACGTTCAACGTGTTCTCCGCCGAGGGGCTGCTGCGGACGGCGGCGACCGCGCTCGGCGTACTGCTGATCGCCGCGGTCGTGATGATCTTCACCGGCCGGCGCCTGGTCCGGCCGATCCTCGCGCTGACCGGCGCCGCGCAGCGGATGACGAACGGCGACCACGCGGCGCGCGTCCCGGTGTCGGGCAAGGACGAGGTGGCCCGGCTCGGGCACGCGTTCAACGCGATGGCCGAGTCGATCCAGCAGCACGACCACCAGCGCAAGGCCATGGTCAGCGACGTCGCGCACGAGCTGCGCACCCCGCTGGCCAACATCAAGGGCTACCTGGTCGCCTCCGAGGACGGCGTCGTACCGCTCGACCGTGAGCTGGTCACCTCGCTGCTGGAGGAGACCGGCCTGCTCGAGCACCTGGTCGCCGACCTCCAGGACCTCGCGCTGGCCGACGCCGGCATGCTCCGGATCCACCCGGCGACGCGTGACCTGGCCGAGGTCGCCGACCAGGTCGTCGCCGCCCACCGCCCGGCCGCCGACGCGGCCGGCATCACGTTGACCGCGGCAACCAACGGCGTCGCCCCCGCGGTCGTCGACAGCGCCCGGATCCGGCAGGCCCTCGGCAACCTGGTCTCCAACGCGATCCGCTACACGCCCGACGGCGGCCGCGTCGTCGTCGGCGTCCGCCGTACGGGCGACGACTACCTGCTCACCGTCACCGACAACGGCGCGGGTATCGCGCCCGAGCACCTCCCCCACCTGTTCGACCGCTTCTACCGCGTCGAGCACTCCCGCTCCCGCGCCACCGGCGGCAGCGGCCTCGGCCTGGCCATCACCAAACACCTGGTCGAGGCCCACCGCGGCACCATCACCGCCACCAGCCGGCCCGGCCACGGCTCCACCTTCACCATCCGGCTCCCGGCCCGCCAGGGATCTTCCGCCGGCGGTGACGCGCTGCGACACTGAGCCGTGAGCTATCCGCCGCCTCCGCCGCCGCTGAACTACGCGCCGTACGGCGGGCCGCCGAAGAAGAACCGGGCCGGGCTGGTCATCGTGCTGCTGATCGGGGTGGTCGTCGCCTGCGTGGGCGCGGCCGGGTACATCGCGTACGACCTCGCCAGCAGTCGCGACAAGGAGCCGAAGGCAACCGAGCAGGCGGACAGCACGCCCGTCGCGCCACCATCGGTGAAGCCCACAGCGGTCAAGCCTTCGGTGGTCAAGCCGACGGTGACCAAGCCGACGGTGAAGCCGAAGCCGCCGCTGTCCAAGGCGCAGCAGGCGGCCGTGGTGGCGCGGACGTTCGTCGGGCACCTGAACGCGGACCGCCGGCAGGCCGCCGGCGCGTTGGCCTGCGCGGTGACCTTCATACCGGACCGGATCGGCACCCTGGTCGGGCCGCCGACCCGCCTGACGATCGGCCGGGTCATCGTGACGCCGTCCGTCGTGGTGTACCAACTGGCCGGGCGCACGAAGGGCAAGCCCGCAACGGGTTCGCTGGTGATTCAGATCGACGACAAGCCGTGCGTGCAGCTCGTTCAGGTCACGACGGTCGGCTAGCCAGCGCTCGGGCGGCGTCCAGCAGGTTGTCGCCGGTCGGCAGCGTGGCGATGATCGGGGTGTCCAGGCCGTTGTCGACGTACGCCTGGATCTTCGCCCGGCAGTCGTCGGCCGAACCGTGCACGACCAGGTCGTCGATCACCTCGACCGGCACGGCGGCCATCGCCGCGTTCCGGTCGCCCGCGGCCAAGGCCGCACGCATCAGACCGAGCGCCTCGCCGCGTCCGAGCCAGTCGTGGAAGGCGGAGTAGCCGGGCACGGTCAGGTACGTCGCGATCAGGTAGCGCCCGATGTTGCGGGCCATCTCGGCGTCCTCGGTGACGCAGACGAAGATCCTGGCCGCCAGCTCCTTGCCGTCCCCGAGCTCGGCCCGGACCTGCTTCACGTCGCCCGCCGACAGCCAGTTGGTGATCGCGCCGTCGGCTTCCCGCCGGGCCAGCTTCAGCATCTGCGGCCGCAGCGCCGCCAGCATGATCGCCGGCGGTACGTCGGGCGCCTTCTCCAGCCGGAACCGCTGGATGGTGAAGCTCTCGAACTCGCCGTCCACCTTGTCTCCGGCGAACGCCTGCCGCAGGAACCGCAGCACGTCCCGGGTCCGCGCCAGCGGCGGGTCGTACGCGATCCCGTTCCACCCGGTCACGATGGTCTCCGACGACGCCCCGATGCCGAGCACGAACCGCCCGGGCGCGAGATCGGCGAGCGCGGCCGCGCTCATCGCCAGCGCGGCAGGCCCCCGCGTGTGCACCGGTACGACGGCCGTCCCGAGCCGCAGCTTGTCGTCCCACTCCGAGGCGAGCACCAGCGGCGTGAACGCGTCAGCGCCCGCGACCTCCGCGGACCACAGGTCGGTGTATCCGAGCGAGGCCAGCTCGCCGATCAGCGCCTTGTGCTCGCGCAGCGGTACGCCGGTCAGCGGAACGGTCAGTCCCCAACGCATCAGATCAGCCTCCTCAGCACCGGCAGCGGCGCGAGCTTCATGAATCTCGCCAACGGCTCCCACGGCCAGGCCGGCACGTAGGCGCGGCCCTTCTCCGCCTCGATCGCGGCCACCATCGCGCGCACCCCGACCTCGGTCTCGACGATGAACGGCGTCTGCTTCACGTGGTCGTTCAGCTCGGACTTCACGTAGCCCGGGCAGATCGCGCTGACCTTGATCGGCTTGCCGAGCAGCTCCATCCGCAGCCCCTCGGCCAGCGAGCTGACCGCCGCCTTGCTCGCGCCGTACGCCGTCAGCGAGCGCGGCAGGCCGCGGACCCCGGCGACCGAGGTGATGAAGACCAGGTGCCCGGCGTTCCGCTCCCGGAACAGCTCCATCGCCGCCTCGGCCTGGGCGAGCGCGGCGACGTAGTTGGTCATCGTGGTCTCGAGGTTCGCGTCGAACCGGCCGGTGCCGACCGGCGTGCCCTTGCCGATCCCGGCGTTCACGATGATCCGGTCGAGGCCGCCGAGCTCGGTGTCGAGCGCGTGGAACACGGCGAACACCTGGGCGTGATCGGTGACGTCCAGGCGGCGAACGACGACCGTCCGGTCCGGGTGCGCCTTCGTCAGCTCGTCGCGCAGGTCGGCCAATCGGTCCTCGCGGCGGGCGGTCAGCGCGAGGTCGTGGCCCTTGGCAGCGAACTGCCGGGCCATCTCGGCGCCGAGCCCGGAGCTCGCCCCGGTGATCAGGATCGTGCGTCGTCGCATCGCTGCCCTATCTGTAGGTCAGTTCGTCGGTGCCGTCGAGATGTCCGTGCTCGTTGTAGCTGACCACGGTCAGCCCGCTGCGCCCGGACACCACCTTGGTGATCGCGGTGTTGATCGTCACCGGGTTCAGCCGCAGCCAGAGCTCGTCGCCACCGGACCACAGCCGGCCCACCACGGCCGCGATCGGTCCGCCCGAGGTGAACACCAGTACGGTCTCACCCTTGCCGGCGCGCGCGGCAACCCGCCGTACGGCCGCTTCGGAACGGTCGCAGAACTCGGTGAAGCTCTCGGTGTACCCGTCGCCGCCCCGCGTCCAGCGCTCGGTCGCGGCGGTGAACATCTCCTGGAACGCCCGCGTCGGATGCCCGGTCCGCGCCAGGTCCGCGAGCAGGACCGCCCGCCGCTTGTACGCCGGTTTGTGCGCGACGATCACCTGGTCGTGGTCGAACTCGTTGAACCCCTCGTCGACCTCGACCGCGGCCGGCAGTCCCGCGGCCGTCAGCGCGAGCGACGCTGTCCGCGCATGCCGCTGCATCGCGCCGGTGACCACGAGATCGGGCTTCACCCCACGCTCGGCCAGGGTCTCGCCGAGGCGAACCGCCTGCCGGTCACCGAGCGGGGAGAGCCGGTCGTAGTCGCTCTTGCCGAACGACGCCTGCGCGTGCCGGATCAGGTAGACGGTCCCCATTCAGGCCTTCCGGATGATCTGGCGGCAACGCCGTTCGAGCAGGTTGACCGGGAGCCAGAGGTTCTTGAACCGCGGGTTGCGGGTCTGCTTGTGGTGGTAGCGGTAGTAGATCTGCTGCGCGATCACGGCCAGCCGGAACAGGCCGAACACCTCGTAGAAGGCCCACTTGCCGCGATCCAGCCCGGTCTGCGCACAGTAGTAGTCGACGATCTCGTCCCGGCTGATCATGCCCGGCGCGTCCGACGGCTGCAGGCGGAACCGCCGGAAGGCCCAGTCGTCGTCGGCCTGCACCCAGTACGCCAGGCCGCTGCCGAGATCCATCAGCGGGTCGCCGATCGTGGCCAGCTCCCAGTCGAGCACGCCGATCACCTTCAGCGGATCGGCCGGATCGAGGACGACGTTGTCGAGGCGGAAGTCGTTGTGGATCACGCGGGACCCGACGTCGGCCGGGCGGTTCGCCTCGAGCCACTTCATCACCTTCCCGGCGCCACCCACGTTCCAGGTCTTCGCCTTGCGGTAGCGCTCGGACCAGCCGTGCACCTGGCGTTCGACGTACCCGTCGCCGCGGCTGAGATCGGCCAAGCCCGCCTGGACCGGATCGACCTGGTGCAGCGCGACCAAGGTGTCGATCAGCGTGAAGCCGAGCTGCCGGGTCTGCTCCGGTGTCAGGTCGACTCCAAGCGACGACCGGCGCGGGATGGTGCCGGCGATCCGCTCCATCACGTAGAACTCGGAGCCGAGCACGCCAAGGTCGGTGCAGTGGGCAACCATCTTCGGGACGTACGGGAAGACCGGCGCCAGACCGGCCTGGATCCGGTACTCGCGGCCCATGTCGTGCGCGCTCTTCGCCTTGGTCCCGGCCGGCGGGCGGCGCAGGATGAGGTCGCGGCCGTCGTACCGGAGCAGGTAGGTCAGGTTCGAGGCACCGCCGGAGAACTGGCGGACCTCGGGAAGCCCGTCCGGCAGGTCCGTGTGCGTGCGCAGCCAGGCGTCGACAGCGGGGACGTCGAAGGAGTCCTCGTCGCGAACGGCGCGAGCTCCCTCGACGACGTCCGCCGCCACTACCGCTCTCCGGCCGACGGCACCTGATCTGCGCTGGTCGCTTCCGCGCGCTGCCGGGCGCGGGCGGCGATCTTGCGCATCTGCCGGTCGTACAGCGGGCGGGCGAACCGCTTGGTCCGCCAGGCCAGCAGCGCCGGCCGGTCCGGGATGATCAGGAACTGCTTCTTCTTCACCCCGGCGACCACCGCCGCCGCGATGTCGTCCGCGGTCCGCGGCGACTTCTCGATCAGCCGGCGCGCGGAGTCGCTCATCGCGGTGTCCGCGCCCTGGATCGAGTCGCCCAGGTTGGTCTTGAAGAACGACGGGCAGACCACGGACACACTCACGCCGTACGGGTGCAGCTCGTGCGAGAGCGTCTCCGACAATGCGACCACTGCGGCCTTGACACTGTTGTACGAGCTCATCATCGGCGGGTGCACGAGCCCGGCGGCGGACGCCGTGTTCACGATCTGGCCGGAGCGCTGCCGCTTGAACAGCGGCGTGAACGCGCGGCACCCGCGGACCACGCCCATCAGGTTGATGTCGACGACCCGGTCCCACTCGGCCAGCGTCTCGACGTCGATCCGGCCGCCGGTGGCGATCCCGGCGTTGTTCACCAGGATGTCCAGGCCGCCCCAGGTCTGCTCGACCCACTCGACCGCGGCGTCCCAGTCCTCGGCGCTGCGCACGTTCAGCTGCCGGTACGACGCGCCGGCCGGCGGCGTCAGGCCGGCCGCCACGTCGGTACTCAGGACCTGGTGGCCCTCAGCAACGAACCGCTCGACCAGCGCGAGCCCCAGCCCGCTCGCTCCACCGGTGACCAGGACCCTGCTCATTCGGACTCCTTGTACTTCGCCAGCTCGATCCGTGCGACCACTCCACGGTGCACCTCGTCGGGCCCGTCCGCCAGTCTCAGCGCCCGCGCGCCGGTCCACGCCGCGGCCAGCGGGAAGTCGTCGGACAGTCCGCCACCGCCGTGCAACTGGATCGCCATGTCGATCACGTCCTGCGCCATCCGCGGGACGGCCACCTTGATCTGGCTGACCTCGCTGAGCGCGCCGGCAAGGCCTTCGGTGTCGAGCAGGTGGGCAGTCTGCAGAACCAGCAGCCGGGCCTGGTTGATCGCGATCCGCGCGTCGGCGATCCGCTCGCGGTTGCCGCCGAGGTTGACCAGCGGCTTGCCGAACGCCGTCCGGCTCAGCCCACGGCGTACGGCGAGCTCGAGCGAGTGCTCGGCCAGGCCGATCAGGCGCATGCAGTGGTGCACCCGGCCCGGACCGAGCCGGCCCTGGGCGATCTCGAACGCACGGCCGGGGCCGACCAGGATGTTCTCGGCCGGGACCCGGACGTCGGTGAACGAGACCTCGCCGTGGCCGTGCGGTTCGTCGTACCGGTGCATGGCGGGGAGCAGGCGCTCGACCTTCACGCCCGGGGTGTCGCGCGGAACCAGGACCATTGTGTGACGGGCGTAGCGGTGCGCGTCGGGGTCGGTCAGGCCCATGAAGATGAGCAGCTCGCAGTCCGGGTGGCCGATGCCGGTGCTCCACCACTTGCGGCCGTTGATCACGACCTCGTCGCCGTCCGGGATCGCGGTCGCGGCCATGTTGGTCGCGTCGGACGACGCGACGTCGGGCTCGGTCATGCAGAACGCCGACCGGATCGCGCCGTCGAGCAGCGGTTCGAGCCAGCGCTTCTTCTGCTCGGCCGTGCCGTAGCGCAGCAGGACCTCCATGTTGCCGGTGTCCGGGGCGTTGCAGTTGAACACGTACGGCGCCAGGAACGACCGGCCGGTCAGCTCGGCGATCGGGGCGTAGTCGAGGTTGGACAGGCCTTCGCCGTACTGCTCGTTGCCGGGCTCGGCGGACGGGAGAAAGAGGTTCCACAGGCCTTGCTCGCGGGCCTTGGCCTGCAGGTCCTTGAACGCCGGCTGCGGCTGCCACGGATCGGCGGCGTTCTTGGTCGCTGCGTGCAACTCAGCCTCGACCGGCTCGATCTCGGTCTCGAGGAAGCTCATGACCCGCTCGATCAGCTCTTGCGCCCGTGCGGACGGCTCGAACCCCATCACCACTCCTCGCGCTGGACTTCCTTGACCGTAGCGCACGTTCTAAGCAATGCTCAATAGCGTGAGCGGAAACACCGGACCCGAGCCCACGGCCGCGCCTGCCCGGCGCCGGCTGAGCGCGGACGACCGGCGCAAGCAGCTCGTCGGCATCGGTCTGATGATGCTGCGCACGCAGCCGATCCACGAGCTCTCGATCGACGCGGTCGCGGCCGAGGCGGGGATCTCCCGTGGCTTGCTGTTCCACTACTTCCCCACCAAGCGGGACTTCTACATCGCGGTCATGCGCGCCGCCGGCCGCCGCCTGCTGCGCGTCACCAAGCCCGACGCGTCGCTGCCGCCGGCTGACCAGCTGCGCCAGATGCTGCTGGCCTTCGTCGCATTCGTCGGCCGCCGCCGCGACTCGTACATCTCCTTCGTCCGCGGCGCCGCCGGCGGGGATGTCTTCGTCGTCGAGGTGTACGCCGAGACGCGCGCCGCGCTCACCGCCCGCGTCCTCACGCTGCTCGACCAGGACGCCGAGGACCAGCCGTCGTCGCCGGTCAGGCTGACGGTGCACGCCTGGCTCGCGTACGTCGAGGACCTCGCCATCGAGTGGTCAGGCCTCCCGGAGGCCGAGCGCCCCTACACGGCGGACCAACTCGTCGACCGCACGTTGAGTGCGCTGAAGGCCCTTAGTTGACAGGTCCCGTGGAGTCCCGGATCACCAGTTCGGTGGCCAGTTCGACGTGCAGGGCCTCGACCTCGTGGCGGTCGAGGAGGCGGATCAGGAGGCTGACGGCCATTCGGCCCATTTCCTGGAGCGGCTGGCGGACGGTGGTGAGCAGGGGTGAGGTGGCTCGGCTGACGTCGATGTCGTCGAAGCCTGCGATCGAGAGGTCGTGCGGGACGCGCAGGCCGCGCTGGGCCGCGGCTCGGAGGGCGCCGACGGCGGTCTTGTCGTTGAAGGCGACCAGGGCCGTCGGGCGGTTGGGGAGGTCGAGCAGTTCGCCGGCGGCTCGGAAGCCCTCTTCGGTGGTCGGCTCGACGTACCGGACGAGGGACGGGTCGGGGAGGGAGCCGGCGTCGGCGAGTGCTGCGGCGTGGCCGCTCAGGCGGGCATCACTGGCGAGCCACTCGCGAGGGCCGGCGATGACACCGATGCGGCGGTGACCGAGGCCGGTGAGGTGGGCGGTGACCTGGCGGGCGCCGGAGAAGTGCGCGGCGGAGACGGAGGCGATGTCCCTCGGCAGCGGGGTGCGCGGGTCGACGACGACGAACGGGAGCCGCCGGTTCTTTAGCTGGACGAGGTCTTCGGGAGGTTCGGGCGGGAGGATGAGGATTGCTCCGGCCAGGCCTGGCTGCTCCCGCAGACTTGAAGGGACGTTGTCGCCCGCGTTGAGGATCAGCTGGCGGCCGTGGCGGTCGAGGGACTCGGCGATCGAGGTGACGATCAGGCCGAAGTAGTCGGTCAGCAGGTACGGGCAGCGCACGTAGACCGCGCCCGCGGCGGGCTTCGGCATACCGCCGCGCGGGCTGGGAGCGCGCAGTCCCAGCTCCTCGACCGCGCGCTCGACCAGGGCACGGGTCTCCGGCGCGACGCTGCCCTGCTGGTTGAGCACCCGGGAGACGGTCGCGATCGACACTCCCGTGGCCGCCGCGACCTCGCGCACGGTCGCGCGTCCGCTAGGCATTTGTTACATCGCTTTGTTTCACGCTCAGCACCCTAGCCTGCCGCCTCAGGATCTTGACAGGGGCGAACCTCGCGGAGTTTCCTGAGGCAGTTTGTTGCAGCCGTGTTTCATCGGGGGAAGACCTTGAGGAGTGCGATGAGAACACCGGCAATCGCCGCCGCCTTGGCGCTCGCCACCGCTTCACTGACCGGGCCCGCCGCCGCCCAGGCGCACCGACCGCCCACCGACCAGGCCCGCGTCTGGGTCACCACGCCCGACCGCGCCGAGCTGCTGCACGAGCGGGCTCCGGTCGCGTTCGCGAAGGGCTCGAGCCCGCAGACGACGATCACGGTCGACCCCGGGACGAAGTACCAGACCGTCGACGGCTTCGGCGCCTCGATCACCGACTCCTCGGCCGCCGTGCTCTACCAGCTGTCGGCCGCGGACCGCGAGAAGACGATGCGCTCGCTGTTCGACCCGAAGCAGGGCATCGGCGTCAGCTTCCTGCGCCAGGTGGTCGGCTCGTCCGACTTCACCGCGCAGCCCGAGCACTACACGTACGACGACGTCCCCGCCGGTCAGACGGACTTCCCGCTCCGGCACTTCAGCATCGCCCACGAGCAGCGGCAGATCCTGCCGCTGCTGCGCCGGGCCAAGCAGCTGAACCCCGCGTTGAAGGTGATGGCCACCCCGTGGAGCCCGCCGGCCTGGATGAAGACCGGCGACTCGCTGGTCGGCGGGCGGCTGAAGGACGACCCGCGGGTCTACAACGCCTACGCGCGCTACCTGGTGAAGTTCGTCAAGGCGTACGCCGCGGCCGGCGTACCGGTCGATTTCCTGTCGATCCAGAACGAGCCGCAGAACCGCACGCCCACCGCCTACCCGGGGACGGACATGCCGGTCCGGCAGGCGGCCGCGGTGATCGAGCAGCTGGGCCCGCTGCTGCGCGCGGCCAGCCCGCGGACCAAGATCCTCGGCTACGACCACAACTGGACCACCCACCCGGGCGACGTCGCCAACACCCCGCCCGGCGAGGACCCGGAGACCGACTACCCGTACCAGCTGCTCAGTTCCAAGGCCGCGCGCTGGATCGCCGGTACGGCGTACCACTGCTACTCCGGCAGCCCGGCCGCGCAGACCGCGCTGCAGCAGGCGTTCCCCGAGAAGGGGATCTGGTTCACCGAGTGCTCCGGCTCGCACGGGCCGAACGACACCCCGCCGCAGATCTTCCGCGGCACGCTCACCTGGCACGCCCGCACCCTGATGCTCGGCACTACGCGCAACTGGGCCAAGTCCGTCGTCAACTGGAACATCGCGCTGAACGCCGACGGCGGTCCGCACAACGGCGGCTGCGACACCTGCACCGGTCTGGTCACGCGGCACCCGGACGGCTCGGTCAGCACCGACGCGGAGTACTACACGATCGGCCACCTGTCGAAGTTCGTGAAGCCCGGCGCGCGACGGATCGGCTCCACGTCGTACGGCACGACCGAGTGGAACGGGCAGCTGATGTCGGCCGCGTTCCGCAACCCCGACGGCTCGACGGCGCTGGTCGTGCACAACGAGAACGACGAGCCGCGGAGCTTCGCGGTCGCGGTCGGCGACAAGTCCTTCGAGTACACGCTGCCCGGCGGCTCGATCGGCACCTTCGTCTGGGCGCGCGAGCTGCGCTCGGAGTACAAGGCGGTCCCGCTCGCAGCAGCGACGGCCTCGGTCGGCGCGGATCTCGCGCCGCTCGCTGTGGATGCCGACGGGTCGACGCTGTGGCAGAGCAAGGCGGCGATCGCGTCCGGCCAATATGTGCAGGTCGATCTCGGCACTGCGCGGACCGTACGACGGGTCGCCCTCGACAGCGGCGGGAACCTCGGGGACTACCCGGGCACCTGGCAACTGTCCTACAGCAACGACGGTACGACCTGGCGCCCGCTGAAGACCGGCACCTCCAACGGTCAGCTCACGAACGTGGACGTCTCACCGACGCGAGCGCGGCACCTGCGGATCACGTCGACCGCCGCCGGTGACCACTGGTGGACGTTGGCCGACGTGCGCGTCTACAGCTGAGCAGGCCGGCCCCTGCCGCCCCAGGGGCCGGTCTCACACCTCCGCGGCCGCCAGCCGGCCGGCGATCCAGCCGGCCGTGGCGGCCGCGGTTTCGTTGTCTCGGGCAACTACTTGGAGCCCGACCGGGAGACCGCGGACCGGCAGCGGCACGCTGATCGCGGGGAAGCCGGTGAGGTTGCCCAGGCGGGTGTTGCGCATCAGCTGGGCGCGGATGGCGGTCGAACGTTCCAGGTCGGCGACCTCCGCGATGAGCGGCGCGACCAGCGGGACCGTCGGCAGCACGACGGCGTCGTACCAGTCGAGCAAGGTCTTCACCTGGGCGCGGATCGTCTCGGTGTCGCGGCGGGCCTGGACGTAGCGCCAGGCGGGGATCTCCGCCGCTTCCTTCAGGCGGAGCTGGACGTCGGGCTGGTACGCGTCGGTGCTGCGTCCGGCGTGGTTGGCCACGGCTTCCGGGCCTTGCAGATCGATCGCCGTCCTGGTGAGGTTCTCGGGAAGGTCGACCGGTGCGGTCCTGGCGCCGGCCGTCTGCAACCGGGCCAGACAGGCGGACCACGCCTCGGCGACCGCGGCGTCGGCCTCGCGCGTGGTGACCACACCCAGCCTCGGCGGCGTGACAGAAGGGGCTGTCGGCAACGAGTTTGTCAGCGCGGCGAGCGCGTAGGTCGCGTCGGCGACGGTCGCGGTGAGCACGCCGACGTGGTCCAGGCTCTGCGCGAGCGGGAAGACGCCGTCCGCGGGCAGGGTGCCGTACGCCGGTTTGAAGCCGACCACGCCGCACAGCGCGGCCGGGATCCGTACCGAGCCGGCTGTGTCGGTCCCGATCGCCAGCGGCACGATGCCCGCGGCCACGGCGGCTCCGGCACCCGAGCTCGACCCGCCGGTCATCCGCTCCGGGTCGTACGGGTTGCGGCACGGGCCGACGCGGTTCGACGTACCGGTGCAGCCGTAGGCGAACTCGTGCGAGTGACTGAGCCCGATCACGATCGCCCCGGCCGCGCGCAGCCGTCGTACGACGTCGGCATCGCTGGTCCCGACCTCGTCCATCGCCACCGAGCCGCAGCGGTAGGGCAGGCCTTCGACCTCGATGATCTCCTTCACCAGCACGGGAACACCGGCCAGCAGGCCCTTGCGGTTGTGCCAGCCCGCGGCCGCACGGGCGCCGGTCTCGTCGAGATGCACGACTGCGTTGAGCCCCGCGTTGTCGCGGGCCTTGGTCAGCGCCTCCTCGACCAGGCCGGCCGGATCCAGCTCGCCGGAACGGACCTGCGCGGCAATCTCCTCGAGCGACAGCACCTGGCCTACTAGAGCACGTCGATCGTCGAACTGCCTCGGCCCGTCCGAACCTGATAGCTGGTCGTTACCCCGGCGTTCGCGTGCAGCTTGTCGACGGCGCGGTAGGAGAGAGTGGCATCGTCCTGGGTGACCTCCAGTACGCCGTACCCGTGCTGGCGCATGTCGATCTGCTTCAGGTGCGGGTTGTACTGCAGGCGCTTCTGCTCCTCGGCCTTCGTCGCCGCGACGGTCTTGAGGTCGCCGGTGTTGGTCGAGGACACCGACGGTACGACGAACTCGACGCCGGCCCGGCGAGTACCGCCGGGGTTGCCCGGGCTGCCGGGCGCGAAGCCGGTGTCCCAGAGCTCACCGGAGAACGTGTCGTGGTCGTCGCCGGTGACGACCACGAGATCGGAGACCCGGTCGGCCGCGAGCGAGAGCAGCTCGCCGCGCTCGGCGCCGTACCCGTCCCAGGTGTCCATGAACGCCCGCTCGCCGTTGGCGCCGGTGACCATGCCCATCATCATGTTCGGGTTCGCGAGCACCTTCCAGCGGGCGCCGGACGAACGCAGTCCGTTCTCCAGCCAGGCCTTCTGCGGCGCACCGAGCATCGACCGGCCGGGCGCGTCCGCCGCTTCGCAGACGATGCTGCCGCCGTCGTCACAGGGCTGGTCGTCCTTGTACTGCCGGTTGTCGATCGCGAACAGCTCGACGGTCCGGCCGAGCTTGAGCGACCGGTACGTGCGCGTCATGTCGTTGGCGTAGCGCGGGACCGGCATCCGCTCGAACCAGGTGTGCCAGGCCGCGGACTTCTTCTCCTGGAAGAACAGCTCGGGCAGCGTCCAGTTGTCCTTGCTGTAGTTGTTGCGGAACTCGTGGTCGTCCCACAACGGCAGGAACGCGTGCTGCTGGTGCATCGCCCGCAGGTCGGGGTCGCTGCGGTAGAGCGTGTACTTCGCCCGCATCGTCGGCAGGATCTGGGGATAGAGGTTGAGATCGATCCCGCGGACGCCGGGCACGGTCGCCTCGTACACGTAGTCGCCCAGACAGACGACCAGGTCGAGATCCTCCTGCGCGAGGTGGCGATGCGTCGCGTAGTACCCCTCGGTGAAGCCCTGGCAGGTGAAGAACCCGATCCGCACGGGCTGGTTGGAATCGGCCGGCCTCAGCGTCTGGAACCGCCCGACCGGCGAGACCGTGTCCTTGCCGCGGAACTGGTAGAAGTACTCCTCACCCGCGACCAGCCCGCTCGCCGGGAAATGCACGCACCCGTCCCACTGCTTCTCCGCGACCACGGTCCGGACGATCTCCGGCCTGGTCAGATCCCGCTGCCTCGACACCACCACCGCCAGCTCGGCGTCCCCCTCGAACACCCCACGCGGCACCCGCGTCCACAACGTCGCCCCATCCGTCCGCGGGACTCCAGCCATCACCCCCTCGGGAAACGTCGCGCCCTTCACGAGCGTCGCCGAAGCATCCGCCGCCGTCCGCAGCGCAGGCGCTCCCCAGGCCTCCCCCGCACCGATCCCCGCGGCCGCAACCGCCCCGATCCCACCCAGCAGCGTCCTGCGCGTCAGCTGATCCATGGAGAAATACTGAAAGGTAATGATGAATTGGGGAAGACCTCAGCGCGACCTTTCGGTGACACAGCGTCGACCTCAGCTGAGAGTGAGGACCAGGTCCGATCCTTCGCGGTGGAAGCCGAGTTTGTTGAGGTAGGAGGCGGACTCGCGCATCCGGCGGGGGGCGACGACCTGGTGGAAGCCGTGGGCGGTGAAGACGTCGCTGCGGCGGTAGACGAACTCGCCGGGGGTGAAGTCGCGGTACTCGGGCAGGACGTAGTCGAGGTCGATCTGGGCGCGGCCGGCGCCGGCGTCGTGGGCCAGGACGACGCCGACGGTGCGTTCGCCGCGCTGGACCAGGAAGGCGTACGGCGCGGCGGGGGCGGTGAAGTCGGGGTTGAAGCGGCTGATGTCCTTGGCGTGCGCGGCGAGCACGTGCTTCAGGTAGGCGTCGCCGGCGCCGACCTGCAGGACGGCGTACTCGGAGGTGTCGTGGCGGTGCCGGAGCAGGCGGTAGAGGTGGACGACGTTGATCACCGCGAGCACGGCGTTCATGCCGACCATCGGCCAGACGCCGATCACCAGGTTGAAGGCGACCAGGACGATGCAGCCGACCAGGTTCAGCAGCCGGAGCCGCAGGATCCGGGTCTGCAGCAGCGACACGACCACCAGGGCCGAGCCGCCCCACCCGACGATGCTCCAGAAGTCCATGGCCGGAGAGTAGACCAGCTCACCGCCTGGACTGCTCTTTGTTCCACGTGGAACGCAACCGTCAGGAGTTGCTGTCCTTGTCGAAGCCGGTCAGCGGCACGTAGCTCGTCCACGGGCCGAGCGCGAAGTACCCACGCCCGTACGGCGTGACCGCCGCGCCGGCCTGCCAGTACGGAACCCGCCGGAGCCCGTACCGGACGTACCGCACCTCCGGGTCCTCACCGGCGCGCACCCGCGCGGCGTCCTGCGCGCAGGCCGGGACGGTCCGGGTGCCGAACTTCGGCTGCGTCCACACGATGTCGGTCGTCGACGGACCGTGCTGGGGGTTGAAGAAGCACGGCACCCGTCGTACCGGCACCGGCTCGCCCGCGGCGCGGGCCTGGACGCAGACGATCGCGTACCGCCCGGTCGCCAGCGCGTCGGTCACCGCGCTGATCCCCTCGGCGGAGCGGATTCCCTGGGCCGCGCGCTGCGCCGCCTCGTACGAGTCGAGCGCCACCTGGAAGTCCAGCCGGGCGTCGACGTCCAGCTCACGCCCGGTCACCCGCGCATCGAGGCGCGCCAGCTCCTCACCGAGCAGAGTGATGTCCTCGTCGGCCAGCCGCCGGATCTCGGCCAGCTCCTCGACGTCACCCCGACGGGCGCTGCGCCGGTCCCACAGATACCGGCCCAGCAGCACCACGCCACCGCCTCCCAGGGCGGCCAGCAACCACTCCATCCACAGAAGTTACCTTCCTGTGGACAGAGCTGTGTACAACTCACAGGCCACGATCAGGTCACCCTGGCCGCCCACCCGAGCAGGTCAGCCGCGCTCGGCCCACCAGGCGAGCAGCGCCTCGCGCGCCGCGTCGGCACCGATCTCGCCCTGGTCCATCCGCAGCTCCATCAGGAACTTGTACGCCTCGCCGACCTCGCGACCGGGCCCGATCCCCAGCGTCTCCATGATCTGGTTGCCGTCCAGGTCGGGCCGGATCGAGTCCAGTTCCTCCTGCTCGCGCAGCCGGTCGATCCGCACTTCCAGGTCGTCGTACGCCGAGCGCAGCGCGTCCGCCTTGCGCTTGTTCCGGGTCGTCGAGTCGGCACGGGTCAGCACGTGCAGCCGGCTCAGCAGCTTGCCCGCGTCGCGGACGTACCGGCGGACGGCGGAGTCGGTCCACTCGCCGGTCCCGTAGCCGTGGAAGCGCAGATGCAGCTCGACCAGCTTGCCGACCTCGTCGATCTGCTCGTTGCTGAACCGCAGCGCGCGCATCCGCTTCTTGGCCAGCTTCGCGCCGACCACGTCGTGGTGGTGGAAGGTGACCTTGCCGTCGCCCTCGAACTTGCGCGTCTTCGGCTTGCCGATGTCGTGGATCAGCGCGGCGAACCGGACCACGAAGTCCGGCGCCTCGATGCCGTCCTTGGCCAGCCGCGGCTCCAGGTCGATCGCCTGGTCGAGCACGGTCAGCGAGTGCTGGTACACGTCCTTGTGCCGGTGGTGCTCGTCCAGCTCGAGCCGCAGCGCCGGCAGCTCGGGCAGCACGTGATCGGCCAGCCCGGTCGACACCAGCAGGTCCAGACCGACCCGCGGGTACGGCGCGCAGACCAGCTTCTCCAGCTCGTCGCGGACGCGCTCGGCGGACACGATCGCGATCCGGTCGGCCATCGCGGTCATCGCCTCGACCACAGCCGGGTCGGGCGTGAACGCCAGCTGGGCCGCGAACCGGGCCGCCCGCATCATCCGCAGCGGGTCGTCGGAGAACGAGTCCTCCGGGGAGCCCGGCGTCCGGATCACCCGGTGCGCGACGTCCTCGAGGCCGCCGTACGGGTCGACGAAGCGGTGCGACGGGAGCAGCACCGCCATCGCGTTCATGGCGAAGTCCCGCCGGGCCAGGTCCTCCTCGAGGGTGTCGCCGTAGGCCACCTCCGGTTTGCGCGAGGTGGGATCGTAGGACTCCGAGCGATAGGTGGTGATCTCCAGGACCCAGTCGTCCTTGCGGCAGCCGATGGTGCCGAAGGCCTTGCCGATGTCCCAGACGTGGTCGGCCCAGCCGGCCAGCAGCCGCTGGACGACGTCGGGCCGGGCCGAGGTGGCGAAGTCGAGATCCTTGCTCCCACGATCGAGGAGAATGTCGCGGACAGGACCTCCGACCAGCGCGATCTCGTGGCCGGCCGCGTCGAAGCGGGCACCCAGCTCGTCGACCACCGGGGCGATCTTCAGCAACGCCTGGACGCCTTGCCGCTGGACGGCGGACAGCGATCCGGAGGAGCGTGACTGGTCGGGAGTAGGAGACACGGGGAACTAGGTTACGGTGACGGCGTGTTCAGACGGCGACTGAGGCTCTGCGCGAGCGTGGGCGCGAGCCTGGTGATCGCTGCGTCGGTGGCGGCCCAGCCGGCCCCGGACGCGGTCGCAAGCCCCTCGGCGGAGGACCCGGTGGTCGACGTGACCATCGACTCCTTCACGCCGACCGCGCCGAAGGTCGGCGACCAGGTGGTGATCACCGGCCGGGTCACCAACACCAGCTCGGCCACCTTCGGCAACCCACAGGCCCAGGCCTGCGTCGTCGACAAGCGGCTGACCACCCGCGCCCAGCTGGCCGCGATCCCGACCGAGGCCGACCAGCCGCTCCGCGACCGCAACGACTGCGTCGGGCTGAACAACTCCGACTCCACCACCTTCCAGGAGTACGACGCACCGCTGGCCCCGAAGGCGACAGTCCCGTTCCGGCTCGTGGTGCGCTGGTCGGACTGGGACCTGAAGTCCAAGCAGCCTGGCGCCTACACGGTCGGCGTCCGCTTCCGCGGTGACTACACCAACGAGGAAACCGGTCAGACCGGCCGGATCTCGCTCGGCCTGGCCCGCACGCTGATGCCAGTGGTCCCCGCGTCGCCACTGCCGCGCAAGGTGAGCACCGCCCTGGTGATCCCGCTGCGGCACCGCCCGACGCTGCTGACCGGCGACCGGTTCACGAACGAGTCCCTGGCCGACGCGCTGGCGCCGACCGGTGAGCTCGGCCGGCTGCTCGCGATCGGCAAGACCCGGAAGGTCACCTGGCTGGTCGACCCGGCGATGATCGACGAGGTCAAGCGGATGGCGGCCGGCTACCGCGTCACCGAGAACAACCAGACGCGGGCCGGCAAAGGCCAGAAGGTCGCCGCCGCGTGGTTCGCCGCCTTCAACGCCAGCCGCGCCCGCAACCCCGTCGTCCTGCTCCCGTACGGCGACCCGGACGTCGGCAGCCTGATCGACGGCGGCGCGCCGCTGCGCGACCTGGTCGGCCAGACCCGGACGGCGACCGAGCAGTTCAACCTCGGCGGCCCGCAGTACTTCCAGTCCGGCCTCTGGCTGGAGAACGGCTCGGCCAGCAGCCGCAACCTGGCCGCCGCCTCGACCGGGTACGCCGGGACGAAGCCCGACGACGTCAACCTGGTCCCCAGCTCGGCCTGGACTCCCGACGCCCGCCCGGCACTCGCGCCGACGCCGATGTACGACATCACGACGCCCGAGGGCCCGGTCAAGAGCGTCCGCACGGTGATCGCCGACTCCGCGCTGACCGCGGGCGGCCCGGACCCGACGACCGCGACCGATCCGATCCAGGTCCGGCAACGGTTCGCCGCCGAGACCGCTCTGCTGGCCTCGACCGGCAAGGGTCAGGTCACCGTGGTCGCCCTGCCGCCGCGGGGGTGGGACGAGACCGGTCAGACGACGGCCGCGCTGGCCAGTGGCCTGGCCCTGCCGTGGACCACGCCGATCGGGCTGGACGTCTTCTACCGCGCCGACCCGGCCCACCCGCAGGCCAAGCCGGTGCTGGCCAAGGGCCCGAACGTGCCGCGCTCCACGCCCGGCCTGACCGCGAACCAGCTGCAGCAGGTCAAGGCGCTGGCCACCGCGACCTCGACGTACGTCTCGCTGCTGACCGACCGCGGGCGCGCCGACGAGAGCCTGCGCCGCGCGCTGCTGCGCAGTACGTCGACCACCTGGCGCGGCTTCCCCGACGAGTCGCAGCGGTTCGCGACCTCGGAGCTGAGTTCGGTGAGCTACCTGCTCGGCAAGGTCCACCTGGTGACGAACGCCGGCGCCAGCGGCCGCGAGCTCAAGGTGAACCTGTCCGGCAGCAAGGGCACGTTCCCGCTGACCATCGCCAACGAGTTGCCGCTCTCGGTCCGCGTCCGGGTCGTGGTCCGCTCGGTGAACCGCAGCGACCTGCGGATCGAGCCGGTGCAGATCAGGACCATCCCGCCGGGCCAGAAGGCGACGTACCAGATCGACGCGAGCGCCGAGCAGAACGGCCTGATCCGGGCCGAGGCGCAGATCGTGACGGTCGACGAGCTGCCGGTCGGCAGTTCGCGCGAGCTCGTCATCCAGGCCGCGCAGTACGGCAGCGTCGGCTGGATCCTGGTCGGCTCCGCGGTCGCCCTGCTGTTCGGTACGTCGGCCGTCCGGATCTACCGGCGGGTGCGCTCCGAGCGGCGCAACCCGACGCCGGAGCCCGGTGACGACCCGTTGCACCCGGCGCCGATCGACCCGGCGGCGCTGGCCCTCGACGAGCCGTCGAACGGCGTCGATCCGCACCCGGACGAGCCGAACCCGCTCGCCCCGGCCGAGCCGCTGCGGATCACCCCCGAGAGTCTGAAAGAAGGAGTCGGGTCGAAGGATGGCTGACCGCACCCTGCGTTCCGCGGCGGTGATGGCAGCCGGGACGGTGCTGTCCCGCCTGCTCGGATTCGTCCGGATCGCGCTGCTCGCGGCCGCGATCGGCACCGCGCTGCGCGGCGACATCTTCACCGCGGCGAACACGATCCCGAACAGCCTCTACATCCTGCTGGCCGGCGGCGTCTTCAACACCGTGCTGGTGCCGCAGCTGGTCCGCGCGATCAAGAACCACGAGGACGGCGGCCAGGACTTCACCAACCGGCTGCTCACCTTCGGCTTCGTCGTCCTGGCTTTCGTGACCGTCGGCTGTGTCCTGCTGGCACCCGTGCTCGCCGAGCTGTACCTGCCCAAGGAGCTGCACGACCCGTCCCGGGCGGCCGAGAAGGCGAACATGATCATGTTCGTCCGGCTCTGCCTGCCGCAGATCTTCTTCTACGGCGCGTTCGTGCTGGTCGGCCAGGTGCTGAACGCGCGGCGCCGGTTCGGCCCGATGATGTGGGCGCCGATCGCGAACAACATCGTCGCCTGCGCGTCGATCGTGGTCTTCCTGCTCGTCTACCGCACCGGTGACACCCCGGCGACGTACAGCACGAACGAGGAACTGCTGCTCGGGCTCGGCCACACGGTCGGGATCGCGGTCCAGCTGCTGGTCCTGCTGCCGTACCTGCGGGCCAGCGGTCACCACTACCGGCCGAAGTTCGGTCTGCGCGGCACCGGGCTGGGCCACACCGCCAAGCTCGGGCTGTGGACGGTCATGTTCGTCGCGGTGAACCAGGTGACGCTGGTCGTGGTCACCCAGCTCGCGATCGCCGGTAGCGCCAGCAGCGACCCGGGCGCGAAGGCGGGTCTGTTCGCGTACAGCACGGCGATGCTGATCATCCTGGTCCCGCACGGCATCGTCACGGTCTCGCTGGCCACGGCCGCGATGCCGCAGATGTCCTCGCTGGCGGCCGACGGCGACGTGACCGAGGTGGCCCGGCTGTCGGCGCGGTCGATCCGGCAGACGCTGGCGATCGTCGTACCGGCCGCGGCCGCGATGGTCGCGTTCGCGCACCCGATCGTGTCGGTGATCGCCGGCTACGGCTCCGGCAAGAACAACCTGACGCTGATGGCGTACACGCTGATGACGCTGGCGCTCGGCCTGGTGCCCTACACCGTGCAGTACTTCCAGCTGCGCACCTTCTACGCGTTCGAGGACACCCGGACGCCGTTCTTCCTGCAGCTCGCGATCGCGGCCACCAACATCACCGCCGCGCTGGTCGGCGTCCGCGTGATCCTGGACCAGGAGCACCTGCGCTACAGCGGCGTGATGCTCGGCGCGGCGTACGCGCTGTCGTACCTGGTCGCGGTGGTGATCTCGCGACGGGTGCTGTCCCGCAAGGTGCCGCGGGTGCACGGCGCCGGGATCGGGCTGCCGATGCTCGCGATGGTGATCGCCGCGGTGGTCGGCGCCGGGATCGGCCGGGCGGTGCTGTCGCTCGTGAACGCGCAGGTCGACTGGAGCGGCCCGGTCGCCGCGATCCTCCAGCTCGGCATCGGCGCCGTCGTGATGCTGCCCGTGTACGTCGGGGTGGCCCGGGTACTACGGATCCACGAGGTCACCGACGTGGTGTCCATGGTCACATCGAAGCTGCCCGGAAGGCCCCGCCGGTCCTGATCCGGGCTGCTTGTGCGCTCGTGCCCGCCAGTTGGGTGGGCCAGGGCACTAGCATGGGGCCTGCGATCGGACCGCCATCCGCTCGCGGCCGGGTCCTCGCGACCGGATCCGGAGCGGAGACGCAGGCCGACCAGTGCATCGAGGAGGGCGAGAGACACCGTGTCGAACCAGACCGTCAGTCCTGGTGCCCTGCTCGCCGGCCGCTACCGGATCGCCGAGCTGCTCGCGGAGATCGACGGTGCGCGGGTGTGGCGGGCAGTGGACGAGGTGCTCAGTCGAGCGGTCGTCGTGGACGTCCTCCCGGCGGGCGACCACCGGACCAACGTCCTCTTCGACGCGGCCCGGCGGGCCGCGGCCGCGAACGACCCCCGCTTCCTGCGCGTGCTGGACTGCGACGTCTTCGAGGGCGTCACCTACTGCGTGCGCGAGTGGGCCGGCGGGCGGCCGCTGGAGCGGATGCTCGGCGCCGGACCGCTGACCGGCCAGCAGGCCGGCTGGCTGGCCCGCGAGGTCTCCGAAGCGCTGGAGAACCTGCACCGCACCGGTCACTCGCACGGCTCGATCAGCCCGGCCACGGTCGTCGTCACCGACGCCGGCGCGATCAAGGTGGTCGGGCTGGCCACCGAGGCCGCGCTGCGCTCGACCGGCCCTGGTACGCCGGAGCAGGACGTCCGTGCGCTCGGCGAGCTCCTCTACTCATCGCTGACCGGCCGTTGGCCCGGTCCGGCTCCCGCCTGGGGGCTGCAGCCCGCTCCGGTCGAGCACGGCCGCCTGCTCAGCCCGCGTCAGGTCCGCGCCGGCGTACCGCGCTCGCTCGACGACATCGCCGACCGGCTGCTCGGTGACCCGCCGCGGCACCACGCCGCGGTGATCACCAGCGCGGCCGGACTGTCGGCCGCGCTGTCCGGCGTCGTCGGCAGCTCGCACGAGCCGCCGAGCCAGATGGACGAGACGGTCGCGGTCGCCCGGCAGAACGGCAGCATCGACGACGCCACCCAGGTCGTCCCGGCGGCACCGCCGCCCGCGCTCGACCCGACGCCGCCGCGCGCCCACAGCAACGGCCAGGCCCAGCCGGCGTACGCGTCGACCCAGGAGACCCGGCCGGTACGGCGCCAGCAGCCCGCGCAGAACGGTGGCGGCCGGCGGCGGCCACCGGCCGACGAGCCGCGCCGGCGCGGCAGCTGGGGTGGGCGGATCCTGATCCTGCTCGCGGTGCTCGCGCTGCTGTCCGTCGTACTGATGGCGCAGTTCCTGGTGAAGGGCGCGATCAACAAGGAGCAGAGCGGCAGCGAGACGACCCCGGACGCGCCGCAGAGCTCCGGCCCGCCGCCGGTGACCAACGAGGCCGCGAAGATCGTGGCCGCCAAGGACTTCGACCCGCCGCCGGACGGCAACGGCGAGGAGCACCCTGAGGACGTCAAGAACACCTACGACAACAAGCCGAGCACGACCTGGACGACGATGTCCTACAAGCGCCGGCCGGACCTCGGCGGGACCAAGGACGGCGTCGGCATCGTCTACGACCTGGGCGAGCTCACCAACGTGTCGCTGGTGACGGTCGGCCTGGTCGGTCAGGACACCGACCTCGAGCTGATGGTGCCCAAGGACGACCCGAGTACCTCGCCGGCCGCCGCGAGCGGCTGGAAGTCGGTGGCCTCGGCCAAGGACGCGAACGACTCGGCGGAGCTGAAGCCCGCCGCGCCGGTCGAGTCGCGGTACGTTCTGGTCTGGCTGACGAAGCTGCCCAAGGAGGGCGGCGGGTACCGCGGCGAGATCTCGGAGGTCAAGATCCAGAAATGACCTCCGACATCACCCGGATCGGTCCGCCCCCCAGCCCGGGCGCGGGTCCTGTGCCGCCGCAGGGCTACGAGGCGATGGACGACCACGAGCTGCTCCGGCTGCACGTGGCCGGCAACCCGGACACGTTCGGCTACCTGGTCAAGCGGCACCGCGACCGGATGTGGGCGGTCGCGATCCGGACCCTGGGCGAGCCCGAGGAGGCCGCCGACGCGCTGCAGGAGGCGTTCATCTCGGCGTTCCGCCGGGCCGACTCCTTCCGCGGCGACGCGAAGGTGACCACCTGGCTGCACCGGATCGTGGTGAACGCCTGCCTGGACCGGATCCGCCGCCGGCAGGTCCGGGCCGCCGACCCGCTGCCCGAGGACGAGGACCGCGCCGCCGAGCTGGCCGGCCCGGCCGAGGACGACCCGGCCGAGGTGCGCGAGCGCCGGCTGGACGTGCTGAACGCACTGAAGCAGATCAACGTGGACCAGCGCAGCGCGCTGGTCCTGGTCGACATGGAGGGGTACTCGATCGAGGAGGCGGCCGCCATCCTCGGCTGCGCGCCGGGCACGGTGAAGAGCCGCTGCGCGCGCGGACGGGCCAAGCTGCTGCCGCTGCTGCGGCACTGGCAGACCACCCGCGGTGGCAGCGGCGAGGACGACGTACCGGCTCCGCAGAAGGCCGCGACCACGAGTTCCGGAACGGTGGGAACCGAATGACCGGGTCACCCGTCGAAGCAGAGTCGCTCACCCGCGACCTGTCCGCGCATCCCGACCGGAGCACTCCACCGATGACCACACTGTGCACCTACGGCGGCACGTCCCGCGAGGGGGCCGATCTCCCATGACCGACGCAGGTCTGCCGACCAGTGAACACCTCGAGCACCTCGACACCGACACGATCGCCGACCTGATCGAGAACCTGCTGCCCGCCCCGGAGGCGCACAGCGCCCGGGAGCACGTGAAGGCCTGCCCAGACTGCCAGCAGACGTACGACGCGCTGCTGCAACTGACCGAGGACCTGGCCGACGAGGGCCGGATGGACATCCCGATGCCGGCCGACGTGGCCGAGCACCTGAACGCCGTGATCGCGTCGGAGTCCGTACTGCGTGCCTCGACGGTCGGCGTGCACTCGCTGGTCCAGCTGCGCGAGGAGCCCCGCCGGCACCTGCCGAAGCTGCTGCTCGCGGCGGCGGCCGTGGTCGTCATCGCCGGAGCGGGCGTGGTCGGCGTCGTACTGGCCACTGCCGACCACAGCCAGGAAGGCGCTGCCGGGATCGGCAGTCCGACCTCCGTGCCGAGCATCTCCACTGACCAGGTCGGTCCGGACGCCCAGCGCTGGCTGGACGGGTCCAAGGGCCCGGTCCTGCACGGCGAGGCCGAGGAGCTGGCCTGCGCCAAGCAGTTCGCCTCCACCCAGCCCGACTCCGAGCTCCGACTGGTGCAGCCCGTGACGGTCGACGGCAAGCGCTCGACGGTGATCGGGCTGCCGGGTGGATCGGCCCGGGAGGTCAAGATCTTCGTGGTGACCGGATGTAGCGGTTCCGGCGGCATCGCGACGCCCTTCTACGACACCACTGTCACCCTGCGCAACCGTTGATTCCGTTCGGTGAGCCCCCGGCTTGCCGATCGGGCACGGTGGGTACCGTGGGAATGGTCGGCCTCTAGGATCCGTTGAGTACGACGTCCAGTCTCTACGGAAGCTAGGAAGGCCATTCGTGAGCGACACAGCCGTTCGCAACGTGATCATCATCGGCTCGGGCCCCGCGGGATACACCGCAGCGGTGTACGCCGCGCGGGCGCAGCTGGAGCCGTTGGTCTTCGAGGGATCCGTCACCGCCGGTGGTGCGCTGATGACGACGACCGAGGTGGAGAACTACCCGGGCTTCGCCCAGGGCATCATGGGCCCGAACCTGATGTCGGAGATGCGTGACCAGGCCGAGCGCTTCGGCGCCGAGCTGGTCCCCGACGACATCGTGAGCGTGGACCTGACCGGTGACGTCAAGTCCGTCACCGACTCGGCCGGCACCGTGCACCAGGCGAAGACCGTGATCCTGGCGATGGGTTCGGGCTACCGCAAGCTGGGCCTGCCGAACGAGGAGCCCCTGTCCGGACGCGGTGTGTCCTGGTGTGCGACCTGTGACGGCTTCTTCTTCAAGACGCACGAGATCGCCGTCGTCGGTGGTGGTGACACCGCGATCGAGGAGGCGACCTTCCTGACCCGGTTCGCCGACAAGGTGACGATCGTGCACCGTCGCGAGGAGCTGCGCGCCTCGAAGATCATGGCCGAACGCGCCTTCGCGAACGACAAGATCGAGTTCGCCTGGAACTCGGCGGTCTCGGAGATCCAGGGCGACGGCAAGCTGACCGGCGTCCAGTTGACCGACACCGTGACCGGTGAGAAGCGCGACCTGCCGGTCACCGGCCTGTTCATCGCGATCGGTCACGACCCGCGCTCGGAGCTGGTCAAGGGCCAGGTGCACCTTGACGAGGACGGCTACGTGCTGGTCAAGACCGGCAGCACCGAGACCAACCTGCCGGGCGTGTTCGCCGCCGGCGACCTGGTCGACCACACCTACCGCCAGGCCATCACCGCGGCCGGCACCGGCTGTTCCGCGGCCCTGGACGCCGAGCGCTTCCTGGCCACGCTGGAGTACGCCGACAGCCAGTCCGCCGCGGCCGCGGCGGCCACCGAGCCTGTCTCCGTCTGACACACACCACCTCGAGTACCAACCCCTAAGGAGTTCGCCGTGGGCGAGAAGATGAACGCCGTCACCGATGCCGAGTTCGACCAGACCGTGCTGAAGAGCGACAAGCCGGTGCTGGTGGACTTCTGGGCCGAGTGGTGCGGGCCGTGCCGCCAGGTGTCCCCGATCCTGGAGGAGCTGAACCAGGACCACGGTGACAAGCTGACCTTCCTGAAGATGAACGTGGACGAGAACCCGGTCACCCCGAGCAACTACCGCGTCACCGGTATCCCTACCATCAACGTCTACGTGAACGGTGAGCTGGCCAAGTCCATCGTCGGCGCCAAGCCGAAGGCGGCGCTGCTGAAGGAACTGGCCGACTTCACCGGCTGAACTGCCTTAGTTGCCCTTCTCGGAGGGCACGATTCCGCCGCACGGCAAGGAGCATTGATGGAAGCCAGCAACGGCGCCCGGATCTACCGGATCGGTGACAGCGGCGAGGCGGTGGCCGAGATCATCGGCAAGCTGCAGCGTCTGGGCCTGCTGGCACCGGGCGACCACTTCGTCTACGACGAGGCGACCGCGCGCGCCGTTCGCGGCTTCCAGCAGCAACGCGGGCTGATGATCGACGGCATCGTCGGCCCGCAGACCTACCGGGCGATCGACGACGCGCGCTGGCGGCTGGGCGACCGGCTGCTGACGTACGTCGTCTCGCACCCGCTGAGCGGGGACGACGTGCTCGCGCTGCAGGCCAAGCTGCAGGAGCTCGGGTTCGCCGTGGCTCGGGTGGACGGCATCTTCGGTGCCGACACCCAGCGCGCGGTGACCGAGTTCCAGCGCAACATGGGCCTGCCGGGCGACGGCACCTGCGGCCCGTCGACGTTCAAGGCACTGCAGCGGATCCGTCCGATGGCGACCGGCGGCCGTCCGGACGCGCTGCGGTCGGCCGAGGCCGTCCGGGCCGCCGGTCCGCGGCTGTCCGGCAAGACCGTGGTGATCGACCCTGGCCACGGCGGCTTCGACTACGGCTGGGAAGGTTTCGGCCTGCGGGAGTCCGACGTGGCCTACGACCTGGCCGCCCGGATCGAGGGCCGGCTGGGCGCCACCGGCGTACGGGCTTATCTGTCGCGTGGCCGTGACCAGGGGCCGGACGAGCTGGCCCGGGCCGCCTTCGCGAACGAGACCGACGCGAACCTCTGCGTCTCGCTGCACACCGACGGCTCGATGAACCCCGAGGCCCAGGGCGTCGCGACGTACTACTACGGCGCCGACCTGCAGGGGACGTCGTCCAGCATCGGTGAGCAGTTCGCCGGGCTGGTCCAGCGCGAGATCGTCGCCCGGACCGACCTGCTGAACTGCCGCACCCACCAGAAGACCTGGGACCTGCTCCGCCGGACCCGGATGCCCGCCGTACGGCTCGAGATCGGGTACGTGACCAACCCGCACGACGCGTCACGGCTGGCCGACCCGGACTTCCGCGACGTCGTCGCCGAGGCGATCGTGGTAGCGATCCAGCGGGTCTACCTGCCGCCGGAGCAGGACGCCGCGACCGGCATGCTGCGCTTCGGTCAGTTGACTGTCTGAGTTGTTGCTGAGCCGCCCACCATCCGGTGGGCGGCTCTTTTTCTGCCCGGCCGATCAGTTTTCTGATCGCTCGAGGGCGATCGTCGGGAGGACCTGGTCGAGCCGCCGCGGCAGCCACCACGCGCGCCGGCCGAGCAGCCGCAGTACCGACGGTACGACGACGCAGCGGATCAGCAGCGCATCGACCAGTACGGCGGTCGCCAGCCCCAGCCCGAACTGCTGCAGCATCCGGTCCGGACTCAGCAGGAAGGCCCCGAAGACCACGATCATGATCGCGGCCGCCGCGGTGATGACGCTGCCCGTGTTGGCCAGCCCCTCGCGGACCGCCCGGACCGGATCGCCGGTCCGCCGCCACTCCTCGTGGATCCGGGAGATCAGGAAGACCTCGTAGTCCATCGAGAGGCCGAACACGATCGCGAAGATCATCACCGGCACGAACGCCTCGATCGGCCCGGGCTGGGCGCCGAACCAGCCCTCCTGGAAGACCAGCGTGATGACGCCGAGCGCGGCGCCGATGCTGAGCAGGTTGAGCACGGCCGCCTTGAGCGGGATCAGCACCGAGCGGAAGACCACCAGCAGGAGCAGGGCGGAAAGCCCGACCACGACCAGGACGAAGATCGGCAGCCGGCTGCTCACCGCGTCGGCGAAGTCGACCGCTGCCGCCGTGGAACCTCCGACCAGGTACGTCGCCTTCGTCTCCGCGGCGACCGCCGGCAGGGTGTTCTCCCGCAGCGAGCCAACCAACCGGTTGGTCGCTTCGTCCTGCGGAGCCGAGGCCGGGAAGACGAGCATGGTGGAGACCGCACCGTCAGGACTGAGCTGCGGCGGGGTCACCGCCGCGATCCCTGGCTCGGTGGCCAGCCGACGGTTCAGCGTCTCGGCCGCGGCGCGATCGCCTTCGGTGACGACGATCAGCGGACCGTTGGAGCCCGCCCCGAATCCCTGCGCGAGCAGGTCGTACGCCTTCCGGGTGGTCTTCGCCGGGTCGTCGGTCCCGGCGTCCGCGAAGCCGAGCCGCAGGTCGAGCGCGGGCAGGCAGAGGACGACCAGCGCCGTGACGCCGAGCAGCAGCGGCGTCCACGGCCGGCGCTGGACGATCCCGGCGAGCTTGCGCCAGCCGTCGCCCGGCGTACGGCGTGCTTTGGCGGCGTGCTTGAGAACGCTGCGCTCGATCCGCCGGCCGAACAACGTGAGCAGCGCGGGCAGCAGCGTCACCGCCGCGAGCATCGTCATCAGGACGGTGAGGGTGACGCCGAGGGCCATGCCCTGCAGGGCTCCGAGTCCCAGCGCCAGCAGGCCGAGCAGCGCGATCACGACAGTGCACCCCGCGAACAGAACGGATCGGCCGGCGGTGTCGAGGGCGATCTCTGCGGCGCGTTGGCGTTCGACGCCGTTGCGGAGCTCGCTGCGATAGCGGGAGAAGATCAGCAGCGCGTAGTCGATGCCGACGCCGAGACCGACCAGCATCATCACCGGCGCGGTGTAGTCGGGCACCGTGAACAGGTGCGACGCGAGCACCAGCAGGCCGAGCGTGCTGCCGACGGCGAAGACCGCGGTCAGCAGCGGAAGCGTTGCCGCTAGCAACGATCCGAAGAGGAAGACGAGGATCACCAGCGCGGCCAGGATGCCCGCGCCTTCGGCCGCTCCCCCGGCGCTCTCGGCGGCTTCGCGGACGACATCGCCGCCGAGCTCGACCTGGAGCCCTTGCTGCGCGGCGGTCTGCGCCTCGGCGATGATCGCGCGAACGGCTTCCGGATCGATGCCGGTGCCGTCGAGCGTCACCGTCGAGTACGCCGTCCGGCCGTCCTCGGCGAGGGTGCCCTGACCGGCGTACGGGTCGGCGACCTCGGCGACGTGGTCCAGGCCGCGGACCTTGCCGAGCATCGCGTCGACGCGGGCCTTGGTGGCCGGCTCGTTCAGGTCTCCGGCGAGCACGATCTGGAGCTCGTCGGCCGTGCCGCGCGGCTGGTGCCGGTCGAGCACCTCGATCACGCGCTGGGAGTCGGTCCCGGGTAGCGAGTTGTCGTTCTCGTACGCGTTGCCGACCAGCATCGACGCGGCGGTGACCGCGACCAGCGCGAGCACCCACAGGGCGACGGCCGGGCCGGCGTGCCGTTGGGCCCAGCCGGCGATCCGGTGGAGCAGGCCGGGGCCGGCCTGCGGCCGGACGGGAGTCTGGACGGTCATCGTGTCTGCCTCGCTTTGCTACATGTAGCCGTTCTACGTATGTACTGACGACAGTAGCAGCCGTATGGGTAGACTGGCTACATGAAGGCGGATGCGCTGCGTGGACACCTCGACCCGATGATCCTGGCGGTCGTCGAGCACGAGCCCCTGCACGGCTACGCGATCATGGAGGCCCTGCAGGAACGCAGCGGCGGCGCGGTGGACCTGCCGACCGGCACGCTCTACCCAGCGCTGCGCCGGCTCGAGCGCGCGGGCTACCTGGCGAGCGAGTGGAGCACGGTGAGCGGGCGGAAGCGCCGTACGTACCAGCTGACGTCAGCCGGGCAGAAGATGCTGGTGGACGGGCGCGGTGAGTGGGAGACGTTCCGCACGGTCATCGAGGGCGTGCTGCGGCCCCGCACGAGCTAGGCGAGGCGCAGGCAGCGCTGGGCGGAGTAGGAGACCAGCAGCAGTGGCAGCAGCACGAACCCACCCACGATGCTGAGCCCTGCCAGGTTGGAGCCCTCCAGCTCGGTGCTGAACCAGCCCATCAGCACAGCGATCGTGCCGACCGCTGCAGCGCTGACCAGCGCGAACACGGCCGTCGCACGCGCCACTCGGTCCCGCAGCCAGGGATAGCGCAGGCCCAGCCCTGTGCCGACGACGGCCAGGACCGCTCCGACGATCGACAGCGAACCGGTCACCATCACCGACCGGTTGAGCAGCTCGAGGAACGGGGTCGTCCCCTCAGGCTGCTGGGTCCAGGCCCAGGCGCCCTCCTGCCAGACCAGCGGCTGGGCGATCATCACCAGGAACAGCAGGAGCGCCGTACGACGGCTCTGCGCGATCCCGAGCTCGGCCCGGTAGCCCGGAACCACTTCGGCCAGGTCCCCGAAGTCGTCGACCGCGCTCCGCTCGGCGTCGACCCTCTGCAGGCCGCCGGCCTCGTAGGCCTCGGTGGCGTCCTCCAAGCTGTCGCGCGCCTCGGCCATCAGGTCGGCGCGGCGCCGGCGGGGACCGCTGAGCGCGCTGCTGAGGTCGGCCATGTAGACGTCGACAGGACTGGACACGGTTACCAGTATGGGGACGCGGCGCCCGGATCACGTCCGGGTGACCACTGATCCTTCCCTGGTTGCCCGGCGCTTGCGGCGACTCCGGAGTACGAAGAAGCCGACGTACGAGATGATCAGCAGGGCGAACCCGACCTTCTCCGCGATCGGGGTGGCGCCCTCCGGCCAGACCCGGCCGTCGAGGTAGTGCGCGATGTAACCGCCCTCGTACGGCACCTCGCCGCCCTCGCGGCGGAAGTGCTTCTCGACGCCGGTCAGCGGGCAGGCGAAGTCGAGCGTGACGTTGACGATGTTGTAGATCCCGATCGCCAGGTGCACCCAGATCAGCTTCGGCCAGCGCCAGGCCAGGAAGCCGCCGATCGCGAAGAACAGCAGGAAGGCGCCGTGCAGCACCATCATCAGGTCGGCGAGCAGCCGGTAGATCATGGCCGGGACCCTTCTGTGCTGGTGGGCGAGTGTCTCGGTGGTGGACTCAGCCGGGCGCGTGCTTGAGGCGCTGGGGTTCCTTGACCTCGCGCACGGTGACCGGCCGCGGCGGCGGCGCCTCCGGCCTGATCACACCCCAGACCCGCTCGACGGCCGCCTCCATCTCGCTGCGCCACGTCACGGTCGACCGCAGATCCAGCCGCAGCCGCGGATTGCGCGGATGCTCCCGTACGACGCCGAAGCCGACCGCCTGCAGGAAGTCCGTCGGCCAGACGCACCCAGGCCCGTCCCAACGCGAGTCGCCGAACGCCTCGACGGCCCGGAAGCCTCGCTTCAGCACGTCCTTCGCCACCGCCTGGACGAGCAGCTTGCCGAGCCCCATCCCGAGGTAGCGCGGGAGGATCCGCCCGGTCGCCAGTACGACGGCGTCCGGGCTGACCGGCGCCGTCGGGAACGCCTGGATCCGCGGGAGGTTGGCGGCCGGGCCGTAGATCACGTACCCGGCCGGCTGCTCGTCGACGTACAGGAGGAAGCCGGCCGATCCCCAGTCGAGCAACAGCTGGGACAGCCAGGCTTCCTTCTCCAGCTCGGTGTCACCGGTGCGGCTCGCCGTCCGGGCGGCCACCGGGTCGAGCTCCCAGAACACGCAGGCCCGGCACGGCGCCGGGAGCTCGCCGAGGTTGGCGAGCGTCAACGGTTCCAGCCGGCGGACCATCAGCAGGCCCTGGTGCTCTCGGGACTCAACGGAGCCTCGCGACTCATCGGGCCGCCGGTGCCGGGGTCCGCGCGTCCGGAGTCCGCGCCGCTTCCGGCGCGACGTACCGCTGCTGCACCTTGCCGGCCGGCTGCCGTCTGAACAGCTCGCCCGCGAACCCGGCGAGCAGGCCGAGAACCAGCCCACCGAGTGCCAAACCGAACGCCTTGCCCACGTTCATTGCGCTCCTGCCTTCCGCGGTACCACCAGGTCACGCCGCGCCGGCCGTCTCAGCTGCCAGTCCGCGGCATGGTCGAACCTGCCCCTATAAGGCATGGTAGTGAGAGGAAGCGCCGATCGGTATCCACGCGCCCGGATACCACGGCGTAGCCTTGAGACTTCCCCCTCGAGTCCCTGGAGCCGCTCCGTGAGTGCAGACCTGCCCGACGTCCGGCAGACCCGTCTCGACAACTACGTCGACCGGTACGCAGCACGGACCAAGGGCATGACCGCATCGGAGATCCGGGCCCTGTTCTCGGTCGCCAGCCGCCCCGAGGTGGTCTCGCTGGCCGGCGGCATGCCGAACATCGCCGGGCTCCCGCTCGACGTCGTGGGTTCTGCGGTGCGCGACCTGGTCGTCGACCACGGCGCCACCGCGATGCAGTACGGCTCCGGCCAGGGCGACCCGACCCTGCGCGACCAGATCTGCGACGTGATGCGGCTCGAGGGCATCGACGCGCACCCGGACGACGTGGTGGTCACCGTCGGCAGCCAGCAGGCGGTCGACCTGGTGACGCGGGTGTTCTGCGATCCGGGTGACGTGGTGATCTGCGAGGCGCCGTCGTACGTCGGCGCGCTGGGGGTTTTCCGCGCGTACCAGTGTGAGGTCGTGCACGTCGCGATGGACGACAACGGCGTCGTACCGGAGGCGCTGGAGCAGGCGATCGCCGCCGTGCGCGCGGCCGGCAAGCGGATCAAGTTCTTCTACACGATCCCGAACTTCCACAACCCGGCCGGTGTCTCGCTGTCGTCCGAGCGGCGCGGGCGGGTGCTGGAGATCTGCCAGCGCAACGACCTGCTGGTGCTGGAGGACAACCCGTACGGGCTGCTCGGCTTCGACGGTGAGCCGCGGCGGGCGCTGCGCGCGGACGACCGCGAGGGGGTCATCTACCTCGGGTCGTTCTCGAAGACGTTCGCTCCGGGCTTCCGGGTGGGCTGGGCGGTCGCTCCGCACGCCGTACGGGAGAAACTCGTGCTGGCGCAGGAGTCGGCGACCCTGTGCCCACCGGTGTTCAGTCAGCTGGCGATCTCGTCGTACCTGACCCGGCACGACTGGATGGGGCAGGTGAAGCAGTTCCGTGAGATGTACCGCGAGCGTCGCGACGCCATGCTCGCTGCCTTGACGGAGAAGATGCCCGCGGCAACGACCTGGACGAAGCCGGACGGTGGGTTCTACGTCTGGCTGACGCTGCCGGAAGGCCTGGACGCGAAGGCGATGCTGCCGCGCGCGGTCACGGCGCGCGTCGCCTACGTGCCCGGAACGGCCTTCTTCTCCGACGGTTTCGGCTCGCAGTGCATGCGCCTGTCGTACTGTCATCCGACGCCTGAACGGATCACCGAAGGTGTCGCGCGACTGGCCGCGGTGATCAACGAGGAGCTCGAGCTGCGGCAGACCTTCGGGCCGCTGCCGCCTGGTGCGGGCCACGACTACGACGCTCCGGGTCCGGAGCTGAGCTGATGCGGGGCGTCCGTCCCGCGCTAAATCCGTGCAGGGATCTTCGGGCGGCCCGTGGGTCCGCCGGCGGGTAGCGGTACCGTTCCCATGGGCCTCGGGACCGGCGCCGAGCCGGAATCGCCCACGAGTGATCGGGAAAGTTCTATGAGTGATCTGGGTCGAGTGCTGGTACTGGCCGGCGGTCTGTCGCACGAGCGGGATGTGTCCCTGCGCTCCGGGCGCCGTGTCGCGGACGCCCTGCGCAGTGTCGGTGTCGAGGTCGAGCAACGCGACGTCGACGCGAGCCTGGTCGAACGTCTGCGCAACGACCCGCCCGACGCGGTCTTCCCGGTCTTGCACGGCGTGACGGGCGAGGACGGCGCCCTGCGCCAGGTCCTCGACCTGTACGGCGTCCCGTATGTCGGCGCCGACGCGGCCGCTTGCCGGACGGCGTTCGACAAGCCGGTCGCGAGCACGATGGTCCGCTCCGCCGGGCTGCGGTCGCCGGAGTCGGTGGTGCTCGGTCACGACACGTTCCGCGAGCTCGGCGCCGCGGCGTTGATGGAAGCTGTCGTCGGCCAGATCGGGCTGCCACTGGTGGTGAAGCCGGCGCGTGGTGGGTCGGCGCTGGGCGCTTCGATCGTGCGCACGCTGGATGAGCTGCCGTCGGCGATGGTGAACTGCTACGCGTACGGGCCGGTCGCGCTGATCGAGCGGTACGTCGACGGGACCGAGGTCGCCGTCACGGTGGTCGACACCGGCGACGGGCCGCGCGCGCTGCCGGCGGTGGAGATCCAGCCGGACTCGGGCTTCTACGACTACGAGGCGCGGTACACGGCGGGGGCGACGCAGTTCGTCGTACCGGCTCGGCTGGATGCCGCGGTGGCGGCGGCTTGTGCCTCGGCTGCGGTAACTGCGCACAAGGCGCTCGGTCTGCGGGATCTGTCGCGTTCCGACCTGGTCGTCGACGCCGAGGGTGTGCCGTGGTTCCTCGAGGTGAACGTGGCGCCGGGGATGACGGAGACGTCGCTGGTTCCGCTCGCCGCTGAAGCCGCTGGGATCGAGCTGGGTGTGCTGTGCCGCGATCTGCTGGCCGCGGCCGCTGCCCGTTGAGTCCGTGATGACCGTTGCGCCGCCGACCGATCCTGCTCCCGCTCCCGTGACTGCTGGTTCTGAACCGCCAGTGTGGCGGACTGCGCTGACCCCGCATTGGTCCGCCCTGCTTCTGCTGGCGTTGGCGATCGCTGCCGTGATGTCGGTGCTCGGTGTTTGGCAGCTCGACGTCTATCGCTCGAAGACCGCCGCCGCCACTGCTGGTCGCGCCGCGATCCCGGCAGTGCCACTGCAGTCGCTCTTCCCGATCGACTCGGGTCTGCCGGCTTCGGCGGTCGCGCGCCGCGTCACCGTCACCGGCACCTGGGCGGCGCCGGCTGATCAGATCTTCGTCTCGGACCGTTTACACGAGGGGCGGGACGGCTTCTGGGTCGTGACTCCCCTGCTCCTGGACGACACCGGCGCCTCCGGCACGGGCGCCGTGATGGTCGTCCGCGGCTGGGTCGCTTCGGTCGACGATCCCGCAGCGAAGGCACCCACCGGTCCCGCGACGCTGACCGGCGGCATCGCCTCGTCCGAGGCCCAGGACTCCTCCGGCGACATCAACCAGACGCGCATCCTGCAGTCGTTGCGGATCCCGACGATCGTCCACATGGTCGACTACCGCGTGTACGACGCCTTCGTCGTCCAGACCGCCAGCGACCCCAGCACCCCGGTCGCCGGCACCTCTTCCACTGCGCTCGCCCCGGTGGAGCCGCCGGCGCCGCCCACGGACCACGCCGGTCTCCGCAACGTCGCGTACGCCTTCCAGTGGTGGATCTTCGCCGCCTTCACCCTGTGGATGTGGGGCCGCATGGTGCTCGACGCCCACCGCTCAGGTGATCCCGACCACCAGCCCCCGAACCCTGAGGACGCAAGCGGTACCGTTTCTGCGTGACCTCCCCCGCAGACCCCGCCACGCCCGCCGCCACCAAGCCGCCGCTCACCGCGGCCAACCGGGGCGCGCTGACCCGCTACCGAGCCATCGCCTACGTGGTTGGCGTGATGCTTCTGGTCCTGGTCTTCGTCGCCATGCCCCTCAAGTACTTCGGCGACGACCCGGCAGTCATGAACGTCGTAGGCCCGCTGCACGGTTTCCTCTACGTCGTCTACCTGCTCTTCTCCTTCGACCTGGCCCGCCGAGTTCGTTGGCCGCTCACTCGCCTGGTCCTGGTCGCGCTCGCCGGCACGATCCCGTTTCTGTCGTTCTACGCCGAGCGCAAGGTCCACCACGACCTGACCCGCTGATCCCGTTTCACGTGAAACGGGGCCCACAAACCGTCATATAAATTTGTCGACATATCGCGATGAGCTTGGCCGCCCGTTTCAACTAGCGCCGATCTGTCGACAAGGGCGCCGAAAAGTTCTGTGAGCGGCATCCTAAGCCGCCTCGCCTCCACCGCCCGCGGACCTCGGGCGGCCAGAATCGCTCCCACAGCGACCCTCAGAACGCCTTTTTAGGCCCGAGTACGCCGTCCGCGGAGCTGTGACTACTCGGCCTGCTTGTTGGGATCCATCAAGGTGACGATCCGCTCGAGGTCGTCGATCGACGCGAACTCGACGGTGATCTTCCCCTTGGTCTTCCCGAGGTCGACCTTGACGCGGGTCTCGAACCGATCGGACAGCCGGTCGGCCAGATCCACCAGCCGCGGAGCCACCGGCTTGTTCCGCCGGCGAGCAGGAGTCGGGTCCTCGGCCGACATGTCGCCCAGGGCAACGATCTCCTCGACCGTACGCACCGACAGTCCTTCGGCCACGATCCGCTGAGCGAGCCGTTCGATGGCGTCCCCACTCGGCAGCCCCAAGAGTGCCCGAGCATGCCCGGCCGACAGCACGCCGGCCGCAACCCGACGCTGCACCGACGCAGGCAACTTCAGCAGCCGCAGCGTGTTGGAGATCTGCGGCCGAGACCGCCCGATCCGCGTGGCGAGAACCTCCTGCGTGCACCCGAAGTCATCCAGCATCTGCTGGTACGCCGCAGCCTCTTCCAACGGATTCAGCTGGCTCCGGTGCAGGTTCTCCAGCAACGCGTCCCGCAGCATCACGTCGTCGGACGTATCCCGCACAATCGCCGGAATCGTCTCCAGCCCGGCTTCCTGAGTCGCCCGCCACCGCCGCTCACCCATCACCAACTCGTACTTGTCGTCCTCGAGACGCCGTACGACGATCGGCTGCAGCAGCCCGATCTCCTTCACCGAGTGCACGAGCTCAGCCATCGCATCCTCATCGAACACACTCCGCGGCTGCTTCGGGTTGGGCGTGATCTTCCCAACCTCGATCTCAGCAAACTCCGCCCCCGGCACAGCAGCCAACCCACCCCCGGCCACCCCCGCAGAAACCTCCGGCTTGATCGGCGGCGCCCCCGGAATCGAGTTCGACTTACTCCCCAGAGTCGCACCACCAGGAGCCGGGTTGCTCGGAATCAACGCACCCAATCCACGCCCAAGCCTGGTATTCATACCGCTCCTCGCGTCAGCTACCACCGAATCCACCCACCGATCCAGGAGAAGACCCCGCCTCCCCACCACCGGCCACCGCAACCGTAACCGGTGACACCGCAACCACCACCCTCACCCCCACCATGTCGCCCCACCAACCTCTCCCACCAAAACCGCAGACAACCCCTCCCGTTTCACGTGGAACACCCCAAAGCGCCAAAGCCCCTCGCAACCCCCACGCGCCACACCACCTCCCAACCCCAACCCCCGCCACCGCCACCGCCACCGCCACCGCCACCGCCACCGCCACCGCCACCGCCACCGCCACCGCCACCGCCAGAGTCCTATCGCCCGGCGTCGTATGCGAGGCCGCGAGGTAGAGGATCCCTAGTTCCACTGCGATGAACGCAGCACAGCCTCCGACCGCTGGCCCCAGCCCATCTCCCAAACGGCGAGAGCCGCAGCACCTCAGGGAGTCCGCCGATCGCCAACTACGACGTCGGCTTCACGCGCCCACAGGCTCCACCGCAGCCAGTCCCCCTACGCCACCCGTGCCCGAAGCACCGACCGCCTACCAATCCCTGTTTCACGTGAAACGTGGCCCCTCGCCACCCAGGCCGCCGGGTGCTAGCCGCATCGCGCCTGCAACCGCGAGCGGCGAAACCTCAGCGCCCGCTCTCCGACCATCTCCTGTCACCAGGCCAGCCCCACTCAACCGCAAGCCCACATTGGGGGCTCACCCAAACCTCCGCTGGCCGTCACAGCGGCCGCGAACCCACATCCGCGGGTCTTGTCGCGCTCCCGAGATCGCTCTGGAGTCGCCGGTCGAACTAGCTACAACGCGTCCTCACCCCCTGGCCTCCTGGCCGGGAGGCGCATCGTCCGGCAGTTCGCTTCACGCCCGTCCCGAGAAACCCGCACCCTCGGCGTTGCTCGTCTCTCGCCCATCCAAAGAGGTCAACCTGCGCGTACGGTCATGCCGCCCCAACGTGACCGTGATTTCGTATGTGAGGGGCAACTCAACCATCCAGCCAAAGTCCACCGGCGCTCAAACCGTCGGCGCTTGGGACCACCTCCGCTGACCTAGCGGCTCGACTTCCGGCCGCACCGCCGCAAGCTCCTCGAGCACCTGCAACCCCGACGTTCCCGTGGCACGACGCCCCAAGACTCTAGGTCCCCCACACCATCAAGCCGGTCCTCGTGCGGCCCCTCTTACCCCCAGCGGTGCCACGCACCACGCCGCCACTGACGTGGCGTTAACCTGTGCCCGACGCCTCCCGCCTCGTGTCCCGCACCTCGCACTTCGTGTCTCGCGCCACCCCGCACCCCCACCCCACACACCCCGCCATAGGTGATCGATCGGAGGGTCCGGAGTCCGGTCCTCGATCGCGAATCATGGATACGTCATGCCGGCGGCCAAGGAGCAGTACCTCCGAGTGTCGTCTGCCCCATCCAACCGAGCGTGACCCGGCAATCCTTCCCCCGGCCTCGTCCTCCGTTCGCGCGTCCTCCGATCCGCGCCTCCCTCCGTCGGCGATCTCACCATCGCCCAGTCCTTCCCTCCGTCCGCATGAGCTGAAGCTGGTCGCACCGAGGCCATGCTCCCAAGAACCCGGGAGCAGCTCGTCCCTCGGCAACGCCCTCGGGCAAGGTGGTCGTCCTAGCGCGTTTCACGTGAAACCTCGGCCCGTTTCGTACTCGCCAGGTCGACAGGGGCCGCTAACCCGGCCCATCCCCGCGACGCCATCCAGCTCCGTCGGGCGTACCTGCAACCTGCAGACCTCGATCTCTCACGGCATTTGATTCCGCTTCGGCTGGTTGGGCAACGTGCACGTATCGCGAGAACCGCGAGTGCGCTGACATCAGATGTGTGGATCCGAGTGCCAAACGGCGTGCCTCTCGCCGCGTCTGACATGAGCCGTCGGATGACTAGAGGTCGACATGCGGTAGGCCTCGGCGCCAGTAACCAGCCGGACCTAGACGGCTCACGAACATCGCGCAACGGTCCAAGTCAGCGGATGCCGTCCTGCGCGGCGCGGCTTGCACGCAATGCGTTGCCAGGCGGCCTTTGGTCATGCCCTGCGGTCACCCGCATGCATCTCGCAGCTCGTCGCCCCCGCGGAGCACAGGCCCTCGCCCTGGCGCCTCGTCGCCGAACCCGGCCTGACCGCGGTCGGCGCGGTCGGCGCGGTCGGCGCGGTCGGCGGAACATGCAGGAGATGCCTGGCGCGGCAAGGCGGCGGGTGCGCCTCTGGCTCAGCGGCCCACTTCGTGTGGCTCGCTGGTGCGTGCCGGGAGTGTCTTCTGGAGCCGTCGCCCCGAAGGCCGTTACTGGCGGCAGAGCTCGATCCTCTGCGGGCCCCCGACTTCTGCGTATGCAGCTTGTCGATCTCGCCAGGCCTCCGGCTGTGGACACTCCATGCTTGTGTGGTGGCTGGCAGCACGGTCGTCGACCTCCGCGAACCGGTGGGCCTTGATGTTCAATAAGGTCCGACCTCGGCGGTGCGTTCCCACGCCGATGAAATCGGTTGATGGGGTCGGTTGGACACCCTGATCGGCGGCCTTCGGATGTGGCTCGCCACGCGGGCCTTCCGCTGCGGGTAGGTCGCTCTGACTCCATCCTCCTGTTGCGGCCTCGGCACCTGCTCAGACCGGCGGCCGGCGGCGATGAACGCGTTGGCATGGGAGAGCACTGGGCGCCGGTCAGCGGAGCTCAGGTCGAGCTAGCGGACTTCTGCCGGAGCCGCACCAGTGCGGCCCGTCGAGTGGTGGCTGTCGTCGAGCTCATCGAGTCGCGCTCGGATGCCCGAAACGCCCGTGGTCGGTGAGCTGGAGTGACGAGACCGGGCGGCCACGACGCACCGTGTCTACAGCTTGCCTGCTCTGGCAGTAGTTGCTTGGGCGAGTGTGGGGCGCCGATGCAGGTGGCATCGAGTCGGCCGTCGGCATCGACTACGCGTTGCCGACATACGGGATTGCCCACATCCAGGGGCTCACTGTCGACGTCGGGCTCGTCGGCCTCTCGGGCTCGTCCGGAAGCCAGAGATGCAGGACCATGGGTCTGGGGCCAGGATCTTGTTGGTGGTGGCCGGAGAGTTCGGCGTTGTGAGGTTTCGCGTGGAACGGTCGAGACGGAGTCGGGACGCGCCCGATGACGTTCGGCACGGTGCGGTCACCTTGGAACCGAAGAAGGCCCGGACCTAGGGGTCCGGGCCTTCTGAAAGAGCTGGGGTCAGGCGTTGTTGCGCATGGCGATTTCTCTGGATGCCTCTAGGTACGAGAGAGCCCCAGCGGAGGCTGGGTCGTAGGCCAGGACTGTTTGGCCGTGGCTGGGGGCCTCGGAGATTCGGACGGAGCGGGGGACTGCGGTGCGGAGGACGGCGTCCTGGAAGTGGCCTCGGACCTCGGCTGCTACCTCGCCGGCGAGTTTGGTGCGGGCGTCGTACATGGTGAGCAGGATCGTGGAGACGTCGAGGGTCGGGTTCAGGTGGGACTTGACCATCTCGATGTGGCGGAGGAGCTGAGAGAGGCCCTCCAGGGCGTAGTACTCGCTCTGGATGGGGACGAGGACCTCGCGGGCCGCGGTGAGGGCGTTGACCGTGAGGAGGCCCAGGGACGGCGGGCAGTCGATGAAGACGTAGTCGTACTTCTCGCCGGCGGCCTCGGTCTCGGCCAGGTGGGCGTCGAGGGCCTTCTTCAGGCGGCTCTCGCGGGCGACGATGCTGACCAGTTCGATCTCCGCGCCGGCCAGGTCGATGGTCGCCGGGATGACGACGATGCCCGGGTGCTCCTCGCAGGGCTGGAGCAGCTTGTTCAGCGGCTCGTTCTCGATGATCGCCTCGTAGACACCGGGGGTGCCCTCCGAGTGCTCGATGCCCAGGGCGGTCGACGCGTTGCCCTGCGGGTCGAGGTCGATCACCAGGATGCGCGCGCCGTACAGGGCCAGGCCGGCCGCGACGTTGACGGTGGTGGTGGTCTTGCCGACGCCGCCCTTCTGGTTGGCGACGACGAATACCCGGGTCTCGGCGGGCAGCGGGAACTCGCGGCCCATCGTGCGTCCTTCGTTCACGAGCAGGGTCCGTTCGGTGGCGGCGGCGATCGGAGTTTCGAGGAGTCGTCGCTGAAGCTCGTCCGAGGTGGCCCGCGCGGCGATCTGTGCGGCAGTCATGGCGCCCATTCCAAGAGGTACGGGACGTGGCCCGAAGAGGATGTCGGTCGGGGTCGGAGCCGGTCTCTCCCCAGCTTTGTCCACAGGGGCCTGTGGATGAATTCCAGCGTGGGAGGCGGGTTCCAGGGGGTAGTCATCCACAGGTCGTGGAGACTCGGGGAACTCTTCGTCAGGCGTCGGCACCGGCTCGGTTTCACGTGAAACGGGCTCGGTGGTCGAGGTCGTGGGGGCAGCAGCTCCCAGGTCGAGCGAAGCAGCCGCCTGCAGCATCGAGGTTCGGTCGCCCGCATCGACGGCCGAGGCCGGAGCGGGATCCGTCGGGACGTCGACCGGCGAACTTGCCGAGCCGATGACAGCGGAGGGCGAGGACTCGACCTCGGCCGGAGCTGCGTCAACTGCCGGGGGCACCGAAGGAGCAAGGGGGGTCGACACAAGGAGAGCCGCGTCAGATCTGACCGACGTAGGAGCAGTCTGCGCAGCTGCAGACGTCGCCGGGCCAGGCACCGGAGCAGGCGTCACGGGGCTCGGAGCGGGAGTAGAGGACGCAGCGTCGGGCTCAGGAGTCGAGACCGCCGCGGCAGGCGCAGGTAAGACTGATGCTGCCGGCGCCGGGTCGGTGGTGGTGATGCGAAGGACGGGCGTGCCGGGGTCTGTCGGCCAGCCGATTCCCTGCGTCGTACGGGAATCCCCCGTACTCCTGTCCGGCCATCCGACGGCGCGACTCACCAACCCGTTCACCTCCCGCGTCTCTTGTGCTGGGATCCCCGCGCAGCACGTCCGGCCACAATACTCACGACAGTCGTCGGCTGGGCCAGTTCCTCCACGCCGAGTTGATGAACGTGCCAAACTTCCGCGCCCAGGGCCTCCAACTCCCCCTCGGCGCCGGCCAGTTCATCCTCCGCGGACTCGCCCTTCATGGCCAGCATCAGGCCACCTTCGTCGAGCAGCGGCAAGCACCACCCGGCGAGTTTGCCAAGCGGCGCGACGGCGCGCGAGGCAACCACGTCGTACGTCGTACCGCGCAGGTCCTCGGCTCGGGCGCGGACCACTGACGCGTTCTCGAGGCCGAGCTGCTCCACCGCCTCCTCCAGGAAGGTGGTGCGCCGGAGCAGCGGCTCGACGAGCGCGACCTGGAGGTCAGGGCGTACCAGCGCGAGCACGATCCCGGGCAGGCCGGCCCCGGTGCCGATGTCGGCGACCGTGGACTCCTCCGGGATCAGCCGTTCGAGCACGGCGCAGTTGAGGAGATGCCGGTCCCACAGGCGCGGCACCTCCCGCGGGCCGATCAGGCCACGCAGGGTCCCTTCGGTCGCCAGCAGGTCGGCGCACGCCGCAAGCCGGCCCGCCGCCCGGGGGAAGAGCTCCTCCACGAGCGGCGGCGTTTCACGTGAAACGTCATCCGTCACGAGCAGTACACGACGATCAGGCCGGCTGGACGACGACCCGGCGACGCGGCTCCTCGCCTTCGGACTCGCTGGTCAGGCCCGCCGCGGCGACGACGTCGTGCACGACCTTGCGCTCGAACGGCGTCATCGGGTCGAGCCGGACCGGCTTGCCGGTCGCCTGGACGTCCTCGACGGCCTTCTTGCCGACCTTCTCCAGCTCGGCCTTGCGGTTGGCGCGGTAGTTCGATACATCGAGCATCAGCCGCGACCGCTCACCGGTCTCCCGGTAGACCGCCAGCCGGGTGAGCTCCTGCAGCGCCTCGAGCACCTTGCCGTTCTCACCGACCAGGTTGCTCAGGTCGGCACCGACGATCGACACGGCGGCACGGTCGCCGTCGATGTCCATGTCGATGTCGCCGTCCAGGTCGGCGATGTCGAGCAGCTCCTCCAGGTAGTCGGCCGCGATGTCGCTCTCGGCCTCCAGTGCCTTCAGACGCTCGTCCGCACCACTCGCGGTGGACTTCTCCGCCGACTCGTTCTGCATGCCGTCGCTCACGGCCACTCCTTCACGGTTCGAGATCCGCCCCACGGGGACCCGGTTCGTACAAAAGCAGGGATGTACAGCGGCCAGTGGCTCAGCTGTCGGTCTTGCGGGGCGTACCGCCGCCGGACTTCTTCTGCCCGGCCTTCTGCTGGGCGGTCCGCTGCGCACGGGACTTGGCGGCCGGCTGGCGCTTGCCGCCGGCCGGAGCCTTCTTCGCGGCCGGCGCCTTCTTGGCCGGGGCCGGAGAGGACGGCTGCTGACCGTTGCTCGACGCCTTCGGCTCGTCCTGTACGCCGCTTGCGCCCGCCGCACCGGCCGACGGACCGGTCTTACGGTCGCTGCGGGACTGCCGCTTCGGCTGCTGCCGCTGGGCCGGACGACGGTCGGTCAGCGTGTCACCATCGGCCTCGTCACCGGCGAGGCCGGTGTCCTCCGGCTTGCCCGAGCGCCGGTTGTGCTCGCGCTTGCGGGCTTCCATCGCGTCGTAGGCGGGAGTGCCAGGGGCCGGGTTACGGCGGATCACGTAGAACTGCTGGCCCATCGTCCACACGTTCGAGACGAACCAGTAGATGAGCACACCGATCGGGAAGTTGAAGCCACCGATCAGGAAGAAGATCGGGAAGACGTACAGCATGATCTTCTGCATCTGCGCCGCCTGGCCCTCGAGGGCCTCCTTCGGCATGTTCTTGCGCATCAGCTGCAGCTGGGTGATGAACATGGTGCTGGTCATCAGGATGATCAGCACGATCGCGACGGCCTTGACGTTGGTCGCGCCCTCGCCGTTGGCCTTCAGGAAGGTCTGGGAGATCTCGGCGCCGAAGATCTTCGCGTGCTGCAGCGAGGAGACGTACGGGTCCATGATGCTGGCGTGCGTCTTGCCCTTCGACGCGTAGTCCAGGACCCGGAACAGCGCCAGGAAGATCGGCGACTGGAGCAGCAGCGGAAGGCACGAGGAGAACGGGTTGGTGCCCGTGTCCTTGTACAGCTTCATCATTTCCTGACCGAGCTTCTCCCGGTCGTGGCCGTACTTCTTCTGCAGCTCCTTCATCTTCGGCTGCAGCAGCTGCATGTTCCGGCTGGAGCGGATCTGCCGGACGAACAGCGGGATCAGCAGGGTCCGGATGACGATCGTCAGGCCGGCGATCGACAGCGCCCAGGCCCAGCCGCCGTCCGGGTCCAGCACCTGCGAGAGCAGCCAGTGCCACCCCACCAGCAGTGCCGAGACAGCCCAGTAGAGCGGAGTCATGACCGTGTTGAACAGATCGACGATCCCGTCCCACAAGGCGAGCTCGGGGATGGCCAGGGGAATGATCACTCAGGCACCTCGCTGCACAGGCCCGGCGTCGGTCGACGATCCGGGCTGGTTGGCGGAGAGGGGCTCTCCGCGCTGGTCGACATCTGTGGGTGGAACGGGGTCGTAGCCGCCGGGGTTCCACGGGTGGCAGCGGGCGAGTCTCCTCGCCGCCAGCCAGCTACCGCGCACCGCGCCGTGCCGCTCGACCGCTTCCAGGGCGTACGCCGAACAACTGGGGTAGAACCGGCAGACCTGCCCGTACATCGGGCTGACGACCTTCCGGTAGAGCTTGAGGAACCCGATCAGCCCGTACTTCACGGGCGAGAACGTCATCGGGAATCCACCAGAACGCGTTTGAGCGCACCGTCCACGTCCGCGACCAGTTCGGCGTACGACGCCGTGGCCGCCGCGGGCAGCGCGCGGACGACAGTCAGACTGCCGGTAGTGAGCTCGGGGAGCCGCGACGCCAGGACGGCACGCAGCCGGCGGTGGACACGGTTACGTACAACCGCGTTGCCCACCGCCTTGCTCACCACGAATCCGACACGAGCAGCGTCGTCCGGAGACCCGGCGACCACGCCGGATCCGGACAGACTGTGCTGATCCAAGAAGTGCACCACCACCGCACGCCGACCAGCCCGCCGTCCCGATCGGACGGCGCGGCGGAAGTCGTCGGACCGGCGGAGCCGGTGCGACGGGGGCAGCACGAGGTGGTCACCGCGTCGGTCGGCGGACCTCAGGCCGCGAGGCGCTGACGGCCCTTGCCACGACGGGAGGCGAGGATGGCGCGGCCCGCGCGGGTGCGCATCCGAAGACGGAAGCCGTGCTTCTTGTGCCGACGACGGTTGTTCGGCTGGAAGGTCCGCTTGCTCACTGGAATGACTCCGGTTACTCGATCACGATTGTCGACAAATCCACTGGTAGATCTGCCCCATGGTGCAGGTCCTGCACACCGACCCAGAACCCAGTCAACATGACGCCGACAAACAGACGGTCCTTGTGGAGCGCAGCACGAAACGGCCGGCTCAACGCCGACCGATCCACGGTACGTGGCGGCCTGTGGACAGGTCAAACCAGCCGTCCCCATAGTTTTCCACAGGCTTGTGGACAAAACCCACCGTCAGGGACCTGTGACTGCCTGATCGGGTCGACTACCGACCGCGACAGGCCCACCACGACTACGCCTCGGCGTCCACCCGACACGCCGCAGGTTGCCCCCAATTTGGCGTGCATAGCCTGTGGATGACGGCTTGAAGCAGCGGGACGGGACTTGTTAGCGTCAGCCCTTCACACCAGAGGTCCCACTTTCCCCGATCGGTAACCAACCTGGTCCGCGCTTCGTTCACAACTGTGGACAACCGTGTGGACAATGAGGAAAACCCGGTTGAGGAGACCAGCGATTGCGACGTGCGGCCACCGGGCGCACCAGCAGTGGCCGGTGATCGGGACGAGGTCGCACCGGCCCGGGCAGCACAGCCCGGACGGGCCGGCCACCGCAGCGATGGATTCGGGGAGCAACGCGTGGTCGAGGACCAGTCCGCCAGTGCGGACGGCAGGGCAGAAGTGAAGGACCTGGACGAGGCCTGGACACGGGTGCTCGCCGGACTGCCCCCGAACCAACGGGCCTGGCTGACCAACAGCCGCCCGGTCACCCTGCACGAGAGCACCGCGATCGTCGCCGTACCGGACGACTTCACCCGCGGCCAGCTGGAGACCCGGCTGCGCCCGGACCTGGAGCGGATCCTCAGCGAGAGCTTCGGCCGGGACATCCGGATCGCGGTGACGGTCGACCCCTCGCTGGACCCGGAGCTGCGCGAGCCCGCGCCCCAGCCGGAGCCGCCCCGCCAGCAGAACCCGTTCCAGCAGCCGGCGCCGCAGTACCAGCCTCCCAACCACCAGCAGCCCAGCCACCTGCAGCCGAACCCGCAGCAGGGTCAGCAGCTCGGCCAGCACCAGCAGCAGCCGCCGGCGCACTTCCAGCCGAGCCCGCTCGGACAGAACCGGTACGAGCAGAGCCAGCTCCAGCAGAACGAGTCGTACTCGCAGCAGCAACAACAGAGCCAGCAGCCCCAGCTTCAGCACGACCAGTCCCAGCAGGCCCACTCGCAGCAGCCTCAGCAGCAGGCGCCGCAGCAGAGCCAGCCGGCGCAGAACGACGGCTCCTACCAGCCGACGATCCAGTCCGAGCTGAGCGCGCCGGACACGATCAACCAGCAGCACTCCCAGACCCAGCAGCCGCAGAACCACCAGTCCCACGAGCAGCAGCAACAGCAGCCGGCCCACCAGCAGCAGCAACAGCCCCCGCAGCACAACCAGCAGCAGTACGCCCAGGGCAACGGCTACGGCATCGGTCACCAGCAGCAGCCGCCCAGCTCGGTCGCCCCGCCGCCGAACGGGTCCGCACTGATCGGTACGCCGACCAACGACGCCCAGGGCGAGGCGCGGCTGAACCCGAAGTACACCTTCGAGACCTTCGTCATCGGCAGCTCGAACCGGTTCGCCCACGCCGCGGCCGTCGCGGTCGCCGAGGCACCGGGCAAGGCGTACAACCCGCAGCTGATCTACGGCGACTCCGGGCTGGGCAAGACCCACCTGCTGCACGCCATCGGCCACTACGTACGCAGTCTCTACACCGGCGCGCGGGTCCGGTACGTGTCCAGCGAAGAGTTCACCAACGACTTCATCAACGCGATCCGCGACGACAAGGCGTCCCAGTTCCAGCGCCGGTACCGCGACGTCGACGTACTGCTGATCGACGACATCCAGTTCCTGGAAGGCAAGATCCAGACCCAGGAGGAGTTCTTCCACACCTTCAACACCCTGCACAACGCGAACAAGCAGATCGTGATCAGCTCCGACCGGGCGCCGAAGCGCCTGGAGGCGCTGGAGGACCGGCTGCGCAACCGGTTCGAGTGGGGCCTGATCACCGACATCCAGCCGCCGGACCTCGAGACCCGGATCGCGATCCTGCGGAAGAAGGCGGCCACCGAGCGGCTGACCGCGCCGCCGGAGGTGCTGGAGTTCATCGCGTCGAAGGTGCAGACCAACATCCGCGAGCTCGAGGGCGCGCTGATCCGGGTCACGGCGTTCGCCAGCCTGAACCGCCAGCCGGTCGACCTGAGCCTGGCCGAGATCGTGCTGAAGGACCTGATCCCCGAGGGCAGCAAGCCCGAGGTGACGGCCAGCATGATCATGGGCCAGACCGCGTCGTACTTCGGGCTGTCGATCGACGACCTGTGCGGTTCGAGCCGCAGCCGGGTGCTGGTGACGGCCCGCCAGATCGCCATGTACCTGTGCCGCGAGCTGACCGACCTGTCGCTGCCGAAGATCGGCCAGCAGTTCGGCGGCCGCGACCACACCACCGTCATGCACGCCGAGCGGAAGATCCGCCAGCTGATGTCGGAGCGGCGCAGCGTCTTCAACCAGGTCACCGAACTGACCAACCGGATCAAGCACCAGGCCAAGCAGCAATGACCCCGCCGGCCGGGTCGCACAGCGCCGTACGAGGTCGGTACGCCGAGCGCTACGACCCGGTCACCGGGACCACACAGCCTGGGGACACAGCTGTGGATAACTGGGGGTATCCCGGTGGACGAACAGCGTTTCGTTGTGGAGGGCCTGTGGGGACAGATCTCGTCGTACCCAGGCGTCCCCAGGCAAGCCCGATTTCGTCCACACCCCACACACAGGGTGATTTGGCCTCTGACCTGCGATTTCGCGCCTTTTCCACACTATCCACACTTGCGAAGAACCCTATGGAATCTACAGAGGTTCCAAAGTCCACAAATGGTTCGAGCGGCCCAACCTGGGGAAAACTCCGTTTTTCGGCCCTTCACCGACCCCTCGCCTCCCGGTGCTGGGCAGTGTCGGTGGAACCTGTCAGGCTGTCGGTGCGAGATGTGGCGAACCGCCGCGTCAAGCCCGGTGGACACCCATCACATCCGTCCGTGGCAGGATCTGCCTGGCACACAGCCGAATCAGGAGGCACCCAGCGGTGAAGTTTCGCGTCGAGCGCGACGTACTGGCCGAATCGGTGGCCTGGGCCGCGCGCAGCTTGCCCAGCCGTCCCAGCGTCCCGATCCTCGCCGGACTTCTCGTCGAGGCCGAGGAAGGGCAGATCACCCTGTCCGGCTTCGACTACGAGACCTCCGTGCGCGTCACCGTGCCGGCCCAGGTGGCCGACACCGGCAAGTGCCTGATCTCCGGCCGGCTGGTCGCGGACATCTCCAAGAGTCTGCCGAACCAGCCCGTCGACATCGCCGTGGACGGTGCGAAGGCCCAGGTCACCTGTGGCAGCTCGCGGTTCACGCTCCAGACGCTTCCCACAGAGGAATATCCGGCTTTGCCCGACCTGCCGGCCGCCAGCGGCACCGTCCGGAGCGACGTGTTCGCCCAGGCGGTCGCCCAGGTGGTCACCGCGGCCGGGCGTGAGGACACGCTTCCGGTGCTGACCGGTGTCCGGGTCGAGATCGAGGGCTCCACGATCTCCCTGCTGGCCACCGACCGCTACCGGCTGGCGATCCGCGAGCTGGAGTGGAACCCGCAGTCCCCCGACGCGTCGGCCGCCGCGCTGATCCCGGCCCGGGTGCTGTCGGAGACCGCGAAGGCGATGACCGGCACCGACATCATCGTGTCGCTGGCGGCCCCCGGCAGCGGCGACGGCATCGTCGGCTTCGAGGGCGAGGTCTCCGGTGGCAACCGGCGGGCCACCACCCGGCTGCTCGACGGCGAGTTCCCGAAGGTCCGCGGCATCATCCCGACCGACTCCGCGATCGCCACCCGGGTCCGGCTCGACACCGCGACCCTGGTCGAGGCGGTCAAGCGCGTCGCCCTGGTCGCGGAGCGCAACGCGCCGGTCCGGCTGACGTTCTCCGAGGACTCGGTGACGCTCGACGCCGGCAGCGGTGACGAGGCGCAGGCGTCGGAGTCGATCGAGGCGCGCGTGGTCGGCGAGCCGGTCACGGTCGGCTTCAACCCGACGTACCTGCTGGACGGTCTGAACGCGATCGGAACACCGGTGGCCCATCTGGCGTTCACCCAAGCGACGAAGCCGGCCGAGCTGACCGGGGTCAGGGACTTCGACGGCGACCCGATCAGCGAGTTCCGGTACGTCCTGATGCCGGTCCGCCTGAACAGCTGACCAGCAGCAGTCCAGGCGGGAAAAGCCAACAGAACAAGGGGATTTCACGATGGAGCTCGGGCTTGTCGGTCTCGGCAAGATGGGCGGCAACATGCGCCAGCGGATCCGCAACGCGGGACACACGGTGATCGGCCTGGACCACAACCAGGAGATCTCCGACGCCAAGGACACCGCCGACCTGATCGGCAAGCTGACCGCCGGCGATCAGCCGAAGATCGTCTGGGTGATGGTGCCGGTCCAGGCCATCGACCCGGTGATCACCGAGCTCGCCGATCTGCTCTCCCCGGGTGACATCGTGATCGACGGCGGCAACAGCCGCTGGACCGACGACACCCGCCGGGCCGCGCAGCTGGCCGAGAAGGGCATCCAGTTCGTCGACTGCGGTGTCTCCGGCGGCGTCTGGGGCCTGGAGAACGGCTACGCCCTGATGGTCGGCGGAGAGTCCGAGACGATCGCCACGCTGATGCCGATCTTCGAGGCGCTCAAGCCCGAGGGTGACTTCGGCTTCGTGCACGCCGGCAAGGTCGGCGCCGGGCACTTCACCAAGATGGTCCACAACGGCATCGAGTACGCGATCATGCAGGCGTACGCCGAGGGCTTCGAGCTGCTCGAGGCGGCCGACATCGTCGAGAGCGTGCCGGAGGCGTTCGACTCCTGGCGCGAGGGCACCGTGATCCGGTCCTGGCTGCTCGACCTGATGGTCAACGCGCTCAAGGAAGACACCCACCTGGACAAGATCCGCGGGTACGCCGACGACTCCGGCGAGGGCCGGTGGACCGTCGAGGCCGCGATCGACCACGCCGTCCCGGTGCCGGCGATCGCCGCGTCGCTGTTCGCGCGGTTCGCGTCCCGGCAGGACGACTCCCCGGCGATGAAGGCGATCGCCGCCATGCGCAACCAGTTCGGCGGGCACGCGGTGAAGGGCGCCGAGGACCCGTCGTACGCGACGCCTCCGATCAAGCACTGAGGTGTACGTCACCGCCCTGGGACTCGTCGACTTCCGGTCGTACCAGCAGGCGGAGGTCGAGCTCTCCCCGGGCGTGACGGCCTTCGTCGGTCCGAACGGCCACGGCAAGACCAACCTGGTCGAGGCGATCCACTACACCGCGACGCTCGGTTCGCACCGGGTCGCGACCGACACACCGTTGGTCCGGGCCGGCGCGTCCCGCGCGATCGTGCGGACCGAGGTCCGCGACGAGTACGAGCGTGACGTCGTGGTCGAGCTGGAAATCAATCCTGGGAAGGCAAACCGGGCGCGGATCAACCGATCGCCGGTCCCCCGGCCCCGGGAAGTGCTCGGTCTGCTCCGGACGGTGCTGTTCGCGCCGGAGGATCTCGCGCTGGTGAAGGGCGACCCGTCCGAGCGGCGCCGGTTCCTGGACGAGCTGCTCACCCTCCGGGCACCGCGGATGGCCGGCGTCCGGCAGGACTACGACCGGGTGCTCAAGCAACGGAACTCGTTGCTGCGCAGCGCCCAGATGGCCCGTCGGCAGAACCGCTCGTCCGCCGCTGAAGGGCAGCTGCGCACGCTCGAGGTGTGGGACTCCAACCTCGCGCGGACCGGCTCGGAGTTGCTCGCCACGCGGCTGGAGCTGCTGGAATCCCTGCGCCCGTTGGTCTCCAGCGGGTACGACGCCGTTGCCCGAGGCAAGGGTGATGCGCGGCTGGAGTACAAGTCGTCGGTCCCGCTCGAGCCCGGGATGCGGTCGCGCGAGCAGCTGGCCGAGGCGTTGCTGGCCGCCGTACGGGACAAGCGGCAGGACGAGCTCGACCGGGGTGTCTCGCTGGTCGGCCCGCATCGCGACGACGTGCTGCTCGGGCTCGGGGACTTGCCCGCGAAGGGGTACGCGAGTCACGGTGAGTCCTGGTCGTTCGCGCTCGCGCTGCGGCTGGCGTCGTACGAGCTGCTGCGGGCGGACGGAGGTGAGCCGGTGCTGATCCTGGACGACGTGTTCGCCGAGCTCGACTCCCAGCGCCGCGACCGGCTGGCCGAGCTGGTCGCGCCGGCGCGGCAGGTGCTGGTCACCGCGGCGGTCGGCGACGACGTACCGGGTGAGCTGTCCGGCGTACGGTTCGCGGTCGGGGACGGGTCGGTCACCCGTGCCTGAACCCCGGAATTCCTCTGACAGCGGCAACGAGAGCGACGACGCTCCCACGCTGCCGGCGGAGGAACCGGAGCACGACAAGCACGGGCTCGAACTGGCCAAGTCCCTGGCCGGCCGGCTCAAGAACGCCGCGGCCGCGAACGGCCCGCTCCGTCCGGTACGACGCAAGCGCCGCCGGACCGGCGACGGCTTCCAGGTCAGCGGCGCGCGACCGGACGACCGGGACCCGCAGAAGCTGACGAACACCCTCGGCCGCCTGATGCGCGACCAGGGCTGGGAGGTCGACGTCGCCGTCCACGGCGTGATGGCCCGCTGGCCGTCGATTGTCGGCCCCGAGATGGCCGAGCACTGCAAACCGGAGAGCTACGAGGACACCCAGCTCACCGTCCGCACCAGCTCGACCGCCTGGGCCACCCAGCTGAAGATGCTCGCCCCCGACCTGATCCGCCGCCTCAACGCCGAACTCGGCGACGGCACCGTCACCCACGTCAACGTCCAGGGCCCGCACCAGCCCAGCTGGCGCAAGGGCCCCCGCACGGTCCGCGGCGGCCGAGGCCCCCGCGACACCTACGGCTGAGCCGGACGGCCGCGACTGCCGACGGTGACGGCGAGGTCGCTCACAAGGCCGCTCTCAGAGGAATATCGGGGTTTCGGCGGCCCGGCCGTCTCCCAGGCCGGGATCGGTTTGGGAGACCGACCCGGACCTCCCCTAGGATCGGCGCGATGCGCGCGATCGTCGACGGTTTCCGCGAGATGGTCCACCTGATCGGAGACACCTTCCGGTTGTGGTGGCGCAACCTGCTGCCCTTGGTCACCTGGTACCTGGCCGGGTACGTCGGGTTCCGGGCGTCGATCAACGGCGCGATCTGGCTCGGCCAGCACCAGCACAAGAGCCTCGGTGTCGGACTCTTCTCGTTCGGCGTACTGATCCAGATCGCGGCCGCGGTCGGCATGATCCGCACCTGCGCGACCTCGCTCTACCGCTGGCGCGACGCGGCGGCGAACAAGTCCGAGGAGACCTCGGACCCCACGCAGCAGGGTCTGATGGAGTTGCTGTCGGTCACCCTCCTGCCGCTGGTGGCGGTCTGGTCGGCGTGGGGATTCCTCGACGAACAGCTCGCCGAACTGTCGGTCAGCAACACCGTCGAGCTGGGGCTCGGCCCCGGCGCCGCGTTCTTCGTACTGAACAACGGCGGCTGGAAGGACTACCTGCCCGCGGTCGTGGTTCTGCTGGTGGTCCGCCGTGTGGTGGAGGCGATCGACGACCGCTGGCCGAGCCGGCCGGCCAAGTTTTTGCAGGTCTGGGCCGAGGCCTTCTTCGTGCTGCTCACCGTTCTGATCACCCCGCACGCGGTCGGTGACCTCAAGGACTGGCTGTCGACCCGCAGCTTCTGGTACGTCACGGTGGACTGGTGGGACGGCGTCAAGGAGTTCTTCGACAAGATCAACATCCCGCTGCCCGGTGGTCTGGAGTGGCTCTGGGGATTCGTCTGGGACACGCTCTGGCCGCTGTTCAAGGACGGGGTCGGTGAGCCGCTGACCTGGCTGGCGATCACCACGGTCGTCTTCGGTCACCGGGTGCTGTCCGGCGGCGGTGTGTTCCGCGGGACCAGCCTGGAACGCCGGTTCGGTGGCACGACGATCGACGCCCCGGCGCCGAGCCGTCTGGTCAAGCTCACCAACCAGGCGCCCAACCTTTTCCTCGGCGGTCTCCGCGAGAAGTTCTACCCGACGCTCAACGCGTTCCGCCTGCTGGTCCGGTCCGGGCCGGTCTTCCTCGGCGTCGTCTGCACGGTCTACACGTTCTGGCTGCTGGGCTCGGACTGGACCTTCATCGGGATCCAGCGGCTGATCGGCATCCACGGCGACCAGTGGGACCTGATGAACCATGAGATCGCCAGCGGTCTGCGCAGCGTGGTCTTCGAGACGCTGCGGATCGCACTGCTGGCGGCAGCGTTCGACCTGTGCATCTCGGTCAGCGCCGAGCGGCGCGCCGAAGCCGCCGAGGCCGAGTCCGAGGCGCAGAAGCAGACCAGCGAAGCCTGAACCTCAGAAGGTGATCAGGACCCGGCGGTACTCGTCCAGCGATCCCACCTGAATCCCGACCAGGTGCGGTACGGCGGACGCCGGTACGACGTACAGCTTGACCAGCTTGTTCGGCTTGTTCTGCTGCATCGGGTGGTCGTCGTCGGAGCAGGACGCCGGCCCGAGCGCGGTGGCGACGTCCTGGTTCTTCCAGGTGTTGCCGCGGTCGTCACGCAGTTCGGTGGCGCAGACGAACCCGCCGCCGCTCATCCGGTTGATCCCGTCCAGCGGCGTGATCGCCAGGTGGACCGCGACGACGACCGAGCCCGGCACGTTGTTCTCCAGCGTGACCTTCTTCTGGTCCTCGTCGACCAGCTGGGTGTAGATCTGCAGCGAGCCGAGCTGCCAGCGCGCGTTCTCGATCTCCACGGGACCCTTGGCGACCGTGTCGGTGACCGTGCCGAGTTTGTAGATGGTCTCGGGGTTGCCCAGGTAGGTCCGAACCATCAGGAAGGTGCTCAGCGAGGCCAGCGCGATCAGCAGGGAGATCTTCGCCGTCAGCTGCGGTAGGCGATCAGGGATACGCATCAGGCCACCCGGATGACGGAGTCGCGAATCACGTACTGGGCCTCGGCCTGCTCGATGGACCGCTTGGCGACTTCCTCGTCCGGTACGCCGAGGTCGATCGCCAGGTCCTGGTTGAGCACGTTGAAGAAGGAGGTGGGGTGGACGGTGAAGGTCAGGCCGACCACGTCGCTCGGGTTGACCTCGAACACCAGGGTGTCGGCGCGCGCGAAGCCGGGTTCGGTGAAGGTGATCCCGGACGCGATGATCTCGGTCACCGGCTCGTAGACCGACCCGTCGTCGGCGGTCAGCGTGACGCTGTTGTTGCCGGGGTCCTTGGTACCGCGGACCGCGTCGTACTCGACCGCGACGAAGGTCCCCTCGGTGTCGACCTGGGAGCTGCCGTCGTCGTCCTCGGCGAACGACTTGGCGAACTGCATCCGGGTCACGGTCACGGTCGAGTCGAAGAACTTCACGTCCTCGCCGATCGCCCCCTTGGTGATCACCCGGGTCCGGTCCTCGTAGACCGAGTCCGGCTCCAGCAGGCGGGTCAGCCCACCGAGCAGTACGAACAGCACGCCGACGGCGACGGTGGCGGGGCGGTACAGCTTCATTCGTCCTTCTCCGTCTCGATGGTCGTGGTGATCCGGACCACGCTGTGCGCGACGCCGGGCGAGTGCCAGTACGGTTCCTCGCTGGCGCCAAGGACCTTGTCGTCGGCCGTGAACTCCTCGGCCATCACGCCGATCTCGACCACGTCCCGGGCGAAGTCCGCCGGGATGTCGAACTTCGCGAAGCACGGCTGCGAGGGCAGGCCGTAGACCTGCACCACGTTCAGCTCGTCGTGGCAGCTGGCGCCGTTGGACTCGATCAGCTCCGCGCCGCCGCCGGGCACGAGGCTCAGCAGCCGGCCGGACAGGGACAGACTCGTCTTGGTCTCGCTGTCGATGTTCTTCAGGTCGAAGTAGACCTGGAGCCGGGCTTTCGCCTCGCTGTAGTCGGTCTTCGGCGTCCGGATGATCTTCGCTTCGGTGAAGCCGTACTCGAACCGGCCGGCCTGCACGGTGGTCGGCGCGTCGACGGTGGGGATCGAGCGGCCCTTGTGTTCCTTGAAGCCGCCGGTGAGGAAGAGGACGACGGCCAGCACGACGACGAGCGCGAGGGCGATCAGCCACTTGCGCCGGTGCCGGTGGATCACCCGGTCGGCGATCATGGCGTCGATGACGTCGTCGAGACTTTCCACGGCAGCGATCTTAGGGGGCCACGGGTGCGCCGGCTCCCGGCGTTGCTCGTCTCGGAAACCAGACGGTCAGTGGTGACCCGGCCAAAAGGCACTGAGCGGCCGTGAGCGCTTTCCGGGCCCCCACCCGCGAGAGGGGACATGGTGACGAGGGAGAAAAGACGCCCTGACCCGAGTTTCGGCCGCCGCATGGCAGGTTCTGCTTCGCTCGACGGGTAGACTGGAGGGGTTGAGAGCGCCGCACCTGCCAGATCTGCTCAGGACCGTACTGAGGTTCCCCTCAGTATCTCCCGCAGCAGGCCGGTCAGGGGCGGCGTCCACTGTGCATCGATGCCCCGTTGACGCGGGGTCCGAGGAGGACAACAGCCGGTGACCGACGAGCCGACCGAGACCGACGCCATCCCGTCCGCCGACAGCACCGGCACCGAAGAGGCACCGCTGACCGAGATCGTGTCCAGCGTCGTGGAGCGGGAGTACGACGCCAGCGCGATCCAGGTCCTCGAGGGCCTCGACGCCGTCCGGAAACGGCCGGGCATGTACATCGGGTCCACCGGTGAACGCGGTCTGCACCACCTGGTCTACGAGGTGGTCGACAACGCCGTGGACGAGGCCCTGGCCGGGTACTGCGACAAGATCGTCATCACCCTGCTGGCCGACGGTGGCGTCCGCGTCGTCGACAACGGCCGCGGCATCCCGGTCGGCATCGTCGAGTCCGAGGGCAAGCCGGCCGTCACCGTCGTGCTGACCGTCCTGCACGCCGGCGGCAAGTTCGGCGGCGGTGGGTACAAAGTGTCCGGTGGTCTGCACGGCGTGGGTGTCTCCGTCGTGAACGCGCTGTCCAGCCGGCTGCAGGTCGACGTCAACACCGGCGGCAAGGCCTACACCCAGTCCTTCACCGTCGGCGTCCCGGACGAGGACCTCGCCGAGGTCGGTACGTCGGACTCCACCGGCACCACGATCACGTTCTGGCCCAGCGCGGACGTGTTCGAGACGACGGTCTACTCGTACGAGACGCTGTCCACCCGCTTCCGCGAGTACGCCTTCCTGAACAAGGGCCTCGAGCTGGTCATCCGCGACGAGCGCCCGGACCACACCGAGGACGGCAACCCGGCCGAGATGTCGTTCAAGTACGACGACGGCCTGGTCGACTACGTGAAGTACCTGACCGGCATCCGCGAGACCGTGCACAACAACGTGATCGCGTTCGAGGCCGCGCAGGGCGACGACAGCCTGAGCCTCGAGGTCGCGATGCAGTGGAGCGGCTCGTTCCAGGAGTCGGTGCACACCTTCGCGAACGCGATCAACACCCACGAGGGCGGCACGCACGAAGAGGGCTTCCGGGCCGCGCTCACCTCGCTGGTCAACTCGTTCGGCGAGGACCAGGGGATGATCAAGAAGAAGGAGGACAGGCTCACCGGTGACGACATCCGCGAGGGCCTGACCGCGATCATCTCGGTCAAGCTGGGCAACCCGCAGTTCGAGGGCCAGACCAAGACCAAGCTCGGCAACACCGAGGTCAAGGGCTTCGTCCAGCGGGTGGTGAACGACCGGCTCGGCGCGTGGTTCGAGCAAAACCCGCAGGAGGGTCGCGAGATCATCCGCAAGGCGACCGCGGCCGCGAGTGCCCGGCTGGCCGCCCGCAAGGCGCGCGACCTGGCCCGCAACCGCAAGGGCCTGCTCGGGGGCGGCGGTCTGCCGGGCAAGCTGTCCGACTGCCAGTCGACCAACCCGGAGGAGTGCGAGGTCTACATCGTCGAGGGTGACTCGGCCGGTGGCTCCGCGAAGGGTGGGCGGGACCCGAAGTTCCAGGCCATCCTGCCGATCCGAGGCAAGATCCTGAACGTCGAGAAGGCCCGGATCGACAAGGTCCTGCAGAACAACGAGGTCCAGGCGATCATCTCCGCGCTCGGGACCGGGATCCACGAGGACTTCGACGAGGAGAAGCTGCGGTACCACAAGATCGTGATCATGGCCGACGCCGACGTCGACGGCCAGCACATCCGGACCCTGCTGCTCACCCTGCTGTTCCGCTTCATGCGGCCGCTGATCGAGCGCGGTCACGTGTACGCCGCCCAGCCGCCGCTGTACAAGCTGCGCTGGAGCAACTCCCCGCACGAGCTGGCCTACACCGAGCGGGAGAAGGACGGCCTGATCGCGGCCGGTGCCGAGGCCGGCAAGAAGTTCCCCAAGGAGAACGCCACCCAGCGGTACAAGGGTCTGGGCGAGATGAACCCGCAGGAGCTGTGGGAGACCACGATGGACCCGGCCAACCGGGTGCTGCTGCAGATCACCCTGGACGACGCGGCCCGCGCGGACGAGACGTTCGCGACGCTGATGGGCGACGACATCGAGGCGCGCCGCAACTTCATCCAGCGCAACGCCAAGGACGTCCGCTTCCTCGACATCTGAGCGCCCGGCCGGCTCCGGTACGTCGTACCGGAGCCGGTTCCCAGCGCCGACCTCACCGACGTACGACGTCTGAACCGAACGGGACGAGCTTCACATGACCGAGACCCCCATTTCACCGGGACACGACCGGATCGAGCCCCTCGATCTGCAGACGGAGATGCAGCAGTCGTACCTCGACTACGCGATGGCCGTGATCGTCGGCCGCGCGCTGCCCGAGGTGCGCGACGGACTGAAGCCGGTGCACCGGCGGATCCTCTACGCGATGTACGACGGCGGCTACCGCCCGGACCGCGGCTTCTCCAAGTGCTCCCGCATCGTCGGTGACGTGATGGGTCAGTACCACCCGCACGGCGACTCGGCGATCTACGACACCCTGGTCCGGCTCGCGCAGCCGTGGGTGATGCGCGCGCCGATGATCCAGAGCCAGGGCAACTTCGGTTCCCCGGGCAACGACCCGGCCGCCGCCATGCGGTACACGGAGTGCCGGCTTGCTCCGCTGGCGATGGAGATGGTGCGCGACATCGACCAGGAGACGGTCGACTTCCGCCCCAACTACGACGGCCGCTCGCAGGAGCCGGTGATCCTGCCGGCCCGCTTCCCGAACCTGCTGGTCAACGGCTCGGCCGGCATCGCGGTCGGGATGGCGACCCAGATCCCGCCGCACAACCTGCGCGAGGTCGCCGCGGCCGCGAACTGGTGCCTCGAGCACCCGGACGCGACCCAGGAAGAGGTCCTGGCCGCGTGCATGGAGAACATCAAGGGCCCGGACTTCCCGAACGGCGCCCTGATCGTCGGCTACAAGGGCATCGACGACGCCTACCGCACCGGTCGTGGCTCGGTCACGATGCGCGCGGTGGTCGACATCGAGGAGGACGCCAAGGGCCGGACCAGCCTGGTCGTCAGCCAGCTGCCGTACATGGTCAACCCGGACAACCTGGCGCAGAAGATCGCCGAGCTGGTGAACACCGGCAAGATGACCGGGATCGCCGACATCCGCGACGACACCTCGTCGCGGACCGGCCAGCGCCTGGTGATCGTGCTGAAGCGGGACGCGCAGCCGCGCGTCGTACTGAACAACCTCTACAAGCACACGCAGCTGCAGGACACCTTCGGCTGCAACATGCTCGCGCTGGTCGACGGCGTCCCGCGCACGCTCAGCGTGGACCTGTTCATCACGCACTGGATCGACCACCAGATCGAGGTCATCCAGCGGCGGACCCGGTACCGCCTGCGTGAGGCCGAGAAGAACGCGCACATCTTCCGCGGGTACGTGAAGGCGCTGGACGCGCTCGACGAGGTGATCGCGCTGATCCGGCGCAGCCCCGACGTCGAAGAGGCGCGCCAGGGCCTGATCAGCCTGCTGGACATCGACGAGACGCAGGCCCAGGCGATCCTGGACATGCAGCTGCGCCGGCTGGCCGCCCTGGAGCGGCAGAAGATCGTCGACCGGCTGACCGAGCTCGAGGCCGTCATCGCCGACCTCGAGGACATCCTGGCCGACCCGGTCCGGCAGCGGCACATCGTCCGCGACGAGCTGGCCGAGATCGTCGAGAAGTTCGGCGACGACCGGCGTACGCAGATCATCGCAGCCGACGGCGACCTGTCCGTGCAGGACCTGGTGCCGGACGAGGACGTCGTGGTGACGATCACCCGCGGCGGCTACGCCAAGCGCACCAAGACCGACCTGTACCGGACGCAGAACCGCGGCGGCAAGGGCGTCCGTGGCGCGACGATGCGGGCCGAGGACGAGATCGGCCACTTCTTCGCCACCACGAACCACCACTGGATGCTGTTCTTCACCACCAAGGGCCGGGTCTACCGGGCCAAGGTGTGGCAGCTGCCGGAGTCCGCCCGCGACGCCAAGGGCTCGCACGTCGCCGGCCTGCTCTCGTTCCAGCCGGACGAGGAGATCGCTCAGGTCCTGACGCTGCGCGACTACGAGCAGAGCGACTACCTGGTCCTGGCGACGCGGCGCGGCCTGGTCAAGAAGACGGCGCTGACCGACTACGACTCGGCCCGGCAGAGCGGCATCATCGCGGTGAACTTCCGCGAGGACGACGACGAGCTGATCGGCGCCGACCTGGCGACCGCCGACGACGACCTGCTGCTGGTCTCCCGCAAGGGCCAGTCGATCCGCTTCACCGCGAACGACGAGCAGCTGCGGCCGATGGGCCGGGCCACCTCCGGTGTCACCGGGATGAAGTTCCGCGAGGGCGACGAGCTGCTCTCGATGTCGGTGATCCGGGCCGGCTCGGAGGAGGACGCGCAGTACGTCTTCACCGTCACCGGAGCCGGGTACGCCAAGCGCAGCCGGGTGTCGGAGTACCGGCAGCAGGGCCGTGGCGGTCTGGGCATCAAGGCGGTCAAGCTGAACGACGAGCGCGGTTCGCTGGTCGGTGCGCTGATCGTGGTCGACGCCGACCAGGTGCTCGCGATCAAGAGCAGCGGCCAGGTCGTGCGCAGCCGGGTGGACAGCGTGCCGGTCAAGGGCCGCGACACGATGGGGGTCCGGTTCGCCGGTGTCGGCGAGTCCGACGCGGTGGTCGCGATCGCGCGCAACACCGATCTCACCGTCAGTGACGAGGAGCTCGACGAGGCGGGCGAGCCTGTCACCGAAGGTGCCCAGGATGTGGACGCAGCGACAACCGAAACCGCCCCTGAGAGCGTCAAGAATGATGACCAGCATTCGACTGACGTCGAGGGCACGGCTACCGTCGAAGACGACGACGCCGGCCAGGAGGGCATCTGATGACCAACCGCTCGAGGCCGAACTGGCCTGATGGGGCGGACAGCGCCAAGTCCCGACCGCCGCAAAGTGGCAACGGGAAGGCCGCGTCCACCCCACCGGCCACACCGGCCTCCAACGGTCGTACCAACGGCTCCCAGCCGCGACCGGCGAGCCCGAACGGCCCGGCCGACCCCCGTTCCGGGGATCCGCGGGCCGCGGGCCGCCCGGCAGCCCAGCCCGGTACGCCGGCCCGGCCGCCGCAGCAGCCGCCGGTGCGCCCGGTGTCCAAGCCGGCCCCGGCGCCTTCTCAGGCGGGTCGCCCGGCGCCGAGCACGCCTGGGCGTCCGGAGCAGCGGCTGCCAAGTGGCGGCACGGCCGGCTCGACGCCTGGCGTCAGCCCGGCTCGTACCGGTTCGCCGGCTCGGGCTACCGGTACGCCGGTTGGCGGCGCCGGCGCTGCGGCGAAGGTGGGCACGACGCCCGCCACCCCGTCGTACGGGCAGACCGGGAAGGTGAGCACGCCGGGCAAGGGCGAGAGCTTCGGGGACCGGGTCAGCGCGGCGAAGGCGGCCGTGCTGGAGAAGGCCGCCGCGGTCAAGGACGCGGCCGCCGACAAGACCCGCGCCGCCGAAGACACCGAGCCGGTCGCCCGGTCACGCGGCCAGGTCCGCAAGGCCCGGCTGCGGCTGTCCCGGGTCGATCCCTGGTCGGTGATGAAGACGGCGTTCCTGCTGTCGATCGCGTTCGGCATCGTGACCTGGGTCGCGGTGTTCATCGTCTGGTCGGCGATCGGCGCGGCCGGCGTGTTCGACAACATCAACAACACCGTCACCGAGGTGCTCGGCACCCCGGCGGCCGAGCCGTTCGACATCGAGAACTACGTCAACACCGGCAAGGTGATGGGCTTCACCACCCTGCTGGCCTGCGCCGACGTGCTGATCATCACGGCACTGGCGACGCTCGGATCCTTCCTCTACAACATCGCCGCCACGCTGCTCGGCGGCCTCGAAGTGACGCTCGCGTCCGAGGACTGAGCCGCTCCCGCGAACGCCTCCGATCGGGCCTCCCGCAGGCCCGATCGGATTTGGGAGTCGGGCCCTCGGTGCGGTAATCTCTCTCCGGTTCGACCCCGCAAGTGCGGGCCTATAGCTCAGTTGGTTAGAGCGCTGCCCTGATAAGGCAGAGGTCACTGGTTCAAATCCAGTTAGGCCCACAAAACCCTGATCGACGCCGATCCAAGGAGTCCCGGTGCTGAAGAAGATTCTGCTGGTACTGCTGGCGAGTGTCGGTGGATACTTCGTCTACAAGAAGACCCAGCAGGCCCGCGCCGAGCAGGACCTCTGGGCCGAGGCCGTCGACCCGGTCACCCCGGGCCGCTGATCACCCCCACGGGGGCGTAGCTCAACTGGCAGAGCACTGCCTTTGCAAGGCAGGGGTTAGGGGTTCGAGTCCCCTCGTCTCCACCGAGTACTTTTCATCCCACGCGAGCTCCGCAGCCGCCTTCCGTCGCTGCGCTCCTCCAGGCGACAGCTACGCGTGCTCCCACCCACCCTGAGGTGTGCGCGCTGGCGCGCGGGTGGCGGGCTATCGCCCGCTTCGACCACTTGCACACGTCCGGCCGATCGGCGTTTGTCACCCGGCGCCGGCATCTTCCCCACGCGTCCGCTACGCCCGCTCCTTCGTCGCGTGCTACGCGGCCGCTCCCGCCCCACCGAGGTTGGCGCGCTGGCGAGCGCAGTGGCGGGCTATCGCCCGCGGTGACCACTCGCGGGATCCCCAGTGGACTTGGCCAGTCGTCCCGCCAGAGGCGTACCTACGGGATCGGCAAGCCGACTCTTGACCGCGCCGCGCTGGCCTGGGGTTGGCAGCTGTCAGGGACGGGGCAGATATGGAGATCGAACTGACCGGACACACCGCGATCTGGCTACCCTCTCCGGGGTGACGCCCATCGAGTGGCCAGTGAGCACCGAACGTCTATCTCTCCGCGGCTACAAGCCAGACGATCTAGATGCCTTGTGGGCCTACGAACAGCTCCCCCAGGTCCAGCGCTGGCTCGGCTGGGCACCGCGCACGCGCGACGAACTCCGCGACGCGATGGAGAGCAAGTCGAGCAACACCACACACGTCATGGTTCGTCTTGCCTCCACGGTCATCGGTCACATCATGGTCATGCCGCGCGACAGTTGGGCGCAGATGGATGTCGCGATCCGCGCCAAGGGCTTGGAGGCCGAACTTGGATGGATGTTCGACCCGACATATGGAGGACAGGGCTACGCCACCGAAGCCGTCAGAGCCACCATCGAACTGTGCTTCGACCAGCTCAAGCTGCGGCGGATTCACGCCGGATGCTTCGCCGATAACACCGCGTCGTGGCGTCTCATGGAACGCCTTGGTCTGCGCCGTGAAGAACACAGCCGTTCCACTGCTTTGCACCGCGATGGCACTTGGCACGACGGCTTCACCTACGCAGTGCTCCGCGAAGAATGGCCCACGAGCCCCTGACCTGATCAGGACATCGCGTGCCCTCCGCGTGCCCCAACGAGAACGTGCCAGCGGGCTCAACCGGTCGAGCCCACGCTTGACGGCCCACCGCTCAGGTCACCGGGAGCGCTACAACCGCCTTCGCGAGGCAGGGGTTGGGGGGTTCGAGTCCCCTCGTCTCCACCGAGTACTTTTCGTCCCACGCGAGCTCCGGCCCACCCGGAGTTGTGCGCTCGCGCGCGAGCGGTGGGCTCTCGCCCCGCGGTGACCACCCGCGTGGTCCGGCGGGTTGGCCAATCTTCCTGGGCCGCCGACAGTCTCCAAGATCCCGCGAAGCCCGCCGGTTAGCTCCGTCTTCCGTTGGCGGCGGGCCGATTGCGCATCACCGCGGTTGCCAGTGGCTCGTAGTTCCTCTGCTTGGTCGCACCCTGATCGTACTGTTGGCGGATGGTCTTTAAGTCGCCCGTGGAGCGGGTCGTGCCGAGTCGGCTGGCAGACGAGCGCGACACGTTGACCCAGCAGCTCGACTTCCATCGCGCCACTCTGCTTCGCAAGCTGGAAGGGCTTGATGGAGAGCAGTTGCGGCGGCCGATGACGGCGTCGGGACTCAGTCTGTTGGGGGTGGTGAAACACCTGGCCGAGACGGAGCACGGCTGGTTCCTCAAGATCTACGGAGGGTTGCCCGAGCCGGATCTCTTCGCAACCGACGGTGAGCCAGATGCGGAGTTTCGTGTCGGTCCGGATGAGACGGCTGATGCCCTGGTCGGGCAGTACGTGCGGACCTGCGAGCGGGCCCGGGCCGTCGTGGCCGCCGGCGGGCTCGACGATGTGGTCACGACGCCGTCGGGAGCGGAGGCGAACTTGCGGGCGATCTTGGTCCACATGGTGCAGGAAACCGCGCGGCACAACGGTCACGCCGACATCATCCGAGAGGCGATCGACGGCGCAACAGGCCACTGAAGCCCGATCACCACAGGGCATGACATCGCCGCAGTCATGGGTGGGGACTGAGCCAGCCGAGAATCCAGCAACGTTCAGTTCGGCACAGGCCAGTCAGTCTCAGGGAGGAGGTCGCGGAGCTTTGATGTGCGGTCCCGGCCTAGGACGACCTCGGTGTCGAGGTTTGCTGGGTCGATCTGGTGGATGAACTCTCGGCAGCGGCCGCACGGAGGTACGGCGTGCAGGGTGTCTTCGCCTTGCCAGACGGCGACGATTTTCGCGATCTTGTACTCGCGGGCGGTCACCATCGCGGCGATGGCGGAGTGCTCGGCGCAGAAACCGGTGCCGCACGGGGTGTCGATGCAGACGCCGACGTACACGTTGCCGGCGTCGGTGACGAGGGCGGCGGCCACGTCGCCGAAGGTTCGGCCGTCGACGTGGTGGGGATGCAGGACGGACCCGGCGGTGGTGATGAGGGCTTCGTTGCTCTGGTCGGTCATGGGGCGAAAGTAACAACCGGGGTCGGTGCGAGCGACGGGACTTCTACCGGGCCGTTCCGCTTCCTCGGCCGGGGGCGGCGAGGAAGCGGAGCCGGCTGGGTCACTCGGGCGGGGACTGGGAACCGAAGCGGCGGATTTCGTGGGGCCAGCCGCAGGCTGTGGAGATCTTGGCTGCCCATACTTTGGCGGTCTCGTCGTCGGGGACGCTGACGACGGTGAAACCGCCCAGGAACTCCTTCGACTCGACGTACGGGCCGTCGGTGATGACGACCTCGCCGCCGGTGGGGTCCACGGCGTACGCCGGGCCGTCGACCTCCAGTCCCCCGGCGAAGACGTAGACGCCGGCGGCCTTCATCTCGTCGACGGCTGCTGCGGCGAGTGGTCCGCGCTCGGCGATCCACTCGTCGGTGTGGTCGCCCACCCACTGCTGGTTGAAGTAGAGGAGGTACTCGGGCATCTCTGCTCCTTCGGCTCGAGCGGACCCGCTGTCCGCCGTACCCACGCAACGAACGGAATCCGGGGGATTCGACAGGGTGACAGAAGAAAGTTCTTTGGACAGAGCCCCGCGCGCTTCACGATCGTGCCATGACGACTATCGCGTGCCGTACGCCGGAACCGTGGGACGGGCTCGGGTATGACACGTAGGGTCGGTGGGTATGTGGGAGACGCGGCTTGACCTGGGGCGGATTCGGGCGGGGCGGACGGTGATCGATCCGGTGTTTCTCGGGTCGCCGTTCTACGAGTGTGAGGCGTTGGGGGCTCGGCTGGGTAGTCGGGTGAGCATCAAGCTGGAGACCGCCAATCCGGTGCGGAGCTTCAAGGGGCGTGGCACCGAGTTGGTTGCTGACGGCCTCGTTCGGGGTGGGCAGCGGGCGGTGGTCTGTGCGAGTGCCGGGAACCTGGGGCAGGCGCTGGCCTGGTCGGCTCGGGGGCGAGAGCTGGACGTGACCGTGGTGGCGTCCCGGTTCGCGCCCGCGGTGAAGCTCGAGCGGATTCGGGCGTTGGGTGCCCGGCTGGAACTCGTGGACGGGGATCACGAGTTGGCTCGTCAGCGGGCGGCTGAGCTTGCTGCCGGCGAAGGGGTGCGGCTGCTGGAAGACAGCTTGGATCTGGAGACGTGTGAGGGCGCGGCGACCATCGGGCTCGAGCTGGTGGAGAGCGGGGTGGCGTTCGACGTCGTACTGGTTGCGCTCGGTGGCGGGGCGATGGCGACCGGGATCGGGCAGGTGCTGAAGGAGCTGGCGCCTGGGGTCGAGGTGATTTGTGTGCAGCCGGAGGGAGCGCCGGCGATGACTCGTTCCTGGCGGGAGCGGCGGGTGGTGACGACCGATTCCGCGGTCACGATCGCTGACGGGGTTGCTGGGCGGTTCCCGATTGCCGAGGTGCTGGACGACCTGTTGGTGGTCGCGGATGACGCCGTACTGGTGCAGGAGGAGTCGATCATCACGGGGCTGCGGATGCTGCTGCACGACGCGGGGCTCGTGGTCGAACCGTCCGGGGCGCTAGGAGTCGCGGCGATGCTCGAGAATCGCGACCGGTTCGCGGGACGGCACGTGGTCACCGTGGTCTGCGGCGGCAACGTCGATATGGACTCTTACTACCGGTGGATCGGTAGCTCCTAAGAGCCCGCGCACCGGAGAGGTGGGCGGGCTCTCGGCAAGTCAGCCGCCGATGTACTCGGCGAGGTGTTTGGCGGTGAGGGTTTTGCGGGTTTTGACCAGGGCCGCGGGGGTGCCTTCGAAGACGATGTGGCCGCCGTCGTGGCCGGGGCCGGGGCCGAGGTCGATGATCCAGTCGGCGTGGGCCATCACGGCCTGGTGGTGCTCGATGACGATGACGGACTTGCCGGAGTCGACCAGCTTGTCGAGCAGCGCCAGCAGTTGCTCTACGTCGGCCAGGTGCAGACCGGTGGTGGGTTCGTCGAGGACGTAGATGCCGCCCTTCTCGGACATGTGGGTGGCGAGCTTCAGGCGTTGGCGTTCGCCACCGGAGAGGGTGGTGAGGGGCTGGCCGAGGCTGATGTAGCCGAGGCCTACGTCGGCGAGGTTCTGGAGGATCTTGTGGGCGGCCGGCGTTTTCGCGTCGCCGTCGGCGAAGAAGTCGAGGGCCTCGGAGACCGGAAGGGCGAGGACCTCGCTGATGTCCTTGCCGCCGAAGGTGTACTCCAGGACGTCGGCCGAGAAGCGCTTGCCCTCGCAGACCTCGCAGGTGGTGGTGATGCTGGCCATGATGCCGAGGTCGGTGTAGATGACGCCGGCGCCGTTGCAGTTCGGGCAGGCGCCCTCGGAGTTCGCGCTGAACAGGGCCGGCTTCACGCCGTTGGCCTTCGCGAACGCCTTGCGGATCGGCTCCAGCAGACCCGTGTACGTCGCCGGGTTGCTGCGCCGTGAACCCTTGATCGCGCCCTGGTCGACCGAGATCACGCCGTCGCGCTTCGCCACCGAGCCGTGGATCAGCGAGCTCTTGCCCGAGCCGGCCACGCCGGTGACGACGACGAGCGCGCCGAGCGGGATGTCGACGTCGACGTCCTGCAGGTTGTTCGTGCTCGCGCCACGAATCTCCAGACGATCGGTCGGCGTACGCACCTCCGGCTTCAGAAGAGCGCGGTCGTCCAGGTGCCGCCCGGTCAGGGTGTCGGCAGCGCGCAGTCCCTCGACCGTGCCCTCGAAGACGACCTGGCCGCCCGCCGTACCGGCCTCCGGGCCGAGGTCGACGACGTGGTCGGCGATCGCGATCGCTTCCGGCTTGTGCTCGACGACGAGGACCGTGTTGCCCTTGTCGCGCAGTTGCAGGAGGAGCTCGTTCATCCGCTGGATGTCGTGCGGATGCAGGCCGATCGTCGGCTCGTCGAAGACGTACGTGACGTCGGTCAGCGGCGATCCGAGGTGCCGGATCATCTTCGTGCGTTGGGCTTCACCGCCGGACAGCGTGCCGGCCGGGCGCTCGAGGCTCAGGTATCCGAGGCCGATGTCGACGAACGAGTCGAGCGTCTCGCCGAGCGCCGACAGCAGCGGCGCGACCGACGGCTCGTCGAGCTTGCGGACCCACTCGGCCAGGTCGCTGATCTGCATCGCGCACGCGTCGGCGATGCTGATCCCCTCGATCTTCGAGGCGCGCGCCTCCGGCGTGAGCCGGGTGCCATCGCACTCCGGGCAGGTGGTGAAGGTGACCGCCCGCTCGACGAACGCGCGGATGTGCGGCTGCATCGACTCGACGTCCTTGGACAGGAACGACTTCTGGATCTTCGGGATCAGGCCCTCGTAGGTGAGGTTGACGCCGTCGACCTTGACCTTCACCGCGTCCTTGTAGAGGAAGTCCTGCAGCTCCTTCTTGGTGTACTTCTTGATCGGCTTGTCCGGGTCGACGAAACCGGACTCGGCGTACACGCGGACGGTCCAGAAGCTGTCCGACTTCCAGCCCGGGATGGTGAACGCGCCCTCGGACAGCGACTTGTTCTCGTCGTACAGCTGGGTCAGGTCGATGTCCGAGACCGAGCCGCGGCCCTCGCAGCGCGGGCACATCCCGCCGGTGATGGAGAAGCTGCGGCGCTCCTTCACGGTCTGCCCGTGCTTCTCGATCTTGACCGCGCCGGCGCCGCTGATCGAGGCGACGTTGAACGAGAACGCCTGCGGCGATCCGACGTACGGCGTCCCGAGGCGGCTGTACAGGATCCGCAGCATCGCGTTGGCGTCGGTGGCGGTCCCGACCGTGGAGCGCGGGTTCGACCCCATCCGCTCCTGGCCGACGATGATCGCGGTGGTCAGGCCCTCCAGTACGTCGACCTCGGGCCGTGCCTGCGACGGCATGAAGCCCTGGACGAAGGTGCTGTAGGTCTCGTTGATCAGCCGCTGCGACTCCGCGGCGATCGTGCCGAACACGAGCGAGCTCTTGCCCGACCCCGAGACGCCGGTGAACACGGTCAGCCGGCGCTTCGGCAGCTCGATGCTGACGTCCTTGAGGTTGTTCTCGCGGGCGCCGTGCACGCGGATCAGGTCGTGGCTGTCGGCGTCGTACGCCGGGCGGGCCGGGGCCTTCTTCGCGGCTGCCTTGGTGGCTCTGGGGGTCATCGGTGCTCCGTCGGTCAAGTGGTCGGCGGGTGAGGTCGGAACCGGCTCAGGTCAACTGGTTGATGCGGACGTGGTTGCCGGCCGGGTCGCGGAAGGCGCAGTCGCGGACGCCGTACGGCTGGTCGGTCGGCTCCTGGATCACCTCGGCGCCGGTGGCCTGGACCTTGTCGAACAGGCCGTCCAGGTCCTTGGTGGCCAGCACGATCGTGGCGAAGGTGCCCTTGGCCATCATCTCGGTGATGGTGCGGCGTTCGTCGTCGGTGAGTCCGGGGTCGACGAGCGGCGGGTGCAGCACGATCTGGGTGTCCGGCTGGCTCTCGAAGCCGATCGTGATCCACCGGATCGTGCCCTGGCCGACGTCGTTGCGGACCTCGAAGCCGAGCGTGTCGCGGTAGAAGGCGATCGCGGCGTCGGGGTCGTCGTGCGGCAGGAAGCTGGCGTGAACTCTGAGGTCTCCGTGGGTTGTCATGGCGTTCACGCTACTGGCGGCCAGGCCGGCGGTGCTTCTTGATTCCTGATCGGTCTGGCGACCTTCTTGGTGATGCAGGACGGCGGCTCGACCGGCGGCCGGACCTGCTGGCGGTAGGTGCTCGGCGGCATCCCGACCAGCTCGGTGAACCGGGTGCTGAAGGTCCCCAGCGAGGAGAACCCGACCTGGAAGCAGACGTCGGTCACGCTCACGTCGCCGCGCCGCAGCAGGGCCATCGCGCGCTCGATCCGGCGCGTCATCAGGTACCCGTACGGCGCTTCGCCGTACGCGAGCTTGAACTGCCGGCTCAGGTGCCCGGCCGACATGTTCACCCCGCGGGCGAGCGCCTCGACGTCCAGTGGCCGTGCGTACTCGCGGTCGATCCGGTCCCGGACCCGGCGCAGCAGCTTGAGGTCCCGCAGCCGTTGCGTCTCGTCCGAGGTGCTCACCCTCGAAATGGTGCCATCGCCGGGGCGCACGGTCGAGCGCCGCGTTCGCCGCCTGGTCCGGGACTGCCGATGGATGTTGCCTTGGGCACCGATAGGGCGTGTCAGTTCGGCTACGGATTGTCACGGGCCGACCACCGTTTGCTTGCGGGTGCGTGCAGATGTCCGGAAGGGGCTGGCGAGCGGGTGCGGGATCGATGGAACGTCTGACCTGGAAGCGAACGAGGGCGAGAACCACTGACGTTGTGTTTCGCGTGCGGTCCGGTCGGGCGCGCGTGGGCCGGTTGACGACGGAGGATCCGGATACGTGCTCGAGACCTATCGCGGCATCCCGCACCTGCTGGACACGTGGCTCGTTCTCACCGGGATGGCGATCCCGATCGCCGTCTCGGCGGTACGGCGGCGTGGTGACCGGCTCGTCCCCCGGCTGGCGTCGCTGTTCCTGCCGGCCTCGTTCGCGCTCGTCCTCGCGGCGACGCTGAGCCCGACGGCGAACCACGGCGGGCTCGGGGTGTGCGGCACGCACCTGGCCACGACCGGCGGACTCACCTCGCTCCAGGGTCTGCTCAACGTGCTGCTCTTCGTCCCGGCCGCGGGCATGCTCACGCTGGCCAGCGGGCGTCCGGCCGACGGGATCGCGGCGGGGATCGGACTGTCCGCCTCCGTCGAGGCGATCCAGGCACTGGTCCCCCAGCTCGGCCGCTCTTGCCAGGTGCACGACTTGATCGCGAACACGCTCGGAGCCTTCGCCGGCGTCGGGCTCGCGGCCGGCGTACAGGCGCTGAACCGGACGCAGCCGCTGACCAGCCCCGAGTACGTCGTGGAGCACGCCGCGTTGCTGACAATGCGCGGGCGTCCGCCGGCGCGGCACCGCCGGACCGATCTCCCGGCCCGGCCTGCGATGGTTCAGCGGACGAGTCGCCTCCGGCCGGTCGCTCGACTGCGCTGAGTCACCGATTCCGCCGTACGACGACCCGCCAAACACGGAGAGTGGGAAGTTATCCACAGGTTGTGGACGAGTCGGGGGATAACTTTCCAGCTGTCCACAACTTCACCCACAGCTACGGCCGGACGTCGAGCCCGAGGGACTGCGCGATCGCCATCGCCTGCGGCAGGTCGATGATCGCATCCCGCAGCTGGACGGTCAGCGGGTCGAGCGACGTGAGGTCCGATCCGCGCAGGTCGGCGCCGGTGAAGTCGGCGCGCTGGAGCATCGCTCCGGACAGGTCGATGTTGCTCAGCGTCGCCTTCCCGGCCCGTACGCCGGTCAGGTCCGCCTCCCGCAGCTTCAGCCCGTTCAGTTCGGCGCCGCGCAGGTCCTCGCCCGGCAGGCTGGTGAACGACCAGTCGCCGCCGTCGGCCTTGAGCAGGTTGTACGTGCAGTCGTCGAAGGTGCTGCCCATCAGCTTGCAGCGCGTGAACGTGGTGTCGAAGAACGAGCAACGCACGAACGTGCAGTTCACGAACGCGGCGTCGGTGTGCGTCGAGGCGTTGAACCGGACCCCACGGAACACGCACTCCTCGAACACGCCCCCGATGTTGGCCACCTCGGTCAGGTCCGAGTCCAGGAAGAGGACCCTGGTATAGGTCTGGCCCGACGGGTCGGCGTCGTTCCAGTCGCGCACCGTGGACTCGGTGGTGGGCGGACGGCGGTTGGCCACAAGGTCTCCTCTCGGTCCCCGCGGCGCGGGGCTGTGATGAGCATTGTGACGACCTCGACGGACAAAGTTTCTCCGATCGACAACCCGGAGAGGCAAGATGGGCCGGGTGACCGGATCGGAGCGGGTGATGGTGTTCGGCGCCGGCGGCTTCCTCGGAGCCCGGATTTGCGCGCTGCTGACCGAGCGCGGGATCGAGCACCGCGGGATGACCCGGAGCACGGGTGATCCACACCGGCGCTTCGACCTGGCCACCGGGCACTGCTACGCCCTCGACGCGCTGGTCGCGATGTACAAGCCGACGGTGATCGTCAACGCGGCGGCCGCGACGTCCGGCGACACCCTCGCGCTGACCCGTGGGAACGTGGTCGCGGTCGAGGCGCTGCTGTCGGCGATGCAGCGGACGGCGAACAACGCCCGCCTGGTCCAGATGGGCTCCGCCGCCGAGTACGGCGGTGCGGTGCACGGGACCAGCCAGGGCGAGGACGCCGAGGTGCGGCCAGAGGCGGCGTACGGGTTCACCAAGCTGGCCGGGTCCGAGCTGGTCCTGCGGGCCCGGCGCAACGGCGCGGACGCGGTCGTCGTCCGGCCGTTCAACATCAGCGGTCCGGGGTCGCCGGCGAGCACGCTGCTCGGGCGGGTCGTGCGGCAGGTCCAGGAGACGGACACGCTGGAGATGGGCTCGTTGGAGGCGTGGCGGGACCACGTCGACGTCCGCGATGTCGCCGACGCCGTGCTGGCGGTCGCGTTGACCGAGGAGAAGCCGCCGCCGGTGCTGAACGTCGGTTCTGGTCAGGCGGCGCTGTCGCGGGACGTGGTGCACCGGTTGATCGAGCTGAGTGGGACGGGCGCCACGGTGGTCGAGGGCAGGGTGCACGCGGAGCATGCGGGTTCCTCGGCCGGCTCGGTGGCTTGGCAGCAGGCTGATACGCGGCTGATCGAGAGGACGGTCGGGTGGACGCCGCGGGTGTCGCTTGATCAGTCGCTTGCTGATACGTGGGAAGAGCGCGAGGTGGGGGTGGCGCAGGGGGCCCGCGTGTAGGAATCGGTGCTGCAGGCAACTGTCGGGGAGATCTGTCGGGTGTTCCGACTTGGAAAGCTGCGCCGGGTCTGCTCTCCGGTGTGCCGGGGGTGGATGCCAGGAACCCTCGGCAACCATCGGGGGTGGTCGCCGGGTTGAATGGACCTGTGCAGATCTGGTCGGTGTGTGAGGGTGCTCCTGATCGGCTCGTGGGAGTGAACGAGGACCTGGTGGTGAGCGGGCCGGACTTCGTGGTGGTGCTGGACGGGGCGACGGCCGGCGCCGGGGTGGAGTCGGGGTGCCGGCATGACGTGACCTGGCTGGTTCGGCAGTTGGGGACGCAGTTGGCTGTGCCGCTGATCGGGCGGTCGGCGGCGTCGCTGGCCGACCTGCTGGCGGAGGCGATCGCCGGGGTCGGGGCTCTGCATGCGGGGACATGCGATCTGACCAACCCGGACAGCCCGTCGTCGACCGTGGCGATGGTGCGAGCCGGAGCGGAGAGCGTCGAGCACCTGGTGCTCGCGGATTCGCCGGTGGTGCTGCGGGCTCCCGACGGGTGGGTGACGACGGTCGCGGACGACCGGGTCGACTACCTGCCGGAGTACACGTTCGAGGCGGTGCGGAAGGCGCGGAACCAGCCGGGTGGGTTCTGGGTGGCGAGCACACTGCCGGCGGCGGCGTACGAGGCCTTGTCCGGTACGACGCCGCGCGAGCAGGTGGCGTCGGTGGCCGTGATGACCGACGGAGCGTCACGGTACGCCGAGCGGTACGGGCACTCGTGGGACGAGCTGGTCGCCGTCTTGGAGTCCGGCGGGCCGCGGGAGCTGATCGATCGCGTGCGGGCGTACGACGTCGCCGCGGCTGACGGCAGTTTCCGGGGCAAGCGGCACGACGACGCGAGTGCCGTGCTCTGCCGGCTCAGCTGACGGTCAGCGCGAGCCGGACGGGTACTCCGGTGGGCCGCCTTCGCGGGTCGGCCAAGGGGACCTCGGCGGATCGGCGCGCGGTGCCGGCGGGCTCAGGTCCGGCGGGTGCGTCGGGCCGGGGCCGTTCGGGCTCGAGCCCGTGGTGCCGCCGTACCCGCCTGGACCGTAGGGACCGCCAGGACGAGGAGCCTGAGCCGGCGGAGCCTGGTACGGCCCGTTGTCGTACGGGTTGGCCTGCGGCGGGCGAGGTGCGTACTGCGGGGTGCGGTCGACCGGCGGCAGGTACGAGGGCGAGCTGTACGGCAGCGTCGGCCCGAGCGGTACGCCGGACTGCGGCTCGCGGTCGTCGTGCCAGCTGCTGACCTGGAGCAGCAGCAGCGAGAACGTCACTCCTGCCACGATCAGCAGCACAGTGCCGACCGTGAACGCGATGTTGATCCCGAGCGCGAGCCGGACCAGATAGTCCTGGAGGTCGTAGATGTCGACGTAGTCACCGGTCAGGTTGGCCTCGTCGGCGCGGTTGACCAAACGGATGAACCAGGTGATGAAGCTGATCCCCGCGAACAGCCCGCCGCCGACCGCGACGACGCAGAAGGCGACCCAGGCCGCCCACCAGCCGAACAGCAGCGAGCGGATCCGGCCCGAGCGGGCGATGCCCGGCTGGTTCGGCGGCTCGCTGGCGCGGATCACGTCCCCGACGACCTGCAACGGGTACCAGAACTGGACCACCGGGCAGAGCCAGCCGCCGACCGTCCAGCCGGTCGAGTGCCGGTGTGCGCCGGGGGCCGCGTCGTAGCCGCCCTGGTACGTCGTCGCGAAGGGCGGCTTGAGGATCTCCGTGTTCTCCCGGGCCTGCCAGAGCCAGATCACCACGACGATCCCGGCGGCTGCGAAGAGGTACCCGAGTCCGTCGAGCAGTGGTCCCGCGCCTACGACCGCTTCGGCGCCGGTGTCGATCTCGTCCTCGGACAGCAGGCCGTAGACCAGACGCTTCACGTCGTCGTACGACAGCCACATCAGGATCGTCTGGATCACGCTGACCAGCACGGTCCCGGCCATCAGCGCGACGGCGACCTTGCCGAGCCGGCCGAGCGCGCGGTACTTCGGTGGCGCGCCCGGCGGCGGGCCGCCGTGGAACTGGCCGACGTTCTGCGGATGACTGCCGGGGTACGGACCCTGGCCTGGATACGGCTGACTCACGATCCCCACCTCCCCAGGTCGCGGCTACTCCCCAAGTTATCTGGTGGTGGGAGCGCTTTGGGACTTTTCCACAGGTCAGCTGGGGGGAAGGTGGGGAAAGCAAGGGAAGGAAAGAGCCGACTGGGCGGCAGGGTGTAGGTGGATTTCGTGCGCCTGGTGGGGCGACTATTTGGTGGGTTTCGGGTTGGACTGAGGGTGTGTCGGGTTGGGCCGGGGGTGTGTCGGGTTGGGCCGGGGGTGTGTCGGGTCAGACTGCGGCGAAGGCTGCTCTGACCGCGGGGAGGGCGAGGTCTCGGTCGGCGGCGGAGAGGCCTAGGCGGGTTCGGCGGTCCAGGACGTCGTCTTCGTCGAGGGCTCCCTCGTGCCGTACGGCGAAGCGGAGTTCGGCGTGGGTTGTGGCCAGGCCCGGGGCCACCGGCTCGAGTAGGGCGCGGTCGCCGGTGATGACGTCGGGGGCCTCGGTGCCGTAGCGGTGGACGAAGCGGGCCGGGGCGCGGACCGTTGCGAGGCGGGAGCGGTCGGCTGCGCCGACCAGGGGGATGCGGTGGGTCAGACAGGGCCGCCGGACCTCCAGTGAGGACTGCTTCAGGGCGGCGTCGAGTGCGTCCTGTGCCATCCGGCGGTACGTCGTGAGCTTGCCGCCGACGATCGTCACCAGCCCGTCCGGTCCGGTGATCACCGCGTGCCGCCGGGAGATGTCGGCGGTCTTGTCCTCGCCCCGTTGGTGGCCGGTGTCGAGCAGCGGTCGCAGTCCGGCGTACGTGCCGAGCAGGTCGGAGCGGGTGATCGGCTCGCGCACCGCCGCGCTGATCGTGCCGAGCAGGAAGTCGATCTCGGCGTCGCTGGCCTGCGGTACGTCGCTGACCGGGCCCGGCGCGTCCTCGTCGGTCAGCCCGACGTACACCCGGCCGTCCGGCGCGGGGATCGCCATCACCACCCGCCGCGGCTCCCCCGGCACCGGCACGGTCAGTACGGCGGACAGCTCGCCGAACACCGACTGCGGCAGCACCAGGTGCGTCCCGCGGCTCGGGCGCAGCTTGATCCCGGTGGCGACCTGGTCGGCCCAGATGCCGCCGGCGTTGACCACCATCCGCGCCGAGACGTCGATGCGACGGCCGCTCAGCTGATCGACGACGACCGCGCCCTGGCCGGTAACCTGCTCGGCCGAGCAGCGGGTCAGCACGCGGGCGCCGTACAAGGCTGCGGTCCGGGCGATCGCGACGACGAGCCGGGCGTCGTCGTACAGCTGGCCGTCCCAGGTCAGGAAGCCGCCGCGCAGACCGTGCGGCCGGACGGTGGGCGCGTAGCGCAGGACCTCGGCCGAGCTGACGCGGCGGGAGTGCGGAAGATAGTCGTCGCTGGTGTGCGCGAAGGTCCGCAGTACGTCGCCGCCGAGGAAGGCCGAGCGCAGCAGCGCCGCCTGCATGAACCTTGCCTCAGGCAACCAAGGCGCGACCTGCGGGACGGGGTGGACCAGGTGCGGCGCGGTGGTCTTCATCAGGATGCCGCGCTCGACGGCGCTCTCGTACGCGATGCCGACGTGTCCGGACGCGAGGTAGCGCAGGCCGCCGTGCACCAGCTTCGAGCTCCAGCGGCTGGTCCCGAAGGCGAGGTCGTGCTTCTCCACCAGGGCGACGGTCAGCCCGCGAGCGGCCGCGTCGAGCGCGACGCCGGCACCGGTCACCCCGCCACCGACGACCAGGACGTCGACCTGCCGGCGGGTGTCCAGCCAGTCGAGCTCCTTGGTCCGCCGGGCGGCGTTGAGGCTGGAGTTGCCGACCGAGATCATTCCGGCACCAGGTAGCGGTTCAGCATCGCGCGGAGCTCGTCGTCGAGCAGCGGGTACTCCTCGTGGGAGGCGAGGACCGGTCCGGACACCGCGGAGGCGAGCGAGACCAGGATGATCTGGCGCGACAGCCAGTCGGGGTCGCCGCCGCGGATCGAGCCGTCGGCCTGACCGGCCTTGATGCCCTCGGCGACCAGCGCGAGGTGCGCGACCGTGCTGCTGCCGCGGCGCTCCAGCAGGTACGGCGTGAGGAACTCGGGGTCGAGCTCGATGATCTTGCGCATCAGCGGGTGGGTGCGGGTCTTGCCGACCACCTCGACGACGCCCTCGACCAGCCGGGCGCGGCCGTCGACGGCGTCGGGCTGGAAGGCGGACATCAGCGCGGTCGTCCACTCCCGGGTCATCAGCGCGGCGACGACGGCCTGCACGTTGGGCCAGCGGCGGTAGAGGGTCGCGCGGGAGACCTCGGCGTGCCGGGCGATGTCGGCCATCGTCATCCGGCGCATGCCGATCGCCAGCAGCAGCTCGTACGCCGCGTCGAGGATCCGCTCCTCGCCGATCGCGTTGGCGGGGGTGGGACGGGCCGACGGGGTCGACTCGAGGTCGCTGCTACGCTGAGACATCACACGTCAGAGTGTATCAGCGAGTCCAAGGTGCCGGAACTAGTCGGACGGTACCTCCCGAACCCACCGATGGGGAGTGCCGCATGACCGAGTCCGACCTGCCGGTGGTGCAACTCACGCCCGGCCGCTGGGGCGACCCCGCCCAGACGGTCGAGGTCCCGGAAGCAGCACTCGCGGCGCTGAAGCATCTGGGAGTACGCCGTACCGGTGTAGCTGTAGAGGCGGAGCAAGTAGTAGACGGCGAAGCCCCGGGGGCTTTGGTCGAGTTACTCGGTGTCGAGCATGTGAAGGTCGACTCAGACAGCCGGTGGGCGCATACCCGTGGTTACTCAACGCCTGATCTGCTGCGGGCCCGGGCGGGCGATCGGGCGGACATGCCGGAGGCTGTTCTCTTCCCGGGGTCGCACGAGGATGTGCTGGGCGTCCTGCGGGTCTGTTCGGAGCTGGGACTGGCGGTGGTGCCCTACGCGGGTGGGACGTCTGTGGTGGGTGGGCTGGCGCCGAGCAGGTCTTTTGTTGCGATGGATCTGCGGCGGCTGGATCAGGTCGACGAGTTGGACGAGATCTCGCGGACGGTGCGACTGGGGGCTGGGCTCCGAGGGACGGCGGCTGAGGCGGCGCTGAAGGACGAGGGCTACACGCTCGGGCACTTCCCGCAGTCCTACGAGGGCGCCTCGATCGGTGGGTACGCGGCGACGCGGTCGAGTGGGCAGTCGTCGGCCGGGTACGGGCGGTTCGACCAGATGGTGGTCGGGGTGACGGTCGCGACGCCGCGCGGAACGGTCGAGCTCGGCCGGGCGCCGATGTCCGCGGCGGGTCCCGATCTGCGGCAGCTCTGGCTCGGGTCGGAGGGAGCGCTCGGGATCATCACCTCGGTGGTGGTGCGGATCCGGCCGCGGCCGGTCGAGCGGTTCTTCGAGGGCTGGCGGTTCGGGAGCTTCGCGCAGGGCCTGGACGCGATCCGCCGGCTCGCGCAGGACGGGCCGTTGCCGACCGTGCTGCGGCTGTCCGACGAGGCCGAGACAGCGGTGAACCTGGCCGATCCCGAGGTGCTCGGTGGGGCGAGCGGCGTACAGGCGATCGTCGGGTTCGAGGGCACGGCGACCGCCGTACGACGTGCTGCTGTGGCCGAGGTGCTCGTGGACGCGGGCGGCGAGCCGTTGGGCGAGGAAGCGGGTGAGACCTGGCGCAAGGGCCGCTACCGCGCGCCGTACCTGCGGGATCCGCTGCTCGACGAGGGCGCGCTGGTGGAGACCTTGGAGACGGCCGGGTTCTGGTCGAAGCTCCCCGCGCTCAAGGCGGCCGTGACGGATGCGCTGGTGAAGTCGCTCGGTGATCAAGGCACGCCGCCGCTGGTGCTCTGCCACGTGTCGCACGTGTACGAGACGGGCGCGTCGCTCTACTTCACTGTCGTCTGCGCGCAGGCCGAGGACCCGATCGGGCAGTGGCGGCAGGCGAAGACAGCAGCCAGTACGGCGATCGCCGCGGCCGGTGGGACGATCACGCACCACCACGGCGTCGGGACCGATCACCGCGACGCGTACGCCGCCGAGATCGGCCCGCTGGCGATCGAGAGCCTGCAGGCGGTCAAGCGAGTGCTCGACCCGAACAACGTCCTCAGCCCAGGAATCCTGCTCCCGGAGAACTAGCGCAGAGCGATCACGGTGTCCTCGCCGGAGACCAGGAGCTGGTTGCCCAGGGCATGGATTCCCCGGCGGCACTCGACCTCGTCCGGCAGCGCGACCCGCCGCTGGCCGGTCGAGGTGAGGACAGTGAGGTCGCAGCCGTGCGTGGTCTCCCGGACCGAGACGACGCGCGCGTCGCCGGTGATCGTGGACCGGACACTGAGATCGCCCGGCACCGTGCGCTGCCAGGCGAGGTTCCCGGTCTGGGCGTCGAGCACCGTCGCCACCACCGCGCTCTGCTTCGCGGCCTTCGACGGGCAGTTCAGCAGGACCACCTGCCGCCCGGCCGCGGCGACCTTGCTGTCGCAGGCCCAGGTGGTCGGCAGGTCCCAGCGCCACTTGACCTCACCGGTCCGCGCCTCGATCGCGACCAGTACTCCTGGCGACCCTTCACGGTTCTCCAGTACGACGACCAGCCCGTCGAACACCAGCCGCGTCACGCCCTGCCAGTCCGCCGGCCGCGACCACAGCTGCTTGCCGGTCTCGAGGTCCAGCGCGGTCAGCTCGTCCGGCTTCCCTCCGCAACTGTGGCCGAGGAACGTCACCACGGTGTCCGCCGTCGCGGTCGCGCCGATGCTGGTGCAGCGCCCGGGCTCGAAGGTCCAGCGGTCCTTCCCGTCAGCGTCCAGCCCGCGCAACTTGTCGGACCCCTTCGAGACCTGCTTCCCGGTCAGCAGCGGGTCCGCGTTCTCGATCGAGTGGTCCCGGGTGCTCGAGCGCGGCCAGCCGGGCGTACGACGTCCGGTCGCGGCGTCGAGCATCAGGTAGCCGAAGTCGTCGAAGTCCGCGAGCAGCAGCTGGCCGTCGCCCGCGGCGTACAGCCTCGGCCGTGCGGCGGTGTCGGACCGGCTGTAGCGCCAGCGCACCTCGCCCGACCCCGGGTCGAGCATCTCGACCGTGCCGGTCTGCCGCGAGATCGCGATGCCGTGCCGGGTCGCCACCGCGTCGGACACCGCGTCCGCGCGCAGTGAGGTCGTCGGGCTGACCCAGGCGATCCGTCCGCCCAGTTCGGACCGCGGCGCCTGGACCTCGGGTGCCGTCGTACCGGTGATCTGCTCGTTCGCCTGCAGCAGGTAGCTTCGCCCGACCGGGTCGGCGACGAACACGGTGGCGGCCACCACGGCAGCGGCCGCCAACAGGGCGGCAACCAACTGTCCACGGTTGCGCGCGGGAAGCGGTGCGGTCAGGGTGCTCGCGGCCAAGGCGGCGAGACCGCCGATCAGCAGCAGGCCCAGGCTGATGATCACCAGCGGCACCCGTCCACCGGGACCGTTCGACGGTGTCCGGTCCGGGATCAGCAGAACCGCGATCACCAGGCCGGCCACCGCAGCAGTGCTGAACACCCCGGCGAGCACCCGCGCCCGACGATTGTTGCTGCGGGCAATCTTCTGGAGCAGGAAGACCGAGGCCAGCGCGACCAGGTTGAGCACCCAGGCCGGCCACGCGGACCCGCCGTCAGCGCCGGACTGCCACGAGCTACCGGTCGCCCCGAATGAGGCAGCGGCGGCGAGCAGTGGGCTGATCACGGCGACGCCGACCAGCGCCGCGCGTTGCCAACCACGCCAGGGCGCCGGGATCTCACCGTCCAGGACCTCCAGTTCCCTGGCGAGATTCGCGCGCGCGGCCGCGGCGTACCGGTCCCGGCCGAGTTGTGTCCGGAAGATCGGTCCGTCGAGCAGTCGTTGCACGAGGGCGTGCCGCAGTTTGATCGCCGTACTGCGGTCGGGGGCGTCGCGCCGTACTTCCACGGCGTGCGTCGCGTAGTTGGGTCCGGCGGCGGTCGCGTTGACGGCGTCGAGCAGGACGTAGGCGTTCGGGTCGGACAGGTCGTCGGACCATGGAGGCGGCGTACCGGTCAGGCGGATCAGGCGGGCGACCTCGGCGGTCCGCGCCGCGGTCACGTGGTACGACGGCAGCTCCTGCTCGGCCAGCACCGCCGAGGCCTCGGCGTCCGACTGCCCGCCCGGCTCGTGGACGGCCCGGTGGAACCAAGCGGCGAGGTAGACCGCCGTCGGATCGGTGCTGAGCTGGTCCAGCGTGCCGAGTGCGTCGAGGACCCGGTGCAGGTACTGATCGCGGTAGGCGCGCCGGTCGTCCGCGCGGTAGCGCGCGGCCAGGTCGTCGGCCAGCACGGCCGCGCCCGGGATGAGGTCGTTCCAGCGCTCACGTAACCCCGTCACTCGCGACATAGTGACAGCTAGCGGTGTCTGTAGGTATTTTGCGGGAACACGTCAAGAAATTTCCTTCTCCTGACCGCCCCAAGGAAGGTTCGCGATGTCCGCCCCCAGACACTTCGCCGCGCTCGCTGTCGCCTCGACAGCTCTGGCCGGCCTCGGCCTGTCCCCCGCGGCAGCCTCCCCGACCGCCGTCCAGGCCGTCGGCGCGACACTCCCCTTCACCATCGTCGAGGCCGAGAGCTCGGCCACCAACGGCAGCAGGATCGGCCCGAGCTACGCCCAGGGCACGCTCGCCGCCGAGGCCTCGAACCGGCAGGCCGTCACGCTCAACGGCGGCCAGTACGTCGAGTTCACCGCACCGGCCACCACCAACGCGATCACCGTCGCGTACGCCGTTCCGGACGGCCGGTCCGGCACCCTGTCGGTCTACGTGGACGGCCAGAAGCTGTCCCAGCAACTCGCCGTGACCTCGAAGTACAGCTACGTCGACACGAGCTGGATCGCCGGTTCGCGCACCCACAAGCTCTACGACCACGCCCGGCTCCAGCTCGGCCGGACCGTGAACGCCGGCGCGAAGATCAAGCTGCAGGTCGACGGCGAGAACACCGCCGGCCCGTACACGATCGACGACGTCGAGTTCGAGAACGTCGCCGGCCCGGCCGGTCAGCCGGGTGGCTCGATCTCGATCACCGACCGCGGCGCGGACCCGAACGGCAACAGCGACTCCACCGGCGCCATCCAGCAGGCGATCGACGCCGCCCGCGGCTCCGGCGGCGTGGTCTGGATCCCGGTCGGCCGGTTCAAGGTCGGCGGCACGATCAACCCCGACGGCGTGACGATCCGCGGCGCCGGGCGCTGGCACTCGGTGCTGCTCAGCCACCACCTGATCGACCGCCCGAACGGCGGCGGCAACGTGAAGCTGCACGACTTCGCGGTGATCGGCGAGGTGACCGAGCGCAACGACAACTCGCCGGACAACTTCGTCAACGGCAGTCTCGGCCCGAACTCGGTGGTCTCCGGGCTGTGGCTGCAGCACCTCAAGGTCGGCTTGTGGCTGACCGGCAACAACGACAACCTGGTGGTCGAGAACAACCGGTTCTACGACATGACCGCCGACGGCCTGAACCTGAACGGGACCGCGAACAACGCGCAGATCCGGAACAACTACCTGCGCAACCAGGGCGACGACGCACTCGCCGCCTGGTCGCTGCACGCGGCCAACCGCGGCTCCACCTTCGCCAACAACACGATCGTGCAGCCGAACCTGGCGAACGGCATCGCGATCTACGGCGGCACCGACATGACGGTCCGGGACAACCTGATCGCCGACACCAACGCGCTCGGCGGCGGGATCGCGATCTCGAACCAGTCGTTCGGCTCGCCGTTCTTCCCGCTCGCGGGCACGATCAACGTCTCCGGCAACACGCTGATCCGGACCGGCGCGATGAACCCCAACTGGGGCCAGAACCACCCGCACGGCGCCATCCGCGTGGACGCGTACGACAGTCAGATCAACGCGCAGGTCCGGCTGACAAATAACCGGTTGGTTGCTAGTCCGTGGTCGGCGTACCAGTTCGTGGACGGTGGTGGCGCCGGGCGGCCGGTGCAGAACGTGACCGTGGACGGCGGTTCGATCGAGGGGGCCGGGACGTTCGCGTTCCAGGCCGAGACGACCGGATCGGCGTCGATCAGCAACGTCCAGGCCAGTGGCGTCGGCCGGGCCGGCGTCTACAACTGCGCGTACCCCGGTGGCACGTTCGCGCTGAACCGCGGTTCCGGCAGCAGTGGTTGGGACTCGACGTGGAGCGGCTGCGCCTGGGTCGCGCCCGGCACGGGTGGCGGGACCGATCCCGGGACGCCGACCGGCAATCTTGCCGCGGGCAAGCAGATCACGGCGACCAGTCAGGTACAGAACTACGTGCCGGCCAACACGGTCGACGGAAACGCCAACAGCTACTGGGAAAGCGCGAACAACGCGTGGCCGCAGTCGATCACCGTCGACCTCGGCAGCAACCAGACCGTCAAGCGGCTGGTGCTGAAGCTGCCGCCGAGCTCGGCCTGGGGCACCCGCACCCAGACCATCGCGGTGCTCGGCAGCACCACCAACTCGTCGTACACGCAGCTTGCCGGTGCGGCCGGTCGCACCTTCGACCCGGGCTCTGGCAACACTGCGACGATCACGCTGCCGAGTGCCGTCAGCACGCGCTACGTCCGGCTCACCGTCACCGGTAACACCGGGTGGCCGGCGGGCCAGTTGTCGGAGTACGAGATCTACAGCTCTTGACCTCAAGTTGACTTGAGGTAACACAGTAACCGGCATGACTCCTTCGCAGAATCGTCCTGTTGCTGTTGTCACCGGAGCGTCGGCCGGCCTCGGGCTGGCGCTCGCGCAGGGGCTCGCCGAGCGTGGATGGTCGCTGATCATCGACGCTCGGGGAGCCGACGCGCTCAAGGACGCGGCCGACCAGTTGGCCGCCAAGACCGACGTCGTCCCGCTGGCCGGCGACGTCACCGACGCCGAGCACCGCGCCGATCTGGTGGACGCGGTCGGCGAACTCGGCCGGCTCGATCTCCTGGTCAACAACGCGAGCTACCTCGGCCCGAGTCCGCTGCAGCCGTTGGCCGCCGCCGATCTCGACGAGCTGCGCCGGGTGTACGAGGTCGACGTGATCGCGCCGATCGCACTGGCCCAGGCGCTGATTCCCGAACTGGGCAAAGCGAACGGGATCGTGCTGAACGTCAGCTCCGACGCGGCCGTCGAGGCCTACGAAGGCTGGGGCGGCTACGGATCGGCGAAGGCGGCGCTCGATCACGCGAGTGCCGTACTGGCGGCCGAGCATCCCGGGCTCGCCGTGTACGCCGTGGATCCGGGCGACCTGCGGACCGCGATGCACCAGGCGGCCTTCCCGGGTGAGGACATCTCGGACCGGCCGGAGCCGGCGGCCGTCGTACCGGCGCTGCTCGCGTTGCTGGACAGCCGGCCGGCGAGCGGTCGCTACCGGGCGTCCGAGTTCGCACCGGCGGAGGCGTCGTGAAAGTCCATCCACAGACGAGATTCACGCTGCCCGACGAACTGAACGCCGTCGAGCCGCCGGAGGCCCGAGGTCTGGCGCGGGACCAGGTGAAGCTGCTGGTCGCGGAGGGGTCGACCGTGCGGCACACCCGGTTCGACCGGATCGGTGAGCACCTGCGGCCGGGCGACCTGCTGCTGGTGAACACCTCCGGCACGCTGGCCGCCGCTGTCGACGGCTCGTGGATCACCGGCTCGGGAGTAGCGCCTGTGGTGGTGCACTTCTCGACCGCGCTCGACGACGGCACCTGGGTGATCGAGCTGCGCAACGGTGGCTCACCGATGCTCGGCGGCGCGATCGGTGATCAGGTGGAGTTGCCGGACGGCGTACTGACTTTGCTGGCGCCGTACCAGGAAGGCTCGACGCGGCTGTGGCGAGCAGATCCGCCGGCGGCCGATGTGGTCGAGTACCTGCGCAAGCACGGGCGGCCGATCAGCTACAAGTACGTCGACCGGCAGTGGCCGCTCGCGCTGTACCAGACCGTGTTCGCCAACCAGCCTGGTTCGGCGGAGATGCCCAGTGCCGGCAGGCCGTTCAGCTTCGAGCTGGTCAGTCAGCTGGCGGCATCCGGCGTACTGATCGCGCCGATCCTCTTGCACTGTGGGGTTTCGTCGCTGGAGAGCCACGAGCCGCCACTGCCCGAGCGGTACGCCGTGCCGGAGCACACCGCGCGGCTGGTCAACTGGGTGAAGGCGAACGGCGGCCGGGTGATCGCCGTCGGTACCACGGCCGTCCGCGCGATCGAGTCGAGCGCCCTGCCGAGCGGATCGGTGCTGGCGTCGAGCGGCTGGACCGATCTGGTCCTCGGACCCGACCGGCCCGCGTCGGTCGTCGACGGGCTGATCACCGGCATGCACGCACCCGAGGCGTCCCACCTGCTCCTGCTGGAGTCCGTCGTCGGTGGTCCTGTCGTCCAGCAGGCGTACGACGCGGCGCTGCGGCAGCACTACCTGTGGCACGAGTTCGGCGACGTGTGCCTGATGCTGCGCTGACCGGGCCGCCTCAGTTCTTGTCCACCTCGACCGGCTCCTTGGTCTCCTCCCGCTGCCCGACCTCGGTCAGGTCAGCGGCGGGCTCCGTGGCCGGCGGTCCGCCCTCGTTGCCCGGCCGGGCCCGCTTGTCCACGGCCCGCGGACTCATCCGACCCACCACCGCACGCTGGTAGCACTCATCGCGAATGTCCTTACCTGCAAGGTCCCCCGTCGGGACTTCACTCGTTTGACGAACGAACAGTGCCCGTCGTCATGCGCGATGACAGACTGAATCAGAATTGTGGCCTAGGCCGTTGAGTTCTCGCCATAGCCGTGGAGAAACGCGTGCACGCCGGAGCGCACCGTCTCGGCCACCTCCTCGTCGAGGGTCCGGGAGCGGTACGCCGGGTCGGTGCCGCTGATCAGGGCCGAGAAGTGCAGGGCGGCGCGGAGCGGGTCCTCGAGGGTCAGCAGGCCGTCGGCGGCGAAGGCTTCGAAGCGGGCAGCGAGCGCACGGCGTACGGCGAGCGGGCCGGTCTGCTGCCAGGTCTCGATCACCTCGGCCGGGATGTGTCCGCCCTCGGCGTTGATCTGCCGGACCAGGGCCGAGTGTTCGACGTGGTCCGGGACCGGCGTACGCCAGGCGATGCCGAAGGCGACCAGGTCCTCCTCCAGATCGCCGATCGTGCCCAGGTAGCGGTCGATCAGGGCGAGCTGCGCGGCGGCGACCCCGGCCGCGCTGGTCTCGATCACGGCGGCGAACAGTCCGGCCTTGTCCCCGAAGTGGTTGTAGATCGTCCGGGTCGAGACCCGCGCCGCGGCGGCGATCACGTCGATGCTCGCCCGGGTGTAGCCGTCGCGGGCGAAGACCGTCCGGGCGCCGGCCAGCACCGCCGTGCGTTTGTCCACGGTCTCCTCCAGGAATACAACGCCCGTTGTACTTGTTACAACGATCGTTGTACCTTAACCCGACACCTTCTTGAGGAGAATCCCCGATGTCCTTCACCCCGGAAGAGCTCGCCTATCTCGAGTCCCAGCCGCTGGCCCGCCTCGCCACCGTCGATCTCGACGGTCAGCCGGACGTCGTCCCGGTCGGCCTGGAGTACGACGGCACCTACTTCTACATCGGTGGGCACAGTCCCGAGCGCACCCGCAAGGTGCTGAACGTCCGGGACGGCAACCAGCAGATCGCGCTGGTGGTCGACGACCTGGTGTCCCACGACCCCTGGTCGCCGCGCTTCGTCCGGATCTACGGCACCGCCGAGGTGATCGAGCGCGAAGGACAGTTCGGCGCCGGCACCTACCTGCGGATCACGCCGACGGTGAGCTGGAGCTGGCACCTCGACGGCCGCGCGGTCGAAGAGGCGCCGCACGCTCCCCGTCGTACTGAGCACTAACGGTTGATCCAGGCGAGCGTCGCGGGTAGGGCCTCCGACAGCGGCGGCAGGTCGGGGTGCCACTTGAGCTCCCACTCCAGCGAGAGCGGGTAGTCCGTGCCGTCGAGCGCGGTCAGCAGCTCGCCGATCGGGTAGTCGCCGGCGCCCATCGCGACCGGCTTGTACTCCCGCTGCGAGTCGTGGTCCTTGATCTGGACGAACTCGAGCCACGGCCGCAGCAGCGCGAGCGACTCGGCCGGCGTCTCCCCGGTCCGCCGGGTGTGCGCGGCGTCCCAGATCACCCGCGCGTCGTGGGCCGGGACCTCACGGTCGAGCAGCGCGCAGAAGGCGGCGATGCTCCGGCCCGACGAGTGCGTGTCGTGGGTCTCGAGCAGCACGCTGACCTCGGTCCCCGACCGTGCGACCCGGTCCATCGCCCGCAGCTCGCCGGGGGTCGGCTCGCCGGTGGCGTCCGGGTCGTCGCGCATGAACGCCCGGACGCCGCGCGCGCCGAGGTCGTGCGCCAGCTCCAGGTGCTCGGCGAGCGGCTGCTCCTCGACGCCGCACAGGTGCACGTAGCTGTCGACGGCGAGGATCTCCAGGCCGGCGTCCTCGATCCGGCCACGCAGCGTACGGCGTTCGGCCGGGGTCAGTCCGACGTGGGTGAACTCTTCGTCGGCGGCCCGCAGTTCCAGGCCGGAGATCTTGTTCGCGTGGGCGAGTTCCAGGACGGTGTCGAGCGGTGCGCCGGCGCAGCCGAGCGTGGAGAAGGCCAGGGTCATGTCACCCGAGCTTACCGTGCAAACGCTTTCCGCACAGGACGGAGAAGAGGCCTGATCCCGGGGGGTGGGATCAGGCCTCTTCGGGAGGGCCGGGGCCGGATCAGGTCCAGCGGCGGCGGGGGTGCGTCCGCGGCGCGGTGTGCTCGCCGGTGTCCTCGTCGGCCGGGGCCGGGGGCGGAGTGGCGGCCGGCGGCTCGGCGGGCTCGTACGAGTACGGCGCCTGCTGGTACTGCGACTCGGCCGGCTGGGAGTAGTCGGTCGCGCTGTAGTCCGTCGACGAGTAGTTGCCGTTGTCGTAGGACTCGGGCGCGTAGTTCGGGCTGTAGTCGTAGGTCGAGTCGGAGTAGCTGCTCTGCGCCGGCGAGCTGTAGGAGTCGTAGGTCGAGCTGTACGACTCGTACGTCGGCTCGGCCGGCTGCTGCGGCGCGTAGGAGGAGCTGTAGTCCGAGTAGGTCGACTCGGTGTACGACGAGCTGTAGTCCGGGGTGTACGCCGTCTCGTAGCTCGACGGGACCGCCGGGGCGTCGTACGCCGCGTAGGTCGGCTCCGGCGCGTAGCTCGGCTCGGGGGTGTAGGCGGCGGGCTCCGGCGTGTACGTCGGCTCCGGCCCGTACGACGGCACCGAGGGCAGCGGCTTCGACGGCGTGAGGTAGTCGTCGGTGTCCGCCTGGTAGGTGGGCTCCTGCGGTGTTGGTTGCTGGAAGGCAGGCTCGGTGGGCTGAACCGCCGACGGGCTGTCCACCGCGACCCGAGCGGCCCGGCGACCGGCGCGCGCAACAGGTGCCGGCTCGGGCTCCGGCTCGGGCGCGGGGATCGGTGCCGACGACGTCAGGTAGTCGGACGAGGTCTCGTAGGAGGAGTAGCCCTGCGCGTACGTCGACGACCAGGACGGCTCCGGCTCGGCGACCGGGGTCGGCTCGGGCTGGTACGAATACGGGTCGGGCTGCGCGGCGGTCAGCGGCGGCGGGGCGACCGTCTCGGCCTGCCAGCTCGGCAGCGGGGCCGACAGCAGGTCGTCCCCGGTGGAGCTGTAGCTGGTGCCGGCCCAGCTCGGCGACTCCAGACCCGCAGCGGTCTGCTGGTACGACGGGGTGGCCTCCTCGACCGGGCCCGGCTCGTCCCGCCAGGTCTCGACCGGGCTGAACTGCTCGGTCGCCGGGCCGGACTCCTGCCAGCTCTCCGCCACCGGGGCGAACGGGCTCCAGGCCGGAGCCTCTTCTTCAGCCGGTGCGGGCGCGAACGGCGAGCCGGTGGCTCCGCCGCTCACCGCCTCGGCAGCCAGTCCACCGGCCGCGGCCGCGCCGAACGGGCTCGCACCGGATCCACCACCGAAGGTCGTCTCGGTCGCCGCTGGAGCGCTGAACGGGCTGGCGGTCGTGGAGCCGCCACCGAAGGTCGTCTCGTTGGCGTACTGCGTCGGAGGCTGCTGGTTGTAGCCGGTGCGGCGCTCCGGGGAGCGCTCGAGCCGCAGCGCCGGGGCGGTCGCGATCGGCTCGGCGATCGGCTGCTGCTCGGAGGTGTCGTCGTCGGCGTACGTCGGGACGGCGGTCAGCTTCGGCTCGCGCTGGTCCCACCACGGGACCCACTCGCGGCCGGCCTGCATCGCGTTGATCTTGCGGATCACCAGCATCCCGCCGACCGCGGCGGCCGCGGTCAGCAGCAGCGACGCGGTCCCGGCCAGCGCGATTCCGCGCAGGGTGCCGACGGTCGGGGCCATCCACATCAGGAACCGGCGCACCACGATGTCGAACGCGAGCGCGCCGACCCAGGCGATCCACCACACCTGGGTCAGGAGCGGCGGCCTGAACCGGCGCAGGTCGTCGGCGTACACGGGGGTCTTCGGATCGCTGGCCAGCCAGACGTCGTCGACGATCTGCTTGGGGTACCAGAGGTTGGGGCCGGGGCAGAACCAGCTGGCCAGCACCCAGCCGTGGCTGCGGCGGTGGTCGGCCTGGCAGAACACCTCGGAGTTGACCCGGGCGCGCCACAGCCAGATCACGAAGACCACGGCGGCCGCGACCGAGACGATCACGTTCGGGATCGAGGTGAGCCGGGCGATCGTGTCGGCCCGGTTCAGGATCGCCATGTCGACGTCGGCGCCGTCGCCGAGGAACTGGCTGACCGCGTTGTAGGTGTTCCAGTCCGACCACGTGACCACCAGATGGGTCAGGGTGGAGGCGAACAGCAGAGCGGTCGCGATCTTGCCGACGGTGCCGACCTGCTGGAACTCCTCAGCAGCATGTGGCTGCCACTCGTCGTGGGTATCGGCAGCGGAAAAGACCGCCGTTTGCGGGTGGCTCACGTCGTGCGTCCCTCGCGTTGCTGGAACTCCGTCTGTTCGGCGTCTCGGTCGAATCCTGCCCCCGCGTGACCGAGCCCCATTGATACCACGAAGTAAGTACCCGTGTGGAGTCGAGCCCAGCACGGAGGGTATCGACTTAACGAGTTCTTTTCCTACGCCCATCACCACTTGTAACGACGCAGTGGACGGTCCGTGACGGGTTGCTTTACGGCGCAGGGTTCCCGTGCGCCCACCACGGCGTCCACGGGCGCTGGGTCTGCAGGTCGTTGATCCGCCGGATCAGGATCATCGCCAGCACCGCCGCGGCCGTCGTACTGACCGCGGAGACGGTCGACAGCCAGGCGTTCTCGCGCAGCTCGCCGAGCTGGGGTGCGCCGTCGAGGACGCTGCGCTGGCCGACGTTGTCGAGCACCAGGCCGACCACCCAGGTCAGCCACCAGGCCCAGACCAGCCGGGTGCCCGGGATGCCGCGGAGAGTCGGCAGGTGCGGCGGCGTCCGGGGGTCGCTGGCCGCGACGATGTCGTCGACGACCTGCTTGGGGTACCAGAGGTTCACCACGGGGACGATCCAGCCGCCGAGCACCCAGCCGCGGGTGTAGCGGTGCTCGCCGCGGCAGAACATCTCGGCGTTCCAGCGGACCCGCCACAGCCAGACGATGAAGACCACGGCCGAGGTGAACAGCGCGAGCGCGGCGATGATGCCGAACAGCCCGGAGATCAGGTCGGCGTCGTCCATCCGGTCCGCGTCGCCGGCGTACAGGCGCAGGGTCCGGTAGGAGTTCCAGTCCGACCAGGCGGTGGCCCAGCTCATCACCGTGACCGCGCCGATCAGGACCGAGGCCGCCAGGCCCATCGCGTGCTCCGCGGTGAACCACCGGTCCAACGGAGGGGACGGCGGCCGCTTCGGCAGCAGGTGCGCGCCGCCGGCTTCCGGTACGCCGTACTGCGGGTACGTCGGCGGAGTGGCGGAACGGTACGTGCCCGGCAGGTACCTCGGGAGGTCGGAGCCAGGGGTCTGGTCGGTCACGGACAACCCCTCGCTGCCGGTCGGGAAGAGAGCGACTCAGAAATAGCACACACAGGGTGACGAATCCAGAACCTTGTGTGCCCGTCGTCACCCGCCGCATCCATTGTGCCGCCTGGACGGCGGGACCCGGAAAAGTGTCGGTGCCGGGGTGGAGGATGGGTTCATGCGCTGGTCCGTTGTCGGTTCGCCCATCGGTGACCTGTCCCTGGCCGTCGACGACACCGGGGTGTGCCGGGTGACGTTCGGCGTCGTCGACGGCATCGAGCCGGTCACCGTGCCCGACCCGCTGCTGGTCGAGGCCCACGAGCAGGTGAAGGCGTACTTCGCCGGCGAGCGGACCGACTTCGACCTGCCGCTGTCGGTGCGTGGCGGCTCCACCTTCGAGCGCGCGGTCTGGCAGCAGCTGCTGCGCATCCCGTACGGCGAGATGCAGACCTACGGCGACGTCGCCAAAGCCGTCGGCGACGCGGGTGCGGCCCGGGCCGTCGGCGTCGCCTGCAACCGCAACCCGTTGCCGCTCGTCGTGCCCTGTCACCGGGTGGTCGGCGCGGGCGGCAAGATGGTCGGTTTCGGCGGTGGGATCCCCCGTAAACGGCACCTGCTGGAGCTCGAGGCCAGGGTCGCGTTCGAGAACCTCTGGAGCTGACCGGCGACCCCGCCGGGAACCTGACGAAACCCTTACTCGGGAGTACTGCCGGGCAGTGGCAGGAGTCGGCCTCCCAGCGGCTAGTGTCGCTGCGAGCGATCAGACTGACACGCTTCAGACAGCCGTTCCAGCCTGGTCCGGTCGTGCCCCGCCCCGACCTCAGCCCGGAGACGAAAGATGACCCAGTCCCCTGCCGATCCGCCGGTCACCACCGGCGACTCACTCCACCCGGACCTGCACGCGTTGATGGACAAGAGTGCCGAGGAGTGGTCGGCGCCGGAGATCCAGAACGCGGCGCGCGAGGCGCTCCAGCTGCACGCCCCGGACCGGGAGCCGCTGACCAAGACGAAACGGTTCGGCGTCCTGCCGTGGATCCACCGCAACGACGCCGTCTGCGTGCACTGCGGAGCTACCTACCCGTGCATCACCCACCGGTACGCGACGCAACTGCTGTCGGCCGGCCGGATCTCCACCACCTCGGGCCGCGACGAGCACGAGGACGACGACGACTGAAGCAGCGAAAACCAGAAGGGCCACAGACTGTCGAGTCTGTGGCCCTTCTGTTTGTCGCTGCGATCAGGAGTCGGTCGGCTTGGTGTCCGGCTTGCGCGCCGACGTCGTGGTCTTCTTGGCCGTCCCGTTCGACGACGCCTTCGGAGCCTCGTCCGCCTTGGCGTCCGCGGACTCCTCGGTCTTGCCGTTCGAGGTGGCCGTCTCCGCCTTCGGCGCGGCCGGCTTGTCGGCGGCCGACTTGTCAGCGGCCGGGGCCGGGCGCGACGTCGTACCGGCCGGGGCCGAGCTGTAGTCGCGGCCGCTGGTCGGAGTCGACTGCCAGGCCGGCTCCGGCGGGGTCAGCAGCTTGCGGACGGCGGCGGCCGCCAGCGCGCCGAAGCCGAGCAGCAGCGCGAAGTTGCGCAGCTTGTGGCTCTTCTTCGGGACCTCGAGCTCGCCCCGCAGCGCGGCCTTGGTGGCCTTGCCCCGGCGCGACGTCTCCTCGACCACCGGCTCCGCGGCCGCGGCCAGGGCCGCCAGCGCCGCGGTCACCTTCGGCATCAGGTCGTCGTTGATCCGCTCGCGCGCCTTCTCGGCGGCGTGCTCGGTGGCCGGGCCGACCTTGCTCAGCGCGTCGTCGATCACCGGCTGGGCCTTCTCCACCGCGGTGTGCGCGATCGAGGCGCCGCGCTCGACGGCCTTCTCGGCGTACGGCGACACCTTCTCCCGTGCGGTGCCCACGGCCGGTCCGAGGTGGTCACGGACCTGGCCCGCACCCGCACCGACCTTGTGCGACGCCGTCTCGGCGAGCGGCCGGACCCGGTCCTTCGCGGTCTCGACCCGGCCCTTGGACTTCAACAAACCCACGGTTCCTCCTCGGTGGTCGCCCGTGTCACGGGCTCGGTCCGGCCCAGCGACGGAGTGGGACGACCTGTACGGCTTCTGGACAAATCCGGCTGCATCTGCATCGTACGACGTACCCAGCCGATAAACCGGCCGCCCCGGCGACCCGGCGATCGGCAAACGTTGTCCACAGCCTGTGGACGGATCCCGGGCCGGGTTCCCGGCCGGTCGGTGGCCGCCGACTTGAACCTCCGTGACAGGATCGAGGGCGTCAGTTGTTATTCGATGAGGAGTACTCCCGTGGCCGAAGAACTGTTCGCGACCCTGCAGACGACCAAGGGCGACGTCGTCATCAAACTGTTCCCCAACGAGGCGCCGAAGACGGTGAAGAACTTCGTCGGCCTCGCGGACGGTACCCAGGAGTGGACCGACCCGGAGACCGGTGAGAAGAAGAACGAGCGCTTCTACGACGGTCTGGGCTTCCACCGGGTGATCTCCGGCTTCATGATCCAGGGCGGCTGCCCGCTCGGCACCGGCACCGGTTCGCCGGGCTACGCCTTCGACGACGAGATCCACCCGGACCTGCAGTTCGACCGCCCGTACCTGCTGGCGATGGCGAACGCCGGCATCCAGTTCGGCCGCGGCACCAACGGTTCGCAGTTCTTCGTCACCGTCGTGCCGACCCCGCACCTGAACCGCAAGCACACGATCTTCGGCGAGGTCGCCGACGACGCGTCGCGCAAGGTCGTCGACGAGATCGCGACCGTGAAGACCAAGGGCGCCGACCAGCCGGTCGAGCCGGTCGTGATCAACAGCGTGAAGATCGAGACCCGCACCAACTGAACCACCGCGGTACCCGCAGGACTTTCTCCACCGGACGGCCGATCTCAACGGATCGGCCGTTCGTGACTCCAGCGACCTCCGAGTGACGTTCCACAGCTCCGCCGAGAGGATCAGCCCGTGACCGAGACCGTCTGCTACCGGCACCCGGATCGGCCCACCGGGGTGCGCTGCCAGCGCTGCGACAAGCCGATCTGCCCGTCCTGCATGAACACCGCGTCGGTCGGCTTCCAGTGCCCGGACTGCTTCAACGAGGGCGTGAAGTCGATCCCGAAGACCCGGACGTCGCTCGGCGGTGTCGCTCGCGGCAACACCCAGGTCGTCACGCTGACGCTGCTGGCGATCAACGTGCTGGTCTTCATCGCGATCCGCTCCAGCAGCAGCCGGCTGGTGAACGACCTGGTCCTGGTCCCGGCGCTGGTCGACACCGAGCCGTGGCGGCTGCTGACGTCGGCGTTCGCGCACGTGCAGATCTTCCACATCTTCTCGAACCTGTTCATGCTCTACCAGGTCGGTCCGCCGCTGGAGCAGATGCTCGGCCGCGTGCGGTTCATCCTGCTGTACTTCCTGTCCGCGCTCGGCGGTGGTGTCGCGGTCTGGATCCTCGGCAACCCGCTCGGCGCCACGCTCGGCGCGTCCGGCGCCGTGCTCGGCCTGGTCGGCGCGCTCCTGGTGATCAGCCGGGCCCGCGGCATGGACGTCACCTGGATCCTCGCGTACGTCGCGATCACCGCGGTGATCTCCTTCACCTTCCCGAACATCAGCTGGGAGGGCCACCTCGGCGGCTTCGTCGTCGGCGCGGCCGTCGCCTGGCTCTTCCTGCAGGAGACCAAGCGACGCCGTCGATCACGGACCTGAGGTCCTACCACCGGTTGATGGTTGATATCCCACTCCAAGCTGACGTTTCGAGCGGGTTTCTACCGATAACTTCTGGGAACTGACCACCAACCGGTGGCCGCCGCCCGAAGTTCGGAGTCTTGATGAAGTACCGCAGAACCCTGGGGATCGCTGTCGCCACCGTCGCGCTGGGCATGGTCAGCGTGCCGCAGGCCTTCGCCGCCGATCACTCGATGGAGACCAAGGACACGATGTTCCCCGGGGAGGATGCCGCCGGGAGGATGGAGTTCACCGAGCACGGCGACATCGTCAAGGTGTGCGACACCGACGCCGACGGGGACGCGGCGTACTTGACCGTCTTCGACGGGAGCAGGGACGGCCCGAAGCTCTACTGGATCCGCGCCGGTGGCGAGGGCAACTGCACGACGGTGCGCGCCAGCATGGGCGGGAAGTACAACCTGCCCGAGCACAACATCCACTTCCTGATCTGCCGGGGTGACGACCAGCTGCACGCCGGCTACTGCAACGGCGCCACCTGGCACAACGACAACTAGGGCACGTCGCGACCGGGGGCGGTGGCGGTCAGGTACCGCTGGACCGTGGGACCCATCCAGGCGACCACCGCCGCCCGGGGCAGCTCGGCCATCGGCCCCAGTTTCAGGACGTACCTGCACAGGCCGAGGCCCAGGGTCTGGGAGGCGACCAGGCCGGCCCGGACTTCGGGGTCGTCGGCGAGGCCGGCCGCGGCGATCGCCAGTTGGCCGGTGAAGATCTCGCGCATCCGGTCGGCGGCGGCCTCGTTGGTGACGGCCGCGCGGAGCAGAGCCTGCAGGGTGTCGTCCTCCTCCCAGCGGCGGAGGAAGTGGTCGACCAGGGCCGCCCCGAGAGACTCCCGCGGCAGGGTCGACAGGTCCGGGAGGCGCAGGTCGAAGTCGGCGGCCGCCGCGAAGAGCTTCTCCTTGCTGCCGAAGTGGCGCATCACCAGCGCGGGATCGGTCGCGGCGTCGGCGGCGATCGAGCGGATGGTGGCGCGCTCGTAGCCGTCGGCGGCGAAGCGTTCGCGGGCCGCGCCGAGGATCGCGGCCTTGGTCTGGTCGCCGGAACGTCGCATACCGGCAGCCTAGGTCAACACCTGTTGACTTGACCAGCGGAGCGTCGTACCGTCGAAGTCAACAAGCGTTGACCAGGAGGCGGAGATGACGGATGTCGTAGTGGTCGGAGCCGGGCCGGCCGGACTGGCGGTCGGCGTCGTGCTGGCCGGCGCGGGGTGCGAGGTCGTGGTGATCGACAAGCTCGCCGAGGGCGCCAACACCTCGCGGGCGGCTGTCGTGCACGCCCGGACGCTGGAGGTGCTCGAGCGGATCGGCGTCAGCGATCGGTTGGTGGAGCTCGGCGTACCGGCCGGGCGGTTCAGCATCCGCGACGGCGGGCGCGAGCTGATCGGCGTACCGTTCGGCGGGCTGCCGACCAGGTACCCGTACACCTTGATGATCCCGCAGGACCTCACCGAGAAGGTGCTGGTCGAGCGGTTCGAGGATCTCGGTGGCAAGGTCCGCCGTCCCTGCGAGGCGACCGGGATCACCCAGTACGACGACCACGCGGTCGTCACCCTCGACACCGGCGAGACGATCACCGCCCGGTACGTCGTCGCGGCCGACGGCATGCACAGCCGGATCCGCGACCTCGCCGGTCTCGGCGACGACACCACCGAGACGCTGGCCCTGAACTTCAGCCTCGCCGACGTGTGGGTGGACGGCGGCCTGACCACCGAAGAGGTGCGCCTCTACCTGGCAACCCAGGGCGTGCTGGTGGTGGCTCCCCTGCCGAACGGCTCGTTCCGGCTGGTCGCCGAGGTCGACCAGGCGCCCGAGCAGGTCGACATCGCCTACGCCCAGCAGCTCCTCGACAACCGAGGGCCACGCGCAGTCAAGGTCACCGAGGTGATCTGGGGTTCCCGCTTCAGGATCCACGAGCGGGTCGCCGCCTCCTACCTGAACGGACGCGTGGTGCTGGCCGGCGACTCCGCCCACACCCACAGCCCCGCGGGCGGCCAGGGGATGAACCTAGGCCTCCGCGACGCGATCACGCTCGGCGAAGCGTTGTCCACAGCCCTCAACACAGGCGACGAGACACCCCTCACCCAGTACGCCGTAGAAGCCCGCGCCGAAGCCCTCGACGTCGTCTCGCTCGCGCACCGCTTGACCCGGATCGCGACGATTCCCACCGCCCTCCGCCCGGCCCGCAATCTGGTCCTCCGCCTGCTGGGCCGCCTCCCGGCCGTCCGGCGAGGGTTGGCCGTGCGCTTGTCGGCCATCAGGTCCGACTGAGCGAGGGTTTTCCCGTCCGCTCTGCGAAATGCCTTCCGCGACCAACGGTCGGCCCTTACCCTCCAGTTACCCAACGTTGTGAACTCACTACTGGAGGTCACCGTGTCCCATCCCGCCCGATGGAAACGACTGGTCCCCCTGGCACTCGCGGCCGCGCTCGCGGTGGGTGCCGGAGGGCAGGTGCAGGCGGCTGCTCCGCCGGACCCGAAGGCCGAGGCCTACGCGAACGACGAGCTGGTCCAGCTGCTCCGGGTGAACACCCCGACCGCCGCCGACAAGCAGCGACTGAGCACGCTCGACCTCGACCTGGCCGAGTCGGCCGGGAAGAGCTTTGTCGATGTAGTTGCTTACGGCAACCATGATCGCCGGCTGCTGCAGCTGGCCGGCCTGACCTAGTCGACGCTGGAGGACGACCTCCAGGGCGCCGACCGCGAGCGCGAGGCCGCCGACGCGGCGTACGCGAAAGCCGTGCGGAACAAGGCGATCGCGGCCACGCTGCCGAGCGGCCGGACGGCGTACCGGCAGCTGGCCGACTACACCAGCGACATGGCCGCGCTCGCCACCCAGTACCCGACGAAGGTCAAGCAGTTCACGCTGAAGAACAACTCGCTGGAGAACCGCGCGATCCGCGGCATCGAGGTCACCCGCGACGTCAACGTCAGCAACGGCAAGCCCGTCTTCCTCATGCTCGGCCTGCACCACGCGCGCGAGTGGCCGTCGGGCGAGCTGACGCTGGAGTTCGCGTACGACCTGCTGAAGAACGACGGCGTCGACCCGCGGATCACGAACATCCTCGACAAGGCCCGCGTCGTCTTCGTGCCCGTGGTCAACCCGGACGGCTTCAACCTCAGCCGCACCCTCGGCTACGAGCTGAAGCGGAAGAACTGCCGGATCACCAACGGCCAGCTCCCGACCGCCGGCCAGTGCGCGCAGTCGGCCAACCGCTCCCGCGGCACCGACCTGAACCGCAACTACTCCGGCTTCTGGGGCGGACCGGGCGCGTCCAGCAGCCTGACCTCGGAGACCTACCGCGGCGCGAGTGCGTTCAGCGAGCCCGAGTCGCGCAACGTCCAGGCGTTCGTCTCCGCGCACCAGGTGACCACGCTGATCACCAACCACACCTACTCGAACCTGGTCCTCCGCGAGCCCGGGTACGCCGGTGCCGGCCCCACTCCGGACGAGAGCATCTACAAGGCACTCGGTGACCAGATGGCCGCGCAGAACGGGTACGACAGCCAGTTCAGCTACGAGCTGTACGACACCACCGGCACCACCGAGGACTGGTCGTACTACGCGACCGGCGGTCTCGGCTTCACCTTCGAGCACGGGGCGAACAGCTTCCACCCGGCGTTCTCGAACGTCGTGAACTACTACTTCGGCACCGGCAGTACGGCGGGCAAGGGCAACCGCTCGGCCTTCCTGCTCGCGGCCGAGTCCACCATCAACCCGGCCCGGCACTCGATCGTCACCGGCTCGGGCCCGGCCGGCGCGGTACTCCGGCTGAAGAAGTCGTTCACCACCAAGACCTGGAACGGCACGCAGCTGCCCGACGTACTGGACTCCACGATGGTGGTCCCGGCCGGCGGCACCTACACCTGGCACACCAACCCGTCGACCCGGCCGACCGTCGTCCAGCAGGGCGGCACCGAGTCGTGGACGCTGACCTGTGAACGCCCGTCCGGTCAGGTCCTGGAGACCCGGCAGGTCACGGTCGCCCGCGGCGCGAGCGTGACGGCGAACCTGACGACCTGCGCGGCCGGCTTCTAGCTCGAGGTCGACTCCCGGATCGTCAACGTGTGCGGCACGGTGAGGTCGCGGCGCGCGGCCTCACCGTTGCCGGCGATCCGGTCGAGCAGCAGCTCGACGGCGTGGTCGGCGAGCCATTCCATGTCCGGCGCGATCGTGGTCAGCGACGGCGAGTGGTACCGGCCGTCCTCGATGTCGTCGAAACCGACCACGGCGACGTCGTCCGGCACCGACAAGCCGGCGTCGGCGAGCGTCCGCAGGGCTCCGAGGGCCAGCAGGTCGTTGAAGCAGAACACCGCGTCCGGCGGCTCCGGCAGCGCGAGCAGCTCGCGCATCGAGGCGGCGCCGTCCTCGCGGTGGTATCCGGTCCCGGCCAGCTCCAGCGCCGGGTCGTGCGCGATCCCGGCGGCCTTCAAGGCCTTCCGGTAACCGCGACGGCGGACCGATCCGGTGCCCGCGCCCCCACCGACCCCGATCGCGGCGATCCGCCGCCGGCCGAGCGAGATCAGGTGCGTCGTCGCGTCGTACGACGCCTGGACCGAGTCGACCGCGACCCGGTCGAGCCGGCCGCCGGCGTCGCGCTCGCCGAGCAGCACGATCGGCTTGGCCGTCTCGGTCTCGCCGATCCGGGCCGGCGAGGTGGTGATCGGGGAGAAGATGATGCCGTCGATCAGCTGGCCGCGCATCCCGTCCAGGACCAGCTTCTCGGCCGCCGCCTCGCCCTCGGTCTGGTCGATCAGCACGGTGATCCCGCGCTTCTTGGCCGCCCGGGAGATCGCCGCGCCGAGCTCGGCGAAGTACGGCGACGCCATCTCGGGGATCGCCAGCGCGATGAAGTCCGAGCGGCCCTTGCGCAGCGACCGGGCGCTGACGTTCGGCCGGTAGTCGAGCTCCTCGATCGCCGCCTGGACCTTGGCCCGGGTCTGCGAGGTGATGTGCGGGTAGTCGTTGATGACGTTCGACACCGTCTTCACCGAGACGCCGGCCCGTGCCGCCACGTCGCTCAGCCTCGTCACCATCGTGGTCCCTTCCCCTGCTCGCTCGGCCAGAGTCTGTCACGGCCGTTCCGCAGACCGGACCAGCCCGTGAGTGGTCAGCTCTTGCCAGCGGATGTCAATCGTTGTAAAAATCCCCCAACACCAGATTCGGTAAACGTTGTAAAGATCGCAAGGGGGAAAACCAGTGGCACGTCTCGCCGTCGACCCCGCATTCGTGGTCGGGAGCCTGGACCGGCGCCTGTTCGGCTCGTTCGTCGAGCACATGGGCCGCTGCGTCTACACCGGGATCTACGAACCGGACCATCCGGACGCCGACCGGGACGGGTTCCGGACCGACGTCCTGGCGCTGGTCCGCGAGCTCGGGGTGACCGCGATCCGCTACCCGGGCGGCAACTTCGTCTCCAACTACGACTGGGAGGACGGCGTCGGCCCGAAGCAGGACCGGCCGCGCAAGCTGGACCTGGCCTGGCGGGCGATCGAGCCGAACCAGTTCGGCACCGACGAGTTCGTCGCCTGGTCGCGCAAGGCCGGCGTGGACCCGATCTGGGCGGTCAACCTGGGCACACGGGGGATCCAGGCGGCCGTCGAGCTGCTGTCGTACTGCAACCTCCCGGCCGGCACCGAGCTGCCCGACCGGCGGGTCGCGAACGGGACGAAGGAGCCGCACGACATCCGGGTCTGGTGCCTGGGCAACGAGATGGACGGTCCCTGGCAGATCGGCCACAAGACCGCCGACGAGTACGCCCGGCTGGCCGAGGAGACCGCGAACGCGATGCGCCGGGTCGACCCGGGCCTCGAGCTGGTCGCCTGCGGGTCGAGCAACGCGCAGATGGAGACGTTCGGCGACTGGGAGCGCACGGTGCTCGAGCGCACCTACGACCTGGTCGACCACATCAGCCTGCACGCGTACTACGAACCGAAGAACGGCGACCAGGCCAGCTTCCTGGCGGCCGCCGAGGAGATGGACGCGATGATCACGTCGATCGTCGCCACGGCCGACCACGTCAAGGCGCTGAAGCGCAGCGACAAGGAGATCACGCTCTCCTTCGACGAGTGGAACGTCTGGTACCAGCAGCGTTTCCCCGGCGAGCTCGGTCTCGACGTCCGCGAGGTCAGCCCGCTGATCGAGGACACCTACAGCGTCGACGACGCGGTCGTGGTCGGCAGCCTGCTGATCACGCTGCTCCGGCACGCCGACCGGGTGAAGATCGCTTGCCTCGCGCAACTGGTCAACGTGATCGGCCCGATCCGGACCGAGCCCGGTGGCCGCGCCTGGCGGCAGACCACGTTCCACCCGTTCGCGCTCACGGCCCAGTACGCCGGTTCGACCGTCCTGCGGACCGAGATCGCCGGGCCGACCGTCCACACCGCCCGGTACGGCGACGTACCGGCCCTGTGGAGCACGGCGACGTACGAGGAGAGCACCGGCGAGGTGGTGCTCTTCGTGGTGAACCGCAGTGAAACCGAAACCCTCGACCTCGAGGTCCCGCTGCACGCGCTGGGACCGCTGCACCTGACCGAGCACCTCGGTCTGTACGACGACGACCGGTCAGCGGCGAACACCGCCGCCGAGCCGGACCGGGTCGTCCCCCGACCGGTCGACGGGACCGGCATCGACAACGGCATCTGCCGCGCCACGCTGCCTCCGGCCTCGTGGCACATGATCAGGCTCTCCCCTGGAGGTACACGGTGAACACCATCAACCGGCGACTCGTGCTGGGCGGTATCGGCGCACTCGGTGCGGCAGGCATCCTGGCCGGCTGCGGCGAAGGCTCGGCGGGCAAGCCCGGCGCGGCCCCCGCCACCGGCGACGGCGGCGCGAAGGGCTACGAGGGCCCGAACGTCGAGCTGGACTTCTGGAACGGCTTCACCGGCGGTGACGGCCCGTTCATGCGCAAGCTGGTCGACCAGTTCAACACCGAGCACCCGAACGTCAAGGTCAAGATGACCGTGATGCAGTGGTCCGACTACTACACCAAGCTGCCCACCGCGGTGAGCAGCGGCCGCGGCCCGGCCGTCGCGATCATGCACGTCGACTCGCTGGCCACCAACGCCGCCCGGAACGTGATCGAGCCGCTCGACGACGTGGCCAAGGCGCTGGAACTGAAGCAGGAGGACTTCGCCGACGTGGTCTGGAAGGCCGGCGAGTACGACGGCAAGCGGTACGGCATCCCGCTCGACGTGCACCCGCTCGGGTTCTTCTACAACAAGACGCTGATGACCCAGGCCGGTCTCGACCCGGCCAAGCCGCCGGCCACCGCCGACGAGTACGCCGCCGCGCTGGACGCCCTGAAGGGCAAGGGGATCCAGGGCCACTGGGCCACGCCGTTCACGTTCACCGGTGTCCTGAGCGTGCAGGCCCTGCTCTGGCAGTACGGCGGGCAGCTGTTCAACGAGGACTCGTCGAAGACGGTCTGGCACGAGGAGCCGGGTGTGAAGGCGCTGACCTGGTTCAGCGACCTGGTCAAGAACGGGCACAGCCCGAAGAACGTCGCGCAGGACGCCGACAACATCGCGGTGATGAACGGCAAGAACGCCTTCGTCTGGAACGGCATCTGGAACATCAACACGTTCAAGGAGAAGAAGGGACTGGAGTGGGGCGTCGCCCCGCTGCCGAACATCGGCGGGACCAAGGCCGCCTGGGCCGGTTCGCACCAGTTCTGCCTCCCGAAGCTGAAGACGCCGGACCAGAACAAGTCCACCGCGGCCCGGGTGTTCGTGAACTACGTCAGCCAGAAGTCGCTGGAGTGGGCCAAGGGCGGCCAGGTGCCGGCCCGCAAGCAGGTCCGTGAGTCCGCCGACTTCAAGGCGCTGACCGATCAGGCCGCGCTGGCGACGCAGATCGACGACCTGCACTTCCCGCCGCCGGTGCCGGGCATCGGCGACGCGCTGGCCGAGCTGAACAAGGCGGTCAACGAGGCGGTGCTGCAGAAGACCGACCCCGCCAAGGCACTGGCCGACGCGGCCGCGCGGGCGGACAAGATCCTGGAGGCCAACCGCAAGAAGTACGGGGCATGAGAGGTCACGGGCGAGCCACGCCGTACCTGTTCCTCGCGCCGTACCTCGTCCTGTTCACGGTGTTCGTCCTCGGGCCGGCCGTCTTCGGCCTCTGGATGAGCCTGCACGACTGGGACTTCCAGCTGCCCGGCAAGCCGTTCGTCGGGCTGCAGAACTACAAGGATCTCTTCGACCCGCTGTCGGCGACGGCCGAGCCGTTCTGGCACGGCATGCGGGCGACCGGGATCTTCACGATCGCGTCGGTGCCGTTCCTGGTGGCGGTTCCGCTCGGTCTGGCCGTGCTGCTGAACCGCCACTTCCCGGGCCGGACGTTCTTCCGGGCGGTGTACTTCGCGCCGTACGTGCTGGGCGTGGCGGTGATCGGCTTGATGTTCCGCTACATCCTCGACACCACGTTCGGCATCCTGAACGCGTTCCTCGGGATCTTCGGCGTCCCGGAGATCGGCTGGACGACCGAGCAGCCGTACGCGTTCGTCGCGCTGGTCGCGGTGACGGTGTGGTGGACGACCGGGTTCAACGCGATCATCTACCTGGCCGGGCTGCAGGACATCCCGGCCGAGCAGTACGAGGCGGCCGAGCTCGACGGCGCGAACGGGTGGCAGAAGTTCCGCAACGTCACGCTGCCGGGACTGCGTCCGGTCACGGTGTTCATCGTGACCATCACGCTGCTGGCCAGCGCCAACATGTTCGGCCAGGCGTTGCTGATCACGCAGGGCGGACCGGGTGACACGACCACCACGGCGCTGATGGTGATCACCGACGTCGGCTTCAGCCAGTTCCGGATGGGCCAGGCCGCGGCGATGAGCTACCTGCTGGCGCTGTGCCTCGCGGTCGTCGCGCTGATCACGTTCGGACTGATGAGGGAGCGGAAGTCATGAGGCGCCGTCCGTCCGCCGCCTTCTGGGTGATGGTGGTGCTGCTGACCTTGCTGGTCGTCGTCCCGTTGCTGTGGATGGTGATCACCTCGTTCAAGTCCGTCGGGGAGGCGCAGGCCGACCCGCCGACGCTGATCCCGCAGGAGCCGAGCGGCCGTGCCTTCGGGGAGGTGCTCACCACCGGTGGGCAGAACCCGGTACTGCGATGGGCCCTCAACAGCTTCGCCGCGGCGAGCCTTCACGCCGTCCTGGTCGTCGTGGTCGCCTCGATGGCCGGCTACGCCCTGGCCCGGATGGAGTTCCGGTTCAAGAAGTTCATCTTCAGCTTCATCCTGCTGACGCTGTTCGTGCCCGGCTTCGTCTTCCTGATGCCGAACTACCTGCTGATGGACAACCTGGGCTGGCTGGACACGTTCTGGGCGCTGGTCGTGCCCGGCGCGGCCGGTGCCTTCGGGGTGTTCTTCATGCGCCAGTTCTTCCTGGCCATCCCGAGGGAGCTCGAGGAGGTCGCGCTGATCGACGGTGCGAACGCCTGGACGATCTTCACCCGGATCATCCTGCCGAACGCCCGGCCGGCCCTGGCCACGCTGACCGTGCTGTCGTTCCTGGCGAACTGGAACGACTTCGTCTGGCCGCTGTTCGTGCTCTTCAGTCCCGAACGCCTCACCCTGCCGGCCGGTCTGAGCCTGCTGCAGGGTGCCTACACGACCGACTACCCGGTGATCATGGCCGGCGCGACCGTCGCCGCCGTACCGGTCCTGATCCTGTACGTGTTCGTCCAGCGGTACGTGATCGAAGGTGTCGCGCGCAGCGGCATCAAAGGCTGAACAAACTCCCCGAGAGGAACCCGCCAGTGCCTCCCAGACGTCTCCTTGCCGCGGCCCTAGCCGTGGCAGCGGTCGCCACCGGTACGACGGCCGCTGTCGCGGCCCCGCCGCCACCGGTGACCACCACCAACGACATCTCCAAGCCCTTCGCCGACACCTTCGCCGACCCCGCGATCATCCAGGGCCGCGACGGCTACTGGTACGCCTACGCCACCTCCGACCCTCTGGTCTCCGGTGGTCCCTTCGGCCTGATGCACATGGCCAGGACCAAGGACTTCGGCTCCTGGGAGTACCTCGGCACGGTCTTCAACGACGCGACCAAGCCGTCCTGGGCCGCGCCCGGCTCGTTCTTCTGGGCGCCGGACATCCGCTACTTCGGCGGCCGGTACGTCATGTACTTCACTGTCACCGACACCGCGGCCAACCCCGGCGGCGACTACTCGATCGGCGTCGCGACCGCGCCGACGCCGGCCGGTCCGTGGACCGCGAGCGGCGGACCGGTCGTCACGCCGAAGTCCGACGGCAACGGCGGCTGGTTCAACACCATCGACCCCGCGCTGCTGACCGCGGCCGACGGCAAGCGCTACCTCTACTACGGCGGCTTCTACGGCGGCATCTCGGTCACCGAGGTCACCGCCGACGGCCTGCAGGCAGTCGGCGAGCCGACCCAGGTCACCGTCGGCGATCGGTACGAGGGCTCGTACGTCGTCTACCGCGACGGCTGGTACTACCTGATGGCCTCGTCGATGAACTGCTGCGCGGGCCCGACCACCGGGTACTCCGTCTTCGCCGGCCGGTCCAAGTCGCCCAAGGGCCCGTTCCTCGACGCCGACGGCGCGAGCATGAACGAGTCCCGGGTCGGTGGGACGACCGTCCTCACCCAGAACGGCAACAAGTGGATCGGCCCCGGCCACCACGCGTTCTTCACCGACGCGGCCGGGCAGGACCACATCCTGTACCACGCGATCGACCGCGCGAAGCCGTGGCTGACCAACCCGTTCGGCATCAACCGGCGGCCGATGCTGGTCGACCGGATCGACTGGATCGACGGCTGGCCGCGGACCCGCGCGGGCGCCGGTCCTTCGGAGACCCCGCAGCCCGCGCCGACGACCGGTTCCGGCGCCGGGATCACGGCGGCCGACCCGGCGTCGGGGATCTGGCTCGCGACCCGGCGTACTGGTGACGCGCTGGGTGGGCCGACCGCGCAGCTCAAGGGCGCGGCCGCGACCAAGCAGTCGGCGCCGGGCGGATCGCTCAGGGTCGATGCCGACGTCCGGCTGGGCAACAGCTTCACCACGGTGCTCGGTGGTTCGGTCGTCGCCTCGGTCTCGGCGCACAAGATCACGGTCGTCGCCGGTGGGAAGACCGCCAGCGCGACGATCCCGGCCGACTTCGACCGGACGCAGTGGAACAAGCTGAGCGTCCAGGTCGTCGATGGTGTGGTGACTGCGCGGCTCAGTGACTCCGGGCTCGGCGACCTGTACGCCGAGGCGCGGCTCGCCGTACCGAAGCTCAAGGTGAAGTCGGCGCCGGTGAGCTGGCTCGGCTCGGCGGAGGTCGACAACCTGACCGTCCGCCCGGTGGCGAAGCCGGTGAAGGCGCTGGCGCCGCAGCCGAAGCCGGGCAAGCTGCTGGCCGGGGACGAGTTCAGCGGCCCTCTCGGCGCCGGCTGGTCGTGGGTTCGCCCGGACGCCAACGCGGTAGTTGCCAACGGCAAGCTGTCGTGGCCGCTGCAGAACGCCGACCTGGTCGGCTCCGGAAACACCGCCGGACTGCTGTTCCACCAGACGCCTAGCACCGACCGGTGGATCGCCGAGACCAAGCTGAACCTCGATCTCGGGGAGGGCGACATCCGCAACTACCAGCAGGCCGGGATGATCGCGTACCGCAACGACGACGACTTCGCCCGCCTCGGCGACGTCTCGATCTGGCGGACCCGGCAGACGGAGTACGGGCGTGAGCTCGTCGCCCGTGAGTCCGACGGCGCGACCAGCTACGGCGGCGCCGCGATCGGCCGGTCCGCGAAGGACCTGTGGATGCGGCTCGCCTTCCACAAGAACGCCGCGGGCGAGCACGTCTACCAGGCCGGGACGAGCGTCGACGGCAAGAAGTGGGTCTGGGGAGCGTCGTGGGTGCTGCCGGCCGGTGAGACGCCGAGGCTCGGACTGTTCGCGCACGGCGAGTTCACCGGCGCGAACCCGGCGCCGGTGGCAACGTTCGACTACCTGCGGTTCTACGAGAGCAAGTGATGCTGCGCGGGCTGGGGTCGTCGCTGCTGCTGGTCATCGTGCTGGCGGCCTGCGGCGGCTCCGGCCCGCCGTCAGAAGGAGCGAGTGTGGGATTCACCAACCCCGTCTACGACAACAACTTCGCCGACCCGCAGGTGATCGCGGCCGGCGAGACGTTCTACGCGTTCGCGACGAACGGGCCGCTCGGCAACATCCAGACGCTGAAGTCCGCCGACCTGGTCGCGTGGGAGCAGGTCGGCGACGCACTGCCGGAGCTGCCCGCGTGGACCTCGGCCGGCAAGGTCTGGGCGCCCGAGGTCGCCGTCCACGGTCCCGACCGGTACGTCATGTACTACACGAGTTCGAACGACGCCTCCGGCCGGCAGTGCATCGGCGTCGCGGTCGCCACCCGGCCCGAAGGTCCATATGTCGACAAATCGAGTAATCCCTTGGTGTGTCAGGGAGGTGAGGGTGGATCGATCGACGCGAGTCCCTTCCAGGACGCGAGCGGCCAGCGCTGGCTGTACTGGAAGAACGACGGCAACGCGGTCGGCATGGACACCTGGATCTACGTCTCCAAGCTGTCGGCCGACGGACTCCAACTGGTCGGCGAGACCACCAGGCTGATCAAGCAGGACCTCCCCTGGGAGGGCAACCTGGTCGAGGCGCCGTACGTGGTCGAGCGCAACGGCAAGTTCCACCTGTTCTACTCCGCCAACGCCTACGACAAGGCCGAGTACGCCGTCGGCCACGCACTCTGCACGACACCCGCCGGGCCGTGTACCAAATCGGGCGACCCGATCCTGACCACCTCGGACGCCGCGGCCGGCCCGGGCCACAACATGGTGCTGGAGAAGGACGGTCGCTACTGGTTCGTCTACCACGCCTGGGATCCCGCACTGGTCGGCGTGGATCCACCCGGCCGCACGATGTGGCTGTCCGAGCTCACCTGGGACGGCGACAAGCCTGTCGTCCAACCCCCGCTGAAGGACAATCCCTCCAAACCCTGACTCAGCTGAGCAGGTCGATCAGGATCTCGAGGGCCTTGACCAGGTCCTCGTCGGTCGGTGTCGCGTAGCCGATTACCAGGCCGGGGCGGCCAGGGATGCCTCGGCGGTACTCGGCGAGGGGAGCTACCGCGACGCCCGCGGTGCGGGCCCTGGCGGCGAGGGCGCGATCGTCGACGTGGTCGGGCAGCAGCAGGGTGATGTGCAGCCCGGCGTCCTGCCCGACCACCTGCCCGTACGGCGCGAGCATGCGGCAGGTGAGGTTGCGGCGGTCGGCGTACAGGCGGCTGGAGCGGCGGACGAGTTGGTCGAGGTAGCCGTCGCGCAGCATCGCGAGCAGGGCGGCCTGCATCGGCCAGGCCGGCCAGTCGCTCGCGTCCTCGCGGAAGGCGGCGATCCGGTCGACCACGGTCGTGGACGCGACCAGCCAACCCAGGCGGAGCGCCGGACTGAGCATCTTGGAGAGCGTGCCGAGGTGGACGACGCGGTCGAGATCGAGCTGGGCGAGCGCGGGCAGCGGCGCGACGTCGTACCGGAACTCGCTGTCGTAGTCGTCCTCGATCAGCGTGGCACCGGTCCGGCGCGCCCAGCGGATCAGTTCGTTGCGCCGGGCAACGGGAAGCCGGCCGCCGAGCGGGTACTGGTGCGACGGCGTCACGTAGACCGCCGCGAGGTCGTCGCCGAGCGTCCCGACCCGCAGCCCGTCCGCGTCCACCGGTACGTCGACGACGTCGAGCCCGTGCGACCGGGCGGCCTTCACGGCGTTGACGTAGCCGGGATCCTCCATCGCGATCCGGTCCCCCGGTGCGAGTGTGGTCGAGAGCAGCAGGCGCAGGCCGTGCACGGTGCCGTTGGTGATCACCAGGTTCTCCGGACCGCAGGCGAGCCCGCGGACCCGGCCGACGTGCTCGGCGAGCGCGGTGCGAAGCTCAGGCAGACCGGCGGCGTCGGCGTACCCGTGCGGTGGGTTCTGCGCGGAGACCTCCCGCCACGCCCGCCGCCAGCCTTGGTCCGTCGTCTTGCTGATGAAGGGGATGCCGGGGCGGAGGGTCAGAAGGTCTGGCGCCGGTGGTTGATGCCGTCGCGCACGGTGGACCACCGCCGGTGGAAGCGGCGCCACGTCGGCGACGTACGTGCCCGAGCCCGTGCGCCCTTCGATCCAGCCCTCCGCGTGCAGTTGGTCGTACGCCGCTTGCGCGACCGCCCGCGACACCTCGACCTCGCGGGACAGGTCGCGGGTGGACGGCAGGCGATGCCCGGCCTGGATCCGGCCGTCGCGGATCGCCGCCCGGACCTGCTCGGCGAGCTGGAGATGCAGCGGGACGCCGATGGCGCGGTCCACGGTGAACGGCAGCGAGGTACGCAAATGGACTACTCGAATCTTCTCGAATTGGACCGTGGCACCATGCCACTACCCTGCCACGCTCGAGCTATGACCACGACTCCTTTGTCCCCGACCCCGCGAACCCGGCTGCGTCGCTCGAAGGAACGCGCCGCCACCGACCGCCAGGCCCTGTACGACGTACTGCAGGCCGGCATGTTCTGCCACTTCGCGGTCGTGCTCGACGGCGATCCGCTGGTGCTGCCCACGGCGTACGGCGTGGATCTCGACCGCGGGCCGGACGGGACGCTCTACCTGCACGGCTCGGTGGCCGCGCGGAGCGTCGTCGCGGCGCCGGAGCAGACGATCTGCGTGACGGTGACGCACGTGGACGGGCTCGTGCTGGCCCGGTCGGCGTTCCACCACTCGGTGAACTACCGCTCGGCCGTCGTACTGGGGACTCCGCGGCTGGTGACCGACCCGGACGAGAAGCTGCACGGGCTGACGGTGATCGTCGACCACCTGGTGCCGGGCCGGTCGCACGGTTCACGCGGGCCGAACAAGAAGGAGCTGGCGAAGACCTCGGTGCTCGCGCTCGACCTGACCGAGGCCTCGGTGAAGACCCGGACCGGCGGTGCGAACGACGATCCCGAGGACCTCGACCTGCCGTACTGGACCGGCGTCGTCCCGCTGCGCGTGGTCGCCGACGAGCCGATCACCAACGACGACTGCGACCTGCTCGTGCCCGCGCACGTCCGCACGCGAGCCAACCAGTTGGGAGCCCCCGCGGCTACGGGTTGGTGAGTGCGTTCAGCCGGCGCTTCACCAGACGGCTGGTGACCGGGCCGAGGTTGTCCAGCTCCGACAGCAGGGTCTCGGTGAGAACGGCGAGCTGCTCCAACGACGCGAGCGCCCGAGTCGCACCCTCGGGATCGACGCCGTCCAGGAGTTCGATCCCGACGAACCCCGCCGAGATGGAGCGAGCCAGACCACCGAGATCGACCAGCGGAAGCAACGGGCTGTCGGCGAGCACCCGGGCGAGCGTCTTCTCCACCTCGACCACCCACAGGTTGAGCGCATCCGCGACCGCCGCGCCGACCACCTCGTTGCCACGCGAACCGGCGAGCATCTGCGCCAGGACGGCGACGTTGCCCTCGGCGTGCTCGGTCACGTGCACCGCACGGCCGACGGCGAGCAGCTCGGCGAACGTGGTGGATTGGTCGAACCGGTCCCGGTACAGCGCGACACGCTGCTCGGTGCTCTCCCGGCAGGCGGCCGCGATCAGGTCGTGGACGGTACCGAAGTGGTAGAAGACCAGCGCCTGGTTCTGCCCGGCCTCGGTCGCGATCGTGCGCGCCGACGCTCCGGCGAACCCACGCTCGCCGATCGTCCGCAGCGCGGCGTCGAGCAGGTCGGCTCGGGTGGTCTTCGCCATCGGTCCCTTCCCTTCACGGTCGGCGGGCCGGCAGTTCGCGTTCACCGCCACCCATGCCGTCGAGCAGCAGTTGCAGCAGCGGCCGTACGACGGGCAGCCCGATCAGCCAGCCGACGTACGCCCAGCCGAGACCGCTGTGCTGGAAGGCCTGCGCGATCGCTCCGAGCCCGCTCGCGCGTTGGCCGTCCGGCCCGACGTACAGGGCCCGCCGTAGCCCAGCCACCGTATACGTCTCGGCTGCGGTGATGGTGAGGCCGTCCGGCTTGGTCGACTCGATCAGGGTCCTGGTCTGCGCGCAGATCGTGCACGTCTCGGCGAGGTAGAGCTCGGCCTGCGGCTGGTACGGGCGGCGCCTCGGGATCCACGGCCGGACCTCGCGGTCGTACGCGCGCCAGGCGGGCTCGCGGGCGGCGAGCTGCTCGCGCTCGTGCGGATCGGCGACGAAGTGCGCGAACGAGACCGTGCCGACCGTCGCCAGTGCGAGCGACCAGCTCTGCGTACCGATCGCGAGCAGGGCCAGCATGACGACGATCGAGGCCTGCATCGGGTTGGCGAGGTAGGCGTACGGGCCGGTGGTGACGAGGCGCTGCGGCGGATCCCACGGGTACGGCGTACCGCCGGCTCTGGCGAACTCGGCCACGGCGGCGAGCGCTGGGACCGCGGCGAGGGCCATCAGCTGAAGGATGAGCGACGTCCGCCAGACCGGCCCGTCCAGCAGATGACCCCAACTACCGTCCCCCTCACTCATCACCGCCGACGGCAACAGCCACAGGACCAGCCCGGTGAAGGTGATCAGCTGGACGACCAACCGACCGGTTAGTTGTTTGCGGGTGACGGTCCACCGGGCGAGCAGGACGGCCGGGACGAGAACGACGCCGAGCAGGACGGCTTCGCCGACCAGCCAGTGCGGGCCGAGCTGCACGAGCCCGTCGAGCCGAGGCATCAGCAGCAGATCGACCCATCCACAGGTCAGCACCCAGATCACCAGGTCCCGCGGCAGGCCGATCTGATGGTCGCGGCCCCCGACCAGCGGGGGAAGCGCACCCCAGCACAGCGCCCACCCGATCCACAGATCAAACGGCATCCCCAGGAAGCTCCCCGGCACCTCCTCGAACGCCCACCACCCCAGCCAAACAACCAACCGGTTGGTTGCCCCGAGCGCGACGAAGGCGAAGAGAAAGCCGAGCAAGGCGGCACCGGCCCGTTGCCGAGACGGTCTGCGCCAGAACACCCAGGTCAGCACCACTGGAACGATCAGGCAGAGCCATCGCACCAGGACCAGTTCAGTCATCGCCCGTCGCGCCTTCCCGCAGCCCGAAGCTGTCGGCGAAGTGGGCGAGGCCGGCGCTGACCATCGCGGACTCGATCGGGCCGAAGTACCAGCTCGGGTCGAGCCGGCGAGTGAACGAGACGGTCAGCTTGACCGCCGTCGTGCCGTCCGGCCGCGGTGTGAGGTCGATCGTTGCGCCCTGCCAGTGCAACCAGCGCTGGGTCTTCGACTGGTCCGCGACGACCTTGAACACGATCTGCCGCGGGTCCTGGGCGGTCACCTCGGTGCTGATCGGGTCGCCGGCCAGGGAGAAGGTCCACCGGCTCCCGACCTCGAGGCGCGAACCGGTCGCCGAGGTCGGCGTCGGGTAGCCGGTGAGGCGGAGCAGGAACGGCCGCTCGGTGGAGAAGTCCGGGCCCTCGGCGAGCTGGTCGCGCACCTCGCCGAGCGACATCGCCACCACGCGCTCGGTGCTGACCTGCTGCACCGGGTCCACCCGGTACGCCGTGCCCTCGAGCCCGGCGATGAGCAGCGGGAAGATCGCGAGCGCGGTCTGGTAGCGCCGGCCGGCCTGACGGATACGGGACTGGCGGACGATCTCGGCGACGAAGTGCGCGACGCCGTACACGAGCGGCGAGGCCATCAGCACGCAGGCGGCGCCCTCGTGCAGGAACGCCGACGTGATCATCAGCGCGAACGTGACCACCCGGAAGGTCAGCCCGTGCAGGCTCTTCGCGGGCGGTGCGAGGGCGATCACCACGGCGATCGCGAGCGGTGCGCCGACGAACAGCGCGGCGGTGTCGAGCCGGCCGGCCTTCGCCAGCAGCAGCGGGGCCAGGACGGCGGTCGATCCCACGATCAGCAGGGCGGGCAGCCGCTTCGCCCAGGCGACCGGAGGTGGCGGTTCCTCAGGAGTGGTCATGAACGCAGCATAGACCAGGTTTTGAGCACTCGCTCAAAACCTGGTCTTTCTGCAGGTCAGGCCGCTGTTCCCTTGTTGTACGAGCGGCGGGACCACAGGTAGCCACCGACCGCGACCACGACGCACCAGATCGCGGCGAGCCAGGCGTCCGAGGCGCTGTACGGCGTACCGATCAGCAGCCCACGCAGGGTCTCGATGATCGGCGTGTAGGGCTGGTACTCGGCGAACCAGCGGATACCGGACGGCATCGAGTCGATCGGGACGAAGGTGCTGCTGAGGAAGGGCAGGATCAGGCTGAACGGCAGCACCACGTTGCTGGCCGCCTCCGGCGTCTTGGAGGTGAGACCGAGCGCGACGGCCAGCCAGGTCAGCGCCACCGCCGTACCGACGATCAGGGCGGCCGCGAGCAGCCACTGGCCGAACGTCGCCGTCGGGCGGAAGCCCATCAGCAGGCCGACGCCGACCAGCAGCGCGACGCTGACCAGGGTCTGCAGGAGACTGCCGATCACGTGCCCGGCGAGCACCGACGGCCGGAAGATCGCCATCGTCCGGAACCGGGCCACGATGCCTTCGGTCATGTCGGTGCAGACGGCGACGGCGGTCGGGACGGTGCCCGAGCCCAGCGTGACCAGCAGCAGGCCGGGCACCAGGAAGTCGAGGTAGTCGAAGCCGGCGCCGCCGATGCCGGCCTGGAACGTCTTGCCGAAGACGAGTCCGAACAGCAGCAGCATGATCACCGGGCTGATCAGCGTGCTCAGCGTCATCCCCGGGTAGCGCTGCTGGTGCCGCAGGTTGCGGCGCAGCATGGTCGCGGTGTCGGCCAGCGGGTGACCAGAAACTTGCGCGGTCGTCGTACTCATCGGGTCGTCACTTTCTCGTCGGTGGGGTGACCGGTGACGGCGAAGAAGACGTCGTCCAGGTCGGGGGTGTGCACGGTCAGCTCGTCGACCTCGAGCGAGGCGTCGTCGATCCGGGCCAGCAGGTCACGCAGGGACTGCACGCGACCGTCGTTCGGGACCTGCAGAACCAGCGCGTCGCGATCCGGTACGCCGGCCGTCAGCACGCGGGCGGCCAGCTCGAGCTCGTCGGGCGCGGTGAAGCGGAGCCGGACGTGGCCGCCGGGAACGAGCCGCTTCAGCTCCTCCGGGGTGCCCTGGGCAACCAGTTGACCGTGGTCGAGCACGGCGATCCGGTCGGCCAGCTGATCGGCCTCCTCCAGGTACTGCGTGGTGAGGAAGACCGTCACGCCTCCGGCGACCAGCTGCCGGATGATCTGCCACATGCTGTGCCGGCTGCGCGGGTCGAGCCCGGTGGTCGGCTCGTCGAGGAAGATGATCCGCGGCTCGCCGACCAGCGTCATCGCCAGGTCGAGGCGGCGCTTCATGCCACCGGAGTACGACATCGCCGTCTTCTGGCCGGCCTCGACCAGGTCGAACTGCTCCAGCAGCTCGGCGGCGCGACGCCGGCCGGCCGCCTTGCCCAGGTGGTTCAGATCGGCCATCAGCCACAGGTTCTCCTCGCCGGTGAGCAGGCCGTCGACCGCGGAGAACTGGCCGGTGACGCCGATCGCGGCGCGGACCGTGTCCGGCGCGGCGGTCAGGTCGGTGCCGTCGATCCGGACCTCGCCGGCGTCGGCGGTGATCAACGTGGACAGGATGTTCACCACGGTGGTCTTGCCGGCGCCGTTCGGGCCGAGCAGGGAGAAAATGGTGCCTTGGGCAACGGTCAGGTCGATGCCGTCGAGCACCCGCTGGTCGCCGTAGGACTTGTGCAGCCCGCGGACCTCGATCGCTGGTGTCATGGTTCCTCGCTCGTTTTCGGGCAGGCTCGCGCCGCCTGGGGATCTGGGTGGTGTTCGTGAGCAGGCTCGCGCCGGGACAGGGTGCGGGCCCGAAGGATCAGAAGGAGGGTGTGCGGATCCGGCCGGACGGCCTCAGGCCGCCGGAGAGGGTGGTGCGCTGGTTCAGTTGGCTAGATGTCGAGGTCCTCGACGGCGGGTTGGGTCGCCGCCTCCTCGACCAGGGCGTAGAGGTCCTCGGGGATCAGTTCGCGCAGCTCCGCGACGGTGTCGACGACGTCCAGCGTCGCCTCGCCCTGCGCCATGCTCCACGTGTTGTCGAGCAGGCCCAGCGTCCCGATCCAGCTCCGCCAGCCGCCGTCGTCGGTGGCGGCGGGTTTGGTCGAGCCCTGCTTGTACTGATCGCGGCGGTCGGCGTGCAGGACGAACTTGCCGGTCCGGCTGCGGTAGACCTTGAAGGCCTCGTAACCGTCCTTGCTCGAGCGTCCTCCCTCGGCCAGCAGTACGCCGGAGAACCGCTGCTTGCGGCCGGCGCCCCGGCCGACCCGCACGGTGATCTCGTCGTACCCCTCGAGCCGGCCCTCCTCCATCTCGACGTACCGCCGGAGCGCGGTCGAGATCGCGGAGGACAGGTTCCCGGCGATCTCCTGCGCGCGCTTGTAGAGCGCCAGGTCGTCGTCGGACACGTAGATCGTCTTGTTCGGCATGTGGTGTCTCCTTCTACGTAGAACTATACATATGCCATGCGTAGGTGTCTACGTATATGTCTACGTAGATTCGGCCGGGCCTGCGAAGATCCCTCCGTGGACCCTGCCGAAGACCGCTACGACGCCCTGACCGACGAGGTCGCCGCCCTGTACGACGCCGGCCGCCAGGCCGACGCGCTCGCCCTGATGGACACCGCGGACGACGCTCTCGCTCCGTGGTCGGCCGAGCTCGGCCACCTCCGGGCCTGCCTCCTCGGCGCGCTCGCCCGCCCCGACGAGGCGCTCGTCGTCCTCCAGCAGGCGACCGACGCCGGCGGCTGGTGGGCCGAGCCGATCCTCACCGAGGACGACGACCTGGCCGGCCTTCAGAACCTCCCCGGCTTCGACCAGGTGCTCGCCCTCAGCCGCACGCGCCGGACCACAGACGCCACTCCACCGGTGGTCCAGCTGGGTTCGTCTCCCCAGCGCGTTGTCGTCGCACTCCACGGCGCCGGCCAACGCGCCACCCACGCAGCCCGCGACTGGGCGCCCGTCCTCGACCTGAACTGCGCCCTGATCTGCGTCGAGTCGTCCCAGCTGATGTCCCCGATGTACCGGACCTGGCCCGACCCCGAGGCCGCGCGCGACGACATCGCTCGCGCTCTCACTTACTTGGCCGACGACCTCAAAGGTCTGCCCCTGATCGCCGCAGGCTTCTCCGCGGGCGGCCGCGCGGCGCTCGACTGGGCGCTCACCGGCCTGCCGCAGCGTGCGGACGGCGTACTGGTACTCGCGCCGGCCCTCCGCGCTCTCCCGCGGGCCGCCGCGAACTCGTTGTCCCCGGCCGTCGCTTGGATCAGCTCCGAGGACGACCTGCTCGACACCGTCACCGGCGCACCGCTGGAAGCGCTCGGGGTGGAGACCAGGATCCTCCCGGCCGAAGGCCATCAGGTCCCGGCCGGGTTCAGGCAGCTCCTGGCCGGACTCCTGGGCGGCTGATCACCGGGAAGCCGTCTTCCCCAGTTGTGGACAACATGGTGATCAAACCTCAACAATCCACAGATTTGGCTCTTTTTCGGCCGGAAACGGTGCACAACCCGGGGAAAACCTGGGGACAAACCACGGGGAAGCTGTGCACAGCTGGGGATACGGCTGTGGATAACTTGAACGCGGACCTGAGCCGGTTGCGCCCGTTCGCCGGCTGAGGTCCGCGTCGCGGGTCAGTGCGGAGAGGTCAGATCCACTGCGTGGAGACGACGAACCCGACCGCGATCAGGCCCATGCCGATCAGCAGGTTCCAGTTGCCCAGGTCGTTCATGAACGGGATGTCCTGGCCCGCCACGTAGAAGACCACCAGCCAGATCAGCCCGAGCAGCCAGCAACCGAGCATCAGCGGCGCCACCCAGGCGCGACTGGAGGTGCGGGGCTTCTTCGGAGTCTTCTGCGGCTTCTCCGCGGCCGACTTCTTCTTCTTTTCGCGACTGCTCGACTCGGGCACGACTTGGGCTCCTTGTAGCGGACACTAAGGTGAGTGGTGGTCCCTCGGTTCGCGAGGCTGCCACCAGCCACACCGACGGGTCTGGCCTCGGTTAGCGTAGTGCAGACGGGAGCATGGGGGTCACGAGTGAGCAGGCTGCGGCGTTTTTCGCTCTGGCGCGCGGGTGCGCCGCTGGCACTGCTGTGCGCCGGTCTGCTGTTCGCGACCAGCGCCACCAACGCCCGTGGCACCGACCTCCGTCCCAGTCGTAACACTACGCTCGCCGGCCTGGTCGAGGAACAGAGCCGCCGCAGCGCGAGCCTGACCCGTCAGCACGCCGCGCTGAGCGGTGACATCGACAAGCTGCGCGCCCAGCAGGGCTCGTTCCCGCCGAAGCTGACCAAGCAGCTCGAGGAACTGTCGGTCGCGGTCGGGACGACGCCGGTGACCGGGCCCGGGCTGACCGTCACGCTGAAGGACGCGCCGCCCGAGGTGGTCAAGGACAACCCGGACGTCGACGCGGACTGGCTGGTGATCCACCAGCAGGACATCCAGGCGGTGGTGAACGCGCTGTGGGCCGGTGGCGCGGACGCGATCTCGATCCAGGACCACCGGGTGATCTCCACGACCGGGATCAAGTGCGTCGGCAACTCGGTCGTCCTGCACGGCGTGCCGTACCTGCCGCCGTACCGGATCACCGCGATCGGTGACCGGCGCAAGCTGCAGCAGTCGCTGGACGACTCGAAGTACATCGAGAACCTGCAGGACTACGTGGTGAAGTTCCAGCTCGGCTACGAGGTGAAGAACCAGTCGAGCATCGCGATGCCGGCCTACGAGGGCACGCTGGACCTGCAGAGCGCGACCGTGCCGGGCTTCGCCAAGACGCCCACGGTGAGCCCGTCCAGCACCGGCCGCTGACTGCGCCCGCGGCGGTCTCCACAGTAGGCTCTGGTCATGCCGCGCATCCTCGTCGTCGACAACTACGACTCGTTCGTCTACAACCTGGTGCAGTACCTGCAGCAGCTGCAGGCCGACACCACGGTCCTGCGCAACGACGAGGTGACACCCGAGCAGGCCACGGCGTACGACGGCGTGCTGCTGTCGCCCGGGCCGGGGACGCCCGAAGAGGCCGGCGCCTGCGTCGAGATCGTCAAGCAGGCCGGCGGTCAGGTCCCGATCTTCGGGGTCTGCCTCGGGCTGCAGGCGATCGGTGTCGCGTACGGCGGGGTGGTGGGTCGCGCGGACGAGCTGCTGCACGGCAAGACCAGCCAGGTGTTCCACGAGGGCGCCGGCGTACTGGCCGGGCTGCCGTCGCCGTTCACCGCGACCAGGTACCACTCGCTCGCGATCGCCCAGGACAGCGTCCCCGACGTACTCCAGGTGACCGCACGCACCGAGGCCGACGTGATCATGGCCGCCCGCCACAAGGACCTCCCCGTCGAGGGCGTCCAGTTCCACCCCGAGTCGGTCCTCACCGAAGGCGGCCACCGCATGCTCGCCAACTGGCTCACCATCTGCGGCGACCCCGAAGCCGTCGCCCGCTCCGCCGGCATGGCCCCGGTCGTCAGCTGACAGACAAACAAAAGACCGCGGCACCCCTGTGGGGTACCGCGGTCTTTCTGTCATGCCGTCCTAGGGCAGGCGGCCCGGGGCCGCGCCTCCGCCGCCGGGGAGGCCGATGGTCGGTGGGTCGGTCGGGTCGCCGGTCGGATCACCTGTCGGGTCGCCCGTCGGATCGCCGGTGGGGGTGTCCGTCGGGGAGTTGGTCGGCTGGGGCGGGCCGGCGATACGGATGATCACCTTGGTGCCTTTTGCGACACTCGTGCCCGGCGCGACGCTCTGCGAGACGACCGTGCCCTCGGGCTGGTTGGAGCCGGGCGGAGCATTCTCGTAACCGACCGTCAGACCGGCTGCTTTCAGTGCGTTCGCCGCGTCGTCCTGGTTCTGCTTGCTGACGTCCGGGACCTGGACCTTGACCGACCCGCTGGACACCGTCAGCGTGAACTCCTGGCCGCTCGGGTACTTACCGCTCGGGTCCGGGTTCAGGCCCAGCACGGTGTCCTTCGGCGCCTCGTCGTCGGTCCGGTTGACCTTCTCGGCGACCTTGAACTTGCCCGGTGAGTCTTCCAGGATGTCCGTCGCGTCCTGCAAGGACTTGCCCTTGACGTCCGGCACCGCGAACGACGTAGGCCCGCTGGACACCACCACCGACACCGTCGAACCCTTGTCCGCCATCGTGGCGGCCGCCGGGGTCTGGCTGACGATCTGCCCTCGCGGGACGGTCGGGTTGGCCGCGCCGGTCGACGTCACCTTGAGCTCCTGCGCCGCGAGCAGCGCGGTCGCCTGGTCGACGGTCTTGCCCTTCACGTCCGGCACCGCGACCTGGGTGACCTCCGGCGTACCGCCGCCGTTGTTGTCCTTGTTCCCGTTGTTGATCAGCACGTAGACCAGCACCGCCACCGCGACGATCGCAAGGCCGAGCAGGAAGTACGCGAGCCCGCGATTACGCCGGGCGCGCGCCGCCTCGGCCTCGTCCATGCCGTCGTCCGGCGGAAGCAGGTCGTCGGACTGGGTCTGCCGGTACGCCTGGGTCGCCGCCTGCGGCGCCACCGCCGTGGCGGCCATCGCGCGGGTCTCCCCGACCGCTGCCATCGGCGCGGTCACCTGCTGGCCGGCGAGCACCCGGTGGATGTCCTGGCGCATCTCCGACGCGCTCTGGTAGCGCTCCTCGCGGCTCTTGGCCAGCGCCTTCAGCACGACCGCGTCGACCTCCGGCGGGATGTCGGGGTCGAACGAGGACGGCGGGACCGGCTGCTCCCGGACGTGCTGGTAGGCCACCGAGACCGGGGACTCGCCGACGAACGGCGGCCGGCCGGTGAGCAGTTCGTACAGCAGGCAGCCGGTCGAGTACAGGTCGGAGCGGGCGTCCACGGTCTCGCCGCGGGCCTGCTCGGGCGACAGGTACTGCGCGGTGCCGATCACGGCCGCGGTCTGGGTCATGTCCGAGGTGGTGTCGGCGACCGCGCGGGCGATGCCGAAGTCCATCACCTTGACCTGGCCCTGCGGGGTCAGCATCACGTTGCCGGGCTTGATGTCGCGGTGCACGATTCCGGCCCGGTGGCTGTAGTCGAGCGCCTCGAGCACGCCGGAGGTGATCTCCAGGGCGCGCTCGGGCATGATCTTGCGGCCCTCGCGGATCAGGTCCCGCAGCGTCTTGCCGGTGACCAGCTCCATCACGATGTACGGGATGGTGATGCCGGAGCCGTTCGGGTCCGGTTCCTCGCCGGTGTCGTAGACCGACACGATGGTCGGGTGGTTCAGCGAGGCCGCCGACTGCGCCTCGCGCCGGAACCTGGCCTGGAAGGTGGAGTCACTGGCCAGGTCCACCCGGAGCCGCTTGATCGCGACGGACCGGCCGAGCCGGTTGTCGACGCCCCTGCGGACGTCGGCCATACCTCCCCGTCCCAGCGGTTCGCCTTCCTCGTAGCGCCCGCCGACGAGACGTGCCTGCGATGTCATTGCTCTGCCTTCCAACCTGCGCGGATCGTTCCTGGCCACAACACGTACTTCCCGCCCACCGTAGCCAAAGCCACGAGCGGACCCCCGCTGGTTCGACACACCGTGACGGCATCATTTCGCATCGTCGTCACCTGCCCAACACCGCCTCCATGACGCTCTTGGCGATCGGCGCGGCGAGTTTGCCGCCGGCGATGTCGTCGCGCGGGACGTTCGCGTCCTCGATCATCACCGCGACCGCGACCTGCGGGTCCTCGGCCGGGGCGAAGGCCGTGAACCAGGCGAACGGCGGCCGGTCCTTGGCGGTCTGCGCCGTACCGGTCTTGCCGGCCACCTGGACACCGCCGATCCGGCCCGGCTTGCCGGTGCCGTTCTCGACCACGTCGACCATCATCTGGGTCAGCTGGCTCGCGACCTCCGGCGTGACCGCCTGGTGCAGCGACTCCGGCTTGGTCTCCGAGACCGTCTTCAGGTCCGCGGTCCGGACGCTCTCCACCAGGTACGGCTTCATCACGTCGCCCTTGTTCGCGATGCCGGCCGCCACCATCGCCATCTGCAGCGGCGTGGCCTGGACGTCGAACTGGCCGATCGCCGACTGGGCGGTCTGCGGCGGGTTCGGGTCGGCGGGGAACTGGCTGGCGACCGCGCCCAGCTCGGGCAGCTGCCGCTCGCCGAAGCCGAACTTCTCCGCCTGCTCGCGCAGCGCGTCCGCGCCGAGCTCCAGGCCGACCGAGCCGAAGGCGGTGTTGCACGAGTTCCGCAGCGCGACCGTCAGCGTGGCGTTGTCGCTGCCGCCACAGTTGAGCTTGTTCTCGTTCATCAGCGGGGTCGTGGTCTGCGGCAGCGGGAGCTGGGCGGGCGACCGGACCTTGGTGTCCGGGTTGTACCGGCCGCTGGACAGTGCCGCCGCCGTGGTCACCAGCTTGAACGTCGACCCCGGCGGGAACAGCTCGCGGGCGGCCCGGTTCGACATCGGCTTGTTCGGGTCCTCGGTGAACTTCTTCCAGGACGCGCCGACCTTGTTCAGGTCGTGGGAGGCCAGCTCGTTCGGGTCGTACGACGGCCGCGAGACCAGCGCCAGGATCTTGCCGGTCTTCGGGTCGATCGCGACCGCGGCACCCTTCTTGCCGGCCAGCCCCCGGTACGCCGCCATCTGGGCCTTGGCGTTCAGCGTCAGCGAGACGGCCGCCCCCTGCTGGTCGCGGTTGGTGATCACGTCCACCACCCGGCGGAAGGCCAGCGACGGGTCGGAGCCGTTCAGCTGGGAGTTCTGGTTCAGCTCGATGCCGAGCCGGCCGTACAGGAACGAGTAGTAGCCGGTCACCGGCGCGTACTCGGGCCCGGCGGTGTACGTGCGCAGGAACTTGTACTGGTCGTTGGACTCCTTGGACTCCGCGATCGGGATGTTGCCGATCAGGATCGGGCCGCGGTCGATCGAGAACTGCGCGTCGCGGACCCGCCGGTTGTCGTTGCGGCCGTTGATGTCGTTCGCCTTGAACGCCTGCAGGTACGTCGAGTTCGCCATCAGGGCGAGCATCAGGACGATCGCTGCGACGGCGAGCCGCCGGATTGCCGAGTTCACTGCTTCTGCACCGCCATCGCGATCGTCTCGTCGGACACCGGTGCCGCGGGGGTCTGCGGCCGGCGGGCCTGGTCACTGATCCGCAGCACCAGCGCGATGATCGCCCAGTTGGCGATCAGCGCCGTACCGCCGAGGGCCATGAACGGCGTGGTCAGACCGGTCAGCGGGATCAGCCCGGTGACGCCGCCGACGATCACGAACACCTGCAGCGCGAACGACATCGCCAGACCGGTCGCGAGCAGCTTGCCGAAGATGTCCCGGCAGCCGAGCGCGGTCCGCAGACCGCGCTCGATGATGAGGGTGTAGACCAGGATGATCGCGATCAGCCCGGTCAGGCCGAGCTCCTCGCCGAACGAGGAGATGATGAAGTCGCTTTGGCCGTAGAAGCGCAGCGGCGCGATCTCGGGCCGGCCCTGGCCGAGACCGCGGCCGAGCAGCCCACCCCAGGCTTGGCCCATCAGCGCGGTGGAAACCTGCCCGCCGACCTCGTGGAACGGGTCGAGCCAGTCCGAGACCCGCTTCTGCACGTGGCTGAAGATCTGCGCGGCGACGAAAGCGCCGCCGGCGAACAGCAGGCCACCGATGATCAGCCAGCCGGCGCGTTCGGTCGCGACGTACAGCAGGAACAGGAACAGGCCGAAGAACAGCAGCGAGGAGCCGAGGTCCTTCTCGAAGATCAGCACGCCGAGGCTGACGCCCCAGGCGATCAGGATCGGGCCGAGGTCCCGGGCCCGGGGCAGGTCCAGCCCGAGGAACCGGTGCCCGGCCAGGGTCAGGACGTCGCGCTTCACCACCAGGTACCCGGCGAAGAAGATCACCAGGCAGAGCTTCGCGAACTCGCCCGGCTGGAACGACATCCCGGCCAGCCGGATCCAGATCTTGGCGCCGTTGATGTCGGCGCCGAGGCCGGGGACCAGCGGCAGCACCAGCAGGACCAGACCGACCAGGCCGGCGGTGTAGGTGAACGCCTGCAGGCGGCGGTGGTCCCGGACGACCAGGATCACCACCAGGAACAGGATGATGCCGACCGCCGTCCAGGTGATCTGCTGTGGCGCCGCCGGTCCGCGCGCCTTGGTGCCGGCCGCCTCGGCGGCCGCTTTCAGGCCGAGGTCGACGCGGTGGATCATCGCGACGCCGAGCCCGTTCAGCAGGACGGCGCAGGGCAGGATCACCGGATCGGCGTACGGCGCCCGGTACCGCAGTGCCATGTGCGCGATCAGCGCGAGCAGGCCGATCCCGGCGGCGTAGTACCCGGTGCTGGCCGGGACCTTGTTCTGGACGGTCAGGCCGATGTTGACGTAGGCCGCCACCGACACCGCGATCGCGATGATCAGCAGCATCAGCTCCACCCCGCGGCGGGTCCGCGGGATGATCTGGATGACCGACGTGGACGCGATGCTCATCGGACCCCGTCACAGTTGTCGGGATCGGCCGTGCCGTTGCCGGGTGTCGTCGGGGTGGAGGCGGGCGTGCTGGCCGGAGGCTTCGGCGGTGTGCTCACCGGCGGCTTGCCGCTGGCCGGCGGCGTGGTCGGCCGCGGCGTCGGGGTGGGAGTCGGCTTCTGCTGCGCGGCGCACTCGTCGGCGGCGCGCTGCAGCTCGCCGACGATCGCCTGCGCGGCGTCCAGGTCGTCGGCCTGGATGTTGCCCTCGACCTGCTCGCGGTTGTACGTCGGCAGCTTGTCGACCTGCAGCGTCTTCTGCTCGTAGACCCTGGTCAGCGTGAGGCCCGGGATCTGCTCGTCGACGCCCTTGAAGATCGCCACGTAGTCGCCGTCGGTGCCGACGTAGTACTGCTTCTGGGTCCAGCTGTAGGCGAACCAGCCGCCGCCGACGACGATCGCCAGGACGACGATCAGGACGCCGAGCCGGCGCAGCCAGGGGAACCGCTGCGGCGGGCGCGGCGCGTACCGCAGCTCTTCGGGATCGACGGGGCCACCGGACCCGCCTGCGTCGCCGTCCCCGCTCGCGGCGGTGCGGACGACCATGGTGTGCTCGCCGGCGGTCCCGCCCTGGGCGAGCTCGGCCGCCGCACCGACCAGCTGCGGGCCGGGGCCGCTCGCCGGGTCGGTCTCGACGACGTCGGCGACGACGCAGGTGACGTTGTCGTTCGAGCCCGCCTCGAGCGCGTGGGTGATCAGGTCGACCACGACCGAGTCCGGCGTACCGTCGGCCATCGCGGCCGCGATGACGTCGTCGCTGACGTAGTCCGGCAGGCCGTCGCTGCACAGCATCAGCCGGTCGCCGGCCTGGACGTCGAGGATCTGCAGGTCCGGATCGGAGTCCGGGCGGCCGTCCAGCACCCGGAGGATCAGGTTCCGGTGCGGGTGGGTGAAGGCCTCCTCCTGGGAGATCCGGCCCTCGTCGACCAGCGACTGGACGAACGTGTGGTCGTGGCTGAGCTGCTGCAGCCGGCCGTCGCGCATCCGGTAGGCGCGCGAGTCGCCGAGGTGGGCCAGGCCGAGCTGCTGGCCGTCGAACATCAGCGCGGTCACGGTGGAGCCCATGCCCTCGCGCTCGGGGTCCTCCTCGACCAGCTCCGAGAGCCGCTCGTTGGCGCGGTGCACGGCCCCGGCCAGCGCCTCGATCATGTCCTCGCCGGTGATCGTCGCGGTGTCGAGCCGGCGGATCACCTGGACGGCGGCCGCGCTGGCCACCTCACCGGCCGCGGCACCGCCCATTCCGTCGGCGAGCAGCAGCAGGTGCGGTCCGGCGTACGCGGAGTCCTCGTTGTTGCGGCGGACCCGTCCGACGTCGGACAGTGCGGCGTAGTCGAGCGACAAGGTCATGGACTCAGGCCTACTTCGCGATGTTCAACGTCGTCCGGCCGATCCGGATCGAGCCGCCGATCTCGGCGGGGACCGGCCGGGTGACCCGCTGGCCGTCCAGGTAGGTGCCGTTGGTGGAGCCGAGGTCCTCGACCCACCACTGGCCCTCCGACAGGAACAACCGGGAGTGCCGGGTGGAGGAGTAGTCGTCGTCGAGACGGATCTGGCAGTCCGAGCCGCGGCCGATCACCACGGGCTCCTCGTGCAGGGTCGCGCCGACTCCGGCCTGCGGGCCGTCGGCGATGGTCACCGAGCCGGGCAGGCCTTTCTTCTTCTTGTTCGGCTTGGCCGGTTTCGGGGTCCGGCCGGGCGCCGCCGCGGCCGGGGCCAGCGCGCGGCTGTCCACCTTGGCGCCGAACAGGTCCGAGCGGATCACGGACAGCACCGCCAGGACGAACATCCAGAGCAGGGCCAGGAACCCCAGTTTGATCAGGGTCAGCGTCAGTTCCGACATGGAGTTCCGGTCACCACCCGCTGCTCGGCGGCTGGGCGATCGGCTCGTCCGCCAGGCGCAGCGTCATCGTCGTGTTCCCGATCCGCACGGTCGATCCGTCGACCAGGTCGGCCTCCGCGGCGCGGCGGCCGTTGACCAGCGTGCCGTTGGTCGAACCCAGGTCGACCAGCACCACCCGGACCCCGCCGGGGCCTTCCGGCATCAGCCGGATCTCGGCGTGCCTGCGGGAGACACCCGGGTCGTTGATCTGGATGTCCGCGTCGGTACCGCGGCCGAGCACGACGCCGGGCGGGTTCACCGGGCGGCGGCGGCCGTTCACCTCGAGCATCACCTGCGGGTGACCGCGACGGATCGGCGCCGGTGCCGGGGGCGGCGGGGGCGCGCTCTGCATCACGGTCTCACCGCCGTACGGCTCGGCGTACGGGTCCGGTGGCGGGGGCGGCTGGGGACGGGAGCGCTGCTGCGTCCCGACCGTCTGGCTGACGACGCGGAACTTGCCGGTCGGCAGGTCGTCCTGCTGGGTCAACTCGATCTCGATCGGTCCGGAGAAGGTGTAGCGCTGGATGTCCGCGTGGTCACGGAGTTCGTTCGCGAGCTCGTGGTTCAGGGTGCGGCCGTAGGCGTTCAGCCGCTCGAAGTCCTCCGGGCCGAGCTCGACGGTGAAGTGGTTCGGGACCAGCCGGCGGTCCCGGGACAGGATCCGGGCGGTGTTGTCGATCTCCCGCTTGAGTGCGGCGGCGAGCTCGATCGGCTCCACGTCGCCCTTGAACGCACGCGCGAAGACACCGCTCACGATGCCCTCCAGGCGCCGTTCGAAGCGCTGCAGCGGTCGCACGCGTCCTCCTCCACGTCGGTCGTCGGCTGGCGCCAGGTCAGCACCAACGATCGTGCTTGCCGTCCGGCGCCTTCGACAGGCACGCCGTACGTCGTGGCCTCCGAGCTGGCGGTGGCCACACCCGGTACGACGATCGATCGTATCGGGAGGTTCGGCCCAACCCGCAATGCAAGAGTCGGTCAGAAGGCATGCTAGTGTTTTCCCTCGGTTGGGGATGGTGCTTCGACAGGCCGGAATCAGCCAGCGCGCGGGTGGCGGAATAGGCAGACGCGCACGGTTCAGGTCCGTGTGCCCGAAAGGGCGTGGGGGTTCAACTCCCCCCTCGCGCACAAGCAGTACCGAAGTCCCGGTCTCACCCGACCGGGACTTTTTCGTTCGCCCAGATGTTGCCGCAGAATTGGTGTGGGCGTGGCGCGAGAGCTGTGTCACAGCGGCCCTGTGGGCGGGTTAACTTCTCGCATGGACGCACTCGAGCTGGCCGGGCTCACCAAGACGTTCGGGACCCAGCGGGCGGTCGACGAGCTGGCGCTGACGGTGCCGAGCGGATCGTTCTTCGGGATGCTCGGCCCGAACGGCGCCGGCAAGACCACCTCGCTGTCGATGGCGGTCGGGCTGCTCCGGCCGGACAGCGGGACCGCGAAGATCTTCGGCGTCGACGTCTGGGCCGAGCCGGTCAGGGCCAAGGCGCTGGTCGGCGTACTGCCGGACGGGCTCGGGATGCCGGAGCGGCTGACCGGGCGGGAGGTGCTGACCTACCTCGGGCTGCTGCGTGGTCTGGACCGCTCCGAGGTGGAGGCCCGGACCCAGGAGTTGCTGGAGGTCCTGGAGCTCGACCACGAGGACGACAAGCAGGTGATCGGCTACTCCACCGGCATGCGGAAGAAGCTCGGCCTCGCCGTCGCGCTGCTGCACGCGCCGCGGCTGCTGGTGCTCGACGAGCCGTTCGAGGCGGTCGACCCGGTGTCGGCCGCAACCATCCGGACGATCCTGAACAGGTTCATCGCCGGCGGTGGATCGGTGGTGATGTCGAGCCACGTGATGGCGCTGGTCGAGCAGCTCTGCGACCGGGTCGCGGTGGTGGCCGACGGCAAAGTCGTTGCCTCGGGCACCGTTTCGGAGGTGCAGGCGGGCGGGTCGCTGGAGGACGCGTTCGTCGCGCTGGTCGGTGCGTCCACCCGGGGCGCGGAGGGACTGACGTGGCTGTCGGCCTGACCGTCGCGACCGGCGACACCCTGGTCAGGATGCGCTTGGCCGCGCTGCGGCATTCGCTCCGCGACCAGAACAAGGTGAGCTGGATCGCCAGCGGTGCCTTCGTCGGTCTGGTGCTCGCGGGCGGCACGGTCTGGCTCGCGGTTCGCGGCGACCACGACGTGGTCGCGGTGGCGATCGCCGTGTGGATGCTGGGCTGGGTGGTCGGTCCGCTGTTCGCCGGTGGTGGTGACGAGACGCTCAAGCCGGAGTACTTCACCATGCTCCCGCTGCCGCCGCGGGCGTTGTCCGGCGGCCTGCTGGCAGCGGCGATGGCCGGTGTGGCGCCTGTCGTCAGCCTGCTGGCTCTGCTCAGCCTGGCTGTGGTCGGTGCGCAGCTCTCAGTCGTCGCCGTACTGGTCTCGGTGCCCGCACTGCTGCTGCAGCTGCTCTGCTTCGTGCTGGCGTCCCGGCTCGCGGTTGCGATCTACGGCGTACTCCTGCAGATCCGGTCCGGCGCCGTACTGGCCGCGCTGGTCAATGCGTTCATCCTCGCCTTCACCGCGCAGGGCTGGGCGCTGATCGCGGCGTACATCACCACCGACGTCCAGGGCGCGATGGCCCAGGCAGCCCGGATCGCTCCCTCTGGTTGGGGTCTGGTCGCCGTCGAGGCCGCCGGTCGTGGCGACTGGCTGCGAGTGCTGCTCGCGCTGGCCGGCCTGCTGCTCCTGGCCGCCGTGATGTTCGTCGCCTGGTCCGCACTACTCGTACGACGGACGACAGCGACCCGCTCAGGTGTCCAGCCCCGCCGCCCGCTGACCGCGTCGGACGCCCGCGGCGCCGCCGCCGGGAAGGAGCTCCGGTCCTGGACCAGGGACCTGCTCTACGGCCACCGCGCCGTCTTCGCGATCGCGTACGGGGTGTTCTTCTGCCTGATGCCGATCGCCGTCGGCTGGAAGGGCATGCTCCCGTGGGCCGGCGCCGCGTCCGTGGTGATGGCCGGCGCGATGTTCGCCAACCTGTACGGCGCGGACGGTACGGCGTACTGGTCGACGCTGATGGTCCCCGGCTCGTCCAGGTTCGACATCCGCGCCAGGCAGCGTGCCTTCCTGCTCGTCTTCGGCCCGCCGGCGCTGCTGATCACCGTGCTGTTCACCTGGTGGTCCGGCACCGACACCTGGCCGGTCGTGCTCAGTGTGGTGCCCGCGCTGCTCGGCGGCGCGGCCGGTCTGGTCGTTCTCGCCTCCGTGTACGCCGCGGTGCCGACCACCGACGCGCACAAGCGGTCCGGCAACCCGCTGAACTCGGGCGAGAACGAGGGCGAGGCGATGGGCCTGGTCTACGTGATGCTCGTGCTCATCTCGCTCACCGCCGTGCCCGCCCTGGTCGTCGCGCTGCCCGCGGGATGGTGGGGCGTGCCCGTGGGGCTCGCGACCGGCGTACTGGCGTGGTGGGGGTTCGGCCGGCTCGCGGTGGCGCGGCTGGACGCCCGCGGTCCCGAGCTGCTCACCCTGCTCCGGCACGGACGGACCACCGGCGACCAGGCGAGCGTCACCTCCCTGTCCGCCAAGATGCAGCTGCTCCCGAAGTGGCAGCGCCACCTGGCCGGCGCCTGTCTCGGCTTCGGTGCGATCCCGCTCTTCCCGCAGGCGGTCGTGCCAGCGGTCTTCAAGCTCAACGACAACCCTGCCAAGGTGTGGTTCCTCGCCCTGTACGCACCAGGACCGTGGCAGTGGCCGATCATCGTCGCGATGGCATGCCTCGGCCTCGGCATGTACGGGTACGGCGCGAGCGTCTACTACCGCGCCAGCAAGCTCAAGCTGCCCGCTGTGGACTCACCTGACGCGGACCCACCGGGAGAAGGGGCGATGCAGCCGGCCTCCTGACGTTGCCCGGTGGCGGGCCGGGCGGGCGTCGACACCCGGCGCGGAGTGCCGGGGATCACCCCGGTGCGGGGTGGTGTTGGCGCCCAGCAGCATCCAGGCGGCGAGTACGGCGGCGGCAACCAGGCCGAGGACTCCGGCGAAGTCGGTGACAGTCATGGGGATCTCTCTTCACGGGCTCGGGCGGGGAGCAACTGGCGGTACACCGGTAGTGACGGCGGCCTGACCAGAACGTGATGGCACTCTCGTGCCAGGAGTGCCAGACCTCTGGAATGGCCCAGGAGTGCCGGATACCGGCCGACTTGCTCGCCACTGCGCTGTTCGGCCTGCTTAGGTGGTGCTTCGAGCACGGGAGGTGGGGCGGGTGCAGGACAACGCGTTGCTGGACGCCCGGGAGGAGCAGGCGTACCGGTTGCTGGTCGGTCTGTCGGTCGCGCGGGCCGCTGAGCTCGCCGAGGTCGCGGAGCTGCCGCAGCAGGAGGTCGACGAGCTGCTGCAGCGGCTGCAGGCGAAGGGGCTGGTCGCCGTACTGCCGGGCGACGACCCGGTGTTCCGGCCGCTGCCTCCCGACGTAGCCCTCGGTACGACGCTGCTGCGCCGCCAGGAGTCGCTGGAGTCGGCCCGGAAGACCGTGGCGTCGCTGAGCGAGGAGTTCCGGGCCAGCGCGAGCCGGCGGGACGCCCACCACCTGGTCGAGGTCATCGTCGGAGCGGACGCGCTGCGGGACCGCCTGCGCGACCTGCAGGAGTCGGCCCGGGAGGAGATCCTCTGGTTCTGCCGGGCCAACCCACTGGCCATGCAGGGCGCCGAGAACACCGAGGAGTACGGCGCACTGAGCCGCGGCGTCCGCTACCGGGCCATCTACGAGCGGGCCCTGCTGGAGACACCGGGCGAGCTGGACACCATCGCCGAGGGCATCGGCTGGGGCGAAGAGGCCCGGACCCTGCCGACGCTCCCGGTCCGGCTGGCCATCGTGGACCGGGCGACGGCGATCTGCCCGCTGGTCCGGGACGACGAGGCGGCGATCGGTGAGCCGACCGCGGCGATCATCGGCCGCGGCCAGCTCCTGGACGCGCTGCTCGCGCTGTTCGAGAGTCACTGGGAGGCGGCGACGCCGGTCAAGCTCCAGCCGGACGAGGCCGAGGAGGGCGAAGGCCTGGACGGCTCCGAGCGCTTCCTGCTGTCGCTGATGGTGGCCGGCGTACCGGACAAGTCGATCGCGTCGCAGCTCGGCATCAGCCGTCGTACGGTCCAGCGCCGGCTCGACCGGATGATGGCGCTGGCCGGTGTCGACACCCGCACCGGGCTCGCCTACCAGGCGGCCAAGCGCAAGTGGTTGTAGCACGGCCCGGGCAGACCAGCTGCCCGGGCCGTAGTCACTACTTCAGCCCGTAGGCCCGGATCACCGTCTGGGTGACCTTGTTGCCGGCGTTGTCCGCCGCGGAGACCCGCAGCGAGACCGTGCCCTTGCCGGCCGGTACGACGGCGACGTAGTGGCCGAGGGCCCCGACGGCGATGATCCGCCGCCAGCTCTTGCCCTCGTCGAACGACACCTCCGCCTGCAGCGACGTCCTCCGCGCGGCCGGAGCCCCGGCCTGCTGCTGCACGGTGAAGCCGACGACGTGCGTCCGAGCCGGGACCCGCCCGCTCAGGTCGGTCGGTACGTCGTACCCGACCTGCAGCAGCGGCAGTGCGGTCGCCTTGTCCTCGGCGGCCTTCTTCGACCGGAAGTCCCACGCGGTCTGGGTCCTGGTCCCCCAGTTCCACTCGCCTTCCGTGTCCTGCCGCTCGGTCGCCAGCTCCAGCCGGTACGACGCGTCGCCGCTGGTGGTGATCACGTCCTGCCAGGCGTCCGGCAGCTCGGCGACCGTCGACCCGTTGCGCTTGAGCACCGCGGACGACGAGGTGGTCTCGCCGACCGTGTAGTGCCCGGCCGCGTCGACGAACGACGGCACCCGCAGCGAGAACCGGTCACCGGTCCGCGTCGACACCACTCCCGGCGCGGCCGCCGGCCGGACCACCGGCTCGAACCAGGACTCGCTCGACGTACCGGTCGTGTAGCTCCGCGGCACCGAGGCCATCCCGCCACGCAGCGGGTTCATCGTGTCCCACGTGTAGAGGTGGTGCACCCGGTGCTGCCAGAGCGTGTCGCCCGAGCTGACCCACTCCTCGCGGACCTTCGGCGTCTCGACGAAGCGCTGCGAGTCGTTCCATGAGTAGTCCTGCCACGGGCGCCAGCCGAACCGCTGCTCCTTGGCCCAGTTGAAGCCGCCGTTGTCGGCGTACGACGTGTTGATCCGGGCGCTGTTCGCCGCGGTCACGTGGTAGTCGATCTTGGCTGGGACCTGGTTCTTCGAGACCTGGAAGACGTCGTACAGGTACGGGCTCGAGGTGGTCAGGGTCAGGTCGATCGTCGCGCGACCGGCCTTGGCCCGGGCGACCAGCTTGGCACCGTCGCGGGCGGTGGTGACCATCGCCGGGATCGGCTCCCGGTCGCCGACCGGACGCCAGACCGTCCAGGCCGACCAGTCCGACGGCCGGTACAGGATGACGCCGGCCGCACCGGCCTTCGCCGCCGCCGCGATCTGGTCCTGCTCGCTGCCGCCGCCCCAGCCGTCCTCGCTGGAGGGAATCACGGCGACCGCTCCCTTGACCCCCTTGAAGTCGGGGCCGGGAGCAACGAGGCTGAACCGTTTCTTGCCCGCGTACGACGGCGACTGGTGCAGCAGGTTGATGTCCATCGGACCGGAGACACCCGGCGCCGACGCCTGGACCAGCGGCGCGACCAGCTGCCAGCGCGACGCGAACTCGAAGCTGCCGCCCTGGACCGGCTTGGTCGGCGTGACCAGCACCTGGCTGACCGTGCTGAAGTGCATCACGCCGTGGGTGATCTTCCGGCCGTTCGGGTACTCGCGGTGCACGTAGTAGCTGAGCACCGCCTGCTGCTCGGACGGCTTCGGCGTGTGGATCGTGATCGGCGCCGCCTTGCGGGCGTCGACGACGATCTCGCGGTCGCCGGTCACCACGATGTTCGGGTCGGTGATCAGCACGGCCTTCTCGGTCTGCGCCTCGCGCGACTCGACCAGCCCGTGCATCAGGTAGGTGCCCTCCTCGACCTCGGCCGTGAAGGTCCCGCCGTCGTCGAACCAGCCCAGCGTGTCCGACCGCGAGTTGTCGCCGAACAGGGTGACCACCGGGACGCCGGTCGGCTGACCGTTCAGGTCGATGCCGCGGAAGGTGACCTTGTGCTTCGGGCCGGACTTGAGCGCGCCGACCGCGGTCCGGACGCTGACGTTGTCGGCACCGGTGGCCGCGATCCAGCCGCTGAACAGGCCGCGGTCGAGCTTCGCCGGGTCGAGCGCCAGCTGGACGTCGGCCGAACCGCCGGCCGGAACCGTCACCGTCGCCGGTACGCCGAACGCGTCCGTCTCGGGCTGGCGAGTGTCCAGGTTGTCCACGTCGACGGCGAGGTTCAGCGTGATCGCCGCGGCGGTGTCGTTGCGGTAGGTGATGGTCCGCGCGGTCGCGGTGCTGCCGGTCAGGGTCAGGCCGAAGTCGGCGACACCGGTCGCGTCGACCTTCTGCGCGACCGCCCGGGCGACGTCGACCCGGCCGGTGCCCTGGGCGTAGACGCTCAGGTCGGGCGTCGTCTTCGCCGTACTGGTCAGCGCGTCCTTGAGCCGGCCCGCCTTCCAGTCCGGGTGCTGCTGCGCGAGCAGCGCCGCGGCACCGGCGACGTGCGGCGTCGCCATCGACGTCCCGGAGGCGGCGGTGTAGAGGTTGTCGAGCGGCTGGCCCATCGCCGTACCGGCCGCGCGGGCCGCGACGATGTCGACGCCCGGCGCGGTGATCTCGGGCTTCAGACCGGAGTCGCCGACCCGCGGGCCGCGGCTGGAGAAGTCCGCGAGCGCGTCGTTGCGGTCGACCGCGCCGACGGTCAGCGCGGCCGCGGCCGCTCCCGGCGAACCGACCGACTCGTCCGCGCCGTCGTTGCCGGCGGCCACGACGAACAGCGTGCCGGACGCCGCGGTGATGTCGTTGACGGCCTGGCTGAGCGGGTCGGTGCCGTCGGTCGGGCCACCACCCAGGCTCATGTTGACCACCTTGGCGCCTTCGGCGGCGGCCCACTCCATCCCGGCGATGATCCAGGACTCGTAGCCGGAGCCGTCGTCGCCGAGCACCTTGCCGACCAGCAGGTCGGCCTTCGGCGCGACTCCCTTCCGGGTCCCGCCGGCGCCCGCGCCGGTCCCGGCGATGGTCGCCGCGACGTGCGTGCCGTGACCGAAGTGGTCCTCGGTGCCGGTCGGGCTGGTGGAGAAGTCTTCGGCCTTCTGCACCTTGCCGACCAGGTCCGGGTGGTTGGCGTCGACCCCGGTGTCGAGAACGGCGACCTCGACACCGCTGCCCTCGTACCCGGCCTGCCAGGCGGCCGGCGCACCGATCTGCGGCACGCTCTTGTCGAGCACCGGCTTGACCTTGCCGTCGAGCCAGATCTTGGCGACGCCCTGGTCGAGGGTGCGGGCGGTGTGCGATGTCGGCTTGAGCGAGTTCCACAAGGCGGGCAGCTCCGCCTTCGTGGCGGTGACGGCCGCGCCGCCGATGGAGGCCAGCGGGCGGGTGTCCGTCGTAGCGGTCAGGGACTGGACACGGGCGCCGCCGTCGTACCGGACGATCAGGGGCAGGGTCGGCGTGGTCGCGTCGCCGAAGCCGTCGGCGATCAGCTCGTCGACGTCGAACAGGTCGGCGTCGACCATGCCGGAGGCGACGTACGGGACGACGTCGCTGGGCAGGACGCGCAGCCCGCCGTCGACCTCGACGGTGTGGAACGCGAGCTGTTCGCGGCCCGGCGCGGGCTGGACGACGGCGGCCTTCTTGCCGGCACCGGCGTCGGTGACCTCGACGACGTCACCGGTGATCAGCGTGACCTTCTGCGACGTGCCCGCCTGGGCGGCGGTCGGGGATGCGGCCGACGGGCCCGGGGGTGCCGCGGTAGCGGTCAGGCTCGACGTGGTGGCCAGCGCGAGTGCGGCCGCGAGGATGGCGGCGCGACGCTTGCGTGAGGACGGTGGTTTCATCGGGCGGACTCCTTCGAGAGGCTAGGGGCAGGCACCTCGTGCTCAGGAGTCTGCGGTGCGGCAGCACGTTTGCGCCCTGTCCATCTCTGCCCTTCCTGTGACATGGCGCATGAACGCCACCCGAACAACCAGGACGATCGGCTGCCGGGATAGGAAACCGATTTCACCTGCGGTCGAAGAGCTCCACGGAGGGCTGGCGGCCGCCGCGGACGTCTGCCAGGTTCGTAGCCGACCAGTGACACGTTGTCACTGCCCTCTACGACGTCTGGACGGATTCATGAAACGACGGACTTTCCTTGGCAGTGTCGCGGCCGCCGGTGTGGGCGCGGCCGTGGCGCCCGGGCTGCTCGCCCCGGCCGTCGCGCAGGCGGCGACGTACAAGAAGCGGGTGACCGGCGCGGACCTGGACACCAACAGCCGGTGGCAGGTCGCGGGCACCGATCTCGGCATCCCGTACGTGCTGGAGAACGGCTCGATCGGCTACCTGTTCGGCGACACCTTCAACTCGCCGTGGCCCGAGCAGCAGAACAACGACTGGCGGTCGCCGGTGATGCTGCGGTCGGCGGTGCACCCGGGCGAGGCCGGCGGGATCGTGTTCGACAGCGCGGCGAAGGTGGCCGGCAACGGGCGGGCGCCGGAGATCATGCACAACGGCCACAACGGGATCGGCATCGACAACCTCTGGGAGGTGACGGTGATCCCGAACGACGGGATCAGCTTCCCCGAGACCGGCCGGCAGCTCGTCTCGTACATGAGCATCGAGCACTGGAACCCGGGCCCGCGCTACTCCCTCTGGAAGTCCCGGTACGCCGGCCTGGCGTACACCGACAACGGCAACGACTTCGTCCGGACCAACCTGAAGTGGTTCAACGACGCGGACAACGCCGACCCGTTCCAGATGTGGACGATGCAGCGTGACGGCGACTGGGTCTACGTGTTCTCGGTCCGGTCCGGCCGCCAGGACGGCCCGATGATGCTGCGGCGTGTCCCGTGGGAGCAGTTGTTCGACCCGGCGGCGTACCAGGGCTGGGGCTGGAACGGCAGCAACTGGGGCTGGGGCCGCCCGTGCAGCCCGATCCTGAACGGGCGCTTCGGCGAACCCTCGGTCCGCCGCCTCGGCGACGGCACCTGGGTGATGGCCTACCTGAACTGCGCCACCGGCAACATCGTCACCCGTCGCGCCAACACCCCCGACAGCGCCTGGAACAACGAGAAGATCCAGGTCACCTTCGCCCAGGAGCCCTCCCTGTACGGCGGTTTCATCCACCCGTGGTCCGGCGCCGGCGCGAACGAACTGCACCTGATGGTCTCCAAGTGGACCCACGGCCCGGCCGGCAACAGCACGGCGTACCACGTCAGCCAGTACGTCGGCAGCGTGTAGACCTGGACAGTTCGTCTGCCGTGGACGTATCGTCCACGGCATGTCCAGTCCTGAGCTCAAGGCCGAGGTCGATCGGCTCGCGCCGGTCGGCGAGGCGGTTGCCCGGCTGCTGTCGCCGCACGCCGAAGTGGTGCTGCACGATCCGGCGACCGACCAGGTGGTCGCGATCTGGAACCCGTTGTCGGGGCGGAAGGTCGGGGCGCCGTCGTTGCTCGGCGAGCTGGACGAGCTGGCGGAGACCGGGCGCGACGTCTACGGGCCCTACCCGAAGTCGCTGGCCGACGGGCGGCGGCTGTCGAGCGTGAGTGCCGTACTGCGGGACGCGGACGGCAAGGCCGGGCTGGTGCTGTGCATCAACGTCGACCGGACGGCGTTCGGGGAGGCGGGGCGGATCCTGGCGGCGTTCGCAGCGCCGGTGACCGGGCAGCCGCGGGTGCTGTTCGAGCACGACTGGACCGAGCGGCTGAACGACGTGGTCGGCGAGTTCGTCCGCGAGCGGGGCGCGCCGGTCGACCGGCTGTCCCGGGAGGACCGACTCGAGCTGGTCGGGCAGCTGGAAGCGGCCGGCGTACTGAGTCAACGGCGGTCGGTTCCGGCGGTGGCGCGGGCGCTGAAGATCTCCCGGTCGGCGCTCTACCAACTGCTCGGTGAGGCCCGCAAGGAGCATGATGGCGGCCTTGCCTGACTTCCGCCTGGAGACGTACTTCTCGCGTTGGGAGTTCAGCGCGCGGTTCCACCTGACCGCCTCGGACGCGCAGTCCCTGCCGATGTCGGAGCTGCTCGCGATGGCGGACGACGACGGCCGCGAGCGGTGGGAGTCGCTCGCGCTCGGCTACACCGAGACGCGCGGCCTGCCCGCGTTGCGCGAGGAGATCGCCCGTACGTACGACGGCCTCGAGCCGGACGACGTGATGTGTTTCGCCGGCGCCGAGGAAGGCATCTACCTGGCGATGCGCGTCCTGCTCGAACCGGGCGACCACGCCGTCGTCCTGACGCCGAACTACCAGGCGGCCGAGACGATCCCGCTCGACCTCTGCACGGTGACCGGCGTCGCGCTGCGGCCCGAGGACGGCTGGGCACTGGACGTCGACGCGATCGAGCGGGCGCTGCGACCGGAGACCCGGCTGGTCTCGGTGAACTTCCCGAACAACCCGACCGGCGCCGTACCGGATCCGGCGGCGTGGGAACGACTCGTGCGCCTGTGCGACGAACGCGGGATCCGGCTGTTCAGCGACGAGGTCTACCGCGGGCTCGAGCTCGACCGACCCTCGTTGCCTCAGGCAACCGACCTGTCGCCGACGGCGCTGTCGCTGAACGTGATGTCGAAGGCGTACGGCCTGCCCGGGCTGCGGATCGGCTGGATCGCCTGCCGCGACCGCGCCGTCCTGGACAAGCTCGAGCGGGCCAAGCACTACACCTCGATCTGCAACTCGGCACCAAGCGAGATTCTCGCGCTGATCGGCCTGCGTGCCCGGGACCGCTTGCTGGACCGCAACCGCGGAATCGTCGCGCGGAACCTGCCGCTCTTCGCGGACTTCTTCGCCCGGTGCCCGGATCTCTTCGACTTCGCGGCGCCGCAGGGCGGCTGCGTCTGCTTCCCGCGGTACGCCGGTCCGGATGGCGTCGAAGCCATGTGCACCAGCCTGGTGGAGGAGGCCGGTGTCCTGCTGCTGCCGGCGAGCATCTACGCCTCGGCCCTCACCGAGACACCAGCCGACCGCTTCCGTGTCGGCCTCGGCCGCCTGGACCCCGAACCGGCACTCGATGCCTGGAGCAACTGGTTGGAGAAGCAGGGATGACGTTGCGGGTGATCGGTCTCGACGAGCTCCGCTCGGTGGTGACGCCGGACCTGGTCTTCGCCGCGGTCCGGTCCGCCCTGATCGCCCACGCCGAGGGGCAGACGCAGGTCCCGCTCCCGATGGTGCTGGACTTCCCGAAAGCCTCGGGCGACTGCCACGTGAAGGCCGGGTACGTCGAAGGCTCTCCGCACTTCACGGTCAAGATCGCGAGCACCTTCGCCTCGGTCAACAACGGCCTCATGCTCGTCGTCGACGCGACCACCGGCGAGCCCGCCGCCGTACTGGCCGACGAAGGCCGGCTGACCGCCTGGCGCACCGCGGCCGCCGGCGCTCTGATCACCGACGCGATGGCCCCGGCCGAGGCCAGGGAAGTCCTCGTCGTCGGCACCGGCGACCAGGCTCGGCTGCAGGCGATCTGGCTCACCCACCTCCGCCCGGGGCTGAAGTTCCAGATCTGGGGCCGCCGCCCCGCCGCCGTCACTGATCTGGTCGAAACCCTGCAAGCCGCAGGTGTCCAGGCCCGACCGGTCACCGAAAGCGCAGCATCCTGCGTGACCACCACAACGCCCGCCACCAGGCCTCTGCCGATCGAGCTCTTCGGCGGCGCTCAGCACATCACCGGCGTCGGCACCGACATGCCCGGCAAGGGTGAGCTGCCGCCCGGGCTCTTCGCCGGAGCGACCGTCGTCACCGACGACCACGAGCAGTGCCTCGACCACGGGGACTTCGGCAACGCCGTACGGGCCGGAGTGATCGCCGACGGCATCGACCTGTCCGTCGGCGCGGTCCTGCGCGACGGGTTCACCCGCCGGACCGACCGGTCGATCGCGGACCTGACCGGGCTCGGCGTGCAGGACGCGGCGACCGCGTCCGCGGTGATCGCGGCGCTCGGCGGCTAGCAGCAAGCGGTTGCCCGAAAATTCAACTGGTCCGGTAAATCGCTGACCAGCGAGCCCAGTGGTCTGTTGCGCACTGTGCAACACAGGCTGCAGATAACGCTGTCAAACGCTCACTTCTGGACAAGTTTGTGACTGCGCACGCTCTCACGACTTAGTAACGGAACCTACTGAACTATTGACTGGTCGTCGGTCGTCCGCAATTCTCGCTGCCACTGAACGACAGGTTCATACCAGTCAGCCGGGCGCCGGTCCGGCTACTCCGCCAGAGGTGATCCGATGAAGTTCCGTTCCCTTGCCGTCGCCGCGGTCGCGGCTCTCTCCCTCACCACCGTGGCCGCCTGCGGTGGCTCCGACGGTGACAACGCCGCCGCCGATGGCCCGACGACGATCGACGTCTGGCTGATGAAGGGCAGCGTCTCCGACGACTTCCTCAAGCGCTTCACCGACGACTTCGCCGCCAAGCACCCGGACGTGAAGGCGAACGTCCAGATCCAGGAGTGGAACGGGATCGGCCCGAAGATCATCGGCGCGCTGGCCAGCAAGGACGCGCCGGACGTGATCGAGGTCGGCAACACCCAGGTCGCGCAGTACTCGGCCTCGGGCGGCGTCAAGGACCTGACCGACAAGAAGTCCGACCTCAAGGGCGACGACTGGATTGAGGGCCTGGCCGGTCCGGGCCTGTACGAGGGCAAGCAGTACGGCATCCCGTACTACGCCGCGAACCGCGTGGTCGTCTACCGCAAGGACCTGTTCCAGGCGGCCGGCGTGACCCCGCCGAAGACCCGCGACGAGTGGATCGCCGCGACCACCAAGCTGAACACTGGTGGCAACCAGGGCATCTACCTGCCCGGCCAGAACTTCTACGTGCTGTCCGGCTTCATCTGGGACGAGGGCGGCGACCTGGCGGTCAAGGACGGCGACCAGTGGAAGGGCGCGCTGTCCACGCCCGAGGCCCTGAAGGGCATGGAGTTCTACCAGCAGATCCAGGCGCTCGGCAAGGGCCCGAAGGACTCGGACGAGGCGAAGCCGACCCAGACCGACGTCTTCGCGCAGGGCAAGATCGCGCAGATGATCGCGGTCCCGGGCGCGGCCGAGCTGATCGCCCAGGCGAACCCGGCGCTGAAGGACAAGCTGGGCTTCTTCCCGATCCCGGGCAAGACCGCCGACAAGCCGGGCGCGGTCTTCACCGGTGGCTCGGACCTGATCATCCCGGAGGCCTCCGACGGTCAGGACGCGGCGTACACGTTCATCAAGGAGCTGGCCGGTGAGCAGTGGCAGACCGACCTGGCCAAGTCGATGAAGTACGTGCCGAACCGGACCAGCCTGGCCGCCTCGGTCGGTGCCGACGAGGGTGTCGCGGCGATGGCCGCCGGCGCCGCCAACGGCAAGGCGACCCCGAACTCCCCGAACTGGGCCGCGGTCGAGGCGAAGAACCCGATCAAGGAGTACCAGACCAAGGTGCTGACCGGAGGTGACCCGGCGGCCGCCGCGAAGGCGGCCGACGAGATCATCACCCAGGCCCTGAACACCAAGTAGCCGTGGCTGTCACCCACGTCGAGAGCACGGCGGAACACGCCCCCGCCGCCCGGACCGGTTCGCCGGCTCCCGGGCGGCGGGGGCGTTCCCTGCCGGTGCGTCTGCTGCCGTACCTGCTGGTCGCGCCGACGGTGCTCGGTACGGCGTACCTGCTGGTCTACCCGCTGATCCGGAACCTGATCATCTCGTTCCAGAAGTTCGGCATCGCCCAGTTGATCCGCGGCGGTGCCGACTTCGTCGGCCTCGACAACTACCGGCAGATCCTGTCGGACGACATGTTCTGGAGCGTGGTGCTCCGGACGTTCGTCTTCACCGCGATCAACGTCTCGCTGATCATGGTGCTGGCGACGCTGATCGCGGTGCTGATCGGTGCCTTGGGCAAGAAGATGCGGCTGGCCGTGATGGGCGGCCTGGTGGTCGCCTGGGCGATCCCGGTGATCGCCGCGACCACGGTCTTCCAGTGGCTGTTCCAGTCCCAGCTGGGCGTCGTGAACTGGGTCCTGGTCGCGCTCGGCTTCGAGCAGTTCGACGGCTACGCGTGGTTCGCCAACGGTACGTCGACGTTCGCGATCATCGTCGTACTGATCGTCTGGCAGTCGGTGCCGTTCGCCGCGCTGACCCTGTACGCCGCGATGACGACCGTGCCGAAGGAACTGCACGAGTCGGCGCAGATCGACGGCGCCGGTGGCGTGAAGACGTTCCGGCTGATCACGTTCCCGATCCTGCGGCCGATGTTCGGGCTGATCCTCTGTCTGGAGATCATCTGGGTGTTCAAGTGCTTCGTGCAGATCTGGGCGATCAGCCAGGGTGGCCCGGGCAACGCGACGCTGACGCTGCCGGTCTACGCCTACCAGGTGGCGCAGTCGCTGAACCGCTACGACCTCGGCGCCGCGATCTCGATGGTGACCGTCGTGATCCTCGGGGTCGCGCTGCTGGCCTACTTCCGGCAGATGTTCAAGGAAGAGGGTGAACTGTGAGGACGCGGATCGGGCGGAAGATCTCGCTCAACACGCTGGCCCTGATCGTGTTCGCCTTCTCGGTGTTCCCGGTTTACTGGATGGTGCTGACGGCGTTCAAGCCGACCAAGGACATCCAGGCCGAGACGCCGTCGTTCTTCCCGACCAACATCACCTTCAGCCACTTCGGGACGGCGGTGAACGCCGACGGGTTCTGGCTGTTCTGGCGCAACAGCGCACTGGTCGCGGTGTCGGCGGTGCTGATGGCGCTGGTGATCGCGTGCCTGGCGGCGTACGCCGTGGCACGGATGAAGTGGCGCGGCCGGCAGGCGTTCATCCTGATGGTGTTCATCGCGCAGATGACGCCGTGGGAGGCGCTGCTGATCCCGATGTACGTGATCGCCCGCGACACCGACATGCTCGACAAGCTGACCATGCTGACGCTGATCTACTTCATGGTCACGCTGCCGTTCACGATCGTGACGCTGCGCGGGTTCCTGAACGCGATCCCGGTCGAGCTCGAGGAGGCCGCGCAGGTCGACGGCTGCAACCAGTTCCAGGCGTTCCGGCGGATCGTCTTCCCGCTGCTCGCGCCCGGCCTGCTGTCCACGTCGCTGTTCGGTTTCATCACCGCGTGGAACGAGTTCGCCTTCGCGAACCTGCTGATCATCAAGAACCAGGACCAGCGCACGCTCCCGGTCTGGCTCTCGTCCTTCAGCAACACCTTCGGCACCGACTGGGGCGCCACGATGGCCGCCGCCACGCTGTTCATGCTGCCGGTGCTGCTGATCTTCCTGGTCCTCCAGGGCCGGGTCACCGCGGGCGTGGCGGCGGGAGCCGTCAAGGGCTAGTCAGTCAGGGAACGTCAGCCGCGTCGTGATCCGGTACCGGTCTCCTCGATAGATGGAGCGCGTGTACTCGATCACGGCGCGGTCCGCCGTTCGCGTGGTGCGCTCGATCAGCAGGGCCGGGGAGTGCAGTGGTACGTCGAGTTGGGCGGACTCCTGGTGGTCGGTCACCGTCGGCTCGGTGACCTGTACGGCGTCGCGCGGCGCCACGGCGTACCGGTCGCGGAGGAGCGCGTAGAACGAGCCGGTCTCGAAGTCGCGGCCGGTGATGCCGGGGACGAGCGCGGCCGGGATGCGGATCCGCTCGATGCACATCGGGATGCCGTCGACCAGGCGGAGGCGGACGACCGCGATCAGCTCCGCGCCGGGTGAGACCTCCAGCCGCCGGCCCATCCGCGCGCCCGCCGGCTCGACCGCGAAGCTGATCAGCCGGCTCTGCCACGGGCTGCCCTCGGCGGGCGGCAGGGCGAAGTCGCCGGCCTCGGTCGGCTCGAGCTCCTGGTGGATCTTCCGGGCGCTGACGAACGTCCCGCGCCCGTGCTCGCGGACCACCACGCCCTCGCGCGCCAGATCGTCCAGAGCCGCGCGCAGCGTCGGCCGGGAGACGCCCAGCGACTCGCTCAGGCTGCGCTCCGACGGCAGCACCTGGCCCGGCCCGCTGGTCTCGATCAGGGCCAGCAGCTGGTCGCGTGCCTGGGTCCGTCGCATAAGGCAAAGATTACCAGTGGTCTGACCAGTGAGAGCGATTCCACGGTTAAGACAAGCTCTTGACTTAACCACTCGAACGCGACAGATTGCCAGAAGTGACCCAGTGGTCACACCCTCTCCGCCCCGAGAAAGGTGTTCACCATGGCTCGATCCCGCGCATTCCGCACGACCGCCGCCGTCGCTGTCCTGGCCGCGGTCGCGGCGACGGTCGGCGTACCGGCTTCCGCTCGCCCGGCTCCGGACAAGGCCGCCGCATGCGGCGCCTTCTTCGACGACTTCAGCTACAGCTCCCGGACCGACCCCGCGTTCACCGCCCACGACTGGAGCATCCGGACGAACGCCGGCGGGCCCGGCGTCGGCGGCGCGACCTGGGCGGCGAGCAACATCAGCTTCCCGGTCGTCGACGGCCAGCAGTCGCTGCAGCTCCGCGCGAGCACCGACGGCTCGGCCGGCGGTACGACGCACGCCCAGGTGCAGCAGAACCAGCAGCGCTTCTTCGAAGGCACCTACGCGACCCGGTTCAAGTTCAGCGACGAACCGGTCAGCGGCAACGACGGCGACACGATCAACCAGACCTTCTACACGATCTCGCCGCTGCGCTACGACTGGGACCCGATCTACAGCGAGCTCGACATCTCCGAGTACCTGCCGAACGGCGGCTGGGGCGAGACGAGCGCGACGAACTTCTTCACCAGCTGGAACACCTACCAGGTCGACCCCTTCGACGGCTGGCGCGCGTCGACGGCGCGCAGGCAGAGCCACGCCGGCTGGCACACGCTGGTCGCGACGGTCGCCGACGGGCACGTGAAGTACTACGTCGACGGCGCGCTGGTCGCCGACCACACCGACGACGGCCAGGGCCACACGGTCTACCCGCGGCAGGGCATGACGCTGAACTACAACCAGTGGTTCATCGATCTGAACGGCCACTCCGGCGGGACCAGCGTCTGGGCCCAGTCGGCCGACTGGGTGTACTACGCGAAGAACGAGGTGCTGAGCCCGTCGGCGGCGGCCGACCGGGTGGCGTCGTACCGGTCCTCCGGCACCGCCCACGCGGACACGATCAGCTGCTGAAACAGTTAATGGTCAGTACGGTGAGACGGCCCCTGGCAACCCATGGACTTTCCGTCTCCGACTGAGTACGGTCCGTTACGGCGTCCGCACCACGCCACCACCTGGGGAAGGGCTCCGAGCCTTTCCTCTCACCGGTCGGTGAGGTGCTGCCCGCCAGTAGCGCCTCACTGGTGGCTGGGCGAGCAGACCCCGGTAGACGCCGAGGTCTGATGGGGGCCCGGACACCTAGGTGGGGCGGAGCAGCGCGGTCGTCCGACCATCGCGCTTCCCCGCCCCACCGACTCAAGATTTCTCCGCGAACCGCCCCAACGCTCCGCACCCGCCGGTCGTCTAGCTTGGCGACAGGGAAACCGAAGGACGGTGCCGGTGGCTGACTGGAAGAGCACGTTCGACGAGCTGGTCGCGGTTCGCGGCCCGGCACTGCGTGGTTACGCCTACCTGCTGACCGGTGACGCGGCGACTGCCGCCGACCTGGTGCAGGAAGCGCTGCTGCGGGTGTTCGGCCGGCTCCGTGTCGGCAGCGACATCGAGCAGCTCGAGGGCTACGTGCGCCGCGTGATCCTGAACCTGTACGTCGACGACCGGCGGCGGGCGAAGAAGTGGCGCGAGACCAGGCACCTGCTGGTCGAGCCCGACCACCAGCACGGCGAGGGCGACGACACGTGGGCGACCACGCACACGGTCCGCCACGCACTGTCCGACCTGTCACCCAAGCAGCGTGCCTGTGTGGTGCTGCGGTACTACGAGGACCTCACGGTCCCGGAGATCGCGGACCAGCTCGGGTGCGCCGAGGGCACGGTGAAACGCCATCTAGCCGATGCGAGATCGAGGTTGGCCGCGCAGCTCGGCGTGACAGAGGAGAGTGTGCAATGACGTCGAAGGACCTGAAGGACCTTCTCGGCGCGGTGGCGGACGAGGGCTGGGACACCGTGGACCTGGACGAGCAGGCGCTGGCCGGCCGGATCAAGGGCCGCCGCCGGCGCAACACGCTGGTCGCGGGAGCGGCGAGCCTGGGCACGGCCGCGGTGATCGCGATCGCGGCGGTGGCCGTCGTACCGAATCTCGGGGGGAGTGCGGACACACCCGTCGCGGGCGCGCGCCAGGAGGCGAGCGGCCTGGCGATCGGGGCGTGTGGTGGTGCGGTCAGTGGCGAGCCACGGGCAGGTGCGCCGCTGACGCTCAGCGCGCCCGTGATCAAGCCGATCAGCGTGGCGTCCGACTTCGGCACCGTCGACGTCGTGGTCACCAACACCAGCGGGAAGCCGGTGGACCTGACCGCGGGGCGGAGTGCGGCGATCACGCTGGCCCAGCAGAGCAAGGTGGTGGGGACGCCGGCACCGGTCCGGGATGTGGCGGTCAAGGTCAAGCTGCTGCCGGGCGAGCAGCAGACCATCACCTCGACGATCAGCCTGCGCCGTTGCGGTGAGGCAAAGACGCAGGCCGGGGAGAAACTCGCGCCGGGCAGCTACCAGTTCTACGCGACGCAGATCTTCAGCCCGACCGACGGAGGCCAGGAGATCGAGGCCCAGGGCGGACCCTGGACGGTCGCGCTGAAGTGATCACTTGATCGCGATGTTCGCCTTGAAGACGGACCGGATGGTGGTCCACCGCTCGGCGTACTGCTCGTCACCCGCGTGGGCGATGTGCATGCCACGGATCTGCACGGTGCCGCGGACGTACTGGAACAGCGGTGCGCCCGAGTCACCACCCTGGCCGTCCGGACCGCGGTAGGCGATCAGTTCGACCGTGCAGCCGGCCTCGTCGCAGAACTGCGCGTGCAGGCTGGTGACCACCTGCGAGCACTGCTCGTACGTCGTCTGCCCGCTGCGGCAGTAGGCGGCTCCGACCGCGGGGTCGGAGGCGCCGCTGACCAGGATGGTCGTGCCGGCCGCGCCGCCGCGGTAGATGACCGAGCCGTACGTCCCGCCGCCGACCGCTTCGAAGTCGTAGTACGGGAAGCTCGGCCGGTTCCGGACGGTGCCCCACAGCTGCCGGCCGCCGCTGGAGAAGACGCGCTGACCCAGCGCGAAGCAGTGCCCGGCGGTGACCATGTAGCGGGCCGTCGAGGTGATGGTGAAGCCACTCGTGCAGACCGACGAGCCGTTGGTGATGGACGCGCCACCGCGGTGCGGAGCCGGGTCACTCTGCCGGGAGTTCCGGCCGACGTCGCCGTACTTCGCCTCGAGCACCGGCCCGTACTTGGCCAGCAGCGGCTGCATGGTCGCCGCCGGCGCGTTCGTCGTCACCGACATGGCGTCGCGCTGCGCGTCGTAGTGGAAGGCGTAGCTGTACTTGTTCGCGCCGTCCTTCCACTGCCGGTTCTCCAGCACCGTCCGGATCGAGGTCAGCTCCGCCTTGGTGGTCCGGCTCGGCCGGACCCCGGTCTCGGCACCGGCGACCTTCACGGACCGGGCCGCCTGGGCCTTCGCCGTCTTCGGCATCCGCACGACGTACTTGCCCGTCGCCCGGTCGTAGTAGACCCCCAGACCGCCGGTCTTCGTGGCGTAGTCGTCGACCTGGCTGAACTGTTTCTCCTGCGCCGTCTGCGGCCCGTCGGGGGCCGTGGCGGCTGCTGCCTCCTTCTGGGCTCGAGCGGCCGCCAGCGCGGCCCCCTCTGCCGAAGGTGCCGCGACCTCGGTCACGTCGAGCGGCTGGGCCACCGACGGCGTACCGACGAGCGCGAGCCCACCAGCACCGACCGACACCGCGGCGATCGCCATCGACAGCGATCTCCTCTTCACACGCATCGTTACTCCCCAGACTTGGGTGCTGAACCCCTGCAGTCTGCCGAACTCCGGGGGCGCTCGCCGCTCGAAGGCAACTTCCTGCAATGTCGCGGTCACCCTACGGCCCGGAAGTCTTCGCTCGCCAGGGCGTTCACCAGCCGGTCCGACGGGGCAGACTGACCCCGACGCCGTTCCACACCGCCCCGTGGGAGACCCGCCGTGACAACTTTCCGCCCGCTCCGCCCGGTCCTGCTGATCGGCGTACTGCTCGCTCTGCTCGGCTTCGGCATCACGCCGGCGCCGGCCGCGACCAGTGCGAACCTGACCGTTGCCGCTGCCGTCCAGCAGCAGAACGGTGCCACCGGCACCGTCGAGGGCTACGTCGTCGGGCAGCCGACCGCCACGAACACGGTGGTCCGCAGCAACTTCCCGAACGACTACGCCCTGGCGCTGGCCGACTCGGCCGGGCAGACCAGTACGGCGAGCATGCTGTACGTCCAGATCCCGAGCGGCTTCCGTTCGGCGTACGGGCTGCAGTCGAACCCGTCGCTGGTGGGCCAGAAGATCACGGTCACAGGCAAGCTGGCGGCGTACTTCTCGCACCCGGGACTCACCGGGGCGACGGCGTTCAGCGGTGGTGGTGGGTCGGACCCGGGCGACCCGGGTGATCCCTCGGACTACTACGCAGGCGCCGAGGGCAAGACCGGCGCGGCGCTGAAGTCCGCGCTGCACACGATCATCGCGAACCAGACCAAGCTCAGCTACGACCAGGTCTGGAACGCGCTGAAGGACACCGACCAGGACCCGAACAACGCCAACAACGTGATCCTGCTGTACTCCGGGCGCTCGCAGTCGAAGAGCTCTAACGGCGGCAACCCGGACGACTGGAACCGCGAGCACGTCTGGGCCAAGTCGCACGGCGACTTCGGGACGGCGACCGGGCCGGGCACCGACGTGCACCACCTGCGCCCCGAGGACGTGTCGGTGAACGGCGTCCGCGGCAACCTCGACTTCGACAACGGCGGCGGCACGGTCGCGGAGTGCTCGGGCTGCGCGGTCGACGGCGACTCGTTCTCGCCGCGGGCGGCGGTCCGCGGTGACGTCGCGCGGATGATCTTCTACATGGCGGTCCGGTACGAGGGCGGCGACGGGTTCGCGAACCTCGAGCCGAACAACTCGGTGAACAACGGCTCCGCGCCGTACATCGGCAAGCTCTCGGTGCTGAAGGCCTGGAGCCAGGCCGACCCGCCGGACGCCTTCGAGAAGCGCCGCAACCAGGTGATCTACGACAACTGGCAGCACAACCGCAACCCGTTCATCGACCACCCCGAGTGGGTCGCGTCGATCTGGCCGTAGGTTTGACGGTATGACTTCTGTTCCGCGCTTCCACCTGGCCATGCCGGTCGACGACCTCGCCGCCGCGGCGGAGTTCTACGGCTCCGTGATCGGCTGCGACCGCGGCCGGTCCAGCGACACCTGGATCGACTGGAACCTGTTCGGCCACCAGTTCGTGACCCACCTCGCGCCGGGCCGTTCACAGGGGATCCACAACCCTGTGGACGGCCACGACGTGCCGGTCCCACACTTCGGCGTGATTCTGCCGATCCCGGACTTCCACGCCCTGGCCGACCGCTTCAAGGCGGCCGGCAAGAGCTTCGTGATCGACCCGTACCTGCGCTTCGAGGGCCTGCCGGGCGAGCAGTGGACGATGTTCCTGCTCGACCCGGCCGGCAACGCCCTGGAGTTCAAGGCCTTCGCGGACGAGGACCAGATCTTCGCCACCTGAGGCCGACGTTCGAAACTAGCGGTTGACCGTGAAGGTGGTCTGCCCGACCTGACGCTTGTAGGCGTTGGCGCCCTCGACATGCCGCCCCTGGGTCTCCGCCGTGATCGCCGGTGCTGCCGAGCCAGGCAGAGCTACTCCGGCGTGGGCAGCGGAATGACCGACGCGGATCTCCACCCAGTCGCGCATCCCGGGATCCGCCACGGTGATCCGGTCGCCGGTCTCCCGGACCAGCCCGCGAGCCAGCAGCATCTGCCGCGCGGTGTCGACCGCCGGCCAGTTCCCCGGACCCGCGGCCTGCGTCTCGGACGGCATCGACAACCCGCGTGCACCCCGTGAGGCCGTCTTCGCCAGCAGTTCCTTCTCCGCGCCCGAGCACGAGTTCCACTCGGCCTGGTAGACCACCCGCGAATCCGCGTTGACCTGCGCGATCGCCGCCTTCGCGACGTCGGGCGTCAGCCCGTCCGGCTGGTTCCCGATCAGGTCGACGGCCTTCTCCGCCAGATCCCGCAGCCGTCCCGGATGACCCCCGGACGCCTGCAGCAGCTGATCCGCGGCGTCCGGTGAGTGCGCGATCCCCGCCTTCCGCAGCGGCTCGGTCAGCGTCGGCCGCAACTCGTCGCCCGACAGCGGGCCGCACTCGCGGACGTCGTACCGGCTGGTGACCGCGGTCGCGACGCCGGAGTGCCCGCCGGACGCGGCCATCAGTCGCGTCATCGCCATCTCGCTGCCCGCGGCGACCAGGTACACCGGCCGCCCGCCGCGCTCGAGATGCGTCGACAGCTCGGTCAGTGCGGCCAGGTCCCGCTCGGACGCGACGTCGAGGTTGTCGACCATCAGGACGACCGGCTGGCCTTTCTTCGCGGCCAGGTCACCGAGCTCGGTCGCCAGTTCGTCGAGCGTCGAGCCGAGCCCGTTGCCGCCCGGCGCGTCCCACTGCCGCTTCGCGACCAGCTGCACCGGCGCGACGCCGACCCGCACCTCCGCGCCGTTCTGCTGGTTGCGCGAGCGCTGGGTCAGGTTCTTGATCGTCTTCTTCAGCTTCCGCAGCCCGAGGAACCCGTACTGCTTGCGCAGTCCTCCGAGGTTGCGGGTCGCCTCCCGGACGAACCGGCTCTCCAGCGGCTCCCGCGGCGACGCCTCGACCTTCAGACACGGCCAGCCCTTCGACCGCGCGAGCTCCTGGACCTTCTCCAGCTCGAAGCTCTTGCCCATCCCGGGCCCGCCGGTGAACAGCACGGTGTTCCGCTCCGGCGCCCGCAGATCCAGCGAGATCGGCCGCCCGGCCGCGTCGATCCGGGTGACCGGCGAGGCGGGCCGCTGCGGCGTACCGAAGATCGGGTCCATCGCACCAGGCTGATCCCCACAAGCATGCCGCTGGCAACGATCAGGTGAACAGCGGGCCGCTCAGCGGTGGATCCGTGGGTGATTGGCCGGGTCGGCTAGGGTGAGTTAGGCCAACCTAAGTCGCACCGTCTAAGTCGAATCCAGGATCCGCTGATCCGCCCGAGAGGAACCGTGGTCGCGTGCCCACCCCCGCACCCCGTAGTCGCCGTGCCAAGCTCGGTGTCGTCCGCCGGACCGAGCGGATCACGCCGCACATGATCCGGGTCGTGCTGAGCTGTGACGAGTTCACCGGCAACGGCATGACCGACATGTACGTGAAGCTGCTCTTCCCGCAGCCCGGCGTGGAGTACCCGGAACCGCTCGACATGGGCGTCGTCCGCGAGCAGTTCCCGTCCGAGCAGTGGCCGACGATGCGGACGTACACGGTGCGTTCGTGGGACGAGGCCGCCCAGGAGTTGACGATCGACTTCGTCCACCACGGCGACGAGGGGATCGCCGGGCCGTGGGCGGCGAACGCGAAGCCGGGCGACAAGCTGTGGTTCAACGGTCCGGGCGGTGCGTACACGCCGGACGCGGCGGCCGGGTGGCACCTGCTCGTCGGTGACGAGAGCGCGCTGCCGGCGATCGGCTCGGCGATCGAGTCACTGCCGGCCGGTACGTCGGCCACGGTGTTCCTCGAGGTCGAGGACGCGACCGAGGAGCAGAAGTTCGGCGGCTCGGGCGACGTCGACCTGGTCTGGTTCCACCGCGCCGGAGCGGGTGCGGAGTGCGGGGTTCGCCTGGTCGAGGCGGTGGCCGGGCTGGAGTTCCCCTCGGACGACGTGCACGTGTTCGTCCACGGCGAGGCCGGGTTCGTCTTCGGGATCCGGAAGAACCTGTTCGCCGAGCGCGGCCTGCCGCGCGACCGGGTGTCGCTGTCGGGGTACTGGCGGATCGGCAAGAACGAGGACGGCTGGCAGGCCGAGAAGGCCGAGACCGCCCGCAAGGAACGCGAAGCCGCGGGCAACTGACACCCGTCGGCGCCGGGCCTCCGCCCATTCCCCCTCCCCTTCGGGTGGAGGGGAGGCGGGCACGCTCCGTGGTCGTTGCTACTCGATGCAACCGCCGGAGCGTGCCGGCCGTCTGAGGCGGTGAGAGCTTCACCGAGGATCAGGAGGACCCGATGCGTACCGAGAACCCGCTCGACCTCAACCAGACCGCCTACCTGTGCGGCGGGCGTCGCCGGGCGGCGCTGGTCGCGGTCCTCGCGCTGCACGACGAGCGCGTGATCGGCTTCGCCGGCCGCGAGGTCCACGCGCTCGGGCCGGACGGCAGCAACCAGTTGGAGCGCGCGGTGCTCGCCGCCCTCCCCGCCGGCGGGGTTCCGCTGCCGACGCTGCTGACCACCGTCGCCGGGCTTCCCGCGATGACCGAGCTGAGGGCCTCGCTCGTCGAGCGCGGGCTGATGAGCCGATGGTTCCCGGGGCTGCTCACGCAGTACGGCCGGCAGGTCCGGCGCTCGCTGCGGGAGCACGCGATCGGGACTTACCGCGTCGCCGCCCTCGGGCCGCGCGCGATCGTCGGACCGGAATTGCGGCGGTTGTTCACCGGCCGCGAGCAGCCGGCCGGCGTACGACGGACGGCCGTCACTCCGCCGCTCTGATCCGAACCAATCCGCGGCTGGCGGAGTAGCGCCGCCGTCCTCCGGCCGAGGGCCGCGAGCCCGCCGTGCGGCGGGAGCTCGCAGCCGTTCGTGCGGAGGCTGCCTGCGGCACCTGACGCGCGGGCGGCTGCATTGTCCGCCGATGGCAGCCGCGCGGCTAGTCCTTCGACGCGTCGTCCACGCGGTGGTTGAGGAGTTGGGTGAGGGTGGGGGCGAGGTTGGTGGGGAGGACCCAGTCGTCGCCGGCGGCCTGCAGGATGACGGCGGGGCCGGGGGTGTGGACCGCGGTGACGGGGATGGGGAAGCGGAGGCGTTCGGAGCCGGTGAGGTCGACCTCGTGGACGCCGGTGACCTTGGTGAAGGGGTAGGTGCGGCGGAGGTCCTCGGGGTTCGCGCCGCGGAGCTTGCGCGGGATGGTGTGGATGGAGACCGTGTCGGTGCCGAGGACGAGGGTCGTGCCCCAGAGGCCGCGCAGGCGGAAGGCGAGTTCGTACGGCGTACCGGCGAGCTCCGGGTCGACGGGGACGAGCAGCGTGCGTTCGGCGTACGCCGCGAGCGCGACGCCGACGCCGGCGCCGAGCCACCAGATCACGAGCACGGCCAGCAGGATGAAGAGCAGCCCGAAGTTGTCCGGGACGAGCGTCAGGTAGACCGCCGCGACCGCGCCGAAGATCGCGCCGGTCATCCGCCAGCGTTGCGGACGGAAGCGCTGGCGGGCGAAGAGGAACGCACCGAGCGCCAGCAGCACGGCCGGCGGAACGGCACCCGCCAGACCAGCGGTCGCCAGACTGACCGCCAGCGTCAGGGCCGGGAGCCCCAGGTGGATCAGGCCTACGACCAGTTGGACCTTGCGATGCCGTCGTGCCAGTTCGCCGCTCACGGGAAAACCCAAGCACAGAAACCCCGGACGACCTACTGTGCTGATCGATGGCCGACTTCACGATCCCGCAAACCCTGCACGAGTCCCACACCGACGAGACCGGCCTGCGCTGGCTGAAGGCGCTGCCCGAGACCGCCGCCGGCTACCTCGACCGCTGGCAGCTCACGCTCGACGGCACCCCGATGCACGGCGCCGCCTCTCTCGTCCTCCCCGTACGGCGAACGACCGGCGACCCCGCGATCCTCAAGCTCCAGCCGCTCAACGACGAGAACGCCGGCGAAGCGCTCGCCCTGCGGACCTGGAACGCCGACGACGTGGTGCATGTCCTCGAGTACGACGACGAGACCGCCACGTTGCTGCTCGAACGCCTGAATCCCCGGACCCTGAACGACGTCCCCGACGACGTCGAGGCGACCCGCATCCTGACCGAACTACTCGCCGGCCTCTGCACCACCGAAGGGCCCGCGGACCTCCGCACTCTCGAAGCCGTGGCCACCGAGATGGTCGCCGATGCTCCGGCGTTGATCCCTCAGCTCGCCGACGCGGAGGAACAGCATCTCGCTCGCCGGTGCGCGGCTCGGGTCACCGAGCTGCTCACTGAACCCGGCGACCGGCTTCTGCACTGGGATCTGCACTACGACAACGTGATGGCCGCGGACCGGGCTCCCTGGCTGGTGATCGACCCGAAGCCGCTCGCCGGTGATCCCTGCTTCGAGCTGTTCCCGGCGCTGAACAACCGCTGGGACGAACTGGTCGCGACCGGCGACCTGAACCGCGCGATCCGGTACCGCTTCGACCTGATGGTCGACCGCCTCGCCTTCGACCGCGACCGGGCGATCGGCTGGACGCTCGGCCGGATCCTCCAGAACGTGCTGTGGGACCTCGCGGACGACGAGTCCGCGATCAACCCGGTCCAGGTCGCGATCGCGGTGGCGTTGACCGACCCTCGCGGGTGATTACATGATTACGAGAGGGAGGGGATTCAGATGACCACACCTACCGTGTACGAGTGGGCCGGCGGCGCGAAGGCGCTGCGCAGCCTGACCGAGGTGTTCTACGACCGGGTGCTCGAGGACGAGCTGCTCGCGCCCGTCTTCGCGAACATGAGCCCGAAGCACCGCGAGCACGTCGCGCTCTGGCTGGGCGAGGTGTTCGGCGGCCCGAAGACCTACACCGACGAGCTCGGCGGCTACCCCGCCATGCTCGACCACCACATCGGCCTCGGCCTCACCGAGCAGCAACGCGCCCGCTGGGCCGCCCTGATCGCCGCCAGCGCCGACCCGGCCGGCCTGCCCACCGACCCCGAGTTCCGCTCGGCTTTCGTCGCGTACGTCGAGTGGGGCACCCGCATCGCCCTCGCCAACTCCCAACCCGGCGCCACCCCACCACCCCAAGCCCCCGTCCCCCGTTGGGGCTGGGGCGAAGCCCCGCCGTACCAACCAAGCTGAGCCAAGCCCCGGACGGCCCTGCCGCCACCTCCTCACCCCCACCCCCAGGGCCGGGCCCCCGATCCTCCGAGCCCCCGAGCCCCGATCCCCCGATCCTCCGGGCACCGGCCCTCAGCCCCTGGCCCCCCGGCCTCAGGCCCCCGGCCCAGGCCCTCCCGGGTCCCAGGCCTCCGGGCCTCCCGGCCCCAAGCCCTCCCGGGCCCCCGGGCCTCCGGGGCCCCAAGCCCTCCAGGCCCCCGGCCCTAGGCCCAGGGCCGGCCCTCGATCCCCCCGGCACCCGGCGTCCCCGGGCCTCCGGGCCCCAGGCCCAGCCCCCAGCCCTCCACCCCCCGGCCCCCCGGTCTCCGGGCATCTGGCACCTCCGGCACCTTCGGGCTTCCGGCCTCCCGGCCCCAGGCCTCCGGACCCCCGGCATCTCCGGACCCCCGGCATCTCCGGACCCCCGGCATCTCCGGGCCCCCGGCACCAGGCGTCTCCGGGCCCCCGGCACCAGGCGTCCCCGGGCACTCGGCGCCAGGCGTCCCCCGGCACCCGGCGTCCGGCGTCCCCGGGCCTGCGGCCTCTCCGGGCCTCCGGGCGTCAGGCCCCCAGCCCCCAGGTCCCAGGCCCCCGGCACCTCCGGCCTCCCGGCCCCAGGCCTCCGGACCCCGGCACCTCCGGACCCCGGCACCTCCGGACCCCCGGCACCTCCGGACCCCCGGCGCCTCCGGGCCTGCCGGCTTCCTCGCTTCCCGGCTCCTCTTCCAAGGTCGGACGTATGTTTGATTTTGCTGTGTAAACAGCAAAATCCGTGGTGAGGTGACGGTGGTGATTGACCGCTCAGACACCCGGACCGGCACCGCCGGACCGGGCATTCGATAAAGTCGCCGTTCACGACGAACCCGGCCGCCGGGGATGCGAGGGTGAATCACTGTGACCGCTCAGCTCGAGTACCCCGACCCGCAGGAGTCCGAGGCCCTGCTGTCGGTCCAGGGGCTGTGGAAGGTGTTCGGCCCGAAAGCCGCCCGCGTCCCGCGCCGCCCGGAGCTGGCCGAGCTCAATCGCGCCACCCTCTACGACCGCACCGGCTGTACGGCGGCCGTCCGCGACCTGAGCTTCGACGTCGCGCCGGGCGAGGTGTTCGTGGTGATGGGCCTGTCCGGTTCCGGCAAGTCGACGCTGGTCCGGTGCCTGACCCGCCTGGTCGAGCCGACCGCGGGCCGCCTGATCTTCGAGGGTGAGGACCTGCGCGCGGCCGACGAGAAGCGGCTGCGGACGCTGCGCCGGAGCAAGTTCTCGATGGTGTTCCAGCACTTCGGCCTGCTCCCGCACCGCAAGGTGATCGACAACGTCTCGTACGGGCTGGAGGTCCGTGGCGAGAGCAAGCCGGACCGCAAGCGCCGCGCCCAGGAAGTGATCGACCTGGTCGGCCTGTCCGGGAACGAGAACATGTACCCCGAGCAGCTGTCCGGCGGCATGCAGCAGCGGGTCGGCCTGGCCCGCGCGCTGGCCAACGACCCGGACGTGCTGCTGTTCGACGAGCCGTTCTCCGCGCTCGACCCGCTGATCCGCCGCGAGATGCAGACCGAGGTCGTCCGGCTGCACCGCGAGGTCGGCAAGACGATGGTGTTCATCACCCACGACCTGTCCGAGGCGCTCAAGCTCGGTGACCGGATCCTGCTGATGCGCGACGGCGCCGCCGTCCAGCTCGGCACCGGCGACGAGCTGGTCGGCGCTCCGGCCGACGACTACGTGCGCGAGTTCGTCCGCGACATCCCGCGGGCCGACGTCCTGACCCTGCGCTGGATCGTCCGCCCACCCCGCGACGGAGAGCAGCTGGACGGGCCGGAGCTCGGCCCCGACGTCCTGGTCCGCGAGGCGACCCGGCTCGTGCTCGAGTCGGACCGCCCGGTGAAGGTCGTCGCCGAGGGCCAGTTGCTCGGCGTGATCGGCGACGAGGAGATCCTCGCCGTCGTCGCGGACGCGGCTCCGTCCGGCGCAACCACCCTGTACGGCGCGAGCGGGGCCTCCGGCTCAGCGACACTCGCGTCGGGCTCCTCCGGCTCGGGCCCCGCCGTGCCGGGTGCCCCCGGCTCGGCTGCCTCCTCCCCGCGCTCCTGATGGCGTCCATCACCGGCTCGATCGAGCTGATCGTCCGCAAACCCCGCAAGGTCGTGCTCGTCGGCGGCCTGCTCGTCGTCTGGCTCGCGCTCTGGTTCGTCCTACGGGGCGTCCACACGCTGACGCTCGGCGGGCAGGACACGACGCCGTTCCACCGCTGGCTGACCGAACAGGCCGGCGTGGTCGGCAGCGGCAACGCGATCTCGGACGGGATCCGGGTCGTCGTCGACCAGCTCGTCGTCCTGCTGCAGAGCCTGATCGCCCAGCCGTCGTACGGGCGGCCGGTGCCGGTCGTCGGCTGGCTCGGCGTCGTCGCGCTCTCGGCGTTCCTGGCCTGGGCCTTCGGCAACTGGAAGGTCGCGCTGCTGACCGCGGCCGGGCTCACCTTCATCGGGCTGCAGGGGTTGTGGCAGGAGAGCATGGACACGCTCTCGCTCACGATCGCGGCCGTCGTCCTGGCGCTCCTGGCCGGGATCCCGCTGGGCATCTGGGCCGGCCTCTCGGACCGGTTCTTCAAGGTCGCGACGCTGGTGCTCGACCTGATGCAGACGCTGCCCACGTTCGTGTACCTCGCGCCGCTGACGCTGTTCTTCGCGATCGGCCCGGCCGCCGCGACCATCGCGACGCTGATCTACGCCGCGCCGCCCGTCGTCCGGCTGACCGCGCACGCGATCCGATCGGTCCCGGCCGAGAGCGTCGAGGCGGCCCGCTCGCTCGGCTCGACCCGCGGCCAGACGCTGGCCAAGGTGCTGCTGCCGATGTCGCGCAGCACGGTCGTGGTCGGGATCAACCAGACCATCATGGCCGCGCTGTCGATGGTCACCGTCGCCGCGCTGATCGACGCGCCCGGCCTCGGGCAGACCGTGCTGAAGGCGCTGCAGACGCTCGACGTCGGGGTCGCGTTCAACGCCGGTCTGGCGATCGTCGTGCTCGCGATCGTGCTCGACCGCGTGACCACCGCCGCGGGCGACCGGCCCTGGCGGGTGGCCAGCCTGCGGCGCAAGATCCTGCTCGGCGCGGGCGCCCTCGGCGTCCTGGTCGCGATCTGGTTCTCCCGGACCTACCTGTGGGCGGCCGAGTTCCCGACCGACGTGAACCTCGGCTCCCGGATCGCAGTCGCGGCGGCCGACGTGACCGCCTGGGTGCAGGACGTCTTCGGCGGCTTCACGTACGGCGTCCGCGACGCGGTCACGTTCGGCGTCCTCAACCCGCTGCAGGCGCTGCTCACCGAGTCGCCCTGGTGGCTGGTGACCGCCGCCGTGGTCGCGCTGGCGATGGTGCTCGGCGGATGGCGCGCCGCGCTTCCGGCGACGGCCTGCCTGCTGCTCCTGGTCGGGACCGGGGTCTGGCACGACGCGATGGTGACGCTCGCGTCGACACTGCTGGCCACCGTCGTGGTGGTTGCCGTCGGCATCGTTCTCGGCGTGTGGACCGGGCGCAACCAGCGGGTCGACAACTGGGTCCGGCCGGTCCTCGACGCGGGGCAGACGATGCCGCCGTTCGTGTACCTGGTGCCGTTCCTGGCGCTGTTCGGGACCAGCCGGTTCACCGCGATCGCGGCCGCTGTCGTGTTCGCCGTACCGGTCACCACCAAGATCGTTGCCGACGGCATCCGAGCGGTCCCGGTGGCGACCGTCGAGGCGGCGAACTCGGTCGGCTCCAGCACCTGGCAGGTGATCAGCAAGGTCCAGCTGCCGGTGGCCCGCCGGGCGATCACGCTGGCGGTGAACCAGGGCCTGATCTACGTGCTCTCGATGGTCGTCGTCGGCGGCCTGGTCGGTGCCGGCGCGCTCGGGTACGACGTGGCCGCGGGCTTCGCGCAGAGCGAACTGTACGGCAAGGGCCTCGCGGCCGGGCTGGCGATCGTGCTGCTGGGTGTGATGCTCGACCGGATCACGCAAGCGGCTGCTCGGCGTACGAGGAAGTTCAGAGGAACAGTCAGAGGAGACAACCTGTGGTGACGAACAAGCTCCGCTCCGTCGGAGTGCTGAGCGCGCTGGCGCTGGCCCTGACCGCCTGTGGCGGCGCGAAGGTCGGCGAGGCCGAGAAGCCGGCCGACGGCGGCAAGGAGTGCGGCACCTTCAACCTGGCCGTCAACCCGTGGGTCGGCTACGAGGCGAACGCCGCGGTGGTGGCCTACGTCGCGACCAAGGACCTCGGCTGCACGGTGACCAAGAAGAACCTCAAGGAGGAGATCTCCTGGCAGGGCTTCGGCACCGGTGAGGTGGACGCCGTGCTGGAGAACTGGGGTCACGAGGACCTGAAGAAGAAGTACGTCGAGCAGCAGAAGGTCGCCGTCGTCGTCGGTCCGTCGGGCAACAAGGGCGTGATCGGCTGGTACCTGCCGCCGTGGCTCGCGGCCGAGAAGCCCGAGCTCAAGGACTGGAACAACCTGAACAAGTTCGCCTCGCTGTTCAAGACCTCGGAGTCCGGCGGCAAGGGCCAGCTGCTGGACGGCGACCCGTCGTTCGTCACCAACGACGAGGCGCTGGTGAAGAACCTGCGACTCGACTACAAGGTCGTGTACGCCGGCAGCGAGACCGCGCTGATCCAGGCCTTCCGGGACGCGGAGAAGAACAAGAAGCCGGTGATCGGCTACTTCTACGAGCCGCAGTGGTTCTTCAACGAGCTGAAGCTGGTCAAGGTCGACCTCCCGGCGTACAAGACCGGCTGCGACGCCGACCCGGCGAAGGTCGCCTGCGACTACCCGGCGTACGACCTGGACAAGATCGTGTCGAAGAAGTTCGCCGACTCCGGCAGCCCGGCGTACGACCTGGTGAAGAACTTCAGCTGGACCAACGACGACCAGAACGTCGTCGCGAAGTACATCGCCGAGGACAAGATGACGCCCGACGCGGCGGCCGAGAAGTGGGTCAACGAGAACCGCTCGAAGGTCGACGCCTGGCTCGGGAAATAGCCGCACCGATCCGCCGTACGTCGAACTGCTCGCCGGGTGGCAGGGGAACCCCCACCGCCCGGCGCCGCTCCTCCGCCTCCGCCAGCAGTACGGCGGCCTGGCGGCTGAGCTCGACGGACTCCTGACCGCCGGTCGCCAGGGCAGCTGCTGCCTTGGCGCCGGCGAGTCCCTCCAGCGTCAGCGCGACGGCGCGTTCGTCGCCGGTGGACTCGGCGGCGACCCGTGCCTGGAGCTGGAGCTGCTCGGCCCGGAGGTAGTCGCCGCGTTGCTCGGCGACGAAGCCGAGCTGGGCGAGGATGAAGGCGATCCCCGCGACTCCGTCGACCTGCCGCAGCCAGTCGAGCGGTCTGGTCAGGTGGTACTCGGCGTCGTCGAGCCGGCCCTGCCACCGGGCGCTCAGCCCGAGCCCGACCTCGGCGTACTCCTCGGCGGACTTGTTGGACTGCTCCAAGGCCAGCCGGCGGGCCCGCTCGTGCAGCTCGTCGGCCTGCGCGTAGTCGCCGGACAGCAGCGCGATGCGGCCGAGCCCGGAGGTCCGGAACGACACCTCCGTCCAGCTGCCCAGGTCCTCGGCCGCGCGCAGCGCCTCCAGCAGGCGGCGCCGGGCGGTCGGGTAGTCGCCACTGATCTCGGCTGCCACGATCAGCGAGTAGTTCGCCTGCAGCCGGCCCCATGTGTCGTCCAGCTGGTCGAACAGCTCCAGACTCCGTACGCCGTCCTGGTGCAGGCCGTCCAGGTCCACGTGGACGAGCGAGAGTTGCGCCCGCGTGCTGAGCGCCGCGGCGACCCCCCAGCGATCGTCGAGCCTGGTGAAGGTGTCGATCGACCGGTTGATCCGCGCCATCAGGACGTCCGGGTCGCCGTACGCCCACTGGGTCGATACGAGGAACCACTCCGCCCTGGCGAGCCCGTGGGGATCGTCGATCACCTCGTAGAGCGCCAGCGCTCGGTCACTGGCTTCGGTCAGGTTGCCGCTGTCCGCTGCCGTCGCAGCGAGCCCGACACTCCAGACCGTTGCCGCGGCCCGAGCAGCTGACGCAGGCCCCGGTACGGCGAGGGCCGCGGCCAGTGCACGGCGGCCCTCACCCAGTCGGCCCCGGAGGTACCAGTACCAGGCCATGGCGTTGACCAGGCGCAACGCCTGCTCCGCCGAAGCGTGGTGGAGGGCTGCCCGGACGTTGGCTGCCTCGTGGTCGAGCGTCTCCAGCCACCTGCGCTGGCCGGGACCCCGCAGGTGCGGCTCTGCCTGCTCGGCCAGCGACACGTAGTACGCGGTGTGACGGCGGCGGAGGCGAGGCTCCTCGCCGGACTCGATGAGGCGTTCGAGGCTGTAGGCGCCGACGCTCTCCAGCAGGCGGTAGCGGCCGGCGGCAGGGACCACCAGCGATCTGTCGACGAGCCTGGCCAGCAGGTCGTCCGGGAGCTCGCTGACCTCCGCCGCTGCCTCCAGGCTGAAGCTCTCCGCGTGGACCGCCAGCCGCCGGAGCATGGTGCGTTCGTCCTCGCTGAGAAGGTCCCAGCTCCAGTCGATGGTCGCCCTGAGCGTTCGCTGCCGCTCCGGTACGCCGCGCCCGCCCGCCAGCAGCCGGAACCGGTCATCCAGCCGCTGCGCCAGCGCCCGTACGCCGAGCGCGCGCACGCGGGTCGCCGCGAGCTCCAGCGCGAGCGGGATGCCGTCCAGCCGCCGGCAGATCGCCGCCACGGCCTCCGGGTCGTCCACCTCGGCTGCTGCCGCTTCAGCCCGCAGCTGGAACAGCTGAGCGGCCGCAGCCGGAGTCAGTGGGGTCACCTCGAGCAGGTGCTCACCACCGAGGCCCAGCGGCTCCCTGCTGGTCGCCAGCACGCGCAGCCCGGGCACGCCCGCCAGCAGGCGGCCGACGAGGTCGGCCACCGGCTCCAGGACGTGCTCGCAGTTGTCCAGCACGAGCAGGGTCTCGCGGGTGGTCAGAGACTCGACCAGCCGCTGGCCGAGCTCCTGCGGCTCGGGCACACGCAGCAGGTCGTCGCGCAGCCCGACTCCCGCCGCGACGGCATCCACCACCTCGTCACCGCTGACTGCTGCCAGCTCCACCCACCTGACCTGAGCCGACGACTCTTGCCGAGCGGTCTCCAGCGCCAGGCGGGTCTTGCCGACTCCGCCCGGGCCGATCAGCGTGACCAGGCGGGCCGTGGTGAGCTGCACCTGAGCATCCGTGAGGGCCGCCTCCCGACCGATCAGGTCGTTCAGCGGGGCAGGGAGGAGACCGGCCGAGACGTGGTCGGGCCGGTCTCCGAGCAACGCCGGGTCGTGCCGGAGGATCGCCTGGTGGACCGCGCTCAGCTCGGGACCTGGGTCAGCGCCCAGCTCCTCCGCGAGGGCCCGCCGCAGCTCGTCGTACGCCTTCAGTGCCTCGTCCTGCCGGCCGGCCCGGTACAAAGCCCGGAGCTGAATCGCCCGCAGGCGTTCCCGGAGGGGATGGAGCCGGACCAGCTCGGCCAGTTTCCCGAGCGGATCGCCCTCGGTCGACCCGTCCAGCAGGTCCTCGAGAGCGGTCAGGCGCTGCTCCTCCAGGCGGTCTCGCGCCGCCCGGGCGAACTCGCGGTCCACGACCTCGGCGTACGGCGTGCCTCGCCAGAGCGCCAGGGCCTGCCGCAGGAGCTCGATCCGTCGGCCGGCTTCGCTCTGCTCGGCCGCGCTACGCAGGAGGTCCTCGAACTTGTTGCTGTCGACAACTTCTGTCGGCACCTGCAGCGTGTAGCCCACGGGGCCGTGCGTGACGAGGGATCTACCGCCCGGCTCGGCCCGCTCGAGCGCCGTACGGAGTTGGGAGACGCGCGCCTGGAGAGTGCCGAGCGCGTTGCGGGGCGGCCGGTCGCCCCAGACGTCGTCGAGCAGCCGGTCCGCGCTGACCGGGTGGCCGCGGTGCACCAGCAGATCGAGCAGCAGGACGCGGACCTTCGTGTCGGGCACGGTGACCGGCTCGCCCGCGTCCGTGCGGACGACCAGCGGACCGAGCACGTCGAAGAACACGCCGCAACAGTAGCCAGCGGGTCCGACACCCGTAGTGAATCCGTAGCGGGCCCGGCCAGGATCGCCGCATGACCAACCGAGAAGCAGTCACCGTCATCGGCCTCGGCGCGATGGGCGCCAAGATGGCCCACACCTTCGTCGCCGCCGGCCACCCCACCACCGTCTGGAACCGTACGCCGGGCCGCGGCGCCGACCTCGTCGCCGCCGGAGCCACCGAGGTCGCGACGGCCGCCGAGGCCGTGGCCGCGAGCAACCTGGTGGTGATCAGCCAGGTCGACTACGCGGCGATGAACGACTCCCTGCGGGGTGTGGACCTGACCGGCCGGGTGCTGGTGAACCTGAGCTCCGACAGCCCCGACCGGCTTCGCCAGGCGGGCCGCTGGGCGACCGAGCAGGGCGCGACCCTGATCACCGCCGGCATCATGGTCCCGCCGCCGGGGATCGGCGAGCCGGGCGCGTACTCGTTCTTCAGCGGTCCGCAGGACGTCCTCGAGGCTCACACGAGCACGCTGGAAGTGCTGGGCCGGGTCGACTACGTCGGGTCGGATCCCGGTCTGTCGATGCTCTACTACCAGACCATGCTGAACCTCTTCCTGACGACGCTGACCAGCTACATGTACTCGGCCGCGCTGGTCGGTTCGGCCGGCGTCAGCGCCGAGAAGCTTCGGCCGGCCATCGCGACGATGCTGGTCGACATCGCCGAGGACGGCCCGATGGGCTTCCTGAAGATCCTCACCGGCGAGATCGACGACGGCAGCTACCCCGGTGGCGAGAACAACCTCCACATGATGGCGGTGGGCACCCAGCACATCGTGGACGCCTTCACCCAGGCCGGGCTGGACACCACGCTGCCGGCCGCGCTGGCCGAGGTGTTCGCCCGGACCGACGCGGGCGGGTACGGCCGGGACGGCCTCGGCAGCGTGATCGAGACGATCCGCAAACCGGCGGCCTGAGCGGGCGTCCGGCGTCCGGCCGACGTACTGTCGACGCCGTCGGCAACTATCACGACGCGTTTCGGCAACGCCGACGACACGCCGGAAATCGGACAGAACCGGGTAAGTTCGGATTCATGATCATCGTGACAGCTGCACTGAAGGGCGGGGTCGGCAAGACAACCACGTCGGTGTACCTCGCCGCGCTGGCATCGTCGAACCGCCGGACCGCCACCCTCGTCGACGCCGATCCGCAAGGCTCCGCCGCGGACTGGATCGAGACGTCGGACGACGACCACCTGGCCCGGATCGAGATCGCCGAGGCGCCGACGGAGCGGTTGCTGACCAAGGCGCTGGACAAGGTGCCACCGGAGGGCATCGGCGTCGTCGACATGCCACCGTCGCACGAACGCCTGCTGAACAAGGCGCTCGAACGGGCCCGGATCGTGGTCATCCCGACCCGCGTCGGCGGCGTCGAGACCCCCCGCGTGAAGGCCGTGCTCGAGCTGGTCCCCGAGGGCACGCCGGTCGGCCTGGTGATCTGCTCGGCGCGCACCTACACCCGCGCCTACCAGGAGACCATGCAGCAGTACGCCGAGGAGAACATCCCGGTCTGGGGCTCCATCCCCGAGCGGGTCTCCATCACCGCCGGCCCCACGGGTCCTCTGGCCGAAGACGGCCTGGAGTCCTACAAGAAGGTCTGGCGCAAGATCCTCGCCGCGGCCCGCAGTTAGCAACGACGTGGTGGACCGCCTCAGCGTCGCAGAGGCGGTTCACCACGGACGTAAGAACGGATGACTGTGGCCGCAGCACCGCGCGCCCAGTCGTCGAAGGTGTGGGACCTGAGCATCAGGCGGCAGTCGCCAGCCGCTCCGAAGGCGTGCGCCGCGAACGCTTCACGCATGCGCTGTTCGTACAGGTCGTAGTCCGCGACGCCCTCGCCCGCGATCACCACCAGTTCCGGCCCGACCAGGTTCACCATGGCGGCCAGCGCCGAGCCGATCACCTCGCCGGCCCGGTCGAACGCCTCCCGCGCGTCGTCGTTCCCCGCGTGCGCCAGCTCGATCGCGCCGGACAGATCCAGCGTCGGCTTCCCGGTCGTCTCCCGCGCCCGCGCCAGAATCGCGTCGGACGAGGCCACGGTCTCCACGCAGCCGCGCCGCCCACACGTGCAGACCAGCTCACCCGGCGCCAACGGCAAGTGCCCGAGCTCACCGGAAACCCCGTGCGCCCCCGACACCACCTCGCCGTTGATGTAGAGCCCGCACCCGACTCCCGACCCGATCGTCACCACCGCGAACGAGTCGGCGTTCACCCCGACCCCGAACCAGTGCTCCGCCACGGTCAGCGCGCGGACGTCGTTCGTCACCACCACCGGTACGTCGAGCGAGTCGGTCAGCGACGCCGCCAGCGGCACGTCCCGCCACCCCATGAACGGCGAGTCCCGCACGACGCCGTGCACCGCGTCCACATCCCCGGACACCGCCACGCCGATCCCGACCAGCGGCCCGGCCAGGCTCGCCGGGTCCTCGATCTCCTCGATCAGCTGCCGCGCCAGCTCGATCAGCTTCGCGGTCACCGTCTCCGCCGCCGTGTCCGGCAGCCGGCAGTGCCGCACGGCGCGAATCCCCGCCGTGAAGTCCGTGGTCACGCCGATCAGGTCGGTCGGCGTCACCTTCAGCCCGATCACCGAGACGCTGTCCGCGACGACCGTCAGCGGACTGACCGGCCGGCCGATCCCGAGCTGGCTCTCGATGTGCGCGTCCGGGTCGGCCGCGACCGGCTGGTCGGTGACGAACCCGGCCTCGATCAGCGGCGCGACCGCCTTGGTGACCGCCGCCTGGGACAGCCCGGTCCGGCGGGCGATCTCGACCCGCGGGATCGGACCCTGGGTGAGGATCTTGGTGAGTACCTCGATCCCGGCCGGCGTCGCCAGCGGCAGCGGTCGGTTCGGGCGAGGTGACATGGGAGCAAACTACCGGCGCGGAGGCCTTTCCTGCGCGCTCCCTGCGGGCGACCGCGCAGGAAAGCGCATTCAGGGGGTGGAGATGTCGACATTCCCCAGGATCGGCGAGGTCAGCGCCCAGCGGATCGTCCGCGTCAGCCCGTCTCCGGCGGCCCTCACGACAGTCCCCTCCGCCAGCGGCAGGTACGGCAGGCGCAGCGGCCACCGCGACCACCGCGGCAGCAGGCCGACCGCGGCAGCCGTCAGTACGCCGTACGCCGGACGCGCGGCCAGCGGCACCGGCGGGTGGATCAGGATGAACCGCGCAGCCTGCCGCGCCTCGGTCGTGCCGCGCAGCTCGGGCCGGTACGCGTCCAGCATCTGCCGGAGCTCCAGCAGCGTTGTCGGCGGGTCCACCACGCCCAGTGCCCGGGCGACCCGAGCGGTGTCCTCGACGTACCCGTCCTGCTCGGCCGCGTCGAGTGGTGCCGCGCCGTACCGCTGGTGGGCGGTCAGGAAGCTGTCGATCTCGGCTAAGTGCACCCACTTGAGCAGGTGCGGATCGCCGGCCCGGTACGGCGTACCGTCCGGACTCGTCCCACGGACGCGCTCGTGCACCGACTTCACCTTGGCGATGGCCGCCTCCGCGTCGGACTCAGCGCCGTACGTGGTGATGGCCAGGAAGAAGCTGGTCCGCTGCAGCCGCCCCCACGGGTCGCCGCGGTAGCCGGAGTGCGCCGACACGGCAGCCATCGCCGAGGGGTGCAGCGACTGCAGCAGCAGCGCTCGCAGCCCGCCGGCGAACATCGACGCGTCGCCGTGCACCCGCCGGATCGGCCGGTCCGGCGCGAACCACCTAGGCCCAGGGGTGTTGTGCACCCGGTTCCGCTCGGCGCGCGGATCCGGGCCGGCCACCTTCGTCATGATCATCCGGGCCAGGCCGTCCCTCACCGGATCGAGTAGTGTGGTCGGCAGCGTGGCGGTCATACCCCCAGTCTCCCCACCACTCCAAGCCTTCGATCATCGGCCCACGTCGACGAAGATCGGGTTGGTGTAGAGCCAGGTGTCCAGCCACGGGTCGCCGTTGTTGACCGGGTGCTGGATCGGCCCAGCCGGGTCGATCGCGCGGCCCAGGTAGCCCGGGCCGTTGCGGCGGCCGTCGCTGCCGCGCAGCCGGAGGTAGTGGTTGCGCTCGGCCCGGCCCAGCGGGATGCGCAGCGTGTACGTGCCCGACTTCCGCCGTACGTCGAGCTGCTCGACCACTCTGGTGTCAGGTGCCTTCCAGCTGTCCCGGTTGCTCACCGGGCCGGTCACGACGCCGCGGATGACGTCCAGGTGGGCCAGGCGCGGCAGGAGGTCGTGGAAGTTCGGCCTGGTCGCGCTGGTGACAGTGACGCGCAGCTCCAGCCGCTCGCCGCGTCCCACCTTCAGCCGGCCGCCCAGCGTGACGCCCCGGTACTTGGAGCCCGCAGGAGCGAGCCGCACGTCCAGGCCGTCGACCAGCTGGCCGTGGTCGACCCAGACCCGCCCGGCGCGCAGTCCGGCCATCACGTCGAGGTACGAGTAGCGGGTCACGCCCACATGGGTCCGGCTGAACTGGCCGGGCCAGAAGTCGCTGCCGGCCTGCGGTGTCCCGGTGTCGGTCGGCGCGGGCTTCCAGCCGAGCGAGTCGAAGGTCTCGCCGGGCGGGAACTCGCCGTCCTTCCAGGTGTCCCAGATGGTCCGGTGGTTGTCGCTGTTGGAGGTGATCGAGAACTGCCGGCCCTCGGCGAGCAGCGAGTCCCACAGTCCGCCGACGGTCGCGGTGGCCCAGTCGAAGCCGCCGTACGTGCGGTACGCGTCGGCCGGGTAGCCGGCGTAGCTGCCGGTACCGGGCGCGTTCACGTACTCGCCGCGCTGGGCGTTGGTGACGCCGCGATAGGCGACCCAGGCCGGGTCGGCGTCGCCCTGCGACCCGGGCGCGCCCTCCATGCCGATCAGTACGCCGGTGTCCCGCCAGGCGCGCAGCTCGTGCGGAGCGTCGATGCCGAGCCGCAGCGGGTGGTTGGCGAGCACGAGTACGTCGTCGACGTACCCGCTCCGCTTCTGCGCGGCCAGCCACTGCAGCGCCTTGACCGCGTGCGCCTCGTTCTCGGCGGTGTCTGCCGAGCGGTTCGTGAGCTTCCCGTCGTACTCGCGCTCGAAGGCCTGCAGCAGCGGTACGACGTTCGGCCCCGGCGCGACCAGCACGGTCCCGTGCTCCGCGGCCGGGATGTACCACTCGAGCCCTTGGAAGATCAGCATCCGCGGGTTCTCCGCCCGCGCCTTCACGACCTCGTCCTGCTCGGCCGCCGCGCCCTTGTCCGCGTGCCCGAAGTTGCTGTGCTCGGTGAACGCCATCCAGTCCAGCCCGAACTGCGCGCCCCGCTGCGCCAGCTGCCCGAACCCGTACTTCGCGTCGTGGCTGTACCGGCTGTGCACGTGGTGGTCACCGACGAGCCACACCAGCTCTGGATCCCCGCCCGACGTCGCCGCGGCCTCGGTCACCCCTGCGGCGCCGAGCAGCCCGACCCCACTGAGAATCCCGGCTCCCCGCAGCAGCCCCCGCCGGGAAACCCCCTGCGCATCGAGCCGCTCCTCCGGCACCGCCAGATCGGCCCACTCCGGCACCTGCTGCTGCATCCGGCAACCCTTCCTTGTGCTGACAAGCCACTGTCAAGGGTGCCGATGACCTGCACGTGTGCACCAGATGAACGGTGCCGGGTACGGCGGAAGCGGGGGCTCAGCGCGCCTGCTGTGCCGCCCATTCGTCGGCAAGGAGGGAGTAGAGCAAAGAGTCGCGCCAGGCGTCGTTGGTGAAGACGTGGTCGCGGAGGTGGCCTTCGTAACTGAAGCCGAGGCGGTCGACGACGGCGATCGAGGCGGCGTTCTCGGGGCCGATCGCGGCCGTGACGCGGTGCAGGGTGAGCGGGCCGAAGGCGAAGTCGAGGATCAGCCGGCACGCGGCGGTGGCGTAGCCGTGACCCCAGTGGTCGGCGCCGATCGCGTAGCCGAGCTTGGCGCCCTTGTGGACACCGGGGGCGAGCCGGACGAACCCGAGCACACGGTCGTCGTCAAGGCGGGTGACGGCGAGCATGTAGTCGGGCCGGCTCTCCTGGGCGGAGCGTTCGATGATGCCGTCGAGCATCTTGCGCCCGGACTCCGGCGTGTGGGTGGCGAAGGCCATCCACTCGGTCACCCGATCATCGCCGACGACGGCGAACCAGTCGTCGAAGTCCTCCGATCGGAAGTCCCGCAGGCTGACGCCGTCGCCGGTGAGCGGATCCATCCCGCCTGCTACCGCGGGAAGCTCTGGATCGGCGTCCGGGTGAACATCTCGATCTCCTCCTGCAGCTCCCGGGCGTCGTCGGCGCGACCGGACTGCCGCAGGGCCTGGTGGACCCGGCGGGCCGAGTGCACCACGCCGTTGATCCGGCGCTCGGCCGGCAGGCCCAGGACCGGGGCGATCGCGTCGGCGGCGCCGTCCAGCTCACCGCTTGCGATCCGGGTGATCGCCATCGCGGCGTGGCTGCCGGCCGCGTCGCCGAAGGCCCACTCGGGGTGCGACTGGTCGGTGTAGGCGTCGACGGCCTGGTTGGAGTACCGCTCGGCGGTCTCCATCTCACCGGGCAGCCAGGCCAGCGCGTCGGCGGCGTAGTAGAGCTGCCGGTTGCGCCCGAAGGTGCACAGGCCGCCCATGTCGTCGAGCTCGTCGTTGCGGACCGAGCCCCACGCGTTCTCCGCGCGCTCCAGGGCGGCGCGGGTGGCGTCGGGGTTGCCGAGCGCGGCCCAGGCGCGGGCCTCGCTGACCGGGAGCCAGACGCTGGTGGTGCTGTTGGCCTGCTCCGCGTACCCGGCGCCGAGCTGCGCGTACCGGACCGAGTCGTGCGGGTTGCCGGCCCAGTACGAGACCAGTGACTGCAGACCGCGCACCCAGGCGCGCAGACCGTGGTGGTCGGCGTTGTCGGCGCACAGGAACGCCGTCCGGGCCTGGGTCAGGGCGGCGTGCGGGTTGCCCAGGTCGTGGGAGGCCTTCGCCAGCAGACCGCCGGTGACGCCACCGAGGAAGTACAGCTGCCGCAGGTGCTCCGGGCGCTGCCGGCTCTCCAGCAGCGCGAAGACCAGGTCCTGGGTCTCTACCAGTTGGCCGAGGATCTCCGGCAGCGGACGCTGCGGGTAAGCCTTCGCGACGTGCCTGACGTCGTCGTACACCTGTTCCATGGCCTCGCTCCCGAGACCGGTCTGGGCCGCGAGGGCAAAAGCCCGCGCACGGCTGGCAGCCATGTCGAGTACCTCCATCTCGTTCCCTGTCGTGATCCGCCCACTCGCGGCAGGTGCCGGCACCACCTGGGCTGCCTGCTCGGGGGCGTACGGGGCGAGGAGCTCCTCGACCGGCTTGCCGAACATGCGTTGCAGGGTGCGCCGGGTCTGTGGAGTGGTCCCTGCGCGCTCGCCCGATGCGAGGCGCCGCAGGTGCCGCTCGGTGATGGTTCCACCCAGCTCGACGAACTCGGCGACGATCTCGGAGTAGGTCTGGTTCCGGCGCTGGATCAGGTGCGCCAGGACCGTTCTTGGCGCATACCTACTCGCCATCGTTCCTCCCGTTCACGTCAGTTCAGACGGTGTCTCGACTCATGCCCCACGACAAGGTGCAGTCACCCAGATGTCCGCCAGAGGTCCTGAAGAGGTCCGGGAAAGGTCCGCCTCAGGTCCTAGAGCGGTCACGCTCGGGTTGTGCACCATTACTGCCATGACAACCAGTAAGTCCAACTGGTTGCAAGGCCTGAGAGTTACGGGGTGAGCGAGTAGTGACAGTCGCGGAGATGACGTCGAGGCAGCACCGCCGCCGGGTGCGGGTCTGGTTCGGCGAACATGTGATCGCGCAGTACGTCGCCGAAGCACCGCTGGCGGCACGCTACGAGCAGGCGATGCGGAGGCGTTTCGCCGGCCTCCGGGTCACCAACGACCTCCTCGGGCCCCAGGACGGTACGGACATCTGAACCTGCTCAGGTCCTCCTCAGACCTGAGCGGCTGCGCCCTGGAGTCTCCTCACGTCCAGGTAGCAGTGCACGGAAAGGTCCGGGACACTCCTCAGTCCCCGGACGCCAACCAGGTGCGGTCCGGAGCACTCCTCAGCTCCGGACCGCGCCGCCCACCAGCCCGGCTGGGCAGGCGGTTGAACTCCCTGTGTCGCCGCCGCCCAGCCGTTCCAACCACTCCTGACCGACACCTCGGGTCAGGAGCTGGGGTCAGTGCCCCACGCCGGAGATCGGGCGGATTTGTCAGAGATGACCTCCGGCGCGGGACACAGACGGCTCGCGAACCTCACCGCGAGCCGTCCCCCGGGCGGCCCGCTCCGCTGTGTGACCACCGCGCCTGGGTGGTCACACAGCGGAGCTGTTTTGCGTCATCTTCCGGAGTACGCCGAGCGCTACGGCGTACTCTCCGTCGTCGATCCCGGCCGAGAGCCGCTGCCGCTGCGTGACCACCAGCGCGGTCAACCGCTCCAGCGCCGCCTGTCCTTCGGCGGTCAACTCTTCTCCGACGAGCCAGCCGCGCGCCTCCAGCGGCTCGGTCGCCGCCCGGAGCTCCGAGTCGCCGGCGAGGAACGGCGCCAGCGCGACAGCGATCGGCTCGTCGCCCGCCGCCGCGTTCAGCGCCTGCCACTGCCGCCGGCCGAGCCCGTCCCCGGCCAGCAACCGCTCGAACGACGCCTCGATCCGCCGGTCCAGCTCCTTCAGCCACCACCCGATAGGCTTGTTGTCCTCTGACATATACATGTCAATGAGCATATACCTGGAGGACTCGTATGCCCAGCGCCGATCCGGTCGCCGAGGTCGAGGCCGCGATGATCGCCGTACGCCGCCGCCAGACCCGCCGCGTGTTCGCCGCTGAGACCGGGGGCGACGCGAGTCAGCAGGTCCTCGACGCGCTCGAAGCGGCTGGGCCGCTCGGCGTGAACGGCGTCGCCGATGCCCTCGGCGTCGACCAGCCCCGAGCGAGCAAACTCGTCGCCGCCGCAGTCACCGCAGGGCTCGTACGGCGCGACGCCGACCAGCACGACGGCCGCCGTACGGTCCTGGTCCTGACCGACGCCGGCCGGGACCGCTTGACCGAGGTCCACACCCATCGCCGCGCCCGCTTCACCGGTGCCATGCAGACCTGGTCCGCGGCCGAGCAGCAGACCTTCGCGGACCTGCTGACCCGCTTCGTGTCCGCTCTCTGAATCGGCAAACCCGCAGGTCAGAGCGATTCAGGTCCGCTTCTGGTCCGCCCGGGCCGTCAGGTGGACCGCGAACGGCGCGTCCGGTCGGACACTGTCCACCCCTTCGACCAGGCCCTCCGCGACGATCTCGCCGGCGTACTGCATCCCCATCCGTTCCATCACCGCTCGCGACGCCCGGTTGTGCTGCTCGGTGAACGCGATCACCGCCTGAGCGCCCAGCGTGCCGAACGCGAACTCCAGCCCTGCCGCCCCGATCTCCGTCGCATATCCGCGTCCGCGCGCGGACTCCACCAGCGCCCACCCCAGCTCGAGCCGATCAGCAGCCCACTCCAGCCCGACCAGCGCGGCGATCTGCTCGGTCACCACCGAGTCCGCCGCCAGCCGCGACAATCCACCCCGCCCGACCAGCGCCCCGCGGCCGACCGGCGCCCCGCCCTCAGCCGGCGTCCCGCGCCCGACCAGCGCCCCGCCCTCGGCCAACTCCGCGCCCGCTCGCTCGTACGCCATCCACTTGTTCACCCCGTCGCGCTCCCACGCGGCGTGCACCGCCGCAGCCCGCTCGACCGCCGCCTCGGCCGACAGCGTCTCGGCGTACCACTCGGCAACCCACGGATCCGCGTGCAGCCTCTCCAGGTCCGGCCCATGTCCGCCCAGGACCTCCACCGGCCCACCGATCGGCACCAGCCGCAGCCGGTCGGTCAGCCGGATCCGTACGGCGTGCGCCACGATCTCCAGCAACCGCCGATCTCCGTCGGTCCGCCCGACCATCAGCAACTCGACGTCGTCGGCCCCGACCCAGGCGCCCGCGTCGTGCTTTCCCTCCTCCAACCGCGGATTCGACAGATCCCCGTCGACGGTCACCAGGTAGTCGAGCTCCCGCCGTACCCGCCCCTCGTACGTCCACTCCCAGTCCGCGACCACCGCGAGCACGTCGCGCACGGTCCACCCGGTCTCCTCGAAGACCTCCCGCGCCAGCGCCTCCTCCGGCGTCTCCCCGGCCTCGACATGCCCGCCCACGACATCCCAGATCCCCGGGAACAACCGCCGCGACGCCGTCCGCCGATGCACATACACCCGCTGCGACGAATCCCGGATCAAAGCCCCCACACAGTCGACCTCACGCATGCCCCCAATCTAGAGGTGACCCGCGCCAACCGGCAGACTCGTCGAATGCGTCCGGACCAGGTCGCCCTCGTCGCCCTGCTGCCCTAGGGCGTGTCGCGCGGCTGCTCCTCGACGCGGTTCGGCATGAAGACCACCGCGACGACCAGCAGCACCGCGGCCAGGGCAGCGCCGTAGTACACGTCGTGGATCGCCGGGGCCAGTACGTCGCCCGACAGGTGCTCCAGATCCTCGTGCGAGTCACCCAGCCGGGAGGCGACCACACCGTTCGCCACCGCTCCGAAGACCGCGACCCCGACCGCGCTCCCGACCGACCGGGCGAACATGTTGGCGCCCGTCACCACCCCGCGACTGCGCCAGTCCACCGAGGACTGCGCCGCGACCACCCCGGGCGACGCGGAGAACCCGAGCCCGAGCCCGATCACGAAGCAGGCCAGCGCGAGGTAGAGCACCGAGCTGTCCGACGACACCGTGAGCAGCAGTCCGGACCCGATCACCACGATCACCGCCCCGAGCAGCATCGTCGTCCGGAACCCGACCCGCAGATAGATCCGCCCGGCCAGCGACGCCGCGATCGGCCACCCGAGCGTCATCGCCGCCAGCGCGAACCCGGCGACCAGCGCACTCGTCCCCAACACGCCCTGCGCGTACAGCGGCACGTACGTCGACAGCCCGACCATCAGTACGCCGATCAGCAGCGCCGATGAGTTCGCCGAGTTCAGCACCCGGTGCCCGAGCACCCACAACGGCAGCACCGGCTCCGGCGCCTTCCGCTCGACCAGAACGAACGCGACGAGCAGCACCACCGAAACGGACAGGATCACGATGCTCGCGACCGAGTCCCACGACCACATCACGCCGCCCTCGAGCAGCCCGAGCAGCAGCAGCGAACCGCCGACCGCGAGCAGGATCGTGCCCCAGTAGTCGATCTGCGGCTTGGTGGTTCCGCGGACGACGTTCTCGTGGAAGCGCCGGACCAGCACCCAGGCCGCGGCCAGGCCGAGCGGGATGTTCACGAAGAAGATCCAGCGCCACGAGATGTAGTCGGCGAACACACCACCGAGGGCCGGCCCGACGAACGACGAGATGCCCCAGACGCTCGCGATGTAGCCCTGCACGCGGGCTCGCTCGGCGACCGAGTAGATGTCGCCGATGATCGTCATCCCGATCGGCTGGATCGCGCCCGCGCCGAGGCCCTGGATCAGCCGGAAGGCGATCAGCGCCGGCATGCTCCAGGCGAAGCCGCACAGGATCGACCCGAGCACGAACAGCCCGACGCCGAGCAGCATGATCGGTTTGCGCCCGCGCAGGTCGGCGAGCTTGCCGTAGATCGGGACCGAGATCGCCTGGGCCAACAGGTAGATGCTGAAGAGCCAAGGGAACTGGGTGAAGCCGCCGAGGTCCTCGACCACGGCCGGTACGGCGGTCGCGAGGATCGTCGCGTCGATGGCGACCAGTCCGACGCTGAGCATCACGGACAGGAGAATCGGTCCGCGTTCGGACCGCAGTCCAACGGCGGCGCGGTCGGTCTGCTCGGTAGTCATATCGGAGAACAATCTAACTGAACGAACAACCATTCCCTCGGGAATCCAGCTGCCGATACTCTCCGTGGGTGAGGATGCGCGCAGTGCTGAGGGTCGTCCTCGTCGTGCTCACCCTGTCCCTCACGCTCGTACTGCTGCCGATCGCGATCAACGTCGGCACCGGCGGCACCGCGCCCGCCTTCCTCACGCCGTACGTCGGCTGGACGTGGCCCGTGATCGGCGTGCTCTGGCTGATCGCGATCGTCACCGGCGTCTGGGAGCTCCGCAGCCGCCGGACCGGCACGCTCTCGATCCGTTCCGCCGACCAGCCCCGCAACCGCCCGAACGCCCTGGCCCGCGTCGACCGCTACCTCTCCGAGCGCGTCGCCGGCTCGCTCGCGCAGTACACCCGCCTCGCGCTCGACCTCGACGAGAGCCCGGAAGCCGTCGTCCGCCCGTACGACCTGCTGGTCCAGCCGCTGCACGGCACCGAACCGGAGATCCGCGAGAACGCCGACATCGCGAAGGCCTTCGACGACCTGCAGGACTCGGTCCTCATCCTCGGCGCTCCCGGAGCGGGCAAGACCACCCTCCTGCTCGACCTGGCTCGCACGCTCGCGGCCAAGGCTCACCAGGACCCGGACCAACCGATCCCGGTCCTCGTCGACCTCTCCGGCTGGACCGGCCCGATCACCACCCGGCGCGAGGACGACGACCCCGGCGACAGCCCGCTGCTGGCCGGCTTCGTCCGCTGGCTGCTGCGCGACCTCAACAGCCGCTACCAGATCCCCGCCGCCGTCGGCCGGGTCTGGCTCCGCCGTGGCCGGCTAGCTCTCCTGCTGGATGGTGTGGACGAGATAGCCCTGCAGCACCGAGTCAAACTCGCCCCTGCCCTGGAGGAGCTCCAGCAGCGCTACCTGGTCGGCCAGCTCGCCGTCACCTGCCGCATCGCCGACTACGCCCGCCTCCCGCAGCCCCTCAAGCTGTACGGCGCAGTGCGCATCCGCCCGCTGACCCGCCGCCAGGTCCTCGACTACTTCACCTCCGTCGGCGCTGAGCTGGCGGGCGCCCGGGCCGCGATGGAGCAGGACGACGACCTCTGGGACCTGATCACCTCGCCGCTGATGCTGAACGTGATGGCGCTCGCCTACCAGGGCCGCGACGCCGAGGAGGTCGCCGCAGGCGCAGTCGCCGACCACCGCCGCGCCCTGTTCGACACCTTCATCTCCGAAGTCCTGTCCCGCGCCCGCCCGGCCAGTCGCCAGTACGACTCACGCACAGCCCTCCGATCCCTGTGGTGCCTGGCCTGGTGGACCCGCACCCGAGCCGGCGACCGCACGGCCGTCCCGCGCTGGCTAACCCCCAACGGCTGGTACGGCCTGTCGCTCCCATCCATCGGCTACCTGGTCCACCGGGTCTGTCTGCCCGCCCTCTTCGCCGGCCTGGTCGGCGGAGCAGCACTCGCCATCACCGCCCTGTACGGCGTACTGGCGGGCGTAGCCGTCGGCGCCACCAGCCTGCTGCTGGTCCACATCCGCCCCCGCCCGTGGCAACCGCTCCGCAAGAGCCCAGGCCAGCCCAGCGCCCTGGTCGCAGCAGCCATGACCGCCGTCGGCGCAGTCGCAGGCTTCGCCTCATCCCTAGCAGGCGCCTCGGTCTTCGCAGCCCTCCCCAGATGGCTGGCCCTGCTCCTCCTCGCCACCGCCGTAGCCGCGTCGTACGCCTTCGAGCTGATCGTCTCCGACGGCCCCCGCCGGCGCCTGCTCCTCCTCATCCGCCTGGCAGTAGTCACCACCGGCACCACACTCGCCCTGACCCAGCTGGACCACCAAGACGCTTTCCTGGCCTCGGCCACCGTCGGCCTAATCGTTGCCCAAGGCATCAGAGTCGTGAAGGCTCTCCCCATGGACCACCAGGTCCGCCAGTACGACGACGCCCGAGACCTGATGGACCTCTGGGTTGTCGCAGGCCTGGCCGCAGCCGTCACAGTCGCCCTGGCTCTAGGAGCCGACCCCGGCTGGACCCAAGTCGAAGCGATCCTGGGCATCGTCACCGGCGTAGTAGCCGCCAAAGCCTGGCGCCGCCGCCCCGCCCTCTTCGCCGGCCCCATGTCCCGCCTCATGCACGGCCTACTCCTCCGCTGGACCGGCTACCTCCCCTGGCGCCGTCGAGCCTTCCTCCAGTACGCCGCCGACCGCTACGTCCTCACCCGGACCGGCCGCGGCGAGTACGCCTTCATCCACCTCCTGGTCCGCGACCACCTCGCCGAATGCCAACCGGACCTCCTCGCCGCCAAGGTCGACCAACGCACGACAAGCCGCAGGCAGCGCTCAACCCGCTAGCGCCAAGCCGATCATCGGGGCGGCCGGAGGACCGCGAACGGGTCGGTGACGGTGAGCTCGCGGGTCACGAACTTGTAGACGGTGGCCGGGCGTCCACCGGACTGGCCGGAGCTGGCTCGCCGATCGGTCGGGTCGATCACGTGCCGGCGCGTCAGGACGCGGGTGAGGTTGGTGGCGCCGGGCTGGTAGCCCAGGGCCGCACCGAACAGGTCCCGCAGTTCCGCGATGGTGAACTCGAGCGGAGCCAGCGCGAACCCGATGTTCGTGTACGAGAGCTTCGCGCGCAGCCGCCCGGTCGCGGCGTCGATGAAGTAGTGGTGGTCGAACGCGGTCCGCGGCAGATCCTCGACCGGATGCCACGCCGTGTCGGACGGAAGGTCCGGCTGGACGTCGGACGGAACCAGGCCGAGATAGCCCGTGGCCACCACCCGGGTCCGGGGATCACGGTCGACCCGGCTGTGGGTGGCCAGCTGCTCCAGGTGCGCGACGTCGCGGACGTCGACCTTCGCGGCGAGGTGCCCGGTGATGGCGTCCCGGAACCTCTCGGTGGACTCGACGCCGCCGCCGGGAAGGGCCCATCGGTCCCGGTGCGGACTCCGGGCGCGCTTCCACAGCAGGACGCACAACCTGCCGTCGCGGACGGAGAGGACCACCGCGAGTACTTCGTGGGGATAACTCGGGAAGTTAACCCGATCACCTTCCTTGGCTGCCGGCACGTCGACGATGCTAACGTGGGCCTAGTTATCGCCTGTCAAGCGAAAACCTCCCGAAGGGCACCGCCGTGACTGTGACCGAGACCCGTTCGACCCAGTGGCAGGACGAGGTACGCCGCCTCGCCCGGGAGCGAGACGCCGTGATCCTCGCCCACAACTACCAGGAACCGGCGATCCAGGACGTCGCCGACCACGTCGGCGACTCGCTCGCACTGTCCCGGATCGCGGCCGGGACCGACGCCGGCACGATCGTCTTCTGCGGCGTGCACTTCATGGCCGAGACCGCCAAGCTGCTCAGCCCCGAGAAGACCGTGCTGATCCCCACCGCCCAGGCAGGCTGTTCCCTGGCGGACACCATCGACGCGGACCAGTTGCGGGCCTGGAAGGCCCAGCACCCGGGCGCCGCGGTCGTTGCCTACGTCAACACCAGTGCGGCGGTGAAGGCGGAGGCCGACGTCTGCTGCACCTCGTCCAACGCCGTGGAGGTCGTCAACTCGATCCCCCGCGATCAGCCGGTGCTGTTCCTGCCCGACCAGTTCCTCGGGGAGCACGTCCGGCGGCAGACGGGCCGGGACAACATCGAGGTGTGGATGGGTGAGTGCCATGTCCACGCCGGGATCAGCCCGGTCGACCTCCGCGCCCAGGTCGCGGCCAATCCCGCGGCCGAGGTGCTCGTTCACCCCGAGTGCGGCTGTGCGTCGTCGACGATCTGGCTGGCCGGGCGGGGCGACCTGCCGGCCGAGCGGACCCACATCCTCTCCACGGCCGGGATGCTGGAGAGCGCCCGGGGCATGAAGGCCGAGACGGCTCTCGTCGCCACGGAGATCGGCATGCTGCACCAGCTGCGCAAGGTGAACCAGCACACGAACTTCGTCCCGGTGAACCCGAAGGCGTCGTGCCGGTTCATGAAGATGATCACCCCGGAGCTGCTGGTCCGCTGCCTGCGCGAGGGCCGCGACGAGATCCAGCTGCCGAGCGAGATCACCGAGCGGGCCAGGCGTTCGGTCCAGCGCATGGTGGCCATCGGCAAACCCGCGACCGCGTGACCCCAGACCCACCACCGACGCTCGTCCGACCACCCCGTACGTCACCCGCACTCGTCCCACCACTGGAGGTTTCCTCATGCCCAAGGGCTACTGGGTCAGCGCCTACCGCACCATTTCAGACCCCGAGAAACTGGCTGCCTACAACCAGCTGGCCGCGCCGGCTGTTCAGGCCTTCGACGGGCGGACCATCGTCCGTGGCGGTCGGGTCGTCGCGCACGACGCCGGAATCGCCGAACGCACCGTCGTGGTCGAGTTCGACAGCTTCGAGCAGGCCGTCGCGGCGCACGACAGCCCGGCCTACCAGGAGGCGCTGGCCGCCCTGTCGGACGGCGTCGAGCGCGACTTCCGCATCGTCGAAGGTCTCGACTGACCGAAGTGCCGGCGGACCTTCACCGAAGGACTCTGCCGTTCACGCCGTCGAGGTCGACCACCGTGAGGGTCAGCTCGCGAGCGCCTGGTCCAGGATCTTCGACCACTGGCGGACGATCCCTCGGCGGCGTTTGCCGTCGTCGGTGAGCAGGTCGGCCAGCCCCAGCCCACGCGCCATGTCGAGCACGCCCTGGACCGTCTCCCGTACGCCGGGGGTCTTCTCGCTGACCTCGAGGACCTCCAGCAGCGCTCGGTGGGCTTGCCGGCCGACGTGGGCTTCCAGGCGGACGATCTGGCGGCGTAGGGGCTCCTCCGTTGAGGCCGCGACCCACAGGTGCAGGGCGGCGCGGAAGAGGGGGCCGGTGTAGACGTCGGCCAGCATCGACACGATGGCCTCGGTGCGGCCGGCGCCGACCGGGAGGGCAGCGGCCTGGGTGCGGATCTCCGCGAGCCGGACCTCGGTCATGTACTCGACCGCGGCCTCGAAGAGGTCCGCGCGGGTTGGGAAGTGGTGCTGCGCCGCACCCCGCGAGACCCCGGCGCGTGCCGCGACGACGGCGACCGTCGTCGCGGCGTAGCCGACCTGGGCCAGCGACTCGACCGAAGCCTCCAGCAGCTTCTGCCGAGTCGCCCGGCTGCGGTCCTGCTGCGGCGCGCGCAGCGGGTCAGCCACTCGCGGCCTCCCTCGCTCTCAGCTCGCGGCGCAGGATCTTGCCCGAGGCCGCCTTCGGCACCGCCTCGATGAACTCCACCTGCCGCACCTTCTTGTACGGCGCCACCCGCTCGGCCACGTAGTCGATCACGTCCTGCTCGGTCAGCCCGCTGCCCGGCGTCGGGACGACGAACGCCTTCGGGACCTCGTTGCCGTCGGCCTGTACGCCGATCACCGCCGCGTCCGCGATCCGGTCGTCGGTCAGCAGGATCGCCTCCAGCTCGGCCGGCGGCACCTGGTACCCGTGGTACTTGATCAGCTCCTTGACCCGGTCGACGACGTACAGGTACCCGCGCTCGTCGACCCGCCCGATGTCGCCGGTGTGCAACCAGCCGTCCGGGTCGATCGTCGCGTCGGTCTCGGCCTGACGCCCGAGGTACCCCTTCATCACCTGCGGCCCGCGGATCCAGATCTCGCCGGTCTCCTCGTCGCCCACATCGTTGCCATCGGCACCGACCAGTCGCATCTCCGTCGACGGGAACAGCTTGCCCACGGCACCGGCCGGCGGATCGACAGCGTCCTGCGGTACGGCGTGCGTGCCCGGCGACAGCTCGGTCATCCCGTACGCCTGCAGTACGGCGTGCAGCCCGAGCCGCTTCGCGCAGGCCTCGGCCAGCTCACCGTCGAGCGGCGCCGCGGCCGACGTCACGTACTTCAGCGCGGACAGGTCGACCCCGTCCACGGCCGGGTGCTTGGCCAGCGCGAGCACGATCGGCGGCGCGACGAACGCGCGGGTGATCTTCTGCCGGTCCAGCGTGGTGAGGAACTGGTCCAGGTCGAACTTCGGCAGCACCACCACGGTCGCGCCGGCCCGCAGCGGCAGGTTCATCAGCACGCTCAGCCCGTAGATGTGGAAGAACGGCAGGATCGCGATGATCCGCTCGTCCTCTCCCATCGTGAAGGTCGCCTGCGCCTGCGCGATGTTGGTCGCGATGTTGCGGTGGGTCAGCATCACGCCCTTGGCAGCGCCCGTCGTACCGCTGGAGTACGGCAGGACGGCGACATCTTCCGCGGGATCGAAGGCGACGGCCGGTTCGGGCCCGGTCGACGCGACCAGTTCCATCACCGACCGGTATCCCTCGGCCTGGTCGCAGACGAGGATCTCCCGGACGTCCGTGCCCTCCACAGCGGCCGTCGCGACTGGCAGGAAGAGCGAAATCGTCACCAGCAATTTCGCCTTCGAGTCGACCAGCTGCTTGTGCAGCTCGGCGGCGGTGTAGAGCGCGTTGACGGTGGTCACCGTCGCCCCGGCCCGCGTCGCGCCGTAGAAGGCGACCGGGTAGAGGATCGTGTTCGGGCTGTGCAGCGCGATCACGTCACCCTTGACGATGCCGAGCTCGGCGAATCCGGCCGCGACCCGGCGGCTCATCGCGTCCAGCTGCGCGTAGCTGATCTCCTTGCCGCTGACCCCGTCCACGAGGGCCGGCCGCTCGCCGTACTCCTGGGCGCGGCCGAGCACGGCGTCGTGGATCGGGACGTCGAGCACTTCCACCGGCGGGAACTCGCTGTTGATCACCATGGGCGGTCCTTTCCGAAGCTGAGTGGCACGACTGTGGCCGAATCAGTACGACTTGGGTAGGCCTAACGAGTGCTGCGCGACGAAGTTCAGGATCATCTCCCGGCTGACCGGGGCGATCCGGGTCGCGCGGGCCGCGGCGACCAGCGACGCGACGCCGTACTCGACCGTCATGCCGTTGCCGCCGAGCGACTGGACCGCCTGGTCGGTGGAACGGACGCAGGCTTCACCGGCGGCGTACTTGGCCATGTTCGCGGCCTCGCCGGCGGCCAGGTCCTCGCCCGCGTCGTACAGGGCGGCCGCCTTCTGCATCATCAGCCGGGCCAGTTCCAGCTCGATCTTGATCTGGGCCAGCGGGTGCGAGATCCCTTGGTGGGCGCCGATCGGAGTCTTCCAAACCTGCCGTTCCTTGACGTAGGCAACGGCTTTGCCGAGCGCGTGCCGGCCGATGCCGATCGCGAACGCCGAGGCCATGATCCGCTCGGGGTTGAGCCCGGCGAACAGCTGCAGCAGTGCCGCGTCCTCCGACCCGACCAGTGCCTCGGCGGGCAGCGTCACGTCGTCCAGGAACAGCGAGAACTGCTTGTCCGGGCTGATCAGGTCCATCTCGATCTGCCGGAACTCGACGCCCGGCGCGTCGACCGGGACGACGAACAGCGCGGGCTTGAGCCGGCCGGTCCGCGCGTCCTCGGTCCGGCCGACGACCAGCACGGCCTGCGCGACGTCGAGGCCGGAGATGTAGACCTTGCGGCCCGACAGCGACCAGCCCTCGTCGGTACGCCGGGCGGTGGTGGTGATGTTGTGCGAGTTCGACCCGGCGTCCGGCTCGGTGATCGCGAACGCCATCGTGACCGAGCCGTCCGCGAGCCCCGGCAGCCAGCGCTGCTTCTGCCCGTCGGTGCCGAACCGGCTGATCACCGTGCCGCAGATCGCGGGGGAGACGACCATCATCAGCAACGGGCACCCGGCCGCGCCGAGTTCCTCGAGCACGATCGACAGATCGGCCATCCCGCCGCCGCCTCCGCCGTACTCCTCCGGCAGGTTCACCCCGAGGTAGCCGAGCTTGCCGGCCTCCTGCCACAGCTCGGTGGTCTGCCCGCCCGTGCGCGCCTTCTCGGTGAACCAGGCATAGCCGTACTTGTGCCCGAGCTCGCTCACCGCCGCCCGCAACGCCCGGCGCTCCTCGCTCTCGACGAAACTCATGCGTCCTCCCCACCTCGTACGACGGCCAGAACGGCCCCGACCTCGACCTGCTCACCCTTGGCGACGTTCAGCTCGACCACCACGCCGTCGGCCGGTGCGGAGATGGTGTGCTCCATCTTCATCGCCTCCAGCCAGAGCAGCGCCTGCCCTTGCTTCACCTCGTCACCCACCTCCACCGCGACCCGGATCACGGACCCCGGCATCGGCGCGACCAGCGATCCCGCCGCCAGCTGATCCGCCGGATCCGCGAACCGCTCCACCGGCACCAGCTGCACCGGCCCGACACACACCAGGCCGGGGTAGGCCGCCACCTCGAACCGCCGCCGGACGCCGGCGATCTCCAGCACCACCAGCTCACCCGAAGCCTCGATCAGCTTCACGTCCCCGTCGGTGACCAGCCCGTCCCGCGTCAGCCGGTACGACACCTCGTACGTCGAGTCGCCCACCGCGTAGGACTTCCGCTGCGCCTGGGACGGCAGGTTCCGCCACCCACTCGGCAGCCGCCCCTGCACCTTCGCCCGCGCACGATTCCGCGCCGCCTCAGCCAGGGCGGCCGCCAACGCCGACAACTCCACGTCCTGCTTCTCACCACCCACGCCGTAGGTGTCGAAGAACCCGGTATCGGTGTCCCCGGCAACAAACGCCGGATGCCGCAACACCCACACCAGCAACTCCCGGTTGGTCACCACCCCGTGAATCTCCGCCGAAGCCACAGCAGCAGCCAACCGCCGAGCAGCCACCTCCCGAGTAGGCGCCCACACGATGACCTTGGCCAACATCGAGTCGTAGTAGGGGGAGACGTCCGAGCCGTCCTCGACCCCGGAGTCGACCCGAATCCAAGGCGTTCCGCTGCGTGGTCCACCAGCGGTGAACTCACTCCCTGGAAGAACAAATCTGTGGAGGCGCCCCGTCTGCGGCTGCCAATCGGTCGCCGGATCCTCCGCGTACAACCGCACCTCAATCGAGTGCCCGACCGATTCCGGCGGCTCAGCAGGCAACGCCTCACCCGCGGCGATCGACAACTGCAACGCCACCAGATCCAACCCAGTCACCGACTCGGTCGCCGGATGCTCGACCTGCAGGCGCGTGTTCATCTCCAGGAAGTAGAACTTCCCGTGCTCGTCCGCCAGGAACTCCACCGTCCCCGCCCCGACGTACCCGATCGCCTCCGTAGCCTTCCGTGCCGCCTCGAACAGCAAAGACCGCATCCCCGGAACCCGTTCCACCAAAGGCGACGGCGACTCCTCCACGACCTTCTGATGCCGCCGCTGGATCGAGCACTCCCGCTCCCCAACCGCCCACACGGTCCCAAAGGAATCAGCCAGAACCTGCACCTCGATATGCCGCCCGCTCGCCAGATACGGCTCGCAGAACACCGTCCCGTCCCCAAAAGCTGACAACGCCTCAGCCTCCGCCGACGCGATCTCCGAGCGCAACTCCGCCAGGGACTCGACGACCCGCATACCCCGCCCGCCGCCACCAGCCGAGGCTTTCACCAAAACAGGCAGCTCCGCAGCGGTGACCTCAGCAGCCGCGAGCTGCCGCAGGACCGGCACCCCCGCCGCGTCCATCAGCTTCTTCGCCTCGATCTTCGACCCCATCGCGGCGATCGCCGCCACCGGCGGCCCGATCCACGTCAGCCCGGCGTCGAGAACAGCCTGCGCGAACGAGGCGTTCTCCGACAGGAACCCGTACCCCGGATGCACCGCATCCGCCCCCGCCGCCCGCGCGGCCGCGATCAGCAAATCCCCCACCAGATAAGTCTCCGAGGCAGCGTGACCCGGCAGATGAACCGCCGCATCCGCCTCCCCGACGTACGGCGCCAAGGCGTCGGCCGACGAATGCACAGCGACAGTCCCCAAGCCCAAAGCACGCGCGGTCCGAAAGACCCGCCGAGCGATCTCCCCACGATTCGCGACAAGTACCGAGCTGATCATCGCCCTCACATCCTGAACACACCGAAGGAGGACGTGCCCTCCACCGGCGCCGAGTGGATCGCGGACAGGCACAGCCCGAGCACCGTCCGGGTGTCCCGCGGATCGATCACGCCGTCGTCGTACAGCCGCCCGGACAGGAACATCGGCAGCGACTCCGCCTCGATCTGCCCCTCGACGTACGCGCGCATCGCCGCGTCCCCGTCCTCGTCGTACGGCTGCCCCTTGGCCGACGCAGCGGCCCGAGCGACGATCGACAAGACCCCGGCCAGCTGCTGCGGCCCCATCACCGCCGACTTCGCCGACGGCCAGGCGAACAGGAAGCGTGGATCGAAGGCCCGCCCGCACATCCCGTAGTGCCCGGCGCCGTACGACGCTCCCATCAGCACCGAGATGTGCGGCACCGCCGAGTTGGAGACCGCGTTGATCATCTGCGCCCCGTGCTTGATGATCCCGCCCTGCTCGTACTCCTGCCCGACCATGTACCCGGTCGTGTTGTGCAGGAAGATCAGCGGCGTCGACGACTTGTTGGCGAGCTGGATGAACTGCGCCGCCTTCTGCGACTCCTCCGAGAACAGCACGCCGCGCGCGTTCGCCAGGATCCCGACCGGGTACCCGTGCACCGACGCCCAGCCGGTCGCCAGCGACGACCCGTACAGCGGCTTGAACTCGTCGAACACCGACCCGTCCACCACCCGCGCGATCACCTCCCGCGGATCGAACGGGATCTTCAGATCACCCGGCACGATCCCGAGCAGCTCGTCGGCGTCGTACAAGGGCTCCTCGTACGACGGCGCCGGCGCGAGCCCGAGCTTCTTCCAGTTCAGCCGCGACACGATCTGCCGCCCGAGCCTGATCGCATCCGGCTCGTCGACGGCGAAATAGTCCGCGAGCCCGGAGACCCGCGCGTGCATCGCGGCGCCGCCGAGCGACTCGTCGTCGGCGTCCTCGCCGGTCGCCATCTTCACCAGCGGCGGCCCGGCCAGGAACACCTTGGCGCCGCCGTCGACCATCACCACGTAGTCGCTCATCCCCGGGATGTACGCGCCGCCCGCGGTCGAGTTGCCGAAGACCAGCGCGATCGTCGGGATCCCCTCGGCCGACAGCCGGGTCAGGTTGCGGAACATCGCGCCGCCCGGGATGAAGATCTCCTTCTGCGTCGGCAGGTCCGCGCCGCCGGACTCGACCAGGCTGATCACCGGCAGCCGGTTCGCCCGCGCGATCTCGTCGGCGCGCAGAGCTTTCCGAAGGGTCCACGGATTGCTCGCGCCGCCCTTGACGGTCGGGTCGTTCGCGGTGATCAGGCACTCGACGCCCTCGACCACACCGATCCCGGTCACCAGGCTCGCGCCGACGGTGAAGTCGGACCCCCAGCCGGCCAGCGGCGACAGCTCGAGGAACGCGGAGTCGGGATCGATCAGCAACTCGATCCGCTCCCGCGCCAGCAGCTTGCCGCGCTGGTGGTGGCGCGCGACGTACTTCTCCCCGCCGCCGGCCAGCGCCTTCGCGTGCTCGACGTCCAGAGCGGCGAGCTTGTCCAGCATCGCCTCGCGGTTGCTCATGCGGTGAACCCCAGTCTCTTGGCGGCCAGGCCGGTCATGATCTCGGTGCTGCCTCCACCGATGGCGAGGATCCGCTGGTCGCGGTACTGCCGCTCGACCTCGGACTCGCGCATGTAGCCGAGTCCGCCGTGCAGCTGCACGGCCTGGTCGCAGACCCACTGCCCGGCCTCGACCGCCGTGTTCTTCGCGAAGCACACCTCGGCGATCACGTCCTCGCCCCGCGCCGCCCGCTCAGCCACCCGATGCACGTACACCCGCGCGACATCGATCCGCCGGGCCATCTCGGTCAGCGTGAACTGCACGGTCTGCCGCGAGATCAACGGCCGGTCGAACGTCGTCCGCGCCCGGCACCACTCGACGGTCAGGTCGAGCGCCCGCTGCGCCCCGGCATAGGCCTGTACGGCGAGTGTCAGCCGCTCGGCGACGAAGTTCTGCGCCAGCTGAACGAAGCCCGTGCCCTCCTCGCCCACCAGATTGCCCACCGGCACGCGGACGTCGGTGAACGACAACTCGGCCGTGTCCGAACACAGCCAGCCCATCTTCTCCAGCTTGCGGGACACCACGAAGTCGCCGCGTTCGATCACCAGCAACGAGATCCCGTGCGCCCCTGGACCACCGGTGCGCACCGCCGTCGTCACGAAGTCCGCCCGCGCTCCGCTGGTGATGTAGGTCTTCGCGCCGTTGACGACGTAGTGATCGCCCTCGCGCCGAGCCGTCGTCCGCAGCGACGCGACATCGGACCCACCATCCGGCTCGGTGATCGCCAGCGCTCCGATCAGCTCGCCCGCCAGCGTCGGCCTGACCCACCGATCGATCTGCCTCTGGTTGCCTGCAGCAACAATATGCGGCACCGCGATCCCGCAGGTCAGCAGCGACGCGACCAGCCCGCCGGACCCACCGTTGTAGTGCATCTCCTCCACCACGGCGATCGCGTCGCTCAGCGACCCACCACCGCCACCGACCGCCTCGGGAAAGCCGACTCCGAGCAGACCCAGCGCGCCGGCCTTCTGGTGCAGCTCCCGCGGCAACTCACCCGCGCGCTCCCAGCCGTCGAGCGACGGCAGCACCTCCGCCGCCATGAACCGCCGGACGGACTCCCGGAAGTCGTTCACAGCAACACTTCCGGTACGTCGACGTACCGCGACCGCAGCCACTCGCCGACCGCCTTGGCCTGCGGATCGAACCGCGCCTGCGACGCCACACCCTCACCGAGCAGCCCTTCGACCACGAAGTTCAGCGCCCACAGATTCGGCAGCACGTACCGAGTCACCTTCAGGTCCTCGGTCTCCGGCAGCAGCTCCTTGAACAGCCCGATCGTCAGCGTGTGCGCGAGCCAGCGCCAGGCGGTCTCGTTCCGCACCCAGACGCCGACGTTCGCGTCGCCGCCCTTGTCGCCGCTCCGCGCGCCGATCACCCGGCCGAACGGGACCTCCCGCGTCAGCGACCGCGCGGGCCTGCCCGCGGCGACGAGTTGCGGCAGGGGGATCGGCAACTCGGCGTCGTCGGCCGGCTCGAGCACCTGCGTCTCGGCAGCGGCGGCGATCACCCGCCGCGACCCGTCCGGCAGTACGACGACCTGCTCGACCTCGTCGACGTCGACGAACCCCGCCGTGAACACGCCGTACGGCGAACCGTCCTCCGGCAGCCGCGTCACGTGAAAGCCCGGGTAGCTCGCCAGCGCCAGCTCGACCGCGGCGCTCGAGAACGCACGCCCGACGACCTTCGGATCGGGGTCCTTCACCACGCACTTGAGCAGCACGCTCGCGAGTTCTTCACTCGTGGCGTTCGGCTGCTCGGTCCAGGTCAGTGACCACTTCAGCTCGGCCGGCTTGCGGGTGAGCCCGTGCTCGAGCTGTCGCTGGACCAGCTCGGACTTCGCCTCCAGTTCCAGCCCGGTCAGGACGAAGTCGACCTCGTTCCGGAATCCGCCGAGGCTGTTCAGCGACACCTTGTACGTCGGGGGCGGGGGCTCGCCCTGGACCCCGGTGATCCGGATCCGGTCGATGCCGTCGTCGCTCAGCTCGATCGTGTCGAGCCGGGTCGTCACGTCCGGCCCGGCGTACCGGGCACCGGTGATCTCGTAGAGCAGCTGGGCCTTGACCGTGTCGATCGTGACGGCGCCACCCGTGCCGTCGTGCTTGGTGATCACGCTCGACCCGTCGGCGTGGATCTCCGCGATCGGGAACCCGGGCCGATCGAGGTTGCGCAGCTCGTGGAAGAACGCGTAGTTGCCGCCGGTCGCCTGACAGCCGCACTCGATCACGTGCCCGGCGACGACGGCGCCCGCGAGCTCGTCGTACTGGTCGGGCCGCCAGCCGTGGTGCGCGGCGGCCGGCCCGACGATGACCGAAGCATCGGTGACCCGCCCGGTCACGACCACATCGGCGCCGTCGCGCAGCGCCTCGGCGATCCCCCAGGCACCCAGATAGGCGTTGGCCGTCAACGGCGTACCGAACCCCAACTCGCCGGCCCGCGCCAGAAGGTCGTCGCCCTCGACATAGGCAACCTTCGCTGTCAGGCCCAACTTGTCGACAAGTCCCTCGATGGCCTCGGCCAACCCAGCAGGATTCAGCCCGCCCGCGTTGCTGACCACCTTCACCCCACGATCGAGCGCCTCGCCGAGCCCGGTCTCGAGCTGCTTCAAGAACGTCCGCGCATAGCCGAGCGAGGGATCCTTCAGCCGGTCCCGCCCGAGGATCAGCATCGTCAGCTCGGCGAGATAGTCCCCGGTGACGTAGTCGAGCGGCCCCCCGGTCACCATCTCGTGGAACGCGCTGAACCGGTCGCCGTAGAACCCCGACGCGTTGCCGATCCGGAGAGGTTCCGTCATCGTCGCCCCTTCAGCCGAACTGTCCCGCGACGCGGCCCTTGCCGGGCAACCCGGCGAAGGCCTGGATGATCCCGAGCCACTCCTCGGCGTCCGCGCCGGCCGCCTCGACCGCGAGGTCGTCGCGGTGCCGGCGCTGGGTCGCGAGCAGGCAGAAGTCGAGCGCCGGACCGGTCACCCGCTGGTCCGCGGTCGCGTCGCCGTACGACCAGGTCGTGCCGTCGGGCGCGGTGAGTTCCACGTGGAACGGCGCCGCCGGCGGCTTCCGGTCGTGCAGCAGGTACGAGAAGTCGCGCGTCCGTACGGCGAGGTGCGCGACGTGCCGCAACCGGCTCGACGGCGGCCGGCTCACCCCAAGCCCGTCGTAGACGTCCTGCCCGTGCGCCCAGGTCTCCATCAGCCGCGCGGTCGCCATCGAGGTCGCGCTCATCGGCGGCCCGAACCAGGCGATCTTCTCGCCCGCGCGCACCTGCTTCAGTGCCTCGGCCAGCTCGGCCCGAGTCTCTCGCCAGTACGGCAGCAGCTGATCGGTCGGCAACGCGGCGCCTTCGGCAGCGCCCTTGTCGACGTACCCCGCCGGATCGGCACTCGCCTTGCGCAGCGTCGCCTGGAACTCGTCCTGGTCGGTGATCGCGCTCAACGCGGCCTCGTCGGTCCAGGCCAGGTGCGCGATCTGATGCGCCACCGACCACCCTTCCGCCGGCGTCGGAGTCGTCCACGTGTCAGCGGCCAGCCCGGCCACCACCATGTCCAACTCGGCGTTCTCAGCCCAGAGATCAGCCAGTACCTCGTCCAGGTCCATCGGCCGAGCGTCCCACCCCGGGCAAAAAGAATCAAGGGTGCTTGTTTTGCTCCGGCTGTCGGTGCCGAGGGCTAGGCTCGCCCAGCCGCACGCCAACCGCACCAGGGGACGGGTCGCCATGAAACTTCTGCTCACGGACTCCGGCATCATCAACCGGAGCATCACCGACGCGCTGGTCGAGCTGCTGGGCCAGCCGATCGCCGAGTCGAGCGCGCTGTACGTGCCGACCGCGATCTACGCCAAGCCCATCGGTCCCGAGATGGCCCATCGCACGATCAGCGGGCAGGAGCCCAGGTCGCCGATGACCGAGGTCGGATGGAAGTCGGTCGGTGTGCTGGAGCTGACCGCGTTGCCCAGCCTCGACCGGGAGCTGTGGGAGCCGAAGGTCCAGGAGGCCGACGTCCTGCTCGTGGGTGGTGGCGACCCGCTCTACCTCCACTACTGGATGCAGCAGTCCGGACTGGCCGAGCTTCTCCCGTCGCTGGATCTGGTGTACGTCGGGCTGAGCGCCGGCAGCATGGTGATGACGCCCCGGATCGGCGCGAGCTTCGTCGGCTGGACGCCGCCCGAGGGCGGTGACGACAGCACGCTCGGCCTGGTCGACTTCGCGATCTTCCCGCACTTGGACTACCCGGGCATGGACAACACGATGGCCGAAGCCGAGCGCTGGGCCGCCGAGCTGCCGATCCCGGCGTACGCGATCGACAACCAGACGGCGCTCAAGGTCGTCGACGGGACCGTCGAGGTCGTCTCCGAGGGACACTGGAGACTGTTCGAGGCCTAGGGGAGCTTCGGGGCCTGCCAGTCGGACCAGCGGGCGGTCAGCTTGCGCCACTTGGCGGGTGGGACGAAGCGGGCGGCCAGAGTCACGCCGAGGTGGGCGACGCGGCTGGTGCTGGAGCTGCGGCGGACGGAGGCGCGGGCGGCGGCGACCATCGGCTGCACTCGCGCCCGGCGTACGCGGTCGTACTCGGCCAGCCCTGATTCGAGATCGCTGTCGTTCAACGATGCAGCCAGGACGACGGCGTCCTCGATCGCCTGGCACGCGCCCTGGCCGAGGTCCGGCGTCATCGCGTGCGCCGCGTCACCGAGGAGGACGACGGTGCCGCGGACGAAGGTGTCCAGCGGATCGAGGTCCACGAGATCGTTGTGCAGCACCTGGTCCGGCGGGGTCGCGCGGATCAGCGCCGGGATCGGGTCGTGCCAGCCCTGGACACGCCGGAGCGCCTCGGCCTGCTCGTCGGCGTACTCGCGGTTGGCCTCGGGCGCGTTGGCGGTGACGAACCAGTAGACCCGCTCGTCGGGCAGCGGCAGGATGCTGACCTGGACGCCACGGCCGAGCGTGAGCGACTCCTCCACCGGCCAGACCGCGCCGCTCGGAGTGACACCTCGCCAGGCCGTCCGGCCCTGGAAGACCGCGGAGCCTGACCACAGCGTTCGCCGTACGACGCTGTTGACGCCGTCGGCCGCGACGACGAGCTCGGCCGACAGTTCGTGCTCCTCGCCCGCACACCGGCAGAGCACCTTCCGGCCGTCCACCGAGAGCACCTCGGCATCGGTGTGCAGCGCCGACTCGGGCAACATGCTCCGCAGTACGGCGTGCAACTCGGCCCGGTGGACCGCGAGCACGCCGACATCCTCCGGCTGACTGCGCCGGATCCAGCCGCCCTTCGGCGTCCGGAGGTTCCCGCGCGAGATCGTCTCGACGGCGCGCGCCTCGACCTTCCGGTCCAGCTCCAGCGCGGCCAGAGCACTCATCGCGTTCGGCCACAGCGTCAGTCCCGCGCCGACCTCGGCGATGATCGGAGCCCGCTCCAGGACCGTCACCGACCACCCGATCCTCCGCAGGGCGACCGCAGCAGTCAGCCCGCCGATCCCCGCGCCGACAACGATTGCCGAGGAAGACTTCTGCCCGCTGTTCACTCGCGTCAGGTTACTTCTCCACCGGGCCGCTTCCTCCTTTGCAACCTGATGGAATGGCTACCGGTTGATCCTCACGCCTGGTAGCCAGGACCAATGCCGAGTTCCCTGCCCGGAAAGGCCGCCGAGATCCGGGCGCTGCTGCTCTCGCTGATCGACACGCTGCCGCAGGGCGCCGCGCTGCCGGCCGAGCGTGAGCTGGCGGTGCGCTGGAACGTCGCGCGGATGACGCTGCGCCGCGCGGTCGACGAGCTGGTGATCGAGGAACTGCTGGTCCGCCGCCACGGCAGCGGCACGTACACGGCCCGCCCGAAGGTCGCGAAGTGGCTGGGCATGATCGGCTTCTCCGAGGACATCCGCCGGCGCGGGATGACGCCGGGAAGCCGGACACTGGAGTTCCGCCGCGAGAAGGCCTCGCGGCCGGCCGCACGCCGGCTGCGCATCCCGGTCGGCGACCCGGTCCTGACCTTCACCCGCCTCCGGCTCGCCGACGACCTGCCGATGGTGGTCGAGCACACGACGGTCCCCGGCAGTTACGTGCCCGGTCTGGAGGCCGAGGACCTGGACGGCTCGCTCTACGAGCTGCTCACTGCGCGGTACGGGATCGAGCTGGTCAGCGGTACGTCGAAGCTCGAGCCGGTGCTGCCCGACGCGAAGACGGCCGGCTGGCTCGACATCCCGTCGACCCAGCCGTGCCTGGCGTCGTACGGGATCAGCTTCGACCGTCGCGAGCGCGTCTTCGAGTACACCTCGGCGGTCTACCGCGGCGACCGCTACGCCTTCACCGCCGAGCTCCGGATGACGCCGACCGTGCGCGCGACCGCGAAGGGTCTCTGAGTCGTCACGGAAAGTAGGCGATTGATCACAATAGTCACTACAGTCACAGAACTATGGACTTCGGCAGGCCGATCGGAACCGTCGTACCGTCACTGGACGGCGCTGTGCTGCAGGTCCTCGCGGGGGCCGATCGCGGTCTGTCCGGGCGGCAGGTGCACGGGCTCGCCGGGGTCGGCAGCGTCGCCGGCGTCCGCCTGGTGCTGCAGCGGCTGACCTCGACCGGGCTGGTCCACGTCGCCGAGGCGGGCAACTCGCTGCTCTACACCCTCAACCGCAAGCACCTCGCCGCCCAGGCGGTCGAGCTGCTGTCCGGGCTGCGCACCGCGTTCGTCACCGGCCTGCGCGCCGAGCTGGCCACCTGGACGCTGCCCCCGGTCCACGCCGGCCTGTACGGCGCGGCCGCGCGCGGCGACGGCGACCTGGACAGCGACGTCGAGGTGCTGCTGATCCGGCCCCATGAAGTTGCCGCAGACAACGATCAGTGGGAGCAGCAGGCCGCCGACCTGCTCCGGACGGTCGTCGACATGACCGGCAACGCGGCGCAGTTCTACGAGCTCGACCTGACCGAGCTCGCCGTGCACGTCACCGGGAACGAGCCCGTCGTCGACCAGTGGTGCGACGAGTCCGTGACGGTGTACGGCGCCGACCTGACCACGGTCCTGAGCCGCCTGCACACGACGCGCGAGCTGCTCTACACAACCTCGCGCTAGGAACTCCTTTACCTGCGGCCGGTGAACGGCCAGAGTTGGCCGCGATGATCAACCTCGCGATCGACGGCGGCCAGTCCGGCCTGCGCCTCCGTGTTCTCCCCGACGGCAGGACGGGTCGTGGGCCCGGTTACCAGCACGGGCCCGACAGCCGCGCCGCCACGGTCGAGGCGATCCGGGCCGCCGCCCGCGACGCGGGGGTCGCCGAGCAGGTCGACACGATCCGCGGCGCGTCCGGCGCGCGGCTCACCGAGCCTGTCGACACGATCTGCCTCGGACTGACCGGCTTCCCACCCGACGCGGCCACCGCCGCGCAGCTCGCCCGGCACATCGCCCGGTCGCTGCCCGCCCGCGAGGTGCGGCTGACCCAGGACATGGTCACCGCCCACGCCGGGGCGCTGCCCGGCGGGCACGGCGTAGTAGTTGCCGGAGGCACCGGGTTGGTCTGCCTCGGCGTCGGCCAGGACGGCACCTGGCGCAAGGTCGACGGCCACGGCTACCTGTTCGGCGACGCCGGCAGCGCGTTCGCCATCGGCCGCGCCGGCCTGGTCGCCGTCCAGCGTGCCCGCGACGGCCGCGGCCCGTCGACGACGCTCACCGGCACCGGGCTCGACCCGATCAGCCTCTACCCGTCGCCGACCCTGGTGGCCGAGGTCGCCGCGTTCGCCCCCGAGGTCTTCCGGCACGCCCCGACCGACGCCGTCGCGCAGGCGATCGTCGACCAGGCCGCCCGCGACATCGCCGACACCATTCATGCCGCGCTGATCGGACCGGACGCCGTACCGGTCGCCCTCGTCGGCGGCCTCTTCGAAGGCGCCGGCGAGCAACTCGTCGAACCACTGCGCGCAGCCCTCTCACCCCGCGCCCAGCTCACCCCACCCGCAGGCACCTCCTTGGACGGCGCCGAACGCCTGGCCACCGGCGACCTCACCCCGTACGCCGACCTGGTCCTGGTCCACCGGTGACCCGCCCGATCCACCCGCCCCCGCCCCCCGGCTCGCCCCCGCGCCGGGGCTCACCTCCGCTTCGCCCTCAAGTCCCCGCCGGGTCCTTGGTGGTCTCCTGCCAAGCAGCCCCCGGCAACCCCTTCTTCTCCCCGGAGTCGATGGCCCTCATGGCCCGAGCCGCCGAAGCAGGCGGCGCCGCCGCGCTCCGCGCCAACGGTCCCGCCGACATCGCCGCGATCCGCGCCGTCACCGGCCTCCCGATCATCGGCCTGCACAAACTCGGCGACCCCTCCGGCGTCTTCATCACCCCTACCTTCGAAGCAGCCGCCGGCGTCGCCGAAGCCGGCGCCGACCTGATCGCCATCGACGCCACCCAACGCCCCCGCCCTGACGGCACCCCACTCGCCGACCAGATCGCCCGCATCCACTCCGAGCTCGGCCTCCCCGTACTCGCCGACGTCGACACCCACGCGGCAGGCCTCGCCGCCCGAGCCGCCGGCGCCGACCTCGTCGCGACCACCCTCTCCGGCTATACCAATTCCACGCCGGCCACCGGCCCCGACGTCGCCCTGGTCCGCTCCCTCGCAGCCACCCTCGACTGCCCGGTGATCGCCGAGGGAAGACTCAGGACCGCCGCCGACGTCCGCGCCGTCCGCGAGGCCGGCGCCCACGCCGTGGTGATCGGTACCGCGATCACGAACCCGATGGAGACCACCGCCTGGTTCGCCGCCGCGATCCAAGTGGTCTAAACAAAGTCACCCGAAGCTCTTCCACCCCGACCGGGTCCCGGCGTATGTATGAGCCACACCGGAGAGGGAGCACAACGATGTCGGACTTGCTGCTGGCCGCCACCTCGTTCGACGTCACCCCGCCACCTGGCCACCGCCTGGACGGCTACTCGGCCCGCTCCGGCCTGGCCACCGGTACGGCGGACCCGCTGCAGGCCACCATCATCTGGCTCTCCACCGAAAGCTCGCCCGGCGTCCTCTGGCTCAGCCTCGACGCCATCGCCGCCGGTACCGCCCTGACCGCCGAACTCTCCGCGGCCGCCGCCTCGGCCGCCGGCATCCCCGCCGGGAACGTGCTGGTCTGCGCCTCCCACACCCACTCCGGCCCGTCCGGCTGGACCGGCGAGATCCACCCGGTCATCCCCGCCGACCGCGAGCCGGCCCTCGTCGACCAACTGGTCGCGGCCGTGGCCAAGGCAGACCTCGTACGCCGTCCGGTCCGCGCCTCCTGGCGCTCGACCGAGGTCATCGGTGTCGGCACCAACCGCCATCGCCGCAACGGCCCGCACGACAACACCGCCGGCATCCTCGCCCTGCACGCGCTCGACGGTTCGCTGGCCGCGATCCTCCTCGACTTCGCCTGCCACCCGACCGCCCACGGCCCCGAGAACCTGCAGTGGTCCGCCGACTGGCCCGGCGCCACCCGCGCCGCCCTGGCCCCCGCGGTCGTCGGTTACCTCCAAGGCGCCGCCGGGGACGTCAGCCCTCGCTTCACCCGCCAGTCCCGAGGCCCGGACGAGGTCACCCGGCTCGGCAAGATCCTGGCCGAGGAAGTCATTGCGTCCCTCGAGACCCCGGGCCTCGACCTCCTGTCGACAGCCCCCACCATCCGCCGTACGACAGCGCGCCTGCGCGTCCGCGACCTCCCGACCGAGGCACCCACCCTCGACCCGGCGGTCTCCGGCGACTCCCCGAACCAGCGCATCGCCCAGACCCGCCTGGACGGCGTCCGCGGTCAGTCCCTGATGTCCACCACCACGCTCCCCGCCACCTACGACCTCCCCCTGAGCCACGTGAGCCTCGGCCCCGTCGCCTGGCTCCACCTCCCCGTCGAGCTCTTCGCTCTCCACGGCATCTACCTGCAGGCCACCAGCCCGCACCCGATCACCCGCGTGATCGGCTACACCGACGGCTACTTCGGGTACGTCGTCGACCCCGACGCCGCCCACCAGCAGACCTACGAAGCCCTCATCACCTTCTTCGACCAACGAGCCACCACCGACCTGCTCACCGCAGCCTCCGACCTCCTCGCCGGCTGGCGGAACTAGGAACTCTTGCGCGCCCGGTACGCCGCGACCGTCGTCCGGCTCGCGCACGCGTTGGAGCAGAAGCGGCGGGTGCGGTTGCGTGACTGGTCGACGAAGTAGTTGCCGCAACTGGTCGCGGCGCAGCGGCCCAGCGTGACCGCCGGATCCCCGGCCGCGACGAGCGCGAGCTTGGCGGCGATCAGTTGGCCGACCCAGCGCTCGGCCGGGGTGCCGTTGCGGCTGAAGTGGACGTGCCAGGCGCCGTCGTGGTCGGACAGGTGCATGTCCGGCGGGTAGTCGCGCAGCAGGCGGTGTACGCCGTCGGGAGTCGCGCCGTCGACCGACTGCGCCAGGGTCGTGCGGACGAGATCCGGCAGGTCGCCGTACTGGCCGTCCGGCGGTGGAGTGATGTCGTGCTCGGCGAAGAACGCGGCCACCAGTTCGCCGGACGGGTCGAGCGTGCCGGTGTTGGCCAGCTCGACGGCCAGCCGGGTCACGTTCCCAATGTAGTCACCGTATTGCACTTGACCCCCTACATCGCCGCTGCTTACCGTAGGCGTCATGCTAACTGACGACACCTACGTGGCCCGGCGGCTGTTGCTGCTCGGGGAGTGGGACGCCGCGCTGGCCGTGCTCGGCCCGGACGGCGATCCCGAGCTGCGCGCGGAGATCGCCGTGGACCGCTGGTTCTTCCGGATCGAGGGTCATGAGGAGGCGGAGAAGGCGGTCGCCGCGCTCGATCCCACGTCGTCGACGGCGTACCTGCTGACCGCGCGGCTGGCCTACAGTCGCCTGCTGTTCCAGCGCGACCCACGCCCGGACGACCGCGCGGTGGCCGAGGCCAACTACCGCGCCGCGGCCGAGAGCGGCGACGAGTTGCAGCGCGGCTGGGCCGAGTACCACTGGGCCGTCCTGCTGGACAACATCGACGACGACGTGGCCGGCGCGATCCCGCGGTACGCGACGGCACTCGAGATCGCGACGAGGACCGGCGACGGCCTCTTCGAGTCGTACATCATCCGGCACCTCGCCCACCTCCAGGAGCCTGCCGAGCGGATCGCGATGCTGCGCCGCTCACTCCACCTGCGTGCCGCCCTCGGCGCCCGGCCTCAGACCATCGCCGCCCAAGCCGTCCTCGCCGAGGATCTGCCCGCGGGCGACCCCGAACGCGCCGAGCTGGAAAGAACCTTCCGCCCGGGCGCCGAGGAGCTGCGGATCGGCTGGCTCGTGCCTCAGAACTGACCCCGCCGAGCGCGCGCAGCCGCGTCCGGTGACTGATCTCCCCGGCTCCGGCCTGTTGACAGATATCAGATATCTGACTAATTTCGCCTGCATTCCCCTGGTGAGGAGGCGCGTGATGAGTGTTCGTAGGCGGCTGGTGGCCGTGGTGAGTGGAATCGGCCTGCTGGCGGGCGCGGTCGCCTGTGGCGGGAGCGACAGTGGCGGCGGGAGCGAGGCGAGCGGCACGATCACGCTCTGGCAGTACTACGGCGACCCGAGCAGCCCGACCGGCAAGCCGCTGTACGACCTGGTCAAGAAGTACGACGACGCGCACGCCGACGTCACCGTCGACATCCGCTTCATCCCGTACGACGACTTCAACCGGACGCTGCTGCAGTCGGCCGCGGCCAAGGAACTGCCCGACGTCGCGCTGATCGGCGCCTTCGACACCGCCACGATGGCCTCGGCCGGGATCATCACCGATCTCGGCGACCGGGTCGGCGAGTGGGGGCAGCAGGACAAGTACTTCAAGACCAGCTGGGCCACCACGCAGGTCGACGGCAAGACGTACGGCATCCCGCACGTCGCCGACGCGTACGCCGTCTACTACAACAAGCAGCTCCTCCAGCAGGCCGGCGTGAAGCCGCCGACGACCTGGGCCGAGATGGAGACCGCGGCGAAGACGCTGACCACGCAGGGCCGGACCGGGCTCGCGATCAGCGGGATCGAAGGACCCGAAGGCGCGACCGTGCCGATCATCCGGATGCTCGCCGCCGGTGCCGCGATCGACAAGGTCGACTCCCCGGAGGCGAAGGCCGGCCTCGACCAGCTGACCCGGATGATCAAGGCCGGCTCGATCTCGCAGGGCGCGCTGACCTGGAACGAGGAGGACGCGAAGAACCAGTTCGCGAACGGCAAGGCCGCGATGATGATCAACTCAGCGACCTACGTGAACATCCTCCGCAAGGAGAACCCCAAGCTGCAGTGGGACGTCGCCCTGCTGCCGAAGGACAAGTCGGGCCAGACGTTCCTGTCCGCGGAGAACCTGGCGATCGGTGCCACCAGCAAGAATCCGGACGGCGCCTGGGACCTGATCACCTGGCTGCAGCAGCCGGCCGAGCTGCAGACCTACCTCCCGGTCCGCAACAAGCTTGCCGCCCGCAACGACGTACCGGACAGCTCGAACGACGCCGTCCGCAAGGTGTTCGCGCAGCAGCTCGAGGAGGCGTGGGCGCCGGACGAGAAGCTGGCGCCGAAGTCGTCCGAGGTGATGACGCACATCCAGGCCGCGCTGCAGGCGTCGGCCAGCGGATCGGCCAGCACCGAGGACGCCTTGAAGACCGCGCAGAAGGCGATCGACGAGTCGTTGGCCAAGTAATGGCGATCACCGTGCCGCAGCAGCGGGTGGCGACCGGCAGGGCGGCAGCCCGGCGGACGACGACGGCGGAGTACCTGTTCGTCGTACCGGCCGTGCTGTTCGTCGGGTTCACCGTGCTCTACCCGCTCGGCTACAACGTCGTGCAGAGCTTCCAGGACGTCGGGATCGCGCAGATCGTCAACGGCAACGCGAAGTTCGTCGGCCTGGACAACTACGCCGACCAGTTCGGCCGTCCGGAGTTCTGGAAGTCGTTCGGGATCTCGCTGCTCTACACCGGCGGCACGGTGCTCGCGACCTTCGTCGCCGGGCTCGCGCTGGCGCTGTTCTTCCACCGCGACTTCCCGGGCCGGAACGTGCTGCGCGCGCTGCTCCTGCTGGCCTGGGTGCTGCCGACCGTCGTCAGCGCGAACGTCTGGCGCTGGCTGCTCGACGGCACGTACGGCCTGCTCAACACCGTGCTCGGCACGGAGATCTTCTGGCTCGGCAAGCCCGGTACGGCGATGGTCGCGGTCATGCTCGCGTCGGCGTGGAGCTTCGCGCCGTTCGCGATGGTGCTGCTGCTCGCCGGCCTGCAAGGGATCTCGGGCACGCTCTACGAGGCGGCCCGGATCGACGGGGCCGGCGCTTGGGCGCAGTTCCGCCGGATCACGCTGCCGCTGCTGCGGCCGGTCAGCCTGACCACCGTGCTGCTCTGCTTCATCTCCACGTTCAAGACCTTCGACACGGTCTTCCTGATGACGCAGGGCGGGCCGGGCGGCGCGACCGAGGTGCTGCCGGTGTACGCGTACAAGCTGGCGTTCAGCTTCTACAAGTTCGACGTCGCCGCGGTGGCGACGACGATGCTGCTCGTCGTACCGGTGGTGCTGTCGGTGTTCTACTTCCGCTCGCTGCGCAAGGAGGAGACCGCATGAGGCGCCGCTGGCCGATGACGGTCGCGGGGGTGCTGATCACCTTCGTCTACCTGCTGCCGGTCTACTGGATGCTCAACACGTCGTTCAAGAAGCCGGCCGACATCTTCGCGACCCCGCCGCAGCTCGTGCCGCTGTCGCCGACGCTGCGCTCGTACGCCGACGCCGCGTTCGGCAACCCCGCGATCGCCAAGGGGCTGGCGAACTCGGCCGTGATCGCGATCGGTACGACGCTGCTCACGATCGCGATCGCCGTTCCGGCGGCGTACGGGCTGGCCCGGCTGCGCCTGCGGTTCGTGTCGGTGTTCCTGATGCTGTTCCTGGTGGTCCAGATGGTGCCGGCGGTGAACCTCGCGCTGCCGATGTTCGCGATCTTCAGCGACCTGGGGCTGGTGAACAGCTACGCCGGCCTGATCCTGGCCAACGCGTCGCTGGCGATCCCGCTCGGCATCGTGCTGCTGCGCCCGTACTTCCTGTCGGTGCCCACCGAGATCCTCGAAGCGGCGAAGGTCGACGGCTGTACGACGTTCGGCGCGTTCGTCCGGATCGCGCTGCCGATCAGCCGGCCCGGCCTGATCACGCTCGCGGTGATCAGCTTCCTCGGCGCCTGGGGCGAGTTCGTCTTCGGCCTGGCGCTGGCCGCGGACGAGGACCTGCAGCCGATCACCGTCGTCCTGGCGGGCCTCACCAATGCTTTCGGCACCCGGTGGAACGACCTGATGGCGGTCTCCGCCGTGGTCGCGCTGCCGGTGATCGCCGCGTTCGTTTTCCTGCAGCGTTACATCGTGGCCGGACTCACCGAAGGAGCGACCAAGAGTTGACCAGCACATTGGAGATCTGGGCGGCGACGCCGACCCCGTTCGGCCCGGACGGCGCACTGAACCTGCCGGTGGTCGCCGATCAGGGCAAGCACCTGCTCGCGCACGGCGTTCAGGGCGCGTTCGTCGGCGGTACGTCGGGGGAGTTCCCCGCGATGACTGTGGCCGAGCGGAAGGCGCTCGTCGACGAGTGGGCCTCGGTACGGCCCGACGGGCTCGCGCTCGGGACGCATGTCGGGCACAGCGTGCTCGCCGAGGCGCGGGAGTTGGCCGCGCACGCGGAGGCCGCGGGGGTGGACCTGATCGCTTCGGTCACCCCGTACTTCGGGGTGGCGAACACCTTGGAGACCGCGGTCGACTACCTCGCGGCGGTCGCCGCCGAGGCTCCATCAACGCCGTTCCTGTACTACCACTTTCCCGGGATGACCGGTTCGCCGTACCAGCCGAGTGAGCTGGTCGCACTGGCCGTCGAGCGGATCCCGAACTTCGCGGGGGTGAAGTTCACCCACGAGGATCTGCTCGAGTTCGACCGGACGCGGGCGGTGTCGTCGAAGGTCCGGGTGTACTTCGGGCGCGACGAGCTGCTGCCGGCCGCGCTCGCCTTCGGCGCGGACGCGGTGATCGGGAGCCTTTACAACGCGCTCGCGCCGCAGGCTCATCAGGTCGCGGCGGCGATGGCGTCCGGGCGGGTCGCCGACGCGCTGACGCTGCACGAGCCGTTCCGGCAGGTCGCCGCGGAGGCCGGCCGGTACGGCGGCGTCGGCTTCGTGAAGGAGTGGCTGAACGCATGTGGCCCGGACACCGGTGTGGCCCGTACGCCGTGGGGGCCGCTGCCGGTGGCCGCGCATGACACGATTGAACGGCTCGCCGCCTCCTGGCGAGCTGTCACTCCGGAGGGATGAATCGTGAGCAGGAGCCCGATCTACCGCGAGGCCCAGGTCAAGCTGCGCGACTTCATCAAGTCCCGCGACCTCGGCCCCGGCGACCGGCTTCCTGCCGAGGCCGTCCTGGCCGCCGAGCTGGGCGTCAGCCGTCTTTCGTTGCGTGAGGCAACAAGAAGCCTGCAGACCCTGGGCGTGATCGAGGCCCAGCACGGCAACGGCCTGTTCGTGTCGACGTTCTCCTTCCGTCCGCTGATCGAGCAACTCCCGTACGGACTGGCCGCGCCCGGTATGGCACTGGAGGAGATCCTCACCGCCCGCGAGGCGATGGAGGTCGGCCTGATGCCGGCGGTCGCCCGCCGCCCCGACAGCGAAGAGCTGGCGGAGTGCACCCGCCTGGCCGGCAAGATGGCCGAGCTCGAAGCCGCCGGCCAGGAGACGATCGAGGTCGACCGGGCCTTCCACCTCACCCTCTACAAGGGTTTGCAGAACCCGCTCGTCGACAACCTGATCGAGCTCTTCTGGGAGATCTTCGTCCGCCTCGGCGACGCCATCCCCGCCCCCACCGAGGCCGGCCGCGCCGCGGTCCACCTCCGCATCGTCGAGGCCCTGCAGTCCGGCGAACCCCTCGAAGCAGTCCAACGCATGCAAGACCACTTCAACGACGTAAGAGTCCGAGCAGCCATGCTCCGCGACGCCTCCGAATAACCCCGCCGCACCTCCGCCCCGTCCCGCCCCGCTTCCGCCCCCGGCCCCGCATCCGCTTCCGGCCCGCCCGCCTCCGCCCGCTCCCCTCGACCCCCCCAACTCTTCTTTTGCTCTTCCCGGCCGCCGCGGCCTCAGCCCCCGCGACCTCCCCGGCCGCATCCCCACCCACCCCAACCCAGAGATCAGATATCAGACCTACGCCGTGAGGACACCCCCATGCACCTCTCCCGTACCGTCCTGCCCCTAGCCCTGGCTCTCACCCTGGCGACCACGCTGACCGCCGGCGCAACACCCGCCGACAAAGGCAAATGCCAGGAGTCCACCCCCTTCAAGTCCGGCGTCGGCGGCTACGCGTCGTACCGCATCCCCGCCGTCGTGAAAGCCAAGGACACCCTCCTCGCCTTCGCCGAAGGCCGCCGCGGTGGCTCGAGCGACACCGGCGACATCGACATCGTCCTGCGTCACTCCACCGACGGCGGCTGCACCTGGGGACCCCAACAGGTCGTCACCGACCAGGGCACCAACACCATCGGCAACCCCGCCCCCGTCGTCGACCCGAAGACCGGCGACGTCGTCCTGCTCAGCGTCCGCAACGGCCCGGTCAGCGAAGCCCAGATCCTCCGCGGCGAAGCGAGCGCCGAAGACACCCGACGAGTCTTCCTCCAACGCAGCACCGACCACGGCCGCACCTTCTCCGCCCCGGCCGAGATCACCGCCACCACCAAGCTCGACAACTGGCGCTGGTACGCGACCACCCCCGGCCACGCGATCGCCCTGAGATCAGGGCGTCTCGTCGTCCCCGCCAACCACTCCATCGCCCCGCCGGCCGGCTCGACCGACACCGGCGCCGAGGCCAAGTACTACGGCGGCCACAGCCTGTACTCCGACGACGGCGGCCGCACCTGGCAGATCGGGTACGTCGACGACAACCCCGACGGCTACCTCAACGTCAACGAGTCGACCGCCGCCCAGCTCCCCGACGGCCGCGTCTACTTCAACACCCGCGAGCACAACGGCACCGCCCCCGGCACGAGAGCCGACGCCTACTCCTCCGACGGCGGCAAGACCCTCGACAAGCCGTTCCGCCCCCAGGCCACGCTCATCGGCCCGGTCGTCCAGGCCAGCGTCCTCGCCGTCGGCAACACCCTCCTGTACTCCGGCCCCGCCGACCCGGCCGCCCGCGCCGCGATGACGATCCGCACGAGCAAGGACCAAGGCGTCACCTGGCAGTCGTCCCTCGCCATCTCCGGCCTCCCCGCGGCGTACTCGGACCTGGTCTCCCTCGACCGCGGCACCATCGGCCTGCTCTACGAAACCGGTGACTTCAGCGCCAACGAAACCATCACCTTCCGCCGCATCCCCCTGAAGGACCTGGACCGATGAGCGCTTCGACGAGCACCCGGCGCCCGGCCCGCCGCAGCTTGCTGGCCGCCGGCCTCGCCACCGCGACGGCCCCGCTCCTCGCCCCCTCCACCGCACACGCGACCCCGGCACCCGGCACAGCCGGGTCGCCCGGCACCTGGACGCGCCTCCCCGACCTCCCGCCGAACCGCGTCGATTGGCACCCCGCCATCCCCGTCGCCAAGCCCTACTGGACCCAACTAGGCCTGGCCGGCCCGATCGCCGGCTCACACCGCGGCCACCTCCTGGTCGGCGGCGGCGCCAACTTCCCCGAACCGGCGCTCACTTCGAACCGCCCCACCACGCTCGGCAAGGTCTACTGGAACGAGCTCTTCACCCTGAGCCCCGGCGCCACCCGCTGGTCGGACCCGATCCAGCTCCCCGACGCCATCGCCTACTCGGCCTGCCTCAGCACCCCGTACGGCGTACTGGTGATCGGCGGCGAAGGCTACCGAGGCGGCCCGAACGCGACCGCCCTCAAGCCCGCCGACAAGTTCGCCGACGTCGTCCTCCTCCAGCCGAACGGCACCCGTCGCGACCTCCCACCCCTACCGCGGCCCACGTCGTACGCCGTCGCCGGCCTCGTCGGCACGACTGTTTATGTTGCCGAAGGCCCCGATTTCTACGCCCTCGACCTCGCCAACCTCTCCCGAGGCTGGAAAGCCCTGCCCCCATGGCCCGGCCCACCCCGCACCGTTGCCGTCGGCACCGCGGCCCACGGCAACTTCTACCTCCTCAGCGGCCGTTCCCAAGCCGCGGACAAGTCGTGGACGTTCCATAAGGACGCCTACGCCTACGACCCCAGGCGATCCCGCTGGACCCGCCTCCCCGACCTCCCCTTCTGCGTCACCGCGGGCCAAGCCCACCCCACCCGCAAGGGCCTCCTCGTCCTGGGCGGCGACAAGGACATCACCCGCTGGAACAAGATCCAGCACCACACCGCCCTCCGCGACGCCGCTCCCGTGGGTTCCCCCGCGTGGACCGAGCACCAGAACGTCATCACCTGGATCTACGACCACCACACCGGCTTCAACACCGAGCTCCTCCAGTACGAAGCCAACCGCTGGACCACCACCGGCCATTTCCCCGGCCCGTCCCAAGTCACCACCCCCGCCGTCCCCCACACCAACGGCTTGACCCTGATCACCGGCGAAATCCGCCCCGGCATCCGCACCCCCACCACCTGGCACCTCCGCCTGTGACTTGCCCACCCGGGTAGACCGGTGACGTGCCCCCACCAACCCTCATAGCCATCACCGGCCTACCCGCCACCGGCAAATCCACCGCCGCCGACCAGTTGGCCCGCGACCTGTCCACCCCCGCCTTCTCCGGCGACTGGCTCCTCGGCGCCCTCAAACCCCACGGCGTACTGACAGGCCTGGACCGCCCCACCCTGCTCGCCATGTACTACGACCTGCTCACCACCCTGATCACCCGCCAACTCATGCTCGGCCAGTCCGCCATCGTCGACTGCCTGATCAACGACGCCACCGCCACCCGCTGGCAGACCCTGGCCACCCAGCACGACGCCCGCGCCCTGATCGTCGAGTGCATCTGCCCCGACGAACCAGAACACCACCGCCGCCTCACCACCCGCCGCCGCAACATCCCCGGCTGGCACGAGGTCCCCTGGCCCCACGTCGAACGCATGCGCACCGAGTACCCACCCCTCACCGTCCCCCACCTGACCCTGAACGCGCTCAACCCCGTCGAGGAAAACCTCGTCCGCCTCCACCAGGCACTTGCCGACTGAACGGTCGGCTCTCGCTCGGCTAGAGGGCGATTTCCGGCTGGAGTTTCTTGGCTACCCAGACGCGTTGCTTGCGAGCTGCGAGGGTTGAGGCGAGCAGGGCGGCGAGCAGCCAGGCGGTCAGGACGAGGAGGTCCTTGCCGAGGGAGACGCCGGGGCCGCCGTACATGAGATGCCGTACGCCGTCGATCGCGTAGCTCATCGGTAGCACGTGGTGGAAGACGTACAGAGGTGCGGGGATCGTCTGCCACGGGAACGTGCCGCCGGCGCTGACGAGCTGGATGACCATCAGGACCAGGCCGAGGAACTTGCCGATGGCACCGAACCAGGCCGACAGGGCGTGCAGGATCGCGACGAACGTGATCGACGTCAGCATCAGGAACCCGGCGGTGAGCCACGGGTGGGTGGCGTCGATGCCGAGGCCGATGATCACGACGGTGAAGACCAGGGCGGCCTGGATCGCGCCGAAGAGGGCGGGCGGGAGCCAGCCGCCGAGCGCGACGCGGAGCGGGGACTGCAGCGCGGCCAGGCCGCGCGGCGACAGCGGCCGGACGAGCAGGAACAGCACGTACGCGCCGATCCAGCAGGACAGGCTGAGGAAGAACGGCGCGAGTCCGGCGCCGTAGCTGTCGGCGGTCGCCTGCGAGGTGTTCTTCAGGCCGACCGGCGCGCCGAGCGTTTCGGCGACGGCCTTGCGAGCCTCAGGCGACGGGTCGGGAATCTGCTTCGCGCCGTTGGTGAGTGCGGTGTTGAGCTGGGTCGCCCCGGTCTTCAGCTTGTTGACGCCCGTCGCCAGGCCGTTGACACCGGTCAGCAGCTGTCCCTGCCCGGTCACGGCCTGCTGCTCACCGGTCGCGAGCTGCGCGGCGCCCGTCTGCAGCTGGCCGACGCCCGTCTTCAGCTGTGTGGCACCGGTGTTGACCTTCGCAGCGCCAGCAGCCGCGCTGCTGATGCCCGACGTGAGCGCCGGCGTCGCGGAGCTCAGCGCCGCCGCGCCGTTGGACACCTTCCGCGCACCGGTCGCCAGCTGGTTGAGCTGCTTCGAGGTCGACTGGATCTTGGTGTTCGCCGTGACGACCGGCGTCCGCAGCTTGGCGGTCTCGGCCAGGACCTGGTTGATCTGCGCCTGCGTGAACCCCTGCTGCTTCAGCCGCTGCGCGAGCCCGGCGTCGAGCGTGGTCAGGTCGGTCAGCAGCGTGCTCGACGCGGTCGCCACCTGCCGGCCGACGTCCGCGATCTTCTCGTTGCCATCGGCAACTTGATCCGCACCGGTGGCCAGCTGCTTGGTCTGCGCCGGCAAGCCGGCCGTCTTCGTCTTCAAGGTCCCGAGCCCGCTGCTCAGCTGCCCAGCGCCCGTTGCCAGCTCGCCGGCGCCCTTACCCGCAGAGGTCAGCCCGGTCGACAGCTTGGTCGCTCCGGCCGACAGCTGCTTCTGCGCGGTGTTCAGCTGCGTCGCCCCGGTCTGCAGCTTGATCACACCGGTGTTCGCCGACGTCAGCCCGCTCTGGAGCTGGCCCGCGCCGGTCGCCGCCTGGCTGATCTGCCCGTGGATCGTGCTGAACCCGGCCAGGAGTTTCGAGGCCGCCGTCTCGCTCACCTGCGCCGCGACGGTCTTGGTCACCTGCGCGACGACCTGGTTCGCGATCGTGTGCGCGAGGTAGTTGTTCGCGTCGTTCGTGGTCAGCTCGAGCATCGCCTGCCGCGGCGTGAACTCCGCGCTCGACGCGAGATCCGCCGAGAACGTCTTCGGCAGCACCAGCGCGAACTCGTACCGCCCGTCCGACACCCCCGCCGTCGCCTCCGCCCGGTCGACCCGGTGCCAGTCGAAGCTCTTCGAGTTCACCAGTTCGTCGGCGACCTGCGGCCCGACCGCGAGCTTCTCGCCAGTCGACAGCTTCGTGCCCGTGTCCTCGACGACGACCGCGGTCGGGACCTTGTCGAGCCGCCCGTACGGGTCGTGGTTCGCGTACAGGTACAGCCCGCCGTACAGCATCGGGACGCACAGCAGCGCCACCACCGCGAGCTTCGGCAACCGCCCCGCGGTCAGCCGACGCAGTTCGCTCAGGGCCATCCGGACGGCGGTCATGCCTGGTCCTCGTCTTCCTCGATCGTCTCGGGTGCGACCTTCAACGGCTCGACCTTCACCGGGTCGGGCTGGTTCACCGCACCCATCTGCGCAGCCGGTACGCCGAGCAACCGCGCCGACGCGTCCGCACACGTCACCAGCACCGCGTAACCGCGCGACGCCAGCTCCTTCCCCACGCCGTACCAGCTGTGCGGATCCCCGCCGAACCGGTCCGGCATCGTCAGGATCACCACGTTGACCTCGGGCCGTGCGACCGTCAGCTCCGCCAGCAGCCGCGTCCGTACGTCGACCGGCAGGTGCTCGAACCGCGTGTCCGCGTGCTCGGCCGCCTCGTGCGACTCCAGCCAGGCCTGCACGGCCTTCCCGCCGGCCTTCCGCCCGGCGATCGCGAGCTCCTCGCCGACCACGGACTTCACCGGCAGTGCGTCGTCCGGCTCGGTGATGCCCGGCGCGTCGACCACGGCCACGCGCCTTCGCAGTACGGCGAGATCGCCCTTGCCGTCGAGCTTCACCTCGCCGCCGTCGGGCACGAGCCGCCCGGAGAGCGCAAGCGACGCCGCGACGTGGCCGGGCCCCGGGTAGCCGGTCAGCAGCACCAGCTCGTGATCGCTGACGTCGACCGACGTCGCGTCCAGCAGTGGCGCGTGCGGACCGCGCACGCTGATCGCGTAAGCCCTGAGCTGCATCGCTGTGACCCCGTCCCGAAACTCAATACGTTTGTGTATCCAATACAGAACTGTATCCTACTGATCATGGAAACCCCGAAGCGCCGCCGTTCAGCCACCCGGGCCCGCCTGCTCGAGGGCGCGCTGGAGGTGTTCGCCGAGCGCGGGTTCCACGGCGCCGCGGTCGAGGACATCTGCGAGCGCGCCGGGTTCACCCGCGGCGCCTTCTACTCGAACTTCGGCTCCAAGGACGAGCTGGTCCTGGCGCTGTTCGAGGCGATGACCGATCGCCTGCTGGAGCAGATCACCGCGCTGCTGCCGGAACTGGCGACCCAGCCGGGCACGCTGCTCGACGCCGTACTCGGCCTGCTGGACGACGCCGCGCCCGATCAGCGGCAGTGGCACCTGATCTCCACGGAGTTCACTCTGCACGCGCTGCGCAGTCCCGAGGCGGCCGACGCGCTGATCCGGCAGCGCACGGTCTTCCGTCAACGTCTGACCGAGCTGGTCGAGGAGATCACCCGGACCGGCGACCTACGCCTGAGCGTGCCCGCCGATCAGTTCGTGCGCCTGGTGATCGCCGTGCACGAGGGCGCGCGCGCCCAGAGCCTGCTCGAACCGGACGCCGTACCGGCCGGCTCGCTCGAGCACACGTTCTTGCCGATGGTGCTGGACGCGGTCAGCCGACCTTGACGTCCACGCTGTGCAGGCCGGTCGAGCCGTTCGGCGCGGGCGGGGCCTGGCTCTCGACCTGAGGGTTGCCCTTGGCATCGAATGCGCGCACCTGCAGAACGTGGTTGCCCTGCGGGGCCTCCCAGCTCCAGTGCCACTGCCGCCAGGTGTCGGTCGACGGGTCGGCCGCCAGCGTCGCCTCCTGCCACGGGCCGCCGTCCACGCGGACCTCGACTTTCGAGACGCCGACATGCTGGTCCCACGCGACACCGGCGACGGTGACCTGACCGCTCGACGCCTTCGACCGCGGGACGTCGATCCGCGACGACAGCTTGATCGGCCCGAGTTCGTCCCAGCCGCGCGGCGTCCAGTACGCCTCGAACTGGTCGAACCGGCTCACCTCGATGTCGGTCAGCCACTTCGTCGCCGACACGTACCCGTACAGGCCCGGTACGACGATCCGGACCGGGAACCCGTGCTCCAGCGGCAACGGCTCGCCGTTCATCGCGAACGCGAGCATCGACTGCCGGTCGTCGGTGAGCGTGCTGATCGGCGTACCGGCGGTGAAACCGTCCTTCGACGTCGAGAGGATCGCGTCCGCGTCCTTCGAGGGGCGGGCCTCGGCGAGCAGGTCCTTCAGCAGGACACCGGACCACAGCGCGTTGCCGATCAGGTCGCCGCCGACCTCGTTGCTCACGCAGGTCAGCGTCACCCACTTGTGCACGACCTTGCGCTCCAGCAGGTCGGCGAAGCTCAGCTCGAGCTCGCGATCGACCATGCCGTGGATCTTCAGCCGCCAGTCGGACGGCATGATCAGCGGCACCGAGAGCGCGGTGTCGATCCGGTAGAAGTCCTCGTTCGGCGTCGCCCACGCGACCGCACCGGGAGCCTGTACGCCGGCCGGCGGGTCGAGGCTCGGCGGCGCCGGGATCCCGAGCCCTTCGCGCGCCTCGGCAACCGCGGCCCGGTGGCCGCCGGCAACCTTGCCCAGGGCACCGACCGCGACGGTGCCGAGGGCGACACCCGCGGAGAGCTGGAGGAATCCGCGCCGGCTGACGCCGTCGTCGGGGTCGGTGAGGAGACCGGCCAGGCGGTTCGCGAACAGCCGGAGCAGCAGGAGCGCGGTGATCCCGGCGACCATCGACGGCACGAACCCGGTCTGGCCGGAGTCGGGCCTGGTCGCGGCGGCGATCACGGCGATGCCGGCCAGGACGACGACCACGGCCGCGCCCGCGACGTACCGGCGTACGGCGAGAATGCCGCCGACGGCGGCGAAGGCGAGCAGCACGACCAGGATGCCGGCCCGGAGCGCGGTCTTGTCGTGCGTGCCGAACAGGGAGATCGCCAGGTCCTTGAGCCACGGCGGCACGCGGTCGATGAAGGCCGAGCCGATCGCGACCACGGGAGTCTGACGGGTGCCGAGCAGGGCGGCGGCGACGCTACCGGCGGCGAGGCCTGCGACGGCGGCGAGAACGCCGCCGAGTGCCGCGCGGATCAGCAAGCCACTGCGACGCGGGGAGTTGTCACCCGGGTGCTGCGGCGGGAGGTACTGCGGTGGAACCGCCTCCGACGCGCTGCCGGTGCGAAGACCGGTCGAGCCGGCGGTGGTGCCGCGCTGGCCGGTCGGGACCTGAGGCTGGTTCACAGGTCAACTGTCCCGCTCGGTGGCGCCCGGCACCAGCCGGGCGCCACATCCGTTAGGAGCGGGTAATACGGGTCAGTTGCGGTTGGGGGCGACCGGCGGGAGGCCAGGTCGGCCGTTGGGCCAGCGACGGGCGTTGTCCCGCACCCGCCGGAGCCGGCCGAGCACGAGCTCGCGCTCGTCGGCCAGCTGGGACATCCACAGGCTGTCGATCTCCAGGAGGTGGTCGGGCAGCGCTTCGCGCAGCCGTCGCTTTCCTTCCTCCGTGAGAACCGCGAACGAACCGCGGGCATCGTCGGGACAGGGCTCCCGGCGTACCAGACCGAGGTTCTCGGCGCGGTCGACCAGCCGGGTGATGCCGCCGGTGGTGACGGTCAACTCCCGGGCGAGTGAGGTGAGACGCTGCTTCTCCCCGTGGCTACGGGCAAGCCGCAGCAACAGTTCGAACATTGCCATTTGCAGACCACTGCGCTTCAGGGAATGGCGCATCAGATGATCGAGTTCGGCTGCTGCTTCACGCAGCAGGCCGTACGCGGTGATCACGTCGCTGTCCCAGGGTTCGGCGACGGGAGTGGGTTCTGCATCGGCGAGCGCTAGGGGCGAGCTAAGCGTAGGCGCGATGGTCATGCGCGGACTCTATTAGCTGACTAGGTCACTTCGCTACACGGGGTGACCTATCGGCTACAGGTCGAGACACGATCGAAGGATTTCCGAGCGTGACCGCCACCGCTCCACGCCGTAACTTGCCCCGCCTGTGGATAACTTCCGCGGCGGTCCCCCGATCTTTGCCAGCCTAGAACCTCCAGCACCGCCACACCGACCGGGGGCCCCAGATGACCGACCAGGAAGCCAGCTCGCACTACACCCGAGGCTTCGTCGCCGCCGCGATCGTCATCGGCGCCATCCTCGTCTGCGGCGCCCTCCTGATCTTCACCGGCGAGCCCTCCGACGCGACCGGTGGCAGTTACTCGCCACCCGCCGACAGCACCTCGGTCACCACGGAGCCCGGCAACTCGTCTTCGACTGTTTTCCCTCCGGCCGCAGCGGCCTCAACCCCCGCGACCTCCCCGGCCGCACCACCACAAACCTCAGCCACCTGCGATCTCCCCGACGGCGACCAAACCATCCCCACCAAGCCCCCACCAGCAGACGCCTGGGAAGTCAGCCGCCGAGTAGTAGTCCCCCGCTCAACCACCTACGGCCCCACCACAACGGACAACGACGGCTTCAGAAGATGCTTCGCCCACTCACCAACCGGCGCCGTCTACGCCGCCTACAACGCGATCGCCGCCCTCGGTGACCAGCGCCAGGCCATCCCCACCACCAAGAAACTCATGCTCCCCGGCCCCGACACCACCGCCCTCCTCACCAAGCTCAAGTCCGAAGAACCGACAGACGGAGCGGCAGCCCAACTGGCCGGCTACAGAATCCTCGACGCAACGAAAGACCGCGTCACCGTCGTACTCGCCCTCCCCGTCGAGGAGGAGTACATGAGCGCCAACCTCACCCTCGTCTGGCACGACGACGACTGGCGCGTCGTCCCGCCCACACAGGGCGGCCAGTTCGGCGCCCCGTTCTCCCAGCACCGCGACCTCGACGACTTCGTCACCTGGAAGGGACTCTGATGTGCAGCCCAGTGGATGTGCCGTGCGGCATCAAAGAGGGCTTCGCCTCGATGGTGACCAGCCAGTTCGATCTCCTCGCCGCCAAGCTCGGTGACCTCGCGACGTCCGGCCTGCAGGCGGTCTCGACGTTCTGGATCACGAACGAACAGGTCCAGCCCGCCGCGATCGCCACCCAGCAAGGCAGCACCTGGACCCCCAGCGAACCGGTCGCCCTCCTGCACGGCCACACGATGACCCTCTCGATCACGGTCTTCGTGATCGCGGTCATCATCGCCGGGATGCGCACGGCCTGGGAGCAGCGCGCCGAACCCCTCCGCGACCTGCTCAAGTCGACCCTGACCTTCGTCCTGGTCGCCGGCGCCGGTACGGCGGTCATCCAGCTCCTGGTGGAGATCTCGGACGGCGTTTCGCTGGCCATCATCAAGGACGCACGCTTCGACTCAGCCTCCGACAAGGCGGTCGGAGAAGCGTTGTTCCAAGGCATCAGCCTGTCCAAGGCGACCGCCGACTTCCCGCTGGTCGCCGCGATGTTCTTCGCCGTCGCGGTGTTCATGGCGTCCGTCGTCCAGGTGATCCTGCTACTGATCCGCTCCGCGATGCTCGTCCTCCTCGCCGGAACGTTCCCGCTCGCCGCGGCGGCGACGAACACGGAGGTCGGCAAGGCCTGGTTCCGCAAGTACTGCGGCTGGGTGCTGGCCTTCGTCGCCTACAAACCCGCCGCCGCACTCGTCTACGCGGCCGCGATCAAGATGACCGACGCGGGCCTGCGGCAGCAGACCGGCAACACCCTCGTCAACGCGATGGGCGGGCTGATGATGATGCTCCTCGCCGTGTTCGCCCTGCCCGCGCTGCTCCGCCTCGTCGTACCGGTCACCGCGGCTGTAGCCGGCGGAGCCGCCGGCAGCGGCGCCACCCTGGCGGACCCGGGCGGCCTGGCCTCCGGCGCGATCAACGCCGGCCGAGGCTCCTTGGGCGCCAGGTCCGGCGGTGGAGGCGGCCGCAGCGGCGGCGGAGGTGGGGGCGGTGGAGGAGGTGGCGGCGGCGCTTTGAAGGGCGCAGCCTCCGGCGCCATCGGCGTCGGCCTGGCCGCCGGCGGCGCTGCGATGAGCGGTACGAAGAAGGCCGGCGGCGCACTGGCCGGCGCTGCGGCCCACTCAGCAGGCGAACCAGGCGGCGGTACTCCCACCTCCGGCACGGGCGGCGGGGGTCGAGGCTGGAGCACCTCCCGCCGCCCCAAGCCCACCAAGTCCTCCAGCGCCGAGTCCACCCCCGCCCCCGCAGGCCCCACCGGCAGCAACCCGTGACCCGCTCGCCCGACGACCCTTCAGACCACGGAAGATTGCCGTATGCCCTTGGAACGTATCGCCCTGATCTCCGACGTCCACGGCAACCTCACCGCACTGGAGGCAGTGCTCGCCGACATCGAGTCGCGCGGGATCCGGCGCATCTTCAACCTGGGCGACTACGTCGGCAAAGGCCCGCGCGGGCAAGCCGTGGTCGACCGCTGCCAAGAGGTCTGCGAGGTCAACATCCTCGGCAACTGGGACGACTTCCTCCCCGACCCGGACCGCACCGTCGACAACGAGGGCATGCGCTGGTGGAAGAACGAGCTCCGCGAGGACCAGTGGAAGTGGCTGCGCGGACTCCCGTTCTGCCACGACTTCGCCCTCAGCGGTCGCCAGATCCGCTTGTTCCACGCCTCCGCAAGCACGGTCCACCACCGGGTCAGGTTCGACCACGACGAGCAGGAGTTCCTCGACATGTTCGAGAACACCCCGGCGACCGGTGACGGCCCACGACCGACCGTCGTCGGGTACGGCGACACCCACGACGCCTACTACGAGGTCGACCTCGATCGCACCCTGTTCAACACCGGCAGCGTCGGCAACAGCCTCGGCGACACCACCCCCGTCTACGTCATCCTCGAAGGCGTCCCCGACGCACCGGGCCCGGCGCCGTTCTCGATCCAGTTCGTCCGCGTCCCGTACGACGCCGCAGCCGAGCTCGAAGTCGCCCGCACCCTCGGCATGCCCGAACTCAACGGCTACGAGTCCGAGATCATCCACGGCGTCTACCGCGGCGACCTCTACAGCGGCACGACCCCGACGTACCACCGCCCCCCACGCCCGGCCTGACGAGCAACCTCACTCACCGCACCAGCAAGGCCTCTGAGCCAACCGGTACGTATCCGGCGGCCAGGAACATGCGTAGGGATGCGGCGTTGCCCGGTGTGACCTGGGCCCAGATGTGCGTCCCGGCCGGTACCAGGGCTCGGGCCGCTTGGGCCAGTTGGCGCCCGACGCCTCGCCCTCGGGAGCTCTCGAGCACCTCCAAGGCGACCTCCTGCCGACCGGCCAGGCCGAGACCGGTGAGCACCAGACCGCCACTGGACGTCGTGTAGGCTCGGACCTCATCGCGATAACGCCGAGCCCGCCGGATCCTCGGGTGCGACTCGTCGGTGAACGGCGTCAGTCCCGCGAGCAGTTCGGCGCGCTCGGAGTCGTCGGTGAGCGCCGGCGCGAGCAGCATCGCGTCGATGCCGTTGACCTCGCGGCCGGTGAACTGTTCGAGCGCGTGCAGGAACGGCGGGTTGAGCGGCGCGGCCAGGTCGGTCGGGTCGAGGTGCTCGGCGATCCACTCCGGCGGGACGTCCGCGGCGACGACGAGGTGCCCGGTCAGGCCGATCACGCAGGTGTCGCGCGCCGACGGCGCCGGGACGACGGACGTGGTCAGGTCGGGGGCAGGGAAGACGCCCTGCTCGATCCCGCGCAGAATGTCGGCCAGAGTTGTCATCACGAGCCATTCTGGGGGAGAACCCGCCGGCATCGGAGGAAACCCCTCCCGGTCCGGCGCGAGCAGCAGGACCGAGCACCCGGCCACCTGGTCGACGCGCCCGGGCAACGCCAGAGGCCGGCCGACCGGTGGGCCCGAGGCAGCGAGGGCCGGCCCACCGGTTGGCCCGGACGACAGGCACGAGCGGACGGACGACGAGTCCCAGGACGTGCCGAGCAGAGGTTCGCCGTACGGCGGGCCCGGGATGGAGGCAAGGGTGCGGAAGCCGCAGCGGGCGACGGTCGACGGGCTGCCGGAGCGGGTGACGATCTACGAGGTCGGGCCGCGGGACGGGTTGCAGAACGAGGACGCGATCGTGGACGTCGCCGTGAAGGCCGAGTTCGTCCGGCGGCTCGCCGGCGCGGGGCTGACGACGATCGAGACGACCAGCTTCGTGCATCCCCAGTGGGTTCCCCAGCTGGCCGACGCGGCGGAGCTGCTGAAGCTGATCGAGCTGCCGGACGCCGTACGGGCGCCTGTTCTGGTCCCGAACGAACGCGGTCTCGACCGCGCCCTCGAAGCCGGCGTCCGGGAGATCGCGATCTTCGCCAGTGGGACCGAGACGTTCGCGCAGAAGAACCTGAACTCGACGCTCGACGACCAGTTCGCGATGTTCACGCCGACGGTCGAGCGCGCGCTGGCGGCCGGTCTCGCGGTCCGCGGCTACGTTTCGATGTGTTACGGCGACCCGTGGGAGGGCGACGTACCGGTCGGCCAGGTCGTCGCCGTCACCAAGCGCCTCGCCGACCTCGGCTGCCACGAACTCTCCCTCGGCGACACCATCGGCGTCGCCACCCCCGGCCAGGTCGTCGACCTGATCAGCGGGCTCCAAAAGGCCGGCGTCGGCGTCGACCAGCTCGCCGTCCACTTCCACGACACGTACGGCCAGGCGCTCGCCAACACCCTCACGGCCCTCCGCGAAGGCGTCACCGTCGTCGACAGCTCAGCGGGCGGCCTCGGCGGTTGCCCGTACGCCGAGTCCGCCACCGGCAACCTCGCCACCGAAGACCTCGTCTGGCAACTCGACGGCCTGGGCATCGAAACCGGCGTAGACCTCGAAAAGCTCGTCGCCACGAGCGTCTGGATGTCGAAGCAACTGGGCAAACCCGCCGCCAGCCGAGTAGTCCAAGCCCTAGCGGGCTAGCTGGTTACTCACACCTCACAGGTGCCGGCCACCGGACTGCTGGCCGGTACCTGGTGGATTGAGGCCTTCGCCGGCTAACTCGGGCTCCAACCGGTCTGCGCGGCCCAGCGTTCGGCGCCGGTCATCAGTACGGCAGTGGCCGGCGCTTTGATCTGCCCGTAGTCGGTCAGCCGTGGCAGACTCGCCGCCAGCCGTTGCTTGAACGCGCCCCACCCGGCCCGCGCCGCCTCGTCCGCCCGCAGGTAGTCGCGAAACAGCAAGGCGTACCGCGCGTTGGCCCCACCCGCGAGCCGCACATGTACGTTGCACGTCCGGGCCCCGACCGCCGGCGCGAACACGAGCTTCCGGGACTCGACCCCAGTCGACACCTCAACCCGGTTCCACACCTCGGGCCGCAGCCGGTATCCGGCAGCGGTCAGCGGATCCACCAGCTCGTCGAGCGACGCGACCCGCAGCTGGACGTCGATGCAGCCTTTGGCCGCGAGCCCGGGCACCGAGGTGGACCCGACGTGATCGATCGTCGGAGCGAGCCGCCCGACAACCGCGCGCAACTGGTCGGCGAGAGCGGCAAACTCGTCCGGCCAGGAGGCCCGGTAGTCGACTACCACAGCATCGAACCGCTCATCAGCAAAGGGCATCCCGCGATGATCGCAGATCTGTCGTGGTGGGAAGGACGGGCTGTCACCTAGGCCGCGGTCGCGTCGCCGAGGCTGCCGGAGCGCGAGCGCGGGGTGGGGCTGCGGCGGTCACGATGCCTACTTCATCGAGCAGCCGGAGTCAGCCGAGTCAGAGGCAACCGCTCCCGGGTGAGCTCGTCGGACGGCGTCTCGACGAACATCACCAGATCAGGATGCGCCGGTACGGCGAGCTCGGTCACCGTGAAGTGGAGCTCGCCGGCGGCGGGGTGCAGCACGTGGCGTGGTCGTGGCGCGCACTCGGCGACCTCGTGGCGTGACCACAGCTCGTCGAACTCGGGGCTCACCGCTCGCAGCCGGTCGATGTCGGTCTCCCACACCGCGTCGCCGAGGTGTTCGCCGTACGCCGAGCGCAGGCGGCCCACCAGATAAGGGACCTCGGTGTCGTAGTTCAGCAACTGTTGCCGGGCGAGTGGCTCGGTGACGATGCACCAGAGCAGGTTCTTGTGGACGCACGGCAGCGTGTGCCAGTCGTGGAACAGGTCGGCGAACGCGGCGTTGGTCTGCAGGATGTCGAAGCGCCGGTTGGTGATCACCGCGGGCAGCGGGTCGAGCGCGGTGACGATCTCGGCCATCACCAGCTCGTTCGCGTAGACGCCGGCGCGTGGCGGGCGGGCGGGTGTCGCCTCGGCCAGCCGGTACAGGTGTTCGCGTTCGACGTCGCTCAGCCCGAGCGTCGTCGCCACGGCGTCGAGGACCTGGCCGCTCACGTTGATCGGCCGGCCCTGCTCGAGCCACGTGTACCAAGTGACGCCGACGCCGGCCAGTTGCGCGAGCTCCTCGCGACGCAGTCCTGGAGTACGGCGGCGGCCGCCTGCGGGCAGCCCGACGGCACCGGGGGCGACCTGGGCGCGCCGCGCCTTCAGGAACTCCCCGAGCTCGGCCCGGCGGTTGCTCACCACCAGATCGTCGCACCGACCGCCGACAGTTTCACCGGGTTTCGAGGAGCGGCCACCTCGCACGGACCGAAGAACGGACCTACGGCTCGATCGGGCGCCGGATCCGGCGGACCAGGCTCTTGTCGGCGTACTGGCCGATCCGGTACGTCGACCAGCCGTCGACCCCACCGCCGACCACGCCGCCGAGCAGCGGGACGCGCCGCGTCACCGTGATCGCCATCCGCTTGCCGCTGACCCGCGCGATCAGCTCGCCGACCACCTCACCGGCGACCAGCCGGTCGAGCTCCGGGTCGAAGACCGGCGCCGTCGCGATCCCGAGCGGGGACGTCGGCAGGTTCGACTTCTTCAGCCGGTCCGTCACCCCGTCCTCACCGAGCAGGCAGGTGATCACCGCGGTCCGCACCCGCGGATCGCCGAGGTCGTACCCCCGCAGGTGCGCGATCGCCGCGACCATCCGTGCCTGCACGATCGCCAGGCCGGTCAGGTTGGCCGGCAGCGCGACCGGAAGCGTCACCAGCCCGCCGATGCTCGTGACGAACCCCTGCACTCCCGCGAGCCGGATGTGCTGGTCGATCACGGCCTCGATCGCGACCGCGACATCGTCGTCGGACCGGGCCAGCTTGGTCTCGGCGATCTTCTCCGCGCCGGGAAACCGCTGGTACCCGTCGATCGCGATCTCCAGGACCTGCCGGAGGATCCCGGCCGCGGCCTGCGGCGCGAACCGCTGGGCGGCGGGCGCGAGACTGCTGGCGACGAACCTTGCTACTCCGGCCACGGTTCTCCTCGAGGCTTGGGTACTACGCACCCACCCGGCCTCCGCGGGCGGCGCATCTTCAAGACTACGTGCCCACCTGGAACACGCCACTCCGGAACAACCCGGACCGCGCCCTGGAGCTCCGCCCGGCACCAGCAGTTCCCGGTACTGCGCTCAACCGCCCGCCCGACCGGCCGCCCGCCGGTCCCGCCCCGGCCGACCACCTGCCCGCCGTACGTCCTGCCAGGCCGTGCGCGAGGATGGTGGGGTGCCTGTTGAACCGCCTGCCTCCGTCTGGGAGTTTCCGCCGGTCGCGATGGCCGGGAGTGGGGACGTGGTCGCGGCGGGAGCGGATCTCGAGCCGGGGACCGTGCTCGCGGCGTACCGGCGGGGGCTGTTCCCGATGCCGGACAGTCATGGCCCGCTGCTGTGGTGGTCGCCGTTGGAGCGTGGCGTGATCGACGTCGCGGGGTTCAGCCCCTCCCGCTCGCTAAGACGCGCGCGGCAGCGGTTCGAGATCCGGGTGAACACCGCGTTCGACGACGTGATCCGTGCCTGTGCCGACCCGAGCCGGCCGGGTTCGTGGATCGACGCGGACATCATCGCGTCGTACACGCGGCTGCACCGGATGGGCTGGGTGCACTCGGTCGAGGCCTGGGACGGCGACGAGCTGGCCGGCGGTCTGTACGGCGTGGCGATCGGCGGCCTGTTCGCCGGGGAGTCGATGTTCCACCACAAGACCGACGGCTCGAAGGCAGCGGTCGCGGGGCTGGTCGAGCTGCTCGACGACAAGTACGCCGCCGAGCGCGTCCTCGACATCCAGTGGGTCACCGACCACCTGGCGACGCTCGGCGCGGCCGAGATCCCGCGCGAGCAGTACGTCCGCCGCGTCCAGCGCGCCCTCGAGCTACCGCTCCCGGACGCCTTCGCCTAGCCCGAGAAACGCGGCGTGCGAAGCGATCGCCGCCTCGAACAGTTCGTCCGCGGGATCGAAGGTCCCGACGAACTGCCCGAACAGCTCGAAGCTGACCAGCCCGAACAGCTGCGCCCAGATCATCCCGGTCCGCAGCAACACAGCCCTCGGTACGCCGGGCGCGAACTCCTCGAGCGGCTGCAGCTGAGCCACCAACGCATCCGAGGGCTCGGCGGCCTCGCCAGGCACCACCAGTACGCCGGCCTCCTGAGCCCGCTGCAGTACGCCGAGCAGGCACACCGCCACCCGCGACGCGGGCTGGACCGTGCTCTGCGGCGCGCTGTACCCCGGCACCGGCGACCCGTAGATCAGCGCGTACTCGTGCGGATGCTCGACCGCCCACCGACGCACCGCCCGGCTCGCCGCCAGCCAAGCCTCCCGAGGCGCACCCGCCCCAGCGCTCGCAGGCGCCCGCTCCGCCCCAGCACGCGCCGGCGCCCTCTCCACCCCAGCACCCGGCACCCCATCCACCCCAGCACCCGGCACCCCACCCCCCAGGACCCCAGCCGCAGCCTTCTCCACCGCACTCCCCAGCGCGTCGTACGCGTCGATGATCAGCGCCGTCAGCAGGTCGTCCCGACTGGGGAAGTACCGATACAGCGCCGACGACACCATCCCCAGCTCCCGCGAGACCGCGCGCAGCGACAGCCGCTCAGCCCCGTCGGTGGCGAGCTGGCGGCGCGCGGTGTCCTTGATCTCCTGGGTCAGCTCGGCCCGGGCCCTGTCGCGTGCGGTACGTCCGGCGTTCATGACCCGCAGTCTGCCATGATCACTGCACTAAAGCGAGAGCAGTGCTCTTGACAAGGATCACCCGAAAGTGTTCACTGGTCACAACAGAGAGCACCGCTCTCGCTTTCTCGCCAAGAAAGGCTCACCGCCATGAAGCAGACGTACGACAAGAACCGCGTGATCACCTCCGGCCAGGGCAGCATGCGGGTCTTCAACCGGCTCGTCGCCGCCATGACCAAGGCCGGGATCAGCCTGATGGGCAGCCGGGTCCTGTCGGTCAAGGGCCGCAAGTCCGGCGAGTGGCGCAGTACGCCGGTCAACCTGATGACGCTCGACGGCCAGCCGTACCTGGTCGCCCCGCGCGGTCACGTCCAGTGGGTCAAGAACCTACGCGCCACCCCCGAGGCCCGGCTCCGGATCGGTCGCAGGACCGAGGTGTTCCACGCCGTCGAGCTGGCCGACGCCGACAAGCCCGAGATCCTGCGGGTCTACCTCAAGAAGTGGGCCTGGGAGGTCGGCGCCTTCTTCGAGGGCGACGTCGACAAGAACTCCTCGCTCGAGACGCTGCTGCAGGTCGCGCCCGGCGTACCGGTCTTCAAGATCACCCAGGATGCCAAGATGGGCCGATGATCACTCCCGAGCAGTTGACCGCGGCGCCGAAGGTGCTGCTGCACGATCACCTGGACGGCGGCTTGCGGCCCGCGACGATCGTCGAGCTGGCCCAGGAGATCGGGCACCGGCTGCCGCGGACCGATGCCGGTGAGCTCGGCGAGTGGTTCGTCGAGTCGGCCGACTCCGGCTCGCTGGAGCGGTACCTGGAGACCTTCGACCACACCGTCGCGGTGATGCAGAACGCCGCCGCGATCAGCCGGGTCGCGAGCGAGTGTGTGCAGGACCTGGCCGCGGACGGCGTCGTGTACGCCGAGATCCGCTACGCGCCCGAGCAGCACCTGACCGCCGGGCTCAGCCTGGAGCAGGTCGTCAACGCGGTCCGCGAAGGCTTCGAGCACGGCATGGCGAACGCCGAGCGCCCGATCGTCGCCCGCCAGCTGCTGACCGCGATGCGGCACCAGGCGCGCTCGATGGAGATCGCCGAGCTGTCCGTCGCCTACCGCGACGCGGGAGTCGTCGGCTTCGACATCGCCGGCGCCGAGGCGGGCTACCCGCCCACCCGGCACCTGGACGCGTTCGAGTACCTGCAGCGCGAGAACGCGCACTTCACCATCCACGCCGGCGAAGCCTTCGGCCTGCCGTCGATCTGGCAGGCGATCCAGTGGTGCGGCGCCGACCGGCTCGGCCACGGCGTCCGGATCATCGACGACATCACCGAGAATGCCGACGGCAGCGTCGAGCTCGGCCGGCTGGCGGCGTACGTGCGCGACCGCCGGATCCCGCTCGAGATGTGCCCGAGCAGCAACCTGCAGACCGGCGCGGCCGAGTCCATCGCCGACCACCCGATCGGTCTGCTCACCAAGCTCCGCTTCCGGGTCACGGTCAACACCGACAACCGCCTGATGAGCGGTACGTCGATGACCCGCGAGCTCGCGCTGCTCGCCGACGCCTTCGGCTACGGCCTGGCCGACTTCCGCTGGTTCGCGATCAACGCGATGAAGTCCGCGTTCGTCCCGTTCGACGAGCGCCTCGCGATCATCGACGGCGTCATCAAACCCTGGTACGCCGCCGAGCTCGGCTGACCGATGCAACCTCTGAGGAGTCTTCGGACTCTTTGGAGTCATGCAGGGGGAGACGTTCTCTGAGCCGGGGGTGTGGATCGGCGCGGCCACGCGCCGGGTGGACGACTCCGCCGCCGAGTTCAGCGCGTACGTCGCCGAGCGGTACGACGGCCTGCTGCGGATGTCGTACCTGCTGACCCAGGACCGCGGTCTCGCCGAGGACCTGCTGCAGACGACGCTGGCCCGCTGCTGGTTGTCGTGGTCGAAGATCAAGGCCGAGAACCCGCACTACTACGTCCGTCGATCGTTGGTGAACACCCACCGTGCCTGGTGGCGGGTGAAGCGGAGTCGATGGGAGATCCCCACCGATTCCGTCCCGTATGCCGTCGCTGACGGCGGGTACGACGTCCTGCACGAGAACGCCGTCCTCCTCGAAGCACTCGGCCGGCTGCCGCGGCGGATGTGTGCCGTGATCGTGCTGCGCTACCTGGAGGACCTGTCGGAGCTCGAGACCGCGCGGATCCTCGGCTGCAGCACCGGCACCGTGAAGAGCCAGTCGAGTCGCGCGCTGGCCAAGCTGCGCGACGATCCCGCCCTGAGCAAGGAGGCCTGGCGATGAACCCCGAGGACCTGCGCCGGCGCTTGCACCAGGCCGTCGTACCGGTTGCTGCGCAGGAGGATCCGGCCCCGGCCATCCAGCAACGGGCCAACAGCATCGCCCGCCGCCGGGTCACCGCGACCACCTGTGCGCTCGTCCTCGCGGTCGCCTCGGCGGCGCTGGTCAGCACCCACCGCTCCGGGAGCGAGCCGACCCCTGGCACGCCGGTCGCCACCAGCGTGTCGGGCTTCGGCGGCGGAGCCCAGGCGGGGCTGCTGCCGAAGACCGGCGGCAAGTACCTGATCGAGCAGACCACGATGAAGATCGACCTGCCCACCACACCAGTCCTGTACCAGTGGAGGCAGCAGCCGATCGGCCAGGCCCAGCCCCGGGATGCCATCTGGCTGCTGGCCCGCTGCGCGGAGACCTCCGCCCAGGTGGTCGTGGCACTGCACAGCGAGGCGAACACCTCCTTCACGCAGTACGCGGTGCCGTGCTCGACCAAGACCCAGGTCCCGGTGCCGTCCACTTGGTCGTCCGGAGCACGGGCCGACCTGTCGGTCGGCGTCGGCAGCGCCGGCGAGGTCGTGGTCGAGGCCGGCCTCTACCGCGCCGACTACTGCCGGGCGGGCGAGTGCTGGATTACTTGACATCGGGTACCCGTCAGCGAATACTCGATCTCAAGTAATCGAGATCGAGGACGGGTGATGGTCCGGCGCAAGGTGAGCAATCCGCTGGCGTTCGCCGTGCTCGGCAGTCTCGGCGAGCGGCCGATGCACCCGTACGAGATCTCGACGATGCTCAAGGCCCGGGGCAAGGACGGGAGCATCAAGCTCAATTACGGTTCGCTGTACTCCGTCGTCACCGCACTGGAGAAGGCCGGCTTCGTCGAGGCGGTCGAGACCGTCCGCGAGGGCAACCGCCCGGAGCGGACGATCTACGCGATCACCGCCGCCGGGCGGGAGGAGTTCGACGGCTGGCTGGCCGAGTTGCTCGGGACGCCGGAGAAGGACTTCAGCCAGCTCGAGGCCGGCCTGGCCTACCTTCCGGCGTTCGCGCCGGACCGGGTCGCGGACCTGCTCGAGCAGCGGGCCGGCGTACTGGAGCAGGAGGCCGCCGGGCTGGAGCGCATGCACGACCTGATGCGCTCGAAGAAGTTCCCGGAGATCTTCTGGATCGAGTCGGAGTTCCGGGTCGAACTGCTGCGCACCGAGATCACGTTCGCGCGCCGGCTCGCGGAGCGGATCCGGACCGACGACCTGGAGGGCACCGAGTTCTGGCGCCGGACCCACGACCTGGTCGCCGAGCTCGGCGTCCACCCGGCCGACCTGCTGAAGGATCCGGTCAAGTACTTCGGTGTCGACTTCCCCTGGTTGCGGGAGGTCCCACCGGAAGCACAGTGAGAAACGGCCCCCGGCCCGAGGTGCGGCAACACCTGGGTCGAGGGCCGTCAGTTCCTCGAGCCGGTCCCGAAGGACCTGATGACCCAAGGCGCATCATCAGGATAGACGGCCCGGCTCTTTCACCCACGAAGGAGTCATTCCTATGGTCAGTCATGCCCTGACGGCCGTCGACCTGGTCAAGACCTATCCCGGAGCCCGCCGCGGCCCCGGGGTCCGGGCCCTCGACGGTCTCACGTTCAGCGTGCCGGAAGGAGTCGTGCTCGGTCTGCTCGGACCGAACGGCGCCGGCAAGTCCACTACCGTCAAGATCCTCACCACGTTGTCCCGCGCGGACTCCGGGACGGCGCTCGTCGCCGGGTACGACGTCAACCGCGAGCAGGACCAGGTCCGGCACGTGATCGGCTACGTGCCGCAGAAGGCGAGCTCGGACCCGATGGCCACCGGCCTGGAGAACCTCGTGCTGAGCGGCCGCATCCACGGGCTGTCCCGGTCCACGGCCACCAGTCGCGCACGGGATCTGCTGGAGCGCTTCAGTCTTACCGAGCAGGCCGCGAGGCAGGTCAAGACGTACTCCGGCGGTCAGCAGCGCCGGCTCGACGTCGCGCTCGGCTTGGTGCACCGCCCGAAGGTCTTGTTCCTCGACGAGCCGACCACCGGCCTCGATCCCGAGGCACGGGCCGATCTGTGGGCCGAGGTCCGGCTGCTGGCCGGCGGCGAGGGTCTCACCGTGCTGCTCACGACGCACTACCTGGAGGAGGCCGACCGGCTGGCGGACCAGCTGGCGATCGTCGACCACGGCAAGATCGTTGCCGAGGGCACCCCTGAGGGCCTGAAGGCGGAGCTGCGCGGTGACACCGTGCAGGTCGAGCTGGTCGAGGCCGATGCCGACGGCTCGGTCCGGGGGTTGCTGGCCGGTCTGCCGGGGATCCGGGAGATCGTTGTTGAGGGCAACGTTCTGCGGGCGCGCGTCGACCGCGGCGCGACCGCCGTACCGGCGGTGCTGGGAGCCCTCGAGGAGAAGGCGATTCCGGTCGGTGCGGTGACGGTGTCGCGGCCGTCCCTGGACGACGTGTACCTGAGCTACACCGGCCGGTCGTTCCAGGCGGCGGAAGAGCAGGTGGCGTGATGAGCACCCCAGTCCTGGCGCACACCGGGTTGATCACGTCCCGCTGGCTGCGGGCGCAGTTCCGCTCGCCGGCCCTGATCGCGTTCACGCTCGTGCAGCCGGCGATCTGGCTGCTGCTGTTCGGGCAGCTGTTCAAGGGGATCGTCGACCTGCCTGGCTTCGGCAGTACGTCGTACATCGCGTTCCTCACGCCGGGCATCGTGATGATGACCGCGCTGATGTCGAGCGGCTGGAACGGCACCACGTTCATCACCGACATGGAGCGCGGCGTGATGGACCGGATGCTCGCGTCGCCGGTCCGCCGCGGCGCACTGATGGCCGGGCAGCTGATCAGCAACGCCACCAGTACGGCGATCCAGGCGCTGCTCGTCTTCGGCATCGGCCTCGCGGCCGGCGCCCGGTACGACGGCGGCGTAGTCGGGTTCCTCGTCACGGTCGCGGCGTCGGTGCTGATCGGGACGGCGTTCGGCTCGCTGTCGAACGCGGTCGCCCTGCTCACCCGTCAGCAGGAGGCGCTGATCGGCATCTCCCAGTTCGTCTCACTGCCGCTGACGTTCATGTCGTCGATCATGATCGACCCGAAACTCGCCCCGCACTGGGTCGAGGTCGCGGCGCGCTTCAACCCCGTCGACTGGGCCACCATCGCCGCCCGGGAGTCCCTGTCCGCCAACCCCGACTGGGGTTCCGCGGGCCGGCACGGCCTGTACCTGCTGGCCTTCACACTGGTGGTCGCCTACCTGTCGACCCGGGCGTTCCGTACGTACCAGCGCTCGGTCTGAACGAGCACAGGGGATTCGCCCCCGCGGCGAATCCCCTGTGACGCGGGTCAGACCGGGCTGTAGCAGTTCGTGCTGTCGATGCCCTTCGCCGGATCGTGCAGCCGCCAGTTCATCGCCGACCGGGTCTGCGGACCGTAGATCCCGTCCGCGGGGAGGCCGGTCCGGCGCTGCACCGCCGTGACGGCGTCGCGGGTCGTCGCGCCGTAGTACCCGTTCACGATGATCTTGGCGCCGTAGCAGTAGTTCAGCGTCTGCTGCAGCCCCTTGATCGCCCCCGCCGGATCACCGAAGGGCTCCGCCGGGTTCCGGTGCGGGAAGTCGCCGTACACCAGGTTGCAGGTCACGCTCGTGCTCTCCCAGAGCCCTGGTGTCGTGACCTCCCACCCGCCACCGACCGCCACGGTGCGGCTGCCGTCGCACTGGGACAAGGCCTCGGCCGCGCCGGCAGGGGCGGTGGCCAGAAGCCCCAGCGGGGCGGTGAGTGCGGCGATCGCGAGACCAGCTCGGACGAACATCTTGACTCCTCAGGTCGGGAACACCGTCCTGGTTGCCCGCTCAGGGAAAGCCATGCGTCAGATCAAGAGACCGCGACACGTTCGAAGCGCGGCTGTGATCAGGGGCGGAGCCGGGCGACGGCCCGGAAGCCGAGGCGTTGGAGGGGGACGACCAGCTGGGTCAGCGTGCGGTACGCCGGTTGCTCGACGTACCGGGTGAGGAGCCAGGCGAGGACGACGACGCCGGCGACGGCTCCGACGACCTGCTCGGTGCGGCCGAGGCCGAGGCGCATCAAGTGGTAGGCGAACAGGTAGCCGAGCTCCTGGTTGAGCAGGTAGAGGCCGAACGAGATCTTGGCCAGGAACTGGATCGGTCGCCGGACCGGCGTGAACACCAGCCAGTCCGGACCGCGCGCGGCGAACGCGACCAGGACCAGCAGGGCGCCGATCCCGAGCGCCGACGGCAGGTCCGACGTGTGCACGTACTGCGCGAACACCGTGGCGACCAGCAGTGCGCCGAGGTGCACCGCGGTGATCCGGCGCTGCGACCACAACCAGATCGCGATCCCGATCGCGAACAGCTGCAACCGGTGGAAGCCGAACCCGTTCCACAGTTGCTGCACCACCAGGGGACTGCGCAGGATCCGGTCGTGCCACTGCAGGATCACCGGCGCGATCGTCATCACCCACAGCAGCACGGTGATCCTCGACGGTGAGCCCACCCCGCGCGGCCAGAGCAGCGCGGCCGCGACGAACGCCATCAGCTGCAGCGGCAGCGTCCAGTACGAGCCGTCGATCAGCCGCACGGTCGGGTCCAGTGACGCGATCAGCGTCAGGTTGCCCCACAGGTCCCGCGGGGTCGGGAGGATCCAGTTGTCCGGGCCGAAGAGCACCAGCAGGCTGTACGTCGCCAGCACGGCCACCAGGTAGGGCGGGAGGACCCGGCAGATCCGCTTCCACAGCCAGGGCAGCGTCGGGCCTTTGCGGACCGTCACGCAGACGAAGTACGCGCTGATCACCAGCAGCACACTCGCGCCGACCTGGAACGGGGTCCGGCCGAGCGGTGCGCCCAGCTCGGGGTGCAGCACCGGCCCCTCGAAGGCCGCGTGGTTGACGACGACAGCGAAAACGGCGACTACTCGGACAACATCCCAGCTCAGGCGGCGTGAACCGGCCTGGGGTGAGGGCGGTTCCAATTTCGACAACTCACAGACATCTCGACCGACTCCCCCTGTGACACATCTGTGATCCTAGGCAGACGGCGACGGCCGATCGCAAATTGTGTGCGACTTGTCACGCTGGGCGTTGCGTCAGGCGGTCTGGAACGTGCGCCGGTAGTTCTGCGGCGGGACGCCGACGACGCGACGGAAGTGGTGGCGCAGCAGTGCCGCCGTGCCGAAGCCGGCCTCGGCGGCGATCTGCTCGATGCCCAGCGAGGTCTGCTCGAGCAGGGTCCGGGCGTGCAGTACGCGCTGCGTGGTGACCCACTTGAGCGGCGTCGTCCCGGTTTCGGCGACGAAGCGGCGGGCGAACGTCCGCTCCGACATCTGCGCGCGGCGGGCCAGGTCGGGCACGGTGTGCTCGATGGTCAGGTTGGCGACCATCCAGTCCAGGACCGGCTGCAGGCTCTCGCTCGACGACTCCGGGACGGGGACCTCGACGTACTGGCGCTGGCCGCCGTCGCGCTGCGGCGGGACGACCATCCGGCGGGCGATCCGGGTCGCGACGGCGCTGCCGAGCTCGCGGCGGACCAGGTGCAGGCAGGCGTCGATGCCGGCCGCCGTACCGGCGCTGGTGATGATGTTGCCGTCGTCGACGAACAGGACGTCCGGGTCGAGCCGGGCGCGCGGGTAGCGCTCGCGGAAGAGGTCGGCGTACCGCCAGTGGGTCGCGCAGTTGCGCCCGTCGAGCAGCCCGGCGGCGCCGAGCACGAACGCGCCCGAGCAGACCGTCAGCAGGATCGCGCCACGGGCCTCGGCTTTGCGCAGGGCGGACAGGATGCGCTCGTCGTACGCCTCGCGCCAGGTGGTCGCGGGCAGCGCGACCAGGTCGGCGTCCTCCAGCTCGTCCAGCCCGTACGGCGCGATGACGGCCGAGTGGCTGCTGGTCCGCAGCGGTTCACCCGGGCGGGTCGAGCAGACCTTGAAGTCGAACGCGGGCACCCCGTCGTCGGTCCGGTCGATCCCGAAGACCTCCGAGAGCACCCCGAACTCGAAGAGTGCGACGTCCTCCATCAGCACCACGGCGATCTTGCGCAACATGTCAGCCAGTATGGCAGAAATTTGCCGAAGGTGGTCAGTAGTGCCAATTGTGGCTGGATGTGAACGGTAGGAGGATTACTGCCATGACCGGAATCGTAGTTCTCTCAGTCCTCGCGCTGGCCATCGTCGCCGCCCTCGAGCTCAGCAACCGCCGCCACTCCACCGGCCTCCCGGCCGGCCCGAGCGACGACCGCGACGTGGCCAGGACCAAGCTCGACCTGCTCGCCCTCGGCGGCAGCGCCAAGCCCTTCACCCACAAGCCCGCCACCACCCCGAGCGCGGTGGTTCACCTCCGCCGCGCGCGCCTCCACACCCCGCACGGTCGCCACGCCGCGTGATCCCCCTTCCAGCGTCCGAAGAAACTGAATGCGTCCGAAGAACCCGAGGCTATAGCGCTCGGTTCTTCGGACGCATTGAGCTTCTTCGGACGCTGCGGGCTCAGGGGGGAGGGCGTGGGGTGGGAAATCCCCGAGCGGGATCGGTGCCGCTGTGTCACCCTCACTCGCATGGACGACTACCGGGTGGTCAATCGGGAGAGCTGGGACGAGCGGGTGGCCGCGCATGCGGCGTCGCCGGACTACAAGCTGGCGGAGTTCGCGCGGGATCCGGAGTTCATCTCCGACGTGGTGCGGTTCGATCTGCCGCGGCTGGGTGACGTCAGTGGTCTGCGCGGCGTGCACTTGCAGTGCCACATCGGCACCGACACGATTTCCCTGGCCAGGCGGGGCGCGCGGATGAGCGGGCTGGACTTCTCCGGGCCGGCTGTCGAGCAGGCGCAGGGCTTCGCGGACCAGCTCGGGCTGGAGATCGACTTCCACCAGGCCGACGTGTACGACGCGGTCGAGGTGCTCGGCGCCGCGGCGTACGACCTGGTCTTCACCGGGATCGGCGCGATCGGCTGGCTGCCGAGCATCGACCGCTGGGCGGCGACGGTGAGCGGACTGCTGAAACCAGGCGGACGCCTGTTCATCCGCGAGGGGCACCCGATGCTCTGGACGCTCGACGACGCGACCGACAAGCTCGAGGTCGGCTTCCCGTACTTCGAGACGCGGGAGCCGCAGGTCTGGGACGAGGGCGGCACCTACGTCGAGACCGACGTGGAGTTCCAGCACACCGTGACCCACGAGTGGAACCACGGCCTGGGCGAGATCATCACCGCGTTGATCAAGCACGGCCTGCAGCTGACCGCCTTCGAGGAACACGACAGCGCTCCCTGGATCGCGCTGCCGGGCAAGATGACCAAGGACCCCGGCTTCGCCGAGTGGCGGCTGACCGACCGCCCCGAGCGGCTGCCCTGCACCTACACCCTGCAGGCCGTCAAACTCTGACTCCACCCCGGCGTACGGCGGACAACCGCACGCCTCGGACCCGGCGAGGGTCGTCCCTGCTCGCCGGGCCGGGCGGAGTCGGTAGGGCTCAGCGCGCGTTACGCCGCTGCTGGACCTTCTGGAACATCTCCTTGGCCTTGCGCTGGTTCTCCGGCTTGCTCAGCTCGCGCTGCGCGACCTGGGCCAGCTTGGCGACCACAGCGCCCTTGAGCAGTGACTTCACGAAACCCATCGGGGGCCTCCTTCTCTCTTGCCTCGAAGGTAGCGGTTCACGCCAAGAAACCGGCTAGGGAATCCGCCTGAGCGACCCCCGGGTTTCCGCGCGGGCACCCCCTGAAACCCCTACTGGCGAGTCTGGGATCTGTCGGTGGCGTACGGCACACTGTGGGGGTGCCCGAGTTGCCGGAAGTCGAATCGCTGGCGGGGTTCCTGCGGGAGCGCGCCGTCGGACGGGCGATCGTGCGTGCCGACATCACCGCGATCAGCGCGCTGAAGACCTACGACCCGCCGATCTCCGCCCTGACCGGGCTGCTGATCGACGACGTCAGCCGGCACGGCAAGTTCCTCGACCTCGAGGCCTCCGGCGTGCACCTGGTGATCCACCTGGCCCGCGCCGGCTGGCTGCGCTGGCGCGAGCAGCAGTCGACCGGTCTGGTCCGTCCGGGCAAGGGCCCGATCGCGCTCCGGCTGATCCTGGACGACGAGTCCGGCTTCGACCTGACCGAGGCCGGCACGCAGAAGAAGCTCGCGGTGTACGTCGTCCGCACCATCAACGAGGTCCCCGGGATCGCCAAGCTCGGCCCCGACCCGTTCCTGCTCTCGCCCGAGGGCTTCGCCGAGATCCTGCACGAGGCCGGCCGGGTCCAGCTCAAGGGCGTACTGCGCAACCAGTCGGTGATCGCCGGGATCGGCAACGCCTACTCCGACGAGATCCTGCACGTCGCGAAGATGAGCCCGTTCAAGCCGGCCTCCAACCTGAGCGATGACGAGCTGCAGGAGCTCTACACCGCGATGCAGGAGACCCTGCGCGACGCGGTCGAGCGGTCGAAGGGCCTGGCCGCCCAGGACCTGAAGTCGGAGAAGCGCAGCGGCATGCGCGTACACGGCCGCAAGGGCGAGAAGTGCCCGGTCTGCGGCGACACCGTCCGCGAGGTCAGCTTCGCCGACTCCTCCCTGCAGTACTGCGCGACCTGTCAGACAGGCGGCAAGCCGTTGGCCGACCGCCGCCTGTCCAAGCTGCTCAAGTAGTCATCTGGTCGAACATGGTCTTCACGTCGGCCGAGTTCGGCGTCGCCAGCAGGTACGGCGTACCGCTGGTCGTCCGCCGCGACGTCACCGCGAACACGTAGCCGAGGTTCGCGTCGATCCGGTCCTTCATCCACGGACCGCCGCTCGCGCCGCCGTTCATCGTGCAGCCCAGCGCCGCGTCGGTGCTGCCCCACGCGAACGTCGTACCGTCGCAGTAGTACGGGACCTCACCGTTGTACGGCGGCTCGGCCGGCCAGCCCCAGATCCGCGTCCCGGCCTGGTCGCGGCCGTTGCCCCAGACCAGTCCGTTGCCGCCGACCGCGTCGATCAGGTTCTGCCCGTTGCGCTGCTGCAGCGTGACGAACGCCTGGTCGTGGCTGAAGTCGCTGCTGTCGATCCAGGAGTTGAACGCGCGCGCCTGGCTCCAGTTCCACAGCCCGGCGCCGGACTGGCCGTTGTAGTACGACGGCGCGAACACGATGTTGCTGTGCCAGCCCTGACCCGCGCCGCCGTGCACGCAGTGGCCGGCGGTGATGATCAGGTTCTTGTAGCTGTTGTTGATCGTCGACGCGGAGCAGACGTAGTTCAGGCCGTTGTAGCTGAAGAACACCTTGCCCGCCGAGCTCGGCACCGGGTCGTTGGCGACCTTGTGCCTCGGCGCGACCGGATGCGACGCGACGCCGCCGGCCTGGCTCGATTTCCCTTGGGGAGAAGGGGTTCCGGTGGTGCCGGGCAGGTCGGCGGGGATCGCGTTCTTCAGCTTCTCCGCGGTCCAGTAGCCGGTCGCGTCCAGCCCGCCGGCCTTCTGCGGTACGGCGGGAGCCTGGACGGCGGTGGTGGCGGCGGGTGGTGTCGCCGTCGAGGGAGTGGCGGTCGCGACCGCCGTACTGGTGAGCAGGACGCCGGCGGCAAGCAGGCGCAGGACGGGTCGGGTCATGGGCGGTGACTCCTCGTTCGGGGCGGTAACTGTCAGGAGATGACCGATCACCCACAGTAGAAAGGAAGAGTTTCCCCGGCGCAACGTTCTGACCGATTTTGACCAGAAGGGTTCACCAAGGCAACGAAGCGGGCCGGCGCCCGGCGTCCAGTTGAACGACCAGCGGCGCGGCGCCCGCGCCCTGCCGTAGCCGAAGCTTCCGGCCGATGGTCGCTCCCGGAGCGAGCCCTTCGAAGTCCCACGCGTCCTCGGCGCCGTGCCATCCCGCGGGCCTCGGCACGCGCACCGATCCGCGGGTCGCCGTCCGGCCGAAGTTCGTCACCTGCACCTCGAGCTCACCGTGCTTCGGGTGCACCGAGGCCAGCACGGTCCCGACCGGTGCGACCAGCGCGCGCGTCGCCACCAGTCCCGCCACGGACAGCCGCACGACCCGGCCGGCTCGCACCGGGAACGGCCCGATGACCTGGCCGACGACATCAGCCACCGGTACGCCGTACGCGCGTCCGCCGACCTGTACCCGGAACTCGCCGCCGGGCGCGAGGGCCTCGATCAGCCGCATCCCGGCCTCGGCCGGGCCGATCAGGCGGACGCCGACGTCCGCCGTACGGCGTGCGACCAGGTGGAACGTCGCCCTCGACAGCGCCGTCGGCGTGAGGTCCCAGACGCCGTCGGCGTTGGCGGTCGTCGTGTCCGGCGGGACGATCCTGAGCTTGCCCTGCAGCGCGACCTTGACCACCGTCAGCGCCGGGAACTGGTCGGAGCCGGGCAGCCGGACGACCAGGTCGTCGCCGTCGCGACGCCAGGTGAGGGCCTTGCCGGTCCGCTCCTCGACGACATGCCGCGGTGTGGTCGCGAGTCCCGGCAACCGGACCTCGTGGTCGGCCGGGCGGCGGGTGATCCTGAGCAGCAGCACTCCGCAGTTCCGCAGGATCGCCTCACCCCACGGCTGCGGCCCGAACTCGCCGGGGATCCCCTCGACCAACGCCAAGTCGCGCCTCCACTCGCTGGTACGTCCGACCATCCGTCGTCGCCCGGGGGCCTGTCAACGCGCGATCCACCGGCTGAGCATCCGCATTCCACCGCTCCGGGTGTGATGGTTCACCTCCGGGCTGCAATGATCGGGGTATGACGCAGAACCCGATGATTCCCGCCGTCGTCGTCGCCGACGTGGACGACGCTTTGCTGGCCGAGGCCTTCGTGCTCGACGTGCGGGAGCCGGACGAGTGGAACAGCGGTCACATCGAGGGTGCGACCCACATCCCGCTCGGCCAGCTGCAGCAGCGGGTCGGCGAGGTGCCGCTCGGCCAGAAGGTGATCTGCGTGTGCGCGGTCGGCGGCCGCTCCGGCGTCGCCACCCAGTACCTGATGTCCGAGGGCCGCGAAGCGATCAACCTCGACGGCGGCATGCACGCCTGGCAGTCCTTCGGCCGCCCGGTCGCCACGGACTGATCGAGTAGAAAATCTTCCGATCGACCGACGGAGACGTTAGTTTGTCACCGTTCGGTCGATCGGCGTACACCCGCACCTCACACGGCAGCAGGACACGCCTCGTCGGATGGCCACGCCCGTCCACCGCCAGGAGGCTCCGTGTCCACGCTCGTCCCGCCCACCCCTGACCCCCGCCACCCAGTACCGGCCCCCGCCGCAGGCGCGTCCCGCGCCGCGGTCACCCCCGAGCCCCCCTCCGCCGCAGGCGCTTCCCGCGCCGGATTCACCCCCGAGCCACCCTCCGCCGCAGGCGCTTCGGGCGCGCACCCCCTGTTTGAACCTGCCGCCCGCGCAGCGTGTGCGGTCGGGCACCTACGCGCCGGCAGGCTCCTCGCCGTAGGCCTCGCAGCCGGCGGTCTGCTGTTCACAAGCATCCAGCCCGCGGCAGCCGACCCCGTCCAGCCCGTCGAGGCGCACCGGGGTTCCTCGGCTGCCTCTGACATCCCCGATGTCGCGATCGCGCCGCCCGGGGAAGGCATCGTCACCCGGCGGACCGACAGCCCGGTCGCACCCGGCGTGAACTACACCAGCTTCGACCGCCTCGACGCGCGTGGCTGGCTCCGCGGTGACATCCTCGTCGCCGACCTCGACCGCCAAGGTGTCACCGTCGACTACCTCAACCCCGGCACCGTCTCCGGCCGTGAGGTGCTCAGCCAGCAAGTGCAGCGCAAGCAGGCGATCGCCGGCGTCAACGGCGACTTCTTCGACATCAACGACACCGGCGCCCCGCTCGGCGTCGGCATCGAACGCGACGCCGACGGCGGCCCCGGCCGCGTCGTCAACGGCCCGGCGACCGGCCACAACGAGACCGCGGTGATCGGCAGCGACGGCCTCGGCCGGATCGCGCAGGTCTTCCTCGAAGGCTCCGCGACCGACGACGACGCGAGCAAGGTCGACCTGACCAACCTCAACTCCCCGACCGTCAACGCGAACGGCATCGGCCTCTACACCCCGCAGTGGGGCGAGGCCGCCCGCACCCGGACTGTCGACGGCCTCCCGACCGTCCGCGAGGTCATCCTCCGCGACGGCGTCGTCGTCTCGTCGAACACCACCCCCGCGACCACCCCGCTCGCCGCGAACGAGCAGGCCCTGATCGGCCGCGAGACCGGCGCGACCGCCCTCCAGGCGTTCGAGCCCGGCGACAAGGTCGAGGTGAAGTACGGCCCCCGCGCCGACGCCGCCGACGCCGCGGTCGCGCTCAGTGGCAACATCCAGCTCGCCCGCGACGGTCAGATCCTCAACGTCGACGACACCGCCCTGCACCCCCGGACGGCGATCGGCTTCTCGGCCGACGGCCGCCGGATGATCCTGCTCACCGTCGACGGCCGGATGGTCGACTCCCGCGGCTTGACGGAGAAGGAACTGGCCCGGCTGATGCTGGACCTCGGCGCCGACGACGTGCTCAACCTCGACGGCGGCGGTTCCTCGACGATGCTGAAGCGCTCGCCCGGCGAGGCCACGCCCGAGGTCGTCAACAAGCCATCCGACGGCTCCGAGCGCCTCACCCCGAACGGCCTCGGCCTGCTCCCGGTCAAGGGCTCCGGCCAGCTCAAGGGCTTCCGGCTCGAAGCCACCGGTACGACGGCCGAGCCGGCCGACGCCGATCTCACCCGCAGCGCGAAGGTCCTGACCGGCCTCAGCCGGGTCCTCACCGCCCGCGGTCACGACGAGACCTACGCGCCCGTCACCGGTACGCCGTACTGGTCGGCCGGCAGCAACGCGCGCGTCACCCACCAGGGCGTCGTCACCGGCCGCCGCGCCGGCGACGTCGTGATCACCGCCGCCAAGGGCCGCGCGAACGGCCGCTTCCCGATGACCGTGCTCGGCGAGCCCACCCGGCTCGCGCCGTCGAACAAGCAGGTGTCGTTGCCCAACGCCACCACCAACGGCTTCTTCAGCGTCACCGGGTACGACGCCGACGGGTTCTCCACCTGGGTCGAGCCGCGCGACGTCAAGCTCACCTACGACAAGACCCTCGTCAACGTGGTTGCCAAGGGCAATGGCTTCGAGGTGACCGCGCTCGGTGCCGACGCGGTCTCGACGGTCGTCACCGCGAAGGTCGGCGCGCTCAGCACCCAGCTCAGCATCACCGCCGGGCTGAGCAGCGAGGTGGTCGACGAGGTCGACGACCTGACCCGCTGGCAGGCGAACGCCGTACCGGCCGGTGCCGCGACCGCGACCCGGTCGACGGCCGAGGGCCACGACGGCGGTCAGGCGATCGCGCTCGACTACTCGCTGACCGGCAGCACCGCCACGCGCGCGGCGTACCTGTCGATGACCCCGCAGCAGATCCTGCCCGGGCAGCCGCAGAAGGTCGGCGCGTGGGTGTACGGCGACGGGAAGGGCGCGTGGCTACGGGCCAACGCGTACGACGGCGCCGGTGGTTCGGCGCAGACGCTCAACCTCGCGGCCGCCGTCGACTGGACCGGCTGGAAGTACGTCGAGGCCGACGTCCCGCCGGGACTGACGATGCCGCTGAAGTTCTGGCGGATCTACGTCGTCGAGACCGTGCCCACCCGCCAGTACGCCGGCCGGATCGTCGTCGACGACCTGACCGTCCGCGGCGCTCCGCCGGTCACCGTCCAGCCGCCCGCGAAGGTGGTCGACCCGATGGTGGTTGCCGATGGCAAGCTCGACGGGAAGCGCTGGAAGTTCGCCGTCCTGTCGGACGCCCAGTTCACCGCGGACGACCCGGAGTCGGACTTCGTCCAGCAGGCCCGGCGGACGATCCGCGAGGCGCTCGCGCAGAAGCCCGAGTTCCTGGTGATCAACGGCGACTTCGTCGACCGCGGCTTCGCGAACGACATCGCGCTGGCCCAGCGGATCATCGACGAGGAGGTCGCCGGGAAGGTGCCGGTGCACTACGTGCCGGGCAACCACGAGAGCTACGGCCCGGGTGACCTGTCGGAGTGGACCAAGGTGTTCGGCGCGCCGAGCAGCACGTTCGACCACAAGGGCACGCGGTTCGTGCTGCGCGACTCGTCGCTCGGGTCGCTGCGGGCCGGTGGGTTCGCGCAGATCCTCGACCTGCGCAAGCAGCTCGACGACGCGGCCAAGAACAGGGCGATCCGCAACGTCGTGGTGATGGCCCACCACCCGATCGACGACCCGTCGCCGACCGCGAACTCGCAGCTCGGAGACCGCAAGGAGGCCGAGCTGCTGGTCCGCTGGCTGGCCGACTTCCGTGCGTCGACCGGCAAGGGTGCGGCGTACATGGCCGCTCACGCGGGCACTTTCGCCGCGACGCGCACTGACGGCGTACTGCTTCCGCTCACCGGCAACTCCGGCAAGAGCCCGGCGGCCGCTCCCGACGCGGGCGGCTTCACCGGGTGGGCGCTGGTCGGCATCGACCCGAACGCCCGCGCCGCGGACGCCGGCGTACGCCACTGGTCGGCGCCCGAACGCTCCTGGTTCCAGGTCGAGCTCCGCCCCCACGTCGACGGCCTGGAGCTCACCGCCCCGGCGACTCTCCGCCGAGGCCAAACCGCCGCGGCCTCGGCCACCGTCGTCCAGGACACCCGTCGAGTCCCAGTAGCTTTCCCAGTCTCAGCCGACTGGACCGGCTCGACCTTCCTGCACCTGGGCCCCGCCCGTACTGCGCCTTTCTGGGCCGCAGCCGCCTACGACCCCAAGACCGGCACCCTCACCGCCCTCCGCCCCGGCACGGTCGACCTGGCCGTCACCGTCAACGGCACCACGAAGTCCCAACGGATCCGCATCGACTGGTAAACCTGGTGGGATGCGCCTCGATCGCATCACCATCACCGAGTACGACGCCCGCTGGCCGGCCCTGTTCGAAGAGCAGCGCCGGCCAGTCCAGGCGGCCTTGTCGCCGTACCTGACCCGCCCGATCGAACACCTGGGCAGCACCGCAGTCCCCGGCCTCCCCGCCAAGCCGATCATCGACATGCTCGCCGTGGTCACCGACCACGCCACCGTCGACCTCGACCCCCTGTCAGCCACCGGCTGGCTTCCCGCCCCCGAACCAGGCGACGCCACCTCCCGCAAACACTCCTGGTGCTACCCGTCCATCGAGTACCGCACCCACCACCTACACATCGTCGAACAGTCCTCACCCAACTGGCCCACCTGGCTGGCCTTCCGCGACCACCTGAGAACCACCCCCACAGACCGCGACGAATACGCCCGCCTCAAACAAGAATTAGCCGCCACCAACGACCAGGACCGCCCCGCCTACCGCGCAGGCAAGGCCCCCTTCATCACCGCCGTACTGAGTCGGCTGCAGTCACCACACACCGACCCCCAAGCCTGACCCCGCCCCGAACCCGGATCACCGAACCTCGGCCGCATTCGGCGACCACTCCGCTGGAGCGAACAGCCATTCGGCGCCGTCCTCGGACCACACCTCGACATCCCCGGCAACGGTGGTGAACGCCGGCGGCGCATGCCGAGGGAACGCAGTACGGCGGCGGTGCCCAGCAGGGGATGTCCAGCAAACCGCCGCTCCAGCAGGCGGTTGTGAATCCGCACCGTTCGCAGATCCTTCGCCACGAACACCGTCGCCGGCTCGGCAGCGGCGGTCGCCAGGCGTTGCCGCTCGCTCGGCGCGGGCATCCTGTCCACCAGCACGACGGCGACCTCGTTGCCGTGGGCCCCGTTGTCCGCGGTGAAGACCCGGGCGGTCCGCCGGTTCACCCTTCGACGTCGTTGAAGTGCTCCACGTGCGGCGCGTTGGCGAAGTGGGGGCCGATCAGGCCGCGCCAGATTGGGAAGCCTTCGCCGGCGCGGAAAGCCTCGTGGGTCTCGACCGAGTCCCACTCGACGAGTAGGACGAAGCGGGTGGGGGTTTCGATGCCGCGGGTCATTCGGATGCTGAGGGCGCCGGCTGCCGTCAGTTGCCGGCGGGCCTCCCGGTACGCCGCTTCGAAGGCCTCTTCCTGCCCGGCCACCACATCGATCAACGCAATCTCGAGAGCCATGCCCTCACCTTTTCACGGTCTCCCAGCGGGCGGTCGCCGCTGGTCGGAGGGTGGACAGCGGATAGCGTTCGGGGGTGACTGACGTGAGGAAAGCGCAGCGGTTGAAGGCTGGGGATCGGGTGGCTGTGGTGGCGCCGGCTGGGCCGCTGAAGGGGGAGCGGCTGGAGGCGGGTACTCAGCGGCTGAGGGAGTGGGGGCTGGAGGTCGAGGTGATGCCTTCGGCCCTGGCGCGTGATGAGCGGTTCCCTTACCTGGCGGGGAGTGACGCGGCGCGGGCGGAGGACTTCACGAACGCCTGGATGGACGACCGGTTCGCGGCCGTGTTCTGCGGCCGGGGCGGGTACGGCGTACAGCGGATGCTGCCGTTGCTGGAGCTCGACGCGTTGGCCGCGGTGGAGAAGGTGTTCGTCGGGTTCAGCGACATCACCGCGCTGCACGAGGCGCTGAACGCGCGAGGCCTGGTGACCGTGCACGGCCCGATGGCGGCAGGCGTCGAGCAGCTGGCGACCGGCGGCGAAAGACTGCGCGACCTGTTGTTCGAACCGGAGAAGGTCGTCGACCTGCTGGACCCGCGCGGTGCCGAGACAGTCGTCGCCGGTACGGCGGAAGGCCGGCTCCTCGGCGGCAACCTGGCGTTGCTCGCGGCCAGCCTCGGATCGCCGACGGCGGCGAAGCCGGCCGGGATCGTGGTGCTGGAAGACGTCAGCGAGGACGGGTATCGCGTCGACCGGTTGCTCACCCAACTCCTGCGCGCGGGCTGGTTCGAGCAGGTGACCGGACTGGTGATCGGCGACTTCAGCGAGGCCGACGACGGCGGACTGGTCGCCGATGTCGTCCACGAACGCCTCGAGCCGCTCCAGGTCCCGATGGTCACCGGCGCCGCGATCGGGCACGAGGACCTCAACCTCGCCGTACCGCTCGGTCTGCCGGTCAGACTCGACGCCACCAACGGATCACTGCAGCCGCTGGAGCCCGCGTTTCAGTAGCGCTCAGCGAGCCACTGGCCGAAGACGCGCAGCCGCGCGGCCAACGAAGCGGGCTCGATGACATCCAGATCCAAGTTCAAGTACGCCAGCCACCGCGCGGCCCAGTCCAGATCGTCCGTACCGAACCGCAGCTCGCACTCGTCACCCACCTCAACGACCGCCGCAACACTCGGATCCACCAGCTCCCGAACCAGATCGCCCGACGTGTGCACAGCCACCCGCACCTGATGCCGCCACCGCCCGTGCGCCAGCGACTGGGCGACCAGCTGCGCGGCGTCGTCAGGCGGCGCCGGCGCGGGCAGCTGGATGCCGAGGGCCTGCGCCTGAGAGATCCGGTCGACGGCGTACACCCTCCACTCGTCCGCGCCCCGCGCACAGGCCACCAGGTACCAAAGCCGCCGCAACGCCACCAGCCGGTACGGCTGCACCTCGACCGCGTGGTCGTCCGCAGCCCCCAGCCGCCGATGCCGGAACCGCACAGCCTCACCAGCCCGGCACGCCAGCGCCAGCTGAACCAGTACGTCGCCAGAGGCGCGCCGCGGCGAACGCCCCGGATAAGCCTGTACGTCGGTCAACGCCGTCAACCGCGTCTGCCACTGCGACGGCACTACCTGCGTCAGCTTGGCCAGCGCCGTGACCGCGGCGGTCTCCAGCCCCTCCACGCCCACCGCCGTCCGTAGACTCAGCGCCACCGCGGCCACCTCGTCCGCGTCCAGCAGCAGCGGCGGCATGGCTCGCCCCTGCGCCAGCCGGTAGCCCCCGTCGCGCCCGGCCGCGCCGTCGATCCGGTAGCCCAGCTCGCGCAGCTGGGCGATGTCACGCCGGGCAGTCCGCTCGGTCACCCCGAGCCGGGCGGCCAGCGCGGGCGCGGAGATGCCCGGGTGCGTCTGCAGCAGCGCGAGCGTCTCGAGACGGCGGCTCGTCGTACTCATGGCTCAACTATCCCCCAAACCCGGACAGTATCTGACCGGGTAGTGCGTGATGCTGGATCCATGACCGAGAAAACGCTGCTTCGCCCCGAAGGACTCGTGAACTCCCCGGCGTTCACCCACGTCGCCGTCGTCCCGCCCGGCATGACCACGCTGTACGTCGGCGGCCAGAACGCCGTTGACGGCGAGGGCAAGCTGATCGGCGGCGATGACGCCGCGGCGCAGACCGAGCAGGTGATGAAGAACCTGAAGACGGCGCTGGCCGCCGCCGGCGCGACCGTGCACGACCTGGTGTCGATGACGATCTACCTGGCCGAGGAGGTCGACCTGGCCAAGGCTTATCCGGTCGCTGCCCAAGGGCTCGAAGGCGCGGCGCCGACCGTGCAGGGCATCCGCGTCACCAGCCTGACCGTCCCCGGCGCCCTGCTGGAGGTCAGCGCGATCGCGGCGGTCGCGCCGTGAGCTCGCCGGACAACGAGAAGGCCGCGGAGCCGTCGCACGTCGGCCGCACCAAGGACGCCGGCTGGCAGATCGGCGTCTCGAAGACGATCAACCGCCCGGTCGGCGAGGTGTGGGACTTCGTCACCTCACCGGCCGGCGTCGCGATCTGGCTCGGCGAGGGCGCCTCCCTGCTCACCGAGAAGTACGAGACGAAGGACGGCACTCGCGGCGAACTGCGCAGCTTCCGTGAGAACACCCGCGTCCGCCTCACCTGGCAGCCGGAGGACTGGCCTCACGAGACCACGATCCAGCTCGCCGTCACCGCGACAGGCCCCACCAAGGCCCGCCTGGTCGTCCACCAGGAACGGCTGGCCAACGCCGACGAGCGCGAGCACCAGCGCAAGCACTGGCAGGGCGTCATCACCGAGCTGGCCGCGAAGATCACCGCGGACTGAGCGGCTGCGGCTGGATCACGCGCGCCTGAGGTGCTCCCGCAGGAACGCGAACGCCTTCGGGTACGCGTCCAGCTTGTTCGCGCGCTTCGCCAGCCCGTGCCCCTCGTCGCCGTACACGAGCAGCTCGCACGGCACCTTCCGCTTCTCCAGCGCCGCCGCGATCTGCTCCGCCTCCGACAGTGGGACCCGCGGGTCGTTCGCGCCATGGATCACGAACAGCGGCGCCTCGATCGCGTCCACCCGCGTCAGCGGGCTAGCGGACTCCAGGAACGCCCGGTCGGTCTCCAGGTGCCCGTACTCCCGCTCCCGCGCCACCCGTCGGTACGCCGACGTGTTCTCCAGGAAGGTGACCAGCGACGCGATCCCGACGATGTCGACTCCAGCCGCCCACAACGAAGGCTGGAAGGCGAGCCCGGCCAGCACCATGTACCCGCCGTACGAGCCGCCCCACAACGCCACCCGCGACTGGTCGACCCCGATGGTCGGCAGCCAGGCGTGCAGCGCGGCCAGGTCGCGGACGGAGTCCAGCCGCAGCTCCCGGTCGTCCAGCGAGTACCAGCGCTTGCCGTAGCCCGCTGAGCCGCGCACGTTCGGCACCAGCACGGTGTGGCCGTCAGCAACGAGTCCGGCGACCACTGGGTGCCAGACCTTCCCGTGCTGCCACTCCGGACCGCCGTGCACGACCACTACCGCCGAGCCGTCCCCACCGCCGTCCGGCTGGTACACGTACACCGGCACCTGCTCACCGTCGAACGACTCCACCCGGTACGACGTCGGGTGCTGCAGCGGGGGCAGCTCCAGATCCTCCCGCACAGCAACGAGTGCACCGGTCGCCACCGAGTAGCGGAACACGTACGGCGGCTCGACCGGGCTGCTGTAGGTGATGACCAGGTGGCTACCGTCAGAAGACCAGTGCGGCGCCGAGTCACTCAGCACCGCGCCGCAACCACCCGGCGGCAACGCGATCGGCGCGATCAGCTCGCCGTCGCTCCCGTGCAGCGCCAGCGTCACCTCACCATCGTTGCTAGAGGCAACGAGCAGGTGCTGCCCGTCCGGACTGGCCGAACCGATCAGGTCCTGCGAGTCGTCCACCAGCAACGGACTCAGGGCCCGCGTGCCCACGTCGTACGCGAAGATCGCGATCCGGTCCCGGTCCACGTCCGCGGACAGCAGGAACCCGCTCGAGTCCGGCAGCCAGGACACCGCGTAGACCGACGTCTCGTCGTCGTACGCCGTGACGTCGCTGACCTCGCCGGTCGCGGTCTCGACCAGCAGCACCTGGACAGTGTTGGCCGGCCCGCCCGCGCGGCTCACCGCGACCCACTGGTCGTCAGGCGACGCGTTCACCGCGTAGACGAACCCGCCGGCGTCGTACAGCGTGGTCTCGTCGCCGGTCGCGAGGTCCCGCGCGACCAGGTCGAAGTCGATCTCGTTGCGGCGGTTGGTGGTGAACAGCACCCGCCCGGCCCGCGCGGTGATCAGGTGGTGGAAGTACGCCGGGTCGTGCACGAGCACCTCGGCCGACGGCACCTCCGAGCCGGACAGGTCGAGCAGCGACAGCTGACCGCGCTCGTCCCCGCCGGTGTCGTGCTCGACGACCACCTGCCGGCTCTCGGGCACGTAGCGAGCTGCGACGACCCGCTCGCCAGTGGCGGTCAGCGTGCGCCAGCTGCCATCCGGTCCGACCTCGTGGAGCTGGCGCACGCCGCTGCCGTCGTACCCGATCAGCAGCCGTCCCTCCTGGTCGATGTCGAAGGCCACCAGGTACGGAAGGGAGAGCAGAGCGGGCAGCATGCCCCGACCCTACCCACCCCTCCGCGTCACCTGTCGCCGTGCCAGGAGTGCCAGAGCGCGGCGTACGGACCGCCGGCGTCGACCAGGTCGTCGTGGCCGCCGAGCTCGACGATCTTGCCGTCCTCGACCACCGCGATCACGTCCGCGTCGTGCGCGGTGTGCAGCCGGTGCGCGATGGCCACCACGGTCCGGCCCTCCAGTACGCCGGCCAGCGAGCGCTCCAGGTGGCGGGCCGCCCGCGGGTCCATCAGCGACGTCGCCTCGTCCAGCACCAGCGTGTGCGGGTCAGCCAGGACCAGCCGGGCCAGGGCGACCTGCTGCGCCTGCGCAGGCGTCAGCGTCGTACCGCCTGAGCCCACCTCGGTGTCGAGGCCGTGCTCGAACCCGGCGACCCAGGCGTGCGCGTCGACCGAGCGGAGTGCTTCCCAGAGCTCCGCGTCGGTCGCACCCGTCCGGGCCAGCAGCAGGTTGTCCCGCATGCTGCCGACGAAGACGTGGTGCTCCTGGTTGACCAGGGCGACGTGGCTGCGCACCTGCTCGGCCGACATCTCGCCCAGCGCGGCACCGCCCAGGGTGATGTCGCCGACCCGTGGCGAGTAGATGCCGGCCAGCAGCCGGCCCAGTGTCGACTTGCCCGCACCGGACGGCCCGACCAGCGCGACCCGCGCACCCGGCTGCACGGTGAGCGTGACGCCGTGCAGCACGTCGCGGCCCTCCAGGTAGCCGAAGCGGACCTCGTCGGCCAGCACGGTCCGGCCGTCCGGCTCGTCCTGCTCACTGGCCGCGGCCGCCTCGATCTCGCGGACGCCGACCAGCCGGGCCAGCGAGACCTGGGCGACCTGCAGCTCGTCGTACCAGCGGATCATCATGTTGACCGGCTCGACGAGCATCTGGATGTAGAGCGCGCCCGTGGTCAGCGCACCGACCGTGATCCAGCCCTGGATGGACAGCGCGCCGCCGACCATCAGGACCGCGGCCAGCGCGATCGCGTGGGTCATGTTGATCACCGGGAACAGGATCATCCGCAGGAACAGCGTGTACCGCTCCCAGCCGACCCACTGCCCGATCCGGGTGTCACCGAGCTCGATCCGGCGGCGGCCGAGCCGGTGCGACTCCACCGTGCGGCCGGCGTCCACGGTCTCGGCCAGGGCCGACGCGACCGCGGCGTACCCGGCGGCCTCCGACCGGTACGCCGAAGGCGCGCGGCGGAAGTACCAGCGGCCGCCGACGATCAGCACCGGCGCGGCGATCACCAGCGCGACCGCCAGCTCCGGCGCGGTCACCACGAGCGCACCGATCAGCAGGCCCGCCCAGACCACGGCGATCGTCAGCTGCGGTACGGCGTCGCGCATCGCGTGCGACAACCGGTCGACGTCCGTGGTGATCCGGGACAGCAGGTCACCGGTCCCAGCCCGCTCCAGCACGCCCGGCGGCAGTGCCACCGACCGGACCAGGAAGTCCTCGCGCAGGTCCGCGAGCATCTCCTCACCCAGGACGGCGCCGCGCAGCCGGGTGATCCGGACGAACACGGTCTGCACCAGCAGCGCGACCACGAAGCCCAGAACGACGTACGGAAGGTCGACGTCCGTGTCGCCGACGGACAGCTGCTCCACGACGTTGCCGAGCAGCCAGGGCCCGACCATGCCGCTCAGCGCCGCGATCGCGTTGACCGCGGTCAGCCAGCCGAACGCCTTGCGGTGCCGGCGGAACAGGATCTTCAGGTAGGCCTTGACCGTCGCAGGACCGGCCACCGGGAGGCGGGCCGCCTCCTGCGGGGCGGCCGGGTCGTACTCGGGGCGCTTCACGCCATCTCCTCGAGAGGCTCGTCTTCACGGGTGACGACCGCGCGGTAGGCGCGGTCGGTGTGGACCAGTTCGTGGTGGGCGCCGACGGCGGCCACCCGGCCGTCCGGCACGAACACGACCCGATCGGCGCGGTCCAGCATCAGCGGGCTCGACGTGAACACCACGGTGGTGCGACCGGCCCGCAGGGCCCGCAGGCCGTCGGCGATCCGGGCCTCCGTGTGCGCGTCGACCGCGCTGGTCGGCTCGTCCAGCACGAGCACGGCCGGGTCGACGTACAGCGAGCGGGCCAGTGCGATCCGCTGGCGCTGACCGCCGGACAGCGACCGCCCGCGCTCGGTCAGGATCGCCTGCATCGGGTCGGTGGTGCCGCCCGCCGGCAGCGACTGCCGCAGGACCTCGAGAATGTCGGCGCACTGCGACGCCTCCAGCGCCTGCTCGGCCGTGACGGCTCCGCTCGACGGTACGTCGAACAGGTCGCGCACGGTCCCGGACAGCAGCACCGGGTCCTTGTCCTGCACCAGCACCGCCGTACGGGCGGACTCCAGCGGCAGGTCGTCGAGCGCGACACCGTCCAGCAGCGCCGAGACGTCGTCCGGCTCGGCCTCGGGACTGTGACCGCCCAGGTGGTCGGCCAGCCGGCCACCGGCGTCCGGGTTCCCGCAGACGACCGCGGTGAAGCTCCCGGCCGGCACCTCCAGCCCGGAGGCCGGGTCGAACAGGTCACCCTCGGGCACCTGGGCCACACCGGTGCCGCGGGTGTCGTCCATCCGCTGCAGCGAGAGCACACGGGCCGCGCGGCGCGCGGAGACCTTGGAGAAGATGAACGCGCTGGCCGTCTCCTCGAAGGTGTGCAGCGGCACCAGCATGAACGTGATGAACCCGTACGTCGTGACCAGCTCGCCGACCGAGATCCGGCCGGCCACCACGAGCCGGATGCCGAACCACACGACGACGACCAGGAACACCCCGAACAGCAGCACCTGCAGCGCCGCGATCAGCGACCACATCCGGGCGCTGTGCACCGCGCTCTGCCGGTACTCCTGCGAGGCCGAGCGGTAGCGGTCCAGGAACAGCTGCTCCCCGCCGATGCCGCGCAGCACGCGCAGACCGGCGACGGTGTCCGCGGCCAGCTCGGTCGCCCGGCCGCCCTTGGCCCGCTGCGCGTCGGCGCGACGCTCGGCCGGACCCATCAGCGGCACGATCGAGAACGCCAGGACCGGTACGGCGATCGCGACCACCAGGCCGAGCTGCGGCTCGTAGAAGAGCAGCCCGATCACCACCGCGAAGCAGGTCAGCAGGGCGGCGGCGAACCGGCCCAGCACCTCGACGAACCAGCCGATCTTCTCGACGTCGCCGCTGCTCACCGCGACCACCTCGCCGGCCGCGATCCGGCGGGTCAGCAACGACCCGAGCTCCGCGGCCTTGCGCATCAGCAGCTGCTGCAGGCGGGACGCCGTACTGATCCAGTTCGTCACCACCGCGCGGTGGAAGAAGGAGTCGGCCGCGGCTTTGGCCGCACCGAAGGCGAGCAGCAGGAGCACGGCCAGCGCCAGCTTCGACCAGGACTTGTCGATCACGGCCTGGACGGCCAGCCCGACCGCGACCGGCGAGGCGGCGATCCCGCCGAAGAAGAGCAGCCCCCAGCCGAGCGCGGCCAACTGCCCACGCAGCTGCTGGTGCTCGAGCCAGAGGATGAGTCGGAGGCCGGACCGGGTGTCGGGCACACCCGGGTCGGCGAACGGAACAAGGCGCAACGACATGACGTCTCACAAGAGGCGTAGGAGGGGGTTTGGGCACCTGAGCAGGCGAATAGACCAAGCCTAGGCGTGCTGCCGCACCCCCGCGAACTCTTTTCGCCAGGTGGATCACCCGGCCCCTTCAGGCCCGCTGACGTCAGCTGATCCCTGCGCGGGCCAGTGCCTTCAACCGCCCGCGGAGGATCTTCTGCCGGCGCTCCTCCTCCGGGAACAGCTCGACGTACGCCGAACCCTTCGCCGCGAGCAGGTCGTCGTCGAGCCGCCGGACCGTGCCGGCCGGGAAGCGGTGTGTCATCGCCGCCTGCACCGCCGCGCTGTCGATGCCCTGCAGCAACTCGGTCAGCTGCTCCTCGGTCGTCACGCCGAGATCGGCCAGGATGCCCAGGATCCACGCGTAGTGGTTGGTCTTGGCGTGCGGCGCATCCGGGTACCGCCGGGTCAGGTACGTCGTGAGCGTCGCCGCGGTCAGGTCGCGCGGCGTCTCGTCGTCCCCCGCCGCGGCCAGCTCGCGGTACAGCCGGTCGATCTCGGTGAACTCGTTGTCGGCCAGCTCCATCAGTGCCGCCGCGAGCAGGAACCGCCGGTCGAACTCCGGCTTGCGGTCCGGCGGGATGTCCAGCTTGTACCGGATGTCGTGCTCGAACTCGGCCCACGCGTGCTGGACCGCGGTCCGGACCTGGATCTCCATCACGAGGTTGCGCAGGACGGCGTACTCGGGCAGCTCGCGGCGGGTCGCGTTCAGCCGGACCAGGTAGTGCTTGCTGGCGTACCCGAAGACGCCCTGCGCGCGGGTGTGCGCGCCCATGTCGGTGTGCTCGACGATCTCGAACTCGGCCTCGATCACCTCGCAGACCCGGTCCACGGCCTCGACCAGGAAGGTGATGATCCGGGCGGCGACCAGATCGGTGATCTGGTCCAGCGGGTCGTCGTACTTCGGCCGGTCGGGATCGTCGGCCCGCGGTTTGGACGCCTTCGCCAGGAACGACTCCGGATCCTTGGCCCGGGCGGTCGCGCTGAGGTAGTTGATGCCTTCCTCGTCGCCGATCAGCTCGTCGATCAGCGACTCCAGCTTGCGGGCACCGCCGACGTACTGCTGGTGCATGCGTTCGTACTGCGCTGCCGCCTGCACGGCCCAGTCCCCCTTCATGCGCAGACCATAGTCCGCTAGGCCTCACTAAGCGCGTCTAGCAGAATCTAGTGTTTTCCCTAGAAAGGAGACGCTGCGACTCGCTAGCGAAATCTAAGGAAAACCCTAGACACGCTCATACAGTGAAATGCATGGATCCGATCCGGAATCCCTATGCGCCCGGCGCCGGCCAGCGCCCGCCCGAGCTGGCCGGACGCGACACCGAGGTCCGGCAGTTCGAAGTGGTGCTCGAACGGGTCGCGGCGGGCCGGCCGGAGCGGAGCCTGGTGCTCAGCGGGCTCCGCGGCGTCGGCAAGACCGTGCTGCTGAACACCCTGCGCAGCCAGGCCATCAAACGGGCCTGGGGCACCGGCAAGATCGAGGCCCGGCCGGACCAGAGCATCCGGCTGCCGATCGCGCAGGCGATGCACACCGCGATGCGCGAGCTGGGCCACCGGCACCGCGACGACGAGCGGGTCGACCAGTTCAGCGCCGTCCTGAAGGCCTTCGCGCTGCGGACCGCGCAGAACGACCGCAAGGGCATCAAGTGGCACCCGCCGGTCGACGTGGCCGCCGCCAAGGGCCGGGCCGACTCGGGCGACCTCGAGATGGACCTGATCGAGCTGTTCGCGGACGCCGCCGACCTGGCCGGCGACCTGTCGGTCGGGGTCGGGCTGTTCATCGACGAGATGCAGGACATCTCCGCCGACGACCTGTCCGCGCTGTGCGCCGCGTGCCACGAGGTCTCCCAGCAGAGCGCGCCGCTGGTCGTGGTCGGCGCCGGGCTGCCGCACCTGCCCGCCGTACTGTCGGCGAGCAAGTCGTACTCGGAGCGGCTGTTCCGCTACATCCGGGTCGACCGGCTGGCCCGTGAGGCTTGCGACCGGGCGCTGATGATCCCGGCCGAGACCGAGGACGTGTACTTCGAGGAGGAGGCCCTCGACGAGCTGTACGCGCAGACCGACGGCTACCCGTACTTCGTCCAGGCCTTCGCGCACGCCACCTGGGACCACGCTCCCACCAGCCCGATCACCGTCAAGGACGTCGCCGTCGCCGGCCCCGAGGCCTCGGCCGAGCTGACCGTCGGCTTCTTCGGCTCCCGCTACGAGCGCGCCACTCCCGCCGAGCGCGAGTACATGCGCGCGATGGCCGAGCTCGGCGTCGGCGTCGCGGACGGCTCGGTCCCCACCGCCGAGGTGGCCGGCACCCTCAAACGCAAACCCCAGTCGTTGTCCCCGGCCCGCGACGGCCTGATCAAGAAGGGCCTCGTCTTCTCCGCCGAACGCGGCACCGTCGCCTTCACCGTCCCCCACTTCGGCAAGTTCCTGAGGACCCGCACGGCCTAGGGCAGGAGTCTTGACCTGAAGCTGACATGAGGTGGCCTTTCGGGAATTACCGGGGAGTCGCTAGGGTGAAGCTCCATGACCACCCGGCGGACTGGCCAGCGCGCGGGCACGCGTGCGTCCAGATCCGCGCGGCGTCGCAAGAGCAGCGGGCGGCACAGCCGGAAGAAGTCGTACAAGGCGCAGTGGTTCTCGGTGACCGCGCTGGCGGTGCTCGGGACCGTGATGGTCGTGCACCCGGACGCCGGGCGGCAGAGTCTCGCGGCGTCGTTCGCGGAGCAGAACGCGGTCGCCCAGCCGCCGGTGCTGCCGGTCGTCGTACCGACGCACCTGCCGTCCGCGGTGCCGACGCTGACCAAGCCGCAGCGTCCGGCGCCGACGCTGACCCGGCCGCCGAAGGGCTCCAAGCCGAACGTGACGGTCTCGAGCGGCAAGCTCAGCGTCGTACCGGGCTCGGCCAAGGCCACTCGGAACGTCGGCAAGCTCACCTACCGGATCGAGATCGAGCAGGGTCTCTCGCTGAACGCGGCCGCGGTCGCCACGGCGGTGCACAAGACGCTGACCGACCCGCGCGGCTGGCAGGCGCTGCAGCCGGTCAGCTTCGAGCGGACCGACAGCCTCGACTCCGACCTGCGGATCATCCTGGCCACGCCGACGCTGACCGACAAGCTCTGCCTCCCGCTGGAGACCGGCGGCGAGGTCTCCTGCCGGGTCGAGGACCGCGTCGTGCTGAACGCCAAGCGCTGGGTGTACGCCGTGCCCGCCTACAACGGCGACGTCGACCTCTACCGCAACTACCTGGTCAACCACGAGGTCGGCCACGCGCTCGGCCACGGCCACTCCGACTGCGACCAGCCGAACACGCCGGCCCCGGTCATGATGCAGCAGACCAAGGGCCTCGGCGGCTGTCTCCCGAACGCCTGGCCGACGACCAAAGCAACCTAGAACAACACCCTCCGGCATGAGAGTCTGACGAGAAGACCGAGCCGAGGGAGCCCTGATGTCGTCACCCCAGTTCCCCACGTACGGCCGTGGCGACGACCCGGACGAGCCGGACCGCAGCGAGTACTACGCCAAGCCGGTCCCGTACGGGCACGACAACTACCCGCAGCCCCCCGCCGAGCAGCCACCGGCGTACGGGTACGGCCAGCCGGGTGACACCCAGGACCACCACCAGCCGCCCGCCTACCGGCCCGGCCATCCGTACGGCGCGGCTTCCGCGCCGCAGTCGCACCAGCTCCCGTCGTACGGGCCTGAGCCTCGCCGCGACCCCAGAGCCGCCCGCGTGGTCCTGCTGGCCGCGGTGATCGCTGCTGTCTACGGCCTGCTCGTCGTGTCGGTCCAGCGGGTCTCCCTGCGCGAGATCTCCCAGGCACCCGGCTCTCCGCTCAACCACCCGCTGCGCACCGACGTCCTGGACACCATCGGCCAGCTGCTGGTCCTCATCGTCGGCGCCGCCGCCCTGGCGATGTGGCTGCGCGATCTCCAGGTACGCCGGAAGGCGCGCCGCGAGCTGGACCCGTTCGAGCTCGGCGGCCTCGGCCTGGTGGCGCTGTCGCTGATCCCGATCCTGATCTGGCTCGGCCTGGTCCTCAGCACCGGCCTGGGCGCGATCGACGACTCGTTGCACCGCCTGCCGACGGCGTACGGGTGGGGTGGCTTCGGCCTGCTCGTGCTCGCTCTGGGCTTCGCGCTCGGATACCGCGAGCTGAAGCCGGAGGTGTCCAACCCGGTCGTCCAGGCGGCCCCGGACCGGCCGCCGTGGGAGTGACCGCGCCCGTCGTCCTCGTTCCCGGACTGGGGCTCGGGCCGGCGTCGTACGCCCCGACGCAGCGGCACCTGGAGATCCCGTCCACCATCGTCACCCTCCCCGGGTACGGCGAACCGATCGACCACGACGACCTCCAGGTCGATGCCCTCGCCGATCGCCTGGCCAAGCAGCTGCAGCCCGGCACGGTCGTGGTTGGGCACTCGGCCAGCTGCCACACCGTCGTCGCGACAGCCCTCGCCTACCCGGACCTGGTCTCCGCGCTTGTCCTGGTCGGCCCGACCGGTGACGTCCGTGCTTCCGGCTGGCCCACCCTCGCCGGCCGATGGGTCCGCTCGGCCGTCTGGGAGCGCCCGGACCTGATCCCGACCCTCGCCAAGCAGTACTTCCGGACCACCTTCCGCGGGATGGCCCAGGCCGAGCAGGTCGCCCGCCACTACGACCTGGCCGCGGCGATGCCGAAGGTCGGCGTACCGACTGTTGTGCTGCGCTCTCCGCACGACCACCTCTGCCCGGCGTCATGGGCCCAGCGGCTCGCCGACCTGGCCGACGGCGAGGCCTGGACGCTGCCGACCGGCTCGCACATGCCGGTCCTGACCAACGGCCGGGACCTGGCCACGTTCATCCACCGAGCAGCCGGTGTATACAAAGCTGGATGACGCGTTAAAGTTGACGCGATAACGACATACCTCCGCGGGAGCTCGCACCGAATTGCGGGCTGAGAGGGCGACAAGCAGCAGCCGGGTCGCCGACCGCCTGAACCTGACCGGGTAATGCCGGCGTAGGGAGCAGGTCACTATGACCACGACTGCTGTCCGCAAACCCAGGACGACGACCGAAGCACCGCTCGTCCTGACCACCGACGCCCCGAGAACTCTCGGCTTCTTCGACCAGTTCACGCTCTGGGGAAATCTCGGCATCTCGCTGTTCGGCCCGGTCACCGGCGCACTCGTCGCGGCGTACACCGGCTCGCTGTGGCAGGGCCTGCTGGCCGTCGTCGTCGGCTGCGGCATCGGCGCGCTGGTGCTCGGTGGCGCGGCCGTGTTCGGTTCGCACACCGGTGCTCCCGCGATGGCCAGCCTGCGTGGGCTGTTCGGCCGTCGCGGGTCGATGGCGCCGACCGTGCTCAACATCGCCCAGAACATCGGCTGGGCGACGATGGAGATCATCGTGATCTCGCAGGCCGCGGTCGCGGTGACGAGTGAGCGCTGGCGCTGGCTGTTCGTGATCCTGGCCGGCGTGATCGCGACCGCGATGGCGGTCCGGCCGCTGGGCAGCGTGAAGCTGCTGCGCAAGTTCATGGTCTGGTTGGTGCTGCTGGCATCGATCTACCTGTTCGTCCAGGTGCTCAGCAAGCCGGTCCACGATCTCCCGCAGGACAGCGTTTTCGGCTTCTGGCCCGGCGTCGACCTGGCCGCGGCGGGTGTCGTCTCGTTCGCGCCGCTGGCCGCCGACTACACCCGGCACTCGCGCACGAACAAGGCCGCGTTCGCCGGTTCGTCGCTCGGCTACGGCCTGGCCGCGATCCTGTACTACGCGCTCGGCGTCCTGGCCGTCGCGACCCTGCAGACCAACAGCACCGACGTGATCACCGCGCTCGTCACCCTGCCGGCCGGTGCGATCGCGCTGTTCGTGCTGCTGGTCGACGAGGTGGACGAGGCCTACGCGAACGTCTACTCGACCACGATGGCCGCGCACAACCTGGTCGGCCACCTGGACCGGCGCTGGCTGTCGGTCGGCATCGGCGTACTGGCGACCGGTCTCGCGCTGTTCGTTGATCTGGGCAACTACACGCAGTTCCTCTACCTGATCGGTTCGGTGTTCATCCCGCTGTTCGCGGTCGCGATCGCGGACTTCTTCGTGGTCAGCCGGATGAACTGGAACGTCGGCGACACCGCGCCGTTCCGCTGGCAGCCCGCGGTCGCGTGGGTCTTCGGTTTCGTCGCGTACCAGTTGGTGAACCCCGGTACGGTCAGCGGCTGGTCGTCGTTCTGGCTGGACGTCCAGGCCACGGTGTTCGGCGGCGACCCGGTGCCGGGCTGGCTCGGCGCGACGTACACGTCGATCGTTGTCTCGATGGTCGCCGCGGTCGCTTTCGGCTCGATCGGACGCAAAAGGAGACAGTGACACAAGTCTTCGGGATACTTGCGCAATGCTGAACTCCGCACTGCGCAGCCGGGCCGAGTACGCCGAAATCGGCGCCGAGGCCCTGGCCGCGCGTACGACGCCCGAGCGGGACGCAGCCGTCGTGAAGGCCGTCGAGGAACTGCTCGACGGCCGCGAGTCGGTGCTCGATCTGTGTTGCGGCTACGGCCGGATCGCCCTGCCGCTGAGCAAGGCCGGCAAGGTGGTCCGCGCCCTCGACATTTCGCCGAACCTGCTCGAAGCCGGTCAGGCCCAGGCCGCCGAGCAGGAGCTCAAGGTCGACTGGGCGATCGGGTCGATGACCGACCTGCCGTACAAGTCGGACTCGTTCGACGCGGTGATCTGCCTGTGGACGGCGTTCCACGAACTGTTCGGCGAGGACGAGCAGCTGTCGACGATCTGGGAGATCTCCCGGGTGCTCAAGCCGGGCGGCCTGGCCGTCATCGAGGGGCCGGTGTGGGGACCGGCGACGGCGTCGGAGATCGCGAACGGCCTGCGGCAGGGGCCGGAGCACCGGATCGTCACCACCGAGCACTACGGCACCAGCAGCATCCACTTCATCCACGACGAGGCCAGCTACGGCCGGCTCTGCGCGGCGGCGGGGATCAAGGACTACACGGTCTACAAGCGCGAGTGGGGCGGCCGGCGCCGGCTGATCCTCGAGATTCGCCAGCCGAACAACTGACGCGTCAGGAAAGTAAAGAAGCAGGTCCCCACTCCACAATGGGGGCCTGCTCCTTTACTGCATCGAGTGTAAATGTTTAGCCGCGGTGAGTGGAAAACTCAGCTTTTCGATTCAAGATTCAAAAGAAAGCGTTTGGCGTCCAATCCGCCGGCGTAGCCGGTCAGCGCGCCGCTCGCCCCGATCACCCGGTGGCAGGGAAGCACCACGCACAAGGGGTTCGCGCCGAGCGCGGTCCCGACCGCCCGGGCCGCCTTGGGGCGGTCGATGTCGCCCGCGAGTTCGCCGTACGTCGTGGTGCTGCCGTAGGCCGTGAAGCGTGGCAGGTCCGTCAGCACGAGGCGCTGGAATTCCGTCGCGAGGGTCAGGTCGACCTCGAGATCGAAAGTCCGGCGCCGCCCGGCGAGGAATTCGTCCAGCTGCCGGCGTACGTCGTCCAGTGGCGCGGGCTGGCGCAGGACCCGCGGCGAGATCGCTTTCGCGAGCCGGTGCGTCAGCGTCTCCTCGTCGCCGAAGGAACTGGCGACGACCTTGCCCGCGGCGGTCGCCAGCAGGAGCGTGCCGATCGGGGTGTCGTGCAGCGTGTAGGACACGTCTGCGGCCGGGAGGACCGGCGGGCGGGCGGCCGATCGGTCGAGCTTCGGTTCGTCGAGCCGGCTCAGGCGTCGTTCGAGGTCAGTCATCATCAACTCCGAGGGTGGTGCGCAAGGTGGCCAGCGCGTCGCTGACCAGGCGACGCGACGCGGCCGGGGTGGTGTCGAGGGCGGCGGCCACACCGTGGTGGTCGAGGTCGCCGACGTACTTCAACGTGACGGCGTACCGCTGCCGCTCGGGCAACGCGCTCACCGCCTTCCAGAGCTCGGGATCAGGCCAGTCCGCCGCGTCGGGCCCGTCCACCGCATCCGGCGGCGCCTCGTCCAGCGGCCGCTGCGGCCTGCGCGCCCGATGCACGTCGGTCGCACACCGAGCCGTGATCGTCAGCAACCAACTCCGCAAGTTCTTGGCCGACGTCAGCTTCGGGTACGCCGCGAACGCCTTCTCCCAAGCCCGCTGCGCAACATCGTCCCCGTCCACCGGCCCCGCCAACGCCCGAGCCAGCCGACTCACGTCCCGCCAGTGCTCATCCACCAACACCTGAAACGGCGGCAGACCAGCCTGAGTAGAAACCATCACGCCAGTAGAACGCACCACCCCCAGAAGATGTGAGCCCGCCCCAGCCCCCACCTCCCACCCCCCACCCCCCCGACCCACACTCCCCGGACCCCACACCCCCCGACCCCACACCCCCCGACCCCACACCCCCCGAACCCCACACCCCCCGACCCCACACCCCCCGACCCCACACCCCCCGACCCCACACCCCCCGACCCCACACCCCCCGACCCCACACCCCCCGAACCCCACACCCCCCGAACCCCACACCCCCTTCGCCTCTCTCTTCCTCTTTCCGGCCGCCGCGGCCTCAGCCCCCACGACCTTCCCGGCCGCATCGCCGCCGACCCCAGCCACCGCTCCCTCCACAATCTGTTCCTGGACGCCTGTCCCGGATGGCGAGATTGTCTAGTTTTCCAGTCGACTTAGATGAGACAGTAATTGACATGACGACGACCGGACAGCACCACCCGAGCGGCCGAGGGGACGACTTCCCCTTCGCGCTGCCGGTGCTGACCACCCGTCTGCTGACCCGCCGCCGCGTCATCGACCAGATGCGCACGGCCAGCGCGACCTGTCGCTGACAGCCGCCGTACCGGCCCACCAGGGCCGCCGCCGAAGAGGCCCGTCGAGGCCCACGCACCACCACCCACACCGGTCGCGGTAACGACGCAAGAGGTCCGCCGCCGGGTTCACCCCTGCCCCGAGGGAGTGTCATGTCCGTCCACGCGATCAACCCTGCCCAGAACCACCGTCCCGGGCTCACCGTCGTGCCCGACCACCTGGACGAGCGGACCGTCGACGCCGACCTGTTCCGCTCCGTCTTCCGCCGCCACGCCGCCGGCGTCGTCGTGATCACCGCGGACGCGGGCCACGGCCCGGCCGGCTTCACCGCCACCTCACTGGTCTCGGTCAGCTCGCTGCCGCCGCTGGTCTCGTTCTCGATCGCCACCACGGCGTCCAGTTGGCCGACGATCCAGGCCACCCAGAGCCTGGTGATCAACTTCCTGGACGCCGGGCAGCACGACCTGGCCGGCCGGTTCGCGACCAGCGGGATCGACCGCTTCGCCGAGCCGACCCGCTGGTCGCGGCTGCGCACCGGCGAACCCGTCCTGGACGAGGCCCCGAGCTACCTGCGCGCGCTCGTCGAGCACCGCTTCGCCGTCGGCGGCAACCACATCGTCGTGGCCCGGCTCGCCGTCCACGCCGAGCGGCGCGAGCACGACCCGCTGCTCTACCACGACGGCCAGTACGTCACCACCGCCTGAACCCCCTGCCCCTGAAGAGGAATCGCCATGCTGAAGAACAAACTCGCCGTACTGGCCGGAGCCGCCGCCGCGATCTCGCTGCTGGCCGGCTGCGGTGGTGACGCCGAGGCCGGGGGCGGCGGCCCGAAGCTCGCGCTCGACGCGGCCCTGCCGACCACCGTGCCGGACGGCGTCAAGATCGTCGTCGGCGATCCCGCCACCCAGAAGGCGCTGGAGCTGTCCGGACAGATCGACAAGGTGTCGAAGTTCGTTCAGTTCGCCAACCTGAGCGGCGGTCCGCAGACCACCGAAGCCTTCCGCGCCAAGGCGCTCGACCTCGGCTCGGTCGCCGAGATCCCGTCGATCCACGCCACCTGGACCGGTCTCAAGGTCAAGAACGTCGCCGCCAAGTACCGCCAGGACGCACTCAACCACCCGGTCTACCAGCTGGGCATCGCGCCCGGCGTACAGGTGAAGACGCTGGAGGACCTGCGGGGCAAGAAGATCGCGTACAGCCCGGGCCAGGCCCAGGGCGCGCTCATCCTGAAGGTGCTGCAGAAGGCCGGGCTGACCAAGGAGGACGTCAAGCTGGTCGAGCTGCCGAGCACCGGGGACGTCTACCCGACCGCGCTGGCCGCCAAGCAGGTCGAGGTCGCGCCGATCGGCGGGGTGGCGATCAAGCGCTACCTGACCAAGTACGGCAAGGACGGCGGGACCACGATCCAGCACGGCATCCGGGACGACGCCGGGCACCTGTACACGCAGACCTCCTCGCTGGAGGACAGCGGCAAGGCCGCCGCGATCCGTGCGTACGTCGCCGCCTGGGCGGTCGCGCAGGTGTGGATCGACACGCACCCGAAGGAGTGGATCGAGGGCTACTACGTCAAGGACCAGGGCCTCACCGCGGCCGACGGTCAGTGGCTCGTCGACAACGCCGGGCACCCCGACATCAGCGCCGACTGGAGCGAGGGGATCAAGCGGCAGCAGGAGACCATCGACCTGCTCGCCAAGGAGACGAAGAACGACCCGATCAAGGCCGAGGACCTGTTCGACCTGCGGTTCCAGACCGTGGCCACCGACGCGATCAAGGCGGCGGCCAAGTGAGCGGCTCGGCCGCGACACTCAGCGGCGTACGGGCTGAACGCAAGCAGGTCGCCACGACCAGGCCGGTCCGCCGCCGGCTCGGCCCCGGCAAGCCGATTCGCTTCGGTGCGCTGATCGGACCGGTGCTGCTGCTGGTGATCTGGAGCATCGGATCGGCGGCCGGCTGGCTCGATCCGCGGATCCTCTCCGCTCCGTGGACCGTCGTCACCACCACCGGCGAGCTGATCGCCGACGGCCGGTTGCAGTCCAACCTGCTCACGTCGACCCAGCGGGCGTTCCTCGGTCTCGGCCTGGGCATCCTCCTCGGCACGGTCCTGGCGCTGCTGTCCGGTCTGAGCCGGATCGGCGAGGCCGTGCTCGACGGGCCGATCCAGATCAAGCGCGCGATCCCGTCGCTGGCCCTGCTGCCGCTGCTGATCCTCTGGCTCGGCATCGGCGAGACGATGAAGGTCACCACGATCACGCTCGGCGTCTTCGTCCCGATCTACATCCACACCCACAACGGCCTGCGCACGATCGACAGCCGGTACGTCGAACTGGCGCAGACCGTCGGCCTGTCCCGCTGGACCTTCATCCGCAAGGTGGTTCTGCCGGGCGCGCTGCCGGGCTTCCTGCTCGGTCTGCGGTTCGCCGTCACCGGCGCCTGGCTGTCGCTCGTGGTGGTCGAGCAGATCAACTCCACCAGCGGGATCGGCTACATGATGGAGCTGGCCCGCACCTACGGGCAGACCGACATCATCATCGTCGGCCTGGTCCTGTACGGCGTACTCGGGCTGCTCTCCGACGGAGCCGTCCGGCTGATCCAGAGGAAGGCACTGTCATGGCGACGCACACTGGCGGACTAGTAGCGAGCAAGGCCGTCGAGGTCCGCGGGCTGATCCGTTCGTACGGCGACCGCGCGGTCCTGTCCGACCTCGACCTGAACATCGCACCCGGCGAGTTCGTTGCCCTGCTGGGGAAGTCCGGGTCGGGCAAGAGCACGCTCCTGCGGGCGCTGGCCGGGCTGGACCACGACGTGACCGGGACCGGCGAGCTGGCCGTCCCGGAGAACGTGTCGGTGGTCTTCCAGGACTCGCGGTTGTTGCCGTGGGCCCGTGTTCTCGACAACGTCGTCCTGGGACTGCGGTCCGGTGACGCCGACGATCGGGGCCGGAAGAGTCTGGAGGAAGTCGGACTGGCCGGTCGCGAGAAGGCCTGGCCGAACGAGCTGTCCGGCGGCGAGCAGCAGCGGGTCGCGCTGGCCCGCTCGCTGGTCCGGGAGCCCGCGCTGCTGCTCGCGGACGAGCCGTTCGGCGCGCTGGACGCGCTGACCCGGATCAAGATGCACGTCCTGCTGCGGAAGCTCTGCGAGGCGCACCAGCCCGCCGTACTGCTGGTCACCCACGACGTCGACGAGGCGATCGTGCTCGCCGACCGGGTGATCGTGCTGGACGAGGGCCGGCTGGTCGCGGAGGAGCGGATCGAGCTGGACCCGCCGCGCAACTCCGCCGATCCGTCGTTCGCCGCCGTCCGTACCCGACTTCTCGATGCCCTGGGGGTCTCGCTGTGAGCAGGCAGTTGCACCTGAACGCGTTCTTGATGAGTACCGGGCACCACGAGGCGTCGTGGCGGCTGCCGGAGAGCAACCCGGTCGCGAACACCGACATCGAGCACTACCGCGAACTGGCGCGGACCGCCGAGCGCGGCAAGTTCGACTCGATCTTCTTCGCCGACTCGCCGGTGCTGTTCAGCGACGTCGGCCGGCGCCCGGCGGGGTCGCTGGAGCCGACCGTGCTGCTCACCGCGATCGCCGCCGCGACCTCGCGGATCGGGCTGATCGCGACCGCCAGTACGACGTACAACGATCCGTACAACCTGGCCCGCCGCTTCGCGAGCGTCGACCACGTCAGCGCGGGCCGCGCCGGCTGGAACGTCGTCACCACGGCCGGCCCGGACGCCGCGAAGAACTTCAACCTGGCCGACCAGCCCGCCCACGCGGAACGCTACGACCGCGCGGCGGAGTTCCTCGAGGTGGCCTTCAAGCTCTGGGACTCCTGGCAGGACGACGCGACGCTGGCCGACAAGGAGTCCGGCGTCTGGGGCGACAACGACAAGGTGCAGCCGATCGAGCACGTCGGCCGGCACTTCCAGGTCCGCGGCCCGCTCAACCTGCCGCGCTCCCCGCAGGGATACCCCCTGATCGTCCAGGCCGGCTCGTCGGAGGACGGCAAGGGCCTCGCCGCCCGGTACGCCGAAGCCGTCTTCACCGCCCAGCAGACCCTCGAGGACGCCCAGGCCTTCTACGCCGACCTCAAGTCCCGCGCCGCCGCCCTCGGCCGCGACCCCGACACGCTCAAGATCCTCCCCGGCATCGTTCCCGTCATCGGCTCCACCGAGTCCGAGGCCGCCGCGCTGGAACGCGAGCTGGACGAGCTGATCAAGCCGGAGTACGCCCGCCAGCAGCTGGCGCGCACCCTGCGGGTTGAGCCCGAGGACCTCCCCTTCGACCAGCCCCTCCCCGCCGACCTCCCCGACGAGGACGAGATCCAGGGCGCCAAGTCCCGCTACACCCTCATCGTCACCCTCGCCCGCCGCGAGAACCTGACCGTCCGCCAACTCATCGGCCGCCTCGGCGGAGGCCGCGGCCACCGCACCTTCACCGGCACCCCCGACCAGGTCGCCGACGCCATCCAGTCCTGGTTCGAGGCCGACGCCGCCGACGGCTTCAACATCATGCCCCCGGTCCTCCCGTCAGGCCTGGTCACCTTCACCGACCAGGTAGTCCCGATCCTCCAGCAACGAGGCCTCTTCCGCACGGAGTACACCGGCACCACCCTCCGAGACCACTACGGCCTGACCCGCCCAGCCGGCCGAGTCGGCTCACTCCAGGAGGCGACGGCCTGACCCAGCAACCACACGAAGGTCGCGGCAGGCCTCCGCCAGCAGCACGGGCGGCACGTCGCCCAGCCGGACGGGTCCCCCGTCCGGCACTGCCTGCCGGAAGCTCAGCGCCCCCAGGACGACGGTGCGGTTCTCCTCGGGCAGCTCGTTGCCGCTGAAGCTGATGACGGCGGTCAGGCCGATCGACGGGAACGGCTTCGCGTACTCGTCGAAGGACGGTCCGTCGAGGGTCTGTCCGCGGAGGTATCCGAGCCTGCGGACGGTTGAGCGGAGGGTGAAAGCCGGCAACTGGATGCCTTCGAACTCCGTCAGCCGGTAGCCGTCCGCCGGTCGACGGTCCGCCTTGCTGAACTGCGGGAACAGGGTGGCGATCCCGTAGTCGGCCAGGTAGTGCTGCCAGCGCAGGCGCGTCTCCTCGTCGACCACGGCGGCGTGCGCGATCGAGACCCGTGCGTCCGCCGGGGGCTCGACCAGATCGTCGTCGACGTCGACCAGTCGGCCGTCGTCGAGTGGGCGGAACGGCTGGGCGGTCATCCAGACAAGCCGCCGGGCGAGCTTGCCCATCACCGGGTGCTGGTTGAGGTGCTGCTGCCAGTCCTGGAAGGTCCACGTGCGGCCTGCGCACATCGCCTCGTACAGGCGGGCGGTCTGCAGCTCGAGCGTCTTCTTGTCGGGCTCCGTCGGAACGGAACGGTCGAATAGCTCGTCGGTGGTCCATCCCTTGCGTATGGCAAGGGCCGCGGCCTGCCGTGTGGCTTCCTCCTGCAGGGTCTTGGTGCGGAAGCGTGTGGGGACTGACAGGACCAGTTGGGTCGCTGCTGGGTGGTCGGTCCAGGCGAGCATGCCGATCAGGGCCTTGCTCTGGGCGGCGCGGACGCCGTACCACTCGGTCAGGTGTTCTTCGGCCAGTGCGACCGAGCGTTCTCCGCCGCATACCGCGACGACGGCAAGCAGGCCTTTCAGGCCGATCGTGGCCCCGCGGGCGATCCATCGTTCCAGGAGAAAGTAGCCGAAGTCCTCCTGTTCGGTGATCAGTCCGGCGTACGACCGGATCAGTGCGTTGGGTTCCGGTGTTTTGTTGTTCACCGCTTGGCAGACGAGCCATTTCAGAAGTGTTGCCGGAATCACCTCACCGGTGTCGCTCCAATGCATCGACGGAAGGTCTTCGAAACGCAACCACTCCAGGCCTTTGGGCGTTGGAGTTTCCGGTGGACCGACGCGGTCGACGGTCGGCTCCACCGGTACGCCGTGGCCCAGCCGTTCCAGCCAGCGTTCTGCTTCCGCTCGGGCCTCGGCTCGTCTGTTGCTCAGGGCAACTACAATCCGGGCCTCGTGCCCACCGCCCAACGCGTCCTGCGCGAACCGTCGTACGGACTTCCGGCGCCCGAGCGCGGCCTCGAACAGCGCGTCGACCACAGGATCGGGCAGCTCCGGCAGCGTCGCCAGCGCGCGGTACGGCGCCTGCGGGTCGAACTCGCGATCCACTCCCGCTCGGACCACCTCCAGCCAGAGCGGCAACGTCTGCAGCACAAACGGCGCAACGTCCTCGTCCGGCCAGGTCACCCCGAGTCCGCGGTAGTCGCTCCGATACCTGTCCACCACGAGCCGCGGGCCGTCCAGCCCCAGGCCGTCGAGGACCTGCGAGACCTCGACGAGCGTCAGGCCGTTCACCTCGTGGATCCGGTCGTACACGTACCCGGCCAGCGGTGTGAGCCGACGTTCGCCGTACGGCGAACTGGTGTCAAACACCCGCTCCAGCAGGACACCGGCTTCGGCGAGCATCGCGGTCATCTCCGCCGCGCCCAGCTCGCGAGCTGCGGACAGGAACTGCTGCTCGACCAGGTCGTCGGGATCCTCGGGCTCGCTCACGGGTCAGTCGATCCGGACGACCAGCTTGCCGATGGCGCCGCCGGTCTCCATCAGGTGGTGGGCCGCGGCGATCTCGTCGAGGGGGAAGACCCGGTCGATGCGGATCGGGAGGCGGCCGGCGGCGACCAGGTCGACGTAGTGCTGGAAGGCCTCGGGTGGGAGGTCGGAGGACTCGCCGCCGTACGCGGTGAGGCGGACGCCGTTGGGGAGGTAGCCGATCGGGTAGAAGTCGGGGATCGTCCAGGTGTCGCTGAGCATGCCGGTGAAGCAGACGGTGCCGTGGACTCGGGTTGCACGCAGCGTGTCGGGGAGGGTGTTGGTGCCGACGAGCTCGAGGGCCGCGTCGACACCGGAGCGGAGTACGGCGCGGACCTGGCCGGAGATGTTGCCGTCGTCAACCAGCGGGTGGTCGACGCCCAGCGAACGCAGGGTTTCCAGGCGATCGGGGTTGCGCGTGGTGGAGAAGACCGTCAGGCCGCGTTCCTTCGCCAGTACGGCGGCCGCCGCGCCGACGGACGACGTGCCGCCGCGGATCAGGAGCGACTGGCCGGGCTGGATGTCGAGGCCGGTGTACAGCGAGCCGTGGGCGGTCTGCAGCATCTCGGGGAGTGCGCCGAGGGTGGCCCAGTCCAGCGTCGTCTCGACCGGGATGACGGACGACGCGGGGACGACGGTGTACTCGGCGTAGCCGCCGTCGTACGTGCGGCCCATGCCGCCCATCATCGCGACGACCTGCTGCCCGACCGCGAACTCCCCGCCGGGCGCGAGGTCGACCCGGCCGGTCGCCTCGATGCCGGGGATGATCGGGAAGACGGCGCCGGTGGCCAGGCCCGCGCGCAGGTGGTACTCCGAGCGGTTCAGCCCGAACGCCTCGACCTTGATCCGGACCCACCCGGCCGGTGGCTCCGGGACCGGCACCAGCGAGACGCGAAGGTCCGCGGCCGCGACCGGCCCGGGCAGGACGACGGCCCGCATCGACGAGGCGACGCCTGGCGTCGCCGAAGCGACGTCCGGCGTGGTCAAGCCCGGCGTCGCCAAGCCCGGCGTCGAGGCGCCGTCCGCGCTCGGCAGTTCGTTCTCGTTCACCGGCCCAGTCTCCGCCACGGAAACCAACGGCAACCGATTTCCCGCAGCGCGGCGTGGCTGACTAACACCCGCCCGAAGCCGCGTGCCAGAGTTGTGCCATGGCGAAACGCCCGAGCGTTGTTGCTCATCGCGGCGCGAGTGAGGTCAGTCCCGAACACACGCTGGCGGCGTACCAGCGTGCGGTCACGGCGGGGGCGGACGGGCTCGAGTGCGACGTCCGGCTCACCTCCGACGGTCACCTGGTCTGTGTGCACGACCGGCGGATCGACCGCACCTCGAACGGCCGCGGCGTGCTGTCCACGATGAGCCTGGAGGAGCTGGACGGGTTCGACTGGGGGTCGTGGAAGAACCCGTGGGCCGACCTCGACGACGAGGCCGAGCTGCCGAGTCCGGACCTGACCAAGGTGCTCACGCTGGACACGCTGCTGGCGACCGTCCGCGACGCGGGCCGCCCGATCGAGCTGGCGATCGAGACCAAGCACCCGACCCGGTACGCCGGGCTGGTGGAGCGACGGCTGATCGAGGCGCTCGACCGGTACGGCTGGGCGCACCCGAAGGTCGGGACCGAGTCGCCGGCCCGGGTGATGTCGTTCTCCTGGCTGTCGCTGCGGCGGATGCGGACGATGGCGCCCGGCGTACGGACGGTTCTGCTGATGGACCGGATCCCGCTGCGTTTCCGCGACGGCTCCCTGCCGACGGGTGTCTCGTACGCCGGACCGAGCCTGGAGCTGGTCACCGCGCATCCCGAGTACGTCGACCGCGCGCACAAGCACGGCCACCAGGTGCACGTGTGGACGGTGAACACCCCCGAGGACGTCCGGCACTGCCACGCGCTCGGCGTCGACGCGATCATCAGTGACCGGCCGGAGCTCGCGATCGCCACTCTGGCCGAGCATCCGGACCAGCCGCCGGCGCCGCCGTCGAGGACCCGGCGCCGGCTGGTCCGGCGGCGCTGACCAGGTCGATCGACCAGGCGAGCTGAACGCTCGTTCGAGCATTGTGAGTTACTTCTCAGTTCTTCTCCGGATGGGTAATCACGCGAATGCGTTGCGTGATTTGCACGTTCAATTCTGTCGCTTTTGTCACGGTTTCCCGGCAAACGCTGTGATCTTCGTCGTCGCTGTGTAACGGAACTCCTTCCGGTGTTTTCAAGCCCTTGTTCGTGGGCAGATGTGGAAGTGCTGTACCGACACCGAGGAGACCCTGCTTGTCCTCTGCGACTTTGCCCGCCGACGTGAGCGTCGTGGACGTCGTCCTGCCGCACGAAGTATCTGCGGTGGCGGCTGCCCGCCGTCGCCTTCACGACTACCTGACGCGGGCCCGGGTCGCCGAAACCACCTGTGACGATGCCCAGCTGGTGCTGTCGGAACTGCTGTCCAACGCCATCCGGTACGCGCCCGCGCTGCCGACCGGCGACGTCCGCGCGGCCTGGTGGATCGACAAGGCCGGCGTGCACCTGGAGGTCACCGACGGCCGCGGCGAGACCGAGCCGCAGCGGATCGTCGAGGCCCACCCCGAGTCGATCGGCGGCCGCGGGCTGGCGATCGTCGACATGCTCAGCTCGGACTGGGGTGTCCGCTCCGGCGACAAGTACCGCACGGTGCACGCCGTCGTACCGCTCTGACCCTCGCTGACTAACCCCCTCCGATCAGATCCTGCAAGACTGCGCCCATGGGAAAGAAGTCGCGCAACCGCGCCAAGAACGCTGTGACCGGCAAACGGACCGTCGAACTCGACCCGGCCGACCTCGCCGACGTCGGCCCGCGGGAGCCCTGCCCGTGCGGTTCGGGCAAGCGGTTCAAGCAGTGCCACGGCAAGGACCGGGCGCAGGCCGCCGACGCGTTCGTGGTCCGGCCGTTCGAGGGCCTGCCGGCCGAGTGCGACCTGATCGCCTTCCGGGAGATCGTCCCGGCCGGGGTCGCGGAGGTGACGCTGACCGGTGAGCACCAGGGCCAGAAGGTCAACCTGGTCACCCTGCTGCCGATGGCGATGCCGGGCCTGGTCCGCGACGACGAGACGATCTGGATCGGTCTGCAGACGCACGCCTCGACCGGTGACCCGAGCCGCGACGTCGCGCACGCGATCACCGCGGCGCTGGCGACCGAGCCGGGCAACCCGATCCAGCTCGGCGACCTGCTCAAGGACGGCCCGCGGCTGCAGGACCTGATCGACACCAAGGAGCCGATCGTCGCCAAGGTGCACGAGGGCTTCGACTTCTGGGTCGGCGAGAACGTCGAGGACCCGACCGGCGAGGTCGCCGCGGGGCTGGAGCGGGCCAACGCGGCCGCGGCCCCGACGGTCCGGCTGGAGACGGTCGAGGCGGCATACTGGACGCAGATCGGCGACCGCCGGTACCTGCGCTGGGTGATGCCGCACAGCGAGGACGACCTGCTGAACGCGCTGGCCCGGCTGCACGCGGCCGGTTCGTCGACGCTGATCGACGGCAGCCGCCTGATCGGGTCCTTCCGGGCGCTGGGCGTGCTCGCCCCGGTCTGGGAGCTGCCGGCCGACACCGAGGCCGCCGACCTGGAGAAGCCGGCCGCGGACTTCCAGACCGCGCTGGACAAGGCACTGAAGACCGGTACGCCGCTCAGCACCGAGGAGCGCGCGGCCAAGGCCGGCCTGGCCAGCCGTCAGCTCACCATCCGCTGACACCACGCACAGCGAAGGGCCCGCACCGGTGAGGTGCGGGCCCTTCGTCGTACGACCTCGTGACGACTGAATTCGTCTCACGAACGTGGACGGCCCAAGTCCTGCTGACGGGGGAGCAACAGGGCCTGGGCCTAGGCATGAAGAGTACTCACAAGTTGCCTGCTCGACAACCCCCGATTTCACTCCGCGTGTCGTCAGGCTTACTTGTGCTCTCAACCAGCAATCGGGGCCCTGAGCACCGGGCACGACATGCAGCGCGGGCCGCCGCGGCCGGAGCCGAGCTCGGAACCGGAGATCCGGATCACCTCGATCCCGGACTCCTCGAGCCGCGCGTTGGTCTCCACGGTCCGCTCGTAGGCGATGCAGACCCGCGGGGCCAGCGCGAGGGTGTTGTTGCCGTCGTCCCACTGCTCGCGCTCGGCGGTGACCGGGTCGAGGCCGGTGTCGATCCGCCGCAGGGTGTCGATGCCGAGCGCCTTGGCCGCGGCGACCAGGAACGGCTCGGGCTCGGCGACGTGCAGCTGGTCGCCGTCCGCGGTGACCGCGAGCGCGCGCATCTCCTCGGCCATGTTCGGGTAGATCAGCACGGTGTCGACGTCGACCATCGTGCAGACCGTGTCCAGGTGCATCGTCGCGCGCTGCTGGGCGATCGGTACGGCGAGCACGGTGTGCGCGAGGTCCTTCGCGAACACCCGCTGCGCGAGCCGCTCGACACCGGCGGGCGTCGTCCGCTCGCCGACCCCGACAGCCAGTACGCCGGGACCGAGGGCCAGTACGTCGCCGCCCTCGACGTGCTCGAGCTGGTGGTCGTACACCTTGTCGGCACCGGCGAACCGCGGGTGGAAGCGATAGATCAGCGCAGTCAGCTGGCTCTCGCGGACCCGCGCGGGCATCGCCAGCGACGTGACCGCGACCGAGTCCCGGATCCAGACGCTGGAGTCGCGGGTGAAGAGCAGGTTCGGCAGGGGATCGATCAGGAAGTCCTCGTGCGCCAGCAGCGACGTGACCAGTCCACCGGCCCGGACCTCGTCGTTGCGTACGCCGGCCATCAGCGCCTCGGCGAGCTCCGCGGGGTCGAGCGCGGTCAGCGCGGTCCGCAGGTAGTCGCGCAGGGTGTCGCCCAGCCGGAGGTCCTCGATCGCGCCCGCGACCGCGGTCGCCCGCGCCTCGGGGTCGGCCAGTGCCTCGGTCAGAAGTGTGCCCAGGTAGAGCACCTCGACGTCCCGATCGCGCAGAGCCTGGGCGAACGCGTCGTGCTCGTCCTGCGCGCGGCCGACCCAGGGGATGCCGTCGAAGAGCAGCTTGTCGTTGTTGCGCGGGGTCAGCCGGCGCAGCTCTTTGCCCGGCCGGTGCAGCATCACCGTCCGGAGCGGGCCGACCTCGCTGTCGACGCCGTACGCCTCAGTCATGCCTGTCCCTCTCGTCGGAGTCCCTGTCCACGCTACGGCAGACCGGTGCCCGCCGTACGAACGATCGAATCTGTCTGATTGTCCGACAATATGTACGGGAAAGCCAACCGGAGCCGATCCTTCGAAAGAACGAGATGTCCACAGGCGGCGGGTGCGGAGGCGGATGATCGGCTCCGGAGCAATTAGGCTGCGGTGCTGTGTCCGGGAATGATCAGCCGTCGGTCGAGCCGCAGCGTGGTGTTGCCTGCGTGATTCCGGCGAAGGACGAGTCCGCGCGGATCGCGGCCACCGTGGACGCCGTCCGCAAGCTCGTCGGTGTCGACCTGGTCGTCGTGGTCGACGACGGGTCCACCGACACGACCGCCGAGGAGGCCGAGCGGGCCGGCGCGGTCGTCGTCCGGCACGAGCGGAACCAGGGCAAGGCCGCGGCGATGGAGACCGGTGCCGCGGAGGCCGCGCGGCGCGACGGGGCTCGCGCGCGGCACCTGCTGTTCCTGGACGCCGACCTGACCGATACCGCGACCGGCGCCGAGCCGCTGATCGCGCCGGTGCAGGACGGCCAGGCCGACATGACGATCGGGACGCTTCCGGCGCAGGTCCGCGCCGACGGCAGCAAGGCCGGCGGGCGCGGGTTCGTCGTCCGGCTGGCGCGGGACGGGATCCAGCAGGCGACCGGCTGGACGGCGGAGCAGCCGCTGTCCGGTCAGCGCTGCCTGACGCGCGCGGCCTTCGACGCGGCCCTTCCGCTGGCGAGCGGGTTCGGCGTCGAGGTCGCGCTGAGCATCGACCTCGGGCGCAAGGGGTTCCGCATCGCCGAGGTCCCGATCGAGGTCCGCCACCGAGCCACCGGCACCGACTGGAGAGGCCAGCTGCACCGCGGCCGCCAGTTCCTCCACGTACGCCGAGCGCTCGCGGCCCGCAGCGCCCTGCCCGCGCGGAAGTCGTCGTGATGAGCGCCGAAGAGACCAACGCCGGTGAAGTAGCTTCAAGTACCGACCAGCAAACCGCCCGCGCGAACCGCGACGGGCGTCGTGCCGTTGGTCTCTACCTGACCTCGACGGCGTTGATCGTCGCCGCCGGACTGCTCGGCCCCTCCGTCGTCGTCCTCACGCTGACCAACCGCCACGCCTGGCTCCCGTCGTACTGGTTCGACAGCAAGCCGAACGACTGGCTCGTCACGGTGATGATCTACGTCGCCATCCTGCTCGGCGGGTACGGCGTCTACCTGGCGACCCGCGCCCTCAAGCACGGCTGGGCCCCGCGCGTCCAGCGATTGGTTGCCCTAGGCATCGGCACGACGGCCGCCATCACGCTGGTCCCGCCGATGGCCTCGGGCGACGTGCTGATCTACGCGGCGTACGGCCGGATCATGTCGCTCGGCGGCAACCCGTACACGACCGCCCCCGCGGACACGATCCGCCTCGGCTACGACCCGGTGATCGCCGCGACCGAGCGGCCCTGGCAGGGCGCGCGCAGCGTGTACGGGCCGATCGCGACCTGGATCCAGTGGTTCTCGTCCTGGGTCGGCGGCGACTCGATGCAGCTGACCGTCTGGATGCTGCAGCTGACGGTCGCGGTCAGCCTGGTCGTCTCGGGCCTGCTGCTGCTCAAGCTGGTCGGCCCCGACCTGGTGAACCGCCGCCGCGTCGCGATGCTCGCCCTGGCCAACCCGCTGCTGCTGTGGACGGTCCTGGCCGGCGCGCACAACGACGCGATCGCGGTGATGTTCGCGGTGCTCGCGCTGGTGCTGTTCCGCCGGCACGTGTTCGCGGCGGGGTTGATGCTCGGCGTCGCGGGCTGCACCAAACTGTCGATCGGCCTGGTCGGCGTCGCGATGCTCTGGGCGCTGCGGGCGGACCGCCGGCGCGCGCTGATGTTCTGTCTCGGCGGCGGCGTCGCGATGGCCGGCCTGTACGCCGTGGTCGGCCTGCAGGCCTTCCAGCAGGCGCGCTCGCAGACGTCGTTCATCTCGACCGGTACGCCGCACAAGGTGATCTTCAGCCTGTTCGACCTGTTCCTGCCCGGGGCGCTCGTCCGGACCGTCATCGGGATCGTCGCCTGGGTCGGCCTGATCTTCGTCGCGATCCTGCTGTCGCAGGTGTTCCCGAAGTCGCTGATCCCGCAGACGCACCCGGACGACCCGACCCCGGCCGCCATCCGGTACACGGCGATCTACGCGGTCGCCTGGCTGCTGACGGCGATGTACACGCTGCCTTGGTACGACGTGATCGCCTGGACCGCTTTGGCCGCGGTCGCGGCGTCGAAGGTCGACAAGCTGATGGTGATCCGGACGACGATGCTCGCGATCGCGTACGTCCCCGGCCGGGATCCGAACGCGCGCCAGGTCGCGGCGTCGCTGTCGGAGTCGCTGGAGTGGTTCAGCGCCCGGCTGCGCGACACCATCACGCCGGCGGTCGAGCTCGCCGTACTGGTGATGCTGATCCTGTGGGCCCGGCGTGGTGGGGCGCAGTGGTGGCCGTACGACTGGCCGAAGCGCAAGGCGAAAACCGCGCCGGAGAAGGCGGCGTCCCAGTAGTCTCTGCCGGATGCAGAAGCTTGTGGGGGCGGGGCAGTACCAGACCGCGGAGCCGAACCATTTCGCCGAGCACCTGCGGACCGAGTCGCTGTCGGTCGGCACGTACTCGATCCCGGCCGGCGGCGTCGACGACCAGGCGCCGCACCACGAGGACGAGATCTACGTGGTGACCGCGGGCCGGGCGTCGATCGTGACGCCCGGCGGGACGGAGCCGGTCGGCCCCGGTGACGTGCTGTTCGTGGCGGCGGAGGAGCCGCACCGCTTCACCGACGTCACCGAGGACCTGGCGTTGCTGGTGTTCTTCGCCCCGCCGTACTCGGGGCGCTGACTCAGCCCCAGAGGTCGTGGCCGGCAGCGATCGCCTGAGCCAGGACCGACTTGACCGGCTTGTCGAGGGCGGTGGCCGCGGCGACCACGTCCTCGTACTCCGGCTGCACGTTGACCACCTGGCCGCCGTACCGGGCGATCTTGACGTGGATCCGCTGGCCGCTCACCTCGACGCTGGCGAACTCGCGGTCCGCCGCGTGCTTGCGGATCGGGAACTCGCGCAGCCCGATCGCGGACGTCTCGGTCAGGATCACCGAGCGGACCACCTCGGCGTTCGCGCTGCTGGTGAGCACCGAGAGCGTGTGCGCCGGCCGGCCCTTCTTCATCAGGATCGGGGTCAGCCACGCGTCGGCCGCCCCGGCCTGCAGCAGGCGCGCGAGCACCTGCGGCCAGATCCGCGGGTCGAGGTCGTCGACGTTCGTCTCGTAGACGAGCTCGGTCGACGGCTGCGCGGTCGCCTCACCGATCACCACGCGCACGATGTTCGGCACCTCGACCGGGTCCCGTCCGCCCGCACCGACACCGGTCTGCAGGATCCGGATCGGCGGCATCAGCCCGAACTCGTCGGCCAGCGTCGCGAGCAGCGCGGCACCGGTCGGCGTCGTCATCTCGTACGGCGCGGTGCCGCCGACCACCGGCGCCTCGGCCTCCCGCAGGAGATGCAGCACCGCCGGCCCCGGAATCGGAATCCCGCCGTGCTGCCCACGCACCTGCCGCCCACCACCGAGCGCGACCGTCGACACCACGATCCGATCCAGCTCCAGCGAGATCGAAGCCGCCGCCACTCCGACGATGTCGGCGATCGCATCCAGCGCACCCACCTCGTGGAAGTGCACATCATCCGGATCGACCCCATGGGCAGACCCTTCAGCCCGAGCCAACCGAGCAAAGGTGTCCAGCGCCCGCTCCTGCACCGCGGAGTCGAGCCCAGCCCCCTCGATCACCCGCCGAACCTCAGCCCAGGACCGGGTAGCCCCCTCGTGCGAGTGCCCGTGCCCTGCAGTTTCATGGTCATGTCCGTGTCCATGACCATGTCCGGTGTCAGCCGCCGGTTCCGCGTACGCCGCGTTCGGGTCGTTCTCCGGGTGCGGCTCCTCGTTCACGTACACCGACGCCTTGGTGGCCGCGATCTGGTGTCTGAGCGTCTTCTCCACGCGCACCGACAGCGACCGGTCGACCGCCGCAACAGCGGCGTTGACGAGCGCGACGTCCGCGCCCGCGTCCAGGAACGCCCCGAGGAGCATGTCGCCGGACGCGCCGGCTGAGCAGTCGATCCAGGCGACTCTCACTGCTCCTTCACCTCCGCCGGGGCCGCGCGCCGGGCGACCCGCGCCGCGAACACGCCGGCTCCGAAGCCGTTGTCGATGTTCACCACGGTCACCCCGGGCGCACACGAGTTCAGCATCCCGAGCAGCGCCGCCACCCCGCCGAACGAAGCGCCGTACCCAACAGACGTCGGTACGGCGACCAGCGGCACCCCCGTCAGCCCGCCGACCACACTCGGCAGCGCGCCTTCCATCCCGGCGACCACGATCAGGCAGTCCGCCGCGGCCAGCCGCTCACGCACCCCCAGCACACGATGCAGCCCAGCAACACCCACGTCGGTGATCAGCTCAACCCCAGCCCCGAACACCCGAGCCGTCGTCGCGGCCTCCGCGGCGACCGGCGCGTCCGACGTACCGGCCGACACCACAGCCACAGTCCCACTCGGCTCCGGCACGGTCCCGAGCACCGCCGTACGGCCGACCGGGTCGACGACAGCCTCCGGCAGCTCGGCCGCGACCAGCTCCTGCGCCTCCGGCGACAGCCGGGTCGCGAGCGCGGCACGACCGCCATGGGTCGCGTGCAGCGTGCGCAGCAGTTCCACGATCTGAACGGGCGTCTTGCCGGCGCCGTAGACCACTTCCGGGTCGCCGGTGCGCTCCAGGCGGTCGGTGTCGAGGCGGGCGTACCCGAGGTCGTGCACGCCGGGCAAAGGTCCAGGGTCAGGCAGATGGGTCACCCCGCGAATCTACGTCGCCCCTGCCGCTTCTGCCGATTCGAGCCCACCCAACGGCCGCTCGGGCCCGCTCACGGACACGCAGAGCACCTGACAAACCACACAACCGTTAGGCTGCGGCACGTGTCTTCGACGTTAGCCGCCGGTTTCGCGATCGCCGCACTCTTCGTAGCGGTGCTCGCTCTCGTGTTCGCCGTACAGGCGTTGCGGGGGCAGACCGCCGCGGCCAAGGACGTGCCGCCCGTGACTCCGCCGAAGACCGAGCTCGCCCCGCGGCCGGAGCCCAAGCCGGGCACGGTCGGCGCGCAGCTGCACACCCTTGGCGCGCAGCTGGACAAGACCCAGGCCGCCCTGAAGCTCTCGCTCCAGCACCTGGCGATCGTCCGGTACGACGCCTTCGGCGACATGGGCGGCCGGATGTCCTGGTCGGTGGCCCTGCTCGACGACAACGGCGACGGCGTCGTCCTGACGTCGATCAACAGCCGCAACGACGCCCGCTCGTACGCCAAGGAGATCAGCGCGTTCGAGAGCGAGGCCAAGCTGTCCCCGGAGGAAGAGGAAGCCCTCGAAACCCTCCGCAAGCAGGCCGCCGCCCCCGCCACGCCCGAGCAGGCCTGACACCGGCCTCAGCGCCGCTTGGGCACCCGTACGACGAGCGCGCCCGGCTCGACCTCGGCCGACAGGAACCGCCCCGGGCCGATCCCGTCGCCGTCGAGCTGGCGCTGGACGTCGACCGCGGCGGTGACCTCGACCTTCCGCGCGGTGAAGCGCTCGAGGTACATCTCGGTCCGCTTGGTCCGGGTCATCACCCGCCAGAACACCAGCGGCCACTGCGTCACCCGCCGCGGCGCGATCACCACGACGTCGATCAGCCCGTCGTCCGGGCGCGCGTCCGGCAGCAGCGGGATGTTCGCCTGCAGCATCCCGACGTTGCCGATCACGACGGTCCGGACCCGGCGCTCGATCGGCTCGTCGTCGTCGACCGCGATCCGGACCTTCACCGACGGGTGGTTGATGTTCTTGGCCGCCGACACCAGGTACGCCGTCCAGCCGATCTGCGCCTTCAGGATCGGCGGCGCCCCGGTGATGATCGCGGCGTCCAGGCCGAGCCCGGCCATCACCGCGAAGTGGTCGGTGTCGAGCCCGTCGCCGTGCACCTTGACCAGGTCGATCCGCCGCTCCCGGCCGTCCAGGATGCGCTCCAGCGCGTCGTCCAGGTCGAGCGGGATGTGCAGGTTTCGGGCCAGCAGGTTCCCCGTGCCGGCCGGAATGACCCCGACCGGGATCGCCGTGTTGGCGAGCGCGGCGGTGACGACACGGACCGTCCCGTCGCCGCCGGCCACGAGGACCAGGTCGGACTCGTTCTCGATCGCGCGCTTGGCCATCGCGTTGCCGGCGTCGTCCTCGCGGGTCTCCAGCCACAGCGGGTCGTCGAAGCCGCGGACGGCGAGCGCGCGGGACACCTTCCGGCGGAACGCGACGCCGTCCCCGACCTTGATCGGATTGACGATCACCGCCGCGCGCGGCGGCGTCGTACGGGCTTCGTCGGACGGAGTGCGGCGCCGCCGCCGGCGCAGGCCCGGCCGCAGCCCGAACCCGATCGACGTCGCGGTCAGGATCGCCAGCCCGAGCGCCCAGCCGCCCAGCACGTCGGACACGTAGTGCACGTTCAGGAAGATCCGGTCCGCCGAGGCGAGCAGGACGACCGCGATCGTCGGCAGCAGCACGAGGGTCCGGAACCGGCGTCGCCAGCCGCGGACCGACGGCAGCACGACGCCGAGCGCGCCGGCCATCACGAAGGCGGCCGTCGCGTGCGACGAGACGTACGACCAGCCGTCGACCTCGACCAGCGTCCCGGCCGGCCGGGCCCGGTCGAAGATGTGCGCGACGGCCTGGACCAGACCCAGCTCGGCGCCGGCCGAGACGATCAGCCAGACCGTCAGCAGGCGGGCCCGGCGGTGCCACAGGTAGATCGCGACCCCGAGCAGCACACCGCGCATGGTCCACGGCAGGACCACAGCGCCCATCACCTGCCACAGGTCGACCCAGCTCGGCCGGGAGGCGCCGTACGACGCGACGCGCGCGGCGATGGAGTCGTCCCATCGGCGCAGTGGCGGCCAGCCGCCGAAGACCAGCAGCGTGACCACGGCGAACGGCAATGCACCCAGCACGACCGTGACCGCACGGCCGAGATGACTGGGTGGATGGTGGTTCATCGCCGCCCTGAAACCCCCTCGAAGAAACCTGACCGTCCGGCTGGTGCAAGCTCATCATCCCGAATAAAATTCCGCGCCCCCGACACACCCCGATAACCTGTCCGTGTGATCGATGCCAAAGTGCTCCGTGAGAACCCCGATGTCGTCCGTGACGCGCTGACCAAGCGCGGCGAGAGTCCGGCCCAGGTCGACGAGATCCTGGTGGCCGACTCCGAGCGTCGATCGTCGATCGCGGCCTTCGAGTCGCTGCGGGCGGAGCAGAAGGGCCTCGGCAAGCAGGTCGCGCAGGCCAAGGGCGACGAGCGGACCGCGCTGCTGGAGCGCACCAAGGCGCTGGCCGCCGAGGTGAAGGCCCACGAGGCGACCGCGAACGAGGCCGAGAAGCGCTTCGACGTCCTGTCCCGTGCCCTGCCGAACCTGGTCTCCGACCAGGCCCCGGTCGGTGGCGAGGCGGACTTCGTGGTGATCGAGGAGATCGGCAAGCCACGTGACTTCGCCGCCGAGGGCTTCGAGCCGCGCGACCACCTCGAGCTCGGTGAGCTGCTCGGCGCGATCGACATGGAGCGCGGCGCGAAGGTTTCCGGTGCCCGCTTCTACTTCCTCAAGGGCGTTGCCGCCCAGCTCCAGCTCGGCATGCTCCAGCTCGCGATCAACCAGGCGGTGGAGTACGGCTTCACCCCGATGATCACGCCGACGCTGGTCAAGCCCGAGGTGATGGACGGCACCGGGTACCTGAACGCCCACGACGACGTCTACCGCCTGGACGAGCCGGAGCTCTACCTGGTCGGTACGTCGGAGGTAGCGCTGGCCGGGTACCACATGGACGAGATCGTCGACCTGTCCGCCGGCCCGATGCGGTACGCCGGGTGGTCGTCCTGCTACCGGCGCGAAGCCGGCTCGTACGGGAAGGACACCCGCGGGATCATCCGCGTCCACCAGTTCGACAAGGTCGAGATGTTCTCCTACTGCAGCCTCGAGGACGCCGAGGCGGAGCACCAGCGGCTGCTGGGCTGGGAGAAGGAGATGCTCGACAAGATGGAACTGGCCTACCGGGTGATCGACACGGCGACCGGCGACCTGGGCGCCTCGGCGTACCGGAAGTTCGACTGCGAGGCGTGGGTGCCGACCCAGGGCGCCTACCGCGAGCTCACCTCCACGTCGAACACGACCGACTACCAGGCCCGCCGGCTGAACATCCGGCACCGCGACGCCGACGGCAAGACCCGCCACGTCGCGACGCTGAACGGCACGCTGGCCACCACCCGGTGGATCGTCGCCATCCTGGAGACGCACCAGCTGCCCGACGGCTCGGTCCGGGTCCCGACGGCGCTGCGTCCGTACGTCGGCGGCCGCGAGGTCCTCGAACCGGTCCGCGGATGACGGCGACCGCCGGCTGGCGGCCGCGGGCGATCGCGCTCGACATCGACGGCACCCTGGTCGACCACGACGAGCGGATCTCCGCCGCCGTGGTCGACGCCGTCGCGCGGGCGTCGGCGCAAGTGCCGATCATCCTGGCCACCGGCCGGTCCTGGCAGTCGACGGTCCCGGTCGCGCGACGGCTCGGACTGAAGGCCGGATTCGTTGTCGTGAGCAACGGTGCGCGCACCCTCAGCTACCCGGACGGCGAGATCGTCGACGAGCGCACCTTCGATCCGGCGACCGTGATCACCTCGGTCCGCGAGCACGCGCCGAACGCGCGGATGGCGGTCGAGGAGCACGACGGCGGGTACCGGGTGACCGCGCCGTTCCCGGACGGCGACCTCGGCGGCGACGCGATCCGCGTGGTCACCGACGCCGAGCTGGCGCCGGAGCCGGTGACCCGGTTGATCATCCGCGACCCGGACGCCTCGGAGGCGGACTTCGTCGAGCTGGCCGAGCAGCTCGGTCTGCACGGGGTCAGCTACTTCGTCGGCTGGACCGCGTGGCTGGACATCGCGCCGGAGGGCGTCGACAAGAGCACCGGCCTGAAGGTCGCGCTGACGCAGCTCGGTCTGGACGCCTCCGGGCTGGTCGCGATCGGTGACGGACGCAACGACATCGAGATGCTGACGTACGCCGGGCTCGGGGTCGCGATGGGTGCGGCGCCGGACGAGGTCAAGGCCGCGGCCGACGAGGTGACCAAGTCGGTGCAGGACGACGGCGTGGCCGCCGTACTGAACCGCTGGTTCTGACACAGCCGGCTCTCACGCGATCACGTCTCAAGTACCGGCCACCCATCACCGGCTGGTACTTGAAACCTCACCGGGCGACGAGGTCAATCCTTTGCGTCTCCGCCGAATAGTTCATCAAGGCAACAAAGAGGCCCGGAATCCCTGCTGCTCCAGGGTTCCGGGCCTTTGCTGTTCGACCGATAGTCCGCTGGCGGGCCGAGTATCGGTCAGGCGACGCGGGTGGTGCCGGTGCGCGGTGCGGGGCAGGGCTGGTCCACCACGGCGTCGAACGCGTCCAGGACGGCGCTGACCTCCGGACGGGCCCGCGGTGCCTTGGCGGCCGGGCTCTGACCACGGCGAGCCCTGCGCAGGTGGCGTTTCACGGTCGACAGCGAGCATCCGAGGCGCATCGCGAGCGACTCGAGGCTGTCGTTGGGGTACTGGGTCCGCAGGCGCAGGACCTCTTCGTGGCTGACCGGCCGGCGGGTCCCGCGGGCCCCGGCGAGCTGGTCGAAGTCGTCGGCCTGGACCTCGACGTCCAACAGGTTGCGCATTGAACGACGTTGTACAGCAGTGGTTCCGGCGACGAAGCCGCTGACGTCGTGCTCGGCCACCGCGCTGAACAGGCAGTCGGTGAACAGCGGGCAGGAAGCGCAGACCGCTTTGGCTTCCCGGACCAGCTGCTCGTACCGCTCCCTGGTCCGGCGGGTCGCCGACGCGGGCGGCGGCTCCTCCATCAGGCGGTGCTGGAAAATGTCGGATCGTGCGATACAGCCGGTCATGGCCCCTTCCATGATGGAAGATGTGTCGACAGCCGCACGGGCGGACCTGGCCCCGGGTGGGTTGGCGGTGTTGACAGTCATCGTGGCTCCCCAAGTTCCAGGACTCCGGTGAACGAACGATGAAGCCTGTTCGAACACCCGAGTCCACTAGCTGATGGACCGACGCTCGTTGCCGACCCACCCCTGTTGGTCCGGCGCTAGGCGCACCGATCCATAACTGTTGACGTCACCGATCCGGATTTGGTTGCACCCAATTCCGCACCAGTTCCTCGACGTTCTTCCCGGCGTGGGTCGGACCGGATGTGGATGATCCGGAACAAGGCGTACGACGCGTGCGAACCGCCCCTGGTTCCCCGCCAGCCACCGCATGAAATCATGCACAAACCCTGCAGCGCAGGGGAACTTGCTGCCTTTGCAGCATCCTGCCGTAACGGTCTGGTGACGTTGTTCAACGGTCAATCAGATTGCATGGAAAACGATCTCCAGATGGTTGCGCGATGACTGTCGGAGGGAGTAAAGGAGTCTGTCCGAACGGGTCAAAAGGTCTGCCCGAAGACCGTTACGGTAGGTAGGTGTCGATGCGCAGAACACCCCGCCTGGTGGCCACCGATCTGGACGGCACGCTGGTCCACAGTGACTCCACCGTCTCCCCGTTCACCCAAGCGACCGTGCGCGCGATCCAGGAGGCCGGCGCCGTCTTCGTGATGGTCACCGCGCGGCCGCCGCGCTGGCTGCACGACCTGTCCGACCTGGTCGGCGCGCACGGTGTCGCGATCGTTGCCAACGGCGCCATTCTGTACGACGTCGCCGCGCGCAAGGCGATCCGGACCCGGCTGATCGACCCGGCCGTCGCGCTGGAGGTCGCGCAGGCGATCCGCGCCGCCGTACCGGAGGTCGAGTTCGCGATCGAGCGACCGGACCGCTACGGACAGGAACCGCACTACCTGAACCGCTGGCCCAAGCCGGACGACACGTTGATCGCCGCCATCGACGAACTGCTCGCCGAGCCGGCGGCGAAACTCCTGGTCCGGCACCGCAGTCTGCACTCCGACGAGCTGCTGGCGCGCGTCGCGCCGATCGTGGGCGAGCGGGTGGCGGCCAGCCACAGCGGCGGGACCGGGCTGGTGGAGATCGCCGCGAGCGGTGTCTCGAAGGCCGCGATGCTGGCCGATTTCGCTGCGGAACAAGGCATTTCGGCGGCCGAGACGATCGCCTTCGGGGACTCGCTGAACGATCTGCCGATGCTGACCTGGGCCGGTACGTCGTACGGCGTGGGCAACGCGCATCCCGAGGTGCTCGCGGTCGTCGACCACGTCTGCGGAACGAACGACGAGGACGGTGTCGCCACCGTCCTCGCTGCGCTGTTCGATCTCTAGCAACTACAGATACATGCCCCCGCTGCCCGGGCCGTCGGTGTTGCCGTTGGCCTGGGGGCCGCCGGGGAACGGGCCGCCCTCGGGGAGCTGCTGGCCGCCCGGCAGGGCGCGGCGCATCTGCTCGAGCTGCTGACGGGCCGCCATCTGCTGGGCGAACAGCGCCGTCTGGATGCCGTGGAACAGGCCCTCCAGCCAGCCGACCAGCTGGGCCTGCGCGATCCGCAGCTCGGCCTCGGTCGGCGTGCTGTCGTCGGTGAAGTCGAGGCTCAGCCGCTCGAGCTCCTCGACCAGCTCCGGCGCCAGGCCGCTCTCCAGCTCCTTGATCGAGGCCTCGTGGATCGCCTTCAGCCGCTGGCGCGACGCCTCGTCGAGCGGAGCCGCCTTCACCTCTTCGAGCAGCTGACGGATCATGTTCCCGACCCGCATCACCTTGGCCGGCTGCTCGACCAGCTCGGTCACCGAGCGTGGCCCGTCGCTCACGTCGTCGTCCTCGTCACGCGGCGGCCCCTCGACGGCCATCCCGTCCGGCCCGACGATCAGGATCTTGCCGTCCTCGGTCCGCGCCCCCGCCATCGGGACTTCCTGGCCCTCGTTGCTCTCCTCGCTCATCTCCCCATCCTAGAAGCACCGCGGCGCGCGGTCTGTGGGTGAGCACCATCGGGCTCGGTCGCGCCGCGGGGTCCGGGCCCTCGTCTCCCTCCGCGACCCTCGCTTCTCCTCCTCAAGCAGTCCGCGCGCGATGCCGGCGTACGGCGTCGCGGTTGGAGCAGGCCGGACTGCAGTACCGCTGCTTCCCGCCCCGCGACAGATCGGCGTACACCTTCTCGCACCCGTCCATCGCGCACCGCCCGAGCCGGGAGATCCCCCGCCCCACCAGATGCAGCGCCGTCCCGGTGCTGATCAACGTCGCGACCAGCCGCCAGACCGGCACGCGGAACGGCCGGTAGTGCATGTGCCAGCCGTCGCCGGCGTGGTTGGTCAGCCGCGGGTGCTCGGTGTACTTGGCGAGCATCTCGTTCACGAGATCGACGCGCTTCTGCTCGTCCGACGCGTCGACGACCGCCAGCCACTCGTCCAGCACGATCCGGACGGTGGCGACGTCCTCCGCGGTGACCTGTCCGTCGCGGACGTGACTCTCGTCGATGCCGCTCTCGACGCACCGCGCCGCCAGCTCGGCCGGTGTCAAGGGCGGGTTCGTGACCAGGTTCACCGCCAGCAGCACGGCATCGGCGCCGTAAGGGTTGAGATGCATAATGCCATTACAGCACGATGGATCCATGACCACCAGACAAGAACTTCACCGGCACCGCTGGCGGGTGGCGTCGTCACACCCGGTCAGTGAAGGACTGCTGACCTACCAGAGCTGCGCCTGCGGCCAGTGGCGCGTCACCAGTACGCCGCTGCACCCGGTCGCGCACCCCGACCTGGCCCGGACCCGGGCCAAGTAGGGGCGCGCGGCAACTAATCGACCCGGCGGACCATCGGCAGCCGGGACCGGGTCATCAACCAGGCCAGCGATCCGGCGAACAACGGCACCACGATCACGATGGCACCGATCTCCTGCCACGGGATCACGAAGCTCGGCGACCCGAAGGCCGCGTGCGCCGTGTAGCCGTACAGAGCACCGACCCCCACGCCCAGCAGACATCCCAGCTGTCCTAGCACCCACGCCTGCGCCGCGGCCAGGTTGCGCCGTCGTCGCGGTGGCGCACCGACCGCGGCCAGAGTGGCCAGGTCGGCCCGTCCTTCGGCCGCTGAGAGCGAGACCGAGATCGCGACCCCCAGCAAGGTGACGACCGTGGCCGCGCCGATCAGCCCGAGCAGCCAGAGCCGCGCCGGGCTCTGGTACCCCTTCTCGATCGTGAGCAGGTCGTCGTGGCCGAGCACTCTGGCCACGGCGGCGAACTCGTCGTCGGTCGGCTCCCGCTCGAGGACGTACTGGGCCTGGAAGACCTGGACGGTGCCCAGCTTGCTCGCGGTCTCGGGACTGACGAACGACGCGAAGCGCAGCCGGCCGACGTCCGGCGGTGAACTCACCACCGCGCCCGGAAAGGTTTTGGCCAGCTTGCCCTCGTAGTCGCTCTCCGGGGTCAGTCGGGCCATCGAGCCGTTCAGCGCCCCCCGATCCGGTACGACGACCTTGCCCTCCCGCAGCGCGGCGGCCGCCTTCGGCCCGTACTCCGGGAATCGCGCGATGTAGTCCGGATCGACGACGAGTACGGGGTAGCCCGACATTCCCTGCAGACCGGCCGGACCCATCGCCATCAGGCCCGGTGTGTAGCCGCCGTTCGACTGCTGCCCGCGCAGAGCCACCGCTCCGAGCTCGTACGTCGCCTTGGCCGGGATCAGTTCGGCCACCTTCTCGACGGTGGAGGCGGAGTACGGAACCTCGTCGCCGAAGTTGACGATCCCGTCGCCGGACAGGCTCTCCGGCCGGTAGTCGACCGCGTCCGCGGCGATGCTGTTGGCCGCGGCGAACGCGATCGCCGCCGTGGCCGCGACGGCCATCATGATCGCCGCGGTCGCCGGGCCGGTGCGGTGGCGGTGCCGGGCCGCGTCGCGCAGCGCGAGCCGTCCGCTCAACGGGAAGATCCTGGCGATCCCGGCCGTCTTGGCCACCAGTCCCGGCAGCATCCAGACCAGCCCGATGATCGTGGCGGTGATCCCGAGCAGCACCAGCGCGATCGGCCCGGTCGGCGTGACGGTCGCCCGGCCCGATCCCTCGGTGGCCATCTTCTTCGCCGCCTCGAGCACGCCGGCCATCCAGCCGCTCCCGACGACGGTCAGCACGACCCCGGCGACCACCATCGCCAAGGCGGGCCGGCGGATCCGGACCACCGCGGCGGTCACGGTGAACCGTCCCGCCAGCGCTGCCATCGGCATCTGCCGGCCGGCGCTGATCGCCGGTACGACGGCCGCCGCGATCCCGGCGAGCAGGCCGAGCAGCGCGATCACCAGCAGGGTCGTCCACGGAACCTGGAAGCCGACGATGACGGCGTTGAGCATCTTCTCCCACAGCGGCCTGCCGACGACCATCAGTAGCAGGGCGATCACCAGGCCGCCGCCGGCGCCGAGGATTCCCGCGAAGAGCCCCTGCAGCAGCACGATCCGGCGGACGTCGCGAGGCCTGCCGCCGGTCGCGGTGACGAGTCCGAGCTCGCGCGTCTGACGGCGCGCGCCGACGGCGAACGCCGTACCGGCGAGCAGGACGATCTCGAGGATGCCGAACCCGATCACCAGCGCCATCACCGCGACCGCGCCGGCGTCGCCGGTCCCGCCGTACAGGGACGGCGGCGGGTCGATGATGTTTGCCCTAGGCACCAAATACATGCCGTTGCCGAGCAGGGCCTTGCTGACCGCGTCCGGGTCCGCCGTGGCGGGCAGGTCGACCAGGTAGTAGTACCTGGCATCGGAGTCGGCATCGACCAGCCGGTTGTCCGGCGTGGTGAACAGTGCTCTGCTGTCCGGGTCGTACAGCGTGCGGGCAAGTCCGACGACCACGAGCTCCTGGTCGTCCGCGGTCCGGATGGCGGCGCCGGGCTTCAGTTGCTTGCCGTCCAGCAGGGCAAGGAACTTCGCGAGTTCCGGCGACACGGCGACCTCGTTGGGCTTGCCCGGCATCCGGCCACCGTCCAGCTTGAAGGTTCCGTCCAGCAGCTTGCTCTGTCCGTCGCCTGTCAGCAGCCGGACCGACGTGTTCGTCTCCGGTCCGCGCAATTCGGCCGAGCCCATCTCGTACAGAGAACGCGCCGCCGTACTGCCAGGGGGCAGGTACGCCAGCGGGTCGACCTTGGCGGCGTCGCGCGACGCCACGACTCCTGGCGGCGGCGCGGGCTCGCCCCCGTTCAGCTGCGGTTCCTGCTCCTGCGGCCCGTACTTCGCGTACGGCGACACCATCAGCTGGGCGTCCGACGTACCGATCGTCGTTTCCGCGAGGGTCTCCCCGGTCGGGCTCCCGGCGATGTTGGTCAACCCGATCCAGGACGCGGCCAGCACCGGTACGCCGATCAGCGCGGCGACCAGCAGCGTTCTCCCCTTGGCGCGGCGCGCCGTGCGGACCGCGATCCGCAGAGGCGGTCCCCAGCCGCCCATCAGTGAGCTTCCAGCAGGACGTCGGCCTCGGGCAGCGGACCTGACTGGCCTACCAGGCGACCATCGCGCAGGTAGACGACGCGATCGGCCCAGGAGGCGTGTCGGGCGTCGTGGGTGACGAGGACGCCGGCGATCCCGTGCTGGTCGCACCGGTCGCGCAGGAGCTGAAGGACTGCTTCTCCGGTCTCGGAGTCGAGGGCGCCGGTCGGCTCGTCGGCGAGCAGCAGCCGCCGTTCGCCGACGATCGCCCGCGCGATCGCGACGCGTTGCCGCTGCCCACCGGACATCTCGTCGGGAAACCGGTCGGCCAGCTCCGCGATCGCCACCTCCGTCAGCGCGGCCTCGGCGAACTTGCGGGCGGTCCTGGCCCGGGTGCCGTCCAGCTCGAGCGGCAGCATCACGTTTTCGGCCGCGGTCAGCGCGGGGATCAGGTTGAAGTCCTGAAAGACGTAGCCGATCCGGCGCCGGCGCAGTGCGGCGACAGCGTTGTTGCCCAAGGTGGCGAGGTCGTTCCCGTCGATCAGGATCTGGCCGGAGGTCGGCCGGTCGAGACCGCCCGCACAGGTGAGCAGCGTGGACTTGCCGGAGCCCGACGGGCCCATCACGGCGACCAGTTCACCGGCCGCGACGGCCAGGTCGACGTCGCGCAACGCGTGCACGGCCTGCTCGCCGGATCCGTGCACCCGGCTGAGAGTGCGGATGTCCAGAATGCTGCTCATCGCTTGGCCTCCGCCTGGTGGGTCCGATCGGGCTGCTCGGCCGGCGTCGCCGTACCGGAAGTGCTGTCCGTGCTCGCGGTACGGCGGGCGCGGGACAGCATCGCCTCGCAGTGGTCCAGCCAGCGGATCTCCGCCTCGGCGGAGAAGATCATCGACTCCAGCACCAGCAACCAGGAGATGTCGCCGTCGCGGCTGTTGCGCTTCAACCGGGTCAGCTCCTGCATCGACCGCATGGTCGAGGTCCGCTGCATCTGCACCACGGCGGGTACGTCGACCCCTGGGACGGCCAGCGCCAGCGCCAGCTTGATCGCCAGCTCGTCCCGCGGCCGCGACTCCCGGGTCACCGGTGTCGTGAACCAGCCGGCGAGCTCGGCCCGGCCGGCCTCGGTGATCGCGTACCGCGAGCGCCCGTCGCCGTCGTCCTGACCTGCCTCGGCGACGACCGGCTGGACGAACCCGTCCCGCTCGAGCCGGGTCAGAGTCGTGTAGACCTGCCCGATGTTCAGCGGCCAGGTCGAGCCGGTGGCCGTCTCGAACTCGCCGCGCAGCTGATATCCGTACTTCGGTTCGGCTCGGAGCAACGCGAGCAGACCGTGCTTGATCGACATGGATACTGAGTATGCATACCGAGTATGTGCCTGGTCAATCCCGCGCTGAGGTCAGGGAGTGAAGAGGCGGGCCAGGTGGGCGTCGAGGGAACCGGTCAGGAACTGCGCGCGCAGCGGCTCGGCCAAGGTGAGCGCCTGAACGACCAGGCCGTCGACGACGGCGAGCAGCAGGCCGGCCTCGGTCTCGGTGTCGACGACGTCCGGTAGGGCGCCTTCGGCGGCGGCCGCGTCCAGCAGGCGGGCGAACGCGACCCGGAGCTCGCTGTCGGTGGCGGCGGCGATCGCCTTCAGGGTCGGTGAGATCGCGGCGGCCGCGCTGAACGCCAGCCAGACCCGCGCGTCACGCGCGCGCTCCTCGTCCAGCGGCAGCCAGAGCTCGAGCGCCTGGCGCAGCACCTTGCGTGGTGGGCCGGACAGGTCGACGGTCGCCAGCTTCTCGTCGAACCGCTCGGTGACGTGCCGAAACGCCGACGCCACCAACTCGTCCTTGCTGCGGAAGTAGTACTGCACCTGCGCGAGCGAGATCCCGGCCGCCGCCGCGACGGTCCGCATCGTCGCGGCCTCGAGGCCGCGCTCGGCGATCACATCGAGCACCGCGTCCAGCACGTGCGCTCCGCGCCGCTGTTCCCCAGTCACACTCCTGACGGTAGCCCTTGGCAACGACATCCAGGGACGAATCCGTGCAACGAACCCGTCTCGGCGTGGGCTCAGTCGGCGCTGCGGACGAGGTGCGTGATGCCGACCGGGTTGGTGATCCAGTGCCCGTCGCTCCCCTCGGGCAAGGGCTCGAGCTCGTCCCGGGCCTCGATCCCGTGGCTCTTCAGGTGCTCCATCGCCGCCGCGACGTCCGGCGTGAAGAGCTCCAGCCACAGATCGCCCCGGGCGTAGTTGTCCACCTGATCGAGCCAGAGCGTCACCGGCCCGAACTTCAGCGACGCGCACCGCGGTACGGCGTCCACCACGTGCGGCCCGCTCTCGTCGGTAACCTCGAACCCGAGCGCGTCGCGGTAGAACGCGACCGTCCGTTCGAAGTCCGCCTTGGGCACCTTCATCGCGACATTCAGTCCGCCGTGGAAGTCCATGCGGGCAAGTCTATATAAGTGATGGCTAATAGTCACGCGTCAAGCGGCGGACGAGCTGCTCGACGGCCGCGTCGACGTCGTATGGGTGCCCGACGCCGGGCGTGAGCTGGTCGAGCACCAGTCCGTCGATCGCGAAATGCAGCAGTCGGACCTCCTCCGCGCCGCCCGGCAGTCGCGCGTTCGTGTGGAACGAGACGTCGGCGTCGAATCCCTGGCGCAGGGTCCGGGTCAGGATCTCGTTCAGCTCCGGCCTCCGGGCCGCCTCGAGTCGCAGTTCGAACAGCGCCAGCGGCAGCTCGGGGAGCGCCAGTAGCCGCTCGACGATGTACCGCACGTAGTCGACGACCAGGTCGACCGACGGCTCTCGTTCGGCCAGGGGCTGGAGGCGGTCGTCGGTCGGCGCGAGGCGCTCGAAGATCCGCTCGCCGAGCGCCCCGAGCAGGGCGTCCCGCGTACGGAAGTAGTTGGACGCCGTACCGGCGGGAAGGCCGGCGGCGGCGTCGACCGCGCGGTGGGTGAGGCCGCGGGCGCCGGCCTCGGCCAGCACCGCGAGGCCGGCGTCGGCGAGCTGGGCGCGGCGTTCCGGATTTCGGGGCATGTTGACAAGGTTAGCAGTCATCCACTACAAATGTCGTACTCAACCACAACAGATGTAGTACTAGGAGCCTGTATGCAACCCGCCGCCTTCGGCGCCACCGTCGTCACCGCCCACCCCGCGAAGGTCGCCGCCTTCTACGCGGAGTACTTCGACCTGCAGATCACCATCGATCTCGGCTGGTTCATCTGCGTACGCCGCGGTGACGCGTCGTGGGAGCTGGCCATCACCGAGCGCGGCCACGCGTCGGTGCCGGCCGCCGTCTCGGCCACCACCGAGAGCTCGAACGTCTTCGGCTTCGTCGTCGACGACGTCGACAAGTTCGCCGCCCGCCTGGTCGAGGGCGGCGTCGAACTGGCCACGGAGCTCGTCACCGAGCCATGGGGTCAGCGGCACTTCTTCGTCCGCGACCCCGAGGGCACCTGGCTGGACGTCATCCAGCTGGTCGCCCCCGACCCGGAGTGGCTCGCCGCCAACACGCCGACGTGACCGGCTGTGCGGAGGTCAGAGGGCGTGGAGATCAGAGGGTGAGGAGGATCTTGCCGATCTGGGTCGACTGCTCGAGCTCCTCGTGCGCCGATGCGACCTGCTCCAGCGGGTACGTCGCGTGCACGATGGGCCGGACCTTCTTCGCCTCGACCAGCGGCCAGACGTGCCCGACCACCTCGGCCAGGATCTGGCCCTTGTCCTCGACCGACCGGCTGCGCAGTCCGGCCGCGGTGATCGAGCCACGCTTGGCCAGCAGGCGGCCCAGATCCAGCTCGCCCTTCGCGCCACCCTGCATGCCGATCACGACGATCCGGCCGTCGATGGCGAGCGACTTCACGTTGTCGGTCAGGTACTTCGCGCCGATGATGTCGAGGATCACGTCCGCACCGGCCTTGCCGGTCGCCTCGCGAACGACCGAGGCCCACTCGGCCTCCTTGTAGTTGATCGCGACGTCCGCGCCGAGCCGGGTGCAGAACTCCATCTTGTCCGCGCTGCCGACCGTGCAGAGCACCCGCGCGCCGTGCGCGACGCCGAGCTGGATCGCCATCGTGCCGATCCCGGACGCGCCGCCGTGCACGAGCAGCGTCTCGCCGTCCTTGAGGTGCGCCTTCCTGAAGACGTTCGACCACACCGTCGCGACCACCTCGGGCAACGCGGCGGCGCTGATCAGGTCGATGCCCTCCGGCACCGGCATCACCTGCGGAGCCGGTACGACGACCTTCTCGGCGTACCCACCCCCGGCGAGCAGCGCGCAGCACTCGTCGCCGACCGACCAGCCCTCGACCTGCTCGCCGACGGCGCTGATCCGGCCGGACACCTCGAGGCCGATCGTCCCGGGCGCACCGGGCGGCGGGGGATAGTGGCCCTGCCGCTGCAGCAGGTCGGCCCGGTTCACCCCGGCCGCGACGACCTCGATCACGACCTCGTCGACGTTCGGCGTGGGGTCCTCGATCCGGCCGATGGTCAGGACCTCGACACCACCGGCTCCTTCACACACGACAGCTCGCATAGTCGCCACCGTACTGCGTCGACTCAGCCCGCGACGCTCCGTGTGCCGAGGATCTCGGCGAGGTCGTGCGCGATCGAGTCGAGCGGATCGGTCATGCCTATCACCGTGAACCAGTCCCATAGCTCGAGCGCGTGGTAAAGCCGGTACGTCGTCGTCCGCTGCTCCCAGTCGGCCGGCAGTTCGCCGTACCCGGCGAGCAGTCCGTCGAGCTTCGCCCGGTCGTCCTTGATCGAGTAGTACTGCGCCTTGGCGAGATCCAGCAGCGGGTCCGCGGCGATCGCGTTCTCCACATCGATGATCCCGTTCAGCCGCCAGGTCTCGGGGTCGACCAGCAGGTTGCCCTCGTGGAAGTCGTTGTGGCACAACACCGGCGTCACGTCCGCCGGCACCGGGTGCTCGGCGACGTACGCCGTGATCCGCTGGTGCAACCCGGCATCACCCCCGAGCTCCTCGAACTCCCGCAACTTCTTCGCGAACTGCCGCGCCATGTACAACGCGTTGGTCGCCACCGGCTCCAGCACCCGATCCGTCAGATACCCGTACGCCGGCTGCGGGATCCGGTGAATCCTCCGGAGCAACTCACCCGCCTGCTCGTAAATCCTCCGGTAGTCCGCGCCGTCCACCTCCGACAACGGCACCCCGTCCACCTTCGACAACACCGTGAACGCGAACCGCTCCCCCTCCGGCTCCACATGAACCACCGAAGGCACCAACTCCCCGAGCTCAGGCTTCAGCACGCCGTACACGTGCACCTCTTTGCCCTGCTTCCAAGCCCACTCCGGGTCGTACACCTTGACGATCACCACGCCACCGTCGGCCCCACGCACCTCGAACACCGCCGACAACTGCCCACCCGACCGCGACAGAACCTCCGCGATCTCCCACCCAGGCAAGGCCACCCGCACCATCCCGGCAACATCATGATCCATCCGGTCACCCTAGGCACCACGCCCCCACCAAGCGACCGATTAACCGGCTACTCAACCGGCGCAGCAGTCCCCGGATCATCCAGATCGGCCCACGTGTCAACATCCCGCCCGGCCAGGCTCGGCTCACTCCACAGCATCCTCAACGGAGCAAACGTCCGGCGCACCGACCGATCCCGCGGATCACCCACCGCCTCCACCGCCGCCGTCAGCGCCTCCCGCCGGTACGCCGCCGCAAGTGGTTGCTCTCGGCCCCCAACATCCCGCAGCCCGTGCCCGTCGTACTCGCCAAGCCCGTCGACAAGCAACGCAACATCGCGACCCGTCAACCACGGCAGATCACACGACACCAGCACCACCACCGCCGCCGTACCGAACCCCAACCCCGCCGCAACCCCCGCCACCGGCCCACCCGCCGGCGGATCCTCCTGCGTCCAGTCCACCACCCGGCACGTCACCCGCTCCGGCCCGACGACCATAGTCGACACCGCCGAGTCAGTTGCCGTCAGCACCCGATCGAGCAGCGAAACCCCTTCCAGCACAAGCGTCGCCTTGTCCACCCCGCCGAACCGCCGTGACGCCCCACCCGCCAGCACCACCACGTCGTACGCCGCTGTGCCCATCAGCGCGGCGTCACCGTGAACCGCCGGTTCGCCAGCGAAGGATTCCGCTTCCGCACCTCCGCCAGCCGCTCACCCGAGATCTCCGCCACCGCGAACCCGTCCGCCTCACCGACCGCCGCGACGGCGACGCCCTGCGGATCGATCACCTGACTCAACCCCGAGTACTTCCGCCCGTTCTGCGCCGCCGACGCCACGTACACCGTGTTCTCGATCGCCCGCGCCGTCAGCAGCGTCGTCCAGTGGTGCTCCTTCAACGGGCCCCGCACCCACGCGGCCGGTACGACGAGCACGTCCGCCCCCGCATCCACCAACGCCCGCGACAGCTCCGGGAACCGCAGGTCGTAACACGTCATCAGCCCGAACTTCGTGTCCCCGATCTTCACCACTACGGGCGCCACATCCCCCGGCGTCAACTGCTCCGACTCCTTGTACCCAAAGGCGTCGTACAGATGGATCTTGCGATAAGCCCCCAGCAGCTCACCATCCGCGCCGACGGCGAGCAACGTGTTGTACGGCCGCCGCTCGTCACAGCTCCGCTCGAACATCCCCGCCACGATCGCCGTCCCGTGCTCGAGCGCGCACTTGCGCAACGTACTGACGAACTCCCCGTCCAACGCCTCCGCCAACGCCCCCACCGACTCGCCCTCACTCGCGAAGTCAGCCATCACGGCTTCCGGTAACACCACCAACTCAGGCCCAGCCGCCGCAGCCCGAGCCACCCACCGAACCACAGCCTCCCGATTGGCAGCCTTGTCCCCAGAACTTGCGCCCTGCACCACGGCGATCTTCATGTCTCCATGGTGCCGCATTTCCCCACCCCGCGCGGGGGCCTGTGGATACTTGCGCCTCACGCGGTGTGAGGTCCTAGCGTCGACGTCATGACCCCCGAGCAACGCACCTGGAAGATCGGCGAACTGGCCGCGGCCACCGGCCTCAGCATCCGCTCCCTGCACCACTAAGACGAGATCGCGTTGCTCCGCCCGAGCTCCCGCAGCCCCTCCGGCCACCGCCTGTACGCCGGTGAGGACGTCCGCCGCCCGCACCGCATCGTCGCCCTCCGCGGCTTCGGCCTCAACCTCGCCGAAATCGGCCTACTCCTCGACGGCGAGGTCCCAGACCCCCGAGGCCTCATCCGCCGCCAACTGGACCAGGTCGAAACCCAACTGGCCGCCGCCACCCAACTGCACGACCGCCTGCTCGAGGTCCTCACCGCCTTGGACGCCACCGAGGCCCCCTCCAACCACACCCTGCTGAACCTCATCGAAGGAATGACCACCATGACCCGCCTGACCCAGCACCAACTCGAAGAGATGACCGCCCGCCGCCAGGAGTTCCACGACTCCCTGACCCCCACCGAACTGGCCAACCTGGACACCTCACGCCGCCAAGCCCTCGAATCCATGACCAAAGCCGAACTGGAAGACCTACGCCAACGCCGAGCCACCGCCATGCCCCGCTAGAGCGCCCCACCCAACACAATCTGCTCTTCTGCCGGCGGCCGCGGCCCCGACCTCCACGCCCTTGCCGGCCGCATCACCACCAACCCCACCAGCCCGTCGTACCGGCCCCCCTTCCACCGTCCCTCGGCAGCCACCGAAGAAGCCCGCCCCATGGACAACCAAGAGATGAAAACCAAGCACCGGGTTAGCCTCCTCACGTGCCTGTGGACGGATTCGACCTGGACCATCACGGAGACCTCGAGGTAGGCGACGGGCTAGTGGATCTCGCCGTCAACGTGCGGACCGGCACGCCACCTCCCTGGCTCCTCGACGAGATCACCGCCAGCCTCACCGACCTCGCCGCCTACCCCCGCGCCGACGCCGCGACAGCCGCCGTCGCCGCCCGCCACAACTGCGACCCCGACCAGATCCTCCTCACCGCCGGCGCCGCCGAGGCCTTCGTACTGATCGCCCGCGCCTTCCGCCCCCGTCACCCGGTCGTCGTACACCCCCAGTTCACCGAGCCCGAGTCAGCCCTCCGCTCCGCCGGCCACCTCGTCGACCGCGTCATCCTCACCCCGGACAACGCCTTCACCCTCGACCCGAACGACATCCCCACAGACGCCGACCTCGTCGTCATCGGCAACCCGACGAACCCCACCTCGGTCCTCCACCCCGCCGACACCCTCCGCGAACTCGCCCGCCCCGAACGCATCCTCGTCGTCGACGAAGCCTTCATGGACGCCGTCCCCGGCGAACCGGATTCCCTCATCGGCGCCCAGATCCCCGGCCTCGTCGTCATCCGCAGCCTCACCAAAACCTGGGGCCTCGCGGGCCTGAGAGTCGGGTACGTCGTCGCCGCCCCACCCCTCATCGAGCAGCTCGCCGCCGTACAACCGCACTGGCCCCTCTCCACCCCCGCCCTGGCCGCCGCCATCGCCTGCAGCACCCCCCAAGCCACCGCCGAGGCCCTCCAAGCAGCCCAAGCCTTCGAAGCCCAACGCACCCACCTCCTCACCGGCCTCACCACCCCGCCGTACGCCGGCAGCTCGACTCCCATCCTGTACGCCGACAGCCCGGCCCCGACCTCGCCGTACGCCGAACCGCCCGCGCCAACCCCGGCGAACGCGCCAACCCCGGCGAACGCGCCAACCCCAGCGAACGCGCCAACCCCGGCGAACCCGACGAACGCGGTGACCCCGGCGACCCCGGCGAACGCGGTGACCCCGGCGAACGCGGTGACCCCCGCGAACGCGGCGACCCGGGCGAACGTGTCGACCCCGGCAGACCCGGCGAACGCGGCGACCGGGGCGAACGTGTCGACCCCGGCAGACCCGGCGAACGCGGCAAACCTGGCGACGCCAGCGAACGCGGCGACCCCACCGACCCCCGCGAACGCGGCGACCCCGGCGACCCCCGCAAACGCGGCGACCCCGGCGATCCCCGCAAACGCGGCGACCCGCGCGACCCGAGCGACCCCCGCGACCCGAGCGACCCCCGCGACCCCGGCGACCCCGGCGAACGCGGCGACCCCGGCGAACGCGGCGACCCCGGCGAACGCGGCGACCCCCGCGCCCCCGGCGAACGCGGCTACCCCCGCGACCCCTGCACACCCGGCCAACGCGGTGGACGCGACGCCCCCACCACCCCCGCGCGTCCGCTCCTACGGCGTCCCCCGCGCCCCCTTCGTCCTCGTCCAGGTCGACGGCGCCGACCAGCTCCGCGAGGACCTGCGCCGGCGCGGGTTCGCCGTCCGCCGAGGCGACACGTTCCCCGGCCTCGGCCCCGACTGGCTGCGCATCGCCGTACGCCCCGAACCCGTCACCGACGCGTTCCTCAAGGTCTGGTGGGACCTGCTCGGCTGAGCCCTTCCGCTGCTCCGTGAGATCGCCGTAGAACTGACGGGAGCTTGTGATCCGCGCAGGGGTTTAGGCCCGATCTACTTTGCGCACAGGGTGGGCACCGCAAGTCCCCTCGAAAGGAGCAGCATCATGGGTCTGAACGACGACGACATGACCACCTCGTCCGGCGACGGTGAAGGTCTGGCGGACGGGGGCGCGACCCCTGGTGGACACGACGGTGGCGCGGACGGCGGTGCCGACAGCGGCGCCGGTACCGAAGGCAACGACACCACGGCCGGCGGTGGCGGCTACGGTAACGCCGAAGGCCCGGCCGACGGCGGCGCAACGCCAGGTGCGACTGACGGCGGTGCCGACGGTGGTGCTGGTGGCGGTGGCTACGGCGGTGCCGAGGGCCCGGCCGACGGCGGCGCAACGCCAGGTGCGACCGATGGCGGCGCCGACGGTGGTGCTGGTGGCGGCTACGGCGGTGCCGAGGGCCCGGCCGACGGCGGCGCAACGCCAGGTGCGACCGATGGCGGCGCCGACGGCGGCGCTGGTGGCGGTGGCTATGGCGACGCCGAAGGCCCCGCGGACGGCGGCGCCTCACCCGGTACGAGTGACGGAGGCGCCGATGGCGGTGCCAGTACGGAAGGTCCCGCGGACGGTGGTGCCTCGCCTGGTGTCAGCGACGGCGGCGCCGACGGAGGAGCTGACAGCGGCGCCGGCGGCGGCGAAGGTCCGGCAGACGGCGGAGCCGATGCCAACGCGACCGACGGCGGCGCGGACGGCGGTGCCGGCGGTAACTCCGGAAGTTGGTGAGCGCCGTGCCGGAGACCGGGCCGCTGCCGGACGGCCGCCCGGCTCTCCGGCGCTGCGTCGCCGGAGACCCCGAGGAATTCGCCACCAACTACTGGGGCCGCCGAGCCCTGCTCTCCCCAGCAGCAGACCTCGCCCCGCTTGCCCAGTCGTCTGACGCAGACCTGGCCCCCGGCAACCAGCCGTCTGACGCAGACCAGCAGGCCGCAGCGAACGATCGGCCCGGTCAGCCGGCCCCGCCAGGCTTTGCAGACCTCTTCAGCCTCGCGGCCGTCGACGAACTGCTCTCCCGCCGAGGACTCCGTACGCCGTTCCTGCGCGTCGCCAAGAACGGCTCGGTGGTCGGCGACAGCCAGTTCACCGGCTCCGGCGGGGTCGGTGCCGAGATCGGCGACCAGATCCGCGACGACAAGGTGGCCGCGCTCTTCGCCAACGGCCACACCGTCGTACTGCAAGCCCTGCACCGCACCTGGCCCGCGCTGGTCGACTTCTCCACGCAGCTGGCATCCGAAGCCGGCCACCCGGTCCAGATCAACGCGTACATCACTCCGGCCGAGTCCCAAGGCTTCTCGGCCCACTACGACGTCCACGATGTGTTCGTCCTGCAGGTAGCCGGCGAGAAGCACTGGACCGTCCACGAGCCGGTACACCTCGACCCGCTCCGCAACCAGCCCTGGACCGACCACTCCAAGGCCGTAGCCGGAGCAGCCCGCGAGCAGCAGCCGGTAGTAGACGCCGTACTGCACCCAGGCGACGCCCTCTACGTCCCCCGCGGCTTCCTCCACTCAGCCAAGGCACTCGGCGGCGTCAGCGCGCACCTCACCATCGGCCTCCACACGATGACCCGCTACCTCCTCATCCAGGAGCTAGCCGCACTGGCCGCCAACGAGGTAGACCTCCGCACAGCCCTCCCCCTCGGCTTCAACCCAGGCGACCCAGCTCAGCTGGCCCCCGAACTGGAGAAGGTCGTAGCCCTCTTCACCGACCACCTCCACACCGCCACAGCCGACGACCTGGCCGCCCGCCTCCGCCGCCGCACCTGGTCCGGCAACCGCCCAGCCCCGCTACCCCCACTGGCCCACGCCCAAGCCATAGCCGACTTGAAGCTCGGTACGACGCTCCGCCTACGCCAGGGTCTCAACCACCACCTGGTGGTCCCAGCCCCACCAGCCGCCGAGCCCAACACGGCCTCTAACTTCACCGGTACGGCGCCCAGCAGCCCAGGCAGACCCGAGGGAGCCTCCACCGGCACTGGCTCGGCCTCCGCCAGCACTGGCGTGGCTTCCGGCGCCCCCTCAGGTGCCGCCGCAGTCCGCCTGCACCTCCCCGATCGCACCATCACCTTCCCGGCCGAGACAGCCGCAGCCCTGGCCGCAGCCCTCTCCGGTACACCGTTCGCAGTAGGCGACCTCCCCGAACTCCCACCCGAAGACCAGCTGGTCCTGGCCCGCCGCCTCATGACAGAAGCGGTACTCGTCGCGAGTCCGGAGTGACCCAACCCAACCCCCGACCGCCGGAACCGAGCGACCCAGCTCCGCTCACTGGGTCCCCTTCGAGTCCGACCGAACCCCCGCGGCCGGACTCGAACTCCGTCCCACCCCGCTACCGCCCCGAAACCGGCTGCGCCGCCTCAGCAGACCTCCGCGGCGACCCCCTGTTCGCCACCGCCCCACCCGCCGAACGCTGGCTCCTCATAGAACGCAACACCCCTTGGCCACGCAACGCCCTAACCGCCCTCCGCCGCTCATCCCCAGACCCCCGTACGCCGCTGGCCGCCCTCCACGACCCCGCCCCCGAACCGCACGCGTCGCAAGCCGACCTCACTCGCACCACCCCGCCCACAAACTCCGCCGACGATCTCCCCACCCAGCAAACCGCCGCGCCCGCCAACCCTGCCGACGATCTCCCCGCCGAGATCGCCCAGCTCTGCGCCCGACTCCGCTGCCGCCCAGTCCTCATCCGACGCCACGGCCGCACTCCTGCGGGCACACCCCGCCGCTGGTTCCTCGTCGACTCCCGGCCCGGCCGCGAGTCCATCCGCACCGGCGAACTCCCTACCGACGAACACCTCCTGGCCGTGCTCTCCGGCGCAGACCCCGGCACCCTGACGACCGACCCGATCTACCTCGTCTGCACCCACGGCCGCCACGACGCCTGCTGCGCCGTACGCGGCCGCCCAGCCGCCGCAGCCCTCACCGCCGCCTACCCCGACCGGACCTGGGAATGCAGCCACATCGGCGGCGACCGCTTCGCCGCCAACCTCGTCTTCCTTCCCCACAGCCTCTTCTACGGCCACGTCCCCACCGACCAAGCCGTAGCCCTCGCCCAGTCCTACAACGAAGGCACCATCACCCCCACCTACTACCGAGGCTCCGGCGCCCACCCACCACCAGTCCAAGCAGCCCAGCACTTCGCCCGAACGGCCGACCCAAGCCTCTCCATCAACGCCCTCCACCCCAAGTCCATCACCCAACCACCCCCGAACCACTGGTCCATAACCCTCTCCACCCCAGACAGCAGCCGAATCATCACCGTCGAGGTCCGGGCCGACATGATCACCGTGGACGGCCAAATGACCTGCGCCGCCCAACCCCCAGGCCAAGTCCGCCAGTTCACCCTGGTCGCCCCCATCAGCACCCAACCAGCCGGCCCGTAAACCAACTCACGTTTGGCGCCGCGCCCAGACACAATCAACGCGTCCCCCTACGCCTACAACGTGACCAAGTACGACCCCGACCGACTGGAACGAGCAAGGCCGATACGCCGGTCCTGAGGACGAGTTGAGAACCGGTTGCCAAGGGCAACCAAATGGCTAGTTTCCCGGGAAGTCCTCGATCAGTCGATCCTCCAGATGGGAGCCGTAGTACTCGGACTGGCGGGCCATGATGTCCCGCATCGGCGTGCCGCGCGGTACGCCGTACACCGTGCCGGGGAAATCCAAGGGTTCCTGGGCGGCCCAGAGTTCCTCGTGGCGGTCGGGGGAGAAGAGCTCGGCAGGGTCTCCGGCGGCGATCCAGCCGATCGGCAGGACGGTGCCGGGAACCAGGCGTGAGTTCACGTGGAGCACGCTGTTGATGCGGAGTTCGGAGCCGGCGCCTGCCACCGAACCGGGGAACAGCGCGGCGCCCGTGGCGAGGAAGACCTCGTCCTCGACCGTGGCGCCGTTCACGTGACTGTGCGGTCCGATCAGCACCGCGTCGCCGATCAGTGCGGGATGATCGGCCCGGCCGCGGACCAGGGCGTTCTCCATCACCACACAGTTCGTCCCGAGCCGGACCTCGCCGTTCTCCGCGGTCAGTACCGCGCCGTGCAGCACCCGGCAGCCTTCTCCGAGTACCACCGCACCGCACAGCACCGCCGACGGCGCGACGTACGCCGACTCCGGCACGACCGGTCTCCGGCCGCGATGTTCGAGCAGCATGAACTGTCCCCTCTCGTCGTCCACCACCTTCCCTGGTCAGCCTGCATCGTCGAAAGCTCTCCAACGCCCGGGGTCCTCACGTCCCCGGGCGGCCATCGCCGGACCGGCCGTCCACATCGGAGGTGGGAGGTTCGGCCGCTCGGTCGAAGGTCTGGGTTGGAAAGAGGTGCCGCGCGCTGTACGGAAAACATTAGAACACCTGTTCGAAGCAACGCAAGAACCGCTGACGCCTCAACGACAGACGATCACGTACGCCGTACCGCCAGCCGTGGGAACGTGCGATCGAGTACGAACAGCACGCCCGCCACGATCAGCGCCAGTCCGGCGATTGCCAGCCAGGGCATCGCGTGACCGCGGACGAACAGCTGGGCGAAGAAGACCGGGACCAGCACGCTGGCGAAGGTGAAGGAGTACTGCCAGTACGACAGGTACTTCCCCCGGCCGCGCTCCGGAGACACGGCAGCCGCCAGTGCGTTCCCCGTCGCTGCATGCAGCACGTCACCGGCGGCGAAGAACACCGTCGCCAGGATCAGCCCGGGTACTACCAGGCCGGCCGGGATGTGGAGCAGCGCGGCCATCAGGAGCCCCCAGACCGCCCAGAGCAGCCCGGCCAGGATCATCACCCGCATCTTCCGGTGCTTCTCCGTGTGCCGCACCACCAGCGTCTGCCCGGTGGCCAGCACTACCGAGATCGCCGCCAGCAGTACGCCGACCAGCCATCCCGGCGCGGGCAGCGCCTCGGTGACGTAAACCGGCAGACCGACGCCGATCATCATCGTGCACAGCGCGAGCACCGTGTTCGCGCCGATGAGCATCAGGAACAGCTTGTCCTTGCGCAGTTGCGGCGCCGGCCCGGTGTCCTCCACCGGGCGAGCGGTGTGGTCCGGGTGGATCCACAGCATCAGTACGCCGGCCGTGAAGAAGCTCACCGCGTTGAACGCCATCGCGACCAGGAACGGCGTGTCCCCGTCGAAGGTCAGCAGCGCACCGGCGACCAGCGCGCCCAGCCCGAAGCCGCCGGACTGCATCATCCCGCCCAGGCCGAACCAGCGGTCGCGCTCGCCCGCGTCGGACACGTCCGCCAGCAGGCTGAAGATCGACGACCAGAACATCCGCTGGCCGGTCGTGCTCACCAGTGCGCAGACGAACAGCAGCCAGGTCGACCGCCCGAAGAAGAAGCCGACGAAGGCCAGCCCCTGCGCGACCTGCGCGGCGATCACGAGGTTCCGCGGCCCGACCCGGTCGATCACCAGGCCGACCGCGGCAGGCGCGGCGACCGAGAACAGGGTCGCCACGGTGAGCAGTACTCCCGCCGTACCGAGCGGGATGTCGGCCACCCGGACGAAGAACAGCAGCATCAACGGCCCGGCACAGCCTCCGCCGAACGAGTCGATGGCCAGTCCGGCGAGGAGGGGGACCCGGCCGCGGACGTTGGGCAGGCCGAGCGACGTGGCTGTAGGCATGAGGAGGCACTCCGATCTCGGCCGCCGAGCCTAACAACCTCCGCCCCAGCCCTCCACGGCTTTATCCGCCCGCACCCGCTATCCTCGACCCTCGGCGGGTCCGTACTGCGAACCTGCCTGGAGGGTTCGCATAGTGGCCGAGTGCGCTGGTCTTGAAAACCGGTATGGCGGGTGACCGTCATCGTGGGTTCGAATCCCACACCCTCCGCTCAGGCAGTCGTCACCCGCGGTAGGCGCCGAAGGAGTGGATGGTCACCCTGCCGCTCCGGTTGATCTTCTTGAACTGGAGCCGGTAAGTGCCGCGGGCAACAGTTCCGAAGGACAGCGTGCCGACCTTCTTGGACTTCGTGCAGGACACGTTGGCGGTGTTGTCCACGACCTTCCACCCGCCGTTGGAGGTCTGCTTCTGCAGTCTCGCGTCCCAGAAGCCGCCGGCGGCCACGTCGTAGGTGCACGACGCGTAGTAGGACACCTTGATCACACCGCCGGTCCCCGTGAAGGTCTGGAGCGCGCCGATGCTGTCGGTGAACCAGTAGTCCTTCCCCTGCACCAGGTAGGTCACCGCCTCGCTTCGCTCCGTCGTCGTGACGAGCCCGACGGACAGCACCATGACGAAGGACAGTGCCGCCAGGACGGCGTGGGTCAGCTTTTTCACTGTGTACCTCTCGAGAAACAATCCCAAGAGCAGCCCGGGGTCCTGAGCTGCCCGCTGAACGTCCGTGACGTTACGAGCGGCCGCTGTCAGATCGCTGCCCGTACCGCGCCCGTACCGATATCCAGGAGCCCTTTGCCAACGGCTGGGGCAAGCTGAACCCATGACGATCCGGACGGCGAGCACCGACGCCGACTACGAGGCCTGGCGTGCGGTGCGGATCGCGATCATGCCGTACGAGCGCTGCCCGAGTGTCGCGGAGTTGCGCGATGTCGACCGGCCCGGCCGGCTGATGCTGCTGGCGGAGGTCGACGGCGTGGTGGTGGGCAGCGGGCTGGCGGATCGTTCGGGGGACGGTGAGCGGGCGGCGCTGGCGGCGCTGGTCCTGCCGGAGTACCGCCGGCGTGGTGTCGGGACTGACCTGCTCCGGGTGCTCGCCGAGCATGCCGTTGCCCAGGGCTACGACATGGCGGGGGCCAGTGTCGACGACGAGGAGTCCCGGCTCTTCGCCGAGCGGTTCGGTTTCGCGGAAACGAATCGGCAGGTCGAACAGGTCCGCCCGATCGGCGACGAGCCGTGGCCGGCGGCGCCGCCGGCGTACGAGGTCGTTTCGGTTGCCGACCGCCCGGACCTGTGGACAGCGGCCTACCACCAGGTCGCGCTGCCGACCTTCCCGGACATGGATCACCCGGTCCCGCTGAAGGTTTCGGAGGAGGACTGGGCGACGGAGTGGATCAACGATCCGGCCGCGATGTTCGTGGCCGTCGCAGGTGACGAGGTGATCGGTGTGGCGGGGCTGATGATCGACTCCGACCGCCCGGAGCGCGCGGAGGTCGCCTACACCGCCGTACGCCGGGAGTGGCGCGGCAAATCGGTGGCCGCGACGCTCAAGCGCACCAGCATGGCGTGGGCCGCTGAGCACGGGATCACCGAGATCTACACCTGGACCCAGCGCGGCAACGACGCGATGCGCCGCCTCAACGAACACCTCGGCTTCACCTACGGCATCGTCAGCGTCTCCCTGCGCGCGCCGTTGCCCCTGGTCATCCCGCCGCCCCGTCGAGCAGGCGGTTGAACCGCAGCCGCAGCGCCCGTTCCGTACTGGCCAGCACGGTCACGACCACGACCGTCACGTTCAGCCACGCGGGCAGGCTGATGGGTGAGACGAACACCCCGAACTGGTCGGCGATCGGCGGGATCCGGCTGATCGGGACGACGAGCTGCGGGATGAGCAGCAGTACGGCGATCCCGAGCACGATCGCCGAGACGATCCCGATCCCGCGGCTCAGCCCCGGGTGCGAGCGATCGAGCCGGGCCCGGCGCCCTTCGGCGCTGCGGGGATCCGGTTCGAGCTGGTACTCGGTCCCGTCGGCCATCACGTAGTGGCAGCGTTTGAGCCCGAAGTTGCTCGTCTTCACCTCGATGACGCCGCCTTCGACCGGGAAGACGGCGGGGGCCTTCGACACGGCGTACCGCCGGCCGTCGCGGTACAGATCGACCTTGACCTCGCCCGTCTCCTTGTCACCCCAGTGCCTGACGTCGACGGCGTACACCGTGTCCTCGAGCCGCAGGTAGAGCAGCGAGCGGCCGATGGACTGCCACCAGCGGACCCGTTGCAGCTCCCGCCCGTCGCCGGGCTTCACCCGCCGTACGGCTCGGCGATCCTGCCAGTCCTTGAACATCTCGCCACTCCTTCCGCTGCTACTTCTTCGGTTCGGCCGCGCAGGCGATGTCCTGCGCCGGACGCTCTCCGGTGACCAGGTACGTCGTCACCGCGTTCTTGCCGCAGGTGTTCTTGCTGAACGGGTAGACCCCGTGCCCGCCGCCGTCGACGGTGACCATCGTGGCGCGGTCGCCGAGGGCTCGTCGCATCTTCTGGGCGCCGGCCAGCGGCGTTCCCGGGTCGCGCTCGTTCTGCACCAGGAGCACGTTCGACGGGCCGCGGCCGGTGATCTTCACCGGCGGTTCGATGCGCTGCTTCGGCCAGAACGCGCACGGTCCGATGTTGGCCGAGGCCGCGCCGAGCATCGGGTACTTGATCCGGTCGACCAGGACGTTGCGCTGGTACTCGCGGACCGAGGCCGGCCAGCGGCTGTCGTTGCAGATCACGTGCAGCCGGGCGGACATGGTGGTGTTGTTGTCCGTCGCCGGCGGCACCGTCACCGGCCGGCCGGTGTCGAGGTCCTGCCAGAGCTTGGCCAGCGTGGGCATGGTCGCGTCGCCGTAGAGGAACCCGAACGCGGCCGCGCGGAAGTCGGTCTCGTTCATGCCCTCGACCGGCTTGGCCCGCAGCTTCCGGGCGAGCTCGAAGAACTTCGCCTTCACCTGCTGCGGGGTCTTGCCCAGCCCGTACTCGGGATGCGCGACGACGAACGCGGCGAAGTCCGGGAACCGGTCCTCCAGCCCACGGCCGAACCCGCGCATGGCGTTGACGTCGTACCCCTGCGGACCGAGGACGCTGTCGATCACGACCCGGTCGCTGGTCCTCGGGAACAGCGTCGTGTGGACCGCGCCGAGGTAGCTGCCGTACGACGCGCCCAGGAACGACGCCTTCGGCTCGCCCAGGGCCTCGCGGATCCGGTCCATGTCGCGCGCGGTGTTCGCGGTGGTGATGTGCGGCAGCATCGACGCGGTCTTCGACGTGGTGCACTGCTTGGCGATCGTCTGTGCGTACGCCGCCTCGCGGGTGACGTCGGCCGCGGAGTGCGCGTACTTCGCGAAGGCGCCGCGGAGCTGCTGGGCCGGTGTGAGGTCGCAGCTCACCGGCGTACTGCGGCCGACGCCGCGCGGGTCGAAGCCGACCAGGTCGTAGGCGTTCAGCACGTCCTTGGACGTCCCCGCGCGGGCAAGGAGACCCGGGTAGTCGACACCGGTGACGCCCGGACCGCCGGGGTTGGTCAGCAGGATGCCGCGGCGCTGCGACGGGTCCTTGCTCGCGAGCCGGGACAGGGCGATCTCGATCTGCCGGCCCTCCGGCTTGCGGTAGTCGAGCGGGACGTCGAGCTTGGCGCACTCGAGCGGCACGTACTGGACGACGTCGGGCGGGCACGGCGCCCACTTCACGGTGCTCGGCAACTTCTTCGTCGTCGAGGCCGGTGGCGCCGCCATCGACACCGCCGGTACGGCGGCCGCCGCGACTGCGGTGGCGGCGAGGGCCACGGTCAGGATCCTGCGCATCTGTGTCCTCCGGTAGGAGCGCGGGAACGGTCACCACCGAAGCTATTTCCGGTGCCGGTGCCACCGCGTCGGCCAGGCGTCCTCCGTTCGCAGTCGATCGGTGGACCACCGCCTGACCATCGGACGACAACGGCCTCGGCCCCGGGCGGGGCCGATCAGGGAGGGGTCAGCCGAGGCCGGAGCGGGCGATGACGTTGGTGATGCTGATGCGCACGGCCGTGAAGCCTTCCTGGACGAAGGCTTCGGCGATCGCCTCCGCAGGCTGCGAAGGGTAGTAGCGGCCGGCGATGCCCGTGGCGACGCGGCTGATCTGGTCCGGCTCGGCGGAGACTCGGGCCTGTCCTTCGACGGTCACGAAGCCGTACGGCTGCACCTCGTCGCTGATGCAGACGGCGATGCGTTGATCGCGGGCCAGGCTCTTGCCCTTGACGCTTCCCGGCGACAGGGCGAAGGCGAGTTCGTCGCCGTCGAGAACGAAGCAGACCGGGGTGACGTGCGGGCGTCCGTCGGCGCGGGTGAGCGCCACGTGGGCGAGCCTGGTCCCCGCTGTGACGAAGGATCGCCACTCGGTGTCGGTCATGGTTGCCATCGGCGTGTTTCCTCTCGGACGAGCGGGTGGTACCGACGGTAGGCGTCCCGGCGTATCGAGAAAAGCGATGGTTTCCGATCGAGTCGATCGTGGCTGGCGATACTCTGGAGCATGGTCGACGTCGAACTGCGGCACCTGAGAGCGATGGCCGCTGTCGCCGAGGAAGGGACGTTCGGGCGGGCAGCGACCCGCCTCGGCTACACCCAGTCCTCGGTGAGCCAGCAGATCGCAGCGCTGGAACGAGCCCTCGGCGGCGCCGTGTTCGATCGCCCCGGAGGCCCTCGAGCGGTCCGGCTGACGCCGCTCGGCGAGGTGGTCCTGGCCCACGGCCGCGAGCTGCTGACCAAGTCGGAGGCGCTGGCCGACGCCGTCGACCGCTTCCGCGCGGGCAGCGGCCGGATCGACATCGGCACCTTCCAGAGCGTGTCCAACCTGATCCTTCCGGCCGTCGTACGGCAACTGCTCGACGAGCATCCCGGCTGCGACATCAGGCTGTCCGAGGTGCAGCCGGAGGATCCGCAGCTCGGGGACCTCGACCTGCTGTTCCACGACGGCCGCGTCGACGGCGACGTCGAGCACGTCAAGCTGCTCGACGAGCCGTACCTCCTGGTGGCCGCCGCCGGCGCCTTCCCCGATGGCCCTGTCCGGGTGAAGCTGCTCGACGACGCCCCGATGGTCGCCTGGCCTCCCACCTTCCACCAGCGCTGGCTGGAACGAACCCTCGCCGGCTACGGCGCCCGGCCCCGCATCGTCTTCCGCACAGCCGGCCACGAAACCATCCTGTCGATGGTCCGCGCCGGCATCGGCTCGGCCGTCCTCCCCTGGCTGGCCCTCCACGGAACCGACGCCGCCTCCGACGACCGACTCACCATCCACCCGCTGCAACCGTCCCCCACCCGGGAAATGCACCTCCACTGGCCGGCCGCCCGCACCCGCTCACCCCTGGCAACCCGAGCCATCGACATCGCCACCGAAGCCGCCAACGATCTTGCGCGGCAGCTGCCTCGGTAGTCACTGCGGGAAGGACGGGAAGGAGAGGTGCTGGTGGATCAGTTGCCAGCCGTCGTCGGTGTGGCGGAAGACTCGGGTGGCGCGGGACTTGACCTCGGTGCCGTCCGCGGTGACGTGATCGATGCCCCAGGCAACGGCTAGGTCGTCGCGGGCAACGATGGTGTGGCCGGGGGTGGTGAACTCGGCCGGGGTTTCGAGGCCGGTGGCGCAGACTGCGCGGACGGCTTCGCGGCCGTCGTACTGCAGAGGACCGGCGTGTTCGTAGGAGACGATGTCCGGCGCGATGTCGGCCATCAGGGCGTCGAGATCCTGCCGGGCGGTCGCCGTTGTCCAGTTGTCGAGGACGTCGCGGACCGCGGACTCGCCGACAGGGGAGGGGATCTCGTCGTGGGGGAAGGAGTGGTGCTCATGGGTGACGGTCCAGCGGCCGTCGGTCTTGCGCAGGCCGAGGGTGAGGCGCAGGCGGCGTTCCGCCGTTTCGTCGGGCATCCCGCACTTCAGCAGCGCGACGGCGAAGGCGACGTCGGTGCCCTCGGTGATGTCCAGCGACGTGAGCTCGAAGGACGCGCCGGAGGCCTGCCAGGTGAAGAAGTCGGGCCAGGTCCTCTCGTAGGCCGCCAGCCCACGCACGCCCTCGTACGGCGGGGGCACGTCGAACATCACGATGTCGTCGGAGTGGTCGGCCAGTACGGTGTCCAGGTCGCCGGCGTGCACCGCCGCGACCCAGCGCTCGATCAGTTCACGGATCTCGTCCATCTCGGGTCCTCTCGCCAAGGGTTGTCACCACTAGAACCCCACGAAGCCCCGAAACTCATCGCTCGAGCTCGGCCGGCAGCCCGTACGCCGGGAAGTCGGCCTCCAGGAACGACACGACCTCCGCGATCGCGGCGCCGCGCAGCGTGACCACGTCCAGCCCGCTCGGCACGAACCGCCCATCGACCAGCCGGTACGTCGCGAACGCCAGCTGCCCGTTCGCCCGCGCCGGCAGGAACCGCCACTCCTCCGCCAGCGGTCCGTCCACCAGGAACCCGCGGATCCCGCCGCGCCCGGTGAAGAACTCCGGCAGCGGCGGCATCGAGTACTTCGCGTCCTCGGTCAGCATCGCGACGATCGCGTCGACGTCCCGCGCCTCCCAGGCCGCCATGTACCGCCGTACCACGTCGCGCTGCCCGTCCTCACCGAGCGCCGCCAGCACCTCCTGCTGCGTCGAGTCGTTGCCGACGACCTGACGCGCCCGCTGCAGCGCACTGTTGACCGCAGCGACCGTGGTGTCGAGCAGTTCGGCCACCTCCCGAGCCGCGAAGGCCAGTACGTCGCGCAGCAGCAGCACTGCCCGCTGCAAGGGGGACAGCTGCTGCAGCGACGCGACGAAGGCCAGCTCCACGCGCTCCAACGCCACGACCCGCTCCGACGGGTCCAGCGACGCAGTCCACGCCAGCCGGTGCTCCGGTAGCGCCTCCAGTACCGCATCACCCGCCGGCAGGTCCCGGCTGCTTCGCCGCGAGATCAGCGTCAGGCAGCGGTTGGTAGCGATCTTGTAGAGCCACGGCCGCAGCCCACCGCGGTCCTCGAACCGGTCCAGCGCGTTCCAGGCACGCAGCAGCGTCTCCTGCACCGCGTCCTCGGCGTCGTGGTCCGAGCCGAGCATGCGGTAGCAGTGTGCGTGCAGCTCGCCGCGCAGCGGGCCGACGAGCTGACCGAATGCTTCCTGATCCACCAGGTCAGGCTAAGCCGACCCAGCGGTCCAGTGTTGCCGCAGCCGCACCGGAGTCGACCGCCGCGGCACACTGCTCCAGACAGCTCTCCAGCGAGGGCTGGCCGGGCAGGGTGCTGAGTGCAGCCGCCGCGTTGAGCAGTACGACGTCCCGTACGGCGCCACGCTCGCCGGCCAGCAGCCGCCGTACGACGGCCACTGGGTCGGGCGAGCGCAGGTCATCAGGCCTAGCCAGCTGCAGCCCGACCGATCGCAGATCGAAGACACCAGACCTCACCGCCCCGTCCCGGACGGTCAGTACCCGGGACGTACCGGTAGTGGTCAGCTTGTCGAGCCCGTCCGAGCCGCGCACGACCAGGACCGAAGAGTCCCGCTCAGCGAAGACCGACGCGACCACCGGCAGCATCCGTTCGTCAGCGACCCCCACCAGACCGTGCTTGGGGTCGGCCGGGTTGATCAGCGGCCCGAGCACGTTGAACGCGGTCGGCACGGCCAGCTCACGTCGTACTGCTCCCACCCGCTGCAGCGCCGGGTTGTACAGCGGCGCGTGCAGGAAGGCGATCCCAGCCGCCCGCACCGACTCACGAGCGGGCAGGTCGAGCGGAACGCCCAGTGCCTCCACCAAGTCCGCCGAGCCGCCAGTGCTCGACGACGCGGCCCGACCACCGTGCTTGACCACGGTCGCACCGGTAGCGGCGACCACGATCGAGGCCATCGTGGAGATGTTCACCGCGCCGGACCGGTCGCCACCAGTGCCGACGATGTCGATCAGTGGGCCTTTGATCAGCACAGGCGTGGCGGACGAGCGCAGTACTGAAGCCAAGCCGGCGATCTCGGCCGGTGTCTCACCCTTGGCCCGTAGCGCGACCAGGAAGCCCGCGACCTGAGCGGAGGTCGCCGTACCGGCCACCACACCGTCCATGGCCCAGGCAGCGTCGTCCGGCGTCAGGTCGCGACCGGTGAGCAGGTCCGTGATCAGCCCGGACCAGGTCCGTCGAGCGGTGAGTGCCATGAGAGTTCCTCGGTGGGTGCGGGGTCGCCCCGACGAGGAGAAACACGAACGGCCGCCTCGATCGAGACGGCCGGTGAGCGCGCAGCAGAAGGGCCGTCTAGGAGACGGACCACCAGCTGCTCAAACGCGCGGACATGCTCAGACTGTAGCAACCAGCTGCTCGCCCAGCTCCCACAGGCGCTCGGCGTTCGTCAGGGAGAGGGCGAAAGGCGCGACACCGCCACCGAAGAGCGGCGGGCGCTCAGCGAGCACGACAGCTTCGCCACAGTCCTCGAAGTACCGCCCACCGACGTCGGCCACAGCGGCGAACACAGAAGTCGCTGCGCCCTGCGCGACGGTCTTGCGGCGCTCCACCGGTGTCTGCAGCCCACCGGTGTGCTGCTGCAGGTTGGTGGCGATCGCACCGGGGTGTACGGCGTTGGCCCGGATCCCGTCGCAGCCCCAGCGCCGGTCCGCCTCCACAGCCAGCAGCACCGTGGCGGTCTTCGACTCGCCGTACGCGCCGAGCGGTTGGTACGGCCGGAACAGGTAGTCGTAGTCGTCGAAGCTGAACGGCGCGAACAGGTGCGCGTTGGAGCTGAGTGAAACGATGCGGGACCGGCCGGACCGGGCCAGCGCCGAGTGCAGCCCCGCGGTGAGCGCGAAGTGACCCAGGTAGTTGACGGCGAACTGCAGCTCGTGACCCTGCTTGGTACGGGTCAGCTCGGGGGTCGCCATGATGCCCGCGTTGTTGATCAGGAGGTCCAGAGGCCCGTCCCAAGCGGCGGTGAACGAGCGCACCGAGTCCAGGTCGGACAGGTCGAGCTGGCCAACAGTGACGTCACCGCTCAGCTCAGCAGCAAGACGCCGACCAGCGTCGACGTTCCGTACGCCGAGCACGACAGCAGCCCCGTGAGCAGCCAGGGCTCGGGCAGTCTCCGCTCCGACGCCCGAGGTGGCACCAGTGACCAGTGCACGCCGGCCGGTGAGGCTCACGCCGGCCAGGACTTCGTCGGCGGTTGTGGTGAATCCGAAGTTGTTCATGCTCCGAGGGTGTGGCGCGCCCAGGAGCCGGAGAAGACCCTGCTCACACTGGTATCCGCAGGGACAGGATGAGCGGAGCACGGCGACCTACTCTGGTGCCATGAGCAATCTCGGCGAGTACCTGAAGGTACGCCGCGAGCGGTTGCAGCCGGAGGACGTCGGGCTGCCCGGTGGCAGTCGCCGGCGAGTTCCGGGCCTGCGTCGCGAGGAAGTCGCCTTGCTGGCTGGTATCAGCGTCGAGTACTACCTGCGCCTGGAGCAGGGGCGCGACCAGCACCCGTCGGACCAGGTGGTCGGCTCACTGGCCAGGGCGCTCCAGCTGGAGGCAGATGCCGAGTCCTACTTGAAGAAACTGGCCGAGCCCGCCAGACCGTCCAGGCGCCGAGCGGCGAAGCCGGAGAAGGTCAGTGCCGGAGTACTGAGCCTGATCGACAGCTGGCCGACCACCGCGGCACTGGTGCAGGGCAGGTACCTGACGACCCTCGCCACCAACCCGCTGGCCGTTGCCATCAGCCCCTACTTCGCACCGGGCGTGAACACGCTGCGGGCCGCGTTCCTGGAGCCCGAGATGCGCGAGCTGTACCGGGACTGGGAGGGGATGACCGGCAAGGCCGTTGCCTACCTGCGCTCGGTCATCGCCGACTCGCTCGACGACCCGCGCCTGCTGGAGCTGATCGGTGAGCTGAGCGTGCACAGCGAACGCTTCAGGACGCTCTGGGCCCGGCAGGACGTACGACGCAAGACGAGCGGCCTGACCGAGCTGAACCACCCACAGGTCGGCGAGCTCGACCTGCAGTACGAGAAGCTCGCCCTGCCTGGCACAGAAGGCCAGATGCTGATCACCTACCACGCTGTCCCCGGTACGCCGTCCCACGAGAAGCTGGAACTCCTGGCACACCTCAGCGAACGTAGTCCACGGTGAAGCTGGGGACGTGCTGGTGGTCGGACCACTCGGGGAAGTCGAACACCGCCAGCATCAGTTGCATCGGGTACGCCGGCGGCCCGGCGCACCGGCGTACGGGCTGGTCGTCGACGTAGAACTCGGCCTGCTCGGCGGTCCACTCGACGGCGTACGTGTGGAACTCGGCGACGTCGATCGGTAGCCGGACCGTCGTGAAGTCATCGGGGACCGACGGGTCCCGGAAGCTGTGCAGGCCGCAGCCGACCGCGGTCGAACCTGGTTCGAGCGCGTTGCCGAAGACCTCCATCACGCAGATCTCCGCGCAACGCTCGGGCTGGTCCTCCAGGCCGACCATCCACAGCGACACCATCGAACGCGGGGAGAGATCAGCCCGGGCGCGCAGCTCGATGCGGGCGGGGGCCGTGGGAGTCCAACCCCAGAAGGGCTCCTGCTCCTCCCGGACCAGCTGGCCGTCGCGGAACGGCTGCTGGCCGACAGTACTGCCGACTGGCCCGGAGTAGTTGCCGGACTGGATGCCGGACACCCGCAGCGGTGGCTGGTGGTCGTCGGCGCACCAGAGGCCCTGCTCCGGTGGGATGAACAGCCGCAGGTCAGAGCCGACCTGCTCGTACGACGCTGCCGAGGCCGCGCGGGAGCTCCAGTGCGGCAAGTAGTACGGCGACCACACGCTGGTGTCGAGCTGCATCAGCCCATCATCGGCCGGGCTGTCGCCCATGTCACGGGTCGGTGGGACCCTCAGGCGGGAGAATGGGGCGGTGGATCACCAGGACGACCTAGCCCGCCAGTTCGAGCAGGACCGCGGCCATCTGCGTGCGGTGGCGTACCGGATGCTCGGCTCGATCAGTGAGGCCGAGGACGCGGTCCAGGAGGCTTGGCTGCGCCTGAGCCGGTCGGACGTGAGTGAGGTGGCCAATCTGACCGGCTGGCTCACCACGGTGGTCTCCCGGGTCTGCCTAGACCTGCTGCGGTCGCGCAAGTCGCGGCGGGAGGACCCGATCGACACCTGGGTGCCGGACCCGGTGGTGAGCTGGCTGGACCCGGAGGAGGAGGTCCTCCAGGCCGACGCGGTCGGGCTGGCCATGCTCGTTGTACTGGAGGCGCTGTCGCCGGCTGAGCGGATCGCCTTCGTGCTGCACGACCTGTTCGCGGTGAGCTTCGACGAGGTCGCGCTGATCCTCGACAAGAGCTCGGCGGCGACCCGGCAGCTGGCGAGCCGGGCGCGGCGGCGGGTCCAGGGTGCGCCGACCGGCGACGGAGACGTGGGCCGCCAGCGCGAGGCGATCGAGGCGTTCCTGACCGCAGCGCGCGACGGCGATTTCGAGGCACTGCTCGCCGTACTGGATCCGAACGTTGTACTGCGGGCCGACGCCGGCCGGGTGCCCGCAGACGCTCTCGCAGCGTCGCGGTTCGTGCAGGGCGCGAAGGCGGTCGTCGAGCAGGCGCTGCTGTTCGCGCGGATGGCGCCGTACACGCAGGTCGCGACGGTCAACGGCGCACCCGGCGTGATCACGGTGATGAACGGCGAGCTGTTCGGCGTGATGGCCGTCGAGGTCCGCGACGGCCGGATCGTCGAGATCAACATCCTCGCCGACACCGAGCGGCTGCAGGCCCTGCCGAAATAGTTCTCCGCACCGTGTCGATTTCGCGCTCCCTCGCTCGACTTACCTGTGAGACCAGGGAGAACGGAGCGCGGGATGAGCGTGCAGGTGATTCAGGCAGTCGGCGCCGACGTGGTGGCGGGGCTGCTCGGGAACGGGTTCAACGGCGCGATCCACCAGCCGGGCGACGCCCAGTACGACGAGCAGCGGCGCGCACTGGTGCCGACGTTCGACTCGCGGCCGCTCGTGGTCGCCGAGGCGTTCGCGCGCAGTGACGTGCAGGCCGCCGTACGGATGGCTCGTGAGTACGGCGTACCGATCGCGGTCCAGGCGACCGGGCACGGCACGCGGGTGCCGGCCGACGGCGGGATCCTGCTCAAGACGTCCGCGATGACGTCGCTCCTGATCGACCCCGAGCGCCGGATCGCCAAGGTCGGGCCGGGCGTGCGCTGGGGCGCTGTCCTCGACGCGGCCCAGGACTTCGGGCTCGTGGGCCTCGCCGGTTCGTCCCGCGACGTCGGCGTGACCGGCTACACGCTCGGTGGGGGCGTCGGCTGGCTGGCCCGCAAGTTCGGGTACGCCGCCGACAGCGTGATCCGCGCCGAGGTGGTCACCGCCGACGGCCGCGTCGTCACGGCCACCGCGGACGAGCACCCGGACCTCTTCTGGGCGATCCGCGGCGGCACCGGCAACTTCGGCATCGTCACGTCGCTCGAGTTTCGCCTCTACCCGGTCAGCGAGGTGTACGCCGGCATCCTCTACTTCGCCGCCGACGCCGCGACCCTGAAGGCGTACCGCGACTGGACCACCACGATCCCCAACGACCTGAGCACCGCGATCACCCTGTCGACCCGCGACGGCCGACGCATGATCGGCCTCAAGATCCTGTACGCCGCGGAGGCCGCGCTCGCCGAGCACCTGCTCAAGCCGCTGTACGCCGTCGCCGGCCCGATCCTCGACGGCGAGCTGCGGACGACCGCCTTCGCCGAGACCGCGATGGGCGGCACGCCGGCCCGCTACCTCGACCTGGTCGACGAGTTGCCCGACGACCTGCTCGACGCGCTCGCGGCGCTCGACGGCCCGACCGTCGAGCTCCGCCACTGGTCCGGCGCGATGGCCAACCCCGGACCCGGTGCAGGACCGGTCGCGCACCGCGGGGCGCCGTACTCGCTGATCATCGACCAGGAGGTCCCCGAGCTGGCCGAGGTCCTGCGCCCGACTGGGCGGACGTTCGTCAACTTCCTCGCCGACCCGGCCCGCACCTCCACGGCGTACGCGACGACCGACCACACCCGGCTGCGCGCGATCAAGCGGCGCTACGACCCGGAGAACCTGTTCCGCCTGAACCACAACATCAGGCCCTGAACACGTCGAAAGGGCCCGGACGTGATGTCCGGGCCCTTTCGGCAGGGCGGTTCAAGGCCCCGAGCGTGCTTAGACCGTGCCCTCGCTGCCGTAGACGGTGACGTGGACGTGGTCGAAGTGGTTGGCGGTCGCGCCGCCGCGGTCCTCCATGCCGCGCCAGCCTTCGCTGCCGCGCTGCACGGTCCAGATCCGCTGCTCCCAGATGACCTCGCTGACGCCGAGCTCCTTGGCGTGCGAGCGCACGTACGCCGCGATCTCGTCGCCGGTCGAGCCGGTCACCATGATGTCGAGCGCGCGGCCGCTGCCGTGCTCGCCGCCGTCGCCGGAGCGGACACCGCCGTACGACGACACCGACGGGAACAGCGCGCAGACGGCGCGGTGCACCCGGATCGCGTCGGCGGACAGGCCGTCCTCGACACCCGAGCCGGACTTGCAGGCCTTCGACGAGACGCCGTCGGCGGCCTCCTCGGCCTCGGCCACCGGCTTGGTGGCCGACAGGTACTCGGCCTTGACCCAGCGGGCCACGTCGTTGCGGACGATCTGCGCCCAGGCGCCCTGGACCTCGCCGGTGACCGAGACCTTGCTGCCCTTGGACAGGACGGTCAGCAGGCTGCCCTTCTGCTCGGGCGCGGTCCAGACGTTCAGGTCCGTGGTGGTGAACTTGCTGCCGGTGATCTTCAGCGGCTGCGTCTTGACCGTCTCCGCGGCGCGGGTCTTCGCCGTCTTCGTCGGGATCGGCGCCTGCTTCTTCAGGTGCTTGGCGACCGGCGGGGCCTTCGGCTTGGCCGAAGGCGGGGTGCTCGGCTTCAGGTCGAGCGGCGGGCGGTACGCGTCCCGGCTGGTCTGGGTCTCACGCGCAAGCTGCAGGGGAGAGCTTGCGAGCGGGGCATCGACCGTCGGGGCCTGGTCGGGGAAGGCGACTGCCGACCCGGTGGCCATCAGCGCCACCGCCGCGCCGGGGACCGCAACCTTCACGATGCCGGGGCGGATGACCTTACGGCGCGGTTGACGGTGCCGCGCCTGTCTATGCCGTCCTTCAGTCACTGAATTTCCCAATCGGTCGAGACCAAAACGTTATCGACCGGAGGAGTCAAGCACAGAAACCACTCGGTCTCCCAACTCCGCGCGAGTTTTAACGCATTACGAACGTGTCGCCGCCGGATTTCACGCTGAACGGGGTGTGATCTTGCCGGCGGCGCCGCGCCGTACGGTCTGTTTCACTGCGTGTCATGGATCAGGGCTTCAGGATCGTGACCGGTGAGGTGTCCCGGCTGGTGATCGACCGGGTCGGCAAGCGCAACGCCCTGACCCGGGAGATGTGGGAGGCGCTGCCGGGACTGCTCGAGCCGCTCGCGGTGGACCCGGCGGTCAAGGTCCTGGTGGTCTCCGGGGCCGGGCCGACGTTCTCCGCCGGGGCGGACATCTCCGAGCTGGTCGCCGGCGCCGATCCGGCCGACCCGATGGCCGAGATCCGGGCCGCGAACCTGCGCGCCCAGGCGGCGCTGCGGGAGTTCCCGAAGCCGACGCTCGCGGTGATCCGCGGGCACTGCATCGGCGGCGGGCTGGAGATCGCGGTCAACTGCGACTTCCGGTTCGCGGCGCACGGCAGCACGTTCGGTGTCACGCCGGCCCGGATCGGTGTGGTCTACCCGCCGGCCGCGGTCAAGGTGCTGCTCGACCTGGTCGGACCGGCGACGACGAAGTACCTGCTGTTCAGCGGTGAGCTGCTGTCCGCCGGCCAGGCCGAGCTGAAGGGGCTGGTCGACCGGGTCGTGGCCGCCGACGACCTGGACGTCGACGTCGACGCTTTCGCGGCGAAACTGGTCGCCCGGTCGCAGCTGACGAACCGTTCCGCGAAGGAAACCGTGAACTCCTTGCTGGCGGGCGAAGACGCTGACCAGACGGCGTACAAGCGGTACCAGGAGACGATCTCGAGCGGTGAACTGACCGAGGGTGTGCGCGCGTTCACCGAGAAGCGCACCCCGCGGTTCGGCTGGAACTGATCAAACGACCGTTGGACGTTTGGCGCTGCGTCCGGACTGGGCACAGGAGTCGAGCCGCCACCCCCGCCTGGGCGGCGTCATGACTAAGGAGGCTTCATGCTCATCCTCGGACTGATCCTGCTACTGCTGGGATTCTTCCTGAGTATCCCGATCCTGTGGACCATCGGGATCATCCTGCTCGTGATCGGAGCAGTGCTGTTCATCCTCGGATCGACCGGGCGCGCTGTCGGGGGACGACGCCACTGGTTCTGAGTCGCGAACAGCTGAACGACGGGACCCCGCGGGCCTTCGGGCTTGCGGGGTCCCGTCGGTTCGTTAGCATCCCGAGGATGAAGTACCTGGTCCTCATCTTCGGCAACACCGACAACACGTGGACCGGCTCCGCCGACGACGTCGCGGCGATCCGGTCCCTGACCGCGCTGAAGCACGCGCTGGCCGCGTCCGGCGAGCTGGTCAGCTCCGAAGGGCTGAACTTCCCCAGCTCCGGCAAGGTCGTGCGGATCCGCGACGGTGTCCGGGTGATCACCGACGGCCCGTACGGCGAGGCGAAGGAACAGGTCGCCGGCTACTTCATGATCGACACGTCCGACGAGCGGGCCGAGGAGATCGCCGGCCAGGTCGCCGCGATCATCGGTGACCGGGTTGAGCTGCGGGGGACGCTGCTGTCGGCTCCGTAGCGCGGGTCCTCAACAGCCCTGCGCCGACCAGTCCGACCGCGACGAAGGCCCAGCACGCCGCGAAAGCAACGCGGTAGCCGGCAGTCAGTCCAGCCGGGCTGGAGCCGCTGCTGTGCGCCGTAGCGACAGCAGACAGTACGGCGATGCCGACTGCTCCACCGATCTGGAAGCTGGCGTTCTGCAGCCCTGAGGCGACGCCGGCGTCGTCCCCGGTCACCTGAGCCAGGGCGGAGATGGACCCGGCGACCGTACCGGCGCCCAGGCCGGCTCCGAAGAAGGTCAGCCCCCAGAAGGCCAGCTCGAAGTAGCCGGACTCCACCGTCAGCCTGCTCATCGCCGTAGCGCCGACACCGGTCAGCAGCAGTGACACCGCGGCGACCGGGCGAGCGCCGACCCGCGTGACCAGGTTCTGCCCGACCATCGAGCCGCAGACCGCCGCGGCTGCCAGTACCGAGGACATCAGCCCGTACTGGATCGCCGAGATGCCGAGCGCGAGCTGGGCGTACTGCGTGTAGACGTAGTTCAGCCCGAACGCGCCGAGCCCGAAGGCGATCGTGATCAGGTTCCCGCCGATCAGTGCGCGCGAGCGGAACAGCCTCAGCGGTACGAGCGGAGCTGCCGACCGCTTCTCCACCAGGACGAACAGGGCGAACAGAGCGGCTGAGACGAGCGCCAGCAGCGTGGTGCGTCCGGCGGACGACTCCGGCGCCTCGATCACGGCGTACACGAGCACGATGAGGGCGGCGGTCACAGTGACCGCTCCGGTGAGGTCGAAGCCGCGTTTGCCGGGGCCACGGCTGTCCTGCAGCAGTACTGGCGCCAGTGCGATGACCAGTAGGCACACGGGCACGTTGATGAAGAAGATCCACTGCCAGCCGAGCCCGTCCGTCACCGGGCCGCCGATCAGCGACCCCGCCGTACCGCCGACTCCGCTGGTCGCGCCCCAGATGCCCAGCGCCTTGTTGCGCTCCGGGCCGTCCGGGAACGTGGTCATCACGATGGAGAGCGCACTGGGAGCCAGTACGGCGGCCGCGATCCCCTGCAGCCCGCGGGCCAGGACCAGCGCGTCACCTGACCAGGCGAAGCCGCAGAGCAGGGACGAGCCGGCGAAGACGGCCAGGCCGACGATCAGCACCCGCCGCCGGCCCAGCAGGTCGGACACCCGCCCGCCCAGCAGGAGGAGGCCGCCGAACATCAGCGCGTAGCCGCTGGGGACCCACTGGACGCCGCCGGACGAGAAGGTCAGGTCCTGCTCGATCGACGGTACGGCGACCAGCACGATCGACGCGTCCAGGATGATCATGAAGCCGGTCAGGCAGAGCAGGGCCAGCGCGAGCCAGCGTTTCGGCATGAGGTCCTCCGTACGACGGGTGGTTGTCACGGAGAACGTCGGCGCCGCACGGCACCGGCTCGACATTCGGGCACTGTCGAATCCGGGGGCGTTGTTCCGACGTACCGGGCGAGAGGGGTTACAGGGACCTCGTCGACCGTCAGGATGGTGACCGTGAAGTACATGCTGCTGATCTACTCCAACCCGGAGAGCTGGGCGGGACTGTCCGCCGAGCAGCGGGAGGACCTGTCGCGGTCGCACCAGGACCTGACCCGCGAGCTGACCGAGCAGGGTCTGCTGGTCAGCGCGGCCGGGCTGGCCGACCCCATCACCACCCGGACGGTCTCGGTGGACGCCGACAACACCCGCAGCACCACCGACGGCCCGTACGCCGAGGCCAAGGAGCACCTGGCGGGCTTCTACCTGGTGGAGTGCGAGGACATCGACCAGGCGATCGACTACGCCGCGCGGATGCCGGACGCCAAGTACGTGGCGGTGGAGGTCCGGCCGGTGATGGACGCGTCCGGGCTGGAGATGTGAACCACGACTTCGAGCTCCTGCTGCGGGAGCAGACGCCGCAGGTCCTGAGTGCGCTGGTCCGGCACTACGGGCACTTCGACCTGGCCGAGGAAGCGGTCCAGGAGGCGTTGCTCGCCGCGTCCCAGCAGTGGCCGGGCGAAGGCGTGCCGGACAACCCGCGGGGCTGGCTGATCCGGGTCGGGTCGCGCCGGCTGACCGACCTGCTGCGCAGCGAATCGGCCCGGCGGCGGCGCGAGGAGAACGCCGCCCTGACGGCCTCGCCGGAGGAGTTCGTGGCCCCGAGCCCGGAGATCGACGACCCGGGCGGCCGCGACGACACGCTGACGCTGCTGTTTCTGTGCTGCCACCCGTCGCTGTCGCCGGCCTCGCAGATCGCGCTGACGCTGCGAGCGGTCGGCGGTCTCACCACCGCGCAGATCGCGGCCGGGTTTTTGGTGCCTGAGGCAACGATGGCGCAGCGGATCAGCCGCGCCAAGCGGAGCATCAAGCAGGCCGGCTCGTCGTTCGAGATGCCGCCGGAGGCCGAGCGGGATGCGCGGATGGGCGCGGTGCTGCACGTGCTGTACCTGATCTTCAACGAGGGCTACACCGCGTCGTCCGGCGACGACCTGCACAGCGCCGAGCTGACCACGGAGGCGATCCGGCTGGTCCGCGGCGTACGGCGGCTGCTGCCGGATGACGGCGAAGTGGCCGGCCTCTTGGCGCTCATGCTGCTCACCGACGCGCGCCGACCGGCCCGGACCGCGGCCGACGGCTCCCTGATCCCGCTGGAGGAGCAGGACCGGTTGAAGTGGAACAGGCCGGCCATCGTCGAGGGCGAGCACCTGGTCTCGGATGCGCTGGCCCGGACCCAGTTGGGGCCGTACCAGGTGCAGGCGGCGATCGCCGCCGTGCACGGGACTGCCGAGCGGGCCGAAGACACCGACTGGCGGCAGATCGTCGCGCTGTACCAGGTGCTCGAGCAGATCTCGGACAACCCGATGGTCCGGCTCAACCACGCGGTGGCGGTGGCCATGGCCGTCGGGCCGAAGGAGGGGCTCGCGTTGCTCGAGCCGCTGGAGTCCGATGGCCGGATGAAGGACCACCACCGGTTGGAGGCGGTCAAGGCGCACCTGCTGGAGATGTCCGGCGACCTGGACGGCGCCCGGGCGAGCTACCTGCTGGCAGCTCGCCGGACAACCTCGGTCCCGGAGCGGAACTACTTGCAGTCCCGGGCGGAACGCATCACTACTTCTTGAAGGCGTCCTTGACCTTCTCGCCGGCCTGCTTCAGGTCGCTCTTGCTCTGGTCGGTCTGACCCTCGGCCTTCAGGTCCTCGTCACCGGTCACCTTGCCGACGGCCTCCTTGGCCTTGCCGGCCAGGTCTTCCGCCGCGTTCTTCGCCTTGTCTGCCAAGCTCATCGTGCTTGTCCTCTCGTTGGGGTGACGGTCCGCCGGCACCCCCTGCGGTCACCGGCGAACCGTGGGCGGCACCCCCCGTCCGAAGTGCCGCTTGAAAGGTTGGTCGGGTCCAGCCACGCATCCGTCACGCCGGCGTGACCCACCTCACGCCGTACGGCGGGGTCGCGGTAGCCGGTGTCATGTGTCAGGTTGGGCTTGTGGACCTCACCAAGGCGTCGCTGCTGCGCGAGATGCTGACCGGCACCGAGCTGGGCACCCGGACCACGTCGTTCGCCCACTCGCTGCGGCGCTACACGACGCGCAGAGGCGGGCTGATGCTGTTCGGCCCGCCCGACGACGAGCCGTGGCACCTGACCGCGCACCTGGACGACGAGCTGCACCGGGCCGGCGTGGAGGACGTCAGGCCCTCACTGGTCCGCTGGGCTCCGCCGCCGGACGCTCCGCCGCACCTGGCGATCGGCCTGGACCGCCTCCGCGACTCCGGCAAGGGCGAGTCCCTGCTGATCGTCTCCGAGGCCAACCCGGCGGACACCCTGCTGGAACGCATCGAGGACGTCCGGCGCCGCGGTACGACGATCTTCAGCATCGACAACGGGAACCGCGACCTGGCGTCGCTGTCCCACGAGTCGCTGGTCCCCGAGCTGCTGGTCCCCGACGGGCTCGGCAGCTGGACGACTCACCAGGTCGTGCCCGACCGCGGCGACGAGGTCCTGGCGGACCGGGAGCCCTTGCCCGAAGAGACCCTCACCGCCCTGCAGGAGGCGGTCGCCGGCTTCGAGATGACCCAGCACCTGGTCAGCCTCGCCGCAGCCGACCCCGACGCAGGCCAAGCCGGCTGGCGCCGCTCGCTGCGCACCTTCATCGAACGCATCGGTGGCGAACCGGCCTAACCCTCCAGGTAGAGCGCGGCCAGCCGCGGGAACCGCGACTCCATTTCGCTCTTGTCGTCGAAGTCGAAATCCTCGCCCGCCGGCACGTCCGGCGAGTCCGGCGTTCCCGCGTCGACCGCCGCCCAGAACGCCTTCTCCGACCCGGCCACCGCGCTGTAGGCCTCCGCCCCGACCGCGAGCACCGCCTCCCCGTCGAACAGCTCGCTGGTGTCCTCCAGGTCCTCGTCGACCACGTCCGCCAACGAGTCCGGATCAGCCAGCGCGGCCTCCCAGACCTCACGCCCCTGCACCACCAGCCACCCCCGGAAGTGGTCGAACGAGTCGTCCCCCATCCCACCGTTGAGCAGGTAGGAAGCACCCCACAGATCCCACCGGTAGGCCTGGCTCAGCAGCAACTCCAACTGCACCCCGAACCCGACGATCTCCTCGGCCGCCAGCCCACCCAGCTCTTTGATCAGCGCATCCGCGACCCCGTCCGGATCCACGACCGTGTCGTCAACCTGCTCCCGGGCCGCGTCCACCAGCCCCCAGAACCCATCCCTGTCCACCCGCAAAGCGTGGCACGAAACCCGCTCTCCGGAGGAGCCCCTGGAGCCAACCTTCTGCTTACCAGGCTTCGTCCAAGGCGGCGCGGACGTCGGTGGGCAGGGTCAGGCGGGCGCCGGAGAGGGCGTGGGTGAGCTGGTCCGGAGTGCTGACGCCGACGACTGGGGTGACCGCGGGGGAGCCGCCGGTGAGCCAGGCGAGGACTGCCTCGCTGCGGGTGACGCCGAGGGTGGTGGCGGCTTGGGTGAGGGCCGCCAGGCGGCGGGTGGTGCCGGGGTGGTCGAAGGCTTCGTCGAACGGGCGGTCGGGGCGTTCATAGCTCCCGGACATCAGTGGGGTGTACGCGAACAGCTCCTGCGACGGGTTCTGGTCGGCGTAGTCGAGGAACTCGTCGGTGATCCAGCCGAAGCGGTGGTCGTGGATGTGGTTCCGGACGAAGGGACGCGGCTGCAGGTACGAGTAGCGCAGCTGCAACGCGGTCGGCCCGGTGACGCCCAGCCGCTCGGCGATGCCCCGGGCGCGCTCGACTCGCCAGAGCGCGTAGTTGGACAGTCCGACGCGGCCGATCGTGCCGGCGGCCGCGTGCTTGCCGAAGGCGGCGACGGTCTCCTCCAGAGGGGTCTGCAGATCGTCGCGGTGGGCCAGGTAGAGGTCGACGTGGTCGATCCCCATCCGCCGCAGCGACGTCTCCACCGCCTCGTCGATCGCCTTCGTGGACAGCCCCTTCGAGTGCTCCGGGAAGCTGCCCGGCCAGAGCGGCTCGCAGCCGACCTTGGTCGCCACCTTCACCCGATCCCGTACGCCGGGCCGCTGCGCGAACCACCGCCCGAGCAGTTCCTCGCTCTTCCCGCCGCGCCCGCTCGGGTCCACCCAGAACGCGTAGCAGTCGGCCGTGTCGATCCACTGCCCACCTGCGTCGACGTACTGGTCCAGCAGAGCGAACGACGTCCGCTCGTCGATCGTCGTACCGAACAGCATCGCCCCGAGTGCCATCTTCAGATCAGTCATGCCCTCCACGATCTGATCCGGAGTTCACTCCAGGTCAATCCGACCGCTCGCTTCCTGAGACAAATGGCTTCGCATCATGGACAGTCCGTGGCAGGCTCCAAGCTGTGAACGACTTCCTGGCCTCCGACGCAGTGATCGACGCGACCCACCCCGCCATCACCGAGACCGCCGCCCGGCTCCGCCGCGACCGCCCCGGTACGACGGACTTCGCGCGCGCCGCCTTCGAGTTCACCCGCGACGAGGTGAAGCACTCGATGGACATCGGCGACCCCCGCCCGACGGTCGCCGCGTCCGAGGTGCTCGCTCACGGCGCCGGCCTGTGCCACGGTAAGGCCCACCTCCTGACCGCGCTGCTCCGCGCCGAGGGCGTGCCGGCCGGCATCTGCTACCAACGCCTGGCTGACGGTAAGGGCGGCTTCTTCCTGCACGGCCTCACCGCCGTACAGCTCGACGGCATCTGGTACCGGCAGGACCCGCGCGGCGACAAGCCCGGCGTCACCACCGCGTTCTCCCTGTCCGACGAGCGCCTCGCCTACACCCCGGACCCGTCCCAGGGCGAAGCCGATCTGCCCGGTGTCTTCGCCACACCCGACCCCGGCCTGGTGGCGGCCCTCCGCTCGACCGACGACGTCATCGCCCTCGTCGCGAACGGCGGCCTGCCCGGCGATCTCAGCTGAGGCCCTGCCCAGCGGCCTTGCCGCGGGTAGAGGTCCGTACGACGAGCTCCGGCGTGAAGGTGACCTTCTGGTGCTCGTGGTCCGGATTCGACGACTCGTCGAGCAGCAGCTCGGCGGCGGTCTTGCCGAGCAGGTGACGCGGCTGCCGCACGGACGTCAGCGGTACGGCGGCCGCCGCGGCGAACTCGATGTCGTCGTACCCGACGATCGCCAGGTCTTCCGGCACGCGCAGCCCGAGGCTGACGCACTGCTGCAGCAGCCCCAGCGCCAGCAGGTCGTTCGCGCAGAACGCCGCCGTCGGCCGGCGGTCCGCCGGCAGCCCAGCGAGCCGCTGGCCGGCGCCCCGCCCCTCGGCGACGGTCAGCGCGGCAGTGGTGAGCTCGACCAGGTTCTCCGCGGGTAGACCCGCGTCCTGCAAGGCGTTCCGGGCACCTTCGAGCCGGTCGGTGACCTGGCCGATCGTGTTCGGCCCGCCGACGAAGGCGATCCGCTCGTGGCCGAGCTCGATCAGGTGGCCCAGCGCGACCTCGCCGCCGAGCACGTCGTCCACCGCGACCGAGCAGTGCATGCCCTCGTCGAGCGAACGGTCGACCACGACGACCGGCGTACCGCGCATCGGCAGCGTGGTGATCCGTGGTGTGTGCGGGTCGATCGGCGTGATCAGCACGCCCTGGACGCGTTGCTGCTCGAGCAGATCGAGGTAGTCCGCCTCGCGCGCCGCGTCCTCGTTGCTGTTGCAGAGGAAGACCGACAGACCCGCCTCGCGAGCCGCCTCCTCCACGCCCTTGGCGACGTCGGTGAAGAACGGGTTGCCGGCGTCGAGCATCAGGTACGCCAGGATCCGGCTGCTGCCCGCCCGCAACTGACGGGCCGACTCGTTGCGGACGAAGCCGAGCGACTCCATCGCAGCCTCGACCTTGGCCCGGGTGGTGGGGCTGACCATTTCCGGCCGGTTCAGCACGTTGGACACGGTCCCCAGCGACACTCCCGCTGCCGCGGCCACGTCCTTGACTCCAGCCGCACCACGTCCACGGCCACGCCCAGCCACTCGCGCGGCAGGCGTCGTGGCCTCACCCGGTACGGCGGCCGCCGGGATGCGCTTCACCGGGACGCGCGGCGTTCTTCCCGTACGAGGAGCAGGTGCTCCGCCTCGCGAGGGTGACGCAGCGGTCCTCGGCGCGGCCGCGCTGCCACGTGGCGCTCCGGCTCGTGGAGCGGCTGAACCCGTCCGCGTCGAAGCCGTACGGGGAGCGCGCGGCGCAGGCGAGCCGCTCCTCGGCGTACCGCCGCCGGCGCGCTGGGAGGCACCGCCGCGCGGAGTCTGTCCGTTGCCGCCGCGGTCGGAGGCAGGATCCGGCGCTCCGGCGCGTCCTGATGCGCTGGGTGGAGCCACGTGACCTCCCCGCTTGAAACGTGATAGCTCACGAAGCGTACCTGTCCGGACTGTGGTTGTCCGCAGGGTCCGCCTGTGGTTGTCCACAGACTTCCCCTCTGCCCCTTGACGCTCGGCCTCGCCGTCGGGCAATCTTCTTGAAACCTTTCAGCAACGAACTGATCGAGATCTTCGGAGGTGACGATGGCGACGGAGACTCCGGTGCTACGGGTGCGTGAAGTTTCGAAGTCGTTCGGCGCGGTCGCCGCCGTCCAGAACGTGTCCTTCGACCTGTACGGCGGGGAGGCGCACGCGCTGGTCGGGGAGAACGGCGCGGGCAAGTCCACGCTGGTGAAGATGCTGGCCGGCGTGCACCGTCCGGACTCCGGCACCCTCGAGCTGGACGGCGCCCCGATCGAGCTGTCCACCCCCGCCGACGCCAAGGCGGCCGGTATCGCGGTGATCTACCAGGAGCCGACGCTGTTCCCGGACCTGTCCGTCGCGGAGAACATCGCGATGGGCCGGCAACCGCTGGGTCGTTTCAAAACCATCGACCGGGCCGCGATGCAGCGCCAGGCCGAGCAGCTGTTCGCCCGGCTCGGCGTGTCCATCGCGCCGAACCGGCCGGCCCGCGGGTTGTCGATCGCCGACCAGCAGCTGGTGGAGATCGCCAAGGCGCTGTCGGCCGACGCCCGGGTGGTGGTGATGGACGAGCCGACCGCCGCGTTGACCGGGGTCGAGGTCGAGCGCTTGTTCGCGGTCGCCCGGTCCCTGCGGGACGACGGTGCGGCGCTGGTGTTCATCTCGCACCGGTTCGAGGAGATCACCGCGCTCTGCGAGAAGGTGACGATCCTGCGCGACGGCAAGCACGTCTCCACCGATCCACTGGCGGCGCTCAGCGTCGACGAGATGGTCCGCCGGATGGTCGGGCGTGATCTCGACGCGCTGTTCCCCAAGCAGGACGTGACACCGGGCGCCGTGGTGCTGTCGGTGCGCGGCCTGCGCCGGGACCCGGTGTTCGTCGACATCGACTTCGAGGTCCGGGCCGGCGAGATCGTCGCGCTGGCAGGCCTGGTCGGGTCGGGCCGGTCCGAGGTGGTGCAGTCGATCTTCGGCGTCGACCCGCGCGACGGCGGCACGGTCGAGGTCGGTGGGCGCAAGCTCAAGCCCGGCTCGCCCCGCGCCGCGATGGCCGCCGGGGTCGCGCTGGTCCCGGAGGACCGTCGTCAGCAGGGCCTGCTGATGGAGCTGTCGATCGAGCGGAACGTCACGCTCCCGCGGTCGAGAGCCCTGTCCCAGCTGGGTTTCCTGACCGGCAGCAGTGAGCGCCGGTCGGCGAAGGAGTGGACCACGCGGCTGAAGACCAAGTACGGACGGCTCAGCGACGAGGTCGGCACGCTGTCCGGCGGCAACCAGCAGAAGGTCGTGCTGGCGAAATGGTTGTCGATGGCACCGAAACTGCTGATCGTCGACGAGCCCACCCGCGGAATCGACGTCGGGACCAAGGCCGAGGTGCACCGGTTGATGTCCAGCCTGGCCGCGGAAGGGGTCGCCGTTCTGATGGTCTCGTCGGAGCTGCCCGAGGTGCTGGGCATGGCCGATCGCGTGCTGGTGATGCGCGAGGGCCGGCTGGTCGCCGCGCTCGACCGGGCCGACGCCACCGAGGAGTCCGTGATGTTCGCCGCCACCGGTCAGGAGGTGACCGTATGACGGCCGTCGGGCTGCCCGGCGTGACCGCGCGCAGATCCTCGCTCGACGTGGTGCTCCGGGCCCGTGAGCTGGGCATCGTGATCGCGCTGGTCCTGCTGGTCGCGGTGACCGCGATCTCGAACCCCCGGTTCCTGTCCGGGCAGAGCATCCGCGACATCCTGCTCGGCACCGCGATCCTGGCCGTTCTGGCGGTCGGCCAGGCCGTGGTGGTGATCACCCGCAACATCGACCTCTCGGTGGGCTCGGTGCTCGGACTGAGCGCCTTCACCGTCGGCACGCTGCTCCGGGACAATCCGGGGCTCCCGGTCGTGGTCGCCCTGCTGGTCGGCGCCGCGGTCGGAGGGATCTGCGGCGCCGCCAACGGCGTCCTGGTTCGGTACGGCAACGTCCCGGCCCTGGTCGTCACCCTCGGCACGCTGTACGTCGTCCGCGGCATCACCTACTTCTGGGCCGGTGGTCAGCAGATCAACGCCGACGAGCTGCCGCAGGGCTTTCTCGACTTCGGCAACGCGTCCCTCGTCTCGGTGCCGTACCTGGTGCTGATCGCCCTGCTGGTCCTGGTCGTCACCGGCCTGGTGCTGCGCAACTACCGGGCCGGCCGCGAGCTCTACGCGATGGGTTCGAGCCCGCAGGCAGCCAAGCTGGCCGGGATCGCGGTCGGGCGTCGTACGGTCGCGGCCTTCCTGGTCAGCGGCGCGTTGGCCGGTCTGGCGGGGGTGTTGTTCGCCGCCCGCTTCGGCACGATCGACGCCGCCGCCGGCACCGGCTACGAGCTGAACGTGGTCGCCGCGGTCGTGGTCGGCGGTGTCGCCGTCTTCGGTGGCAGCGGGTCGGTCTGGGGTGCGGCGCTCGGCGCGTTGCTGCTGACCACGATCGGCAGCGCGCTGGCCGTTCTCGAGATCAACCAGTTCTGGCAGCAGGCGATCGTCGGCGGTCTGATCCTGCTCGCGATCGGTGCCGATCGGCTGGTCGCGGCCCGGGTCGCCGCGACGTTGAAGAAGCGAGGCTCCCATGTCAGCTGAGACCGCGGCGCTCACCGACCGCCCGGGCCACCTGGCCGGCCGGTTCGCGAACTGGAACGTGGCGATCATCGCCCTGACCGTGCTGGTGCTGATCGTGGCGGCGGCGAGCGTCGACAACTTCGGCACCTCGCAGAACTTCGGCTTCCTGGTCCTCGACCTGCTGCCGATCGCCCTGGTCGCGCTGCCGATGACGCTGGTGATCGTGACCGGCGAGATCGACCTCTCGGTGGCCAGCACGCTCGGTCTCTCGAGCGCCCTGATGGGCTACCTGTGGAACGCGAACCAGCCGATCGAGACGATCATCCCGGTCTGCCTGCTGCTGGGCGCGGTGCTCGGTGCGGTGAACGGCTTCTTCGTCACCGTGCTCGGCCTGCCCTCGCTGGCGGTCACGATCGGCACCCTGGCGCTCTACCGCGGCCTGGCCTTCGTCGTGCTCGGTGACAGCGCGGTCGCCGACTTCCCGGCGCTTTACACCGACTGGGTGACCGGCACGATCGGCGGCACCTCGATCCCGAACGTGCTGATCATCGTGGTGATCCTCGCCATCGTGTTCGGCGTGGTCCTGCACGCGACGCCGGTCGGCCGCGCGGTCTTCGCCGTCGGAGCGAGCGAGCAGGCAGCGCGATTCGCCGGCGTCCGTCCCGGCCGGCTCAAGTTCTGGCTGTACGTCGTGAGCGGTCTGGTCGCGGGCCTGGCCGGAGTGCTCTGGACCCTGCGGTACTCCAGCGCCCGCGCCGACAACGGCGCCGGTCTGGAGCTCGCGGTGGTCGCCGCGGTGCTGCTCGGTGGGGTGTCGATCTTCGGCGGCAAGGGTGCGTTGCCGGGAGTGATCGCCGGCGTCGTCCTGCTCGCCTCCCTGCAGAACGCGCTCCGCCTGTCCGACGTCTCCAACGAGGCGCTCAACGTCGTGACGGGTGTCCTGCTGATCGCCTCGGTTCTCGCTCCGAACCTCGCCAACGCCGTCCGTACCGCGGTGCAACGCCGCCGGCACCGCACCGAACCAACCTCTGGGTCACCGTCCAGAAAGGACCTCTCATGACCTTCCGCCTGTCCCGCCGTACGGCGGTCCCGCTCTCGGCGGTGGCCGTCCTGTCCCTCGCGCTGACCGCCTGCGGCGGTGGCACGACCAAGGAGAGCACCGCGAGTGACGCGACCGCGGCGCCGAGCGCCTCGACGTCGGCCGCGGCCGACCCGAACGCGCCGCTGAAGGAGGGTCTGAAGATCGCCTATCTGCCCAAGCAGCTGAACAACCCCTACACCGACGTCGAGGTCGGCGGCGGCAAGGTCGCGGTCGGCGAGATCAAGGGCGAGTACAAGCTGGTCGGGCCGAACGACGCGAGTGCCTCGTCGCAGGTCAGCTACATCAACACCCTGATCCAGCAGCAGCAGGACGTGATCGCGATCGCCGCCAACGACCCGAACGCGGTCTGCCCCTCGCTGAACCAGGCCCGCAAGGCCGGGATCAAGGTCGTCACCTTCGACTCCGACGCGGCCAAGACCTGCCGGGACGCGTTCATCAACCAGGCGACCACGCAGGGCATCGGCGAGAGCCTGGTGAAGATGGCCAGCGAGCTGGCCGGCGGTTCCGGTGAGATCGCCGTCCTGTCCGCGACGCCGAACGCGACCAACCAGAACTCCTGGATCGAGGTGATGAAGACCGAGCTGGCCAAGCCCGCGAACCAGAAGCTCAAGCTGGTCAAGATCGCCTACGGCAACGACGACGACCAGAAGTCCTTCACCGAGGCCCAGGGCCTGCTGCAGACCTACCCGAACCTCAAGGTGATCGTCTCGCCGACCACGGTCGGCATCGCCGCCGCCTCGCGGTACGTCAGCTCGTCCAACTACAAGGGCAAGGTCGCGATCACCGGGCTCGGCCTGCCGAACCAGATGCGCCAGTTCGTCAAGGACGGCACGGTGAAGAAGTTCGCGCTCTGGAGCCCGGCCGACATCGGCTACCTGGCCGCGTACGCCGGCGCCGCCCTGAAGTCCGGCCAGATCACCGGCGCCCAGGGCGAGAAGTTCAAGGCCGGCAAGCTCGGCGAATACACCGTCGGAGCGTCCGGCGAGATCGTGCTCGGCCCCCCGACCGAGTTCACCGCGGCCAACATCGACCAGTTCGACTTCTGATCCCGGAGCACTCGTGAACCGCTACTGCTTCTGCCTCCAGGTCAAGCCCGACCGGCTGGACGAGTACGTCGAACGGCACCGCGACGTGTGGCCCGACATGCAGGCCGCGCTCCGCGACTCCGGCTGGCACAACTACTCGCTCTTCCTCCGCGACGACGGCCTGCTGATCGGGTACGTCGAGGCCGACGACCTGGAGGCGGCCCAGCAAGCGATGGCGGCGACCGAGGTGAACGAGCGCTGGCAGGCCCAGATGACCGACTTCTTCACCGGGATCGACGGCCGGCCGCCCGACGAGTCGTTCCTGCTGCTCCGCGAGATCTTCCACCTCACACCTGCGAAGGACTGACCTATGACGACCGAAGCCGTGAAATCCGCCCTGCGCCGGCAGGAGATCGAGCTGCCCTCCTGGGCGTTCGGCAACTCGGGCACCCGGTTCAAGGTGTTCAGCCAGCCGGGCGTTCCGCGGTCGCCGGAGGAGAAGATCGCCGACGCCGCGGTCGTGCACAAGCACACCGGCGTCGCGCCGAGCGTCGCGCTGCACATCCCCTGGGACAAGGTCGACGACTACGCGGCGCTGGCAGCGTACGCGAAGGACCACGGCGTGCGGCTCGGGGCGATCAACAGCAACGTGTTCCAGGACGACGACTACAAGCTGGGCAGCGTGACGAACCCGGACCCGAGCATCCGGCGCAAGGCCACCGACCACCTGCTGGAGTGCGTCGACATCATGGACGCGACCGGCTCCCGGGACCTCAAGCTGTGGTTCTCCGACGGAACGAACTACCCCGGTCAGGACGACATCCAGGACCGGCAGGAGCGGCTGGCGACCGCGCTGAAGGAGGTCTACGACCGGCTCGGCGCCGACCAGCGGATGCTGCTGGAGTACAAGCTGTTCGAGCCTGCCTTCTACACCACCGACGTGCCGGACTGGGGGACGTCGTACGCGCACTGCCTGGAGCTCGGGCCGAAGGCGACGGTCTGCATCGACACCGGGCACCACGCGCCGGGCACCAACATCGAGTTCATCGTCGCGTTCCTGCTCCGGGTGGACAAGCTCGGCGCGTTCGACTTCAACAGCCGCTTCTACGCCGACGACGACCTGATGGTGGGCGCGGCCGACCCGTTCCAGCTGTTCCGGATCATGAACGAGATCGTTCGCGGCAACGCGCTCGATCCCGAGCGCGGGATCGCCTTCATGCTCGACCAGTGCCACAACATCGAGGCGAAGATCCCGGCCATCATCCGCTCGGTGATGAACGTCCAGGAAGCCACCGCGAAGGCACTGCTGGTCGACCGGGACACCCTGCGCAAGGCCCAGCAGGACGGCGACGTGCTGGGCGCGAACGCGGCGCTGATGGACGCGTACAACACCGATGTCCGGCCGCTGCTCGCCGAGCTGCGGACCGAGCAAGGGCTCGACCCCGACCCGGTCGCGGCGTACCAGCGCAGCGGCTACTTCGAGCAGATCACCAAGGACCGAGCCGACGGCCGGCAGGCCGGATGGGGAGCATGACAGTGAGCGAGACCGCGACCGAGCTTGTTGCTCGAAGCAACAGACTGGGTGCCGATCCGCGCAACACCAACTACGCCGGCGGTAACACGTCCGCCAAGGGCACGGCGACCGACCCGGTCACCCAGCAGCCGGTGGACCTGGTCTGGGTGAAGGGTTCCGGCGGTGACCTCGGCACCCTGACCGCGGCCGGCCTGGCCGTGCTGCGGATCGACCGGCTGAACGCGTTGGTCGACGTCTACCCCGGCGTCGACCGCGAGGACGAGATGGTCGCCGCCTTCGATTACTGCCTGCACGGCAAGGGCGGAGCGGCGCCGTCGATCGACACCGCGATGCACGGACTGGTCGACGCTCCGCACGTCGACCACCTGCACCCGGACTCGGGGATCGCGCTGGCGACCGCCGCGGACGGCGAGAAGCTGACCGCGGAGTGCTTCGGCGAGCGAGTGGTCTGGGTGCCGTGGCGGCGGCCCGGGTTCCAGCTCGGCCTGGACATCGCGCAGACCAAGCGGGAGAACCCGCAGGCCATCGGCGTCATCCTCGGCGGGCACGGCATCACGGCCTGGGGCGACACCTCGGCCGAGTGCGAGGCGAACTCGATCGAGATCATCCGCACCGCCGAGCAGTTCCTGGCCGAGCGCGGCAAGCCGGAGCCGTTCGGCGCCGTCGTACCGGGGTTCGAGGCGTTGCCGGACGAGGAGCGACGGCGGCGGGCCGCAGCGCTCGCGCCGGTGATCCGCGGGCTCGCGTCGACGGACAACCCGCAGGTCGGGCACTTCAACGACGCGGACGTCGTGCTGGAGTTCACCGCCCGCGAGAAGCTCGGCGAGCTGGCCGCGCTCGGGACGTCATGCCCGGACCACTTCCTCCGGACGAAGGTGCGGCCGCTGGTGCTCGACCTGCCGCCGAGCGCTCCGCTGGAGGAGGCGGTGACTCGGCTCAAGGAGCTGCACCTGCAGTACCGCGAGGACTACGCGGCCTACTACGACCGGCACAAGGAGCCGGACAGCCCGCCGATGCGCGGTGCCGATCCCGCGATCGTGCTGGTGCCGGGGGTCGGCATGTTCAGCTTCGGCAAGGACAAGCAGACCGCCCGGGTCGCCGGCGAGTTCTACGTCAACGCGATCAACGTGATGCGCGGGGCCGAGGCGGTCTCGACGTACGCGCCGATCGACGAGCGCGAGAAGTTCCGCATCGAGTACTGGGCCCTCGAGGAGGCGAAGCTGCAGCGGATGCCGAAGCCGAAGCCGCTCGCCACCCGGGTCGCGTTCGTCACCGGCGGTGGATCGGGCATCGGCAAGGCGATCGCGCTGCGGCTCGCGGCCGAAGGCGCGTGCGTGGTGGTTGCCGACCTCGACACCGCCTCAGCAGAGGCCGTCGCCAAGGAGATCGGTACGACGGACAAGGCGATCGCTGTCGGCGCCGACGTGTCGAACGAGGCCGCGGTCGCGGCGGCGTTCGAGCAGGCGGTGCTGGCGTTCGGCGGTGTCGACCTGATCGTCAACAACGCGGGCCTGTCGATCTCGAAGCCGCTGCTGGAAACCACCGAGCACGACTGGGACCTGCAGCACGACGTGATGGCGAAGGGCTCGTTCCTGGTCTCCAAGGTCGCGGCGAAGGTGCTGATCGACCAGGGGATCGGCGGCGACATCGTCTACATCTCCAGCAAGAACGCCGTCTTCGCCGGCCCGAACAACGTGGCGTACGGCGCGGCCAAGGCCGACCAGGCCCACCAGGTCCGGCTGCTCGCGGCGGAGCTCGGCGAGTACGGGATCCGCGTGAACGGCATCAACCCGGACGGCGTGGTGCGCGGTTCCGGGATCTTCGCGAAGGGCTGGGGCGCGAAGCGCGCCGCGGTGTACGGCGTACCGGAGTCGGAGCTGGGCGCGTTCTACGCGCAGCGGACACTGCTCAAACGTGAGGTCCTGCCGGAACACGTCGCAGCCGGCGTCTTCGCGCTGACCGCCGGAGACCTGTCCCACACCACCGGCCTCCACGTCCCAGTAGACGCCGGCGTAGCCGCGGCATTCCTCCGCTGAGGCACCCATGACAACCAGCCTGCTGCCACCCCGCCTCACCAAGCCTCCCGCCGAGGTGACGCTCCGCGTCGGAGCGCCCCACCCGGGGGTGTCGCCGGGCGTCGCGATCCGCGCCAAGGGGACGCTCCGTCTCGCTCCCACCCGCGCCGGGGTGTCGCTGGGCGTCGCCAAGGCTCCCGCCGAGGGGGCGCCCCGTCTCACTCCCACTCACGCGGGGGTGTCGGCGGGCGTCGCCGCGATCCGCGCCGAGGGGACGCCCCGCCTCAGTCCCACCCGCGGCGTGGGGTCGCCCCGCGTCACTCCCACCCACGGCGAGATGTTGCTGGGCGGGACTCCGCTCTATCTCGAGGAGGACGACCATGTGGAGTGCTGATCCTGCCCGGTCCGTCGACGGCGGCGGTCTGCTGCCGTGGGTCGAGCCGCGCAAGACCCGCATCGGACTGGTCGCAGGTGGCCTCGGTGCCTACTGGCCGCAGTTCCCGGAGCTGCTGCCGCAGTTGCAGGCATCGGCGCGACGAGTAGCCGGGCGGTTCGGCGAGTTCGACTGCGAGGTCGTCGACGTCGGCTTCATCTCCGACGCCCAAGAAGGCGCCGCAGCGGCCGAGAAGTTGCGGCTGGCGGATTGCGACCTGATCGTCGGGTTCCTGACGACGTACATGACCGCGTCGATGCTGGTCCCAGTCGCACAACGTTCCGGCGCACCGGTGCTGCTGCTCAACCTGCAGCCCACCGAGGCGATGGATCACGCGTCGTTCGACACCGGAGCCTGGCTCGCGTACTGCGGCGCCTGCCCGCTGCCGGAGATGGCGAACGCGTTCGAGCGGTGCGGTATCGACTTCCGGTCGGTCTCCGGGTACCTCGAGGACGAGCGCGCGTGGACGAGGATCCGTCGATGGCTGAAGGCGGCCGGCATACGGGCTGCGTTCCGGCACGGGCGGCACGGGCTGCTCGGACATCTGTACCCCGGGATGATGGACGTGATCACCGACCCGACCCTGGTCTCCGCGCAGCTCGGCGGGCACGTCGAGATCCTGGAGATCGACGACCTCCGGGTCCGGGTCGAGAAGGTGACCGCGGCCGAGACCGAGGCGCGGATGAAGGTCGCCCAGGAAGTGTTCACGCTCGACGACTCGGTGGTCGAGGACGACTTCCGCTGGGGCGCGACGGTGTCGGTCGCGCTGGACCGGCTGGTCGAGGACTTCCAGCTCGACACCCTGGCGTACTACCACCGCGGCCTCGACGGCGAGACGCACGAACGGGTCGCGGCCGGCATGATCCTCGGCGCATCGTTGCTCACGGCAAGGGGTGTGCCGGCGGCCGGGGAGTACGAGCTGCGGACCTCGCTGGCGATGCTGATGATGGACAAGCTCGGCGCGGGCGGTTCGTTCACCGAGTTGCAGGCACTGAACTTCCACGACAACGTGGTCGAGATGGGGCACGACGGGCCGGCCCATCTCGCGATCAGCTCGGCGAAACCGCTGCTGCGCGGGCTGGGGGTCTACCACGGCAAGCGTGGGTGGGGTGTGTCGGTGGAGTTCGACGTGGCGCACGGTCCGGTGACCGCGCTCGGGCTCGGCCAGCTTCGGGACGGCACGTTCAAGCTGATCGCTTCCGAGGGTGAGGTCGTTCCCGGTCCTCTCCTCCAGATCGGCAACACCACCAGCCGCGTCGACTTCGGCTGCGACCCCGGCGAGTGGACCGACGCCTGGTCGGCCTCCGGCGTAGCCCACCACTGGGCGCTTGGCACCGGTCACCAGGTAGCAGACCTCAAGGCTGTTTCCAGCCTGCTCCACCTCCCGCTGGAGGTCATCAACCCCAGCTGAGCCCTGCAGCACTTCGCTTTCCCCTGACCTGCGCTGGATTTTCTGCCCCGCACCAGTCGCCCCGGAAGGAGCTTCGCCCCATGACTCTTCGGTTGGCCGCAGTAGACCTCGGCGCGTCCAGCGGCCGCGTCATGGTCGGCGACATCGGCGAGGGCACCCTGCAACTGACCGAGGTCCACCGCTTCTGGAACGGCCCGGTCGACATCCAGGGCACGCTGCACTGGGACATCCTGCACCTCTACCGCGAAACCCTCGTCGGCCTCACCAAAGCCGCCGCCGGTGGCCCGATCGACGGCATCGGCATCGACTCCTGGGCCGTCGACTACGGCCTGCTCGACGAGTCCGGCCGCCTCCTCAGCAACCCGATCCACTACCGCGACTCCAGGACCGACGGCGTGATGGACGAGGTCCTCCGCACCGTCCCCGCCGAAGACCTGTACGCCATCACCGGCCTCCAGCAACTCCCCTTCAACACCATCTACCAGCTGGTCGCCGAACAGTCCCTCGACCAAGCCCACCAACTCCTCCTCATCCCCGACCTCCTCGCCTACTGGCTCACCGGCATCCCCGGCGCCGAGGCGACCAACGCCTCCACCACCCAGCTGTACGACGTCCGCACCCGCACCTGGAGCGAGGACCTGGCTCACCGAGTCGGCATCCCCACAACCCTCCTCCCCACCCTCCGAGAACCCGGCCACCTCATCGGCCCACTCCTCCCCGAGCTAGCCGACCAAACCGGTCTGACCCCAAGTGGCGTGAACGGTGAGGTCGCCGAAGGTCTGCGGGTTCCGGTGATCGCGGTGGGTTCGCACGACACCGCGTCCTCTGTGGTTGCTGTGCCGGCGGCCGAAGGCGAGAACTTCGCCTACATCTCCTCGGGCACCTGGTCTCTGGCCGGGCTGGAACTGCCGGAGCCGGTGCTCACCGAGGAAGCCCGCCAAGCGAACTTCACCAACGAGGGCGGCGTCGACGGCCGCACGCGGTTCCTCAAGAACGTCATGGGCCTGTGGATCCTCCAGGAGTGCCTGCGAGTCTGGGGGACCGACGACCTCGTCGCGCTGCTCGACGAGGCTGCGGAAACGCCGGCGTTCGGCGTACTGATCGATCCCGACGATCCAGCCTTCCTCGCCCCAGGCAACATGCCGGCGCGGATCGACGAGTTCTGTGCGCGGACCGGGCAGGACAAGCCGGCGACCCGTGCGGCGACTGTGCGGTGCGTGCTGGAGAGTCTCGCGCTGGCCTACCGGCGGACGCTGCGCAGTGCGCGGGAGATCGCCGGTCGTGAGATCGACGTGGTGCATGTGATCGGTGGGGGCTCGCAGAACGAGTTGCTCTGCCAGTTGACCGCGGACGCCTGCGGAGTGCCGGTGCTCGCCGGTCCCGTCGAGGCGTCCGCACTGGGCAACGTGCTGGTCCAGGCACGCGCCCTAGGGGAACCGTTGCCGGATCTGGGCGCGATGCGCGCGCTGGTCCGTGCGACCCATCGTCTGCGGCGGTATGCGCCGCAGGGTAGACCGGCCGACTGGGACGCCGCCGAGTCCCGGGTGTTCGGAACCAGGTGATCCGATGACCGCCCTGCACAACGAGACCCTCGCCCACCCGGACCTGAGGGACCACAACCTGCTGCCCTCCAACGACCTCAACCAACTGCTGCCGCGGGGACTGAGCTCCGAAGACCTGCGGCTGTTCCGCCTGATCGCGACCGGCTTGCCGATCGAAGCAGTCGCCCGCCGGCTCGACCTGTCCGAACGGACCGTCCGACGCCGGACCCGCGCTGCGTGCGACCGGCTCGGGTTCGGAACCGCCATCGAAGCCATCGTCTGGGCAGCACACCGCGGCCTGCTCTGACCCCGCCCACCCAACCCACCGCACCACCCGTACGAAGTGCTTCGTCTCCCCTGTAGATCGCCCCGTCTCTGTGAGGAGTTCGCCCATGTCGTTCCGTTCTCGGCTCGGCCCGCTGGTGGCTGCCGTGCTGTTGCTGACCCCGCTGGTTCCCGCGACCGGCTCTCCGCCCGACCCGAAAGGTTCCGCCATCCAGGTCCTGAACCTGAAGACCAACAACCTCACCGACCCACTCGGCGTCGCCGGTACGCCGCCACGCCTCAGTTGGCAGCTCGACGGCCAGCGGCGCGGTATTGCCCAAAGCCGGTACGAGATCCACGTGTCGAAGGACTCGGCCAAGGGCTCGTCCGCCGCGGCCTCCGACCCGACCCAGGAGGAATCGGGCAAGGCTGGTGGCGCCTCTCGGCCGGACGTCTGGGACAGCGGCGTGGTCCGATCAGACCAGTCCGTCGAGGTCCCGTACGGCGGGCCCGCGCTGACCGCCTACACGGCGTACCGCTGGACCGTTCGCGTATGGGACGAGCGGGGCCGCGCCTCCGCCTGGTCTTCGGCCGCGACGTTCGAGACCGGACCGCTGCAGCCGGCGGACTGGCAGGGCGAGTGGATCGGCGCCGACAACCAGCCGGGCGCCGAGTGGACCGATACGACGATCGACGCGGACGTGACCCTGGTGAAGGACGCGCTCGGCGTCTTCTTCCGCGGCCGCGGCGGTCTCGGCTACATGTGGCAGCTCAACCAGCTCACCCCCGACAAACCCGTGCTCCGCCCGCACGTCCGGCAACCAGGCGGCGGCTACGTCCTGCTCGGCGAGATCCCGCTCCCTGCGGGCACTGACCTCAAACAGCAACACCACCTCCGCATCACCACCTCCGGCCAAACCATCACCACCTGGCTAGACGACGTGCAGATCGACACCCGTGAGCGCTCCGACCACAACGCGCCCGGCGTGGTCGGGTTCCGCACGAACGGTGAGGAAGACGGCATCGTCCACAGCCTGAAGGTGACTGGCGCAGGCGGCGAGGTGCTCGTCGACACCAAGTTCCCCACCGGCGACCAGACCTTCCCGGACGGAACGGTCCGCCCGCAAGGCGGTCTGCAGGTCAAGGGCAACACCGACCTCTGGCTGCCCGGCAAACCCATCCCGGTGTTCCAGAAGCAGATCTCCTTGCCCAAGGCAAAGAAGATCCGATCGGCGCGCATCCACGCGGCAGCCCAGGGCATCTATGAGCTCAACCTCAACGGCCGCAAGGTCGGTGACCAGGAGCTGGCCCCGGGCTGGACCGACTACGCCCGCCGGATCCAGTCCCAGAGCTACGACGTCACCAAGCAGCTGAAGTCTGGCGCGAACACGTTCGGCGCCGAGGTCGCCCCGGGCTGGTACGCGGGCAACCTGGCGATGTTCGGCGCGAACAAGTACGGCAGCGACACCGCGTTCATCGTCCAGCTCCGGGTCACGTACACCGACGGTTCGAGCGACGTGTTCGCGACCGACTCCAGCTGGCAGACCGCGCCCGGCGCCGTACGGGTTGCCGATCTGCTCAACGGGGAGAGTCGCGATGCGCGGCGTACGGCGTACGAGTGGACGCCGGTGCAGGTCCGGCCGAGTGCGACGAGCAAACTGGTCCCGCAGACCGATCAACCGGTCCGGGTCACGCAGTTGCTGAAGGCCAAGGCGATCCCGTCGCCGACGGCCGGCGTGTACCTGTACGACCTCGGCCAGAACATGGTCGGCGTCTCCCGGCTGACGCTGCGGGGATCGCCGGGGCAGACCGTCAAGATCCGGTACGGCGAAGTGCTCAACCCCGACGGCACGCTCTATACCGACAACCTGCGGTCGGCGAAGGCGACGGACCACTACACGTTCGCGACCAACCGGCTGGAGACGTACCAGCCGCGCTTCACCTTCCACGGCTTCCGGTACATCGAGGTCAGCGGTGTCGCGATGGCGCCTCCGGCCAGCGCGATCGTCGGCGTCGTGCTGGGGACGGACGGCGAACAGACCAACGAGTTCCGGACCAACTCGGCGTTGGTGAACCAGCTGCACAGCAACATCGTCTGGGGTCAGCGCGGCAACTTCCTCTCGATCCCGACGGACACGCCCGCACGCGACGAGCGGATGGGGTGGACCGGCGACATCAACGTGTTCGCGCGGACCGCTGTCTACAACCTCGACTCGCAGGCGTTCCTGACGAAGTGGTTGCAGGACCTCCGCGACACGCAGCGTGCGGACGGCGCGTACGCAAGTGTCGCGCCGACCGTGCCGAACGCGTTCGACGGCGGCATGGGCAACGCGGGCTGGGCCGACGCCGGGGTCAACGTGCCGTGGACGCTGTGGCAGGCGTACGGCGACACGTCGGTGATCCGGCAGCACTACGACTCGATGGCCCAGTACGTCGACTACCTGGTCGCCAGCTCGAACGGATTGATCCGGGGCGGTGGGGACTACGGCGACTGGCTGAACCTCGACGACCCGACTCCCGGCGAGCTGATCGGTACGTCGTTCATCGCCAAGGGCGCGCGGCAGCTGAGCCAGATGGCGGCGGCGATCGGGAAGACGGCCGACGCGGCGAAGTACCAGCAGGTGTACGAGGACGTGCGGGCGGCGTTCGCCGGCCGGTTCGTCGCGGCGGACGGGAAGGTCGGGTCGGACAGTCAGACCGGGTACATCCTCGCGTTCACGAGCGATCTCGTACCGGACGATCGGATCGCGGCGGCGGGCGAGCACTTCGCGGCGGCGATCCAGCGGCGGGACACGCATCTGTCGACCGGGTTCCTCGGGGTCGACGGGCTGCTGCCGGTGCTGACGAAGATCGGGCGCTCGGACCTGGCGTACAAACTGCTGCAGAACACGTCGTACCCGTCGTGGGGCTACGAGATCGGCAAGGGCGCGACGACGATCTGGGAGCGGTGGAACTCGATCAATCCCGACGGGACGTTCAACGACGTGGGGATGAACTCGTTCAACCACTACGCGTACGGCGCGGTGGGCGAGTGGATGTACCGGACGCTGGCCGGGGTGTCGGCGGCGGAGCCCGGCTACCGGAAGGCGCTGATCGCGCCGACGCCGGGTGACGGGATCACGTCGGCGGAGCTCGAGCACCGGACGCCGTACGGGGTGGTCGGGAGTCGGTGGAAGCAGGAGTCGGACGGGCGGTTCACGCTCGAGGTGCGGGTTCCGGCCAACACTACGGCGATCGTGAAGCTTCCTGGGTCGGCGGATCGGGTGACTGAAGGTGGTCGCGCTCTTCGCCAGGTGGAGGGGGTCAGCGGGGTTGTCGACGGGGCCGGTACGACGGTGACTGTTGCCTCGGGCCACTATCGGTTCAGCGTTCGTCCCTGAGTGGTGCGGGTCGCGTCCAGGACGGTGGGTTAGTCCTGGGCGCGACCCGGGTACCTGTGACGGCGAGTATCGAGCCGAGGAGGACTGATGGACGGAATGACCGTCCTGTGGATCGTCGTGGGCGTGGTCGTGGTGCTGCTTCTGCTGGTGGTGTTCACCGGTGCGGCCAAGAAGTCGCAGCTACGCAGCACCGAGCAGGCGGCGCGAGAACACGAACTACAGGTCCGAGCCGCGACAGCCCACCCGGACGACCCGCCGACGGAAGCCGGTGCGGCACCCGCGACAGGGCAGGCCCTTGCGGACGACCAGCGGGATTCTGGTGCGGCGGCAAGCGCCGAGCCGGTTCGCGCGACGACGCCGCACACGGCGACCTGGGGCGATGGTCTGGGTGAAGAGGCGGCGGCAACCAGTGCGCCGGCCCCGACGCCGTCCGACGATGTCAAGCGTTCGGTGCAGTCCGATGACGTCGAAGCTCCGGTGCAGTCCGATCGCGTCGAGCCGGTGATCGATGAGGAGGGCGACGGCTGTCCCTCCGACATGGACTCCGAGCACTTCGGTGGGGTGCTGGACGGCAAGCGTCCGGAATGAGAGACCAGAGTCCGAGGACCGCGGCTTCGAGGTAGCGAACTGCTCCCAGTGACAACCGAGCAGAAGCTCAGTCCGTGCGGAGGCGGTACCCCATGCCCCGGATGGTCTGGATCCGGTCGGGACCCAGCTTCTTACGCAGGTACCGGATATAAACGTCGACGACGTTCGACCCCGGGTCGAAGTCGAAGCCCCAGACCTGGGAGAGCAGCTGCTCCCGGGACAGGACCTGGTCAGGATGGCGGCAGAAGACCTCCGCCAGCAGGAACTCGCGGGCAGTGAGGTCGACGGTCCGGCCGTCGATCGAGGCGCGCCGGGTGCGGAGGTCGAGGCTGAGGTCACCGACCTGAAGAATCGTGGCATCCGCCGTACCGGAGCCGTCGCTGCGCAGGCGGAGGCGGACGCGGGCCAGCAGTTCCTCGAAGGCGAACGGTTTGGCGATGTAGTCGTCGGCGCCGCCTTCGAGTCCGGCGACGGTGTCGCGGATGCTGTCGCGGGCGGTGAGGATGACGACCGGCATGCTCACCCGCGCCTCGCGGAGCCGGCGCAGGACGGTGAAACCGTCGACCTTCGGCAGCCCGATGTCGAGCAGGAGCAGGTCGTACGCACCGCTGACCGCTTCCTGGTACGCCGACTCGCCGTCGGCGACGACGGTGGTGATGAACCCGTTGCTGCGCAGCCCGCGTTCGATGAAGGAGGCGATCCGGTCCTCGTCCTCGGCGATCAGAATCCGGTTCATCGTGAGCTCCCCTCGGTCGGTGTCCACGGCAGCACGAGCTCGAACCGCGCGCCCGGGGTGCCGTCGTCGGCCAGCTGGACTTCGCCGCCGTGGGCCTGGGCGATCGAGCGCACGATCGCCAGTCCGAGCCCGGCGCCGTCGGTCCGCACCTGATCGTTGCCCCGGGCAAATCTTTCGAAGATCCGCTCCCGGTCTCCGGGCGCCACGCCCTCCCCGGAGTCGGCGACCCACAGGTGAACATGCGCGCCCACAGGGCAGTCCTCAGCAGCACGCAGCAGATGCACGCGCGAGCCCAGCGCGATGCGATCGTCGGTCGTGGTGTGCCGTACGGCGTTGGAGACCAGCTGCATCAGCGCCTGGGTGAGGCGTTGGCTGTCGGCGACGACGGTGGTGTCCGCGGTTTCGTCGACGCGCCAGGTGCGGTCGGCCAGCGGGCGGGCCTTGGCGACGACCTCGATGATCAGTTCGGTCAGGTTGACCTCCTCGAGCTTGAGGAAGTCGGGGCGCCCACTCTTGGCCAGGACCAGCAGATCGTCGACCATCCGGTTCATCCGGACCAGCTCGTCGAGCACCAGGGCGCGGGTCTCCTCGCGGTCGACCGGGTCGTCGCTCATCAGTTCGAGGTGCCCGCGGATCACCGTGATCGGCGTCCGCAGCTCGTGCCCGGCGTTGTCGACGAACTCCCGCTGCGCGACGAACGCGACCTCCAGCCGGTCCAGCATCGTGTTGAACGTCCGGGCCAGCTGCGCCACATCATCGTTGCCCACGACATCGATCCGGCGGCGCAGGTCGGACTCGCCGATCTGCTCGGCGGTCGTCCGGACGCCGCGGATCGGCGCGAGCACCCGGCCGGTGACGATCCAGCACGCACCGGCCGCCATCGCCAGCGTGACCAGACCGATCAGCGCGAGCGCCTTCGTCGCGTCCTCGAGCGGTTGCGCCAGCAGGTCGCGGAACTCCAGCAGCACCAGCTGGGAACGCACCGGCTGCGAGCCGACCCGGACCGGAATCACGCCGTACCGGACCTTGCCGGCCGTGCTGTCCACCCACCCGTACTGCGGGGTGGTGCCGGCCGAGATCCGCTGGACGAACGCGAGGTCGGTGTCGAGGCGTGCCGGCGGAGTGCCGAGGCTGCGGTGGTACGCGCGTCCGTCGACGATCGTGAAGAACGCCTCGGAAGTGTCCGGGAGATTGGTTCGCAGCCAGAGGTCGAGCAGCTCCTCCGGGGTGTCGAGCGGACGGGCGGTGTCCGAGCCGACGTACGCGCGGAACTTGGTCGCCTCGTGGGTCAGTTCGGCGTCGGCGGACGCGTCGGAGCGCGCCGAGAGCAGCTGCCAGGTCAGGAAGACCACCGCGCCGACGGCCAGCGCGAGCACCGCCAGCATCCACCCGATGATCCGCACCCGCGCACTGACCCCGCTCCGCCGGGTCCGGCGCTCGCGATCTCCCGCGTCGCCATCACCCTCGCGGCGTCTCAGGAAGACCACCAAGGCTCAGTCATCGCCGTCCACGTCGTCGTCCAGATCGTCGTCGATGCCGTCGTCGTCCTGGTCGTCGTCATCGCCGGCCGTCCGCGGGCTGCCCGGCGTCACCGGGTCCGCGCCGGGCTTCGACGGGATCACGGTGGACGGCGCGACGGTCGGCCGCGTGGCCGGCGGCGTCCCGGGCGACGGGGGCGGCGAGGACGACGTACCCGAAGCCGGTACGACGACCGTGTCGCCCAGCCCCGGCGACGACCGGTCCGCAAGGTACTGGGTCAGCGCGAACCCGGCCACTGCCAGCACCACGGCAACCGCCAGGTAGATCAGGCGTGGAGATCGCATGTTCACAGCCTGCGATCCCTCCCGAAGAACCGCATGAGCCGAACATTACAGAATTCTCATCGAACCAAGGCCTAGATGAGGAACCGGAACTCCGGCGATCCCGGATCGATCCGCTCGATCGTCAACGGCGCCGCGTCCATCCGGTCCAGCAACCCGGCCAGATCACCCGGCCGCCCGATCTCGATCCCGACCAGCGCGACGCCGGTCTCCCGGTTGTTCCGCTTGACGTACTCGAACAGCGTGATGTCGTCGTCAATCCCGAGCACCTGGTCGAGGAACTGCCGCAGCGCGCCGGGCTCCTGCGGGAACGTCACCAGGAAGTAGTGCTTGAGCCCTTCGTGCACCAGCGACCGCTCGAGGATCTCGCCGTACCGGCTGACGTCGTTGTTCCCACCGGACAGCAGACACACCACCGTCTCGCCCGGTTTCACCTCGACTCCACGGCCCAAGGCAGCGGCGGACAAGGCGCCGGCGGGCTCGGCGATCAGGCCATCGGTCTGATAGAGCTCGAGCATCTCCGAGCAGACCAGGCCCTCCGGCACCGACGTCATCTCGACCTCAGCGGCAGCGACGAGCGGCAACGTGACCGCACCGACCCGCCGTACTGCGGCACCGTCGACGAAGCTGTCCAGCTGCTCCAACGTCACCGGCTCACCAGCAGCCAACGCAGCAGCCATGCTCGCCGCACCAGCTGGCTCCACCCCGACGATCCGTACGCCGGGGTGCCGCTCGGCCAAGTACGTCGCAACACCGGCGATCAATCCACCGCCACCCACCGGAACCACCAGTACGTCGGGCGCGTGGCCGAGCTGCTCGACGAGCTCGACCGCCAAAGTGCCTTGCCCCGCGACGGTTCGCGGATCGTCGAACGCCGGGACCAGCGTCGCCCCCGACGCCTCGCACTCGGCGAGCGCGGCGGCGGCCGCGTCGTCGTACGAGTCGCCGGTGATGATCACCTCGATCTGCGATCCACCGAGCGCGGCGATGCGGTCGCGCTTCTGGCGCGGCGTCGTCCGTGGCACGTAGACGCGGCCGTTGACGCCGAGCGTGTGGCACGAGTACGCGAGTCCCTGGCCGTGGTTGCCCGCGGAGGCGCAGACGACGCCGGCCTTCTTCTCCACGTCCGACAACTGGGCGATCAGGTTGTAGGCACCGCGCAGCTTGTACGACCGGCCGACCTGCAGGTCCTCGCGTTTCAGCCAGACGTCGGCGCCGGTGCGTGCGGAGAGTCGCGGGTTGCGTTGCAGCGGAGTCCGGAGCGCGACGCCGCCGAGCCGGCCGACGGCCTGCTCCACCGCCTGTGCGTCGACGATCGATCGAGCGACTGTTTCACTGCCCTGCATGACGTTCCTTCCCGTGCATCTGCACGTGATTCTCCACTTTTCCCGCAGCACAAGACGGCCTGCGTCCACACTACGGACGAGCGGACACCGTTGAGTTTCGGGTCCGTTTTTCATGCGTGAAAAGAGCTTCGGCTGGGCAGTCTAGTTCTCATACGCTCACTCGGTGTAACGGCCAGGGTCCTGGACGGGATGAGCCGAGTAAACCGGTCAACGGGGACTGGAGGGCAACGCATGGAACTGAATCCGTTCAGTCTGTGGGGAGACGCCCTGTGGTGTGGTCAGGAGGTCGTGCGGGAAGCCCCGCACGAGCAGGCGATTCGTGGCCTGTTTCCCGATCCCATCCCAGCGCGAGGAGCAGACCTGGACACCGCGGCGGATCTCGTCCCGGAACCGCACAACCGCTTCGACCCGCGCTCGATCGCTGTCCGGGTGCAGGGCAAGGTGGTCGGCTACCTGCCGAGGGACGATGCGCACCGGTACCACCCGGTGCTGTCAGAACTGGTGGCACAGGGTCTGCAACCGCAGGTCCCTTGCCACCTGTGGGTCAGTGAGTGGGAGCCGGCGGACTGGGAAGGCAAGGGCGACCAGGGCACCGAGTTCCACGCCAGTGTGGCGGTCGCACTGGGCCAGCCACACATGCTGGTTCCGGTCAATCTGCCACCGCCCGGGAGCTTCCACGTGCTGCCGCCGGGCAGCGGGATCGTGGTCCCGGGCAGCGAGGTGCATCCGGACGTGCTGGCACCGTTCTTCCGGCCGGAAGGCGAGTGCTGGGCGTACGGCACGATGCATGCCGTCGAGGAGGACGACGGCATCAACGACCGGCACCGGATGGTGGTCGAGATCCGGCTGGACGACGAAGCGGTGGGCCGGCTCAGTCCGCGGCTCAGCGCGGAGTTCCTGCCGGCCGTCCACTACCTCGCCGACATGCGGGCGGAGACGGCCGCCCGGGTCGCCGTACGCGGTGACCGATTCGCCTCGGAGGTGATCCTCTACGCGGCCCGGAGTCACGACCTGCCGGCCACCTGGCCGGACGGTCTGACCCGATCCCCAGTCGCTTCCCCTACCTGGCACTACTGGGCCGGTAAGGAGGCCAACTAGCCCACGGCGGACGCGCAGTACTCACCAATCAGTCAGGTGGTGGCGGGTACTGCGGGTCCACCAGGGGTGGTGGTCCGGGTGCTCAGAGCTTGGCGCCGATCAGTTGGTAGATGTCGTCGTGCGCGCCCGGCAGGTCGTCGTGGCCGAGGTCCGGGTAGGTGCGGAGCTCCTTCACGCCGGTGAGCTTGTTGTAGATCGCGTACTGCGTGGAGGGCGGGCAGGTCTGGTCCTCGAGGCCGGTGAACAGCGTGACCTCGGCCTGGATCCGTGGTGCCAGGTTCTGTACGTCGATGTAGCCGAGGGTCGTGAAGACCTCCTGCTCGCGCAGGTGCCGCGGGTCGCGCTTCTTGAACCAGGTGGTGATCTCGTCGTACGGGCCGCGCTCCAGGTTGAGCTCCCACGCGCGCTGGTAGTCGGTGAGGAACGGGTACACGCTGGCGGCGTACTTGATCTCCGGCGTGAGTGCGGCGCAGACCAGCGTCAGGCCTCCGCCCTGGCTCCAGCCGGTCGCCGCGACGCGGGAGGCGTCGACCTCGGGCAGCGCGCGGATGAGGTCGGCCAGCCGGCGGGTGTCGAGGAAGACGTGCTTGTAGAGCAGGCTGTCCGGCCCGCCGTCGAGGCCGTGGACCAGGTGGTTCTGCAGGCTGAAGGTGTTCGGCTCCTGGGACCCGGTGCGGAAGCCGACCTGCTCACGCACGTCCAGCGCCGCGACGGTGAAGCCGCGGGCGGCGTACGGCAGGAGGTCGACCCAGCGCGGCTGCTCGCCGCCGTACCCGTGGAACATCAGTACGGCGGGCCCGGTCGGCTGCTGCGGGCGGATCACCTTGGCGTGCACGCGGTAGCCGCCGGTGCCGTTGAAGTACAGGTGCTGGGCGGTCGCCGTGGTCAGCGGGAAGTCGGCCGCGTCGACGAACGACTCCTCGGCGGCGGTCCCGGCCAGCTCGGCCAGCGCCTTGTCCCAGAACTGGTCGAAGTCGTCCGGGCGCGGGTTGGTGCCCTGGTAGACGCTCAGTTCCTCGGCAGACAGCTCGAACGACAGCACGGGCGACTCCTTCGATCAGATCCGGACAATTTCCACCGCGGATCATTCTGCGCGATCGGCGTCCTCACCGGCAGTGCCGTCCCAGATGGTGTAGCCGTGCGCCGCGTTCAGCCGCTCCCGGAGGTCGGTCGCGAGCTGCTCGTCGCGGCCCGGCGGCAGCCAGCGCACCGGGATCAGGATCGAGCCGTCCTTGTGCTTGGTCCGCAGGACGACGGCCTCGCCGTGCGTGGTCTCGACCCGGCCGACCTCGGTGACGTCGGTCCAGTCGGTCTTCACGCCCCGGACCTCGATCTGGTCCTTGCCGAGCTTCAGCAACGCCGGCGGCCGGAGCAGGATCCACAGTCCGGCCAGCGCGACCAGACCCCCGAGCACGAGGAACACACCCACCACCGCGTCCGGCAGCCCGACCGCCCATGCGATCGCGGCCACGCCGAGCAGGATCAGCCCGGCGGCCGGCACTCCGAGGAACCGCCCTGCCCGCATCCGGTACGTCGTACGCATCGAGCCAGGATCTCAGAAGGCCGGCACCGAGCTTGTAGTGGCATTCCCGATCGCCGTCTTCTCCAGGCTGACCTGCCAGCTGGACTCCGCCGCGAACCGCTGGTCGAACCGTTCGTACGCACACAGATCGGTGAAGCCCCGGCGCCCGGAGTCCCAGTCGGTGCCGGACTTGAAGTACACCGAGTACGCGCCGCGGATTCCGGTCAGCGTCGCTCGCTCGTCGCTCCGAACGTAGATCGAGGCCTGAGGCTTCCGAGGATCGCCCTGGACGACGGCAACCACGACGTCCGAAGTTGTGCCGTTGGTGATCCGCAGCCGGCCGGAGCCGCGAGGCCCTGAGCGCTGGACCACCGCGCCGTTGGCGGCCCGCCGGTCGGGCGTCGCCGGTCGCACCGGCTCCGAGACCCGCAGCGACTTGCCGAAGGTGATCTTCGCCGCGGCAAGTCCCTTGGCCGCCGCGACCATGCTGCTGCTGTTGACGGTGTAGTAGATGTCCCGCTTGGCCTCGTACAGCAGCATCGCCGCGGGCTTGGGGATGCCGCAGCTGGTGGACTTGTCGAGCTTGCCGGTACTGAAGGTCTCCCGGAGGGTGCGGTAGCCGCCGAGGACCGCGCCGACCGAACCGTGCGCCATCCAGAGGCCGTCCGGCTCGGTGACCAGCTGCAGCGCCTTGTCCTCGCGTTCGAGCGCCGCGGCGAGTTGGAGCCGTGCGGCGTCCGTCGCCGCCGGGGTGGTTGCCGCCATCGCCCGCACGAGCAGCGGCCGGAGTCGCTGCTCGATGCCGCTCAACACCTTCTGGTACTGCGCCGCCGACAGCGGCGGTGGGGGAGGCGGAGGCGTCGACGGCGTGGGCGACGTCGTCGGGGGCGCGCTCACCGGCGTCTCGCCGGAGCAGCCCGTCACGACCAAGCCGATGACCACCACGGCAACGGCTGGGACACGCGACGAGATCCTCATCGGCAACAAGTCTGGCAGACGCCGGCCCGGCCGGTCAGGCAGTCGACAGCTTCCTGCCGCAGGGATCAGGGGTTGGCCGGGTGGTACGCGCAGGCGTCGTTGAGGTCCTCGGTGCCACCGGCCGGCGGCTTGGCGGGGCTCGTCTTGCCGGTCGACGGCTTCTTGGTCGGCGTGCCGGTGGTGGTGGGGACCGGCTTCTTGTTCGCGATCGCGTTCTGGACGATCTGCGCCATCGCCTCGTAGTCCGGGTTCTGGCCGCTGGGGAAGTTCTTCTTCTTGTCCAGGTCGACGTTGGTGACCTTGGCGCCCTTGACCTTGAGCCCGAGCTCGATGAAGGCCGGCAGGATCTCCTGCGGGATGTCGGTCTGCAGCAGCTTCTTGCTGGCCGACGCGATCTGCTGGTACTTCGTCACCAGGGTGCCGGGATTGGCGCTGCTGACGAGCGCGTGGATCGTGCAGCGCTGCCGCTCCTGCCGGGACGCGTCGTCCAGGCCGTACCGGCCGCGGGCGAACCAGAGCGCGTCGTGGCCGTTCAGCTTCTGGTTCGGGCCGGGCTGCAGGTAGTCCTTCGGCAGGATGTCGTCGTTCGGGCTCGGGCCCTTGTAGTCGCCGCCGATCGGGACCTTGTAGTTGATGTTGACCGAGATGCCGCCGAGCGCGTCGACGATCGACTCGAAGCCCTTGAGGTTGACCTGCATGTAGTAGTCGATGTCCAGGCCGAGCGCCGCGCCGGCCGAGACCTTCAGCACGTCGGCGCCCTCGTTGTCGGACGGGCCGAGCGCCTGCTTGTGCGCCAGCGGGAGGTTCCGGTACATCGCGTCCAGGTAGAACTCGGGCTGCTCGGCCGGGCCGTCGGGGTCGTAGAATCCGTCCGGGTAGAACTTGTGCAGCGGGGAGTCCTCCGGGAACGGCATCCGCATCCAGTTCCGGCTGAGCGAGATCAGCTTGGTGTCGCCGGTCTTGGTGTCGATGCTGGCGACCATCACGGTGTCGGTCCGGGTGCCCTCGCGGCCGGCGCCGTCGTCCGCGCCGAGCAGCAGGATGTTCAGCCGGGGAGTGTCCGCCCAGGGGTCCTTCTTGTCCTCGACCTTCGGCCGGGTCGCGCTCTTGGAGTTGCCCTCGGAGGCGAACACGCTGCCGACCAGGTCGCGCTGGGCCATCACCGACTGCGCCGCGACGGTGGTCGGCACCGCGATGCCGAAGCAGAGCAGACCGACGAACGCCGAACCGGCCAGCCGGCCGACCGCGGTCAGGCTGACCGGGCGGAGCAGCTTGTGGGAGGCGACCACGATCCAGATCCAGAGCAGGCCGAGCACGACCACCGCGGCGGTCGCGATCAGCAGCTGGCTCGGGTCGACGGCCAGCGTGAGCACGGCGTCACGCTTGGTCAGACCGACGAACGCCAGCAGCCCGAGCAGGCCGATGCTGAGCGTCATCACGAAGGCGCCGAGCTTGGTCCGGCCGCCCATGACGAAACCGGACCCGGGGACGAGGGCGCTGACCAGGGTGAGGCCGATCGCCTTCGAGACGGTCCGGGCGCGGTGCGCCTTGTGGCGCGACCGGTTGGCCTTGGGTGCAGACCTCCGACCGGCTGCGCGAGTGCTCCGCGACATGGCTCCGTTTCCTGGATCGACGACGGGTGGCGGCGATGCGGACCCGCGGCTGGCGGGCCCTGAGGGCAGGCTGACGACCTGGTGGGATCAGCTCCCCGGTAGTACAGACGCCGTCACGGCCTCCTCGGTTGACTTCAACACTCGACCCCCGTCGATTCGGCCAGATTACAGGGGGCCCGGTCGACACTCCCACGGCGTCCGGTCCCGGCCGTCGCCGGTCGCCGTCCACCCGCTTTGCTCCGATGGCCCCCGGCCGGATAGTCTTGGTCGTCGTCGTGTCCCTCCGGGGGCCGTCGGAGGAGGCGTCGCCTAGTCCGGTCGATGGCGCCCGCCTGCTAAGCGGGTTGAGGGTAATCCCCTCTCGCGAGTTCAAATCTCGCCGCCTCCGCAGTACGCAAGAGCCGCCAGCATCCGCTGGCGGCTCTTGTCGTCGGACGACGGGTTTCAGCCGCCGAAAGCGAGCGCTTTCGCCCCGGCGAGCCGCTCGACCGAGCGCGGCGTCATCGGCTGCAGCCCGACGATCAGGTGCTCGACGCCCAGTTCGGCGTACGCCGTGAAGACCTCGGCCAGCTCCTCGACGGTGCCGGTGAAGGCCCCGGGCTCGTCCGACGGCTTCTGGTCGGGGTCCCGGACCGTCAGGCCGACCGTCTTGCTGACCTCGCCGACCGGCCGGTTGTTCCTGGTCAGGGCCTCGTCGAAGGCCGCCAGCCGCTCGCGGGCCTTGTCCTCGACGCCACTGAACCAGGCCGTGTTCCACTGGTCGGCCCACTGCGCGGTCAGGTCCAGCATCCGCGGCTGCCGGGACGCGACCAGGATCGGGATCCGCCGCTCCGGCTGCGGCACGAGCACCGCCTCGTCGACCTGGTAGTACGTGCCCTTGTGCGTGACCGTCTCGCCGCGAATCAGCCGCGCCACGATCTCGACCCACTCCGCGAACCGCGACGCCCGGTGGTCCGTCGGCAGCCCGAAGGCCTCGTACTCCGGGTCGTGCCAGCCCGCGCCGACACCCAGGATCACCCGGCCGCCGGAGACCTCGTCGAGCGTCGTGGCCATCTGCGCGACCAGCCCGGGGTCGCGGAACGACGAGCACAGCACCATCGTCCCGAGCTCGACCCGTTCGGTCACCGCGGCGACCGCGCTCAGCAGCGTCCACGCCTCGTGGATCCCGTACGTCGTACCGCTCGGGTCCCGGTAGAAGAAGTGGTCGGCCAGCCAGACCGAGTCCAGCCCGGCCGCCTCGGTCGCGAGTGCCATTCGGCGCGTGTCGGCCCACCGCGGCATCTGTCCGTCCGGCCCGTCGTCGCCACCGACCGGGAGCATGATTCCAAGTTTCATTCGTCCAACATATGTGCCGGTACGGCGTGCCTGCAGGTGTGATCGGGGTGCGGGGTGGGTAACTGGGGAGGTGCCCGGCGGGTGAGGCCGCGGTGAGGAGCGGGCGTTCGGTGAAGCCTTTTGACCTCACGAAAGGGTGTGGTGGCGGTGACGGACTCAGCCGTCAGACCGCAGGTGTACGACCTCCGTTTGTTCCTCCAGCTGTCCCTCCCGGCGCACGTCGCCTGCTGGGTCGACAGGGCCTGGAGACCGGCCTGGCTGATCAGCCGGCTGCACTGCGGAGACGGCTGGGTCGGCCTGGTCCAGTACGACGGCCCGAACGGCCAGGAACTCACCACACGGGTTCCGCTCGACCGCATCGCTCCACCACCCCGCGTCTGACCCCCGGGCTGCGTGGCCGGGCGATGCACCCGCCTGGCCCCAACAGCTCCGGGTACGGCGAAGCGCCTCGCCCCGGGTGAGGGACGAGGCGCTTCGCGCTCCCCGGCGTACTGGCTTCCGGTCAGCCGCCGGCGTACTGGGTCAGCCGAGGCGGCTGCGCAGGGTGTCCAGCTCGAGCCTCAGCGCGGCCGGGACGGTGTCGCCGAGCTTGGCGAACCACTCCTCGATCAGCGGGAGCTCGGCCTTCCACTCCTCGGCGTCGACGTTCAGCGCGACCTGCAGCGCCTCCGGCGTCAGCTCCAGCCCGCTCACGTCGAGCGCGCCGGCGGCCGGCACCGCACCGATCGGGGTCTCCACCGCGTCGGCCTGGCCCTCGATCCGGTCGATCATCCACTTGAGCACCCGGCTGTTCTCCGAGAAGCCCGGCCAGACGAACTTGCCGGCCTCGTCCTTGCGGAACCAGTTCACGTAGAAGACCTTCGGCAGCTTCTCGGCATCGTGCTCCTTGCCGACGGTCAGCCAGTGGTCCAGGTAGTCGCCGGCGTTGTAGCCGAGGAACGGCAGCATCGCCATCGGGTCGCGCCGGACCACGCCGACCTCGCCGACCGCGGCCGCGGTGGTCTCCGACGACAGCGTCGCGCCCATGAACACGCCGTGCTGCCAGTTCCGCGCCTCGGTCACCAGCGGGACCGTGGTCGCCCGGCGGCCGCCGAAGACGATCGCCGAGATCGGCACGCCGTTCGGGTCGTCGTACTCGTCGGCGATGATCGGGCACTGCAGGATCGGCGTGCAGAACCGGCTGTTCGGGTGGCTGGACAGCTCGCCGCTGCCCGGCGTCCAGTCACGGCCCTTCCAGTCGGTCAGGTGGTTCGGCGGGGTCTCGGAGTAGCCCTCCCACCACACGTCGCCGTCGTCGGTCAGCGCGACGTTGGTGAAGACCGAGTTGCCCTTCTCGATCGTGCGCATCGCGTTCGGGTTGGTCTTCCAGCCGGTGCCCGGCGCGACGCCGAACAGGCCGAACTCCGGGTTCACGGCGTACAGCCGGCCGTCCTCGCCGAACCGCATCCAGGCGATGTCGTCGCCGAGGGTCTCGACCTCCCAGCCGTCCAGCGTCGGGTCGAGCATCGCCAGGTTGGTCTTGCCGCAGGCGCTCGGGAACGCGGCCGCGATGTAGTGCACCTTCTTCTCCGGCGAGATCAGCTTCAGGATCAGCATGTGCTCGGCCAGCCAGCCCTCGTCACGGGCCATCGCGCTGGCGATCCGCAGCGAGTAGCACTTCTTGCCGAGCAGCGAGTTGCCGCCGTACCCGGAGCCGTAGGACCAGATCGTCCGCTCCTCGGGGAACTGGACGATGTACTTCTCGTCGTTGCAGGGCCACATGACGTCGGCCTGGCCCGGCGCGAGCGGCGCGCCGACCGAGTGCAGGCACGGCACGTACGGCGCGTCCACGCCCATCTTCGCGAGGACCTCGGCGCCGGTGCGGGCCATGATCCGCATCGAGGCGACGACGTACGCCGAGTCGGTGATCTCGACGCCGAACATCGGCTTCTCGGCGCTCAGCGGGCCCATGCAGAACGGGACGACGTACATCGTCCGGCCCTTCATGCTGCCGCGGTACAGACCCGTCATCAGGGCCTTCATCTCGGCCGGGTCCATCCAGTTGTTGGTCGGGCCGGCGTCGGCCTCGTCGACCGAGCAGATGAACGTGCGCTGCTCGACGCGGGCGACGTCCGAGGGATCGGTCCGGGCCCAGAAGGAGTTCGGCTTCTTCGCGTCGTTCAGGCGGACCAGCGTGCCGGCCGCGATCAGTTCGTCGGTGAGCCGGTTGTACTCCGCGTCGCTGCCGTCGACCCAGTGGATCCGGTCCGGCTGGGTGAGTGCGGCGACCTCGGCGACCCAGGCCCGCAAGCCCTCGTGCTCAGTCGGGGCGTCGGTCAGGTCGATGGTGTTCGGTGCAACGGAGCTCTCGACACTGAGCGCTTCCTCGGTCTGGGCAGGGCTGGCGGTGGTCGTCATCGGCGGCTCATTCCCCTGTTCGGCGGTGTGATCTGTCGCATACCAGTCAACGCAGTGGGCGTATACCAGTGTGCAAGTGGTACTAACCGTACGCGACCGGGTGGGGTGTTGAGAACCGCGAGTACGTGAGCCCGATCACAAACTTTTGCCGACAACCGCTTTCCGCCGGAAGTTTCCTGGCGCGACCGGCCACGGAACGTGCTGAAGCCCCGCGCCGGGTGGTTTTGGCGCGGGGCTTCAGGGGTGGGTGGTCTTGTTGGCGGGTGGCGGGTGGCGGGTGGCGGGTGGCGGGTGGCGGGTGGCGGGTGGCGGGCGGTGGCGGTGGGCGAGGGGCTGCCGGCGCTCCGGGGGTTTGCTCGGCGGGGCTAGTCCTCGGTGGGCCGGCCGCCGAAGCGCCAGACATGGACGTCTGCGCCGGGGCGGAGTGCCGCGGCAGCTTCGGGGGTCGGGGCTTCGACGAGCGCAGCCTGGCCGACCAGGGTCGTGCCGTCGAGCAGGTCGCCGTACAGGATCACGTGCGGCGAGTCCGGCGGCTCGTGGTCGACGCCGTCCGTGGCGAGCAGGAGGTAGCGGGTGTAGCCGGGGACGGCGCCGGCGAAGTCCCACATCGTCGTACCGACGCGCTTGCGGAAGCCGCGGACCAGGACGTCGTCGAAGACGCCGGCCAGGTAGTACGGCTCGTCGTACGCGAACCGCTCGACGGCCTCGGCGTCCGGTACGTCGAGGATGTGCAGGCTGCCGGTGGTCTCGGCGTCCTCGTCGTCGTGGGTGAGCGTCGGCCCGCGCGCGATCAGCTCCCCGGCGTACCGGTCCATGAAGGTCCAGTGCTGCTCGCTCAGCTCCACCTTCAGCGGGAACGCCCCGGCGCGATCGCGCCCGTACACGAAGTACTCCATCCTCGATCCTCTCCTGGAACCAGTTGCCCCGGGCCCGCGTCGTACCGCCCGTTGAACCCCCGACGGGAGAAGCTTCCCCGACAAGTACGAGGTCCGCACGGCCTCACCTCGAGTCGTACAGGAGATGAGCATGGGCAAGGAAGAGCGCGAAGCACGCAGGAACGAGCGAGCGATGCAGAAGTCGATGGACCTGCTGAGGGCTCAGAACAACGTGCCCAAGAAGCTCGAGGAGATGGGCCACAAGAAGGCCGCGGACAACATCCGCGCCAAGGGCGGCCGCTGGGACTCCCCGGAGGTCCGCGACGCGTCCAAGGGCCGCGACGGCCGCTGACCCCCGGCAACGACAAAGCCCCAGGTCGTCCACCTGATGACCTGGGGCTTTGCTTGCGCGCTCGGAGGGATTCGAACCCCCAACCTTCTGATCCGTAGGAGCCTGCACCGAGGACTCTCCAGCACACCAACTGCTCGGCCTCCGAGCCACCAAGTGCGCCGGTTGGCTCTCAATGAGCGGCCGTTGGGGTACGACTGGGGTACGGACGCAGCCTCTGAATCGGAGTGACACGCCGGCATGGCTTACTCGCCAAGGCTGGCTTCGGCGTTCCTGGCGGACCCCCCTTTACCCCCAGCGGGGTGCAAGATTTCCTGGCGAGCGACTACGACGAATAGCCCCAGAGCTTTGCCGGCCCGGTCGAGATCACGTAGGACGTCGTCTGGTCTAGTCACGGTCGGGTCGTACTCCGACTTCGCTAGTTCCTGGAATCCCTGCAGCACGCCGTTGAATGCCTTCTGGACCTCGGCGGCAGCGGCTTGGGTACCCTCCTGCTCGGTGACGAGCAGGATCTCGTAGAACAGCCGATGGAAGTCAGCCTGCGCAGCTCGGGCGCGCCGGAAGGCATCCAGTTGCTCGTCCGTGGCGAGCGCAGCAGACAAGTCCATGAACGACATCCTGAGGTCTTCGACCGATCCCAGGAAGCGGGCATACAGCTCCCGCCGGCGCGCCTGCCGCAGTTCCGCGGAGTTCTGGTCAGCTTGACGGGCGTCACGACGGCCCTGCAGAGAGTGTGAGACCAGCGTGTTGCCTGCCCCTGCAAGGGCGGTTATCCCCACACCCAACAGCGCAGCCACAGCAGCATCCATGGCGGCGATCGTAGCGCTCGACCGCCACACCTGCCCCGTCCCCCTGATAGCTGCAACCCAAGGGCAGGGCGTCGTGGGTCAAGAGTCGGGCGTGCCCGATCCCGGAGGGACGCCGTAGGCGCTCTTGATGCGCGGCGGTCTGACCGGACAATCGAGCGGCCAGGGGGACGAGGCCGACCCGCCGGCCCGAACCACAGACCCGGAGATCAGCCGACCCAGTAGCCGCGGAGACCGCTTGGGAATCGGGTACGCCGTTTGGCCTGTCGGCGGGGGTGAGGGCGTCGGCCGCGAGGTCGTAAGCCCGGCCCCGCCGCGCGCCGCTTGCGGCGCGCCTTGATTCTTAAGAGGTCAACTCGGCAGCAGGACGGCCGATCACCTACGTACGACGGTCAGGCGGCATGGGTTTGCCGCCGAGGATCTGGACGCGCTGACTGTGGCGCAACCTGCTTGCAGCAACAGTCGAGTAGGGCCCTTGGCCTTCGCTAGCTGCTGGAGCGCCCATGGGCGTGGGGCTTCCTTGCCCTCGCCCGACGCAAATGAAGCGACCCCGGCTGTGAGGAGTTCAGCCGGGGTCGCTCGGTGGAAGGCAGGACGGGCGCGGATGCAGGGGTCAGCACGCCGGCCCTGCCGATCAGGGGGTCAGTCCTCCAGCCACTCCGCGCCTGTGTCGTCGCGGTGGTAACCCTGGTGGTAGCCGAGCCGACACGGGCGGCCGGTCATCGGGTTGTTTCCGTCGCACGGGTCTGAGGAGGAGCTCTGGAGGACCGGCCAGTCCTGTGGACTCGCCTCGCCGGACCGGCCGCTGTCCCCCGCCCACTCGACGCCATCGCTCGCCGTTGGCTTGATCATCGCTGTGTCGGCCCTTCGTCCACTGGTACCGTTTTGCTGTGGTGTTGACTCGCCGCACGGCTTAGGTAACAGCAGGTAGTTCCGGCCGAATGAGGCAGAAATGAGGCATCCGTGGCGCACGCTCGACGGCTCTCCCTCGCTCAGCGCCGCAAATCTGTCGGCCTGAGCCAAGACGGTCTGGCCGAGGCGCTCGGCGTCGAGCGGTCGACGGTGGTCCGCTGGGAAGCTGGCAAGACCGAGCCACAAGCATGGGTGCGCCCTGAACTGGCGCGGAAGCTGCAACTGTCCGAAGAGCAACTGGACGACCTGCTGCGAACAGACGAGTATGGCCCCGAGTCTGTCGACCGGAGAGTCTTCGCCGGCCTAGCGACCGTGCTGGCTCTCGCACCGCTCACACGGGCACGCAACGGAAGCCAGATCGGCGCGACACAGATTCGCCAGCTCCGGCAACGTACTGCCCGCCTGCGCCGCCTGGACGATCACCTCGGCGGGATGGATACCTATCAGGTCTACACGAGCGAGATGGCTGCGACGGCGAGGCTGATCAAGACCGCGAGCTACAGCAGTTCGACGGCCCGGGCCCTGACCGGAGTCTTCGCCGAGCAGGCTCAGATGGCGGGCTGGGCTGCCTTTGACGCTGGCCGGTACGTCGAATCGCGACGGCACTACAAGACCGCGTTGATTGCAGCGCAGGAGTCGGGCGACCCCAGCCTGCACGGCAATTCGCTGGCGTTCATGGCCTACGAGAAAGCCGATATCCAGACTGCCGCCGAGTCCACCCGGATCGCGGGCATGAGGGCGACGCCTCGGGTTCGCGCCCTCTTACAAGAACGCCTCGCCTGGACCTACGCCGTGAGCGGGCAAGTCTCGGCGACTGCACGAGCACTTGATGCCGCTGTAGCCGCGGTCAACGAGTCGTCGCACTTCCCGGAGCCGGACTGGGTGTTCTGGGTCGATCCGCTGGAGATCGACATCATGGCTGGCCGCTGCTACACCGAGCTCGGTCGTCCAGCCCGTGCAGTTCCGTTGCTAGACGATGCTCTTTCGCGGTACGACGACACGCACTCCCGTGACAAGGCGCTCTACAGCACTTGGCTTGCCCACGCTCTGATGGATGGCGATGACCCCGAGCGGGCCGCTTACGTGACAGAGCACGCCATCGACCTCGCTTCTGGGGTCGGCTCGGTTCGTCCAGGCGAGAGACTGCGAGGCATTCTCAGTCGCTTGGCCCGTTACGGGGGACCTGAGGTCGCGGCAGTGCTTGAGCGGGCCCGCGGCTAGCCCTCAGTCGTCCGGTCAAGCCAGTCGCGATAGCCGGCTGCGCCCGCGGTGATCGCCACCGCGCTCACTTCGGGATTTTCCCACGAGTGTTTCTCCAACAGGTGGGCCTCAAGCTCGGCGTACCGGCGCTCGGTGGTCTTCAGTAACAACTGCCACTCCTCGCCCTCGCCGTACTGCCCTTCATGCCAGAAGACCGAGATAACCGGTCCCACAACCTGTGCGCCTGCCGCAAGGCCAGCACCCACTGCTGATCCTGCGAGCTGGACCGCCTCATCACGGGTTGCCGTCGCTGTCGAGACCTGCAAGTACTCAGACATGTCGCCGAGTGTAGGTCCAGGACGTCAGGTCAGCTTTCGTCTCGCGGCCAGACCTATCGCACGCGCGGGTGCAGATTCAGAAAACCTGAGCCTATTCCATGACCACCGGAGGTTGGCTGAGCAACGGCCTTACCCTTCATGGCAAGATGGCCTGCACGCCGCATCTGGGCCGCTCAAGCGGCTGCTGAGCTCGCAAGGAGACCCGTGACCGTTACAGCCCAGCAGACCTTGGCTCATCACTATCGCGCGCTGGAGGAACGGTGGCTGGTGTCCGACCGCAGCGGCGATTACAGCAGGCTTGTTGTTCCTCAAGGCAACCTGGACGAGCCTTTTCACCGCTGGTTTCACCTAAAAGAAGCGTACTCTTCACAGCTCTTATCAAGACTCCTGAAGGACGCTGGCGCTAGCACAGATAGCACAGTTTCCGTCCTGGACCCTTTCGTGGGCAGCGGCACCACAGTGTTGAGTGCAATCTCCCTTGCGAATCAGTTTGATGTTGAGGTCACCGCGACAGGAATCGAGCGAAATCCGCTCATCTATACGATTGCGGCCGCGAAGACGGCCGCGATCGTGCGCGGCATGACGCTCGCCGATAGCGTCCGAAAAGGCGCTTTGGCTGCCGAGAAGCGATACAAGAAACTGCTGTCGAAGCCGTCAGATCTTACGACACCCTCAGTTACTCTCAACAATACTGCATACTTCCCTACCGAGAACCGAGTCAGACTTATAGCGCTCGCCCGAGCCATCGATGCCGAGTCCGACAAGGATGTGCGGAATATCTTGCGGGTGGCTCTTGCTGGTGCAGTCGAGCCGGCGGGACGAATGCGCCGGGATGGCCGGGCGCTGCGGTTCATGCCCGAACGAAAGCCGTTGGATCCCAAAAAGACCTTTGATCAACTGGTTGGCGATTGCCTGACGGACTTGCGGGCACGGGCCCCGATGGGGTCAGGGGTCGCCGCGAACGTGGTGCATGCCGATGGCCGCGCCCCAGATATGCATGTCTCGCCAAGCAGCATTGATTGGACTGTGTTCTCGCCGCCATATCCAAATAATATTGACTACACCGAGGTATACAAGACTGAGGCTTGGGCCTTGGGTTTGTACGCAAGTACTTCACACATGAGGGACCAGCGGCTATCGACCGTTAGGAGCCATCCTAGCGTTCAATTTCCAGAAGTTTATGCCTACCGCAATTCCGCCGCAGCCAAGCGGATAGGTGAGATCGTATCGCCGGTGCTTGATGCGGTGCCGCCTGGTCGTTACGAGAAAGGCAGACGCCAGGTGATTGAAGGCTACGCAGACGACATGTTCGCGGTGCTCTCCTCGTGCCGGCATCTCACCAAAGAGACTGGACGACTGGCGTTCGTAGTTGGAAATTCAGCCCATGGCACTGGCAGCGAGAAATTCGTTATAGCAGCGGACCTTCTAATGAGCGCCCTAGCGGAGCTGGCTGGCTGGACGGTCGAGGAGATCAGGATCGCGCGCTGGCCCCGGAGGCGTGGGGATGACCATAATCTGCGAGAGAGCGTCGTGAGCCTTGCCCCCTCGGCTGACTGGAGCCCGGTCAACTAGAGACCGACACCGTCTCCAGTTGTAAACTCTATACGACGTGACAACCTATCGCTAAGCTCTTCGCTAACCATAGTCGGCGCTGACCGCGCGGCGCAGATCCTTCCGCCAGGAGGCTCCCTTGCCGGCCGAAACAGGTGCTATCCACCTCCCGAACGTGGATCGCCTCATTATCAAACATATGACGCTGTATCGAGAAATGCCACTTGTGGATGTCGAGTTCGGCAATGGCGTCTTCTGTCTGTCCGGCGCAAATGGCCTGGGTAAGTCAACATTTCTTGCGATCCTGAATTATGCCTTAACGGGCATTGTGGCCGATCCAGACCAGAAATTCGCGTCGCTCAAAGAATACTTCAAGCATAGTCTCTCATTCAGTAGAGACTACTTCACTGGACGAGTCAGCGAGCTTGACCGCGACACCGCCGAAGTGACGATTGAGCTGTCGGTTAACGGTGCGCGTTACGTCGTTACACGTGGGATGTTCAGTCCTACCTCCCTGCGTGGCCTCACCATCGCAAGTGCGGACGGTTCAGAGTTCAGTGGCACTGCAGAGGACGAGGAAGAAGCGCGGGCTTTGCACGACCGATTCACGGAGTCGATTGTCGAACGGTCTGGCTTAGCCACCTTTGAACAGTTGGTCTTTCTTCAACATTTCTTGTTAACTTTTGATGAGCGACGGCATCTCTTGTTCTGGGATCCAGAGGTTGCTCGGCAAGCTCTTTACCTAGTATTCGGAGTAGACGGCACCTTAGCCAGTCAAGCAGATGAGTGGCTCCGCAGATCAGACCGGCTTGAATCTCAAGCGCGAAACGCTCAGTATCAAGCAACAACAGCGGCTCAAAAGATCAAAGAGCTTAGGGGTCGCGTCGCCTCGGCCGCGCCGGAAGATGATGGACTGATCGAGCTGTATCAGGAGATCGTCGCCGTCTGCGACACCAGCGCGAATCAAGTGCAGGCAAAATTGCGTGCATCTGACGACGCACGGCAAGCGTACACGTCGGCCGCAGCACGTCTCCACGCGATGAATACAGACTACGATCGACTATTCTCGTCGCAGTTTGCGCCCGGGGTGGATCCGCACGACCATCCCATCATTCAATCACTGCTTGATGACGGAAAATGTTCGATCTGTGGCAACAAGGGAAGCTCGCTCGCTGACCATGCCAGAACTTGCCTCGACGAGCGTAAATGCCCACTCTGCCTCTCTCCTGTTGAAGATCGTAGTCATCGGAGCAATGAGGCGTTCGAGCAACTGGAAGAACTAGACGCAAGGATCACGGAAGTTCGTGAGGGTCTGAAGTCAGCAGAGGAAACGCTGCAGCGAACGCTGTCGGAGGTTGATGAGGCCAAGGAAGCAAATGAACGCGCACTCGCTTCGCGCGTCGAATTCGAGCGCCTTCATGGAGACATCACATTAACGACCGACGATCACGGGCCGTCGGCGGTCACCGCGTTGATAGGACAACTGGAGGCGGAGCGCGCCGCCGCAGTTCAGCGACGAAACGAATTCCGGCGCAAGCGAGATGAATTTCGCGGTATGCTAGAACCTGTTCAGCGGGACCTAGCGACGCGGTATCTAGACGCCGAGAGAACATTCCTGCCGAGATTCCAACATCTTGCATATGAATTTCTGGGCCTTGACCTTCAGGTGCGGATGGAACAGCGATCTCGAGGGCCAGAACTGGCCCTGACGATCAATGGCACGGCTCGCAGAATGACCACTCAGCTCTCTGAAAGCCAGCGATACTTTGTCGATATCGCGCTACGTATGGCGCTGGCCGAGCATTTAGGCGGCGACAACTCGTCTGCGTGCTTGTTGATCGACACTCCCGAGGGCTCGCTAGATATTGCCTATGAGAGTCGGGCTGGACGAATGTTCGGGAAATTTGTTCAGGCCAACAACAGGCTGATTATGACAGCGAATATTAACTCAAGTCGCTTGGTCCAAGAGCTTGCGCGGGTCTGCGGTCCTTCCGTGATGCGAGTCGAGAGAATGACGGCGTGGACGACGCTCTCGGAGGTGCAGGCGGAGTCTGAGGCGCTGTTTGATGAAGCATTCGATGAGATCGAGAGGGCCCTTGCATCCGGGGGTAGTCACACATGAGTGACAATACGGATGCGTCGTTTGACGCGCTTGCGATAACTGCTGCTCTCTCAGAGCGATTTGACTCCGCGAGTCTCGCGGAGGTTCAGGCTGTTGCATATCTTGCCTGTCTCTTGAGTGTCTACGACGGGCGCCCAAGTGCGGAGTGGGGCTATGGCTTTGCAACGACCGACACGATGACACCATTCTCTCCCGATCTGCTTGCGGCAATGGATCGACTGCGGACCTCAGGCTTGGTAGACCAGGACGACGTGCGATATTCGCTATCACCCGTTGGAGCAGAGTGGCTGCGACGCTGGGCCGCTATGCGCAGGTTCGAATCTCGCAGACGCTATATCTCCGGTGCGACAGGCGCCACGGACGCTTTGCCCCTGCCGGCACTGTCAAATGGCCTTCGGAGAGAGCCGCAAATTGCCGCATCAATAGCGGCAGATAGCCCACGCGCGCTCCTAGACGACTATGGCCGCCTCACGCTCTACCAATACTTTAAGACTCTAGAGGAATCGTTGGGGCCGGGTTCTGACCTGCTTATTCCGGCGGTTGTTTGGCTAACGTTCCTTCTCAATGAAGACGAAACAGACTTGGTCGCGGCGGATGGAACCAAGGCATGATGAGAGACCTGGCTGCTTTATCGGATCTCGCACGCGATCATTATCTCACTCAAATACGTGACAAATTTGGTCAACCGGGAATCGATACCGTTCGCGCACTGCATCCGGTGTTGAAGGACATTTTCCAAGCGATCGATTACGAGTCGGTAAGTGAGTCACTGATTGTCTTCAAATTGCTCGGCCAGCAATCGGATCCATTAGATCTGGCGTCGGCGACGCTACTCGATTCACCAGTTGAGATTGCGGCTCTCAACACCGGCACTCTGACCATTCAGGTGCTATCCGATGGTCGTTTAGCCGTCTGGAAGATCGAGAGCAGTCCGGATAGCCTCCCTCAAGATGCGATCATCTATCGATACGCCAAAATTGATGGAGAGCGCTTCTGGATTAACGGTTCAGAGGCCGAAGTGGCCTCAGGTCGAGGGTATCCTCTGTTTGGATTGCCGTTATTCAATGATCTCCAAGCAGCATTAAAACGCTACGCGACCATGGTTGCTCGATCGAGTGAATGCCCTATTCTGCCCGAGGCGTGGCGCGAGCCAGCGAGAGTGATGTGGAAGGCAGGCCCGGAGTCGCTCATGCGGCGCTCTCTTTACCACTACCTGCGAGCAACCCTTCGAGATGGCAGGCCGGATGTAAATCAGGAATCGCCCGCAGATGATCGCAACCCGGTTGATATCACGGTTCGATGGGCTGATTCAAACCGGATTGGGCTTATTGAAATCAAGTGGCTCGGGAAAAGTGGTGAATTGAATCCGCCGAAGCAGACCACGGAATACACAGAGGCGCGAGCGAAGGATGGTCTGCGTCAATTGGTCGACTATTTGGAGCTGACGCGGACGCGGGCACCGCTGCATGATCGGCGAGGCTATCTGGTCGTATTCGACGGACGAAGAGCGAAGGTCAAGCCGGAGACGGCATTCTGCGGACGAGACGACGGCATGAAGTATGAAAGCAGCGAGATCGCCTATGATCCGGTCCACCTAGCACGGCATGACGTAGGGGCGCCAGTTCGGTGCTTTTGCGAACCTAGTTGGGTTCACGCAGCGCCGTCGAAAGGTGCCGGGAAGAGTCCCGAGGTTGCATAACTTGCGGCTGTCTGGGTGGCCCGCGTGGTCAACGCGCATGTGAAAGGTCGCCTCACACAAGACCGATCTTCTTGTCGAACGGAGCTTGATCAGCCGGGTTGGCTCGTCGCCCTTTGGAACAGCGCACCAGATGGGTAGTCCGCAAGATTGAGGGTCCGAACGTGCTTGAAGCCGTTGCGTAGGTAGTAGTCATGCAAGCCGGTGTTGTCGGTCCACACGTCGATGCGGAGCCAGTGGAGGCCGAGGCGGTGGGCTCTGTGGCAGGCCCAGTCCATGATTTCGGTTCCTAGGCCGGCGTGCTTGCGGCGAACGATGAGGCGGTGCAGGTACATCGCCGGGTCGGCCTGTTCCTCGGGGGTCCAGAGGCGAGGGTCCGAGAAGGTGTCCAGGGCAACGGTGGCCATGGTGGCCTCGTTCTCGTCGCGGATCATCCACGTTTCGCCGGCCTCGATGCTGGCGAGGATGCGGCGGTTCTGTTCCTCGGGGGTGGGCCAGGCGACGGCCCACTGCTTGATGCCGCGTTGAGCGAGCCACTCGCTGGCCTCGGTGCGGAGGGTGAGGATGACGCCCAGGTCGTTGGCGTCGGCGCGCTCGATGATCATGCTTCGGAGCCCTCTTGGGCCAGGTAGGCGCGGACGTCGCCGAGTTCGTAGATCACCCGGTTGCGGTCACTGGCGAACGTGGTGTGTGTGAGCCGGAGCGGGCGCTTGTCGCTGAATGTCGTCCGTACATAGACGATGACCGGTGTGCCGGAGCCGAGCTGGAGCTTGCGGGTCTCGTCAGGGGTCGGCATGCGGGCAGTGATCTCGTCGCGGTAGCCGATCTCCTCGTGTCCGACCTTGGCCATCGCGCGGATCGCGCCACCGGGAACGTCGTTGGGGACGACTAGGCCGGCCTGCTGGGCGATGTCCATTGGGTAGTAGCTGACCTGGATGCTGAGCGGCTGGTTGTCGGCGTACCGGATGAAGCCGCGGGACACCAGTGCCTCACCCTCGGCGACCTGGAGCCGGTTGGAGAAGTCGGGGCCGGCCACTTCGAGGCTCATCGCGAAGTCGCGGTACTCGGCGTGCCGCCCCTGCTCTGCCATCTCGGACTGGAACGCGTCGGCCTGGTCGCTGGCCCGACGATCACGAGTCTCCGCCCAAGTCGCGTGGTAATCGGCCATGATCCGCTCGCGCACGACTGTGCCGCGCCCGGGGGTGCTGGTCACCATGCCCTCGTTCTGCAGCATGCCGAGCGCCAGGCGGACCGTGTTGCGGGAGACGTCGTGCGAGGCCATGAGGTCTTGCTCGGTCGGCAGCCGTTCGCCGGCCTTGATCTTGCCGGTGCGGATCTGCTCGCGCAGCTCGGCTGCGATGCGCTGGTAGAGCGGTGCGGACTGTGCCATTCGAGGGAACCTCCTGGTTCGTACCAACCAATGGTCCCATTTTCCTTGACTTCGCGCCAGCGACGGGGTAAAGATTGGTCTCATACCAAACGTTGGTACGAATCCAATGAAGGGAACTGACCCACCATGGCTATGCCGCGCAGAATCATCGTTGAGTTCGGCGACACCTTCCCGTACGGCCTGTTCGCGGTGTCGGAGGTGACCCCAGCTCGGGACTTCGAGAAGTCCACGAAGACCAACGCTGTCCAGACGATCGACGAGGACTCGGGCCAGCCGGTCTGGACTCTCGACGTCATGGACGGTGACCCCGAGGCTCGCAAGGCCGACCGGACGTTCACCGTCCGAATCATCTCGTCGGTTCAGCCGGTGCTCCCGCCCGCGCTTCCCGGCCTGCCGTTTACGGCGATCGAGTTGCAGGGCATGACGGCCTCCCCGTGGGTCGACACCCGAGGTTGCTCGGCTCCGGATGAGGGTCGCTCGCACCGCTGTCGCGCCCGTCAGGGCTGGAGCTTCCGTTGCATGGGCATCCGCGCCCCGAAGAACATGCCGGGCTCGCGTGCGACTGAGCAGAAGGCGGCTTGAGATGAGCGTCGCGGAGAGCGTGGACCCCGGTCAGTACATGGCGTATCAGTGCGGCCGGGCGGCGTTTCTGCTCAGTGAGTTGCTGGTCGGTGAGCCGAGCAACGTCGTCCGGCTCGAAACGCGTCTGTGGCTCAAGCAGCACCAGGCGTGGTTGTCGGACTCCGATGACGAGGGCGACGACTGGGAGGACCACGAGTACGACGAGGACAGCGACGAGGACGAGGGCGAGCCGGTCAACCGCGTCCTCTACTCGGAGGGGTGGATCTGATGACGCCCTGGCGTGCTGCAGCGCCAGGGGAGTTGTGCACCTGTGGTCGGCAGGCGCGGGAGGTCTTCGCTCGCTCGGACGGGGAAGAGATCGGGTACTGCGGTGTGCCGGACGGCGGAGCGAAGGCCGGTCAATGCCCCTTCTGCGGCATGCGCCGGCACTCACCCGGCCCGTGTCCGAGGTACACCCTCCGCCTGCCCGAGGGCGCGGTAAAGCGTGATGACTCCGAACCGAAAGGCAGTTGACGGCAATGGCGAAGATCAAGGGCAAGGAGGTCGGGATGGGCCCGGTGAACTTTCGCGCTCCGACCGTCGCCATCCGGCTCAAGTGGGTCGTGATCTGGTACTGCCTGCGGGCGTTGCTCCGGGGGATCGCTTGGTTGGTTCGGCATCCGGCTTTCGTCATCGTGCCGCTTCTGGCCCTCAAGGCATACCAGCTCTGGACCGGTGGCGAGTGGTGGTTGGTCATTGCTACTGCGGCTGTACCGGCGTCCGGCCTGGCTGGTTGGCGCTGGCGGTGGCCCGATTCGTTCGCGCAGCGGGTCGTGTGGCGGATGCGTGGCTCACGGCGACGGTTCTTGGAGTACCGGACCCGCTGGGACGCGACGATGCGCGCGCTCAACCTGACGGTTCGGATGGACGATCGAACGTTCGTGCCCCGAATCGTCAAGGTTCGCTCGTCGGGCACGGTCGATCAGGTGACGGTTCGGTTGCTGCCGGGCCAGATCCTCACCGATTACGCCGAGCACGCCGAGCGCCTCGCACGTACCTTCGGCGCTGAGGACTGCCGGGTGCGGTCGGCCGCTTCGATGATCCCCGCGTGGTGGCCGGGCGGTGCCGAGGGCTGGATGGCGCGTCTCTTCGCCTGGGCGCTGCCTCGGCGAACCGATCGGCTGGTGCTGTGGTTCCTCACGAATGACCCGCTGCGGGAAGTCGTTGCTCCGATCCCCGCGACTGATCCTCCGAACCTGCAAGCGCTCGATGTCGCACGTCGCGAAGACGGTCTGATGTTCCGGCTCCGTTTGCTCTACACGCATCTCCTGGTGGCAGGTGCGACCGGTGCCGGTAAGGGGTCGGTTCTGTGGTCGATCATCGCTGCACTCGGTCCGGGCATCCGGTCAGGTCTTGTCCAACTCTGGGTTCTCGACCCCAAGGGCGGGATGGAGCTCGCGCTAGGCCGGCGGTTGTTCCACCGGTTCTGCTACGGCTCCGATCCGGCGATGGACGGCGCGAGCGATGCCGAGTACGAAGAGGCATTCGCAACCTTGCTTGAAGATCTGGTAGCGATCATGCGCCGCCGACAGGGCAAGCTCCGCGGCTTGTCCCGCCTCCTCAAGCCGAGTCGCGACGAACCGTTCATCGTCCTGATCGCGGACGAGCTGGCCTCGCTGACGGCGTACGTAACGGACCCGGCGATGAAGAAGCGGATTGCCAAGGCGTTCTCGCTCCTGTTGTCGCAAGGTCGCGCGGTCGGCATCACCGTCGTGGGCGCGCTGCAAGACCCCCGCAAGGAGGTGCTCCCGTTCCGCGACCTGTTCCCGACCCGGCTTGCCTTGCGGATGGCCGAGGCCGAGCAGGTCCGCCTCGTCCTCGCTGACGGTGCCAGGGAGCGGGGTGCCCGCTGCGACAAGATCCCCGAGACCTTGCCGGGCGTCGGGTACGTCGCGGTCGACGGTGAGACAGAGCCAATTCGGGTCAGGTTCTCCCACATCACCGACGAAGACATCGCCGTCCTCGTCGACCTCTACGCGCCCGATCTCGTCGGCGCTCGTGAGCCAATCCCCACCCCGGAAGGAGTAGCAGCATGACCGCGCGGCGGCAGGTGTCGGGTCAACTGGTCCTCCCCTTGGTGCCTGGACTGTCCACGAAGTCTCGGGCATCGCTGGTGCGACGGATTGACGTTCGTTGGCAGGATCAGGCGTACTGCGCCGGCTACCTCGACACGGACGACTTCTACGCCGAGGATGACCGCGAGGTTCGCCGTTTGACGGAACCCAAGGATCTCTGCGCCTTCTGCCCGGTTGTGCGGTCCTGCCTGGCTGCCGCGATCGTTGCCGACGAACAAGGCGTGTGGGGCCGGACGACGGAGGCCGAGCGCGACGCCATCCGTGAAGAGCTTGCCTTCGGCGCCGACGTTGACGAGGCGCTCAGTGTCGTCCTCGACGGCCCGGCCGCCCTGTGGAGGGCAGCGGCATGAACCCCACCGCACAGACCACCCTCGACCGGTTCTCGCTCGACGTCGTTCGGGACCTGGCCGTGACCAACGGCGTCTGCGTACGGCCGGTGCTCAACCGGGTGATCGACACACAGACCGGCACTGACCGAGTGGTCGGAGTCTCGTGCGGTTCCACGCTGGTCAGCAAATGTCCTCCCTGCGCCGACGCGAACCGTCGCCTCCGCATGCAGCAATGCCGCGAGGGCTGGCACCGCGAGACCGAACCAGAACCGCCGGCGGACTCTACCGACGTACCCGACGAGCAAGCCGCGGCAGATGAGGAGGAATCCACACGGCGAGTCCGCTCGACCCGACGACGCCAAGACGCCGCCGACCTGCCCAAGGTCGAGATGGACAAACGCACGATCGGCGCGACGTTCCCCGGTCCCAACGGCAAGACCTACCGGCCGTCCATGTTCATCACGCTGACGCTCGGCTCCTACGGAGCGACACACCGACTGCCACACCGCGTGCCGGGCAAGGGCCTGATCCCGTGCGACTGCGGTGTGATCCACGGCCAGAACTCACCGCTGCTCTCGACCCCGGTAGACCCGGACAGCTACAACTACCGCCGGGCGGCCCTCGACGCGTTGCACTTCCCGAAGCTCATCGACCGCTTCATGCAGAACCTTCGCCGTTGCGCCGGCTACAAGGCGCAGTACTTCGCCGTGGTCGAACCGCAGAAACGTCTAGCACCTCACCTGCACGCCGCCGTCCGAGGCGTCGTTGCCCGCGAAACCGTCCGCGAGGTCGCCAAGGCGACGTACCACCAAGTGTGGTGGCCGAGCCATCAGCGACCCGTCTACGGCTGCGCGTCAAACCCGGACATGCCCGTCTGGGATGAGATGGCCGGCGTATTCGTGGACCCGTCGACGGGCGCTCTGCTCCCGACTTGGGATCAGGCTTTGGATGACCTCGGCGCGGACCCCGCGGCCCAACCTGCTCACGTCGTCCGCCTCGGCTCACAGATCGACTACCAAGGCATCGTTGCCGACTCTGACGCCAAGGTCGGCAAGGCGGTCGGCTACCTGACCAAGTACCTCGGCAAGGTAATCGGCGAGACGTACGGCGAAGACCTGGACGAGATCCACCCAGCCCAGCGCGCTCACATCAGCAAACTCCACGCACACGTCCGCGTCCTGCCCTGCTCACCGGAGTGCGCCAACTGGCTCCGGTACGGCATCGTCCCGAAGGATGCCACCGGCAGCACCATCCCGGGTGAGTGCGCCTCCAAGGCCCACGACCGCGCACACCTCGGCCTCGGTGGTCGACGAGTCCTCGTCTCGCGTCAGTGGACCGGCAAGACCCTGACCGAGCACCGCGCCGACCGATCAGAGGTCGTCCGCCAAACCCTCGCGGCGGCCGGCGTCGAGATGGACGACCAGAACGCGCTAGCCACCCATAACGACGACCCCGAAGCACCTCGGTTCATCTGGCAACCGATCCGCCCCGGCGAGGAACGCAGCCTGCGGCGCATCCCGACCCACAAAGAAGTCCTCGCCGAAGCCATCGCCACCCGCATTCGATGGCGCACGCAGTACGAGCAGGCCAAGCAACGCGCCAACCTGCCCGGCGCTCCGCCGGACGACAGCAATTCGGCAACTGACAACTCATCCGCCGCGACTGCGGCCTAGCTTTCTGGGGAGCAAGCCATGCAAGACGACTCACGACTGCTGAAGGTCGAGGAAGCGGCCGAACACCTGAACGTTTCTCGGTGGACCGTCTACCGGCTCATCAAGGAACGGGAGCTCACGAGCGTGAAGGTTCGCAACGGTCGACGGGTGCCGATGGAGTCCATCCGAAGCTACGTGGCCGGGCTGATCGAGGACGCGGCCTGATGGCGAAGGCGGAGAAGGGCAAGCGCAACGTCAACGGTGAGGGCAACATTCGGCAACGCTCCAACGGGTTGTACGAAGGTCGCGCCTACGTCATCACGACGGATGGTCGTGAGGTCCGGAAGAGCGTCTACGGCAAGTCGTGGGACGAGGTCCACGAGAAGCTGACGAAGATGCAGGCCGACACCATGTCGGGCAAGCGGGTGGCCTCCAGCTCTCAGACGGTGGCGGAGTACCTGGAGTACTGGCTCGAGGAGCACGCGCGGCACCGGGTCCGCGACACGACCTTTGCTAGCTATAAGTGGCTCATCACCAAGTACCTCGTACCGCTGTTCGGCAAGAAGAAGCTCACCACGCTCCGCCCGAACGACGTACGGCGCGGCCTGTTCCAGCTCCAGCAGGTCTGCCAGTGCTGTGCCCAGGGCAAGGACAGGGCGCGGGAGGAGCGGGCAGAGGTCGAGCGGAAGAAGCGGGAAGGCCGGCCAGCTCGGAAGAACGCCAAGGCGATCGAGGGCGCTCGGTGCTGTGCGCTGGTCCTGAAGGTCTGCTGCCGGTCGACGGTCTCGGATGGGACAGTTCGGTACCTGCATCGCCTGCTTCGCGCGGCTCTCCAAGACGCCGTGTCCGAGGACGAGATCCTGACCGAGAACGTCGCCAAGAAGCTCCGGCTGAACCACAAGTACCGGCCGAAGTTCAAAGCGTGGAGCCGCGCCGAGGCAACCAAATTCCTGGAGGCCATCCGGGATGACCGGCTCTACGCCCTGTACGCGGTAGCGCTGTCGCTCGGCCTTCGTCGCGGTGAGGCTCTGGGGCTGCGCTGGTCGGACGTCGACCTGGAGGCCGCTCTGATCCAGGTCAACCAGGCGCTCCACCGGGTGGATGGAGCGCTCAAGCTCGGGGACGTCAAGACGGACGGTAGTACTCGCCTGGTCGCCGTACCGAAGCCGCTCGTCTCCGCTCTGCGGGCTCACCGGGCCGCACAGGCTCAGGAGCGGAAGAACGCGGGTGAGTCATGGCAGGCGGGGGGCTACGTGTTCTCGACCATGATCGGGACCCCGATCGAGCCGCGGAACATGAACCGCCACTTTGACCGGCTCTGCGAGAAGGCCGGCGTACGGCGTATCCGGTTCCACGACCTCCGGCACTCGTGCGCCTCGCTGCTCTACAGCCAGGGGGTGCCGCTGGAGAACATCCAGGACGTGCTCGGCCACAGCTCACCGACCGTGACGAAGGTCATCTACGTGGACGTCGCCGAGGACGTGACCCGGGATGCTGTCGACAAGCTCGGCTTTCTGTTCGGGGAGCAGCCGGAGGAGTGACGTTGGGGTACGGGCGGGGGTACGGAGAGGGTGGCCGAGCTGGTGGGCCGCCCTCTCGGCATGTCCTGGGAATGACAAAAGACCAGGTCATCCACCTGATGGACCTGGTCTTCTGCTGGCGCGCTCGGAGGGATTCGAACCCCCAACCTTCTGATCCGTAGTCAGATGCTCTATCCGTTGAGCTACGAGCGCAGGCAACGACGAAAACGATACATCGAGACCGGCTCTTGGTGCTAATCGGGGGTGAGCGGGCGCGGGACGGCGGGACGGCGGGCCGGCGAGGGCTAGATTTCGCGGCATGGACATCGGTGATCTGCTCGGTGGGCGGGATCTCAACGACGTGAAGAAGGCCGTCGGGTTCGTGCTCGAGAACTCCGACGACTTCGAGAAGGTCCTCCAGCTGGTCAAGGACCTGCCGGACGACGCGCTCGCGTTCATCGGCAAGCTGCCGGAGCTGCTGAAGACGATCGGTGGCGGGCTGGCCGAGGCCGGCGAGCAGGCGGCGAAGGCGGCCGGTGCGCTGGTCGGGGACGACGGCGAGGGTGGCGCGCGGAAGGCGCTCAGCGGCAGCGCGACCACGATGAACGCGGCCCGCGACCGGCTGAAGGACGCGGCCGGGATGCTGTCCGGGCTGGCCGGTGAGCTGGACAAGATCCCCGGCGTCGGTGACGCGGCGGCCAAGCGGCTGAACGACGGCAGCGGGCAGGTCAGTGGTGTCGCGACCGAGATCGAGAGCCTGGCCGGCAACCTGGAGGACCTGTCCGGCATCCTGGCCTCGGTCGGCGAGGCCCTGTCCGGACTCGGCAGCAAGCTGAGCGAGTCCGGCGGCACGGTCAAAACCCTGCTGGGCTGAGTTCCGGTACGCCGTACAGGTTTCTGGAAACGCGGGGGAACCGGATCGCGGGTGCTGTCGTCTAAGACGCGTTGCCGGGCGGCCGGAAACGTGATCGGTAAGGGAGAGCTTCCGCGTGGCTAGGGTCTGGGGCATGGCTGGTGGAGTGGTGCGGGGTGCGCTGATCGCCTCCGGGGTGGCGCTGGTCGCGGGGCTGGGGATCGGGTTCGCCGCCGGTGAGCCGGTGCACGAGGACGACGTCGCCGGCGCGCGCAAACTGCCGGCCGACCTGTGCGAGCGGCTCGGCGACATCTCCGGGTTGTTGCCCAAGGCATCTTCTCCGGTGTTCGCGCAGACCGGCACCGGCGAGGTGCGCTGCCGCGCGGTCGCCGAGGAGTCGGGTCAGCGGACCTACACCGGCGCGACGGTCAACGTCCAGATCACGCCGTACGCCGGGAAGCTCGGCGGCGAGGGCGAACCGCCGTTCCGGCCGGACCAGATGGCGCGCAAGGCGTTCGACCGCGAGAAGGGCGAGCTCACGCCCGGCCGGCACTACCCGACGAGGATCGACCGCCTCGGGCGGACCGGCGGCGAGGACTGGAAGGTGTCGGTGGTCGTGCTGCGCGACGACCTCGTCGTCCAGGTGGACTACGAGGCGCATCCGGTCGCGCCCGACAAGGCCGAGCAGGCCGCACTCGTCCTGGCCGACCGGGCCGTCTGGGAGGCGAAGTGAACAGCGCGCCGGAGATCTCCGGGTACGAGCTCGACCAGCGGCTGCTGGACCACCCGCTCGCCGAGATCTGGCGCGGACGGTCGTTCACCGGGATGGAGGTCGTCGTCCTCGTGCTGAGCGCGGCCGGCGCCGACGACCCCGCGGTCCGCGACCGCCTCAGCCAGGCCAGCCGGACCGCCGCGCTCGAGCCGGAGCGCCAGGAGCTCCCGCTCTGGGCCGCCAACCTCACCGCCACCAGGCCGTACGCCGTCACGCAGCTCGTCCCGGGCCAGTCCGGCGCCGAGCGCCTGCTCGACCCGCTCGACGGCCTGCTCGGCAACGACGAGCAGTCCCTGGCCGCGGTCCGCGAACAGCTCACGCCGTACGGCGCTGCCCCGATCCCGGGTGGTGAGCGGGAGCCGCACGCCGCCTCCGCCGCCCCGGCGAGCCCCGCCGGTCCGCCGGGCTCCGCCGGTCTGCCGGGCTCCGCCGGTCCGCCGGGCTCCGCCGGCGCGGCGGGCCCCGGCGGGCCTGCGCAGGCGACCCGCACCTCCAAGAAGTGGCCTTATCTCGTGGCGGTGGTCGTGGTGCTCGCCGTGTTCAGCATCACCTACTCCATCGGCGCCGCCATCAAGAGCGCGACCTCGGAGGTCGACCCGGCCGTCCCGCCGCCGGCCGCGGTCAGTCCGGCCGCGTTGCCGACGGGCGTGCTCAGCCCGGGGATCGACAAGGTGACCTCCGTGCCGTGGTCCCGGTCCGGGCCGTTCGCGCCGGTGGTCGGCGCGATCTACCCGCCGGGCGCGGACCTTCAGGTCGCGCGGCAGCTGGACCTGCCGTTCGAGTTCGGCTTCCCGGAGCCGCCGGTGCTCGACGAGAAGCAGGCCACGGAGTCGTCGACGACGATCTACCGCCGCGTGCTCACCGGGACGAACCCGGCGAAGGCAGGGATCGACCTGCGGATCGCGCTCCGGCCGTGCACCGACCAGGCGGCGTGCCTGGCCGGCCGGGCGGCGTTCGACAAGGAGTGGAGCACGACGTACAAGACCTCCGCTCCGACCACCCGGCGGGACAGCGCGACCTGGTACGCCGTCACCAACAAGCCGTACACGCTGGTGATGAGCCACGTCTTCAGCTCCCAGGGCCGTTGGTGGCTGGTCGGCACGGCCGCCGTCGCCGCGCCGGGTGAGGAGCCGGGCGCCCAGAAGGTCGTCAACGACATCTGGCGCCAGACCAGCTGACCGTCGTACGGCGTCGTGGGCTGCCTCTCGGCGCCTCGTTCACGCGAACGCCCGGCGCAGTACGGTGGCGACACACCAGTGGCGGCATAGAACGCGCGGTGCGCGGGTTGTCACTCGGTGGACGGACTACGACGGAGGAGCGAGACGGTGGGCATTCGGATCGGTTACAAGGCGTCGGCGGAGCAGTTCGGACCGCGGGACCTGGTCGAGTACGCGGTACGCGCGGAGGAGCTCGGGCTGGACAGCGTCACGGTCTCCGACCACTTCCTGCCCTGGCGGCACGAGGGCGGGCACGCGCCGTTCGCGCTGGCCTGGATGGCCGCGGTCGGCGAGCGCACGAACCGGGTGCTGATCGGTACGTCGGTGCTGACGCCGACGTTCCGCTACAACCCGGCCGTGATTGCCCAGGCGTTCGCGACCCTCGGCGTGCTGTACCCGGGCCGGATCATGCTCGGCGTCGGCAGCGGCGAGGCGCTGAACGAGATCGCCGTGTCGGGCCGTGAGTGGCCCGAGTTCAAGGAGCGGTTCGCGCGGCTGCGCGAGTCGGTCGACCTGATCCGCGCGCTGTGGACGCAGGAGTCGGTCAGCTCCGACGGGCCGTTCTACAAGACCGTCGAGGCGTCGATCTACGACCGCCCGGAGACGCCGCTGAAGATCTACGTGGCCGCGGGCGGACCGCTGGTCGCCAAGTACGCCGGCCGCGCGGGCGACGGGTTCATCGCGACGTCGGGCAAGGGCATGGAGCTCTACAACGACAAGCTGATGCCGGCCGTGCGCGAGGGCGCGGAGAAGGCCGGCAAGAAGTTCGAGGACGTCGACCGGATGCTCGAGGTCAAGCTCTCCTACGACCGCGACCCGGAGCACGCGCTGGAGAACACCCGGTTCTGGGCGCCGCTGTCGCTGACGCCGGAGCAGAAGCACAGCGTGGACAGCGCGACCGAGATGGAGCGACTCGCCGACGAGCTGCCGATCGAGCAGGTCGCCAAGCGCTGGATCGTTGCCTCCGACCCCGAAGAGGTCGTCCAGCAGTTCCAGCCGTACTTGGATGCCGGGTTCAACCACTTCGTGGTCCACGGCCCCGGCCACGACCAGGAACGCTTCCTGACCCAGTTCACCGAGGACGTCGTACCGCTGCTGCGCAAGCTCGGCTGACCACTCGCCGGGATGGAACGCTGGGAGGACGGTCCGTACCGGGTGGGCATCTCGGGATGGCGGTACGCGCCCTGGCGGAAGGTGTTCTACCCGGACGGGCTGCCGCAGCGGGCCGAGCTGGAGTACGCGTCGCGGCGGTTGAACTCGATCGAGCTGAACGGGTCGTTCTACTCGCTGCAGCGGCCCTCGTCGTACCAGCGCTGGTACGACGAGACGCCGCCGGGGTTCGTGTTCTCGGTCAAGGGGCCGCGGTTCATCACGCAGATGAAGAAGCTCGAGGACGTCGGGACGCCACTGGCGAACTTCTTCGCCTCCGGGGTGCTCGCGCTGGGGGAGAAGCTCGGGCCGGTGCTCTGGCAGCTGCCGGGGACCTTGGGGTACGACGAGCAGCGGCTCGCGCGGTTCTTCGAGTTGTTGCCTCGGACAACTGGTGAGGCGGCGGTGCTGGCGCGGGGGCACAACGAGCGGATGACGGACCGGTCGTTGCTGGAGGCATCGATTGATCGGTCGGTGCGGCACGCGCTGGAGGTGCGGCATTCGTCGTACGAGAATGGTCGGTTCGTGGAGTTGCTGCGGGAGCACGACATCGGGCTGGTTTGCGCCGATACAGCGGGGAAGTGGCCGATGCTGGACGACGTGACGGCGTCGGACTTCGTCTATGTGCGGTTGCATGGGGCGGATGAGCTGTACGTGAGTGGGTACGACGATGCCGCGCTGGAACGGTGGGCGGGGCGGATCAGGACGTGGCACGGCGGGCGGACGCCGACCGACGGGCAACGGGTCGGATCGCCGGCGCCGCGGCGGCAGCGCGAGGTGTTCGCGTACTTCGACAACGACGCGAAGGTGCGGGCGCCGTACGACGCGCAGGCGCTGGCCGGGCGGCTGGGGATATCGGGTTGAGTTGATGGCTGTGGCGCTCGACCGGACCCTCGCGACAGACCCCCGGGCCGGCCTCCAGTCAGCTCAGGTGGGGATCCACTCCGGCCACCACGCGGGGACGTTCCCCGGGCAGATCGGCGCGGCCATGCCGGCCGGCGTACCAGCCCAGGAGAAGAGGGCCAGGTCGGCGATGGCGATCGCCACGAGGGCGCCGATCAGCGGCATCAGGAACTTGCCGCCGCCGCCCTTCTTCATCACCCGCCAGACGACGCTGAACAGCACGATGTTCACGACCATCGCGACCGGAAGCCCGACGAACAGCAACGTCGGCCCGTTGCCGACGCCGTTGACCTTCACGCCGCAGTCGTCCCAGGCCCGCCGGGTGATCCACAGCAACCCGAACCCCGCCGCCCCACCGATCACCAACGAGAAGAACGACAACCGGTTGCCTTTACCCATACCCCAACCGTATGGTCTCCCGGCCCACGCCGCCTCTCGCAACGCCTGTCCCCGACCTGGGCGAGCACCTAGCATCCACTCATGAAGGTGAAGCGCTGGCTGCTCGCGGCGGTGGCGTTGCTGATGCTGGCTGCTCGCGGTGCTCGTCGAGCGGGACTGGGTGAGCGCGCTGTTCTGGTGCGTCCCGTCGGCCGGGCTCGGGGTGATGGCAGTGCGGGAGTTCCGGTCGCCGACGCGGGCGAGGACGCGGCGACAGGTGTCGCGGGTGTAGTCGAGACGGGGTCCTGAGGGGCGGGTCGCCGTCAGGTGCTGATGGTGACCGGGCGCTCCGGTGTCGTCAGCGGGTCCGAGACCAACCGGGCGTGGCGTTCTACGTCGTAGCGGGTGCCGTCGTAGGCGAGGCGTTCGCGTTCCAGGCCCTCGTACAGGAAGCCGGCGCCGGCGGCGACGCCGCAGGAGGCTGGGTTGTTGGTGCGGTGGCCGAGCTCCAGGCGGTAGAGGCCGGCGTCGTGGTGGGCCCAGTCGGCGAGTGCGCGGAGGGCGTCGCGGGCGATGCCCTGGCCGCGGACCTCGGCGATGGTCCAGTACCAGGTCCAGCCGACCTGGTGGCGGTCGATGTTGGTGACCGCGACGCAGCCGACCGGGTGGTCCTCGCCGTCGGCGACGGCGTACACGTGGCCGTTGTCGAGGTCGGCGACCCGGCCGATCCAGTCGACCGCGCTGGCGGTGTCGCGGATGCCGCCCTGGTTGGCCATGTCCGGATCCGCGTGCGCCGCCGTCAGGCGCAACGCGTCAGCCACTCGCCACCGCCGGAGTTCGAGCGTCGCCAGGTCGTAACCCATTCATCGAACATACTTTGTTTTCTTGGCCCCGCCTCCGGCTCGGCGGGTCGGGGCTCCGCGGTCCGCCGGTGCCCGGGCGGTCCGGCAGGATGGGGGTATGCGATTTCTCGACTTCTCGGACCAGGTTGTGCTCGTCACCGGCGCCAGCAGCGGGATCGGGGCGGCCGCGGCCGTCGGGTTCGCGGAGGCCGGTGCGACGGTCGCGCTGCACTTCCACGCCAACGAGTCCGGCGCGCAGCACACGCTGAACGCCGTGAACACCGCCGGCGGCAGCGGCTCGGTCCACCAGGCCGACCTCGCCGACAGTGACGCGGCCGCCGCGCTGATCGACGCCGTACTGGCCAAGCACGGCCGCATCGACGTCCTGGTCAACAACGCCGGTGACCTGGTCAAGCGGGCCGCGGTCGCCGACGTACCGGACGACGAGTTCCACCGGATCCTCGACGTGAACCTGACCTCGGTGTTCGCGATGAGCCGGCGGATCGTGCCGGTGTTCCGCGAGCAGGGCAACGGCGCGATCGTCAACGTCACCTCGATCGCCGGCCGGCACGGCGGAGGCGGCGGCTCGGTCGTCTACGCGACCAGCAAGGGCGCCGTCAGCACCTTCACCCGCGGTCTGGCCAAGGAGCTCGCCCCCGACGGCATCCGCGTCAACGCGATCTCGCCCGGCGTCATCAGCACCCCGTTCCACGATCGCCACACCGGTCAGGAGCAAATGAAGGCCATGCTCACCACCATCCCGATGGGCCGCACCGGCACCCCGCACGAGTGCGTCGGCACGATCCTCTACCTGGCCTCCGACGCGATGGCCTCCTACGTCACCGGCCAGATCGTCGAGGTCAACGGCGGCCAGCTGATGCCGTAGTCACAGCCCGGCCAGTACGGCGTCCGCGATCGCGATCGTCTCCTCGATCTGCTCGCCGGTGTGCTCGGTGGACAGGAACCACAGGCCGCGCGGGACGATGCTGATGCCCTGCGCGAACAGCCCGGCGTGGAAGCGACCCATCGTCGCGCGGTCACAGGCGGCGAACGACCGGTAGTCGGTGACCGCCGCCTGGTCGGTCACGCAGGTCTGGAAGACCGGGCCGGGCCCGTCGACCAGCAGCGGTACGCCGTGCCGCTCGCCCGCCGCCCGCAGTCCGGCCATCAGTTGCCGGCCGCGGGCGACCAGCGGCGGGTAGACCGCGTCGCGCTGTTCGTCGAGGTGCCGGAGGACCGCGTCGGCCGCGGCCATCGCGACCGGGTGCGAGTTGAAGGTCCCCGCGTGCGCCACCGTCCCATCCGCGATCGACCCCATCACCTCGCGCGAACCGACCAGCGCCGACACCTGCATGCCACCGGCCATCGCCTTGCCGAACGCCGACAGGTCCGGTACGACGCCGAGCAGCTCCTGGGCGCCGCCGGGCGCGACCCGGAAGCCGGAGATGATCTCGTCGAAGACCAGCAGCGCGCCGTACTGCCGGGTCAGGTCCCGCAGCCCTTCGAGATAGCCGGGGCCCGGAGTGATGCACCCGGTGTTGCAGAGCAGGGGCTCGAGGATCACGGCGGCGATCTGGTCGCCGGACTCGGCGAACACCGCCGCCACCGCGTCGAGGTCGTTGTAGGGCAGCACGATCAGGTCGGCCGCGCCGTCGCGCGGCTGGCCCGCCGTACCGTCGACCGCGTTCGGGTGCCGGGCGTCGCCGGCCGAGGCGAGGTCGGGGTGCACGCTGTAGAGCACCGGCTCGAGCCAGCCGTGGTAGTTGCCCTCGAACTTGACGATCTTCGGCCGCCCGGTGTGCCCGCGGGCCAGCCGGATGGCGCCGTGCACGGCTTCCGACCCGACGCTGTTGAACCGCACCAGCTCCGCCGACGGGACCATCGCGCAGAGCTGCTCGGCGACGACCGCCTCCAGTTCGTGCTGGGCGGCGTACGCGATGCCCCGGCTGACCTGGGCCGTGACCGCTTCGGCGACCAGCGGGGACGCGTGGCCGAGCAAGTTGGGGCCTTGGCCGAGCACGTAGTCGAGGTAGCGGTTGCCGTCGACGTCCCAGAGCTCGGCGCCCTTGGCATGGTCGACGAACAGCGGCGTCCCGGCCGCGCGACGGGCGTCGCTCGAGACACCGCCGGCGAGCGACCGCTGGGCGCGGGCGTACAACTGGTCGGCCTGCTCGAAACCTCGGGCAACGGTGCTCGGCATGGTTCCTCCGTGGGTCGGGGTTATTCGAGCTTCTCGGTGAGTAACCGGAACTGCTGGCGCGGCCGCCCGCCACCGCTCGACCGGGCGGGAGGCAGCGGCCAGGCGAGCCCGGCGTCGACCAGTTCCTTGAGCATCCGGCGACCGGTCCGCTGGGTGACCTGCATGATCTCGGCGACGGTCTCGACGTCGGCGATCACCTGGGGACCGGCGCCGGTCGCGGCGGCGATCGAGGTGACGATCTCGATCGCGCGCGGATCGATCGGCGGGGCGCCGTCCTGCGGCGCGGACTCGGTGACCGCGCGGCCGGTGCCGGGTGGGAGGTCGGTCCGCGCGTTCGCGTCGTCGAGGTAGACCGCGACCCGGCCCGCGCGACTGACCGAGTCCTCGACCGCCATCAGCGCGTTGGCCTCGGCCGCCCGTGCGGTCTGGCCGGTGCCGGCTCCGACAGCCACCGGTACGCCGAGCTGAGCCGTCAGCGCGCTCAGGAAGGGCGCGGTGCTGAACTGCTCGGTCAGCTGGACCAGGGCGCCGTGGGTGGTGGTGACCAGGAAGAGCGTGTCCGAGCGCCGTGCCACCGTCGCCCCGACCTGGCGCGCTTCCGACAGCAGCCGCTGGTGGGTCGACAGGGCGAGCTCCTGCTGCCAGTAGTCGCCGGACTCGGTGCGCGACGTACCGGTCGGGATCAGCTGGACGGCGATCATCGCGATCTGGTGCGCGCCCATCCGGGTGCCCTGCCCGAGCAGCACCGCCGTCTCCAAGGCGTCGCGCACGCTGGACCGGGTCGGAGCGATCCGGAGCACCGGTACGCCGTGCGACCGCAGCTCGCGCTCGACCGAGAGGATCGTGGTCAGGGCCAGGGTGCTGCCCTGCTCCCGCTTCGCCCGGTGGAAGGCCACGAAGCCCGCCACGGACTCGGGGCCGTCGTACGGGATGTCGTGCACGTGCGTGGTGTCGAGCCCGATCTCGGCGTACGCCTCCTCGACGTCGGCCGCAGCCAGGGAGTCGATACTCACCCGGCTCAGGTCGACGTCGTCGATGGTCAGCGAGGCGCGCAGCAGGGCGGCGTACAGGGCGGCGCCGGTCAGCGGGAGGTGCGTGGACGGGACCGTCAGCCAGTGCCCGTCCGCGGCCAGGTCGAACTGCCAGGGGCCGGGGAACACGGCGGAGTCGATCCGGTCGCGCAGCCGCCGGTAGCGGTCCTCGGCCTCGGCCTGGTCGTCGTACCCGCCGGTGACGAACTTGACCCGGTTCGGGGCGTGCCGCTCGGCGACCTGCTGACCGGCCTCGGCCATCGTCTTGACCAGCCGGCGCGGGCCGAACAGCCCGACCACCACCGGTGGAAGGCGTTCGCCGGCCGCGGAACTGTCGGTGTCGTCGCTCATCGAGGCTCCCCCGGATCACCCGGCAGCGGGCGCCACCGGAACAGACGGTGGGCGTTCCCACCGAGGACATCTTCGCGCTCGTCCTCGGTCAGCGACGCGTAGACCACCCGGCCGAGCGACATCCGCTGGTCGATGAAGGGGAAGTCGGAGCCGAACAGCACCCGCCGGCTCCCGACCTGCTCGACCATGCCGGTGATCAACTGGCCGGTCATCTGCGATCCGCACACCTCGAGCCAGAGCGAGGAATGGCGGCTCGCGGCGGCGACCGCTTCGTCGACGCCGGCCGGACTGATGCCCGCGTGGCCGAGGATCACCTGAGCGTCGGGGTACCTGTCGGCGACGGTCTCGAACAGCACCGGCGCGTCGTACGCCGAACGGTGCTCCGAGTGGCTGAGCACGGGGCAGCCGGTCTCCGCGGCGAACGCCCACACGGCGGCGTACCGCGCACCGGTCACGGGGTACTGGTGCAGCGACGGGTGCACCTTGATCCCGACGAAGCGGTCGTCGGCCGCGAGCCGTTCGAGCTCGCGGTCCGGGTCCTGCCACGGATTGATCACCGCGTACGCCGCGATCCGGCCCGGGTGGGCGTCCACCGCGGCCAGCGTCTCGGTGTTGCCGAGGTGGGCGTCCTGCTGGATGCCGCGGTTCGCCGCGACCACGGCGACCTGGGTCCCGGTCCGGTCCATCACGTCGACCATCTGCCGTGCGCCGGGCTCCGGAATGTGGAACAGCGAGTACGGGCCGAGGTGCGCGTGGACGTCGATCACCTGGCGCCCGGCCGGTGGCCGGCGGCCGATCATCGTTGCCCCCCGACAGCAGCAGGCAACCGTCCCGCGAACAGCCCGGCCGCGTTGCCGGAGCCGATCCGGCGGACCGTGGCGTCGTCGACGCCCGACCAGGCGAGCCGGACGATGCTCTCGGCGGGATCGCGCAGCCCCAGCCCGGTGGCGAACAGCAGGCGGTCGGCGAGACCGTTGGCGGCCAGCCACTCCACGGCCTGATGGGCCGCGAAGTTGACCAGGTCGACGGACAGGTTGTCGTGGTCGCGCAGGGCCGCCGAGAGGTTGCGCAGCTCCCGGTACCCGACCTGAGAGACGACGATCCGCAACGTGGGAAAGCGGGTCGCGATCACCGCGAGCTGGGACCAGTCGAGCTCAGCGGCGTCCACGCAGAGCGGCAGGCCGGTGACCGCGAGAGCCGAGTAGAACTCGTCCATCGCGGCGGACACGGGCGAGTACCCGTGCGACCGGGGATGGAGCCGGAACGCCCCGACTCCTTCCCCGTCCGCGGCTTGGCCGACCAGCCCGCCGAGCGTGTGCGGCTCGCCGTGGACCGGCGGCACCGCCGTCCAGCAGGCCAGGACGCCCTGGTCGGCCAGGTCGTCGGCGACGGCGCTGGCCTCGGCGTTGCCGGTCAGCGGGTCGTGCAGCCACGAGGCCATCGCGCTGACGAGAGCTCCGGACAGCTCATACGTGGCGAGGTGGGTCGCGATCGCGTCCCGGTCGGTCGGCTGCAGCAGGGCCGCCGGGTGCGCACCGGTCACGATGTGCGCGTCGAACCAGCCGCTGGTGACGTCGTCAGGCATGGGTCGCCCCCTCGATGGTCCAGCGTCCGGCGTACGGGAGCGTGAGATCCGCCCAGCCCGCCTCGTCGCTGACGGTCGTCACCGGTACGCCGTTCAGCCGGACCTCGCCGTCCTGACCCACGCGGATCCAGATCCGGCAACGGCCGGACGCGGTCACGGCCAGCTGCAGCCGGCCGTCCCGCAGAGTGGCCTCGACATCGACGGGCGCGGCACTGCGGAACAGCGGCCGGCCGCGGTCGGCCAGCTCGCGAACCTGCCAACCCGTTGCCCAGGACAACTGTTCGCCTGCGTCCCGCCGCGTGCGTACCCAGTGGTTGGTGCCGACTCGATCGACCGTGTGGCCGTGGTCGATGGTCAACGTCGCCCAGCTCCGGACGACGGTCACGCTGGGCGACTCGGTCCCCGTGTGCGGGACGAGCACCGTGGTAAAGGCCCCGCGATCGCGGTCGAGCGCCAATGTGTGCAGCGGTTCGTACCGCGCTTCCGGGCGCACCAGGTCCGGCCGGCGAGCCGTCCCCTCAAGCGTTTCGACCGCTGTCGTCTCCGGGTCGCCGGCCTCGAGCAGGAGGAGCCCCGAACCGTCGGGACCCGTGGTGTCGAAGGCGAGTGGGCCCACCTGCCGCCAGGGGTCGAGCGCCTGCCAGCAGGCGCGGAAGGTGTGCTGCCCGTCAAGGCCTGGTGTGCTGTCGGTGACGACCAGGTACGACGGCTCTTCCCGGACCATCGCGATCGTGCGGGCCTGCGGTACGCCGTTGCCCTGGTGGCGTCCGGTGAAGACGGCCAGGAGATCGGTGTCGACCAGCGGGTCGGTGCTCACCACACGATCGGTGCTCAGCTCCTGTCCGTCCACCAGCACGGTGTTGTGCCCGCGGCCGGACTGGTACCAGGACAGGTACTCCGGGTCGTCGTAGCTGGGCGGACCGCCGGCCTCCCACAGCAGCGGCCGGTGCTGCCCCTCGAGCACGAAGTCGAGTACAGCGCGGTGCGAGTGCGACTCCAGCTCGTGCTCGATGTGCGGCCCGCAGTTGATCACGGCGCGCAAATCGCCCGCGCGCAGGACGACGTACCCGGAATAGCCCAGGACGGAGGTGCGCTGCGGCGCGGGAGCAGGGGTGCTGACGGCTGACGCGAGCGTGCTCGTCCATCGGGCCTGCCTGGCGGTGTCCGTCCAGGCCGGAAGCATGGCCGCCTCTTCGGCGAACTCCTCCGGGCTCAGCCATTGCGCGGCGGAGCTTGCCAGGACGGGGTTGTCGAGCACGTAGCTTCCCCGCAGCAGACTCCGGGCCGGCCACTCGACGTGGCTGTCCTGCAGGTGGGGGATCCAGCCGTTCGGCGAGACGAGCTCGCGCAGCCAGTCGTACATCGCCGTCAGCTTCGGGTGCCGGGCCAGTTCTCCGGACCCGTACCGGGAGTCGACGACAGCGGCCAGCTGCAGCGAGGTCAGGCACATCTTGTGGTAGCCCGGAGAGCGTTCGTAGTGTCCGCCGTCGGGATAGACGTCCAGCAGCAGGTGCTCGTCGATCCGCAGGCGCGCACGCTCGGCCCAGCTCGCGGCCTCGGCCAGATCCGGCAGTACGGCGCTGATGTGCAGGAGCTCCGTGGCGCAGACGAGTTGCCAGTTGCCGTGCCGGAAGGCGTCGTGCTCGTCGTACGCCCAGCGCGCGCCGCCGACCAGAGTGCTGACCAGTCCGCCCCACGCACGGTCGGACAACGGTGAAGCGGTGAGAACCTCGAGCGTGGGCAGGAGACTGCGGCAGCGGGCCCAGGTGCCGAGGGAGTACCAGATCACATCGAGCCCGGGCCACTCGCCGGTGACAGAGTCGCGCTGCTCGACCCAGTCCTCCAGGTGCTTCTCGAAGGCTTCGAGGTAGCGGCCCTCCCCGGTCAGCAGCCAGGCGTGCACGCCCGGCACCAGCCAGTCCAGGTAGTGGAAGCCGTACCGCCGGGAGCGGCCGTGCTCGGTGCCGGTCACGTCGACTCCACTGAGCAGCGCGGTCGCGTCGATCAGCACCGCGTCGGCCGCGGGCCGGGAACGGATCGCTTCGGTCCACTCGCGCAACGGCCAGGCCGGTCTGCGCATTCGGCCGGCCACGAAGGCGCGCAGCGTGGCGAGGTCGTCGACCCCGGACGGCGAGCCGAAGGCCTTGATCAGGTCACCGGTGCCGATCCGGTTGATCCGGCCGTCGATGTGCCGGGCCTTCTCGGGGCCGGCGGACTGGGTGGCGATCTCCTTCACCGGGCCCCGGGATCGGCGAGCATCGAGACGTCGACGGGCTGCCGGGTCGCGATCGAGGTGTGCGCGGCTTCCAGTACGGCGGTCACGTTGCGGCTGCTCTCGATCGTGATCAGCGGCTGCGCGCCGGTGCGGCAGCAGGAGATCCAGTGCGCGATCGCGTCGGCGTACGCGCCGGCCGGAATGCCGTGCATCACCCGCTGCAGCATGTTCCGCGGGTAGCTGTAGCCGTCCTCGCGGGCGACCACGACGCTCTCCTTCTGCCGGTCCAGCTGGACCACGCCGTCCTCGGCGACGACCGAGACGTAGGAGTCGACCATGGTCGGGAAGGTGTTCGGGTAGATCCAGGCCGACTCGAACGTCGCCACGGCACCGCGCGAGTACTCGGCCTGGATCTGGATCGCGTCGGGGGTGTCGATCCCGAGCGAGCGCAGCTTGCCCCAGCGCGCGGTGGCGTAGACGCGGCTGACCTGGTCGCGCAGCAGCCAGGAGACCAGGTCGATGTCGTGGCTGGACAGGAACCAGGCACAGGTCGTCCGGTCGGCCCACGAGAGCATCTCGGTCGGCACGAAGATCGTGTCGTCCTTGCGGGCGTAGGCGACCGCCGGCTCACCGAGGCCGGCGAGCAGCTCGTGCGCCTGGGCGTAGGCGGGGACCCAGCGATGGTTGAACAGGCACATCGCCACCACGCCGTTGCGCCGTACGGCGGCGACCGCCGCGTCCGCCTCCGCCACGGACGTGGTGAGCGGCTTCTCGACGAGGATGTGCTTGCCGGCGTCGGCCGCCCGCACCATCATCTCGCCGTGCAGGTGGTCCGGCGTGGTGAGCACGACGGCGTCGACCTGGTCGTCGCGCAGCAGGGCGTCCAGGTCCGGGCGGATCGCCGGCCGGGGAGCACCGCGCTCCTGGATCTCGTCGGCGAGCCGACCGGCGCCGTCGGCCGAGCGGCTGGTGCACGCCGTGACCTCGACCCCGGCGACGGCCGACAGGGACAGCGCGTTCGCCCGACCCATGATCCCGGCGCCGACGATGCCGATCCGGAGCTGGTCCATGCTGGTCACTTGCCCTTCGCGAGGGCGCTGTTCCACGCCGTTTCGGCGGCGTCCAGCGCTTGCTGTGCGGACTTCGTCCCGGACATGAAGGCCCGGACCTGCTGGTCGAACAGTTCGCGCAGCTGCTCGTCGTTGCCCGAGCCCAGCGACGCGTCGACGCTGTTGCCGAAGGTGTCCCGCAGGATCTTGCGGGCCTGGTCGGCCGGTGTGCTGCCGCTGATGTCGGTGAAGAACGGGTCCTCGAGCGTCTTCAGCGTGGACGGGTAGATCGGTACCAGCTTGCAGAGCGCCAGCTGCTGCTCCGACGACGTGACGAACTTGATCCACGCGGCCGCGGCGGCCTGGTTGCCCGACTTCGCCGGGATGCCGAAGACCTGCTGGCCGGGCAGGTAGTACTTGCCGGACTTGCCGCTGACCGGCGGTGCGACCGCGATGGACTTGTAGACCGCCGGGGAGTTCTTCTCGACGTTCAGCAGGGTGCTGGAGGTGGCGAGCGGGTTGAACGCGATCTGCCGGTTCTCCAGCGACTGCGGCAGCTCGCGCTGGTTGGCGCCGAGGCTGCCGGGGGCGATCGCGCCCGAGTCGAAGGAGGTCTTGAACTTCTCCAGCAGCGCGACCGTCTCGGCGGTGTTGAAGGCCGCCTTCGTCCGGTCCTCCGAGAGCAGGGCAATGTCGTTGCCCTGCACAACGTTGCTGTAGGCCATGAAGTTCGTGGCGGCCTTGCCGGAGGACTGGTGGTAGGTCTTGGCCAGAGCGAGCGCGTCGTCGTACGACTTGGGCGGCTTGGCCGTGCTGAACCCCGCGGAGGTCAGCAGGTCGCTGTTGTAGAAGCCCAGCGACGTGCCGCCGTTGTACCAGGGGACGGCGATCCGCCGGCCGTCCTTGGTGACCAGGGGGCCGGCGAGACCGGGCGCGTACGCCGCCAGCTCCTCGGCGCTGAAGTACTTGTTCAGGTCGGCCATCGATCCGGCGAACAACCCGGTCGTGGCCGAGGTGTAGTTGACCGCGTCCGGCACGTTGCCGCTCGCGATCGAGGCCAGCAACTTGGTGGTGATGTCCTGGCCCGGGACGTCCACCCACTTGATGGTCACGTCGGGGTGCGCCGACCGGTAGGCGTCGATCATCTTCTGGATGTCCGGCCCGTAGTTCTTCTGCAGGTTGATCGTCCACCACTCGACCTCGCCCGAGTAGGCGTCCCCGGACTGCTCCGGAGCGTCCTGGCTCGCCGGGTTGCCGGAGACGCAGGCCGCGAGCGTGAGCGGCAGCGCCACGGCCAGCGCCACGGCGGTGGCGAAGCGGGCCCGCACCGAGGATCGAACAGCTCGCGCCATGACGTTCTCCCAGTTGAGTGGATGTCCTAAACACTACTTCTAGACATCACAGTGTTCGGATGTCGCCGTGATTCGTCAACCGGTCGGCTGGGATTTTCTCAGGAAAATTTGGGAGAGTTAGCGCTGGCGAGTCCTGCCGTTGTGAGCTACGGTCGTGAAAATTGCGAATCCAGAAGCCAGGTTTCAGACATGAGGGGACGCGCTATGCCGGGTCTCAGTGGCCGGGTCGTCGGCCAGCACTGGTACACGCCGTACCTGTTCATGCTGCCCGGGCTGCTGATGTACGCCGCGATGTTCGCCTGGCCCGCGGTGATCGCGATCCAGCTGGCCTTCTCCGACTACGACATCGTCAGCCCGGTCCGCTGGACGGGGCTGGACAACTTCGCCACGCTGGCCCACGACCCGCGCTTCTTCCTGGCGCTGCGGAACTCGCTGCTGTTCCTGGTGATGTTCCTGCCGCTCACCGTGGTCGCCCCGCTGTTCCTGGCGATGCTGGTGAACGTCAAGCTGCGCGGGATCCAGGCGTTCCGGATGCTGTACTACCTGCCGGTGATCACGTCGATGGTCGCCGTCGCCGTGGCCTGGCGCTACGTCTTCGACCGTGAGGGCGTCGTCAACTGGCTGCTCGGGCTGGCCGGCCTCGGCCCGATCGACTTCCTGCTCGACCGCGCCTGGGCGCTGCCCACCGTGGTGCTGCTGGAGGGCTGGAAGAACATGGGCCTGTTCATGATGATCTATCTCGCCGGTCTGCAGGCCGTGCCCACCGACCAGGTCGAGGCCGCCCGGATCGACGGTGCGAACGCGCGCCAGCGGCTGCGGCACGTGATCGTCCCGGCGCTGCTGCCCACCTTCGCGGTCACGCTGATCCTGAGCATGCTCGAGGCGATGAAGGCCTTCGAGTCCGTCTACGTGCTGACCCGCGGCGGCCCGCTCGACTCGACCCTCACCCTCGGCTACTACATCTGGTCGAAAGCCTTCCAGGACTACGACATGGGCTACGCCAGCGCGGTCGGTCTGGTGCTGTGGGCGATCATGATCGTGATCGCGGCGGCCAACCTCGTGGTGACCCGCCGGAGGGACCGCTGATGGCGACGCGCCGCACGGTCCGGCGGATCGGCCTCTACGTGCTGCTGTTCGCGGTCGCGGCGCTGTTCGTCGGCCCGTTCCTGATCCTGCTCAGCTCGGCCACCAAGTCGGCCGCCCAGGACGTCTTCGGTTTCCCGCCGGACCTGATCCCGCGCCCACCGGTGCTCGACTGGTTCAAGGAAGCCTGGACGACCGTCCCGTTCGCCCGGTTCCTGGTGAACTCGCTGATCTACGTCGGCGTCACCGTGCCGATCTACCTGATCGTCTCCGCGCTGACGGCGTACCCGCTGGCCCGGATCGCCTTCCGCGGCCGGTCGCTGTTCTTCATGCTGTTCCTGTCGATCATGTTCCTGCCGGGCGAGCTGATGCTGATCCCGCGCTTCCTGGTGATGGGCCAGCTGGGGCTGACCGACACCTTCGCCTCGGTCATCCTGCCCGCGATCCTGTCCTCGCTCGGCATCTTCCTGCTCCGCCAGGCCTTCGCGCAGATTCCCGACGAGGTGGTGGAGGCGGCCCGGGTGGACGGCGCGAACGAGTTCGCGATCTTCTGGCGGATCGCGGTCCCGATCGTCGCGCCGACCCTGGCGGTGCTCGCGATCCTGGGTTTCGTCTCGGTCTGGAACAGCTTCATCTGGCCGATGATCACGCTGACCAGCCAGTCCAAGTTCCCGGTCGCCCTCGGCATCGCCTACCTGACCGGCGTCAGCGGGACCGACGTCCGCGGTCTGGCGGCCGGCACGGTGATCTCGCTGCTGCCCATCGTCGTGATCTTCCTGCTGCTGCAGAAACGCATCCTCAACAGCATGGGCGGCGCCGTCAAAGGCTGAGCCCCGCACCTGTCCCGTCCGGCACCTTCTCCCAGTGAGGCAACGAGATGACCCCACCGATCAGCAGGCGCAACCTCCTCCTCGGCTCCACCGCCGCCGGCGTCCTCGCCTGGACCGGCGGTCCGGCCGGCCCGGCGTCCGCGGCCGGTCAGCCCTTCACGGCCGCGCTCGACTACGAGTCGCCCGCGGCGTTCGCGGCCGCCCAGTCGGCGTACCTGGCCGGCAACCCGACGAACAACGAGACCGGTCTGTACGCGTGGGGCGAGTCCTACTTCATGCTCGGCCTGCTCCGGATGTACGAGGCCTACCAGGACGAGCAGTACCTGCGCACCTTCGAGGAGCGCGCGGCCCTGCTGCTCCGGACGACGGACCACGCCCGCGGCGTCAAGGACTACCGCGGCCGCTCGGGCAAGGTCTGGCGGACCGCGCACAACTACACCGCTGGTCACGGCGTCCTCCCGGACGGCGCCGGCCAGCCCGCCGTCCAGCTGCGCTGGGCCGGAACGCGGAGCGCGGAGTCGACCGCCGAGGTGCTCAACGTCTCCGGCGACACCTTCGACCTGGTCCTGCGCAATCCCGCGACCACCACGGTCGTCACGCTGCGCGGCGTCTCGCTGGATCCCGGCGCGGCCACCTACGTCGTGCCCGCGGTGAACGCGGCGTACGGGCCGGCGGTCCGCTGGACGGCCGTCGACCTCAGGAAGTCACCCCGCCGCCGAAGCGCTCCGCGCGCGGCGACGATCGCCTTCGTCCCGCAGTACTACGTGTTCGCGGTGCACACCGGCATGATCGCCTACCCGCTCGCCAGGTACGCGCGGATGGTGCTGAAGACGCCGGGCCTGAACCGCGGACCGCGCCGTCGTACGGCGCTCGACCTGCTCGGTGCGGCGAAGGATGCGGTCGCCTTCCACGACTGCGAGTACGCGACGCGCCCGGGCGGAGCTGGCGACTACGTGTGGCCGAAGGGGGCCCCGATTCCCTTCGACGGCACGATCCAGCCGTACAACCAGAGTCAGGGTCCGGGGCTGGTCATGGTCGAGCTGTACCGGGCGACCGGCGAGCAGCGCTACCGCACCCGGGTGAGCGAGCTGCTCACCGCGTACCGCGCCGGGCTCACTCTCGAGGCCGACAGTGCCTACGTCTGGCCCTACTGGCCGCCGTACGGCGAGCTGTACGCCGGCTACACCCGCGAGGCCGGCGTCTCGGAGTACACACCGTTCTACTCGGCGAGCCGGCAGATCGAGGACATCAGCCACGCGGCGATCAGCACGGAGTTCGTGCACGCCGCCTTCGAGGCGGGCATCGACAGCGGGCTCGCCCAGGACGTCGAGCGGTTCGCCGCGACGTTCCGGCAGAACGTGGTCCGGTCCGCCACCGAGGTCTGGTACCGCGTCAACGGCACCGCGGACGCCGTCCCGGGCAACGCGGTCCAGTGCGCCCGCTGGATGCCGTACGCCGAGCAGGACGCGATCGTCCACGAACAGAGCCTGCGCGTGTACGACGCCGTGCAGCTCGTTCCCGTCCAGGGGTCGCATGCCCTGGGGATCGCCTACCTCAACTGGGCGAAGCAGCAAGGCTGGAGGAATCAGTGAAACTGCTCCGAGTCCACAGCGACGACGGTCTGCGGGACGCCGTGCTCACCGACGACGGCCGGGTGGTGACCCTGGCCGGCGAGGCCGGGGCCTTCGATCCCGGCCGGTTGCGGGAGCGCGCCGAGGCCGCGCTCGCCGACCCGGAGGCGGTGGTCGCGGCGTACGAGGACGTTCGCCTGGCCGCGCCGCTGCGGCCCGGCAAGATCGTTTGCGTCGGGCTGAACTACGCCGACCATGCCGCCGAGGGCGGTCAGGAACCACCGGCGGAGCCGATCCTGTTCCTGAAGACGCCGGACACGGTGGTCGGGGCGCGCGACGACGTGGTGATCCCGCGCGGCAGTGAGAAGACGGACTGGGAGGTCGAGCTGGGCGTGGTGATCGGCGCCCGGGCCGCGTACCTGTCGAGCGAGGCCGAAGCGCTCGAAGTGGTCGCGGGCTACGTGCTGGTCAACGACGTCTCGGAACGGCACTTCCAACTGGAGCGCGGAGGCCAGTGGGACAAGGGAAAGAACGCGGCGACCTTCTGCCCGCTCGGTCCCTGGATCCGGACCGCCGACCAAGTGCCCGACCCGCAGGCGATCCGGCTCGGCCTCGACGTCAACGGGGACGTCCTGCAGGACGGCACGACCGCCAACATGATCTTCGGTGTCGCGCACCTGGTGCACTACATCTCCCAGTTCATGACCCTCTACCCCGGGGACGTGATCAGCACCGGTACGCCGGCCGGTGTCGGTGCGGGCCAGAAACCACCGCGCTACCTCCGCGAGGGCGACGTCCTGCGCGTCTGGGCCGACGGCCTCGGCGAACAGCACTCCCGCTTGGTCGCCGCGGGGAGCTGATGCCTGGCCGAGCCAGTACGCCGTACTGGCTCGGCCAACGCGTCAGAACACGTGGAGCGGGCGCAGCTCGATGGTTTCGCCGGGGCCGGCGAAGACCTGGGCGACCTCGTCGGCGCGTTCCGGTGTGTCGACGTCGATGAGGAAGAACCCGGCCAGGTGCTCCTTCGACTCCGAGTACGGGCCGTCGGTGACGACCGGGCGGCCGGTGTAGCGGTAGAGCTTGGACAGGGCCGGGTCGCCGAGGGCCTCGCCGCCGAGCAGCTCGCCGTTGGCCTGGAGCTCGGCCAGCAGCTTGTCGAAGGCCGAGTTCAGCCGCTCGCGCTCGGCCTTCGGAAGCGCCTGGTGCTCGGGCACCGTGTCGCCGGTCGGGTGGCCCCACGGCTGCGGGCTGGAGTGAATCAGCAGGACGTACTTCATGGTCGGGATCCCAACGTCTCAGAGGCCGCCGATCGGCCCTCCGACGCTACATCGGCGCCAACGCCGGACTCTCGACATTTCAGTTGTTCAGCAGATCCTCGAACGGCGTCGGGTTCGCGAACGGGTCGACCGCGGCCTTCGCGGGCTGGTGGGTGAGCAGGTCGACCAGCTCGGTCGCCGCCCGGTCCACCCGGGCGCGCAGCGCGGTCGCGTGTGGACCCCAGTCGGACGACGCGGCGTACACGCCGGTCGGTACGACGACCGCCTGCAGGTACGCGAACAGCGGCCGCAGCGCGAACTCCAGCACCAGCGAGTGCCGCTCAGTCCCGCCGGTCGCGCCGATCAGCACCGGCTTGCCGACCAGCGCCTTGTCGTCGAGCACGTCGAAGAACAGCTTGAACAGCCCGCTGTACGACGCGCTGAACGTCGGCGTGACCGCGATCAACGCGTCGGCCTTCACCACCGTCTCCAGCACCTCCCGCAGTGCCTCGGACGGGAAGCCGGTCAGCAGGTTGTTCGTCAGGTCGTGCGCGAGGTCACGCAGCTCGACGACCACCACGCGCCGCGGCACCCCGCGCTCGTCGAGGGTGTCCCCGACGGCGGCGGCGAGCTGGTCGGCGAGCAGCCGGGTCGACGAGGGGCTCGTCAGTCCGGCCGTCACCACCGCGATCGTGCGTTCGGTCATCGTTCGGCTCCCTCGGCCACGGTCTCCAGCGACTCCAGCGCGTGCGCCCGCTCGGCCGCGGTCTTCAGCGACGCGTGCGTCGGCGCGTCCGGCACGTGCGCCGGCTTCAGCGCCGCGAACTCCTTGCGCAGGACCGGCACGACCTCCTCACCGAGGATGTCGAGCTGCTCGAGCACGGTCTTCAGCGGCAGCCCGGCGTGGTCCATCAGGAACAGCTGCCGCTGGTAGTCGCCGAACTGCTCGCGGAAGCCGAGCGTCCGCTCGATCACTTCCTGCGGGCTGCCGACGGTCAGCGGCGTCTCGCGGGTGAAGTCCTCCAGCGACGGCCCGTGCCCGTAGACCGGGGCGTTGTCGAAGTACGGCCGGAACTCGCGGACGGCGTCCTGCGAGTTCTTCCGCATGAAGATCTGGCCGCCGAGGCCGACGATCGCCTGGTCCGCGGCACCGTGCCCGTAGTGCTCGAAGCGGCGGCGGTACAGGTCGATCATCTGCTTCGTGTGCGAGGCCGGCCAGAAGATGTTGTTGTGGAAGAAGCCGTCGCCGTAGTACGCCGCCTGCTCCGCGATCTCCGGCGAGCGGATCGAGCCGTGCCAGACGAACGGCGGTACGCCGTCCAGCGGCCGCGGCGTCGCGGTGAAGCCCTGCAGCGGGGTCCGGAAGTTGCCCTCCCAGTCGACCACGTCCTCGCGCCACAACCGGCGCAGCAGCGCGTAGTTCTCGACCGCGAGCTGGATGCCGTTGCGGATGTCCTGCCCGAACCACGGGTAGACCGGACCGGTGTTGCCACGGCCCATCATCAGGTCGACCCGGCCGTCGGCCAGGTGCTGCAGCATCGCGTAGTCCTCGGCGATCTTCACCGGGTCGTTGGTGGTGATCAGCGTCGTCGAGGTGGACAGGATCAGCGTCGAGGTCCGCGCCGCGACGTACCCGAGCATGGTCGTCGGCGACGACGCGACGAACGGCGGGTTGTGGTGCTCGCCGCTGGCGAACACGTCCAGGCCGACCTCCTCGGCCTTCAGCGCGATCGTCACCATCGCCTTGATCCGCTCGGCCTCGGAGACGGTCGTGCCGGTGACCGGATCCCGGGTCACGTCGCTGACACTGAAGATGCCGAACTGCATCTGCCCTCCTCAGGGATTGGTAGTTCACTATTAAACTATCTCATCGCGGACAACGCCAGCCGGCGAGTCCACATTCCCCGGGCCGGGCGATCGGCGGACCGGTCGTTGGCTAGTCTCCTTGGCTCGGCCACGGGAGGGGAGTCGGAGTGAGTTCTGACGTCGAGATGTCCGCCTATCTGCACGAGTTCGAGCCGCGGGACTGGACCGTCGCGCAGCTCGGGTTGCGCGTCACCGCGAGCCAGGGGCGCCCGGAGTACGGGCTGCGGTACGACGTACCGCCCGCTCCGGCGCCGCTGCTCACGACCTGGCTGACCGCCGACGGTCAGCGGTTCCGGCGGGACGCGTTCGCCGGCGGGATGACGATCAAGGATCTGGACTTCACCGAGACCTACGCGCTGGCGCTGCGGAACGTGCGGGACCAGTCGGTCGAGTTCGTTCCCCACCGGCAGTTCCCGGCCGGCTTCCAGGTGAAGGTCGCATCAGGCCAAGTGGCGTCGCTGCTGGCCGCGCCGGACGTGCTCGCCGAGGCCGACGTACCGGGGGAGCTGCTGGTGGTCGCGCCGACCGGCGACGACCTCGCGCTCGTCGGCTCGGAGGAGCCTCAGCTGGCCCTGGCGTACGGCTACGCGCTGATCGAGTCGGTGAAGGCGGGGCCCCGCGGACTGTCGCCCATGATCTATCGCGTCGTGGACGGCAGCCGCCTCGAGCCCTGGATTCCCGAGGCCGGGTCGCCGCTGCGGCCGCTGTACGAGCGGGCGCGGCAGGTCGAGCTCGAGCGCCGGTACGGGCCGATGCTGCAGTACGAGAAGATCGGCCACTACACCCTGCAGGGCCAGGCCTTCGAGGACAGCCGGACCGAGGCCGCGCCGCCGCGCTGGGCGTACGACGCGGAGGCGAACCGGCTCGTCTCGTACTGCGTCTGGCAGCCGAGCCGGTACCCCGGGCTGATCCCGCCGGTGGACTGGGTCGCCGTCAACGTCCGCACGTCGAGGTCGGCGCCACAGGCCTGGATCCCGGTCGCGAAACTGGCGGAGATCGCGGGCGTGGAGGTGGCCGAGACCACCGAGTTCGGCTTGCCCCTGACGGTCGTGAACTGGCCGGGCGGCAGTGAGGGCGGTGCGGACCCCGAGGTTCTGCTCAAGCCGGTCAAGGCGGCCGGCGGCCGGACCGCGGCGCAGCTCCGCGTGCCCAAGGAGCCGGCGCACATCCTCGACTGGATGCCCGCCGGCAGCCGCTTCACCCGCGTCGACGAGTTCCCGGAGCTGCTGCTGCCCTAGGGGTACGCCGCGCGGCGTACCCCTAGGGGCGTGCTCTAAATGGTGTGCGTCGCGAGGTGGCTGTCGTCGCCGGTCAGGGCCGCCACGATCCGGCGGTGCTTGACGGCCTCGTCCGCCCGGGACTGCCGCTCGAGCGTGCGTGCCATCATCAGGTGCGCGTAGTACTCGGTCGGCTCACGGGTGATCACCTCGTGCAGGTGCTGCTCGGCCGGCTTCAGCAGAGCGGAGTGGTAGTAGGCACGCGCCAGCAGCAGCCGCGTGCCCACGTCGTCCGGTGTCTCCTCGACGACCGGCTTCAGTGCCTTGATCGCCCCGCGGTAGTCCTTCTCCTCGAAGTACTGCCGGCCGAGGCCGTAGCTCAACGCACGCATGTCTTCCACTGGGGACCTCCCATCGGGGCTGATGTTTCGACAGCTCCAACGCCAGGCCCGTACGGCGCTATTCCGCCGCTCAGCTCGCGTCGAGCGCGGCGACCTGCTCGGGGGTCAGCTCGAGGTCGACCGCGGCGTAGGAGTCGCGGATCGTCTCCGGGCGGCTCGACCCCGGGATCGGGATCACGTGCGGCGACTTGGCCAGCATCCAGGCCAGCGTCAGCTGCTGCGGGCTGACCTCGAGCTCCTGGGCGATCCGGTGGAAGGCCGGGTGCTTCTCGCCGAGGCCGGACGCCTTCGAGATCCCGCCGAGCGGCGACCAGGGCAGGAACGCGATCCCGAGCTCGTCGCACAGCTCCAGCTCCGGCTCGCTCGACCGGTACGCCGGGGAGAACTGGTTCTGCACCGACACGAGCCGGCCGCCGAGAATCTCCTGCGCCTGCTTGATCTGCTCCGGGTTCGCGTTGGAGATGCCGGCCTGCCGGATCTTGCCCGCGTCCAGCAGGTCGCGGATCGCGCCGATCGAGTCGGCGTACGGCGTCTTCGGGTCCGGCCGGTGGAACTGGTACAGCCCGATCGCGTCGACCCCGAGCCGCTTCAGCGACGCCTCGGCCGCCTGCTTCAGGTACTCCGGGGAGCCGTTCAGCGTCCAGGAACCGTCGCCCGGCCGCAGGTGCCCGCCCTTCGTCGCGACCAGTACGTCCGACGTGTCACCGCCGTACGACGCCAGCGCCTTCGCGATCAGCGACTCGTTGTGCCCGTCGTCGGTCGCGGTCAGGTGGTACGCGTCGGCGGTGTCGATCAGGGTGACCCCGGCGTCGAGCGCGGCGTGGATCGTCGCGACCGACCGGCTCTCGTCGTCCGGGCGTCCTTCGATCGACATCGGCATGCCGCCGAGCCCGATTGCGCTGACGTCGACGGTCCCGATCCGGCGTTTCGTGTGGGTAGCCATGCGTTCCAAGTTCCCCCACGGGCCGATCGAAATCCAACAGGAGTTCCTGCTGGCAGTGATGACTGGTGGCTCTGAATTCATGTCAAGGGGTTACTTTCGGAACGATTTTTACGTAAGAATGTGACGAAATTCGAGAACGGAGCCTCCTTCATGGTCGACCGTCCATCGCCTGAACCCGCCGGCCTCGGCCGGCGGTCCTTCCTTCAACTCAGCGGGCTGAGCGCGGCCACCGTCGCGCTCGGTGTCACGGCGCCCGCGAGTGCCGACGCCACCCCGCGCCGCCCGGTCCCGTCCGGCGCGTTCGCGCTCGGGGTCGCGTCCGGCGACCCGGTCGCCGACGGGTTCGTGCTGTGGACCAAGCTCGCGCCCGAGCCGCTGGCGCTCGACGGGCACGGCGGGATGCCGCCGTACGACGTACCGGTGCGCTACGAGGTGGCCGAGGACGAGCGGTTCCGCAAGGTCGTCCGGACCGGTACGGCGATCGCGTCGCCCGAGCTGGGGCACGCGGTCCACCCGCAGGTGCGCGGGCTACGGCCGGGGCGGGAGTACTTCTACCGGTTCCGCGCCGGTCAGGAGATCAGCCCGGTCGGCCGCAGCAAGACGCTACCGACCGGCCCCGCGGCGAGCTTCTCCTTCGCGACCGCGTCCTGCCAGGCCTGGTACCACGGCTACTTCCCGGCGTACCAGGATCTGGCCCGGCGCGCGCCGGACGCGGTGGTGTTCCTCGGCGACTACATCTACGAGTACGGAATCCTTGCTGGCGGCAACCTTTGGAAGCAGGGCGTCACAGTCGGGCCGGAGCACGGGGTCGAGATCGAGACGCTGGAGCAGTACCGGCTGCGGTACGCGCTGTTCAAGACCGACCCCGACCTGCAGGCCGCGCACGCGGCCGCGCCGTGGCTGCACACCTGGGACGACCACGAGGTGCAGAACAACTACAGCGCCAACACCTCGTACTACGGCATCACGCCAGAGATGTTCCCGTACCGCCGCGCGGTCGCCTACCGCGCCTTCTACGAGAACCTCCCGCTCTCGCTGAACAGCCTGCCGCACGGGCCGGACAGCCAGGTCTACCGCCGCTTCGACGTCGGCCGGCTCGCCCGGCTGAACCTGCTCGACACCCGGCAGTTCCGCGACCCGGTCCCGGTCGACGAGGCCGACCGGCTGTCGGAGACCCGCACGATCATGGGCCCGGCCCAGGAGAAGTGGCTGTACGACGGCCTGAAGCGTTCCCCCGCGACCTGGAACCTGGTCGCGAACGGCGTCGTCGTCACCGCCGTCACCGACGACCGGGTCGAGCAGTGGGACGGCTACCCGGCGAACCGCCGCCGGCTGATCTCCGCGTTCGAGAAGACCAGCAACCCCGTCGTCCTGACCGGCGACATCCACCGCGCGGTCGCCTCGGAGCTGAAGGCCGACTTCGCCGACCCGTCGTCGCGGACGGTCGGGGTCGAGCTGGTCTGCTCGTCGATCGCCTCGGACGGCGACGGCGCGGAGACCGACAACTACGCGAAGGACTGGCTGCAGCACCCGTACGTGAAGTTCTACAACGCGCGCCGCGGCTACGTGCACGCGACGCTGACGCCGACCGAGTTGACGTCGGAGTTCGTCGCGGTGCCGTACGTCGAGGCCGACGCCAACGCCGCCGCCCGCACGGTCGCGCGGTTCCGCACCCCCGCCGGCTCGCCCCGACTGGAGGCCCTGTGATGAAGGTTCCCGCACCGACCGGGCTGCGCGGCTCCGGTCAGATCGGTTCGGTCACGCTCCGGTGGAGGGCTGTTCCGTGGTCGACGGTGGTCGACCACTACGCGGTGTACGCGGCGACTGGCGGTTCGGCGTACGAGCTGGTGGGCAAGACGGTCTACCCGCAGTTCGTGCACCGCGGGCTGGGGTTCGAAGGGGTCACGCGCAAGTACCGGGTCGTCACGGTCGACGCGGCCGGTCAGAGGTCGAGGCCCTCGGCAACTGTTGCCGTCGCCAACCAGACCTCGGTGACGGTCTCCGGCCGGCCGGTCGCGCGGGTCGGCCAGTACGACGGCAAGGGCTCCGAGTTCGCCCTGTCGCCGAACCGCAGCGCCGCCTACCCGGCGACGTTCCCGGACGACGTCGACTACACCTACGGCACGTCGCTGCCCGGTCAGCACTGGAGCTACCTGTTCCCGGGGCCGTCGGACAAGTGGGCCGGCTCGAAGAACCACCGGGTCCGTTTCCGCTTCGACCTGACCGCGCTGCCCACCGAGGATCTCGACCTCGCCCTGTGGCTGATCGACAGCCACGCCGGTCTCGCGGGCTCGGCCTTGCTGCTGGTCAACGGCACCGAGGTCGAACGCCTCACCTTCGCCCAGGGCGCGACCAAGGGCTCCACGATCGCGGACTCGACGTACCCCGGTTCGCCGCTCAAGCCGTCGTACGTCGAGCGGCCGCTGCCGCGCGGCCTCTTCCGGACCGGCCAGAACGTCGTCGAGCTCGTGAAGGACCAGGGCTCCTGGATCGCCTTCGACGCCTTCGGCGTCTACAGCCGGCCCTGAGCGGGCGGGGTCAGGGCACGCGCCCTGACCCCACCGCCGGGCTCAGGCCAGGTGGACGTTCGCGCGCTTGTCCTCGACGACGTACGTCGCGCGCGTGGTGATGGGAGCGTCCGGCTTGGTGACGAACGGGACGACCCGGAAGTCGGAGCGCCACTGGCGCTCGTCGACGGTGACCCGGACGTACCCGCGCTGGGAGTTGAAGAACTTCAGGTGCGGGTTCGCGGCCAGGAACTGCTGACCCTGCTCGGTGGTGTCCGCGCCGTCGCCGCCGCTGGTGATCGACGTCCCGACGAACTCGGTCCCGACCGTGCGCGAGTTCGGGTCGGCGAAGTCGCGCTTCAGATCCATCGCGTAGTTCTGGTGCCGATCACCGGTGATGACGACCAGGTTGCGCACCCCGCTGTCCTGCGCGGCCGCGAGCACCTTGTTGCGCTCGGCAACGTAACCGTCCCACGGGTCGAGCCAGACGTGCGTCTCCGGGCCGGGCGTCCAGTCGGTCTGGCCCATCGGGGCCTGGTTGCCCAGCACCTGCCAGCGGGCGCGGGACTGCCGGAAACCGTCCAGCAGCCACTTGCGCTGCTTGCCGCCGAGCATCGTGTTGTCCGGGTCGAACCGGTCGTCGCAGGTGGACGAGTCGCCGTCGCCGCACGGCTGGTCCGAGCGGTACTGCCGGGTGTCCAGGATGGTGAAGTCCGCCAGCCGGCCGTACGGCAGCCGCCGGTGGTAGTGGATGTTCGGGCCGGCCGGCATCTGCTCGTGCCGCAGTGGCAGGTTCTCGTACATCGCCTGGAACGCCTGCGCGCGGCGCTGCCGGAAGATCACCGGGTCCTGGTCCGGCTCGGTGTCGGCCTGGCTCAGGTCGCCGGCCCAGTTGTTCTCCACCTCGTGGTCGTCGAAGGTGTGGATCCACGGGTGCGCCGCGTGCGCGGCCTGCAGCGGCGCCTCGGACTTGTAGAGCGAGTACTGCAGCCGGTACCGGGCCAGGTCGAACGTCTCGGTGTGGAACCGCGGGTCGGTCACGACACCCCGCTTGTTGGTCTTCACGCCGGACTCGTACAGGTAGTCGCCGAGGTGCACGACCAGGTCGAGGTCCTCGCGCGCCATGTGCTCGTACGCCGTGAAGTACCCGTCCTGCCAGGCGTTGCACGAGGCGAAGGCGAACCGCAGGTTGCGCGGCGTCGTGAACGGGTGCGGCGTGGTCCGGGTCCGGCCGGTCGCCGAGACCTCGTGGCCGGTGCGGAAGCGGTAGTAGTACTCGCGGTCCGGCAGCAGCCCGCGGATCTCGGGGTGCACCGAGTGGCCGAGCTCCGGCGTGGCGAGCACGCTCGAGCGCCGTACGACGAACCGGAAGCGCTCGTCCAGGGCGACCTCGTACTCGACCCGGACCGGACGGTTCGGCATCCCGCCCTTGCCGTCGACGGCGAACGGGTCGGTGGCCAGCCGGGTCCAGAGCACGACGCTGTCGTACTTCGGGTCGCCGGAGGCCACACCGAGCGTGAACGGGTTGCCGGTCCGGCCCGGAACGGCGTACGTGGTCGATGCGTCCCAGGCACCGGTGCCGAGCAGCACCGCGGCCGTGCCGGCACCGCCGTACCCGAGAAATCGACGACGGGAGACAGACATACGGATCCTCCTGAGCGGGGAGTGGGGGTCCGGAACAGCCTTCAGTTGTCAGATGACTGCCCGCGAACCTCGATGCGACGCCGAAGTGAACGGAACTGCTCGATACGCTGGGATCGGCCCACCGACCACGCAGGAGTGCTGAGATGACGTACGAGCCGTGCCGCTACGCCCGCCAATGGCCGGAGCTGTTCGAGCCGCTCGAGGACGCCCAGAAGCAGCGCGTCAGCGACGCCCTGGCCAGTGGGCGGCTGGACGGCTGGGAGCCCGACCGCGAGGACGTCTCCGACCTGGTCGACCGCGAGCTGGGCCGGATCGACGCGGCGGAGTACACGCGGCGCACGATCGCGAAGGTGACCGGACAGGGCGGTGCGGTCGAGGACGGCGCATGACCGAGCCGGGTCCGGCGGCGGCCAAGCCGGGTCCTGAGGTCCTCAAACCGGAACTGGCGGTCTCCGGGGTCGATCCGGAGAGGATCGAGGCGGCTCGGCGCTGGAACAGTCTGCTGTGGGAGGAGGGCGGCAACGTCCTGCGCAACAAGCTGGGGGTGAAGGACCGGCTGACGTTGCGCACGGTCGAGTACAAGCTCCGCGCGATGCGCCAGGGCGAGATCGAGCGCGGCGAGGTGAACCTTCCGCGCACCTTCGACGCGGCCCACCTGCAGGCGATCCACCAGCACCTGTTCCAGGACGTGTACGAGTGGTCCGGGCAGTTCCGCGACGTCGACATCGTCAAGAACGGTCAGGCGTTCGTGGCGCACGAACGTACCGACGACTGGATGAAACGGATCGGTGCGTCCGTGCAGGCCACCGACTGGCCGAACCTGTCGCGGGACGAGTTCGTCCGCCGGATCGCCGACGTGCACACCCAGCTCAACTGCGCCCACCCGTTCCGCGAGGGCAACGGCGCCAGCACGAAGCTGTTCCTCCACCAGCTGACCGAGAACACGCCGTACCGGCTGGACTTCGACCAGGTCGAGAAGGCCGAGTGGGACTGGGCCGCCTACGAGTCGATGACCGACCCGGACCGGACCGGGACCCTGCTGCCGGACAAGCTGGAGCCCGTCTTCGACCGGATCGTCGTCGAGCGCGACCCGCAGCCGGCCGCGGCCACGGCGGATCCCGAGCTGGCGAAGGCGATGCAGCTGCAGGCCACGGCGTACCCGTCGGTGAGCACCGAGCAGAGCGGCCCGAGCACCGAGCAGTCGGCCGTCCGCGCGCAACCTGCGGGCAAGACGCCCGAGCGCGAGGTCTGACCCGGCAGGCAGGATGGGCCCATGCAGATCGATGAGCGGATCCGCCGGGCGCGACCGGACGACGTACCGGCGATCGTGGAGCTGGTCTACGCCCTGGCCGAGTACGAGCGCGAGCCGACCGCCTGCCGGCTGACCGCGGCCCAGCTCGAGACCGCCCTGTTCGGCCCGGCGCCCGCCGTCTTCTGCCACGTCGCGGAAGCCGGCGACGAGATCGTCGGCTGCGCCCTGTGGTTCCTCAACTTCTCCACCTGGCGCGGCGTCCACGGCATCTACCTGGAAGACCTCTTCGTCCGCCCCGAGCAACGCGGCTCCGGCCTCGGCAAGGCCCTGCTCACCGCCCTCGCCCAGGAATGCGTCCGGCAAGGCTACGAGCGGCTCGAATGGTCGGTCCTCGACTGGAACACCCCGGCCATCGACTTCTACGCGGCTCTCGGCGCTCGCCCCCAGACCGAGTGGAGCACCTTCCGCCTCACCGACGAGGCCCTCACGGCTCTGGGGTCATGAACCCTGCGGCGCCATCAGGGAGGATGCAGGGGTGGACCTGAAACCGATGTTGATCACCCGGATCGCGCAGACCGTGCTCTGGCTCGCCGTGGCCGGAGTCCTGGTGGGGTATCTGATCAGCACCCGGAGCGCCTGGCCGCTGACGGTGGGGCTTTCCGTCGTGATCGTCGCCGTGGCACTGTTCCTGATCGTGCGAACCCACCGGATGGGCGTCCGGTACGGCCCGGAGGGACTCGAGGTCCGGGGGATCCTGCTGAGCCGGTCGATCCCGGCGGAGCAGGTCGTCCGGGTGACCGGGTTTCCAGCGGTCCGGTGGACGACGGCCACGGGGAGCAACAGATGGACGCCGATCTCCGCGTTCTACGGCATCGGCCAGCTGGGCTCGGTCGAGCGGTACAACCAGTTCTGCATCCTGCAGCTGCAGACCTGGGACGAAGGGCGGCACCCGAAGCCACCGAGCACCGGCAACCCGCGCCGCCCGCGCCGGGGGAAGTGACCCCGGGCTCACCGATCCGTCAGGTCAGGCCGGCGCGGTAGTTGCGCTTGGCGTGGTACATGGCCTGGTCGGCCGTGCGGAGGAGCTCGTCGAGGTCGGCCGTGTACGGGCTGACGACCGCCGTACCGATGCTGGTCGTGACGGGAACGTCGATGCCGGTCAGCGGGCGGTTGATCGAGTCCTCGATGCGACGCATCAGGGTGGCGAGGTCGGCGCCGTCGATCTCCTCGGCCAGGACGGCGAACTCGTCGCCGCCGAGTCGCGCGACGGTGTCACCATGCCGTACGGCGGACAGCAGCCGCCCGGCGATCTCGCGCAGCGCCTGGTCGCCGGCTTCGTGGCCGTACTTGTCGTTGACCTGCTTGAAGTGGTTCAGGTCGCAGAACAGCAGCACCCCGCGCCGCCCGCTCTGCCGCGAACGCTGCAGGGCCGTGGTGAACCGGTGCTGCAGGAGCCGCCGGTTCGGCAGGCCGGTCAGCGCGTCGTGTGCCGCGTGGTGCTGCAGCTCGCGCTCAGTCTCTTTGCGTGCCGTCACGTCGTCGATCTGGATCAGCACGATCCGCGGCTGCTCCTTGGTGCCCTGGTCGACGATCGCCGCGGTCCCGCCGAGCCAGATGTCGTTCCCGTCGGCCCGGCGGAACGTCCGCTCGAACCGGTAGGGGCCACCGCCGGAGACCAGCTCCGCGACCTCGCGATCGGTCTGCCCGGCGTTCTCGTCCTGCAGGTAGTCCATCAGCGGCGACCCGCCCAGCTGGGCCGGCGTGTAGCCCGTGATCCGGCAGAACGCGTCGTTGACCTGCACCACCCGCCCGCGGTCCGGCCCGTCGAGCGCGATCGTGGCCATCCCGTTCCCGGCGCCCTCGAAGACCAGCCGGAACGTCGTCTCGCTCGCCTCCAGCCGGGCCTTCTCGGCCAGCAGCTGGTCGGTCAGCCGGGCCTTGTCGATCGCCAGCCCGGCCTGCGTCGCGAAGATCTCCAGCAGCTCGCGGTGCACCGGCCCCGGCCGCCGCTGGTCCTCCGGCAGGTCGACCGACAGCATCCCGACCAGCTCGCCGTCCGACGAGTGCAGCGGCGCGAACAACGCGTCCAGCGGGTGCCACGCGCCCGGGTCGCTGGAGATCGGTACGTCGGGCACCCAGCCGACCACCTCGCCCTCGGGCAGCCGCTCGTGCGGCACGAACCGCAGCCCGCCCCACACGTCCGCGATCGCGAACTCGGCGTCGAAGATGTCCGCCGCGCTGACCGTCCCGAGCAACGCCTCGCGGGCCTCCGGCGAACCCGACACCGCGATCACCTCGAACTTGCCGTCCGGATGCCGCAGGTTGAGCACGGCGATGCCGAACCCGAGGCCGTCGACGACTCCCTCGACGACGGCCTGCAGGGTTTCGGCCAGGCTCCGGCCGGCGCCCATCCGGGCGCTCACCTCGTACAGACGGCGCACTGCCGTCAACCGTACGGTCGGCTCGTTCTGCACTGCGCTGCTCCGGCGATCACGGCGTCGGCGGCCTCACGGGAACCCCGCCGTGGTGAGGGCCCCCTCACAGAGTGACAGATCGCGCCCGGAGAGCAACTGCTCCGGCATGGCGGTACCCGATCATACTGACTCCGGACGGTGATCGGTCACGTGCTGTCAGTGACGACTGTACGCCGTACCGGCCGTCAGTACCGCATCTGCGCCAGGGTCTGGTAGCTCGTCCGCGCCGAGACCCACGGATCGGTCGGGGCGTCGTGCTCGACCAGCCACTGCTGAACACCGCCGCTCTCGGCGTGCGCGAACATCGCCGGGAAGTCCAGCTTCCCGGCGCCGACGTCCTCCCACGAGCCGTCCGCGGCCATGTCCTTGACGTGCAGCGCGGGGAACCGGCCCGGGTGCCGCTGGAAGTAGTCGGCCGGGTCCTGGCCGCCGTCCACCACCCAGTACAGGTCCAGCTCGAAGCCGAGCAGGTCCGGCTCGACCTCGTTCACCAGGATGTCGAACTTCACCTGGCCGTCGACGACCTCGAAGTCGTGCCCGTGGTTGTGGAACAGCAGCTTCAGCCCGGCCTGCCGGGCGGTCTCACCGGCCTTGCTGAACGCGGCGGCCGCCTCACGGAACCCGTCCAGCGTTCGCAGCCCCTCGGGCAGCGACGGTACGACGACCCACTCGCCGCCCAGCGTCCGGACGTCGTCCAGCGCGCCCTCCCAGTCGTCGGTCAGCCGCGGGTAGCCGACGTGCTCGAGCACGATCTTCAGCCCGGCGTCGTCGGCGAAGCGCCGGATGTCCGCGGCCGAGTGGCCGAACCGGCCGCTCACTCCGACCGTCTGGTAGCCGATCTCGGCGAGCTTCTGCAGGGTGCCGGGGTAGTCCTCCTTGAGGACGTCGCGCATCGTGTAGAGGTGCATGCCGATTCCGTCGGCGGGAATGGTCCGGTCGGTCACGAGACAGTGCTCCTTGTTTTTTGGGGCTTCAGGCAACGTGTTCCTGGTAGCGGGCGAGGGCCAGGTCGAAGACCTCCTGACCGGGCGCGTCCCACAGCTCTTGGTTGAAGATCTCGACCTCCACCGGCCCGGTGTACCCGGCCGCGTCGCAGGCCTCGCGCAACCGGCGTAGCTCGATCGCGCCATCGCCCATCATGCCGCGACCGAGCAGCGTGTCGGCCGGGAGCGGCACGGTCCAGTCGCTCACCTGGTACGAGCAGATCCGGGCGCCGGCCCGCTCGATCTGGCGGTACACGTCGGCGTCCCACCACAGGTGGTACGCGTCGACGATCACGCCGACCTGCTGGACCGGGAACTGCTCGGCGAGGTCCAGCGCGCCGCCGAGCGACGACACCACGCAGCGGTCGGAGCAGAACATCGGGTGCAGCGGCTCGATCGCGAGCCGGACGCCGCGCTCTTCGGCGTACGGCGCGAGCTCGGCCAGGCCATCCCGCACCATGCTTCTTGCTCCCTCGAGATCTCGGGAGCCGGGCGGCAAGCCACCACTGACCAGCACGAGCGTGTCCGTACCAAGCGCCGCCGACTCGTCGATCGCCCGGCGGTTGTCCTCGATCTTCGCCTTGCGCTCGGCGGGATCCGTCGCGGTGAAGAATCCACCGCGGCACAGCGACGACACCTGCAGGCCGGCGTCCTTCACCAGTTGCGCGGCCTTCTCGACGCCGTACTCCTGGATCGGTTCGCGCCACAGGCCGATCCAGGACAGCTCGGCCTTGGCGCTGGCCGCGACGACGTCCTCGAGCGGCCAGTACTTGGTGGTCGCCTGGTTGAGGCTGTAGCGGTTCACGCGTCGATCCCGTGCGTGGCGAGCAGCAGCCGGAACCGCTGCGTGGCGAGCTCGGGATCGGTCAGTACGCCGGCCTGGTCCGCGAGCCGGAACGTCTCGGCCAGATGCGGGACCGAGCGGCCGGTCTGCAGTCCGCCGACCATGCCGAAGCCGGGCTGGAAGCCGTTCAGCCAGGCCAGGAAGGCGATTCCGGTCTTGTAGTACGGCGTCGGCGCCGAGAAGATGTGCCGCGCCAGCGGGACAGTTGGCGCGAAGATCTCGTCGTACCGGGTCAGGTCGCCGTCGTCGAGTGCCTTCAGCGCGGCCGCGGCCGCCGGGGCGATCGCCGCGAAAATGCCGAGCAGGGCGTCGCTGTGACGGTCCTCGTCGCCGCGGATCAGCTCGGGGTAGTTGAAGTCGTCGCCGGTGTAGAGGCGGACGCCCTCGGGCAGGCGGTTGCGCAGGGCAACTTCCTTGGCGGCGTCGAGCAGGGAGACCTTGATGCCGTCGACCTTGGCGGTGTTCTCGGCGATCAGGTCGACCACCACGTCGGCGGCGGTGTCGAGATCGTCGCTGCCCCAGTAGCCGTCGAGCGCGGGGTCGAACATGCTGCCGAGCCAGTGCAGGACCACCGGCTTGGTCGACTGCGCCAGCAGGTTGTCGTAGACCTTGCGGTAGTCGTCGGGCCCGGAGGCTGCAGCGCACAGGGCCCGGCTGGCCATCAGGATCGGCTGCGCGCCAACGCCCTCGGCGACCGCCAGTTGCTCCTCGTACGCCGCTGTGACTGCCTCGAGTGAGTGCTGACCTGCTGTGAGTTGATCGGTGCCGACGCCGACGGCGATGCGGCCATCCGGTGCCTCGGCCGCAGACCGGCGGATCAGCTCCTGCGTGGCGACCCAGTCCAGGCCCATCCCCCGCTGAGCTGTGTCCATCGCCTCGGCCACCGACAGCCCGAGCGACCACAGGTGCCGCCGGAACCCGAGCGTGTGCTCCCAGTCGATCACCGCAGGCGCACCGGGTGAGTTGTCGCCCAGCGGATCGGCGACCACATGAGCCGCCGCGAACGCCAGCCGGCTGCGCGCCGGCTCGTAGGTGCCGTGGGCAACCGGCGTACCGACCAACTGGTAGTCGACCAGTTCACCTTGGAGCGGGAGCCTCATGACTCGATCGCCAGCGCTGGGACCTCCAGCTTGCGGCCTTCCTTCCACGACTGCAGGCCGAGCTCCGCGAGCTGCACGCCCTTGGCGCCCTCGACGAAGTCCCAGGTGAACGGCGCGTCGTCGACGATGTGCCGCAGGAACATCTCCCACTGCACCTTGAACCCGTTGTCGAACACCTCGTTGTCCGGCACCTCGGACCACTGGTCGCGGAACGAGTACTCGGCCGGGAGGTCCGGGTTCCAGACCGGCTTCGGCGTCGCCGACCGGTGCTGCGCGTGGCAGTTCCGCAGCCCGGCGACCGCCGACCCCTCGGTCCCGTCGACGTGGAACTCGACCAGCTCGTCGCGGAACACCCGGGTCGCCCACGAGGAGTTCAGCTGCGCGACGATCCCGCCCTCGAGCTCGAACACGCCGTACGCCGCATCCTCCGCGGTCGCGACGTACTCGTTGCCCTGCTCGTCCCAGCGCTGCGGGATGTGCACCGCGCCCTGGCAGTAGACCGTCTTGACCGGCGCGAAGATCTGGTCGAGCACGTACCGCCAGTGGCAGAACATGTCGACGACGATCCCGCCGCCCTCCTCCGACTTGTAGTTCCAGGCCGGCCGCTGCGCCTCCTGCCAGTCACCCTCGAAGACCCAGTACCCGAACTCGCCGCGCACCGACAGGATCTTGCCGAAGAACCCACCGTCGACCAGCCGCTTCAGCTTGCGCAGCCCCGGCAGCGACAGCTTGTCCTGGACGACGCCGTTCTTCAGCCCGGAGTCGCGGACCAGCTTGGCCAGGTCGACCGCCGCCTCGAGTCCCTCGGCGATCGGCTTCTCGCAGTAGATCGCCTTACCGGCCTCGACCGCGGCCCGGACGCCCTTCTCGCGCAGCTGGGTCAGCTGGGAGTCGAAGTAGATCTCGACGTCCGGCTCGGCCAGCGCCTCCGACAGGTCGGTGGTCCACCGTGTCAGCCCGTACTGCTCGGCGATCCGCCGCAGCTTGAGCTCGTTCCGCCCGACCAGGATCGGGTCCGGAATGATCATCGACCCGTCGGCGGCGGGGATCCCGCCCTGCTCACGGATCGCCACGATGGAACGCTCCAGGTGCTGGCGCAGGCCCATCCGGCCGGTGACGCCGTTCATCACGATGCCGACGCGTCGTTCGCTCACTGTTGCTGCCTTTCCTTCGGCGCGCTCGGAAAGCCCTTTCCGAGCCGTCTGACCGCAACCTTAGGTCGACCACCAGACCGAGTCAACCGCTTGCCGAAACCGGCCGGAAAGCGATTGCTGCCCGGCGGCTGCGGAAGCACGCCCCTCGCCCACCAAGTCACGCCCTCGTCCCCGAGTACCGACCCCCGATCCCGCCGCGCACTTCGGGCAGGCCCACCCCCCGACCTCGTCCTTCAAGTACCAGCCCCCGACCCCTGCACGCACCGGATCACCTACCCCCGCCAACACCCAGCACCCGGTGGATGCCGTCCGGTTGGGTACGGCACCCCGGTGGGCGTTAGCGTCACAGCAGACGAAAGGAGTGCGGTGTCCAAGGGTGAGCGGACCGGCAGCACCGGCCCGGAGGTCGGCCAGACCGGCGAGGTCGGACAAGACGTCCACGGGATGTCGGCAGCGGGCGGAGACGGGTCCCGCGACGGCCAGGCTTCCGCCGTACAGGACGTCGTACCGACCGCCGAGCGCCGTACCAGCGGCAGGCGCGCCGACGACCGGCGAGCCGAGGAGGAGCAGCAGGCCCGCGACGAGCAGCGCGAGCTCTACAGCACCCTCGACCTCGCCCTGCGGATCGGTGAGGTCCTGCTCTCGAGCGGCGCCGGTACGGCGGACGCGACCGCGACCATCCTCGGCGTGACCGCCGCGGGCGGGCTGCGCGGCTGCGAGGTCGACATCACGTTCACCTCGATCGCGATCTCGTACCAGGCCGCGCCCGATGTCGCGCCCGAGACGCACATGCGCGTCGTGCGGTACCGCAGCCAGGACTTCTCGCGTCTCACCGACGTCGACCGGCTCGTCCGCCACTTCGCCCGCGGCGACCTGAGTCGCGAGGAGACCAGCCGCGAACTCGCCCGCATCGTCTCGGCCGGCCCGCCGTTCCCGCGCTGGAGCTCGGTGCTCGCCTGGGGCGTGATGGCCGGCGGCGCGACGCTGCTGCTCGGCGGTGGCTGGCTGATCACGGCGATCGCCGTCGTCACCGCGGTCGTGATCGAGCTGAGCAACCGGTGGTTCAACCGGCAGCGGCTGCCCGCGTTCTACCAGCAGGTCGCCGGCGCGTTCGTCGCGACGGCCGTCGCGCTGGTCCTGTACGCCGTGCACGCGCCGGTGAAACCGTCGCTGGTCGTTGCCGCAGGCATCATTATGCTGCTCGCCGGGATCGCGCTCACCGGTGCTGTGCAGGACGCCATCACCGGGTACTACGTGACCGCCGCGGCCCGTCTCCTGGAAGCGATGCTCCTCACCGGCGGCATCATCGCGGGCGTCAGCCTGGGCCTCACGCTGGGCATCAAACTCGGCCTCCCGGTCGCCATCGAAGCCCAAACCATCCAGCTGGCGAACCTCCCGGTGATGGTCATCTCCGGCGCGCTGATGGCCGTCGCCTTCTGCTACGCGTCGTACGCGCCTCTCCGCTCGCTCCTCCCCGTAGCCATCGTCGGCGCCCTCGGCTCCCTCGCGTACACGCTGATGGCGCGAGCCGAGTTCGGCCCCGCCTGGTCCACCGCCGCGGCCGCCTTCGTCGTAGGCCTGGCCGGCTACTCCCTGGGCCGCCGCACCGGCGTACCGCCGCTGGTCGTGGTTGTCTCCGGCACCATTCCCCTGCTCCCGGGCCTGACCATCTACAAAGGCCTCCTCGAACTGATGTCCCAAGGCAACCTGATCGGCATCGTCAGCCTCGCCACCGCGGTCGCCATCGGAGTAGCCCTGGCCTCCGGCATCATCCTCGGCGAGTACGTCGCCCAGCCCATCCGCCGAGAAGCCCGCCGCCTCGAAGACCGCCTCGCCGGCCCCCGCCTGGTCGGCCCCCGTCGCCCCATCCGCCCCCGCCAGCCCCGCCCCCGCCGAACCACCAGCCGCCGCTCCCGCCGCCACAAGTAGCCCTCATGGGTCCGATGGAGAGCGGAGGATCCGGGCCCTCGCTGTCAGCTCCCCGGTGCAGTGAGGCCCAGCTCCGCTGGAGGACCACCGGCCCGGCCCCGCTGTCAGCGCCCCGGTGCGAAGAGGGTGGCGAGGGTCAGCCGGACGATCGTGCGGTGAGGCCCAGCTCGGCCAGCGCCGCGGCGCCTCGCTCGGCGTCGTCGCCGCCGGCGAGTACGAGCGTCCGCGCCGACTGGTACCGGCAACCGGCGGCATCGAACGCCACCGCCGTCGCGAGCAGCGCGGCCCGATCTCCGGTCAGCACGGCTTCGGCCCGGTCCACCGGCTCGCACCGCATCGTCCTCAGCAGCGACACCACCCTGACCGACCCGGACGGTTTCGTCTGGCAGCCCACCGCCGCCTGACGCTTCCCGGCACCTGGTGAAGCAAGCCGTCAGCTGACCCGCACGCCGCCCAAAGGCCCAGGCCCAGATCTCTCTGGTCCTGGGCCTTGGCCTCGCTCGGAACTCAGCGCTGTTCCAACCGCCACGTCTGAGGCTGGAGGTTGTTGCAGGTCCAGGTCGCGACGTTAGCGCCCGGAGCGGTGGATCCGCCGGCTACGTCCAGGCAGTTGCCGGAGTTCTGGCCGATGAGTTTGTAGTACGACCGGCCCACGTTGACCAGGCGCCAGCGTTGCCAGCCGCCGTCCTGGCACGTCCATTGCTGGACGTTCGCTCCGGGAGTGGAGGAGTTGCTGGCGACTTCGACGCAGAGTTGGGAGTTCTGGCCGCGGAGGCGGAAGAAACCGTTGCCCTCGGAGGTGAACTGGAAGTTCTGCGGGCCCAGGTTGTTGCAGGTCCACTGCTGGATGTTGCCGCCAGGGACCCGGGAGTCCGCGGCGACGTCCAGGCAGTGGCCCGACTGCGCACTGACCAACCGGTACGTCGCGTTGCCGACACCCGCGGCGTCCTGCGTGCCGATCGCGGAGCCGGAGGCGTAGTACGTCTTGCAGACCGTGCCGTCCCAGTCGCTGGCGAGCTGGAGGACCCGCGAGCCGTCGGCGGACGGGACCAGGGGCGAGCTGTAGTTGGGGCAGAAGTTGTTCACCGGGTTGTTCACCGCGACCGGCGCCGGGATCTCGTACCAGAGCCCGTTCGACCCCTCGGAGTTGACGAACACCGTCCGGCCGTTGTCAGCGGCAACCGATCCGTTCGCGTTCTGCAGGATCTGCCCGACCAGCAACAGCTTCCCGTTCGGCGCCCCGGCCGAAGCCGACCACGCGAGCGTCGGCGCGTGCGTGAAGTACTTCCCGTCCGGCGTCTGCGCCCGTACGCCGAGCGCCGACGGCGATCCCCAGTTCCACCCGTCACCCGACGTCCGGGTGTGGACGACGCAGTCGTACTGCCCACCCAGCCCGCAGATCTCGTACACCATCACGTACGAACCACTCGGCTGCTTCCGTACGACGGGCATCCCGGGCCGGTGCCCGAACGTCGGCGACGACACCGTCGGACTCCGATCCGTCCAGGTGATCCCGTCCGAGCTCCGCGTCTCCATCAGCTTCTGGCTGTGCGCCCCATCCGTCTCGTCCGCGTAGTGGCAGACCAGCCGCCCGTCCGCCGCGACGGAGAACTCGGGCTCCCACAACCCCTTGGTGTTCGGCGCCGTCGCGCAGTTCGACAGGTACGACCAGGTCCGCCCGAGGTCGTTGCTCTTCCAGATCTTCAGCGCCATCGGCCGTGCGTCCGCGCCGACCGACGCGGCCCACAGCATCGTCCCGGCCGGCATCGCGCCGACCTGCTGCGGCAGCTCGTACAACGTCGCGCAGCACAGGCCCTTCCCGCCGGCGGATCCCGGATCGGCCACGGTGCCGACCTGCGCGAACGTCCCGCCACCGTCGGTGCTCTCGTAGATCGCGCCGAGCCCGTTGTTCCCCGCGAAGGTGACCACGCTCGCGAGGATCCGCCCGTTGGCAGTCCCGTTGTGCTCGAGCCGTACGGCGCGCGGGTACAACCCGGTGTCGTTGCGCAGCAGCTGCCCGGTCGCCTCGACCTGAGCGGTCGCAGGAGCGGCGCCCACCACAGAACCCAGCAGCAGCGCGAAAACCACCACGAGCCGGCGCATCATCGGACCTCCTCCAGCACCACGTCGTCGAGCTGGAACCAGACGTCCTGCCCATGCCCGGTGAACCCGGCATAGACCTGCACCAACGACTCCCTACCGGAGTCGAACTCCACACTCACCTTCGTGTACACCGAGTACGCACCACCAGGCTTGGCCTTCAAACCCTTCCCCGCCAAGGTCCGTACGCCGACCACCGTGTCCCGGTTGTTCTCGGCCGTCCGCACCCACGCCGACAACCGGTACCGATGCCCCGGCCGCACCGCCACGTTCTGCTGCACCGAGTGCGCCCCGATCGAGTCGCGCAGGTAGGCGTTCCGAGCCCCGCTGTGCCCGAGATCAGCGGCGTCGATCCCACCCCGCCCGTTCAACTGCCACGGCGCCGACGGCGTCGTACCGGCCTGCTCCTCGAACCCCGGATCGGTGACCAGGTTGGTCACGGCACCGTCGTCGGTGAGCTTGGTGTGCATCAGGAACACGTTGTACGGATCCCACTGCGACATCGTGAAGTACAGGTCGGACCCGGACGACCACGGATGCATGTAGGTCCCGTACAGCCCCGGGAAGTCGGTGCCCTTGACAACGACCTTCTCGCCGCTCCACGGCCCGGTCAGCGAGGCCGACGACCGCAGTACGACGGACGCCCGCTGCTCGTCGAGGTACATCATCAACCACTTGCCGAGCTGCGCGTTCCACTGCACGGAGACCTCGCTCACCGGCCCGATCGCGATCGGTACGGCGGCGCGCTCACGCCCGGACCACGCCCGCCCGTCCCAGTACCGCCAAGCGTTCTTCGACAGCACCTGCTTCTCCGGAACGCGGGCCAGGTACGCGTTGCCGTGCCGGCCGTTCGGCGTACCGATCATGTAGACGAAGCCCTTGTCGCGCACGAGCGCGGTCATCTGGAAGTTGTTGTCCCAGGTCTTCGTGTTCTGCCAGCGCGCCTTCGGGTCCTTGGTCCAGGTCTCGCCGTTGTCGTCGGAGTACGCGAAGCCGGAGTAGTTGGTGAACCAGCTGCCGGCCGGACCCCAGTAGTTGACCGACATGTACTGCACGTACTGGCGTTTCCCGACCGCGACGCCGGCCGTCGGGATCACCGTGTGCTCGTCGCGGTCGATCTTCTTGCAGTCCAGGAACTCCTTGGCGTGACCGGGCCTGTCCTCGGCGGCGCTGTCCAGCGTCATCCCGTCGGCGAGGTTGCGGTCCTTGCTGCGGAACAGCAGGTTGCAGCGCCAGTCGATGGTCGCCGAATCGCCGACGCCACCACCCGGCCCGGTCCAGCCGCTGCCGTAGCTGTCGCCGAACGCGGTCAGGATCTCGCCGGAACCGTTGTCCCAGAGGATCCCGAGGTCGGTCGCCTTCAGCGCGAACCGGGCCTCGGTGTCGTTGATCGAGCCCGGCCCGGTGAGCTTGGCGATCTGCTCGGCAGGACTCGGTACGGCGGTCGCGCGGGCCGGGGGAGGAGAGGTGCCGGGCAGCAGGGCGGCGGCGAGCACCAGTGGCAGGAGGAGGGCGAAACGCTTCTGCATGCGTGTCTCCTAGCGGGGGCGGTATGGAGGCATGGGAAATCGATTTCTGAGCCAACGTAACCGGGGATCCGCGGGAGGTCAACGCCTGAACTGCTGGTGGAAATGGTTCAGCTGGTCGCCTGCTCGACGGCCACCGCCGCTTGCTCGGCACCGGACTCGTCCAGCAGCCGTTCGGCGATCGCCCGAGCACGTTCGCGGTAGGCATCGGTGAGCACCGGCTCGAGCGCATCCAGCAGCGAGAGCTCGGTCAGCTCGGTGAACTTCAACGTCGTCCCCACCCCGAGCCGCGCCAGCTGCGCACCCCAGAACGGCTGATCGGCGAAGATCGAGCACACCACCGTCGGCAATCCGGCGCGCAACGAGCTGGCCGTCGTACCGGCTCCACCATGATGAACAGCAGCCCGGCACAACGGCAGCACCGCCTCGTGATCCAGCTCGGCGACCACCCGGACCTGCCCATCCTCCAACGCACCGGCCGCGACGTCGCTCCACCCCGCGCCGACCAACGCCCGCACACCGAGCGAGCTGCTCACCTTGCTGATCAGCGCCAATGCGGCCTGCGCGTCGAGCACCGGCATGCTCCCGAACCCGAAGTACACCGGCGCTTCGCCCGCCGCGATCCACTCCAGCAACCCGTCGTCCTTGGCCTGATGAAGAACAGCCCGCTGCTCGGGAGTCGGTGTCAGGAACCCGGTCAACGGCCGCCGTACATCCCAATCGGCCAGCTCCGGTACGACGTACCGGCTGAACGCCTGCAACTCCAGCGACCCGGTCCGCGCGAGCCGCCGCGACGACGTCTCCGTCGTACTCGGCAGCCCGAGCTTCGCCCGCAGATCGTTGACGAACGGCGCGAACAGCGGCCAGCTGTTCTTCTCGACCTCGTCGTACGTCGCCAGGTTCTGCTCCGGCGAGAACACCGCGGTCGACACCAGCAGATGCGGAAACGCCGCGTTCCGCCGCATCGGCGCATGATGCACCGCGACGTACTGCAGCCCGCGGCTCTCCGCGATCACCACGCCTTCGAGCTCGGTCGCCGTCCCCGACACCAGCACGTCCATGCCATCCACGAGCTCGAGCAGCGCCGCATGCAGCTGATCGGCGATCTGATGCTTGTGGTCGATCAGCCATTTCACGTACGACGCAACGTCCCCCGCCGCAAGCCAACGCCGCCCCTGCTCCGACTCGAGAAACTCCCGCGCACTCATCTCCATGTCCACCGTCGGTACGCCGAACGCCGGCCCCATCCAGGCCAGATCCGACGAGGTCGCCAGCACCACGTCGTGCCCCCGCCCCATCAGCTCAGCCGCCAGCACCGCCATCGGCTGGGCGTCGCCCCGACTCCCCATCCCCACCAACGCCACCCGCATGAGCCCACCCCTGAGCCTGGTGCGCCGCACACCCGGCCCACGGACCCCAGATGCTAACCGTCTAGACCGGTTCAGCTCAGCCCGTTGTCCACAGCCGCTCAGTCGACCGCGAGCGAACGGCGTGCCTTTGCGTACGAGCGCAGCAGGATCGGGCGCAACCACCGCACCGGCGGCGGGAAGTTGGCCATCATGATGGCGTAGCCCTGGGTGCGGGTCGGGTTCTCCATCAGGCCGAGGACCCACTCCGGGCCGGCCTTCGGCGCGCCGGCCACGATCGCCTTGCGCAGCGTGATGATCTCGCCGGCCGGTACGTCGGGGAAGAGTTCGCGCAGGATCGGCTCCTCGGTGTCCAGGTGGCCGGCCAGTACGTCGCGCACCTCCAACGCCGACGGCAGCAGCGAAGCGGCCCGCCCTTGCAGCCCTTGCCCGGCAGGCGCGCCGTGCAGCCCGAGGTCGGCGGGCGCGCCGCGGAGTGCGGCGGCCTCGGTGGAGAGTTGCTCCAGCGCGCCGTCGAGTTTGTCGTGCTCGACCGAGAGCGCGTCCAGTTGCGCGACGACCTCGGGGAAGCGGCCGCGCAGTACCGGCCAGAACAGCTCGTCCTCGCTCTCGTGGTGGTGATGGACGAACGCGGCCTGCCAGTCGATCAGCTTGACCAGCGTCGCGACGCGGACCGGCCGGCCGTCGATCAGGGCCTGCAGGGCGTCGACGACCAGTGCGGTGCTGCGCCGCATGATCGTGTGCACCGCGATCAGTTCGTCGTACAGGCGCAGGCCCTCGGTCGGGTCGGTCACGGGTGGCTCCAATTCAGGTGAAGATGGTTCTAATGATTTCTTTGAGCGTAGCCTGAACCCATGACGCCCCGCTCCTACCACTCCCCACGACGGCAAGAAGACGCCGCAGGGACCCGCCGCGACATCGTCGACGCGGCGCGGCGGCTGTTCGCGGCGCAGGGCTACGCGCGGGTGCCGGTCGCGGAGATCGCGGCGGCGGCCGGTGTCTCGGTGAAGACCGTCTACGCGAGCGTCGGGAACAAGCCCGAGATCCTCGCGGAGATCATCAGCCTCAGCATTCAGGAGTCGGACGCGACGGCGTCGCTGGAACGCGTGCGGGCGAGCCGCGACCTGCGGGGAGTCGTCGCCGAACTGGCCGCGGGGATCCGGAAGTCCACCGAGGGCTCGCAGGACGCGATCGACATCATCTACTCCGCGCTGGGCGCGCACGAGGTCGCCGACCGGGCCTGGCAGCAGAGTACGACGGCGTTCCGGGCGGCCTTGCGGGAAGCGGCCGATCACCTGGTCGCGCTAGGGGCGGTCCGGGACGGGCTGAGCGCGGAGAAGGTCGGGGACGTGTTGTGGCTGTCGTTCGGCTTCGGCGCCTGGCGGTCGCTGGTGCGGGACTGCGGGTGGTCGTGGGACGCGGCGGAGGAGTGGTTGCGGGAGCAGGCGTACGCCGTACTGGATCCGGGGCGAGCAGTGCCGGACCGAGCGGGTGCCGGGCGGGATTCCCGGCGAGCTGCAGGGCTTCGGTGACCCCCGGGCGGTTCAAGCGTTAGAGTTACCGACGGGAAACATCGACTGTGCGCCGGGCGCGGGTCCGGCGGGCTCGGAGGATCGACGTGGCGTTTGGTAGGACGTCCCCCAGGGACCTGCCGTTGTTCGCGGACCTGTCCGGCCGCGAGATCAAGGACATCTTCCGGGCCGGCGAAGAGGTGTCGGTGCCGGCCGGATGGTCGCTGATCCTGGAACAGACGCCGCCGGACGCGGCGTACCTGATCCTGGCCGGTACGGCGTCGGTCCGCGTCAAGGGCGAGGAGATCGCCGAGCTCGGCCCCGGCGACATCGCCGGCGAGGTCGCGGTCCGCCAGAACCGGTTGCGCACGGCAACAGTCACCGCGCGCTCGCGCCTGCAGCTGCTGCACTTCACCCGGGAGAAGTTCGACGACCTCACCACCCGCCTCCCCAACTTCCGCGACGCCATCGACGCCACCATCGCCGAACGCCGTGGCCCCCAACCCAACGCCTGACCCGACACCGGATCCCGTGGAGCAGGACAAGCAATCCACCGAGGACTCGGTGGACGGGGAGAGACGAGCTGTTCCTACCTCCGCTGTCTCTCCTCCTCCTGATCTAGGGGCCCTGGCCAAGGAGTTCGAGACGACACTGCTCGGCGGCGAGCGGACGTTCACCCGGCTGCAGGTGTCCGAGCGGGCCGGCATCTCGTACGAGCGGGCCGAGCGGATGTGGCGGGCGCTCGGGTTCGCGACCGTGCCGGACGACGAGGTCGCGTTCACCGCGGACGACGTGGAGGCGCTCCGCCTGGTCGCGGCGCTCGAGGACGACGGATTCATCGACCCGTCGGTCGAGTCGTCGCTGGCGCGCAAGCTCGGGCAGACGCAGTCGCGGCTGGCGTCGTGGCAGTCGGCGATGTTCCTCGACTTCCTCGCGCAGGCGAAACTGCCGGCCGACGAGGCGATCGAGGTCGCCGGGATGCTGCTGCCGGCGATGGAGAAACTGCAGACCTACGTCTGGCGCCGCCACCTCGCGGCCGCCGCCGGCCGCTCGGTCGCCGCGTCCGACGAACTGGCGCGCGGCATCCGCGCGGTCGGGTTCGCCGACATCGTCAGCTACACCCGCCTCACCCGCCGCCTGACCGAGGCCGAGCTCGGCGAACTCATCGAACGCTTCGAGGGCATGGCCGCCGACGTCGTCGCACAGAACGGCGGCCGCGTCATCAAGTCCATCGGCGACGAGGTCCTGTTCGTCACCGACACCGCCGCGCAAGGCGCCGCCGTCGCCCTCGCCCTCCAGGACCACGTCGCCGCCACCGACGACCTCCCCGACCTGCGCATCGGACTCGCGTACGGCGCAATCCTGATCCGCCTCGGCGACGTCTACGGCGAAACCGTCAACCTCGCCGCCCGCCTCACCTCGGAATGCAAACCCGGCCGAGTCCTCACCGACCGCGAACTAGCCGCCGCCCTAGACGGCCACCCGTCGTACCACCTCCGCCGCCTCCGCCGGGTCTCGGTCCGCGGCTACCACCACCTCACGCCGTACGCGCTGCAACGCAATACCAACAGCTGATACCGGCCCGAGGTCGCCGCGCATCAGCTGGCAGGTCGGACGTGCACCACTGACCAACCCCGGGCGATTGGGTCTCGAGGCTGTTTGCTGAGCGTGGATGGCGTCGGCGGCGGATGGTTGATGAGTGGTGGGTGTCCGCCGAGGCGGCACCGCCCGCCGCGGGGGCTATTGGTCGTGGGATCACCGGCCGCTCGCAGGCCAAGAACTGGCTGCGGGGACAATGGTTGAGTGCGCGAAATCTTGAGCCCGGCCGACCTAGTAGCAGCGGCCGACGGGGATGTGAGAGTGCTGTGGGCGGGTCAAGGACTCAAGGACAGGAACCGCGCCTGGTGCGCCGGCGACGCCGTGGCGGTTGTTGCGCCTGAGTTGAATCGGCACGACCGGATCGTGGTGAAAGGGCCGATCGACGACGTCGCGCCGCTGGTCCGTGGCGTGCTGGGGATCGTCGGGCCGACGTACCGGCCGTTCGGTGCGGAGCCGCTCATTCGCGAGGTAGTCGAGCGGATCCCGGAGCTGAGTCTGCGGGCGACGTTCGGCTGGATGGAGACCGACGAGCCTCCGGCCGAGACCGTGACAGCGCGATGGCTCGCCGATGACGCGGGTGTCGCCGAGTTGCTCGAAGAGGCCTCGCCGACGTCGTACGCCTGGCCGGGTGCGGCCGGGGTTACGCGGTGGGCGGGCATCGAGGCTTCAGAGCCGAGCGCCCGCCCGGATGGAGCTGACCTCAGCGCCCCCGAGCCGGAGCAGGGGAGACTGCTGAGTGTCGCGGCCGATGCCTGGAGCGCCCCCGAGGTCGGGTTCATCGCCGGGGTCGCGACGCTGCCGTCGGCCCGTGGGCGTGGGCTGTCGCGGCAGGTGTGTGCGTTCGTGACGACCGAGCTGGTGAAGCGGCACGGGCGGGTCGGTCTGATGGTTGACGGCGGCAACGAAACCGCGATCGGCCTGTACCGCACACTGGGCTACAGCTACCACCCGGTCGGGGTGGCGCAGCTGTAGCCCAGCGAGTCAGCGAGTCGGAACGGTCAGCGTGACCCCCGTCGACGGCTTGCCCGAAGGCGTCACCGGCGGCTTGGCGGTCGGCGCAGGAGTAGTACCGGCGGTAGGCGTCGGCGTCACGCCAGGCGTCGGCCCACCAGTCGGACCAGGCGTCGTACCAACCGTCGGCGTAGCCGGCGCCGGCGGCGGCACGAACGGCGCCTTCGTGCCCTCCCGGCAGCCCACCGGCTCACCCGTCTCCGGGTCGTAGGTGCCGACCGAGTCCGGATCCACCATCGTCAGCGGGAACTGGTTGGTCACCCGCTGGTCAGTGCCGTAGTTCGCCGAGCAGTCCCGGACGGGCAGGTTCACCGCCTGTCCGCTCTCCGTGTAGAGCCGGACGCTGACCTGCTGGCCCTTCTCGTCGAACGGGTACAGGTTCTCGATCGGCGAACCGTCCAGCGAAAGCCCCTGCTGGTACGACGAGTTGTTGCTGGTGTTGTCGTAGTTCCGCATCGAGAACAGCCCGTTCGACCCGGCGACGAAGCTCCCCGCGAGCGCGGCCGGCAGCGCCAGCGCCGCGATCACGTTCAGCGGTACGACGTACCAGAGCCAGCGCCGGTCCTGCTGACTCCGCCGGCCGATCCAGATCGACACCCCGGCACCCGCGATCGCGCCGACGACCGCGACCGCTCCGGCACCGAACAGCGCGAAGAACCCGCCGCCGCCGAGCGCGCCGCGGACGACCCACCAGACCGGCTGGCCGATGCTGACCAGTTCGGTCCGCACGTTCGGCGGGATCTGCGCGATCAGGCCGCGGACGAACTCGGTGCCCTGCACCCCGCGCGGGGTGTCGAGCACGACCCGCGGGCTGTTGTTGCCGAGGGCACGGACTCCGAGGAACGCCGCGGCGAACAGCACGGCCAGGCCGATCAGTCCGAGGAACCCGGCCGCCTCGGGCGACGAGGTCAGCAGGCCGATCAGGACGAAGAACGGCCCGAAGACTCCCGCGATGATTGCCCAGCGCAACGACTTCTCGGCGGCACTCTCGTTCAGCTCGGGAGGCCGCGTCGACGCGGGGTAGCCGGCCGCGGTGCGCAGCTCGTCGGCGTACTGGCGGGGAGTGCCGAGCCGCTCCCAGAGCTCACCCTCGGTCGGTTCCTGCTGGAACTCGGCCGCGACCTCGGTGAGGTGACTCGCGACGTCGTCGAGCACGTCCTCCAGCTCGCCCGGCGGCAGGTCGGCCAGCTCCGCCTTGACCTGCGCCAGATAGGTCGCGATCGTTCCGGTCAGGGTGCTGTTCACGCCGCCTCCTCCTTGGTGGTCAGCAGGCCAGCCATGGTGCCGGCGAAGTGGTTCCAGGTCTTGGTGGACTCGGTCAGCAGGTCGAGGCCGACCTGGTTCAGCCCGTAGTACTTGCGGTGCGGCCCTTCCTCGCTCGGCTGCACGTACGACGTCAGCGCGCCGGCCGCGAACAGCCGCCGCAGCGTCCCGTAGACCGAGGCGTCCGCGACCTCCACGAGCCCGGCGGCGCGCAGCCGCCGCAGTACGTCGTACCCGTACCCGTCGGCGTCGCGCAGCACGGCGAGCACGGCGAGGTCCAGCACGCCCTTGAGCAACTGGCTCGGATCCATCGACAACTCCTCGGCAAGTCGACGCACCGCCGCCCCGGACCCCTCAGACCGGGATCGGCGGTGCTCTGCCGTTAACACTACTACACATCCCACAGTAGTCCGCATCACAAAAACCCCGAGCCCCGCAAGATCGATCAAGTCGCGCCGGCGGTGCAGGCGGCACAGTGGATCCATGAAGGACGTGTACGCCGAGTTCGTGTCGGCCGTGTCGGAAAGCCTGAGCGGTGCCGAGCAGGCCCCGACCGGGGACGCGCTCGCGCGCCGGGCCCACCTGTCGCGGTTCCACTTCGACCGGGTGATCAGCGCCGCGGCCGGCGAGCCGCCGGCAGCATTCCGGCGCCGGCTGCTGCTCGAACGGGCGGCGTACCGGCTGTTGGCCGAGGATGTCGGCGTACTCGACATCGCGATCGACGCCGGGTACGGCTCGCACGAGGCGTTCACGCGGGCCTTCGTGCGGGCGTACGGGATGTCGCCGCGCGCCTGGCGGTGCGCGTCGTCCCGCGTGTTCTTCCTGGCCGCCCCGAGCGGCGTGCACTTCCAGCCACCGGCGGGCCTGCGCCTGCCGGCGAGGAGAAAGGTGAGAGGGATGGATGTCCTGGTCCGGATGGTCGAGCACCACGTGTGGCTGACCGGCGAACTGATCGAACGCGGCGCCCGGCTCGACGCCGCGGCGCTGGACCGGCCGATCGTGTCGTCGGTCGAGGGGATCGACGACGACACGTCGATCCGGTACCTGCTGGACCGGCTGGTCTGGCAGGAGGAGATGTGGCTGGCCTCGGTCGAGGACCGGCCGTTCCAGGTGCCGGAGTGCGGGCGCGACGTCACCACGCCGATCCCCGAGTTGCGGTCCCGGCATGCCGACGCGGGATCGCGATTCGTTGCCCTGGTCAACCGGTTGAACGACGAGGGCCGGTTCGACGAGAGCTTTGTCGACACCACCTGCGAACCGCCGCGGGTCTTCACGTACGGCGGAATGGTGGCGCACGTGCTCACCTTCGCGGCCCATCGGCGGTGCGTGCTGGTCGGCGCGTTCCACAGCGCCGGCGTCACCGACCTCGGGTTCGGCGACCCGATGGAGTTCGTCGCGGGCTAATCGCAGTTGAACTCGTCGAGCGGCGAGACGCGGTACTGGTCCTCGTACACGCCGGACGCGGTCTTCACCTGTACGCCGTACCGGACCTCGCCCGGCGTCAGCGTCTTCAGGTCGTTCGGCGTGAAGATCGTTTGCCCGCCGAACGACTGGTGGTCCTCGCCCCAGCTGCGCACCTTGTACGACGTACGCGGCGACAGGTCGTTGACCACGGTCACCGGCTTCCAGCCGTCGCCGCCGGACCTCACCGGGATCTGCCGGACCGATTTCGAGCCCTTCGACGCCGTGTAGACGGCGATCGGCAGCGTGGTGGTGCCGCCGGTCGAGTTCGGCTGGGCGGGAAGCGACTCGTCGAAGAGCTGCAGCTCGACCATGTCGCCTTCCTTGCAGTCCTCCAGCACGATCACCGGGTTGCCGGAGTCGTCCACGGTCATGCCGACCTTGGCGGCGGCGAACCTCGGCCCGCAACCGGTCAGGACCGCGGTCGCGCAGAGCACGATCGCGGCCAGGCCGGTCCGAGTGAGGCGCATTCACCCAGCGTAGGAGCCTAAGAGGTCGTGATCCGGGCGGTCTCGCCCGGCTGCAGGTCGAGGGCGATCAGCTCGTCGCCGAGCCGGACCTGTTGCGGGGTCGACCTTTCCGCCGCTGTGATCTGGGCGGCAACGAGCTTCCCCTCGGCCCATTCGAGGTCGACGGTGTAACCGCCGCGCGCCCGCAGACCGGTGACGGATCCGCTCGCCCAAGCGGTCGGCAGCGCCGGCAGCAGCTCGATCTCGAGACCGGTCGACTGGACGAACAGCTCCGCCATCGCGCCGGTCCCGCCGGAGTTGCCGTCGAAGGCGTAGATGTTCTCGTCCACGCCCGCGATGCCGGCGACGGAGTACGACAGCAGGTTGTCCTCACTCGCGTCCGCGATCAGCGACCGCAGGTGCCGCAACGCGTGGTCTCCTTTCTGCAGCCGCGCGTAGAACGCCGTGAGGTTGGCCTCGACCCACTCGGTCTGCTCCCAGCCGTCCGCGCTCTGCCGGCGATCGATGACGACCTCGGCCGCCCGCGCCAGCTCCGGCGTCCCACGCGGCGTGATCTGCCGCTCCGGGTAGACCGAAATCAGGTGCGAGGTGTGCCGGTGGTTCGGCTCGGCCTCGTCGAAGTCGTGCAGCCATTCCTGCAGCTGGCCGTGCTTGCCGACCTGGAACGGCGGCAACTTCTCCCGTGCCTTGGCGACCTCCGCGCGGAAGCCCTCGTCGATGCCGAGCAGCTCGGACGCCTCGCCGCAGATCCGGAACAGCGCCTCGATCAGCACCCGGTCCGTCGTGTTCCCCAGCGAGATCGAGCACTTCTCGCCGTCCGGCGACAGGTACCAGTTCTCCGGCGAGTCCGACGGCCCGCTGAGCAGGTAACCCGTCTCGGGATCCTCGGTCAGGTACGCCAGGAAGAACTGCGCCGCATCCTTCAGCACCGGATAAGCCCGTGAGGCAAGGAACTCCAGATCCCGGTGGTACTCGAAGTGCTCCCACAGCTGCAACGAGATCCAGATCCCGCTGGTCACGTGCAGTCCCCACCCGAGCCCCCAGCCGGGTGCGGTGTAGCTCCACGCATTCGACACGGTGTGCGAAACCCACCCCGGCGCGCCGTACATCTCCGCTGCGGTCACACTCCCGCTCGCCCGCAGCCCGTCGATCAGCCCGAACAGCGGCTGATGACACTCGCCGAGGTTGGTGATCTCCGCGGCCCAGTAGTTCTGCTGGGTGTTGATGTCGAGATGGAAGTCGTTGGTCCAGGGCCCGCTCGACGCGCGGCCGTCGTTCCACAATCCCTGCAGTGCCAGGGGAAGCGGCGAGTTCTGCCGCGAGCCGGCGATTGTCAGGTACCGGCCGTACTGGAAGTACAAGGCAACCAACTCGGGATCATCGGCGCCCTCGGCAAACAACCGCCGCCGCTCGTCGGTCGGCAGACTGACGCTCATCCCGAGCTCCAGCCCCACTCGACTCATCAACGCCGCGTGATCCTCGACATGCGCCTGCTCGAGCACCTCGTACGCCGGTACGTCGCGCAGCCGCTCACTCGCCTGCTCCGCCGGATCAGCACCCAGCCAATCGGTGCCAACAGCAACGATCACCGTGACCGTCGTCCCGGTCGCGACGAGTACGTCCTCGGCCTCGCTCGCCTCGACCGTCCCGTCGGTCAGCACCTCGGCCCGGATCTCGACGGTGCTGCCGACCTTCCCGTTGCTGTGCAGCTCCTCGTACGCCTGCCCGCGCAAGATCAGCGTCTCGCCGTCCACCGTGACCTCGGCCGGAATCCCGTCCCCGCTGAAGCTCACCTTGTGCGAAACGGGTGCGCTGCTGGTCACCCGGACCACCAGCACTCCGGCGACATTGCTCGCGAACACCTCACGCTCCACGGCCACGCCGTTGCGCGTGAACCGGGACCGGACGATCGCGTCGCTCAACTCCAGCGACCGCTCGTACCCGCTGACGTCGCCGTCGATCCCGTGCTCGACGAGGAGCTCCGGCAACGACACGTTGGTCCCGAACGACGACGGCGTCCCCAGCAGATGCCGGCCCGCCAGCGCCTGCGCCTCGGCGTACTCGCCCGCGAGCAGCAGCCGCCGGATCTGCGGCAGGTACTTCAGCGCCGTCGGGCTGAGGTCGCTGCTTCCCGGTGCGCCGGACCAGGCCGTTGACGCCGACAACCGCACCCGCTCGGCGTCGGTCCCGGAGTAAACCATCCCGCCGACAAACCCGTTGCCCACGGGCAACGCCTCGAACCACCGCTCCGCGGGCCCGGCGTACCAAAGCCGCCCTGCCGGTACGCCGTCGGCAACCCGCTCAACCACCTCACGCTTCAGCACCGGATCACCCTAAGCGCGGCCGTCCTCGCGAGGCCCCGCGGATCTGCCATCTGGACGGCGTCACCCGTGCAACGTCGGCCGGTAGATCAGCTCCTCGTGTCTGGTACACCCCTTCGACGAACCACCGCACACTTATTCGCTTGCCCGGCCGCGGGTGCTTCTCCACACTTCGATCCAATGGATGATGCCGAACTCGCCCAACTGCTGAAGAACGACCGGTACCCGCGCTCCGCCGGGTACCCGGCCCGCTGGATGGTCGACGCGTCCATGGGCCCGAACCCGCTCTGGCAGGCCGAGGCCCTGATCGAGCACCTGCCGCTCCAGCCGGGCCAGCGTGTCCTCGACCTGGGCTGCGGTACGGCGCTGAGCTCGATCTTCCTGGCCAAGGAGTACGGCGTGGAGGTGTGGGCAACCGACCTGTGGATCCAGCCCGACGAGAACCTCCGCCGCATCACCGAAGCCGGCGTGGACGACCAGGTTCACCCGATCCACGCCGAGGCCCACGCCCTGCCGTACGCCGAGAACTTCTTCGACGCCGTCATCAGCATCGGCGCGTACCACTACTTCGGCACCGACGACCTCTACCTCGGCTACCTCACCCGCTTCCTGAAACCCGGCGGCCGGCTGGGAATCTCCCTCCCCGGCTCGATCGACGAGCCCGAAACGCTTCCGCCGCCGCATCTGGCGTCGTACTGGAAATGGGACTTCTGCGCCTGGCACAGCCCCGCCTGGTGGCGCCACCACTGGGAGAAGACCGGCCTGGTCACCGTCGAGCTCGCCGACCGCCTGCCCCACAGCTGGCACGACTGGCTCCAGTGGAACGACGCCTGCGACCTGGACGCCGGTACGCCGGGGCGAGAAGAGGCCCAGATGCTCCGCGCCGACAACGGCCGCACGCTGGGCCTCACCCGCGTCATCGCGCGCACCTGATCAACCGCAGCAGCCTGCCGGCTTCTCGTCGATGACGGTCAGCAGGCCGCCACTGATGCCCGTGGCAAGGCCTCGGCCCGCCGGGGGAGAGATCTCGACGGCCTGCGGCGCCGGTCCGCAGCATCCGCCGGCGGTCTCGCCGCTGCTGTCGCCGTACGCGAGGTTCGACGAGCACACACCGGTCTCCGGCAGCTCAAGCTGTACGTCGCGAGCCGCTTTCCAATCACCCGCGAGCGCCGCGACGACGGAGCGCGCCTGCTCGTACCCGGTCGCCAGCAGGAACGTCGGCGCCCGCCCGTACGACTTCGCCCCGATCGCGTAGTACCCGGGCTCGGGATGAGCCAGCTCATCAACGCCGTGTGGCGGCACCGTCCCACATGAGTGCAGATTCGGATCGATCAACGGCGCCAGCGCCCGCGTCGACCCCATGATCGAATCCAGGTCGAGCCGAAGCTCACCAACCATGTCGTGATCAGGCCGGAAGCCCGTCGAGTTGACGACCGCGTCTGCGACAACGCGACGCTCACCGGCTGCCAACTCGACCCGCCCGTCAGCGTTGCGGGCAGCGGCGTCGATGCGGAAGCCGCTGACGAGCTCCACCCGGCCGGACTGGACGAGCTTCTTCAAGCGGCTCCCGAGTGCGCCGCGGGCGGGCAGTTCGTCGGCGTCGCCCCCGCCGTACGTGCGGGCCTGATCGGCACCGCGCACAACCCAAACGATCTCCGTCCCGGCGACTTCCTCAGCCAGCGCGCCCAGATCCAGGAGCGTGGTCGCGGCGGAGTGCCCAGCACCAACGACCGCCGTACGACGCCCGGCATGCTGTTCCCGATCACGTCCGAGGACGTCAGGCAGCGCGTGAACGATGCCGTCGGCAACTTCTGCCTCGCCGCGCGCCGGGATTCCGGAGCCACCGAGCACGTTCGGCCGCCGCCAGGTACCGGCCGCGTCGACCACGGCCGACGCGAGGATCTCGCCTCCGTCGGCCAGCCGGATCAAGAACGGCGCCTGCTCGCGCCCCGCTGTCCGCACGCGATCGAACCCGACCCGAGTCACCGCGACGACCTGCGCGTCGTACCGGATCCGGTCGTTCAGCTCCGGAGTCTTCGTCAACGGTTCGAGATAGGAGTCGATCAAATCGCCGCCCGTCGGCAACCTGCCGAGATCGGGCTCCACCCAGCCGGCCTGTTCCAGCAGGCGGCGGGCCGCGCTGTCGATGTCGTAGCGCCACGGGCTGAACAGCTTCACGTGCCGCCACTCCTCGACCGCCGCCGCGACGCCCGGCCCGGACTCGAGGACCAGGAAGTCAACGCCCTGCTCGGCCAGGTGCGCGGCGGCTGCCAGCCCAACCGGCCCTGCTCCGATGACCACAACCGGCCCGGCACCGCTCTGCTCGCTCACGATCCGTCTCCCTGTATCGACGTTCATCTAATCAACGATCATCAGCTTGCCTGTTGATTAGACAAGAGTCAAGATAGACCCATGTCGAAACAAGGGCTCACTGTCCGGTCGGCCGGCACCTGCTGTACGCCGATCTCCGAGGCGGCTCTGGATCCGGCGCAGGCGGTCGAGGGTGCGGCGCTCTTCAAGGCCCTCTCCGACCCGATCCGCCTCCGCCTGATGTCGCTCATCGCGTCGAACACCGGCGAGACCTGCGTTTGCGACCTCACCGACAAGTTCGACGTGAGTGGCCCGACCATCTCCCACCACCTGAAGGTCCTCCGCGAGGCCGGCCTGGTCGACTGTGAACGCCGCGGGACCTGGGTCTACTACTGGCCGATCCCCGAAACCCTCCGGCGAATCTCGTCCTTGCTCGCGGTTCCCGCCGGCTAGCTTGACGGCGTGAACTAGCTCAGTAATCATTGAGTCAATGAACGCTGAGCGATTATCTCTGACTGAGCGAGCCCGCATCCACGCCGCACTCGGCGATCCGGCGCGGCTCGCGATCGTGGACACCCTTGTCGCGGGGGACGCCGCCCCCGGCGAGCTGTCCGCCGTGCTGGACCTGCCGACCAACCTCATCGCCCATCACCTCAAAGTGCTCGAGGACGCCGGCCTGGTCGCCCGCAGCCGCTCCGAAGGCGACCGCCGCCGGACCTACGTCCGCCTGGTCACCGAAGCGCTGGAGTCGCTGGCAACGCCCTCGCTCACAGCACCGCGCGTCGTCTTCGTCTGCACGCACAACTCGGCCCGATCCCAGCTCGCCGCCTCGATCTGGTCGCGCCGCAGCCACATCCCCGCGCTCTCTGCCGGCACTCGACCGGCGGCGGCGCCGCACCCGCGCGCCGTACGGGTCGCCCGCAAGCACGGCCTGGATCCGTCCCACTGGAGCACCTCGCCCGTGGAGGAGGTGGTCGCCGCCGACGACCTGATGATCGCCGTGTGCGACATCGCGTACGAGCACCTCCCGGCCGCCGCCCGTCCCCGGCTGCACTGGTCGATCCCCGACCCCGCCGCGACCGACACCGACGCGGCGTTCGAGAACGCCTACGAAGAGATCGCCGACCGCGTCGATCGCTTGGTCCCGGTGCTTTCACCGGTCACCCAGTGACTGCCCTCTGGCGGCGGGCGCTCGCCGAGGCACTCGGCACAGGTCTCCTGGTCACCGTCGTGGTCGGATCAGGAATCGCAGCGGCTTCCTTGTCCCCAGGCGACCGCGGCCTGCAACTACTCGAAAACGCCTTCGCCACCGCACTAGGCCTCGCCGTACTGATCCTCATGCTCGGCCCGGTCTCAGGCGCACACTTCAACCCCGTCGTCTCCGCCGTCGACCACTGGCTGGGCCGCCGCACCAGCACCGGCCTGCCTCTGCGAGACCTCGCCGCCTACATCTCCGCCCAAACCATCGGTGCGATCGCCGGCGCAATCCTCGCCAACCTCATGTACGCCGAACCGGCCGTCTCCTGGTCGACCACCGACCGCAGCGGCTGGCACCTGCTGCTGGGCGAGACCGTCGCGACCGCGGGGCTCGTCGTACTGATCTTCGCTCTCGGCCGGTCCGGCCGATCAGCCGTCGTACCGGCTGCTGTCGGCGCGTACATCGGAGCGGCGTACTGGTTCACCTCGTCGACCTCGTTCGCCAACCCCGCCGTGAGCATCGGCCGCGCCTTCAGCGACACCTTCGCCGGCATCGCGCCCGGATCCCTCCCCGGCTTCATCGCCGCCCAACTCCTCGGCGCCGCCCTCGGCATCGGCGTCCTCGCCCTCCTCTACCCCGCCAGGACCGTCACCCCACACCAAACCGGAGCCCCCAAGTGACCAAACCCGTCGTCCTCTTCGTCTGCGTCCACAACGCCGGCCGCTCCCAAATGGCCGCCGGCTGGCTCCGCCACCTCGCCGGCGAAACCGTCGAGGTCCGCTCGGCCGGCTCCGAACCCCGCGACCAGCTCAACCCTGTCGCCGTCGAAGCCATGCAAGAGGTCGGCATCGACATCACCACCGCCGTCCCGCAACTCCTGAGAACCGAAACAGTCCAGGACAGCGACGTCGTCATCACCATGGGCTGCGGCGACGCCTGCCCGATCTTCCCCGGCAAACGCTACGAGGACTGGGCTCTCACCGACCCTGCCGGCCAACCGATCGAGGTCGTCCGCCAGGTCCGCGACGACATCCGCACCCGCATCGAGAAACTCGCCAAGGAACTGCAGACCGCCTGACCTCACCGACCCGTTCGCAGCGCCTCACGAAGGATCGGCTGCAGATTCGGGCAGTCCGGCACTTGCAGCACCTCGAGCCTCATCGAACCACCTCACGTACTCCGCGGCGCGTACATGATGACCGCGACCCCCACCAGACAAACCGACGCGCCGATCACGTCCCACCGATCCGGCCGGAACCCGTCGACGATCATGCCCCAAGCCAGCGAGCCCGCGACAAAGATTCCGCCGTACGCCGCCAGAATGCGCCCGAAGTTCGGATCCGGCTGGAACGTCGCGACGAACCCATAGGCGCCCAGGGCAACGATCCCGCCGGCGATCCACAGCACACCACGATGCTCCCGCCACCCCTGCCAGATCAACCACGCCCCACCGATCTCGGCCACGGCCGCCAGCACGAACAGCGCAATCGACTTCGCGAACGTCATGAGTGCGAAGGTACCGAACGCCCGCCGTACAGGCCTTTCACCGGTCCCGCCCCAGATCCGCGAACGGCAGCGGACAGGCAGGATTGTGCGCGCAGTCGACCAGTTCGTCACACCCCGCGTCGAGCGCCGCCCGCAAACTCCCTGCAATCACGTTCAAGTCAACGATCTTCGCCTCGACATCCACCAACTTCTCCCGAGCCCGCCGTTGCAACCCGGCGTCAGCCTTCCGCCCATGACGATGCCGCCCAGCCTCCAGCAACTCCGAAATCTCCTCCAGAGTGAACCCGAGCCGCTGCGCCGCCTTGATCACCCGCAACACAGTCACCGTCGCCGGCGAGTACAACCGATGCCCACCAGGACTCCGATCCGGCTCGCTCAACAACCCGCGCCGCTCGTAGTACCGCAGAGTCTGCTGGTTAACCCCCGCAGCCTCAGCAACCTGCCCAGTCCGCAACCAACTCCCCGTCACGCCAACACCCCCGCAGCCCGCGCCGCCAGCCCATCCAGCACGTCGACCCGCGCCACCGGAACACTCACCCGCAGCCGTAGCTCCCCGTCGTCACCCCCACTGAACACAAACCCGAAGAACGAACAACACTCGCTCTCCCGCGCCACCAGCTCCCGAGCAACCACCTCACAAGATGCCTTCAGCACCAGCTCCAGCTCAGTAGGCCCTTGCCGCTCCACCCCAAGCAACCCCTCAGCAAACAACCCATCGAACTCAGCAACCCGCAACGGCTGCTCAGCTGTAGGAAGCGTGCACGCCTCCGGAACCCAACTCCCGCCCAGAGCTTCACTCGTCATACCTCGACGGTAAACCTGTACCTGAGTACCGAATGCAAGCCTGACCATCACGCGGTCACCAGGTCCAGGCGGTTGGGTGGAGACAGGCTGTCAACCAAAGTCAGGGATGTGACCGCCACTCGTCACCGGGCTCCGCATCGGTGGGGAAGCCGGCCACACGACGTCGTCGATCGCGAGCCACGGCGCGACCGCCACCGCCGTGGGAGTGAGCCCGGTGAACGACTTGACCTCGCGGTGAAGGTGGGACTGATCGACGTAGCCGCTCTCAGCGGCGACGTCGGCGGCCGCGTGACCCGCCGCGAGCAGGCGGGCAGCGTGATCGAACCGCACCAGCCGGGCGGCGCGTTTGGGCGTGATACCGAGCTGAGCCCGGAAACGAGCCGACAGCCGCTTCCGGCTCCAGCCAACCTCGTGCGCAAGGCAGTCAACCCGCGCCCGTCCCCGGCTGGCGCGCAGCTGCCGCCAGGCGAATGCGACCTCCGGGGCAACTCTTGGTCGGCTGCCCAGGCGTCGGCCGAGGAGGTCCGCCGCAATCGTGAACCGTTCGCCCCAGGACGCGGCGGTGCGCAGCCTGTCCTCGATTCGTCCGGCGTCGCGGCCCCAGACATCATCCAGGGACACCACGGCCCCGGTGAGCTCGGTCGCCGCGCCGAGCACGACAGCCGCTGCGGCGGGCTCCAGCCGGATCTGGAGGCACTCGCCCACCCGGCCGCCTGCTCGAAGAGCGCCGGGAAGGAGTCCGACCACGGCGCTGCCGCGGAGATCCCGGGCATGGCCTCGGTGGACGAGACCTTCGCCCTCACTCAAGTCGATCAACAAGGTGACGGAGGGATGCGCGACCATCGCAATGTCCATTGAGGCCGGGCCACGGTGGCGGAACCCGGCCATGCTGACCCCTGGCAGCCGATCTGACGAGAGTGGGACGGCGATGTCCACGAGCGACCAGTCGAATGGCGCCCCTGTCGACGGCATAAGTAGAGCTTAGACCTCGTCAACAGTCGGACGTCAGCGCTCTCTTGCCGCAAAATCGAGGAGCAGTTCGCTGGTCGCCTCGGGCGCTTCGAGCATGGGTAGGTGCCCGACGCCGGGCAGTTGCACGACCCGTGCGTTCGGCACCGCGTCGTACTGGTGCACCGACGACGGGTCCCAGCGAGGGTCGGCAGCGCCGAAAGCGGCCAGTACGGGCACGTCGAGGGCGGCGAGACGCTCGGGCATACTGCGCTCGGCGATGTACTCCGTGTTCCGGCGCAGCACCGTCCTGAACGTTCGGTACGAGGTTCCCCGCATCTCGGCGACCAGGTCGTCCGGGACCTCCACTGGACGAGCAGCCGTCGCCCCGATTCCCTTGCGGATCATCGCGTCTGAACGCCTCGACCACAGAAGAGGACCGAACGGCGGCCCCAGCAGGACGCGAAGGACGAGCGGCTGCGGGAGAAGCGCGTCGGGCCTCGGGCCGGTGCTGATCAACGCGATCGACCTCACCAGGTCGGGCCGCTGTTCAGCAAGCGCGGTGGCGACATAGCCCCCACTGGAGTGTCCGACCACGGTGACGGCACCGAGACCGAGGTGGTCCAGGTGCGCCGCCACCTGCATCGCCTGCTCGGGCACGCCGTAGGACGCCGCGGGTGGCGACTGGCCGCAGCCCGGGAGATCGACCCGGACGACGTGATGACAACCGGCGAGTGCCGGGACCATCGGGCTCCAGGAGCCCCCCGACGCGCCCGATCCGTGGATGAGCAGCAGTGGCAGAGCCTGTCGAGGTCCGTCGTGGACCACATACATTCCAGCCACGTGCTCGACTTCGTCTTCGTTCATGCGAGTGATGATGCGTGGGGTCTCGACCACCGGTCTTGTACAAATGTCGTTGCGACGATCTCCCCGCGACCTCCACCAACCTCTCCCGAGCCAGCCCTGCAACCCGCAGCCGCAGCAACCTGCCCGGTCCGCAACCAGCCCCCCGTCATGCCCACAACCCCGCAGTCGTCGCCGCTCGCAGCGCCAAAGCATCCAGTACGCCGACCTGCGCTTCCGGAACACTCTGCCCGGCAACCTCGAACTCATGCGCCGCGGCGAGCAAGGCATCGAAATCCACCCGACCGGTCGTTCCCGGAGCCACTTCCCAAGCCGCCTCCGACCCATCGCGACGCCCTGACAACAACCGCAAATGACTCCGCCCTGAAGCAACATCCGCCAAGCCGAGTCCTCATCACCCGCCGCACGAACGGCGGCCGCGGTGGCCGGCGCACTCATCGGCTAACGCCTTGGAAGCCCCAGCCGAGAGACTCAACCAAACCCGTACAGAGAAGACGGCCCTCGCACCCACCATCTCCAGGTGCGAGGGCCGTCTCGTGCTGTCCGGGCGCAAGCCCGCGTGCGCAGGACACCGGACAGGTGGAACAGCCAGGACGGTCACAGCGGTTGGGTCACGGCTTACGCGCCGCCCTGGCTGGCTCTAGGCACCCGGGGACTCACCTTCGTTGGGATGGAGCCGCGTGAGGCGCTCGACGAAGATGCGATCGTGGGTGAACAGGCGATTCGTCGTACCAACCAACATCGGCTTGTCCCACATGACCTGCGCCTGATCGCCGAAGACAGCGACAACCGTTCCGCGTCCGTAGTCGCCCGAGGCCACCCGCTGGCCGATGCAGATCTGCGCCTTTCGGCGGTCGTCAGACTCTTCGCATTCAGGCTCGTCGTCCGGCAGGCCGACCCATTCGTGGTCGCCACAGGTTCCCGTGCAGATGACCATGAGCTGTGGTCTCCGTTCTCGATCGCGCGGCTGGAACGTGGCCAACGCTAGGGATCAGAGAACGGCGGTGGGCGAAGATTTCTCGGGATTTCTCGACGTCTTGAAAGCCATGGCGGTACGGCGAAATCAGCCGCTCGAAACGTCTGACTCGGAAGCCAGATCGGCCATGACGCGTCCGATGATCTTCCGTGCGTCGCGGTCGTAGCTGGCGACGCCGGCGAGCTGCTCGAACGCATCGGCGTACAGCTCGATCTCCTGCGGCTGGCGCAGATCCAGCTCAGCGCTGAACGTCTCGAGCAGGACCCGGCGGTCGTCATAGATCCAGAAACCGTGCCAGGGCGAGACCGTGTACGCGGTCTCCGTCGCGATGATGCCGACCTTGACGTTGCGCAGGTGCGAGATCGACGCGAGCCGATCCAGTTGCCCGAGCATGGCGTCGAGCGGGCAGAGCCGGAACCGTAGCGCCGCCTCGGTCAGCACGAAGTGGAACTGCTTCCCCGGCCGATAGAGGATCTCTTGACGCCGAAGCCGGGCCGCGACAGCTTCTTCGGCGTCATTGGTGATCTTCAGCCGACGTACGGACTCCTCGAATCGTGCTCGCGCGTACTCGCCGGTCTGCAGAAGGCCGGGCACCACGGTGGCCTCGAAGACACGAAGAAGCCGGGTCTTTTGATCCCATTCGTAGAGCTGTTCCTGCTGTGGTCGCAGACCGGCCCGCATGAGGTGACGCCACTCCGCGAACTGCAGTTCCAGACTGTGCAGCGAGGCGAGAAGTGCATCGAGTTCCGACTGGTGATCGCTGGCTCGCGCCCAGGCGCGGAGGTCCTCGTCGCTGGGCGTTTGCCGGCCGTTCTCGAGCTTCGAGACCTTCGAAGGCGCCCAAGCGAGCGACTCCGCGAACTCACGCCCGGTCGATCCGGTCGACCGGCGGAGCTCACGAAGTCGCTTGCCCAATGCGGTGCGTGCCTCGTGGACGTTAGTCGCGTCCGCGGTGTTGTTGTCCGGCAAAGTCGTCCCGTCGTACGGCGTGGTGCCAGGCGGCATCTCGCCAGTAATTGTGCTTCACGACCTGACTGGGATCGGTGATCAGCTCCGTGCCGAGGAAACCGTCGGCGTCGTCGAAGTCCATCCGTACCAAGGTCGTCGAGTCGAACAGCCAGTAGTCGTGCTTCGGTACGCCGGCGACGTCGGCTTGATCCCTGGCCAGGTACCGAATGTCCTCCCCTGCTTCGTTGGTGAACTGCGCACACCACAACCCAAAACGGCTGTAGTCCGTCAACGGCACCGTCACCACGCGAACCCGGCTGAAGCTCCGACCGCCCTCGCGAGCTTCGCGGACCAGATCCAGCCATTCCTGCATCCAGGGCAGGTCGTCAGGCTCACCCGCCAGGAACTTCGCCAGCGACCCGGCCTCGTCGCTCTCGTCGTACCGATCGCGAACCTCAAGCCGAAAGGCCGTGTGTTCGAAGGAGTTGAGCAGATCCCACAACGACGGACCGGGCTCGGTGCTCAGCTGTCCTCCTGCTGTTCGAGGTACCGAAGGGCGTACATCTTCAGCACTTCCTCCGGAATCTCGATCAGCGTCTCGTGGTCGGGAACTGGCGCGACGGCGTTCACATCCGCCAGCGTCTGCGGGTCCGTGACCTTCCAGCCCTGGGCGATGTAGGTGACCCGGTCCGTCCTGTCTGTCGCGAACAGAGTCGGTGAGTTCTTGGTCTGCGAGTCGGGGTCCTTACCGAGGAAACGAGCATGCATGATGCCTCCTTGCGAGAAATTTCGCGAAACAGCACTCCGACGATCTTCGCTCTTCCCGGCAGACCCCGCAACGCCTCCGGCGAGTCGTATGGCCGGCGCCAGCGACCCATCAGCCGACCTAGTTGTCCGAACCACGCACCTGGGGATTCCAGCCGAGCGCTGGCGAAGGTTAGACAGGGGAGGTCGGCTCCCGCGACGATCATCGCCCTCGGTCTAAATAAATCAGGAACGGTCTCGTCGGCCGAGGAACCAGAACACAACGGCCGTACCGGGCATCCCAAACAAGAGACTTGGGAGATCCATAGCGTCGACAGCAAAGTCGATCCACTCGAATCTGTCGAAATCACGAGCCGATACGCCGTCAGCGTCGAGGTGGTGGAGGCTCTGGGCGATCCACCACAGCCAAACCATCACGAAGGCAAAAGCCAGCGCTGCACCAACATCCAGTGACTGGCTGGACAGCGGCTTGGGAGGGGCCGGCGATGCATTGAGATCGTCTGACGAAGCTGGCCGATCCGTCAGGGCTGGTCGCGACTCGGCCTCGATCGGATTGTCCCCGTCGGCAGTTACGGCAAGCCCTGCAGATCTAGCCCACGCAGCCATAAGGACTGAGGCTGACTCGTACCCGAGCAGAGAGCTGCCCAGGTAGGCCGCGGCGGGGACACTGGGGCCGATCATGCTTGCGATATCGGCGTACTCGCGGGCCGAGGTGAGCCCATTGGCCCGGGCAACCTCGGAGATCATGCGGACTGAAGACTTCTGCGCGAATCCCTTCAATGCGAGACCTAAGCCAGGGACGGTGGGGCCGATCTTGCTCGCGATCTTGGCGAATTCTCCGGCTGACGTGAAGCCGCCGATCTTGGCTACATCGGAGATGAACTCAAGCGAGGACTGCCGACTGTAGATCTTTGAGGCGAGCCCTAGGCCGGTCACCGTGGGGCCGACAGTCCTGGCGATTTCCCCAAACTCGCGGGCTGAGGCGAAGCCGCCGATCTTGGCTAGATCGGAGATGAACTGGAGCGAGGACTCTTGGCCTAACGCCTTGGCCTTCGCGGTGAAGCCCAGTCCAGCAATCGTCGGACCGATCTCTCTCGCGATCTCTGCGAATTCTCCGGCTGACGTGAAGCCGCCGATCTTGGCTACATCGGAGATGAACTCGAGCGAAGACTGCCGGCCGAACGCCTTTGAAGCGAGGCTCATATTGGGGACGGCAGGGCCGATGCCCTTAGCGATTTCGGCGATCTCACTAGCCGTGGTGAAGCCAGCAGCCGTGGCCAACTCAGCGACGAAGTCAGCCGAAGAACGCCAGCCGGGGAAGCTCTTCTTAGTGTCAGCGAACGATCCGGAAAGTCCGAACTGTGCTGCCCCGACGACTCCAGCCGAACTAGTCATCCTGTCACTCCTCACTTGAGCTACTTCGAGAGTAGGTCAGCGCAACGACAGTTTGTTGTTTGTCTGAAGGGCGCGCCCCAGCGCGGGTCAGGTCGCTGTGGCTCAACGCTCTCTCGTGCCTAGCCGTATCCCGTAATGGCTGCCTCTGGGCATCTACGGATGCCTAGGACGGCACCCACTACCGATGGCGGCAGGTTCGGTTTCGAAAGGTTCTGGGCTCCTAGGGATCAGAAGGCTTGGTTTCGGAATTTCCGCTCGGAAGGTTGCCTTGCCAACGGGACGGTAGGGCCGAGTTCTGGAGTATGCGGGGCCTCGTCGTTGCGTGGATCCGGGGTGGAACTGCAACATGGGCGCTGTGATCGAGTCTGCGGACGAGTTCGTACGTCTTCGCACGAGCGACGATCCCGCTGAGTTCAGGCGGGCGGCTCATGAGCCGGCCGGCGTCGACACCTGGCTCGAGGTGATCGACCGATTTCCTGAGATGCGGGTCTGGGTGGCGCACAACAAGACAGTTCCGCTCGCGGTCCTGGAGTTGTTGCGGCACGACGCTGACGAGCGGGTGCAGCGGATGGTGCTCGAGAAGAGGTCCTGGGCTCGTGCACATCCGGATGACACCAGCCGTAAGTAGGCCCGTGTTCGCGCTCAGGTTGTGCGAGAGATACCGGTCGGTGGTGAGCGGGTCAGTTGCCAATGGCCGGTCGCGCGCGTCCGATCAACGGCAATGCGGAACCACCTGTACTCACTCGAGGGCGCTAAGCCCGCACTTCAGGGCGCCAGCCCGCACCCCAGGGTGGGTGGGAGCGGACTGCGTAGCACGCGACGAAGGAGCGGGCGTAGCCGGCCGCGTGGGGAGGCGGGTGTGGGCGGGGAGGCCGGGCGGTAGGCAACGGCAGATCGCGCGCACGCACCGGATCAAGCTCAGCGCGCGACCACCTGTAGTCACTTGAGGGCGCTAAGCCCGCACTTCAGGGCGCCAGCCCGCACCCCAGGGTGGGTGGGAGCGGACTGCGTAGGTCGCGACGAAGGAGCGACCGTAGCCGGCCGCGTGGGAGAGGCGGTGCTAGCCGAGAGGATCGTGGAGGTTGGGGCGTTGGGTGGGGGTGGTGATGTCCACGTCCAAGGGCTCGATCTTCGTAGGCGCAGGGACCTTGCCGGCGGTGACGGGGAGGTTGAGTTTGCTGTGGGCGAGGTCGATGTCGACTGTCGCGCCGGTGTCGTTGGGCGTCGTCCACTCGGTGTCGGACAACGTCACGGCCAGGCCGAGCGTGCGGCCCTTGGGGATGACCTCGTCCTGGGCGCGCAGCGGCACGGTCACGGTGGTCCACTTGCCGGGGGTCAGCGGACGGGGGTGGGCGAGTGACGAGCTGTGGGCGGCGTCGATCCAGCCTCGGCTGACGATGCCGTGGTCGCTCGCCTCGGTGAGCTTTTCGACCGTGTAGTAGCAGCTGTCGTCGTAGTCGGTGCTGGCGCCTTCACACGTGGAGCTGTTCGTACGACGGACGCCCGCGTAGCGCGAGGCCTCGCCGTACTCGATCAGGCGGGCGGTGACCGGTGTGGTGACCGAGTCCGACTTGATGCGCAGGGTGACCGTGGGGGTGCCGCTCACGCGGATGGTCGCGGGGAGCGGGGCGGACAGGAACATCTGGCGGCCGGCGATCACTTCGGACGGTGTGTCGACGATGGTGTCCTCGGTCAGCGACGGGTCGTCGGTGACGGTGACGGTTCCCTTGCCGTAGGCACCTAGTTTCCCGGCGGCCAGCGGAACGGGGACGGTCCGGGACACGGCCGGCCAGGTCGGGTAGTTGCGCCAGACGTCCGGTGCGACCTCCACGGAGGCCTGCGCGGAACGCATCACGCCGTTCTGCAAGCCCTGCAGCCAGTAGTCGAACCACTGGTGCAGCTCGTCCACCCACTCGTCGCGCCGGAACTCGAAGGGGTCGACGTGGTCCTCGAGGCCGAGCCAGATCTTGCGGGGGACGCGGTTCTTGGCCAGGGCGTCCCACCACTGGGCGAAGTGGTTGGTCTGGACGTTGTAGTCGCTGAGCCCGTGCGTCACGAAGACCGAGGCCTTGATGTTGCGGGCGTCCTTGACGTAGTCGCGCTCGGCCCAGAAGCGGGTGTAGTCGCCGGTCTCGTCGTCGTCGGCCTCGCCGAGGTCGGCCCGTACGGCGTCGCAGGCGGGGGTGTCGTGGCCGACGTACGCGCCGAGCCAGGGCATGTAGTCGATCGAGTACGGCACGCCGCCGGAGCGCGAGTAGTCGTACCAGGAGGAGATGGCCGAGATCGGCACGATCGTCTTCAGACCCCGTACGCCGGTGGCGGCGACCGCGTTGGCCAGCGTTCCGTCGTACGACTTGCCGATCATCCCGACCGCGCCGGTCGTCCACGAGGCCCGCACCGGCGTACCGTCGGCCAGCGCCGCCGTGTTGCGCCCGTTGAGCCAGTCGATCACCGCGACGACCGAGTCGACCTCGTCCTCGCCGCCGACGTCGCCGCAGCCGGTCGAGCGGTTGGTGCCGACGATGTCCACGCCGACCACCGCGTACCCGCGCGGGACGAAGTAGTTGTCGTAGTACAGCGGCATCTTCTGGATGACGCCGGCCGCGTCGTAGGTCTTCTTCTCGCTCTCGTTGCCGCGGCCGCAGCAGGAGTAGTACGGCGAGGCGTCCATGATCACCGGGATCCGTACGCCGTTGGCGTCGGTCTCCCGGGGGCGGACGATGTCGACCGCGATCTTGTCGTCGACGCCGTCGGAGTCGGTGTCCATCCGGGTGTCGACCCAGACCGACTCGCGGATCGCGCCGGCGTAGTCGTAGACCGGCTTGGTGCCCTTCGTCCGGGTGTCCACGTGCGCGGGCGCTCCGGCGGGCAGACCACCGTCCAGGCTCGCCGCGAGGGCAGGCGCGGATGCCGGGGCGCCCGGTGACGGCACTCCGTCGGGGGCCGGAGCAGCCGTGGCGGTGCCGACGAGGGTGGTCAGGCAGAGCACGGTGGACGAGGCCAGGACGGTCACCCTGGCGCGGACGGTCGTCATGGCTCGGAAGGCTAGTCATTCCCACGCTCAGAAGCCAGGCTCTGACGACATTCCCAGAGACTTCCCGGCCACGCAGGGTGATCGACACCACTGGTCCGATAGGGTGACCGCCACCCGGGGGGAGCCAAAGGAAGGTGGGTGGCCAGTGAATCTGCGAGCACCGGTGACATTGCTGGACGTCGCGCAGCGGGCGGGTGTGTCGGTCGCGACCGCGTCCCGCGTGCTGAACGGCGGCGACCGGGTGCCGCGCCCGGAGCTGCAGGAGCGGGTCCGGGAGGCGGCCGCGGAGCTCGGCTACACGCCGAACGCGCAGGCCCAGGCGCTGGCCAAGTCGTCGACGAACGTGGTCGGCATCCTGGTGCACGACATCGAGGACCCGTACTTCGCGGCGATCGCGAACGGCGTGATGCGCGCCGCCGACGAGCGCAACCTGCTGGTGATGATGGCCAGCACCTTCCGCGACGCCGAGCGCGAGATCGCCTACCTGTCCTCGCTGCGTGCCCAGCGCGCCCGGGCCGCGGTGATGATCGGCTCCCGGCGCACGGACGCCGACCAGCTGGCCCGTACGGCGAACGAGATCGACGCGTTCCTCGGATCGGGTGCGGGGCTCGCGCTGGTCAGCCAGTCCGGGATGCCGGCGCACACGATCGAGCCGGACAACCGCGCGGGTGCGGCCCAGCTGGCGCGGGAGCTGGTCGGGCAGGGCTGGCGGAAGTTCGGCGTACTGGCCGGGCCGGAGCAGCTCGCGACGGCGCGGGACCGGCGGGACGGGTTCGTCGCCGGGCTGGCCGAGGCCGGGCTGGAGCCGGTGGCGGTGCTGGCCGGTGACTTCACGCGCGACGGCGGGCACGCGGCGGCGCTGGAGCTGCTGGACCGCAAGGTCGAGGTGGACTGCTTGTTCGCGGTGAACGACGTGATGGCGGTCGGCGCGATGTCGGCGCTGCGCGCGCAGGGGATCGACGTCCCGGGACGGCTCGGGGTCGCCGGGTTCGACGACATCGCGACGCTGCGGGACGTGTGGCCGGGGCTGACGACCGTCCGGCTGCCGCTGGAGCAGATGGGACGGCGTGCGCTGGAGCTCGCGATCGAGGGCGGCGACCCGCGGACCGAGACCTACGCCCCCGAGGTCGTCCTCCGCGAAAGCACCACCAGGAAATAACGCTCACCGGCCCTGAAATATGCTCGGCCGGGTGACCGACCCAGCGCACGTCAGTGAGATCTTCGACCCGTCGGCCTGGAAGGCGGTCGACGGCTTCGACCTGACCGACATCACCTACCACCGGGCGGTCGACGCCGGGGTGGTGCGGATCGCCTTCAACCGGCCCGAGGTCCGCAACGCGTTCCGCCCGCAGACGGTCGACGAGCTGTACCGGGTGCTCGACCACGCGCGGATGTCGAGCGACGTCGGGTGCGTGCTGCTGACCGGCAACGGTCCGTCCGCGAAGGACGGCGGCTGGGCGTTCTGCTCCGGCGGCGACCAGCGGATCCGCGGCAAGGACGGTTACAAGTACGCCGAGGGAACGACGGCGGACTCGATCGACCCGGCCAAGGCGGGCCGGCTACACATCCTCGAGGTGCAGCGGCTGATCCGGTTCATGCCCAAGGTCGTCGTGGCAGTCGTACCGGGCTGGGCCGCCGGTGGCGGGCACAGCCTGCACGTGGTCGCCGACCTGACGCTGGCCTCGGCCGAGCACGCGCGGTTCAAGCAGACCGACGCGGACGTGGCGTCGTTCGACGGCGGGTTCGGTTCGGCGTACCTGGCCCGGCAGGTCGGGCAGAAGTTCGCCCGGGAGATCTTCTTCCTGGGCGACGAGTACGACGCCGAGGACGCGTTCCGGATGGGCATGGTCAACAAGGTCGTCCCGCACGCCGAGCTGGAGCAGGTCGCGCTGGACTGGGGCCGGAAGATCTGCGCGAAGTCGCCGACCGCCCAGCGGATGCTGAAGTACGCGTTCAACGCGATCGACGACGGGCTGGTCGGTCAGCAGCTGTTCGCCGGTGAGGCGACCCGGCTGGCCTACGGCACCGACGAGGCCGCCGAGGGCCGCGACTCCTTCCTGGAGAAGCGGCCCGCCGACTGGTCGCCGTACCCGTACGCGTTCTAGAAGCCCTTTACCGCAAGGCCTTCAGGACTGGGCCCACTTCTGGTTGCCGTCACCGCTGCAGCCGCGCAGGAACAGCCGGCCGCCGTTGTCGCCCTTGTCGACCGTGACGCACTTGCCCTCGGCGGCCGGGTTGATCAGCTGGCCCTTCTGGGTGACGCGGAACTGCTGGGCGGCGCTGCCGTTGCAGGCGACCAGCTGGATCGCGGTGTTCTCCGCGATCGAGCCCCAGGCCAGGTCCATGCACTGGTTCAGCGCGCGGACCGTTCCGTCGGAGTTGAACACCCAGCTCTGGCTCCTGCCCGCGTTGCAGTCCCAGACCTGCAGCGGGGTGCCGTCGGTGCCCGCGCCGGCCCGGCCGTCCTTGACGTCGATGCAGCGCTTGGCGCCCTCGCTGCGCATGGTCGCCGGCGTGCTCTTCATCGCGCGCAGCTGGTCGGCGTCCTGCTTGACCGCGTCGCCGCCGGTCTGCTCCTGACCCTTCTCGGTCACCTTCGTCGTGACGGTGGTCGTGGCCTTGGGCAACGTCACCGTCGTACCGGGCTTGACCACCGTGACCTGGCCGCCCGGCGCCGTCACGGTGGTAGTGGCCCCTGGCAACGTCACGGTCGCGCCCGGCTTGAGCACGGTGACCTGGCCGCCCGGCGCGGTCACCGTCACGGTCGCGGTCGCCACCGAGACCCGCGGCTTGCCGGTCACGGTGGTGGTCGTCGTCGCGGTCGGTACGACGGTCGGCGTGACGGTCGGTGTGGTCGTCGCCCGGGACGTGAGCGGCGCGTCGACCGCGACGATCGTGTCCTTCGGCGAGTCTCCGCCGAGGTGCGTCAGCAGCGGTACGGCGACCGCGGCACCGGCCACGAAGGTGGCGACGAACGCCGTCGTCATCCAGGCCCGGCGATCGGGCAGGGAGGTCACCCGCGGCGTCAGTGGACGGCGGGCGAACGTCCCGGCGAAGCGGGTCGAACCGGGTCCGTCGGACCGGCGCGAACGGGCGAATCGGGAGGGCGGCACGTGGGCTCCATGGCTTCTAGGGCGATCAGCCGGCCGCCTCCGGCAGTGGCGGCCTACCCGAGGATCACCCGCGTCCCCGGCCGGAGTCAAACATCTCCGGAAGAACACCGTCCGGTTACCAGATGAGCGCCAGTCGTTACTCATCGTTCACCGGAAGCGATTGCGCGAGTTGTCTTCAAGAGTTAAATTGAAGCCCGAATTTCGGGTCTCTGCCTCTCGTACCGCCCCAACCTGTGAGGTCCGTCATCAACGACATCAGCCCCGGCCGCCTGCACGCCATCGAGCTCTGTCTGGCCGAACGTGACAGCCTGCGCCGCTACGTGAAGAGCCTGGTCGGCTGGGACGCGTTCGCTGTCGAGGACGTGGTCCAGGAGACGCTGCTGCGGGCCTGGCAGCAGGCGGAGACGCTGGACTGGGAGAGCCGGCCGATCCGGATGTGGCTGTTCCGGGTCGCCCGCAACCTGGTCGTCGACCAGCACCGCCGGGCCCAGCGGACCGTGCCCAGCGGCCTGAGCCAAGCCGACTTCGAGACGACCATCAGCGCACCCGACCCGGCCGACGAGATCACCGATCGAAGGGTCCTGGTCGACGCGCTGAGACGTTTGTCACCCGCGCACCGCGAAGTGGTGATCCGGGTTCATCTCTGCGGCCAGCCCGGCGAGGATGTCGCCATGGCCCTGGACGTCCCGATCGGAACCGTGAAGTCGCGGACCCACACGGCGGTCCGCGCGCTGCGGGCCGACCTGCTGCGTCGCGGGTGGGGCGAGGCCGCTGCATGAGTGCACTGGGAGGCGGCGGCAACACGCACCAGGTCGTCGGTTACATCGGCCTGGCGTTGCTGTTCCTCGTCCTGCTCAACCTGCTGGTCCGCAAACTCGGTGGCTGGCGCCGCTTGGGCCGCGGCATCAAGCGGGAAACCAGCCGGACGGTGCACGCCTTCACCGACCCGGTCCGCGACCGGATCAGGTACCGCCGTCGCCTGCGCTTCCTGGCCGGCGTACTGCGGAACCACGCGGGCTGGGCCCAAGCCGAGCAGGCGATGAGTTACGCGGCGGCGATCGATCCCGGGATGGCGCCGTACGCGCTGGCGCTGACGAAGCGGCGGATCGGCGTCCTGGTCGCGGGGGCCGCCGCGGAGCGGCCGTTGCCCGAGCCCTGGGAGAAGGATCCCGACGATCCGCGGTTGTGGTGGATCGAGCGCGGCGAGCTCGCCGACTACTCGTTGCCGCCCGGCTACCGGCCGCCGCAGACCCCGTTGCTGGTCTGCCTCGGGACCGGCACCGACGGCGGCAGCGCGATCATGATCGATCTGCTGGCCGGGCCGTCCTCGCTGTCGGTGTACGGCGTACCGCGGCTCGCGCAGGGCGTCGTCCAGGCCGTGGCCGCGCAACTCGACGTACGCCTGCCGGTCGGAGCGGTGGAGGTTGCCGAGGGCATCCATGACCGGCACGACGGGATGCGGCTGGAGGAAGCGATCCGGCGGATCGGCGCCTGGTTCGTGGTCGGTGCCGGGCCGCTGGACCAGCCGATCCCGTCCGGGGTCCGGCTGATCAGTCTCGGCGTGGGCCGGGGCAGCTCGCGGCTGATCGAGGCGACCGAGGAGCAGGTCCTGCGGCTGCACGGTGGAGCGACCTGGCTGGAGATCGATCCGTTGCCGCTGGCAAAGGCTGTGGCACGATCGGTACGGCGGATGCCGCCGCACGAGTTCGAGACCCGGGGGCCGGTCCGTCCGGCGACCACCGTCGACGACCTGGACGACCTGGAGCTTCCGACCGGTGTGGCCGGGGTCTCGGTGCTGCATCCCTCCGGCGGGCGTCCGGGCGACCGGCCCACTGACGCATCGACGGGGAAGGCGACATCGTGGAGCTGAATCTCACCACGGTCGAACAGCGGGGAGCCCGGCGTACCGACCGGGTGCTGAAACTTCCCAAGGGACTCTCCGTCGGAGCGCTGGCCGAAGGCCTCGGGCAGCCCGGTCAGCAGCTGTTCGTCGGCGGCCGCAAGCTCAACCCGGGAGCTCCGCTGGCCGGGTCCGGAATCCGCGAAGGCAGCGTTCTGGGCATCGGCGCCCCGGCCGAGATGCCCAACCTGTTGCAGCGCCCGGCCGGGCCCGCGCCGATCACCGTCGAGCTGCACGCCGTGTCCGGGCCGGACTCCGGCCGGATCTGGCGGATCGGCCCCGGCAGTCACGAGATCGGCTCCGACCCGCTCTGTGCGATCCAGCTGACCGGGTCCGGCGTACCGCCGCGCGGCCTGTGGGTGACGGTCGGCCCGGGCGGCGACACGTACTGGCACCAGACCGAGCCGATGCGCGGCAAGGTGATGAGCCGGCTGATCGGTCCGCCCGACGACGATGCCGCGACCAGCGCGATCCGGATCCAGGACGTGGAGAACCCGACCGAGGACGAGCTCTCACCGGCGATCGATCCGGGCGAGAGCCCGGTCGGTCAGATCAACCGCTGGCTGCCGGAGGAGGATCTCGCGGTCGGGTCGGTGCTGCTGCGCCGCAGCGGCGAGCTGGAACCGGTCGCCGCGGTCCGGTTCTCCGACGACGGCTTCGGGCTCGACTACAACCGGCCGCCGCGGATCGCGCCGCACCTGGACGACGAGAAGCTGCGGCTGCCGAACGCGCCGAACCCTCCGATGAAGCGTCCGTTCCCCTGGCCGATCGTGATCGCGCCGGTGGTGCTCGGCATGGTGATGGTCTGGCTGCTCAACTCCTACTTCTTCCTCGTCTTCACGATGCTCAGCCCGATGATGATGGCGATGAACTACTTCAGCGGCCGGAAGAACAACCGGGCCGAGCACCTCGAGGCGATCCGCCGGTACAACGCCCGGAAGGCGGCGCTGGAGGAGGAGATCAGCGTCGCGGTCGCCCGCGAACGGCTGGTCCGCAACGTGACCGCGCCCGATCCGGTCCGGATCGCCCAGCTGGCCACGATGCCGGGCAGCCGGCTGTGGGAACGCCGCCGGTCCGATGCCGACTACCTGCTGCTCCGGCTGGGAACGGCCGACCAGGCCTCGCTGAAGGAGCTCGACGACCAGAGCCGGGAGGAGAACCACCGGACGATCCGGTGGACCATCCCGGACGCGCCGGTCGCCCTCCCGCTGCGCGGGCACGGCGTGGTCGGAATCGCCGGGCGGGACCTGGAGTCCCACTCGCTGAGCCGCTGGATGGTGATCCAGGCCGCAGTGCTGCACTCGCCGCGGATGCTGCGGATCATCGTCCTGGCCGAGCCGGACCGGGCCGAGGACTGGAACTGGGTCCGCTGGCTGCCGCACCTGCGGCCCGAGGGCGGCCCGGCGTCGGTGCTGATCGCCAACGACGACGCGACGACGACGGCCCGGGTGACCGAGCTGATCTCCCAGGTCCAGGGACGGCAGCGCCGGATCGAGGCCTCCGGCCGGAACGAGCCGCTGCGCGACCCCGAGATCGTCGTGATCGCGGACGGCGCGCGCCGGCTGCGCGACGTACCGGGGTTCATCCAGGTCCTCACCGACGGGCCCGCGGTCGGCGTCTACAGCATCTGCCTGGACCGCGACGAGCGGCTGCTGCCCGAGGAGTGCGGTGCGGTGCTGGCCACCGGTCTGCAGACGCTGACCGTGAAACTTCCCGGGATGCCGGACCTGAAGAACGTCCGGATCGACCTGGTCACCTCGCAGTGGTGCGAACAGATCGCCCGCGCGCTGGCGCCGGTGCGCGACGTCAGCCCCGACCACGACGCCGGCCTGCCGAAGAGCGTCAAGCTGCTCGAGGAGCTGGAGCTGGAGCCGCCGACCGCGGAGACCCTGCTGGGCCGCTGGCAGCGCCGTCCGGCCAGTACGTCGTTCGTCCTCGGCGCCGACTTCGACGGTCGGTTCGTGGTGGACCTCGTGCACGACGGACCGCACGGCCTGATTGCCGGAACGACGGGGTCCGGCAAGTCGGAACTGCTGCAGACGATGGTCGCCTCGCTCGCGAGCGTGAACCGGCCGGACGAGCTGACCTTCGTCCTGGTCGACTACAAGGGGGGTAGCGCCTTCAAGGAGTGCGCCGGACTGCCCCACACGCTCGGCATGGTGACCGACCTCGACACGCACCTGGTCGAGCGGGTGCTGGAGTCGCTCGACGCCGAGCTGCGCCGCCGGGAACGAATCCTCGCCGACGCCGACGCCAAGGACCTGCCCGACTACCAGGCCAAGCGGCTGGTGAACCCGGAGCTCGGACGGCTGCCGCGACTGGTGATCGTCATCGACGAGTTCGCCGCGATGGTGCGCGAGATCCCGGAGTTCGTGCCGGGCCTGATCGGCATCGGCCAGCGGGGCCGGTCGCTCGGGATCCACTTGATCCTGGCCACCCAGCGCCCCGGTGGCGTGGTCAGCGGTGACATGCGGGCGAACACCAACCTGCGGATCGCGCTGCGGGTGACCGACGCGGCCGAGAGCATGGACATCGTCGACGTCAACGAGGCGGCCTCGATCAACCCGTCGATCCCCGGCCGGGCGGTGATCCGGCGTGGGCCCCGGCTCGCGGACCTGTTCCAGACCGCGTGGGTCGGCGCCGAACGCGATGTCGAGGACGACCTGATCGAGCAGGGCCCGGTGGAACCGTCGAACGTGCACGTCACCGATCTCGACTGGGAGTCGCTCGGCAAGCCGGTCTCCGTGGACGACGCGCCGGTCGTCGAGAACGAGGCCCCGGCCACGCTCGCGGTCACCGACCTGATGGTTCTGGTCGAGGCGATTCGTGAGGCGACCGAGCAGCTGGAGGACTTCGACGTCCAGCCGCAACCGTGGCGGCCGGCGTTGAAGCCGCAGATGCTGCTGTCGGAGCTTCCGGAGACGAGTCACCAGAGCCTGTTCGCGCCGTACGCGCTGGAGGATCTGCCCGCTCTGCAGCAGCAGCGGGTCGCCGGGGTCGACTTCGAGACCTTCGGGCACCTGTACGTGATCGGGGCCCCGCGGACCGGGCGGACCCAGATGCTGCGGACGCTGGCCGGATCCGCGGCGAAGAACATCAGTGTCGCGGACCTGCACATCTACGGCATCGACGCCGCCGGTGGCGGTCTGGCCACGCTCGAGGCGCTGCCGCACTGCGGCGCCGTCGCGTCCCGGCACGACATGGAACGGATGAGCCGGGTCCTGCGCCGGCTGAACCAGGAGATCACCCAGCGGCAGGAACTGGCCGGCAAGCACAACGCCACCGGTCTGACCGAGCTGCGCAAGGTGCTGCCGAAGGCGGAACGCCCGGCGCACATCCTGGTCCTGATCGACGGCTGGGACGCGCTGTCGGCGACCCTCGAGGACCACGACCAAGGACAGATCCTGCAGGACGTCATCCGGTTGCTGCGCGAGGGCGCCGGCGTCGGCGTACACGTCGTGGTGACCTCGGAGCGGTCACTGCTGGGTGGGCGGCTGGCCTCCCACAACGACCACAAACTGCTGCTGCGGCAGGCCGAACGGACCGACTACCAGGCCGCCGGGCTCCGGCTGAACAAGGTGCCGGCCGTCATCGGTCCCGGTCGCGGCTGGCACGTCCTGACCGGCAGCGAGACCCAGATCGCGGTACTGGCCGAAGGCGGCGGCGCCGCGCAGGTCGAGGCGATCCGGGAGATCGCGATCGAGGCCCGGAAGCGGGACTCGAAGGTCCCGGCCGGGCGCCGTCCGTTCCCGGTCACCGAGCTGCCGACGGCGGTCGAGTTCTCCGCGGTGTTCGACCTCGTTCCGGACGAGTTCCGGCGGCCGCTGTGGGGCCTGATCGGTGTCGGCGGCGACGACGCCGGACCGCTCGGGGTCGACCTGGCCGGCGTCGCCTCGTCGTTCGCCGTCCTCGGGCCACCTGGATCAGGGCGTAGCAACACGCTGTCCTGCTTGGCCGTCTCGCTGCTGGCCGGTGGGACGTCGCTGATCCTGATCACCCCGCGGGACAGCCAGCTGCGGACGCTCGAGCGCCATCCCCAGGTGGTGCTGATGAGCAGCGGGGACCCCGGCGAGGACCAGCTCCGCGCGACCCTCGACCAGATCGCCGGTCCCAAGGTCGTGATGATCGACGACGCCGACCTGCTGATGTCGGCGGCCGCGGACCGGGTCCTGAAGGAGATCATCGCCTCCGGCCGGGACAACGGCACCGCCCTCGTCTTCGGCGCGTCCACCGACGGCTTCCAGTCCGGGATGGGCGGCTGGCCGACCGCGGCCCGCCGGGCCCGCCGCGGCGTGGTGACCGAACCGCACTCCTTCGGCGACGGCGACCTGATCGGCGTCCGGCTCAACCACAACATCACCCGGGCCGCGCCCAAGCTCGGCCGGGCCTGGACCACCGGTCCCGGCTCGGTCCCGATCACCGTCCAGCTGCCGCTCACCACGCTGCGGGCCTGACCGCGGACCGTTGCGCACGGCAAAGAAAAGAGCCCCGGGAGGAATCTCCGGGGCTCCTTCCGGTGCTGGTGGTCCTGGGTGAAGCCGTCCTACTTCGACTGGTTCAGGCTGTCGGTGATGCCCTGGTCGAACTCCTCGGCGTTCTTCTTGATGCCGTTGAACATGTCGGAGAAGTCGTTGATGCCCTTGACCGCGGCCTGCAGGCTGGAGTCGAAGTTGTTGTAGGTGCTGCGGATGACCTCGCTCGACTGCTTGAAGACCATGCCGTCCTCGACCAGCGTGTTCACCCGGTCCCGCAGGGTGCCGATCAGCGGCACGATCTGCTCGTGGGCGTTCTTCATCAGGTTGGTGACGTCGACGATCTTGCCGTAGTCGAGGTTGATTCCGTCTTGCGCCATGGCGGATAACTCACTTCCTGGTTGGGCTGTGGACACTGCGGTTGGGTCGAACGTCGTCCTGGGTCATGGGCCAGGCCGTGGTCGGTGGTTCAGCCGGGCAGAGCGGCCTTGATCTTGTCGTCGAAGTCCTTCGCGCCGGCCTCGATGTCGTTGAACATCGTGGCGAAGGACTTGATCCCCTCGGCCGCCTGCTGCAGCGAGGTGTCGAGGGAGGCGTAGAGGTTGCGGATGGTCTCGCTGGACACCTTGAAGACCAGGCCGTCCTCGACCAGGAGGTTCACCCGGTTCCGCAGGTTGATCAGCTGCGGAACCATCTGGGCGTTCGCGTCACTCAGCAGACCGCTGACCTCTTCGATCTTGCCGTACTCGAGGTTGATGCCGTCCAGTGCCATATCGGTTGGCTCGCTTCTGTCGTCGGTGCAGGTCAGACGGCGCCGAGGGTCTCGGGGATCTCGTCCTCCTCGTTCTCCTCCACGCTCTCCGGGGTCTCGACCCATTCCTTGCTGGTACCGCTGGTTTCGTCCGGTCCTCGGGTGTACTCGCGGACGACGCCGTCGGAGTCCGTCACCGTCTGCGTCCCGCTGCCGTCAGCCTCGATGGTGGTGTCGGTGATGTCCTTCTTGCCCTCGGAGTCAGTGCTGGTCGACACGCTGTGGGAGCCACCGTCGTCGTGGATCTTGGTGTCGTTGTGCACCGTGCTGCCGTCGGGGTACGTGCTGTCGGTGACCATCGTGTTGCCGCCGTCGCTGTACGAGGTGACCGAGGTGTAGGTCTTGCCGTCGTAGGTGACGGTGGTCTCCTCCTTGGTCACGTTGCCCTCGTCGTCCACGGTCAGGTGGGTGTTGACGTTGCCGCGGTCGGTGACGATCGACTGGTCCAGCGGCGGGGCGTCACCAGGGTCCTCGGCGCTGCAGAAGCTCGGCGCGTGGTCGAGCACCCAGTTCTCTTCGAGGCAGTCGTCCGGGTTCTCCTGGAGGTGGTCCCAGTCGGCCTTCTCCCGGTAGTAGTTCGACAACGCCAGGTTGCTGTTGGTGCTCTGCATGCCCTGGGCGATCTCGGCGTCGAACTGGAGGAACGCTTCACCGACCGAACCGAACGAATCGCTGAGCGCGTTCAGGCCCTTCTTGGCCTTGCCCATCGTGTACGAGGCGTTCTGGTGCAGCTCCGAGACGGCCGACGACATCTCGCTGCTGCCCAGCTCGTCGGTCGCACCGCCCTCGCCGAGGTTCATGAAGACCTCGTCGTCCATCGACGGGATCAGGTCCTCGGCGAGATCCTTCAGGTCCGTCTTGGCGTCGTTGAGCAGGTTGTAGTCCATCTTGATGTCGGCCATCGCGCCTCCCGCTGTCCAGCCGGTTCCACCCAGACCACGTGGCGAGGGCCACTGCGGTTCAGAGTGTTTTTCTGCCTCCCGGACTGAACCGTGGGGCGCACTCCCACGTGGACCCTCGGAAGGACCGCTTCAACCGGAGGAGGGTTCGGATGCCACGCCCTGGCGACTGGGACGCGATCGGTCTCGGCAGCGACCCCACGCCGGGGGACCCCGAGAAGATCAAGGGGCTGGCCGACGGATTCAAGAAGATGGGCGGCAAGGCCCGCGAGATCATCAACGCGATCGACGCCGTGATGAACAAGAACGACGACAGCGTCTTCAAGGGCAAGACCGCCGAGGCGCTCCGCGGCAAGGTGGACGACAAGCTGCGCAATCACGTCGAGGACGTCGCGACGTCGTTCGAGACCGCCGCGCAGGCGTTGCGCGACTGGCGGGACGTCGTGATCGAGCAGCAGGGCAAGGCCGACGCCGCCCTCGCGTCCGGGCGTGGGTTGTCCGAGGACGATCCGGACCGTGACACCTACAAGGAGACCGCCAAGTCGGCCGGTGAGTACCAGTCCGACCAGGCCTCGACGTACGCCGGGAAGATCAACGCCGCCTCCGACATCGACCTGCCGATCTCGGAGTGCGAAGCGTTCTGGGAGGCCTTCAAGTGGTTGGCGATCATCCTCATCATCCCGGCGCTGATCTTCGGCGGTGTGGTCGCGCTGATCGCGATCGGGGTGAACCTGGCCCTGTTCATCAAGACCATCGTCGACGTCGCCAAGGGTGACGCGAGCTTCCTGGACCTGTTCCTGGCCGGGCTCGGCCTGATCGCGCCGACCACCAAGGCGCTGCCGATCTTCAGCATCATCAAGGGCGTCGGGGCCGGCATCAGCGCCGGGGTGAAGGGCATCACCCAGGGGATCAAGAACATCTTCAACGGGACGATGAGCTTCAAGGGGCTGTTCACCGGGCTCAAGGGCCTGACCACGCTCGGCGCGCTGTCGATCAGTGAGATCGGCCTGATCGTGGTCAAGAACATCAGGACGTTCTCGGTCAACACGGTGAACTTCACCAAGGCGCACTTCGGCGGCATGCAGTGGACCCGGATGTTCCTGCCGGTCGCCGGCGACGAGATCCGCGCGTTCAAGAACCTGGGCTTCGGCAACTTCGACTCGTTCACCAAGGCGCTGAAGGTCGGTGTCTTCGACCGCGGCGTGCTCAACAAGAACGTCATCGGGCTCCCGCAGATCCCCAAGCCGGGCGCTGTCATCCCGACCGACTCCGGCGGCGGCAAGACCGGCGCCTGGGCCGACTTCAAGTCGTACATGATGAATCCGCCGGAGATGGTCCCGCTCAACGCCGGCACCTTCAAGACCGGCGCCTGGGCCGATTTCAAGTCGTTCGTCATGAAGGCGCCGTCCCTCGTCCCGATCAACTTCAAGGGGCTCGGCAACTCCATCAGCTCCGGCTTCCAGGGCCGCAACATCGCCACCGACCTGCACGACCTGATCCCGATCAAGGCGGGCGAGTTCGGGCGGCCGGCGCCCACCGTCACCACGCCGGCCGGGCTGGACATCCCCGCCGACGCGGGCAAACTGGTGTCGGTCCCGCCGCCCGTCACGGTGCTCCCGCCGGCGCACGTCGGGACGCCGGCGATCCCGGCGACCACGCTGGGCGACGTGTCGATCCCGCAGACGAACATCGCGGTCCGGCCGATCGACATCAGCACCACGACCCCACCGGCGACGCACGTCAACAACGTCGCCCTGGGCAACGTCGGCAACGTCAACCTGCCGGCCACGCACGTCAACAACATTGCCCTGGGCAACCTCGGGAACACCAACATCCCGGCGACCCACGTCAACAACGTCGCGCTGGGCAACGTCGGCAGCACCAGCATCCCGTCGCCGCACATCAACAACGTCGCGATCGGCAACACCGGGGTCGCCAACATCCCCACCCCACACGTCGGTACGCCGGAGGTCGGCTCCACGCACCTCAGCGGCACCAACGTGCAGCCGCCGGCGGTCAACACCAACATCAGCGCACTGCACGTCACCACCCCGTCCGGCTCGAACGGCCTGGCCGACCTGACCGGCGCCCAGCTCCGGAGTACGCCGCCGGCCATCTCGCCGCACTTCGCCAGCCAGATCTTCGACGGTGCCTCGAACGGTTTCCACGCCGGCCAGTTCCGGTCGATCGCCCACGAGATCTTCAACAACCCGGGCGGTGCGACCTTCAGCGGGACGCACTCGGTCACCGGGACCCCTTCGGTGGCCGCGCCGGGCGGCCTCGACCGGATCAACGCCGCGCTCGACCTGGTGCACAACCCCAACGTCGCCTCGCAGGGCGTCAACCCGCCGCCGGTGAACACCGCGAAGGCCGGTGGCGACGTCACGGTCAACCCGAACCTGGCCGGCGCCGATCTCAAGACCCCGCCTCCGGCCGGCGTGAAGTTCGACAACCCGGGCCTGGCCGGCACCCAGAACACGAACATCCCGTCGGTGAACGTCCAGCAGGTCGCGATCCCGCAGCGGGCCGTCGACCTCACCGTCCAGCCGGGTGCCCTGCACACCACCGGCCAGGGCCCGGTCACCCCGCCGGCCACGAACCTTCCGGACGGCGTCGGGAACCACGCGCTGACCAACCCCGGCGGCAAGGCGGACGTGCCGGGCAACCTGACCATGAAGCAGGACCTGCCGGGCACCGCGCACGGCAAGCTGGACCTGCCCGGCAACCTGGGCGGCAAGCAGGAGGTCCCGGTCGGCCCCACCGCGAAGCTGGACCTGCCGGGCAACGCCGGTTCCAACCAGCACACCCCGACGATCCTGGTCGGCGACAAGCCGTTGCCGACCTCCGCGACCCCGGTCGAGAACCTCGGCCAGGTCGGCAGCGCGACCCACACCCCGATGCCGACCCAGAGCCTGGACACCAACCTGGTGCCGGTCGCGCCGCGGGCCACCGACCTGACGCGCGACCCCGGATTCCCGTTGGGTGGCCGCTACAACCCCAACTCGGACATCGGCACGAACACGATCGCCAGCCGGTCCGAGATCGCCCTGGACGGCATCGCGGACCGCAGCAACGTCATCCTCAAGATCGAGCGCACCCAGGGCGGGGTCAGCACCTACCACCTGTACGGCGGAGGGCCGAGCGGCCGGATGGAGGTGCTGCCGACCGGCAACATCCGGTTCACCGACACCGCGACCGGGAACACCGTCCGCTTCGACAGCGCCGGCGTCAAGATCGACGAGGGCCTGCGGTTGACCAAGGCCGACGGCCTGCTGCGGATGGACGACCAGGTCGTGCTTCCTGGTCAGGCCGGCGAGTTCCGGGTCACCACGGCCGGCGGCGACGTCGTACCGAGCGCTCCGACGGTGCGGCAGCTCAGCACCGGTGAGTTCGAGGTGATCGACAGCTCGGGCGTCCGGTCGGTCTACAGCCCGCAGGGCAAGTTCGAGGCCCACGCGATCGGCTCGACCTGGGACACGGACTTCGCCGCCAAGGCCGCGGTCTTCCGCCGGCCCGGCGACACCGACGCGATGGTCGGCGCCAAGATGGACGACTTCGGTCACGTGGTGCGGGCCCAGGCGAACTTCGACGAGGCGGCCGGCAACGTCGCGACGCACGGGCACCGGATCGACGGCCCGTCGTCGGGTCCGTCGGTCGGCGACCAGGTCCACCTCGACCTGCGGGCCGCCCAGGCCGATCTGGACCTGGCCAAGGCCGAGTTCGCCGGCAAGCACGGGCTGGACGCCGACAGCCTCCAGCAGCAGCTGGACGACGTCGTGCTCGACTCGCTCAAGGAGCGGCCGCGCCTGCTGGGTGGTCGTGGCAGCGGCCCTGTCGACCTGCCCGGTGGCGGCGGGATGACGTTCGAGCTGAACGGCGGCCGGGTCACCTTCAGCGGTCCGGCCTCGGACACGTTCACCAGTGTGGTGACGCCGAAGACGGTGACCCTCACCGACGCGGCGACCGGGCACACCTGGACCTTCAGCCGTGGCTTCGGCGGCCGGGTGAACCACATCGGCGAGTCGTTCCCGCTGAACGGCGGGCTGTTCGACGGCCGGCCGATCAACCTCGAAGGCCGGATGGGTTCGTTCGACCAGGCGGTCGTCCGGGACCTGGACGGTCAACCGCTGCCGGTCAAGCTCACCGACGACGGCTTCACCGTCCCGTCGGCGCAGGGCCCGGCGCTCTACAGCAAGTCCGGTGAGTTCCAGGGGTTCGGCCCGTCGGTGGGACGCGACCTGCCCGTCGCCGTACCGCCGCCGCACCTGACCGGCGACGCGCTGAACCGGTGGAACGCGCAGGTCGACCTGTCCCGGACCCACCTCAACATGACCGACCCGGCCGTCGACGACCTGATCAAGTCGGTGGCGGGCGGTTCCTTCACGGGCAAGCGCGGCTTCGAGGGCTACGTGAACCCGACCGCGCTGGCCGACGGCTCGCTCCTCGGCAAGGTGCAGCACTTCCACAACGTCACCGAGGACCTGCTCACCAAGGGCCCGGTCGACAAGATCACCGTGTACCGCGGCGTGACCATGGATCCGGGCAGCGCGGGCGCCGCCCGCTTCACCGAGCGGCTGCCGATCTCGACCTCCTCGACGATGTCGTTCCAGGGCGAGTGGGCCAAGGGCAGCGCGCTGAGCAACCGGGTGGTCTTCGAGATCGACGTCCCGCCCGGTCACGGCAAGCTGGCGATGTCGTACCCGGAGGGGTACAAGGCGCTCGACACCGAGGTCAAGCCCGTGCACGGCGACCAGTTCGAGGTGACGCTGGCTCCGACCACCCTGGTCCGGACCGACGCTCCGGTCCGGGTCGAGGACGGCCTGACCGTCATCCCGGTCCGGGCCGAGCAGATCCCGCCGGCGCAGTACGGCGACCTGATCAACGCCAAGTGGTCCGGCCTGTCGTCGGAGTCCGCGTTCGACGACTTCGTGAAGTCGTTCGACGTCGACCAGCTCAAGCAGTTCGAAGGGATGAGCGACGTCACCGCGACGTCGATCCGCAGCACCGACGGCCTGACCAGTACGACGACCGTCAGCAAGGTGGGCTTCGACGGAGACGACCTGACGATCACGGTGATGCGTGATCCGAAGGCCGACTCGGTCCGGGTCACCATCGCGGCGGACGGGCTGAACAAGTTCGACCAGACCTGGAGCCGGACGGACTTCCGCAACCTGGCCACGGACCTGCGCGGCCACGTGCTGCACAACAACGAGACGTTCATGAACTTCCCGAAGCCGGGCCAGTGGCAGATGGAGACGGCGGACGACGTACTGCTCGATCCGCTGAAGGAGCAGCCGCGTCCGCCGGTGCCGCTGGCCCAGTCGGTCGAGAAGGTGCTGGAAGGCGACCTCGCGGCCGTGGCCGGGAAGTTCGACGGCCTGCTGGACGACCTGGGCCGGCCGGTGCCGCTCGACGGCAAGGGCAAGGTGGGGGCCGGGACCATCGAGCAGCAGTGGGCCGACGACCTGGCGGCCCAGGTCGACGTGTTCCGCAAGGCCGGTGAGACCGACGCGGTGGCCACGGCCCGGATGACCGATTTCATCCCGGTCAAGCAGGCCCAGGCCAGGTTCGAGGCCGCACTCGACGACGTCGCGACGCATGGTCACCGGATCGACGGCTCGTCGTCGGCTCCCTCGGTCGGCGAGAAGGTGCAGGCCGATCTGCGCGCCGCCGAGTTCGACCTGAACGCCAAGAAGGCCGAGTTCACCGGCAACCACGGGATGGACGCCGACGACCTCCTGCAGAAGCTGGACGACGTGATCGCGGATTCGCTGAAGGAGCGGCCGCGACTGCTCGGTGGCATGGACGGCCGGATGACGGGGCCGCCCCCGCCGCCTCCGCCGCCCCCGGTGCGGAGCGCCGCGCCGCCGCCCCCGCCGCCTCCGCCCGCCGCGGCGGCGAGCCACGGCTCCGGGTCCGGCGGCGCGGCGATCGACCTGCCGCCGCAGGTCCCGGCGCCGAAGTTCCAGAAGGAGTTCAGCAGCGCCTCCTTCGGGCACGAGAGCGAACTGCGGGGGCTCACCGTCGCGATGCCGGACGGCACCGACCGGGTGTTCGCGTTCGTCAAGCGGGTCGACACGGACCAGCCGTTGATCATGGTCACCAAGGACATGAGCACCGGCGGCTACCACAACCCGGCGAACCTGTCGCACGTCGCGGGCGGCAACTGGAAGACGCACACCGTCGAGCTGGTCAGCTATCCCGGCCGGGTGGCCGACGAGGCCGGCACCAAGCTCGGTGACGACGCGGCCGACTTCCTGCTGGACGTGTTCAACGGCCGGGTCAGTGGCGCGAACCACCGCCCGATGGAGCCGGTGGTCAGCCCGGACGGCCGGTTCGAGCTCCACATCACGAACAACAAGCACGTCCTCGCCGGTGGCAACGGGGTGGGCCTGGAGCACGTCGGCCCGGTCCAGATGCCGTCGACCGGGCAGCAGATCACCGTCGGCGTGAAGGCGTCGGACTTCGGCAGCGGCGCGACCAACGAGTTGCGCCTGCTGACCGACAACCCCTGGTACAAGGCCGAGTTCCGCAACGACAGCGCGCTGGTGGCGCTGAAGGGACTCGACGACCCGGGGGCGGTCGAGGGTGCGTACACGTACCTCAAGTCGATCATGACCTTCACCTCCAAGCAGGTGGACAAGCACGGCATCGCGATCGGTGACTTCCCGGGGATGGCGCCGCACCGCGGCCTGACCGATCCGGTGGTGAAGAACGACTGGGGTGTGCTGCCGCGGACCCAGCCGAAGGTCGTGCTCGAAGGTCTGTCGGAGGGCGACCGGCTGGCGACGCTGAAGCTGCTGCGCGAGTCACCGGCCCCTGGCGACCAGGGCGTCTGGAAAGAGGTCAAGGCGTACATCCTCGGCGGCGGCGAGGTGGCCGGGCACGGGATCAACGACGCCGTCATCGCCGGCGAGAAGGCCCTGCTGTTCGAGTTCCGCGCGGTGCCGGACGGGCTGAAGCACCTGATGCCCAGCCAGAAGATCACCGCGGTCACGGTGAGCGACCCGCTCGCGGGGCTCGGGGCGGGGCGTGGTCCGGCGATCAGGGAGATCAACACGTTCCTGAACGCCGACGACAACCTCAACTCGTTCGCCGGCTGGTTCAAGGACAAGTTCCCGGACAAGCCGGCGAGCTGGGACGCCGGCAAGATCGCGAAGTTCTCCACGGCCTCGAACAAGGCCGACTGGCTGATGACGACGCACCCGGCCAAGTGGGACGAGATCGTCAACGGCCAGGCGCCCGTCGACCTCAAGGGCAAGGGCAAGGCGGTCGACGTCGACCTCGACGTCAGGCCGCCGGCGCCGTCGCTCCACCAGACCATCGACGACGTCGCGCTCGACCCGCTGAAGGAGCAGCCGCGGCCGGTCAAGCCGATCACGAGGTCGTTCGACGAGGCCTGGGCGAACGACGCGGCGGCCAAGCTCGACGTGTTCCGCAAGCTCGGCGAGACCGACGCGATCGCGACCGCCCGGATGGAGGACTTCCGGGAGGTGTACGCGGCGCAGACCAAGGTCGACACCGCGCTCAAGGAGCTGGACGCGGGCGCGCACCGGATCGACGGTTCGTCGTCCGGTCCGGCGGTCGGGGACGACCTGCGGGCCGGCCTGCAGACGGCGCGCAACGAGTTGCACACGGCAACGATGACGTTCGAGACCAAGCACGGGCTGAAGGTGGACGACCTCCACCAGCAGTTGGACGACCTGGTCACGGAGTCGCTCAAGGACCGGCCGCGGCTGCTCGGCGCCGGAGGGAAGGAGGTCCTCGTCCCCGGTGGCGGCGTGACCTTCAGCTTCGACGGGACGCACGCGAACTTCATGGGCGCACGCGCCGCCGAGTACGACGGTGTGCTGACCGGCAACACCCTGACGGTCTCCAGCGGCGACGGTCTGCGGACGCTGACCTTCCAGCTCAACCGCCGGACCGGCGACCCGATGCTGACGGTCGACGACCTGGCGCTGAACGGCGGCGTCGCCAACGGGCAGCGGCTGGTCGTGGACATCGAGGACGGACTGCCGCAGAACAAGGTGATCTTCGACGGCCAAGGTGGTCGCCTGCCCGTCACCTTCTCCGGAGCCACCGGGGAGTTCCGGGTGCCGTCGGCGCAGGGGCCGCAGTTCTACGACCGGGCCGGCAACTTCCTGCGGGTCGAGCCCGGCGTCGCCGGACCGCGTCCGGACCTCAACCTGCCGGCCCGTCTGGACGGGGACGCGGCGGGCCAGGCGCGGTGGACGGCACAGGTCGACATCTCGCGCACCCACATGGCCGCGATGGACGAGCTCGGCGACGTCGCCGAGCTGATGGGGAAGATCCGCGAGGGCGCGTTCACCAGCAAGCGGTTCTTCGGCGGCTTCGTCGATCCGAACGTGCTGCGGGGGGCCGGCGCCGACCAGCTGATCGAGGCCGTGGACGACTTCAACCGGGTGGCCGACGACCTGCTCGGCCAGGGACCGATCGGCAGTACGACGGTCTACCGCGGGGTCGCGATGGACCCGATTGCCGCGCAGGCGGACGACTTCGTCGAGCGGCTGCCGATCTCCACGTCGAGCGGCTGGGACTTCCAGCCGCAGTGGGCGAAGGGTGCCGACCCGGGCAAGCGGGTCGTGTTCCAGATCGACGTACCGCCGACGCACGGCAAGATCGCCCTGTCGTACCCGGACGGCTATCAGCTGGGACCCGGCGAGCTGCGCGCCCTGAACCAGGAGCAGCTCGAGGTGACGCTGGCGCCGACGGTCCTGAAGCGGACCGGGGACTCCTTCCAGCACGGCGATCTGACGGTCATCCCGGTCCGGGCCGAGCAGATCCCGGCCGAGCAGCTCGACGACCTGATCACGCAGCGCTGGGACGGCCTGTCGTCGACGGAGGCCTTCGACGACTTCGCGAAGGCGCTGGACGAGTCGCACCTGCGCAAGTTCCCGAACATGGCCGACGTCACCGCGACGTCCAAGCTGAACCCCAACGGTCTGGTGAACACGATCACCGTCAGCAAGCCGGGGTTCGCGGGCAACGACCTCACCGTCACGATCACCCGCAACGGCGACGCGGTGACCGTGACCTCGGTCTCGGACGGCGTCCAGAAGTTCAACCGGACCTGGAGCGGCGACGAGTTCGGCCCGATCGCCACCGATCTCAAGGCCGGGTCGCTGCACGACAGCGACATCTTCGCGACGATGTCGCGGCCGGCCGACTGGAACAGGACCACGTTCAACGCCCAGTGGGACCAGGACCTGGCGGCCAAGGCCGGGGTGTTCCGTCAGCCCGGTGACACCGAGGCGATGGTCAGTACCCGGATGGAGGACTTCACCCGGGTCCAGCAGACCAAGACCAACCTGGAGCAGGCGCAGCTGAACGTCGACCTGCACGGCCACCGGATCGACGGTTCGTCGTCGGCGCCGGCCGTCGGTCAGCAGGCGCGAGCGGACCTGGACGCGGCGCGGGCCGACTTCGACAGCTCGCTGCACGGCTTCAAGCGCAAGCACGAGATGGACTTCGACGACCTGAGCGACGACCTGGGCAAGCTGCCGAAGCGAGGCAAGCTCGACGGCAGCAGCCGCGCCTTCGAGCTGCCGGGTGGCGGCGTCTCGTTCCAGGTCGGCAACCAGACGGTGCACTTCACCGGGAGCCGGGCCGACTCGTTCATCGGCGCGGTGGACGGCCGCACCGTGACCATCAACCAGCTCGATGTCGCGGGCGACATCGCGCGGACGTGGACCTTCGAGAAGGGCTTCGGCCGGCCGAACCTGGTCGGTCAGACGTTCACGCTCACCGACGGCCCGCTGGCCGGCAGCATCGCCGACCTGCGCGGATTCGCCGGCAAGTTCGAGGGCACGCTGGACGGCGGCCTGCCGGTCAAGCTGACGGGTGACGAGCTGCTGGTGACGAGCCCGAGCGGCGTCCTCAAGTACGACGGCGAAGGCTCCTTCGTCGGTCAGGTCGAGTTCGCGCCGGGCCGGATCGGCAACCACGACCTGGCCGGCGACGTACGGGTGTCCGTGCAGGGTGACCAGATCACCGCGGTCGAGGTTCCGCGCGGGAGCGCGATCGAGGTCCATCACACCGGCGGCGACCTGAAGCTGACCAAGCTGTCGCCCGACGGCAGCACGGTGGTCCACACGTGGGAGTACAAGCCAATGCCCGCGGGTGGCCTCGGCCTCACCGGTGAGTCGCTGCAGCTGACCGACAACGCGCTCGGCGGCCAGTGGCTGAAGCTGACCGGTGACGGTCTCGGGGGGAACACCGCCACCGGGATGATCGACGACGTCGCGGGATTCCGGTGGCCGGTCAAGGCCGACGCCGACACCATCACGATCGCCTCGCCGGGCGGCGCGCTGAAGTACGACCGCGCGACCGGCGTCTTCCGGGAGCTCGACCAAGGCGTCACCGGTGCCAGGCCGGCCCCGATCGCGACGCACCTGACGGACTCGCTGTCCGCCGAGCGCTGGACCAACGCGGTCAACCTGTCCCGGACGCACCTGGACGCCGCGGCGGCCGACGACTCGATCCGGGCCGTGCTGGACGACGTGGCCGACGGTGCCTTCAGCTCCCACCGCCGGTACGACGGCTATGTCGACCCCCGGGGCGTGGACGTGAACCACCTGGTCGCCAAGGTGGACGAGTTCGTGCAGGCCACGACCGACCTGTCCTTCCGCGGCCCGAACGCCAAGGTCACGGTGTACCGCGGAGCTACCCTCGACGCGCAGCTCGCGAGGACCGACGAGTTCGTCGAGCGGCTGCCCGCTCCAACGACGCACGGGATCGACGGCCAGCGCCCCCTGCCGGGGAACGGGGTCCAGACCCACCGGGTCGTGTTCGAGATCGACGTACCGGCCGAGCACGGCAAGTTCGCGTCGAAGTACCCGGCCGGCTACCAGCGCGGCGCCGACGACGCGCCGGCGGTGAACGGTGGCCAGTTCGACCTGACGCTGCCACCGACCACGCTGATCCGGACCGGGGACAACCGGATCGAGGACGGCCTGACGGTCATCCCGGTCCGGGCCGAGCAGTTGCCTCCGGCCCGGTACGGCGACCTGATCCGCGAGCCGGCTCCGGTGTCGCCGCTGGCGACGGCGTACGACGACCTGGCGCGGGCCTTCGACCAGCAGTCGATCGGGAACTGGGACGGCTTCCGGCACACGACGGTCCGGACCGGGACCAGTGCCGACGGCAACGTCACCACGCTGACCGTGAGCCGCCCCGGCTCCGCCGACCACCTCACCGTCACGATCGCCCACGACCCGATCGGCGGATCGGTCACGGTCAAGCTCCATGACGGTGTCCAGGAGATCTCCAAGGCCTGGGACAGCGCCGGGCTCGGCGACCTCGGCACGAAGCTGCGCGGCTCGGTCCTGCACACCAGTGACGAGTTCGCGACGTTGCCGCGGCCGGCCTCGTGGCCGCAGGACACGCTCGACGTCCGGATCCAGCAACTGCCCGGCAACGTCGTGGTCAGGGTCGAGAACGACGGCCTGACCACGACCCACCAGCTGCTCACCGCGAACCCCGGCACCAGGCTGGATTCCCTGCCTGACGGGCGTTTCCGGGTCATCGAAGGCAACCAGTACCACCTGTTCGACGCCACCGGTGGCCACCTCGGCCATGGGCACGCCGTCGGTCTGCCGGGTCAGAGCGGGTACCTCGAGATCGTCGGGCAGACCGCCCAGCGCCTCGACGCCAACTTCCAGCCGATGGTGGGGCGCGCGGTCACCTTCGACGGCGTGACCGGCGAGTTCACCGTGCTCCGCGCCGGTGGGCACGACGTGTTCGACCTGCGCGGTGCGGTGGTCCGGGAGATCACCGAGCTCGACCCGCTCGGCGCCGGACCGGCCGGGACGAAGATCACCCGGAACTCCGACGGCGCGGTCACCTGGACCGGCGCGGACGGCCGGCCGGTCCCGACGCCGCACCAGGTCACGGTCGACGCCCAGGGCGGCATCAGGATCGAGATCCAGGCACCCGGCAGCCCCCGCAGCGGCGAGTACCACCAGTACTCCCGGACCGGCGAGCTCACCGAGCAGGGCTTCCCGGTCATCAACAAGGGCAAGGCGACCCCGTACACGTACGTCGTCGACCGCGTGGCCGGGACCTGGACCCGGACCGGTGGCGAGACGGTGGACGCGAGCGTCGGTGGCTTCCTGCACGGCAAGCTCGATGTCACCGGAGCCGGCAACGGCAACATCAAGCTGCTCAGCTCGACCGCCGCCGAGGTCCAGGTGTTCGAACGCCGCTGGCTGCCGGGCGGCACGGTCCTGGACAGCTTCCGCAAGACCGACACCCTCGGCTTCGGGGCCTTCGACCGGCGGACCGCCTGGGTCACGTACGACGGCGCGGGCGGCGTCGCGAACTGGGGCAAGCGCGAGTTCGACACCGGCGGTTTCGCCTGGCGCGACGTCGACCACAACGGCCGGTTCGCGCACCACTACCAGCAGGGCCTGCAGAAGTACGACAACCCGATCGCCGAGCAGGTCGGCCCGATGGGCAAGGCGGACCAGGAGATCACCGGCCACGTGCTGGCCGTCCGCGGTACCGACAACCACTGGACCTGGACCAGGTTCGACGCCGACGGCGGCGTGGTCGCCTCCGGCACGCGCACCTGGGAGAAGCTCGGCGACGGTTTCACCGACCGGGTCCGGATCGGGACCACGGACGAGATCGCGCAGCAGAAGTGGGGCACCTGGAACGGCGTCGACACCGCGCGCCGGTACCAGGAGTTCAAGCTCGAGATCGACGAGGGCGTGGTGGCCCGGTCCGGCGAGTTCGACGTCCGCGGCACCGGCGACAAGTCGATCGGCGGCGCCAAGTTGCTGGACAACGGCGACATCGTGGCGGCCACCCGGGTCGGCGAGCAGCGCCCGCCGGTGTGGTTCCGCGAGCTGGTGCAGAACAACAACCGCACCTTCGACGGCTACACCTCGCACATCGCGAAGGACCCGCAGTACCAGATCCACCGCTGGGAGACGTCCGGTGCCGGCGGCAACAGTCGCGGTGTGCGGTACCAGGCCGGCGACGAGTCGTTCGTCGACGTGGACATGGCCGGCAACTTCGTCCGGTACGAGGGCAAGCTGCACGACGGCAGCAAGCTCAAGGTCGGCGACCAGGTCAGTCCGCCGGAGACGGCGCTGCCGCACCTGGACGGCCGGACGGCCAAACCCTGGGAGAACGAGACCTCCCGCGGCTGGCGCGCGTTCGACAACGAGAACAACACCTGGGAGGACTTCGTCCAGCTCCCCGGCCCGAGCCGGATGGACCAGGGCCCGGACTGGGTGCTGATCCGCAAGAGCGAGCCGGACGGGCAGGTGCGCGAGTTCCCCGAACCGGGCAACACCAACGTCTGGATCCAGCGCGACCCGCACGGCAACCTGGTCGGCGAGCAGCACCTGGCGCCCGGCGTACGGGGTGATCGGACGCCGCGCTACCTCAAGGCGACCGGCCCGGCCGACTCGTCGTCGTGGACCTGGCGTGAGCTGGACGTCAACGGCGTGGAGACCGGGCGCGGCGGCGACCGGTTCCACTTCAAGGGCTCGCGTGAGGAGTCGATCAGCTGGGACAACTCGTTCCGCGACTTCGATGCCGGCGGCAACTTGATCCGCGACCGGCACCTGCTGGACGAGGGCCGGTACGTCGACTCCTGGAAGACGGCCAACAACAACTGGCGCAGCGCCGAGTTCGACAAGTTCGGGCAGCGGGTCGACGTCGACGTCACCTTCAACCGGCGCTGGGGCACCGGCGACGGCTCGTGGTCGTCGCGCTGGACGCCGGGCGCCAAGTACCACGCCGACTTCCAGGCCGGGACCGGCGCGCTGGGCGGGCGGTTGCGGTTCGAGACGCCGCAGCACGTCGGTGACGGACGGCCGGTCCGGGTCCGCGAGTACGTGGTGGACGCCAACGGGGTGGCCGACCGGGCGCAGTGGAAGGAGTTCGACTTCGACCAGATCGTCCGCGAGCGGGTGGCGTCGGGGTCGAACTACCTGGAGACCGACAAGATCCACGGGCAGTGGAAGCTGTGGGACGACGTCGGCGAGGTGATCGGCGAGCGGTCCCAGAACGGCCTGGTCTTCGAGCTCCGCGGCGGCAAGCTCCGGCTGACCGGCAACGAGTACGACTTCCGGGGCGCGCTGACCGAGTTCCGCGGCTTCAACGCCCGGATCAGCGACGCCCAGCGGCAGCCGTGGCTGATGCACTCGGACCTGACCTTCGACGCGAAGGCGTACCGGCCCGGGGGCAGCGCGGCGCGGGTGGAGGCCAACTACGCGTCGTTCTCGCGGATGCTGATCCAGAAGACGGTGCTGAACGCGTCGGTGGACTTCGTCCTCGAGTACACCGCCAGCGTGATCATCCTGGCGATCATCGCCGAGGCGCAGAACAAGCCGTTCACCGGCACCGACGCGCTCAAGGCGCTGATGAACGCCGCCGTCGGCACGACCCTGCGCACGGTGGCCGGCAGCGCGCTGACCGAGACCAAGCTCGGTGGGTCGTTCCGCGACCTGAAGAACACGATGGGCAACCTGGACAGCGGCAAGCTCGGCACCAACCGGCCGACCAACAACACCGCCACCTGGGGCAAGGAGTGGGCCGGGAACAGTGGCGTCACGAAGTGGCGCGGTGGCACCTTCGACTACAGCCTGGGCATGATGCTGCTGCCGCTGACCGCCTTCGTGAACGGCACCATGAACGCGGCGATCTTCGGGGTCACCGGACCGGACGGCAAGCCGGTCAAGCTGACCGGCTTGCAGGCCGTCGCCGAGGGCGGGATGTCGATGGCGACCGGCTACGCGGTGGCCAACAGCCTCGGCATGCTGCGCACGATCGGGATGGGCTTCGGCGCCGGGCGGTACTTCCAGAAGGGCGGGCTCGCCGATCTGGCCGCCGGGTTCGGGCTGAAGTTCTTCGAGAAGGGGCTGTCGATCGCGTTCCTCGGCCCGGCGCTGCGCGCGTCGATGAACCCGCCGTGGTCCCAGCCGCTGGCCTTGCCGCCGGGTGTTAACGTGCCACCGCCGGAGACGACCACCTCAGGTCTGGTGCTGCCGCCCGGCGTACAGCCGCCGCCGGCGCCTGACACGGGTGAACAGGGAGCGCAGTGACGACGAGGTATGTGGCGCCGAAAGGCGGGCGGGGAACCTTCCGGCGAATCTCCGACGCGGTCCGCGCCGCCAGTCAGGGCGACGTCGTCCTGGTCGCCGCCGGCCGGTACGAGGAGCAGCTGGTCCTGGACCGCTCGGTCGTGGTGATGTCCGAGCAGGGCCAGGGCAGCGTCGAACTGACCGGCGTCCGGGGCAGCGGCGAGCCGGCGGTCCTGGTCGAGGGACTCGAGTGCGCGCTGCGCGGTCTGGTCGTCCGCGCGGCCGACGACAGCGGTACGCCGGTGATCGGGGTCTCCAACGGGGCCGGCGTACTGATCGAGGACTGTCTCGTCACCGGCGGCCGGATCCATGCCCGCGGCAACGAAGGTGGCAGCCAGGGCTCGGACCTGACCGGGTACGGCGTCACCTCGGTGCTGGTCCGGCGCTCCACGCTGGGCAGCGGCCGGCTGGCCGCGATGCACCTGTCCGGCCGGGTCCGGGTCCAGATCGAGGACTGCACGATCGAGAAGATCGACGGCATCGGCGTCGTCCTGTCCGGTGCGGCGCACCTGGAGGCGAGCCGGCTCCGGATGACCGGTACGGCGGGCTACGGCTTCCGCCTGCGGGGTGCGGCCCGGGTGACGATCGCCGACTCGGTGCTGCGCCGGACCGGGATGGCCGGCGTACTGCTGGAGGACGGGGCGACCGCGTCGCTGACCGAGGTGACGATCGACAAGGCGGGCGCGGCCGCCGTCCAGGCCTCCGGGTCGGCGAAGGTCGAGCTGACCGACTGCCGGTTGCGGGACACCCAGGCCAGTGGGCTCGTGATCCAGGGCCAGGCCGAGCTCACCGCGAAGGGATGCACTGTCGCCGACTCCGGCGCGAACGGCCTGCTGATCTCCGACGCGGCCGAGGCGAAGCTGACCGACACCCGGTTCGACCGCTCGGCCTTCAGCGCCTTGCACCTCGGCGACACGGCGACGGCGCGGCTAGAGGGCTGCCTGGTCCGGGGCGGCGCCGAGCACGGGATCCACGCGACCGGCGCGTCGCGGGTCGAGCTGGAAGGGTGCGGCATCAGCGAAGTCGGCCTGACCGCGCTCTCGGTGGTCGACGACGCCGTCGTCCGGGCCGAGGACTGCCGGATCTCGGGCGGCTCGGTCGGGGTGCATCTCGAGTCGAGTGCCGCGACCAGCCTGGAGATCTGCTCGGTGACCGGCACCAGCGGCACCGGGATCGAGCTGGCCGGCTCCGGCTTCGTGCGGCTGGACGCCGTCCGGGTCAGCCGGACGAAGGCGGCCGGCATCGTCGCCGGGACCGGGTCGTCGACGGAGATCAGCGGCGGAACCATCGAGAAGTGCGACGGATCCGGCCTGGTGGTCTGGTCCGGCGTCGCGCCGACGGTGACCGGACTGCGGGTGGCCGAGGTGGCCAAGAACGGGATCTACCTGGCCGAGAAGGCCGCCGGGACGTTCACCGACTGCGACGTGGTCGGCACGAAGTACCCGGCCCTGCATCTGAGCACGGGGAGCGCGCCGACCCTGCGGCACCTCCGGATCCGGGACTGCGCCGGCGCGGCCGGTCAGGACGACGGCGCGAACCCGGTGTTCGAGGACTGCACGATCGACGGCGTACCGATGAATCCGCCGGCCGCGAAGGGAGCAGCCGGTACGGCGAACGCCACCGCGACCGCGAACGGGACCGAGCCGGTGACGGCGATGCTCGACGAGAGCATGCCGCCGGACGACGAGACGCTCGAGGACGTGCTGGCCGAGCTCGACGGCCAGGTCGGTCTCGAGCGGGTCAAGCGCGACGTCCAGTCAATGGTGAAGCTGATGCAGGCGGTCCGGATGCGGCAGGAGGCCGGCCTGCCGGCGCCGCCGCTCAGTCGGCACCTGGTGTTCGCGGGCAACCCGGGAACCGGTAAGACCACCGTGGCCCGCGTGTACGGGCGGGTGCTGAAGGCGCTCGGCCTGCTCCGCAAGGGCCACCTGGTCGAGGTGGACCGCACGGCGCTGGTCGGCGAGTACGTCGGCCACACCGGGCCGAAGACCACCGCCGCGATCAACCAGGCGCTCGGCGGCGTGCTGTTCATCGACGAGGCCTACTCGCTGGCGCCGGTCGGGATCGGTAACGACTTCGGCGCCGAGGCGATCGCGACGCTGGTGAAGATGATGGAGGACCACCGCGAGGACCTGGTGGTGATCGTGGCCGGCTACGTCGGCGACATGGACCGGTTCATCGGTGCCAACCCCGGCCTCGCCTCCCGGTTCACCCGGACGCTGCTGTTCGACGACTACACGCCGGCCGAGCTGGTGGCCATCTTCGAGTACCACGCGAACGAGCACCAGTACGAGCTCAGCGGCGACGCGCGGACCGCGCTGTCCCACCTGTTCCAGGTGCTGCCGCGTGGCGAGGGCTTCGGCAACGGCCGGTCGGCCCGGCAGATCTTCCAGCAGATGACCGAACGGCAGGCGCACCGGCTGGCCGAGCTGGACGCGCCGACGCCCCAGCAACTGGTCAGCCTCGAGGCCGCTGACATCCCGCAGGGGTTTTAACGGTCGTTCCTGAGTAGTTCACAGAAAAGATTGCACGAAGTACTGACAGTGCGCGGTAAATCTCTTACCGTCGCTGTCTATGGACAACCTCTCCCGCCGTGGACTGCTGACCGGGGCCGGGGCGATTCTCGCCGCCGGCGCCGTCGGAGTACCCACCGCCTCCGCCCGCCCCGTCCGTGCCGACGCGCTGCCCGCCACCAAGCGGTTCCTGATGAGCGCGACGACCAACGAGTTCTTCCGCCACAAACCGCTGTGGGGCCCGACCGTCATGCAGTCGATGGCCTTCGACACCCCGAACAACCGGATCTTCACCGCCCAGCTGCGCTCCGGCACGGCCGCGAACAGCGGCACGCTGACACTGAGCCAGCTGAACTTCTCCGGGACCGTGCTCGGGCACATGTACCTGACCGGCTTCGGCCACGGCGTCTCGATCGGCGCCCAGGGAGTCGGCAGTACGTCGTACCTCTGGACCGAGACCGACGTCGACACCGCCAACGGGCGCGGCCGGCAGATCTGCCGCTTCCCGTGGCAGAACGGCGCCACGCTGACCAAGGACTCGGCCTCGCTGACCAAGTGGAAGCCGGTCGCGAACGGGTCGGTGTTCACCCCGGCCGTCGACCAGCGGTACGGACGGCTCGGCGTACGGCACTCGCTGTCGGACGGGATGCACATCAACATCTACTCGCTGGCCGCCGCGCAGGCCGGTGACTTCAGCACCGTCCTGGCCAGCTTCAAGCAACCGGCGCTGACGCCCGGCATCGACTTCCAGGGCTGGGCGCTCTACGGCTCGTTCGTCTACTTCTGGGAAGGCGAGGCCTACCCGGGCGCGCCGGACGAGACCAAGGCCAACTCGAAGCTGTGGTGCTACGACATCAACAAGGGCGAGCTCGTCGACTCGTTCCTCACCCTGGCCGGCAAGAGCCTGACCTACCGCGAGGCCGAGGGGATGGCCGTGTACGGCGCCACCGACGCGACAGCGCGGCTCTACTTCGGGTTCGCCTCCGGCGTCACCGGTGACCGCCGGGCGAACTTCTTCTACCGCAACGACCTGGTCTAGGGGCGTTACTGGGCGACGCCGTACAGGCGGTCACCGGCGTCGCCCAGGCCCGGGACGATGTAGCCCTTCTCGTTCAGGTGCGAATCCATGCCGGCGATCACCAGCGTGCACGGGACGTTCAGGTCCGCCAGCTCCCGCTCGATCCGCTCGACGCCCTCCGGAGCGGCCAGCAGGCAGATCGCGGTGATGTGGTCGGCGCCGCGGTCGACCAGGAACTGGATCGCCGCCGCCAGCGTACCGCCGGTGGCCAGCATCGGGTCGAGCACGTAGCACTGACGGCCGTGCAGGTCCTCGGGCAGCCGTTCGGCGTACGTCGAGGCGGTCAGGGTCTCCTCGTTGCGGATCATCCCGAGGAACCCGACCTCGGCCGTCGGCAGCAGCCGCGACATCCCCTCGAGCATGCCGAGACCGGCCCGCAGGATCGGTACGACGAGCGGCTTCGGCGAGGTCAGCTTGATCCCCTCCGCCTCCGCGACCGGCGTCTGGACGGTGATCGGACCGGTCCGCACGTCGCGGGTCGCCTCGTAGGCGAGCAGGGTGACCAGCTCCTCGGTGAGTCGCCGGAAGGTCGGCGAGTCCGTGGTCTGGTCCCGCAGTGCGGTGAGCTTGTGGGCGACGAGCGGGTGGTCCACGACGAGGATCTGCATGGCCGGAACGCTACCGTCGGCGATTCGTCTCGGGAAACCGCCGCCGCCGATACGCTTTTCCTGCAGTCGATTCTGGTTTGTCCCCGCCCGCCCCAGGGTGCCCGACCTCAACCGACCGGACGGACGTGGGCCCGTGACGGAGAACACCGGGAAGTCCCCCGAGCAGCTCGACCGCCTGCGCCGTCGCGCCGCCTTCCTGCGCGAGCTCGAGGAGGCCAAGGCGCTCCGCGACCGGATCGCCCCACGCCGGGCCCGCGTCCGCCAGCTCCGCGCCGCGATGCGGCGAGCGACGTACCACCACTAACTTTTCCGCCGCGCGCTGTATCTGACCTGGTGAGATCCGTTCCGTCACTGGGGAGAAACGATGCGCAACCGAACTCTTGCTCTGGCCGCGGCCGTCGTCGCGGTCACCGGCCTCACCGTTCCAGCTCAGGCCGCCGTCGCCGACCGCTGCTTCGACGCACCGGTCGGCTTCGGGATCCCGGGGTACGTCGAGCCGTACCTGGCCGACAAACCGCTGCAGATGCCGGTGGCCCTCACCACCGGTTACCCGTCGAGCGAGTGCACCGGACTGACCGCCACCGTGGAGGCGCCCAACGGGGCGCGGACCACGGTCGCGCTGGACAAGGACGGGGAGAGCGGCTACCCGGAACCGCCGATCTATCTGCGGTACGGGACGGCGACGATCCCGCTCGCCACCGGGGCCGGGTTGTGGCGGATCGTCGCGGTCAACCGGGGCGCCGAGGTGCGCGCGGTGAACGTGTCGCTCCGGGTCTACCGCAAGGTGCTGCTGACGCTGGACCAGCCGGCGCGGACCTCGGGCAGCACGAAGACGGTGGCGACCGGGACCGCTCGCCGGTACACCGCGCAGGGCACGCTCGCGCCGATGACCGGCAGCAAGCTGACCGTCCACCAGCTGCCGTACAACGCTCTGCTCGGCAGCGGGACCGTCGACGCGTCCGGGCGCTACGCCGTTCCGTTGCCGATCACCCAGGCCACGAGGCTCTACACGCAGTACTCCGATCCGACACCGCACTACTACCCGACCTCGGACGAGGTCGTCGCGCGCAAGCTGCTGGCGATGAGCTACCTGAAGTTCGCGGCGACCACCAAGGTCGGCAGCCTGTGGAGCGTCAGCGGTACGGCGTTCCCCGGCAAACTGCACACCGAGCTGCAGATCTACACCGGCAAGAGCTGGGTCTACGCCGGGTCCGCCGGTGACACCGCGGCGAACGGCTCGTACGCGCGGTACTGGAAGCCGACGCGGGCCGGGTACTTCCGGCTGCGGGTCGTGGTCTCCGGGCCCGGGCTGGACAACAGTCCCTGGAACCGGGAGGCCGTGGTCACCGTGCGGTGACCTGTCGCAACTTTGCCGTGCGGGGTCGCATCGTGGTGAGTAGGGGATCGCGAGGAGGGGTGCGGCCATGCGTCGGTTGGTTGTGGGGCTGGGGTTGCTGCTGGTCGGGGTGATCGGGCTGTCCGGGCCGGCTGCGGCGGCCGGGGACGAGTGCGTCAAGGCGCCGGTTGTGGGGCTGCCGCGGGGGACGGTTGCCGAGCTGAGCACCGGCGTACTGGCGCACCCGATCGGTGTCCGGGTGCCCGGTGACTGGCTGGACTGCAGCGGGTTGCAGATCTCGGTGCAGAAGGCCGACGGGTCGCAGGCCCAGACGCTGGTGCTGGACAAGAACGGCGAGACCGGTGCGCCCGAGCCCCCGGTCTTCTGGAAGTACGGCGACCTCAAGATCCCGCTCGGCAACGGCGCCGGGGAGTGGGTGATCACCAAGGTCAGCCGGGCCTCGACCGTGCTGCTCACCAACCTGCGGTTCCGGGTGTACCGCGCCGACGTCCTCACGCTGGAGCCGCCGGTCCGGACCAGTGGGCTGGCCCGGACCCCGATCACCGGCGTCGCGAAGGGGTACACCGCGACCGGAGCCCTGGTGCCGCGGGTCGGTCTCCGCGTGGTGATCACCAACGACGCGGGCACCCAGCAGCTCGGCGCGGCGACCACGGACTCGACCGGGCGGTACCGGTTGAGTGCCCTTTTCACGCAGAACGGCGCTGTTCGCGCGCAGGTCGCGGCGGTCGGCGACTACCGCGAGCACCTGTACGAGCACTGGCAGCCGGTCCACAAGCTGCTGGCGATGAGCTACCTGACGTACGCGCCGACCGCCCGCGTGAACACCGGCTGGACGGTCTCCGGCACGATCGTTCCCGGCCGCCTCTGGTCGTCGCTGCAGATCTGGGACGGCAAGGCCTGGCAGGGCTCCGGCTCGGCCAACTACGTCGCCGCCAACGGCGCGTACCAGCGCTACTGGAAACCCACCAAGCCCGGCACCTACCGCCTCCGAGTGGTTGCCACCGGCCCCCTCTTGGACAACAGTCCGTGGAGCCGTGAGCTGACGCTGAAGGTCGTCCGATGAAGTCCCGGGCCGGACTGTGCTTGTTGCTCACCGCAACGATTTTGCTCGCCGCCACCAGCCCGTCGTACGCCGGAACCGCGGCCGACGACCCGTGCCTGCGGACGCAGCCCATGCAGAGCTACGGCGGGGACCCGGAACCGGCAGTGCTCACCACGGCTGCCCTGCGGGTGCCGGTCGAGATGGAGGTGTACGGCACCGACGCCGACTGCGAGGGGATGACCATCACCGTGCAGCGGCCGGACGGCTCGCAGCAGGTGGTGGTCCCGCTGACCGAGAAGGTCCACAACGAGTGGCCGACGATCGACACCCGCGCGGGCTACCTCACCGTGCCGCTCGGCACCGGGGCCGGCCGGTGGGTGATGACCAAAGTGACGCACCGGCGCGAACGGTCGCTACACGGTCCAGCTCGCGCTGTCGCGAGCCACCGAACTGACCGCGCGGATGCCGGCCACCGGTGACTACATCGACGTGGTCACCGCGCCCGTGGTCGCCCGCAAGTTGCTGTCGATGAGTTACCTGACGGCCTCGACGACCGCGACGGTGAACAACTACTGGAAGGTGAGCGGGACGGCCTTCCCGGCGCCGCTGTTCACCACGCTCGACGTCTGGAACGGCTCGGCCTGGCAGCCGACGTACTCGTTCGGCGACACCGCCGCCAATGGCTCGTACGCGCGGTACTGGAAGCCGGACCGGCCCGGGACGTTCCGCCTGCGGGTCAGCGTCTCCGGCAGCGGCCTGGACAACTCGCCGTGGAGCCGCGAGACCACGGTGACGGTCAAACAGTTGCCGCAGGCACCGACGTACTTCGTCGGGACGGTGGTCGCACCGACCGCCGGGCTGCCGGTCCTGCGCGACTCGACGCTGTCGAGCTTCGGCACGCTCAAGTACCGGCGGGCGAACGGGACCCTCGGACCGGTCGGCAACCAGGTCGTCCAGATCTACGCCCGGCGGGTCGGCGAGACCTCCTGGACCCTGGTGAACTCGGCACGGACCGCCGTCAGCGGGTACTTCTACAGCCGCTGGGGCCACTCGTACGACGTCGGCCAGAGCTTCCAGGTGATGCTGACCTACCCGACCAGGCTGCCGCAGGCCGCCAGCAGTGCGACCGGTGTTTTCGGGCCGTTCACCGTGCGGTCCTGAGGCGGTCGCGCTGCGTCGCCGTACGGTAACTGCCGAGGCACCGATACCTGCTCGAGATCGGGTATCCCTCCCGCCCGACGCCTGATTCTGCGACGATGAGCCCGTGTCTGATCCCACGGCCTCGCCGATGACGACCACCGAGCTCGACTTCGCGCTCGCGGCTTACACCGAGGACGGGGTCTGGACGGTCACGCCACTGGTGCTGCGCGGCGAGCCGGATCTGTCGGCCCTGGTGTCGGCGCTGCGGCGGTACCCCGGCGACTCCGGCGTGGTCGGGATGATCTCGGTGGACGAGGACTTCTTCGTCCTGCTCCGGGTGATCGGCGGCCGGGCCCGGCTGCTGATGTCCGACGTCACCGCCGCGACCGAGTGGCCGCTGGCCAAGCAGGTCGTCGACGAGCTGGACATCCCGCTGGCCGATGACGACGACGAGCAGGTGCCGGCCGGCGACCTGGCGATCGTCGCCGACCTGGGGATGAGCGCGATGGATCTCGGCGCGCTGATCGACGACGTCGACCTGTACCCCGAGGAGATGCTCGAGGAGATCGCCGAGGCGCTCGGCTTCGGGCACCAGTTCCACGAGGCGATCGAAGCCATTGGCTGACCCGGCCCGCCGGGCCTGGGCCCGGCTGATGGAGCTCGCCCTGGCCGAGGCCGAGTACGCCCGCGGCAGCGCCGACATACCGATCGGTGCGGTCGTGGTGAACGCCGACGGCGAGGTGATCGGCCGCGGGCACAACGAGCGCGAGGCGACCGGCGACCCGACCGCGCACGCGGAGGTGCTGGCGATCCGGTCGGCGGCCGAGGTCGTCGGCGAGTGGCGGCTGACCGGCTGCACGCTGGTGGTCACCCTGGAGCCCTGCACGATGTGCGCCGGCGCCATCGTGCTGTCCCGGCTGGACCGGCTCGTCTTCGCGGCGTACGACGAGAAGGCGGGCGCCGTCGGATCGCTCTGGGACGTCGTCCGGGACCGCCGGCTCAACCACCGGCCCGAGGTGATCGGCGGCGTGATGGCCGACGAGGCGGGCGCCCGGCTCCGCGATTTCTTCATCGGGCACAGGTTTTGATAGCCTCCTCGGCGGTGGCGTGTCCGAGCGGCCGAAGGAGCGCGCCTCGAAAGCGCGTGAAGGGTACCCCCCTTCCGAGGGTTCAAATCCCTCCGCCACCGCCAACCACCTCCGGGTGGGAGTTACGCCGAGGACCCTGATGCTGTGTGATGCGTCAGGGTCCTCGTTCTTTGCGGCCGCGATGCATTCGTTGCCTGCGGCGAGCGTCGATTAAGCTGCAGCCCCCGACCCCGAGGGGCCGAGCCTGTGGACGTGCACGAACTCGACCGGATCCTGCTCGCCGGCGCCGCGGTGCTGCTGGTGGCGATCGTCGCCGTGCGGCTGTCCGGCCGCCTCGGGCTGCCCTCGCTGCTGATCTACCTCGGCATGGGGCTGCTGCTGGGTGAGTCGGCGCTCGGGATCCAGTTCGAGGACGCCGAGCTGGCGCACGCGCTCGGGTTCGCCGCGCTGGTGATCATCCTCACCGAGGGCGGCCTGACCACCCGGTGGAACGAGGTCCGCCCGGTGATGCCGCTCGGCGTCGTCCTGGCCACGCTCGGGGTCGCGGTCTCAGTGTCCGTGGTCGCGTGCGTCGCCCACTTCGTGCTCGGGATGAACTGGCAGCTCGCCGTCCTGCTCGGGGCGGTGACCTCGCCGACGGACGCGGCAGCGGTCTTCTCGGTGCTGCGCAAAGTGCCGATCCGGCCGCGGCTGCGCGGCGCGCTGGAGGCCGAGTCCGGGCTGAACGACGCCCCGACCGTGCTGCTGGTCACCATCGTCAGCACGGGCTCGATCGGCGAGCACGGAGTGCCGTACTTCGCCGGCCTGGTGCTCTACGAGCTGGTGATCGGCGCACTGTTCGGTTTCCTGGTCGGCTGGGTGAGCGTCGGCCTGCTCCGCCGGGTCGCGCTCGGCTCGGCCGGTCTGTACCCGCTGGCGATCGTGTCGCTGGCCTTCGTCTCGTACGCCGGGGGCACGGTCCTGCTGCACGTGTCCGGCTTCGCGGCGGTCTACGTGACCAGTCTCATCCTCGGCCGGGCCGAGCTGCCGCACCGGATCGCGACCAAGTCGTTCGTCGACGGGGTCGCCTGGCTGGCGCAGATCGGGCTGTTCGTGATGCTCGGGCTGCTCGCGTCGCCCGGGCGGATCGGGCTGGACGACGTGGTCGTCGCGCTGGTGATCGGGGTCGCGGTGACGGTGGTCGGGCGGTTCGCCGCGGTCGCCCTGTCGGCGTCGCCGTTCCGGATGCCGTGGAAGGAACAGACGTTCATCGCCTGGGCGGGGCTGCGCGGCGCCGTACCGATCGTGCTCGCGACGATCCCGCTGGCCGAGCACGTGCCCGACGCCGACCGGGTCTTCGACGTCGTCTTCGTGCTGGTCCTGCTCTTCACGCTGCTCCAGGGGCCGTCGCTCCCCTGGCTGGCCAAGCGGCTCGGCGTACTCGACGACAACGCGGCCCACGAGGTCGACATCGACGTCGCGCCGCTGGAGTCGCTGGGCGCCGACATGCTGCAGGTCCAGATCCCGAGCGAGTCCAAGCTCGCCGGGGTCGAGATCGGCGAGCTCCGCCTGCCCGCGGGCGTCTCGATCTCGCTGGTCATCCGGGCGAAGCAGGCGTTCGTGCCCGACCGCCGGACCGTCCTGCGGGCCGGCGACGCGATGCTCGTCGTCACGCCCAGCCCGCTGCGGGAGAAGACCATCCGCCGCCTGCGGGCGGTTTCCCGGGCCGGCCGCCTGGCCGGCTGGTTCGGCGAACGCGGCCGCGAACAGGTGTAGAGGGCAACAAAAATGCAGAGAGACCTTGTCTCCCTGCATCTACAGGTTATAGCGCACCCCCGGGCTTGCCACAAGACCCCGGCGATGGCGGAGAATCGGCGGCCGATGTCACAACCTGTAACCCCGGAGGAACACATTGAGTGGGCAGTACGTGCTGGAACTGCGAGAGGTCGACGAGTCGCAAGGTGCCGTGGTCGGAGGGAAGGGCGCGAACCTGGGCGCGCTGGCGCGGCTCGACGGCGTGCGGGTGCCGGCTGGGTTCTGCGTGACGACGGAGGCGTTCCAGCGGGTCGTGGCGGGGGCTGTGGACGATCGGATCGACGCGCTGTCGCAGCTGGCCGCGGATGATCGGGAGGGTCTTCGCAGGCTGAGTGCGGAGATCCGGGAGGCCATCGAGGGGATTGCCCTTCCGGACGAGGTCGCGGCGGCGATCACCCAGGCCGTCGCCGAGGACACCGCGTACGCCGTACGGTCGAGTGCTACGGCGGAGGATCTGCCGACGGCGTCCTTTGCGGGTCAGCAGGACACCTACCTGAACGTCGTGGGAGCGGCGGCGATTCTCGAGCACGTGAGTCGGTGCTGGGCCTCCCTGTTCACCGAGCGGGCGGTGACGTACCGCCAGCGGAACGGGATCGACCACCGCGCGGTCCACATGGCCGTCGTCGTGCAGCAGATGGTCTTCTCGCAGGCCTCCGGGATCATGTTCACCGCCGACCCGGTCACGGGCAACCGCAAGGTCGCGACCGTGGACGCCGGCTTCGGCCTCGGCGAGGCGCTGGTCTCCGGGCTGGTGAACCCGGACGTCTTCACGGTGCGCGACGGCGAGGTCGTGGCCAAGACGGTCTCCGCCAAGCGGCTCGCCGTCCAGGCCCTGCCCACGGGCGGGACCGAGGAGGTGGCGCTCGACGCCGGGCAGCAGAAGCAGCCGGCGCTGACCGATGCGCAGGTTGTCCGGCTGGTGGAGCTCGGCCGGCGGATCGAGGCGCACTTCGGTCGCCCGCAGGACATCGAGTGGTGCCTGGTCGACGACGAGTTCCAGATCGTGCAGAGCCGGCCGATCACCACGCTGTTCCCGGTCCCGCGGACCGGCGACCAGGAGAACCACGTCTTCCTGTCCGTCGGCCACCAGCAGATGATGACCGACGCGATGAAGCCACTGGGCTGGTCAATGTGGCAGCGTACGGCGATGGCGACGATGTCCGAGGCCGGTGGGCGGCTGTTCGTCGACTCCACCGCGCAGCTGACCTCGCCGGCCCGCCGCGCCGCCTTCCTGGACCTGGTGGACAAAGGCGACCCGCTGACCCGGGACGCGCTGGAGACCGTGCTCGACCGCGGCTTCCTTCCGACGCTCCCCGATGTGCCTCCGAGCCCGGGCGGTCCGCCGGTCCGGGGCGCGTCCGCCGCGCTCGAGAACGACCCGGCCGTCGTCACCGAGTTGATCGAGCGCAGCCGGGCGTCCCTGGCCGCCCTCCGCGACGGCATCGCGGCGAAGACCGGGCCGGCGCTGTTCGACTTCCTGCTGGAGGCCTTCGTCGAGCACAAGCGGGTGCTCGGCGATCCCCTCGGCCTGCAGGCGATCATGGCCAGTCACGAGGCCACCTGGTGGCTCAAGGACAAGCTGCGGGAGTGGCTCGGCGAGAAGGACGCGGCCGACACGCTCACGCTGTCCGCGCCGGACAACATCAGCTCGGAGATGGGCCTGGACCTGCTCGGCGTCGCCGACGCGATCCGCCCGTACCCGGAGGTGGTGGCGTTCCTCCAGGGCGCCGACGACGACTTCCTCGACGAGTTGCCGAAGCTCGCGGGCGGCACCGAGGCGCGGGACGCGATCCAGGCCTACCTCGACCGGTACGGCATGCGCTGCGTCGGCGAGATCGACATCACCCGGCCGCGCTGGAGTGAGCGCCCGAGCACCCTCGTCCCACTGATCCTCGACAACGTGAAGCTCTTCGAGCCGGGGGCCGCCGCGCGGCGCTTCGAGGAAGGGCGGCAGAAGGCACTCCAGAAGGAACAGGACGTGCTGGAGCGGCTGCGGGCGCTGCCGGACGGGGACCAGAAGGCCGACGAGACGCGGCGGATGATCGAGCGGGTCCGGACCTTCATCGGCTACCGGGAGTACCCGAAGTACGCGATCATCTGCCGCTACTTCGTCTACAAGCAGGCCCTGCTGGCCGAGGCCGACCGCCTGGTCGAAGACGGTGTGCTCGCTGATCGGGAGGACAGCTTCTTCCTCACGTTCCAGGAGTTGCAGGACGTCGTACGGACGAAGCAGGTGGACGGCCGGCTCGTCGCCGAGCGCAAGGAGGCGTTCCGGACGTACGAGGGGCTCACGCCGCCGCGGGTGCTGACGTCGGACGGCGAGGCGGTCAACGGGTCGTACCGGCGTGACGACGTACCGGCTGGTGCCCTGGTCGGTCTGCCGGTCTCCAACGGCACCGTCGAGGGCCGGGCCCGGGTCATCCTCGACCTCGCCAAGGCCGACCTCGAAGCCGGCGACATCCTCGTCACCGCCTTCACCGACCCCAGCTGGTCACCGTTGTTCGTCGGCATCGCGGGCCTGGTCACCGAGGTCGGCGGCCTGATGACCCACGGCGCGGTGATCGCCCGCGAGTACGGCCTGCCCGCCGTCGTCGGCGTGCCCGAGGCCACCCGGCGCATCCAGGACGGCCAGCGCATCCGGGTCCACGGCACCGACGGCTACGTCGAGTTCCTGGACTGAACCAGAGCTCGGCAGCTGCCTGGCTGAGGCGGCTGCCGGGCTCAGTTCGGGTTCTGGCCCGAAGGGATGGCCTGGGAGGGCTTGACCACCGGGAGGCAGACGACCGAGTCGGCGGGGACGGCGATGCTGGGGACGCCCTTGGTGTTGAGCTTGGTGAAGCCGATGCCGAGGACGATGTCGACGGTGTGGTCGGGGCGGGCGTCGGCCTTGGTGGCGGCCTTCTGGTTGAGCTGGCCCAGGGCGAGCTTGACCTCGGGGCCGTCGGTGGTGGCGCCGCGGACCTCGACCACGTCGATCTTGTCGCCGTTCGGCTCGTTGGCGATCTTGCCGATGTTGAAGCCGCGCTTCTTCAGGTCCTCGCCGAGCTTGGCCGCGCTGCCGGCCCGGGCGCCGCCGTTGTAGATGTTGAGCACGACCTGCTTGGGGACCAGACGGTTGTTCTCGAGCTTCTGCTCGACGCAGTTCGGCTCGGCGCTGGAGTCGGTGAGCGAGTTCCAGCCCCACCAGAAGCCGCCGATCAGGATCGCCAGCAGCACGACCATGGTGATCGGCGTCCGCCAGTGCAGTCGCGCGTGCGGCCTCGGCTGCGGGGAGAGGGCGGTCATCTAGCTCACGACCAGGACCCGGGCGTGCAGGACCAGACGCTGCTGCAGGGCCGCGCGCAGCGCCCGGTGCAGACCGTCCTCGAGGAACAGCTCGCCCTTGTACTCCACGACGTGCGCGAAGAGGTCACCGTAGAAAGTGGAGTCCTCGTCGAGCAGTGCGTTCAGGTCCAGGGTGCCCTTCGTCGTGACCAGCTCGTCGAGCCGTATCTGCCGTGGGGGCAGCACGGACCAGTCCTTGGCCTTGTACCCGTGATCGGGGTACGGCCGCTCCTCGCCGACGCGCTTGAAGATCACCCACCGAAGTCTAGCGGGGTGAGAGGTCTCCGGAGAGGTCGGGAATGTCACCGCAAAAGGTCGAGACCAAGACTCAACCTTTCCGCCCCGCCGGACGTCCACAGTGAATAGGGACTATCAGGGGGTAGAGATGAAGGTACTGACCAAACTGACCGCGGGGGCGGCCACCGTGGTCGTCGCCGTCGCCGGGACGACCTTACCGGCCAGCGCGCTGACCGTGGCCCAGAACAAGGCGGCCCAGACCCGTCTGAACGCGCTCGGCTGCTACGCCGGGCCGGTGGACGGCAAGATCGGCCAGATGACCCAGGCTGCCACCATCCGGTTCCAGGCCGCCAACAAGATGACCCAGAACGGCTCACTCGGCGGTACGACGTACAGCCGCGTGCTGGCCGCGTCGGCCAAGCGCTGCGACGTCCGGGCGGTCCCGGCCAGTGGCGGCGGCAAGCGGATCGTGATCAGCCAGGGCCAGAACTACCTGTGGCTGATCGATGCCAAGGGCAAAGTCGTCCGCCAGGGCGGCATCATCGACAACCCGAGCTACCTCAAGCCCGGGACCTACTCGACCGGCGCCAAGTGCGGCCGGGCGGCCCGGATCAAGAAGAACACCGACGGCGCCAGCCTCTACCTGAACAACTTCGTCCGGTTCGCGCCGTGCGGGATCGGGTTCCACCAGATCCCGACGTACAAGCGCAACGGCGCGCAGATCCACGGCGACTGGCAGCTCGGCACCAACCAGAAGGCCTCGCACGGCTGCATCCGGGTCCAGAAGTCGATGTCGGACGCGATCTGGGCCTTCACCACCGCTTCGACCAAGGTCGTTGTGGTCCGTTGACCAAAGTCCGGCCGTTGTCCGACTTGTGGCGGACGCGGGCGGCGGTGCCCGGCTCCTAGGCTCGACCCGACCTACTCGTCGGCGAACTGGGGTTCTGATGCCGGGCACCGTGCGGCTGCGGCCGCCGAACCACACACTCGACCGCCGGGTCCTCGGGGTCTGGCGGGTGACCTCGGCGCTGGTGGTCGCGCCGCCGGTCCTCGTCCTGGTCCTGCTCGGGCTGCTGATCCCGCCGGCCAGGCTCTGGCTGCTCGGACCGGCTGTCGTGATCGCCGTCGTGGGTCTGCCGTTCGTCACCGTGCTGCCGCTGTGGTGGTACCGGGTGCACCGCTGGGAGGCCACCGAGGACGCGGTGTACGTGCGGGCGGGGTACTTCTGGCAGGAGTGGCGGATCGCGCCGATGTCGCGGATCCAGACCGTCGACACGCTCCGGGGACCGGTCGAGCAGCAGTTCGGGCTGGCCACGCTGATCGTCACGACGGCGTCCGCGCGCGGGTCTTTGAAGATCAGAGGGTTGGCTCGGGAGACCGCGGAGGAGCTGGCTGAGCAACTGACGCGGACAACGCAGGCCACCCCAGGTGATGCCACATGATGGGGGAGAGGGAGGCGGCGACCCCCGGGCTCCAGCCGGCTGCGCCGGCGGAGTGGCTCCGGCTTGACGTCCGGGCTGTGGCAGTAGGAGCGCTCTTGGGGGCCGGCGTCGCGGTGAGTGCGGGGGTGCCGACTGCTGCTGGGGTTGCTTCCGGTACGTCGTGGGTGGTGGCGCTGGCCTGGGTCGTGCCCTGTGGATTGCTGCTGGTGCTCGGGGGCGCCGGGCTCGAGTACGTGCGCTGGCGGCGTACGCAGTACCGGATCAGTGCCGAGCAGGCCGAGTTGCACACAGGGCTGGTCTTTCTCCGGCGGCGGTCGCTGGCGCGGGAGCGGATCCGGAGTGTGGATCTGACGGCTAACCCACTGCTGCGGGTGTTCGGCCTGGTGGCGGTGAAGATCGGGACCGGCGAGGCGTCCAGCGAGAGCACGCTCTCGCTCAGCCCGGTGACCCGCGCCGAGGGGGAGCGGCTGCGGCTGGAGCTGCTGCGCGGCGAGCAGCACGCCACCGACGGGACGCTGGCCGAGCTGGACCGGGCCTGGATCCGCTACGCCCCGATCTCGTTCCTCGCGCCGGCGCTCGGCCTCGCGGCCGGCGGCGCGGTGATGCAGCTGGCGCGGTGGTTCGGTCTGGAGGAGGAGCTGATCGACCGGGTCCGGGACCTCTTCACCGGCGTCCCGCTGCTCCTCGTGCTCGTGATCCTCGCCGCGATCCTGCTGGTCGCCGGCCTGATCGGCTCGCTCGGGCTGTTCGTCGAGATGTGGTGGAACTACCGCCTCGACCGCGAGCCCGGCACTCTCCGCGTACGCCGTGGGCTGCTCACCACCCGGTCCATCTCGATCGAGGAGCGACGGCTGCGCGGCGTCGACGTGGTCGAACCGCTCGGCGTCCGCCTGGCCGGCGCGGCCCGCGTCGACGCGATCGCGACCGGGCTCGTCCAGCAGAAGGAGGACGAGAAGGCCGACCACAAGACGTTGCTGCCCGCGGCGCCGAAGGATCTCGCCGACCGGATCGCGGCCGCCGTACTGCGGGAGGACGTCGCGCCGACGGCCGCCGTACGACTCACCGCGCACCCGCGGGCGGCCCTCGGGCGCCGGATCCGGATGGCGGTCGCGGCCGCGCTGCTGCCGGTCGTGGTGCTGGTCGTCCTCGGGCTGCTGTTCACCGACGTCCTGGTGCAGCTCGGCGTGATCCTCGCCGTCGTACTGCTGCCGATCGCGGTTCTGCTGGCCCGCGACAGCTACAAGGCGCTCGGCCACGGGATCACCGGCAAGTACCTGGTCACCCGCTCCGGCTCGATCCGGCGCTCGACGGCGGCGCTGCAGCGGGACGGCGTCCTGGGCTGGCGGGTTCGGCAGTCGGTCTTCCAGCGCCGGGTCGGCCTGGCGACGTTCAGCGCGATCACGGCCGCCGGCGGTGGCGCGTACTCCGCGCGTGACGCCGACGCCGACGAGGGGCTCGACTTCGCCCGGGAGGCGGTTCCGGGCCTGCTCGAGCCGTTCGTCGTGCGCGGCTGACCCTCGTGGTCGCCTCGCCGCACTACCATGCCGAGCGCAGGGGTAGTTCCGTCGCGCGAAAGGCAGCGTTGAGATGGCCGAGACACCGGACGTCGTGGAGACCGTCAAGCAGGGGTACGCGTTCGAGGGGCCCGCGATCGAGCTGGGCTCGCTGCTGGTCGACGGTACGCCGAACCCGGAGGCCGCGGTCCGCATCCCGCTGTCGATGGTGAACCGGCACGGCCTGGTGGCCGGCGCGACCGGTACCGGCAAGACCAAGACCCTGCAGCTGATGGCCGAGCAGCTGTCCGCCGCGGGCGTCGCGGTGTTCGCCGCCGACATCAAGGGCGACCTGTCCGGCGTCTCGCAGCCGGGCGAGAGCAGCGAGAAGCTGCTGGCCCGGACCAAGACGATCGGCCAGGAGTGGACCGCGACCGGGTTCCCGACCGAGTTCTACGCGCTCGGCGGCCAGGGCGCCGGGGTGCCGATCCGGGCCACCATCACGTCGTTCGGGCCGGTCCTGCTGTCCAAGGTGCTCGGGCTGAACGACGTCCAGGAGTCCTCGCTCGGCCTGATCTTCCACTACGCCGACAAGCAGGGCCTGACGCTGCTGGACCTGAAGGACCTGCGCGCGGTCATCACGCACCTGACCAGCGACGAGGGCAAGGGCGACCTCAAGGAGCTCGGCGGGTTGTCCGCGGCGACCGCGGGTGTCATCCTGCGCTCGCTGATCGGGTTCGCCGACCAGGGCGCCGAGGCGTTCTTCGGCGAGCCGGAGTTCGACACCGCCGACCTGCTCCAGGAACGCGACGGCAAGGGCGTCATCTCGCTGCTCGAGCTGCCGAACCTGCAGGACCGGCCGGCGCTGTTCTCGACCTTCCTGATGTGGCTGCTGGCCGACCTGTTCCACGACCTGCCCGAGGTCGGCGACGTGGACAAGCCGAAGCTGGTGTTCTTCTTCGACGAGGCGCACCTGCTGTTCAACGACGCGTCCAAGGCGTTCCTGGACTCGATCGCGCAGACCGTCCGGCTGATCCGTTCGAAGGGGGTCGGCGTCTTCTTCGTCACCCAGACCCCGAAGGACGTGCCGGACGACGTCCTGGCGCAGCTCGGGTCCCGGGTGCAGCACCAGTTGCGGGCGCACACGCCGAACGACGCGAAGGCGCTGAAGGCGACCGTGTCGACGTTCCCGAACTCGTCGTACGAGCTGGCCGAGGTGCTCACCCAGCTCGGGATCGGCGAGGCGGTCGTGACCGTGATGAACGAGAAGGGCGCGCCGACGCCGGTCGCCTGGACCCGGCTGCGGGCGCCGCAGTCGCTGATGGCGCCGGCCTCGGCCGAGCAGCTGACCGCGGCCGTCGCGGCGTCGCCGAACAACGCCAAGTACTCCGCCGTGATCGACCGCGAGTCGGCGTACGAGAAGCTGGCCGCGAAGGTGCAGGCCGGCGCCGAGCAGGCCGAGGCCGAGGCGCAGGTCGAGGAACCGAAGCCGAGGGCACAGAAAAAAGAAAAATCTGTGGTCGAACAGGTGGTCGGCTCGTCGGTGTTCAAGCAGTTCGCCCGGTCGGCCGGGCGAGAGATCGTGCGTGGACTGTTCGGGTCGGCACGTCGCAAGCGGTGACATTTGATCAAATTCTTACCTGCAGGTGGCCGCCGTACGGCGTAGAGTTAGAGAGTGGTTGCGCAGAGTAGGCGATCGGTACGGAACTGGGCGCTCTGGACCTTGACGGTCCCGGCGTTCGGTCTGATCGCCCTCGTCGACCTGCTCGCGATCGGGTACGGCGTGCGCTCGTTCACCGAGCTGCCGTCCTGGCAGGGGCTCGACCTGGTCCTCGCGCTGACGGTGGCCGCGCTGATCTCGGTCGAGGGCGCCCGCCGGGTCGAGAACCGGCGCAAGTCCGGCGGCGCGCTGCACAAGGACCTGGCGCCCGCCTGGATGATCGCGGCCGCGCTCGTGCTGCATCCCGCGCTGGCGATCCTGGTCGCCGTCCTGCTGCGGATCTGGTGGCGGATCCGGGCCGGCAAGTGCATCCCGTACCGGTGGACCTTCAGTACGGCGGTCTGCGTGCTCGGCGTCGGCGCGGCCTACACGGTCTTCACCGGTGCGCGGGACGTGGTCGGTGACTCGTCGCTCGGCTTGGTCGTCGCGATGACGCTCGCGGCCTTCGCATACGTCGCGACCGACACGGTGCTGTGCGGCCTGGCGATCGTGCTGATCGTGCCGGGCAGCAGCCGGCAGGAGGCGATCGGCGACAAGGACTCCCTGTGCGTCGACGCGACCGCGGCGACGCTCGGCTGCCTGCTGGCGGCGGCGGTGCTGGTCAGCCCGTGGTTCGCGTTCCTGGCCATCCCGATCTCGCTGACCGCGCAGCGGGCGCTGCTGTTCTCGCAGCTGGAGTCCGAGGCGCAGACCGACCCGAAGACCAGCCTCGGGCGGGTCGACTGGTGGCGGCGCCGGACCGAGGAGCTGCTGCGCGCCTCGCGGACCCACCGCGAGCCGATGGCGGTGCTGCTGATCGACATCGACCACTTCAAGATGGTCAACGACCGGCACGGTCACCTGGTCGGCGACGAGGCCCTGCGGGCGGTCGCGACGATCCTGCGCAGCGCGATCCGGGCGAAGGACGTGATCGGGCGGTTCGGCGGCGAGGAGTTCGTGATCGCCCTGCCGGACACCGACCTGTCCGACGCCGTGGTGACGGCCGACCGGCTGCGGACGGCGGTCGCCGCCAGTCCGCTCGCCGCGATGTGCGCCGGCGTACTCGACGACCCGGAGCTCGACCCGGACACCTTCCACCTGACCGTCTCGATCGGCATCGCGGTCTCCCCGTCCGACGGTCAGACGGTCGACGAGTTGCTGTTCCGTGCCGATCGGGCGATGTACGCCGCGAAGGCCGCCGGCCGCGACCGCGTCCGCGCCGCCGCCGACTGCGCCCCGGCCGACCTGGCCCGCCTCACGCTGCCGGACCGGGCTGCCCAGCCGCGCTGATCCTGCGGGGGTGCCGCCTGCACCTACCCAGCCACCACCTCCAAGTACCAGCCACCAGCCCCAGCACCCCTTTCAGCTACCAGCCACCACCCCCAGCACCTTTCAAGTACCAGCCATCTGATCGGTGGCTGGTACTTGAAAGCTGTTCGCCGACCACCTGCTGTCCGACAACCTTTTGGGCCCCCGCAGAACCTTTCACCCTCGTACGGCGTCTTCAGCGGTGAAAGGACAGGAGACTGTATGGGCCGGACCGACGGACGGGACGAGGACTTCACGGCCTTCGTGCTGGCCAGATCCGCGCGCTTGGTGCACATCGCGCGGATGCTCTGCGGCGACCCCGCGCTCGCCGAGGACCTGGTGCAGACCGCGCTGGAGAAGGCGTACCTGCGCTGGGACCGGATCGAGCTCGGCGACCCGTTCGGCTACGTCCGCCAGGCGGTGGTGAACCAGCACATCTCGTGGGCCCGGCGCCGGCTCTGGCGGGAGCGGCCGAGCGGTCACGCGGCCGAGCTGGACCAGCACCTCGACGACCGGCTCGGACGGACGGTCGCCGACCCGGCCGCGGACGTGGACCGCCGGATGGCGCTCTCGGCCGCGCTGGCGACGCTGACGGCACGGGAGCGGGCCGTCGTGGTGCTGCGGTACGTCGAGGACCTGACCGAGGTCCAGACCGCCGCGACCCTCGGTGTCGCGGTCGGGACGGTGAAGAGCGTGAACAACCGCGCCCTGCAGAAGCTGCGCGCCACCCCGCACCTGACGGTGCTGTCCCCGGCGAGCGGCCATGGCGCGGCGCATCGACCCGGAGCTTCCGGCCGACGCGGCCCGGCCGAGGTGTCCTTAGGAGAACGGCCATGAACGATCACGACTTCGGGGACGACCTGCGGGACGCCCTGCGCCCGGACGACGGGATCCGCCCGTTGGACCCGGCCACGGTGATCGCCGGCGCGCACCGCCGTCGCCGGATGCGCGGCCTGGCCGCGGCCGGACTCGCTTCGGTCGCCGTACTGGCCATCGCTGCTGGTGGCCTGCTCGCATCCGGCAGCCCGACCGGTACGGCGCCTGCTCCGGCCGCCCCACCAACAACCGGTACGACGGGAGTCCGGCCGGGCACGCCGACGCCCCCGGGCACTCCGAGCGCGCCGACTCCGCCCGCCAACTTCCCCGACGCCACGCCCAGCGGCCAGATCAGCGCCGGCCGGACGATCGTTCCGAACACTCCCTTGACGGCGGCGGACCTGCCGACGCTCTCGACGGACAACCCGGCGAAGCCGAACGCGAGCAGGGGCGCCGCCTTCGCCGCCCAGTGCCGGACCGCGTTGCTGGCCCAGGACCCCGGTCCGGGGCCGGCGGCAACCAAGCGGGCGACCCTGGAGGACCGGGACGGGATCACCATGATCCTTGCCGACAGCACCCGGTGGGGAGCCTGCGACAACGGGTACGACTCGCCCGAGGTGACGCTGCGCCAACCGGCGTCGATGCAGCGGCCGAGTCGCGACAACCTGCAGGCCCTTGCCGTGGCCAACAACCGGGTCACGCGGAACGGCCAGGACTACGAGTACTACTGGGCGGCCGGTCTGCTCCCGAAGAGTGTCGCCGGCCTGCGCTACACCTTCCCCGACGGCGCTACGGTGAACGCGACCGTCACCGGCGGCTTCTGGCTGATGAAGCACCGGTCGGCCACCCCTGGTGGCGGACCGCCGGGCGCGCCGCCGATCAAGGTCGAGCTGCTCGCCCAGGACGGCTCCGTCCTGGTGACGCGCGAACTCGAGTGGGGGCTGCACACCTGCGCCCAGATCAGTCACGGGTGCTGAACCCCCGCAGAACCTTCCGTCCCGCCGTCGCGTCCTTCAGTACGACGAACCGGCCGAAATACTTGCGGAGGGCAACAGATGAGGAACAACCGGGCACTACGGATCGGGACGATCGCGATCGCGGCGGCCGCCGTCGCGGGGGTCGGGATCGCCGGGGCCGCGATCGCCCGCACGGGCCAGTCCACCGCCGTCGCGGGTGGCGGTCCCGGCGCGACGCCCTCGACCAGCCCGAGCGAGAGTGCGACGCCGTCGACCGGCCCGAGCGAGGGTGCGACGCCGTCGAGCGGCGCGACCCCGTCGGCCTCACCGGGGACTCCCAGTGCGGTCCCGAGCGGCGCGACGCCGTCCGTCTGGGCGCCGTCGCCGCCCGGCCGGCCGACTGTCTCGCCCAGCGATCCCGCCACTCCGTCGACGGTTCCCGGCCAGGGGCACACGGTCACGCGGATCCGACCGTCGGCTCCGCCGAGGCCGAAGGAGTACCCGCTCCCGAAGGACGCGGTCGCAGCCTGCAAGGCGCTGCTCGCCGGCGCGGACCAGAACCACCCGGGCCGTACGGCGAAGCCGGTCGCGCGCCTCGACGGCGGCCCCGGCTCGATCGTCGTCCTGGCGGACGCGTCGCACTGGGCCGCCTGCGACACGGCGTACGCGCGGCACAACGAGAAGGGGTCGCTGCGGGCGCCGGCCCGGATCGCCAAGCCCTCGGCCCGGGACACCGCGGCGTTCGCCGTGGCCGCGAACATCGTTCCGCGGAACGGCAAGGACTACCAGTACTACTGGGCGGCCGGGCTGGTGCCGCGTGGGGTCGCGAAGATCGCCTACACCTTCCCGGACGGCACGACCGAAAAGGCCGTTGTCCAGGGCAACTATTGGCTGGTGCAGCACCAGGACGCGCGGCCGTGGACGCCCGGTAGTGACGCGGGTGCGAAGGAGATCGCGGTCAAGCTGACCGCGGCCAACGGCTCGGTCGTCCGCACCTTCACGCTCGACTGGGGCACCCACACCTGCGCGCAGATCACCCACGGTTGCTGAGGAACCGCGTCCGGAGAGTCCCGCCCGAGGCTCTCCGGACGCGGTCGTTCAGCAGGCGCCGAAGGACCCGGCGCTGATCCAGGCCTTCGCGACGTACATGCCGGCGTGCACGCGCAGCCAGATGTTCGACGTGCCCTGCGAGCCGCTCACGCTCTGGCCGGTGACCTGGCACTCGACGGGGACCTGGGCGGCCTTGCCGGCCATCCCGACCACGGCGCCGGTCGAGCTCGCCGTACTGCGGACGTTCAGGTAGCCGGACGTGATGGAGACCGTGCCGCGGCCGCCGTCACCGGTCCACAGGTAGGTCGTGTCGACCCAGGCGTTGTTGGTCAGCTTGAGCGCGTCCCAGAAGGTCCCGTCGGCCAGGTCGATCCCGGCCGGGTTGGCGACGGTCCGGCCGAACTGGTCCTTCCCGCCGTTGTACCCGTTCTGGTACGCCGCCTGCGCCTCCGGCCGGCCCTGCGGCAGGTCCTTCCACATCTCGCGGGTGGCGCTCGGGTTCCAGTAGTCGTCCTTGGTGTTCCACGGGCCGACGTCCCAGACCGGTTCGAACGCGCACCGGATCGTGCCGGTCGTCGTACAGACCTTGACCGAGTAGTTGCCCGAGCCGTTGTTGGCCAGCCCGCGGCGCGACGGCAGCGCGACGAAGTGGTCCCGGCTGATGATCACGTGACCGTTGGCCGTCGTACCGCCGACCAGGCCTTCCCTCGTCGCGAAGACGCGCGACTTCAGCGGCGCGGCCTGGACCTCCATCCCGCTGGAAGCGGCCTTGTCGGTCGGCTGGACGCGGACGTCCTCGACCCACGGCTTGGCGCCGCTCGGCGGTGCGACGACGATGATGCGGAGCTGGACGAGGTCGCTCGCGCCGGGCAGCGCGGTCGGCGTACCGGCCTTGGCCGGGGTCCACTCGGACCACCTGTCCTTCACGAGAGCCCGTACGTCGACCTCCGCGGTCGAGCCGTCCGGCGTACTGGTGGTGTAGTCGACGACGACCGCGGACGTCGCGGCGGGGAAGCGGACCGGATCGAGGTTGCCGATGCCGGACCGCTGCTTGATCTCGGCCGAGCCCATCCGGACCGGCGCGTCGCCGAGGACGATCCGGCTGCCGTCGGCGATGACGTTCGTGGAGCCTTCGGCCGGGCGGGCGGCGACTCCGATCGGGTCGGTGCCGGCCGCCGTACTGGGCAGGACGGCGGCTGCCAGGGGTGCTGCGGCCAGGGCGGCGGCGACGCAAAGTGCGGCCGCGGACCTTCGAGTGATACGCATGGCGGTACCTCCGGGGCGGTGAGGACGCTGTCACCGGGTGCGACACCCGGCGCACCGATCGTGACAAACAAACACTGCCCTTGCATAGCGCGTGAATAAATTTCTTCCAGTAATTCCGGAACGGACAGAACCTAACCGGTGACTCAGCGGGTTTGGACCGGTGTGACAGAGGCAGAGGAGAATCGATGACCCGGGCCGCGGACGCCGACTTCGAGCGGTTCGTGCAGGCGCAGTCGACGCCGTTGCTGCGGTTCGCGGAGATGCTGTGCGGTGATCGCCACACCGCGGAAGATCTGGTCCAGCAGGCGCTGATGCGGTCCTACCCGAAGTGGCACCGGCTGGACGGCGACCGGCTGCGCTACGTCCGTCGGGTGCTGGTCAACCGGTTCCTCTCGCAGGCACGCCGGCGCTGGTCCAACGAAGTGCCCAGCGATCCGGTGGACAACGACTGGGACGACCGGTCGGTGGCGGACTTCGCCGGTGAGGTGCAGACCCGTGACGCCGTGCTGTCAGCTCTCGGTGGGCTGACAGTGCGCGAGCGGACCGTGGTCGCCCTGCGGTACTCGCAGGACCTCTCCGAAGCCGAGACCGCCGAGCTTCTCGGCATGGCCGCCGGGACCGTGAAGAGCACGGCCTCCCGGGCCCTGGCCAAGCTGCGCCTGGCACCCGACCTGATCGAATCCGGAGTAGTTGGAGGAACAAGATGAGCGACGAGCAGCGGGTGCGCAGCGCGCTCGAGTACGACCTGGAGCCGTGGCAGCCCGACCCGGCCGACTTGATGCGCCGCGGCCGGCGGCTCGCCTGGCTGCGCCGAGGACTGGCCGCGGCGGGCGTGACCGCTCTCGCCGGCAGTGTCGCGACGGTGTCCGCCGCGATCGGCGGACCGTCGGACGTCCGCAACCTGCTCGCCGGTGGCGACAAGCCGCCGGTCCCTGTCCAGCTCCCGGCCGGTACGCCGACCGCGGTGCCGTCGGTCGACCCGACCTGCCTGCCGAAGGTGCCGAGCAGGGGCAAGATCGAGGCGTCGGTCAAGGTGACGGTGGAGGGCAAGCTGCCGGAGTCGGTGGGGAAGCCTTCTCTGCCGGGCAAGCCTGCGCTGCCGTCGGTGCCGACCAGTAAGCCGTCGCTCCCGGGGAAGCCCTCGCTGCCGACCGCGAAGCCGTCGCTTCCGGGCAAGCCGGGTCTGCCGACCGCGCTGCCCACGGGCAAGCCGAGCCTTCCGGGCAAGCCCAGCCTTCCGCCGGTGCCGACCAAGTTGCCGACCACCGCGCCGAGCGACCTGCCGACCACCGTGCCGAGCAAGCTGCCGACCACCGCGCCGAGCAAGCTGCCGACCGGTAAGCCGTCGCTGCCTTCGGTCCCGGTGCCGACCGGCAAGCCCTCGCTCCCGGGGAAGCCCTCGCTGCCGACCGCCAAGCCGTCGGTCCCGGGTAAGCCCGCCCTGCCGTCGTGCGTGACCGACCACGTGCCGACCGCGCCGCCGGTGCACGTGCCGACGACCCTGCCGACGACGCTGCCGTCCGTACCGGGCAAGCCGTCGCTCCCGACCACGAAGCCTTCGCTGCCCGGCAAGCCCTCGCTGCCGAAGGTGTCCGTCCCGACCGGGAAGCCGTCCCTGCCGGGCAAGCCTTCCCTCCCGCTGCCGACGGCCAAGCCGTCGCTGCCGAACCTTCCCTCCCTGCCCACCGAGCGGCCCACTGGGCTGCCGACTCATCGGTAGTCGTCCCTCCCCTTCACACCGATGACACCGTCGGCCGGCCCGCGGGCGGAACGGGTCGGCCGCCGGTGGGGCCACAACGTCAGCTCCGTGCCCGAAACACGGATCTGTTGTGGCCGCAGTTGATGTACACCGAGATCAACTGCGGCCCCCACCGGCGAGTGGGGCCTCGGGGGCCCTACTCGCCGGTGGTCCCGTCCGCCAGCTCCCGTACGACGTCCAACTGGCCCGTGTGCCGCGCGTACTCCTGCAGCACGTGGAACAAGATCCACCCCAGCGTCGGCTTCACGTCGTCGGCCCCGAACCGCCCGCCCTCCTTGGACCGCATACCGAGCGCGCCGACGCCGACCACACCGACGCCCTGAACAGCAGCCGCCTCAGCCCGGACGACTCCGGTGACGATCTCCCGGGTCCGCTCCCCGCCCTCCCGCAGCGCGGCCAGCAGGCCTTCGAGCGTGTCGCCCTCCTCGAGCCGCCAGCGCTCGTCGGCGTCGCTGTCACCCCACGGCTGCTCGACCTGCTCCGCTGTGAATCCCCAGCGAAGCCAGCGCCGTTCCATGAACACCAGATGCTTCAGCAGCTCCAGCGGCGTCCACCCCGACGGCAGTTGGCTCGTCCGCAACTCCTGGCCGGACAGGCCTTCGAGCTTGCGCCGTACGGTCTCGCGGTAGAAGTCGAGCCACGCCAGCGGGAGCTCGACCGGATCGCCGAGACGTTCGTCGGGCAGCATCAGGACAGCTCCTTGAGGTACTCGGCCGTCGCGTCGTCCGCGGGGAAGAACTGCTCGATCATCAGCTCCGACACCGTCACGTCCAACGGCGTACCGAACGTCGCGATCGTGGTCAGCAGCGACAGCTCCCGGTCGCCGCGCCGCAGCTTCATCGGTACGACGACCTCCGGCGTCGGCGCGGCCGGGAACCGGTCGCCGCCCGGGACGGCGTACCCGCGCAGTTCGTCGTACAGGTCCTGGAGCTCGGGATCGGCGGTGCTCGCGATCTGGCGCTGCAGCGTGCTCAGCGCGCTCGCGCGGATCTCGGCGAGGTTGGTGATCCGGCCGCCGAGCGCGTCCGGGTGCAGGGTGAGGCGGAGCGCGTTGATCGGTGCCGCGAGCAACTCGGGCGCGACCCCCTCGGTGAACAGCGCGGCAGCGGCGTTGGTCTCGACGATGTTCCACCAACGGTCGACCACCAGCGCCGGGAACGGTTCATGGGCCTTGAGCAACCGGCGCAGCGTCTCGCGGATCGCCATCATCGCCGGTGAGTGCAACGAGGCCTCGCTGAAGACCGGCGCGTAACCGCCGGCGAGCAGCAACTGGTTGCGATCCCGCAGCGGCACGTCGAGATGCTCGGCCAGCCGCAACACCATCTCGCGACTCGGCTTCGACCGCCCGTTCTCGACGAAGCTCACGTGGCGGGTGGACACCTCGACCTGATTGGCCAGATCGAGCTGGCTGAGCCGCCGCCGCTCCCGCCAGCCCCGCAACAACTCCCCCACCGGCCGCTGAAACGTCTCCTCGGCGATCATCGTCATGCCTCGACGGTAGCCGTCCAGGTGATCACCGGCATGACCTCCGACGTCATGGCCGGATCACGGGTCCCGGCGGCAAGGTTCTGGTCAACCGATCCTGAGGAGGACACGATGACCCTGGCCGAGCAGTACTTCGCCATCTGGAACGAGACCGATGCCGAGCAGCGGGCCCGGCTGATCGAGAAGACCTGGGCGCCCGACGGCACCTTCGTCGACCCGAGCTTGGAGGCCACCGGGTACGCCGAACTGAGCGCGATGGTGGGCACCGCGCAGGGCCTGTTCCCGGGCCTGCGGTTTGCTGTCACCGGCGACGTCGACGAGCACCACGACCACCTGCGCTGGACTTGGGAGCTGGCCGCCGACGGCCAGCCGGCCGTTGCCGGAGGCACCGACATCGTCACCGTCACCGCCGACGGCCGAATCAGTTCAGTGGTCGGTTTCCTGGACTTCGCGCCGGCGCACTAGGGCCCTGGGGTTGATCCTGACCCCTCCGATCAGCTGATGCCGGGCGAACCTCGTGGTGCGTAACTTGGGCGGCATGCTGATCAAGGGACTGCTGGCGTTGGGTCTGGCCGGAACGGGTCTGCTGCTCGGCGTACCGGCTGTTGCCGCGGCGCGGCTCGACTACGCGCGTCCCTCCGCAGGACAGACGGAGTTTTCGTAGGTCGGTGGAGGGCCGGGATCATGGGCGGGCTGGTGGCGTCTGAGCAGATCCGAAGCGCTGATCGATCCAAGTTGTCGCGTGTTCGACGAGCGAGTGGGCAGGGAACAGGTGGCACGGTGCGCCAAACACTGAGGCATGGCGGCCGATTCCTGCGGTGAGGGCGGACCGGGCGATCGCTTCGATGTAATCGACGCCGGTGGTGATCGCGGCGTAGTCGAAAGCGCCGCGTGAGGTGTCGATGGCCGAGAAAGGATGCCAGACGGTGCCACCGCCATCCGTAGTGACGGGCATTTCGTAGGACACCCATCGTTTGGGTTCGGCCGTGGCAATGCGCTCGGCGTGGTGAACAAGAGTGAGACTGTCCAGTGGTGCGCCGAGCAAGAGGATCGTCGCCTGTGCTTCGACCAAGCGTGCGAGCGGTGAGTCGGGTCCCCAGGGATCGTCGTCGAGGCTGCTCCGAGTGAGCCAGGCGGCCTGTGCACCGACTGCGACCAGGTTCATCTCGGGGTGGGCGCTGCGCTGGGCGCCGGGCCAGGTCCGGATACGTTCGGGTAGCCGGCCGAAGCTGCGTCGGGCTTCGGAGACAGCGGGATCGAAAGCCGGCATGCCGGTCCGGTAGGCGGCCTGTCGAACTTCTGGCCAGCCGGCCAGATGGTAGGGGTTGTCCTCCCAGCCGGCGTATGCGGTGATCGTTCCGTTCGGGCCGCAGGATGTCAGGAGGGCTCGCATGACACCTTCGACTCCGCCGACGATCCATGGAAACGCTGACAGCCGGCTGTGGACCATCACGATTCCGCCGGTGGGCAGCCCGATGTCGGTGAGGGCAGTGGCGAGTTGATCCGCCGTGATCCATCGCGCGTCATCCATGGGCTTCAAGCTCCTTGAGATCGAGTACGGCGCCCGCCGCCGGCGGCACAGTTGCCCAGTCGCGGCCGGCTGGCGGTGAAGAAGTCCGCCCAGGGGCTTCGGTCCAGCTCCTAGAGGATGGCGCCCAGGAGTCGTCGGCATCTGACCGGGTCTGTGGTCAGGCCGACGCTGAGGCCCCAGAGCCAGTAGTCGACGGTTCTGAAGATGACCCAGTCGCGCGCGTGCGAGCGGTCGAGGGCGGCCGCTCGTACTGCGGTGTCGAAGCACTGTTGGATTTCCGCGTCGTTTGTCATTTCGTCGAGGCGGGTCCACAGGATGCGGGCCAGGTCGTACTCGATGTCGCCGCGGTAGAGGACCGGGTCGACGACTAGCCACTGCTCGCGCCGGCCGCGGAGGACCTGTGCGGAGTGCAGGTCGCCGTTTACTGCTGCTGTGGCCTTTGAGGCGGCGAGCTTGGGGGCTACGTCCAGGGCGGCCAGCAGGTACGGCGGGGCAACTGCCCTCGTCTGCCCGGTCAGGTGCCCTTCCATTTTCCGGGCGCTGGCTCTGACGAGGTCCTGGGTCGACCAGGCGTCCTTGGGGCCTTCCACCGCGAGGCGCCGCATCAGCCCGCCCAGTACCTCGACGGCTTCGCCCACCGGTCGCTCGTCCAGCGACTCACCGAGCAGCTCCAGCAGCATCGCGCCGCGCGTGGCGTCGGCGTCGTACAGGCGGACTGTGCCTCGGCCGTCCCACCAGCGGAGTGCTCGGACCTGTTCGGAGACCTCGTCGCCCGGCGGCGACATGCGGAGCGCGAACGCGGCGCCGTCCCGCTCGACCGGCACGACCACCGCGTTGGACCCGTGGGCGACTGGGCCGGTGATCGTCAGACCCCACCGCGAACACTGCGACTCGACCGCGCGTGGAAGGCCCGCCAACCACTCGGCGCCCTCGGTCCACCATCGGGGCATCTCCAGGAACGACTGCGGCAACTCGATCACGCCCCGCACGCTAGTCGCTGACGCCGCCCGTGCCGATCGTATTTCCGGCAGGGGACCGATGACCGGTTGCTTACTCCTTGCAGGGCAGCGATTACGCACGTGATCAGCCCCGATCTGCCCTTGCGTGTGGTCTCGCGGGGAGGCGTCGCGCGGATCATGATGAGCAGCATGGTGCTGAGGCGGAGGGCATGAGCAGTCTGGAGTTCGACCCGGAGGTGTCGCGGCAGATCGAGGCGATGTACACGACGCCGGACGTGGTCGAGCAGCGGCGGGTGGTGCGGACGGCGCTGGCGTTGCGGCCGGGGGACCGGGTGCTCGACGTCGGCGTCGGGCCGGGGCTGCTGGCGGCGGAGATGGCCGGCGAGGTCGGGACGGACGGCCGGGTCTGCGGCGTGGACATCAGCGACAGCATGCTGGCGATCGCGGGCACGCGCGCCGACGTACCGGGTGGTCCGACGCTCGAGCTCGAGCCGGCGTCGGTGGCGCGGCTGCCGTACGGCGCGGAGAACTTCGACGTCGTCGTCTCCACCCAAGTCTTCGAGTACGTCGACGACGTCGCGGGCGCGCTCGCGGAGATCCGCCGCGTCCTCCGCCCGGCCGGCCGGGTCCTGCTGCTCGACACGGACTGGGGTTCGATCGTCTGGCGCTCCAGCGACGACGCGCGGATGGCCCGCGTCCTGACCGCGTTCGAGGAGCACCTGCAGGACCCGCACCTGCCGCGGTCCCTCGGCGAAGCCCTCGACAAAGCCGGCTTCACCCGCACCCACCTGCAGGTCATCCCGCTGCTCAACGTCGGCTACGACCACCGCACGTACAGCGCCGGCCTGATCGACATCGTCGCCGCGTTCGTCCCCGGCCGCGCCGACATCACCGAGGCGGAAGCCGAAGCGTGGGCCGACGAACTGCGCAGCCAAGGGGAGGCCTACTTCTTCAGCCTCAACCGCTACCTCTTCGTCGCCTCGGCGATCTGAAGCGACCCAAGACTTCGCCGTACGCCGAGAAGGGTGGCCAGGGGACGGGCGCACCGTGGGATGCGCCCGTCCTCTTCGGTCGCCCTCCCGCCCCTCAGTGGGAGAACTCGCGGCTCGGTGAACTCCACCCATGCCCGAATGGGGCTGACTGAACCGCGGGACATGACTACAGGTACCCCACCGCTGTCCGGTCACACCCGCTCCGGAGCGAAAACTTTGCATTCCTCGAACGCGTGGACCTGTAACGGTCGCGGTCGGCCATGGACGGATGCCACCGGCGCTGCCTAACCTGGACCGCGGTTCCGTGGCAGGGGAGGTCGCGGACGTGAGGTGGGGGAAGGTGCACGATGACGGACCAGCAGCGGTACGACGACGAGCTGACCGAGGCGGACCTGGACGAGCTCGAGGCACTCGGGGCGGCCGAGGACGCGGCCCGGATCCTCGGGGGATTAGATGCCTGAGGCAAGGATGTCCTGGCGGGGCGCGACCCTGTGCACGCGCACCGTCGCGATGCTGCAGGCGGCCGAGAAGCTGGCCAAGGTCCCGTTCACGATCATCCAGGGCTCGTACAACAAAGGCGGCGTCGAGGCCTCGGCCGGGACGCACGACGGCGGGGGCGCGGTCGACCTCGCGGCGGACAAGCTGACCGCCGCGCAGCGCAGGGCCGTCGTCCTGGCGATGCGGCAGGTCGGGTTCGCCGCCTGGCTGCGGACGCCGGCGCAGGGCAACTGGCCGTACCACGTGCACGCGATCGCGGCCGGCGACAAGGACCTGTCCCGCGGCGCCGCGCACCAGATCGCGGAGTACCGGCGGTGCAAGAACGGCCTGGCCAACCGCGGCGCGGACGACGGCCCGCCCGGGTACTACGGGATGACCTGGGAAATCTACCTGAAGTACCACCCGGGGACGGCGCCCGCGGCCCAGGCGCCGCCGCAGCCGAACACGACGATCTCGCTCGGCGCGATGGAGTACGCCCGGACGCACGACTCGATGAGCGGCGTCTGGGGCGCCGACCGGGCCCAGGTACTGGCCTGGGCGGCGCACCCGAAGGTCGCGGCGATCGGCAAGCACGAGACCAGGCCGCCGGCCGGAGTGGCGTGGCGGGTGCACTTCCAGCAGATGACGCGCAAGATCCAGCAGAAGTTCAAGCTGCCGGTCACCGGGCGGTTCGACGCGACGACGGCCGCGGTGATGAAGCGCTACGGGTACAAGATCATTGCCTGACGCAACGACAAGGCCCCACCGGTAGCAGCCGGTGGGGCCTTGGTTGGTCCACTACCACCCGGGCACTCCCGGTGCAGCTGTGGGGTTGGAGAGCGGAACCGGCGCCGATGCAGGGGTCAAGACGCCGGCTCCGCTTGTCTTCGGGTTACCTCGGGCTCGCCGCCCAGGTCTGGGCCTGGTGGAACTCGAGGTGCTGCGCGGCGCCGGGCGATCCGACCGCGCCGACGTGCTGCAGGGTGGGAACGACCACGGCCCGTACGTCGGTCCGCTTCGCCTCGTCCAGCAGCGCGCTGAACGCGGCGGACTGGGCGGCGTCCCGCTCGGTGTAGACCGTGCCGAGGGTGAAACCCTCCGTGGTGGCGTAGGCGACCAGGGCATCGGTCGCGGCGGCCAGCTCCTCCGCGCAGCTGAGCGCGTCGGCGCGGACGTAACCGAGCAACGTCGGGCGGGGACTCATCGGACCGGGCCGCTGCTGACGAGAGCGGGCTCGTTGGTGACCCGCAGCGAGGCGAACCGCCGCCGCATGGCCTCCTCGTACTGCGCTGCCTGGTCGACGGTCGCGGTGTGGTCCGCGATGGTGTGAGCGCCGAACCAGACCCGCACGCGGCGCTGCTCTGCGGGGATCTCCAGCGACTCGGTCATGGGGGCTTTCCTTCAGGTGTGTGAGGCGGCGAGTGGGACGCTCGGGCACCTCGAGGGGACGGGGACCGTGTGCTCGCTGCCGGTCGCCGACAGTGAGGAAGCCGGTGACCCACCTCACGTGCTCACGGGTGGTAAGGAAAGAACACCTCAAAAAGAGGTATCCCGGGAATAGACCGGGAAGGACCTTTACAGAGGCCTTACGGCGCACCCGGTGAACGGATCGCGGCGCGAAGGAAAACCCCTGGTCAGGCCCGCTGGGACCGGTTCCGGCGGCCGTTCCGGTACAGCCCTGTCAAGATTGTTCACAGGGATTTACCGATAACGATTCGGCCGCCGGCCGGTGCTCATTCGACGACCGTTGAATTGTCGGATGTCCAGGTAACCCTGAGCTATCAGGCGGCCACCGTACGGCGTACCAGGCCTGGTGCGCCGGCCGCCAGACCGAGCACCGCGGCAGCCAGCGGCACGACCAGCGCCGTACGGAAGTCGGCGACCGTCAACTCGTCGGCGGCGGCCAGTACGGCGGCGACGATCGCCAGGCCGAGCGCCGCGCCGAACTGGAAGGACGTGGTGAGCACGCCGCTCGCCAGGCCCTGCTCCTCCTCGGCGACACCGTCGGTCGCGGCGATCGTCAGCGGACCGTACGCGAGCGAGAACGCCAGGCCCAGCAGGAGGAACGTCGGCAGCATCGCGAGATAGGTCCAGTCCGCACCGAGCGGCAGGAACAGCGCGTACGCCGCGACGGCGAACCCGAATCCACCGAGCACCACCTTGGTGTTGCCGAAGCGGTTGACCAGCCACGGCGTCAGCGTCGGCGCGAGGACCGAGTCGATGCCGATCACCATCAGGGCCAGGCCGGTCTCGAGCTCGGACCAGTGCCGCAGTTCCTGCAGGTACAGCACGGCGATGAACTGGAACCCGACGAACGACCCGACCAGCGCGATCGCGCCGAGGTTGGCCCGGACGAGGCCGGCGTTGCGCAGGATGCCGAGGCGGACCAACGGCGCCGGCGTACGGCGCTGGATGGCGACGAAGAGGGTGAGCAGGAGGAGTCCCGCGGCGAGCGTGAGCACGGTCTGGAGGGCGGGGACGTCGGGCGCGCGGACGACCGTGGCGACCAGCAGCATCATCGCGCCGGTCAGGGTGAACGCGCCGCCGAAGTCGAAAACCTTCTTCTCGGTGCTGACCGGTTCCTTCGGCAGCAGGATCAGCGCGGCCGGGAGCAGCACCGCGGACAGCAGGACCGGGGCGAAGAAGACCCAGCGCCAGTCGATCGCGGTGAGCAGACCGCCGACGACCATGCCGAGCGAGAAGCCGGCCGCCGCGATTCCGGCGTACACGAGCAGGGCCTTGTTGCGCTGCTTGCCCTCGGGGTAGCTGGTGGTGATGATCGACAGGCCGGCCGGGGTCATGAAGCCGGCCGCGATGCCGGTGACGAAGCGGGCCAGGATCAGCACCCAGCCGTCGTTCGCCAGCCCGCCGAGGCCGGAGAAGACGAGGAAGACGCCGAGCCAGCCGACGAACATCCGGCGCCGGCCGAGCAGGTCGGCCGCGCGGCCGCCGAGCAGCACGAAACCGCCGTACCCGAGCACGTACGCGCTGACCACCCACTGCAGCTCGCCGGTCGACAGACCGAGCTCGGCGCGGATGGACGGCAGGGCGACGCCCATCATCGAGATGTCGATGCCCTCCAGGAAGATCGCGCCGCAGAGCACCAGCAGCACCGCCCAGGCCCGGGCGCCGAGTCGGTGGGGTGCTTCTGTGGTTGACATAGTTGAGTTCCTCATCGTTAGGTCGGTTATCTCTTGTAACTGACTCCATCGTGAGGAACCATCGGTGAGTATGGAAGAAGGCACTTCAAAGGAACCGGGTTACTCCTGCTGCACCGAGGACGCGTTCCAGTGGGACACGCGGGAGGACTGCGAGGTCCGGCAGATCCTCGACCGGATCGGCGACAAGTGGTCCCTGCTGGTGATCGCACTGCTCGACAACCGCAGCCTGCGCTTCTCCGAGCTGAAGAAGACCATCGACGGGGTCAGCCAGCGGATGCTGACCGTGACCCTGCGGCAGTTGGAGCGCGACGGGCTCGTACGGCGTACCGTCCACCCGGTCGTGCCGCCCCGCGTGGACTACGAACTCACCCCACTGGGCGTGACACTGCACGCGACGATCCAGTCCCTGGTGAACTGGACCGAAACCCACCAGAACCAGATCGCCCTGGCCCGCGCCGCCTACGACATCCGCACCGCCGCAGAGAAGGCCGGGGTGTAGTCCGCCACCCTTCCGCGCCGCGCCCCCGTCCTCCGCCCTCCTGCTTCCCGGCCTCCCGGTCCTCGGCCTCCTGCCCTCCGGCCCTGGGCGTCCTGCCCCCAGGGGCTCCGTGCCACGCGTCCCCGCGCACCGCGCACCCGCGCATCGCACCCCCGCGCCCCCGCGCATCACCAACCCGCGCCCTGCGCCCCGCGCACCGCGCACCCGCGCCGCCGCGCACCGCGCGCACCCGCGCCGCCGCGCCCCGCGCACCCGCGCCCCCTCCCCGCGCCCGCAGCCCCGGCCCCAGGCGCGCGGGGCTCCCGTGCTTTCCCTGTCTTTCCCGGAGATAGGGTCGAGGGATGGGGATTGCCGCGCGGATTGCCGCCGCTCAGTTGTCAGGGCTCACCCGGAGCCGTCGCCAGATCGTTGCCGGCCCGCTGGTCGGGCTGTTGCACGACGACGACGTGTGGTTCCTCTCGGCCATGCTCGCCTCCGACCCCGGGGCGCCGTTCGACCCCGACGAGGTCTCCTGGGCGCTCGACACCATCCGCCAGGCCTTCGCCGCCGAGGGCCGTTGGCTGCACGGCGAGCTGATCGAGGAAGCCAATCCCGGCCTCGCCGAGGCCCTCACCGAGCACGGCATGATCATCCGCTCGCGCCCGCCGCTCCTCGCCGTCGAGCCGGCCGGGCTGGTCGTCCCCGAGTTCCCCGACGGCATCACCGCATCGCTCGTCGCGACGCCTGAGGACCACGCCGCCTCCAACGCGGTCGCCGCCGACGCGTACGAGACCGAGGACTTCACCACCACCTTCCAGCCCGACCTCGCCAACGGTGGCGCCGTCCTGATCCGCGACAACGGCGTACCGGTCGCGACCGCCTCCTGGACCGCGATCGCCGACCGCGTCACCGAGGTCGCCGGCGTCGGCACCCTGCACTCTCATCGCCGCCGCGGCCTCGGAGCGCTCGCGACGGCGTACGCGACCGAGCAGGCGTTCTCCGCCGGTGCCGATCTCGCGTGGCTCACCCCCGGCGACGAAGGGGCCGACCGCATCTACCGCCGCCTCGGATACGCGCCCGAGGCAACGGCCGTGCACCTCGGCGACCCCGGCGGTCACCTGGACGACCTGGTCTAGGAGGGCTTCCGCGTCAGCTCCGCCGGATGACCCGGTACGGCGTACAGCGTGAGCGGCGCGGCCAGCACGGCCGATGCGGCCAGCAGGTTGAGTGTCACCGGAAGGTCTGCCACCACGGTGATCGCCGGTGCGGCAAGCGCGCCGACGACCGCCGCCAGCGCGTCGACCGCGAAGAACAACGCACCGACCTGCGCGAGCATGCCGGGCGTGGTGATGCGCTGCACGGTCGTCTCGGTCGTGATCAGGAGGACGCTGCCGGGCAGGCCGATCAGTACGGCGGCCGCGATCGCCCACGGGACGTTCGGCGCGTTCACCAGCGCGAAGAACGCCGCGCCGGTCGCGAGCTGGGTCGCCGCGATCAGATCGCGGATCCCCAACCAGGACAGGGCTCTCACGCTGATCGCGGCGCCGAGCAGGTAGCCGGCGCCGAGGCCGGAGAACACGTAGCCGACGGTGTATCCCGGTGCGTCGAGCCGTTCGACCATCAACGGCACCAGCAGCGCGGTCAGCCCGGCGTTGGCGATCAGGAAGACGCCGTTGCCGGCCAGCAGGCCGCGCAGGGGCTTCGACCGTACGGCGTACTGGAGTCCCGCGAGGGGTCGGAGTGGTTGGTGCGGTGCTCTCGCCGGCCGGGTCCTGATCGCGGCAATCGTTGCTGCTGACAACAAGTAGCTCGCGATGTCGACCGCGAGCACGAAGGTGATTCCTGGTCCGGCCAGCAGTAGCGCGCCAAGGGGTGGTGCTCCCAGCCGGGTCACGCTTCCTGCGAAAGCCCTTGCTGCATTGGCGGCTGCGAGTTCTGGTCCGGTGCCGACGACGCTCGGCAGCAGTGCCCGTGAAGCCGGCCTGAAGACGGTGGTCGCGATGTTCTCGACCAGCACCGCCAGGTAGATCATCCACAACCGCTCCGGCCGATCGGCGAACAGGATCACCGCCACTGCCGCCGCGCTGACCAGATCGGCCACCCACATGGCCCGGGCCAGATCCCAGCGGTCCAGCAGCACGCCGGCCCAGGGCCCGAGGAGCAATGCAGGCAAGGCTTCCAACGCTAAGGTCAAACCTGTCGCTGCCGCCGACCCCGTCAGCTGGAACACATGAAACGGGATCGCCACCACCAGCAGCCAGGACCCGACGCCTGAGACGGCCCCGCTGGTCCATACCAACCGGAAGTCCCGGTTCCCCCAGATGCTCACCCGCTCGACGGTATCCTCACAAAACACTCCTAGGCAATACTGTTCTGAAGAGATAGTCTGCAGACTGTGGACCTAGGCGCAGAACTCAGAGACCGCCGCAAGACCGCCGGCCGAACCATCGCCTCGGTCGCCGTCGACGCCGGCCTGTCCGTCCCGTACATCGCCAACCTCGAGAACGGCCGAGGCAACCCGACGGTCGCCACCCTCACCCGCCTGGCCGAAGCCCTGGGCACCACCTTGAGAGTCGACCTGGACGATCAGCCAAGCGTCGACCCCGACAACCTCAGCCCCCGCGCCGTACAGGTCATCGACCAGCTGGCGGCCACTCAAAGGCGAACAAAACAAGCGGTTCGCCGCGACCTGCACACCACGCTCGAAGGTCTGAAAGACCTGCTGGGAAGAGAACCAACCACCCGCGACATCGACCGCCTCCTCGACCTAACCCTCCTGGGAAGCTAGAAGCCCCGCCCTGAGAGGGCCGGAGCCTCAATCACCCAGCCGCACACCGGGGTACGCCGCAGATGCCCAGGCGAGCAGTGGGTACGTCGTGGGCGCTCAGCTACGCAGGAGCGCGCCGGGCGTGCACGTCGTACGCGCTCGCCGCGCTCCAGCACTCGCTCGCGATCACCTGACGGTGAAACCTGCCTTCCGGAAAGCGTCTGCCAGCGAGCCCTCGTCCATCGGGGTCTCCTTGTCACCCTGCTGGCCGCCGCGTCCGCCCTGGCCGCCGCCCGGCCCGCGTCCACCCGGCCCACGGCCGCCACCCTGGCCGCCCGGCCCGCGTCCGCCGCCACCCTGGCCCGGCCCACGGCCGCCACCACTCTGGCCCGGTCCACGACCACCGCCCTGGCTCGACCCGCGGTTCTGGCCGCCGCCCGAGCGGCCCGAGGTCGGTGTGCCGACCTCGTCGTCCAGGCGCAGCGTCAGCGAGATCCGCTGGCGCGGGATGTCGACCTCGAGGACCTTGACCTTGACGATGTCGCCCGGCTTGACCACCTCGCGCGGGTCCTTCACGTAGTTCTTCGACAGCGCCGAGACGTGCGCGAGCCCGTCCTGGTGCACGCCGATGTCGATGAACGCACCGAAGGCCGCCACGTTCGTGACCTGGCCCTCCAGCTTCATCCCCGGCTTCAGGTCGCCGATCTTGTCGACACCCTCGGCGAACGACGCGGTCTTGAACGCCGGCCGCGGGTCCCGCCCCGGCTTCTCCAGCTCGGCCAGGATGTCCGTCACCGTCGGCAGACCGAAGGTCTCGTCGACCAGCTCGGCCGCCTTGACCGACCGCAGCGCGGACGAGTTGCCGATCAGCGCCTTCAGGTCGGACCCGGTCTTGTCGAGGATTCGGCGGACCACCGGGTACGCCTCCGGGTGCACGCTGGAGGAGTCCAGCGGGTCGGCGCCGTCGGGGATCCGGAGGAACCCGGCCGCCTGCTCGAACGCCTTCGGCCCGAGCCGCGCCACGTCCTTCAGCGCCGTCCGCGAGGCGAACGGTCCGTGGACGTCGCGGTGCTGGACGATGTTGTCGGCCAGGCCTTGGGTGATGCCGGAGACCCGGGTGAGCAGCGGCGCGGACGCCGTGTTCAGGTCGACGCCGACCGCGTTCACACAGTCCTCGACCACCGCGTCGAGCGATCGGGACAGCGAGTTCTCCGGGAGGTCGTGCTGGTACTGGCCGACGCCGATCGACTTCGGGTCGATCTTGACCAGCTCGGCCAGTGGATCCTGCAGTCGGCGGGCGATCGAGACCGCGCCGCGCAGCGAGACGTCCATCCCGGGCAGCTCCTGCGAGGCGAACGCCGACGCCGAGTACACCGACGCGCCGGCCTCCGACACCACGGCCTTGGTCAGCGAAAGCTCCGGGTGCTTCGCGATCAGCTCGGCGGCCAGCTTGTCGGTCTCGCGCGACGCCGTACCGTTGCCGATGGCAATCAAGTCGACTTGGTGCGCGGCGCACAACGCGGCCAGCTGGGCGATCGACTTGTCCCACTGGTTCTGCGGGACGTGCGGGTAGATGACACCGGTCGCGGTCACCTTGCCGGTCGCGTCGACGACGGCGACCTTGACGCCGGTCCGGAAGCCCGGGTCGAGGCCCATCGTGGCGCGCGTGCCGGCCGGGGCGGCGAGCAGCAGGTCGCGCAGGTTCGCCGCGAAGACGCGGACGGCCTCGTCCTCGGCGGTCTGCCGCAGGCGCATCCTGAGGTCGATGCCCAGGTGGACCAGGATCTTCGTCCGCCAGGCCCAGCGGACCGTGTCGAGCAGCCACTTGTCGCCCGGGCGGCCCTGGTTCTCGACGCCGACCTTGCGGGCGATGGTGGACTCGTACTCGGTCGGGCCGTCCGCCTCGACGCCGGCCGGTAGCGGCTCGACGGTCAGCGAGAGCACGTCCTCCTTCTCGCCGCGGAACATCGCCAGGATCCGGTGCGACGGCATCTTGCCGAACGGCTCGTCGAAGTCGAAGTAGTCGGAGAACTTCGCCCCGTCGGTCTCCTTGCCCTCACGCACCGCGGAGGCGAGCCGGCCCTGGCTCCACAGCCGCTCGCGCAGCTCGCCGATCAGGTCCGCGTCCTCGGCGAACCGCTCGACCAGGATCGCGCGGGCGCCGTCCAGCGCGGCCTGCGGGTCGGCGACGCCCAGCTCGGCGTTCACGAACACCGCCGCCGCGGCCAGCGGCTCGTACGTCGGGTCGCTCAGCAGCCCGTCGGCCAGCGGCTCGAGCCCGGCCTCGCGGGCGATCATCGCCTTGGTCCGCCGCTTCGGCTTGAACGGCAGGTAGATGTCCTCCAGCCGCGACTTGGTCTCCGCGGCGAGGATCGAGGCCTTCAGGGCGTCGTCCAGCTTGCCCTGGCTCTCGATCGACTCCAGGACCGTCTTCCGGCGTTCCTCGAGCTCCCGCAGGTACCGCAGGCGCTCCTCGAGGTCGCGGAGCTGCGCGTCGTCGAGCTCCCCGGTGACCTCCTTGCGGTACCGCGCGATGAACGGGACCGTCGAGCCCTCGTCCAGCAGCCCGACCGCCGCCTTCACCTGCCCGACCCCGACCTCCAGCTCATCGGCGATCCGCTGCTCGATCGACTGCAAACCCACTGTGCCGTTCCCCTCTACGTCCAACTGACTGCCGCCATCCTTCCCCATCCCACCGACCAACGGCGACTTGCGCCCCCCAACCTTGTGGACAAACCCGCGCCCGAGCCTCATGATCCGAACTCATGAGGGGGATCGGCCGGAAGGCGTTCAAGGACGGCTCGCTGGTGCCGCCACCACGCCTGGTGCGCTACTTCACCGTGGTCATTGCGGTGGTGATGCTCGTGCAGCTGCGCGACGACCACACCCCGCAGGCGATCGCGTTCGCGGCGTTCTTCTGTCTGCTCGCCCTCGGGAACACCGTCGGAGAGAAATTTCTGTACGGCGATCGCTCCCAGGACCACCCGGTCCTGGACGGCCTGCTGGGCGCCGTGCTGATGACGCTCAGCTGTTTCATCCTGCTGTCGTTCGTCCTCGGGAGCTGGACCAGCTTGCTGATCGCGGTTCCGATCGGCATCGCCGCCGGCGGCTTCGGAGAACAGAGGCGCCGCGCCCGGACAGCAGTCGACCCGCCGTCCAGGGTGGACGACGGGCCGACGAGCTGACGACTCAGGCGGCTTCCAGGACCTCGTCGGTCTGCTGGTCCGTCTCGACGGCCTCCCGAGTGGGCCGCATCAGGGTGCAGGCGATGACCACCGACGCGGCGACGATGCCGGCGGCTACCGCGAAGGAGTAGTGGAAGCCGCTGGTCAGCGCGTCCAGGGCCGGCTTGCCGGCTGTGGCGAGGGACTCGGTGCGGGTGGCCGACAGGGTGGCGAGGACCGCCAGGCCGAGTGCAGCGCCGACCTCGGCCGTCGTGCCGATCAGGCCGGAAGCGAGGCCGGCGTCCTCGGGCTTCACGTCGGCCATCGACAGGCCCATCAGGGCCGGGAAGCAGATGCCGCCGCCCAGGCCGAGCAGGACCAGGACCGGGAGGACGTGGACGACGTAGCTTCCGCCGACCGGTGCCTGGGTGAATAGGACCAGCCCGATCACGATCAGCGACAGGCCGGCGATCAGCGGGCGGCGCGGGCCGAAGCGCATCACGAGCTTCTCGGAGTACTTGACCGACAGCAGGCCCATCATCAGCGTGGTCGGCAGGAACGCCAGCCCGATCTCCAGCGCGTCGTACCCGAGCACCCGCTGCAGGTAGAGCGAACCGAGGAAGAAGATGCCGAACATCCCGGACGATGACAGCGCCTGGATCAGGTTCGCGCCGGTCAGCGTGCGGGAGCGGAAGATCCGCAGCGGCACCAGCGGGTTGGCCGCGGTCGACTCACGGACGATGAAGCAGGCCAGCAGCGTTAGCGTCAGCGCACCGAGTGCGATCGTCCGCGGCGCGGTCCAGCCGAGCTCGGCGGCCGGGCTGACGATGGTGAACACGCCGACCATCAGCGCGGCGGTGATCAGCACAGCACCCGGTACGTCGGTCCCGCGGCCCAGACCGAGCCCCTTGTCCTGACCGATCAACCGCACGGCCAGCCACGCCGTCGCGATCCCGATCGGCAGGTTGATGAAGAAGATCCAGTGCCAGCTGATCGCCTGGGTCAGGACACCGCCGGCCAGCAGACCGATCGACCCACCAGCGGAGGCGACGAACGCGTAGACGCCGATCGCCTTGGCCTGCTCGCGCGGCTCCGGGAACAGCGTGACGATCATGCCCAGGATCACCGCGGAGGTCAGCGCGCCGCCGACACCCTGCAGGAACCGCGCGGCGACCAGCATCTCCTGCGAGCCGGCCAGCCCGCACCACACCGAAGCAGCGGTGAAGAGCGCCAGACCGGCGACGAAGATGTTCCGCCGTCCGAGCAGGTCACCGAGCCGCCCGGCCAGTAGGAGCAGGCCGCCGAACGCGATCAGGTAGGCGTTCACCACCCAGGCCAGCGACGAGCTGGTGAAGCCCAGGTCGTCCTGGATCGCGGGCAGGGCCACGTTCACGACGGTCACGTCGAGCACGATCATCAACATGCCCGCGCAGAGCGTGTAGAGGGCGAGCCAGCGGGACCTGCCGCTGCCCTGCACGGCCGGCGTCGTCGCCAGGGATTCGGTGGTCGCGTACATGCTGGTTCTCCTCTGGTCCGTAGGTTGCTTACACCCCTACGTCGAACCAGAGCGGCTCAATTTGACACGGTCTCCGAAGAATTTTCCCGACGGGTCCGCGGCGGCCGCGAGATCCAGTACGCGAGCAGCGCCGGCACCAGTCCCGACCAGATCACGAACAGTGTCGGCAGCCGGCCGACCACCAGGAACCACGTGGCCAGCCCGACCACCCCGCCTGCGACCGCCAGGGACCGGCGCAGCAGGAAGAGGTTCGCCGTACGGAAGACGCTGCGCGTGGTCGCGTCGTCCCCGGCCTGCGGCATCACGGCGAGCGTGCTCAGGTAGAGCCCGACGATCATTCCGCTGAGCGGAACCAGGACGGCCAGCGCGAAGATCCGGACCGGGCCGTTGGTCGAGGCCCAGAAGAACAGCCCGAACGCGAGGGCCACGCCGCCGACGTACAGGGCGAGTCCGGACAGCCAGAAGCGCTTGAAGCACCACTTGAACTCGGTGAAGAACCGGCGCATCAGCGCGGGATGCTCCTGCCCGATCGCGTACGGCAGCACCCGCTGGAACGCGAACGCCGCCGGGAACAGCGTGACGATGCCGAGGCTCAGCAGCAGGAAGACCAGTTGCAGCATCAGCAGGTCGCCGACCAGCGAGAGCTTCGACAGCACGACGTTGGTCCGGCTGGTGGCGTCGCTCACACCGGTTCCTCCTGGTTCATCGGCACAGAGATGATCGTATGATCACAAACAATCACAAGCAGATCACAGCGCACAGGGGGGCCGAGCCGCATGCTTGCACCGGAGCGCCACGAGCTGATCCTGCGAAGCCTGCGCCGGCACGGCCGGCTCCGGGTGGCGGAACTGGCCGCCGAACTCGGCGTCTCCGCGATCACAGTACGCCGTGATCTCGCCGAGCTGGACGCCGCCGGAATGCTCCGGCGGGTGCACGGCGGCGCGGTCGGGACGGGCCCGGCGGGCGCTTCGGCCGCGGGCAGCCAGCTGACGGTCGGCCTGGTCGTGCCCAGCTCGACCTTCTACTACACCGACGTGATCCGCGGCGCCGAGGCGATGGCCGACCGGTACGGCGCACGCCTGGTGCTCGGTGTCTCCGGGTACGACGTCCAGGTCGAGCAGGAGCGGATCGACAAGATCCTCAGCCTCGGCGTCGCCGGCCTGCTGCTCGCGACCGCGCTCGGCGACAACCGCGCCGCCGAGACCGGCCGCCGGCTCGACGCGATCGACGTACCGGTCGTGCTGATGGAGCGCGCGTTCGGCTTCCCCGACGTCGGCAACGAGTACGACCACGTCCGGACCGACCACGCGTACGGCGCGATGCTCGCGTTGCGTCACCTGGTCTCGCTCGGTCACCGCCGGATCGGGATCAACCTGAACGCCAGCGTCACGGCGTACTGGCTGCGGAAAGGGATCGCGGAGGCGGCGACGGCGCTCGGGGCCGACCTGTTCGTCTCACCGGTCGCCCTGCCCGCCCGCGGCGAGGACCCCGACACCATCGCCCAGCTGGACGCCTTCCTGGCCGAGTGCGAGTCCCACGGCGCCAACGCCGTCCTCGTCCACTCCGACGAGCACGCCGCGCGCCTGGTCGAACGCGCGATGGAGCGCGGCCTCCGCGTCCCGGACGACCTGTCCGTGATCGCGTACAACGACGAGACCGCGGCCCTCGCCGTCGTACCGCTCACTGCCGTCTGCCCACCCAAGCTCCAGCTCGGCCAGACCGCCTGCGAGCTCCTGCTCCGCCGCCTGAAGGCGGGCCCCGGCCGGCGTTCGGCGACCCAGCACCTGAGCCTCCTGCCGGAACTCCGCGTCCGAGAGTCCTGCGGGGCGGCACTGGGCCAGGTCTCAGTTGATCGAATTTGATCATTCGAGCGCCAGGGTATTGACGGGGAAAGCCCTTTCCCATACTTTCGCTGCACTCGGTGCGCCGGTCGTGACCTGACTGGGAGCACACGGCAGCGAAGGAGTTCCCCTGTGAAACGTAGTGCTGGGTTGGCGGTGCTGGTGACCGCGGTCGGACTGGTCGCGAGCGCTTGTGGCAACGGGGTGATCGACAAGAGTACGGACGGTGTCCCGCCTGCCGAGGCGACCGGGACACTGCGGGTGCTGCTCCCGTCGTTCCCGGCCAGCAACGAGGGCCGCAAGGAGTTCGCCAAGGTGGTGGCGGACTTCTCGAAGAAGTATCCGAAGATGAAGGTCGAGCCCGACTTCGCGACGTACAACAACCTGAACGAGAAGATCTCGACCTCGATCGCGGCCGGCATCCCGTACGACGTGATGGTGACCGGTGTCGGCTGGGTGCAGCCGTTCGCGGCCAAGCGGATCTTCGCCGATCTCGGCGACTACGGGATCACCCCGGACGTGATCAAGACCAAGAGCACCGGGGCGCTGATCCCGGCGGTCTCGTACCAGGACCGGATCTACGCCTACCCGTTGCTGGCCGACGCCCGCGCCGTGGCGTTGCGGATCAGCGCGTTCAAGGAGGCCGGTCTGGACCCGAACGACCCGCCGACCTCGCTGGCCGAGATCAAGGTCGCGGCCGAGAAGCTCACCAAGCGGGACCAGGACGGCAACATCACCCGCAGCGGGTTCGACCTGGCCGGCGCGACCAGCTTCCGCCAGCCGTTCGTCACCTTCCTGGCCTCGACCGGGACGCCGCTGTACGTGAACAACGAGCCGAACTTCAACAACGAAAAGGGTCTGGAGACCCTGAACTGGATCAAGTCGATGATCAACAACGTCCAGAAGTACGGGCAGCAGAACGCCGCCCAGCAGCCTCTGGTCTACAGCGGCGAGGCGGCGATGGGCATCGTCGGCGGCGCGATCGACTGCTCCGAGAAGGGCCTGGGCCAGGCGACCTGCGACGACCTGAAGTTCTTCCGGTTCAACAGCGGCCAGGAGATCGAGTACGTCGGTGGCGACCTCGCCTCGATCGGCTCGCGCAGCCGGCACAAGGACGCGGGCTTCGCGTTCATCGAGTCGCTGACGCAGCCGGCCACCCTGGACGCGATGGCCAAGCTGAACAAGAAGCTCCCGGCGTACAAGGACGCCGCGAACTCGCCGCAGGCCAAGTCGAACCCGCTGAGCAAGTTCGTCGCCGAGGGTCTGCCGTTCACGGTCAACGAGAACAGCCCGCCGTCGAACTGGCTGGAGATGCGGTTCAACTTCGACTCCCAGCTCACCCAGGCGGTCCTCGGTCAGAAGGATCCCGCCAAGGTGCTGGCCAACCTGGCAGGACAGTCCCGATGAGCGCGACCCTCGAACGTCCGAGTCCCGCCCTGACGGCGCCCCGTACGGTTGCCCCCGGCAAGGACAGTCGCAAGCTGATCCGCAGCCAGGTCCGGGCCGGCTGGGTGCTGATCGCCCCGGCGCTGCTGCACTCCGGGATCTTCATCGTGATCCCGGTGATCTTCGCGATCGGGCTGAGCTTCACCGACTACAGCTTCGGTGACTCCTGGGCCTGGGTCGGCTTCCAGAACTACTCCGACCTGTTCAACGACGCCGACTTCCGCGCCGCGCTGAAGAACACGATCCTGTACGCCGTCGTGGTGATCCCGATCTCGATGGCGATCTCGCTGTTCATCGCGCTCGGGCTGAACCAGAAGATCCGCGGACTCGCCTTCTTCCGGACCGCGTTCTACATCCCGACCGTCACCGCGACGGTCGCGGTGGCGACGATCTGGCTGTGGATCTACAACCCGGGCTCGGGGCTGGCCAACGGGTTCCTGAGCCTGTTCGGCTTCGCGCCGAGCTCCTGGCTGTCCGACCCGGGGACGGCGCTGCCGTCGCTGATGGTGGTCGGCATCTGGCAGGGGCTCGGCACCAAGATCATCATCTACCTGGCCGCGCTGCAGGGGGTGTCGCGGGATCTGGTGGAGTCCGCGTCCCTGGACGGCGCCGGCCGCTGGCAGCGGTTCGTCAACGTCACCTGGCCCGCGCTCGGACCGGTCCAGTTCTTCGTCCTGATCACGTCGATCGTCGGCACCTTCCAGGTGTTCGACCTGGTCTACGTGATGACCAAGGGCGGTCCCGGCACCGAAACCACGGTGCTGGTGCTCGACATCTACCAGAACGCGTTCCAGGCACTCCGACTCGGCTACGCGTCCGCCGAGACGGTGATCATGATGATCCTGATCGCGGTCTTCATCGGTCTCGGACGCCTGCTGCAGAGGGCGGATGTCAATGACTAGCGCAACGGTGTCCGTGGTCAGCGAGACCAAGGAGTCCACGGTCCGCACCGGCCGGATCGTCCTGTACGTCGCCCTGACGGTCGGCGCGATCCTGATGATCACGCCGTTCCTGTGGATGGTGCTGACGGCGTTCAAGAGCGAGCTGGAGATCACCAAGTTCTCCTGGCTGCCCGGCGAGCTGCGCTGGAACAACTTCGTCGAGGCGATGCAGACGGCGCCGTTCCTGCGCTACTTCCGCAACAGCCTGATCATCGCGGTCGGCGAGACGGCGTTCACGCTCGCGGTCTGTACGACGGCCGGCTACGCGCTGGCGAAGCTGCCGATCCGCGGCGCGAAGGCCCTGCTCAGCTACTTCATCCTGCTGCTGATGGTGCCGTTCCAGATCATCCTGGTCCCGCTGTTCCTGATCGTGAAGTCGATCCCGCTGTTCGGCGGGAACAACATCCTCGGCCAGGGCGGGATCGGGTGGCTGAACTCCTGGTGGGGGCTCATCATCCCGCTCGGGGCGGCGCCGCTGTTCACCTTCCTGGCCCGGCAGTTCTACGTCTCGATCCCGAACGAGCTGGCCCAGGCGGCCCGGGTCGACGGGCTGGGGGAGTTCGGCATCTTCTGGCGGATCATGACGCCGCTGATCAAGCCGGCCCTGATCACCATCTGCGTGTTCCAGATCGAGGCGGCCTGGAACGGCTTCCTCTGGCCGCTGATGATCACCACGTCGGACGCGCTGCGCCCGCTGCAGCTGGGACTGGCGATCTTCGCGCAGAACCCGGCCGAGGTGCAGTGGCCCTACCTGATGGCCGGTACGGCGCTGGCGACGCTGCCGATGATCGTGATGTTCGTCTTCGCCCAGAAGCGGTTCGTCGAGGGCATGGCGAACGTGGGCATCAAGGGGTAGCCCTCCAGGGCTCGCACGAACGAGAAGAGCCGCCGTCGACCCACCTGGTCGACGCCGGCTCTTTTCGGTGGTTCGCTCTCAGGCCCCCCTAGAGAGTTCCCCGTGTTCCCCCCTTGTTACTTCCCCCATTTACTACCCCCCATTTCGGAAGGTGCCCCTCTGCAGGTGCTCGCCCCGCCCCGGGCGAGCACCTGCTGGGGCCCCCTCCACAAACCGGTGATCCCGAAGAAGCACCGGAGCGTCCACCAAGCCCCCCAGCCAGGCCGCTCGACCCTTTTATCGTCCCAAGGTGAAGTCCGTTACACGTTTCCTCCACCTTTTTCAGGAGATTCCCGGAGGATTTCAGTCCTGAACGGTCCGGAACACCGAATTGTCGCGTTCCGGGTCTTCGTGTTTACGCTGTGTGACGATCGCGGCCGCTCAGCTCAGGTGGGCGTCCACGGCGCGGGTGACGAAGGTGTCGAGCTGGGTGGTGCCGAGGACCAGGTCCAGGGTCTTGGTGGCGCGGAGGACGGCGAGGCCGTGGAGGCTGGTCCACAGGCCGACGGTCCGCTCGGCAGCGTCGGCGGGGGCCACGGTGGCGACGATCCGGGTGAGGGACTCGAGCAGCGGCAGGGTCGTCGTCCGAAGGTTGCCTCCAGCACCTTCGAGCAGGTCGTGGCGGAAGATCAGCTCGAACATCGCGGGGCGTTCGGCGGCGAAGGCGAGGTAGCGCCGGCCGAGCTCGACCAGCTGGTCACGGGCCGCACCGTCGGCCGGCGCCGTCAGCCGCCCGGCGAGATCGGCCAGCCCGGTCGCCGCGATCGCCGCCAGCAAGGAGTTGTGGGTCGGGAAGTAGCGCCGCGGCGCTCCGTGCGAAACCCCGGTCCGCCGAGTGATCGCCCGCAACGACAACGCCGCGAGCCCTTCCTCCTCGAGCAGTTCGACGCCGGCCAGCACCAACCGGTCGCGCAACGGGATCTCGTCCACCGCGCCATTCTTCCCCAGGAAGAAGCCTGTTCTCTTGCGCCCCGCCATGCCGTACGATTCCTGACGTGACTGCCGGGTCGGCTTCGAGCCAAGTACGAGTAGGGTTCCCGGCCGCGTTCTGAGCGCGGCGAGGGCCGATCGCGGCCCGCCTGTTCCACCTGATCGGCGTGTGAGTTCTGCCGCGCCTTCTTCCACTCCACAACTGCGGTCTGCGCTGCGCCGTACCCCCTCCCGCGCTCACTCGCGGGCCACTTCGTCATGCCCATTTCCCGAAAGGTCTTGAATGCCGAACGCTTTCACCGAACAGATCATCCAGGAGTTCCGCGCCAACCAAGGCCAGGTCGGAGGCCCGTTCGACGGTGCCCGGCTGCTCCTGCTCACCACCACCGGCGCCCGGACCGGCCGCCGGCACACGGCAGTGCTGGGGTACTACCCCGACACCGCCGATCGCGTGCTCGTCGTCGGCTCGGCCGGTGGCGGCCCCAAGCACCCCGACTGGTACCACAACCTGCGCGCCAACCCACGCGTCACGATCGAGACCGGCGCTTTCACGTACGACGCCGAAGCGACTGTCCTGCAAGGCGCCGAACGGGACGAGACCTTCGCCCGCCTGGTCGAGGCCGACGCAGGCTGGGGTGAGTACCAGCGCCAGACCACTCGGTCGATCCCGGTCGTCGCCCTCACCCAGGTCGAGGCCGGTCCGCCGAACGTCTCTTCCTTCGGCGAGTACCTGCAGCTCATCCACGGCGCCTTCCGCCGCGAACTCGCCTTGATCCGCAAGGAGATCGCAGCGTCGGGCGCCAACGCAGTCGGCCTCGGCGCCCAGCTCCGGATCAACTGCCTCACGCTCTGCCAGGGCCTGCACAATCACCACACCGGCGAGAATCTGGGCATGTTCCCCGCCCTGCTCGACCGCTATCCCGAACTCTCGAAGGAGATCGGCGCCCTGCAGGCCGACCACGACAAGATTGCCCTGCTGCTCGACGAGCTGCAGGAACTGATCGGCACCGGCCGCCCGGTCGACGTACTGCCCGAGGTCGATCGCCTGATCGCGGAGCTCACCACCCACCTCGACACCGAGGAGGCGATCCTCATCCCCCTGCTCTGATCGCCACCGCGCCTTCGCGCACCTGCAGGCCCTGGATCGGGGCCCGGCTGGTCACCACGACCATCGGGCCTCGACCCGGCAGCAACGGCCGCACCTGCTCGGCGTCGCGCGCGTTGTCGAGCAGCACGAGCATCCGCCGCCCGGCGGTCACCGTCCGGAAGAGTGCGGACTGCTCCTCGAGCCGTTCAGGGATCTCGGTCACGCCGACCGCGCGCAGCAGGTCGGAGCACCCTGCGGCAGACCCCTGCAAATCAAGGCGAATCTCCCCGTCGGGGAAGCTCTGCTCCCGAGCCCACTGCCGTACCAGCGCGGTCTTACCTTCGCCGTACACGACAGCCAGACCACTACCTCGCCGTACGGCGCTCAAGCCGTCATCACCCACCGGGAGCTCGCTCAGCCTCCGGTAGGCCTCCCGCAACTCCTCCGACGGGTCCGCCCCGAGCTCCTCGGCCAGATGCGCTCGCACTGCCTCGTAGGCGTTCAGTGCCTCGTCCCGCCGGCCCAGCTGCTCCAGTACGACGATCAGCCGCGCCCACAACGACTCCCGCAACGGGTGGCGCCCAGCCAGCTCCTGCAGCTCGTCAGGCAGCGGGTCGGCCCGCCGCTCCACAGCCCCCAGGTAGCGCTCGGTCAACGTCGGGACGAACGTGCGGCGCAGGACCTCAGACCCGCAGTCCACCAACGGTTCTCCGCGCCAAAGCGCCAGCGCGGCGTCGACCGCGTCCTGGGCGCACAGCTCCTCGAACCGGCGTACGTCCACCTCAGCGACCAGCTGATACCCGGCAGGCCCGGACTGCACCTGCTCCACTCCCAGCGCCCGCCGCAACCGCAGCACGGCGTTCTGCAGCGCAGCACGCGGATTGCTCGGCCGCCTGTCCCACAGCTGACCGGTCAGATCGGTTGCGTCGACCCAGCCGGTCCGCACCGCCAGTGCGGCCAGCAAGGCCCGCTGGCCCGGAGCGGTCACTAGTACAGGCTGTCCGTCGACTGCTACCTGCAGCGGTCCCAGCAACCCGACCTGGACCTGACAACCCACCAGCGACCTCCCCCAGTGATCCCTCCGGCCACGGTAACCGCCGAAAGGATCACTGAGAGTCAGCGCAGGAACAGGTACCGGAAGGCGGCCTGGACGTTGGTGTTGGACGGGACGACCTGCAGGCTCGACGGAGGGTAGTCGAAGCTGGTCAGGTACGTCGAGTAGGTGATCCGCACCGGGCAGTCCGGACCGTCGATCTGCACCCGGGCGTTCGACACGACCCGGCCGGTGCGCAGCTCGTAGACCTTCACCGGGACTGCGACCTTGTGGAAGGTGACGTCGGAGATGTTCTGCGGGTTCCGCTCGCTCCGGTAGGGGCAGGTCCGCAGCGACGTACCGTCCACGGCGTCCTCGGCGCAGACGACGATGACGGCGTTGCTGGCGTCGCTCGCCCGCCACGAGGCCGGGAGCCGCTTGGTGTACTCGTCGTCGCCCTCGAACATCCCCGAGTTGAAGCCGCCGGCGTACGGCCGGGCGCCGCTGAACTTCGCGGGGTTGGAGCAGTACGAGTTGCTCGCCAGCAGATTGCGTACGTTGGTCAGCTCGATCGCCAGCGTCGCCTGCCGGATGCCCGCCTTCGCCTTCGCCACCCGCGAGTCCTTCGGGTACTGCGTCACCAGCTGCTGGTACGACGAACGCGCGGCGTCCCAGCTCTTCTGCCCCATCAGCCGATCCGCGCACCCGACGATCGCCGCCGGGGCCGTCTTCGTCACGGTCGCCTTCGACTGGTCCAGGAGGTTGTTGGTCGCCTTACGCTGCCGCAGCCAGTCGGTCACCCGGACGGTCCGGCACGGGTCCGCCACCGGCAGGTCGTCGAGCCAGCCCTTCAGCGTCAGGTCGACGCCCTTGTCGTGGCCGGGCTCGGCCAGCACCGAGCCGAGGGTGCCAAACCCGTCTTCGAGCGCGGTGTAGTCACCGGTCAACCCGGTGGCGAGCACGGCCTTCGCGTCGTCCAGGCGACCGCACAGCTGGACCTCCGCGTCGCCCTTCTCGGTACCCGGCGCGTCGACGAGCCGGTGCCCGAACCACAGCTCCTCCTGGGCGTCGGTCAGCTTGGCGCAGTCGCCCGCCTCGCGCGCGTCGGAGACCTCGCCCGCGATCCGGCCGGCGTCGTACCGGACGAATCCGATCGTCAGCAGGATCGGGATCGTGATGCCGAGCGCGACCAGCCGTTTGGTCAGATCTGATTCCTTCTGAGGCGCCCGCAAGGCCAGGAACAGCCCGTGCGCGATGACCAGCACCCACCAGCCGACCAGCGCGATCTCGCACCACGTCTGCTTCAGCACCAGCAGGAAGATCAGCAGGGCGCCGACGACCATCAGGTTGAGGATCGCGAGGCCCCAGCGCTTCATCATCACGTACCCGAGACCGAGCAGCGAAGCGTTCCCCACCGCGACCGCGAGCGGATCCACCTTCGGTGCAGGAGGCGGCTGCTGCGGTGGTGGCGGCTGCCAGGCGTATTGCGGCGTGTAGCTCATCGGTCCCTCTCCCCAGCGCAGGCCTCGTCACTGTCAGTGTGCGACATTCGACGAGGGTTGAACCCCGGGTGTCAGGGACCTGCCACTAGGTCAGTTCGACGGCGTACGCGCGAACCAGTTGATGGAACTCGAAACGCTTGCCGCGGGTGCGGCAGAGCAGATGCTGGTCGGCCAGATTGTCGAGGACCGCGCGGGCGTCGTACGGCGTGGTGCCGAGCAGCCAGGCCGCCGTCGACGTGCTGAACTCCGAGCCGAGATGCAGCCCGAGCAGGCGGAACGCGCGGGCGGCGTACGGGTCGAGCGCCTGGTACGACCGGGCGAACACGGCCCGCAGGTCACCGCTCTCGTCGCCGATCGCGAGCGCCGTCAGGCGTCGCTCGCGCAGTTCGCTGGTCATCGCCTCGACGTCGCCGTCGGAGCGGACCGCCGCGATCGACAGCGCCAAGGGGATGTAGCCGCAGAGCTCCGCGAGCTCTTGGAGTACGGCGTTGTCCTGCTCGCCGGTCTTCGCGCGCAGGAGTTCGATGGACTCCTCGGCGGTCAGCTCGTCGAGCGCGATCCGCGGTGCGCCTTCCCGTACGGCGAGCCCGTGCAGCTCGTTGCGGCTGGTCACCAGCGCGAGCGACCCGGGCCCTGGGATCAGCGGGCGGACGTGGTCGGCGTCGAGCGCGTTGTCGAGCACCAGGAGGCAGCGGCGGCCGGCCAGCGTCGTACGGAGTAGTGAGCTGCGCGCCTCTACGTCGTACGGGATCTGGTGCTCAGGTACGCCTAGTCCGATCAGGAAGCTCCGCAGTGCGTTCTTGGCGTCGACCAGCTCGCCGGGGCCATAGCCCTGCAGGTCGATGAACAGCTGGCCGTCGGGGAACAGCTCCTTGTGCTGCTGCGCCCACTGCAAGGCCAGCGCCGTCTTGCCGATCCCGCCGAACCCGTGCAGCACAACCGTCGTCGACTCCACCGCCTCGTCGAGTGCCTTCAGCTGCTGAGCCCTGCCGACGAACGCTCCCCGTGCGGCCGGAAGCTGCTGCGGTACGACGTGCTTGGCGGACTGCTCCTCGCAGTCCAGCAGCTCGGCGTACTGGCGTCTCAGCTCCGGACCGGGATCAGCACCGAGCTCGTCGGCCAGCAGGACCCGCACCGCCTCGTAGCAAGCCAGCGCCTCGGCCGGACGCCCGCACTGCCTGAGTGCCGTGAGCAGCCGGGACCAGAAGGCCTCCCGCAATGGGAACCTGCCTGTCAGCTCCCGCAGCTCGGCCACGACCGCGCCATGTCGCCCTGCCGCCAGCTCCAGGTCGACCCGACGCTCCCGGGCACTCAGGTAGAGCTCGACCATCCGCTCCGACTCGACGTCGTTCAGCCACTTCGAAGCGACCCCCTCGAAGGGCCTACCCCGCCACAGCGCGAGAGCCTCGGTCAGCAGCCGCCGCTGCTCTGTCGGAGCCGTTGAGGCCTGCGCCTCACTCAGGAGCCGACCGAACCGTACGGCGTCCACGCGCTCCGGCGGGACGTCGAGTCGGTAGCCATCACCCTCGGTCCGGATCAGCGAGCCGCCCAACAGCCGCCGCAACCGCATGATCTGTGTCTGCGTGCTGTTCCGGACGTTGGCGGGAAGCTCCTCGCCCCACACCGCCTGCGCGAGCCGGTCCACCGACACCGTCCGCCCGACCTCACTGGCCAGCATCGCCAACGCCGCCCGGAGCCGCCCCGACCCGACCTCGATCTCCTGCCCCGCCACTGCCACCCGCAACGGCCCGAGCACGCCGATCTCCGCCTCCATGCCCCACCCTCCCCGAGTTCCCGCTCAGAGTAGGAGCGCCCGATTCTCTCAAGCAAACATTTGCATCAGCCTCGAAGCTTCGTGCTTGCAGTGCCCTTTCGGGCAAGCGGTGCGCGTCACCTGTCGGCTCATCCTCACCCCGCTGACCGCCCGACCCAGGTCGCGATACACACTTCGTTGCCCTCGGCATCGGCCAGCACCCACCACTTCGGCGCGTGCTCGTCCGACACCAGCCGCCCACCCGCGGCCAACGCCGCCGCAACCCGAGCCTCCGCCAGGTCATGCGGCACGGCCACATCAAGATGCATCCGACTCCGCCCACCCCGAGCCACGTCCATCTGCTGCAGCCCGAACCCCGGCCCCCGCCGTACCGGATCGAACAGGTAGTCCTCCCCAAGCTGCCCGTACCCCAGCACCACCCGCCAGAACGGCAACACCGCTTCCCCGACGAGCGCATCCAGCGTCACGTTGACAACCTGCACCGCACTCGGATCAGCCACGATCCCCAACCCAGCAGCCACCCCCGAAATCCGCCGAGCCACCTCCACATCCCGCCGCCCCAACGAAACAGTCACCCCGTCGACCCGCAGATCAACCCGCAAAACTTCCTCCGCCGCCCCCACCACCCCACCGATCCCCTCGACGAGCGCCACACCTTCGGCCAGCGACCCAGTCCTGAAATGCGCCGACACCAAGTGATAAACCGACCGCCAGTCCCCAACCCCACCCGCCGCATGAAACTCCCCAGCCGTCACCATGCCGGCGAACCTAACACCGCCGTCGCGCTGCGGGGGCTCCACAAGCTGCGGCACTGGTTTACGAAAGGAGACCGCAGCTATCGCCCACCCTCACCAGCCACCGAAAGGCCCACGCGACTCCAAGTCTCCTGAACGCCGCCCCGGTCGTCCGCCCTCCAAGGCGTACTCGCCGGGCCGGCCTCGCAGCTCGGCGTTGACGCGGGTGTAGTCGGGCTCGATCTCGCTGACCCTTTGGCGCCTAGCATGCGATCACCAATTGACGGCTTTGCGTAGGGGAGTACAGCCATGAGGAAGTCCATTGCCCGCGTTGCGATCTCGATCGTTGGCGCGCTCGCTGTAGTGGTCGGCACGCCGGTGGTGGCGTCCGCGAACGACATGTCGTGGGGGCCGGTGCACTACAACGGGCGGGACGGGGGCAAGGCGAGTTTCAGCGACGCCGCGAACCGCGTGTACGTCACCGACAGGTTCGATGACGACTACGTCGCTGTTCTCGATGTCTGGCGGGAGGGAAATCCCGGCGGGGACCACATCATCTGCAACGACTGGACCAACGAGGACGGGGCCTCGAGCTGCGCGTTGATCTGGGCGGAGGACGTCGCGCTGAAGGGCAAGCTCTGCTTCCACGCAGGGTCCGACTGGAGGCACTGCACGCCGGTCAAGTCCTTCCACAGCTGAACTCGCCCCTCGCTGCCGTTGCCGAGAAGGTTCGGTGCCGGCTGCTCACCATCGGTCATCGGGCCGCGCCCCTGAACCCCGCACGATCGCTGCACTGCACTGCACCACCAGCAAGCCCGACTGTCCGGACGCAGCGAGTGCCGGCCCCGCACCGAGACGCGATTGCCGACTACCTCGACACGATCCCCAGCAGCAACCGAACACCAAGAGCAGGCCCGCGGCACGATCCGACCAGCACCTCGCCTGCGTCCGAGACGGAATGACTGTGGGGCGGTTCCCCGATCGGGAACCGCCCCACAGCTTGTTCGTTCTCTGCGAGTGGCCGGATGGTGCACTGACCAGCGGAAACACCGATCAATCGGTCACTCGGAGAGTGGCGGAGGATACGAGATTCGAACTCGTGAGGGGTTGCCCCCAACACGCTTTCCAACTCAGCCCATCGGCGTCCGGGAAAGGTCGGGCGCTACTTCTACGGTCAGCGGGCACGATCGTGAACCGGTGACGAACGGGCCTGAACGCCGGTGAATGAGACCAGAATTGAGACCGTTGGTAGACGGGGTGCGCGCGGTTCTCAGGGCTTCACACGCACACCCCGCCGGTCTGTGTAGGTCAGTTCTCGTCCAGCCACTCCGCGCCGTTGGCAGTGCGGTGGTAGCCCTTGTGTTCTCCGAGGATGCACGGCATGCCGGTGTTCGGGTGGAGGCCGTCGCAGACGTCGGTCCCTGCCCATTCAACTCCGTTCACTTCGCGCCCCGTACGTGTGCCGTTCATGGATCCAGCTTGCCGACCACCAAGCGTGAGATCACCAGTTCCCGCGTATCCCTCGCTCTCAGGATGCAGGGAGACAAACCGATAGGAGACACTGGACCGGTGACCTTCGGAGACCGGCTGAGGGAGTACCGGCAACACCGAGGTTGGTCCTTGGCCGACCTCAGCAAAGCCACGCACTACCACCGCTCCTACCTGTCGAACCTTGAGAACGGCCGCAAGCTCCCCAACGAGGATCTGGCCCGCGTTTGTGACGAAGTACTACGCGCCAAGGGCGAGCTGCTGGCAGCGGCCAGAGATGACACGGTCTCCAAGCTCGACCAGACTCCATGGCAAACGGCCGAGCTCGTCCAACGGATGCAAGCCAGCGACACCACGGCAGGCACCCTTGAGAGCCTGCACTCAACCGTCGAAGAGCTGTGCTGCCAGTACAACCACCGCGACGCCCTTGAGCTGCGGCAGGAAGCGCATAGCTGGCTACAGCACGTCACAGGCCTCCTGCGTCGTCCGGTCGGCCTGAAAGCCCACGCAGACCTCCTAGTGGCCGGTGGATGGCTTGCCTTACTGGCTGGGTGTGTCGAGTACGACCTAGGAATGCGAACAGCAGCAGAGTCCACCAGGACCGCAGCGATGCAGCTAGGTCTAGAGGCCGGCCACCCAGAGATCACCGGTTGGGGCCACGAGATGACTGCCTGGTTCGCTCTGACACAAGGCCGCTTCCGCCAGGCTGTCGACGCATCCCAGCGTGGGCAAGCCATCGCGAAGACCAGCAGCGTGCATGTCCAACTCATCGCTCAGGAGGCCAAGGCCAAAGCGCGGCTCGGTGAGTCTGGGCTGCACACTGTGCTTGAGCGGGGTCGAGACGTCCTCGACCGCTTGCCCTACCCGGACCGGCCGGACAACCATTTCAAAATCGATCCCGCCAAGTGGGACTACTACGCGATGGACGTTCACCGAATCGCCCGAGACGACGACCTGGCCACCAAGTACGCCAGCGCCGTCATCAGCGACAACATCACTCCAGACGGCCACGAACTAAGCCCAATGCGAGTCTCTGAGTGCCGCATCACCCTCGGCATGGTTGCAGGCCGCGAAGGCGACCTTGAGCAGGCCGTAGGCCTAGGCCTCACCGGCCTCAAGGACGGCCGCCAAAGCAAGGTCCACTTACAGATGATCGCCGGAGAACTTGACCAGGAACTCCGCCAACGCTTCCCCAGCGAGGGCCTCGTTACTGAGTTCGAAGAAGCCTTGCGCGGGCTCTGAGACACCCGAGTTTTGGTGGGCGTTGTAGCGCTGGAGGTTGCCGTCGGTGAGCGTCTTCAGGGGCAACGAGGAGAGCCGAGTCGATCGGAGTGAGCGACGCTCGGCGGACCAGTTACGCTCTGGCCGCCACTCCACCTGAGACACGAAATACACGGCGTCAGCCATCGCCGCCGCATAGACTGGACTTCTGGGCGCGGACGAGCTATAGCGGGTTGGCCGCGTGTCGATGACACTCAGAGGTGATCAACCATGAGTATGAGGACTGAAGGGATGGTGATGCGTTGTCGAGTTCCACATGGGTCCCAAGGTCCCTGATGGCTGAGCATCGGCCGTTCTCCAGCGGGACCCACTACGCCAAGGCTCCGATCGTGGAGGCGATCCTCGAATTTCAGGTCGAGTCACCTCTGTCGGATCTCGATGAACTCCTCCCCTTGGCAGACCGGCTAGAGGGATGGAGCGATGCGACTCACGACTACCTACTAGCTAGTGAGGTCGCGCTCTCGCCTGCCGGTGCGGAGGTGGCATCACCACAGCACGTCGCGCACATCTTTTCCCGCGCGGATCAAGCGAGAACGCTGCATGCCGCCCTTGATCGGTGTGCCTACTCATGGGGCGCAAATTACGAGACTTGGGAAGAGCTTGCCAGCGAAGCTGTGGCGGCCTGGGAGGTCTATCGAGACCTCGCGAAGCCAACCCACCTTCGGAGGATTGGTACCCGCTTCGTCAATGTTATAGATATTCCGTCAACTGTGGTCGAGATAAAAGATTATCTCAGAACGTCAGTAGATATATCGCCGTACTTACCGCAGGCGCTTGAGGGGTTCTTCATGCAGGTTGAAGTGCCGCTCGACTATGAACACCAAATGGGGGTAAAGATATCGTCCACCATTGCGCTCGCTCCTCCTGGAAGTACGCGCATAGTCTTGGATCTGGATACCTATAAGCGCTGCAATCTGGATCTTCAGGGCGCTGACCTGACCGACAGGTTATGGTCAGAGTTGTCGACCTTGAGGGAAGCGAAAGACTACGTATTTGAGGCATGTATCACAGATGCAACAAGGGGGCTGATCAGATAAATTGCCGACCGCAAATACGAATCAAGAGAGTACGGTGAACCGCGCGAGCACGCGCAGTGCGCTAACGTCGGCGCCGGTGCAGGATGCTCAGCAGCGGCTTGCGTTCACGTCGCAGTTCTGGCGAGACCAGCAGGAGGTGTCGATGGCGATGCGCTCGCTGCCTTCAACTATGTTCAGGACGGTGACTCTCGACGGGGCCGGCGCGGACTCCTTGAAGGTGAAGAAATTCGTCGAACTCGTCGACAATGATGAGTGGTGACTGAAGCCGACGAGGACTGGTCCGTCGTCGATTGTGACCGATGGCTTAGTCCAGGGGATCTTTTTACGAGCGTTCCAGTGCCCGTTATCCGGGACGTGACGGGGGCGACCTCGATGGTGATCAGCAGGGGTCCGGCCATGCTGATCACTCACGGATGCTCGCTGGACAAATGCACGCGGTCTGGGGTGGCGAAGCTCGAACGCGCTCACTTTCTACCGCTGCAGAGTCTCCACTCCACCACTGGGGACCGGCAACGACTGTTGAAAGACAAGCAGAAAGAGATCGAGCCTGTCGAGGGCCTTTATCTTGGAGAAGTTCCAAGATTCGGGGAAGCATTTGTCGCGATGTCAGACCCATTCTCGGTGCCAGCAGACTATTTTGCCCTAGAGGTCATTCAAGTTGTTGAGCCTTCGGGAAAGCCGGGTTGGCGAATAGTGCCGGGTCAAAACGATACTCGTTTCGGGCGTATCAAACAGGTATGCCTTGATCATTTCCACCGCAAGTGGATCGGCTACTGGACGCGCTTGGCTATTGATGAGAAGCAATCCGATGCGTGACGGTGGGCCCGTCGAGTTGCTTTAGATCTTTCTGGAACAACGCGCCACTCATGCGGCCCGGGATGTTGCATGTGCGAACGTGCTGGAATCCGTGTGAGATGTAGTAGCTGTGCAACATGGTATTGGTGCTCCAGCAGTTCAACCGGATCCAGTGCTTGCCATCTTGGCGCGCCTGTCCGGTTACCGCTTCAAGCAGGGCTGAGCCATAGCCGTTGCCGTGTTCTGTGACGAAGAATCGGCTTATGTAGGTCTGTGGCTCGGCTAACTCTTCAGGGCTCCAGAAGTCGACTTCTGGGTCGATAATCGCCATCATGGCGACCAGTTGGCCGTCGATCTTCCAGCCGACGAAGGGGAAGCGGTCGAAGTCGTGGTCGATGTTGGCGTGGACCTGGGCCATGTCGAGGCCGCCCCGGTATTGGTCGGTGCCCTTCGTTGCGAGCCATTCGCCTGCGTCGTCGCGGACCTGGTGGACGAGCTGCCGGTGCGATTCGTCAAGGGTGATGAGCATCAGTCGTCCGAGTTGAGGTCGTAGGAGACTTCTACGCGGTCGGCGGCCATGCGGGAGACCATGTAGCGAACCGGTCGGCCCTCGGCGTCGTAGCCGACGCGGCTATGGACGAGTAGCGGGGTGCCCGGCGCCATCATGAGGCGCTGCGACTCGTCTGCGCTGGGCATGCGGGCCGTGAGGAGGTCGTGCCAGCGGGTCTGCTTGTGGCCACTTGCGGCGAGTAGACCGCCTTTGACTGCGAGGTCTTTGGGATTCCAGAACAGATCACTCCCGTCCGTTACGAACGGCGGGAAGTAGGAGTCGCTGAGCTGGTGAGGTTCGTCGTTGACCCAGCGGAGGCGATTTCGTGCCTGGATCGCTGTACCTACAGGGATCTTGAGCGCTTCGGCGACATCGGCCGGCGCCTCGATGCTGAGGATTTGCATGTCGTTCCTGGGGATCCCACCTTGAGCCCTGATCGTGTTCGACCAGGCGTCGCCATCGTTGTTGTGGGCCTTCTCCCACTCGGCCATTTTCCATTCCCAGCGGTGAATCTTGCGGACTTGCCGGGTCCTGCCCTGGCTGCTGGTAATCAGTCCTTCGGCCTCTAGAAGGGCCAGTGCAGCACGCACCGTGTTCCGGCTCGCGCCGTAGCGCTCCACCAGCTCGGCCTCACTGGGCAGGGGGGAGCCTGGCTCCCCGAGCGAGTCGCGGATCAGCCGCGCAACCCGCTCTTGCAACGTCTCTGGCATCTCAATTCCTCTCGTCTACTTGACAAGCTTAGCCAGCTTGTTCCAACATGTCACTCAGGCAACTTGTTCCCACAAGCTGTACAAGTAGACCAAGACCGATAGGACCCGAAAGACGACGCCCCGGCGGTGGCACCCGCCGAGGCGTCTGGGGTCGCTCTCATCCGTTTCTGCAGAGGAGCACGCAACCCATGAGCATCATCTCCCTTCCGGCCTCCCGCAGCGAAGACCCAAGTGCAGCAGACCTGGCCGAGATCGAGCAGGAGTGGCCGCTGATCGCGGCCGAGCTGGATTTGCTGGATGCCGAGATCGCCTATATCACCGCTGGCCCTGCCGCATCGGTTCTGGACCGGCGCCGGGTACGCCGCGCCGAACGCCGCGTTTTGGCCGTGAGCCGCGAACTGGCCACCGACGAGGTCATTGTGGACGGTGCCGCATGAGCGCCGCTGCCATGGCCCGCGCCGCTGACGCTGCCTACGAGGCGATTCGGACTTTGAACCACGAAACGCTCGCCCGATCGGTGGCCGCCCCGGAGGCGTACGACGTACTCGGCAACCTGCAACAGGTCGGATTCGCCTTGGACCAGTTGACGCGCCAGCTCGGCGCCGGACTGGTCCGGTCACTGACCACGCACGACGTGTACGACGACAAGGGCGACCCTGCCAAGAGCGTCGCGCTCGCGGTCGACTCGCTGCTGTTGGCGGGGCAGCACGCCCGCCGAGTTGGGGAATGCCTGACGAACGCGCAAGCCGTGATCGCGGGCCAGGGCAACACCGGCGTCAAGGAGGCTCGGTCATGAGCATGCCGCTTCGTAGCAGCTACCCGGTTCCTGTTGAGGACCTGATCCCGACCGCCCGCAAGCTGGCTGCGGACCTGGGCACGGTCCCTTCTCGGAACCGGATCATGAAGGAATTCCGGATCGGTGCGGACAAGGCCCGTGCGATCCGCGACGCGCTCACCGAGCCGACCCCGGACCCAACGCCGGAACCGGCTGCGCCGCATCTGAAGGCGGTTGAGAACCGGACGGACCTGGAACCGACCGCGAGTGACGATGAGATGCCCTCCGCGCCGAGGGAGGGGGCATCTCCGCAGGTCACGCCTCCTACAGACCTGGGCACGGTTGCCGAAACCACCCAACCCGAGGAGGTTCCCGCGGCTGCCGCTCGGGATGCCAACCCGATCCGTTCGTGGCCGGTGCTGTTGCTGGCGCTGCCCGCGTTCGTCGCGGTCTGGTCCGGCTGGGTCGGGCTCGGTGAGCTGACCGGGTTCGGTGTGGTCCACCCGCTGCCGGGGATCGCGGACAGCTTCACCATCAACTCGGCCATCACGCTACCGATCGGTGTCGAGACGTACGCCGCGTTCGCGCTGCGGGTGTGGCTGTCCGGTCAGGTCCCTGTACCGGCCCGTCGGTTTGCGAAGTGGTCTGCACTGTCCGCGCTCGTGCTCGGCGCGCTCGGCCAAGTCGCCTACCACCTCCTAGACGCCGCTGGGGTCACCCAGGCGCCCTGGTGGATCACCACCGTCGTTGCCTGCCTTCCGGTCGCCGTACTCGGCATGGGCGCCGCCCTCGCCCACCTGATCCACCTTCAGCCCACCGAAAACGGGGAGAAGTGACCATGCCCGAGAATGCCAATGAGATCCCCGAGCCGATCGACCTGGACGCCCGCCGCGCCCGCCGTGACGACACCGCCCCGGCCGCCTCGGCTGAGTCGACCGAAAGTGCCGGCGTAGCGGTGCCGCTGTCGGTTGGTGAGGTCGAGCGGATGGATACCGCCTATGAGGTCGCGTTGGACGACGACGCGGAGACCGGTGCGGGCAAGGTGTTGGTGCCGGTGGATACGCCGGGTTTGGCGGTGCCGGTGACGCCGGGGGAGCGGCTGCCGATCATCCCGGTTCACCTGCTCCCGCAGAACCTTCGCGCCACGGTCCGGCGTGCGGTGGTCCGGTCGGGTCACGTGGCCGCGTTCCACGCGGTCCGGTCGCCGTGGTACGGCGCCAAGCTGGCCTGGTTCGCCGGTCGTGGCTTCGCTCGTGTGGTCAGCAACCAACTGCGGTGGTGGTGGGTGCCGAACTCGTTTGCCCTTGAGCAGAAGGCTGCTGACGGCAACGAGCTGAAGGAGTGGGAGAAGATCCACCGCGAGCTGAAGCGGACCCGGCTGTGGCGTGGCGGCGTTCTCGCGGCCCAGAACCTTGGCCTTGCCATCAGTGCGCCAATTGCCCTGAACGCTGCTCCTACGGCTGCTGTGGCGCTTGCTGGTGCTGGTCTGGTCGCTGCGGCGGCGCATTACGGGCGTCCGGCTGGTCAGACCCTGGTCGGTACGGCGGTGGTCGCTGCACGGTTCCGGAAGCTGAACTCTGACATCGTGCTGCGCGCCTACTACGCGGCCGGACTCGGCAAGCCGGACCGTGCCGACCAGGAGGTGCGGTTCGGGTCGCAGATGTCGCGTGATGCCCGCAACACCGGCTCTCAGGTGCTGGTGGATCTCCCGTATGGCAAGGGCTGGTCGGACGTGTCCGGTAGCAGGGAGAAGATCGCTTCCGGGCTGGACGTGCACGTGAATCAGGTGTTCCTGACGCCGGACAAGACCAGCTCGCGCCGCCACACGTTGTTCGTGGCCGACCGTGACCCACTCGCCGTCCCGGTCGGCCGGACATCGTTGCTGGACTGCAAGCGCCGGTCGATTTGGAAGGCGTTCGTGATCGGCCGCGATGAGCGGGACTCGCCGGTCAAGCTGTCGCTGATGTGGAACTCGCTGCTGGTCGGCGCCCAGCCCCGCAAGGGCAAGACGTACTTCGCGCGCCTCCTGGCGCTCTACGCCGCGTTGGATCCGAACGTCCGGTTGATCGTGGTCGACGGGAAGAACTCGCCGGACTGGCTGGCGTTCAAGAAGGTTGCCCACCGCATCGTTTTCGGCACCCATCCCAACCCGAACACTGATGACCCGATCGAGACGTTCCGGGCGATCCTCGACGAGATCCTTGCCCACATCGACCGGGTGAACAGCATTCTGACGACGCTGCCGGTGGAGCTGTGCCCGGAAGGCAAGCTCACTGAGGAACTGCACAACGATCCCCGCTACCCGGACCTGCACGTCCTGGTGCTGGTGATGGAGGAGTTTCAGGTGTACTTCGAGACTGAGGACCAGGCGGTCAACAAGGAGATCGCCGCCAAGCTGTCCCGTATCCAAGCCGTCGGCCCGTCGGCGGGTGTGATCATCGAGTCCAGCTCGCAGAAGCCGTCCGGTGTTGGTGCGGGCGACGTGGCGCGGTTGTTCAACCGGTACAGGGATAACCACACGCTGCGGTTCGCGCTGAAGTGTGGCAACCGGGTCGTGTCCGAGGCGATCTTGGGCGGTGACGCCTACCAGGAAGGCTTCGACGCAGCGACCCTGCCGGTCGGTGACGAGTACCGGGGCGTCGGCTACCTGTACGGCGCCTCCGACGCGACGCCGACCGTGCGGACCGAGCTGGCCGACGCGACCGACGCGGACAAGATCCTGACCGCCGCTCGCGTGCTGCGGGAACGGCTCGGACTGCTGTCCGGCATGGCGGCAGGCGAGGAGATGCAGCGCGGTAGCCGTGACGTCCTGGCCGACATCCTCACCGTCATGGGCGCCGACACTGCTGCCCACTGGGACACGATCGCCGGTCGGTTGGCCGACCAGATGCCGGAGCAGTACGACGGCACCACGCCGGACGCGATCTCGGCTCAGGCGCGCGGGCTGAACGTGTCCAGCGTCAACGTGAAGCGCGACGGCGCGACCCGCAAGGGCGCCAAGGCCGACGACATCCGCGCCGCCATCGCCCGCCGCAACACCTAAACCGCGCGGGCAACAGAGAGTCACCAACTCATCAGGGGCAGCGGGACAGCCGGAGTAGCGGCCTGGCCGCTACCGGTAGCGGCAACGCTACCCGTCCCGCTACCCCGCAACCCAGACCTGACCAGGCCGTTCATCCACGCGTAGCGGGTAGCGGCCACGGCTCCTCACGCCCAAAACAGCCCTCTGGAGGCATTCCATGCCCAGCAGTGCCGCTACCCCCTACCTGGTCGCCGCTACCCACGGTAGCGAGATGGCCGCCACCGTCCACACGGCCGGACAGGTCGCCACCGTCGCCCTGGCCGTCACCGCCTGTGCCGTCTTCTACCTCCTCACCTGCGCGGTCTGGCCGTTCGGGAAGTGCCGACGCTGCAAGGGCGCAGGCAAGTTCAAGTCCCCATTCGGCAACGCGCTCCGGCACTGCGGGAAGTGCGACGGCTCGGGTCTGCGGGTCCGGTTCGGCCGCAAGGTCATCGGCTACTACCGCCGCACCCGCAGCGCGGGCAGCAACTCGACCAGCAAGGGAGACAAGTGATGACCGAGACCCTGACCGCAGCACTCGCCGCCGCAGCACACGGCTGGCCAGTGTTCATGCTCGGCCGCTCCAAGCGGCCGGTCGCCAACTGCGAGCCCTGCCGGATCGCCACCGACCATGACCCCGCGTCCTGCGGTCACCTGACCTGCCACGGGTTCTACGCCGCCACCACCGAACCGGATCGCATCACGGCGCTTGTTGCTGCCGTTCCCTACGGCCAGCTCGCCGTCCGCACCGGCGCCGTGTCCGGCCTCCTGGTGGTCGACGTCGATCCTGCGCACGGCGGAACGGAAAGCCTCAACCGGTTGCTGATCGGCGGGTTGCTGCCGCGCACTCGGCGGGTGATCACCGGCTCGGGTGGCCTGCACTTGTACTACCGCCACCCCGGCCAGCACCTGCCGTCGCGGCCGATGCCCGGCCACCAGGGAATCGACATCAAGGCAGACGGCGGGTACGTCGTCCTCCCGCCGTCGATCCACCACCGCACCGGCCTGCCCTACCGGTGGGCGACCATCGGCGCGGCCGAGGTGATGGAGATGCCCCCCGCCTTGGTCACGGCCTGCCTGCCCCCTGCGCCGGCCGAATTGGCGACCCTCCAACCGGGCTCGACCACGGCGCGACCGGGCGGGGGCATCTCCCACCCGGACAAGCTCCTCGACGCTCACCTGGACGCCGTACGCCGTGCCCCGAAGGGGAAGCGCCGGGCGACCCTGTACGGCGCCGCGCGAGGGGTCGCGCGGATGGTCGCAGCCGGTGCGATCGACCCCGCCGACGCGGTCACCGCGCTGACCTTCGTCGGACACCAAGCCGCCCAGACCGACCGAGACATCAAAGCCGCCATCGACGGCGGTTTCCGCGACGAAGGGATCGCCGCATGACCACCGACAACCACGACCAGGCCGACGCCATCGACGGCGCCGAGCTGCTGGACGACGTGGCCGCGACCATCGGCCGCTACGTCATCTTGCCCAGCACGTCCGCCTTGATCGCAGTGGTTCTGTGGATCGCCGCCACGCACGCCATGGAAGCCTGGAACTGCGCCGCCCGGCTCGTCATCCGCGCACCCGAACGACGCTGCGGGAAGTCACGGCTACTCGACATGGTCGAAGCCATGTGCCACCGGCCGCTGATGACCGTCAACGCCAGCCCGTCAGCGGTCTACCGCGCCATCGGCGCGAATCCGGGTCACCCGCCGACGCTGCTGATCGACGAAGCAGACACGATCTTTGGCCCGAAGGCAGGCGACAACGAAGCGCTGCGCGGTCTGCTCAACGCCGGTCACCAGCGCAACCGTCCAACGCTGCGGTGGGATGCCAGCACCCGGCAAAACGAGGAGATCGAGACGTTCGCTATGGCCGCCCTCGCGGGCATCGGCGCGATGCCGGACACGATCGAAGACCGCGCGGCCGTGATCCGGATGCGTCGCCGTGCGCGCGGTGAAACCGTCGCGCCGTACCGGATCCGCCGTGACGGCCCGGACCTCGACCTGCTGCGCCAGCGACTCAACCAGTGGATCACCCCGCACATCGACACACTCACCGACGCCACCCCGGATATGCCGCTGGAAGACCGTGCTGCCGACACCTGGGAACCGCTGATTGCTCTGGCCGATCTGGCAGGTGGGCAGTGGCCGCGCGCCGCCCGCAAAGCTGCCCTGTCTCTGACCAGCGACCACGACGCGAGCGATGAAGGATCAATCCCGACCCGGCTGCTGGCCGACTGCCGTACCGCGTTCCAGGACGCCGACGCGCTTCAGACCGCTGTCCTGCTCGAACGGCTCTGCGCCGACCCTGAAGCGCCCTGGGCGACGCTGGGCGCCAACGGACTCACGGCCATGAAGATGGGCAACCTGCTGCGCGATTTCGAGATCCGCAGCGACACCATCCGCTTCACCACCGGCCAAGCCAAAGGCTACGTCCGCAGCGATTTCACCGACGCATGGAACCGCTACTGCCCCGACCCAAAACCAGCGTCCGGGGAAGCCGTACCAGCCGTACCAGCCTCAACATCGCAGGTCAGCCCCGAAGAGGCTTCCCCCACTGGTACGGCTCAAGCCGTACCAAGCACCCAAGCCTCCTTGACCCTGACCTGCGAAAACGAGCCTGGTACGGCTGGTACGCCTTGGGGACCCCGACCCGTTCCACCCCTCTCCGACGACGGCGCCACTGACACCAATCACACCCGAGCGACCGCATGAATGACCACAGGGAGCTGTTCGTGACTAACGCTCATGAGGGAGATGCCCAGTTGCAGCAGGCAACTAATGAACTGGCTCCGCTGCTGCTCACGGTTGAGGAGGCGGCAGCACGTCTCGGGCTTGGACGCACGTTCACGTTCGCACTCATTGGATCGGGCGAGCTGGAGTCTGTCGCCGTTGGCCGACTGCGGAGGGTCCCAGTCGAATGCCTGACGGAGTACGTGAACCGACTTCGCTCGGCCGCTCACCAGCACCAGACAGCCGCCTAGGAGGAGTTGAGAATGGGACGCAAACCGAACCACGCCTCAAGCATCTACAAGGGCTCAGACGGTGGCTGGCACGGCCGAGTCACCGTCGGAGTCAAGGACGACGGAACGCCGGACCGGCGACACGTGCGCGGCAAGAGTGAGGCCGTCGTAACGAAGAAGGTGCGTGAGCTGGAGCGCTCCCGCGAGGACGGCAATGTCCGCAAGGCAGGAAAGCCGTGGACAGTAGAGATGTGGCTGAATCACTGGCTTGAGAACATCGCGCGGCCGAGTGTTCGAGAGTCGAGCTATGCGGCCTACGAGGTCGCCGTACGGAAGCACCTGATTCCTGGGATCGGTGCTCACAGACTCGACAAGCTTGAGCCTGAGCACCTCGAAAAGCTCTACCGGAAGATGCAGGAGGAGGGGAGCAAGGCAGGGACGGCCCATCAGGCTCACAGAACGATCCGCACGGCTCTTGGTGTGGCGCATCGCCGGAAGCGCATCACCAAGAATCCCGCTGCAATGGCCAAGCCGCCGCGAATCGATGATGTGGATGACGAGGTAGAGCCGTACACCGTGGCTGAGGTCCAGCTCATTCTCGAGGAGGCCAAGAAGTCGCGGAACAGCACCCGATGGGCCTTCGCGCTTGCGCTTGGACTTCGCCAGGGCGAAGCGCTCGGCCTGATGTGGTCGGACGTCGACCTGGACAAAGGAGTACTCAGAGTCCGCCGAAGCCGGGTGAGGCCAAAGTACGAACACGGATGCGGTGACCAGTGCGGTAGGAAGCACGCGGGCTACTGCCCTGATCGACGGCAGGTCGGGCCGGAGGTCGCTAACACGAAGTCGAAGGCTGGCCGCCGCAGCATGGGGCTACCCGACAAGCTAGTAGAACTCCTGCGGGCGCATAAGAAGCAACAGGACGCCGAGCGATCAGCGGCGCGGCAGCTCTGGCAAGAAGGTGGTTGGGTGTTTGCGTCGGAGACAGGAGAGCCCCTGAATCCGAACACTGACTACCACCGGTGGAAGGAATTGCTGACAGCGGCTGAAGTCCGAGAAGGTCGGCTGCATGACGCCCGGCACACCGCCGCAACGGTTCTCCTGGTGCTCGGGGTGCCGGAGCGGGCAGTGATGGGGATCATGGGCTGGTCGACAACGGCCATGGCTGCCCGCTATCAGCACATCACCGAGGCAGTCCGTCGCGACATTGCCGACCGGGTCGGCGGCTTGCTCTGGGCCGTTCCCGACCTGCCTGCGACTCCGGAGGATCGAGACGAGGAAGGCGGAGCAGCGGGGGTCGCCGTACCGGCCTGACGGGGCCAAATGAGACCAGAACTGAGACCACACGAGAAACCGGCCCGGTCGCTGATGCGACCGGGCCGGTTCTACTTCGTTCTCTGCGAGTGACCGGATGTTGCTCTGACCAGCGGAAACACCGGTCAATCGGCCCCTCGGAGAGTGGCGGAGGATACGAGATTCGAACTCGTGAGGGGTTGCCCCCAACACGCTTTCCAAGCGTGCGCCCTAGGCCACTAGGCGAATCCTCCAAGCGGAGAGAATACGCGAGCGGGGTGGGCGGGGGGAAATCGGGGGTGGGAAGCCCCGGAGTGGATCGAGGAGAGCCCTTCCGGAGCCAACGCCGCCCGGCAACCGGGTGCATGGAGGACGCCTCGTCTCCCGGCAACCAGGCCAGGGATACAGCCGCCAGCTGCCGACGCCGGGCGCCGATCCCCACAGTCGGGCCACCCGGGGACTCCTCCGCGTCCGGCAACCGGCCGGTACCAGGATCCTGCCGCCTGCCGCCTGCCGCCTGCCGCCTGCCGCCTGCCGCCTGCCGCCTGCCGCCTGCCGCCTGCCGCCTGCCGCCTGCGCGTCCCGTGCACGGGCGCATCGGGCCTAACGGGATCTGCTCCGCACCTCCTGGCACCCTGCCTCGCGATTCGCGGCATCGTCCCCCGAGCCTCCTGGCATCCGCGCACACGGTGGTGATCGAGCCGGGCCACGGCGGCTTCCCTGCACCTCCCGGCATCTGCCCCGCGTGCCTCCCGGCATCGTCAGCGCGCCTCCCGCCACCGCCCCCGCGCCTCCCGGCACCTGCCACCGCCTCCCGGCGTCCGCCTCCCGCGCCTTCCGGCATCGCCCCGCGCCGCCCGGCACTTGCCTTTCCGCGCTTTGCGCCCGGCTCCCTCGCATCGCGCCTCCCGGCACACGGGCCCCGGCGTTTCACCTCCCGGCGCCCGCATCTCGGTTCGCTCGTCGGCGACCGGCGACCGGCGACCGGCGACCGGCTGGTGATAGCGGGGACGGCATGCGTGGGGTTGTGAAAACGGGAGGCTTGGGACCGGGGTTGGTTCTAGGGTCGGGGGATGAGTGGAGTGCCTGATCCTGATGTGGTGCGGCCGGTGGTGGGGGCTGAGCGGGTGGTGTTGCTGAAGCCGTTGGTGCGGTCGGCGTTGATTGAAGTGGGGGAGTACACCTACTACGACGACCCCGACGATCCGGAGGGTTTCGAGACGCGGAACGTGCTTTATCACTACGGGCCGGAGAAGTTGCGGATCGGGAAGTACTGCGCGCTGGGGACCGGTACGACGTTTGTGATGAACGGGGCCAATCACCGGATGGACGGGCCTTCGACGTACCCGTTTCCGATCATGGGTGGGGACTGGGCTGCGCACTTCGGGCTGATCACCGGGTTGCCGGGCCGTGGGGACACCGTGGTGGGGAACGACGTGTGGTTCGGGTTGGACGCGAAGGTGATGCCGGGTGTACGGATCGGGCACGGGGCGATCGTCGCGACGGGGGCGGTGGTGGTCGATGACGTGCCGGACTACGGGATCGTCGGTGGGAATCCGGCGAAGGTGATTCGGCGGCGGTTCAGCGATGAGGACGTCGAGCGGCTGCTGGCGATCGCTTGGTGGGACTGGCCGGCCGAGGTGGTCACCCAGCATGTCCCGGCGATCATGGCGGGGAGCATTGACGAGCTGGAGAGCGTGTGGAAGTCCGTCCGCTAGGCGCTGCCGACGTTGAGGCCGTCCAGGGGCTGATCGAGTCTGATCCGGGTTACAACGAGCGGATCACGGGAGCGCCGCCTGGCGCGGCTGACGCGCAGGGCCTGCTGACGATGCGGCCGCCGGGGCTGAGCGCCGAGGCGAAGGTGGTCCTTGGGGTGTTCGAGGGCGATGAGTCCGCGGCGGTCGAGGACGCACAATCCAAGGCGGCTGACGACGACGGGTCAGGGTCGTCCGAAGACCATGGGTTCGGGGCGACGAACAGCGGCAAGTCGGCGGGTGGTGGCGGCGAGTTGGTTGCGGTTGTTGATCTTCTTCGCGGATATCCGGATGAGTCGGTTGCGTTCATTGGCCTGCTTCAGGTGCGTCGTGGCCGGCAGGGGCGCGGGATCGGGCGTACGGCGTACCGGCTGGTGGAGCAGTACGTCGTGGAGAACTGGATGGAGGTCCGACGCCTTCGGCTGGCGGTGGTCGATACGAACGCGGAGTCGGCGACGCCGTTCTGGGTTCGGCAGGGGTTCGAGGCGACCGGCGAGGCGAAGGCGTACGAGAACGAGGCGGTGACCTCGACGGCTCGGCTCTACGAGAAGGCGCTGTGCTGGGCGCATCCGCACCTCGTCGTACGGGAGTCGTCGATCGCGGGGCAGGGATTGTTCGCCACGGCACCGATCGCTGCCGGCGAGGTCGTCTCGGTGCTGGCCGGGCGCAAGGTGTCGACGGCTGAGCTGACCGAGCTGCTGAAGCATCCGCCGGTCGACACGATCACGCTGGAGGAGGATCTCCACCTGGTCCTTCCGAACGACCCGCGACCGGTCATTGCGTACGGCAACCACGGCTGCGACCCGAACACCTGGTGGACCGACGCCGTCACCCTGACCGCTCGCCGGGACTTCGCGCCCGGAGACGAGCTGACCAGCGACTACGGCACCAGCACGGGCATCCCGGACTGGCAGATGAGCTGTGCTTGCGGCTCAGCTCTCTGCCGTCGGCTGATCACTGGATCGGACTGGCAACTGCCGGAGCTTCAGGACCGGTACGGCGACCACTGGATCCCCGAGCTGCTAGCCCGCCAGAATCGCTAGCCATCAGGCGACAGCCGACCCGGTGTCAGAGCAAGGCGGGCGCCAGCGTTCGCCATTGCTCGGTCGGCTGTGGGCCTGTGATGCCGGTGATGACGTTGACGGCGACGTGGTCGGCTCCGGCGGTCAAGTGCTGGTGAAGACTCTCGGCGATCTGACCGGGAGTCCCCCACGCGGCCAACGCGTCGACCATGTGGTCTGGGAGCTCGGAGAAGTCGTCGTCGGTGAAGCCCATCCGGCGGAGGTTCGCGGCGTACCCGGGGATGCCGGTGAAGAAGCTGATGGTGTCGCGGGCGATCGAGCGGGCTCGATCCGCGTCGGCTTCGACGACCACCAGATGGCTGACCGCCAGCAGTTTGTCGTCGCCCAATGCCGCCCGCGCCTCGGCTGTGTAGTCCGCCGTCACCAGGAACGGGTACGCGCCAGCGGTCCGCTCGCCGGCGAGCTTCAGCATCCGTGGCCCGAGCGCGGCCAGCAGTCGGTGCTCCTGCGGTACGGCGAGCTGATCGAGGTACTCGCCGAGTGCTGCCAGGGGATGCGATCCGTGCGCCCCGCCCAGACCGACGGTGAACCGGCCAGGCGTCTCCGCCTCGACCGCGGCGTACGTCGCCGCCACGTCCTCGGCCGAGTAAGCGTCGACCGACAGGATCCCGGTGACATACCTGATCGTGTTCGTCGCCTCGACCAGGTCCCTGATCGTCTGGAGTCCGGGCAGCGGCCCGCCCGACAGCCAGATCACCGGGTAGCCCAACTCCTCGGCAACCCGGGCTGCTTCCAGCGACTCCGGTGAACTGGTCAACCCAGTGGTGATCCCGAACGGTCCGAACGACGGCTTGTTCACGCCACCCACCTTAGGTCGCCCGCTAACTGCTCACGCGGTGCCTGTGGACGCGGAGACTCAACGGTTTCCGCGGCAGGGAGCACACACCTGAGCGGGCCCGGACATAAGGATTCCCCGCGCACCCGGAAGAGCTCACTTACCCTTGCTGCCTTCCGGCCCTGGGGGAGTTGGGCGAGATACCGCCACGCGGGGAACCAGCCAAGAGTGTACGGGATCGCCACCGCGGATCGGGAATCGGCTCCGGCCGACGCTCGCGTCGGGGGCGGAGACGAGGCGACCGGAGCTGACTTGGATACTGGAGGCCGGGATTCGACCGGTGAGGGAGATCGATGAGCGAGGACCGTCGCTACCTGCAGGAACTGATCATCGCCGAGCTCGGGGTGTCGCCGTCGTTCGATGCGGACCTCGAGATCGAGCGGCGGATCGGCTTCCTGGTCGACCGGCTGCGGCTGGCCCGCTCCTCGGCGTACGTGCTGGGGATCAGCGGCGGCGTCGACTCCAGCACGGCCGGGCGGCTGTGCCAGCTCGCGGTCGAGCGGGTCCGGGCCGATGGCGGTGACGCGAGCTTCGTCGCGATGCGGCTCCCGTACGGCGTCCAGCACGACGAGGACGACGCTCAGCGGGCGCTCGAGTTCATCAAGCCCGACGAGACGCTCACCGTCGACATCAAGTCGGCCACCGACGCGATGGTCGGGTCGGTCTCCCACGCGGGACTCGGCGACCGCGCCGACTTCCACACCGGCAACATCAAGGCACGGCAGCGGATGATCGCCCAGTACGTCGTCGCCGGCGCGCGCGGCGGCCTGGTCGTCGGCACCGACCACGCCGCGGAGGCCGTGATGGGCTTCTTCACCAAGTACGGCGATGGCGCGTGCGACCTGACGCCGCTCTCCGGCCTGACCAAGCGTCGCGTCCGCGCCCTGGGCGAACGGCTCGGTGCTGCCCCGGAGATCACCGGCAAGGTCCCGACCGCGGATCTCGAGTCCGACCGCCCGGGCGTACCGGACGAGACCGTGCTCGGGGTCACCTACGACCAGATCGACGACTTCCTCGAAGGTCGCGAGATCGAGCCCGAGGCGGCCGAGGTCATCATCGGCTACCACCGCCGCACCATTCACAAGCGCGCGGTCCCGGTCGCCGTCTGACCCTCCGTGGACCGCGGAGCCGGCCGGCAGCTCAGCGGAGCACGAACTCGGTGACGGCATCGGCGTACTCCGTGGGCTGCTCGGCGTGGACGAAATGGCCCGCGCCCTCGAAGCAGCGGTAGCTGCCGTTGGCGACATCAGTACGGAAATGGCGGATCTCCTCGGGACTCGTGACCGGGTCGTGCAGGCCTTTGATGAGCAGGGCCGGTTGGGACAGGCGGGTGAGGAACGGGACCAGGGACTCGTTGAAGCTGGTGCTCTGGGCAATGGTCTGGGCGAAGTAGCCGGCGCGTTCTTGAATCTCCTCTGGCAGGTCGCCGGAAGGAAGCACCAGGTCTCGGGAGGTCGGTCCGAGATAGATCTCCATCCGGCGCTCTCCGAGCTGCTGCAGCAGGGTGGTCCGATCGGTCCACATCTCGGTGGTCGCAGGGCCGGTCCAGGACAGCAGCCTGTTGGCCTCGTCCAGGAGTCCGAGCTCGGTGAGCATCGGTTTGGCGGACTCCACCAACGTGCGGGTGGCCAGGACCATGTCCCACGGCGGATTCTCGAAGATCACCCGACTGACCGACGACGGATGGTTCGCGGCGTACCGCAGCGCCAGGCGGCCGCCGTACGAGTGGCCGAGAATCGCCCAGTGCTCCAGCCCGAGCCGCTCGCGCAGCGCCTCGAAGTCCGCGATCACGAGGTCCTCGGTGACCGGTCCGTCGATCGGGTCGGACTGCTGGACGCCGCGTTGGTCGACGCCGATCACGTGGAGCCGCTCGGCCAGTCGATCGCCCTGGTAGGCGAGGAAGTCGTAGGACCCCGCGCCGGGGCCGCCGTGGATGTAGAGCAGAGGTGGTGCGTCGGTGGCGCCGCGCTGGTCGACGTACAGGCGTGTGTCGCGAATCTCGGTCAACATGTGATCGAGAGTAGATCGGCCTAAGGTGGCAAAGAATGCACTCAGTAGGAACTCTTCAGGCATTCTTCCGGACGCAGAATCCAGGAGGCGTTGCATGGTCGACTTCTCGCTCACCGAGGAACAGCAGGCGATCCGGGCCACCACCCGGGAGTTCGTCCGGCGGGAGCTGATGCCGCTGGAGAACGAAGTCCTGCGGCGCGAGCGGGAAGGGTTGCCGGGCGTCGAGCCGGACGTCGTGAAAGCCCTGCGGGAGAAGGCGAAGAGCTTCGGGTTCTGGGGGCTGAGCACGCCTGAGGAGTACGGCGGGATGGATCTCTCGGCGGTCGACCAGGCGTTGATCACGAGCGAGCTGGGCAGGACCTTCGTCCCGTTCTCCTTCGGCGGCGAGGCCGACAACATCCTCTACGAGTGCAACGAGGAGCAGCGTAAGGAGTACCTGCTGCCGACCATCTCCGGCGAGCGCAGGTCGTGCTTCGCGATCACCGAACCGGGCGCCGGCTCCGACACCCGGGCGATCCGGACGACGGCGCGGCGCGACGGCGACGAGTGGGTGATCCGCGGGGAGAAGACGTTCATCACCGGCGGCAACGAGGCGGATTTCGCGATCGTGATCGCGGTGACGGACGGGGAGCTGGGGTCGAAGGGCGGCTTCACCGCGTTCCTGGTCGATCGGGAGCGGGGCTGGACGTCGGATCCGATCGTGACGATGGGGCAGGCGGTGCCCGCGACGCTCAACTTCGACGACGTCCGGGTGCCGGCCGATCATGTGCTGGGCGAGATCGGCCAGGGGTACGAGCTGGCGATGCGCTGGATCATGAAGGGGCGGTTCCTGATTCCGTCGCGGGGCATCGGCGCCTGCGAGCGGTTGATCGAGCTGGCGGTCGAGCACGCGAACAGCCGCGAGACGTTCGGCCGCGCGATCGGGGACAACCAGGCGATCCAGTGGATGATCGCCGACTCGGAGGTCGAGCTGGAGGCGGCGCGCTGGCTCGTCCTGTACGCCGCGTGGGTGGTCGACCAGGGCCGGCATCCGCAGCACGACAGCGCGATCGCGAAGCTGTACGGAACCAATACAGTCAACCGGGTCGCGGATCGTGTGCTGCAGATCCACGGCGGAATGGGCTACACGAAGGAGCTGCCGATCGAGCGGTGGTTCCGCGAGGTCCGCCTGTGGCGCATCTTCGAAGGTACGGACGAGATGCAGCGGCTGATCATCTCCCGCGACCTGCTCCGCGGCTACCGCAAGCCGGGCGCGCACTTCCACTAGCACTCAGGCGGCGCGGGCCAGCTGAGTCAGGCGGTTGGTGAGGCGGCCGAGGCGGACCGCGGCGATTCCTCGGTACGCCGGGCGCAGGACCGTGGCGAGGGGACCGGACTGGCTGAAGGCGTGCGTGACCTCTCCGTCCGGGCCGATCATCCAGCTGGCGGTCTCGTGGAAGCCGGGGACCTCCCAGACGAACTCGACCCGGTCCGGCTCGATCACCGTGTACTTCAGCTCGCCGGTGAAGCGCGGGCGGACCTTCAGCTTGTACGGCGTACCGACTGTCGGCGTGGCCGGTCCGTCGAGGGAAACGAAGGCCTCGTTCCACTCCGGCAGGGCGCGCGCGTCGAGCAATGCGCGCCGGATCGCGTCCCGCGAGGCGGGGATGGTCGAGCTCGCGTACTCCATGGCTATTTCTCCTTCACGGTGTCGCGCCGGCGAGCCAGGGCCGCTCCGGCCGGGAAGGCCTCGGCGACGGCTCGCAGCGTGCTGATGGTTTCGTCGACCGGCTGCCCGGCGACCAGGTCGGCGATTCGCCGATGCAGCCGCTCCTCGGCGGTGACGACGCGCCGGCAGAGCTGACGCCCGCGCGAGGTGAGGCTGAGCGCCAGGTAGCGGCGGTCGACCTTGTCGGTCTCACGCCGTACGAGGCCTTGGCCGACCAGTCGCTCGACCAGCCGGCTCGGGCTCGTGCCGGTCTCGCAGACGAGCAGTCCGCCGAGCGCGTTGAGCGTCAACGGGCCGTGATCGCGCAGGACGCGGAGGACTTCGGCCTGTGACGGGGTGATCCCGAGCGGGCGGAGATCGGTGGCGAGCAGGCGATTTCCCTCGCGCTGGATCGCGAGCACCAGGTACCGCAGCTCCTCGGCCGGCTTCACGAGAAATATATTACACGACACGTATGTCATGTCATCTGTTGCTTCCGGCACCGCGGAGCCGTGGGCGAGTGCATGGAAAGTGCGCAGAGAGTGCGTGGTGAGGTCATGGTCAAGGCGCCATCGGAACTGGCACAGTGGGGCCATGAAGGGTCTGATGCAGGACTACCAGCTGTCCCTGGACACCATCTTCCGCCGGGCGGAGCAGTTCTTCCCGGACAAGACCGTGCACACCGGCGGCCCAGCGCCCGTGACCATGACGTACGGCGAGTGGGCCGCGCGGACCAGACGCCTGGGCGGCGTGCTCGACAACCTGGGGATCAGTGCCGACGGCCGGGTCGGCACGTTCGCCTGGAACTCGGGACGCCACCTCGAGCTGTACTTCGGCGCGCCCTGCACCGGGCGGGTCCTGCACACGCTCAACATCAGGCTCTTCCCCGACCAGGTGGTGTACATCGCCAACCATGCCGAGGACGAGATCGTCTTCGTGGACCGCTCGCTGCTGGGGCTGTTCCTGCCGCTGCTGGACCGGTTGCCGTTGCTGCGGCACGTCGTCGTGATGGACGACCTGCCGGCCGGGGCACCGGGAGCCGAGCTTCCGGACGACGACCGGTTCCACGACTACGAGGAGCTGCTGGCCGCGGCTGAGCCGGTCGAGTTCCACGTCGAGGACGAGAACCAGGCGGCGGCGATGTGCTACACGAGCGGTACGACGGGCAATCCCAAGGGCGTCGTCTACTCACACCGGTCGACCTGGTTGCACTCGATCGGCGTACTGACCAATGCCGGGATCGGGCTGCACGAGAGCGATACGGTGATGCCGGTGGTCCCGATGTTCCACGCGAACGCCTGGGGGCTCGCGCACGCAGCGCCGATGGCGGGGGCGAGCCTGGTCTTCCCCGGGCCGGACATGTCGCCGCAGGGGATCCTGAAACTCCTGCAGGAACAAGAGGTCACGCTGTCGGCCGGCGTACCGACGATCTGGCAGGGGCTGCTCCCGCTGCTCGACGGTGTCGAGCTGCCGAAGCTGCGGCGGATCCCGTGCGGTGGGTCGGCGGTTCCGCTGGCGCTGTCGGAGGCGTTCCGGGAGAAGCTGGGCAAGCCGATCCTGCAGGCGTGGGGCATGACGGAGACCAGCCCGGTCGCGACGGCCTCGCATGTTCCCATCCGCGATCAAGGGCTGCCGGAGGACGAGCAGGCGAAGCTGCGGGCGCGGCAGGGACTGCCGTTGCCGGGAGTCGAGGTTCGGATCGTGGAGCCCGGGTCGACCACGCCGCTGGCGTGGGACGACGAGGCGACCGGTGAGCTGCAGGTGCGCGGGCCGTGGATCGCGGCGGAGTACTACCGGCCCGATGCGGGAGTGGAGCTGAACACCGAGGACGGCTGGATGAAGACCGGGGACGTCGCGGCGATCGACCAGTACGGGTCGGTGCGGCTGGTCGACCGGACGAAGGACCTGGTGAAGTCCGGCGGGGAGTGGATCAGCTCGGTGGAGTTGGAGAACTTGCTGATGGCTCACCCGGCCGTGAAGGAGGCGGCGGTCATCGGCGTACCGCATCCGAAGTGGGACGAGCGGCCGCTGGCCTGCGTGGTGCTGCAAGAGGGCGAGTCGGCGACGGGCGAGGAGATCCTGGCGTACCTCGAGCCGCTGGTGGCGAAGTGGTGGCTGCCGGATGCGGTCGAGTTCATCGACGAGGTGCCGAAGACGTCGGTCGGCAAGTTCTCGAAGAAGGACCTGCGGAGCCGGTTCGCGGAGTACCACTTGGAGTGACCCAGGGCCTCTGCGACGAGGTGTGGCTGGAGTTCGGCGTGGGCTGGGTGTGGTCCGTGGTGGGAGTGGACCAGTGGCCGATGTGGCATGGACCGGGAACGTCGGTAAGGTGCGGTCGCATGCGAGGGATCATCCTGGCCGGCGGTTCCGGCACCCGACTGCACCCGCTCACGATGGCCGCGAGCAAGCAACTGCTCCCGGTCTACGACAAGCCGATGATCTACTACCCGCTGTCGACGCTGATGCTGGCCAACATCCGTGAGGTCCTGGTCATCACCACGCCGGACGACGCGGCGCAGTTCAAACGGCTGCTGGGCGACGGTTCGCAGTTCGGGATGGAGATCACGTACGCCGTGCAGCCGAGCCCGGACGGGCTGGCGCAGGCGTTCCTGATCGGCGAGCAGTTCATCCAGAACGAGCCGGTCGCGCTCGCGCTGGGCGACAACATCTTCTACGGGCCCGGGCTCGGGGTGCACCTGCAGACGTTCAACGAGGTCGACGGCGGCGTGGTGTTCGCCTACCGGGTCGCGGATCCGACGGCGTACGGCGTGGTCGAGTTCGACGCCGACGGCAAGGCGCTCAGCATCGAGGAGAAGCCGAAGGAGCCGAAGAGCAACTACGCGGTTCCGGGGCTGTACTTCTACTCCGCCGATGTCGTCGACATCGCCAAGGACATCAAGCCGTCCGCGCGCGGTGAGCTGGAGATCTCGTCGGTGAACGAGGTGTACCTGGACGCCAAGCGGCTTCAGGTCGAGGTGCTGCCGCGGGGTACGGCCTGGCTGGACACGGGGACGTTCGACTCGTTGATGGCGGCTGGGGAGTTCGTCCGCGCGGTGGAGATGCGGCAGGGGCAGAAGATCGGTTGCCCGGAGGAGATCGCCTGGCGTCGTGGGTTCATCGACGACGACGGGTTGAAGGCTCGCGCCGACACGCTGGCCAAGTCGGGGTACGGCACGTATCTGCACGGGCTCCTCGAGGAAGACGGCCCGCTGAGCTGAGCTGCGAAGGTGCGCGCCGTGTGAGCCTCACGGGGGTAAGTCCCGCGAGGTCGGCAAGGCGACCGGCCTGTCCACGTCGGCCGGGCACCAGCGGGTCATCGGCCGTGCACCAGCGGGTCAAGCGCCTGGAGTAGCGCGGCTGCGGGACCTGGAGCGACCCAGTCGCCTTGGGCAGTCGTCGTACGTCGTACGCCGATATCGAGGGCATCGCCGCCGCCGTCGCGCACGCGACCCGGCGGCGGGTCGCAGCACGCGGGCTCGAACCTCGTGGCGTGATGTCGCCAGACGAATCCCCGGCCCGGAATTACGGTCGGTGGCATGACATCTGCGGGAGTCGTTCTGGAGCATTTCTACCGGGCTGAGGCTGAGTACGTGGCCGCGGGTGGGCCTGGGCGGGCGGACTTCGGGCCGGTGGCGGCGTTGCTGGATGACGAGGTGTGTCTGTGGTCGCAGCCGGGGCTTCCGTACAGCGGGGTCTGGCGTGGGCGGGAAGGGATCGAGAAGTTCCTGGGGGAGTTCAGTGCCACCTGGTCCGGGCTCGACTTCTTGTCCACGCGGCAGGTTGCCGAGGGGGATCAGGTCGCGGTGCATCTGGAGGTTCGGTTCACGGCTCAGTCGACCGGGCGGTCGCTGGAGACTTCGCTTGTTCAGGTGAATCGGGTTCAGGGCGGGCTGGTCACGGAGTTCCGGCCGTACTACTGGGATCCGGCTGCCGTCACCGCACTGGCAGGTTGATCGGGCCTCGCGCAGAGCGAGGGGGTGTCGTGCAGGAGGTGCGTGACACGTGGCCGGCCGCGGGTGCGGTTGTGTGGGTCGGCGGGAGGTCGGTGATCGAGCTGTGTGAGGCGCGAGAGGGCGTTGACGGAGCTGGGTGGTCGGTGGGCCGGGTGCGGGCGGGTGGGCGGAGGCCTGTGCGCCGTACCGGGTCGTTGTCGAGTTGAATCGCTGGGGCTGATGGGCTGGGGAGGAATTGTCGGCGCTCGGCGCTAGGGTTGCGGTCGTGGAAGCACCTCTTGCGTTGTACCGCCGGTATCGCCCGGAGACGTTTGCCGAGGTGATCGGGCAGGACCATGTCACGGCACCGTTGCGGAACGCGCTGAGCAACAACAGGGTGAACCACGCCTATCTGTTCTCCGGTCCACGTGGGTGTGGCAAGACCACCAGTGCGCGGATCCTGGCGCGGGCGATCAACTGTGAGAAGGGCCCGATCGCGGAGCCGTGCGGGGTGTGCAAGTCGTGCACCGATCTGGCGCGCGGTGGGCCGGGCAGCATCGACGTGATCGAGATCGACGCGGCGTCGCACGGTGGTGTCGACGACGCGCGGGACCTGCGCGAGCGGGCGTTCTTCGCGCCGGTCGAGAGCCGGTACAAGATCTACATCATCGACGAGGCGCACATGGTGACCACGCAGGGCTTCAACGCCCTGCTGAAGCTGGTCGAGGAACCGCCGCCGCACCTCAAGTTCATCTTCGCCACGACCGAGCCGGACAAGGTGATCGGGACGATTCGGTCCCGGACCCACCACTACCCGTTCCGCCTGGTGCCGCCGAAGGCGCTAGGGGATTACATGGCGACGCTGTGCGAGGCCGAGGGCGTGGCGATCGCGCCGGCCGCGCTGCCGTTGGTGGTGCGGGCTGGTGCCGGGTCGGTGCGCGACTCGCTGAGTGTGCTCGACCAGCTGATCGGTGGGGCCGGGCCGGAGGGTGTGACGTACGAGCTGGCGGTTGCGCTGCTCGGCTTCACGCCGGACTCGTTGCTGGATGCGTGCGTTGACGGGTTTGCGGCGCATGACAGCCGGGCTGTGTTCGAGACGGTCGAGAAGGTGATCGAGACCGGGCAGGACCCGAAGCGGTTCGCGGAGGACCTGCTGCGGCGATTGCGCGACCTGGTGATTCTGTCGGCGGTGCCGAACGCGGTCGCCTCTGGGTTGATCGAGGCGGCGGAGGATCAGGGCGAGCGGTTGCAGACCCAGGCCGCTGGGATCGGGCCGGCTGAACTGACCCGGGCGGCGGACATCGTAGCGGCCGGGCTGCTGGAGATGCGCGGGGCGACGGCGCCTCGGCTGCAGCTGGAGCTGATCTGCGCGAAGGTGCTGCTGCCGGGTGCTGACGATTCGACCAACGGGATTCAGGCTCGGCTGGATCGGATGGAGCGGCGGCTCACGATCGGGGTGCCTGCTGGTACGGCGGACGCGGCGCCGGCCGCGCGGCCGGGCGGTGGGGCGGCTGCGGGTGGTGACGTGGCGGACGGGCGTGGTGCGGGTCCGGTCGGTGGCGCTGAGGTGGCTGGGCCGGGTGGTGCTGGTCGGGCTGCGGCGGCAGGTGCTGGGGATGGTGGGTCGGGCGGAGCTGGCACGCCGGGTGCGGGTGCTGGTGCTGGTGCGGCTGACGGGCGGGCTGCGAGCGGCGCGGGCGGAGCTGATGGTTCTGCGGTGAGTGGTCCGGGCCGGGGCGATGGTTCGACGAGCACGGGCGATGGCTCGGCGGTGGGTGGAGCTGGTGGCTTGGCTGCTGCTGGTGATGCGGCTGCTGCTGGCGGTTCTGGTTCGAGTGGTGGCGCTGGCGGGACCGGGTCCGGTTCGGCGGGTGGGGTGTCCCCGGCGGGCGGGTCTGGTGGTGCCGGCTTGGCGGGTGCTGGGACTGGCGGGGCTGGGCGTGGTGGGGGTTCGGCGCCTGCGGGTGCTGGGGCGAATGCTTCGGGGAGTCGGACTGGGGCTTGGGCCGATGAGTCCGGTTCGGCCGCTGGGGTGACGGGTGGGCAGTCGCCTGCGGCTGCGCAAGTGGCGCCGGCTGCGGCTGCGCCGATTTCGACCGGGGTTGTGGGGCTGGCGGATGTTCGGCGGTTGTGGCCTGAGGTGCTGGAGGCGGTGAAGAGCAAGCGGCGGTTCGCTTGGATCATGCTCAGTCAGAACGCTCAGGTGATCGCTGTCGACGACCAGATTCTGACGTTGGGGCTGGTGAACGCGGGGGCTCGGGAGAGCTTTGCGCGGTCCGGCAGTGACGAGATCTTGCGGCAGGCGATGATCGACACGATCGGGTTGAACCGGCGGGTCGAGGCTGTGGTGGATCCGTCGACCGATCCGGGCGCTGGGTCGGGAGCGGGACCTCCGCCGGCGCCACCGTCCGCGCCGCCGAGTTCGTCGTGGGATCAGGCTCCGCCGGCGGGTAGTCAGCCGGGTCCGGGTGGTCCGGGTGGTGCTGCTGGATCGTTCGGCGATGGTGGCGCTGGGGCGTCCGGCGATGCGGGTGGTTCCGGTGGTTCTTACGGTGATGGTGGTGGGGCCGGAAGTTCGTACGGAGACAGCGGTGGGGCCGGGGCGGCGCACGGGGGTGGCGGCGGTGCTGGCGGTTCGCAGGGTGGTGCTGCCGGCGGTGCTGGTGGATCGCAGGGTGGTCCTGCCGGCGGCGCTGGTGATTCACAGGGCGCAGGCAGCGGGGTCGATGGTGCGCGGGGCGCGGCCAGCGGGGCCGATGGTTCGCCGGGCGCGGGCTCGGATGTGGCAGGTGTGGGGTCTGATGGGCTGGGTGCCGGAGGGTCGAGTGCCGGTGGAGTTGGCTCTGGGGTGGGTGGTACGGCTGCTTACGAGGCGCCGGGAGGTGGCGCGGGGGGCAGTGGTGGGACGGAGTACGACGGGCCGGGTGGATCCGGGGCTGGCGGTGTTGATGCCGGTGAAGTTGCTGGTGCGGCGTCGGGTGGGGTTGGAGACGGTGGGAACGCGGTAGCCGGCGGTGCTGCGGGTGGGGCCGAAGGTGGTGGGGTAGGTGGCGGTGGTGGTTCGCAGCCTGGCTCGGGAGCGTGGGCGGACGCAGGGACCGGTGGTGCAGGGGGCACCGGTGCTGGTGCGAACGGTGCTGGCGGTGCGGGGAACGCGGGCGGTGGAGCGGCGGGTTCGGTAGGGGATGCCGGGGCGGCTGGGCAGGGCGGTTCCTCGGGCGGTAGCGGCGGGGCTGGCTGGGGTGATGGTGCGGTTGGCGGGTCTGGGGTCGCTGGGGGTGCTGCGATTGGCGGTTCTGCGGTTGGGGCGTCTGCGGGCGGGGCGGTCGCCGTACAGGACGTTGCTGGTGTGGTGAGGGCTCCGCTGCAGGCTGATCAGCAGGCGGGTGGGCCGCCGGCTCCCTCGGCGGCGCCTGAGGTGGATCGGCGGGAGCAGGCCGCCAGCAAGCGGCGGGCTGCTGAGGCTGCGGTGGCGGCTGAGCAGGCGCGGAAGGCCGCGGCGGCGCCGGAGGTTCAGGAAGCGCCGTTGACGCCTGAGGAAGAGGCGATGGCGATCGGGGACGACGACGTCGTGCTGGAAGAGGACTCTCGGTCGCATACCGATCTGCTGCGGGAGACGCTGGGGGCGTCGATCATCACTGAAGAGCCGAACTGAGGGTTCGATCTGTGCGGTCGCTGAGGTAGCTGGCGGCTGGGAAGGCAGCCTGTCTGGGGACGGGCTGCTTTGGCGTGCCCGCAGACTGCTGAGCAGGCGATAGCGAGTGCCCTGAGCCGGGCGGGGCAGGGCGGGGAGTAAGAACAGCCGTGGGGCGGCGGGCTAGGGGAGAAGGCGGGGCCGGGCGGGGACTGGGGAGAGCCGACCCGGGGGAGCGGGGCAGCCCAGCGGGCAGAGGAGGGAAGCGGGGAGGCTTGCGTCGGAGGCGGGGCTGGCGGCCTGTAGGTGCGCGTGTCAACAGGTTGTCCACAGGGTTGGGGATGGGGTGTGGATGACGGAAGCGGCGATGCGCGCGCTGTGGTGTGCACATGTTGTCCACATGGTGTGGATAAGTCCTGCCCACAGGGTGTGGACACGTATCGGTTTCCGCTCGGTCACTGACCGGGGCTGGGGTTGTCGGAACGACCGGCTAGGCTCAGGGGCAAGCGGAAGAGTCCGACGGGAGATCGCGTGTTCGACGGTGGCGGTGGGCAGGGCGGGGGCTTTGACATGTCCGAGCTGCTCGCACAGGCACAGGCGATGCAGAGCCAGCTGATGGAGGCTCAGGCCAACCTGGAGAACCAGGAGGTCGAGGGCACCGCGGGTGGTGGTCTGGTGACCGCGATGGTGTCCGGAACGGGTGAGCTGCTCAGCCTGACGATCAACCCGCAGGCGGTGGATCCGGACGACACCGAGACGCTGGCCGACCTGATCGTGGCCGCCGTACGGGACGCCTCGGAGAATGCCAAGGAGGTGGCGGCCCGCGCGATGGGGCCGCTCGCCGGTGGTCTGGGCGGAGGTCTGCCCGGGTTCGGTGGCGGCGCTCCGGAGACCGTGCCGGGCGACGACCAACTCCCCGGCGACCAAGTCCCTGGCGACCAGCGGCCAGGCGACCAGCGGGCAGGCAACGAACTGCCGGGCAGCGAGCGCGGCAACCAGTTGCCGGGCAACGGCCAGGGTCCGAACTTCGGGTTCACCCGTCCGGGCTCCGAGCCCGGTCAGAACCCGGGCTGACGTGTACGAAGGGGCCGTCCAGGACCTCATCGACGAGCTCGGCCGGCTCCCCGGCGTCGGTCCGAAGTCCGCGCAGCGGATCGCGTTCCACCTGCTCGCCGCCGACGAGACCGACGTCCGCCGGCTGGCCCACGTGCTGATCCAGGTCAAGGAGAAGGTCAAGTTCTGCGAGATCTGCGGCAACGTCTCCGAGGAGACGCAGTGCCGGATCTGCCGTGACACGCGCCGAGACCTCGCGCTGATCTGCGTGGTCGAGGAGGCCAAGGACGTGGTCGCGATCGAGCGGACCCGTGAGTTCCGCGGCCGCTACCACGTGCTCGGCGGCGCGATCTCGCCGATCGAGGGGATCGGGCCGGACGAGCTGCGGATCCGCGAACTGATGCAACGGCTGGCCAGCGGCGAGGTGACCGAGATCATTCTCGCCACCGACCCGAACCTCGAAGGCGAGGCGACCGCCACGTATCTGAGCCGGTTACTGAGGCCCATGGGGTTGCGTGTGACTCGTTTGGCCAGTGGACTACCTGTAGGCGGTGATCTCGAGTACGCCGACGAGGTCACACTCGGACGGGCGTTTGAAGGGCGACGATCGATCGATGACTGAATCAACCGATATTGCGGAACGCGCGTTGGACACCGACAACGAGGACCTGACCGAGTTCGCCGAGCAGATCGCGGACCAGGTGCAGAGCTTCCTGATCTCGGTGCGCGACATCGCAGGCCAGCCGGACGAGGACGGTGTCGACGAGGGTCTCGCCTCGCTGCCGTACCTGTTGCTCGAGGTCAGCCAGCTGCTGCTGGCCGGTGGCCGGCTCGGTGCGTTCGAGGACTTCGTACCGGCTGAGCGCTTCGAGAGCGACGCCGGTCCGGATCCGGACCTGGACGCGATGCGCGACCGGCTCGCGGTGCTGTTCGAGGGACTCGACGAGTACGCCGAGGTCTTCGACCCGTACGCCGCGCCGCCGGAGATCACCGTCAACCGGCTCTCCGACGACCTGACCGCGATCGCGACCGACCTGGTGCACGGGCTCGCCCACTACCAGTCCGGCCGGATCATCGAGGCGCTGTGGTGGTGGCAGTTCTCCTACGTCTCCACCTGGGGCGCCGCGGCGAGCGCCGTACTGCGGGCGATCCAGTCGCTGATCGCGCACGACCGGCTGGAGCCGGCGCACGATCCGGAGACCGAGGCGTCCGACCGTGAACTGGTCGAGGTCGCCGAGGAAGCCGTCCAGCGCCGCTGAGCACGAGCTGCGAGCCAGCCGAGCAACCGCAGTCACCAGAACCAGTACGACGACCGGCAGGACGTCCACGCCCGGTGGCGTGAGGTGGCGCAGCACCGGGCCGTGCAGCATGCCGGTCGTCGTCACGAGTGAGGCGAACGGCCCGAGGACCGGGTGCTCGAGGTCGGCGAGCACCTTCTTCGGCGTACAGGCTCCGGGGAGCGCGCACAGCCCTCCGGGGTGTTCCTGGGATAGCGTGAGCCGCCGGTGAGGCCGAGGAGGCGCGCGTGCAGCACGAGGAGCCGGCGGTGGTCGGTCCGTTCGTGATCCAGTCGCGGCTGGGGAGCGGTGCGATGGGCACGGTGCACCTGGCCCGGTCGCCCGGTGGGCGGCTGGTCGCTCTGAAAGTGGTGCGGTCCGAGCTCGCCGACGACCCGGGGTTCCGGGCGCGGTTCGGCCGGGAGGTCGAGGCGGTCCGGAAGGTCGGCGGGGCGTTCACGGCTGCCGTCATCGACGCGGATCCCGACGCCGAGCGGCCGTGGCTCGCGACCGAGTTCTTGCCGGGGCCGACCTTGCAGCAAGCGGTCGACGGGCAAGGGCCGCTGCGGCCGGACGGTCTGCGGTACGTCGCCGCGGGGTTGGCCGAGGCGCTGGTCGCGATTCATCGCGCCGGGGTGGTGCACCGCGATCTCAAGCCGTCGAACATCCTGCTCACCGACAACGGGCCGCGGGTGATCGACTTCGGCATCGCGCGGGCGCTCGAGGACGTGAACCTGACGGCCACGGGGATCGTGGTCGGTACGCCGGGCTACCTGTCGCCCGAGCAGATCACCGGCGGAGCGATCGGGCCGGCGTCGGATCTGTTCTCGCTCGGCGGGGTGCTGGTGTTCGCGGCGAGCGGGCAGGGGCCGTTCGGTCGTGGGCCGCTGAGCGCGTTGATGCATCGGGTTGTGCACGAGGAGCCGCGGGTTCCGCCGCTGCCTGACGATGTCGCCGGGGTGGTCCGCGGGTGTTTGCAGCGCAGGCCGGAGCTGCGGCCCGCGCCGGGCGACGTACTGAAGGCGTTGAGTCCGGTGCATCCCGTGCCGTTGCCTATGGCAAGCACGATGCACCTGCCCAAGCCGGCGCCGACGCGGGTGGACGAGATGCCCAAGAGCAGCACCTTCGCGGACCCGCCGGCCCCGGCACGTCTGCCGATCGAGGGAGGTTCGCGGCAAGTGCTGCAGGGGCCGAACACGCCGCCGAAGCCCGCACCGATCCGCCCAGCCCCCGTAGGTCCCAGCTTCACCACCAGCCGGACCTACTCGATCCTGATGTCCCTTTGGCTGTTGGTGTTCACCGTCGCCACCAGCTGGTTCTCCTCCTACTCCGCCGAGATGGGCTTCGGCGGACAGGCCCTGGTCTGCTGGCTGATCAGCCTGGTCGGCCTCTGGTTCCTCGCCTGGCGACTGCCGTTCCTCTTCGGCAGGAAAGTCCGACTGGTCGTGAACGCCGACGGCCTGACGACGACGCGCGCCGGCCGCACCGGATTCGTCCCCTGGGCCGGTGTTTCCCGGATCCGCCTGGTCGGCCACTCCCGGCGCGTCTGGCTCGTGGTCTGGCTCGACCCGGCCCGCGCCGCCGACCTGCCGGCGTCGCCTCGCCGCTTCCACGGCGGCCACCGCGTCTTCCCGGTCGCGCACGGCGCCACCAGCCGGCGCCGGCTCCGCCAGATCGGAGAGCTGCGCTCCGCGCTCACCTGGTACGCCGGCCGCCTGTTCGACGAGAACCACTGAAGCCGGTTGAATGACCGGGTGTCTGTTCACGAACTGATCGCCCGGCTGCCCGATGTCGCGACCGTACGGCGGACCAGCCGCGCGCTCGCCGTCCTGGACCTGATCGTCTGCGAGGACCCGGCGTACCGGTACTACTCGTTCGACGCGCGCTGGTCGGAGACCGAGGAGGCCGCGCTGATGGTCGACGGGTCGGGTGACGAGTACTCGATCGTGTTCTCGCCGGACGGCGTCTTCGCGCGCGGGTTCGCGCACGAGTCGGCGATGTCGCCCTACGGGAACAACGGCGAGCTCTGGCCCGGACTGGTCGACGGCCTCCCGCCCGCGCTGCACGCGGCCCGGGACGAGCCCGCCTTCCGGGACGACGAAGGCGGCGTGCTGAACGCGACGGCGTGCTTCTGGCGTACGGACGGGAACTGGGTCTGTGGACCGGCCGAGCCCGAGGGCGACGACGGCGCCGAGCGGCTCTTCGGGCTGCTGGCCGAGGGGCCGGAGGCCTACCTGACCTTCGCCGAGGAGTACTACGAGGTCGCGCTCGACCTGGACGCGATCCGGCACGTGTACGCGCTGATGCCGCTCAGCGAGTACGTCGTGACGATCCTCAACCGGAACCGCAGGCTGGCCGATCTCAAGGAGGATCTGGCCGAGATCGGCTACCCGCGAGAGTTCTGAACTGATCGATCCAAAACTCTGGTACTCTCGTTCGCATGGCCCGACCCAGGACGTTCGACGAGGACGCCGCGACCGACGCGGCGATGCGCGCTTTCTGGGCGAATGGTTACGAGGGCACCTCGACGCAGGACCTCTGTGAGGCGACCGGGCTCGGGCGGAGCAGCATCTACAACACCTTCGCCGGCAAGCACGAGCTGTTCGAGCGCTCGCTGGCGCGGTACATCGATCGCAAGACCGGGTCGACGCTGAAGCTGCTGGGTGGTGACCTTCCGGTCGCGGCCAAGCTTCGTACGATGCTGGACGGTGCCGTCGACCCGCCGGAAGGCGAGCCGCCGGGCTGTCTGGTGGTCAACTCGCTGATCGAGCTCGCTCCACACGATGCTGCGGTCGCCGAGCAGTTGCGGGTGGACGAAGAGCTTCGCCTGACCGCGTTGACGACGGCGATCGAGGCCGGCCAGCGCGACGGGGACATCGCTGCGGACAAGGACGCCCGCAGCCTGGCGCAGTTCGTCGTCGCGACGATCTGCGGGATCCGGGTGCTGGCGCGCGGCGGGACCGACCGGGCCGTGCTGGCCGCGGTCGCGGCGACCGCGCTGACCGCCCTGGTCTGACCGAACTTTCTGAGGGGACATGTCGATGCCGCCTGCCATTTTCGTGCTGGGCCTTGCGATCTTCGCGCAGGGAACGTCCGAGCTGATGCTCGCCGGGCTGCTGCCCGAGCTGTCGAGCGACCTCGGCGTCTCGATTCCGACCACCGGGTTGCTGATCTCGGCGTTCGCGATCGGGATGCTGGTGGGCGCGCCGGTGCTCGCGGTCGTCACATTGCACTGGCCACGGCGTACGGCGTTGCTGAGCTTCCTCGCGGTCTTCGTGCTGGCCCACGTCGCCGGCGCGCTGACGCCGAACTACGCAGTACTGCTGATCACGCGGGTCGTCGGGGCGTTCGTGTACGCCGGGTTCTGGGCGGTCGCGGCGGTCACGGTCATCGGGCTGGTGCCGTCCGATCGGCGCGGCCGGGCGATGAGCATCCTGGTCGGTGGGTTGACGGTGGCAACCATCCTCGGCCTGCCGCTGGGGACGGTGGTCGGCCAGCACCTCGGGTGGCGCGCGGCGTTCTGGGGAGTCGCGGCGATGTCGACGATCGCCATGGCCGGGGTCGTGGCGACGGTACCGGCCGGTCGGTCGGCGAGCAGCGTTCCGAAGATCCGCGACGAGATCCGGGCGATGGCCAATCCGCCGCTGTGGCTGGCTTACGGGACGACGGCGTTGTCGATCGGCGCGTTGCTGGTCATCTTCAGCTACCTGGCGCCGTTGCTGGTCGAGGTGACCGGGCTGACGAGTGACTGGGTGCCGGCGGTGCTCGCCCTGTACGGCGTGGGCGCGCTGGGCGGGATCACGATCGGTGGGCGGACGGCGGATGCGAGGCCGTTCGGGACACTCTTCGCCGGGCTCTCCGCCGTCGTGGTGCTGTCGGTCGTGCTGGCGGTGTGGACTTCGCAGCCCGTCGTCGCTGTCGCCGCGATCACGCTGCTGGGCGCGGCCGGGTTCATGACCAATCCGGCGGTGAACACGCGGGTGTTCAGCCTGGCTGGGAAGGCTCCGACGCTGGCGGCCGCGGTGAACATCTCGGCCTTCAACGTCGGGATCACGGTGGCGCCGTGGGTTGGTGGCTTGGCGCTCGACGCCGGCGCGGGGTACTCGGTGCTGGGGTGGATCGGTGCGGTGTTCGCGGTGCTCGCGCTGGGGACGGTGGTGGTCGCCGGGAGGCTGCAGGCCTCCGTACGGGATGAGGTCAGTCCGGCAGCATCGGTACGGTGAGGCCCTGGTCGCGGCCGAGCAGGATGCCGCGGGTGATCGCGTTGATGCCGAACTTGTCCTTGACGTGGTCGAGCGCGCTGTCCAGCTCGTCGTTGCTGGCCTTGTCGAACGGGAGGGCCAGCTGGACTGTCGACTCGTTCTCCAGGTTGCCGACCGCAATGCCGACGAGTGTGACGCCCTGCTTCTCGATCATCGGCGTGGCCTCGGCCATCAGGGCGCGCGCGGTGACGAGCAGGGTGCGCGTGTGATCAGTTGCCTGGGGCAACGTGTGCGAGCGGGTCGCGCGGGTGAAGTCGTCGAAGCGCAGCCGTAGGGTGACGGTCCGGCCGGAGCGCCCGGCCGATCGCATCCGGCGGGTGACCCGGTCGACGAGACCGGCCAGCACGGCGTCCAGGGTCTCGGGCGACTTCGGCGAACGGCCGAGCGCGCGCTGGGAGCCGATCGAGCGGCGGCGCTTGCCGACCTCGATCGGGCGCGGGTCGCGGTTGTGGGCGAGGGCGTGCAGGTGCCGGCCCGAGGCGCGGCCGAGCATCGCGATCAGCGCGGCCTCGGGCAGCATCGCGACGTCGCCGACCTTCGTGAGGCCGCGGGAGCGGAGCTTCTCCGCCGTGACTTCGCCGACGCCCCACAGGCGCTCGACGGCGAGCGGGTGCAGGAACCCGAGCTCCTGGTCGGGCGGCACCTCCAGCAGGCCGTCGGGTTTGGCGACGCCGCTCGCGACCTTCGCGAGGAACTTGGTCCGGGCGACGCCGACGGTGATCGGCAGGCCGACCTTGGCGAGGACCTCGGCGCGGAGCCGGCGGGCGATCTCGACCGGCGTACCGGCGATCTTGCGCAGGCCGGCGACATCCAGGAACGCCTCGTCGATCGACAGGCCCTCGACCAGCGGGGTGGTGTCCTCGAAGACCTTGAAGACGGCCTTGCTGGCTTCGGAGTACGCCGACATGCGCGGCTGGACGACGATCGCCTGCGGGCAGCGGCGCATCGCCTGGCCGCCGCTCATCGCCGTCCGGACGCCGAGGGCCTTGGCCTCGTAGCTGCAGGCGAGCACGACGCCGGCGCCGACGATCACCGGGCGGCCGCGCAGACGGGGGTCGTCCCGCTGCTCGACCGACGCGTAGAAGGCGTCGAGGTCGGCGTGCAGGATCGTCGCCTCACCGGTTTGGGACACGAACACATGTTCGCATATACTGTTCGTGCGAGCTAGGGATGCTCATTGGTCTGGGTAGGGAGAAATCCTGAGGCGGGGGGTTGATGTGACAGGACAGAATGCGGTCTATGGACCTGTCGGCGTACCGCGCACTCTGGAGAACTCGTGGGGTGGCGTCGCTGCTGGCCTCGGCCTTGGTGGCGCGGCTGCCGGTGATGGCGTCGGCGGTGCCGATGTCGTTCCTGGCGAAGGACGCGGCCGGGAGCTTCGGCTGGGCAGGCGTGGTCGCGGGCGCCTACTCGGTCGGTACGGCGCTGGGCGGGCCGATCTGGTCGCGACTGGCGGACCGGCGGGGTGGCAAGTGGGTCGTCATCGGGACCGGGATGGGGTGGAGCCTGGCGATGTTCGTGCTGGCCCTGCTGCCCAACGACTGGTACCGGTTGATGCCGGTGGTGTCCGCGCTCGCGGGGGCGTTCGTGTCGCCGATCACCGCGACGCTGCGGGCGGCCTGGCCGCGGTTGGTCCAGGGGCCGCGGTTGCGCGCGGTCTACGCGCTGGACGCGACCGCGCAGGAGGTGCTGTTCGCGATCGGGCCGATGCTGGGCGCGCTGGTGGTCAGCTTCGTGAACCCGCGGGCCGGTGTGCTGTCGGCCGCGGCGATCGCCCTGGTCTCGGTCTGGTGGTACGGCGTGCAGCAGCAGCCGGCGATGCGGCACGACGAGACCGTACGCCGGTTGACGGCGCCGCAACTGCTCTGGCATCGGCACCGGCTGCCGCTGATCCTGGCGTTCGCGTTCTGCGTCACCGCGTTCGCGTCGGTGTCGCTGGGGATCGTCGCGTTCGCCGACGACCACGGGAACCGGTTGATCGCCGGTGTGCTGGAGACGGTGTGGGCGGTCGGCAGCCTGGCCGGCGGGTTGATCGTCGGCGCGCTGCCGGGCCGGCGGAACTCGTTCGTCTGGCGGCGGGCGCTGCTGGTGTCGGTCGGCATGCTGGCGTGCGTCTTCGCGACGTGGTCGCCGGTGTCGCTCGGGATCGCGCTGCTGCTGTCGGGCTGCGTCCTGGCGCCGACGGTCGGAGCGTTGTATGAGCGTCTAGGAGCGATGACGCCCGACTCGGTGCGCACCGAGATCTTCGGCTGGATGGGCAGCGGCGCCATGATCGGCGGAGCCGTCGGCTCGGCGTTCGCGGGCCTGGTCGTCGAAGCCTTCGGCGTCCGCTACGTGTGGCTGATGGCCGCAGTCCTGACCCTGCTGGCGACGCTGTCCCTGCTGCACATTCCACCCCACCGGCCGTCCGACGACGCAACAGTCGAAGAGGTCGCCGTCGCCTGAGCCGGGGGGCGGTGGTGGAGTGGGGATCGGTGGGGTGCCGTGTCGGCGGTGATGCGGGGGTCGGCGGTGATGCCGGGGTGTGGGTGGTGCTTGGTGTGCGGTGGATCCACGAGACGGATGCTGTGGGTGCCGAGGGCGGTGGTGCCCTGGTGAGGATCGCCGGGTGAGGCTTCTGGGTGACGTGGCCGGTGTCGGTGTGCTGGCGTGCGGTGGGTCCGCGTGACAGATGCTGTGGAGGTCGTTCTGATGCCCGCTGCTGGGTCAGTCGCATGGGGTCGGGGAGGTGGGATGTCTGCTGGGTTAGTCGCGTGGGGGCGGGTCGGTGCCGTCTTCGGTGGACTGGTAGGCGGTGATCTTCCAGTCGATGAGTTCTAGGTCGGCCTCCAGTTGGGTCAGGTCGATGGCTACTCGTTCGCGGTGGGCTCGGAGGAGGGCGAGGCGTTCGGTGCGGAGGTGGTCGCCGGCTCGGACGTGTTGGGCGAACTCGCGGACCTGTTCGACGGGCATGCCGGTACGGCGGAGGCGTAGGAGGATGTCGAGCAGGCCGAGAGTGTCGGGGGTGAAGCGGCGGCGGCCGCCGGTGTCTCGGGGGAGGTCGCCGAAGAGGCCCTCGCGGTCGTAGTACCGCAAGGTCTCCACTGGCAGGCCGGAGAGTCGTGAGGCCTCGCCGATGGTGACGGCTTCTGCCAGTTCTTCCTGCATCATCCCGGCAGCTTGTTACCTGGAGCGCGCTTCAGGTCAAGCTTTGAGGAGGTCTTCCCAGAGCGGCTTCAGGTTCTGCTGGGCTTCGGACCAGGAGACTTCCGCCGGGTCCTGGTCGGCGAGGAGGCTGGTGAGGCGGTTGAGGAAGTCCTCCCAGCCGTAGCCGTACTCGACGGCTGTCTTCTCGGTCACCTGGGAGTGGGTGAGGGTGAGGATCGTGGTGTCGTCGGCGGGTTCCAGGTGGAGGTCGACGGTGGAGTCGGGTTCGCCGGGCCAGGTCCAGTCGGCCTGCAGGGTGGTCGGGGCGGTGCAGGTGGTGATGTGGAGTTCGGCGACGTCCTGGTCCGGCGGGGACATGGTCAGGCGGACAGTGCCGCCGACCTGTCGATCGCCGGTGACTTGACCGAGCCAGCGACCAAGGCGGGACGGTGTGGTCCACGCGGACCAGACGTCCTGGACGTCGGCGGCGTACGTCCGTCGCAGGACGACGGAGTAGGTGCCGGTTGTCGACCGGGTGATCGTTCGAGTGGTGCCCAGCAGTTGTTCGAGATCAGGCATCTGGAGCCTCCGAGGACGATGCCGACGGGGAGGACGGCGATCGGGTGGACGGCGACGAAGAAGACGAAGAGGACGACGACGCCGCGCGGCGACCGCGACGCAGCTCGGTGTCGAGCGCGTCCAGCCGGTTGGTCCAGAACTTGCGGTACCGATCGAGCCAGGCGTCGATCTCGCGCAGCGGGTCCGTGTCGACGGCGTACAGACGCCGGGTGCCGTCGACGGTGACCGTGGCGAAGCCGTTGTCGCGGAGCACGCGCAGGTGCTGGGAGACGGCCGGCTGGCTGATGCCGAACTCACCGCCGATGGTGGCCGCGATCTGGCCGGCCGGCAGCTGCCCGTCGGCGAGCAGTTCCAGGATCCGGCGCCGGACCGGGTCGCCGAGGATGTCGAAGGCGTGCATGCCCTCAGTATTTCAGTGATGACTTATATAAACAAGTGGTCCACCGCCCGGAAGGTCTTCGGCGCCGGGCAGTCACCGCCAGTGTTCCTGCGCGCCGCGCGGCCGGCCGCCGAACGGGTAGCCCAGGTCATGGTCAGGCAGGAGACAACGAGAAGGTCACGGCTAGAATGAGACGAACGAACACGCCTGGTGCTGCCCCGAGGAAGCGACCGCACGGCGTACCGCAACCAGTGTGAGCTGCTGGGGAACCAAGCTTTGAGGAGACACAGCTGTGGGTCGCGTCGTGCACAAGTACGGCGGTTCGTCGGTCGCTGACGCCGATTGCATCAAGCGTGTGGCCCAACGGATCGTCGCGACGAAGAAGGCCGGGAACGACGTGGTGGTGGTCATCTCCGCCATGGGCGACACCACCGACGAACTGATGGACCTGGCCCAGCAGGTCTCGCCACTGCCGCCGCCGCGCGAGCTCGACATGCTGCTCACCTCGGGTGAGCGGATCTCGGCCGCCCTGCTGGCGATGGCGATCGCGAACCTGGGCTACGAGGCACGGTCGTTCACCGGCTCGCAGGCCGGTGTGATCACCACCTCCGCGCACGGCAACGCCCGGATCATCGACATCACGCCGAGCCGGATCGAGGACGCGCTGGCCGAGGGCCACGTCGCGATCGTGGCCGGGTTCCAGGGCGTCGCGCAGGACACCAAGGACATCACCACGATGGGCCGCGGCGCCTCCGACACGACCGCGGTGGCGCTGGCCGCCGCGCTCGAGGCGGACTACTGCGAGATCTACACCGACGTGGACGGCATCTTCACCGCGGACCCGCGGATCGTGCCGGCCGCGCAGCAGATCCCGATGATCTCCTACGAGGAGATGCTCGAGATGGCTGCCTGCGGTGCGAAGGTCCTGCACCTGCGTTGCGTCGAGTACGCGCGGCGCTACAACGTCAAGGTCCACGTGCGGTCCTCCTTCTCCCAGAAGGAAGGCACCTGGGTCGTCGATGCGAAGGATATTGAGAACATGGAACAGGCGATCATCTCCGGCGTGGCCCACGACCGTGGGGAGGCCAAGATCACCGTGGTCGGTGTGCCCGACAAGCCGGGCGAGGCCGCGCGGATCTTCGAGACGGTCGCCAACGCCGAGACCAACATCGACATGATCGTGCAGAACGTCTCGGCGGTCGCCACCAACCGGACCGACATCTCCTTCACGCTGCCCCGCGCCGACGGCTCGCGGGCGATGTCCGCGCTGGCGCGGATGAAGGACGAGGTCGGCTACGAGCAGCTGCTGTACGACGACCAGATCGGCAAGGTCTCGGTGATCGGCGTCGGGATGCGCTCGCACCCAGGTGTTTCGGCGAAGTTCTTCTCCGCGCTGGCCGACGCCGGCGTGAACATCGAGATGATCTCGACCTCGGAGATCCGCATCTCCGTGGTGGTGGACGAGAACCTGGTGGACGCCGCCGTGACCGCGGCGCACACCGCATTCGACCTCGACGACGAGCACACCCAAGCTGTCGTCTACGGAGGAACAGGACGGTGACCCCGGTGAACGCTGCGGACTCCACGATCGACGAGCGGGCCGGCCTGCCCACCCTGGCGGTGGTCGGCGCGACCGGCGCCGTGGGCACGGTCATGCTCACGCTGCTCTCCACCCGCGAGAACGTCTGGGGGGAGATCCGGCTGATCGCGTCCGAGCGTTCCGCGGGCAAACGGCTCAAGGTCCGCGGCGAGGAGGTCGAGGTGGTCGCGATCTCCGAGGCCGCCTTCGACGGGATCGACGTCGCGATGTTCGACGTACCGGACGAGATCTCCGCGCACTGGGCGCCGATCGCGGCCGCCAAGGGTGCCGTCGTGGTGGACAACTCGGGTGCGTTCCGGATGGACACCGAGGTGCCGCTGGTGGTGCCCGAGGTGAACGCCGAGGCCGCGCGCAACCGGCCGAAGGGCATCATCGCCAACCCGAACTGCACGACGCTGTCGATGATCGTGGCGATGGGCGCGCTGCACCACCGGTACGAGCTGGAGCAGCTGGTCGTCGCGTCGTACCAGGCCGCTTCCGGTGCTGGTCAGGAAGGCATCGACGCGCTGTACGACCAGCTGATGAAGGTCGCCGGGAACCGTGAGCTCGGGACGACGCCGGGCGACGTACGCCGGGTGATCGGCAACGCGCTCGGGCCGTTCCCGGCGCCGCTGGTGATGAACGTGGTGCCGTGGGCGGGGTCGCTCAAGGAGGACGGCTGGTCGTCCGAGGAGCTCAAGGTGCGCAACGAGTCGCGCAAGATCCTCAACCTGCCGGACCTGAAGGTGTCCGCGACGTGTGTCCGGGTGCCGGTGATCACGACGCATTCGCTGTCGGTGCACGCGCGGTTCGGGCGCGAGGTCGACGTCGACGAGGCCCGCGAAGTACTGCGGGACGCGCCGGGCGTGATCCTGTTCGACAACCCGGCCGAGGGTGAGTTCCCGACGCCGGCCGATGTGGTCGGCACCGACCCGACCTGGGTCGGCCGGATCCGCAAGTCGCTGGACGACCCGCAGGCGCTGGAGCTGTTCGTCTGCGGAGACAACCTGCGGAAGGGCGCGGCGCTCAACACCGCGCAGATCGCCGAGGTCGTCGCCAAGGAATTCGTGAAGGCGGTCTAGCCCCAAGAACTACCAGCTGCCGGTGCTCCCCCTGTGGGGACACCGGCAGCTTTTGTTCGGGCTGAGGTTGTCGGCAATGCGGCCGGAGAGGTCGCTGGGGTTGAGGTCGCTGCGGCCGGAAGTACGAGAAGTGGCAGGGGGTTGATCGGAGCCGGCGACGGAGTCGCCAGGGCGGGGGCGGTCGGCCCTCACCCCTCACCCCTCACCCCTCACCCCTCACCCCTCACCCCTCACCCCTCACCCCTCACCCCTCCTCTGTGGTTTACAGCCAGTTCTCGCGGGCGGCGTGGAGGGCCAGCTGGAAGCGGGTGCTGGCGCCGGTACGGTTCATCAGGCGTTCCAGGTAGCGGAAGAACGTGCGGCGGCTGATGCCGAGGGTGCGGGCGATGGTGTCGTCGGCGGCACCCGTGGCGAGTAGGGCCAGGAGGCGGCGTTCGATGGGTTCGAGGCGGTCGTCCTCGGCGCCGACCGAGGCATGCAAGGGGAGAGCGTTGCGCCAGCAGAGTTCGAACATGCCGATCAGGGCGGTCAGCAGGCTGCTCGGGCGGATGATCAGCAGGGAACGGTTCACATCGGTGTCGCGCACCGACATCGACACGAACGCGATCGAGCCGTCGATGATCGTCAGCTTCGCCGGTACGTCGGGCAGCACCCGCGCCTGCTCGCCGGCCTCGACGCAGGGCAGGATGTTCTCGGTCAGGTACCCGGGCACCTCGACGGACTCCGGCGAGTAGACCACCCGGTAGGCGACGCCGCGGTTGAGCTGCTCGATCTCCATCTGGTTCGGCCCCGCGCCCAGGTAGTACGGCGGGGAGTCGATGGCCAGGATCTCGCGCTGCGCGCTGCCCTTGATCTGGTTGATCCGCTCGACGATCGCGGTCCCGGTGACCACCTCGATCAGGTGCGTGGTCGACTCGTTGTGCACGGTCCGGCGGAACTCGTCGTACGCGTTCAGCACCTCGATCCGCGCCTGCTTCAGCTCGGACTCGCGGCGCAGGGTCAGTGCCTCGAGGCCGGCGTCGGGAGGCACCGGGAGGAACCGCGCGTGGTCCGATCCCGACCGCCGCGCCAGGCCGGCCTGAACCAGCCCGCCGAGCACGTCGTCGATGCCGACCCCGCGGCCGGCGACGGCCGCGTCCAGCTCACCGATCGACGAGGGGCCGGCCCGGAGCAGGTGCTGGTAGACCAGGATCTCGTCGTCGTTGAGCCCGAGCACGCGCAAGTGCTCGGCACGCTCCGTGTCGGTCGAGCTCATGGCTGTCCCCTCCCTCCCGAGCGCGGTCACCGTGGGCTACCGCCACTCCAGGGTAGAACGATCCGCAAGAGCCGGATCGTACTGTCCGTGTTCCGGCCACTGCACGGAGCGATATTTGTTGTCCTGTCAGCATTCTTGTGCCGTGTCACCATCTGGCCACCATTTCCGCGCAGTTGTGAGCGAGAATTGAGGTCCAGCAGCCCGGCGACGGACCACCTGAGCGCCGCCGGGCTGCTGTTCCAATTCTGGCCTGAGTTCGCGGCCGCGGCAGCACCGCCCGTTTCGGTTGGGTCTCGATCCCGGCGCATCGGTGCCCTCGCACTCCCGTGCCATCACCGGCTGTGCCGGAGGGTGTACAAACTGTGCAAACCGCAGCAGTTCTCGAGGAGGCACCGCCCATGCTTCTGACCAAGATTTTCCGATCCGCCGTCTTGTGCGCGATGACCGCCGCCCTGGTCATCGTGCCCGCCCACTCGGCGAGCGCCGCGCCCACCTCCGCCCAAGGTGAGCCCGGCCCCCGAGTCGTCGGTGGAACCCGCGCGGCGCAAGGTGAGTTTCCGTGGATGGTGAGGCTGTCCATGGGATGTGGTGGTGCGATGTACACCAGTCAGCTCGTGCTGACCGCCGCGCACTGCGTGGGTTCCACCGGCAACAACACGTCGATCACCGCGACCGTCGGTGTGGTCGACCTGCAGGACACGTCGGCCACGAAGGTGAAGTCGACGTACATCCACCGCTCGCCCACCTACGGCACCAGCACCGGTGGCGACTGGGCGCTGATCAAGCTGGCGACGCCGATCACCGGCGTACCGACGCTGCCGATCGCCACCACCACGGCGTACGACACCGGCACCTTCACGGTCGCCGGCTGGGGTGCGGCCACTGAGGGCGGCGCTCAGCAGCGGTACCTGCTGAAGGCGAACGTCCCGTACGTCGACGACGTGACGTGCCGGGATGCCGGCGACTACTACAGCGACCTGATCTTCCCGGCCGAGTTGTGCGCCGGACAGATGGCCACCGGTGGCGTCGACACCTGCCAGGGTGACTCCGGCGGCCCGATGTTCCGCCGGGACAACGGAGGAGCGTGGATCCAGGTCGGCGTCGTCAGCCACGGCGACGGCTGTGCTCGGCCGAGCGCGCCCGGTGTCTACACCCAGGTGAGCACGTTCGCGTCGGCCATCGCCGCCGCGGCCGCTCAGCTCGGCGGCGGTGGACCGAGCCCGACGTGCGGACCGTTCACCAACGACGCCAACATCAACATCCCGGACGCCGGCGCCGCCGTCACCAGCTCGGTCAGCGTGACCGGCTGCACCGGGAGCGCCACGTCGGCGCAGGTCGCGGTCAACATCGTGCACACCTACCGCGGTGATCTGGTGATCGACCTGATCTCGCCCGACGGTTCGTCGTACCGGCTGAAGAACTCCAGCAACGACTCGGCCGACAACATCAACCAGACGTACACCGCCACCCTCAGCAGCGAGACCCGCAACGGTACCTGGAAGCTCCAGGTCCGGGACGTGGCCCGCGCGGACGTCGGCTACATCAACTCCTGGTCGATCAGCTCGTAGCAGCACCGACAACAAGAAGCCCCGGCCTCAGCAGGCCGGGGCTTCTTGCTGTTCAGATCAGCGCGAAGCTTCGACGAACTGACGCATCAGTTCGACCGGGTCCTTGGAGGGCTCGGGCTGGGCCAGCGAGTCGGCCGGGATCCGGGACTGCGGGGTGTCCGCGGTCGCGAGATCCGGGGCGTTGGTCAGGGGGAGGGTGAGGGACGACTTGGCCGGGTCGAGCGTGACGGTCGCACCGGTGAACGGGACCGACGGGTTGTCGGGCTCGACGGTGAGGACCAGGCCGAGCCGGTGGCCGGCGGTGAAGACGACGTCGTCGGCGTTCAGCTCGAACGACAGGTCGTACCACTTGCCGGACTGCAGCGACTCCTTGCGGTTCAGCGACTTGTAGTGCCCGATGTCGGCCAGCGTGCGGACCGCGATCGAGGCGTCGGAGACGGCGGTGTTGATCTGGGTCTTGGCGTAGCACCCGGTGTCGAGGGTGTTGCCGTCACCCCAGCAGACGCTGGTGTTCGGCACGTTGGTGACGTCGCGGTAGCGGGTCGCCGTACCGTAGTCGACCAGGCGGGCTTTGATGCCTGCGGCAACCTTGTTGACCTTGACCCGGACCGACACCTTGCCGGTGCCGGACATCCGGACCGACTGTTCCAGGTCGTTGCTGAGGAACACCGCCCGGTCGGTCCGCTGCGCGGTCGGATCCAGTACGACGGTGTCGGCGGACTCCTGACTGGTCCCGGTGAAGCTGACCGGGTCCGACGAGCCGGTCCCGATCGACAGGCCGCCGGTCTTGGCGTTCTGCGCCTTGCTCAGGTTCAGCTTGGTGTTCTTCACCCCGGTGGCCGGCCAGCGCGGCTCGTCGACGAACGACCCGTCCTCACGCTGCACGGTCGCCTGCGGCGTCTTCATCACGTCGTTCTTCAGGCCCTGCAGCCAGTAGTCGAACCACGGGTGCAGCTTGTCGACCCACTCGTCGCGGAAGCTGAAGCCGTCCAGGTGCACGCCCTGGTGCAGGAAGATCTTGCGCGGCACGTTGCGCTTGGCCAGCTCGTCCCACCACTCGCCGAAGTGCCGGGTCTTCACGTTCTCGTCGCCGAGCCCGTGCACGACGTACACGCTGGCCTTCACCTTGCCGGCGTCGAGCCGGTAGTTCCGGGGGTCCCAGAACCTGCTGTACGAGCCGGTGCGGGTGTCGGAGTCCTGCTCGATCTCGCCGGTGAGCTCCTCGCAGCGCGGGGACGCGTCGTTGCTGACGTAGTCGTGCAGGAAGCCCATGTACTCGTCGTAGAAGGGCACGCCGAAGCCGCGGGTGTAGTCGTACCAGCTGGAGATCGCCGCGATCGGCACGATGGTCTCCAGCCCGCGCACGCCGGTACTCGCGACGGAGTTCGCGATCGTGCCGTTCCAGGAGACGCCGATCATGCCGGCCTTGCCGGTCGACCAGTCGGCCTTGGCCTTGGCGCCGTCCGGGGTGTGGCCCGGGACGCGATTGTTCAGCCAGTCGATCACGGCCTTGGTGCCGAGCACCTCGTAGTCCGCGCCGACGTCGCTGCAGCCGGTCGAGCGGAACGTGCCCGGCATGTCGACGAAGGCTACGGCGTACCCGCGCGGGACGAAGTAGTTGTCCAGCCAGCTGCCGTACACCTGCCGGGTGCCGGCGTCGTCGAAGTAGTTCTTCGGGTCGCCCGCGTAGTACGGCGACGCCTGGATGATCACCGGGATGTCGATCCCGGCCTCGGCGGCCTCTCCGGGCCGGATGATGTCGACGGTGACCTGGTCCTTGACGCCGTTCGCGTCGGCGTCGACCCCCGGGACGTCGACCTGGATCCGCTCGTGGACGGCGTTGTCGTAGTCGTACGCCGCGACCGTCTGCGTCCCCTGGACGAACGGCTTGCTCGGCGGGCCGGCGGTCGCGGACAGCGACGCGATCGGCGCCAGTGCCGCGGTGGCGAGCAGGGCCACTCCGGTACGGAAGGCCGAACCCCTTCTGGATCTGCGCATGCCTGTAGCTCCCCTGTGGGCGGTGGGTGGAGCACGCCGGCCCTCCCTCGACAGGGCCGTTGTGGTGAACGCACCTTATGCAGAACCTGACACCGCTGTCAGCACAGATCTCACCCGGGTGGTCACCATCCGTGGAGATCACGGGAAAAACTTCAGCGGACCAGGCGGAGGCGGGTGTCGGCGAGGGTGATGTCGAGGCGCTGGCCCCAGGTGATGGTCAGGGCGTCGGCCTCGATGCCGTCGCCGAAGACGACCAGGTCGGCCTCGGCGGTCACGGTCAGGTGTTCCTGGGCGGTGAGGACGCCTTCGGTGTACGACGTACCGGTCGCGGGTGACGGCCAGGCCTCGCGGACGAACCAGCACAACGCCGGGTCGAGCGGGCCCGGCAGGGCGAGGCGGCTGCGGCGTTCCTGCCAGGCTGAGCGGCACCACCCCGTGGATCCTGTTCCGGTGCCGACCAGCAGGCCGGAGGACGACTGGCGTTCCTCCAGGCCCTCGGGCGAGGCGAGGCGGTACCGGGCCGACTGGTGGGTCCGGTGGCCGACGTACACCTCGTTGAGCGCCAGCAGGCGCTGGCCGTCGTCGGTGCCGGCGACGACCATCGTGCGTTCCTCGACGTGCCGGGTGCGCAGCAGGTCGGCGATCGCGTCCGGCGGATGCGGCACCAGTACGCCGGGGTTGCGGGCCGGCTCGGGGTTGATCCCGATCACCGGCTGCCCGTCGAGGTACTTGGCGACGTTCGCCACCAGCCCGTCCTGCCCGATCGCGATCACCACGTCCTCGGGCCCGAACACGAACCGATCGAGGTCACCGCGCTCGGCCACCGCCCGCCGCCAGTCCAGCGGGACGGCCGCCGACACCGCGGCCAGCGCCTTCTGCTGGGCCTGGTGCCGCTCGTCCAGCTCGGCGAGGTCCCGCCCGCGGGTCTGCAGGAAGAACCCGGCCTGCTGGCGAGTCCCGTGCCGGGCGACGAGCTCGGTCAGCTCGGTCGCCCGGTGGACGAGAACAGCCCGGGGAGGAAGGCTCATCGCGTGACTCCCTGTCTGAGCAGCTGAGCGAGGTCGGCCTTCCGCCGACTTGGTGTGGTGGTCATGAGTTGTCGCCGGCGGTGAGCTTCGTGAGCAGCGGCGTGATCAGGTCCGGCGTCAGGTTCAGCGTGCCGATCTCCGGCAGGGCACCTTGCTTGATCGCCAAAGCCAGGATCGTCGCCTGGTCCATCTCGGAGTAGGCATCCAGCAAAGCCTTCTCAGCTGCAGCCTCAGCGGCACCGATGACTCGCTTGGCGTCCGCTTCGGCCTGGCTCAGAGCCCGCTTCCGCCCAGCGGCTGCCTCCGTCTCGATGCGCCCGGCGGCAGCGGCCTCCGTCGCGCGCTGGCGCTCGTTCTGGCCCTTCTGCGTCACCAGCTGCTCCTCGCGCCGGGCGAGCTCGATCTGGTTCTGCAGCTCGTTCTCCGCGATCGACCGCTCCCGCTCGACCGCCATCGCGCGCCGTTCGTACGTCGCCTTGTCGGCCGCCTGCTGCACCATCTCGCGGGTGGGAGTCTGCAACGCGCGCTCCACATCGTTCTCAGCCCGTACGGCGACCACGCGCACGTCCTCGACGCCGATCCCGAGGCCGGTCAGTCGCTGGTCCTCGCGCAGCCCGGTGCTCACCGCCAGCCGCAGCGACGCCATCCCCTCGGACAGCGCCTGCGTCAGCGTCATCCGCGCCAGCAGGTCGAGCGCGGTCTGCTGCGCCAGCTCGGTCAGCAGCCCGCCGAGCTGCTCGAGCGGAGTCGCCCGCCACCTCCCCGTGTCCGGGTCGATCCCGAAGTCGAGCCGGGTCGCGGCCAGCGCGGGGTCGGTCACCCGGTACGTCACGGTCGCCTGCACGACGACGTCCTGAAAGTCGACCGTCCGTCCGTGGAACAGCAGCGGCTGCTCGCGGTCGTCGACCGGCACCTCGCTGAGCGCCGAGTTCAGCGCGCGGAACCAGAACGCCTGCCCGGCGCCGTCGTGCGCCAGCTTCCCGTTCCGCAGGTGCCGGACGTGGGTGGTCGGGTTGGCCCGCAGGTGGCTGATGAACCGGAACCGCGTGATGTCTGCCATGGCTGTCTCCTCACGGCCGGACACTCCGGCCTGCTTTGTCGTCACTCTGACGATAAGACCTCGGATCGCTTTTCGTCAAGGTGACGATTAAGGTGGACACCATGGACTTCGACCCGATGGGTGTGGCCACCGACCTGGTGATCCTGACCGTCCAGGGCGGCTCGTTCGAGGTGCTGCTGATCCGCCGCGGCATCCCTCCGCACCGGGGCCGCTGGGCGCTGCCCGGCGGGTTCGTCCGCGCGGGCGAGGGCCTGGAGCAGACCGCCCGTCGCGAGCTGGCCGAGGAGACCGGTGTCGGCTCGGGCGACGCGTCGTCGGACGCCCCGCGCATCCACCTCGAGCAGGTGGCGACGTACGGCGAACCCGGGCGCGATCCGCGCGGGCGGGTGATCAGCGTCGCGTACCTCGCGCTCGTCCCCGACCTGCCGACGCCGGTCGCCGGGTCGGACGCGGCGTCGGCGTCCTGGATCCCGGTCGCGGAGGTGCTGGACGATCCCGGCCGGCTCGCCTTCGACCACCACCGGATCCTCACCGACGCCGTCGAACGCGCGCGGGCCAAGCTCGAGTACTCGCCACTCGCGACCGCCTTCTGTGCCGACGAGTTCACCGTCTCCGAGCTGCGCGGCGTCTACGAAGCCGTCTGGGGCATCCCGCTCGACCCCCGCAACTTCCACCGCAAGGCGACCCGGACGGAAGGCTTCGTCGTACCGCTCGGAGCCACCACGACCCGCGACGGCGGCCGTCCGGCGCAGCTGTTCCGCCGAGGCTCGGCGGAGACGCTCCATCCGCCGCTGACGCGCGGGTAGGGCGTGTCTCCCTAACGGTTGAGCAGCATCAGCTGTTCGGCGGTGATGAGGTCGGTGTGCGTGCCGGGCGAGCCGCAGGCCCAGGCACCCGCGATGGTGCCGGCCGTCGCGGCTTCGTAGTACGAGCGACCGTCCAGCCAGGTGGTGAGGAAGGCCGCGACGTAGGCGTCACCGGCGCCGTTGGTGTCGACCACCGGGCGGCCCGGGAGGTCGACCGCGGGCAGGTGGATCGGGTCCTCGCCGCGGACGTGGAGGTAGCTGCCGTCGGCGCCGGCCATCGCGACCACCACCTGCGCCCGGCCGCTGGCGAAGATCCAGTCGACCGCCTTGTCGCGCAGCGCGCTGGTCGACACGAACACGACGTCGGCGCTCTGCGCGAAGTCCCGGTGGTACTCGTTCTCGCCGTCCCAGTCGTGGAGGTCCGTCGACACCGTGCAGCCGGCCGCCAGGACGTCGGGCAGCGCCCGCCGCGCGAAGTCCATGATCGAGACGTGCACGTGGCGCGCGCGGCCGGTCCAGTCGCGCCAGAGCACGGGGTCCACCCACATCCCCGTGGGGTGGCGTCCGTCGTACAGGGCGAGCCGGCTGCCGTCGGGCGACACCAGGTTGACGCTGCGCCTCGTCCCGCTCGGGTGCAGGGCGATCGCCAGCGGCAGTCCGAGCTCGTCGTACGCCGAGCAGATCCGCCGGCCCTCCGCGTCGTCGCCGATCACGTCGGCGAGCGCGGGCTGCAGCCCGAGGCGGTGACAACCGAGCACGACGCCGTGGCCGGTGTGGCCCACGTACGACTCGACGGGCGCGACGTGGATGGTCTCCCGATCCGGCAACGGCAGGGTGGGAACGTGCACGATCGTGTCGATGCCAACGCCGCCGATCACGAGCACGTCCAAGTCCATGCACCCATCCTCACCGAGCCGCACAAGACCCGGGAGGGGTTGACCTCGACAGCTCTTGAACTGATCTCCTTCTTTACATGAAACACGTACTGATCACCGGCGCCGGCCGGGACACCGGACGTCTGCTCGCGCTCGCCTTCGCCGCGTCCGGAGCACACGTCATCGCAACGGCCCGTACGGCGGTCGCCGCCGAGGAGACCGTCGCCCTCGTTCGCGCGGCCGGTGGATCCGCGGAGGCCGTCGTACTCGACCTCGCGTCGCCGGCGTCGATCGCCGGCCTGGAGCTCGAGCGGCTCGACGTCCTGGTGAACAGCGGCGCGCGCTACCTCGAGGGCGACGCCTCACCCGCCGACGTCGCGGACACGATCGGCGGTGCCGCGATCGGGACCGCGCTGCTCACCGAGCGTGTCCTTCCGTTGCTCAGGGCATCGAACGGCGCGGACGTGGTGAACCTGGTCTCCGCCGCGGGCGAACCCGGGCAGCACCGGTCGTCGGCGCACCCGGCCTTCTACGCGGCCAAGCACGCCCAGGCCGGCTACGCCGAGATCCTGTCCGCGCGGCTCCGGCCGGAGGGGATCCGGGTGATCTCGCTGTTCCCGCCGGACTTCGTCCAGGACGGCCCGCGCGAATCCGGCGCGCCGCTCACCGCCCGGTCCGTGGTCGACTGCGTTCTGTTCGCGGTGGGGCAGCCCCGGGACTGCTTCATCCGCGCCTTCCACTTCGAGCAGATCTGACTTTCGACAGGGGTACCACCTGGCGTTCGGGGGAGGTGAGCACGGTCTGCCGAACGGCACAGTCGGGACATGCTCACTCGCCGCATCCTGCTCACCGGAACAGCAGCCGCCATCGCCACCGCCGGCCAGGCCGTCGCCGGCCCGCCTCCGGCGACGCCCTCAGGGCTCGCCGGGTCTGCCGGGCCCGCCGGAGCCGCCCGGCCCGCCGGAGCCGCCAGGCGGAGCCCGGCGCGACGGCCGGTGGAGCTGCGGTTCCCCCGGCCGACCGGGCCCTTCCCGGTCGGCACCACCGAACTGCATCTCGTCGACGCCGGGCGGGACGACCCGTTCGTCCCCGGCCGTCCACGAGAGCTGATGATCAGCATCTGGTACCCGGCGGCTCGCCGGACCGAGTCCGCGCCGTACCTGCCGCCGCTCACCGCCCAGGTGTACGCCGAGGGCGCCGCGATCGCTCTCCAGCAGCCGGTCGATGCCGTCGACTGGGCAGGGGCACGCGTTCACGCCGGGCTGTCGGCGCCGGTCAGCCGCAGCTGGGGGCGGCGACCGGTGGTGCTGTTCTCGCCCGGCTTCGGCGTACCCCGCGGGCTGGCCTCGATCATGGTCGCCGAGCTGGCCAGCCGCGGGTACGTCGTGGTGAGCGTCGACCACACGTACGAAGCCGCCGCGGTCGAGTTCCCCGGCGGGCGGGTCGCCGTACAGACGTTGCCGCCGGAGCCGTACGCGCACCTGGCCCGGGCGACGCGCGTCGCCGACGTACAGCTGGTGCTCGACGCCCTCCGGCAGCTGGCGCAGGGGCGCAACCCGGATGCTGACGAGAGGCGCCTGCCCAAGGGCCTCGGCGACGTCCTCGACCTGACCCGGATCGGCGCGTACGGCCACTCGGCCGGTGGCATCACCTCGGCCGACGTGATGCTGGTCGACCGCCGGGTGAAGGCAGGCATCGACCTCGACGGCACTCTCGGCTACGGCTACCCCAACCCCGCCGACTGCCCGGTGGTCGCGCGCGGCCTCGACCGCCCGTTCCTGCTCTTCGGCGCCGGCGGCACCGGCCCGAACGGTGGTCCGCAGACCCACCGTACGGACCCGTCCTGGGGGCTGTTCTGGGACAACTCGACCGGCTGGAAGCGCGACCTCAACGTCCCGAACGGGCAGCACTACACGTTCATCGACCACCAGGCGGTGCTCCCGTGGTTCCAGCGCCACTTCACCGTTCCGCCGGAGCTGATCGCCAACTCCATCGGGACCGTCGACCCGGTCCGGATCCTCAGGACTCTCAACACCTACGTCCCGGCGTTCTTCGACCAGCACCTGCGCGGCCGTCCGGGCACCTGGCGGGACTCGCCGAGGCACCCGGACGTCCGGTTCATCGCTTGATCGGCGCCCCGGTCTTGTCCTGCAGCTCGTCGAAGGTGACCCCTTCGGCGAGCTCGACCAGCCGCAGCCCGTCGTCGGTGACGTCCAGTACGGCGAGGTCGGTGATGATCCGGTCGACCACCCCGCGGCCGGTGTACGGCAGGTCGCACTCTTGCAGGATCTTGTGCGACCCGTCCTTGGCGACGTGCTCCATCAGCACGATCACCTTCTTGGCTCCGTGCACCAGGTCCATCGCGCCGCCCATCCCCTTGACCATCTTGCCGGGGATCATCCAGTTCGACAGGTCGCCGGTCGCCGAGACCTGCATCGCGCCCAGGATGGCGGCGTCGATCGCGCCGCCGCGGATCATCCCGAACGACAGCGACGAGTCGAAGAACGATGCCCCCGGCAACGTCGTGACGGTCTCCTTGCCGGCGTTGATCAGGTCCGGGTCCTCGTCGCCCTCGACCGGGTACGGACCGACGCCGAGAATGCCGTTCTCGGACTGCAGGACGACGGTGACGCCGTCCGGGATGTAGTTCGGGACCATCGTCGGCAGGCCGATGCCGAGGTTGACGTACGAGCCGTCCTCGAGCTCGGCGGCGGCCCGGGCGGCCATCTGCTCACGGGTCAGCGGCATGTCAGGCCTCCAGCTTCTCGCGCTGGGCCTCGTAGGCCTCGCGGGGTTGCACCGTACGCTTCTCGATCCGCTTCTCGATATCCTTGCCGACAGCAACTACTCGCTGGACGTAGACGCCGGGCAGGTGGATTTCGTCGGGGTCCAGCTCACCAGGCTGGACCAGCTCCTCGACCTGCGCGATCGTGATCCGGCCGGCCATCGCGGCCAGCGGGTTGAAGTTGCGCGCGCTGCGGTCGAAGACCAGGTTGCCGTGGGTGTCGCCCTTGAGCGCGTGCACCAGGCCGAAGTCGGTGGTGATCGAGTCCTCCAGCACGTACGTCGTGCCGTTGATCTCCCGGGTCTCCTTCGGCTCCGAGGCCTTCGCGACCGAGCCGTCGGTGTTGTACTTCTGCGGCAGCCCGCCGTCGGCGACCTGCGTACCGACGCCGGCCAAGGTGAAGAACGCGGCGATCCCGCAGCCGCCGGCCCGCAGCTTCTCGGCCAGCGTGCCCTGCGGCGTCAGCTCGACCTCCAGCTCACCGGACAGGAACTGCCGGGCGAACTCCTTGTTCTCCCCGACGTACGACGACGTCATCTTCGCGATCCGCTTGTCGGCGAGCAGGATGCCGAGACCCCAGTCGTCGACACCGCAGTTGTTCGACACGACGCTGAGCCCGCTCACCCCCTTGGCGTGGAGGGCGTCGATCAGCTGCATCGGGTTCCCGCACAGCCCGAACCCGCCGACCGCGAGGCTCGCCCCGTCACCGATGTCGTCGACCGCGTCCTGCGGCGACCCGTACGTCTTGTCCATCCGGCTGCTCCGTTGCAGTTCGAGGGCTCGGTCACCCGACTCTAACCAGCCCCCGACCTCCCGGCGACCCCCACTCGCTGTGGCCGAAACCACAGGCAGTACGCCGCCACACAGCACTGTGTGCCCGCACTACATGGCTAGGCGGTCGCCTCAGCCGAGCACAAGAGCCGCAGTTCGTGGGCTGCTTCCTCTCGGGCGTCTACCAGCTCCTCCGGGCAGCTGCCCAGTACGACGCTCAAGTGCTCCCGGGCGCCAACCAGGTTCCCGGCGTACCGGGCGGTGCGGGCCAGGCCGATCTGGGCGGCGGCTGCTGCTTCAGCGCAGTCGGTGTGCTCGGCCAGCTTCAGCGCGTGGGCGAAGTCGGCTCGGGCGGTGTCCAGCGCACCCGCGCGCAGGTACAGCTCGGCACGCTCGCAGAGGAGGAGCCCAGCCTCCTCCTCCAGCCCCAGCTCCTCTGCCAGCTCCACGGCCTCACTGGTGACCGGCAGCAGGTCGTCGGTGATCTGCCGCAGCCCGGTCAGCGCCAGGAACATCGCCCACCGGTCCTCCAGCATCCGGAAGCGCGCCAGCGCGATCCGCAGCGCCTGCTCCGCCTCCGCCGGCCCGATGTCGACCAGCCCGGGATAGCCCCTGATCAGCTCCACCGCCGCCCGGGTCCACGCGTCCCCGTCCCGCTCGTGCCGAGCCAGTACGTCGGCAACCGTCGTACTGGCTTCGAAGGGCCCGAAGACCAGCGACCACAGCAGCACCGTCACCGGGTACTTGAACGGCCCCACGCCATCCAGCACGACCTGCTGAGCCAGGTCCAGCTGCTCCTGCTCGGCCGACGAGGCCCCGTGCAGCACGGTGAGCAGGTACTCCTCCTCCAGCCCAGCCGGCACAGTCCGCCCGAGCATGCCGAGCACCCGCTCCGCAGCGGCCGCCGCCTCGTCCTGCAGCCCCCGCGACCACCAGTAGCTCGACAGCCCGGCCACCAGCCGCAGCGCCATCCGCGGATCGCTCTCGCAGGCCCGCTCGATCGCGGCGACCACCTGGTCGCCCTCGGCCGCGGACCGGATCGCCGAGCGCGGTGAGGTGGTTGCTGTGCGCAACGGGTCCGGGTGCTCGACGAGGTCGATCAGGTACGACAGATCCTCGTCGAACCCTCCACCCCGGAACTCCACATCACTCATTGTCACCCCGGCGGGTTCACCGCCGGGGAGCACCCCCCAGGGTGTGTCTCCCAATCCCCCGCCTACTGCGCGGCACCCGGCACGGCATCTCGCTGCACGGGAGCCAAGCTCACGATGCTTCGCATCGCAGCGCTCGTCTCCCGCGCACCGAGCTACCGCGCCGGGCACCTGCTCGCTACGGCGGGGGATTGGGAGACACACCCTAGAACTCCAGCACGCCCCACCGCTCGGGCTTGTGCATGTCGACCTCGCCCTGCGGCGACCAGACCCAGAAGTCCTGCTGCGAACCCTTGCGGTACGCGCCGTCCACGACGTCGTGCGACCACTCGACCCGCATCAGGTTCATCCGCCACTCGTCGCCCGGCTTCGGCGGCATCGAGGCCTTGGTGTGCCGCGCCAGCTCGGCCCACGGGAAGGCCGCCTCGACGCTCCAGCCGGCGTCGGCGTCGCTCGGGTCGTTGAGCGTGCCGTCGACGTGGATCGCGGTCCGCAGGCCGGGCAGGTTGGTCGGGTCGATCGCGACGCCGCCGTCGGCGTACGGCTTGGGCAGCGTGAGCTCCCAGATCGTGCCGAGCGGGTTGATCTCGAACTCGTAGTAGTTCTCCCGGTCGCCGTCCGGGTCGACGAACAGCTCGAAGTTGTTCTCCTCGTACAGAAACGTGTTCTGCTCGGTCATCGTCGACCAGACGTGCGGTTCCTCGAGCCGGGCGCCGAGGTACAGGTACTCGTCGTCGTACAGCAGCTTCGCCCGCGTCCGGTACGCCGGCGCCGGCTGGTCGCCGCGGATGTCGACGAAGTCGCTGGTCCAGGCCGCCTCCGCCCAGGCCGGGTGGGTCAGCGTGCCGTCGATCGGTGGCGGTGTGGTCGTGCGGTGGGCCTTGTAGCGGGACAGATCAGGCATCGGCGCGCTCCAGCAGTCCGGCGAGCAGGTGGGCGAGCAGGAAGGTAGTCGCAGTCAGCACCGGGACGACCAGCAGGGTCCAGGTGGTGAACAGACGGTCGGCGAGGAAGCCGAGGACGACGAGCAGCATGAAGCCGATCCCGAGGAAGGCGACCAGCCGCGGGTGCGGCATCGCGAGCCGGCTCAGCGCGGTCGCAGCGAGCACGATCGCGACCACGACGGTCAGCACGAGCAGCGGGAAACCCCAGGCGCCGCAGTTCGAGGTGTCGCGGAACTGCTCGCACCCACGCTCACTCAGCCACACCATGCCGATCGTGACGAACCCGGTCAGTACGCCGACCACCGCGAGGATCAGGAGTGGAGGCAGGGGAGGAGCAGTGAAACGATGAGTAGTCACCTCGTCCTCGTCCGCGTCCATGGCCGCAGGCTACTGGGTCAGGCGGCTCCGAGGGCGGCGGCCACCGCGTCGCGGACCTCGCCGTCGGTGGGAGCCGGCCGGTCCTGCTCGGCGGCGAGCTCGGCCAGGGAGACCATCGTGACGTCGTGCAGCCCGCAGGTCGTGAACGTGTGAAACACGTCCATCGCCGGGTCCACGTTGATCGAGAACCCGTGGCTCGTCACGCCGCGGCGGATCCGCATCCCGATCGAGCAGAGCTTGCGGTGGTCCTCGGTCCAGACGCCGACCAGGCTGCTCTCGCCGCGCGGCGTCTCCCGGCGTACCAGCGGGAAGCCGAGCTCGCCGAGCGCCGCGATCAGCCCGGTCTCGACCCAGCGGACGATGTCGACCGGGCCACGCTGCTTGAGGTCGATCACCAGGTACCCGACCAGCTGTCCAGGGCCGTGGTACGTCGCGAAGCCGCCGCGGTCGACCGCCACCGCCGGGATCCCAGCAGTCTCGGCCGGGAGGTCGTCCAGCGATGTCCGCGACCCGTACGTGATCACCGGCGGATGGCTCAACAGGAACAGCCGGTCCCCGGCCGTGCCGCCGGTCCGCTCCTCGACCCAGGTCTTCATGTCCTTGGCGGCGACCTCGTACTCGACCTCGCCCAGATCCACCCGCTGCAGCACGCTCACCCGACCAGCCTAGAACCGCCCGGGAAATGACTGAGGGCGGCGACTCTCGCGAGTCACCGCCCTCTTCTGTCGGGCTGACAGGATTTGAACCTGCGACCTCGTCGTCCCGAACGACGCGCGCTACCAAACTGCGCCACAGCCCGAAGCCGGAGTCAGCTTACATGCGCCGTGGGCTGGGACGAAATCGGGTTATTCACCGGCGTGAATCCGGGGCACCAACGTGAGCAAGGTCGCCTCCGGACGGCACGCGAACCGCACCGGCGCGTACGGCGAAGTGCCCAGTCCGGCCGACACATGCAGGGCGGCCTGGCGGCCCTCGGAGCCCCAGGTGCTCAGGCCTTTGACCCGGGAAGCGTCGAGGTCGCAGTTGGTCACCAGCGCGCCGTACAGCGGCACCGCGAGCTGCCCGCCATGCGTGTGCCCGGCGAGGATCAGCGGGTACCCGTCGCCGACGAACGCGTTCAGGACCCGCTGGTACGGCGCGTGGGTGACGCCGATCGACAGGTCGGCGCCGGGGTCGACCTCACCGGCCACCTCGGCGTACCGGTCGCGCTTGATGTGCGGGTCGTCGGTGCCGGCGAAGTCCAGCCGCAGCCCGTTGACCTTGAGCGTGGTCTTCAGGTTGTTCAGGTCGGCCCAGCCGGCCTCGGTGAACGCGCTGCGCATCTCCTCGAACGGCAGGTCCGGCCCGTGTGGCTTGTGCCTCTGCTTGTTGGCCGGGAGCAAGTAGTTCGCCGGGTTCTTGAAGTGGGGCTTCCAGTAGTCGTTGGAGCCGAAGACGAACACGCCGGGCAGGTCCAGCAGAGCGCCGTACGCGCGCAGCAGCGGGAGCACGGAGTCGGGGGAGGAGATGTTGTCGCCGGTGGTGACGACCAGGTCGGGCTCCAGCTGGGCCAGCTCGTTGACCCAGCGGATCTTCTTCTCCTGGGTCGGCATCAGGTGCAGGTCGGACAGGTGCAGCACCGTCAGCGGGTCAGCGCCCGGGGGCAGCACCGGAACGGTGAACCGGCGCAGTGTGAACCAGCGCACCTCGACGGCCGCCGCGTAACCCACGCAGGCGGCACCGATCGCGCCGATCACCCCTGCGGTCTTCAGCGTCGTTGTGGCCAGCCCCCGGAAACTCATTCCTCCAGCCTGCCACAATCTCCCCTATGTCCAACTCCGAGCTGAAGCAACGCCTGCACGACGACATGACCGCGGCCCTCAAGGCCCGCGACGACATCCGCAAGTCGACCCTGCGGATGGCGCTGACGGCCGTGACCAAGGCCGAGGTGGCCGGCAAGGAGGCCCGGGAGCTGTCCGACGCCGAGGTGCTCGACGTCCTGACCGCCGAGGCCAAGAAGCGCCGCGAGTCCGTCACCGCCTACCGCGAGGCCGGCCGCGCCGAACTGGCCGACAAGGAACAGGCCGAGGCGGATATCCTGGCCGAGTACCTGCCCGAACAGCTCACCGCCGAGGAGATCGCCGCCCTGGTCACCGAGGCCGTAGCCGCCACCGGCGCCGCCGAGCTCGGCCCCCGCGGCATCGGCAAGGTGATGGGCGCCCTGCAACCCAAGGTCAAGGGCAAGGCCGACGGTGGCGCCGTCTCCGCCGAGGTCAAACGCCAACTGGGCGCGTAGGCAGGAGCGCGGCGGGCAACGGTTCTGCCTAGGCCTGCAACGAAGGAGGGCCTCCCCCGTCGGGGAGGCCCTCGCTCAGTTCATCGCTGTGGACAGTTCGGGAACTGCGGGTGCCACGGCGGGCACTGCGGAATCCCGCCTGGCTTACCCGTGTTCGGTGGGTTCGGAGGCTGCGGGCTGTTCGGCGGGTTCGGCGGCTGCTGGCCTTTACTGCCGTTGGAGATGTAGAGGGTCACCTCGCTGCCCTCAGGGGCTCCGTCGCGTTGGCGGGGGCTGGTGTAGGCAACGGTGCCGGTTGTTTCGTTGGAGTCGACCTGGCCGGGCGCCACGACGACCTTGAAACCGGCCTGCTGGAGCTTGTTGGTGGCGTCCGGAACGCTCATCCCGTTCACGAACGGGAGATCCTTCACATCGCCGCGGACCGTCTTGTCGCTCGGGGCGACGAACTTCGTCTCGGCGGTGCCCGCCAGGGCCTTCTGCATCGCGGTCTTCCAGACCGGGCCGGCCGTCCCGGAGCCGGAGGCGTCGCTCATCTCCCTGCCGTCGAGGGTCTGCCCGATCAGGTCCTTGTACGGCAAGGTGGCGTCGGCGACGACCGAGGCCGCGGCCAGCCGGTTCGAGTAGCCGGCGTACCAGACGGCCTTGTTGTCCTGGATCGTTCCGGTCTTGCCGGCCAGGTCGCTGCTGCCGAACTTCAGCTTGCTGCCGGTGCCGCCTGGCTCCATCACTTCGTGCAGCACGCGGTTCACGCCGTCGGCGACCGAAGGCTCCAAGGCTTGGTTGCACTCGATGCCAGGGGTCTTGATCGGCTTGCCGGCGTTGTTGAGGACAGCGGTGACGACCAGCGGCTTGCAGTACTTGCCGCGCGCGGCGAAGGCGGCGTACGCGCTCGACAGCTGGACCGGGGTGACGTACCCGACGCCCAGCGTCATCGACACCACCTGCTCCAGCGGGGTGGTGGTCTGCGCGTTGTAGAGCCCCAGGTTCTTCGCGATGGTGGCGATCGGGCACAGTCCGGTCTGCTTGGAGAGCTGGAGGAAGTAGGTGTTCGTCGACGCCTTCGCGGCATCGATCATGGTCAGGTCGCCCTGGGCCGCGGTCGAGTTGCTCGGGTTGTAGTCGTCGAAAGTCTGCGTGACGCCGCTGCAGGTACTGAACTTCACCCGGGTCAGGTTGATCGAGCGGGGTGAGTTGATCCGGTGGTTGAGCGGGAAGCCCTTCTGGATCGCGGCCGCGATCGTGAAGGCCTTCATCGTCGAACCGTTCTGGAAGCCGCCGTAGCCACCGGCGTAGGACTTCTCGACGTTGTAGTTGTACGCGGTTTCGTTCTTGCCGCTGCCGTACGGACGGCTCTGCGCCATCGCCTTGACCAGTCCGGTGCCGGGCTCCACCAGCGTCACGGCCGCGATCGCCTGATCGTTCGGCCGGCTGTGCGCCTTGATCGACGCCTCCGCCGCGGCCTGCACCTTCGGGTCGAGCGAGGTCTTCACCGTGATGCCGGCCGTCTTGATGTAGTGCTCGGCCTCCTTCTTGTTCTTCCCGAAGGCCGGATTGTCGAGCAGTTTCGAGACCACGTACTCGCAGTAGAACGGGTACTTCGAGGAGGCGCAGCCGTTCGGGACCTTCTGCACCTTCTTCGGGTCGTAGACCGGGGTGCGGACCGCGTCGGTGGCCTGCTTGGCGGTGATGACGTTCAGTTCCTGCATCCGGCGCAGGACGACGTCGCGCCGGGCCTTGGCCGCCGACGCGCTGTTGGTCGGGTCGTACCCGGTCGGGTTCTTGACCAGGCCGGCCAGCAGGGCCGCCTGCGGCAGCGTCAGCTTGGCCGCGGTCGTGGAGAAGTAGTGCCGCGCGGCCGCCTCGATGCCGTACGCGCCGTCACCGAAGTTGGCCAGGTTCAGGTACTTCTCCAGGATCTCGTCCTTGGAGAACTCCTTCTCCACCGCGACCGCGTACCGCAGCTCGGCGATCTTCCGCTGGTAGGTCGAGGCGGTGGCCTGCTGGTACTCCTCCGGGGTCTTCGCCTTGGCGACGAGACTCAGCTTCACGTACTGCTGGGTGATGCTGGAACCACCCTGCTGCACCGATCCTTCGGACTGGTTGCGCAGCATGGCGCGCAGGGTGCCCTTGGCGTCGAGGGCGCCGTGCTCGTAGTAGCGGTCGTCCTCGATCGCCACGATCGCCTTGCGCATGATCGGACTCACCTGGGCCAGCTTCACCGGGATGCGGTTCTGCTCGAACAAGTTCGCGATCAGCGACCCGTCGTTGGCGACGATCTTGCTCTTGACCGCCAACGGAGCGGTCTTCAGCTCCTGTGGCAGGTCCTGGAGTGTCTCGTGGGTCTTCTCGGTCGTGAACCCGGCCAGTCCCGCGAACGGGATTGCCAGACCGGCGGCGAGCGCGCCGGACAGGACGCTCACCCCGAGGAACAGAACCACCGACTGGACGACGCCGCGGTCGCCCTTCTCCCTGACGCGCATGCGTCAGAGCCTACGGGATCGCCGAGCCACGCCGTAGTCGGGCATGTGATCTACGTCACGCCAACCGAAAGCACTCCGAGAACGTCTGCAGCGCACACGAAGCAGCCAGTACGACGTACCGCCCTGGATCGGGCCGGAAAAATCATCCGAAAGGACGACGGCCGACCCACCGGGACAGGTGGGTCGGCCGTCAGGGGTTCGTCAGGTCAGGCGGCGTACTGCCGGGTTTCGACCTGTGCCGGGACCAGCGCCAGGTCCAGGACCTCGCGGACGTCGCTCACCGGGTGAACGGTCAGCTCGGCCAGGACGGACGCGGGGACGTCCTCCAGATCCGGCCCGTTGCGCTTCGGGATCAGGATCGTGGTCAGTCCGGCCCGGTGGGCGGCGAGCAGCTTCTGCTTCACGCCACCGATCGGGAGCACCCGGCCGGTCAGCGACACCTCACCGGTCATCGCGACCTCCGAGCGGACCGGCCGCCCGGACAGCAGCGACGCCAGCGCGGTCGTCATCGTGACACCCGCCGACGGCCCGTCCTTCGGGACCGCTCCGGCCGGTACGTGGATGTGGGTGTTCCGCTCGGCCAGGTCACCGACCGGCAGTCCCAGCTCCGCTCCGTGGGAGCGCAGGTAGGACAGCGCGATCTGCGCCGACTCCTTCATCACGTCACCCAGCTGACCGGTCAGCGTGACACCGGTCGGACCGGTCTCCTTGTCCGCCAGCGACGCCTCGATGAAGAGCACGTCACCACCGGCGCCCGTCACGGCCAGGCCTGTCGCCACTCCGGGCAGCGCCGTCCGCTCCGCCGACTCCGGCGTGAACTTGGGCGACCCGAGGTAGGTCTTCAGGTTGTCCGCGGCGACCGTCACCGATCCGCCGAGGTCCTCACCGAGCGCCAGCTTGGCCGTGACCTTCCGCAGTACGCGGGAGATCGACCGCTCCAGCTGCCGTACGCCGGCCTCGCGGGTGTACTCGCCGGCGAGCAGGCGCAGCGCCGACTCCTCGACGACGACCTCCTCGGCCGTCAGACCCGCCCGCTCGAGCTGCCGCGGGAGCAGGTGGTCGCGAGCGATCACGACCTTCTCCTCCTCGGTGTACCCGTCCAGCTGCACCAGCTCCATCCGGTCCAGCAGGGGAGCCGGGATCGAGTCGAGCACGTTCGCCGTGGCGAGGAACACCACGTCGGACAGGTCCAGCTCGACCTCCAGGTAGTGGTCCCGGAAGGTGTGGTTCTGCGCGGGGTCCAGGACCTCCAGCAGAGCCGCGGTCGGGTCGCCCCGGTAGTCCGCGCCCACCTTGTCGATCTCGTCCAGCAGCACCACCGGGTTCATCGAGCCGGCCTCGGTGATCGCCCGGACGATCCGGCCCGGCAGCGCACCGACGTACGTCCGGCGGTGACCACGGATCTCGGCCTCGTCCCGGACGCCGCCCAGCGCGACCCGGACGAACTTCCGGCCCATCGCACGGGCCACGGACTCACCCAGCGAGGTCTTGCCGACGCCAGGAGGGCCGACCAGAGCCAGTACGGCGCCACTGCGGCGTCCGCCGACCACTCCGAGACCACGGTCCGCGCGGCGCCGCCGTACGGCCAGGTATTCGGTGATGCGCTCCTTCACGTCGTCCAGGCCGGCGTGGTCCGCGTCCAGGATCGCCCTGGCCTCACGGAGGTCGTAGCCGTCCTCGGTGCGCTCGTTCCAGGGCAGCTCGAGCACGGTGTCGAGCCAGGTCCGGATCCAGCCGACCTCGGGGGATTGCTCCGCGGTCCGCTCCAGCTTGTCGACCTCGGCGAGCGCGGCCTTGCGGACGTGCTCCGGCAGGTCGGCCGCCTCGACGCGAGCGCGGTAGTCGTCCTCCTCGGACTCGGCCTTGCCGTCCAGCTCGGCCAGTTCCTTGCGGACGGCCGCGAGCTGCTGGCGGAGCAAGAACTCACGCTGCTGCTTCTCCATCCCCTCCTGGACGTCCTTCTGGATGGACTCCGACACCTCGAGCTCGGCCAGGTGGTCCTTCACCCAACCGATCAGCTTGGTCAGCCGCTCGGTGACGTTCGCGTTCTCCAGCAGCTCCAGCTTCTGGGCGTCGGTCAGGTACGACGCGTAACCGGCCAGGTCGGCCAGCTCGGCCGGAGCGTTCACCTGCTTCACCGAGTCGATCACCTGGTACGCGCCGCGCCGTTCCAGCACGCTCGTGACCAGGGTCTTGTACTCGCGGGAGAGCTCCGCCGACTGCGCGTCGGTGATCTCGTTCAGCACGGTGGCGCCGACCCACAGAGCCGCACCCGGACCGGTCGTCCCGGCGCCGATCAGGACTCGGGCGGTACCCCGGATCACCGCTGCCTGGGCTCCGCCCGGCAGCCGGCCGATCTGCTCGATCTCGCCGAGCGTCCCGGCCTTCGCATATTTGCCGTCCAGGCGCGGCACCAGCAGCACCTTGTCCTGGCCGGAGGCCTGTGCCGCGTCGATCGCCGCGCGGGCCTCGGCGTCGGCCAGCCGAACCGGCACGACCATTCCCGGCAGGACCACGACGTCGTCCAACGGCAGAACAGGAAGATTCAACGTCTCAGTCACGCTGTCACACCCTCACTTGAAGATTGAGTCTGACAGGCTCAACGGTGGACGTGACCTGGTCATTCCCGAGGGGTTCGGCGTTCGCCGAGGGTGAAATCAGGCAGTGAGGAGGTCACCGATGGTGCGCAGGCCGGTGAGGTCATGGACGTCGTCGGGGAGGGTGGGGACGTCGACGGTGGCGATCGAGCGGTGGCCGCGGCGGAACCGGTCGGCGCGTTTGGTCTCGCCGACCACCTGCTGCATCCGGTCCGCGTGCAGGAGCAGTACGGCGGCGGTCAGGTCCGACTTCTCGGCCTCGGTCAGCTTCTCCGCGGCCGCGAGGGACCGCTCGGCCGACAGGTCGGGGGCGTGCGTGGTCGTCACCCGGTTCAGTACGACGCCGGCGAGCGGCATCCGCTCCTCGCGCAGCCGGTCGGCGAAGTACGACGCCTCCCGCAGCGCGTCGTTCTGCGGCGCGGCCACGACCAGGAACGCCGTGTGCGGCTCCCGGAGCAGCGCGACGGTCTTCTCCGCCCGCTCCCGGAACCCACCGAACAACGTGTCGAAGGCCGCCGCGAACGTCTGGACGTCGGTCAGCACCTGCGCGCCGAGCACCTTGTTCATCACCGACATCGCCAGGTTCACCCCGGCCGACATCAGCCGCAGCGGACCGCGCGCCGGCGCGAGCAGCAGCCGCAGGAACCGGCCCTCCAGCAGCGAGGCCAGCCGCTCAGGCGCGTCCAGGAAGTCCAGCGCCGAGCGCGACGGCGGGGTGTCGACCACGATCAGGTCCCACTCGCCGGTCCGCTCGGCCTGCTTGTGCAGCTGGCCGAGCTTCTCCATCGCCATGTACTCCTGCGTCCCCGCGAACGACGACGACAGCGCGACGTAGAACGGGTTGGCCAGGATCTGCTCGGCCTTCTCCGGCGTCGCGTGCGCCAGCACCACCTCGTCGAAGGTGCGCTTCATGTCCAGCATCATCGCGTCCAGGCTGCCGCCGTTCGCGCCGTCGACGTCCTTGACCGCACGCGGGGTGTTGTCCAGCTCGGTCAGCCCCAGCGACTGCGCGAGCCGTCGCGCCGGATCGATCGTCAGTACGACGACCTTCCGCCCGCGCTCAGCGGCCCGCAGCCCCAGCGCCGCAGCGGTCGTCGTCTTGCCGACCCCGCCCGCCCCGCAGGTGACGACGATCCGCGTCTTCGGATCGTCGATCAGGGCGTCCAGATCCAGGGCGGTCATTTCCGCAGCTCCTCGGCCAGGTCGAACAACGCGCCGTGGTCGATCCCGTCCGGGACCAGCCCGAGCTCGGTCACTTGCTTGCCCAGGGCATCGATGCGGTCGCGGTTCTCGCGCTCCAGACCGATCCGTACGGCGTGGTCACGCGCCTCGGCCGCCAGCGTGCTCACCATCTGCTTGCTCGCCGAGATCCCGGCCGCCCGCAGGCCGCGGGCCAGCTCGGCGGCGGGCAGTTTCTCCTTCACCGCCAGGGCGAGCGTCTCGTCGTCGAGTGGGCTGTGCCGGACCATGTTCACCACGATCGAGCCGATCCGCAGGTCCAGCGCCTCGAGCTGACCGACCGCGTCCAGGGTCTCCTGGACCGGCATCTCCTCCAGCAGCGTGACCAGGTGGATCCGGGTCACGTCCGAGCGCAGCATGCCCATGATCGCGTCCGCCTGGTTGCGGATCGGGCCCATCTTGGCCAGCCCGGCGACCTCGTGGTTGACGTTCAGGAACGGGCCGATCCGCCCCGTCGGCGGCGCGTCCAGCACCACCGCGTCGTACGCGAGCCGCCCGTGCGCCTTGCGCCGGGTCGCCTCGTACACCTTGCCGGTCAGCAGCACGTCACGCAGCCCGGGCGCGATGGTGGTGACGAAGTCGACCGCGCCGACCTTGTCGAGCGCCTTCCCGGCCCGGCCGAGGTGGTAGTACATGTCGAGGTACTCCAGCAGCGCGGCCTCGGCGTCCACGGCGAGCGCGTAGACCTCCCCGCCCGCGGGTCCGACGGCGATCCGGCGTTCGACGTACGGCAACGGCGGTACGTCGAACAGCTGGGCCAGTCCCTGGCGCCCCTCGACCTCGACGAGCAGCACCCGCTTGCCCTCGTCGGCCAGTGAGAGCGCCATGGCGGCTGCCACCGTCGTCTTCCCGGTGCCGCCCTTGCCGGTCACCACATGCAGCCTCGCCATGGTCCCCAGCGTAGGACGTGGCCCACAGCACAGCCCGCGGGGCGCCCGTTAGAGTCCACCTCATGAAGAAGTTCGAGTACTTCACCGCGCCGCTGCTGGTCCACTCGACCAAGGAGATCCTGGACAACTTCGGCCAGGACGGCTGGGAGCTGGTCCAGGTCGTCCCGGGGCTTAACCCGGAGAACCTGGTCGCCTACTTCAAGCGGGAGATCACCCAGTCATGAGCCACCCCGAGGAGAACCTGGCCGCGCTCGGGCTGAAGCTGCCCGACGTCGCCAAGCCGGTCGCCGCGTACGTCCCGGCGGTCCGGACCGGCAATCTGGTCTACACCTCCGGTCAGCTGCCGCTGCGCGAGGGCGCCCTGATCGCCACCGGCAAGGTCGGCGGCGAGGTCACCCCCGAGGTGGCCGCCGAGTGCGCCCAGCAGTGCGCCCTGAACGCCCTGGCCGCCGTCAAGGCCGAAATCGGCGACCTGGCGAACGTGAAGCGCGTCGTCAAGGCGGTGGCGTTCATCGCCTCCACCCCCGACTTCACCGGCCAGCCCCAGGTCGCCAACGGCGCCTCGGAGCTGTTCGGCCAGGTCTTCGCCGAAGCCGGCCAACACGCCCGCAGCGCCGTCGGCGTCCCGGTCCTGCCGCTGGACGCCCCGGTCGAGGTCGAGCTGATCGTCGAGGTCAACTGACCTGTACGCCGTACGCCCGGCAGGAGGAGTCGAGTAGTGCGTGATCTGAGGTCTGAACTCCTGTCCGGGCGGATGGCGGAGGTGGCTCTCGCCCACGTGCGGGAGGGGCTGACTCCGAGCGAGCCTCGGCCTGCGTCCACTGTCATCTTGCTGCGGGACACCTCCAAGGGGCCCGAGGTCTACCTGCTCCGGCGGCAGCAGTCGATGGCGTTCGCCGCGGGGATGACCGTCTTCCCCGGCGGCCGCGTCGACGCGACCGACTCGAGCATCGCCGACTCCTGGTCCGGGCCGAAGCCCGAGTGGTTCGGTGAGCGGCTCGGGTGCTCCGCCGAGACGGCCGCGGCGTACGTCGCGGCCGCCGTACGGGAGACGTTCGAGGAGTCCGGCGTCCTGCTCGCCGGGCCGTCGACCGAGACCGTCGTCGGCGACACCACCGGTGCCGACTGGGAGGCCGACCGGGTAGCGCTCGAGGACCGCTCGCTGGGGTTCGCCGAGTTCCTGCACCGGCGCGGTCTGGTCCTCCGGGCCGACCTGCTCGCCCCCTGGGCGCACTGGATCACCCCCGAGTTCGAGCCGCGCCGCTACGACACCCGCTTCTTCGTCGCGGCGCTCCCGGCCGGCCAGGTCACCCGAGACGTGACCAGCGAGTCCGACCAGGTCGCCTGGCTGCGCCCGGCCGACGCCGTCGCGGCCGTCGACGCCGGCGAGATGCTGATGCTGCCCCCGACGTACCTGTGCTGCGGCGACATCACGCCGTACGCCGACGTCGCCGCCGTACTGGCCTCGGCCACCGACCGCCGGATCACCCCGGTGCAACCGACCGTGCGGATCGAGAACGACCAGGCCTATCTGGAGACCACATGACCGCCGAGCAGATCACCCCGTACGCCGCCCGCGTGCTCGCCGCGAACCCGGGCCCGATGACGCTCGACGGCACCAACACCTGGATCCTGCGCGCCCCCGACTCCGACCGGGCCGTCGTCGTCGACCCCGGCCCGCTGCTCGAGGAGCACCTGCGCGCCGTACTGGACGCCGTCGAGGCCGCGGGCGCGACGGTCGAGACCGTCCTGCTCACGCACAACCACTTCGACCACTCCGAAGGCGCCGCCTGGTTCGCGAACCAGGCGAACTGCCCGGTCCGCGCCGTCGACCCGGCGTACCGGATCCCGACCGACCACGCGCACGGCCTGGCCGAGGGCGACGTGATCGGCGCCGGCGACCTGCGCATCGAGGTCCTCCCGACCCCCGGCCACACCCTCGACTCGGTCTGCTTCTGGCTCCCGCAGGACGGCTCGCTGCTCACCGGCGACACCGTCCTCGGCCGCGGTACGTCGGTCGTCGCATACCCGGACGGTGCCCTAGGCCCCTATCTCGAGTCCCTCGAAAGCCTCCGCGCCTTCGCCAACTCCCCGGCGGGCGTCGCGCGCCTCCTCCCCGGCCACGGCCCGGTCATCGACGACCCGAGCGGCGTCTTGACCTATTACCTGGACCACCGCCGCGAACGCCTCGACCAGGTCCGCGCCGCCGTCGCCGCCGGGCACACCACCCCCGAGGCGGTCGTCGAGAACGTCTACGCGGACGTCGACAAGAAGCTGTGGCCCGCAGCCGAGAGGTCGGTGCGGGCCCAGCTGGAGTACTTGAACAGCTGACCGTCAGCGAGCCCGGCGCTGAAGGCGTTCGACGTCGAGCAGGACCACCGAGCGGGGCTCCAGCCGCACCCAGCCACGGGAGGCGAAGTCGGCGAGGGCCTTGTTGACCGTCTCGCGGGAGGCGCCGACCAGTTGGGCGAGCTCCTCCTGGGTGAGGTCGTGGTGCACGTGGACGCCGTCGTCCGCCGTACGGCCGAAGCGGCTGGCCAGGTCGAGCAGGGCCTTGGCGACGCGACCCGGTACGTCGGAGAACACCAGGTCGGCGACGACGTCGGAGACCTTGCGCAGGCGGGACGCGAGCTGCAGCAGCAGACCGCGGGCGACCTCGGGACGCCCGGCCAGCCAGCGCAGCAGCTCGTCGTGGGTCAGCGACATCATCGACGCGTCGGTGACGGCGGTGACGGTCGCGGAGCGCGGTCCGGGGTCGAACAGCGACAGCTCGCCGAACATCTGGCCGGGGCCGAGTACGGCGATCAGGTTCTCGCGGCCGTCCGCGGACGTCCGGCCGAGCTTCACCTTGCCCTCGACCACGACGAACAGCCGGTCGCCGGAGTCGCCTTCGTGGAACAGCACCTGGCCGCGACGCAGCCGGTTCTCGGTCATCGACGCGGCGAGCGCGGTCGCTGCCTCGTCGTCGAGCTGACTGAACAGCGGTGCCTGTCGGAGCACTGCGGCGTCCACGAATGGGCCTCCTCGGACCTCAACTGCAACCTTCGAAAGGGGCTGCGAGCCCCCTCGGCGCCGGGCAGAAAGCACCCGGCCGCCTCAAAACCGTACTTCCTCCGGTCACGGAACCGCCACGTAGGTCACCCAGGACGCGCCGAGAAGCCGGTACGACGGTCGCCCGGACGCGCCCGAAGTCGCCCGACGAGGAACCCCCGGCCGCAGCGTCCAGGGAGCGAGCCGCGGATATCGGGTGGAGTGCCGCACGTAGGCTGGCCTGCATGACCCAGCGCGTCGCGGACCCCAACCCGCACCCGGTTCCGGCTCCGGTCCTGCACCCGCCCGTGAAGCTGCCGCGGAAGGCTCCGGTGTACGTCGACGAGACGCCGACGCAGCTGGTCCGGCGGGCGCGCAAGATGCACAAGGTGCTCGTCGACACCTACCCCGACGCGCACTGCGAGCTCGACTTCACCACGCCGCTGGAACTGCTGGTGGCGACGATCCTGTCGGCGCAGACCACCGACGTGACGGTGAACAAGGTGACCCCGACGCTCTTCTCGCGGTACCCGACGGCGCAGGCGTACGCCGAGGCCGATCGCGAGGAGATGGAGGCCATCCTCAAGCCGACCGGGTTCTTCCGGGCGAAGACCAACAGCGTGCTCAAGCTCGGCCAGGCGCTCGTCGACGAGTACGACGGGGAGGTGCCCGGCAAGCTGGAGGAACTCGTCAAGCTCCCCGGCACCGGCCGCAAGACCGCGAACGTCGTCCTCGGCAACGCGTTCGGCGTCCCCGGCATCACCGTCGACACCCACTTCGGCCGCCTGGTCCGCCGCTTCGGCTGGACCACGGAGGAGGACCCGGTCAAGGTCGAGCACCTGATCGGCGCGCTGTTCCCGAAGAAGGACTGGACGATGCTGTCCCACCGCCTCATCTTCCACGGCCGCCGCCGCTGCCACGCCAAGAAGCCCGCCTGCGGCGCCTGCCCCATCGCCCAGTGGTGCCCGTCCTACGGCACCGGCCCCACGGACCCCGAGCTGGCCGCCAAGCTGGTCAAGGTCCCCGCGTGACCATTTCGGGCTCGCGGCTCCGCCGCCTCGCCCCCGGGGTGTGGGGGATGCGAGCCCGCCCCCGCCCCTCGCGGCTCCGCCGTGTCGTACCGGCGCTGAGCGTCGCCGGGCTTCTCCTTCTCACCGCCTGCGGCACCGAGAAGCCCAGCAGCGCGCCGACCACCAAGGCTCCTGAGCAAGCACTGGCCTGTGAGGCTGAGCCCTCCAAGCCGCCGGTTACCAACGGCCTACCCGATGTGAGCTTGCCGTGTCTCGGGGACGGCCCCGACGTACGGCTTGCTGATCTGCGCGGCCCGCTCGTGGTGAATGTCTGGGCCCAGTGGTGCGGCCCGTGTCGCGAAGAAGCGCCGTACCTCGCCGAGTTGCAGAAGAAGTCCGCGGGGAAACTCAAGCTCCTCGGCATCGACTACGCCGATCCCCGGCGCGAGCTGGCGACGAAGTTCGCGGGGGAGAACGGCCTCACCTACCCCCATCTGGTCGACGCCGAGAAGGCCGTTCAGCAGCCGCTCAAGGTTGGTGGTCCGCCGTTGACCGCGTTCGTCGACCAGGACGGCAAGGTCGTCTACGTGCACCGCGGCGTACTCAAGTCCCAGCAGCAGCTCGACCAACTGGTGAAGGAAAAACTGGGGGTCGACCTGTGACCGCGACGACGTTCGACGCCGACCTTCCGGCCTGGCTCAACCACCTGCTCACGGCCTCGAAAACCGTTGATCCCAACGAGCTCTCGCGCTTCCTCCCACCCGACGACCCCGCCGTCCGCGAGTCCGCCGTCCTCATTTTGCTTGCCGACGGCAACGACACCGACGGCCCCGACGTACTGCTCACCGAACGCTCCTGGACGCTGCGCTCGCACGCCGGCCAGATGGCCTTCCCCGGCGGCCGCAGCGACGAGGAGGACGGCACCGGCACCGAGGGCCTGATCCGTACGGCGTTGCGCGAGGCCGAGGAGGAGACCGGGCTCGACCCGACCGGCGTCGAGGTGTTCGCGGTCTGGCCCGCGCTCTGGGTCCCGGTCAGCAACTTCGGCGTCTCCCCGGTCCTCGCCTGGTGGCGCGAACCGTCACCGGTCGCCGTGGTCGACCCGGCCGAGGTCGCCTCGGTGCACCGCGTCGCGCTGTCCGCGCTCGCCGACCCGGCGAACCGGGTCAACTGCGTCCACCCGTCCGGTTTCACCGGTCCGGCGTTCCTGATCGACGACCTGTTCATCTGGGGCTTCACCGCCGGGCTGCTCGACAAATTGCTGCTGCTCGGCGGCTGGGCGCGCGACTGGGACCCGGCTCACGTCGTACCGTTGCCCGACCGACTGGTCGAGGCGGCCTGGCGGAGTGAGGGGCAGCGGTCGCAGGAGGAGCGGCGGCTGACTGCCATCGAGCACGACTTGGGGCGTCCGGAGGGTGTGGAGTGAGCATTCTCGATTGGGTGCTGGTGGCGGTCACCGTGCTGGTGGCCATCTCCGGGTACGTCGAGGGCTTCATCCTCGGCGCCTGCGCGACGCTCGGCCTGCTGGCCGGCGCGGCCGTCGGCGTGTACGGCGTACCGAAGATCCTGGACAACTTCTCGCCGAGCGTCGAGGTGTCGTTCGCGGCGCTGGTGCTGGTGATCCTGCTGGCCTCGATCGGGCGGACGGTCGGCGCGCTGCTCGGCTCGAGGCTGAGAAACAAGATCTCCTGGAAACCCGTCAAGGCCGTCGACGCGCTCGGCGGTGCCGCGCTGGCCGCGGCGTCGGTGCTGGTCGTGTCGTGGGTGCTCGGCGTCGCCGTGAGCGGTGCGCGGATCCCGGACGTGACGTCGGCGGTGCGCGGTTCGCAGGTGCTGGCCAAGGTCGACGAGGTGCTGCCGAACCGCGCCGACCAGGCGCTGCAGGCGTTCAACGACGTGGTGAACACCGATCTGTTCCCGCGCTTCCTCGACCCGTTCGTGCCGGAGCGGATCCGCGAGACCCAGCCGCCGGACGGCGGGATCGGGCGGACGCCGGCGGTCCGGGCGGCGTACAGCCGGATCGCGAAGGTGACCGGCGTCGCGAACTGCTCGCGCGGTCTCGAGGGCTCCGGGTTCGTCTACGCGCCGCAGCGGGTGATGACGAACGCGCACGTCGTCGCGGGTGTCGAGAACCCGAAGGTCGAGGTCGACAAGCGCTCGTACGACGCGAGGGTGGTGCTGTTCGACCCCGAGATCGACGTCGCGGTGCTGTACGTGCCGAAACTGAACGCCCAGCCGCTGGTCTTCGACGACAGCGGCAAGGCCGACGCCGCGTCCATCGTCCTGGGGTATCCGGAGAACGGCCCGTTCAACTCCGAGCCCGCCCGGATCCGCTCCGAGGAACGCCTCCGCGGCCCCGACATCTACGGCGACCGCACGGTCACCCGCAAGGCCTTCTCGATCTGGGCCTCGGTCCGCCCCGGCAACTCCGGCGGCCCCCTCATCTCCACCCGAGGCACCGTGTACGGCGTGGTCTTCGCCGCCTCCGTCGAAGACAACCGCACCGGCTACGTCCTCACCGCGTCCCAGGTCGCCGACGCAGCCGACCAGGGCACCCGAGCGACAAAGGAGGTCTCCACCCGCACCTGCACCTGATCGAGGGCGGGGCGTCGCCCCGCCCACGAGCAGCTCCGCCTCCGGCCACCGTGGCCTCGCCGCCACGCCCCCGCCCCGGCTCCCGAGCTACGCCGCCGCTCCCGCGCCACCGCTCCCGCCCCTGCGCCACTGCACCCGCCTCCCGCGCCCCGCGCTCCCGCGGCCCAGGTCGCCGATGCGGCAGACCAGGGCACCCGAGCCACGAAGGAAGTCTCCACCCGCACCTGATCGGGGGCGGGGGCGTCGCCCCGCCCACGAGCGGCTCCGCCGCCGAGCTCCCCGCCACCACCTCCGGCCGCCGTGGCCCAGCAGCCACGCCCCGCGCCACTGCACCCACTCCCGCGCCCCGCGCCACCGCCGCCGAGCCACTGCACCCGCCCGCGCCGCTGCACCCCCTGCCGCGCTCCCCGCGCTCCCGCTCCCCGCGCTCCCGCGTCCGCCCCCGCGCGCCACCGCGCCCGCCCCCGCACCCGCGCCCCCGTCGCCGCGGTGCCCGGCCCCGCCTCTACCTGATCTTTTTCTCCCGGCGGTGCAGCAGATCCGTTGAGCTGTGGCGTTGGGAGAGTGTGACGGTGACCAGCGAGATGGCTTCGGCGTTCGACGACGTGGTGCGGTCGAGCGAGCGGCGGCTGCTGCGGGTCGCCTTGATGCTGGCGGGGAACGTGCACACCGCCGAGGACCTGGTGCAGACCGTGTTCGCCCGCGCCCATCGCAAGTGGAGGCGGATCGGGCGGCTGGAGCACCCGGAGGCCTACCTGCGGACGATGGTGGTGAACGAGTTCCTCAGCTGGCGGCGCCGGTTGAAGAACCGGGAGCTCCCGCTGGCCAAGCTGGACGAAACACCGTCGACCGAGGACCTGAGCGGCCGGCAGGTCGAGCGTGACGCGGCGTGGCGGTTGCTCGCGACGCTGCCGCGCCGGCAACGCGCCGTACTGGTCCTGCGGTACTACGAGGATCTTCCGGACGACGAGATCGCGTCCGTGCTCGGCTGTACGGCGAGCACGGTGCGGTCCAACGCGGCCCGGGGCCTGGCGGCCCTGCGCGCCGATCTAGGAGCGACGAGATGACCAAGTCCGACGACGAGTTCGGCGACCTGCTACGGGAAACCTTTGTCAGCAAGGAGAACCAGGTCGATCGCTTGCCTGAAGCAATCAAAGACCCGAAAACCGATCACCGCGCCACGGCGACCGCCGGAAGCCGCGACGCGGCCGGCGGCGGATCCCGAAACCGCCGCTTCACTCCGGTACTCGCCGGCGCAGCGGCAGTGGTGATCGTGCTCGGCGGCGCGTTCGTCGTCCGCCAGAACCTCCCGCAACCCACCACCCTCCCGGCCCCGGCCGTCACGACGACCCAGCCGAGCGTCAGGCCCGGGACAGCGCAGGCGCTCGTCCTGTCCGAGGACATCCGGATCTGGGCGGCCGCGCTCAAGGGCATCATCGAGCGCGAGCCCGGCGCCCCGGCGTACTACGTCACCGACGCCGCGCAGGAGAACGAGAACGGTGCCCGCGGCAAGCCGTTCACCGACCTGGAGAAGACAGGGATCGCGAGCCTCCTCGCCCCGCAGAAGGTCGAGTGGATCGCCAAGCGTCCAGTGCTCGCCGACCCCTGCGCCCCTGACGCCGGAGGCCCGTACGTCAACGTCGGCAAGATCGTCGATCGCGCCGGCCACGTGGAGATCGACGCGGGCATCTGGCGCGGCTGCCTCGCCGGACGCTGGCTCACCTTCCGGCTCGACCAGAAGGCCGGCGACTGGAAGGTCACCGGAACGATCGGCCCCGAGGCGATCTCCTAGACCGTCCCCAACCAATCCAGCAGGACGTCCGTGAACTGGTCGGGCGCCTCCTCGTGCGGGAAGTGCCCGACCGTCGTCAGCACCTCGTGCCGCAGCGGCGCCGTGATCAACTCCGGCGGCGTGATCCAGCTCGCCGGCGCAACCGCGCCGTCAAGGCCACCGTGCAACTGCAGCACCGGTACGTCGATCGGCTCGCGCATCCGCGCTGAGTACCGCCGCCCGTCGGTCCGCAGCCGCGACCGCACGAACCACCGGTGGTACTCCAGCGCACAGTGCGGCGCCGGCCAGACCTGCAGCGCCGCCCGGTACCGCCGCGACGCCTCGGCATCGGGGAAGTCCCCACCCGGCGCAGCCCAAGCCCGCAGCAGCTGCTCGATGTGGATCCCGTCGTGCGCCAGCAATCGCCATTCAGGCAGGATCGGCAGCTGGAACCACCCGACCTGAGCCGCCGCCCGCGGCCGCCCCGACCGCAGCAGCATCAACGGATGCGGAGCTGACACGGCCGCCACCGCCCGCACCTGCCGAGAAGCCAGTACGGCGGCCGACCACGCGACGAACCCACCCCAGCCGTGCCCGACCACGACCGCCTCCGACGCGCCGAGCGAGCGGATCACGCCGGACACGTCGGCCGACACCGTGAACGGGTCGTACCCGCGCGGCGTCTTGTCGCTCGCGCCGTACCCGCGCAGGTCCATCGCGACCGCGCGGTACCCGGCCGCGGCGACGGCCGGCAGCTGATGCCGCCAGGCCCACCAGAACTCGGGGAAACCGTGCAGGAAGAGCACCAGGGGATCGTCCGCCGCGCCGCACTCGGCGACGTGGAACCGGGCGCCGTTGGCCGCGACCAGGGCGTGCGACCACGGCCCGTCGACGAGCAGGTCGGAGACTCCGGCGGGACTCAGTCGCCCTTCCCGACCGCCTTGAGCGCCTCGACCGACTCCTTCGAGGTCTCGATCGCGCGCTGCGGGCCCTTCGCCTGGCCGAGCTGGTTCTTGCCGATCAGCACGAGGACGGCGGCGATCAGCAGGTACACCACCGCCACGATCAGGAACGCCAGCGCCGGGTGCAGCCCGAGCGCGCTGACGCCGTACGCCGCGGCGATGGACAGCAGGATGATCGCGAGCAGCCCGAGGAACGCGGCGCCGCCGAACAGCCCGGCCCCGGTCCCGGCCTTCACCGCGGTCTTCTTCAGCTCGGCCTTGCCCAGCTCGATCTCGCTGCGCACCAGGCTGGACAGATCCCGGCTGGCGTTCGCGACGAGCTGCCCGACCGTCGGCTCGTCCTCTTGCCCCATCGACATGGCGCTCCTTCCGTCCCTACCCCGACCCTACCGTCGCGTACGGCGAACAGCCGGTACCCAATCGCCGGACACCGACCCGCGGGTGAACGTGCAGCACTCACCAACCACCCGAAACAGCCTGGTCCGCTTCGGCGCTGAGCGTGACCGGCTGCCGGCGCGCCGAGTTGGTGAGTGGTGCAGGTCCGCCCGCGCCGGTGTCCGCCAGGCCGGCGTACGGTGTCGGTCAGTCGGCGTACACGCGGTTGCGCCTGAACAGCAGTACCGACGCGATCAGCGCGGCCAGCAGCGACGCGATCAGGACGGCCGCCTTCGCGCGCTCGATCTGGGCGACGTCCCCGGCGAACGCGAGCTGCGCGATCAGCAACGCGACCGTGAACCCGATGCCGGCCAGCACCGAGACCGCTCCGACATCGCGCCAGGACAGGTCCGCGTTCAGCTCGGCCCGGGTGAAGCGTGTGGTCACCCACGCGCCGCCGAAGACGCCGATCGTCTTGCCGGCCAGCAGCCCGGCGACCACCCCGATCGCGACCGGGTCGGTCAGCATCTCGCGCAGCGCCGAACCGCTCAGCGTGACTCCCGCCGCGAACAACGCGAACAACGGCACCGCGACACCGGCCGACCAAGGCCGCAACCGGTGCTCGACCCGCTCCGCGGGCGACGCCTTCTCGCCCTCGTCCGGCAGCACCCGCGTCGCGAGCCCGAGCGCGACGCCGGCGATCGTGGCGTGGATGCCGGACTCGTGCATGAACCACCAGGCCGCGAGCACGAGCGGCACGTACAGCAGCGGGCTCCGGACGCGGAACCTCTGCAGGGCGTAGAAGGCGACGATCAGCGCGACCGCGACGAGCAGCGCGACCAGGTGCAGTCCCTTCGAGAAGACCGCGGCGATCACCAGGATCGCGCCGAAGTCGTCGACCACCGCGAGCGTGAGCAGGAACGCCCGCAACGCGCTCGGCAGCGAGGACCCGACGATCGCCAGGACGGCGAGCGCGAATGCGATGTCCGTCGCCGTCGGCACCGCCCAGCCGTGAGGCTTGCCGTCGGCAACGGTCAGGTTGATCGTCACGAAGATCAGCGCGGGCATCACCATCCCCGCCAGCGCCGCCGCGATCGGTACGACGCCCTCGCTGAACCGGGACAACGTGCCGACGGTGAACTCCCGCTTCAGCTCGACGCCGGCCAGGTAGAAGAACAGCGTGAGCGCGCCGTCCGAGGCCCACGCCTCGACGGTCAGCGGACCGAGCTGCGCGTCCCGGAGGTGGTGGTAGGCGTCCTGCCAGGGCGAGTTCGCCCAGATCAGCGCGATCACCGCCGCGCCCACCAGCACCAGGCCGCCGGTGGTTTCGGCCCGCAGCATGTCGGCCAGGTACGCCCGCTCGCTGCCCAGGATGCGGGGGAAGGCGCGGCGCTTGTTCAGCGATCGTCGGGGGCTCATCGGCAGGCCCTTCGCTCGGGGTCGTCGGACAGATCGCCGACCAGACTTCCCGGCACACCAGAGCCGAAGCTCGCACACCATTCTAACGGTTTCCCGGCGGGTCCGCTCTTGACGCGACCTCCGCGCGGCCTTCACGACGGACCGCCCGTACGTTTCGGGCAAACGCTTTCCCGTGCGGATCACACCCTCCGCCGCTCGACGCGGGGGGCCTCGGTTTGGGAAGATGATCGCTGGCCGTCCTGGGGCTCCGGCCAGTACTGTCGGTGAACGGTCGACCGACCGCAACGCTACGAACGACCGAGCCCCGGCAACCGGTTTGCCGGCCAGATCCCCAGGGAACACGACACCATGGCCCGCCCAAGGAACAACCCCGGTGACCTCGCCGAGCTCCCGACCGAGCTGCGGACCGACCGGCCGAAGGGTGACCAGATCCGCGAGATCCTGGAGCGACTCACCCGCAGCCTGACGGCCGGGACGGTGCTGCCCTCGGAGCGGGTGCTGGCCGAGCGGTTCGGAGTGGCCCGGATGACGGTCCGCCAGGAGGTCGACCGCGTCGTCGCCGAGGGCCTGGCCGCCCGGCGTCCCGGCGGTGGCACGTTCGTCGCCGAACCACGCCCGAACAAGCTGCTCGCGTCGTCGTTCAGCCAGGACATGCGCGCCCGCGGCATCACGCCGGGCGCCAAGGTCCTCGAGCACCGCGTCGGCACCGCCGACGGGACCCTCGCCGCCGAGCTGGAGGAGCCGGTCGGCACCCCGTACCTGCACCTGGTCCGCCTCCGCACCGCCGACGGCGAGCCGATGGCCATCGAGCGCACCAACCTCTCCCTCAAGCGCTTCCCGGGCCTCGACGAGCTCTCCTTCGACGAGCTCTCCCTGTACGGCGAACTGGCGGCCCGCTTCGGCGTCTCCCTCGGCATGGTCTCCGCCTCGATCGTCGCCGCCCCACCCGACACCCCCGAGGACGCCGCGCTGCTCGGCATCGACCAGGCCACCCCCTGCCTGATCATCACCTCGGCTCCCCGGACCGCCACCGGTGATGTCATCGAATGCGGCCGCTCGACGTACCGCTCCGACCGCTACGACATCACCGTCGCCTACCGCACCACCTGATCAAGTATCAAACATGCGCCGCGGCGACGCCGAGCGCGAACGCCGTACCGGCCAGGGCGAGCATGATCGTGGCGAGCCACCGCAGCCGGGCCTGGTACGCCGGAACCTCGGCCGAGGTCGCGAAGACCCGTCGAGGCCAGTGGCGCCACGACACGTACCAGAAGATCGCGCTCGCGGCGAGCAGCAGGACGCCCTTCACGGCGTGGATCCACCAGTGATCCGGGTCCAGCGCCAGCAGGACGCCGCCGCTGGAGGCGATCACCGCGATCAGCCCGACCACCTTCCAGCGGTTGCCTGAGGCAATGACCACGGTGAGCGTCTCGCGGGTCTCCGGGTCCCTGGCGTAGAACTTCGCGAGCTTGGGCTGGACGACGAACAAGGAGTACGCCATGCCGCCGACCCACGCGGCGGCGAGGCCGGCGTGGAGGATCGCCACCAGCGCGGTCATCGGTACTGCTCCAGGGCCGGCAGCGGCAGCAGCCCGATCAGGGCCGTCAGGCGATCGAGGGTCTCGACCAGCTCGTCCGGCTTGGTGCGGCCGAAGATCGGGTAGACCGTGGCCAGCAGCTCCTGCTCCATCAAGGCCCAGGTGTGCAGCTTGTGACGACGCATGAACTTCATCAGCTCCGGGTGCAGGACCTGGGCGGCGACCTGCGGGTTGGTGTTCACCAGGCGGTACCAGAGGTTGAAGTTCGAGTTCGGCGTGGCCGGCTCCGGCATGTCCTTCAGGTCGTACGCCGGGTCGGCGTTTTCCACGATCTGGAACCAGGGCACCTTCGCCGGCAGCTCGATCACCCACACCGTGTTGATCCGGACGGCGCCGGCCTTCGGCGCCGCCACGTCCCTCCAGGCGTCGCGCACCGCCTCCAGCGTGACCTGGCGGTGGTAGTCGAACGCCGTGAACCGCAGCCCGTGGTGCCGCCCGCTCACCACCCCGAACGAGAGCTCCTGCTTGCCGCGCAGACTGAACGGCAACGCGTACCGCCACCGGTCGGCGAACCCGGGCGCCTCCAGCCGGATGTCCCACCCCCGCCGAGCCGCCAGCGCCGCCCGCTCGTCGTTGGTCTTGGCGATCCGCTTCGCCTCCAGGTTCACCACCAGCTCAGGCTAGGGCTCGGCCCGGTTCATCTCAGCGGCGGTTGCGGGGGTGGTTCTTGCCCGTCCGCTCGTTGCCGCGCTTGTAGTTGCCGGTCCAGCGCGCCATCACTTCCTGCGGGTCGTCGTCGACCTCGGCGAGGAACTCGGCGGCGCGGGCGCCGCGCAGTACGGTGGCCGGCTTGCCGTGATGGGTGATGCGGACGGTCCCGTCGGGGCGGGACGCGTAGTCGAATCCTTGGGGTGCCGGCACAGCGTCATTCCAGCAGCGCCGGCAAGCCGTCGCAACCGGATTCAGCCTGTACGCCGGCTCAGGCGGCGTACAGGCTGAAGCGACGCTCAGTCCTCGTCGGCCTTGCCGGACTCGAGGTTGGTCTTGATCAGGTCCATCACCGTGGAGTCGGCCAGCGTGGTGACGTCGCCGACCTCGCGGTTCTCGGCGACGTCGCGCAGCAGGCGGCGCATGATCTTGCCCGAGCGGGTCTTGGGCAGCTCGGCCACGACCATGATCTGGCGCGGCTTCGCGATCGGTCCGATCTCCTTGGCGACGTGGTTGCGCAGCTCCTGGACGACGTCCGGCCCGCCGTCACCCGCCTCGGAGCGCAAGATGACGAACGCCGCGATCGCCTGGCCCGTCGTCGGGTCCGAGGCGCCGACCACGGCGGCCTCGGCGACCTTCGGGTGCGAGACCAGCGCGGACTCGATCTCGGTCGTGGACAGCCGGTGGCCCGACACGTTCATCACGTCGTCGACCCGGCCGAGCAGCCAGATGTCGCCGTCCTCGTCCTTCTTGGCGCCGTCGCCCGCGAAGTACACGCCCGGCCAGCGCGACCAGTAGGTCTCCTTGAAGCGCTCGTCGTCGCCCCACAGCGTGCGCAGCATCGACGGCCACGGCTTGTCGATGATCAGGTAACCACCCGAGCCGTTCGGCACCGACTTGCCCGCGTCGTCGACGACGTCGACGCTCACGCCCGGGATCGCCTTCATCGCCGCGCCGGGCTTGCCGGAGGTGACGCCGGGCAGCGGGGAGATCATGTGCATCCCGGTCTCGGTCTGCCACCAGGTGTCGACCACCGGCGCGTTGTTGCCGCCGATGTTCTCCCGGTACCAGACGTAGGCCTCGGGGTTGATGGGCTCGCCGACCGACCCGATCACCCGCAGCGTCGACAGGTCGAACTTGGCCGGGATCTCCTTGCCCCACTTCATGAAGGTCCGGATCGCGGTCGGCGCGCAGTACAGGATCGAGACCTTGTACTTCTGCACGATCTCCCACCAGCGGCCCTGGTGCGGGGTGTCAGGCGTGCCCTCGTACAGGACCGAGGTGGTCCCGTTCGCCAGCGCGCCGTACACGATGTAGCTGTGCCCGGTGACCCAGCCGATGTCGGCGGCGGTCCAGTAGACGTCAGTGTCGGCCTTGAGGTCGAAGACCGCCCACTGCGTGTACGACGTCCCCACCAGGTAGCCGCCGGTGGTGTGCAGGATGCCCTTCGGCTTGCCCGTGCTGCCGGACGTGTACATCACGTACAGCGGGTGCTCGGCGTCGAACGCCTCCGGGGTGTGCTCGGCCGACTGCTTGCCGACGAAGTCCTCCCACCACAGGTCGCGGCCCTCGGCCATCGCGGTCTCCTGGCCGGTCCGGTTCACCACGAGCACGTTGCGCACGTCCGGGCAGTCCTCGAGCGCCGTGTCGACGGCGGGCTTCAGTGCGGCCGGGGCGCCGCGGCGGTAGCCGCCGTCGGAGGTGATCACGACGCGGGCGTCGCAGTCCAGGATGCGGCCCTTCAGCGCGTCCGCGGAGAAGCCGCCGAAGATGACCGTGTGCGGGGCGCCGATCCGGGCGCAGGCCAGCATCGCGACCACGGTCTCGGGGATCATCGGCATGTAGATCGCGACGATGTCGCCGGGCTTCACGTTCAGCTCGAGCAGCGCGTTCGCGGCCTTGCTGACCTCGTCCTTGAGCTGGGCGTAGGTGATCTCGCGGGTGTCACCCGGCTCGCCCTCGAAGTAGTACGCGACCCGGTCGCCGAGGCCGTTCTCGACGTGCCGGTCGACGCAGTTGTACGCCGCGTTGAGCTTGCCGTCGGCGTACCACTTGGCGAACGGTGGGTTGCTCCAGTCCAGCGTCTCGGTCGGCTCGACGGCCCAGGTCAGCCGCTTGGCCTGCTCGGCCCAGAACCCCTCCAGGTCCGCGGCGGCCGTCTCGTAGGCGTCGGCCTTGACGTTCGCCTGGGCGGCGAGCTCGGCCGGCGGGTCGAAGCGCCGCTCCTCGTGCATCAGGTTCGACAGCGCTGGGGACTGGGGCTCGGAACTGGTCACGGTCGCGGACTCCTCGTCGATAGCCGGTCGGCGCGCCCGGGCGCCGCCCCCTTTCTACCAACGGCAGACCACCCGCGGTACTGGTGGTTCGCCGAGCAGACCTCTATCTGCGCCGAACGGGCCTCCTAGTGAACGACGTCACACGCTGGATTCGCGGGCGTCGAGGAGTTCGTCCCAGTGGGTGGCGGTCCAGTGGCAGGCGGTGCGGATGGGGCCGAGCATGCTGTGGCCGAGCGGGGTGAGCTCGTAGACGACGCGGCGCACCGGTACGGCGTACTCGGTACGGCTGATCAGGCCGTCCTGCTCGAGGTGGCGCAGGGACTGGGTCAGAACCTTCGGGGTGACCCGGTGCAGCGGGACGCGGAGCTCGGAGAAGCGGCGGGGGCCGTCCTCCAGGCAGGCGATCACCAGGGCTGCCCACTTGTCCCGGCCGAACCGGAACGGGTTCAGCGTCGAGGGGCAGATCTCGTCGAACATGTCCGCGCGCAACGGCTCCATGCCACCAGCCTAGCCAGTATCCGGGCGGTAACCGGCGCTGCGCCTACCTTCGCCGGACACGACGAGAAGGGACCTTCAGCATGAGCAGGATCTTGGTGTTCGGCGCGGGCGGACGAGCGGGACGGGCGGCCGCCGAGGAGGCCCGCCGACGCGGGCACGAGGTCACCGCGGCCGTCCGGGACCCCAGCAAGTACGCCGATCTGGACGCGATCGCCGCGGACGTCACCGACCGCGAGGCGGTCGCGCTCCTCGCGGCCGAGCACGACGCGGTCGTCGCCGCCGTGTACGACCCCGCCCCCGGCTTCTTCCCCCGCGCAGGCAGAGCCTTGGCGGAAGGGGTTGGAACAACCCGCCTGATCTGGGTCGGACTCGCGTCGATCCTTGCCACCGACAACGGGACCCTCCTGATGGACTCACCCGGCTACCCCCGGGAGTACCGCGAGTTCTTCGCGGCGCACCAGGCGGCAGCCGACCAGTTGGCGGCGTCGTCGGCCGACTGGGTCTCGATCACCCCGAGCGGCGACTTCGACCACGAGAACCCCGCCCGCACCGGCTCCTACCGCTTCGCCCCCGGCAACTCGGCCAGCCGCATCTCGTACGCCGACCTCGCCATCGCCCTGCTCGACGAGATCGACCGCCCGAAGCACCACGGCGTCCTGCTCGGCGTGGAGTCGTGACGACCCACTTCGAGCGCGGCGAGCCGCTCCTCGGGCACCCGGACCGGGCAAAGTTCTCAGCGAGTCTTCAGGGTGAATCCGATGCCGGTGCGCGGCAGAACCTGGAACAGTTGCCCTCACTGGCAACATGGGTGGACATCTACCGACCGGAGATCCGGGCGGCCTGACCGACGGGGTTGATCGTGCTGGACGAGAAGGCAGTCCACCTGATGGTGGCGATGCACCGGATCGTCCGGCATCTGCGCCGGACCGCGATGTCCACCTCGATGCACCCGACCCAGTTCATCGCGCTGCTGGTGATCGCCCGTGAGCAGCCGGTCCGGATCGGCACGATCGCGAACAAGGTGCCCTGCTCGCAGCCGACCGCGACCACGACCGTCGCCGTCCTGGAGACGGCGGGGCTGGTCCGCCGCCGCCCCGACACCCTGGACGGCCGCGCGACCGCGGTCGAGCTGACCGAGCAGGGCACCGAGACCGTCGCGCACATGCGCGCCGACGCCGGACAGGCGCTCGACGCCATCCTCACCAACCTCAGTCCGGAGGACCGCGAGAAGGTGCTGGAGGCGGGCGAGATCCTGTACGGCGTGGCGGACGATCTCTAGAGCAGTCCTGGGACCACGGACACCGTGTACGGCGGGGTGCCGGGCGCCACGTCGAGCTGGCTGTTGACCCAGAGCAGCCGGTTCCCGTCGCGGGCGATCGTCGTCGGCGTCGCGCCGGGTGCGCCGGGCTGGGAGTCGGCCCGCAGGGTCGCTCGGGTGAGGGTGTGGTCGAGGATCGCCAGGCGGGTCACGTACTTGCCGCCGCCGGCGTTGTAGACGGCGTACAGGCGGCACCCTTCGAGCAGGTAGCCGTCGCCGGACAGGATGCCGTCGACCTCGAGCGGCCGGACCTGCTTGGTGCGCAGGTCGATCCGGTACGTGAGGTCCTGGCCCTGTTCGCCGACCAGCAGGACGCGGCCGTCGCTGACGATCCCGTTGAGGAAGTACGGGATCGGCTGGATCTGGTCGCGGGTCAGCCACGGCTCAAGTTTGCCTAGGCCGTGCTTGGTGAGCGTCGCTCGCCAGATCTGGTTGTTGGCGGAGTCCGTGACGTAGACGTAGTTGCCGACGACGACGAAGTCGTTGAGGAAGGCCCCTTCTTGCGCGGCTCTCGCTACCAGGAGACGGCCGCGGGCGTCGTACAGGAAGAGCTTCGCGGTGCCCGCGCCGGCGACCAGGACGCGCCCCCAGCGGTCGGTGTGGATCCCGGTCGCGGAGGTGCGCCCGTCGCGCCCCGGGGCCAGCCAGAGCCGCAGCCGTGGGTCGCGGACCGAGCCCTTGAAGACGGCGCCGGTCCCCACGCTGGTGACGTAGATCGTGCCGCCACGGGTGACCTCGATTCCTTCCGGGGTGTCGCCGGGCGTGGTCGACACAACGTACGACGTGGGGCGGCTCGGGTGGTGGGTCTGGGGTGTGACGGTGGTCGATCGCTTCGGGAGGTGGGCGTGAGGTGTGGCGCCGGTCGATCGGTCCAGGTGGTGCGCCTGGGTCGCGGCGGCGGCCGACGGGTCCGGGAGGTGGGCCTGGGCGGCGAGCGGCTGGCCGACGGCCGCGGCGGTGAGGACGAGGGCTGCGAGTGCGCGGAGTCTCATCCGGTCAGGGTGGATTCCGGCGGAAGCCGCGGCGACCGGTTTCGGACTGGACCGAAGGCTCGTGCCCGGTTGGAGCCCGCCGCCGAGGTGCTGAGAAGGACGCGCTTCCGGTGGGGTCGGCCGTCGTACTCGTCCGGCTGAGCGAGGACCGGCGTCCCGGTTGTTTCGGGTCTGGCGGAAGGGCTCGCCGGATCGGTTGTGGGGTGGGCACAATCGGGCTGTGATCCGGATCCATTTCACGGCGGCGGACCTCGGGCGGGTGGTGTTCCCGGTCGAGCCCGAACCGCTGTGGGAGGCGGCGCTCGCGGCCCGCGGGCTCGGGGACCGCGCGATTCCGCCGGCCGCGCGGCGCTGGCGGCGGGTGGCCGGACCGCGGGTACGGCCGTCGATGCGGCCGCTGTTCAAGCTGATAGCGCCCGGCGGGCAGTTCCCGGACTTCCTCACGCCGGTCGTCGAGGCGCCCGGGCTGGAGCCGGCGGTCGAGGTGCTCTGCGATACGCCGGCCGAGGTCGTCAGGGACCAGCTCGGCCCGTGGCTGCCCGCGCAGGTGGAGCTGTTCATGGAAGGCCTGCTGGCCGGGCGCGCCGGCTCGCGGCGCGCGCTCGGCAACGCCGTACGGGATTTTCACCGGCAGGTACTGACGCCGTCCGGCGGCGAGCTCGAACGCCGGTACGGCGCGGACCTCGCGCTCCGCTCCCGAGCGTTGCTGCACGGCGGGGCCGACGCGATGCTCGGCGGGCTGCACCCGGACATCACGTGGGCGGATCCGGTCCTCACGTCGTACGGACTGAGCACTGGGCCGACGCTCGACATCCAGCTGGACGGCCGGGGCCTGCAGCTGTACCCGTCCGCCTTCACCGCCGAGTGCCTGGCACTCGACCTCCCCGGCCGGCGCCCCGTGCTCGTCTACCCCTGCGCGGACCTCGAACTCGACGAGCCCGACTCCGACGCCCTGGCCGACCTACTAGGCCGCACCCGCGCGACAGTCCTCCGATCCCTGCTCGCCTCAGCCAGTACGACGCAACTCGCACGCCGCTGCGAAATCTCCCTGGCCTCCACCTCCGACCACACCCGCATCCTCCGCGCGGCCGGCCTGATCACCACCCACCGAGCGGGTGGAACGGCCCTGCACTCCCTCACCCCAACCGGCCACCGCCTGCTGCAGACCCCGAACCGCCTCAACCTCGGGGCAGACGCGGAGAACCGCCGGATTACCCCGCGGCGCTGAGATCCTCACCTCATGCGCCGACTGCTGCGGCTACGCCTGCCTGGCCCTCACCGCCGCAGCCCACTCCATCTCCCGCCACCGCCGCAGGGCAGATCCCCATCTGCCCCAGCCATTGCCAGAACAACCAAGTAGAGTAAGAACCGCACGGGACAGAAGAGTCACGTGAAGTGGACCCGGCAGCTCACCGGACGGTGGACGAGCCGGGTCTCGCGCTGTCAGGGGTCACGGACCTGACAGAACGACGCGACGGTACGGCGCCAGTGCCCGCCTCGTACCCAGGCCCACGCGATGGCGTCCGGTACCCAGAGCAACGGATCCAGCTTCGGAACCATCAGTTCCCACCGTAGGTCGAAGCATCTGTACCGATTGCAGGCGGCGTGGAGCGTTCTCCGGTCGTGGTCGAACGTCGACTCCTCGCGCTCCACCACCAGCCGCTCGGCGGTTCCCGCCTGGTCGCGCACGATGGCCTCCAGACACCTGCGGCGTGCGTCGAGCGTGTCCCGGTCAGCCGAGTACAGGTCGGCAAGGATCCGGAACTCGGAGATCACCTCGAGGATCTGCTTGCGGCGTGCGTTGGTCTCGTGGTTGAAGTGCAGACGCTCCTGCCCAGGCAGCAGCAGACTCCGTAGTGCCTTGCGGTGAACGGCGACGTCCCCTGGACGGCAGACCGCCGCGGCCATCAGCAACCCCTTGGACTTCGTCTCGTCGACGAACACGTGAACCGGCATTTCCCCGCCCTGTCGGATGACAAGGCTCGACCTTCACACGACCGTGCCGTGATCCTGGGCAAGACACCGGGGCATTCCGGGGCAGATGACGAACTGCCCCGAAAGCCTTTCTTTGCCGGTGTTCTAGAGGCGTAAGGTCGGTTGTGCTCAGGACAGTAGAGTCCTCTGAAGTGGACTCGGTAGCCTTCCGGACGGTAGGTGAGCCGGGTCGGCGTGAGAACGCGAACGGCCGCCGACCCATGGTCGGCGGCCGTTGTGTTGGGGGCGGCTAGTTGCGGGTGATGGTGAAGGTTGACGTGGTGTTGCGGATGTCCACCGCGTTGTTGGTGAGGGTGAGGTTGTTGAAGACCGCGGTCCCTCGGGCGGGGCCCTCGCCGGGTTCGGGGAGTTCGTTGGCCCAGATGCCGAAGCCGGACTTGGCGTCGTAGGCGTCGCCGGACTTGCGGGCGCCGGAGATCGACACGTTGGTGAGGATGGTGTCGGCGACGGGGAAGAGGGGACTTCCGCCTACGTAGTCGGTCTGGAACATGATCCCCGAGTACGTCGGGTCGACGATGTCGACGTCGGTGAGGCGGATGCCTTGGAAGATCTTGGTGGCGGAGTAGATCCAGATGCCGGGGAAGGTCTGGCCGCCCCAGAAGTGGCCGCCGGCGCGGACCACCGAGATGTTCTCGAAGCGGGTGGGCGGTGTCGCGCCGAAGCCGGCCATCGGGATGCCGAAGTCGAGCGAGCTGATCGTGATGCCGGAGTAGACGAGCGTGTCCGCGACGTACAGGTTGCGGAACACGTTGTTCGTGCCGCCGTACACCGCGAAGCCGGCCGCCCGCCAGGTCAGCGTCGACGTGAGGTTCTCGAAGACGTTGTCCCGGACCTCGCCACCACCGGAATCGGTGGCGTTGAACAGGGCGAAGCTGTCGTCCCCGGTCGCGCGGGCGTCGTTGTTGCTGACGGTGTTGCCGGCCGAGCCGTTGGTCATGTTGATGCCGTCGGCAAACATGTTCCGGATCCGCGAGTTCTTGATCGTGGAGTTGTCGGTGTTGGCACCCCAGTACAGGCAGACCATGTGCTCGACCCAGATGTTGTCGATGGTCATGTTCGCGGTGGACGAGAAGTCGAACACCTTGCCGGGCCCGTCGATCCGTGAGGTGTAGTTGCCGAAGTAGGCGAAGCCGGTGAACGACGACCCGTTGGCCGAGGCTTCCGCGCGGAACCCGACGTCGGTGTTGTCCTGCGTCGTCGGCGCCCGGAACTTCGTGTACCAGGGGCCGGCGCCCAGCACCTTGACCGCCTTGCCGTAGATCTGGAACTTGCTCGACGTCTGGTAGTCACCCGGCGGCAGGTAGACGCCGACGAGGGTGCCGGTGGTGTCCATGCGGACCCGGTCGAGCGCGTTCTGCACGTCCTGGTGACCGAAGCCGGCCGGCACCGCGTACGTCGAACCCGGGTTCGCGATCGGCGCCACCTGCTCGGTGTCGACGAAGTCGATCGCGTAGTTCGTGGTGTTCGCGGCGTCCTTCTGGAGCTTGATCTTCGTGCCTGCCGGGAAGGTCCCGTCGAGCATCAGGTTCGCCTCGTCGTAGATGTGGCGGGGATCGCCGCCCGGCGAGTTGCCTGGGCTTGCTTCCGCGCCGTACAGCCAGGCGTACTTCGAGGTCAGCGGCAGCGCCTTGTGGAACGCGCCGTTGACGTACACGTTGACGGTCGAGTTGATGCCGCCACCGCCGGCCGCGTCCGGGATGGAGAACCTGGTGACCAGGGTGTTCGTGCTGGCCCGGGTGGTGAACTCGACGAACGCGCCGTTCGAGTTCAGCGTGACGGCCTTCCGGCCGGACGCCTCCCCGGCGAGATCACCGATGGTCCGGTTCGGGCCGACCACCGTGGCGCCACCGCCGACGGACGCATCCTCGGCCTCCAGGTGGTCGTACGGCATGTTCGCGCCGCGACCCACGAAGAACGGCCGCTCCGACGTGTTGTTGGCCCGCTTCACCGGCAGTTCGTTGGCGTCGTCAGCCAGTACGACGCGGACGGAGTACCGCCCGTTCGCCGCCGGCCAGCTTCCCAACGCGACAGCCGGAGCAGTCGCACCAGCAGCGATCGCACCCGAGTACGACCCGGTCAGAGTCCGTACGACGGTGCTGCCGTTCAGCAGCGTCAACGTGATCCCGTGCGCCCCCGAGGCCGACGCGATCGACCCCTGGTTGCGGATGGCAACGGAGAACGCGACGTTGGTTCCGGCCGACGGGTTGCCCGGCGTCCAGGTGACCGCGCCCGCCACCAGGTCGGAGCTCGCCACCGGAGTCACCACCAACGGCGACGCGCTGTTCGCCGAGTTGTTCGCGTCGTTCTGCTCGATGATCGTGTTCGCCTCGTCGACCTTCGCGCTCAGCGGGTAGCTGCCCGCGTCGCGGGTCCCGATCGACGCGGTCACGGTCGTCGAAGCGCCGGCCGCGAGAGCACCGACCGAAGCCGTCCCGACCTTGGTCTCACCGAGGTAGAAGTTGACGTTGGTCGCACCCGCGGCCGCCGTACCGGTGTTGTTGACGGTGCCGCGGACCGTGATCGTGTCGGTCTCGACCGGCGAGGTCGGCGTCCACGACACCCCGGACAGCGTGAGGTCCGGGTTCGGGGCGGGCACGCCCATCACCTGGAGCTCGGCGACCTGGCCGCTCGGAGCGCCCGTGTTGCCGGTGAAGTTCAGCCGCACGTCCGCGGCCCGGGAACTGACCGGGATCGTCACGGTGTTGCCCGACGACGGGCTGAAGTTGTACGCCGCCGAGGCCGCGATCGTCGTGAACCCCGAAGCGCTCTGCTCCCGGCCCAGGATCGAGAAGGTCTGCGTCCGGTTGCCCCACGCGCTGTCCGGGTTGAGCCGGACGACGACCGAGCTGAGATCGGCGTTGGAGCCGAGCTCGGTGGTCAGCGTGGCCGGGTTGGCGTTGCCCTCCCAGTACGTCGTGACGTTGTCGTCGTTCGCGTTCGTCGCCACGAAGGTGTGCACGAACCCGGACGCCGTGATCGGCTTGCGCAGCGCGAGGTTGCTGCCCGGGCCGGAGCTGCCGCCGCGGGTGACGCTGTTGCTGTTCGGCGACTGGTTGCCCGCGGCATCTTTCGCCCGGACGAAGTACGTCACCGACGTCGAGGCCGGCTGGGTGTCCGTGTACGTCGTGACGCCGCCGCCGACGCTGGTCCGCAGCTGGCCGTTGGCGTACACGTCGTACCCGGTGACGCCGACGTTGTCGGTCGACGCGGTCCAGGCGAGCCGGATCTGGCCGGTACCGGGCTCGGCGAACGACAGGTTGCCCGGGGCGGTGGGAGCCTGGGTGTCACCGGTGGCCGGTCCGTAGACCTCCAGCTCGGACAGCTGACCGGCGGGCCAGCCGGTGTTCGCGGTGATCCGGATCCGGAGGTACCGGACGGTGGCCGCGCCGTAGTCGATGGTCACGGTGTTGCCGGGCGCGGTGAAGGCCCGGGACGCCGAGGCGGACAGGTCGGTGAAGTTCTGGCCGTCGGTGCTGCCCTGGACGGCGAGGGTCTGGTTGCGCGAACCCCAGCCGGAGCCAGGCAGCTTGAGCACGGCCTGGTTGGTGCTGACCGAGGAGCCCAGGTCGACCTGGACCCATTGCGGGAAGGCGTTGTTGGCGCTCTCCCAGTAGCTGTTCTGGTTCCCGTCGGTCACGTTGGACGCGCCGTAGTTCTGGGTGCTGGTGCTGGCCGAGGCGGCCTTGCCGGCGGCGAGGTTCGGGCCGGCCAGGACCGCGGCCGACGCGGTGCTGCCGGTGAGCGGCGCGCCGGTCGGCGCGAGGGTGGGGGCGGCGAGCAGCAAACTGCCGGCCAGCGCGGTGGCGAGCAGACGCCATGGCACAGATCTGGTTCTCATGCGGGCCTCTCCGGTGGGCGGGTGGTAAAGGCACAGAGGACTATCAAGAAATTGCTCAAAACGATGAACTTCTTGCGCAGCGCTGGCTTATTGTTACGGCAGGATTACTGCAGCGTCAACGGCTCGAGGGCGCCGCTCCGGTCGGAGCGACGCCCTCGAGGGGGTAAACAGCGGGACGGGTCAGTGCTTGGCGGCACCCTCCGCGCCGGCGCCGGTCAGCGCGCGGACGGACAGCTCGCTGTAGCGCTGCTCGCTGGAGCGGTCCTTGCCCAGGAAGGTGCCGAGCACGCCGAGCAGGAAGCCGAGCGGGATCGAGACGATGCCGGGGTTGGACAGCGGGAACCAGGAGAAGTCCGCGCCGGTGATCATCGAGGTCGGCGAGCCGGACACGACCGGCGAGAAGATCACCAGCACCACGGCGCTGACCAGACCGCCGTAGATGCTCCAGACCGCGCCGGAGGTGTTGAACCGCTTCCAGAACAGGTTGAACAGCAGCGCCGGCAGGTTCGCCGAGGCCGCGACGGCGAAGGCCAGCGCGACCAGGAACGCGATGTTCAGCTTCTGCGCCGGGATCGCCAGCCCGATCGCGACCGCGCCGATGCCGATCGCGGCGAACCGGGCGACCCGGATCTCGTTCTTCTCGGTCACCTTGCCCTTGGCGATGACGTTGACGTACAGGTCGTGCGCGAACGACGAGGCCGAGGTCAGCGTGAGCCCGGCGACCACGGCCAGGATGGTGGCGAAGGCGACGGCCGCGATCAGCGCGAGCAGGATCGCGCCGCCGATCGAGTCGGCGCCACCGCCGACCACCTCGGCGAGCAGTACCGACGCGGTGTTGCCCTTCGAGGCCGCGACCGCGCTGTCCTTCCCGGTGTCGAGCAGCGCCGCCGCACCGAACCCGAGGGCCAGCGTCATCAGGTAGAAGGCGCCGATCAGGCCGATCGCCCACTGCACCGACCGCCGCGCGGACTTGGAGTCCGGCACGGTGTAGAAGCGGATCAGGATGTGCGGCAGGCCCGCCGTGCCGAGGACCAGGGCCAGGCCGAGGGACAGGAAGTCGATCTGGCCGACCAGGTCCTTGCCGTACAGCAGGCCGGGCTGCAGGAACGCCTCGCCCTTGCCCGAGTTGGCCGCGGCTGCGCCGAGCAGCTTGGACGGGTTGAAGTCGAACTTGAGCAGCACCAGGAAGGTGATCAGCAGCGTGCCGGTCATCAGCAGCACCGCCTTGACGATCTGCACCCAGGTGGTGCCCTTCATGCCGCCGATCGTCACGTAGACGATCATCAGCGCGCCGACCAGCACGATCACGCCGGCCTTCAGGCCCTCGCTCTTCACGCCGAGCAGCAGGCCGACGAGCGAACCCGCGCCGACCATCTGGGCCAGCAGGTAGAAGATCGAGACGACGATCGTGGACGACGCGGCCGCCGTCCGGACCGGGCGCTGCTTCATCCGGAACGCCAGCTGGTCGGCCATCGTGAAGCGGCCCGAGTTGCGCAGCAGCTCGGCGACGAGCAGGAGCGCGACCAGCCAGGCGACCAGGAAGCCGATCGAGTACAGGAAGCCGTCGTACCCGTAGAGCGCGATCTGGCCGGAGATGCCCAGGAACGACGCGGCCGACATGTAGTCGCCGGCCACGGCCAGGCCGTTCTGCGAGCCGCTGAAGGAGCGGCCGCCGGCGTAGTAGTCCGCGGTGGTCTTGTTCTGCCGCGACGCCCACCAGGTGATGTACAGCGTCACGGCGACGACCGCGGTGAACAGCGAGATGGTCAGTGCCTGGTTGCCGGGCTCGGCGTCGGCGAGGGGAATCAACAGAGTGCTCACCGGCGGCGCTCCCTCTTGTACTTGGCGTTCAGCCCGCTCGCCAGCGGGTCGAGCTTGCGGTTCGCGAACCGGCCGTAGAGGAACGCGATCACGAAGGTGGAGACGAACTGCAGCAGGCCGAAGATCAGCGCGACGTTGATGTGCCCGACCACCCGCGTACTCATGAAGTCGCGGGCCCAGTTGTTGCAGGCCACGTAGGCCAGGTACCAGACCATGAAGGTGATGGTCCAGGGCACCACGAAGTTCTTGTAGCGGCGTTTCAGCTCGGTGAAGTCGGCCGTCTCGTGCACCGCTTCGTAGGCGCGGGCGTCCCGCTCACGCACTGCGTCGTCTTCCATCTGCACCCCTCAGTCGGGAACGAACAGATGCACGTTAGCCCGCAGAGCTGCGTTTGTGACCCACCGCGACCAAAAAGTTGCCGAGGGCGTCAGAGGCCCAGGTCAGAGCGGGGGAGCGACCGGCGCGTCCAGGGTGCGGCGGTAGTTGGCCAGGTCGCTCGGCCAGGTGCGGTAGCAGTTGGTGAAGTACGGCATGCGCAGCGGTTCCGGGGGGCGGGCGGTGCCGTCGTAGATCCCGTCGATCTGCTCGAGCACCGACTCGCGGCGGGACTCGGTCAGCACCGAGACCCGCGAGTGCGACAGGGCGAGCTGGCGCAGGCCGCCGCGGTCCAGGTCGTGCCAGTGCCGGAACCGGCCGGTCTCCACCTGGGCGAAAAGGTCGGACTGCAGCAGGATCGGCATCGGGTCGAACTGGTCGGTGCCGGCCAGGAAGTCCTCGCCGAGGATCGCGCGGTGCAGCCGCCGGACCCACGGGACGACGGTGTCGTAGTGGTTCCAGAGCAGACCCAGTACGCCGTTCGGCCGCAGGACGCGGGCGATCTCCGGCAGCGCCCGCGCGTGGTCGAACCAGTGGAAGGCCTGGCCGACGATCACCGCGTCGACCGAGCCGTGCGCGAGCGGGATCGACTCGGCCGCGCCGACCATCGTGTCCACGCCGGGCACCGTACGGCAGACCGCCAGCATCTCCTCCGACGGATCGACCGCGACCACGTCGTGGCCTAGCGCGGCCGCCACAGCGGTCAGCTTGCCGGTCCCGGCGCCCAGGTCGAGCACCTGCCGGCGCCCCGGACCGAGGACCCACGCCAGCGCCTCGGCGGGGAACGTCGGGCGGCCCGCGTCGTACGCGGCCGCCACGGCGCCGAAGGAGCGGGCGCGCTCAGGTCGGGGGTCGTCGGTGGTCATCACCGTAAATCATGCCGTAGGCGCGCCCGGTGACGTCAGGGCGCGCGGTAGAGCGTGTCCGCCAATCCTGCCGCGGCAAGTGTTTCTAGTCTCCGAGCTTCTTCTGCTCGATGTGCTCGTTCATGGCGTGCAGCTCCGGGTGCTTGCCCATGATCGCGACCAGGTCGGCGCAGTTCAGGTCCGCCGCGTCGAACTCCTCGATCAGCGTGGTGAGCAGCTGCCGGTCGTCCGGCGTGTCCAGCGTCAGCCGGTACTGCGAGGCGTCGCCGCCGTCCCAGGGCATGTTCAGCAGCCGCATGTCGCCGGTCCGGTTCTGGTGCAGGTACGACGTGACGTGCTCGCGGTCGGCCTGGATCGTCGCGTCGGCGTCGGCCTGCAGCAGGCGCGGGCCGGAGAAGATCTCGTAGTCCATGCCGCGCGGGTAGGTCCGCTCCAGGCAGTTCGAGACGTACAGGTTGTCGGCGGCCTCCGCCTCGAACCGGTCGGCGCCCTCGGTGATGACGCCCGGGTCGATCAGCGGGCAGTCCGAGGTGACCCGGACGACGCCGTCCAGCTCGTGCTCGCGGATCGCGCCGGCGAACCGGGCCAGCACGTCGAGCTCGCTGCCCCGGAACACCGGGAACCCGGCCGCCGTGGTCTGCTCGACGATCGGCTCGTCGTCGGAGTTCGTGGTGGTGGCCACGATCACCGGCAGGCCGGTCGCGGCCAGGCGGTCCAGGTGGTGCTGGAGGAACGTCCGGCCACCGGCCTGCAGCAGCACCTTGGCCGGCAGTCGCGTGCTGGTGGCGCGGGCCTGGGTGATGATCCCGATCTTCATGACAACACCTTCGCAGTTCTGGGTCTGACCAGTATCGCCGGATCGGTCCAGCGGAACAGGTCACGGATCTCGGCCGGTCCGGCCAGGTGCTCGACGCCCAGCTCGGCGTCGGTGAACGCCCTGGCCAGGTCGAGCGGGACGTACGGCTGGTTCAGTTCCGGCCACAGGCGCCGGATCCGGGCCTGGCCGCCGAACGAGGGGTGTTCGTTCTCCAGCAGCATCGGGTCGCCGTACACGCCCGGTTGCAGTCCGACCGAAGCACCGTACAGCACGGCGGAGCTGAGCCGGTTGGAGGCGACCCGCCGGTGCTTGCGCAGCTCCTTGAGCTGCTTGAGCAGGAAGTCGGCGTCGGTCTTGCGCCAGTGCAGGCCCCGGTACCCGTGCGTGATCACCCGGAAACCGGCGGCGCTGTAGACCTGCTTGATCGCTTCGTTCTCGAACTCGTTCCAGTACAGGCAGACCGTCACCGGCCCGGTCTCGTGCTCGTTGATCGAGGCAACGATCTCGGCGTGGTCGCCGAGCACGTTCTGGCCTTCCCAGCCGTGGAACGGGTAGAAGATGGTGCCCGCGGCGTCCGGGGCCGGCGCGGCCAGCTCGGGGTGGAGCTCGAGCAGGTACAGCCAGGCGGAGCCGATCACCGAGTAGTTGCGCAGGCCCATCGACCAGCCGCGGCGGCGGACCGTGTCGGACCAGACGAACTTCGGCATCCCGGGCACGAACGCGGTGTTGTACGCGAACCCGTCCAGGATGTTCCAGCCGTGCTGCAGGTAGCCCCAGATGCTCGGCGGATCGCCGGCCGGCAGCCCGGCGTACTGGGCCATGATGTGCGCGTGGCCGTAGAAGTGGTTGGCGTGGTGCATCAGCGCACCACGCGGCGGACCCGCTTGGCCACGACGCGGGCCGGGTTCAGCACCGCCTGGCCGACCCGGTACGGCTTGGACCGGCGGATCCCCTTCAGCTGACCCTCGAACCAGGTCGCCTGGACGCTCGCGTCGGACAGCTCCTGGCTCAAGCGGGCGATCGTCGCCAGCTGCTCGGCACTGCCCTGCGGGCGGATCATCTCGTTGCTGTCCGCAACCGCTGCCCAGAGCTCGTCGGTGATGGAGAGACCGGCCATCGAAGCCAGCCGGGCCGTCAGGTCGAGCGGTGCGCTGCCGGCCGCCCATGGTTGCCGCGAGCCCGTTTCCAGCGAGCGCCGGACGAACCGGCCGAGCTGGGCCACCACGAGCGCGTCCCCGGTGCTCTCGACCGCGTCCGCGGTGCCGAACACCCGGTACGACGGACCGTCGGCGATCACGTTGTCGGCCGTGGCGATCGCGGCCGTTGCCGCGTCTTGCGCGCGCAGCCACTCGACGTACGCCGGGACCATCCGCCGCAGCGCCGCGTGGTCGTCGATCCGGAGCGCGGTCAGCAGCAGCTCTTCCAGCAGCACCCCGCCGCCCGTCGGAACGGCGCCCTCAGGCAGCACGGCGGGAGCCTCCGCGCCGACAACGAAGAACCAGCCGGGAGCCAGCTCGCTCCCGAGCCCGGCGGCGACGGCCTCCTGGGTGGTCCGGTACGGGTCGGTCAGCGTCGGCCCGCTGAACTTGGCCGCGACCGCCCGAGCAACCACGGCCGCAGCCAACGGCTGGTCGACCGCAGCCAGCCCGACCGACGCGTCGACCAGGCTCGGGTACAGCGCGTAGACCTGTGAACCACCGGTGTCCGGGCCGTCCAGGGCGGCCAGCACTGCCTTCAGGCCTGCCGGCGCGGCCGCGTCGCCGCGTACGTCGGCGGGCCAGTCCTCGTCGCGGGGGACGGTGACGGTCGGGTCCGGCTGGACCAGGCGCTCGATGCCGAAGCTGTTCTCGGCACCGAGCAGGAGCCGTCCTCCCGGGGCGAGCCGAGATTTCAGCACCGCGAGCCCGTCCGCCCACGGCATCACCAGGGTATCCGGCCCGATCAGCCGAGGTACTCCGTCGAGCGCCACAACCATGTCGTACGACGGTTCGCCGTGCTCCGGGCCGAAGTGGTCGAGCGTGCCGCAGAAGACGCGGACGCCGAGCGCCTTCGCGATCTCCTCGGCGTCGGGCGCCGAGCGGACCAGCACGTCGACCGAGGCCGCCGTCTTGGCGACCTGCTCGAGCAGCTCGACCGAGTGCGGACCCGCGACGAGCACGGAGTCGGTCGGGCGGACGACGGCCGCCAGCAGCTCCGCCGGCACCGGCCCGCCGACCGCCGGGCGGCCGTCCGAGGGGTGCAGGTCGGACCAGTTCAGCAGCTCCCCGGCGATCATCACCGAGCGTGCCGGACTGGTCTCTTCCGAGGACTGGTCAGGTGTCACAGTGGTCAATTCTCTGACTCTCCACCAAAAACGTGATCAGGAAACCAGCTTGGTCAGCGTCTCGATCACCCGATCGACGTCCGCGTCGGTCAGGTCGGGGAACATCGGCAGCGAGATCTCCTCGCGGTAGAACTGCTCCGCGTTCGGGAGCATGCCGCGCCGGTAACCGGCCGCGGTGAACACCGGCTGCCAGTGGACGGGGATGTAGTTCACCTGGACGAGAATGCCGGCCGCGCGCAGGCCGTCGAAGATCTCCCGGCGGCGGCCGTCGAGGATCCGGACCGGGTACAGGTGCCAGGCCGGGTCGACGTGGTCGCGCTGGGCCGGCGTCCGGATGCCGTCGACGCCCGCGAGGGCCTCGTTGTAGCGAGCGGTGATCTCCGTGCGGCGCTTCTTGAACTCGTCAAGCCGCTTCAGCTGGGACAGGCCGAGCGCGCAGGAGATGTCGGTCAGCCGGTAGTTCAGGCCGTGCTCGTGCACCTCGTAGTACCACGAGCCCTCGTCGGTGTGCTCGAACCGGTCGGTGTCGCGGACCACGCCGATGTGGTGGAACTCGTGCACCCGCTGGGCCACCGCCGGGTCCTTGGCGACGACCGCGCCGCCCTCACCGGTGGTCAGGTTCTTGGTCGGGAAGAACGACAGCGTGGTGACGTCGGCCAGGTCGCCGACCGGGCGGCCCTTGTAGGTGCCGCCGACCGAGTGCGCGGCGTCGGCGAGCGTCTTCGCGCCGACGCGGTCGGCGATCGGCTGCAGCGCGTCGTAGTCGGCCGCGTGGCCGGCGTAGTCGACGGCCGCGATCACCTTGGTCCGGTCGGTCACGACCGCCTCGACGGCGGCCGGGTCGAGCAGCGCGGTGTCCTCCTCGACGTCGGCGAACACCACCTTCGCGCCCAGGATCGCCGCGCAGGACGCGGTCGCCACGAACGTCATCGGGGTGGTGACGACCTCGTCACCGGGCCCGACGCCCAGTCCGGCGTACGCCATGTGCAGGGCCGCCGTACCGGAGGTGCAGCTGACGGCGCGGTGGCCGCCGGCCAGCTCGCCGATCGCGTTCTCGAACGCGGTGACGGCCGGGCCGGTGGTCAGCCAGTCACCGCGCAGGATCGCGGTGACCGCCTCGATGTCGGAGTCGCTGATCGACTGGCGTCCGTAGGGCAGCATCGGCTCAGACGTCGCTCTCGAGGATCTTGGTGATCTCCTCGATCGTGTACCACTCCTCGTTGTTGTCCGAGGTGTAGTGGAACCCGTCCGCCACTGGTACGCCGTCGGCCGGGGCCTGGTAGCCCCAGGTGGCCAGGTCCGGCTGCAGAACGTAGCGGTCGCCGATCGCCAGGGCGCGGCGGCCTTCCTCCGGGCTGATCATCTCCTCGTGCAGCTTCTCGCCCGGGCGCAGGCCCATGTCGTGCATCTTGGCGCCCGGCGCGATCGCCTGCGCCAGGTCGGTGATCTTCATCGACGGGATCCGCGGCACGTACAGCTCGCCGCCCTGCATCTGCTCGAACGAGTCGACCACGAACTGGACGGCCTCGGGCAGGGTGATCAGGAAGCGGGTGCAGCGCAGGTCGGTGATCGGCAGCGACTGGCCGGCCTCGTGCAGGGCCCGGAACTTCGGGATGATCGAGCCGCGGGAGCCCATCACGTTGCCGTAGCGGACCACGCAGAAGCGGGTCTCGTAGGCGGCGGCGTAGTGGTTGCCGGTGATGAACAGCTTGTCGGCGGTCAGCTTGGTCGCGCCGTACAGGTTGATCGGGCTGGAGGCCTTGTCGGTGGACAGCGCGACGACCTTCTTCACGCCGGAGTCGATGCAGGCCTCGATCACGTTCTGCGAGCCGACCACGTTGGTCTGGACGAACTCCCACGGGTTGTACTCCGCGGTGTCGACCTGCTTCAGGGCGGCCGCGTGCACGACGTAGTCGACCTTGTGCATGGCCCGGTTCAGCCGCTGCCGGTCGCGGATGTCGCCGATGAAGAACCGCAGCCGCGGGTCGTCGCCGAACAGCTGGCGGACCTCCCACTGCTTGAGCTCGTCGCGGCTGAAGATGATGATCCGGCGCGGGTCCAGATTGTCCAACGCGTAGCGGATGAACGCCTTGCCGAAGGAGCCGGTGCCTCCGGTGACGAGGATGTCGGAGCCGGTGAGGATGGACACGTCGAGTAGGACCCTTCTGAGGGGACAGTTCCGGACAGCCGCCTGAGCAGCAACTCCGTACGATAGCGGCTGGCCGTCGGAAGCCCGCATCGCCGGTTGGCCCGCCTGTGGACAGACGCCTCTTCCGCCCCAGAAGTTCGCCGCCGTCCCACGTGGTGCAGCTCACCCGGTACGGTCTGGGCGTGACTGTGCGGATCGGTGTCAGGTGTGACGTAGGCCCCAAACGTGGGATCGGGCACGTGATGCGGAGCCTGGCGCTGGCCGAGGAGCTGGTCCGCCGGGGTGCCGAGGTCGTGTTCGTCTGCGACAGCCACACGGTGCCGTGGGCCGACGAGCAGATCCGGAGCCGCGGGATCGCGGTCGAGCCGGCGGTCTGGACCGCCGAGGAGCACCTGGCGCTGTTCGGGCGCCTGGGGCTCAGCGCGGTGGTCTGGGACTCCTACGACCTCGACCCGGCCGTGTTCGCCGCCGTCCGGGCGAGCAGACTGCCGACCCTGGCGATCGTCGACGGCGGGTACGGCGGCGCCGTGGCCGACATCCTGGTCGACCAGAACCTGGGCTCCGAGCAGGACACCCCCGAGCTGCCCGCCGGCGCCGTCCGGCTGGCCGGCCTCGACTACGTGCTCCTCCGCAACGAGATCCTCGAGCTGCGGCCCACCCAGCCGCCGACGATCCGCACCAACCCGGTCCCGAAGGTCTTCGCGTTCTTCGGCGGCACCGACGCGTTCGGAGCCGGGCCGCACGTGGTCCGCGCCCTGGCAGCGACCGGTACGGCGTTTGAGGCGCTCGTGATCGCTCCCGGTGACGAGCTGGCCGCCGCCATCGCCGCGGTCGACCTGCAGGAGGGCCAGCACGTCGAGGTGATCGGCCCCACCTCCCAGCTGGCCAAGGCCGTCGTAGCCTCCGACCTGGTCATCAGCGCCTCCGGCACCTCCACCTGGGAGCTGCTGTGCCTGGGCGCGACAGCCGGCCTGGTCTGCGTGGTCGACAACCAGGTGATGGGCTACGAACGGACAGTAGCCACGGGCGCAGCCGTAGGCGTAGGGGTCCTCTCCGACCTCAAGCAGGACCCGACAGCGGCTGCCGCCGTACTCGGGCCTCTGCTGCGGGACCCGGCCGAGCGAGCCCGTCTAGCTGCTGCCGGCTACCAGCTGGTCGACGGCCAGGGCCGGGTCCGCGTCGCCGACGCGCTTTTTCACCTGATCTCGTAGATCGTCGCGTCCAGGGTGGCGTGGCGGAGGCGGACGTATTGCTTGAGGTCGGGGGAGACCAGCCCGGCGCGGTTGTCGGCGTACAGCCAGCGGACGCCGTACCGGCGCAGGCGGTCGATGACCGCGGCCGACGGCGAGGTGAAGGCGGCGTCGTTGGTGGCCAGGAGCTCGCGGTCCCAGAACCGGAGCAGGCTGGGGTTGGTGCCTTCGGTGACGGAGATGCGATTCGCGCGGTTGGTGTACGCCCAGCCCTCGACGAGCATCTGGCGCTCGGACAGGGCAGCGATCCAGAAGTGGCGGCTGTCGCAGACGTCGCCGCGCTGGACGATGCAGTGGGCGTTCGTGGCGACCAGGTCGTCCTGGCCTGAGTTCGCCTGCAGCCAGCGGGCCGCGTCGGCTTCGGCAGTGGTGGGACCGCCGCCGGCGACCTTGCCGTAGATGACGAGGGTCGCCTGGTCGGAGACGAGCGTCAGCAGGGGGAGTGAGGTCGACCCGGCCATGCAGGCGGCGACCAAGGATGCCAGTGCCGCGGTGAACAGCCCGCCACTGCGGCGACCGACTCTCCAGGCGATGGCTACGACCAGTCCGGCCACCAGCAACGCCAGCAGGGTCAGGAGGAACGGCACCTTCACGCCGGACACACCATCCGACGCCAGTCTGGCGAAGCCGGCGCCGAGCAGCCCCAGACCGGCCGCCGCAGCGACCAGTACGCCGCTCCGCCGGTCACCCAGCTTGTCGGCCAGCCGGGCCAGTCCGAGGCAGGAAAGCACCGCCAGGAAGGGGAAAGCGGTCCGGTAGAAGTAGACCTGGCTGACCCCGGGCTGCGACGTCAGCACGCTCGCCGCGAAGCCACCGATCGCAGCACCGGCCAGGAAGACCACACCGGGATCACGCCAGAACCTGCGGAGGAAGAGCACGCCAACCACGGCCAGGCCCCACGCGGCCGTCGTGGTCACCGCACTGAGCAGCTGAGCGGCCCGGTCGACTCCAGTGCCGTTCCGGAGCGAGGCGTACGGCTGGAGCTGGATGAAGATCTGGGCCGGCTTGACCTGCAGGCCGGACGAATCTCCACCGAACACCACGACGGCCGCGGCGATGAAGATCACCAGCACGATCAGTCCGCCGGCCAGAGCCCGCCCGGTCGAGCGCCTGGTCGCCATCCGCGCCAGGAAGACCAGCCCGAAGCCGCAGATCGCCAGCGGCAGGATGGTCGCCTTGGCGCCGGAGGAGGCCAGTGCGACCAGCAGGAACAGGATCCACCGGCTGCGGACAGGCCTGGCCCGCAGCAGGTCCACAGCCAGTACGGCGAGCAGCAGCGCCAGCATCATGCCCAGGTTCTGCGTCGGACTGAGGTACTGGCTGGACGCCATCGAGATGTTGCCCAGCGAGATGTCGTGCAGCGGCTGCAGCGTGCCACCCACTCCAGCCAGCAGTACGGCGAACGGCCCGGCCCAGACAGCTCCCGGGTGCGGCTCCTCGCCAGGCTTCACCAGGAAGCGCTGCGTGAGCGTGAACACCAGCGCGCAGCAGGCCAGCGCGAGCGGCACCCACAGCAGCGCGTACAGCAGGTTGGTCAGGTCGATCCCGGTCGACCAGGAGGTCGCCGCAGCCACCTGGTGGAAGAACGTGTGGTACTTCATCGGCTCGCCGAAGACCCACAGCGGCACGATCGGTACGTCGCTCTTGGCGCTCGCCGCCAGCGCCTGGTGGAAGGCCATGTCCGAGAAGGCGACGTTCGGATCCGTGTACGCCGGTGCGTAGCGCCCGGGGCCCTTGGCGTACATCAGCAGCATGACCAGCGCCATGGACGCCGCCAGCAGCCAGGCGGTGACCGGCGCGAGCGGAGTCTCTACACGGCGCCAGACCCGAGCCCTGACGTCGCCGTCGACCACACCGACGACCAGGACGATCGGTGCCCACACCCAGGACCAGCGCTGGAGTCCCACGGACGAGCTGGCCAGGTAGACGAGCAGCTGAGCCGCCGTACCGACGGCGAAGCCGGCCGCGCAGTCCTCGACCAGGTTGCGGCGGTAGGCCCCGATCAGGCGCCACAGCACCAGGCCGGGCAGCCCGACACCGAGCAGGACGAACCCGGTGAACTTCAGCACGTCCAGCACCGGTGCGTGCCGGTCCATCATCACCAGAGCCAGCAGGGCGACCGGTACGACGGCCGCAAGGCCGGCGATCGAGCCGGTGCCGCGTTCCCTCGGCCCGCGCCGCCTCGCCTTCGCCATGCGGGTCACCCTAATCGGGCTAGACCACGAACAGGTACACCCGTGTCACGAACAGTGGTCACGGCAGCTCGTAGATCAGCGCGTCCGGCGTCGCGTAGCGCAGCGTCGCCAGCGTGTTCAGGTTCTGCGAGACAGCGGTCTGGGTCGGGTCGGCGTACAGCCAGCGGACGCCGTACTTGGCGCGCAGCAGCCGCAGGTTGTCCCTGGTGGGCGAGACGAACGCCCGGTCGTTGTCCTCGAGCTTCTGCTCGTCCCAGAACGGCAGGCCGTTCGGGCTCTTGCCGGTCGCGGCGACCAGGTCGTTGATGGTGTTGGTGTAGCCCCAGCCCTCGACCAGCAGGTGCCGCTCGGACAGCGCGGAGATCCAGAAGTGCCGGACGTCGCAGCCGGAGGCGTTCTTCATCGCGCAGTGCGCGTTGGTCGCGACCAGGTCGGACGGCGAGGTGTGGTCCCGCAGCCAGTGCGCCGCGTCGGTCTGGGTCTGCGTCGGGCCCAGCGGGTACTTGTCGGTCTGCGGCTGCAGCGTGACTTCGCGGTAGTTCAGCATCGTCTGCACCGGCAGCAGCAGCCCGGCACCCATGCCGGCCAGGACGAACGACGCCATGGCGATCCGGCTCGGCCGGCCGCGCCGCTTGGCCAGCTTCCACAGCCCGGTGACCAGTCCGGCCACCAGAAGCAGGAAGAGCAGGGTCCACAGCCACGGAGTGACCAGTCCGGTCAGTGTGCCGTCCGGACGGCGGAACGGCTTGCCGTCACCCGGGTTGGCCCGGGTGATCTCCCGAGCCAGGTACGTCGCGCCCGCACCGCCCAGCACAGAAGCCAGTACGGCGATGCCGGACCGCCGGTCGGCGAACCAGAAGACCAGCATCCAGGCACCCGCCGCGGCCAGCGCGGCGATCACCGGTACGGCGGTGCGGTGGAAGTACATCTGGCTGGTGCCCGGCTGGTCGGTCAGCACCATCCCGCCGAACCCGGCGATCGCGATGCCGACCAGGAAGATCATTCCGGGGTCGCGGAACCAGCGGGCCGTCGTACCGGCCAGGACGAGCAGGCCGGCCGAGCCGAGCAGCAGCGACAGGCAGACGATGATGCCGCTGGTCCACATCGCGCCGTGGTCGTACTCGCCCCAGCCGACCTCCTTGGCGGTCAGCGGGTAGGTGCCGATCTTGGCGAACGTGATCCACGGCCGGACCGCGAGCCCGGAGGAGTGGTTGCCGAACACCACCACGATCGCGGCCAGGAAGACGGCGCCGAGCACACCGATCAGCACCAGGGCGTTGACGGCGAACCGGCGGTAGAAGATCCGGATGAACAGCACCAGGCCGAAGCCGCAGATGATCAACGGCAGCACGGTCGCCTTGGAGCCCGACGCCGCCACCCCGATCAGGACGAACAGCACGTAGCTGCCCGCGGAGCTACGGCCGCGGAGCAGGTCCACGCCCAGCAGGGCCATCAGCGCGATCAGTCCGCCGCCCAGGTTCTGCGTGGGACTGCCCCAGACGTAGTTCGTCAGGCCCTCGCCCGGCAGCGACACGTTGGGGTAGGCGTTGACCGTGCCACCGATCCCGGCCACCGCGATGGCGAGCGAACCGGCCCAGCGCGAGCCCGGAGCGATCCGGTCGGTCAGCGCGAAGATCAGGGCGCACCCGGCCAGCAGCAGCGGGATCCAGCCGATCGTGTAGACGAGGTCGGTCAGGTCCACGCCGGTCGCCCAGGCCGTGGCTGCCGTGAACTGGTGCCAGAAGTAGTGGTAGTCCATCTGCTCGCCCTGCAGGTACGGCGCCTGCAGGGGGAAGTCGTACTTCGCGCTGGCCGACAGGGCCTGGTGGAAGGCCATGTCCGGCGAGTTCGAGCGGGCGTCGGAGTACGGCGCGGGCACCAGGTTCCGGTACCGGCCGATCCCGTAGATCGGGAGTGCGCAGGCCCCCGCGATCAGCCAGGCGGTCAGCGGGTTGATCGGCCGCTCCACCCGGCTCAGGCAGCGCCTGCGCCAGGACGGTACGCAGACCGCCGCCACGAAGACCGGGACGATCCAGAGCCAGGCCCACGCCTGCAGGCCGATCGGAGCGACGGCCATGTAGACCAGCAGGAGTACCGAGACGCCCACCAGAGAACCGGCGGCGAAGTCCTCGACCAGGTTGTGCCGGAACGGGCTGGCCAGTCGCCACAGCACCGTGCCTGGCAAGGTGATGCCAAAGACCCAGAAGCGCAGCAGCCGGACGATGCTGTCACCGGACGAGTGCCCGGCCATCAGCCAGATCAGCAGCCAGGCCAGAGCGACACCTGCCGCGACCTTGAGCACGACAGCCAGCACAGTGCGCCACGGGAACGTCTTCTGTTCTTGACGCGGCGGGGCACCGGGCAAGCTGGGCGCTCCGAGCGTCATCGTTGGCACGAAGGAAGATTAGCGGGGTCCGCCGGGCACACTAGGGCGAGGAGGTGCCGATGCCGGCCGCCGTACCAGTGCTCTCTGTCGTCGTACCGATGTACGACGAGGAGGACGTGCTGCCGATCTTCTTCGAGCGGATGCACCCGCTGCTGGACAGTCTGGGAATCAGCTACGAGGTGGTGGCGGTCGACGACGGCAGCCGGGACGCGACAGCCACGCTGCTGACCGAGACGGTCAAGACCTGGCCGCAGCTCCGGCTGGTCCGTCTGCTGCGCAACTCCGGGCACCAGGCCGCCCTGTCGGCCGGCTTCCGCCGGGCCCGCGGTGAGTACCTGGTGTCCATCGACGCCGACCTGCAGGACCCGCCCGAGGTGATCGCCGAGCTGCTGGCTGCCGCGCGCGATCAGGACGTCGACGTCGTGTACGGCGTCCGCTCCGACCGGTCCAGCGACACCTGGGCCAAGCGGACCACCGCCCGGATGTACTACCGGCTGATGTGCCGCCTGGTCGGCCGGGAGATCCCGTTCGACGCCGGCGACTTCCGGCTGGTGTCGCGCCGGGTGGTGGACGCGGTGAACGCGCTGCCCGAGGACGGCAGGGTGTTCCGGCTGGTGATCCCGTGGCTGGGCTTCCCGAGTACCGCGATCCGCTACGTCCGGGCCGAACGGGCTGCCGGGGTGACCAAGTACACCCTGCGCAAGAGGCTCGGGCTGGCGTTCGACAGCGTCACGGCGTTCTCGGCGGCACCACTCAGGCTGGCCACCTGGCTCGGTCTGCTCGGTGGTCTGGTCTCCTGCGCGGTGGTGGTCGGCGCACTGGTCATCAAGCTCGCCGGACGCAGCATCCCGGGCTGGACGTCGACCGTCCTGGCGGTCGCCGTGATCGGCGCGATCCAACTGCTCTGCCTCGGCCTGCTGGGCGAGTACGTCGCCCGTCTGTTCCAGTCCAGCCAGAAGCGCCCGCAGTTCCTGGTCGGCTACGACAGCCTGGAGGATCCGGGCCACCACACGTACGCCGAGGCACTCGAATCCAGCGATCCCGAGCAGCGGTAGGCTCCGTCACCATGCCCGACCCGATCCCCTTCTCCAAGGCCTACCTGGTGGGCGACGAACTCGCCTACGTGAACCAGGCCTTCTCCTCGGCCGCGGTCGTCGGCGACGGGCCGTTCACCGCCCGCGCGACGGAGCTGGTCACCAAGCTGACCGGCGGGCTCGGGTCCCTGCTGACCACCTCGTGCACGCACGCGCTGGAGATGACCGCGCTGCTGCTCGACCTGGGGCCCGGCGACGAGGTGATCATGCCCTCGTTCACCTTCGTCTCGACCGCCAACGCGTACGCGCTGCGCGGCGCCGTACCGGTGTTCGTCGACGTCCGGCCGGACACGCTGAACCTGGACGAGACCCAGGTCGAGGCGGCGATCACCGACCGGACCAAGGCGATCGTCGTCGTGCACTACGCCGGCGTCGCGGTCGCGATGGACGAGGTCGACGCGATCGCCGCGCGGCACGGCGTCGTGGTGATCGAGGACAACGCGCACGGCTTCGGCGGCACGTACAAGGGCCGCCCGCTCGGGTCGCTCGGGCTGATGGCCACGCAGTCGTTCCACGGCACCAAGAACGTGCACTGCGGCGAGGGCGGCGCGCTGGTCGTCAACGACCTCGACCTGCTGCACCGGGCCGAGATCATCCGCGAGAAGGGCACCAACCGCAGCGCGTTCTTCCGCGGCCAGGTGGACAAGTACCGCTGGGTCGACATCGGCTCGAGCTACCTGCCGGCCGACCCGCTCGCCGCGTTCCTGACCGCCCAGCTGGAGCGCTTCGACCAGATCCAGGCGCCGCGCTACGCGATCTGGGAGCGGTACGAGCGGGAGCTGGCCGACTGGACCACCGCGCACGGCATCGGCGTACCGACCGTGCCGGACGACTGCGTGCACCCGGCGCACATGTACTACCTGCTGATGCCGACCCACGAGCACCAGCTCGGCCTGATCGCGCACCTGCGCGAGCGCAACATCACCGCGCCGTTCCACTACGTGCCGCTGCACTCGGCCCCTGCCGGCGAGCGGTACGGGCGGGTCGGCCCTGGTGGCTGCGAGGTCACCGAACGGATCAGCGGCCAGCTGGTCCGGCTCCCGCTGTTCAGTCAGCTGACCGAGGAGGAGCAGACCCGAGTGATCGACGCGCTGCTCTCCTACCCACTCTGATGGGCTGGTACGACGCGCTGGAGGCCGGTGAGCTGACCAGCAGCCCTTCCGAGTACGAGACGAAGCGCTTCGGTGTCTCCGTCGATCGGGTGTCGGTCTCCGCCTCCGCCGGTACGCCGCTGGAGGAGGTGCTCACCGCGGTCGACAAGTCCACGGCCGACGTCGTCGTCCTGCGCTACCCGGCCCGTGAGATCTCCTGGTTCGCCGCACTGGCCACCGGCCGCCGTACGGCGGTCCTGGCGGACTCCCTGGTCTACTGGTCACTCCCAGTAGGCAAAGGCCGTCGCCCGGCGCCGCTGGCCGGCTTCAACGCCGGGCTGGAGTCCTCGATCGACGACGAACTGGTCGACGACCTGGTCGGGGACATCTTCGGCGACTACGGGAACCACTACTGCGCCAACCCGCTGTTCGACCGGGCGCTGGCCCTGGCCGGGTACCAGGAGTGGGCGCGGCGGAGCATCGCCGCCCAGGGCGCCGTCGTACTGCGTGGTCCGGACCGCCGGGTGCTCGCGCTGGCGACCGTTGACCAGCAGGCGTCCTGGACCGAGATCGAGCTGGCGGGCGTCGTACCGGCCGAGCAGGGTCGTGGACGGTACGCGCACCTGCTGGCGGCGGTCGAGGACTCCAGCACCGCGCGCCGCCTGGTGATCTCCACGCAGGGTCACAACACCGGGGTCCAACGCGCCTGGGCACGTTACGGTTTCGAGCCGGTTCACACCTTGTTGACAGTGCATTTGGTAAACAACACCGAAAGTTTCTGAGAAGATCCGCGCGGCCTCCACAGGCCGCTCGGACGACTACTCAGCGGTGCTAACATGACCGGCGATGGATCACTGGTCACCGCCCGGACCTTGGTTGCTCCGGCGCCGTGTGCCCAGGCAGCATCGGGTCAGGCGGTAGTGCCGACCAGGATGTCGACCGACCGCCTTCTGAGCCGAGGAGATTTGCCGTTGTGACGCCGCGGCTGAGTGTCGTTGTGCCCTTCTACAACGTCCGCGACTACATCGGGGACTGCCTGGACTCGATCGCGCGACAGACCTGGACCGACTTCGAGGCGATCCTGGTCGACGACGGATCCCCCGACGACAGCGCCGCGATCGCGCAGGACTTCTGCGACCGCGACCCGCGGTTCCGGATCGTCGCGCAGGAGAACCAGGGTCTCGGCCCGGCCCGCAACACCGGGGTCCGGCACGCCGACGGGGAGTACATCACCTTCGTCGACAGCGACGACCTGGTCACCCGGCACGGTTTCGAGAAGCTGATCCGGACCCTGGACGGCAGCGGCTCGTCGTTCGCCGGCGGCAACGCGCGCCGGTTCAACAACAGCTCCGGCGTCCGGCCGTCCTGGATCCACCGGCTGCCGTTCGCCAAGGACCGGATCGCCACCCACGTGATCGAGAGCCCGGACCTGATCCTGGACCGGATGGCCTGGAACAAGGTCTACCGGCGGTCGTTCTGGGACGACTTCGGCTACGAGTTCCCCGCGATCCGCTACGAGGACTACCCGGTCACGCTGAAGGCGCACCTGGACGCGGTCACCGTCGACGCGCTCGCCGTACCGGTCTACTACTGGCGCGAGCGGGAGTCCGGCGAGTCGATCACCCAGCAGAAGTTCCAGCTGGGCAACATGGAGGACCGGGTCCACTCCGCCGAGCTGGTGATGGACCTGATCGAGACCGGCGACACGCTGCGTGAGGTCCGCCGCCGGGTGCACTCGCACTTCACCCAGATCGACATGCTGACGCTGATGATGGCCTTCGGCGCCGCTCCGGCCGACGAGGAGCAGAACCTGCTCAAGCTCGCCCGCCGGCTGATGGACCGGCTGGACGACTCGGTGCTGGCCCGCGCTCACAGCTACGACCGGATCCAGCACTCCGCGCTGGCCGCCGGTGACGTCGACCTGCTCCGTCGGCTGGCCCACTTCCGCAACGACGGCGGCCTGCGCGGCGGTGCCCGGGCGCTGTCCCGGCCCGGCCGCCCGTGGCAGTTCGAGCACAACTACCCCGGCGTACAGGACCAGAGCGCTTCGGTGTCGCGGGAGCTGTACCGGCTGCCGATGAAGGACCTGACCCTGGCGACCAGCGTCCGCGAGGTCGGCTGGCTCGACGACGGCTCGCTGTCGGTCAAGGGCACGGCCGAGATCCGGCACCTGGAGACCAAGACGTCGTCCAGCCTGCGCATCGGGTTGGTCGTCGGCGGCGTGGAGACCCCGCTCGCCGTCCGGCGGTACGACGCGACCGACACGCACGGTGACCCGGCCCTGGTGGGCTTCGAGGTCCGGCTCGACAAGGCGCTGCTCGGCAAGCTCAAGGGGACCGGTGCCCCGGCGCACTTCATGGTGCGGCTGAAGTCCGGCCGGCTGCGCCGGATCGGCAAGCTCCGTGGCCAGCGGCCCGGTAGCCCGGGCTGGCCGCCGGGTGCGTGGATCGACGGCACCAGCTGGGTCCAGCCCGGCCCCGGTGCCGACGGTGCCTTCGTACTGCGGCGCATGGTCGACCCGACGCGCCTCACGGCCGTCAGCCAGACCGCGGACGCCCTGGTCCTGCAGGGCCGCGTGCCGGTCGGCCTGGAGGACCCGAAGCTGCAGGTGACCCGGCCGCTGGCCGGCAAGGACCAGGAGCTGCCGCTGACGTTCAGCGGCGACGGTCGCGACTTCAGCGTCCGGATCCCGGTCCGGCCGATCATCGAGGACACCAACCCCGACGACCCGTTCACCCAGCGCACCACCTGGGCGTTCCGGCTGGTCGGCAAGGACGACGAGAAGCTGCTGCTCTGGACCGCCGACCCGCAGGCCGTGCACCACCTGGCCGACGGCCGGATGGTCAGCCTGACCCGCTCCACCGGCGGCTACGTCAACCTGCACGAGGCCCCGCTCCGGCTGCCCGCCGAGCACGTCAACGTGGTTGCCGGGAGCAACGGTCTGGAACTGCGGATCGACGGCGCGGTGCTGGACGGCGACGGGTACGTCTTCAGCTGGCGGCGCTACCTGGACGACTCCGACGCCCACGCCGACGTCGCCTGCCGGCTCACCGTCGAGGACGGCCGCTGGACCGCGAGCTCCGACCTCGCCGACCTGATCCCGGCCGACGCGGTGGTCAACTCCACGGACCCGCTGGCCAGCCTGGCCGACTGGATCCTCTTCGCGACCGGACCGGACGGCGCCGAGCACGCCGTGCAGTGCGAACCGTTCCTGTCCGCCCGGCTGCCGGTCGAGGTCGAGCAGGCCGGTCACACCGCCGCGCTGCGCCCGCACGCCGGCACACTCCACCTCGAGGTCCGCTGATGCATCACCACAACCACTACTACGGCCAGGCCCACATCCTGGCCCGGTACGCCGGACTGGACGACGCGTACCCGCCCCGCCTGCGCGGCTACCTCCAGCACGGCTGGAACATCGCGGACGGCTGGAACCCGGTGCACGAGTTCTACGACGGCGCCTGGCGGTACACGTGGAGCGACGGACCCCGGCGCCGCGGGCACGCGCTCGGCCGGCGCAACTACGCCAGCATCGGCGCCCCGTTCCTGTACCTGCAGGAGCTGGAGCCCGAGCTCGGCGCCGTACCGGAGGAAGAGCGTGAAGGCACCCTCTGGTTCCTCTTCCACGGCTGGGAGGGCGGCAAGATCCAGGGCGACCACAAGCGCCTGATCGACGAGATCCGGGAGACCGAGCCGGGTCCGGTCACCTTCAGCCTGTACTACACCGAGTACGACCGGCCCGAGGTGCGCAAGTCGTACGAGGACGCCGGGTTCCGCGTGGTCTCGTTCGGCCGCCGCGGGTTCTCCTACGAGGGCACCGACCCGAGGTTCCTCTACAAGCAGCTCGCCGAGCTGCGCAAGCACAAGCGGGTGGCGGCCAACCGGCTGTCGACCGCGATCTTCTACGGGATCGCCGCCGGCTGCGAGGCCGCGGTGTACGGCGACCCGATGGAGATGGAAGGCGAGAACCCGCTCTTCGGCGGGCAGAGCCGGATCGCGCGGCTGTGGCCGGAGATGCTGGGCAAGGAGCTGGACATGGACGCCGCCCGGGCGACCACCGACCTGGAACTGGGCGTGCCGTGGATGATGCCGCCCGCGGAACTGCGGATGTTGTTCGATTGGAGAGAGCGTGTCTGACAACCAGCTGGCCGTCGAGGTCGTCCGCGGTGAGATGCAGCCGTGGAGCGACTACTCCGGCAAGCGGGGGGCTGTCCAGGGACCGGCGCTGCGCGCGCTGCTCACGGACGTCCTGCCCGACGGGGCACGCACGCTGATCGTCGGCCCGCACGGCGCCGACCTGGTCGAGGCGGTCGTCGCCAAGGCGTCCGAGACGACCCTGCTCGTCCGCTCGGTCTCCGACGCGGGTGAGCTCGGCGAGCGGTTCGCCGCAGGCGCCGGCAAGGGCGCCGGTGCCGGCCTGCAGGTCGTCGCGGGTGCGCTGGACGGTTTGGCCGAGGCCGGGCGTCCGTCGTACGACGTGGTGGTTGCCGCTGACGGTCTGGACCGCGTCATCGGGTACGACAGCCCTGACCTGACCTGGTCGCAGCGGCTGGACGCGCTGGCCGCCGTCTGCTCGCCGGACGCCGTTGTCGTGCTGGGCCTGGAGAACGAGTTCTCCCTGACGAACCTGCTCGACCGCCGCCCCGCTGACCAGCGCCACGGCGACGACGAGTGGCGCCCGCTCCACGACGACCCGACCCGCCCGGTCTCCACGTCCCAGCTGCTCGCCGAGCTGGACCGAGTCGGCCTGTCGGGCGCGACCACCTACGCCACCTTCTCGGTAGCCGAGACCCCGCACGCCCTGCTCTCCACGGACACCGCCGAGACCGCCCGCCCCGGCCAGCTCCCCACCCGCCTCGCCGTAGAGGCCCTGGAAGCAGCGTCGACTGTCGTCCCGCTCCTCACCCCCATCGCCGAATCCGCCGAAGCCGCGGCGCGAGCCGGCCTCCTGGCGTCCACCCCGACGGGCTGGCTAGCAGTCCGTGGCGGAAAGCCGAACCACGCGATCTACGCCCAAACCACCGGCCACCCGGCGGTACTGACCGCTGATGTGGATGCTGAGGTGTGGAAGGTAGTAGTTGCTGGAGATGAGGTTGAAGCTGAAGGTGCTTTGGCTTTTGATTCTTCGGTTGTTCCCGCGACTGTTCCGGGTGGGGTTTCTGCTGAGACTCTGCTGTTCCGGCTGGCAGCTGCTGAGGACGTCCCCGGCTTCCGGGACCTCGCCGGGCGGCTGGGGGACTGGGCTCGGTCGCAGACCTCGCGAGTTCTCCCGCGCTGGGACGACGTGGTGACCGACGGCGACAGCTTCGCCTTCGGTGTGTCCGCCTGGGTGACCGTCGCCGACGAGACCGAGCAGGACCGCCTCGCCGCCGCCTGGGCACGCTTCCACGACCGCCTGATCGGCGCCCACCGCCGCCACCCGTGGCCTCCGTGGATGGTCGGCGACGACCTCGTGTCCACCTGGCTCGCGATGTCCGGTATCGACGCCCCGGCACAGACCCCAGCGACCACCCCGGACACTCCCTCGGCCTCCGTCGCACAGGTTGCCCGAGGCAAGGAGCTGGCGGCCGCCCTGGCCACCGCGCTCGGCGTACCGGCGGACGGGTCGCAGACGCCCGACGTACGGACCGTCCTGGCCGACGCCGACCGCGCCGCACAGGAGATCCACGAGCTCAAGGGCCAGATCTTCGGCCTCGAGCGCACCCTCGGCTTCCGCGACAAGGCCCTGAAGACCCGCGAGACCCGGCTGCGTGAGATGCGCACCCAGGTCCAGAAGGCCAACGCCGAGCGCACCAAGCTGAAGAACTCCAGGGCGTACTCCGCGGTGAAGCTGATCCGCAGGGCCGCCCAGATCCGCAACCCGCGCAAGTTCGCCGGCAAGGTCCGGCGCCGCGTCAAGCGCCAGCTCCGCGGCAAGCTGAGCTAACCAGTACGACGAACAGCCGGGTTCCCCCAGGGAGCCCGGCTGTTGTGGTTACTCGGCGAGCCGGGAGACGAGGAAGCCGACCCGTTCCTCTTGCAGGGCCGGCGGAATCCGCCCGCTGCCCGAGAGCACGGCCATCCCGTGCACCGCGCTCCAGACCACCTCCGCGGACAACTCACGCGGCTCGTCGTCCCCCCGGAAGCACGCGACGAACTCGTCGAAGCACGCCCGCATCGACGCCGGCGTCTCGTCACTCGCGAACTTCAGCTCGGTCGGCAGCACGAACATCGCCTGATAGACCGCAGGTCGCGTGCTCGCGAAGTCCAGGTACGCCTGGCAGACCGCGCCCAACGGGGACGCCTTCCCGGACTTCCCGGCCACAGGCGGCCCGGTCACTCCCTCCTGCGGCTGCCCGGTCGCCTCCTCCCGCGCCTGCCCGGTCGCCTCCTCCCGCGCCTGCCCGGTCGCCTCCTCCCGCGCCTGCCCGGTCGCCTCCTCCCGCGCACCCCGCAGCTGAGCGGCAAGTGCCTCGAACCCCTCGAGCGCGACCGCACTCACGATCCCGGTCATCCCGTTGAAGTGGCTGTAGAGCACCGGCTGGCTGTACTCGACCCGGTCGGCCAGCCGCCGCGTCGTCACCGCCTCCCAGCCCTCGGCCTCCGCGAGCTCCCGCGCGGCCGTGACGATCAGTCGATGACGGTCGGCCCGCTCGCGTTCACGGCGCTCGTTGACGGGGGACATGACCAGATTCTAGCACCGCTAGACATTCTGTCGAAGACAGCATTATCGTTGCTACATCATCTAGCAGTGCTAGCTACTGAGGAGCAACCCCATGATCACCACCGTCGCCACCGTGCTCGCCGGACTGATCGGCGTCGGCATCCTCTTCATCGGCCTCAACGTGTTCCGGGCGCCCCGCGCGGCGGCCGGCTTCGGCATTCCCGGTACGCCGACCGAGGATCCCACCTTCCGGGCGTGGCTGACCGTCAAGGCGGACCGCGACATCGTCGCCGGACTCCTGCTCTTCCTGGTGCTGTTCGCGGGCACACCCCACCTGCTGGGCGGATACCTGCTGGTCGCCGCGCTGATGCCCGTCGCCGACGCCCTGATCGTGCTGCGCAGCAAGGGCCCCAAGGCCACGGCGTACGGCGTCCACGCGGCAACCGCCGCGATCATGGCGGCGGTCGGCGTCCTGCTGTTCCTCTAGCGCGGGCGGCGGGCGATCAGGAGCTGATGGGTGTCGGGCCAGTCGACGGCCTCGCCGTCGACTGTGGTGAGCGCAGCGACCGGCGCGATGCGGTTCTCGATCACCCAGTCGTTGCGCCAGGGCTTGGACGACGGGTCGAGCGTGAAACCGGCCGACCGGGCGATCGCGGTCCAGTCGGCGAAGGTGAGTCCGCAGAACTGCTCGTGGGTCTCGCTGAGCCAGTTGTCGGCGTAGTCCTTGCGGGTCAGGAAGTCCATCGCGTCGGCCAGCCGCAGGACCGGGTGCTCGCCGCGGAGCGTGTAGGCGAAAGGCACGCGGGCGTTGCGCCGGAAGTCCTGGGCGAACTGGAAGAAGTGAGCGCGGGTGGACAAGGCCTTCACGTGGGCCGCGGGGTCGTTCAGGGACTCCAGGTCGACCGGCGCCGAAGGATTGACGCCGTCCGAGTCATCCAGCGCCAGTACGACGGACCGATCGGGCTCCGCCGGTCCGCAGACGTCGGAGTTGATCCAGACCCCGCCGGGCGCGGTGTGCGCGAAGAGACCGTCGACGAACCGCTGAACGGTCGACGCGCGCGAGCCGTCGGCGTACGACCAGATCTCGTGGGTCAGTGCGAGCGTGAGCGTGGTGTCGATCGAGCGCGGCGGGAAGACGGCCGCGCCGAGCATGTTGCGCTGGTAGAAGTAGACGTTCGGGTTCTGGAAGAACCCCTGCTCCTTCTTGTGCACGCACTCGGCGTACAGGTGCCGGGCGACCTCGACGCCGATCAGGTCGGACTCGTGGAAGCGCGGATCGCCGTCGACCCGTTGCAGTGTCGCCCCGGTCGCGCAGCCGATGTCGAGGATGCGGCCAGGGTGGACGAAGTCCTTGATCTGCGACCATTTCCGGTCCGCGGCCGTCTCGAAGGCGTCGGCGTACGTCTTGTAGTCGCGCGTCGTCGTCAGCCCGCCGTCGTCGCCGACCACCGGGTCGTTCACGCACCGCCGGACCTGCGCGTCGAGCCGGTACCGGTCGAAGACGTCGACCGTCGCCGGGTGGGCCAGGGAACGCCACTCGTCGTTGCCTGCAGCAATCATCAGCAGGACGTCCCACGGTCGCTGGACACCTTCGGGCTCGACCCCGATCACCTTGTAGCCAAGGCGTTCGTAGAGCTTCGCGACCTCCGGCGTCGAGCACGCGACGACGGTGTTCTCCGGCGACAGCCGGACGGCGTCGTCGGTGCCGGCCTCGATCGCCTTCACCGTCACCTCGGCGAAGTCGTCGGTCGGCGGCGTGTCCGTCACGCCGATCACCAGTGACCGCAGGCCGGTCGCCACGCTGAACCGCTCGATCGCGGCCTCGCGCCGGTCGAACGGGATCGGGTTGCGCTTGGTGGTGTGGTGGTTCGCCGACGTCACCGCCCAGACGACCGTCGTACCGGCCGGTGCCGCCTCGCGCAGGAAGTCCGCCTGGTACGCCGTCAGCACGTGGTGCCGGCCCGGGAAGAGCAGGTGCACGATCAGTCGGTCCCGGTGGTGATGTCCGGGTGGGCGTCCCCGTCGGTGCGTTCGCGGATCACGTACGTCGGCCGGCCCATCGAGCCGGAGTGCAGGCGGCCGACGTACTCGCCGAGCACGCCGAGGGCGAGCATCTGGGCGCCGGAGAACAGCGCGACCATCGACGCGATCGTGGTGAAGCCGGCGACCGTGGTCGCGCCGACGGCGTACTTGTAGATGATCACGCCGAACAGCCCGACGCCGAAGACCGCGCAGATGAAGCCCAGGTAGCCGACCAGGCGCAGTGGTTCGGTGGAGTAGCCCGTAATGAGCGTCAAGGCATGCTTCATCAGCATCCAGGTCGTGTAGTTCGAGCGCCCCTCGGCGCGGTCCTCCATCCGGACGGTGGTCTGCGCGATCCGCGTGGTGGACCACGACAGCGCGACGTCGACCGACGCGTGCGGGCCGTCGAGCCCGTCGAAACCGTCCCGCAGGAAGGTCCGGAAGGCCCGGAACGCGCTGATCGACTTCGCGTTCTGGACCGACAGCGTCGAGGCCATCGCGGCCTTCACCAGCCGGGAGGAGAAGGACCGGACGACGCCGTGCTCCTCCTCCTTCGGTACGCCGTACACGAGGTCGATGTCGTCGGTGAGGGCTTGCAGCAGGACGGGGACCTGGTCGGCCGGGTGCTGCAGGTCGTCGTCCATCGTGACGACCACCTCGTACTGCGCGCTGCGGACGCCGGCGATGATCGCGTTGTGCTGCCCGTAGTTGCGGGCCAGGCGGAGCGCGCGGGTCTCCGGGTACTTGTTCGCCAGCTCGCTGGCGACCTGCCAGGTGTCGTCCGGACTGCCGTCGACCACGAGGATGATCTCGAACCCGGTGGTCGCGTCCGGCAGGGCGTGCGACAGGTCCTCGACAAGGCGCGGAAGAGTCTTGGCGGACCGATAACATGGCACGACGACGGAGACGAGCACTGCTTGCCCTTCTGAAGACGAGACGGCGGGGCTTCCGCCGCTGTGATTATCCCACTGCTGAGAGGCACTGCTCCCGCTGTGAACACCACTGCCGTCGCGCAACTGCCGGTGAAACTCCTCGGCGACCACCGCGTCCGCTACCTGATCGTCGGCGCCGGCACGAACGCCCTGTACTTCGGCCTGTTCTGGCTCGGCTGGCACCTCCTCGAAGGCACCTGGCCGTACCTGCTCGTCACCGCGCTGGCCAACTTCACCACCGCGGTCGTCGTCTACCCCGCGTACCGCACCTTCGTCTTCAACTCCACCACCGGCTGGCTCCAAGGCTTCGCCAGGTTCTACACGATGTACCTGTTCGGCCTCGCCTGCTCCCTGGTCGGCATGCCCCTCCTGATCGAGCTCGCACACCTCCCGGTCCTCCTCGCCCAGGCCCTGGTCATCCTGCTCGTCCCCGTAGCCAGCTACCTCCTCCACCGCTTCTGGACCTTCCGCGACGCTTCCCACACCCCAGTCGATGCGTAAGCCCGCCACAAGGTTGTCCTGCGCGCTGGCTCTGCTGCTCCTCGCGGGCTGCACCGCCACTCAGGCTGCCGCCCCTGAGCCGGCAGCGTCACCGGCCGCCACTGTGACGCCGTACCCGACCCAGCTCCTGCGTGACGCGATCCCAGCGCGCTACCACTCCGTTCCCCTCGTACGACAGATGGCGAGCTATCCGATCGACGGCTGGACGCCACGGGCCGATCCGCTGGCTGGTCGCCGCGTCGAACCGGAGAGCTGCCGGGCTTTGATCAGGACCGGTGGCGTGGCTGCTCCAGGAGCCTCCATTCCGAAGAACACCCGGGCGGCCAGGGCAACGGGGGCGCTGGGCCCAGTTGTTGGTGGAGTCGAGCCGATCGTCCAGGTGGAGGTGATCCAGGTGACCGGCCCCACTGCCGATCAGTATCTGGACGAGTCCCAGAAAGCTGAACCGGAATGCTCCGACATCCGGGTCACCGGTGGCCGCGCATCGGTGCTCGAGCGGGAGTTGGTGGGGTTCGGCGAGCGATCCCGCTACATCATCCGGACCTACCCGGTCGCCGGTAAGGCGTGGAACGAGCGGATCCTCCTCTACCGCACTCCCCGGTACTCCGTAGGGATCAGGCTGTACGGCCCGGCAACACCAGAGGAAGGTTTCGTGGCCTTCGCGCGCGAGGTCCGCGACAAGACGAGCGCCAAACTCGGCTGAGCAAACAAAGGCCCCGGGCGATGCCCGGGGCCTTTGTCAGCGAAGGTTTACAGCACGTCCCACGTCAGCGGCGTGCCCTTCGGGGTGTCCTGGCGGAACTCTCGGCCTTCGACCGACGTGAAGGCATCCGGCGGCAGCCCGCCGGCCGGGCGGACCGAGCGGACGTTGTCGGCGGCAACCTTTTCGCCGGCCTTGACGTCGCGGGTGACGAACAGGGAGCGCCGGAAGCGCAGTACGTTCTGCTCGGCCTGCTTCGGGCCGACGATCGGCTGGCCGAGGGCCTGCTGGGCGACCTTGGTGCCTTCGACCAGCGCCTTGACCTCGTCCGGCTCCAGGGAGAACGCCGAGTCGACGCCACCGTCGGCGCGGGACAGCGTGACGTGCTTCTCGATCACCGTGGCGCCGAGGGCGACGGCGGCGATCGAGGCGCCGATGCCCATCGTGTGGTCGGACAGGCCGATCTGGACGCCGAGGGCGTCGCGCAGGACCGGGATCGAGCGCAGGTTCGACTGCTCCGGCGGTGCCGGGTAGCTCGCCGTACAGGAGAGCACGACGATCTGCTCGTTGCCGGTCGAGCGGGCCGCGCGGACCGCCGCGTCGATGTCCATCAGCGTCGCGGAACCGGTGGAGATGATGATCGGCTTGCCGGTCTCGGCCATTCCGCGGACCAGCGGCAGGTCACCGATCTCGTTCGAGGCGACCTTGTACGCCGGGACGTTCAGCTTCTCCAGGAAGTCGATCGCGGTCGGGTCGAACGGCGACGAGAAGGCCAGCATGCCGAGCGAGTTGGCGAGCTCGAAGATCGGCTCGTGCCACTCCCACGGGGTGTGCGCCTCCTGGTACAGGTCGTACAGCCGGGCCCCGCCCCACAGCTCGTGCTCCGACGGCAGCCGGAAGGCCGGCAGGTCGACGTCGAGCGTGATCGTGTCGGCGGTGTAGGTCTGCAGCTTCAGCGCCTGGACGCCGGTCTCGGCCATCGCCCGGACGATGTCCTTGGCCCGCTCGATGTCGCCGTTGTGGTTGCCGGACATCTCGGCGATGACGAACGGCTGGTGCTCCGGCCCGACGGGCACGTCACCGAAGTTGATGGTGTTGGCGCTCATGAGTTTCCCTTCGGCTTGCGCCGGTTGTTCTTGTTCAGGCTGATGGGCAGCACGGTGATCTCGCGGCCGTCGCTGAGGCGCGTCTCCGGCTCACCCTCGACGAACCGGAACCGCCGGTTCATCTGCCGTACGACGGCGTTGTGCTCCAGCACCTCGCCGTACAGGTCGTCCAGCTCGAGCTCGTCGAAGGCGTACCCGGTGGCGTCCTTCATGACCTCGATCCAGGCCGGCAAGGTCTCGCCCCGCTCGGCCAGGCCCTCGGCGTCCAGGAAGAAGCCCCACGCGCCGGTCCTCGGCGAACCGTCCAGCTCGAGGTCGAAGAAGTTGACCACGCCCGCGGCGACGCCTTCGCGTTCGTAGATCAGCACCCGGCGGGTCGGGTCGACGCTCGCCTTGGTCCACCAGCCGAGGTGCTCGTCGGCGGTGATCTCGTGCGAGTTGATGCTGACCTCGCGGTTGGGCTGCTGGTTGCGCAGGTCCCGGATGATGTCGACGTCGCCGTCCGTGGCCGTGCGCAGCACCTGTTCGCCCTCTCGTTCCACCGGTTCGATCCGGCCACCACGGTACCGGCTGCGTCCCACCCTCAGCGATCCGGTCGCCAGACCTGGATCCGATGACCCGATCAGCGATTTGCATGACACCTTCAAAGGCCGATCGAGATGTGTAACTATCTTTCGATCCCGTCCCGCAGAATAGTCGGAGAGTGACATGAGAGCCTGGCGTGTGGTCGGAAGCCTTGTGGTGGCCGTGGGACTGCTGGTCAGCGGTCTCACCAGTACGGCGTCCGCGGCGCCGAGCGCCGGGTGCACGCCCGACGCGAAGACCCCGTTGCGGCAGTTCCGGGCCAGCTGGGTCTCGTCGGTCGTCAACATCGACTGGCCGTCGCGCACCGGGCTGACCGCGGCGCAGCAGAAGGCCGAGCTGCTCACCTGGTACGACGACGCCGTCCGCCAGAACCACAACGCCGTCGTACTCCAGGTCCGCCCGACCGCCGACGCGTTCTGGCCGTCGTCGGTCGAGCCCTGGTCGCAGTACCTGACCGGCACGCAGGGCGGCGATCCCGGCTACGACCCGCTGGCGTTCGCCGTCGCCGAGGCGCACAAGCGCAACCTCGAGCTGCACGCCTGGTTCAACCCGTACCGGCTCTCGATGGGCACGAACCTCAACGCCCTCGTCCCGACGCACCCTGCGCGGCAGCACCCGGACTGGGTCGTCACGTACGGCGGCAAGCTCTACTACAACCCCGGCATCCCCGCGGCCCGTCAGTTGGTCGAGAGCGCGATCATGGATGCCGTCAGCAAGTACGACATCGACGGCGTGCACTTCGACGACTACTTCTACCCATACCCGGTGGCAGGCCAGGTCTTCGACGACGCGGCGACGTACGCGCAGTACGGCGCCGGCTTCTCCACCCTCCAGGACTGGCGGCGCAACAACATCGACCTGCTGATCCAGGAGCTCCAGCACAAGATCAAGGCCGCCAAGCCGTGGGTGAAGTTCGGCATCTCGCCGTTCGCCGTCTGGCGCAACAAGGCGACCGACGCGGAAGGTTCGGACACCACGGCAGGCGTCCAGACGTACGACGACCTGGCGGCCGACACCCGCAAGTGGGTCCGCGAGGAGTGGATCGACTACATCGTCCCGCAGGTCTACTGGGCCGGCGGGTTCGCCGCCGCCGACTACACCAAGATCGTGCCCTGGTGGGCCGACCAGGTCCGCGGCACCGACGTGCACCTCTACATCGGCCAGGCGACGTACAAGGTCGGTACGTCGACGCAGTCGCCCGACTGGGCCGACCCGGCCGAGCTGAGCGACCACCTGGCGTTCAACAGCGCGATCCCCGAGGTGAAGGGCGACATCTACTTCTCCGCCAAGGACGTGCGGGCCGACCGCCTCGGTGCGACCAGCCTGCTCAACAGCACCTGGTACACCCGCCCCGCACTGGTCCCGGCGATGCCGTCGCTCGACGCACGCCCGCCGCTCCCGGTCCACGCCCTCAAGGCCTCGCGGACCACGACCGGAGTGAAGCTGGACTGGCGCGCGACCTCCAAGGACACCACGTCGTACGCCGTCTACCGCCGCGACCTGCTGGCCGGTGACTGGTGTGCTGACAACGACGCGCGCAACCTGGTCGCGACGCTGCGGGCCACCGGCGGTCAGCAGACGTGGACCGACACGACAGCCGTTGCCGGACGCCACTACATCTACCTGGTCACCGCACTCGACCGCACCTGGAACCAGAGCATTCCCTTGCCCGCGGCCGCCATCCGGTGACCGGGCTCGCTAGCTGATCGGAGTGGAGCCGGCGCCGACCCGTGGCGGGTAGAGCTGGTAGACGCGCACCGTGCCGGACTGGAAGCGCAGTTCGGCGAGCTTCTCCAGCTCTTCCGGCGCCGGGTTCACCCGGTCGTCGGCGAGCAGCCAGCGCACGCCGTACTGCGTGCGCAGGCGGTCCAGGACCTCACGGGTCGGTGCGGTGAAGGCCTCGTCGTTGACCTTCAGCTTCTCCTTGTCCCAGAAGGGCCCGTAGGACGCCTCGGCCGAGGTGCGCACGTTGTTCGCCTTCGCCGTGTACGACCAGCCCTCGACCAGGACCCGGCGTTCGGCGTACCCGGGAATCCAGAACGAGCCGGTGTGGCAGCGTGGACCGGTCGGGGCGTGGCAGTGGATGTTGGTCGCGATCAGGTCGTCCGGCCCGGACTGGCGGCGGATGAACCGGGCCGCGTCGATCCCGCCGGGCGCGATCGAGTCGTACGCCGTCTGCGGCGGGAAGGCGAACTGCCGCAGGCCGACCACCGTCGGCGACACGGTCAGCCCGAGCAGCGCGCAGACGGCGATGATGGCCCACGTCCGGCCGGTCCGCGACCGTCGCCGGATGCTCAGGCCCAGGATGACGATGCCGGCCGCCGTGAGGATCACGGCGGCGACGAGCGGCGCGGTGAAGATCCTCTCCAGGCAGCCGGTGTCCTGGCAGTCGCGGATCAGCGTCTTGGTCTGGGCCCGGCCCATGTAGATCGCGGCGACGCCGATGGCCAGGGCCGGACCGACCACCAGGTACTGCCGGCGTTCCAGCGAGGCCAGGCCCCAGGCAGCGAGCAGAACCCCGTAGATGAAGGCGGTTCGGACGAAGAAGACCTGCGCCTGGCTGAACTGGTAGAGCAGGCTGGCGGCGGCGACCGCTCCGACCAGCCCGGCCAGCAGCATCACCACCATCGGGTCGCGCGGCAGCCGTCGCCGGATCAGCAGGGCGCCCACAGCCGGCATCAGCCAACCGATCACGACCGCGGCGGTGACGATGAGCAGCATCGAGCGGCCGGCCGGCACCGACGGGTCGATGCCGCGGACCATCCCGTCCAGCATGCTGCGGTAGGTCCCGGCCGGTTTGAACTCCATCCCGTTGGTCTCACCACGCAGGACGACGAAGAAGTTGAAGGCGTACGCCGCTGCGACCGTCACGCCGAGGACCAGCGCGCGCAGGTTGAGGCGACGCGCCTTGATGGTCAGGTAGATCCACGCGGCGGCCAGTCCGGCGGCGTACACGGGCAGTGCGGTGGCCTTGCTGACCGAGAGGACGCTGATCAGGATGCCGGCGACCAGGAACAACCCGGCGAGCTGCTTGCGGGTCTGGCCCGGCGGGCGTCGCAGGAGCTGAGCGGTGACGGCGATCAGCGGCAGCATCAGCACGGTGGAGAAGGCCTGGGTGGTGCTGATCATCTGCCCCATCGACAGCGGGCTGTCGTGGTACAGGGTGTGGGTGACCGTCCAGCCCCACGGTCCGAGGTCTCCGGCGAGCACAGCGAGTCCGGCGGCGATCGGAGCCGCGACTGCCCGGCCGGTGAGGACCATGCCGACGGCGGCGGCGCCCAGCGTCGTCAGCAGCAGGAACGCGAAGGGGACCACCCGCTGGGTCAGGACGTCGAGCTCGATGCCGGTGATCCAGTGCGCCGACGCGATGTGGTTGAAGGCCATCCAGTGGTACGTCAGCGGCTCTCCGGCGACGTACGGGACCTGCGGCGGGAAGTGGTGGGTCAGCTCGGCAGCCAGCGACAGCTGGAACGGTGAGTCCGAGTTGGGGCGCAGGGCCGCCGGTCCGTCGAGCGGGATGAGCCGGGAGCCGACCCGGACGAACCAGGCCGCGACGATCCCGGCGACGACCATCACGCCGGCCACTGACCACCAGGGGGTCGGCTTGGTGGAGCGCGTCCGGCCGGGCAGGGCCAGGAAGAGTCCGAGCGCCAGCGCTGGCATCACCAGCGCTGCCAGCGGGATGTCGAGCCAGCGGCCGAGCGGGTAGATCAGGACCTCGCAGGCCAGGCCGAACGTCGTACCGAGCACCGCGTCGACCGCGAACCAGCCGGAGCCGCCGGTGAGGCGTCGCCAGAACATCGTCCCCGGTATGACGAGCACGAGGAGGAAGTAGCTGAGGTACGCCGCCGCGACCCACGGCTGGTGCGCCTGCAGCCCGACGAACCAGCCCAGCGGCAGCACCGGCACACTCGCCAGCGCCGCCACCGACATCGCCCGGCCCGGTCGGCTCACCCGTACTCCCTCCGCTGTTCCTGCACACGGAGAGAGACCCGTGGGCGACCAAAAGTTCTCCCCCAACGGTAGTCGGCCCCGAAACGTCATCGTCGAGCTGTTTACCCGGTCAGACAGGGTGCTTACCCTGAGTGAAGACCTGTGACAGGGAGGCACCATGCCCGCTCAGCACATCGCCGGCTTCCCCGTAGAAGAGATCCTGCTCGCCGCCACCGCCGCGGCAGCCCCACTCATTGCCTTGATCGGCTGGGAGATCAAGGACAGAGTTCGCAGGCTGCGGGCCGTCGTGCGACGTGACAAGTGAGATCAGCCACCGCCGGGTCCCCGCGAATCGTCTTCCGCCGGGAGAGGCGGCTAGAGTCTTGGCCTATGAGTGAGTTGACGCGCGCCCAGATCCGGGACCTGATGGGCGAGGTGATGAAGGCGCAGGGCAAGGAGCTGCCGGGCGACGACAGCGCCGATCTGCGGGAGATCGGCTTCCGTTCCCTGGACTTCTCCGAGCTGGCCCTGCGGGTCGAGGACGAGATCGGCGACGAGCTGAACTTCGATGCTCCCGGACTGCGGCAGATCGCCAAGGTCGGCGACGTCCTGGACTTCATCGAGCAGCTCCAGTCGGCGTGACCGCGCAGCGTCGCAGCACCGCTCTGATCGGCGACGACAACACGGTCGTCGTCGGCGGGAAGAAGCTGACCTGGCGGACCCTGCACAAGCTGCCCCAGCTGCCGTCGCCGGCCGCGGTCCTGGTCGACAACGGCGCGGACGCGCTGGCCGCCGTACGGCATCACGCGGTGCACGGCACCGAGCTGCTGGTGGCGACGTCGTCGCGGGTCGACCTGGCGATGCGCGAGGAACTCGGCGAGTCCGGCTTCGCGGTCGTGATCGCCAATGGCGACGAGCACTCGGTCACCCCCACCCGGCTGAAGCGGGTCGAGGAGTCGGGCCGGGTCTGGCTGCTCACCTCCGGTTCGACCGGCCGCCCGAAGCGGATCGGCCACACGCTGGAGTCGCTGACCACCGTCCGCGGCAAGCAGCAGCCGCGCACCTGGCTGGTCCCGTACTCGCCGGGCACGTACGCGTGGTGGCAGGTGATCACCATCTCGCTGACCCAGGCCGACCAGGGCCTGGTCGTGATCGAGCCGTCCGAGCTGGAGACCTGGCCGCAGATCGCCGCCGAGTACGGCGTCACCGCCGCGTCCGGTACGCCGACGTTCTGGCGGCAGACGATCTTCCGTGACTCCGAGGCGCTGTCCAAGGTCCCGCTCGAGCAGATCACGCTCGGCGGCGAGCCGGTGGACCAGGCGATCCTCGACCAGCTGGCCGAGCTCTTCCCGAACGCGCGGATCTCCTGGATCTACGCCTCGTCCGAGGTCGGTGCCTCGATCGTCGTGCACGACGGCAAGGCCGGCTTCCCGAAGGCCTGGCTGGACCGCGACCCCGACCCGGAGTCCGAGCGCCCGGTGCTGTCGGTCGACGGCGACGAGCTGGTGATCGCCTCCCCGCACCACGGCGCGGGTCTCGAGGGCGCGCACCGGACCGGCGACCGGGTCGAGTTCGTCGACGAGCGGGTGCTGATCACCGGCCGGCTGGACACCGACGAGATCAACGTCGGCGGGTCCAAGGTGTCCGCGGGCCTGGTCCGCAACGTGCTGATGGCCCACCCGGCCGTCGCCTGGGCCCGGGTGTTCGCCCGCAAGGCCCCGCTGGTCGGCCGGATGGTCGCCGCCGAGGTCGTGCTGAACCCCGACCTCGGACCGGTCACCGACGCCGACCTCGTGCAGTGGTGCACGAACAGGCTGCCGGACTACGGCGTACCGCGCCGGATCCGCTTCCTGGCCGAGATTCCCCAGAAGGAGACCCTGAAAAGCGATGTCTGATGTCACTCTGGTTCCGCCGTCGACCGTCGTGCTGGTGTCCGGCGGCTCCCGCGGCCTCGGCCTGGCCATCGTCAACGGGCTGATCGACGCGGGCGTGAAGGTCGCGGCGTTCGCCCGGTCGGTGACGCCGGAGATCGCCGCGCTGGCCGAGAAGTACCCCGACCAGGTGCACGCCGGTGCCGTCGACCTGAACGACGAAAAGGCGACCCAGGCGTTCGTCAAGGAGGTCGAGGCCAAGCTCGGCCCGATCGACGGCCTGGTGAACAACGCCGCGATCGGCCAGGACTCGCTGCACGTGCACACCTCGGCGGACCAGATCGCGCAGATCATCCAGACCAACCTGACCGCCCCGCTGGTGCTGACCCGCTACGTGCTGCGCCGGATGATGGCCAAGGGCCTCAAGGGCCGGGTCGTCAACATCACCTCGATCTGCGGTCAGCGCGGTTTCCCCGGCCTGGTCGCCTACTCGGCCACCAAGGGCGGCATGGACTCGGCCACCCGCTCGATGGCCCGTGAGCTCGGCGGCCGCGTGCTGGTGAACTCGGTCGCTCCCGGCTTCTTCGCCTCGGACATGTCCGCGGTGCTCGGCCAGACCCAGCTCGACCAGATCGTCCGGCGGACGCCGACCGGTCACCTGACCGAGCCGGACGAGGTCGTCCCGGTGGTCCGGATGCTGCTGCTGGAGAACACGAACATCAACGGCCAGGCGATCGTCATCGACGGTGCCGCCGGTATCTGACGGTCCCGACGGCGGCGAGCGTCCGCGCGTCCGTCAGTTGCTCGACCAGGCCGAGTCGCACCTGCGGGTCGGCTCGGTCGACGACGTGCGGGATGCACTGACCCGCTCGCACCTGCCCGACTTCCGCTGCGTCGGCTGGTACGGCGTACCGCCGGCCGGCTGGTCGGTGGTCGTCGATGCCGAGTACGCCGACCAGGTGATCCCGGCGCCGCTGGCGAAGCGGTTCGGGACCGACCGGTTCTGGGAGCGCTGGACCCGGTCGGAGTGCCTGTGCAAGCTCGCCGACGTACCGATGCTGGCCTGGTGGCCGCAGCACGGGCTCGACGTACCGGCCGACTTCGCCGGCCAGTGGCGGACGCTGGAGGTCGGGCCACTGATCGTGTCAGTGGCCCTCGCTCCGTCGAGCGGTCACGCGCCGAGCCTGGCTCCGTCGGTCAGGCCGGCTTGATGTTGGAGTTGCGATGGAAGACGTTGCCCGGGTCGTACTCGGCCTTGATCCGGGCCAGCCGCTCGTACTTCTCGCCGTACAGCGTGCTGCTGTCGAGGCCGTCCTGACCCAGCGCGTTGACGTAGCCCTCGCCGGCGATGACGTGCGGCTGCAGGGCTGACCAGAACGTCCTGACCCACTCGCGCTCGGCCGGGAACTGCGCCGGGGTCCGGCCCGCGCCGACGATGAAGGTCGCGTACCTCGGTGAGCGTCCTCCCGCGAACGCGGTGGCGTTCTCGGGGACCTCGGAGTAGGCCTCGTCCAAGCGGTAGAACAGGTTGACCGAGAGCGGCGACTGCTTGCGGTCCAGATGCTCGACCAGTACGGCGATCGCGTCGTCGGTCAGGTCCTCCAGGTACGACGTCTTCTCGTAGACGTGGTGGCCCCAGGCGTTCGCCTCGTCCAGCGACTGCTGGAGTGCGACGTACGGCATCGGGGTCGCGACCTCGAACAGCGGCGGCAGCGCCGCCCGCAGCCGGTCGAGCACCTCCGCGTGCCCCTCGGGCGAGCCGAAGCCGGTGACGACCAGGGCGTACCCGGTCCGGAAGTGGTGCTCCTCGGGCACGAACGGCAACGGCGGCGCGCTCAGCCCGGCGATCACCACGTTGAAGTCGCGGGACAGCCCCGGGATCACCTCGCGCGCCAGCCGCAGAACTTCGGTGCCTTGGGCAACATCCCAGAACATCAGGCCGTACTGGATCAGCGGGCCCACGGCGTACAGGGAGAACTCGAACTCGGTGACGACACCGAAGTTGCCTCCCCCGCCCCGCACCGCCCAGAACAGGTCCGGGTTCTCGTCCGCGGCCGCCCGCAGCACCCGGCCGTCGGCGGTGACGAGCTGGACCGCGACGAGGTTGTCGATGCTCAGCCCGCCGATCCGCGTCAGCCAGCCCATCCCGCCGCCGAGCGTGAGCCCGCCGACGCCGGTGTGGCTGATCATCCCCGCCGGTACGGCGAGCCCGTGCTCCTGCGTCGCCGCGTCCAGATCCGCCAGCAGCGCACCACCGCCGACCGTCGCCCGCCGGGCCTCCGGATCGACGGAGACCTGGTTGATCAGGCTGAGATCGATCACCAGGCCGTCGTCGACCACCGCGCCGCCGGCGACGTTGTGCGCGCCCCCACGCACCGACACCTCGAGCCCGTTGTCCACCGCGAACGCCAGCGCGGCCCGTACGTCGTCGACGCCCGAGCACCGCACCACCACGCCCGGCCGCCGGTCGATCCCCGCGTTCCACACCCGCCGCGCGTCGTCGTACCCGTCGTCACCCGGCGTGAACACCGGTCCACCGACGGCGGCTCTCAGGTCGCCGATTCCCCGCTCCGCAGTCTGAGTCATCCTGCACCTCCCCGATTTTGATGGCCGTTACTCTACGTGGCCTCCACCGGCTCCACGAGGCTTCGAAGGGCAGCTCTTCAGGCACGACCCCGATCCGCGATAGGAACGGGTCCATGAGATTCGGGATGATCCTTCCGGGTGGCACCGCCCCCGAGCAGCTCGAGCAGGCCGTTCTCGCGGAGGAGTCCGGCTGGGACGGCGTCTTCGTCTGGGAGGCGGCGTACGGCGTCGACGCCTGGGGACTGCTGAGCGCGATCGCGGCGCGGACCAGCCGGATCAAGCTCGGCACGATGCTCACCCCGCTCCCGTGGCGGCGGCCGTGGAAGGTGGCCAGTCAGGTCGCCACGCTCGACCAGCTGTCGAACGGCCGGGCGATCCTGGCGGTCGGCCTCGGCGCGGTCGAGACGGACCTGCCGTCGACCGGCGAGGAGCTCGACCTGCGGACCCGGGCCTCGATGATGGACGAGGGCATCGACCTGATCCGCACGCTCTGGGACGGTGGTCAGGTCTACCAGGGGGAGCACTACACGTACGAGTCCGTCCGGGACGACCTGACCGTGGTGGGCCGACCGGTCCAGGAGCGGATCCCGATCTGGGTGGTCGGTGCGTGGCCGCGGCCCAAGTCGATGCGTCGCGTGCTGCGCTGCGACGGCGTACTCCCGCAGTACGCCGGGGAGGCGGGTCCGGCCGAGCTGGCCGCGGTGCGTGGCTGGCTGAGTGAGCGCGGCGCCCGGCCGGAGCTCGACGTGGTGGCGGAGGGGGAGACCGACCCCTCCACGGCCGCAGCTGAGGTGAGGCCCTGGGCCGATGCCGGTGCGACGTGGTGGCTGGAGACCCGCTGGGACATGCCTCATCACTCGCCGGAGCGGATGGAGCAGGTCCGGCGCCGCCTGGCCGCTGGGCCTCCACAGATCTGAGGCTGTCAGGAGGACCTGACAGACTGGAGAGTGTGAGTGAAGCGGAAGTACTGCAGGTCCTGCAGCGAGCGACGGTCGCCGTGCAGCCTGAGCTGCACCTTCCCGACCTCGGTCGGTACGACGAGCAGGACCAGGCGCTGGTCGACCGGGTCGTGGGCAAGTACCTGACCGACCTGCTGCGGACGAGCTGGGAGCGCGGCTGGACGCCGATGGACGTCGTACAGCATGCGCGGCGTCGGCTGGAGCCGGGCGTCGAACCGCTGCTGGCCGCGGTGATCGGCGCGGAGCACCGGGCGTACAAGCCGAGCACGATCGACTCGCGCTGGTCCGATCAGCTGGCCGACCTGGGGCTTCAGCACCCGTTCGACGACCTCGACCTGACGAGCTGGTCGGCCGAGCGGCGGATCGGGCGTTACCTGACTCTCGACCTGACGCTCCAGCTGGCCGGCTTCCTGTACCGGTTGCAGGCGATGGCCCGCCTGTCCCCACTGCCCGGCACGGCCCAGCCGAAGACGGCCCACCGCACGCAGCAGTCGGGGACCGATCGCAAGATGCTGGCCCGCGTCCGGGCCCTGCTCGCGAAGGCGGAGGCGACCGAGTTCCCCGACGAGGCAGAGGCGTTGTCGGGCAAGGCGCAGGAACTGATGGCGAAGTTCTCCCTCGACCACGCGTTGCTGGACGCCGGTCCCGATCTCGAGCTGCCCGACGACTCCGGCGCGCGCCGGATCTGGGTCGAAACCCCTTACGTGACAGCGAAAGCGCAGCTCGTCGGGGTCGTTGCGGACGCCAACGGCTGCCGGACCGTGACGCAGGACCAGCTCGCCGTCGTCACGATCGTCGGCGCTGATCTCGACCTGCAACTGACCGAGCTGCTGGCGACGTCCCTGCTGGTCCAGGCCAATCGCGCAATGCTTGCCTCGGGCAAGCACTACGGCATCCGCGGCGAGTCCCGGACCCGGTCGTTCCGGCAGTCCTTCCTGATGGCCTACGCGCAGCGGATCGGTGAACGCCTGCAGGCGACCGCCGAGAAGGCGCGCTCCGCGGTCCCGGAGGCCGACCAGGACCGGCTCCTCCCGGTCCTGAGCCGCCGGGAGGAGCAGGTCGACGCCCTCTTCACCAAGCTGTTCCCCGAGACCGTCACCCGCCGGACCAGGATCACCAACGGCGCCGGCTGGCACGCCGGCCTCAGCGCCGCCGACCTCGCCCAGCTCGACACCCACCGCCCGGTCACCCGCTAATCTGAGTTCGCGGACGATCTGCTTCCGGGACACGGGGGATGGGATGGACGACGACGCGAGCCCGACCGCGAAGGCGCTGCTGGCGCTCGAGCTGATCCAGAACAGCCCGGGCATCACCGGCGACCGTCTCGGCCGCCGGCTCGGCGTGACCGATCGCGCCGCCCGCCGGTACGTCGGGATCCTGCGCGAGGCGGGCATCCCGATCGAGTCCACCTCCGGCCGGTACGGCGGCTACCGGATCGGCCGCGGCTTCCGCGTCCCCCCGCTGATGTTCTCGACCGCCGAAGCGCTCGGCCTGATGATGGCCGCGCTCGGCGGTCACCACAGCGTCTCCGACGTGACCGACCCGGCCGGCAGCGCGCTGGCCAAGATCATCCGGGTGCTGCCGACCGCCGTCGCGGGCCCGGCCGAGGCGATCCGCGCGATGATTCCGCCGTCGTCGCGGCTCGCGATGCCCGATCCGGAGATCGCGGCGTCCGTCGTACGGGGGTGCAGTGAGCGTCACCGGCTGCGGCTCGGCTATCGCCGGGGCGAGTGCGACGTCGAGGCGTTCAGCATGGACGTCGACCCGTGGGCGGTCAGCGTGCGGCACGGCCGCTGGTACCTGCTCGGCTGGTCGCACACCCGCGACGCCCAGCGGGTCCTGCGGATCGACCGGATCGAGTCGGCCGAGCCGCTGCCGGACACGTTCACCCCGCCCGAGGGCCTCGACCCGGCCCAGGCCGTCCAGGACCACCTCTCCGCGGGCTGGCGCTACCAGGTGGAGATCGTCTTCGAGGCGAGCGCCGAGCAGATCGCCCGCTGCATCCCCGGCAGCCTCGGCCGGCTCGAGGACCTCGGCCCGGACCGCTCCCGCCTGGTCGGCAGCACCGACGAACCCGACTGGTACGCCGAACGCTTGGCCTTCGTTCGGGTGCCGTTCACCGTGATGGACTGCCCCGAGCTCAGAGCCGCCCTCGAGACCCTCGCCCACCGCCTGCTGGAGTCGACAAAAGCCCCGCTGGGGGTGCCGGTGCCGTGAGGCAGCCGCGGGAGACCTCTTCGCGCAGGTCGGCCCCGATGTTCAGTAAGGTATTGCAATGACCGAAGCAGGATCGCCGTCGATCCAGAGCCCTGACTACTGGTGGTACCGCGCTCGTGCCTCTCTCCTCGAGGTCGTGCTCAGCGAGCACGTCGGAGAGCCTCGGAGATTGCTGGACGTCGGCAGCGCGGACGGCCCCAGCGTGTCCTGGCTCCGTGGGCACGGTAAGCAGGTCGCGCTCGACGTCGATCCGCGGGGGCTGGGCCCCGGCGGAGTCTGCGGCTCCGCGCTCGAGCTGCCGTTCGTCGACGAGGTGTTCGACGTCGTCGCCGCGTTCGACGTGATCGAGCACTGCGATCCCGAGGACCAGGCCCTCGCCGAGGTGTACCGGGTCCTCACTCCGGGCGGACGTTTCCTGATGTCGGTCCCGGCCTACCAGTGGGCCTGGACCCACTTCGACGACCACAACCACCACTTCCGGCGATACACGCGCGCGCGGGCGACCCGGGCGCTGAAGGCGAGTGGGTTCGAGATCGTGCGCTCGACGTACCTCTTCGGCTCGACGTTCCCGATGTTCGCGGCCAGCCGGCTGCTCACCCGGCTGAAGCAGGCGAGTCGTCCGGCCGCGGCCCTCGGCCCGGACGCCGTACCCGCCCTGCCGGACCTCTCGCCGATGGTCGAGAAGGCTCTGCTCAGGCTGACCGACCTGGACCGTGCCGTGCTGCCGTCCCGGAACCTTCCGTTCGGGTCGTCGGTCGTCGTGGCCGCGCGGAAACCTTACTGAGCGAGATCATCGCGTCACACACCCTTGACAGACCGCGCCGTGATCAGGGTGGCGCCGGGAGAAAAGGGGCTATAGTCCGTGCTCGTGAGTGACGTCGACGGCTACGACGCAGATCCTGCGCACGATGTGTCCATCGTGATCCCGGTGTACCGAGGCGAGATCAGCTTGCCCGGTTTGCTCGAGGAGATTCTGCCGCTCCACGAGGTGTTCACCACGCCTGGCGGTCAGCAGGTGCGCGTGGCCGAGGTGGTCCTGGTCCACGATCACGGTCCGGACGACTCGGCCCGGGTGATTCGCGAGCTCGCGGCCAAGTACGACTTCGTGCAGCCGGTCTGGCTGAGCCGCAACTTCGGTCAGCACGCCGCGACCCTGGCCGGGATGGCGTCCTCGGGTGGCGACTGGATCCTGACCATCGACGAGGACGGTCAGTACGACCCGTCGTACGTCGGCGCGATGGTGGACACCGCCCTCGCCGAGCGAGCCACTGTCGTCTACGCCAAGCCGGTCAACCCGGCCCCGCACGGCCCGCTGCGCAACCTCGCCTCCAAGACGGCGAAGACCTTCATCGAGAGCGTGCTCGGCAGCCGGGGCACGTCGGTGTTCCACAGCTTCCGGCTGGTGCTCGGCGAGGTGGGTCGCAGTGTCGCCGCGTACTCCGGGGCCGGCGTCTATCTCGACATCGCCCTCGGGTGGGTGGCGGGGGAGATCGCGACCTGCCCGGTGGAACTGCGCGGCGAGGCGGACCGGCCCTCGGGCTACAGCCTGCGCAGTCTGGCCTCGCACTTCTGGCGCATGGTGCTCACCAGCGGGACCCGGTTGCTCCGCATCGTCAGTATCATCGGCGCGCTGACCGCGTTGGCCGGTCTGCTGATCGCACTGGTCCTGATCGGCAACCAGATCTTCGGCGTCGAAATGCTGCGCGGCTGGACCTCGACCATGGTCGTCGTGCTGCTCAGTACCGGGGCGGTCCTGTTCTCCTTGGGAGTTCTGGCCGAGTACCTCGGCGTCGCCGTCAACATGGCGATGGGCAAGCCGCTGTACCTGATCGTCTCCGATCCCAACCAAGGGCCGCTGGGCCGTCGGCGGGAAAACCGGCGATGACCGGCCGCGCCGTCACCTGGGTCGTCGGTGCCGGCGGTCTGCTCGGTCGTCAGGTGGTGGCCCGGTTGCGGGCTCAGGGCCGGGACGTTCTGACGACCGGCATCCCGTGGCAGGATCCCGACGCCTGCGCGGACGCGCTGAAGGAAGGACTCGCCGAGCTGACGACCCGCTCCGACGGCGGCGAATGGAACATCGCGTGGTGCGCCGGTGCCGGGGTCGTCGCGACGTCCGCCGAGCAGCTCCAGGTGGAGGGCGAGACGTTCTTCCGCTTCCTCCACCACCTCGGCGATCAGCATGACGCCGGTGCCCGTGGTGCCTTCTTCCTCGCGTCCTCGGCCGGCGGCCTGTACGCCGGGTCTCCCGATCGGCCCCCGTTCACCGAGAACAGCCGGCCACGTCCGCTGGCGCCGTACGGCGAGCTGAAGCTGGCGATGGAGCAGCAGCTGGGCGCGGTGTCGCGAGCGACCGGAATGCCGGCGCTGGTGGGCCGGATCGGGAACATCTACGGCCCTGGGCAGAACGTCAGTAAACCGCAGGGCCTGGTCTCGCATTTGTGCAAGGCACACCTGACCGGGCAGCCGATGTCCGTCTACGTCTCGCTGGACACGCTGCGCGACTACCTGCTGGTCACCGACTGCGCCGCGATGGTCGTCGCCGGCCTGGCCGGGGTACGGCGAGTCGCTCGTGCGGCCGAGGACCCGGTGGTGGTGAAGGTGATGGCGTCCGGACGCGGAATCTCCATCGGTGCCGTGATCGCCGAGTCGACCCGGGTGTTCCGCCACCGGCCCCGCATCGTGCTCGGCTCCTCCCCGATGGCCTCGGTCCAGGCGCGGGATCTCCGGTTGCGATCGGTGTCCTGGCCGGCCCTCGACGGCTACGCCCGATCGACCCTCGCCGCCGGGATCGCCCGCACGGCCGAGGATCTCGGCCGGCAGTTGTACCGCACGACGACGCGGTAGTGCTCGCCCGACAGGCGGCCGCATCGACGGGCGACGTGGCGCCGGGTGCCACTGCCCACCCGTTAGGCTTCACCACTATGTCCGATCTGTTGTCTCTCGGCGAGGGCGCGCCTGGTTCCGTCGTTTCCGGTCATGGTCGTCCGCCGCGGTGGGCGTCGACGGCCACCACGGGTCCGGAGACGAGCGCCGTCGGCAACGATCGCCGGTGTACCGTTGGGCTCGGCGATTCCGCCCGATGACGAGTTGGTCCCGTAGGCCGACCGGACGCTCGGTCGTGGGTGGGCTCGTCTGGCTCCTTCCCGCGCTGGCGTGGTGCTGGGCGCTGGCTGGTACGGGAGTCAGCAACGACCACATCCTCCGGTACACGGCCTATTTCGCGGGCTGCGTGGTGCTGCCCGGCGTACTGCTGCTGAGAGCGTTCGCGCCCGGCCGGCGAAGCCTGCCGGAGGACATCGGCCTCGGGATCGTCGTCGGCCTCTCCTTCGAGTTGCCCGGCTGGGCCTTGTTCACGGCCCTCGGACTGCAGGAGTGGCTGGTGGCCTGGCCGGCAGCGGTGCTGGTGGTCTTCGCCGCGGTCCCGCGGCTCCGCCGCTGCTGGCGACAACAGGACGCACCGCAGCTGCCGCTGGCCTGGAGCTTCACGCTGGCGCTGCTGCTGGCGATGTCCTTGCTGCTGTACTACGGCACCGCGGTCGACGCCGCGCAGGTCCCGCTGGACGGCGGCAACTTCTACCAGGACATGCTCTGGCATCTCAGCATCGTGCACGAGTTGGGTCGTTCCGTCCCGCCGCAGATTCCGCAGGTGGCGGGCGAGACGATGCAGTACCACTGGTTCGCCGACGCACACCTGGCCGCGGCCACGGAGATCACCGGGATCGACCCTCGGTTCGTCCTGTTCCGGCTGTGGCTCGCCCCGATCATCGTGGGGCTGGTGCTCGGGGTCGCCGCGCTGGCGCGCCAGGTCAGCGGTGTGTGGTGGACCGCTCCGCTCGCGGTCGCGCTGACGACCATCGTCCAGCGGATCGCCGTCTGGGCGTACGCCGGGGGCAGCGGAGGCTCGCCCATCGTCTTCCCGAGCCCCTCGCAGTCCTTCGGTACGACGATCAGCGTGGGAGCCGCGGCGCTGGTGATCGGCGTCCTGTATCGCGATGCCCCACGACGGTCCTGGCTGATCGCGATGCTGGTCATCTGCGCGTCCGCCGGGTCCAAGCCGACGGCTGTGCCGTTGCTCCTTGGTGGTACGGGCCTGGCGGCCCTCTTCCTGCTGCTACGGAACAGACGCATCCCATGGCCGACGGTGGCGCTCGGCGTGGCACTGGTCGGTGTGCTGGTCGCTTCGATGCTGACCGTGGCGGGCAGCACCGCCGGTACTCCGTTGCGGCTGTTCGGGGTCTTCCGGTCCTTCCCGGGATACGCCGTGCTGACCGGCGACACCGGCGTTCCGATGCCGGGTGGGTGGATCATCGCGGGGCTTCGCGACCCGGACGGTCAGACGGTCGCCTGGGTCGCCGCGTTCCTGGTGTCGCTGGTGGTGAGCCGGATTGCGGTGGTCGTCTCGCTGCTGGGCTTGGTGCAGCGCCGGACCCGGACCGATCCGGCGCTGTGGTGGCTGGCCGGCACCCTGATCGCGGCCACGCTCGGATTCCTGCTGATCGACCACCCTGGCCTCGGCCAGTACTACTTCCTCGGCGGCTCGCTGCCCTTCGCCGCTGTCGCCGCGGCCGCTGTGGTGTGCGGCGCGGTCAGGGGCCGCCGTCCGGTGGAGCGACGGGTCGTCGTCGCCGGCGGTCTCGTCGCCGGTGCGGTGGTCGCTGTGGTGATCCGGGAGTTCGGCAACGTCGAAGCCAGACCTGTCGACCCGGCGGACATCACCCGATCGGTCACTCAGCCGATGCTGTGGATCGCCGGCGCCCTCGCCGTCGGGCTGCTCGGCTGGCTGGTCCTTCGCACCACGCGTCCGCGGGTCCGTGGCCTCGGCCTGGCCCTGTTGCTGTGTGTCCTGGTCGGCCTCACTCTGCCCAGCAGGCCTTGGTCGCAATGGGAGGGCGCCGTGAGGATGCTCAGCAAGGAGTCTCGGCAGGTCCCGGGCAAGCCGATGTTCAGCACCGACGAGATTCGCGCCGCGCTGTGGCTGGAGCACACGGCGGGACCGGACGACGTGGTCGTGTCGAACACCGCCTGTCTGCCGGGTTCGCGGCGTCCCGCCTGTGACGCGCGCGGTTACCTCGTCAGCGGTGTCGGCGGTCGCCGGACTCTGATGGAGGGCTGGGCGTACACGCAGCAGTCCCTGGCCAACCAGGGCAAGGAGAACGTCCCCGCCAACCTGCTGCCGTCGCCGTGGCCCGACCGGGTGGAGCTGTCGAGGCAGGCGCTCACGGCGCCGACGCCTGAGCTTCTCCGAACCCTGCGCCGCGACCACGGCGTCCGCTGGGTCTTCGCGGACCAGCGCGCGGGCGAGGTCGACGAGCGGGCTCTCGACCGGCTGACTGATCGCCGCTACACCCAGGGGCAGGTCGTCGTCTACGAACTGAAGCCCTGAGACCGCCGATTTGACTGGTCTTCGGAGAGCCTGAAGCATGTCAGTTCCCCGACGGAGGAGATTCCCATGGAGGGTCTGAAAGGCCTTCTCAGGCACGTACCGGCCTATGTGCTGCTGCAGCGAGTCGTTGGTGCCGACCGGTTACGGTACCGCTGTATCGACGAGATCCGGCCTGGCGACAGTGTCCTGGACGTGGGCTGCGGCCCGGCGTACTACTTCCCGCGCCTGCCCCAGCCGGTCACGTACCACGGGTTCGACACCGACGCGCCGTACATCGACTGGGCTCAGAACCGCTTCGGCGGTGAGAACGCCGGCTTCCACTGCGGCATCTTCGACGAGGACGCCGCTCGCTCGCTGCCCCCGATCGACGTCGTCCTGCTGCTCGGACTGCTCCACCACCTGTCGGACGAGGAGTCCACCCAGCTGCTCGACCTGGCCGCGAGCGTGCTGAGTCCGGGCGGCCGCGTGATCAGTGTGGACACCTGCTTCGAGCCGACGCAGGGCCGGATCTCGCGCTGGATGGCGGAGAACGACCGCGGTGAGTACGTGCGGGAGCCGGCTGAGTTCGAGAAGCTCGCCCTCCAGTCCTTCGGCGAGGTCGAGGGCGAGGTCCTCAGCGATGTGACCCACGTGCCGGGAAGCTACTGGCTGATGAGGATGACCACGCCGAACGGACTCACCGCCGACTGAGCGCGGGCCTTCGGCAACCATTCCGCACACTGTGGCGAAGGGCGGTGCTGGGTCAGACGGTCGCGTTGGCCGTGGCCGCGGCGCTGCGCGGACGGCGGCCGATCGTCTTCAGCCGGGTCTTCAGGATCAGCCGGATCATCTCCAGACCGAGCGTGACGGTCTTGCCGAAGTCGCCGGTCACCGACGAGACGCCGACCCGCGGGTGGTAGTTCACCGGGATCTGCACCATCCGGGCGCGGGTGACGACCGAGGTCAGCAGCATCTCCAGGCCGAAGGCGGAGCCGTCCAGCGTGGCCCGGTCCGAGATCGTCTTGACGTGCTCGCGGGTGATCACCCGGAAGGTGCAGCCGACGTCGCTCATCGAGGCGGTGTTGAACAGCACCTCGAGCATCTTGGCCACGGCCCAGTTGCCGAACTGCAGGAACCAGCCCATGTTGGCGCCGTCCCAGATGAAGTTGGCGACCGTCCGGGAACCGACCACGACGTCGCACTCGGCGGAGAACGACAGCAGCTTCAGCAGGTCCTCGGGGTTGAACGTGCCGTCCGGCTCGCAGACGCAGACCAGGTCGGTGTCGACCTCGCGCAGCCCGCGCCGGATCGCCGCGCCGTAGCCCTGCTTGGTCTCGATGATCTCCCGCGCGTTGGTCGAGGCGACCTCCTCGGAGGTGCCCTCGGCCGCGTTGTTGTTGATCACCAGGATGTCGTCGACCACACCGAGCTTGTCGAACCGGCGGATGACGTCGGCGATGCTGTCCTTCTCGTTGTAGGTCGGAAGGACCACGGACAGTGTTTTACCGTTGAACACGTTTCTGCACCTATCGGGGGTTTTCCGTACGGGGTCAGCGGGACGCGACGACGAGCATCTGCCCGGCCAGCGGCTTGATCGGCGAACGCAGGTACCACGGCACCACGAAGGTCAGGTTGCCGCCTTTGGACTTCAGCGTCAAAGGCATGAACTTCGCCTTGACCGCGTCGATCTTCCAGCCCTCGGCGACCAGGTAGTCCTGCAGGGACTGGTCGGTGAAGATCGCGACGTGGGTGAAGTCGTCGAAGTACCGGCCCGGGTTCAGCCGGAAGTTTGGCTGCATCAAGATGATCCGGCCACCGGGCCGCAGGACCCGCTTGGCCTCGGCCAGCAGCCGGTTCGACGCGTCGCGGTCCAGGTGCTCCAGCAGGTTGGAGGCGAAGACGACGTCGAAGGTCCCGTCGTCGAACTTGCCCAGGTCGGTGCAGTCACCGATCACCGGCTCGACGTGCGCGGCGGCGGCGCGGTCCACCGTGCTGTCGAGGTCCATCGCGACGACGCGCTTGGCGTGCACGTTGTTCGAGAAGTCGCACCAGCCCGCGCCGAGCTCGAGCACCTCGGCGTCGGTGCTGATCCACTTCTGCAGGTACTTGCAGAGGTGCTGCCAGATCTTGGTCCGGTTCGCGTTGTGCGCCAGACGTGTTTCGAAGTAGTTCGACACGTACGTGCCGTCCGGCTCGCCGCTCTGCGGGGTTTGGGCGAGGGGATCGTCGGACAAGATAGCTCTCCTCGGAAGCGTGCGCCGTGCGCGCATCAGCGGGTCACCCTACCAGCGCTCCCGGGGTGGATGCCCCCCGACGCTGTCCGGCTGCCCTGACGGCAGGGCTATGCTGCTGCCCGACCCGGCCGCCGCGCCCCGGCCCGTGCACTGTGCGTGATTCCCGTTTGTCAGGAGCTTTGATGTCGCAGACCGCCGAGTTGTCGTCCCCTGTCGCGGCGGCACCTCCGGAGAAGAAGACCGGATCGCACTTCGGCCGGTGGCCCTCCGCCGCGGTCAGTGCGCTGGTGCTGCTGCTCGCGGTCGCGTTCTTCCTGACGACCGCCGTACGGGCCGATCTTCCGGCCGGCGCAGCCGTTCTGGGCCTGCTGGGACTGGTGGTGACGCAGTTGCTGCCGGGTGTCCTGGTGTGGCGGTGCGTCCGTCCCAACCGGGGCTGGTGGATCGAGGACGTGATGATGGGCCTGGCCGTCGGCTTCATGCTGGCGATCGCGGCGCAGATCGTGGCCGGCCTGCTGCAGTGGCCGTGGCTCTCGGCCGCGCTGCCGCTGGCGCTCGCGGTCGTCCTGCTGGCGGTGCCGCGGACCCGGGCGCGGATCCGCCGGGTGCGGACGAGCGCACTTCCGCTGTGGTGGATGCCTGCGGTCGCAGCGACTTCGCTGTTCGGCCTGCAGGACCTGCGGCAGTACTACAACCGTGAGCCGCTCGAGTGGGCGAGCGGTTTCCGGGCGCCGTACATCGACGCGTACCTGCACCTGGCGATGTCCGGCCAGCTGCAGCACCGCGGCCCGATCAGCTTCCCGTGGGTCGAGAACGCCCCGATGGCCTACCACTGGTTCAGCCACGCCTGGATCGCGCAGGTGGCCACGGTCTCCGGCATCGGCCTGGACGAGGTGCTGTTCCGCTTCATGCCGGCCCTGATGCCGCTGGCCATCGTCCTGGTCGTCGCGATCGCCGCCGTCCGGATCACCGGCGTCGCGTGGACCGGTCCGGTCGCCGCGCTGCTCTGCATGGCCGGCTCCGAGCTGAACCTGTTCGGCCTGACCACGCTGGGCTACCCGATGGCCCCGCTGTCGCCGAGCCTCGCGCCGTCCGTGCCGCTGCTGATCGCGATCGTCGTCCTGCTGGTCTTCCGCTGGCGCAACCAGATGGGCCGGCTCGGCCTGCTGCTGATTCCGCTGCTGGCGTTGACCGCCTCGGGCACCAAGGGCTCGACGATGCCGCTGGTCGTGGCCGGTGTCGGGGTCGCCTTCGTGGTGATGATCCTGTTCGACCGCTCGCGGCTGAAGGGCTTGTTCCTGGACGGCGTCCTGACGGCCGGCGCGTTGATCGTCGCGCTCGTGGTGGTGTTCCAGGGGTCGGACTCCGGGCTGCACGTCCAGTTCCACGAGGCGGCGCTGTCGACCCCGGCGATCACCCGGGTCGGCGCGATCACCACGACCTCGATGGTGTTCTCGTCGCTGGTCGCCGTCCTGTCGATCCTCGCGCGCGGGACCGGCCTGCTCTGGCGGCTCAAGACCGCCGAGGGGCGTCGCGACCCGGCGACCTGGCTGCTGATCGGCGGCGGTTTCGCCGGTGCGGCCGCGGTCGCGGTCTTCAGCCACCCGGGCTCCAGCCAGTACTACTTCGCCCGGACGGCGGGCCCGCTGCTCGCGATCGGTTCGGCCGTCGGCCTGGTCACCATGGTCCGGGAGCTGCAGAGCCGCTGGTGGCGCGTGGTGCTGATCGGCCTGGCCTTCGGCCCGTTCTTCATCCTGCTGCCGCTCTGGACGATCGGGCTGATCCAGCCCAACCACGGCGGCCTGATCCACGCGACCAAGATGATCCTCGTCGGCCTGGCCGTGCTGGTGGCGGCCGGAGCGGTCGCCTGGTTCCTCACCCCGCGACTGCGGTTCACCGCGTTCTTCGCCGCGATCACGGTCGCGATCCTGGCCGGCGGCGTCACGATGGTGACCCGGATCCAGCTCGAGGCGGCCCCGGTGCTGCCGCTGAAGCCGTTGAAGTCCACGGCGTACCTCGCGGTCGGTACCGAGCAGATCGCCGCGGCCCGGTGGATCCGGGACCACTCCGACGTGAACGACGTGGTGATGACGAACCGGCACTGCACGCGGCCGATCGAGCCGAAGAAGTGCGACAGCCGGCGGTTCGTGGTCGGCGCGTTCTCCGAGCGGCAGATGCTGGTCGAGGCGTGGACGCCGACCGTCGAGGCGAACAAGCTCGGACCCGAGGGCCGGGACTCGATCACCGTCGACTACTGGAAGCCTGAGATCCTGCAGCTGAACGACAGCTTCGTCGCCCAGCCCGACGCGGCCAAGGCCCAGCAGCTGAAGGACCTCGGCGTGCGCTGGATCTACGTCGAGTTCACCCGCCCGCACGCGGACACGCTGGAGCCGTTCGCCCAGGAGCGCTACCGCAACGGCAGTGCCGCCGTCTACGAGTTCAGCAAGGCAGGACGATGACCGGACCGACCCTGACCGAGACCAGCATTCCCGGTCTGCTGCACGTCGAGCTGCAGGTGTTCGACGACGGCCGTGGCTGGTTCAAGGAGAGCTTCCAGGCCCAGAAGCTGGAGAAGCTCGGCCTGCCGCACCTGGAGGTCGTGCAGAACAACGTCTCCTTCAACTCCGAGGTCGGCGTCACCCGGGGAATCCACGCGGAGCCGTGGGACAAGTACATCTCCCCGGCGTACGGCACGGTGTTCACGGCGATCGTCGACCTGCGGGAAGGACCTGGCTTCGGCCGCCTGGAGACCTTCGAGCTGACGCCGCGGCAGGGGCTCTACGTCCCGCGCGGGTGCGGCAACTCGTTCTGCACGCTGGAGCCGAACACGGTCTACAACTACCTGGTCAACGCGCACTGGTCGCCGGACGCCAAGTACACCTTGGTGAACCTGTTCGACCCCCAGCTGGACGTCCAGTGGCCGCTGCCGAAAGACCAGCTGATCTACAGCGAGAAGGACGCCGGCCACCCGATGCTGGAAGACGTGGCCCCGATCCGCATTGACTGGGACTGTGTTTGATGGCGTCGACTTCGTCGCCGCGGGTTTTGGGGCTTGATCGCCCGTTCTTCCCTCGTCGTTCGGTCGCTGCGCTCCCTCTCTCCTCAGTCCAGAACGGGCGGCCCCAAAACCTTCGGGGACTCCGAGTTTCCGAGTGGGAGGCCGTATGACCATCCTGATCACAGGAGCCGGTGGGCAGCTGGGGAAGGCGCTCGTGCACCAGTTGCCGCAGGCTCGGGCTGTCACGTCGGCGGAGCTGGACATCACGGCGCGGGAGGCTCTGGTCGGTTTCGACTGGTCCGGGATCACGGCGATCGTGAACGCCGCGGCGTGGACCGCGGTCGACCAGGCCGAGGACGCCGACAGCACGCTCGCGGCCTGGAACGTGAACGCGAACGGCGTCGCGAACCTGGCCTGGGAGGCGCGCCGGCTGGAGATCCCGCTGGTGCACGTCAGCACGGACTACGTGTTCGGCGACGGCGAGGGATTCCTGGCCGCCGAGCACCGGATCGACCCGCAGGGGGTCTACGGGATCACCAAGGCGGCCGGGGAGCTGGCCGCGCGGCTCAGTCCGGCGTACTACGTGGTGCGGACCAGCTGGGTCTTCGGTGACGGGCCGAACTTCGTCCGCACGATGCTGCGGCTCGGCGCCGACCGTGACGAGCTGACCGTGGTCGACGACCAGTACGGGCGGCCGACGTACACGGTCGACCTGGCGGCGGCGCTGGTCGCGCTGCTGGACAGCGGTGCGCCGTCGGGCACGTACCACGCGACCGGCGCGGGCGACGTGGTGTCGTGGGCCGACTTCGCGGCGGCGATCCTCGAGGGCAGCTCGTGCAAGGTCCGCCCGATCAGCTCGGAGGAGTACTCGCGGGGCAAGGCGATCGCGCCGCGGCCGGTGAACAGCGCGCTCGACCTGTCGGCGCTCGAAGCGGCCGGGATCACCATGCGCGACTGGCGTGAAGCACTCGCGGAGTACCTCAAGACGTTCTAGCCTCTGGGCCTGGTCAGAGGACCACGCGAACGTGGTCGAGGTCCACTGGCCCGGCGTTCTCGACGACGGTCGGGCGGCGGCCCTCCCGAGGCGTCCCGTGCGCGACGACGATCGGCAACGGCCGGATCGTCACGTCGCGGATGCCGAGCTCGGGGAAGGCGTGGGTGGTGACGACGCCGTCGACCTCGCTGCGGCCCCAGCCCGCCACGCGCAGCGCGTACAGATCGCCGCACCATCCGATGTCGCAGCCGTCGATCAGCAGTCGCTCGTTGATCCCGGCCGCGGCGCTGTCCTCACGGTAGCGGTCGGTGTTGTCTCCCGGCAGCAACCGGAATCCGATCTCGACCCGCTCGCACCGCACGTCGCGCACTTCCACGTCGTGCACCGAGCTGAGACAGAACCCCTCGAACGCGTCGTACACCCGGAAACCGTCGACCCGGAAGTGGTGCGGGTGCAGTGAAGGCCCGACGATGTCGGTCACCCCGGTACCCACGGCGCCCCAGTGGGCCATGAACGCCGTACCGCCGCCGTGGACCTCGAGGTCGGTGAACCGGGCCGCCCGGACGGCGCCGATCAGGGTGATGGTGTTCGCCGCGCACCGGCCGGGCCGCCGGATCACCAACCGCTCGACGGCGATCCGCTCGATCCAGCCGGGTCGTTCGGGGTAGAAGTAGCTGCCGACCGTGACGGCGGTCCACTCGGCGCCGTCGTGCGGGCCGGGGGACGCGTCGGGAAGCTCGAGGGTCAGGTCCGTGACGGAAACATCCGATCCGGCCACCTGGATCAGCGGGACCTGCTCGGCCTCCGCCCGCCACAGCGTCGTACTGGCACCGGACAGTGACCAGGAGTCGGTGAGTACCAGCCCACCCGTGATCGGATAGGACCCGGCCGGCAGGACCAGTCGTCCTGGCACGGCCTCGCGCAGCAGCGTCCGAAGTACCGCGCCGTTCTTGTCCGCGTCACCACCGAGACGCGGCCGGTACTCCGCGTCCATCAGTTGCCGGGATCGACGACGAGGTCCCAGCGCACCGTCCCGCCGTCGGCCCCGGGCACCGACTGCAGGACCGAGGAATCCACCGACAACCGGACCAGCACCGGAACCTCCAGCGGGCCGTCGGTGACGATCTCGATCTCGGCATCGGCGCGAGCCCGGATCCGAACCTCCGGAACCGGACCCGGTTCGACGCCCGCCAACTCCACGTGCACGAGGTTCTGGTCGACCAGGTCGAACATCACGTCCGCGAGTGGGTTCGGCGGCGGCCCGGCCGGTACCACCGGTGGCGGAGGAGGCGGCGGTGGGGGTGGCGGTGCCGGAGGCGGCGTCGCGGATCGCGCGGGATTCCGCCGGCTCGCGGCGCGGCGCAGCCTGCGTTCGAGGGCTGCTGCACGCTTGCCCATCCGCTGCGCAGCCGGTGCGGCGGCCACCGGGACGACCCAGCGGGCGGCACGCCTCAACTTCCGCTTCAGCCTCCGCTGGATGCTGGGCGGTGCCTTCACCTTCGCGACCACTGGCTCGGCGACGACCTCGATTGGCTCGACGACCGGCTCGACCTTCGTCGTCGGACCGGGGACCAGTGGCTCGACCACGGTCGCCCGCGCGATCCAGCGCCGCGGTTCGTCGCGTTCATCGGGGTTGGCGACGAAGTAGCCGCCGCGGACCGTCATGGTCTCGGCGTCCGGGTCGACCGGCACCGTGCCGGTGGAGACCCGGCCGGGTTTCGGGGTGCCGTCCACCTCGACGAACTCGACCGTGTCCATCATGATGCCGATCGGCCCCTTGACCACGGCGGGAGCCCAGTCCGGCCGCCCTGCGTCGATGCTCGCCACCTCGAGGATGAACAGCCCTTCCTCGGACAGCTCCTCCGGCCGCAGATCGAAGCTGATCACGCCGGTGGTCGGCCGGCCCGCGTCGGCCGCATGCCGGATCAGCAGGATGGCGCCGCGGGTCTTGCCCTGCGAGCGCACCAGCAGCAGCCGTGGCGCATTCACTCCCCGCAGCTGATCGTCGGTGGGGGGAACTCGTTCTTCCCACCAGTCCAGCGACATGGTGTCGAAGCGAACGTGCGCGATGACCCGGACCGGACGGCCGGTCGGTCGGACCTTGACGCCGAGCAGTCCCGGCGCGGCGACGAAACGACCGATCACGGCCACGCCACGGACGAACTGATCGACCGTGGTCAGGTCGGGTGCCTCACCGGACCGGAGCTCGCCGGGCAGCACCAGCGGCTCGACCACCCGGTCGTAGACGGTCTGGAACCGCGGTGTGGTGAAAGTCTTCGTCACAGCTCGCTCACACCTCCGAGCGCCAAGGTGAACTCCTCCGGTGAGGTCGTCATGTCGGTCCGGGTCAGGAAGGGGTCCTTGCGGGTCCACATCCGCCGGACGGCGGTGAACGCCGGATCGCCGTCGGCCTCGACATGCCGCATCGCCACCATGACGGCGTTGAGCAGGTGTTCGGTCCGGCCCATCTCCCAGTGCTGGACCAGTTGGGTGGAGACGTCGGTTCCGCTGCGGTAGAACCACGCCCAGAGCCGGGCGCGGGTGATCTGCTCCTCGGTCAGGAGCTGGCGCCCGGTCAGCAGTCCCTCGATCGACTCGTCCAGCCGGGCCCAGTAGTCGTCGGCGTCCTTGGCCACGGTCGTGAACCCGCAGTGACTCCATTCCGACCAGCCGGCCTGGAGGGCGGGGATACCGAACGCCGGCAGCTCGTTGCTGATGCTTCCGCGGACGGTGACGCCGAGGTCGACCAAGCTCCACATCACGTTCTTGCTCAGGTCCAGGCTGCGGACGAAGGCCAGCGGCGATCCCTGGTGCGTGGCCTTCAGGTCGTCGAAGAAGCCGGTCGAGTCGTAGATCGCCTGGTTCGGATGGTCGACGAACAACCAGTTCACGTCGTCCTTCTTGACCGCGTAGTCGGCGGTCGCGGCGTACCAGCCGGCCAGGTCGTCGAACAGCTCGACGTTCGTCCGCGGCGCGTCGGAGATGGCGTGGTTGTACACCGCGATCACCGGCTTGTCCGGATCGAACCCGAACCGGGCCAGCGCGTGCTCCCGCACGGACAGCCGCTCCTGCGGGGTCTTCAGCTCGATCGCCGACATCGCGCCGCCGCGCCACCAGGAAGGCTTGCCCCAGTTCCCCTTCAGGCGCCAGGCGGTCAGCTCGGCGCTGGAGGCCAGCCGGTCCCGGTTCGACCAGACGTGGCTCTCGAAGAACTCGGCGATCTGGTGGGTGAGCTCGGCCCGGAAGGTCGGCGCGCCGCGCCGGGTCTCCGGGAACAGCGTGTACGCCTTGAAGGTGCCGGTGCTCTGGACGTGCACGGTCGGGACCTCGAACCGGGTCGCCGTCTCGACCGCCAGCCCCCAGTGGTTGTAGTCCACGTGGCTGGTGACCAGGGCGATCGGGTCGAGGCCGGCGAACATCGCGTCGTAGATCGCCGAGAACCGCTCGCTGCGGCGCTGGATCTGCCGGTACTTCGCCCCGGCGCGGATCTCGTCGGTCACCCGGGGGATCTTCAGGACCCGGCAGGCGGTGGCCCGGACGATCTCGTCCAGCACGGCCGGGTCGATGCCCGAGCCGGCCAGCGGGAGATCCCGGCCGGCGATGTGCAACGGTTCGGGGTCGGGGTCGTCGATCCGGCTGTCCAGCATCTCGTGGATGTCCAGCACGTCCGCCGCGCCGTACGCGCGGGAGATGTCGGCCAGCGCCTCACCGTCGAAGAAGGTCCAGAGGATCTCGTTCCAGTCGTCGTCGGCTCCGGTGAAAACGACCAGCTTGGCCGGGATGAACCGGCGCAGCGCGTTCGCCACGGTGAGGTTGCGCAGCGTCACGCGGATGTCCTGGCTCATCGCCTCGACCAGGATCACCCGCTCGCCGTCGGGAAGAAGGTTGCGTTGCCAGAAATCGGCGGCCGTCCTGCAGAAGATCGAGAACTCCGGCGTTTCCGTCAACCGACCTTGAACAGTCTGGTCCACTTGAGATTTATACCAGTAATTCCACGACCTGACCGCCTGCCCGCCGGGAAGAAGCTCACGGCGCAGCGATTTCGTAGACGCGCACCTGGTCCTGGTGGAAGCGCGCCTCGGCGAGTTCGTCCAGCTTCACCGAGACCGGCCCGTTGCGCGCGTCGGCATAGATCCAGCGGACGCCGTACTGCGTCCGCAGCCGGTCGAGCAGGTCCCGCGTCGGGTTCGTCAGCGCGTCGTCGATCAGGGCGACTCGATCCGGCCAGGGCGAGGCCTGGTAGAAGTACTTCCGGCCGTTCACACCGTTCAAGGCCGTGCCCGGGCTGGTGTACGCCCAGCCCTCCAGCAACGTTCGGCGACCGGCGAAACCGCTGACGAGGTAACCACGAGCGTCGCAGCCTGGCCGCGGTGGCTCGCCCGGACGGCAGTAGGTGTTGGAGACCACGACATCCGTCAGGTCGGCGTTCGCGGCCAACCAGTCGGCCCCGGCCAGTTCGTCCGGAGAAATCCGCCAGACCTTCGACGCGTAGTGCCCGGAGCCAGGCTTTCCAGCGGCCGCTAGAGCCTGCGCCGCGGCCGTGCCGATCGGGAGACCGACGACCATGAGCAGCGCGAAGGCCATTCCCAGTCCGGTCAGGCGGGCTCGCCGGCGTACTGACAGCCAGCCCACCAGTACGACGGCGGCGATGCCCAGGACCACCAGCGTGGGGCGGGCCAGCACTTCGATCCGGGCGGCTCGCGAAGCCCCTGGCGAGGAGTCGACGAGCTGCGCGAATCCCGCGATGACCGCGCCCGTCGCGAGGCCGCCGAGGACCAGCCGCAGGATCGTTCGGGTACTGCGGCCCCTGACTCCGGCCGCGATCAGCCAGCCGACGGCGGCCGCCGCGATCGGCCAGCAGGAGCGAAGGAAGTAGTACTGACTCGCGGAGGGGTGGTTGACGAGAGACAAGCCCAGCCACGCCGCGGTGAGAGCACCGAGCAACCACCAGGCGACGGGATCGCGCCGCAGGGTCGGGACCGCGGTCAAGGCCAGCCCCGCGATCAGTAGGGCATGCGCCAGCGCGAAGGCGGCCAGGACGGCCACGGCACCCGCCAGCGCGAACCGGTCGCCGGTCAGGGACGGAAGCAGCAGTCCGCCGGTGCCCGGCAGCGAACGGTCGCCGGTCGCCGCGGCGTACCCGGCCTGGAACTTCGCGATGGCGAGCAACTGGACCTTGGAGCCGCTCGTGCTTCCGGTCACGGTCAGCAGCGTGCCGGCGGCGACTCCGGTCAGCACTCCCCCGAGCGCCACCGATCGCCAAGGGATTCGTCGGTCCCTGACCAGCAGGAACAGCGCTGACAGCCCCACTCCGCCGAGCAGGATCGGCAGCACGGTCGGCTTCGATCCACCGCCGACGATCGCTACGGCCAGGGCCAGTGCCCAGACGCCTTGGCCACCGCTGCGATGCGCGATCGCGACGACGAAACAAGCTGCCGCGGCAAGTGCCAGCACGGCCAGAGACTCCGACGGGCTCAGCAAGCTGATCGGGCCGGCCAGGTCCAGCTGGGGCCAGGCCGGTACCAGAAAGCCGAGCTGCGGTACGACGTACGTCAGCCCGGCCAGGAGCCCGGTCCACCACACCCCGCTGACCTGGCGGGCGAAAGCAGCCGCGGCCAGTACGGCAGCGAAGCTCACCGGCAGCAACCACAGCCGGTACAGCACGAGGACCGGCGAGAGACCGGTGATGTCGACAGCACCCGCCATGTCGGCGTGCGAGAACCAGTGGTACTCCAGCGCCTCGCCGGAAACCTGAGGAAGCTGCGGCGGGACACTGCGCAGCAGCTCGTTCACGATCGACAAGTGGTAGGGCATGTCCGGGTACAGCGAAAGGCTGGCAGGTGGTGGACTGTGGTCCGCCATCACGCCCATCGTGATCGCCAGTGCGAGCAGGCTCAGACAGCCGGCCAGCCCCCAGGACCACGCGCTCGGCAGTGGCTGCGGGTCAGCGATCCGCCAGTGCCGCCTGAGCGCCGGAACCAGAGCGAAGGTCAGCAGGATCAGAGCCGGCCAGACGACCAGAGCCTGTTGCCAACCCAGTGCGGTGAACAGAGCCCATCCAGCGAGCTGCCAGGCGATGCCGACGGCCGCGCCCAAGCCGGCGTCCTCCGCCCAGTTCCCGGTACTGCGCCAGGCCGCCCTGAGCAGCAGGATTCCGGGCAGCGTCACGCAGCCGACGAAGTACGCCGTATAGCGGGCGATCGCGGTGAGCGGCACGTCGATCGCCAGCAGCCCGACGGCCGAGGCCAGTACGACGACCAGCCAGGGCAGGGCCGCGAACATCCCGGTGCGCGCCGCACCGAGCGGCCCGGTGAACGCCTGCCCGACCTCGTTCACCTGCTGCTTGTCGTCCACCGACACGACGGCTGGCCCCCAATGGCTCTTCCGGCACGCTCAGCGACGATCGACTGCTGGCGGCACTTCGGCAGGAGACTATCGCAGCGGACAACGCCACGACCTTTGTGGTTGATCTCCCGAGTGACCGGCCATCATGCTAGGCCGGTGAACGTCGTCGACGAGCAAGCCCGCGAGCCGACGGAGCCGGCGGAACAGTCCGTCACGTCGCGCGCCCACGCGCCCGGGCTCGCCCAAGGTGCCCGCTTCGTTCCCTGGCTGGCGCCGATCGCGGCCGCTGTCGCCGGTCTGCTCGCTCTCGGCGTCCCGCTCGCACCGATCGCCGGCTACGGGGCCTACTTCGGCGGTTGTGTCATCGTGCCCGGCGTTCTCCTGCTCCGCGCGGCATGGTCCAGCACGGGGAACTGGGCCGAGGACATCGGCCTGGGTGCGGCCGTTGGCATGACCTATCAGTTGCTGGGCTGGGCACTCTTCACCGCAGTGGGACTGCAGTCCTGGTTGATCGTCTGGCCGCTGGTCGCCCTGGCGGCCTTCGCCGTGGTGCCTCGACTACGGCCGTGCTGGAGAATCGCAGCGCCGGCGCCTCTGCCGGTGGCCTGGTGCTGGGGCCTGGCCATCTGCGCGACCGCTCTGATCGTCTACACGACCTTCGCCACCCTGGCCGACCACAAGCCGCCGCCGGACGGTACGTCGTACTACCAAGACCTTCTGTACCACCTGTCGATGGTGCACGAGCTGACCCGGTCGGTTCCGCCGGAGCTGCCGCAGGTCGCCGGTCTTCGCCTGGACTACCACTGGCTCGCCAACGCGGACATGGCCGGTGCTGTGGACATCACCGGGATCTCTCCGACCCTGGTGTTGTTCCGGCTGTGGGTGCTGCCGCAGGCCGTCATCGCGCTGCTGGTGTGCGCTGCTCTGGCCCGGCAGGTCAGCGGGGTGTGGTGGACCGGAGTGCTGGCCGCAGTGGTAGTCCTGCCGACAACCGTCGCCAGTCTGCTCAGCCCTTCCCTGACGCTCAGTGTCGTCACCTCCACCTCGGCGGCAGTCCTGATCATCGACGCGGTGTTCCGCCGTACCGGCAGGCAGGGCGCTTGGCTGCTGGCAGCGGTACTGGCCGTCGTCGCCGGAGGTGCCAAGCCGTCGGCCCTGCCGCTCCTGCTCGGCGGGATCGGACTCGCGGCGCTGTTCGTGCTGGTGCGCGACCGAAAGCCGCCGTGGCGCTTGATCGCCGCCGGCACGCTCGTGCTGGGCGCGCTGATCAGCACCTTGCTCTTCATCGCTGGGAGCACCAGCGGATCGGGGTTCCAGTTCTTGGCTGTCGCCAAGTTCGAGAGTGCCTACGGCCTGATCACCGGTGACACGTCGTTGCCGGGCACGGGAGGCCTGCTGCCCCTGCCGCTCACCTCGGGCGATTCGGCGGCGGCCACCGGGTTCTGGATCTTCTTCGGACTGATCCTGCTCTCGAAGGGCGTCCTGCTGACCGGGTTCGCCCTGGCCGGGGTCCGGTTGACCAGGCGCGATCCGGTGGCCTGGTTTCTCGCCGGGACTCTGGTCGCCGCCTGGTTGGGCATGCTGCTGCTCAATCACCCCGCCGCGAGTGAGGTCTACTTTCTCCGCAACGTGGTGCCGTTCGCGGCCGCCGCCGCGTCCTGGCTGGTCGCCGTCGCGTTCGCGGGCCGCGGCCTGCGGGCGCCGGCGGTGGTCGGCATCTCCGCCGCTGTGCTCGGCGTCGTACTGCAACTGACCACGAAACGTTCGGCGATCAGCGCCGCCGATTCCCGGCCGGATCAGCTCGAGGCGCTGGCGCGGCCGCTGCTGGCGGCCGCCGTACTCGCCCTGCTGCTCGTCGTGGGGTGGCTACTGATCGGGCGGCTGTGGGCAGGACAGTCCGGACTCGGCGTCGCGCTCCCGGTTCTCGTGGTGGTCGTGGCGTCCCTGACCGGCATGATCCGGTACTCGTACAACGCCTTCCGGACCGACAACACCTACCGCGTTGCCTCCGGAGCACTCAGTCCGGACCAGCTGGCTGCCGCGCAGTGGCTCGGGGAACACTCGTCACCGACCGATGTGGTGCTCACGGGGAGTTGGTGCGTTCCCGTCCTGCGTCAGCCCGGCTGCGACGCGCGGGGTTGGCTGATCAGCGGGATCGCCGGACGCCGAACGCTGCTGGAGGGCTGGGCCTACACGGAGCAGGCGCTGGCGACGAACGGCGTCGACGGAAAGCCCTATCGGGTCCAGCCTTCGCCGTGGCCCGACCGCGCCGAGCTGACCATCCAGATCCTGGCAGCGCCCACCGCGCAGTTGCTGGAGCAAGCCCGCGGGTACGGCGTCCGATGGATCTTCGCCGATCCGTCGAACGGACCGACGTCGCCGACCCTGGACGACTTCGCGCTCCTGCGTTACCAGGCCGGCGACATCAGGATCTACCAGCTGGAGGACCGGTGACCGGTGCGGAGTACCTCGAAACCCTTTAGTTCTGGGGCCTGATCCCGGCGAGCACGATGTCGAGCATCCGCTCGGCCTGCTCCGGCTCGATGCCGGGCAGGGACGAGATGCTGCCGATCAGGCGCATCACGTCCATCAGCTCCAGGTCGGCGCGGACCGCGCCGGCCGCCTTGGCGGTGTCGATCAGCAGCCCGCCGGCGTCCTTGACGTTCATCTTGCAGGCCTTGAAGAACTCCGAGTCCTTGCCCATGGCCGACGTCAGTTCGTGGGCCAGGCTCTTCTTCGACACGTTGTAGCCGACGAAGCTGCGCATCCAGGAGGCCAGCGCCTCGAACGGCGCGAGCTGCTCGTGGAACCCGTACGCCCGGTCGCAGACGGACTGGATCTCGTCCACGTAGACCGCCTCGAGCAGGGCACAGCGGTTCGGGAAGCGGCGGTACAGCGTGCCGATCCCGACGCCGGCCCGGCGGGCGATCTCCTCCAGCGAGGTGTCCGTGCCGGTCTCGGCGAACGCCTCGCGGGCGGCCGCGACCAGCAGGTCGTAGTTGCGCCGGGCGTCGGCCCGGGTCGGCCGGAGATCGGGCAGGGTCGGCCGCTGCTGGGCGGACGTGCTCATCGGACCTCCTCGAAACCGGCGGAACAATTCACTTGAAAAAGCGGAGGATGCCTCCGTATCGTATCCGGAGGTGCACTCCACTTCCTCTGATCTCAACTCTAGCCCCTCCGGGGGAAGGAGCAAGTTCTCTCCTATGTCGGCTACTTCCGCTGCTCCCGCCAGACGGCCAGGCGTCGTTCTCGCGGTGATCGTGATCACCCAGCTGATGGTGATCCTCGACGGCACCGTGGTGAACATCGCGATGCCCAAGATCCAGACCGCTCTCGACTTCAGCCCGGCCAACCTGTCCTGGGTGCAGAACGCGTACGCGCTGGCCTTCGGCGGTCTGCTGCTGCTCGGCGCCCGCGCCGGCGACCTGCTCGGCCGCCGCCGCGTCTTCATCACCGGCGTCAGCATCTTCACCGTCGCCTCCGCGCTCGGCGGTCTGGCCCCGACGGCGGAGCTGCTGCTCGCCGCCCGGGTCCTGCAGGGCATCGGCGGCGCGATCGCCGCTCCGGCCGCGCTCACCCTGCTGATGCTGACCTTCAAGGAGGGACCGGAGCGGATGAAGGCGCTCGGTCTCTACAGCCTCGTCTCCTCCGGCGGCGCCAGCATCGGCCTGGTGCTCGGTGGCATGCTGACCGACTGGGTCTCCTGGCGCTGGGGCCTGTTCATCAACATCCCGATCGGTATCGCGCTGGTCGTCGCCGCGCGCCGGGTGCTCACCGAGACGCCGCGGGAGCAGGGCCGCTTCGACGTGGCCGGTGCGCTGACCTCGACGGTCGGTATCACCGCGCTGGTCTACGGGTTCATCCGTGTGGCCGAGGCGGGCTGGAGCTCGCCCGAGGTGCTCGCGTCGTTCGCGGCCGGTGTCGTGCTGCTGGTTGTCTTCGTCCTGGTCGAGCGCCGGGTCAGCCACCCGATCGTGCCGCTGCGGATGTTCCGGAACGCCGACCGGGTGGCGTCGTACCTGACCATGCTGCTGGTGGTCGGCACGATGTTCGGGATGTTCTTCTTCCTCACCCAGTTCCTGCAGGGCGTGCTGGAGTTCAGCCCGCTGGCCGCCGGCCTGGCCTTCCTGCCGATGACCGGTCTGCTGTTCGCGTCGTCCCGGATCGTGCCGCGGCTGACCGGCCGGGTCGACAACGGGCTGATGATGATCGCCGGCGCGGTCTCGGTCACGGCCGGCATGCTCTGGCTGACCCGGATCACGGTGGACAGCAGCTACCTGGGTGGTGTGGTCGGTCCGCTGATCCTGTTCGGTGCGGGCGCCGGTCTGATCTTCATCCCGCTGACCGGGCGCGCGCTGTCCGGCGTACCGGCTGAGGACGCGGGCGCCGCCTCGGGTCTGCTCAACGTCCTGCAGCAGGTCGGTGGCGCACTCGGACTGGGCATCCTGGTCACCGTCTTCGGTACGGCGAGCCGCAACGCCTCCCCGTCGTCGACCAACCCGGCCGACGCGGCCCGCGAGATCCTCACCGACGGCGTGCACGCCGCGTTCATCGGCTCGGCCGTGTACGCCGGGCTGACGCTGCTGGTGATCGTCCTTGGTGTCCGCCCCTGGGTCCGCAAGAAGACGGTCCGCCCGGAGACCGCCACCGAACCGGCCGCGGTCGAGCCGGTCGCCGTGGACTCGCACTTCTGACCGACGGGCCGGGGCCCTGGCACTCCTCACGGAGTGGCCAGGGCCTCGGTCGGTGACATCCGTGCGGCGCGGACCGCCGGGTAGAGCCCGGCCAGACTCCCGATCACCAGCGTCGCCATCAGCCCGCCGGCCAGCGCAGGAACCGGTACGACGGCCGGCCAGCCCTGCGTGACCGCGTAGACGATCGTCACCCCGGATCCGAGCAGGGCGCCGCACACGCCGCCGAGTCCGGACAGCAACAGCGCCTCCATCAGGAACTGGCCGCGGATCTGCCCCCGGGTAGCGCCCAGCGAACGGCGCAGGCCGATCTCGGCCCGGCGTTCGAGCACGGAGATCACCATCGTGTTGGCGACGCCGACCCCGCCGACCAGCAGCGCGACCGAGCCGAGACCGAGCAGCAGCGCGTTCAGCGTCGCGTCGGCGGCCTGCTGGGCGGCGAGCGCGTCGGACGGGCGGGAGACCTCGACCTCGTTCGGCGCCTGTGGACTGGCTGTTGCCGCGAGCACCTTCTGGACGGCGGTGACGGAGTCGTCCGCGGCACGGGCGTAGACCGTCGTCGGGTAGCCGTCGAAGTGCAGGAGCTGCTGCGCGACCGGCCAGCCGACCAGCGCCGCGGTGTCCAGCTCCGGAGCCAGGGGTGCGGGCGCGAGCAGCCCGACGACCGTGAACCAGGAGCCGCCGAGCCAGACCTGCTGACCGGGTTCCGCGGTGCTGATGCCCAAGTGAGCGGCCGTGCCGGCACCGAGTACGACGGCCGGGTACTTCGCCGAGGCGTCGTTCAAGAAGGTGCCGCTGGCAACTGTCGTGCCGACCGCGGAGAGCAGGTCGACCTGGGCAGCCAGTACCGAGATGCCCCCGGTCTGACCGGTGGGGATCTGGTCGTTGCGGTAGACGTTGGTGCTCGGCAGCCGGCCGGTGGCGGTGGCCGCGGTCACCGGTCCGATCCGGTCGATCATCCCGACCGACTCGGTCGGCAGGTGCGCCTGCTCGCCGAACACGTTCTGCCCGGGGCCGACGGTCAGGAGGTTGGTGCCGAGGGCCTCCATCTGCCGGTCGAAGTCCGCCCGGCTGGAGGCGGAGATGCCGACCACGGAGATCATCGCCGCGATACCGATCGCGATCCCCAGCGCGGACAGGGCCACGCGCAACGGCCGCGACCGCAGTCCGGCACCGCCGACCCGCAACAGGTCTGTCGTCCGCAGTCTCGCGGGGACGAGTGGGTCACCGGTGTTCATCGGTCCGGCCTCCGATCGGCGGGGAGGCTTGGGGCTCCGGGCCGGCGCCTTCGTCGGCTCCGGCGCTCCTTTGGCCGGCGGTGTCGGTGACGATGCGGCCGTCGAGGAGTTCGACCCGGCGGGGGAGAGTGGCGGCGATCGAGCGGTCGTGGGTGATCACCACGACCGTCGTCCCGGCGGCGCGGAGGGCGTGCAGCAGGTCCATCACGCCGCGCCCCGCGGTGCTGTCCAGGTTGCCGGTCGGCTCGTCGGCCAGCAGCAGCGCCGGCCGGCCGACGATCGCGCGGGCGATCGCGACCCGTTGCCGCTCGCCGCCGGACAGCTCGTGCGGCCGATGGCCGACCCGGTGCCCGAGCCCGACCTCCGCCAGCGCGGCCGCCGCCCGCCGGAGCCTTTCGGGCCGCGGCACCCCGGCGTACAGGAGGCCGTCGGCAACGTTGTCGATGGCAACGACTCCGGAGGTCAGGTGGAACTGCTGGAAGACGAACCCGATCCGTCGCGACCGCAGCGCGGAGATCTCCCGGTCGGTCAGCGCGCCGACCAGGTGCCCGTCGATCCGGACCGTCCCGCTGGTCGGGCGGTCGAGCGATCCGATCAGGTTGAGCAGCGTCGACTTGCCCGACCCCGACGGGCCGACGACGCCGACCAGCTCGCCGCGTTCGATCCGCAGGCTGGCCGCGGTCAGGGCGGCGACGTCACCGGCGTACGTCCGCGACGCCCGGTCCAGCTCCACCAGCGCAGTCATGCCGGCACCCCGATCGTCGTACCGGCACTCAGGCCGGAGCCGGACACCTCGACCTTGCCGCCGGCGAAGAGACCGAGCTGCACCGCGACGTAGTGGCTGGTCGTCCCGTCGACCACCTGCACGCCGTACCCGCCCTCGGCCAGGGCGACCAGTGCGTTGACCGGCACCGCCAGCACGCCCTTCTTCTGCGCGGCGACCAGCTGTACGTCGACAGGCGCCGAGTCGAGCCCGGTGACGACCTTCGGGTCGGTCAGCGTGATCACGACCGGGACATGCGGCGGCTCGTTGCTGCCGGCCGCGGGCTGGGTGGCGACCGTGGAAACCGAGGCGACCTTGCCTGACGTCTTCTTGCCGTTGGGCAGCACCACCGTCGCGGTCAGGCCCTTGGCGACCAGGTACTGCTTGGCGACGTCCAGCCCGACGATCACCTTCGGCACGGTGGTGTTGAAGGTGAAGAGCGCGGTGCCGGCCGCCAACTGGTCGCCGAGCTCGGCGTTGTGCATCATGAGCCGGATCGGGGTCGGCTGGACGAGGATCTGACCGGGCTCGACCACCCCGGTCTCCGACCGCCCGACGGCGTCCTGCCAGTCCTTGACGGCCGCTGTCGTCGCCGAGCCGAACGTGCTGTTCGGCTTCGCCTTCAGGTAGCCCTCGGCCTTCAGGAACTGTTCCAGCTGCAGCACGTCCGGCCCGCTCACCCCCTGCTGCAGCGTGCGGTAGAGCGGCACGGTGCCCTTGATCAGCACCACCGGCAGGTTGTTCACCTTGTACGCCGGTGCGCCGAACCCCACCGTCGCGCCCTCGGGCGGCATCCACGTGAGGGTCCCGCCACCCGGTGGTGCCTTCAGCCCCTGCGGTACGCCGTACGAGAGCGTGCCGCCGACCTGCACGGTCTGGACCAGGGTGGTCTTGACCACCTTCGTCGTTCCCGGCGGCAGCCCGCCCTCCGCCGTCGACTCACCTGCCGACGCGTCCGGCCAGAGCAGCAGCGCAGCCAGGCCGGCAGCAGCCAGTACGCCGGCCGCCACGAGCAGCCGCCGCCTCATCCCGCAGCTCCGGACAGGTGGTGGTTGCACTTCTTGGCGGCGTTCTGGAACGCCGGGCTGTTCCGGTCGAAGCCCTCGCCGAACAGGCCGCCGTCACCACCGGGCTTGGGGTCTGGGAAGTCCGGCAGCCCGTTGGCCCGTACGCACTCCGCGAACGCCTTGTACTTGGCCAGGTCCGCGGGATCGCTCGACGCGGTCCGCTCACCGCCGGTCAGGTACTTCTTGCAGGCCTGCATCGCCGCGTCGAACCCGGGGTTCTGGGCGACCTTCGGGTCGATCCCGAGCCCCTCGCCGGGCTTGGGGTCGTTCACCTCGAGGCCGTACCCGGCCATGCACTCGCTGAAGCCGGTCGCGGCCGGGGGAGCGGTCGTGGCGGGTGCCGCGGAGGCGCTCGGCTGGTCCGCGGTCGCGACACCGGTGCTGCCCGAGTCACCGCAGGAGGCGAGCGCCAGGGCCAGCACAGGTACCACCAGCAGGGTTCTGAGCATCGTCATCGTGGTTCTCCTTCCGGGAGGTCGTTGCCGAGAAGTAGAGCCAGCCGGCGATAACCACGCCGTAACTCGCCGTCGCGGGGTTATCCCGTGGTTACACCGGGCGCGGCAGGATGGGTTCACGGGTGGACGGAGGAACGATGCGGATCCTGGTGGTCGAGGACGAACGGATGCTCGCCGACGCGATCGCCGAGTGGCTGCGGCGCGAGTCGTTCGCCGTCGACATCGCGTACGACGGCGCCGCGGCGCTGGAGCGGACCGGCGTGAACGAGTACGACGTGGTCGTGCTCGACCGGGACCTGCCGCACGTGCACGGCGACGAGGTGTGCCGTCAGGTCGTTGCCGCAGGCACCGGCACCCGGGTGCTGATGCTCACCGCCGCCGCGGCGATCCGCGAGCGGGTCGCCGGGCTGGCGATCGGTGCCGACGACTATCTGAGCAAGCCGTTCGCCTTCGCCGAGCTGTCGGCCCGCGTGCACGCGCTGGCCCGGCGCTCGCGTCCCGCCGTCCCGCCGGTGCTGGAGCGCTCCGGCGTCCGGCTGGACCCGGTCCGCCGGTCGGTCGAGCGGGACGGCCGCCGGGTCGACCTGGCGAACCGGGAGTTCGCCGTACTGGCCGAACTGCTGCGGGCGGACGGCGCGGTCGTGTCGGCCGAGACGCTGCTGGAGAAGGCGTGGGACGAGCACATCGACCCGTTCACCAACGCGGTCCGGATGACGATGGTGAAGCTCCGGCGCAAGCTCGGCGAACCCCCGCTGGTCGAGACCGTGCCCGGCGCCGGGTACCGGTTGCCATGAACCGGTGGACGCTGCGGACGCGGCTGACCCTCCTGTACGGCGGCCTGTTCCTGGTCGCCGGAGCGGTCCTGCTGGCGATCACCTCGGTCCTGGTCCAGAACAGCCTGGCCGGACAGCTGGCCAAACAGGCCGACGCCAGGATCACCGCGATCCGGTCAGCGGCGGCCGCGAGCCCCGACGGCCCCGAACGACCCGGCCCTGAACAACCCAGCACCGAACGACCCGGCACCGATGTCGAGGCACAGGTGGCCGAGATCCGGCGGCAGCAGGACGAGCTGCGGTCGGCTGCGGCCAGGTCGGTGCTGACCGGTGGAGGCATCGCTCTGCTGGGGGTCGGCCTGCTCGCCGGAGGCGCCGGCTGGGTCGTGGCCGGGCGGGCGTTGCGGCCGGTGCAGCGGATCCGCGAGACCGCGCACCGGATCTCCACCTCGACCGGCGCGGGCCGCGGGTTGCACGAACGCATCGGCCTGGACGGGCCGGACGACGAGGTGAAGCAGCTCGCGGACACCTTCGACGAGATGCTGGAGCACTTGGACCGCTCGTTCGACGGCCAACGGCGGTTCGTCGCCAATGCCTCGCACGAGCTGCGCACACCGCTGGCGCTGAACCGTGCGCTGATCGAGCTGGCCGTCACCGAGCCGGCCGCCTCCGCCGAGATCCGGCGGCTCGGCGGGTCGCTGCTCGAGGTCAACCACCGGCACGAACGGCTGATCGAGGGGCTGCTCGTCCTGGCCGACAGTGAGAACGAGGTGACCGAACGGACCGCCGTCGACCTGGCCGAGATCGCCGATCAGGTCGTCCACGACGCCGGTGACCTGGAGGTCCGGCGCGAGTTCGCCCCGGTCGAGGTGACCGGCGATCCGGTGCTGCTGGAGCGCCTCATCCAGAACCTGGTCGAGAACGCGGTCCGGCACAACCAGCCCGGCGGCTGGCTGTCGGTGGCGACCGCGCGATCGGGCGACGACGCGCTGCTCACGGTGGCCAACACCGGCGCGGAGATCCCCGCGTACGAGGTCGAGTCGCTCTTCCGGCCGTTCCACCAGCGCGGGACCCCGCGGGCCGGCGCCGAGCGTGGCTTCGGGCTCGGGCTGTCGATCGTGCGCGCGGTGGCGCGCAGCCACGGCGGCGAGGCGACCGCCCACCCGCGACCCGGCGGTGGCCTCGTCGTCGAGGTCCGGCTCCCGCTCAGGCCAGCGGGAGCCGGTGACTGATCCAGGTGTTCTTGGTCGTGTACCCGAGGCGCTCGTACAGGCCGAGCGCGCCGGTCGGGTTGTCCGCGTCGACGCCGAGTGACGCGCGCTGGAACCCGGCGGCCTCCGCTTCGGCCATCACCTTGGCCAGCGCGAGTGCCGCCAGGCCACGGCCCCGGTGGGACCGCTTGGTGCCGACCTGGCCGACGTACACCTCGCGGATCCCGGTCGCCTCGGTGTCGGCGACGTACTCGTAGCCGATCGTGTAGGCGACCACCTCGTCGCCGTCCAGCACCAGGTACGCGAGCTCGGGCCGGAAGGCCCGGGCGCCGGTGAACCAGGTCTTCCAGCTCTCCGGGCTCTTCGGCGACGAGCCCCAGTGATCGAGGAACACCTCGTTGTGGGCGATCCGCAGCGGTTCGTCGTACGCCGGGGTGTAGGCGACCAGGCGCAGCCCGTCGGGGACGGGCGGCACCTCGACCGGCGTACCGAAGGTCCGTTCCATGGAGAAGAAGTAGCGGCAGCGCTCGAAGCCGAGGACGGCCAGCAACGCCAGCGCGCTCGTGTTGGTGTCGATCGCGCCGGTGTTGATCTCGCCCTCGGCGCCCGGCTGCCGCTCGTGGTGCAGCTCGGTGGCGCGACGGGTCAGCCACGGCACCAACGCGCTGCCGATCCCTCGGCCGCGCCACTCCGGGTGGACGGCGCCCTCGGTACGGACCCGGTGCACGTCCACCACCTGGTCCGGTGCGCGGACGACGCCGTACCCGACCATCTGCTCGCCGGACCAGATCCCGATCGTGTCGCGCGCCGCGTCGAGCTTCGGATCGGCCAGCTCCTCGATCAGGTCGTCGGCGTCGTAGTTCTCCCCCTCGGCGTCCACCTTCTCCTTGGCCGCCAGTAACCCGGCCCACGCGGCCGCGTGGGACTTGTCGATCGGCCGGACCGTCAGACCGGCCGGCCACCCCTCGTCGATACCCATCTGCCGACGGTAGGCCGCGAACGATGCCGCAGCACCTCAATTACCGGTCAACCCCGCAGTGGCTGCCTTGACCACCCCATAGCTCCTGAGCAATGCTCGATGAATGGACCACGGGCTGTCGGCAGAGGACCGCAAGAAGCAACTGGTCCGGATCGGTCTGATGATGCTGCGCGAGCAGCCGATCCACGAACTGTCGATCGACGCGATCGTGAGCGAGGCGGGCATCTCCCGCAGCGTGCTGTTCCAGTACTTCCCGAGCAAGCACGACTACTACCTCGCCGTCATCTCCGCGGCCGGCCGCCGGTTGCTGCGGCTGACCAAGCCGGACGGCAACCGCCCGCGCGACGAGCAGCTGCACGAGATGCTGCTCGCGTTCGTTGCCTTCATCACCCGTCGCCGCCGGGCCTACATCTCGTTCGTCCGCGGTGCCGCCGGCGGTGACGACTACGCGGTCGAGGTCTACGCCAAGACCCGGACGACGATGGCCGACCGGGTGCTGGAGCTCCTCGACGTTCCCGAGGCCGACCGGGAGCCGGCGACCCCGGAGCGGATGCGCGCGCACGCCTGGTTCGCGTACGTCGAGGACCTGGCGATCGAGTGGTCCGGCCTGCCCGAGGGCGAGCGCCGGCTCACCGAGCAGGAGCTGGTCACCCACGCCGTCGAGGCGCTGCACACCCTCCGCAAGCTCTGACCGTCACATCGCGTCCGGGGCGGTCATGCCCAGGAGCGTCAGGCCGTCGTGCAGTACGGCGCGAGTCGCGGCGCAGAGCGCGAGCCGGCTGCTCCGCGTCTCGCCCTCGCTGGTGAGGACCGGGCAGGACTCGTAGAACGCGGACAGCGCGGTCGCGACGTCGTACAGGTAAGTGCAGAGCCGGTGCGGCTGCAGGGTCTCGGCGACCTGCAGGACGGCGTCGTCGAAGCCGGCCAGCAGGAGGGCCAGCCGTTGCTCGGCCGGGTCATGGAGCACAGTGACCTTGTCGTCGGTGGTGCCGGCCTTGGTGAGGAGCCGGGTCAGCCGGGCGTGGGCGTACTGCAGGTACGGGCCGGTGTTGCCGGTCATCGCGACCATCCGGTCCAGGTCGAAGACGTAGTCGTTGGTCCGGTCGCTGGACAGATCGGCGTACTTCACCGCGCCGATGCCGACCGCCCGGGCGACCGCGGCCCGGTCGATGCCTTCGCGGTCGGCGAGCAATGTCGTGGCCCGGGCGACCGCCGCGTCGAGCAGTGAGACCAGGTAGACCGTGCCGCCGTCCCGGGTCTTGAAGGGTTTGCCGTCCGGGCCGAGCACGGTGCCGAACGCGACGTGTTCGGCCTTCGTTGTCTCGGGCAACCAGTTGGCCGCGCGGGCGAGTGCGAAGATCTGCTGGAAGTGCAGCGTCTGCCGGTGGTCGACGACGTACACGATCCGGTCGGCGTGCAGGTCCCGGACCCGGTGCCGTACGGCGGCCAGGTCGGTCGCGCTGTAGCCGAAGCCGCCGTCGGACTTCCGCACGATCACCGGCAACGGCGACCCGTCGCGACCGGTGAACCCGTCGAGGAACGCGCACTGCGCGCCGTCGGACACGGTCAGCAGCCCGGCCGCGTCGAGGTCGTCGACGATGCTGGGGAGATCGGCGTTGTACGCGCTCTCGCCGACGACGTCCGCCTGCGTCAGCGGCGAGCCGAGAAACGCGTAGACCCGGTCGAACTCGGCCAGCGAGATGTCCACGAGTTGTTGCCAGATGCCCCTGGTCTCGGGGTCGCCGGACTGCAGCAGGACGACCCGCCGCCGGGACAGGCCGACGAACGCCGGATCGCTGTCGAAGTGTCTCCGCGACCGCTGGTAGAGCTGCTGCATCTCCTCCAGGTCGAGCTCGCCGGCGGGCGTTCCCTCGGCCAGGAGCTGCTCGACCATCATGCCGAACTGGGTGCCCCAGTCACCGACGTGGTTCTGCCGGACGACGGCGTACCCGGCGTACTGCAGAACGTTGCACAGGGCATCGCCGATCACGGTCGACCGGAGGTGGCCGACGTGCATCTGCTTGGCGACGTTGGGCTGTGAGTAGTCGACGACCACGGTCTTCCCGTTGCCCGGCAACCTCGTGGGGAGGTTGACCCCGGCGGCCAAGGTGCTCGGCAACAGGGTCAGATTGACGAAGCCGGCCCCCGCGACTTCAAGTGTGCACAGGTCGCCCACCTCAGCCTGCGCAACCAGTTGCTCGGCGATCTGTCGTGGAGCTTGCCCAAGCTGCTTGGCCAACCGCAGCGCAACACTGCTCTGAAAATGCCCGAACTCAGGCTTCGTCGCCGCCCGCAGCTCAGGGTCGGCACTCAGCCCGAAGGCCTCGACGGCAGCGGCGGTCAGCCGCGCGGACAGAACAGCAACAACATCGGACATGACAGATCCTTGGGAAGACGAGGCACCGGAACAGGGCTGAGGTGTTCAGACAGTGCGTCGTCGTCGCAGGCCGAAGCGACCGCGCGCGGTCACCAGGCTCGTCGACATGTGGACCAGTATGCCCTACGGCCGGTACGCCGAGGGAGCAGGTTTCCGATCGGCCATCGCGACGATCGGCGGCAGCTCGGTCTCGCCGAGGAAGACCCGCCGGACCACGCGCTCCGCGGCCAGGCCGTCGTCGTACTCGCAGAACCTCTCCCGGAACAGCTGCCGGTGCTTGGCCGCCTCGGCGGCCGCGAACCGGCCGGTCCGCAGCGCGTCGAAGAGCTCGTCGGGCGACCGCGCGACCAGCCCCGGCGGGAACTCGGTGATGTCGAAGTAGGTCCCGCGGGTCGTGTCGTAGAAGGCCTGGTCGTCGACCAGCAGCACGATCGGGCGGTCCAGGTTCGCGTAGTCGAAGCTGATCGACGAGTAGTCCGAGATCAGGACGTCGGCCGCCAGCATCAGGTCCTCGACCCGCGGGTGCCCGGACACGTCGACCACGCGGTCGGAGTGCACCTCGGGCGCGCCCTTCGCCAGCGAGTAGTGGGTCCGGACCAGCACCCGCCCGTTCTCCCCGGCGGCCGCCGCCAGCCGGTCCAGGTCGACGTGGAGGCCGTCGCCGCCGAGGTCGACCAGGCCCGCCGGCGTCCGGACCGCGTCCTTCGCGTCCCGCCAGGTCGGCGCGTACAGGACGACGAGGTTGGAGTCGTCGAAGCCGAACCCGGCCCGGATCGCCCGCACCTCGTCGAGCGTCGCGGTGAGCAGCCGGTCGTTGCGCGGGAGGCCGGTCTCCAGCTCCTCGAAGTGCGACGGGTAGGTGCGCTCCCAGATCTCCGAGGAGTACCGGTTCGCGGAGAGGTTGAAGTCCCACCGGTCGACCTGGCGCATCAGCTCGTCCAGGTCGAGGTCCTGCGCCGCCCGCGGGTACAGCCGCAGGTCGGTGCCCATCGTCTTCAGCGGTGTCCCGTGCTGGGTCTGCACGTGGACCTGCCCGTCGCGCTTGTCCAGCTCCTTGGGCAGGTTCATGTTGCTGACGAAGTACTTCGCCCGGTGCACCAGCTTCTCGTACGCCGGGGAACCGGCCACCACGTACTCGACGCCCTCCGGGATCGCCTGGATGTGGTCCGCGTCGATCACCCAGACCCCGCGCAGCTGGGGGACCAGCTCGGCGGCCTTCTCGTAGATCGCGCGCGGGCTGCAGGCGTACTGCTGGAACCAGTAGGCGCCGTACAGCGCGAGGTTCGGGTCCGGGTCGCCGCGGTGCAGCAGCTTGCCGACCGCCTTGCGCGGACTCGGCACGTGCAGCACCTTCGAGCTCAGCTTCAGCGTCGAGTACGTCGCGTAGTCGTCGTGGATCAGCATCCAGCGTTTGAACCCGCGACTGGTCCGGTCGGCGGCGTACCCCTCGGGCTTCCAGCGCTTGGCGAACCGGTGGGCGGAGTGGAAGAACTCGGCCCGGTCCTCCGGGTCCAGCCGTTCGGGCTTGGCCAGCACGGCCAGGATGTGGTCCAGCGACCGGTCGAACGCGAACTTGCGCCAGCCGGCCAGCTCCGGGTCCGACGTGATGAACGCGTGTACCCGGTCGTACTGGTCGAAGATGTCGAACTGCCGGCGGGTCCGGGTGGCGTGGATGTTCCCGCCGGTGCGGTGCTGCCGGTAGTGCACGACGACCCGGTCCAGGGTGGCGATCCGCTGGGCGGTGAGCATCGTCGAGTACGTCCAGGGGGCGTCCTCGTAGTACCCGGCGGTGAAGGCGAAGCCGTGCAGGGTGAGGAAGTCGCGCCGGCAGGCCTTGTTCCAGACCAGCTCGAGAAAGGTCAGGAAGACCGGGCGCTCGGCGGCGGTGAAGACGCCCTCGCCCTCGCGCGCGAACGCGTCGTGGCGCTGGTTGCGGACCACGCGGCCGTCCCAGAAGATCCGCTCGTAGTCGAAGATCACCAGGTCCGGGCGGTCGGTCGCGTCGATCCGCTCGGCCAGCGCCTGCAACGAGCCGGGGGTGTAGAGGTCGTCGGCGTCCAGGAACAGCACGTAGTCGCCGCGGCACTCCTTCAGCCCCGCGTTCCGGGTCGGGCCGAGCCCGATGTCCTCGGTCAGCGTGATCGCCCGCACCCGCGGGTCGGCGGCGGCGTACTCGGCCAGGATCCGGTCGGTGCCGTCGGCGCTGGCGCCGTCCACCCCGATCACCTCGAAATCGGTGAACGACTGCCCGAGCACCGAGTCCAGGCACGGCCGCAGCCACGGTCGCACGTTGTGGCAGGGGACCACGATGCTGAACCGCGGAGCGGAGTCGGTGCTGCTGGCCATGGGAGGCCATCCTAGGGTCTAGGTCATGACTGCTGATGTGTTCGCTCCGCTGGCCGCGCTGGAGGGTGTCGGGTCGGCGGCCCGGGCGGCTCGGGACGCGGTCGACGTACTGCTCCGGGACCGTGGTCTGCGGCGCGTCGGTTCCGAGGTGACGGCCGAGGCGCTGCTCCGGGGCGCGCAGGCCTCAGCGGCGCTGGCGGGCAGTCCGTCGACGCTGGAGGAGGTACGGCGGGGAGAGGGCGACGCGCTGGCCGCCGGCGCGGTGCGGATGACCGGGGAGCTGATGGGGCTGGCTCCGCAGGTCGACACCGCTCCGGTGCAGGTCTGGACCAGACTGCACCAGTTGGCGGCCGCCGATCTCGGCTCGGCAGACCAGTTGGGCCACCTGCGGACCAGTCGCGAGCCGCTGCCCGACGACATCCCCGGTCTGCCGCCGGCGCCGCCCGCCGACGTGATGTGGGAGCGGCTGAGCGGACTGGCCAAGGCACTGACCACGCCGACCACCGCGCCCGGACTGGTCGTCGCGGCGATCGTGCACGCCGAGCTGGCCGTGCTGCGCCCGTTCCCGACGGCGAACGGGCTGGTCGCCCGGGCGGCCGAGCGCTGCCTGTTAGTTGCCCGAGGCATCGATCAGGTGGCGGTCACGGTGCCGGAGGCCGGGCACCTCGAGCTCGGTGCGTCGTACCCGGACGGGTTGACCGGGTACGCGGTACGCGGAGTGACCGGCGTCCAGAGCTGGCTGCTGCGCGAGTGCGAGGTGATCGCGCTGGCGGCGGAGCGGTCACCGCTCAACTCCCCAACCCGGTAAGGGTTTCCGGGCCGGATGTGCGAACGGCGCCCTCTCGCGAGGGCGCCGCCGCTGGCACGTCATTCTGGTTACCAGGCGTGCACCTTGTCTGCCGCCACAGGATCGAGCCCTGGGTCGAGCTGCCCGGTTGGGATGGGCTGGTCGCCGCGTGGGTACCTGACTGCCGTGCAATTTTCTCTACCGGGACCGAAGTCCCTTTGCTGATTCCTTTGTACTCTCCAAACCCCTGTGGGGGAAGAGTTTGAGGGGTCTTGATCAAGTTGAGAAAGTTGGTGTCACGTTCAGTTTTCCCGCCGGCGGGACCGTTGGCGGGCGGCGTACAGGAGAGCTCCGGCGGCCAGTCCGGCCCCGACGGCGGTCGCCGCGACGGCCGGGCCGCGCGCCCGGTGGAGCCGTTTGGTCCGCTCGGCCAGGGCGACCGGCTCGCTGAAGTCGAGCACCGGCCAGTCGCGCTCCAGGGCCAGCCGGCGGAGCGCCTTGTCCGGGTTGACCGCGAACGGGTGGCCGACCGCGGACAGCATCGGCTCGTCGGTGACGGAGTCGGAGTAGCCGTAGGAACCCTGCAGGTCATAGCCTTCCGCGGCCGCCAGGGCGGTGATCGCGGTCGCCTTGTGCGGTCCGTAGACGTAGTCCTCGATCTCACCGGTGTACTTGCCATCGGCAACTACCATCCGGGTGGCGATCACCCGGTCGGCGCCGAGCAGCTCGCCGATCGGCTCGACCACCTCGGCCCCGGACGACGACACGATCACCACGTCCCGGCCGGCCGCGTGGTGCTGCTCGATCAGCGTCACCGCCTCGTCGTACACGATCGGTTCGACGATGTGGTGCAGGGTGTCGGCGACGATCGACTGGACGGTCCGGACGTCCCAGCCTGTGCACATAGCGGACAGGTACTCACGCATCCGCTCCATCTGGTCGTGGTCGGCACCACCGAGCAGGTAGACGAACTGGGCGTAGGCGCTGCGCAGTACGGTCCGCCGGTTGATCAGGCCGCCGGCGTAGAACGGCTTGGAGAAGGCCAGCGTGCTGGACCGGGCGATGATCGTCTTGTCGAGGTCGAAGAAGGCGGCCGGCCGGTGCTCCATGGACCGAGTTTAGGGGGCGGATTCCGCGGTTCGGCGAAACGCCGAGGGGCCCGGCCTTTCGTGTGGCCTGGTCTCCCGTTAGACTGTTGAGCAGTGTGACAGTGACACTGGCTCGAGCGCCCTCTGGGAGGGGGTTCGGCACCTGGTGGACATCGTCTTGGTTGCAACAGAACTGAGATGTGTGAAGGCCGGGCTCGGGGGGTAGATACTCCCTGACAGTGGCAGACTGTCGCCTCCTGATCGGCCCCCGGCTCCTCCCCCCGAGCCCGTGGCCGAAGACGGCCCCCGGTCACCCCCCCGCCGGGGGCCGTCGCCTTTCCCGGCGCAGGTCCTCCACGACTCTCTGATGCGGGCCTCTGCGCTTTTGTTGCCGATTCTGTAAATTCTTCAGCTTTTGTTGAGCGTGAGAGCGTTCCCACTTTATGCAGGGTCTTGACATTGTAGTGAGGCCATCACATTTTGTGTCTCATGACCCGCTCGCGAAGCCGCCGCCCCCTGGCCGCGATCATCCCCGCCGTCCTCCTCGCCTCCGTCGGCTTGCTCCTGGTGCCTGGCGCCAGCTCGGCCGCGACCAACCTCGTCACCAACGGGACCTTCGAGACCGGCTCGCTCGCCGGCTGGTCCTGCTCGGCCGGCACCGGAGCCGCCGTCAGCGGCTCGGCCCGGACCGGCACCTACGCCCTCCAGGGCACTCCGACCTCCGGCGACACCGCCCGGTGCAGCCAGACCGTCTCGGTCCGGCCCAGCTCGACCTACACCCTGTCGGCCTGGGTGAAGGGCTCGAACGTGTACCTGGGTTCCGACGGTGGGGCCAGCACCTGGACCACCAGCTCGGCCTGGTCCCAGCTGACCACGACGTTCACCACCAGCGCGAGTGCCACGACCGCGACCATCTACCTGCACGGCTGGTACGGCGTACCGGCGTACCAGGCGGACGACGTCGTACTCGACGGGCCGGGCGGGACCGGGCCGCCGCCGGACACGACCGCGCCGTCGACGCCGGGCGGCCTGACCGTCGGCAGCCCGACGTCGAGCTCGCTGCGGCTGAACTGGTCCGCCGCGACGGACGCTTCCGGTATCGACCACTACGAGGTGGTCCGGGGGACCGAGGCCGCTGCGAGTGTGGGCAACGTGACCAGCTGGACCGCGACGGGCCTAGCCCCTCGTACGACGTACGGCTTCAAGGTCCGGGCCTGCGACCCGTCCGGCAACTGCTCGCCGTACGGGGCCTCGGTCTCGGGGACGACGTCGGACGGTCCGACCGTGCCGCCGTCGTCGCTGCCGAAGCACATCCTCACCGGGTACTGGCAGAACTTCAACAACGGTGCCGCGGTGCAGAAGATCTCCGACGTGCCCGCGGCGTACGACCTGATCGCGGTGGCCTTCGCCGACGCGGACGCCGCTCGTCCGGGCGGCGTCACCTTCAACCTGGACAGCGCCGGGTTGAACGGTTACACCGTGGCCCAGTTCAAGGCCGACATCGCCGCGAAGAAGGCGGCCGGCAAGAAGGTCATCCTGTCCGTCGGTGGTGAGCGCGGCACGATCTCGGTCGGCAGCGCGACCGCGGCGTCCAACTTCGCGTCGACCGCTTTGTCGGTCCTGCGCGAGTACGGCTTCGACGGGATCGACATCGACCTGGAGAACGGCGTCAACGCGCAGTACATGGGCCAGGCGCTGCGCAGCCTGCAGAGCCAGTTCGGCGCCGGGCTGATCATCGCGATGGCGCCGCAGACGATCGACATGCAGTCGCCGTCGTTCGAGTACTTCAAGCTGGCCCTGGCGATCAAGGACATCCTGACCGTCGTCAACGTGCAGTACTACAACTCCGGCGCGATGAACGGCTGCAACGGACAGGTCTACTCCCAGGGCACGGTCGACTTCATCACCGCCCAGGCCTGCATCATGCTGCAGGGCGGCCTGCGGCCCGACCAGGTCGGACTCGGCCTGCCGGCGTCCACCCGCGGAGCCGGCAGCGGGTACGTGTCGCCGACCATCGTCAACAACGCGCTGGACTGCCTGACCAAGGGCACCAACTGCGGCAGCTTCAAGCCGAGCACCACCTGGCCGACGCTGCGCGGTGCGATGACCTGGTCGACCAACTGGGACGCCACCAACGGCAACCAGTTCTCCAACCAGGTCGGCGCGCACGTCCACTCGCTGCCCTGATGCACAGCTACCGCCCCGCTCCGGTGCTCGAGGCGCTCGGTGTCTGCTCGGAGGACGAGCAGCTCTACCGGGCGCTTCTGGCCCGGCCGGAATCCACCACGGTGGGTTTGGCCGAGGTCACGGGCTGGCCTGTCGCAAGGGTCACTCGGCACCTCAGGTCGCTGCTCGGCCTCGGCCTGGCATCCCGTACGCCGGGCCGCCCGGCCCGGTACACCCCTGCCGTGCCGGAGGCGGCTGTCGAGCTCCTGGCGTTGCGGCGCCAGGCCGCGATCGTCGAGGCGCGGCTGGGCGCTTCGGTGCTCACCGCGGAGTTCCGGGCCGCCACCGAGTCCGGGCCGTTCACGGTGATCCACGGCGTGGAGGCGATCGCTCAGCGGTACCACCAGGCGCAGCAGTCCGCGCAGACGGAGGTGGTGGTGCTGGACGCCGTACTGCCGCTGCCTGTGCGGGCTGGTGGTGGTGTGGTCTACCGAATGGTCTACGACATGGCCCTGCTGGTGGACCCGGCGTCGTTGAACGCCGCGCGAGCTGCCGGTACGTCGTGCCGGATGCTTCGCGACGTACCGCTCAGGCTGGTGGTCGTCGACCGGCGTACCGGGCTGCTGCAGACTGGTGCCGACGTGCTGGTCGAGCTGGGACCGTCGTCGTTGCTGGACGGGTTGCTGCGGCTGTTCGAGCTGTTGTGGCAGCAGGCGACGCCACTGGCGTTCGAGCCGTCGGACGGGCCGTTGTCGGCCGAGGACCAGCAGCTGCTGGCGCTGGCTGCTGCCGGGCTGACCGATCAGGCGATCGCGCGGCGGCTGGGGGTCGCGCAGCGGACGGTCGAGCGGCGGATGCAGCGGATCCTCAAGGCGCTCGACGCGACGACCCGGTTCCAGGCCGGCCTACGGGCTGGACAGAGAGGACTGCTTACTCCGTGACGTCGGCGACCGTGGCGTTGGTCGCCTTGACCAGCGCTTCGGCGTCGACGGTCAGACCGACGCCGTGGTCACCGCCGCCGATCGAGATCGTCCCGGTGATCCGCTCGTCGGCGATCACCGGCCAGTCGTGCGTGCTGCCGAGCGGAGTGATCGTGCCGCGGACGTAGCCGGTCACCGCCAGCGCGGTGTCGGCGCTGGGCATCGAGATCCGCTTCACGCCGAGCAGGGTGCGCAGCTTCGGCCACGCGATCTCGCGGTCGCCCGGCACCAGGACGAACCGGTAGTCGTCGTCGGCCAGCCGGACCACGATCGTCTTGATCAGCTTGGCCGGCTCGATCCCACGCGCGGCCGCGGCCTCCTCGAGCGAGTTCACCCGGCCGTGCCGAGTCTCCTCGTAGGCGAGACCGAGAGTGTCCGCCGCTTCTGTCGCTCGCGTCATGCTTCTAGCTTCTCACCCGGCTCGGCACGCGTCGGAGCGCCAACGCCAGTACCAGCGTCACCATCACCAGTGCGCCCGCCAGGGCCGCCACACCAGGCCAGGCCTCATGCGTCCACGCTGCTCCCGCGAGGCCCCCGAACACCGACGAGCCCAGGTAGTAGGCGAACAGGTAGAGGCTTGCCGCCTGTGCCGTCCCGCCATCGGCCGCGTGCGCCCGCGCCGGCACCCAGCCGCTGGCGACCCCGTGCACTGCGAAGAAGCCGATGGTCATCACTGCGAGACCGACCACCACCAGTGCGAGCTGGTGGGTCAACGTGATCGCGATGCCCATCAGCGTGACCAGGCACCCGATGGGGACCACTGCGCGCCGGCCGTAGGTGTCAGCAAGTCTCCCGGCGGTCGCCGACGACGCCGAGCCGAGCAGGTAGACCACGAAGACCAGACTGGCCAGCCCAGGTCCGAGCTCGTACGGCGCAGCCGCCAGCCGGAACCCGGTCGCGTTGTAGACCGCGACGAACGCGCCCATGGCTGTTGCCGCGATCGCGTAGAGCGCCAGCAGAGCCGGGTCCTTCAGCACCTTGCCGGTCTGCTGGAGGCTCGGCCGGGTCGCGGTGAAGTTCCGCGACTCGGGCAGCAGCAGGATGAGCAGCACCGCGCAGGCGACACCTAGTACGGCGATGCCGCCGAGCGCCGTACGCCATCCGCCGAGGTCGGCGAGGCCACCGGCCACCAGGCGACTGGTCATGCCACCGACCGCCGTACCGGCGACGTACAGGCCGCTGGCTCTGGCATGGCTGTCCTCGTGGACCTCTTCGCGGAGGTAGGCCATCGCCACGGCGGGCAGTCCGGCGAGTGCGACGCCCTGGATGCCTCTGAGTGCCAGCAGGGTCTGCCAGTTGGGTGCGAGTGCGCACAGGATCGCGATGGCCGCTGCTGCGATCACGGACCAGCGCATCAGCTTCGTCCGGCCGAGGACCTCCGAGGCCGGTCCGGCGATCAGGAGAGCGATGCCGAGGCCGAGGGTGGCCAACGAAACGCTGATCGCGCTCTGGCTGGGGGAGACGTCGAAGGCTGTCGCCAGCTCGGGCAGCAGCGCCTGGGTGCTGTAGAGCATGGCGAACGTGGCCAGGCCCGCGGCGAACAAGGCGGTGGAGAGTCTGCGGTACCCCGGGGTGCCTGGGCGGTGGCCCGTCACCTGCACCGGGGGAGTCTGCATGCTCTCGACGGTGCCAGATGTTCTGACATACGTAAAATGTCTCAGTCGGCAGTAATCGATACGCTTTCCGCATGCATGTGGACGATCTGCGCTGGTTCGTGGTGCTGGCCGAGGCCGAGCACCTGACCGCCGCGGCCGCTGCCCTGGGCACGAGCCAGCCGAACCTGTCGCGCTCGCTGCGCCGCGTCGAGGCGGCCTTCGGGGTCTCGCTGTTCGAGCGCGAGCACCGCGGCCTGCGGCTCAATCCGTACGGGCGGATCGTGCTGGAGGCGGCCCAGGCCGGTACGGCGGCGGTCGACACCGCGCGGCAGCGGATCGACACGCTCGTCGATCCCGACTCGGGGACGGTCCGGCTCGCGTTCCTGCACTCGGTCGCGACCGGCGTCGTACCGGATCTGCTGAAGGCGTTCCGGGCGGTCGCCCCGACGATCCGCTTCGCGCTGCGCGAGCAGGCGTCGCACGACATCGTGCAGGACCTCTCCGCTGGGGAGTCGGAGTTGGCGATCACCGGCCCTCGACCGGATCCCGCTGTGTTCGGCTGGCACCTGCTGCAGCGTCAGCGGCTGTGCCTCTATGTTCCGCCGGGGCACGCGCTGGCCGGGCGGCAGCGGATCAACCTGGCCGAGGCGGCCGCTGAGCCGTTCATCGGGCTGCGCCCGGACTTCGGCTTCCGGCGGCTCACCGACGAGCTGTGCCAGGCGGCCGGGTTCACGCCGTCGGTGGCGTTCGAGTCGACCGACCTGACGACGATCGACCGGCTGGTCGGCGCGGGGCTGGGCGTCGCCGTACTGCCTGGTGGAGCGGTTCGGGGGACGGAGAGCGGAGCGACGCCGGTGCCGCTGGCCGGCGTACGGGCTCGTCGGGACATCGGCCTCAGCTGGCGCCTGCGCGGGACGCTGTCACCAGCTGCTGAGCGGTTCCGGGCGTTCGTCGAGGCTCAGCCAGCTCACCCGGGTGAGTGACGCACCGGGGCAGCTCTCCTGCCCCGGTGCGTACCGGTCCGCTAGAACCCGGCGGTGATCCGGGTGAACTCCCAGTCCGGCTGGGCGATGCCGCTGCAGTGCGCGACCACACCGCCACCGGCGCAACCGCGGTCCCGGTTGACCGACCAGAACGCGAGCCGGCCGAGGCCGTTGCTCTTGGACCAGTTGGTGAGGTTCTGCCAGGTCTGCGTGGTGGTCATCTCCTGCTGGTCGGACAGGCCATTCATGCCGGAGATGCCCTGGTGGGCGTAGGCCTGCGCGGTGGTCCAGCCGAAGACGGCCTTCAGCTTGTTGTTCAGGCCCTGCGACGCGGCCACCGTGTCGTTGTAGATGTTGGAGCTGCCGAAGTCGAACGGCATCAGCGTGAAGATGTCGATGTTCGCGCCGAGCGCCTGCGACCGCTCGATCAGCCGGTTGCCGTAGTAGTTCGGGCCGGTGGTCGAGGTGCCGAAGGTCAGGATCGTCTGGATCCCGGGGTTGTTCTGCTTGACGATCTTCAGCGCGTTCAGGATCCGGTCCTGGACGACCTCGTTCTCGAACTCGTCGCTGTTCTCGATGTCGACGTCGATCGCCTTCAGGTTGTAGGCGTTGATCACCTGCTGGTAGGCGCCGGCCAGCGCTTCCGGCGTACTGCAGTTCGGGCCGAGCTTGTTGCCGCTCCAGCCGCCGATCGACGGGACGATGTCGCCGCCGGCCGCACGGATCTGCGCGATCGCCGTGGCATCGGCACTGCCCTGCAGCGGACGGGCGCCGTCCCAGGCCGGGTTGCAGCCACCGGACGACAGGATGAAGGCCATCGTGAACCACTTGATGCCGGTGGCGTTGATGACCGTCGCCGGGCTCGGCGGGTTGCCCCAGCCCATGTAGAGGTACGGCGCCGCCCGGCGAGCCGGGTTCTCGGTGCCGCCGCCCGTGGTGGTCTTGACGGAGATCGCACCGCTCTTGGCGCCTTCACCGACGCTGTTGGAGGCGCTGACCTGGTAGCTGTACGTCGTGTTCGCCGTCAGACCGGAGTCCGTGTACGACGTACCGCTGGGGCTGCCGACCTTGGTGCCGTTGCGGTAGACGTTGTAGCTCGTCGCGTCACCCGCTGCGGACCAGGAGAGGCTGATCGAGGTTGCAGACGGCGTACCGGTGAGTCCTGAGGGTGCACCGGGCACCGTACCGCCGCCACCGCCGCTGCACGAGCCGCCGTTGAGCCGGCACGCTGCCAGGCCCGGGAAGTTGCCGGGACTGCCGTTGAAGCCGAAGGTGACGCTGGCACCAGGTGCGAGCGGCCCCGCCCAGGTGGGCGGAGTGAACGTGTGGGTCTGGCCGCTGCTGGACCGCACTGCGTCCCAGGAACTGCTGACCGAGTAGCCGGACGGGAAGTCGAGTGCGATCGACCAGGTGCTGAGCGGGCTGCCGGTGCCGTTGGTGACGGTCACCTTGCCCTCGAAGCCACTGCCCCAGTCGGACACCTTGGTGAACGCCGCGGTGACCGGTGCGGCTTGGGCCGCCGGGGCGACCAGGAAGGACACGACTACTGCTGCGACTGCCGCCAGGGCGACTGTCAGACGCTTGGGTTTCATGGTGATCCTCCTCAGACCTGTCCCCAGAGAGCGGGCACGTTCGGGGGCTCCCAGCCGGCCAGCGCCGTGTGGCCCTGGATGCAGCGGTAGGTGACGCCGTTGTACGAGACCAGCGCGCCCGTCGCGTACGCCGTACCGGGAGCCCACGGGGTCGCCGTCGGAGGCGTCGGGGTCGGGGTCGGCGTGGGAGTCGGCGTCGGGGTGGGAGTGGGCGTGGGGGTCGGGGTGGGCGTCGGGGTCGGCGTGGGCGTCGGGCTCGGGCCGCTGCAGCCGGGGGTGGACGCGTTGATGGCGTCGACGACGGCGTTGAAGAGCGTGACCTGTGGGTCGAGCGCCTCCATCGAGTACATCATCGCCCCGGCCAGCCCGTTGCAGTGCTGGTAGTCGGCCTTCGCCTTGATCGACTGGGCGTTGTCACCGGTCCAGAAGGTGCCGTTGCGGTAGAACCAGGACGCCTTCGTGGTGTCGTCGAAGAAGCTGTACGCCGGGTTGTCGACGAACCCGACGAGTTCCTTGTAGAAGGAGACGCCGGGCACGTTGCCGCTCGCCGCGCCGCCGTCGGCCGGGCCGGTCGCGGGCTGGTACTTGCCGTTCGCGGTGGCCGGCACACCCTTCCATCCCCTGTAGTAGAAGGGATATCCGATCGTCAGCTTGTTCGCCGGGAACCCGCCCGGAATGCCGTACGCCGGGTCGCCGGTGGTCCACGCCTTCACCGCGCCGTCGACCGAGTACTTGGCCGTGCCCGGCGGGATCGGCGTACTGGGGTCGTTCGGCGCCTGGTAGAGCGGGTCCTGGAAGTTGGTCGGCCCGGTGGCGTCCCAGCCGCCGTGCATGTCGTACGTCATCACGTTGTTGTAGTCGAGGTACTGGCCGATCTTGTTCGTCTCGATGGTGGCGATCTTGTCCTGGCCGGCCGGGGTGGCCGCGGTCAGCCACAGCTTCTTCCCGATGCTGTTGCCGTAGGCATCGATCTGGCTGCGCAGCTCGGCCAGCAGCAGGGTGAAGTTCTGCTTGTCGGCCGGGCTGTAGTGGTTGCCGACGTGACCGTTGGGCGAACCGGGGTACTCCCAGTCGATGTCGATGCCGTCGAAGATCCCGGCCGCGCTGCCCGGGCCGCCGAAGCCGTCGACCACCGGCAGGTTGCCCTTCAGGAACATGTCCACGCAGGAGCTGACGAAGGCCTTGCGCTTGGCGTCGGTCGAGGCGGCGTCGGAGAAGTACTTCGAGTAGGTCCAGCCGCCGATCGAGATCAGGATCTTCAGGTTCGGGTGCTTGGCCTTCAGCTTCTTCAGCTGGTTGAAGTTGCCCTGGATCGGCTGGTTCCAGACGTCGCCGACCCCGTCGACGCTGATGTCGGCGCCGTAGGACTTGCCGTAGTCGGCGAACGCGTCACCGGCGCCGTCACCGGCGTTCGGGTTGTTCTCGTCCTGCGAGGCGGCCTTGTTCGCCATGAAGCAGGTGTGGCTGGTCGGGTGGACGTTCGCGAACGCGTAGTTGACGAAGTCCAGCTTCGCGGCCGCGCCGGTGGTGGACAGGGTCTTGGGGTAGAAGGCGTTCGCGTAGATGCCCCACTGGGCGAAGTACGCGGTCTTCACGCCACCCGAGGTGGCCTGGGGCGCGGCTTGTGGGGCGGTCGAGCCGGCGGGTGGGCCGGCAGTGGCCACCGAGATCCCGGCGGCGGCGATCAGGGCGGTGGCAGCGACTGTCGCCGTGCTGGCGAGTAGAGGCAGTCGAGGCATGGGCGGTCCTCCGGAGCTGAAGCAGTGCACGGTTGTCCAGCGGGAAGCATTTAGTTAAAGACGCTTCGAAAGGAACGGTAACTCCTGCCGGCCCGGCGGTCTCCGGCTCACGCTGGCGGATTGCCGCTGCTGACGGAAACCCGCCAAACCCCCTTTGTCCACAGGGAATCCGGTACGCCGTGAGCGGCAGGCCCTTTCACGGCACCTTGTAGGCATGGAGACCACACCGCCGCCACAACCAGTCCTGCTGGCCACCGCCGACGAGCTGCTGCTGGACGACTTGCTCCGCCTGTCGGCCGCCGCGGAAGTCACCCCGCACGTCGAGAAAGACCTCCTCGGCCTACGCCGCCACTGGCAGTCCGCAGCCCTGGTTGTCGTCGGCCACGACCTCGTAGACCCCTTCGCCCGCACCCAACCACCCCGCCGCCCCGGCGTCCTCGTCGCAACTCACCATCAATCCTCGGCAGCCGACGACGGCACCATCTTCCGTCGCGCTCTCTCGATCGGTGCCGAGAGCGTCTATGTCCTGCCCTCCGAGGAATCGGCCCTCGGTGACCGCCTGGCCGACACCCTCGACGGGGGAGTGCGTGCGGCCACCACCTTCGCCTTCGTCGGTGGATGCGGTGGCGCCGGCGCAACCACCCTGGCAGCCGCCGTTGCAGTCACCGCCAGCCGCCGCGGCGTCCGCACCATGCTCATCGACGGCGACCCGCTGGGCGGCGGCATCGACCTCGCGCTGGGCAGCGAAACAGGCAACGGCGCCCGCTGGCCAGATCTCCTCAACGCCTCAGGCCGAGTCAGCGCCGCCGCCCTCCGCGCAGCCCTGCCCATCGTGGACGACCTCGCCGTCCTCTCCTGGGACCGCTCCGACGTCACCGCCCTCCCACCCGAAGCGATGCGTTCGGTCCTCGGCGCAGCCCAACGCAGCAGCGACCTGGTCGTCGTCGACCTCCCCCGCCGTGCCGACCCCGCCGCCGAAGAAGCCTTCGTCCGCTCAACAGCAACGTTCCTCGTCGTCCCCCGAGACGTCCGCTCCTGCGCGGCCGCCGCCCGTCTCGTCAAGCCTCTACGCGAGGTCGCCACCGATCTCCGAGTAGTAGCCCGCGAGCCAGGCCTCGGAGGACTCTCTGCAGTCGACGTGGCCAAACACCTGTCGTTGCCTCTAGCAGCCAAGCTCCGCTTCGACCGTGACCTCCCTGCCCTGATGGACAAAGGCCGCTTCGATCCACGCCCCCGCGGCGCCCTCGGCCGCACAGCCGGCGAACTCCTGGACCTCTTCGGCCTCCACGGACTGCTCGCCGCATGACCGTCTCCGTCGAACTCCTCGACCGCGTCCGAGGCAAACTCGCCTCCCAAGGCGCCGACCCAACGCCCGCTCGTGTCGCCGCAGCCCTCCGCGCCGACGGCACCGTCTTCGGCGACTCGACAGTCCTGGAGGTCGTAGAAGCCCTCCGCCGAGAAGCCACCGGCGCCGGCCCGCTGGACCGGCTCCTCACCGAACCAGGCATCACCGACGTCCTCGTCAACGGTCCCAACGAGGTCTACGTCGACCGCGGCTCCGGCCTCGAACGGATCCCTCTCCGCACCGGCGACGAGCCTTCCGTACGCCGTCTCGCCACCCGACTCGCCGCCGCGGCCGGGCGTCGCCTCGACGACTCCAGCCCGTACGTCGACGTCCGCCTCCCCGACGGCACCCGCTTCCACGCAGTCCTGGCTCCGATCGCTTCCCCTGGCACCTGCCTGTCCCTCCGAGTCCCGTCCCGCAAGGTCCTGGCCCTCGAAGACCTGGTCGCCGCAGGATCCCTTCCTCCACCAGGAATCGCCGTCCTCCGCGACCTGCTCGACGCCCGTCTCGCCTTCCTCATCAGCGGCGGCACCGGCACCGGCAAGACCACCCTGCTCAACTCCCTGCTCTCGACGGTCTCCAGCACCGAACGCCTGGTCATCGTCGAAGACGCCAGCGAGCTCCGCCCCGACCATCCCCACGTCGTCCGCCTCGAGTCCCGCCCACCCAACGGAGAAGGCACCGGCGAAATCACCCTCCGAGACCTGGTCCGCCAAGCCCTCCGTATGCGCCCGGACCGACTGGTCGTCGGCGAAGTCCGCGGCGCTGAAGTCGTGGACCTCCTCAACGCGTTAAACACCGGCCACGAAGGCGGCTGCGGCACAGTCCACGCCAACTCGGCCTCCGACGTCCCCGCCCGCCTGGAAGCCCTGGGCGCCCTGGCCGGCCTCACCCCACAAGCCGTTCACAGCCAGGTCTCCTCAGCCCTCCACGCCGTCATCCACCTGACCCGAGACCACTCCGGCCGACGCCGAATCGCCGAGATCCGAGTCGTCACCCGCACCTCCACGGGTGCCCTCACCACAGCCCCCGCCGTCCACTTCACCCCCAACGGCGCCCTCGAGCTGGGCGCCGGCGCCACCCACCTCACCCACCTCCTCTCCGGAGCCGCAGCATGACCCCCGCCCTCCTCTCGGCCGCACTCACCCTGCTGGCCGTCCTCACCCTCATCCCACCCCAAGGCCGAGCCCTCCACCGCCTGACACCCCGAGGCTCCACCAGCGCCACCCACCTGGCCCACTCAGCCCGCCGCAGACTCATCCCCCTGGCGCTGGTCATCTTGGTTGCCCTAGGCATCGGACTCTCCCTGGGCCCCTCCACCCTGGTCACCACCCTCGTAGCCATCACAGCCCTGGCCGCAGTCATCACCCAACGCACAAAGTCCCGCCGCCAAACCCAAGCAACTCGAAAGCGCACCCAAATCATCGAAGCCTGCGACCTCCTGGCCGCCGACCTCACCGCAGGCCGCCCACCCCAAGAAGCCCTGGAAGGCGCAGCCGAGGCCTGCCCCGACCTACGCCCCGCCGCAGCCGCGGCCCGCCTGGGCGGCGACGTCCCCGCAGTCCTCCACTTAGCCGCTGAATCCCCAGGCGCAGAAGCCCTCAAACCCCTAGCCGCCGCCTGGCAAGTAGCCGACCACTCAGGCGCCGCCCTGGCCACCATCATCACCCGCCTGACCACGTCCCTAAGAGCCGACGACTCCCTAACCCGCCAACGCTCCACCAACCTCGCCGCCGCCAAATCCACAGCCCGCCTACTGGCAGTCCTCCCCCTCTTCGCCACCCTCCTCGGCTACGCCCTAGGCGCCAACCCAATCGCCTTCCTCACCACCACCCTCCCCGGCACCGCCTGCCTACTAACAGGAACAGCCCTCTCCCTAACCGGCCTCACCTGGACCAACCACCTAGCCACCACCCCGTAACAACCCCACCACCCACACCCCAAGGTCACCCGCACCCCCAAAGGCACCCCGCACACCTCAGCTACCCACCCACCTCAACCACCCACCTCAACCACCCGCCTCAACCACCCGCCTCAACCACCCGCCTCAACCACCCGCCTCAACCACCCGCCTCAACCACCCGCCTCAACCACCCGCCTCAACCACCCACGCCAACCACCCACGCCAACCACCCACGCCAACCACCCACGCCAACCACCCACGCCAACCACCCACGCCAACCACCCACACCCCCTCCCCTCGGCCCTTTGTTGCTACTTCCCGGCCGCAGCGGCCTCAGCCACCGCCAACCGAGTCCGGCCGCATCGCCACAGACCTCAGCCCCATCGCGCCGCACCCCGCACCCCGCACCCCGCACCCCGCACCCCGCACCCCGCACCCCGCACCCCTGGTGTTTCCTCCCGGCCGCCACGACCCCAACAACAAGCAACCAAGTCCGGCCGCATCCCCACAGACCTCACCCCCGGAGCCGAAATGCCCACCGCCCTCACCTCCCCACCCGCCGCAGCCGCCCTCTGCGCCGCGATCGCCATAGCCCTCCTCACCCGCGGACGCCCCGGCCCTCGCCGCCTCCGTCGCCCCACGCCGACCACCCCCTCGACCTACCGCCGCCTAGCCGCCCGCCTCAAACCAACCCCAGTCCCACCCCGCACCCGTCGTCTCCACCGCCTCACAGCAGCCCTCCTCGCAGCCGCCGCACTCCTCCTCGCCCCCATCCCCTGGAGCCTCGCCCCCGCCCTAGCCATCTACCTCACCACTCCAACAATCCTCAGCCGCCTAGAACCAGCCGCCACCCGCAAACGCAACGCCCGCCTAGCCGCCGACCTCCCCCTAGCAGTCGACCTCCTCGCCGCCTGCCTGCGAGCCGGCCGCCCACCCCAGGCCGCCATCGCCACCGTCAGCCGAGCGATCGACGGTCCCCTCGCCACCCTCCTCGCCGAACTCGAACACCGACTCGACCTAGGCGCCGACCCCATCGACGCCTGGGACACCCTCCGCCAAGAACCCACCTGCGCCCCCTTCGCCCGAGCAGTCCAACGAGCCCTCCGCTCCGGCGCCCCACTCGCCACCACTCTCGAGGCCCAGTCCGCCGACCTCCGTCAGTCCCGCCGCTGGACGGCCGAAGAACAGGCCCGAGCCGTCGAAACCCGCTCCGTCCTCCCGCTCGGCCTCTGCTTCCTCCCCGCCTTCGTCCTCCTGGGGATAGTCCCCACCATCGCCACCACCTTCACCAACGTCTTCGCCGACCTGGCCCCCTAGCCCGCCCATCTCAAGCACCCGCACTCACCCAGCTCCCTCACCCACCCTCCCCAGCCCCCAGCAACCCCTCCGCCACACTCGTCCGCGCGTACAGCACCACCCGCCCCACCCGATGCCCCGTCACCAACCCAGCACCCCGCAACGCCCCAAGATGCTGCGAAACCCCACCCGCAGTCATCCCGATCCGCTCCGCCAACTCGGTAGTCGACCGAGGCACATCCAACTGCGCAAGCACCTCAGCCCGAGACCGCCCCAACACTCCAACCACCCCAGCCGGCGCACGCCGAACCGACGTATCCCAGATCCCCGCTACCCCACGCGCCGGATACGTCAACGACGGCTGCCACGGCGGAATCGTGCTCGAGTACACCGTCGGCCACACAAACGCAGACGGCGTCAGCAACAACCCCTCCCCAGCCAACTCCCGTACGCCGTGAAACCGCCGATGCCGAATCCGCAACGCCCCCTGCTTCCACCGCACCGAACCATCGAGATCCTCGAACAACCCAGCCGCCCCACCCTGCCCCAACCGCCGCGCCCGGTACAGCAGATCCCCTTCCAGCAAAGCCCGAATCCGCCCCCAGTACGGCGCGATCGCCACCTCCCAGTACGCCGCCAACTGCTCGCCCAACACTGCGACCCCAATCTCGGGGTCGTCGTACAACGCCACCACATCCGCCGACGGCAGCTCGTCGGCCCGAGCCTTCCGCAGCCTCCGCGGCAGCCCAGCCTCGGCCAACGACCCCACCGGATGCGTCCGCGCGTACGCGAGCACGTCAAGATCCGCCCGCACCTGCTCCGCAGGCACCCGCATCAACACCCCAAGATCAGCCGCCAAATCCGGCACCGGAGCCGCCGGCGACGCCGGGAGGAAGTCCGGCGTGTACCAACTCCCCGTGTCGACCAGGTCGAAGAGCAACCCCAGCTCGAGCTTCTCCCGCGCGATCCGCTGCCCGGTCTTCTCCGCCCAGCGCCGATGGAAGTGCTGCGCCCGCGGGTTCTTCAGCAGCCGGACACTCGCGACGATCTCCCACATCGGCGACACCGCCAGCCGCGTCCGCGCCAGGTCCTCGACCGTGAACGTGATCGTCAGCATGCCCCTCCTCGGTTCAGTCTCAGCTAAATCATTTCAGAACCACCATCGCGTCCACTCACGCTGAACCGATCACAGCCTGGAAGGACCAAACCAGATGACCACTCCGACCACCCGCATCGGCGACCTCACCGTCCATCGGCTCGGCTTCGGCGCGATGCGACTCACCGGCTACCGGCCTGTCGCCGATCGCACCGCGGCGATCCGCGTCGCCCGCCGAGCCGTTGACCTCGGCATCGACTTCATCGACACCGCCGACGCGTACGGCATCGGCGCCAACGAAGAACTCCTCGCCGAAGCACTGCACCCGTACGCCGAAAGCGTGGTGATCGCCACGAAGATCGGCCACACCCGCCCGTCGCCAGGGGAGTGGAAACCTGTCGGACGGCCCGAGTACCTCCGCCAGGCGGCCGAACTGTCGCTCCGCCGCCTCCGCGTCGAACGCCTCGATCTCCTGCAACTCCACCGCATCGACCCGGCCGTTCCACTCGAGGACCAGTTGGGCGCTCTCGCCCAGCTCCAATCCGAAGGCAAGGTCCGCCATCTCGGTCTGTCCGAAGTCACCGTCGACCAGCTGGAGACAGCCCGCCGCCAAGTCGAAATCGTCAGTGTCCAGAACCGCTACAACCTGACCGACCGGGTCCACGACGACGTCCTCAAGTACTGCGAAGCCGAAGGAATCGCTTTCATTCCTTGGCTTCCCATCGCCGGCGGCGATCATGCGACCTCACGACTCCTGGCCGAGCTCGCGACCGAAACCGGTGCCACCCCGTCGCAACTCTCGCTCGCCTGGCTCCTGCATCGCTCGCCCGTCATGGTCCCGATCCCCGGTACCAGCTCCGAGGCCCACCTGATCGAGAACACCCAGGCGGCCGGTCTGCGCCTGACCAACGCACAACTGAGCTGCCTCGACGCGGTTCTCTGACGTTGTCCCCAACCTGAAATCTTCTTCTGCACAAGGGCTCCCGGCGCGGCATCTTGCTAGTAAGCCGTCCGGACAGCCCGGCCGCAGATCAGGAGATCCCCATGTCCCACCAGCTCGTCGCCACCCGCCGCCGGCTTCATGTCGAACGCCCCGCGGCCATCCGCCGTCGACGCCGTACCGAACGAGGCGCCGCCACAGCTGAGTACGCCGTCGCAACGGTCGCCGCCTGCAGCTTCGGCGGCATCCTGATCGCCCTACTGAAGTCCGACGCGATGATGTCGGTGCTCAAGGCAATCATCAACTGGGCCCTGCAGTCGGCGGGCATCGAGGGCGTCCAGGTCTGAGGGTGTACGCCGGCCCGGACCGCCTACGGTTCGGGCCGGCTCGCCCGGTCCCATGGACTCGTCACGTCGACGCCACCGTCGTGGTCGCCTTCGCCGCGCTGCTGGGCGACGTACTGAACGCGGCACCGTCACCGCCGAGCTCGCCCTGCTCTTCCCCGTCCTGATGGCCGTGATCGTCGCCGGCGTCTGGGCCGTCGGCCTGGTTGTCACCAACATCCGCTGCATCGACGCCGCCCGCGACGTGGCCCGAGCCGTAGCCCGAGGAGAAACCGAAGAAGCCGCACAAACCATCGGCCGAAGGGCCGCCCCGAAGGACGCCTCCATCGAAATCTTCACGACCAACGGCGAAGTCCAGGTAACAGTCGAAGCCACGCGGCGCCTCGACTGGTCCCTCTTCGCCGCCCTGCCCGCCGTTCCCCTGAAGGCCCAGGCCACCCTGCAGTCCGAACCAGGAGAACAATGACCAGACCCCGTACCGACCAAGGCGGCGCCACCCTCCTCGTCCTCTGGACCGCCATGCTCCTGTTCGCCGCCGGAACGATCGCCACCCTCTGGTCGGCGATCTCCCTCGCCACCCATCGAGCCACCGCCGCCGCAGACCTCACAGCGTTGAGCACAGCCCAAGCCATCCAGTCCGAATCACCCGACCCCTGCGCCGTGGCCCGGGACATCGCCACCACCAACCAAGCAACCCTGACAACCTGCACCGTCACCACCGAAACAGCCACCATCAAGGTCGCCGTCCCCCTGAACCTCGGCGTCCTAGGCACCCCCACGATCACGAGTACGTCCCGAGCAGGTCCCACCGACAACCCCATCCAGGGAGCAAACTGACCAGGTGACCACCCCCGACCCCAACACCCCAGAACCCAACACCCCCGGCACGAGCGTCCCTGTCTCCCACGCCCCTGTCTTCCAGGCCCCCAACTTCGATTCCCCACAACCGCAGGTGAACGAGACCTCACCCAGCACCGAGCATTCACTCGACGCCGAGATCCCACCCGACGCCAAGACCTCACCCGGTGGCGAGCTCTCACCCGGTGCCGCGGCTACCTCTTCTCGGCCCCTGCTGGTCGTCGACGCGGCCAACGTCATCGGCTCCCGCCCCGACGGCTGGTGGAAGGACCGAGCCGGCGCAGCCCGCCGCCTGCTCACCAACCTCGCCGCCTACCAGCAGGGCCCAGGCGCCGACACCGACATCACCGTCATCCTCGAAGGAGCAGCCCGCCCCGCCACAGACGCCATCAATTCCGACCAGCCGCTCCGGGTCGTCCTCGCCCCTCACTCAGGCGACGACACCATCGTCGACGTAGTCGCCGACGCTGTAGCCGAAGAGGCGACCCGAGAGATCACGGTCATCACCGCCGACCGAGGTCTAAGAGCAAGAGTGGAACCCCTAGGAGCCACCACCACCGGCCCCAACTGGCTCCACACCCGCCTCGAAACCCAGTAGCCAAAGCCGCCGAGGCCTCCAACAACCTGGGCCAGCAACGCCACCGCACACACCACCACGGTCACCGGCTCGCGGCATCCGGATGTCCAGTACGGCGACAACCGGTACTGCCCCGGGACTTCGCGAGCACAACCCCGGGTCAACATTGGTTGACGGTCAGCTGGTCGTCAACTAAAGTTGACGCATGGATGCTCAACACCTGGCGAGTCTGGTCGTCGCGACCTCGGACGAGGACCCGGTGGTCGCCTTGGTGGCGACGGCGCGTCTTCGTCAGGAGACAGAGCGATGGGAGGCGGTGCTCGTCCGCCGTGCCCGTAACAGCGGGGTGACCTGGACGGAGATCGCCAGCGTGCTGGGGGTTTCGAAGCAGGCCGTTCACAAGAAGTACGGAGGGCGTGGCCTGATGGGTGGTCAGCCGTGACGGAGGTCCATGGTGACGAGTCACTTGCGGCGGAAGTACGCGAGCTCGTGGGCGATCGGCACCCGGTGCTCGTCGCCGCAACGGTGACGCCGGACGGGAGCAGATTGGCCGGGCTCGGTGCCTCCCTCGATGCGGATATGGAGCTCGGCTCGATCTCCAAGGGGATCACCGGACTGCTGTACGCCGATGCGCTCGAGCGCGGTGAACTCACTCCGTCGACCACACTCGGCGAACTGTTGCCGCTCGCGGACACCCCCGCGGCCGGCGTGACGCTCGCGCCGATCACGACACATCGCTCCGGACTGCCGAGTCTGCCCCCGGCGGCCGCGCCCCTACGACGAACCATTTCGCTGTGGAGGACGGGCGCCAATCCCTACGGTGAAAGCCGGGAAGACCTCATCGTCCAGGCACGCGGCGTGCAGCTCAAGCGGCCGACCGCCCGCTACTCCAACCTCGGCTTCGAACTGCTCGGCCACGCGATCGCGTCCGCGGCCGGGACGAGCTACGCGGATCTCCTTCACCGGCGAGTCTCCGAACCTCTCGGGCTTGAGGCGTTCTACGCGCCCGCAACGCTGGATCAGCTACAGCCCGGCGCGCTGATCGGCACAAGCAGATCGGGACGAACGCGGCAACCATGGACCGGCGAGGCATTCGGGCCTGCTGGCGGTATCCGCGGATCGATTCGCGACCTGGCACGCCTCGCAGCCGCACTACTACTGGACGGCTCTGCTCCGGGCGTGGCCGCCTTGGACCCAGTCGCGGACTTCTCCGGCCGGACGCGCATCGGCGCCGCGTGGATCACCCTTGACCACAACGGCTGGCCCGTCACCTGGCACAACGGCGGCACCGGCGGATTCCGCACCTGGCTCGGCCTCGACCGCACCGCCGGCACCGCCGTCGCCCTCATGTCCGCGACCTCAATCTCGGTAGACCACCACGGATTCAACCTCCTGGCCCAACACACAGCCAAAGCAGCCCGATAGCCACTCCGCCGCGCAGCGGTCACCTCGTTCGAGCTCGCCATCAAGCCCCGTCAGGTGAACGGCGTCTGATACCGCGGCTGGCTGATCGTCCGCGAGCGCGAGGACGAGGGATGGACCGGGACAGTGCAGTACGAGGCGACGACGACGTCGAGCGGACCAACCACCGCAAGGCTGCGAGGTCGACGCGCCCGAAGCCGCAAGAGGCGGCCCGGTGCTCTGGTCGTCGCTGTTGTCGTTCCAGGCCAGCGACCTGGAGGGAGACCGAGCGTGTCCAGCCGGAAGCCGGCGCGATGTCGTCCGGGGAAGCGAGCGACCATGCGTGACCAGGTGGAGCCTGTCGCGGCATCGTCCGGGGCCAGCGCAAGCGACCCGGGTGCGTGACCAAGCGCAGGCCGTCGCGGCGTCGTCCGTCGACTGCACTGCCCTGCGCCCACGCGCCTGCGCCCAAGCCCTGCGCCCACGCGCCTGCGCCCAAGCCCTGCGCCCACGCGCCTGCGCCCAAGCCCTGCGCCCACGCGCCTGCGCCCCCGCGCTCGCGCCCAGCGACCAGCGCCCCGCGCCTGCGCTCTGCGCTTGCGTCGGCACGTGCGCACTTGCGCGCGCTTGCGCCCGGCGCCACTTAGCTTGTGCCCGGTGCCCGGTGCCCGGTGCCCGGTGCCCGGTGCCCGGTGCCCCGCGCTTGCGCCGGGCGTCAGCGCCCCGCGCCTGCGCTCTGCGGTTGCTTCGGCACGTGCGCGCTTGCGTGCCGGCGCCACTGAGCTTGGGCCCGATGCCCTGTGCCCTGTGCCCCGTGCCTGCGCCGGGCGTCAGCGCTCTGCGCCTGCGCATGGAGGAGGCCCGTGGCCTGCGCTCCCGCTCCCGCGCTCCCGCTCCCGCGCTCCCGCGCCCTCCGCAGCCATACGCGTCGCGCCCTGAGATCCTGCGCCCGCGACCGCGCCTGCACGTGCGCAGCTGTCTCTGCGCCCATATCAGCAGGTGGTGCCGGGGGGATGCTCGCGCGACCGGCGACCGGCGACCGGCGACCGGCGACCGGCGACCGGTAGTGGTCCGCCGTCTTTGCGGTGGCCCGTGGCGGCTGCGACCGCGGTAGCCCGAAGGGAAGGCCGCGGTGAGTGGCCGCCGGCTCGGCCGCTGGCGGGGTGGCTGCAGTCGGTCCTGCTGTGCTTGGGCTCGTGGGCTGTTTGAGCTGGGGCAGGACCTCCGAGCAGCTGGTGGAGCACGCTTGGATGCTGGTCGGCGGGCACGGCTTCGGCGTGCGCAGGCTCGAGGGCGGGGTCTTTCGATGTTAGTCGTAGAGCCAGCCGTTGTGTTCGGCGATGGTGATGGCGTCGGCTCGGGTTCGGGCGCCGGTTTTGCCGATGGCGGACCAGAGGCGGGTGCGGACGACGCGTTCGGAGACGGCGAGCTTTTCGGCCATGGTGGCTACGGTGCCGCCTTCGCGGGCGGCGCGGAGGGTGGTGGTTTCGCCTTCGGTGAGGGGGGTTTGGGTGTAGTGCAGGGTTTCGGCGGCGAGGTTGGCGTCTACTACGCGCAGGCCCAGGTGGACTCGGCGTACTGCGTCGGCCAGTTGTGGGGTGGGGGTGTTCTTGAGGGCGAAGCCTTTGGCGCCGGCTTCGAGGCCGCGGCGGAGGTGGCCGGGGCGGCCGTAGGTGGTGAGCATGACGACCCGGCACTCGGGCATCGAGGTGCGGAGCTGGGTGGTGACGGTGATGCTGGCGTGGCCGGAACCGGCGGCGTCGAGCAGGGCGATGTTCGCGCGGTGCCGCTTGGCGGCGGCGACCACGTCGTCGGAGCGCTTCAGCTCGGCGACGATCTCCAGGTCGCGTTCGCGTTCCAGAGCGCTTCTGAGAACGCCTCGGCTGAGGATCTGGTCGTCGACCAGCAGCAGCCGGATGCGGTCGGGCAAACGAGCCTCCGGGGTTCCGTCCGGGCGCCGGGGAAGTGCGTCCGGGAGGATGAGCAGGACTTCGGTTGAAGATCATGGATCCAGCTGACGGATGCCGTCCACATCAACGCGGTATCTCTACCAGATTGCGACCAGATCGCGACCCACCTACCCCATCAGTTGTTGGGTGCTGCTCTGTGCATGCCTTCCTTGTTCTGCCCAGTTGGGTGAATGAGCGTTGTCTGGAGGGGATGTCGGTGTGGCGAGAGGGGCTTGTACGGCGTACGGCGTGGGCTGGGGTGGGTGGCGCTGCGGCCGGACTCGGTTGCCGGGGGCTGAGGTCGCGGCGGCCGGAAAGAAGAACTAGAGCGAGCGGGGAGGTAGGAGCCGGGCGGGGCCTGGTCAGGAACGGGTGGCTGTGCGGCCGGGTGAGGCCTGCCGGGGGAGGGTGGTCGGGGTGAATGTGGGCGCGATCGCGCTGGAGGCGCCCTGCCGGGCCGGGGTGGGGTGTGGGGTCCGGGCGGACAGGTGGGACGTGGGTGGTCAGTGGGTGAGGGAGATGAACTCTCCGTCGTGGGTGACCAGGACGTGGCCGCCGGGGTGGTCGGCGGGCAGGGTTTCGAACGCGGTGCGGATGGGACGGCGGGTGCCGTCGGGGGAGATCAGGACGGTGTTGGGGGCGTCGAGGATGACGAACTCGTTGGCGTTGCGGAGTACTACGGGGGCGTTGTAGCCGGCGGAGATGGTGGTGCGGCCGGCGGTCAGGGCTTCTAGGACGGCGGGTACCAGTTCGTCGGGGGTTTTGGCGTTGGCGTCTACGGCGAGCCAGGTGGTGGGGGTGCCGGGTTGCGAGAGGGACGACGGGTTGTGCCAGTCGCTGCCGCCGATGGGTGTGGTGGAGAGGCTCCAGGATTCCCACCAGGCGATGGGGCCGCCCCAGCGGCGGTCGAGCCAGGAGGAGTGCCAGATCTCGGCGAGCGGTGGGTGGGCTCCCCACAAGGGCTGGCGCCATGAGCAGTCGCCGCCGAGGGGGTGGTTGATCGACAGCAGGCCGCCGCGGCGGGCGACTTCGGGGACCCACTCGGCGGCGGGGCGGCGGAAGTCGATGACGCCGATGGTGCCGAAGGCGTTGGCGTGGCCGGACTCGGTGGTGACTTCCTGGCCGGGGATCAGGCCGATGCCGAAGCGGCGGCCTACCGAGGGGAGTTCGAGGTGGTGTGCCTCGGTGTTGTGATCGGTGCAGGCCAGTACGTCGAGGCCGGCGGCGACGCCGAGGGCGGCGAGGTTCGCGATGGGGGTGGAGCCGTCGGAGTGCAGCGAGTGGGCGTGGAAGTCGCCTGCGATCCAGCGGAGGCCGTCGGCCGAGGGGAGGGTGCGGCGGGGTGGGCGAGGCGGTACGGCGACGGCTTCGGTGGCGGCGGCGTACTCGGAAAGGCCCGGTACGACGGAGACGGGGCCGGTGGTTGCTTCGACGATCAGTTCGGCGCCCTCGATCGGGAGGCGGTGGAGGCCGAGGACGACCCACCAGGTGCCTGGTTCGAGTTCGCCGGGCAGGTAGCCGGGGGTGGCGGCTGTTGGGGTGATGGCGAAGGTCTGCCGCGCTCCACCAGACCAGCCGCGCCAGCCGTTGGCGCCTTCGCAGCCGAGGTCGATGACGACGCCTTCGACGGCGGGGACGGTCAGGGTGACTAGCAGGCCCTCGCAGCCGGGTGGGATGTCGACCGGCAGCGAGTGCCAGACGGACTCCGCCCGGTCGTCGAGAGTCCAGCGGCGTTTGAAGGAGGTGACTGCCATCAGCTGTCCGCGGAGCCGGCCGAGCCAGCCGAGCCCGGGGCAGAGGTCGAGCGGGAGCCCGCCGGGACTGGCTGCGAACCGGCCGGCACCGGCTGGCGGGCAAGGAGCTCTCCGGAGTCCTGGTCGTAGAGCAGGACTCGTTGGACCGGGGCGGTGAGGTTGACCGGCGTACCAGGAGCCGGCTCGTCCTCCTCAGGGACGGTGACACCGATCAGCGTGCCCGCGCAGTCGACCGAGACCAGGGACGACGTGCCGAGGTTCTCCGCGACGACGACGATGCCGTGGATCGACGGTCCGGTGGCGTCGCCGGTGGACAAGGTGAGGTACTCCGGGCGGATGCCGACCGTGACCTTCGCGCCGGTCGGAATCGAACCGGTTGCTGCGGGCAACCGTCCGCCGGCGACCTCGACGGTGCCGGACGAGGAACTGTCCGTGGCGCCGACCTCGCCCTCCAGGAGGTTCATCGGCGTGGAGCCGATGAAGTTGGCGACGAAGGTGTTCGAGGGCCGGGCGAACACCTCGCGCGGAGAGCCGAGCTGGACCAGCTTCCCGGTCTGCATGACCGCGATCTTGTCCGCCAAGGCCAGCGCCTCGGCCTGGTCGTGCGTGACGAAGACCGTGGTGATGCCCAGATCCCGCTGCAACTTCTTCAGGAACGTCCGCGCCTCGAGCCGCAGCCGCGCGTCCAGGTTGGACAGCGGCTCGTCGAGCAGCAGCACCTTGCCCTCGGACGCGATCGCCCGAGCCAGCGCGACCCGTTGCTGCTGGCCACCAGAGAGTTGCCCAGGACGACGTTCGAGCAGCCCTTGCAATGAGAGCTCACCCGAGGTCTTCTCCGCGACAGTGGCGCGCGTAGCAGCGGCGACCCGACGGACCTTCAACGGATACGTGATGTTCTCGGCCACGCTCATGTGCGGGAACAGCGCGTAGTCCTGGAAGACCATCGCCACCCCACGCTTCCCGGGCTCGAGCCGGGTCACATCAGCGCCGTCGATCCGGACCGTGCCCTCGGAGGCGTTCTCCAGCCCCGCGATCGTTCGCAGCAGCGTCGTCTTGCCGCACCCGGACGGCCCGAGCAGGGCGAAGAACTCGCCGTCGGCCACGCTCAGGTCCAGTCCGTCGACGGCGCGCACGCCGTTCGGGTAGACCGTCGCCAGGCTTTCGATGTCGATGCCAGCCATCAGCTCTTGATTCCTCCGTGGAAGCGGAACCCGTACCTCGAGTTCACCAACAGGTACAGCACGACAACCGGGATCGAGAACAGCAGCGAGAAGACCGGGATCACCGAGAGGTTGGCGCTGCCGCCCTCGTCGGTGAAGGTCTGCAGCAGCACCGCGCCGGGTTGCTTGTCGATCGACCGGATCAGCAGGAAGGGCACCAGAAAGTTGCCCCACGAGTTCACGAACGCCCAGACCAGGATGGTCGCCAGACCGGGCCGGGCGACCGGCAGCACCACGTCGCGCAGGATCTGCGTGGTGGACGCGCCGAACACCCGGGCGGACTCCTCGTACGACTTCGGTACGGCGTCGACGAAGTCCTTCAGGATGAAGATTGCCGCCGGCAACAGTCCGCCGGTCATCACCAGCGCGACACCGAAGCGGGAGTCGATCAGCCCGAGCTGGAACATCATCACGAAGATCGGCACCATCGCCGCCGTCCCGGTGACCACCGACGACAGCAGCAGGAGCCCGTACAGCAAGGCGTCCCGCCCCGGGATGCGCACCCGCGAGAGCGCGTACGACGCCAGCGCCGCGAACGCGGTCACGGCAACAGCCGTCGTCACGCAGATCAGCAGCGAGTTGACCATCGAGTGCAACGCGTAGGGGTGGTCGAGCGTCTTGCGGACGTTGTCCAGCGTCCAGTCCGGCCAGCGCACGCCGAGACCGGGAGAGGCGTCGAAGGGCGCGGACGCGATCCACAGCATCGGGACCGCGAAGAACAACGTGATCGCGCAGATCAGGACGTAGAAACCGATCCGCCGTACGACGTACGCCGGGCTCACGAGCGCCTCCTCAGCAGTCGCAGGTACAGCAGCGCGACCAGCAGGTTCGCGATCAGCAGCAGGAACGAGATCGCCGACGAGTAGCCGAGCTCACCGCCCTGCAGTGCGACGTTGTAGATGTAGACCGGTACGGTCTCGGACTCGTGGTTCGGGCCGCCCTTGGTGAGCAGGAACGGCGAGAAGTCGTTCGCGGTCCACAGCGAGATCAGCAGCGTGTTGGTCAGCACGTGGCCCCGGATGTGCGGGAACACGACATCGCGCAGCGTCTGCCAACCCGAGGCCCCGACCATGCGGGCCGATTCCAGCTGCGACGGCGGGACCGCCTGCAGCGCGGACGAGTAGAGCATCATCGAGAAGGCCGTACCGCGCCAGGTGTTGAACAACACCAGGCAGACCATCGGGTACTCGATCAGCCAGGCCGTGCCCTGCTGGCCGAGGATGCTGTTCAGCGTCCCGGTGTCGCGGTCGAAGAACGCGATCCACAGGTACGCGACCACGGTCGACGGCAGGATCCAGGCCAGCAGCACCAGCCCTTCGACCGTACGGCGAACAGCCGGCCGCGCCTTGCGCATCGTCCACGCCAGCGCGAACCCGAGGATGTTCTGCCCGATGATCGCCGAGCCCAGCACGAACAGCAGCGTCAGCCACAACGCGTTGTGGAACAGCGCGTCGTTGAGCGCCTTGGTGTAGTTCGACAGCCCCACGATCGACGGCGACACGGCCTCGACCCCGGTGAGCCGGTAGTTCGTGATGCCGATGTAGATCGTCCAGACCGCGGGGAAGACCAGGAACGCCCCGATCAGCAGCAGCGCGGGCGCGACGAAGCCGAGCGCCCGCCCGATGCCGAGCCCGGCAACATCCTGAGCCGGGCCACGGTTTCGGCCTTGCCCGCCACGTCGCCGTGGACCTGGTGATTGGGGGGAGGGGGCGCCCGGACCACTCGCTTCGCTCGTTCCAAGTCCCCGCGCCGGGTCGCCCGGTGCGGGGCTCGTGGTGGCCGCCATCAGTTGCTGGTGACCTTGTCCTTGCCGCCCGCGGCGGACTCGACGGCGGTCTGGTACGCCTTGGCCGCGTCGTCCGGAGACTTGCCGCTGATCACGTCCGCGGTCGCCTGCTGCAGCGCGGCCGAGATCTTCGGGTACTCCGCCAGACCCGGCCGGTACTGCGTGATCGGCAGCACCTTGGTGGCGACGAAGTTCAGCATCGGGTCACCGGCCAGCACCTTGGCGTTGACGTCGGTGCGCTGGGTGATCTTGGCCGCGCCGTCCAACGAGGCTTCGACCATCTCGGCGGAGTTCATGAACGCCAGCAGCTCCCAGGCCTGCTGGGGAAACTTGGTGTTCGGGTTGATCGCAGTCACGCCGCCACCGGACATCGAGACGAAGTCCTGGCCCTTGACGCCGGCGCCGGGCTTGGCGGCCGGGATCAGCGCGTACCCGACGGCGGTGTCGCGGTCGGCCATCTTGGCGACGCCCTCCTTGGGCTCCACCACGCTGCGCCAGAAGTAGTCGCCCTCGAGCAGGATGCCGATCTTGTTCGCGGCGAACTCGGCGAACGACTTGTCCCGGCCCTTGGCCTCGCGCTGCAGCACCGGGTCACCCAGGCCGCCGCCGTAGATCTGCCGGTAGAAGTCGAGAACCTGGCGCACCGAAGCGGTGTTGCCCAGCCACTTGCCGTCGGTGTTGATGGTCGCGCCGGTGCCCACCAGCAGCGGCAGCACACCCTGCATCGAGGTGGCCTCACCCATCGCGGTGCCGCCGTTGATCTGGATCGGGGTGACGCCCGGCAGCTGCTTCAGCTTCTGGCCGGCGGCAACGATCTCGTCCCACGACTTCGGCTGCCAGTCGGCCGGCAGCCCGGCCTGCGCGAACAGCTTCTTGTTGAAGTACAGCACCCGCCCGTCGGTCCCACCCGGTACGCCGTACCGCTTGCTCTCGAAGCTGCCGAGCTGCTGCACCGAGTCCGGGATCTGCTTCCAGCCGTCCCAGTCGTCCACCTTGGCCGCGTCGCCGACGGTGTCCGTGAGCGGCTTGACGTAGCCGGCCTGGGCGAACTCGCCGACCCAGATGCCGTCCATGTTCATCAGGTCCGGTCCGGCCTTGTTGGACAGGCTGAGCGCGAGCTTCTGCTTGTAGACCTCGTCGTCGGAGCCGTCGCCCTCGAAGCGGACCGTGACGTCGACGCCCTTGGCCTTCTGCGCCTCGACGAACTTCGGGATCAGGACGTCGGAGGTGAAGGTCGCGCCGGCGCTGTTCTTGCCGCCCTTGACCGAGTTGGCGCCGATCACCAGCTCGACCTTCTTGGCGTCGGCGTTGCGGGTCGCGTCCTGGTCGCCGCTGCCGGAGTCCGACGACCCCAGACAGCCGGTCAGCAGCACCAGGGCGGCCACGCCCAGGGCAGCCGGTGGGATCACACGCGAGATGGGTCGCATCAGGAGGACTCCTTGCAGTGCGGGGGAGGTACGCGGGAACACTTTTACACCCGCAGATGACTTTGTGAAGACTTTTACCCGGTTGCCCAGGGCTACTTGGCGTGGCCATCCCAGGTCAAAGCCGATCTCGTCAAATCCGGTACCGCCGGGGCGCATTGCGGAAGAGTTAAAGCTCGCTCGCGGTTTCATCTCAAAGGGTAGCTGAGTAGATACAGAACGTGATGGCAGGAGGTAGCGTCGTCGGCGTTCGGAACACCGAAAACGGAGGTGAAGGACAATGCTCGGAGGCTTGCTGTACGACCTTCTGGGTGGGGGCCACCACTGGCACCACCACTGGCACCACTGGCACGACTGCTGGTGGTGACCAGCAGGCGGTGACCGGACCTTCCGCTGACGCGCAAGCAGCGGAACTCCCGAACCACCGATCAGTAGAACGAAAACGGGCGGCCCCGACATCGTCGGGGCCGCCCTTCGGTGTGGTGCGGGGTTACTTCTGGGCCAGCTGCATCATCTGCTTCGGCATCACCGACATCTCGGCCGGTACCGGGGTCTTGCCCCGGACCAGTTCGAGCAGGCTGCCGGCGGCGTTCGCGATCGGCAGCGGCAGGGCCAGGCCCAGGGACGCCAGCAGCGCGTTCACGAGCGCCAGGACCGCGCCCAGGATGTCGAGACCGGGCAGCGGCAGGGCCTTCCAGCCCTGGTTCGCAGCACCCACAGCGGCCGACGTGCCGGTCGGCTGGGCCTGCTTCGCCTTGCCCTGACCCATCAGCGAGCTGAGTGCCAGTCCACTCGCCGCGTTGACGAACGACCCGGTCGACTCGTCGTAGTTCCACTTCTGCCCGTCGCCGTCACGGCAGGGCAGCACCAGCACCGGTGCGTTCTTGGGCACGGTGACCAGGTCGGCCCCGGTGTCCAGACAGGCGCCGCTCTTGGCCAGAGCGCCACCGACGCTCTTGCTCATCGCGACCTGCAGCTGGCCCTTGCCGGTGTAGACCCATTCCTGGGTCTTGCCCTCCTTGCCCGGCGCGCAGGCCATCATCACCGCCATCGGGATCTTCTCGGCGGCCACGAAGGTCAGGCAGTACCGGGTGTCGGCGCTGCTGGTGATCTGCTTCACCGCGCCGACCTCGACGATGCCCGGTGGGGCCGCCGTCGGGGCCGGTGCTGCGGCGCGGGCCGGCAGTGCGGTGGCCAGCGCGACGCTGACGGCCAGGACTGCGACACCGGTGCGACTCAGAATGCTACGGACGATCAAGACAACCTCCAGAGGTCGTGCCATCTCGCGGCGTCAGGTCGTCGGGACCCCGAGGCGCGGAGCAGGCCGGCTCCGGGAACCGCGGCGGCACCCCTTGCGCGTGGGGTGGCGCGGCGGGTCGGTCCCCCGTGAGGAGGCGGTGTGACCCGGAAGTTCGGCAGTGACTCAACGCGACGTTGACGCCACGACCAGTAAGGCACAGACCCCTGGAAGCTGGTTACGGCCAACGGCCAGTACTTGATGCCATTGGCAACTAACTGCCAGCCGGAAGTCGTTGCGCAAGGCATCGAAATCCGGCTGCGTCACGGCCGAGCGGCGGTTGTGTGCCCGCCGTGGTGTGTTCGAGACAGTACGGCGTTCTGCGAAAAGTCCTTCAGCTTCCGGCTCAGTGCGGCTGACGGGTTTCGGGGCCGTCGGCAACAGTGTGCGGCTCGTCGGACGCCGGTACGTCGACCGGTACGTCGGCCGCGTGCTTGCCGGACGGAGCGGTGTCGTCGGGCTGCACGGTCGTTGCCGGGTCAGGGGTCGCGGCGACCTGGTGGCGCAGCTCGCGGACCTCCTTGTGCCGGCGGTAGCCGCGGCTGAGTCCCTTCTTCGTCAGCCACAGGCCGACGATCAGGACGGCGCCGGCGGCGGCGCCGAGGAAGAAGACGGTGGCCACGACGACGCCGAAGTCGACGCCGAAGACCTCCATCGTGGTCGAGGCGCCGGACGAGACCGCCACGCCGAGTCCGAACAGGACCGCGACGACGATCAGGACGATTCCGAGAACGGCCATGGTTTGCTGCCTCTCTTCCAGCAGCGGTGTGCTGGATCCCTCAGGCCTCACTGCCGAGAAGTGCGGTGAGCAGCGCCACGGCGCCGCTCTTGTCGAGTGGGTTGTTCCCGTTCCCACATTTGGGCGACTGTACGCACGACGGGCACCCGTCCGTGCACTCACAGTGTGCTATCGCCTCCCGTGTCGCGGTCAACCACTCGCGCGCCGCGGCGTACCCGTGCTCGGCGAACCCGGCGCCGCCCGGGTGCCCGTCGTACACGAAAACGGTCAGCCGGCCGGTGTCGGCGTGCTTGGCCGTCGACACTCCACCGATGTCCCAGCGGTCGCAGGTCGCGAACAGTGGGAGCAGCCCGATTGAGGCATGCTCGGCCGCGTGCGCGGCACCCGGTACGTCGTCCAGCCCGAGTGCGGCGACGGCGGTGTCCGGCATCGTCCACCAGACCGCCTTGGTCCGCAGCGTCCGTTCCGGCAGGTCCAGCGGCTGCTCGTCCAGCACGTCGCCGGTGACCAGCTGCTTGCGCTGGAACGACACCACCTGGCTCGTCACCTGGACCCAGCCGCGGGACAGCTCCGCCGACCCCCAGGCCTCGGTCGACTCGGTGGCCAGGATGCTGATCTCGGTGACGTCCCGGGCGAACGTCGTGTAGTCGGGTGAGGCCTGCTCGACGATCGCCGCGTGGTTCTCCAGGTCGAGCGTGCGGACCAGATACGACTCACCGGCATGCACGTACACCGCTCCCTCGTGCACCGACGCGTGGGCCGAACCGCCGTCGACCGTCCCGAGCAGGCGACCGGTCTGGTCCTCGACGATCTGAACGGTCTTGCCGCCGGCCGACCGGATGTCGATCGCGTCCACCGCGCGTTCGCGCCGGGTCCAGAACCAGCCGTGCGGGCGCTCGCGCAGCAGACCCTGCCGAACGAGCTGCGCGATCACGGTCGGCGTCGTGGACCCGAAGATCTCGTAGTCCGCATCGGTCAGCGGCAGCTCCTGCGCCGCGGCACACAGCTGCGGGCCGAGCACGTACGGGTTCTCCGGATTGAACACCGTCGCCTCGACCGGCCGTCCGAAGATCGCCTGCGGATGCCGGACCAGATAGGTGTCGAGCGGATCGTCCCGCGCGACCAGCAACGCCAGTGCGTCGCCACCGGCGCGACCGGCCCGGCCCGCCTGCTGCCAGAGCGATGCGCGAGTGCCCGGCCAGCCGGACAGCAGTACGGCGTCCAGTCCGGCGATGTCGATCCCCAGCTCGAGTGCGTTGGTCGCGGCGACGCCGGTGAGCTCTCCGCTCTGCAGCATGCTCTCCAGCCGACGCCGCTCCTCCGGCAGATAGCCCGCCCGGTACGCCGACACCTGCTCGGCCAGTGCCGGGTCCACCTCGGCCAGGTTGTCCCGGGCCGTCATCGCGACCTGCTCGGCTCCGCGTCGCGAGCGGACGAAGGCGACGGTGCGAACACCTGACACCACCAGGTCGGTCAGCAACTCGGCGACCTCGGCCGGGGCGGACCGTCGTACCGGTGCTCCGTTCTCGCCGCGCACTGAGGTCAGCGGGGGCTCCCACAGGCCGAAGGAGATACCGCCGCGCGGTGAGCCGTCGTTGACCACCTCGATCATCGGCAGCCCGGTCAGCCGCTCGCCGGACACGGCCGGCTCGGCAACAGTCGCCGAAGCGCAGACGAAGATCGGGTGTGCGCCGTACTGCGCGCAGATCCGCCGCAGGCGACGCAGTACGCCGGCGACGTGCGCGCCGAAGACGCCGCGGTAGTGGTGACACTCGTCGACCACGACGTACTGCAGGCAGCCGAGGAACCTGGCCCAGCGCTGGTGGTTCGGCAGCAGCGACCGGTGCAGCATGTCGGGATTGCTCAAGACGTACGTCGCGTGGTCGCGCGCCCAGTCGCGTTCGCTCCGCTCGGAGTCGCCGTCCAGTGTGGTCGCGCGCAGGCCTTCCACCTTGTACTGCGACAACGCGCGCAGCTGGTCGTGCGCGAGCGCCTTGGTCGGCGACAGGTAGAGCACCGACGCGGCCCGGCGATGCGGTGACGCCGCGTGCGCGATGCTCAGCGTCGCGAACGACGGCAGCAGGTAGCCGAGCGACTTGCCTGACGCCGTACCGGTGGCGACGACGACGTGCTTGCCGCTGTACGCCGCTTCGGCGGTGGCGACCTGGTGGATCCACGGACTGGTGACGCCGGCATCGGCCAGCTGGGCGAGCACTTCGGGTGGGACCCAGCGAGGCCACTCGGCGGTCCGGGAACCCCTGGCCGGTACGGATTCCACATGGGTCAACCGGCCTGACCGGTCTGGACCGGAGGTGAGGTTTTGCAGTAGCCGTGCCGCCTCACCCATGAACCAGACCCTAGCCCTCCTCGTGCACGGGCGAACGCCTCCGCCGGATGCACGCGGCTTTTCGCCCAGGTAGGTCGACGCGGCACGCACCGGGATGAAAGAGTTTTGCACGCGGCCCTACTCACGGTCCGTACATGGTTGAATGCAACGGTTCACGGGATCGGAGGCCGAAGTGGATCTGTCGCTGACGACGCGTCCGGAGGGCGGGCGCACCGTCGTCGAGGTGGGTGGGGAGATCGACGTCTACACCGCGCCGAAACTGCGCGAGACGATCGTCTCGCTGGTCGACGCGGGGCAGTACGACCTCGTCGTCGACCTGGAAAGAGTGGAGTTCCTGGACTCCACCGGGCTCGGCGTACTGGTCGGAGGACTGAAACGGGTCCGCACCCACGACGGGTCGCTGTCGCTGGTCTGTACGCAGGAACGGCTGCTGAAGATCTTCCGCATCACCGGCCTGACCAAGGTTTTCGAGATCCACCCGGATGTCGCGTCTGCGATCTGAAAAGGTGTCCCTGTCATCACGTTCGGTGGTGTGAGTCAGACCACCCCGCGGTCAGGTCTGGTTTGTGACCCGTTAGAGTGACCCACCGCGCCAGCAGTCCTGGCGTCTTTTTCGTATCATCCGACCCCTTCGGTTGCCCTGAGGGGTTGCCTACAAGGAGGACGGATGTCCGCGCTTTCAGTACAAGCGGTGGATCTGTCGTCGAGCAACACCACGCTGGTCATCGTCGTCGGTGTGATCGCGGTCCTCGCGGTCGCGATCGCGATGGTGTTCCGCAGCCAGGTGCTTGCCGCGAACGATGGCACCGAGAACATGAAGACGATCGCCCTGGCGGTGCAGGAAGGCGCTTCGGCCTACCTGTCCCGGCAGTTCAGGACGCTGTCGGTCTTCGCCGTGGTGGCGTTCCTGCTGCTGTTCCTGCTGCCGGTGCACAGCGACGGCGGCAACGAGACCACACTGAAGATCTTCCGCTCGGTCTTCTTCCTGGTCGGTGCGGGCTTCTCCGCCGCCATCGGCTACCTGGGCATGTGGCTCGCGACCCGGGCCAACGTCCGCGTCGCCGCCGCCGCCCGGGACGAAGGACGCGAGCCCGCCATGCGCGTCGCGTTCCGGACCGGTGGAACGGTCGGGATGGCAACCGTCGGCCTCGGCCTGTTCGGTGCGGCCCTGGTGGTGCTGCTCTTCAAGGGTGACGCCCCGACCGTGCTCGAGGGCTTCGGCTTCGGTGCCGCCATGCTCGCCATGTTCATGCGTGTCGGCGGTGGCATCTTCACCAAGGCCGCCGACGTCGGCGCGGACCTGGTCGGCAAGGTCGAGCAGAACATCCCCGAGGACGACCCCCGCAACGCCGCGACGATCGCCGACAACGTGGGCGACAACGTCGGTGACTGCGCCGGTATGGCCGCCGACCTGTTCGAGTCGTACGCCGTCATGCTGGTCGCCTCGCTGATCCTGGGCAAGGCCGCCTTCGGCGAGCAGGGCCTGATCTTCCCGCTGATCGTGCCGGCCATCGGTGCCGTCACCGCGGTCATCGGCGTCTTCCTGACCAAGCCGCGGGCCGGCGAGAACGGCCTGAAGACGATCAACCGGGCGTTCTACATCTCCGCCGCGTTCTCCGCGGTGCTGTGTGCGATCGCCGCGTTCGCCTACCTGCCGAGCAACTTCGGCGACCTGACCAACGCGACCGAGAAGATCGCCGCCCAGAGCGGCGACCCCCGGGTGATCGCCACCGTCTCGGTGATCATCGGCATCGTGCTGGCCGCGATCATCCTGGCCCTGACCGGCTACTTCACCGGCACCGAGGACAAGCCGGTCAAGGACGTCGGCAAGTCCTCGCTGACCGGCGCCGCGACCGTCATCCTGTCGGGTATCGCGGTCGGCTTCGAGTCGGCCGTCTACACCGCCCTGGTGATCGCCGCCGCTGTCTACGGCGCCTTCCTGGTCGGTGGCTCCGGTGTGCTCGCGCTGTTCGCGATCGCGCTGGCCGGTGGCGGTCTGCTGACCACCGTCGGCGTCATCGTCGCGATGGACACCTTCGGTCCGGTCTCCGACAACGCGCAGGGCATCGCCGAGATGTCCGGTGACGTGGACGGCGACGCGGCCCAGATCCTGACCGAGCTGGACGCCGTCGGCAACACCACCAAGGCGATCACCAAGGGCATCGCGATCGCCACCGCCGTCCTGGCGGCGACCGCGCTGTTCGGCTCCTACACGGACTCGATCTACGCGGTGCTGAACGACGCCGGCGACGCCGCGTTCAACACCGACGCGCTGGTCTTCGACCCGTCCACGCTGGTCGGCCTGATCATCGGTGCGGCCGTCGTGTTCATGTTCTCCGGACTGCTGGTCAACGCCGTCGGCCGCGCCGCCGGTGCGGTCGTCTACGAGGTCCGTCGCCAGTTCCGCGACATCCCCGGGATCATGGAAGGCACCGGCAAGCCGGAGTACGGCAAGGTCGTGGACATCTGCACCCGCGACTCGCTGCGTGAGCTGGCCACGCCTGGTCTGCTCGCGATCGCGGCCCCGATCGCCGTCGGCTTCGGCCTCGGCGCCTCGGCGCTGGCCGGTTACCTGGCCGGTGCGATCGCGTCCGGCACGCTGATGGCGGTGTTCCTGGCCAACTCCGGTGGCGCCTGGGACAACGCGAAGAAGCTGGTCGAGGACGGCAACCACGGTGGCAAGGGTTCGCCGGCGCACGAGGCCACCATCATCGGTGACACCGTGGGCGACCCGTTCAAGGACACCGCCGGTCCGGCCATCAACCCGCTGATCAAGGTGATGAACCTGGTCTCGGTGCTGATCGCCCCGGCCGTCGTCGGCATGTCGAGCATCGGCGAGGACACCAACACCCCGCTGCGGATCGCGATCGCGGTGGTGGCCGTGGTCATCATCGTCGCGGCCGTGGTCGTGTCCAAGCGGCGCGAGTCGGTCATCTCCGACACCCCGGCGGAAGCCAGCATCGCCGCCTGATCCATCCGCAGCACCGCAACGGCCCGCCGGAGCTCTCCGGCGGGCCGTTGTGCGTTCTCCTGTGCCTGATAGGGCAGGAAAGTTCCGGAGTACGCCGCCAAGTGGCAGTCACTCCCGGTCTTTCGTCTCCGGCGCGTCGACTTTCGGCTGATGCCCCACGACCCCGCCGTACGGGATGCTCAGGGGGACGGTCAGGGACTTGCCCGATGGCTGCCGGGGTGGTGGGACGGAAGACTCCATCCCCAGGTGGACACACCGGATCCGTCCCGGGTCCGATGCGATCCGGGGGTCCCGGCTCGATACTGAGATGGACTGCCCGCCCTGACATCCGGCGCGCTACCGAACGAGGAGTACGGCGATGATCGAGGCACAGAGCCTCACCAAGCGATACGGCGCAACCGTTGCCGTTGACAACCTGTCCTTCGAGGTGAAACCCGGCAAGGTGACCGGCTTCCTCGGCCCGAACGGGGCCGGTAAGTCCACCACCATGCGGATGATCCTCGGACTCGACACCCCGACCTCCGGCGACGTCCGGATCGACGGCAAACGCTACCGGGACCTGCGGCAGCCGCTGACCGAGATCGGCGCGCTGCTGGACGCGAAGTGGGTGCACCCGAACCGGTCCGCCCGCGCGCACCTGTCCTGGATGGCCGCGTCGAACCGGCTGCCGAAGAACAGCGTCGACAAGGTGCTGGACATGGTCGGCCTGACCGAGGTCGCCAACAAGCGTGCCGGGGCGTACTCGCTCGGCATGTCGCAGCGGCTCGGCATCGCCGGCGCCCTGCTCGGCGACCCGCGGATTCTGCTCTTCGACGAGCCGGTCAACGGCCTCGACCCCGAGGGCATCGTCTGGATCCGGACCTTCATGCAGCGGCTGGCCTCGGAAGGCCGCACGGTGCTGGTCTCCAGCCACCTGCTGTCGGAGATGGCGCTGACCGCCGAGGAGCTGATCGTGATCGGCCGCGGCCGGCTGATCGCGCAGAGCTCGACCGCCGAGTTCGTCGAGCGGGCCAGCGGCAGCACGATCAAGGTCCGCACCCCGCAGCTGGACCAGTTGCAGGCGGTGCTGCAGCAGCAGCAACTGACCACCCGCGTCGAGGCCGGCGACCAGGACACCAAGGTCCTGTACGTCGACGGCGACGTGACCACCGACCAGGTCGGCGAGCTGGCCGCCGCGCAGGGCGTCGTCCTGCACGAGCTGACCCAGCAGCGCGGCTCGCTGGAGCAGGCCTTCATGGAGCTGACCGGCGACTCGGTCCAGTACCACGCGCAGGACGGTGCCCAGCCTGCTCCGGGTGTCGCCGGCGCACTCGGCGTACCGCCGGTCTCCGGCGTCGAGACGGTCTCCGGGCCACGAGAGGACAACTGAGATGTCGGTCATCGCAGTCGAGCGGATCAAGCTCTTCACCACCCGCTCGCCGTGGTGGTGCATGATCATCGCCGCCGTGCTCACGATCGGGCTGGCGGCCCTGTCGACGGCCTTCCTGGACGCCAGTGACGAGGCGTCGGCGACCGTCTTCATGACCCAGGGCGGAGCCCAGCTCAGCCAGATGGTGATGATGGTGATGGCCGCGCTGGCGGTCACCACCGAGTACCGGTTCGGCACCATCCGGACCAGCTTCCAGGCCGTTCCGCAGCGGGCGGCGCTGCTGCTCGGCAAGACCTTCGTGGTCGCCGTGCTGGCCGGCCTGGTCGGTCTGATCGCGTCCTTCGGCGCGTGGCTGATCGGCAGCCTGCTGGCCGGCGGTGCCGACCTGTCGATCAACACCGGCGCCGAGTGGCGGCTGCTGGCCGGTCAGGGCATCGTGTTCGCCCTGTCCGCGGTGATCGCCGTGGCGGTCGGCATCCTGATCCGGCAGAGCGCCGGAGCGATCGCGATCCTGATCCTCTGGCCGCTGCTGGTGGAGAGCCTGTTCACGCTGATCCCCAAGATCGGCGACGACCTGGCCAAGTGGGCGCCGTTCGCCAACGGCAGCTCGTTCCTGAACCAGGGACAGGAGATGGGACTCGCCGGCGAGTTCGCCGGCGGCACCGACTACGCGCTGAGCCCCTGGTGGGCCCTGCTGTACTTCGCCGGCTGGGCCGCCGCGCTGATGATCCTGGCGCTGCTGAGCGCCAGCAAGCGCGACGCCTGACGCCCCACAGACGGCCGCCGGATCAGGGGAACCGGCGGCCTACCACCCGGCCAGGCTGAGGGGTCTTGGCCGACAGCCCGTGGAGTGTCCGTGACAACGGACACCCCACGGGCTGGTTGTCTGTCCGGGCCTGAGTGGCGGGCCGGTTCCTGATTGGTTAGGTTCCCTGTCATGACCGACTGGGCGCGGGTGCGCGCTGAGGGTTTCGAGGTTCCGGCCGATCGTCCGCTCCCGGAGTTGGTGGCCGAGTTGTCGGGGCTGCTGCGGTCCCCTGACCCGGCCGTGCGCGACGGGCAGGCTTACGCGACCTTGGCGACCTGGATCGCCAAGGGCCTGCTGTCCCCGGAGCTGCTGCGCGGACTCGGTGACGAGATGATCGAGCGGTTCACCGATCCGCAGGTCCAGGTCCGGACGTTCGCGCCGCTGATCCTCGACGCGATCGTGTCGGTCGGGGTGTTCGAGCCGACCTGGGTGCCGCCGTTCGAGCGCTGGTACGTCGCCGAGGAGGACCTGCGCGGGTACGACGCCGAGCTCGGCTGGCTGCACGCCGTCGCGCACGGGGCCGACCTGCTCGGCACGCTCGGGCGGTTCCCGGCGGTGGAGCCGGTGGAGATGCTCCGGCTCGGCATCGGGCGGATCCTGACCCCCACGGACTACGTGCTGCGCGACCTGGAGGACGACCGGCTCGGCTTCGCCCTGGCGTCGACGCTGACCCGCGCCGACCTGCTCGAGACCGACGTGACCGACTGGCTCGACCCGGCCGGCCGCGCGCTGGGCAACCCGCCACCGGACGGCGTCCGCCCGGAGATCACCAACACCATGCGCACCCTGCGCGCCGTCTACGTCCTGGTCGACCAGGGCGTCCGGATCGGCGACGCGGTGCAGCAGGTCCCGCACCGCGACCTGGTCCGCGCCAAGCTCGCCGAGGTACTCCGGATGGCGACGCCGTACTTTCTGTGAACGCAGCGGCGTGCGCGAGGATGGGGGCATGAGTGACCTGTCGAGTGGTCTGGTGGATCGGTTGCGTGGACTGTTCGAGACGGCGGACTACACCGTCGACGGTGTGGCCGAGCGGTTGGGGAGCCGGGCCAACGCGGCGTTGGCGCGCAACGAGACCACGTTGGCGTACCGGCGGACCAGTGGTGGTGACCCGCTCGACACGCTGATCCGGCTGTTCCTGCTGCAGCGTCCGGTGCCGGGATCTCTTCTGGACAAGGAGATTCTGCACGAATTGCTTGCCCTGGGCATCATTGTCGCGCAGGGCGACGAGGTGGTCGCCGCGATCGACGTCCGGCCGTTCGCCGAGGACGACCGCGCCTGGTGGGTGGTCGCGGACCCGACGCCGGGGCTGGACGGCCGGCGGGCGCCGATACGGTCCGATTACGTGCTCGGGATCGCTCCGGCCAGCCTGAGTCTGGTGAAGCTGACCGTGCCGTTGAAGGTGGAGAGCGCACTCGACCTGGGCACCGGCTGCGGCATCCAGGCGCTGCACCTGTCCGAGCGGGCGAACCACATCGTCGCCACCGACGTGAACCCTCGCGCCTTGCAGTTGACGCGCTGGACGGCCGCGCTGAACCGGGTCGAGCTGGACGTGCGCGACGGGTCGCTCTACGAGCCGGTGGAGGGTCAGCGCTTCGACCTGATCGTCAGCAACCCGCCGTACGTCATCGCACCGCCGAGCGACGGCAAGCTGACCTACCGCGAGACCGGCTTCGTTGGAGACGCTGTGGTCGAGCAGCTGGTCCGGCAGGCGCCGCAGCACCTCACCGACGGCGGCTGGTGCCAGCTGCTGGCCAACTGGACCTGTGTACGCGGCCAGGACTGGCAGGAGCGCATCGCAGGCTGGACCGGCGACCGGTCCAGCTGGGCCGTGCAGCGCGAGCAGCTGGACCCGGCCGAGTACGTCGAGCTGTGGTTGCGGGACGCGGGCCTGCACGGCCGGCCGGAGTACACGCAGCGGTACGACGAGTGGCTGGCCTGGCTGGACGACCAGCAGGTCGAGGCGATCGGCATGGGCTGGATCACCCTGCACAACGTCCCCGGTACGACGGACGCCGAGGCCTGGCCGTACGAGATCGAGCAGCCGATCGGCCCGCACGTCCTGCACCGCTTCCAGCGCCAGGAAGGCGTGCCGGACGATCTGACCGGCCTGCACCTCAAGCTGGCCGACGACGTCGTCCAGGAGACCGCCGGCCCGCCCGGCGCGGAGGACCCGGCCACCATCGTCCTGCGCCGCCAACGCGGCATGCGACGCGCCGAGCAGGCCGACACCGTCCTGGCCGGCTTCGTCGGCGCCTGCGACGGTGACCTCACCACCGGCCAGATCCTCGACGCCCTGGCCACCATCCTCGACCGCGACAACCTGTACGCCGAGTACCTGCCACAGATCAGGAACCTCGTCGTGGAAGGCTTCCTGGACTACTGACCGGCGAAGTCGACGTCCTCGGCCGTCAGCCCCGGCAGCCAGACGCCGCGGACGTCGTCGGCCATCTCCCGGAGGACGCCCTGCGCCCGGCCGAAGCCGGCGGCGAAACCCTGCCCGTAGCTGCTGCCGTGCGCTCCGGCCGGTGCCATGGTCCTGGCCAGCTGGTCGATCTCGGCGGCCAGCTCCGCCCGTTCCCGCAACCGCTCGGGGGTCGGATCCCAGTCCAGGCGGATCGTCTGCTCGAGTTCCCACAGCCGCCGCAACCGGCGGCGCAGCTCGTCGCGGTCGGCGAGCATCTCGGCTGCCGTCGGAAGCCTCCCCACGATCAGACGGGCGACCTCACGGTCCACCGGCCGGCCGTCGTCCATGAGCGCGGACAGCGCCCGCTGGACCTTGTCGACGGGGTTGCGGTCCGGAACGATCACGTGGCGTGCCGCCTTGGTCAGCGTCTCGGTCGCGGGAGGGCGCGGGACCGTGGGCTTGTCGAGGAGGGAATCGCGGTGCCAGTCCCGGATCCGGACGGCTGCCGCTCGCAGACCGGCGCGCCGGCCGTGTGCGAACTCGGTGTCGCCGGAGACGGCGACCGACTCGATCCGGCGGGCCGCGTCGGCGAGCACGTCCTCGAAGGTGACCATCGGGGACGGCAGCAGCCCGCGGTCGAGGAACGCCTCCACCTCCGTGGTCAGGGGGATGACGTCCTCCAGGGCGTCCTTCACCTGCGCCCACTTGTACAGCCCGCGGACCTTCGAGCAGACGCGGTCCGCCAGCCAGTGGACGTACGGCGGCTGCTGCGGGTACCGATGCAAGTAGTACGCGACCGGTTCGAAGAGCTCGAGGAGGTCGGCGCCGAGGCGGGCGGGCAGCGGCATGGCGCCCACGGTAGGTCTCGCGCCGGCCGCGCCGAGGGCCTGACAGCAAACGGTCAGCGGCGGCGGTTGCGCTTCTCGGCGTACATGCGGCGGTCGGCCTCGGTGAGGAGTTCGGTGATCGGGACTCCGTCGGTGCTGGAGGCCTGGCCGATGCTGAGGCGGAGCATGCCGAACCAGGGCTCGGCGGCGCTCGCGGCGACGCGTTCGGCGGCGGTGCGGATGCGTTCGACCAGTTCGCGGGCGCCGCGTTCGTCGGGGTTGTCGAGCACGACGACGAACTCGTCGCCGCCGGCCCGGACCACCACGTCCTCGGCGCGTGACTGCTCGGTGAGCAGTTGGGCGACGCGGCGCAGCACCTCGTCGCCGGAGGCGTGGCCGTGGCTGTCGTTGACGACCTTGAGGTTGTCGACGTCGATCGCGATCACGGCGATCGAGCGGCCGGAGTCCAGCGCGGCGCTCATCCGCTCGTCCAGAGCCCGTCGGTTGCCCACGCCGGTCAGCGGGTCCTCTCGAGCGGCACGCCACTCGGCGTCGTGCCGGATGGACAGCTCGTGCGATGCCAAGGCGCTGCGTACGGCGTACAGACCGCGCAGCCGCTCGGCCCACCAGCCCCTGGTGATGGCGCGTGCGTACTGCAGTCCAGCAGCCGCGCCGGCGTCACCGGAGTCAGCAACGATCTGTACGGCGGTGTGCCGGACCAGCGCCTCGACCGGCGGGTCCGACGTCGGCGGCAGGTCGGTGCCGGCGTGGGCGGCCGCTTCGATCGCGTTGTCGAGCTGGCCGAGCGCCGCGTAGGTCTTGGCCAGGTAGGCCCCGGCGATCGCGGCCAGCTCCAGGTCCCCGAGCTTGGCGAGCTGGTCCCGGCAGTCCTTGAGGATCACCGCCGCCTCGGCCGGCTCGGCGTCCCAGTTGCTCGCCGCGAGCCACATCCGCCCGGCCATCGGCCAGTAGCCCAGCAGATCCGCGCCGACGATCGCCTGGTTCGCGTCGGCCGCCCAGCGCCGGGCCTCGGACCGCCGTACCGCGATCTGCTCGTCGTACGACGAGTCGCCCAGCCGCTCCATCTCGTGGGCCCAGCGCAGGTTGGACTCGGCCAGGTTGAGCCGGTCGATCACCGGCGCCTCCGGCAGCCCGAGCGGGTCGCTCATGGTCGCGGCGGCTTCCTCGAAGTGCGGGATGCACAGCTCGAACAGCCTGAGCAGGTCGTAGGCGTAGCCGAGGCCGGTGTGCGCCCAGCTGGCCAGGCCGGCGTCGTGCGTGCGGGACAGGGCGTTCTCGGCCGCCACGAGGTCGGTGACCGAGTCGCCGCCCTCGCCGGTCCGGATCAGCGTGACGATCCGCAGCGCGAGCGCGTTCGCCTCCCAGCCGGGTTCGTCGATCGTGCGGGCGATCCGGATGCAGCCGTCGACCGCGTCCAGCGCCTCCTCGGCGTCGGTGCCGTGGTGGGCCGCGACGGCCCGGACGTACTCGGCCGCGGCCCGTTCCGGCGTCGGCTCAGGCCCGAGGTCGGTCAGCAGCCGGTGGATGTCCAGCATCGCCTCGGCCGGACTGCCCGACTGGGCTCGCGCCATCGCCGCTGCGATCCGCGCGGTCACCCCCGACGTCTCCCGCACCCACCCTCCACTCTCACTCACCTGTTGCGGCGTTTGTCCTCGTACAGCCGGCTGTCGGCCAGTGGGACGAGCCGGTCGACCGGTACCCCTTCGGCGGTCGCCGCGTACCCGATGCTCAGGCCCAGCTCGGCCAGCCAGGGTTTGGCCGTCCCCGCCGCGATCCCGGCCACCGCCGCCCGGATCCGCTCGGCCAGCTGGTACCCGCCCTTCGCGTCCGGCTGGTCCAGCACCACGAAGAACTCGTCGCCTCCCGATCGAATCACAGCGTCGGTCGACCGGGCCTGTTCTACCAGGAGGTTTGCCACAACCTGCAGCAATTCGTCCCCGCAGGCGTGCCCGAAGGTGTCGTTGACGATCTTCAGCCGGTCCACGTCGAGGGCCAGCAGCGTGACCGCGCGCTGCGAGTCGCGGGCCGCGGTCAGCCGCTCGTCCATCGCCCGGCGGTTGCCGATCCCGGTCAGCGGGTCCTGCCGGGCCGCGTGCCACTCGGCGTCGTGCCGCGCGGACAGGTCGTGCGCGTCCAGTGCGTACCGTACGGCGTTCAGCGCGCGCCGTCGTTCCTTCCACCAGGCCCGCGCCACGGAGTGCGCATAATCCAACCCTGCAAGGGCTCCTGGGTCACCGGCGACAGCGGCCAGCTCCGACCTGATCTGCAGGACCAGCATCTGCGTCGCCGGATCGGCCAACGGGATCAGGTCGTCGACCGCCCGGGCAGCGGCCGCCTGCGCCTTCTCCAGCTCACCCGAACGCTCCAAAGCCCTTGCCAGGTAGGCCCCAGCGATCGCCAGCCGCTCTGTTTCGCCCAGCTTGCTGATCTGGTCGCGGCACTCGATCAGCTCGTCCGCGGCGGCCGCCGGGTCGTCGACGGTCCGCGCCGCCGCCAGCCAGAGCCGCGCACTCACCCGCCAGTACTCCTGGTTCTCGTCGTCGACGATGACCCGGGTGGCGTCCCTCGCCCAGTACGCCGCCGACGCGAGCCGCTCCCGAATCTCCTGCTGGTACGACGGATCGCCGAGCCGCTCCAGCTCGTGCGTCCACCGCAGGTAGGTCTCGGCGAGGTTCAGCCGGTCGATCGCCTCCGACTCGGCCAGCTCGAACACGTCGGCGTCGGTCTGCGTCGCGGCCTCGTAGTGCGGGATGCACAGCTCGAACAACCGCAGTACGTCGTACGCGTAGCCGAGGCCGGTGTGCGCCCAGGCGGCGAGCCCGGCGTCCGTCGTACGGCTGAGTGCTGCTTCGGCCGCGACCAGGTCGGCCACCGTGTCGCCGCCGCGACCGCTGCGGGCCAGGTTGATGATCCTGATCGGGAAGGCGTTCGCCTCCCAGCCGGGCTCGTCGATCGCGCGGGCGACGTCCAGACAGGCGTCGACCGCCGCGAGGGCCTCGTCGGCGTCGCTGGCGTGGTGCGCGGTGACGCCGCGCACGTACTCCGCGGCGGCCAGCGCGTAGCTCGGATCCGGACCGAGCTCGGTCCGGATCGCCTCGATCTCCACGGCCGCGGCGTGGTGGCCACCGGACTGTGCCAGCGTCATCGCCGCCGCGATCCGGGCGGTGTGTGGACCCCCGTCCATCCCCATGGTGCTGCAGGCCCTCCTGGTCCGGTCCAGCTCGCAGGGTCGAGCCGGACCGCCCATTGTGGTCCTGAGTGACCGCGCTGTCACGGGGTCAGCTGATTACCGGTCCCTGACTTGACGGAGTCTTACGAATCCAGTGCGTCACCAGGGAGAGTGAAACGTTCAGCCGGCCGCTTGACGGCTGCCGGCCGTCGCGTGCAGCTGGACCGGCAGCGACTCGACGCCGTACACGATCGAGAAGTCGCGGAAGCGCAGCTGCTCCTCGGCGACCGCGAGCGACAGGTCGGGGAAACGGTGGGCCAGCGCGGTGAACGCGGCGCGCAGTTCCATGCGGGCCAGCTCGGCGCCGACGCAGCGGTGCATGCCGTGCCCGAACGCGAGGTGCGCGGCGGGGACCCGCTCGGGCCAGAAGCTCTCGGCGTTCGGGCCGAAGATCTCCTTGTCCCGGTCGGCGCCGGACAGCGACACCGCGACCAGGTCGCCCTTCTTCACCTGGTGGCCGAACAGTTCCTGGTCGTGCTTGGCGAACCGCGGGAACGCGACCTGTACGACGGTCAGGTAGCGCAGCAGCTCCTCGACGATCGCGTCGACCGCGCCCGGCTCGTTCCGGATCCGGGCGAAGTTCTCCGGGTCGCGCAGCAGCACCAGCGTGCCGAGCGCGAGCATGCTGGCCGAGGTCTCGTACCCGCCGAGGAAGACGCCGTCGGCCAGGCCGCCGAGCTCGATGTCGTCGATGCTGTCGCCCTGCTCGCGGATGATCGAGCCGATCAGGCCGTCACCGGGGTTCTTGCGCTGCTTGCGGACGATCTCGAACAGGAAGTCGCGCGACTCGCTCGCCGAGCCGAACACGCCGATCCCGCCGCCGGACAGGTCGAACCGGGCCGGGCCGAGCGCGCGGAACCGGTCGCGGTCGTCCTCCTCGACGCCGAGCAGATCGGCGATCAGCAGGAACGGCACGTTGAAGGCGAAGTCCGCGACGATGTCGGCGACCGGGCCCTTGGCCTCCATCAGGTCGAGCTGGTCGTTGACGATCTTCTCGATCGCCGGCTCCAGCCGGGCCAGCCGGCGCTTGGTGAACTCCGGCGTGAGCAGCTTGCGCAGGCGGGTGTGGTCCGGCGGGTCGGTGAAGCCCAGGCCCCCGATGCCCTCGGACGGCTTGTTCGGGTCCGAGGCGATCAGCGGGCGGATGTCGTTGCTGAAGTTGGTGCTGTCGGCCAGTACGGCCTTGGCCTCGGCGTACCCGCTGACCATGAACACGTTCATGCCGAACAGGTGGGCCAGCTTGTGCACCGGCTCCGTCTCGCGGATCCGTTCCATCTCCGGCACCGGGTCGAGCCCGTTGCGGCGCAGCGGCATCGACACCTGACGGGGGAACATCTTCATCTTCGACAGGTCCAGACCACCCCTGCGGCTGGTCCTGTTCAGCAGCCGGCTGCCGACCCACTTCTTCAGGTATGTCGCAACCATGACTCCCACGCGCCCTCTCTGCAACAGCTGCCCGGCAACGGCTTTCGTCTGCTTCGAAAGTAGCCGTCACGAGGACCAGCACCGATGGTGTTTGCACCACTTGGATGGTGGCGCTGGCACCACCATGGGAGGGGGCCATGGCCGTACCAGCACGAAGCGTGTCATGCCGGAGGGCCTGGTTGCCACCGGAACCCACCTGTTGTTCCCCCTGACTGGCGGGCAGGTGGGTTCCGGGGGTGGTCTCAGGGAAAGTCCAGCCGAAAGACGGTTGCGCTCTCCCGCGTTGCCCTTTCGGTCAGGAGTCCTCGCAGGTCAGCCGCGCGCCGGCAGATCCGGTGTGTGCTTCACCACACGGCCGACGGTGGTTGCCCTTGCATACTGCGTCCCGGCCAATTGCTACTTGTCCGCGAGGGTGGCGGCGAAGAAGCCGAGTCCGCCGGCGGGGAGCTTGATGGCCTTGGCGGTCTTGCCTGTGGTCAGTGGTACAGCGGTGTAGAAGACCCGGTAGTCGGTGGTCGTGTTGGCCAGGCCGCTCGCGGTGTAGCGGCCCTTCACCGACACTGCTTCCTTGGCGCCGCCGGTGGTGGGGTCCTGGCAGCACCAGTTCGGTAGTTGCAGCGGTGCCTGGGACTCGGTGCCATCGGTGTAGACGACGGTGACGTTGCCCTTGGCATTCAAGCTGGCCCCGGCACCGAGCAGTGCCAGGTGCGAACCGGTACCGGACACCAGGATCGGCGCGGACTGGTCCTTCACCAGGTTCGCCGTACCGGGAGCTCCGGTCGGCCAGGTGAACTCTGCGCCCTGGACGGTGACCTTGGCGCCTGGGGCGTATCCAGCGGTGGCGAGTGCTTCACCGTTGAAGCTGTTGCCGGCGCCGTCGAAGTTGCCCTGGGCATAGGTGTTCGCGTCCGTCACGCCGACCACGTTCGCCGCCTGGGACAGCGATGCGTACGGCAACTGGGCGGTCGCGACCGTGCTGTTCCTGTACGACGCGTTGCCCACCTTGTACGTCGCGTCGAGCCGCAGCGTGAACGAGGCCGGTTTCACGGACGCGGCCGGTGTCACCTGGAGCTTGGTGGTGACGGTCTTGCCCGGGTCGACCTTGGCGAACGTGCTGCTCCCGGTGGCGGTCCAGCCGGCCGGGAGGTTCGGGACCAGCCGGACGTCGCGCATGGTCGTCGTACCGGCGTTCTTGAAGGTGGCCGTGACCTCAGTGGCCTGGCCGGGGGCGTTCCAGAGCGACGGGCTGCTGAGCTCCGGAGTGCCGAAGGTGTCCGTGACCGTCCTGCCACCACCGACGGAGGTGGTCTGGGACAGTCGGACCGTGGCGGACTTGCTGGTGGAGATCGCAGTGGTCTTCACCAGGACGACGCCGTTCTCGTAGTACCAGCCGGAGGAGGCGGCCAGGTAGGCGTTCTTGCTGACCAGCTTGGTGAGCTTGCGGTGGTCGAGCGTCACGTCGCGCGGCGGCGTCCCGGTGTGGACGGTCAGCTCGTACGGACGGGTGCTCGGCTTGCCGGCGTACGAGCCGCGGCTCTCACCGATCTTCACCGTCACGTCGCCGCGACCGGTGGTCGGAGCGTCGACCTGCAGCTTCTGCGTGGCGGACTTGTTCTCCTTGTAGTTGCGGGTGACCCGGTCGTCCTCGTACAGGTCGAACGACGACTTGCCCTCCGGGTAGACGTCGACCGTCAGCCGGTCGCCGAAGCCCTGCTCGGTGGCGGTGTTGATGCCGCTCTTCCACATCGGGACGACGGCGCCCGCCTTGACGAACAGCGGCAGCGTGTCGAGCGGAGCGTGGTAGCCGTTGACCGTCGTCGGGCCCTGGTAGACCTTGCCGGTCCAGTAGTCGATCCAGCGGCCCTTGGGCAGGTAGATGCCGCTCTTCACCTCGTCGGCGCTCCAGCTCGGCGCGACCAGGAACTCCTTGCCGGCCAGGAACTCGTACTTGGCCGCGTCGCCCCAGGTGTTCGGGTCGGTCGGGTACTCCAGCACCAGCGACCGGTTCAGCGGGGCGCCGGTCCGGTGCGCCTCGGCGGCGTACGAGTAGAAGTAGGGCAGCAGCCGCTCGCGCAGCTTGAGGTACTTGCGGTTGATGGCCGTGTACGGCTCGCCGTACGTCCAGGGCTGCTTGTACGCCGGAGTGGCCCACCCCGACATCGTCATCAGCGCCGGCGTGAACGCCTTCCACTGCAGGTCGCGCACGTAGCTGGTGGGGGAGCCGCCGAAGATGCCGTCGATGTCCCCGGCGCTGTAGGCGATACCGGAGTTGCCGGAGCCGGTGATCGCGGGGATCTGCCACTTGATCGCGTCCAGCGAACCGCTGTGGTCGCCGGTCCACTGCACCGCGCAGCGCTGCGCGCCGGCCCAGCCCTCCACCATCCAGGCGAAGCCGCGGGCGTTGCTGTACTGCTCGATGCCGTCGTGCGCGGTGTCGCAGGCGCTCAGCGCGTACCGGTAGCCCGGGCCGACCCAGGCGACGTCCAGCTTGCGTACCCGGACCCCTGCCTCGCCGACCTCGGCCGACTGGCGGTCCAGCGAGGACTGCGTCCACAGACCCATCTGGATGCCGCGCTTGTTCAGTTCCTCGCCGGTCTGCTTCAGCGGGGCGATCTCCCGCTTGCCCCACCAGGTCCCGTCGACCTGCTCGGACTCGGTGTTGTCGGAGTAGCCGCAGCCGTAGTCGTCGTTGACCAGCATCCAGCCGCCGGGCATGTCCTCGTCCCGAAACTTCTGGGCCACCTTCACCGCGTCCAGCGTGGTGGTCTTGTCCGGGTGGACCTTCCAGTCGTTGCTGGGGTCCGGGTCGGTCGCGTAGTGGCCGCGGTTGTAGCAGTCGGAGTCGCCGTACTCGAGCCCGTAGACCGGTGGCATGAACGGCCGGCCGGTCAGCTCGGTGTAGCGGTCCAGCGAGGTCTTGAGGTCGCCGACGAAGTAGTAGGCGTCGAAGCGCTTCTCGTCGTGGCGGGTGACCACCGGCTCGGCGAACGAGTAGCTGCCGGGGGTGAAGGTGTTGCGCAGTACGCCGTACCCGGCGGTGCTCATGTAGTACGGCGAGGCGTTCGGGTTGCCGCCGTCCTCCCAGTTGAAGTCGCGGGAGACGGTGACGGTCTGGTCGCGGTGCGAGAAGCGGCCGTTCTGCATGCCGCCGCCGAAGAACTGCTCGTTCGCGCCGCGACTCAGCGACTGGCTGGCTTCGGTGTCGGTCCAGGACAGCGGTGCGGTTTCCGACCAGACCTGCTGGCCGTTCGACCGGTAGAGGGAGAAGCGTAGCGGGGACTTGTTCGCGCGCACCTCGATCTTGCCGGTGGTCAGCGAGTAGTAACTGCCGCGGTCGCGCCAACTGGTCTTCGGCGTGGCGTAGTCGGTCTTGGCGACGATGTTCGACGCGGGGGCGGTCGGGTCGGTCGGCGGCGTGTTGGCCGGGTCGGTGAACTCGCCGTCCGGGGCGAGCCAGAGCCGGAACACGTCGTCCTTGACGAAGACCACGCGGACCTTCGCCGGACCGGCGGTCAGCGTGTACGTCGCTTTGTCGGCCGCGAAGGCGGTGACCTTGCCCAGCGAGGTGCCGGCGGTGGGCTCGGCCGACGCCGTGCCGACCAAGGCGCCGGCGAGGACGGCTAAGGCCGTAGTCAGCAGAGCTGAACGTTTAAGGTTTGGAAAGATGCTCACGAAAGCCTCACTTCACGCATCTATGAACAGTTTTGGCTATTGATAACTGATCGGCGTCGCGCTGTCACTAGCTCGGCTGTCATGAAGTTGAGACGGGTCCTCCATCGGACGGTGGATCCCCGGTGACTGTGCGTGAGGCGACGATGTTGCGCATGGCGAACTGTCGAAGGATCAACCAGGCGCTGGTCGGCGTCCTGGCTGCTGCCCTGCTGTCCACGCCGCTGACTGCCTCCGCAGACCCGGAGCCGCAGGACCCCGACTACACGCCGGTCACCTTCGACCTGCCCGCGCCGAGCGGCCGCTACGACCTGGGCACCACCGAGCTGCACCTGGTCGACCAGGACCGGGCCGACTCCACCGCGCCCAGCGGCAAGCGGGAGCTGATGGTCAGCGTCTGGTACCCGGCCGCCGGCATCGGCGGCAACGGCCCGGTCGCCAAGTACATGCCGCCGAAGACCGCCGCGTACGTCGGACGCCAGTGGTCCGAGGCGTTCTGGCTGCCGGGCACCGTGCTCGACTTCGCCAACACCGACACACACGCCCAGGTCGGCGTACCGGTCCGGTCCGGCAAGCACCCGGTCGTCCTGTTCTCGCCGGGCTACCCGTTCAGCCGGTTCCTCAACACCCAGCAGGCCGAGGACCTGGCCAGCCGGGGCTACATCGTGGTCACCATGGACCACACCGGCGAGACGCCGGTCCAGTTCCCCGACGGCCGGTTCGTCCCGGGCCACAACCCGGACGAGCCGCCGACCGCCGAGCTCATCCACGACGTGGTCGACACCCGGACCGCCGACGCGCGGTTCGTGCTGAACCAGCTCGAGCAGGTCGACGCCGGCCGCAACCCGGACGCCGAGCAGCGCGAGCTGCCGCGCGGGCTGCGCAACGGGCTCGACCTTCGCCGTACCGGCATGTTCGGGTACTCGCTCGGCGGCTACACGGCCGCGAACACGATGTTGCAGGACCGGCGCGTGCAGGCCGGGGCGAACCTCGACGGCACGCTGTCCGACAGCAAGGACGACAAGCTGGTCGGCGAGGTCGCCCGGAAGGGGCTGAAGCGCCCGTTCCTGCTCTTCGGCTCCGACACCAGTCAGCGGCTCGACCCGAAGGCGCCGTACTACGACGCGTCCTGGGCCGCGTTCTGGAAGTCCCAGCAGGGCTGGAAGCTGAACCTGCAGCTGAAGGGATCGGAGCACTTCGCGTTCTGCGACTTCCGCTTCGTCTTCGACCAGCTCTTCCACCACGTGTACGGCGAGGACGAGCTGATCCCGATCGCCGTCGGCAAACTGGTCGGCAAGGGCGACGAGGGCCAGGCCGTCACCGCCCAGCGCGACTACCTGGCCGCGTTCTTCGACCAGTTCCTGCGCGGCCGGCCGCAATCCCTGCTGCGCAAGGAGTCCGGCAAGTTCCCGGCGGTGGGCTTCGTCCGCTGAGTCAGCCTTTCGGCGCCGCGAAATCATTCGCTCGGCTGATTCGGTCCGAGCGATCCGGTCGGAAGACTGCGGCCATGACGTTGCGACGCCGAACCCTGCTCACGCTGACCGCGACCGCCCTGACCGCGAGCGCCGTCGGTACCACCTTCGCCCTGAACCCTGATGTCCTCGGCACGGCCAGTGCGGCCATGCCCTCGCCGGCCACGACCGCCTACCGCCCGGAGCTCCCGAAGCCGACCGGCCGCTACTCGATCGGCACCACCGAACTGCACCTGGTCGACCGGGCCCGGAAGGATCCGTGGAGCGGCAGCGGTAAGCCGCGCGAGCTGATGGCGAGCGTCTGGTACCCGGCCGTCCCGGGCAGCGGCGCGCGGACGCCGTACGTGCCGGCCAAGATCGCGGGGCTGCTCGGTGCGGAGCTCACCGAGCCGCTGGGCCTCAAGCCGGAGCAGCTCGACTACGCGGGCGCGTCGACGCACGCCCGGGCCGGCGTACCGGCGCTCGGGCGGCACCCTGTCGTCGTCTACTCGCCCGGCTTCGGCACGTCGCGGCTGATGGGCACCCAGCTGGTCGAGGACCTGGTCAGCCGCGGCTACGTCGTGGTGACGATGGACCACACCGGTGAGGCGCCGGTGCTGTTCCCGGGCGGTCGGGTCGCACCGGCGGTCGTCCGGGTCGAGGAGCTCAAGAAGGCGACGAGCGTCCGGGTCGCCGACACCCGGTACGTGCTCGACCAGCTCCGCAAGCTCGCCTCCGGTGGCAACCCGGACGCCGGGCACCGCAAGCTGCCGAACGGACTGCGCGGGTCGCTGGACCTGCGGCACACCGGGATGCTCGGCTACAGCCTCGGCGGCCTCACCGCCGCGGAGACGATGCTGCGCGACCGGCGGGTTGACGCCGGCGTCAACATGGACGGCACCCTGCAGTACGGCTTCCCGGCCGGCGAGCTGATCGAGTCGGCCAAGCGTGGGCTCGACCGGCCGTTCCTGCTCTTCGGTGGGCAGACCCACACCCACCTGTCCCAGCCGGGCGCGCCGATGAACGACGTCTCCTGGACCACCTTCTGGAACAACCAGCGCGGCTGGAAGCTCGACCTCAACCTGCCCGGCGGTACGCACGCCAGCTTCGCCGACTACCAGTTCTCGGCGCCCGGCCTCGCGCGTCACGCCGGCCTACCGGACGAAGTGGTCGAGGGGCTGCTGGGCACGGTCGACCCGGTCCGCAGCGTTGCGGCCCAACGCGCGTACCTCGGGGCGTACTTCGACCGTTTCCTCAAGGGCCGGCCGCAGCCGTTGCTGTGGAAGGAGTCGCCGCGACACCCCGATGTGAAGTTCGTTCGCTGAGCGGTCAGCGTCTCGGCATGCGGGACTCGCGGGTGCGCGCCTCACGTGCGGGCGGGGTAGGAGGTACGGGAAAGCGCCGGGCGACGCGCTTTCCCGTGCTTTCCGTCACCCGAATGCGGCTCGTGGCGGCGCGACCGGTTACCGTGCGTTGAGAAATGCGTTGCTGTCGGCCGTACTCTGTCTTCGGGCAGGGTCGGTGCTCGGGGTGGTGCTCACGGGGAATGAGCAGTCCGGCCGCAGACGTTGGTTGGCCTACGGGCCAGGTGAAGGCCGCAGACAGCAAGGAGCGCAGTGGCAGGGGCAGCAGGGACCAAGACATCGTCCGGAACCGCGGTAGCGGGCACCGGGCGCCGGCTGGTGATCGTCGAGTCGCCGAAGAAGGCGCGGATGATCGCCGGTTTCCTCGGTGCCGGGTACGTGGTGGAGTCCAGCTTCGGCCACATCCGGGACCTGCCGAAGGGGGCCGACGAGATCCCCGCCAAGTACAAGGGGCTGCCGTGGGCCCGGCTCGGCGTGAACATCGACGACCACTTCGACCCGCTGTACGTCGTACCGGCCGACAAGAAGGCGCAGATTCGCAAGCTCAAGGACCTGCTGAAGGACGCCGACGAGCTCTACCTCGCGACCGATGAGGACCGCGAGGGCGAGGCCATCGCGTGGCACCTGCTGGACGAGCTGAAGCCGAAGATCCCGGTCAAGCGGATGGTCTTCCACGAGATCACGCCGAAGGCGATCCAGGACGCGGTCGGCAGCGCGCGGCAGATCAACGACGCGCTGGTCGACGCCCAGGAGGCCCGGCGGATCCTCGACCGGCTCTACGGCTACGAGGTCTCCCCGGTGCTGTGGAAGAAGGTCATGCCGAAGCTGTCGGCCGGCCGGGTGCAGTCGGTCGCCGTGCGGATGGTGGTCGACCGCGAGCGCGAGCGGATCGCGTTCCGCAGCGCGTCGTACTGGGACCTGGACGCGACGCTGGACGCCGGCGAGGGCAAGACGCCCCGGCTGTTCCCGTCCCGGCTGGTCTCGGTCGACAGCCGGCGGATCGCGCAGGGCCGTGACTTCGCGTCGACCGGTGAGCTGAAGGGCCAGAACACGGTCCACCTGGACGAGTCGACGGCGACCGCGCTGGCCGCGGCGCTGCAGGACTCACAGTTCACGGTGCGTTCGATCGAGTCCAAGCCGTACACCCGCAAGCCGTACGCGCCGTTCCGGACCACCACGCTGCAGCAGGAGGCCGGACGCAAGCTGAACATGTCCGCCTCGCAGACGATGCAGATCGCGCAGCGGCTGTACGAGAACGGCAACATCACCTACATGCGAACCGACAGCGTCACGCTGTCGGACACCGCGATCACCGCGGCCCGGGCCCAGGTCCGCGAGCTGTACGGCGCGTCGTACCTGCCGGACAAGCCGCGGGTCTACACCTCCAAGGTGAAGAACGCCCAGGAAGCGCACGAGGCGATCCGGCCGGCCGGGGAGCAGTTCCAGACCCCGGCGCAGACCGGGCTGTCCGGTGCGGAGTTCCGGCTCTACGAGCTGATCTGGATGCGCACGATCGCGTCCCAGATGAAGGACGCGGCCGGGAACAGCGTCTCGATCAAGATCGACGCCAAGGCCTCGACCGGGGAGAACTGCGAGTTCACCTCGTCGGGCCGGGTGATCACGTTCCACGGGTTCCTCAAGGCGTACGTCGAGGGCGCGGACGACCCGTCGCACGAGACCGACGACCGGGAGACCCAGATCCCCGACGTGGCGCAGGGCGATGTCCTGCCGGCCACCGAGGTGATCGCCTCCGGGCACGAGACCAAGCCGCCGTCGCGCTTCACCGAGGCGACGCTGATCGCCCAGCTGGAAGAGCGCGAGATCGGCCGGCCGTCGACGTACGCGTCGATCCTGGGCACGATCCAGGCCCGCGGGTACGTCTACAAGAAGGGCAACGCGCTGGTTCCGGCGTGGCTGGCCTTCGCCGTCGTCCGGCTGCTGGAGGAGCACTTCACCCGCCTGGTCGACTACGCGTTCACCGCCTCGATGGAGGACGTGCTGGACGACGTCGCCGCCGGGAACCTGCAGCGCGAGGGTGTGCTCGGCCGGTTCTACTTCGGCGACGACGACCTCGAGGGCCTGCAGTCGATGGTCAGCGATCTCGGCGACATCGACGCCCGGGAGATGTCGACCTTCCCGGTCGGCCCGCCGGACAGCGGCATCGTCGTCCGCGTCGGGCGCTACGGCCCGTACGTCGAGGGCCCGGACGAGACCCGCGCGAACGTGCCGGAGGACCTGCCGCCGGACGAGCTCACGGTCGACAAGGCCAAGGAACTGCTCAGCCAGCCGTCGGGTGTCGAGATCGAGCTCGGCGCCGTACCGGACTCCGGCCTGCAGGTGGTCGCGAAGGCGGGCCGCTTCGGTCCGTACGTGACCGAGGTGCTGGCCGAGGACGCGCCGAAGAGCGCCAAGCCGCGGACCGGTTCGCTGCTGAAGTCGATGACGCTGGACACCGTCACCCTGGACGACGCGCTCAAGCTGCTGGCGCTGCCGCGGGTGGTCGGCAAGGACCCGGAGTCCGGTGACGAGATCACCGCGCAGAACGGCCGCTACGGGCCGTACCTGAAGAAGGGCACCGACTCGCGGTCGCTGCAGACCGAGGACCAGATCTTCGACATCACCCTCGACGAGGCGCTGAAGATCTACGCCGAGCCCAAGCAGCGCGGCCGCCGCGCCGCCGCGCCGCCGCTGAAGGAGCTCGGCGAGGACCCGGAGTCCGGCCAGCCGATCGTGGTGAAGGAGGGCCGCTTCGGTCCGTACGTCACCGACGGGGAGACCAACGCGACGCTGCGCAAGGACGACGCGGTCGACAGCATCTCGCTGCTGCGGGCGGCCGAGCTGCTCGCCGACAAGCGGGCCCGCGGTCCGGTGAAGAAGACGGCCAAGAAGTCGCCGGCGAAGAAGAGCACGGCCAAGAAGGCGGCCGCCAAGAAGACGACGACCAAGAAGGCCGCGGCGAAGAAGACGACCGCGAAGAAGGCCGCGGCGAAGAAGTCCTGAGAGACTGGACCATGGCGCCGATCCGGAAAGACACCGGTCCGTTGGGACCGGCCGAGGTGACCGCGCAGCGGCTGCGGGAGCGCGGGGAGCGGGTGACCCCGGCGCGGCTCGCGGTCGTCGAGGTGCTCGCGAACACCGACGAGCACCTCAGCGCGGAGCAGATCGGCGAACGGGCCGAGCAACTCCGGCCGGGCATCCACCGCGCGACCGTCTACCGGGCGCTCGACGCGCTCGGCGAGTTCGGCCTGATCACGCACGTCCACCTCGGCCGCGCCGGTACGACGTACCACCTGTCCGGCGAGCTGGCTCCCCGGCACCTGCACGTGCGCTGCTCCGAGTGCGGCAAGGTGCTCGACGCTCCCGGCGACACGCTCGACCCGACCCGCCGCAAGCTGCAGCGGGATCTCGGCTTCAAGCTCGCCCCGGAACAGGTGGCGCTGGTGGGTGTCTGCTCGGACTGTTCCGGCTGAGCCTGCCGGTAGGTCCGGCTTTCGGCTGGTTTTCGCGCGCGGCGATTGACTTGGCAAGGTCCGGTCGACCCGCCTTCGCCGAAGGAGTTCCCTTGCCGATCACAGCCGCTCTGACCGCTTCAGTTGCCCTGCTGCTGACCGCGGCCGCCGTTCCTGCCGACGCCCGGGGTGGAGGCAGCGTGCCGGCCGACCCGGCTCCCGCCGGGGCGCAGCGACCGTACGAGGCCGAGGTCGCTGGTCCGCGCAACCTCGACCGGCTCGACGTTTCGGTCACCCGTCAGCCCGGGACCCGGCACGGTGTGACGGTCGACTTCGACCGGCGCAGCCGGACCGCCGAGGGCATCACCCCGGCGGGTGCCCGCCGGTTCGTGTTCCTGTTCGATCCGTCGGTCTCGTTCAACCTCAGCGCGTTCCCGACGTGTGCGGCGTCGGTGCTCCGCGCCGGCGGGCCACAGGCCTGTCCGGCCGGTGCGCAGGTCGGGGGCGGAGCCTCCACCAACCTGCAGGGCGTCGAGACGCCGGTGTACCTGCTGAACACCCGGTTCGACAACGGCGAGTTCGGCCTGCTGGTCTCGATCCCGAGCACCGGCGTCGTCCTGGAACAGACGCTCGAGAAGGTCTCCGGTCCCTATCGCGGGGACTACCGGTATGCCTTCGACGAGATCATCCTGCCGACGGCGACACCGCCGCAGAACCGTGCCGGGACCTCACGGTTCCAGCTGTCGTTCGGCGCCACCCGCGAGGTCACCGGGCCGGGCGGTCGCACCCGGAGCGTGAGCCTGGTCGAGAGCCGCGCGTCGTCGTACCGGCCGTTGGAGTTCGGCCTGTGGAGCCAGTTCGTCACCGGCCAGACGATCCTCCCGACGGACACAGCCCGGATCAGCTGACCGTCCGCGGCGGGGGCGACCTGTCCATATCTGTTCATCGGTGTGGATTCGTGAACAGAACAGTCGTAGGGTCGGTGTCTGTGACCTACGACCACAGTTATGTCGAAGACTTCGCCCCCGCCGCCGGAGTGCTGCCCCCGCGGGCCTGGCTGGACGACGACTCCGCCCGGGTCTCGCTGACCGGTGACTGGAGCTTCCGGCTCTCGCCGAGCGTGGCGGACGCGCCCGACGACCTGAAGGACCCGGACACCAGCGGGTGGGACACGATCAGCGTGCCGGGCCACTGGCAGCTGCAGGGGTACGGCGCCCCGGCGTACACGAACGTGGTCTACCCGTTCCCGCTCGAGCCGCCGTTCGTGCCGACCGACAACCCGACCGGCGACTACGTCCGGACCGTCACCGTGCCGGCCGACTTCGCCGGGTCGCGGATCGTGCTGCGGTTCGAGGGCGTGGACTCGCGGTTCGCGCTGCACGTGAACGGCGAGCTCGTGGGCTGGTCGTCCGGCTCGCGGCTGCCGAGTGAGTTCGACCTGACCAACCTGGTGACGCCCGGCCAGGAGGCCCGCGTCGCCGTCCGCGTGCACCAGTGGTCGACCGGTAGCTACGTCGAGGACCAGGACATGTGGTGGCTGTCCGGGATCTTCCGTGAGGTCAACCTGCTCGCGCTGAAGCCGACCGCGCCGACCGACGTGTTCGTGCACGCGGCGTACGACGGTGGCGCCGGCACGCTCAAGGTGGACTCCGACGTCGCCGGGACCGTCGTCGTACCGGAGCTCGGGCTGGAGTTCGCGACCGGTGAGCAGACCGCGGTCGCGCAGGTCGAGCCGTGGAGCGCCGAGAGCCCCAAGCTGTACGACGGGGTCGTGCGCACCGACGGCGGCGAGGTCCGGATCCGGATCGGTTTCCGCACCGTCGCGATCGTCGACGGCGTCTTCACCGTGAACGGCAACCGGGTCCTGTTCAACGGCGTCAACCGGCACGAGGTCCACCCCGACCGCGGCCGCGCGCTGACCGAGCAGGACATGCTGGACGACGTCCTGATCATGAAGCGGGCCGGGATCAACGCCGTCCGCACCAGCCACTACCCGCCGCATCCGCACTTCCTCGACCTGTGCGACCTGCACGGCCTGTACGTCGTCGACGAGTGCGACCTGGAGACCCACGGCTTCGGCTACGAGCCGCAGGCGCCCGACCTGCCGAACCCGGTGATGGACGAGCGCTTCAAGCCCGACCTCGAGCTGCGGATGCGCCGGATGGTCGAGCGGGACAAGAACCACCCGAGCATCGTGCTCTGGTCGCTCGGCAACGAGTGCGGCATGGGCGACAACCTCAAGGCCATGTACGCCGTGGCCAAGGAGCTCGACCCGTCGCGGCCGGTGCACTACGAGCGGGACACGCACGCGGAGTTCGTCGACATCTACTCGCAGATGTACACCTCGCCGGAGGACGTCGCGAAGATCGGCGAGGACCCCACGTCGTACCGGGGACTGCCGTTCATCCTGTGCGAGTACGGCCACGCGATGGGCAACGGGCCGGGCGGGCTGCTGGACTACCGCGAGCTGTTCGAGAAGTACCCGCGCTGCCAGGGCGGCTTCATCTGGGAGTTCATCGACCACGGGCTGCGCAAGAGCGAGGACGGGCAGGAGTTCTACGCCTACGGCGGGGACTTCGGCGAGAGCATCCACGACGGCAACTTCGTCTGCGACGGTCTGCTGTTCCCGGACCGGACGCCGTCGCCGGGCATGCTCGAGTACGTCAAGGTGATCGAGCCGCTGCGTATCGTTGCCGATGGCAATGGTGTGGTGATCGGCAACCGGTACGAGGTGCTCGACACGAGCCACCTGAGCTTCCGGTACGTCGTGGAGGTCCAGGGCGAGCAGGTCGGCGGCGGCGAGCTGTCGGTGCCGCCGATCGCGCCGGGGGAGTCTGCTTCGGTCGAGCTGCCGGTACAGGAGTTCGCCGGCCAGGCCGAAGCCTGGGTGACGGTGATCGCCGAGCTGACGGACGGTACGGCGTGGGCCGAGGCCGGGCACCGGGTCGCGTGGGGTCAGGTGCGGCTGGACGAGCCGGCCGGCCGCTCGACGACCGCGGGCGTCGGCACGGCGGGTACCGCGCCGACCGACGGCGTCGCCGGGGTGCACGGGATCACGGTCGGCGGGGTCACGAACGCGCGCCTCGACGTCTGGCGGGCGCCGACCGACAACGATGCCATCCCGGGGGTCGCCGAGGCCTGGCGCGAGGCCGGCGTACACCGCGTGCAGCACCGGGTCGTCTCGGCGACCACGCACGAGACCGGCTGGAAGGTCGTCACGCGGACGGCGCCGCCCGCGCTGCAGTGGGGTCTGCTCTCGACCTGGGTGTGGAGCCGGCTCGAGGACGGGCTGCACCTGGACCTCACCGTCAAGCCCGAGGGCCAGTTCCCGGCGACCCTGCCGCGGCTGGGCGTCACGTTCGAGCTGCCGAAGGTGGACGGCGTCGAGTGGTTCGGCGCCGGGCCGAACGAGGCGTACGTCGACACCCGGTCGGCCGCCGCGGTCGGCAAGTACTCCGCGACCGTCGCGCAGCTGCAGACGCCGTACGTGCGTCCGCAGGAGAACGGCCACCGCATCGACACCCGCTGGGCCGTTCTGACCGGTGCCGAGGGCACGCTGCGGATCGAGGCGGCTCCGGACCTGTTCGGCCTGACCGTCCGCGACTGGACCAGCGCAGACCTGGAGAACGCCAAGCACACGATCGACGTGAAGCCCGCCACGACGTACGTGACGCTGGACCTCGCGCAGGCGGGCATCGGCTCGAACTCCTGCGGCCCGGCGCTGGCCGACAAGTACAAGCTGCACACCGCCGCGGCGTCGCTGTCGGTGAAGTTCAGCTAGTTGCCCTGGTCATCAGCCTCCGTCGGAGCCCCACTGTTCGACGGAGGCTGAATACTTCCCGGAGCGGGAACCGGCGGGATTCGTGCTTGCGTCCGAGTGGTCGTGCCAACCGGCACAGACCACAAAGACCGTTCCTGAGAAGGGAAACGAGCATGGCGGACTCGCTGGACAACCTGAAGGAGCAGTACCAGAACATCAAGGAGTTCCAGTCCGAGATGCGGAAGTCCGGGTTGTCGGCGAGCAGCCGGCAGATGAAGGACAGCGCCAACCAGCTCGGCAAGCTGGGCAAGAAGATCGAGAAGCTCGAAAAGGGCCGCTGACTCGTCCGTCGCGCTCCCGCCGTCGTGAGACGGCGGGAGCGGATCCCTTGGAGTGATCGATGTCCGAGCAGTACACCCCGTACTTTCCGCACCTCGCGGCCTTCGTGTCGGAGTTCCTGGTGAAGGCCTACGCCCGCAAGCTCGGCCACAGCCACGTCTGGTGCCCGGAGTGGTACCGCCACTTCGAGGCGATGTGCCGCCTCGACGCCCTGTGGCGTTCCTGGGAGTACCTGCGCCAGGACGGCGACACCGGAATGTCGATGTGGTGGCGCGACCACGCCGACCACCACATGACCTTCCTGCTCGACCCGGACGGCCCGTTCGGACCGTGCCGGCGCGAGCACTCCGAGTACCCGATCCCGGACCTCCCGCTGATCGCACCACCGGAAGGCCTGTTCGAGGACGTCCAGGAGCCGGCCGCCCTGCCGGCCTAGCTCTCCTTGTCCGGCAGCGGCCGGTCTGTTCGTCGGTAGGGTGACCAACCCTACGGAGGACTCAGATGCTGATCATCGCCGGACACGTGCAGGTCGATCCCGAACGCCGCGACGAGTACGTCGCCGCCCACGCCGACCTGGTCGGCCGGGCGCGTTCGGCGCCCGGCTGCCTCGATGTCGCGATCACCGCCGACCCGGTCGATCCGGGCCGGGTGAACAACTTCGAGCGGTGGGAGTCGCAGGAGACCCTCGACGCCTGGCGTGCGGTCGCGCGGGCGCCGAGGACCGGGATCGAGTTCCTCGGCGGCGACGTCCAGCTGTACGACGTGGCGGGCGTGCGCCCGCCGTTCTGAACGGGTCAGTCGATCGGTAGTCAGCCGCGCTTGGTGAGCTTCCACAGGCCGGGCAGGGCCGCGCCGGCCACGGCTGCCTTGATCAGGCCACCGACGATGAACGGGGTGAAGCCGGCCGCGATGGCCTCGCCCGCGCTGAGGTGGGCGGTGACGGCCAGCCACGGGACGCCGACGGCGAAGATGATCGCCTGGCCGGCGACGAACAGCGGCAGCGCCTTCCACAGGGCCCGGTCGAGCTGGTGCTTGGCGGCCAGGCCGATCAGGTACGCCGCGGGCAGGAAGCCGACGATGTAGCCGCCGGTCGCGCCGCTGATCACCTCGAAGCCGCCGGAGGCCTCGCTGTAGAACGGCAGGCCGATCGCGCCGAGGACCAGGTAGAGCGCCTGGCCGGCCAGCCCACGGTGCGGGCCGAGCGCGGCCGCGGTCAGTACGACGGCCAGGGTCTGCCCGGTGATCGGCACCGGCGAGCCCGGCACCGGGATCGCGATCTGCGCCAGCGCGGCGGTGAACAGCGCGGCGGTGACGACCAGCGCGAGATCGCGGGTCCGGGACCTGCCCAGTACGTCGGCGAGTACGAGCGGCCGCTGAGCGGGCAGGGGAACGGCGGTGGTCACGAAGCCTCCACATCGGTCGGCAGCCCGGCGTACGGGCGGCCTGGTACGAATCCGGACGCCTCAGTCTGCATCAGCCGGCCGCCCCGGCCGGCACACCTGTGTCAGTGATCACTTCTCCCCTGGAGTCAGAAGCAGTCGGTAGGGCCGACTAGGCTCTGTGTCGTGCCGGAGCCGTACGACCCGTTGACCGATCCTGCACCGGCCCACGATCTGCGGGCGGTGCTGCGGATCCGGGCGTTCCGGCGGCTGTGGATCGCCTTCGGGCTGTCCAGCCTCGGCGACTGGATCGGGCTGCTGGCGCTGACCGCGATGGCCAAGAACTTCGCCGGGGACGACTACCAGGCGGCCAACTTCGCGATCGGCGGCGTGCTGTTCCTGCGCGTGCTGCCCGCGCTGGTGATGGGCCCGGTGGCCGGCTGGGTCGCCGACCGGCTCGACCGGCGCTGGACGATGATCCTCGGCGACCTGATCCGGGCGGCGTTCTTCGTCAGCATCCCGATCGTCGGCACGCTCACCTGGGTGCTGGTCGCCACCGTGCTGATCGAGATCGTCAGCCTGATCTGGGGCCCGTCCAAGGACGCCAGCGTGCCGAACCTGGTGCCCCGGCACCGGCTCGAGGCGGCCAACCAGATCAGCCTGGTCACGACGTACGGGTCGGCGCTGCCGGCGGCGGTCATCTTCACCGCGATCACGCTGGCCGGCCGCGGCCTGGGCGAGGTCGCGATCGACATCGCGGTGTACGTGAACGCGGCCACCTTCGCGGTCTCCGGCCTCGCGATCATCTCCGTGGCCGAGATCGGCCGGGCCGGCGCGCACGACCACGAGGACCACCCGACGCTGTGGCGGACCATGGTCGAGGGCTGGTCCTACGTCACCGGTACGCCGGTGGTCCGCGGCCTGGTCGTCGGCATCTCCGGCGCCTTCGCGGCGGGTGCCGTGGTGATCGGGCTGGGCCGCACGTACGTCGAGGACCTCGACGCGGGCGATCCCGGGTACGGCGTACTGTTCGGCGCGGTCTTCGGCGGCCTCGCGCTCGGGATGGGGTTCGCGCCGCGGATCTTCTCCGGGCTGTCCCGGCGCCGGCTGTTCGCGGCCGGGCTGGTCGGCTCGGGGGTCGGGCTGGCCGGGCTGTCGCTGATCCAGCAGATCGAGATCGCCACGATGATCGCGATCCTGCTCGGCTTCTGCGCCGGCGCCTCCTGGGTCTCCGGGCAGACGCTGCTCGGCCTCGAGGTCCCGGACAACCTGCGCGGCCGGACCTTCGCCTTCGTGCAGTCCGCGGTCCGCACGGTGCTCGCGCTGACGCTCGCGGTCGCGCCGTTCCTGGCCGGCGCGATCGGCCGCCAGACCGTGCGGGTCGGTGACCGTTCGCTGAGCTACAACGGCGCCGCCCTGACCATGCTGATCGCGGCCGTGGTCGCCGGATCGATCGGGCTGGTCGCGTGGCGGCAGATGGACGACCGGCCGGGCGTGCCGTTCTGGCGCGACGTACGGAAGAGCTTCGGGAAGACGCCTGGGGTGTATCCGACCACTGGCTTGTTCGTCGCTCTGGAAGGTGGGGAGGGCGCGGGCAAGTCGACGCAGTCCGCGCTGCTGGTGAAATGGCTGGAGGATCGCGGGCAGCACGTCCTGCTGACGCGTGAACCGGGCGCGACGGACCTCGGCAAGACGCTGCGGCAGATCGTGCTCGACCCGGCCACCGGCGACATCTCGCACCGGGCCGAGGCGCTGATCTACGCCGCCGACAAGGCCGAGCACGTCGACTCGGTGATCAAGCCGGCGCTCAAGGCGGGCTCGGTCGTGATCACCGACCGGTACGTCGACTCCGCGCTGGCCTACCAGGGATCCGGGCGCGACCTGGACCTGTCGGACGTCGAGCGCGTCAACCGCTGGGCCACCGCCGACCTCCGCCCGAACCTGACCGTCCTGCTGGACCTGGCCCCGAAGAGCGGCCTCGGCCGCTTCGAGGAACGCGACCGGATCGAAGCCCAGTCCGCGGACTTCCACGAGCGCGTCCGGGCGGCCTTCTTGGAGCTGGCGGCTGCTGAACCGCAGCACTACTTGGTGATCGACGCGACGCAGGATCGTGAACAGATCGCCGCGCAGATCCAGGCCCGGTTGCTCCCACTCCTGCCGAAGATCGGGTGAGGGCTGGTGCGCACAGAGAACTGCCAGTGGCTGAAGAGATCGGGTGTGCACGCCGAGCACCGGCCGGGAGCCCACGCCACGGCTCGCGTCAGGTACTGGCCACAGCCGGGAGTCCGCGCGGCGGCTCGCATCAACAAGTACCGGCCCCCGATGGGCTCGGGTGCCGGCGTCTCAGCTCCCACCTGCGAGTTCCGGTCGCGGCCTGGAGTCCGCGCGGCGGGCCGCGTTAGCAGGTGCCGGCCCTCGATGGGCTCGGGTGTCGACGTCTCGGCTCCCGCCGACAAGTACCGGCCACCGACCGGGTGGGCGGATGGGCTGTGGCTGCGGGCCGACTCGAGGAGGTACACCCGATGACTGTCTGGGACGACCTGGTCGGGCAGGAGCCGGCTGTCGACGTACTGACTCGGGCTGTGTCGGGTGCTGCCGCCCGGCTGCGCGGCGAGAGCGGCGCGGCGACGGCGGGGATGACGCACGCGTGGTTGATCACCGGCCCGCCCGGCTCCGGCCGGTCCAACGCCGGGCGCGCGTTCGCGGCGGCGCTGCAGTGTGCGGACGAGGGCTGCGGCGAGTGCAGCGTCTGCCGTACGGCGCTCAGCGGGGCGCACCCGGACGTGTCACTGATCCGGACCGAGCTGCTGTCGATCCGGGTCAGCGAGATCCGCGAGCTGATCCGGCGGGCCGCGATGAGTCCGACGCAGGGGCGCTGGCAGGTGATGGTCGTCGAGGACGCCGACCGGCTCACCGAGCAGGCGGCCGACGCGCTGCTGAAGAGCATCGAGGAGCCGTCGCCGCGGACCGTGTGGGTGCTGTGCGCGCCGACCGTCGAGGACGTCGTACCGACGATCCGCTCGCGCTGCCGGTTGCTGGTACTGCGGACGCCGCCGGTCGACGCCGTCGCGGAGATGCTGAGCCGGACGCTCGGGGTGGACGCATCGCTGGCCGGGTTCGCGGCCCGGGCCGCGCAGGGGCACATCGGGCGGGCGCGAGCGCTGGCGCGCGACGAGGCCGTGCGCGATCGGCGGACGAAGGTGCTGGAGGTGCCGTTCGCGCTGCGGGACATCGGGGCGTGCCTGAAGGCGGCCCAGCAGTTGGCGGAGGCCGCGAAGGAAGAGGCCAAGGCGAGCGCCGCCGCGGTCGACGAGAAGGAACGCACCGCACTGGAGCAGGCGCTCGGCGTGGGTACCAAGGGCGCCAAGCCCCGCGAGGCGGCTGCTGCCGTCAAGGACCTCGAGGAGCAGCAGAAAGCGCGAGCCAAGCGCTGGGAACGCGACGTACTCGACCGCTCACTGGTCGACCTGATGGCCCTCTACCGCGACGTCCTGGTGGTGCAGACCCGCGCCGGCAGCGACCTGATCAACGCCGAGCTGCACAAGTCGATCACCCAGTTCGCCGACCGCACCACCCCCGAACAAACCGTCCGCCGCATCGGCGCCCTCGCCGCCTGCCGCGAAGCCATCGAAACCAACGTCGCCCCCCTCCTGGCCCTCGAAGCCATGACCATCAACCTCTTCGAAGGCTGACCCCGGGTCGAGAAGACCAGCCAACCAAGCGCTTGTGAGAACCAGGTGAGAGATCGACCACAGACGCCCCCTCCAGCGGGCTGTTCGAGGGGTGAGACACGGGTCTGGGTTGCGGACTTGGTGTAACGAAGGTAGGGGTGCGGGCGATGTCCTGGCTGGCTGGGGAACTCAGCCGCTGGACCTCGCACGAAGGAACTGGATGACCCAACCGCCGCAGCCTGTCGAGCCTGTGCGGTCGCTGCCGTCGGCTGAGTCGTGGCTCGACGGCGTACCGACGCCGACGCAGCGGCTGGATCGCTTCGCGATCGCGGCGCTCGCCTTCAGCCTGCCCGGGCTGATCCCGGTCGGCATCCCGCTGGCGGCGGTCGCGTTGCGGCGGACCAGGAGAGCCGGTGTCCGCGGCCGGCGGATGGCGCAGGCGGCGCTGGCGATCTCCGGCTGCTGGGTGATCGCGATCGGCGTCGCCGCCGTCCTCGGCCTGTACGGCGAACGGCAGGCCGGCATTGGCCGCTCCGTCCCGATCGCCGAGGTCCGGGTGCTGCAGTGCTTCCACGCCGATCTGGCGGCCGAGACGCTGCGGATGGTCACGATCGCGGACTGCGGCGCGTCCCACTCCGGTGAGGCGTACGCGAAGGTGAGGGCGGCGATGACCGGCCTGTCGACGGAGCAGAAGGGCACGTCCGCGACCCAGCACTGCGCGACCGCCTTCCAGGACTTCGTCGGGACGCCGTACGAGCGCTCCGACCTGGACATGTACTACGTCGTGCTGGAAGATCAAGCTGTTGCTGATGGCAACGTACTGTGCATGGTGGGCGGGGAGCGCCTGGTCGGCTCCATGCGCGGCGCGCAGCGTTAGGTCCTGGGGGAGAAGAAAATGACACAACCGCCGTACCAGCACGACCCGAACCGGCCACAGGACCGGCCGCGGAGCTTCCCCTCGTACGGCGAGCAGCAGCGGCCGCAGGACGACGCCCCGGCGCCGTTCGTCCCGCCGTACTCGGCACCGCAACAGCCGCAGCAGTCGTACACGGCGCCACAGCAGCCGTCGTACCAGCAGCAGGCGCCGTACCAGCCGCCGCCGCAGTACCCGACCCAGCAGTACCCGCAGGCCTACGGCCAGCCCCCGGTGCCGTACGGCTACGGCTACCCCAGCGCGGTCCGCCGGACCAACGGCCTGGCCACAGCCGCGCTCATCACCGGTCTGGCCAGCATCATCTTCACCATCGCCGCGCCGGTCGCGGTCGGGCTCGGCATCGCCGCCCTGGTCCAGATCAAGCGCCGCAACGAGGACGGCACCCCGCAGGCGGTCGTCGGCCTGATCGTCGGCAGCGTGATCTCGGTGATCGCCGCGGTGGTGATCGTCCTGATCGTGATCGGCTCCCAGTTGCCCGAGGACGAGTACTCCAGCGGCGGTACGCCGGTCAGCTCGACGGAGCCCACCGGCGTGTACATCGAGGCCCTGTACGTCGGCGAGTGCTTCGACGACACCTCCGACGAGGACGAGGTCGCGCGCACGTCCTGCACCGCCGACCACGACGGGGAGCTGTACGGCATCGTGACGCTGCCGGCCCAGGACTGGCCGGGCGACAAGAAGCTCGCCGACCTCGGCGAGGCGGCCTGCGACGAGAAGTTCAAGGCGTACGTCGGGATCGACGTCGACGACTCCGAGCTCGAGCCGGTCGCCTGGTTCCCGGAGCGCGCCGGCTGGAACAGCGGCGACCGCGACGTCTACTGCACGGCGTACGGGCCGTTCGGCGACGCGCTCGACAAGACCATCAAGGACAGCAAGCGCTGAGCACCTGCTCGCTACGGCGGGGAACTGGGAGCCATGCCCTAGTCTGGCCGCGTGGGCATGGTGATGGCGGTGTCGTTCGAGCGGTACGGACGGCTGTACTACCTGGACCCCGGTCCGCACCGGCCGCGGGTCGGGCAGAAGGTGCTGGTCCCGACCGACGACGGGCCCGAGGTCGCCGAGTGCGTGTGGGCGCCGCAGTACGTGACCGAGGAGATCGGCGGCCTGCCGCTCTGCGAGGGCGTCGCGACCGATGCCGACCTGCAGCGCGACGAGCAGAACCGTGACCGCCGCGCCGACGCGCGGCTGACCGCGAAGCGGCTGATCCGCGAGCACGGGCTGCCGATGAAGGTGGTCGGGATCGACTTCGTCGACCGGCGGGCCGACGTGGACCAGCTGGTGATCGTGTACTTCTCCGCGCCGCACCGCGTCGACTTCCGCGAGCTGGTCCGGGACCTCGCGCGTGGACTGCGGGCGCGGATCGAGCTGCGCCAGGTCGGCGCGCGCGACGAGGCCCGGCTGCAGGGCGGGATCGGACCGTGCGGGCGCGACCTGTGCTGCGCGACGTTCCTCAAGGACTTCGAGCCGGTCAGCGTCCGGATGGCGAAGGACCAGGACCTGCCGCTCAACCCGCTGAAGATCTCGGGCGCGTGCGGCCGGCTGATGTGCTGCTTGAAGTACGAGCACCCGCTCTACCAGGAGTTCAACGCCAAGGCGCCCTCGGTCGGTACGCCGGTGGAGACGCCCGCCGGAGACGGCGTGGTCGTCGGGCACAACGTCCCGAGCGACACCGTCGTCGTACGGCTCGCTGCTTCCGGCCGCCGCTGCGCCTGCAGCCGGGCGGACGTGTGCTCACCCCGCCAGCAGTACGAGGCGAGCAGCACCACCACACCGGACGCGCCGGCTGACCTCCCGACTCCGGTTGCCCGGCAGACCACGCCGCCCAAGCCGACGCCGGAGGGGCAGTCCACGGACACCCAGCCCGCGGACGGGGAGTCCGCCCCTCGCAGGCGCAAGCCACGCCGCCGGCGGCGTTTGAGCGATTCGCCGACGGACACTGGGTCCACCACGGCTGGACCGGACGACAACACGGGAGACGGCTCGTAGTGAAGACGTGCAGGGTGGTTGCAGGGCTGCTGGTCGTGGCGCTGGTCGGTGGGTGCGGCGTCGCCTCGCGGGCGCAGGACGCCGACGGCGGCGGCGGTACGACGGGCGGCAACCCGACCAACGCACCGGCGGGCCCGATCCCCACCGGGCTGGAGAAGTTCTACCAGCAGACGCCCTCCTGGCAGCGCTGCGGCTCGGGCAGCCAGTGCGCGACGATCACCGTCCCGCTGGACTACACCAAGCCCGCCGGCGACACCATCGAGCTGCGCGCCCGCAAGGTCCCGGCCCGCGACCGGACCGGCAGGATCGGCACGCTCTTCCTCAACCCGGGCGGCCCGGGCGCTTCCGGCGTCCAGTTCGCCGCTGCGGCCTCGTTCGTCCTCGGCCCGGCGCTGCTGCGCAAGTTCGACGTGGTCGGCTGGGACCCGCGCGGTGTCGGCGACTCGACGCCGGTGCGCTGCCTGGACACCGCCGAGCAGGACAAGTTCATCGCGACCGACGGCAGCCCCGACAACGAGGCCGAGATCAACGAGCTGAACACCGTGTCGAAGGGCTTCGCCGACGCCTGCGAGGAGCGCTCGGGCAAGCTGCTGCCGCACGTCTCGACCGAGGACGCGGCGCGCGACATCGACGTACTGCGGGCGCTGGTCGGCGACGTCGAGCTGAACTACATCGGCTACTCGTACGGCACCTTCCTCGGCGCGACGTACGCGGAACTGTTCCCGAAGAACGTCGGCCGGCTGGTCCTGGACGGCGCGGTCGACCCGGCGAAGACGGCCGAGGAGAACAACATCGCCCAGGCCAAGGGCTTCGACACCGCGCTCGACGCGTTCGCCGAGGAGTGCGCGGGCCGCAACTGCCAGCTCGGCACCACCAAGGCCGAGGTGCTGGCCGCGGTCGACAAGCTGCTCACCGAGACCGACGCCAAGCCGATCCCGACCGGCGGGGAGCGCGAGGTCACGCAGGCCCTCGCGGTGCTCGGCGTGATCTACCCGCTGTACTCGCGGGAGGCCTGGCCGCGGCTGGAAGAGGCCGTCGCCGACGGCTTGGCCGGCAAGGGCTCGCGGCTGCTCGCGATCGTCGACGAGAACACCGACCGGACCCCGCGCGGCTACACGACCAACGCGAACGAGGCGATCTACGCGGTGAACTGCCTCGACCGCCAGGACATCAGGTCGGTCGCGGAGGCGAAGGCGCTCGCGTCGAAGTACCAGGCCGAGTCGCCGCGGTTCGGCGCGTACCTGCTCTGGGGGTCGCTGAGCTGCGCGAACTGGCCGGTGAAGCCGACCGGCAAGCCACACTCGATCAAGGCGCCCGGCACGAAGCCGATCGTCGTGATCGGGACCACCCGCGACCCGGCGACGCCGTACGGGTGGGCGGTCGGGCTGGCGGGCGGGCTGGAGAGCGGGGTGCTGATCACCCGCGACGGCGACGGCCACACCGGCTACAAGGCCGGCAACGCGTGCGTCGACACCGCGGTCGAGAGCTACCTGCTGCAGGGCTCGGCGCCGGCGGCGGACCTCAAGTGCTGACCGGCTGTACGGCGTACTAGCTGGGCCGGTCGTCGCCCGAGCCCGGCAGCTGCAGGGTCTCGGTGGCCCGCTCCAGCACGGCGCGCAGCCCCGCCTCGTCCTGCGGGCGGCCGCCGACGGTGATCTCGACCGCCGACCGGCCGCTGTCCCCGGCCGGGATCCAGCGCGACAGGCCCATCCGCGGGCCGCGCGCGTCGTCGGTGTAGGTGTAGACGAGCGTGGTGTTCTCGGTGCTGAGCACCTTGTAGTCCGGCTCGTCGATGCTGCCCTGGCGTGCCTCGAGCAGCGCGTCCGGCGTCTGCTTGCTGCCGCGCGCGTCGAACCGGACCTGCCAGACGCCGGTCGGATCGACGTACCGCGGCCTGGTGCCGGTCTGACTGCTCTTCCAGCCCGTCGGGACCTCGGCGCTCACCGGCGACCGGTCGGTGCCGAACGTCTGCGCGACGAACTGCAACGCGCCCGGCTGGAGCCCGTCGGTCGCGGTCGTCGTGGGACTCGGGGTCGGACTGGTGACGACGGTCTGCGCGGAGCCATCCCCGTTCGCACTGTTGATGGCCAGCACGGTGCCGAAGACGGCCACCCCGACGGTCATCCCGGCCAGTGTCGCCACCAGCGCCTGGTGCCTGGGCGTGAGCATCCGGACCTCCGCATCGCATCGTCGTCGCCCTCGATTATCGACCACGAAGGGGGCGGGAGCGAAACCGCGACTACGCTGGCCCGTCGTGGACTTCGACACGGCACTACGCCGCTACCAGGCAGGTGAAGCCGAACGGGCCGATCTGAAACTCCTGGTGAAACAACTGCTGAAGCTGCTGGTCACCAAGGCCCCCGGCCACGCCGTCGAGGTGCGCGTCCCGCCGTACGGCGCAGTGCAGTGCATCGAGGGCCCCCGCCACACCCGCGGCACCCCCGGCGCCGTCGTCGAGATGCCCCCCGAGCTCTGGATCGACCTGGGCCTCGGCCGCATCACCTGGCCCGAGGCCCGCGACAGCGGCAAACTCCGCGCCAGCGGAGAGCGCACCGACCTCAGCGCGCTCCTACCGCTGGTAGAGGAGTAGAGCAAGGGCTACTTGCCGCCGGTGCGGGTGGACCAGACCGGGGTGCGGCCGGAGTAGATGACCAGGTTGCCGTCGCCCTGCATCTGCAGGATCGAGCCCTTCTTGTTCGTGCGGCTCGACCACAGGGCGGTCTTGCCGACGTAGACGACCAGGTTGCCGTCGGTCTGCATGATCGCGAAGGCGCCCTTCTTGCTGGTCTTGCTGGACCACAGCGGGGTCTTGCCGGCCTTGACCAGGACCAGGTTGCCGTCGCTCTGCATCTGCAGGCGGTACATGCCGTTGCGCGAGTAGAGCAGCTGGCCGGTCTTCAGGGCGCGGCCCGGGTTCAGCGTCTCGATGACCGTCCAGCGCGACCAGTAGGCGTGCTTGGCGGTGTCGTACATCACCAGGTTGCCGTCGTCCTGGACGACCAGGCCGGACGGCTTCTTGCCGTTGGTGTTGCTGTGCCAGATCGCGCGGGTGCTCAGGAAGACGACCAGGTTGCCGTCGCGCTGCAGCGAGATCGACGAGCCCTTGACGTTCGTCGCGCTCGACCACAGGGCGGTCTTGCCCTGGTAGAGCACGGCGTTGCCGTCCTTCTGCATGATGAACGTGTACTTGTTGTTCCAGGACCGGCGGTACTGCCCCGGGCGCAGGATCTCGCCGGGCTTCAGCGTGAACGGCACACCGCTCTGCACCTGCATCGGCGCGGCGGCGGTCGCCGGGCTCGCGGTCGCGGTCGCGGTGACCGGCGTCAGCAACGCCGTACCGAGTGCTACCGCGCCCGCGGCGACGAGGGCGAAGGCCCGGGTTCGGACCGTCGTGGTCGAGATCATCTGGTTCTCCGTCTGTGCTCCGGCGCCGAGCCGTCCCCCGCGCCGTTGGTGTTGACGCCGGCTGAGGCCGTTTGGTTCCGGTCCAGACCGCGTCCAGAGCCGACCGTAGGGCCGAAATAGGGTCGTCGCGGCCCGCCGCCGGGTGCCACTATGTGCCAGTGGCAACAAGTTTCCGCGAGCGGCTGGACCGTCTGAAGGTGGATCTGACCCCGTGGCGGCAGTCCCGCGACTTCCGCATCCTGGTGATCTCGGGCTCGGTGTTCTTCCTCGGCGGCATGGTCGGGTACGTCGCGCTGCCGTTCCAGCTCTACCAGCTGACCGGCTCGAACTTCGCGGTCGGCGCGATGGGCCTGGTGACGATTGCCCCGCTGGTGATCTTCGGCCTGTACGGCGGCGCGCTGGCCGATCACGTCGACCGGCGCCAGATGCTTGTCCTGACCGGCGTCGCGCAGGTGGTGATCTGTGCGGCCCTGCTGGCGAACACCCTGCTGGCGAGCCCGCAGATCTGGCTGATCTACGTCTGCGGCGCGCTGAACGCGATCGCGTCGTCGCTGCAGCGGCCGTCGCGCGAGGCGCTGTTCCCGCGCGTCGTACGGCACGAGGACATGCCCGCCGCGGTGACGCTCAACTCGCTGATCCTGCAGGTCGGCCAGCTCGCCGGGCCCGCGCTCGGCGGCGTACTGGTCGGCACGGCCGGTGTGAAGTGGGCGTACGCCGTGGAGCTGGCCGGGCTGGCGATCGCGACGCTGCTGTTCCTGCTGCTGGGCTCGTACAAACCGAGCGAGCACAGCACGCCACCGAGCCTGCGGGCGATCGGGGACGGGATCAAGTACGCCGTCCGGCGGCGCGATCTGCTCGGGACGTACGCCGTGGACATGGTCGGCATGTTCCTCGCGATGCCGATCGTGCTGTTCCCGGCGTTCGCGACCGAGGTCCTGAAGGAACCCAAACTGCTCGGCCTCCTCTACAGCGCCGAAGCCGTCGGGGCCATGCTCGCGACGCTGACCAGCGGCTGGGCGCGCCGGGTCCACCACCACGGCCGCGCGGTCACCCTGGCCACCATCGCCTGGGGAGCTTCGGTCGGCATCGCCGGCCTGGCCCCGAACATCTGGTTCGCCATCGCCTTCTTCGCCGTCGCGGGCGGGGCCGACATGATCTCCGGCCTGTTCCGCGCCGTGATCTGGAACCAGACGATCCCCGACGAAATGCGTGGCCGCTTGGCCGGCATCGAGATGCTGTCGTACTCACTGGGCCCACTGGGCGGCCAGTCCCGCTCCGGTTTGGTGGCCGACCTGACCAGCGTCCGCACCTCCATCGTGAGCGGCGGCATCCTTTGCGTGGCCGGCGTCGTCGGCACAGCGGTGTGGCTCAAGGACTTCTGGCGGTACGACGCCCGCACCGACGAACACGCCGTACGGGAACGAGAACTCCGCGCAACCCCGAGCTAGCGGACGCTGTTGCGCGGGGGCGCGGATCAGCCGTCAGGCCCGCGACCGGACGCGGGACGGCTGACCGGCGTCCGGCAGAGCCGTCGCGGCGTCCAGCACGGCGTGACCGAGCGGTGTCAGCGTGTGCCACACGCTGTTCCGCTCGCGTCGCGAGGCGACCAGACCGGCTTCGCGCAGTACGGTCGCGTGCTCGGAGGCCGACGGCGCGGAAACACCGAGCTGCCGTGCCAGCTCGCCCGTGCTCGCGCCGTAGGTCAGAGCGACCAGCACCGCCCCGCGCGTCCTGCCCAGCAGCGCCGCGAGTGCGCGCTCGTGCTGATCGGTCCTGGACGACTGGAGCGACGAGGTCCGGTGCCGCAACGGGTAGACGAGAACGGGTGCGAGGGCCGCGCCGGCCAGCGCGAAAGGCGTGCGCCAGCAGAAATAGGCCGGCTGCAAGGTCAGCCCCCTGCCCTCCAGGTACAGGTCACGCTCCACCCGGGTGTCGATGGTCAGCACCGGTTCCCGCCACGTGATCGACGGATGCACCGACGCCAGGAGCGCCGCCGTCCCAGCGCCGGTCAGGATCCGCGCGCGAGCCGCGATGTCGGTGTCGACGTTGCGGCTCAGCGCACTCCAGTACGGCGCGATCGCCTCGTCGTGATAGGCCCGAAGACCAGCGGCCAACCGCCGCCGGGCCCCGGCCGACCCCGGCGGATCGGCCGCCCACCGAGACACCTCACCCTGCCGGCCAAGGATCCCCAGCTCGTTCCGGAAGCGCGCCGTCGACGTACCGACCACCGAGTCGAGGCCCTCGTCCAGCTCGCCGGCATCGCCCGCAGACGTGAGGAAGTCGGGCGTGTACCCCTGCTGCGACGCAAGCCGCAGGTACACACGCGCCTCCGAGGACAGCACGGCCCGCACCCGCGACCGCCACTCCCCGAACACCACCGGCCCGCCGACCAGGTCGACCTGATGCGCGCTCAGCATCGCTTCCCACAGAGGATCCGGCCCGGCCGCGAGCCGGACCCGCATCAGGTCCTCCGAGGTGAAGTGGATCCGCAGCATCGGCAACCTCCGGTGCACGCAAACAGGTGGTGACACCGGAGCCCGGTGCCACCACACATTCCACGTGCCTGCACTTTCAAAGCGCTGTCACACCTGCGGAGACCTGACAGGACGGGGCCCTGACGGAGGTCCCCCAGTGAGGGTGAACCGCAACCACGCGGTCCCGACGAAGAAGTGCGCGACCGAGCCACGGCAGGTGACACGGACGGGCGGAACAGGACTCCCGTCGGGCATCGTGAGGCTCCACGTGCGCGGCGATTCCAGCTGCCCGTCCGTCAGCCGCCCGACGAGGACGCTGCCTGGTTCGTCGTAGCTCCCGATCAGGCCGACGGTGTCGCCCGCGGCCACGATCCCGTTGGGACCCTCGGCGCTGGTCGTGCCCACCTCGACCTCACCCTGCCGGATCCGCAGTACCGGAAAGTCGGCGTACGGGCAGGCCAGCACGGTGTCGCCGGAGACGTTCAGTGCGTAACAGGCGTCGATCCACACGTCGTCCGACGGGAACTCCCACTGCTTGTCGAAGGTTGGAGACCACCGGACGACGCCCGGCGCTCCGAGCGGCAAGGGGCCGGGACCGTTCCATCCGAAGGCACCGAGCACTCCTTCGTCGGCGTACCCGGCCCAGATCCTGCCGTCGTCGTCCACCTGGAGATGCTCGACGCCGTCGCCGAGCGTCCCGGTTCGCTCGACGACGCCGTCGCGGGAGTACACGATCGCGTTCTGCTCCGGGGTGCCGTCGGACCATCGGCAGCGCGCCCCCACGATCAGGTAACCCCCGTCCGGCATCGGCTGCACCAGCGGGTGCGCCACCGGGAACCGGTCGACGACAGTCACCTCCGGCAGGATCGAGCCGTCAGCCGCATGACGCACGAGTACGGCGGACGGAGAGGTGGCCGTCCTCGTTGCCGCGTACGACGCGCCGTCCGGGGTCGACTGCCGTCCCAGGATGTCGGCGGCCCCGGACGAGCTCGACCACACTGCGGCCGGCCCGTCCGGTCCCATCCCGACCGACACGAGCGTCCCGTGACCTGCCGGAGCCTCCAGCACGCCGGCCAGCGTGAGTCTCGCGTCAGACACGTCGACGGTCACCACCCATCCGATGTTTCGGGAGTCCACCCGTCCAGTGATCGGTCACTTCCGGTAGAACTGACCGATCGAGCCGTCCCGGCGCATGCCCAGCACGTACGTGTAGCCGTCGATCACCAAGGTGAACTGGGAGCTGCTCCGGGTTCCGTTCAAGTACGCACGGATGCCGACAGCATTCTGTCGCACGACGCGGTCCAGGTAACCGGTCACGCTGGCGATCGTGTCGGTCGGCGCGAAGTACGTCTGCGTCGACTTGGCCTCCGTACCGAAGTACTCCCACATGTGCCGGATCATGATGTGCACCATGTGCTCGATCTTGAGACTGGCCGTGAAACCCCCACCGACGTCGTAGACCCGTGGGGTCCAGCCCGCCTGTGAGAGGGCCGACCTCGCCTTCTGCGTCGCGCAGTGGTGGTACTTCGGGGCAGCGGCGATGCTCATGCCCGACGGCGGAGCGAAGCAACTGTTCTCGAAGTACCACTGGACCATGTTCCAGTTGCCGACCGCGACGTCTCGCCAGTGCGAGACCGAGGTGCTCTCCTCCCGCGCCTCGACCTGTCTCCAGTACAACCACTCGGAGAAGGTGTCGTACTCCAGCACGTCGCCGGTCAGGATCTTGTAGAGCTTCTTGCAGGGGCCCTTGCAGAGCCGCCAGACGGCGACTTCCTCCAGAATGGCGCTCAGGCCCGCGACCATCGCGTGGATGGTGTCGAGAAGGTCGCCGATCCCGTCGGTCAGAACGTCCGTCATGAAGGTCGGGCTGAGCACGTGCGCCAGGCAGCGGTCGAACAGCGGACCGCCGCGCCCGTACAGGTTCTCGCAGAAGACTCCTTGCTTGTAGGCCAGCTGGGTCGGGTCGAAGCCGTCCTCGACGAGCTCGACGGTGTTGTCCGCGATGTCCTGCAGGCAGTCCAGGTTGTACCCCTCGGCCGTGAACTCGCCGGGAAGCAGCGGATTGCGGCACGTGCCCGTCGCCGCCGCTGCCTGGGCCACCAGCTCGTCGGTCATCAGCCGGTAGGCCGCGCCGAGGGCCCGGTCGTACTCCGCGGCCGCCTCGATGACGCTCTGGCCGGCTTCCTCGGCGAGCCGCCGGGCCTCGTTCGCGCTGTCGATGGCCTGGTTCGCGAACTTCTGCGCCTTGGACAGGGAGATGCGCGCCCAGGTCGCCGACTGGGCCGCGGACGCCGCGGACTTGTGCGCGGACGCGGCAGCGCTGATGGCCGTCCGCGCCGACGCCGCCGCCTGGTTCGCCGAGGCATGAGCCCGGCTCGCGGCCGCGGCGGCCGCCGTGGCGTGCGCACTCGCGTCCCGCGCCGCCTGCTCGGCGGCAGCGGCGTGCTCGGCAGCTTCCGCGGCCGCGCCGGCCGCCCGCGCCGCGGACTCCCACGCACGCATCGAGTTCTCCAGCGCGCGGGACGCCGCCTCTTCCGCCTGGGTCACCAAGGACGCGACGACCTCCTCGTGCGCCGCGGTGTCCTGGTCCCGTAACGCCGCCTGGTAGTGCCCCTGCTCGATGAACTTGGTCCGGAACGCGCGCGGCCCCTGCAACGCGATGTCGGCCGCGATCCGCAGCTCGCTGCCTTCCGGTGCGCGGGCCAGGACCTGGTTGACCTTGATCTCCTCGTCGGCTTCCCGGGCCGCGTGCTGACCGGTCTTGACGAACGCCCGCAGTGTGTTCGCGGAACCGTCGTCGAGCGCGTGCGTCGCCGCGTCGACGGTGTGCTGGTCGCCGTTCTTCCGTGCCGCCGCGAGGATCCGGTTGACGGCCAGCGTGTCCTCGTCGACGCGTTCGGGGTAGGTCACGTTCCTGAGGAAGGCGGAGACCTGGGCATCGGTCCCGCGTGCGGCGGTCTTGATCGCCGCCTGCATGGCCGGCGTTCCGGTACTGCCCAGCCCGGCCAGCGTCGTGCGATCGTCCATTCCCTCCGCCTCGGCCAGGCCGCCCCGCACGAAGGTCAGGATCTGCTCGTCGTCGCCGGCCAGGGCGTCGCGAGCCGCCTCGTTGGTCCAGGTCCCCGGCATACGGACCATGGCCAGTGCCACCTCGCGTCCCTTCGCCACCGCCACCTCCCGCGACGTGCCCGGGTCCGCGATCACCTCGAGCGCGGCGCTCACCGCCGGGGTGTGCCAGTCGGCTTGCGGCTGGTCGTACGACGGCACGTCGAGACCGTCCGTCTGGATGATGCGCGACGCCTCGCGAGCCGCTTCCAGCCCCTGCTCGTGCGCCACCTCCAGGCGTTCCCGGTCGGCCTCGCGCGCCGCGGTGTAGATCGCGCCCGCCTGTTCGGCAGCGGTCTGGGCAGCGGTGGCCGCGGCCTCTGCCGCCTGTGCGTGCTCCCTCGCCAGTGCTGCTGCGTTGGCTGCGTTCCCGGCGTGTTCCGCGGCGTCCTCGGCCGCCGTCGCTGCACGCGTAGCGTTGGCCGCGGCGGCCAGGGCCGCGTTCCGTGCCTTGATCGCTTCGGTCGCCGCGGTGTTGGCGTACGCGATCGCTGCCGCAGCGGCTCGCGAGGCTCGCAGGGACGCCGCCCTGGCCCGCTGTGCGGCCGCGTAGACCTTGGAAGCGTCGGCTCCCGCTCTTGTTGCCGCGGCAGCAGCCTCCTTGGCGGCCGTTTCGGCCGCAGTGGCGTTGGCGCCCGCGGAGCTTGCGGCATTGGCCGCCGCCCGGACCTGGTTCAGCGCGTCGACAGCCCCTTGGATCGCTGCGCCGGCCGTGTTCGCGCCCTCGGCGGCGACCCGAGCGGCGCGCGCGGCGTCCCGGGCCGCGCCCGCGGCGTTCTTGTCGAGACGCGCCGCTGCCGCGGCCTTCGACGCCTCAGCGGCTTTGGTCTGGGCGAGTGAGGCAGCCAGCGCCACGCGAACCGCGGCCCTGGACGCCTCACGCGCCGCCGCGGCGGCCTCGTTCGCCGCCCCGACCGCCTGCTGCGCGGCGGCAGCGGCTTGTTGCGCGGCGCGAGCCGCGTTGCCTGCCGCGATCTCGGCGTCCCGCTGGTTCCCCGCCGCCGCGTTCGCCGCGTCGCGTGCCGTGATCGCTGCTCGCCGGGCGGCGTCCGCCTCGGCGACCGCCCGATCGGCCTGTTCCTTGGCCGCGAGCGTCTCCGCCTTCGCCTCGGCGCCGGCTTCCTTGGCCGCCCTCAGCAGGTCCGTCAGGCTGTTCCGTTCGTGGTCCCGCGCAGCGGCCACACCCCAGTCCACCTCGATGAACCGGGTCAAGGCCTGGACGTTTCCGGCGTCGAGCGCGCGCTGCGCCCCCTGCTTCACCAACGCTCCACCGGTGGCATGGATCTGATTGACCCGCACCTCCAGATCCGCGTGGTGCGGGCCCTCCCAGCCCGACTCGAGGAACTGCCGCAGTCCGTCGACGGAGCCCGCGTCGATCGCCCGGGTGGCGGCCGCCCGCAACTGCGGACCGCCGGTCTGGACCATCTGGTTGATGCGGATCTCCTGATCCGCGTGCCAGGGGTCCCGCCAGCCGGACTCCAGGAACGTGCGAAGGACCTCCGGGTCCTCCGCGTCCAGCGCCTGCGTCACCGCGGCCTTGGTCGACGGTCCGCCGGTGGCGTGCATCTGGTTCGCCAGGATGCTTCGGTCCGCGTCCTCCAGCTCGGCCCAGCGCTCGTTCACGAAGGCGCAGACAGCGGCTTCGTCGCCGAGCAGAGCGGTCCGTGCCGCCGCCTTGACCTGTGGCCCACCGGACTCCCAGGCCGCGACGACCGCGGCTCGAACACACTCTCGCGGTTCGGCCGATGCGGCCTCGTTCGCGGCAGCGGGTTGCCCGGTCGACACCAGGTACGACGCGCCGAGCGCACCGATCACCACCGCCGCGATCGCCATCCGCACCCGGCGGCGGCGCGACCGCCACGCAACGGTCGTTCTGATGCCGCTGCCGGCCTGCTTGCTCCGCCCGGCCATCACGGCACCCGGATCTGCAGCAGCGTGGTGGGCTCCGACTCGGGATCAGCGCCGATCCCCACCGGGTTGTACGAGTCCGAATCGCCCTCGATCTCCACCACGGGATCCGACGGCGTGTCGATCCGCGCGACGAAGTCGTGCCCGGTGTTCGACTCGTACCCGTCTCCGCGGATCGAGTAGACGTTCGGAATCATCAGGTCGATGCGTCCCGTGTCACCGAGAACGGTGAGGCACAGCGTCCGGCGCCCGCCGGACTCGACCGTGTACAGGACCTTCATCGATCCGACGCCGGCCTCGTCGGGCTGGACCACACAGCCCTCGTCGAGCACGATGTGCCCGTCGCCCGAGATCAGCTCGACTCCCAGTTCGTCGAGGATCCGTGCAGCGCCGGGGTACGCGAAGCCCTCCACGATGGAGGTCTCGCCCCGCGGTCGTTGCACCGGCGCCGTACTGGGCAGCGGCGGGTCGAGGCGGTCCATCACCCAGGCGATGCCGCTGCCGGGGCGGTGGGCCAGCAGGTTCGTTCGGCTGCCGACGTGCTCGCTGTCGAAGGCGACGAGCCGGTCGGAGCTGACCTTGAGGTCGTAGCCGCCGATTCCGCCCGTGGTGATCGGCACCTTGTCCTCGAAGGCCGCGCCCGGTCCCTTCGAGATGATCGAGTACTGGCCGGTCTCCCCGAAGCGGTAGGCCAGGATGTCGTCGGAGCGGCCGTCGTGGTCGTAGTCGTAGGCGATGGCGTCGGTGTTCCTCCCGAGCATCGACCACGAGGTGCTGTAGGTCTTGGTGAAGGTGTTGCCGGAGCCGCGGGTGAAGACGGTCAGCGTCGACGCCCCGCCGCGCTGGACGAACAGGTCGTCGTTCTTGCCGGTGTGGTCGTAGTCGAAGGCGACGACGCGGTCGGCGGCGGTCAGGGTGTAGCCGGGCAGGCCGCCCGAGGTGATCGGCAGCTTGTCCGTGAAGGCGGCGCCGCTGCCCTTCGTGATCACCGAGACCTGGTTGCTGCCGACCCGGTACGCCATCAGGTCGTCCGACTTGCCGTCGCGGTCGAAGTCGTAGGCCAGGAGCCGCGCGTCGGAGCTCAGGATCGACCACGGGGTGGAGTACGCCGTACTGAACGAGGATCCCTGACCATGGCTGATGATCGTCAACTGCTGCGCGCCCGGCCGGTAGACGGCCAGTTCGTCCAGCTGACCGTCGTGGTCGTAGTCGAACGGCACGATCCGGTCCGCGGTGCTGGTCAGCGCGTACCCGCCGATTCCGGTCTTGCTCACGAACACTGCCACGTACTTGTCGTCCGCTGGGTCCTGCGGGTTCTTGACGTCCAGCTTCGAGATGATGACGGTGTTGCTCCCGGGCCGGTACATGAGCAGGTGGTCCTGCCGGCCCGAATGGTCGTAGTCGAACGCGACCACCTGGTCCTGGGCCACGTGGAAGTCGAATCCGCCGATTCCCCCTTGTTTTCCGGGAGTGGTGGGGCTGGCCGTGCTCAGGTACGTCGCATGGAAACCGCTGCGGTACCCCGGAGTGTTGGTGTCGATCCAGTCGCGCAGACCGTCGAGGCGGACCGCCGTGGCGCCGGTGCCCTCCTCGGTGGACTCCTCCAGACAGCCGTCGTGCGCAGAGCCGATCAGCAGGCCCACCACTTCAGGCTGCCCACCCGAGGCTCCGGGCCGGGTGACCGGGCCGCCTGCATCGCCCTGACAGGCAGAGACGGGCGGCTCGTCGGCCGGGGTTGCCGGGTCCTCGTACCCGAGTACGCCGAAGGTCGCACTCGAGACGTCAGTGGTCGCCACCTTCGCGGCCTCCAGCTCGTCGGGCACCCAGGTGTCATCCGTGCGCCCGTAGCCGGAGACCGCCAGGAGCTCGCCGGCCGAAGGCGCCGTACCGCTCACTGCGATCGGCGACCCGGTCGTCGCGACCAGCGCCAGTCGCAGCAGCGCGACGTCCTGGCTCGGATGCGGCACGATCCGGTCGACCGGCAGCACCTGCCCGGCCGCGGCCGTGAGATTCGGCCGTCCGACCGTCGCCGTCGTCGGACTGGCCAGAAGGCCCGGCTTGACCACGCCCTGGGCACCCTCGGCGAAACAACTCGCGGCGGTCACGACCCACTGCGGGTCGACCAGGGCACCCGTGCATGCCCGTGGGTTCGCACCACCGATGTTGATCTTGACCACGAACCCGGTCCAGTTCGGGTTCACCGTTGCACCACCTGAGATCGCCTGCGCAGGGACCGTCGACGCCGAAACGCCGAACACCCCCACCAACAACGCGACAAGAACTCTCCGCACCATGCCGTCCCCTCCGACGATCATCCGCACCCCTGATGTGCGGATGAGTATGTGCGGCCGCCGGACGGGCCAGAAAGAAGATTCGGCCCGTGCCGAATTCCCGGCGGCGCCCCCGTTTCCACCCTGGTGGAAAGGCATCGCGGAGGAGGACCGTCGCAGGAGGAGCGGGAGCTGCGGAGCTCCGGCTAGAGTCGGGTCACCATGCGTATCCGTCCAGTAGTTGTCTTCGTGGTGGCCGGGCTTGTCGTGGCCGGATGTGGTGGGGGTTCCGGTGAGACCGCGCCGAGTGTGCCGCCGTTGGTTTCGGTGAGTACGACGCCGACCGAGACGCCGAGCGAGAGTCCTTCGGAGTCGCCGGGGGTTCCGCCGACGGCGAAGGTGGCGGACACCTTGTGTGTGCGGATGGATCAGTCGTTGGTGCAGGCGACGTTGGCGGTGCCGGCGGTGCGGATTCAGCTGGAGGGGGTGCCGGCCGAGATCGGGATGCCGAGCTACGACATCTGTCAGTTGGGGTTGAGCACGAACCCGGACGGGCCTGCGCTGCGGCTCGGGGTGTCGGTGCTGCCGGCGACGAGGACCGAGCTGACGGCCGCGCAGAAGGCGTACGCCGCGACGAAGGGCGAGCCGGCTCGGGCGATCGCGGTCGGGCAGGGTGGGTTCGGGACGAGCAAGTTCGCGGTGTTCCTGCTGGGGACGCATCTGTACAAGGTCGAGGGCCCGGCGGCGACGCCGACCAAGTACGTCGTACTGGCGCAGGAGGCGGCGCGTCAGGCCGCCGGGCTGCCGGAGGCGGCGCCGATGATCAGCCGGCCGGAGTGCGACCGCGGGACGAACGCGGCCGCCAAGGTGATGGGCAGTGTGGCCACGGCCCGGCGCGACAGCGCGACACCCGCGGGCGACATCGTCTGCGGCTGGATCACCGCGACGAGTGTGCTGTACACCACGGCCCGCCGGGTCCCCGACGCGGAGGCGGCGATGGCCTCGGTCCGCAAGGCGCCCACGTCCCAGTCCGTGCCGCTCGGCGACGAGGGGTACGTCGACACCGCCACCGGCCGCGGCACGATCCGCGTCGGCACCGGCAAGATCGCCGACCTGGTCCCGCTCCCCGGGAACACGGTGAAGACCGACGACATGGTCACCTTCGCGCTGGCCGTGTCGCCGCTTTACACCCGCTGAGGCGCCGTACGCCGCCGGCCGCCCGCCCCCGCCCCGGGCCCGCGCCGCCTCCCGCCGCCGCCCCGCCCCACCGTCGCCCGTGGACCGTGTGCTGCGACTCGGTCGCAGGGTGGGTTACCGTGTGCCGGTCGTGGTGTTCGGGAAGCCGGTGGAGTACCGGCGCGGCCCTCGCCACTGTGATCGGGATTGTCCGCTGAGCGTTCACCAGGTGTGAGACCACTGGCCCGGAGGGGCTGGGAAGGTCAGCTCGGCGGATGCGGTCGTCCCGTCAGCCAGGAGACCGGCCACGACGCGTCCCGTCCACGAGGTGTTGGAGGAACGGTCGCCATGGCCGTCGTACCCAAGGCAGTGCTTGCTGCCGTTTTCCTGTCCCTGGTCGCCGCCTGCGGAAGTGCCGGCGCCGACGAAGGTCCGAGCGCGAGCGCGACGACCGTCAAGAACTGCGGGCTCGACGTCACCGTCGACGGCCCGCCGGAGCGGGTGTTCGCGGCGTACCAGCCGGCCATCGAGATGGTGCACGCGCTGGGCGTCTCCGACCGGCTGATCGGGACCGCGTTCCTCGACTCCGAGCCGCTGCCCGAGTACGTCGCGGCGCAGAAGGACCGCAAGTACTACAAGAACATGCCGAGCCGCGAGGAGCTGCTCAGCCTGAACCCGGACTTCGTGCTGTCCGGCTTCAACGACATCTTCAACGCCGCCGGCAGCGACGGCAGCTTCGGCAGCCGCAAGTCGCTGTCCGACCTCGGCGTACAGACCTGGATCTTCAGCCCGCTCTGCCCGACCGCGGACGGCAAGGGCGACGAGGCGATCGACCCGTCGACGGTCTCGATGGACAACGTGTACGCCGACCTGCGCGACCTGGGCCAGCTGTTCGGTGCGAGCGACAAGGCCGAGCAGGTGATCGCCGACCAGAAGACCCGGATCGCGGCGGTCGAGGCGAAGGTGGAGAGCGCGGACAAGCCGACGGTCGCGATCGTGCGGCCCGGGCTCGAGGGCGGCGGGATGACCGTGTCCGGTGGCCCGGACTTCGGCACGGTGCTGATCAAGCAGGCCGGCGGGGTGAACGCGTTCGCGGGCCTGACCTCGAAGCGGAACGTGAAGATCAGCGTCGAGGAGTTCATCAAGGCCGACCCGGACTACGTACTGATCAGCGGTTGCTGCGACGCGACGCTGACCGAGGCGCAGGGGCAGCCGGACGTCGACAAGCTGATGAAGAACCCGGCGTTCGCGAACCTGAAAGCCGTCAAGAACAAGCACGTCGTGCCGTGGCTGTTCGCGCACCACTCGGCCGGCGTCCGCGGCGCGAACTCGACCGAGCTGATCGCGAAGATCATCCATCCCGACCTGGTCAAGTGACGGCGCTGGTCGTCGACGACCGGCGCGGCGGGACAGGCTCGGGCGGCCTCCTGCACCACGGGCTGACCAAGACCGGTGGCCTGGTCGTCGCGTTCGTCGTCCTGCTGGCCGCGGTGCTGCTCTCCTTGCTGGCCGGGACCGAGTGGTTCGCCCCGCGAGACGTCTACCTCGCGGCGGCGGACTTCACCGGCTCCGACACCGATCGGGTGATCCGGTACCTGCGCCTGCCGCGGACCGCGACCGGCCTGATGGCCGGCGCCGCGCTCGGGATGGCCGGTGCGCTGATGCAGGGCGTCACGCGCAACGCGTTGGCGGATCCGGGGATTCTCGGCGTGAACGCCGGCGCCGCGGTCGCCGTCGTCGCGGCGATCGGGGTCTTCGGGGTGACGAGCCTGACCGGGTACGTGTGGTTCGCGATGGGCGGCGCACTGATCGCGACCGTCGTGGTCTACCTCGTCGGCGCTCTCGGGCGCGGCGGCGCGACGCCGGTCAAGCTGGCGCTGGCCGGTGCGGCGTTGTCGGCCATGCTCGGGTCCGTCACGTCGGCGGCGACGTTGCTCGATCTGTCGACGCTGAACGAGTTCCGCTTCTGGGTGGTCGGGTCGCTCACGCTGGCGACCGGACCGATCGTCGGCCAGGCCGTGCCGTTCGTTGCCATCGGCATCGTCCTGGCGCTGGTGCTCGGGCGATCCCTCAACCAGCTGGCGCTGGGCGAGGAGCTCGCGACCACGCTCGGCACCCGGGTCAACCTCGTCCGCGTCCTGGCCGGGCTCGCGATCATGCTGCTGGCCGGTACGGCGACCGCGATGGCCGGGCCGATCGGGTTCGTCGGTCTCGCCGTCCCGCATGTCGCACGGGCGATCGTCGGCGCGGACTACCGGTGGATCCTCCCGTACTCAATCGTTCTGGCGCCCACGTTGCTGCTGCTGGCGGATGTCGTCGGCAGGCTGGTGGTGCGTCCGGACGAGCTGCAGGTCGGCATCATCACCGCACTGGTCGGGGCTCCGCTCTTCATCGCCTTGGTACGCCGTCAAAGGCTGGCCGAACTATGAGCCGGGCTGTGCGAATCGGCCCACTGTCAGGTCGGCTCGATGTCGGCGCGGTGGTCGTGACACTGACCGGTCTGCTGGTGGCCGTTGCTGTGGGCGCCTATTCCTTGACCATCGGCGACTACGAGATTCCGCTCGCCCAAGTCCTCAGCACACTCGCCGGCAACGGCTCGCTGATCGTGACCGACGTGGTGGTGAACAACCGGCTGCCCCGGGTCCTGGTCGGACTGGGCGTCGGGTTCGCCTTCGCCGTGTCGGGCGCGATCTTCCAGCGGCTCGCGCGCAACCCGCTGGTCAGCCCGGACCTGATCGGCATCAACGCCGGCGCCGCTCTGGCCGCCGTCGTGGTGATCACCATCCTCGGCGCCAGCCCGTTCTGGCTCCCGGTCGGCGCGCTCGGCGGATCGTTGCTGACAGCAATCACCATCTACCTGTTCGCCTTCAAACGCGGTGTGGCCGGGTACCGGCTGGTGCTGGTCGGGATCGGCGTCACGGCGATCATCGGCTCGCTCACGGCCTACTTGCTGACCCTGGCCGACATCTACACGGCCAAGAGCGCGCTGATGTGGCTGTCCGGCAGTCTGGCCGGGCGCTCCTGGGCGGAGGTGTGGATGATCGGCCTCACGCTGCTGGTGCTGCTCCCCGGCGCCGTGGTCGCGTCACGGCAACTCCGTCTGCTCGAACTCGGCGACGACCTCGCCCGGACCTTGGCCGGCCGGGTCGAGCTGTCCCGTGGTCTGCTGATCGCGATCGGCGTCGGCCTCGCCGCCCTGGCGACGGCGGCTGCCGGCCCGATCGGCTTCGTCGCGCTGGTCGCTCCGCAGATCGCCCGCCGCCTGCTCGCCGAACGCGCCGCTGGCCTGCTCGCCTCCGGCGCGATCGGCGCGCTGCTGGTCGTCGCCGCGGACCTCGTCGCGCGCGAGCTGTTCGCGCCGATCCCGTTGCCCGTCGGCGTTGTCACGGCGTTCCTGGGCGCGCCCTACCTGTTGCTGCTGATGGCCCGAGCCAACCGCGTCGGCCGAGGAGGATAACCATGTTGCGTTCGGAGAACCTCAGCCTCGCGTACGACGGTACGCCGGTCGTGCACGACCTCTCGGTCGACATCCCGCAGGGCAAGATCACCGTCATCGTCGGCGCCAACGCCTGCGGCAAGTCCACGCTGCTGCGCGGCCTCGCCCGCCTGCTGGTGCCGCGCGGCGGCACCGTCTACCTGGACGACGTCGACGTCCGCCGAATCCCCGGCGGCCAACTGGCCACGAAGCTCGGGCTCCTCCCGCAGCAGCCGGTCGCCCCCGAAGGCATCACCGTCGCCGACCTCGTCGGCCGCGGGCGTCATCCGCACCAGCGGTGGTTCCGTCAGTGGACCCCCGAGGACGAGAAGGTCGTCACCGAGGCCCTCGCCGCCACGGGCACCGCCGACCTGGCCAACCGCTCCCTCGACCAGCTCTCCGGCGGCCAGCGCCAACGCGTCTGGATCGCCCTGGCTCTCGCGCAGGACGCCGACACGATGCTGCTCGACGAGCCCACGACGTTCCTCGACCTGGCCCACCAGCTGGAGATCCTCGACCTCGTCCAGGACCTCAATCACCAGCACCACAAGACGATCGTCCTCGTCCTCCACGACCTCAACCTCGCCAGCCGGTACGCCGACCACCTGATCGCCCTCAAGTCCGGAGAGGTGGTTGCCACCGGCAACCCGGCCGAGGTGATCACGCCTGAGGTGGTCGAGCACGTCTTCGGTCTGGCCGCAGAGGTCATCCCCGACCCGCTGACCGGTACGCCGCTCGTCCTGCCGCGCCCGCGCCGGCCCGTGCGGCAGGACGTCGTACAGGATAACTAGCGGAGCCGGCCGGCCATGCTTCCTGGAGCTGTCCCTCAGGAAAGAACCGGGGTGAGGTAACCGACCAGGGCCTGGTTGAGCTCCTGGATCCAGGACTCCCGGTCGGCGGGCGGAGCCGCGAGCACCGTGCCGAGCAGCGCGGCGAAGATCTGCGTGGCGACCGTCGCGGTCTGCTGCAGACGGTCGGCGGGGAGCCCGGGCGCGCGGACGGCCACGATCTCGGCCACCTTGCCGGTGACGGCGGCCTGCAGGGCACGAGCGGGCGCGGTCAGGTGTTCGGGCAGGTCCGGCCCGGCGAACAGGGTCTTGAAACCGGGGTTGGCGAGGTTGACCTCGACCATCGGCCGGATCATCCGGTCGACCAGCTCGGGCAGCGGCAGCTGTGCCGCCGTCGGGTCGAACGCCTGGGCGTGCGCCTCCTGCAGCGCCGTCCGGTAGCGGTCAGCCAGGGCCGTGGCGAGCGCCTCCTTGTTCGCGAAGAACTGGTACAGCGTGCCCGGCGAGACTCCGGCCCGCTTGGCGATCGCGTTGGTCGTCGCCTTCGCGTACCCGACCTCGGCGAAGACCAGCGCGGCGGCATCGGTCAGCTGCTCCATCCGCCGTTGCCCACGCGCCTGGCGGCGCGGCTCCTCGGCCACTGGGGTCCTCCGTCCGGACAGGTCCGTTGACAAACGCGAGCAATAGCTCGTATTTTGCAGTTGCACTCTCATGCGAGCAATCACTCGCGTTTCGTCATCCTACCCTGGGGGCTCCGCCATGCCGCAGCACGACATCGCCGCCGACCACCGGGCCGGAAGCGGGTTCGCCGGATGGGTGGTCCGGCGCCGGATCCTCGTCGTCGCCCTGGCCGGTGCGCTGACCGTCGCCCTGCTGCTGGTCGCCGCCGGCGCGCTCGGTGCCCTCTCGCTGTCCCGGATCGCCGCTCCCGGGTCCGAGTCCGACCAGGCGCGGCAGATGCTCGCGGACCAGTTCCGGACCGGTCCGCCGAACCTCATCCTGCTCGTCGACGCCGGGGCGCCCGGCGTCGACGATCCCGCCGTACGACGGGCCGCCGCCGAGCTGGATCGCCGGCTGGCGGGGGAGCCGGGTGTCGCCGAGACGGGCTCGTACTGGTCCCGCGGCGACAGCCCCGCACTGCGCAGCCGGGACGGGAGCCAAGCGCTGATCCTCGTCCGCGTCCCGGGCGAGGTGAACGAGGCCCGCGCCCGGGTCGGCGAGCTCGCCGACCGGTACGCCGGTGAGTCCGGCCCTCTCACCGTCCGTGCGGGCGGTCAGGACGAGGTGTTCCGCGAGATCGGCGCCCAGGCGCGCACCGACTTCCTCCGCGCCGAGGCGATCGTCCTGCCGATGGTGCTGCTCTTGCTGCTCCTGATCTACCGCCGGGTCGCACTCGCCCTGCTGACGCTCGGCGTCGGCGTCTTCGCCACCGCGGGGGCGCTGGCCGGGCTGCGGATGATCGCCGGGGTGACCGAGGTCTCCACCTTCGCGGCCAACCTCGCGCTGGTGATGGGGCTTGCGCTCGGGGTCGACTACTGCCTGTTCGTGATCGCGAGATACCGCGAAGAACTTGCTGCGGGCAACGACATCGGCGAGTCGGTGGTGGTCGCCGTACGGACCGCCGGGCGGACGGTCTTCTTCAGCGGTCTCACGGTCGCGACCTCCCTGCTCGCCCTGCTCCTGTTCCCGCTGTCCTTCCTCCGGTCGTTCGGCTACGCGGGCATCCTGGTCGTCGGCTCGGCGCTCGTCGGTTCCCTGGTCGTCCTTCCCGCGGCGCTGGCCCTGCTCGGTCGTCGCGCCGCCGGACCGGTACGCCGTCGGCCGGTCGAGCAGGGCCGCTGGTTCCGGGTCGCGCAAGCGGTCATGCGCCGTCCGCTGCTGATCGGCGGAGCTGTCCTCGCGCTCGTCCTGCTGCTCGCATCGCCCGCTCTCGGTCTGCGCTTCGGTCTGCCTGATGCGCGCATCCTCCCGGCCGAAGCCTCCAGCCGGATCACCGCCGACGAGATCCGGGACGAGTTCGGCCAGGAGGAGTCTGACGCGCTCTACCTGGTCGCTCGGCAGGCCGAAGGCACACCCGGCGCCCGCAGTACGCAGTACGCGGAGCAACTGTCGCGGGTCGACGGAGTCGCGCAGGTCGACTCGGCTGCCGGCGTCCACGTCGAAGGCCGTCGTGTGATCCCGCCAGGCTCGGACCGCTTCACCGCCGAGGGCGGGACCTACCTGACCGTCACGCCGACGCAGTCCGCGCTGGAAGGTGACATCGGCGCGCTGGTCGACCGCGTCCGGGCCGTGCCCGCGCCGTACGACGTGATCATCGGCGGCAGTCCGGCCGAGATGCTCGACTGGCGGTCGGCGCTCACCGAGCGGATCCCGCTGGTCCTCGGCGTGATCCTGCTGCTCAGCTTCGCCGTACTGCACCTGGCGACCGGAAGCGTGCTGCTCCCGCTGAAGGCGACGCTGCTCAACCTGCTGAGCCTCGGGGTGATGTTCGGGGTGATGGTGTGGGTGTTCCAGCAGGGCAACCTGTCCGGACTGCTCGGGTTCACGCCGACCGGGGTGCTGGAAGCGAGCATGCCGCTACTGATGTTCTGCATCGTCTACGGGCTGTCGATGGACTACGAGGTGTTCATCGTGTCGCGGATCCGGGAGGAGTACCTGCGGACCGGCGACAACGAGCTCGCGGTCGCGACCGGCCTGCAGCGCACCGCTCCACTGGTCAGTACGGCGGCCGTGGTGCTCGCGCTGTCGTTCGCGGTCTACGCGACGGGCGGCGTGGTCTACCTGAAGATGATCGGGGTCGGGATGGCGGTCGCCGTCCTGGTCGACGCGACGGTGATCCGCGGGATCCTGCTGCCGGCGTTCATGCGCCTGGCCGGGCGGGCGAACTGGTGGGTGCCGGCGTACGGCGCAGCACGGCTGCTAGTGTCGCGACAGCCTCGGTGATCGCCGTCGGGGTGCGGGCGGCGTAGCCGAGGACCAGGCCGGGTGGGTGCGGGGTCTGGGTGTGCCAGCTGAGGGGGTGGGTCTTGATGCCTTCGGCAAGGGCCTGCGTGGCGAAGGCCACGTCGTCGAGGGAGCCGGCCGGGAAGGTGATCGTGAGGTGCAGGCCGGCGGCGGCGCCGTGGACCGTCGCGGTCGGCAGGTGGTTGCTGATGGCATCGATCATCGCGTCGCGGCGCCGGCGGTGCCGGCGGCGGGCGTAGCGGAGCTGGCGTTCGAGGTCGCCGGACTCCATCAGGTGGGCGAGGACCAGCTGCGGCAGGGCGGCATTGCCGAGGTCGGCCAGGCGTTTGGCGGCGATCAGGCGGTCGCGGTACGCCGGGGGCGGGATCATCCAGCCGATCCGGAGCGCGGGGGCGAGCAGCTTGGAGACGCTGCCGGCGTAGATCACGTGGTCGGCGAGCATCGCGCGCAGAGCGGGGACCGGCGGGCGGTCGTAGCGGTGCTCGGCGTCGTAGTCGTCCTCGACGATCAGGCCGTCGGTCTCGGTCGCCCACTGGATCAGCTCGCGGCGGCGTTCGCCGTCCAGGACGACGCCGGTGGGGAACTGGTGCGCGGGGGTCAGGAGTACGGCGCGCGCTCCGCTGCGGTAGAGCTCGTCGACGCGTACGCCGTCCGCGTCGACCGGGATGGGTGGGGTGCGCAGGCCGAGGTTCTGCAGGTGCTGGCGGGAGCCGAGCGAGCCGGGGTCCTCGACGGCGAGTTCGTGGATGCCGTCGGCGGTGAGGATCTGGGTGATGAGGCTGAGCGCCTGGGCGACTCCGGCGACGACGATGACCTCGGCGGGGTCGACCTGGACGCCGCGGTAGCGCGCGAGCCAGCGCGCGACGGCCAGCCGCAGTTCCGGCGTACCGGCGGGGTCGCCGTAGCCGAAGGACGCGGCGGAGAGCCGGTCGAGCACGGCGCGCTCGGCCTTGAGCCAGGCGGCGCGGGGGAAGGCGGTGAGATCGGGAACGCCGGGGGTGAGGTCGATCCGCGCCGGGGCTGATCGGAGGGCGTCGAAGATGTCGACGCCGGGTGCCTGCACGACCACAGGACGAGGAGACTCACCAGAAGAAGTTGAGGTTTTGGTGGTGAAGGGAACCGCGACGACCGTCGTACCGGCTCTTCCTCTGGCGGTGGTGTGGCCGTCTTCGGTGAGGCGTTGGTAGGCCTCGGTGACCACGCCCCGGGAGACCTGCAGATCGGCGGCCAGGACTCGGCTGGCGGGGAGGCGGGTGCCCAGGGGCAGGCGGCCGTCGGCGATCGCGGCGCGGAGTTGGTCGGCCAGCCACGTCGACAGCCCGCCTGGTGCGACACCGGCAGTGCTCAGCTGCAGGAAGTCCGACCCTGCAGTTATGGACCTGCCAATCTCGCCCGGATTGGATCTACTCACCGGACCATTGTGGCGCGCACGGTGGACTCATGGGAACCGACTACGTCCACGGCTACACCGAATCCGAGACCCGCCGCCTCAGCGACCAGGCAGGCACACTGGCCGGGCTCCTGCACGGCGGCACGCAGTACGCACCTGGCAGCCGCGTCCTGGAGGTCGGCTGCGGCGTCGGCGCGCAGACCGTCCAGCTGCTCACTCGCAGCCCGGGAATCACGCTGACCGCGGTCGACATCTCCGAGGAGTCGCTCGCCGAGGCCAAACGCCGCGTCGCCGGCGCAGCGCCGTACGGGCAGGTCGAGTGGCATCACGGCGACCTGCACGACCTCCCGGACGCCGAGTTCGACCACCTGTTCGTCTGCTTCGTGCTCGAACACCTGCCGGACCCGGTCGAGGCGCTGCAGAAGCTCCGCGAGCATCTCCGGCCGGGCGGCACGATCACGGTCGTCGAGGGCGACCACGGCTCCGCGATCTACCACCCGCGCAGCGAGGACGCTCAGGTCGTCATCGAGTGCCTCAACCGCAGCCAGGCCGACGCCGGCGGCGACGCGCTGATCGGCCGCCGGGTCCAGCCGCTGCTCACCGCCGCAGGGTTCACCGCGGTCGTCACCGAGCCGCGCACTGTGTACGCCGACGAGACCCTGCCGCACCTGGTCGACGGCTTCACCCGCAAGACGTTCATCGCGATGGTCGGCTCGGTCCGCGACCGGTCGATCGCCACCGGCCTCAGTACGCCGGACGCCTGGGCGCGCGGCATCCGCGACCTGGAACGCACCGCCGAGCCCGGCGGGACCTTCCACTACACGTTCTTCAAGGGGGTCGGAGTGCGATGATCGCGCTGCTCGTCCTGGTCGCCGCGCTGATCGCCGTGCTCGAGTGGACCCACCGCCGGTCGCCCGGCCCGGCGTACGGCGGCCTCCGGTCCGGCGGACCGGATCGCGACCGCGCCCGACTGCTGGACGATCTTCGCGCGGCGGCCGACTAAGGGTGTGTCTCCCGGTCCCCCGCCTACTGCGCGGCACTCGGCACGGCATCTCGCTGCACGGGAGCCAAGCTCACGATGCTTCGCATCGCAGCGCTCGTCTCCCGCGCACCGAGCTACCGCACCGAGCACCTGCTCGCTACGGCGGGGGACCGGGAGACACACCCTGGCTTGCGCCGACTGGTAAAACTTGGGGATGACGCCGACCGAGCAGCTCGAGATCGAGACCAAGTACGACGTCGACGAGCACGCCATTCTTCCGGCGTTGCACGAGCTGCCCGGGGTCGACCGGGTCGAGCAACCGGTCGAGCTCGCGCTGGAGGCGGTCTACTTCGACACCGCCGGGCTGCACCTCGCGCGGAACAAGGTGACCCTGCGCCGCCGGACCGGCGGCGAGGACGACGGCTGGCACATCAAGCTGCCGGCCGCGCGCGGGCGGATGGAGATCCAGCACCCGCTCGGGCGCGCGGTGCGCAAGGTGCCGATCCAGGTCGTGCGGGCGGTGCGGGTGCACGTCCGCGACCACGAGCTCGGGCCGGTGGTGACGCTGGCGACGCGCCGGATCGTGCACCGCCTGCTCGACGCCGAGGGCGAGGTGCTGGCCGAGGTCGCCGACGACCACGTGACCGCGACGGTCGACGGCGAGGAGCCGCAGACCTGGCGCGAGTGGGAGGTCGAGCTGGTCGGCGGCTCGACCGAGCTGCTCGAAGCCGCCGAGCCGGTACTGCGGGACGCCGGGGCGAAACCGGCCTCGGGTCCGAGCAAGCTGGCTCGTGCGCTGGGCGATCGCGTGCCGAAACGGGAGACCTGGGAGCTGCCGGCGAAGCCGACGACGGCGGACCTGTTCCGTTCGTACGCGACCGCGCAGGTCGAGGCGATCCACCTGCGCGACCCGGAGGTCCGGCGCGACCTGCCGGACTCGATCCACAAGATGCGGGTGGCGACCCGGCGGCTGCGCTCGGCGCTGGCGACGTACCGGCCGGTGGTGGACCGCGAGGTCGGGGACCCGATCCGGGACGAGCTGAAGTGGTTCGCGGGTGAGCTCGGCGGGGCGCGGGACGCGGAGGTGCTGCGCGAGCACTTCCTGGTCGCGGTCGCGGAGCAGCCGCAGGAGCTGGTGATGGGCCGCGTCGCGGGGTACATCGACGACCATCTGCGCGCGGTCTACAAGCAGGCGCGGGTGCGGGCGCTCGAGGCGCTGGAGAGCGAGCGGTACTTCCGGCTGCTCGACACCCTCGACGACCTGGTCACCGCGCCGCCGCTGCTCGACGCGGAGACGAAGGCGAAGAAGCAGGTGCCGAGTCTGCTGAAGAACGACCTGACGCGGATGAGCAAGTGCGTGAAGCGGGCGGAGAAGGCCGAGACGCTGGCCGAGCAGGACCACGAGCTGCACGAGACGCGCAAGGCGTCCAAGCGACTGCGGTACGCCGCTGAGTCGGCGGTGCCGGTGCTGGGTCAGGCGGCGACGGATCTGGCGAACCGCGCCGAGCAGGTCCAGGAGGTCCTCGGCGACCACCAGGACAGCGTGGTCGCGCGGGACCTGCTGCGGCAGCTCGCCGTTCAGCAGCACCTCGACGGTGGGAATCCGTTCACGCTGGGCCGGCTGCACGCCGCGGAGCAGTACCGGGGCGATCGGTCGCGCGAGGCGTTCCTGGAGCTGTGGCCGACGATCGACTTCAGCTGAGCTCGCGCATCAGCTGATCCACGGCGGGGTGCCGCGGTCGGTGTCCTCACCGGGGACGCTGACCTTGGCGTGCCCGTAGCCGCTGACGACGGCGGTGAAGTCTTCGGTCGCCGTCACCTGCCGCTCGACACCTGCCGGCAGTACCAAAGCTTCTCCGGCCTTCAGCTCCAGCTCTTCCGTGCCCAGGCTGATCCGCGCGTGCCCGCTCAGCCCGGTCCACACCTGTTCGCTGTCGACCACGTGCACCGGCCCCTGAGCGGTCGCCTTCATCTCCACCCGCCACACGCTCAGCTCCTGGCTGCCCTGGGTCGGCGACGCGTACGTCGTCATCACGGCGTTCGGTGTCTCGGTCACGCGCATCTGCACTCCTTCGATTTGGTCAACCCGGTTGTCGAAAATAGTACACCAGGTTGTCGATCTGCCAAGATGCCTTCCATGGACCGCCACGGCTACGAGCTCCCCCTCCTGCTCGCCGGCGCCTTCCGCCGCATCATCGACGAGCTCCACCGCCGCCTCGCCGAGCAAGGCCACCCCGACCTGCGCCCGGCGTACGGCTTCGCCCTGCAGGCCGTCGGCCGCGACGGCTGCACGGTCTCCGACCTCGGCCGCCGGCTGGGCGTCACCAAACAAGCCGCCACCAAGACCGTCGGCCGACTCACCGACCTCCACTACGTCACCCGCACCCCGAACCCCGCCGACGCGCGAGCGATCCTCCTCACCCTCACCCCCCACGGCCGAGCCGCCCTCACCCTCTCGGCCCGAATCTTCGACGAACTCCATACCGAGTGGAAACAATCCCTGGGCGCCGGCCGCCTGAACGCCCTCGAAGACGACCTCGCGAAGCTCACCCCCAGCGACACCCCCACCCCGCTAGCGGACCTCCCGGGGTGGTTCCACTAGGTGGGATCGGTGTACGACACCGGCTTGCGGGTGGCGTGCGCATAGGCGATCTCCCGACGCGTGGACTCGCCCAGATACCCGCCGGGGTTGACGATCAGCACCCGGTCAGCCAGATCGATCTTGCGCAGATGGAGATCACCGAGCGCCACCTTCTGCTCGTCAGTGATCTCGCCCGCGTCGGCGCCCAGGAAGACCCCTGGCGCAAGGACGATGACCCCGGCGAGCGTCAGCTCCCGGTTCGCCACCAGCATCTCGTCCACGAACCGCACAGAGCCACAAAGACAAACAATCTCAGGTCGGTCAGCCACGGCTCAGTCTTTCGGGGTCGAACGGAAACCTGCACGTTGACCTCACGGTCCGCCACGCGAGCCAACAGACTACTCAGCGAGATGGACACCACGCGGCGGCGGTTGGAGTGACGGCGACCGTGCCCAGCGAGCGTGTGTAAGACGCGGCGAGGGCCCCAGCGGGTGCTGGGGTCCTCGGGTGGTTGGGGCTGTCAGGCAGGTTCGCGTCGGTTCAGCAGGACCTGCCTGACAGGGACTTGGGGCGGGGGCGCCGGGCTGTCACCCGTGATGGGACCGGCGCCCCCGCCGGTCAGTGCTGGGTGGCCTTCTCGGCGCCGGCGCCGGTCAGGGAGCGCACCTCCATCTCGGCGAAGCGGTCGACGTCGGTGGTTTCCTTGCTGGTCAGGGTTCCGACGATGCCGAGGACGAACGCCAGCGGGATCGACACGATGCCGGGGTTGTCCAGCGGGAACCAGTGGAAGTCGATCCCGGTGTCGGTGATCATCGACAGGCTGGCGCCGGTCTTGGCGTCGACCTTGCCGGACACGACCGGGCTGAAGATGATCAGGAAGATCGCCGAGCCCAGGCCGCCGTAGATGCTCCAGAGTGCGCCGCGGGTGTTGAAGCGCCGCCAGAACAGTGAGTAGAGGATCGTCGGCAGGTTCGCCGACGCCGCGACCGCGAAGGCCAGGGCGACCAGGAACGCGATGTTCTGGCCGTTGGCGAAGATGCCGCCGATGATCGCGACCGCGCCGATCACCACCACGGTGATCCGGGCCACCCGGACCTCGCCGTCGCCGCTGACCTGGCCGTTCTTGATCACCTGGCCGTAGATGTCGTGCGCGAACGACGCACTGGCCGTGATGGTCAGCCCCGCGACCACCGCCAGGATCGTCGCGAACGCGACCGCCGAGATCACGCCCAGCAGGATCTCCCCGCCCAGTTCGTAGGCCAGCAGCGGAGCTGCCGAGTTCGCCTTGCCGGGAGCGGCCCGGATCGCGTCCGGACCGACGAGCGCGGCGGCGCCGTACCCGAGGACCAGCGTGAACAGGTAGAAGATGCCGATGATCCAGATCGCCCAGCTGACGCTGCGGCGGGCCTCGCGCGAGTTCGGGACGGTGTAGAAGCGCATCAGTACGTGCGGCAGGCCCGCCGTACCGAGGACCAGGGCCAGGCCGAGCGAGATGAAGTCGAGCTTGCTGATCCCGGTCACGCCGTACTGCAGTCCCGGGCCGAGCAGCTTCTCGCCGGCCGCCGGGCTCCTGTCGACCGCGGCACCGAGCAGGCCGGACAGGTTGAACGAGTACTTCGCCAGCACCCAGATCGTCATGATCCCGGCGCCGATCACCAGCAGCACGGCCTTGACGATCTGCACCCAGGTGGTGCCCTTCATGCCGCCGACGAGCACGTAGGTGATCATGATCGCGCCGACCACCGCGATGACGATGTTCTGGCCGGCCTTGCCGTCGATGCCGAGCAGCAGCGCGACCAGGCCGCCCGCGCCCGCCATCTGGGCCAGCAGGTAGAAGAAGCAGACGCCCAGGGTCGAGATGGCCGCGGCCATCCGGACCGGACGCTGCTTGAGCCGGAACGACAGGACGTCGGCCATCGTGAACCGGCCGGTGTTCCGCAGCAGCTCCGCGACCAGCAGCAGCGCCACCAGCCAGGCCACCAGGAAGCCGATCGAATACAGGAAGCCGTCGTACCCGTTGAGTGCGATCGCCCCGGCGATACCGAGGAACGACGCGGCGGACAGGTAGTCGCCGGCGATCGCGACGCCGTTCTGCGGGCCGGTGAACGAGCGGCCACCGGCGTAGAAGTCGGCCGCGCTCTTGTTGTTGCGCGAGGCCCGGATCACGATCGCCAGGGTGGCCACCACGAACATCGCGAAGATCGCGATGTTCACCTTCGGGTCGCCGACGGTTGCCAGTGGCAACGACAGTGGTGCGCTCACGACTCGTCTCCCTCGATCTGGTCACGCAGGTGCTTGGCGTCGGGGTCGAACTTCCGGTCGGCCCAGCGGACGTAGAGCAGCGTGATCGCGAAGGTGGAGACGAACTGGCCGAACCCGAACAGCAGCCCGACGGTGATGTTGCCGCCGACCTTGTGCGACATGAAGTCGTGGGCGTAGTCGGCGAGCAGGACGTAGAGGAAGTACCAGGCCAGGAACAGGCCGGTCATCGGGAACACGAAGCGCCGGAAGCGGCGACGCAGCTCGGAGAAGTCCGGTGACAGCTGGACGTCTCGGTACGTCGTGAGCTCCGGATCGCCCGCACGACGCGTTTCACTCATCGCGGGACCTCCAGACGTGATCGGGCCGGGCGGAGTCCGGCGCGCGGGTTGCTGCTCCGTACTGTGGTCCAGCTCACCCGGCCCCGACAGCACCGACCGGCGTCGAGCGCTCAGCGGCGCACACCTCTCGACCGGCGGGGAACCCCACTGCGACGAGCGGTCGCATCCGTACGACGAACGGCCGACGCCCGCCCGTCGCCAAACGACCATGGCGGAGGTCGGCCCAGCGGGGGCGGACGCCCACCACTCACCAAGTACCGGCCACGGCCGACGGTCAGGCGGAGACGAGCCGGCGCGGGCCGCGTCCGGAGAGGTTAGTGAGTGGTGCAGGTTCAGCCCCCGGTGAAGCCGCGGTCGACGTCGACGGCTTCAGGAGTGTGCAAGCGGACCATGCTGCGCGCGGTGCCGGCCGGGATCCGGTTGGGCGTCATCCGCGACACGACGATGACGGTCAGGAAGGCGAGCGGCATCGTCCACGCGGCCGGTTGCGCGATCAGCGCGCCGAGCCAGCCGCCCTGGGGTGGGCCGATCACGTTGACCAGTACGGCGGAGATCGCGGCGACGCCGCCGACCAGCAGCCCGGCCGCAGCGCCGACGGTCGACATGCGGCGCCACCAGATGCCCAGCACGAGCAGCGGGCAGAACGTCGAGGCCGCGACGGCGAACGCCAGTCCGACGGTGTCGGCGAGGCTCAGCGAACCGGTGAAGTTCCAGGCGAGGTAGGGAATGGCGATCGCCAGGACGGCGGCGATCCGGAAGCTGTTGACGGCCAGGTAGTCGCCTCCGGTCAACCGGTGCAGGCGATTGCGCAGCAGGTCCTGGTCGATGACGCCCGCGATCGCGACCGTCAGGCCGGACGACGTGGACAGGAACGCGGCGAAGGCCCCGGCCGCGACGAGCGCGCCGAGCAGATCGCCAACGGTGCCAGGGAAAATCCGGCCGGGCAGCTCGAGGACGACGGTGTCGGCGGCCGTCGCGACGAGGTCGGGCGCGAAGGTCCGCCCGAGGACGGCGTACACGGGTGGGAAGAGGTAGAACGCGCCGAGCAGCGCGAGCACGACGACCGTCGTACGGCGGGCCGCGCGGCCGTCGGGGTTGGTGTAGAAGCGGACCAGCACGTGCGGCAGGCCCATCGTCCCGAAACAAAGGGCCAAGAGCAACGAGTACGTCGCGTAGAGCGGGTGGTCGCGACCATCGGCGCGGGACAACGGTTCGGCCCATTCCGAGCCGGCGCCCTGCAGCGAGTCGAGTACGCCGACCGGGTGGTCCATCGAGCGCCAGGCGATCAGGATGACGAAGACCGGCGCGGCCAGGGCGGTGAGTTTCAGCCAGTACTGGAAAGCCTGGACGAACGTGATCGAGCGCATCCCGCCGGCCGCGACGTTGATCACCACGATGATCGCGACCAGCGCCGCCCCGACCGCGGGCGGTGCACCGGTCACGGTCTGGACGGTCAGCCCGGCGCCGCGGAGCTGTGGGAGCAGGTAGAGCGTGCCGATCCCGGCGACGAGGAACGAGCAGATCCGCCGGACGACGGCCGACTCGAAGCGCGTCTCGGCGAAGTCGGGCAAGGTGTACGCGCCGGAGCGGCGCAGCGGGGCGGCGATCAGGACGAGCAGCATCAGGTAGCCGACCGTGTAACCGACCGAGAACCAGAGCATGTCCGCGCCGTTCACCACGACCAGACCGGCGACGCCGAGGAAAGATGCCGCCGACAAGTACTCGCCGCTGATCGCGGACGCGTTCCAGCGCGGCGTGACGGCCCGGCTGGCGACGTAGAAGTCGCTGGTGGTGCGGGAGATCCGCAGCCCGAACAGGCCGATCCCGATCGTTGCCGCGATCACCAAACCGATCGCGGTGAGGCTCATCGCCGGGGACACCTACTGCCGCCCGACGAACTCGGTGAACTCGGCTTCGATCCGTTCGGCGTTGCGGACGTAGATCCTGGCGGCGACGTAGACGACCGGGTAGACGACGATGCCGAGCAGGACCCAGGGTAGCGGGATCCCGAAGACCCCGAGCGTGCGGGTGGCCGGGACGAGCCAGAACAGCAGCGGGAGGCTGCCGAGGATGACCGCCGTCGCGCCGATGACGACCAGGGCGAGCCGGAGCTGCGACTGGATCAGCGAGTTCATGTAGACCTCGCCGACCCGGGTCTGCTCGTCGATCTCCCGGGTTCCGGTGTGTCCGCTGGTCCGCCGGGCAGCGCTGGTGCGGGGACTGGTGACCCGGACCCGCCGTGGACTCTCCGGCGTGCTCATCTCATCCGCGCAACGAAGTCGAGCGGACCAGGAGGTCGCGGAGCTCCCGGGTGTGCCGCCGGCTGACCGGCAGCCAGTCGTCACCGACCCGTACGGCGCACCGCCCGCCGTCGACGCGCATCTCGTCGACGTGCGCCAGCGCGACGAGCGTGCTGCGGTGGATCCGGGTGAAACCGGCGTCGCGCCAGCGCTCCTCGAGCGTGCTCAGCGGGACCCGGACCAGGTGCGAGTTCTGCCCCGTGTGCAGCCGGGCGTAGTCGCCCTGCGCCTCGACGTACCGGACGGTGGAGCGCTGCACGAACCGCGTCACGCCCGCCAGCTCGACCGGGATCGTCTCGTCGTCGGTCTCGTCCGGCGACTGCACGACCAGCGGGCCGCCCGCGTCGACCACCCGCCGGACCGCCTCGGCCAGGCGTTCGGCGCGCACGGGTTTCATCACGTAGTCGGTGGCGCGCAGCTCGAAGGCCTGCACCGCGTGCTCGTCGTACGCCGTGACGAAGACGATCTGCGGCGGATGGGCGAACTTCGACAGCACCCGGGCCAGATCGATCCCGTCCAGCCCGGGCATCTTGATGTCGCAGAACACGACGTCGAAGTCGGTGCCCTGCAGGAGCTTCAGCGCGTCCGGCCCGTTCGAGGCGGTCTGGATCGGCCCGATCCGCTCGTCCCGCTGCAGCAGGTAGACCAGTTCGGCGAGCGCCGGCTCCTCGTCGTCGGCGACCAGCGCGCGCAAAGGAGTGTCCGCCATGCGCACACACTAAGCCGACGCGTGCACCCCTGAGGAGTATTTGGGCACCCGGAAGCTGACCTTTGTCCCGGCCTCGACCGCGGTCTCGACCACCAGCCCGTACGCGTCGCCGTACACCTGCCGCAGGCGGGCGTCGACGTTGCCGAGGCCGATCGAGTCGCTGCCGGACTCGCCGGACAGGGCCGCCCGGATCACCTCGGGGTCGCTGCCGGAGCCGTCGTCCTCGACGCTGATCTCCGCCTCCGAGCCGCGGTCCATCGCCCGGATGGTGATCTGGCCGACGCCCGTCGTGCCCTCCAGACCGTGCCGTACGGCGTTCTCGACGAGCGGCTGCACGACCAGGAACGGGATCGCCACCGACAGCACCTCCGGCGCGATCAGCAGCGACACCGTCAGCCGCTCGCCGAACCGGGCCTGCTCCAGCACCAGGTACCGCTCGACGTTGCGCAGCTCGTCCGACAGCGTCGTGAACTCACCGCCCCGCCGCAGCGCGTACCGCGAGAAGTCCGCGAACTCCAGCAGCAGCTCCCGCGCCCGCTCCGGATCGGTCCGCACGAACGACGCGATCGCCGCCAGCGCGTTGTAGATGAAGTGCGGGCTGATCTGCGCCCGGAGCGCGCGCAGCTCGGCCTCCATCGCCCGCGTCCGCTCCTTGTTGAGCTCGGCCAGCTCGACCTGCCCCGACACCCAGCGCGCGACCTCCTCGGTCGCCCGCACCAGCGCGGCCGACGACCGCGGGCTGTACGCGACCAGTACGGCGACCACCCGGTCCTCGGTCACGATCGGCGCGACCACCGCCGTCCGGATCGGGCACTGCGGATCCCCGCAGGCGACGTCATGAGCCCCCAGTACGGCGGTCCGCCCGCTCCGCAGCGTCATCGCCGCGATGGCCTTGGCGTCGACCCGATGGTTGCTCTCGTACGGCCCGCCGACCCCGTCCCATGCCAGCACGCCGGACGAGTCGCAGATCGCGATCGCCGCCGTACCGAGCAGGTCGCGCAGGTGCTTGCTCGCCCGCCCGGCCGCGACCGGTGTCAGCCCTTCGCGCAGGTACGGCGAAGCCAGCGAGGCGGTATGCAGGGTCGCATACGTCGCCTTGTCAGCCGGAGTCCCGAAATGCTTCCGCCGCCGCGCGAACATGGGTCGACGGTAGCCGGTCAGCCCTTCGCGCGGGGGCTGAACGCGGCCAGGGCCTCGGTGTCGGAGTAGTTGGTGCGGAGGTACTCGTCGGCGAAGGCGGCGCGGTCGGGGTACGTCGACTCGGCGACGACGCGGTCGGCCATGGCCTCGAGGTCGAGCGGCGTGCGCCGCAGCTGGACGTCGGAGCCGGTCAGCAGCGCCCAGCTCGGCAGCGGTGCGCCGTACGGCATGCCGACGCTGCCGGCGTTCACCACCAGCCGGCGGTCGACCTGGCGCGCGAACGGCATGTGCGTGTGCCCACAGACGACCGTGCGGACGTCGTCCGGCAGGCCCGTGAACACCTCGGTCCAGCGGCTGATCGGGCTGTCGACGAGCACCATCTCCTCGTCGTCGCGCGGAGTCGCGTGGCAGAACAGCGTGGAGCCGATGGTCACGCTCGTCGGCAGTGTTGCCAGGAACTCCACCTGCTCGCGCCTGAGCTGGTCAGCGGCCCAGAGGCTGATCTCGTACGGCGTCTCGCGCACCTCGTGGCGAGCCATCGCGACCATCTCCCGCTCGCCGTTGCCGCGCACCCAGACGGCCCGATCGCCCAGCCCCTGCAGGAGATCCAGCGTCTCGACCGGCTGCGGACCACCGGCGAGATCGCCCGCCAGTACGACGAGGTCGGCGCTCCGCACGTCCGGCTCGGCCAGGACGGCCTCCAGCGCGGGGAGTACTCCGTGGATGTCGGCCAGCACCGCGATACGTTCCATGCCGACCAGTCTGGCTGTCGTCGCGCCGGATCGGGTGAAGCTCTGCTGCCAGCAGACTAGTTGCCGAGGCCGATCCGGATCGACCCGAGCGGGATCGCGGACTCGCAGGCGCCGGTCGTGATCGTGCAGCGCAGGACGCCGCGCGGCATCGACTCGCGGTCGTCGATCAGCAGCAGTACGTGCTGGTCGTCCTCGGCCAGGGTGCTGACGAAGAACGCGCCGGACCACTGGCGCAGCAGCGTCCCGTCACTGGCGTCGAGCGCGGCCGCCGAGGAGCTGGCCCAGCCGTCCTCGTACGGCGGTGTGGCGATCGCGGTGCGACCGTCGGGGGTGAAGCTCTGGATCTCGAAGTCGCACGTGCGCCACAGGCTCCGGCCGGTGGCCAGCTCGTTCACCGTCGAGCAGGCGCGGTACTCGCCGGGGGCGGTCCGCAGCGCGACCAGCTTCCCGTCGCGGCTGATCGCCGTCGGCGAGCCGGTCGTCGGGATCACCTTGGCCGCGGCGTCCCCGGGCTTCCAGGCAAAGAGTTTCGAGCTCACCGCCTCGTCGGTCGGGCTGGCCCGGTAGTACACGACGCCGTCGACGTAGGCGAGCACGCGCACGCTCCACAGGTCCTTGACGACGAGCTTCTCGACCTTGCCGTCGCGGTCCTCCGAGTAGACCGTCGAACCGGCCGCGTTCAGCTCGTCCTTGCCGCGCGGCTGCGTCGAGTACGCCACCGCCGACTGGTCCTCGGTGCCGCGCACGGTGATCACGTCCGGCACCTGCTCCCGGTCACCGGTGATCTTCAGCTTCAGCAACACGCTGGTGTTCTGGTCGGTCGACATCACCGCGAACGCCTCTTCGCCCATCCGGGTGAACTCCAGCACCGACGCACTGCCCGGTACGACGACCGGACCGCCCGCGCCGCCACGGATCTCCCGCCCGACGCTGTACGCGACCTGGGGCTCGCGGCCCACCTTCAGCTTCGCCAGCGGCACCTTGACCTTGACCGGGCCCGTGTACACGGGCTCGGTGGACGGCGTCCCCGCCGAGCCGGTCTTGACGGCCAGCGGCGAGGCCGTCCCCGGACCGTCGTCCGACTCCGGCCCCTGGCTGGTCGCGACCACTCCACCAATTGCCACGGCAGCCACGGCAACGGCCGTGACGAGCACGACCAGTCGCGTGTTGCCGGCGGCCATCAGCTACCGAGCCCGAACTGGTCGCCGGGGGTGATCGGCGTCGCCCGCTCGCAGTCGCCGGAACTGATCGTGCAACGGATGATCGCGCCCTTGGTGTCGGGGCCGTCGTCGACCTCCATCAGCAGGTGCTGGTCGTCCTCGGCACGGACGTGACGAAAGGACACTCCGGTCCACTCCCGCAGCAGGACGCCGGTCTTGCCGTCGAGCAACCAGGAGCTCAGCGACGCGTACCCGTCCTCGTAAGCAGGTCCGGCGATGAACGCGGACTTGTCCGGCGTGAAGCCCCTCACCATGTACTCGCACGTGCGCCAGAGCTTCTTGCCGGTGGCGAGCTCGGTCACGTTCGAGCAGCTGCCGGCGCCACCGATGGACTCCGCTGCCGCGACCAACGCACCGTCGGCGGACACCGCGGTGGGCGAGTTGATGCCCTTCACGGCAGTGGCCGAGGAACGGCCGGGCACCCAGGTGTAGAGCTTGGGCACGCCGTCCTCCCGCGGGGTGGACGCGTAGAAGACCTTGCCGGCGGCGACGGCGATCACCTGGATGTTCCAGGAGTCGGGCAGGTCGAGCCTGTACTTGCCCTCGCCGCCGTCCTCGGCGTACAGCGTGCTCCCGGCGAGCTGCTCGCCGGTCGTCTTCTGCTTCTGGCTGGCGAACGCGGCGAAGCTGCCGTCGATCGCGCCGACCAGGGTCGTCACGTCGCGGACCTCGCTGCTCTCGTCGGCGTTGTTGGTCCGGACCAGAACGAGGTCGGGTTCTCTGCTCTCCAGCACGTACGTCGAGCTGCCGGCCTGGGTGGCCGCGATGATCCGGTCCTTGCCGGGCGCCGTGAAGGCTTGGTCCGGGCCGCCACTGACCTTGCGGCCGAGCGTGTGGACCAGTTGGGGGGCGCGGCCCTGGTCGAGCTTGGCCAGGCTCACGGCGACGGTCCGGGGGCCGGCCACACCCGGTTTGCTCGCCGGCGGTGTCGTGGGCGTCACGGACGGTGTCTTCGTCGGCGGCTTGGGGGTGGTCGGCGTGGGCGTCGGCGACGGGCTGGGCTGCCCACCCAGTGGGCTTGCGTCGGCGGTGCTCGTCTGCGGGCCCTGCCGGGAGGCGAGCACGCCTCCACCCGCGACCGCGGCGACCGCGACCACGGCGACCACGACGGTCAGCCGGGCGTTCAGCTGCCTCATCTGCAGGCTCCTTACACAACAGTCGTGGTCCAAGAGCAGTGTGCTGCACCACACGCCTGGAGGCGAAGCGAGGGTGGAGTAGGGCTGGGACCGGGGTGGTCGATCCTCGGTGTGACGTCACAACTGAGTGTTTTGTTCGCTCCGGCGACGCGGTCGCAGGAGGGATCGAGCATAATGCGGGCATGGACCAGCCGCCCCGGATCGGCCGGTACTCCCTGGTCCGCCGGGTGGGTGCCGGGGGTTTCGCGACCGTGTGGCTGGCCCGCGACGAGCAACTGGACGCCGAGGTCGCGGTCAAGATCCTGTCCGACAACTGGATCGACGAGGACGACGTCCGGCGCCGGTTCCTGGCCGAGGGACGCTTCCTGCGCCGGGTCGACTCACCGCACGTGGTCGGGGTGCACGACGTCGGCGAGACCGACGACGGCCGCCCGTACCTGGTCCTGACGTACGCCGACGGCGGTTCGCTGGCCGACCGGATCAAGGCCGGGCCGATGCAGGTCGCCGACGTGGTCGACGTGGTCGCCCAGGTCGGCAGCGGCCTCAAGCAGTTGCACGCGCGCGGCGTGCTGCACCGCGACGTGAAGCCCGCGAACGTGCTGTTCCGCAGCGACCCGTCCGGCGACCGCGCGATGCTCGGCGACCTCGGGCTGGGCAAGTCGCTGGAAACCGTGTCCCAATTGACGATGCCGGGCGGTACGCCGGCGTACGTGGCGCCCGAGCAGGTGATGGGCGACCGGCTCGACCACCGTGCCGACCTGTACTCGCTGGGCGCGGTCGCATATGCCGCCTTCACCGGCCAGGCGCCGCACGGCGTGGCCAGCCTCGGCGCGGTGATGCGGATCGACGCGCCGCCGCCCTCGATGAGCACGCTGCGCGAGGACGTCCCGGACGCGATCGACGTCGTCGTACGCCGGGCGCTCGAGCCGGACCGGGAGAAGCGCTGGCCCGACCTGGACAGCTTCCTCACTGCGTTGGACGAGGCGCACCGGACCGGCAAGGTCCCGGCCGGGCTGGTTCCGGCCGACGAGCTGCCGGTGTCCGCCGGGCCGGGTGGAGTCGACCAGGAGACCCAGCTGGCGGCGGCTCCCGCCGACGCGAAGACCGAGGGCGGCGCCGATGGCGAGGCGACCGTCGCGGCCACGCCGGCACCCCGCCGGAACCGGCGCGCGGGCTGGATCGCCGCCGCACTGGCGGTGCTGCTGGCCGGTGGTGGCGGGTACGCCGGGTACGAGCTGGTGATGAGCCGGCCGGTCGACGTGGCCGAGAACCCGGTGTCGGTCGAGGTGCCGCGGAGCTGGGAGGAGAAGTCCGCGCAGAAGACGCCGTTCGCCTTGCTGATCAGCGAGAACACCAGGGACTGGCAGAGCGTCGCGAGCACGTCCGGCGTGTTCATCGGCGTGATCGAGCAGGCCGCGTTGCCGACGTCCGGTACGGCGCCGAGCGGGTGCACGCCGTCCGGCAGCGACACGCCGACGGCGGACAACCCGCGGGTGACCTTCCGCTACGACTGCGGCTCCAACCCCGCCGTGTTCGAGCAGTACCGGACGATTCCCGGCGGCAAGCTGCTGCGGATCCAGGCCCGTGGGGACGACCCGCAGCAGCTGACCGACGTACTGAACTCGGTGACCTACAACGGGTCCTAACCGACCAGCGACGTCAGCGACGAGACCGTCGCCTTGTGCATCCTCGGGATCACGTTGAGGGTGGCCGGGTCGCCGCCGTACAGGTGGCTGGCGGATTCGTAGACCAGGTACGCCGTGCCGTTGTACTCGGTGATGCCCTCGGTCATGCTCGGCGCCCGGAAGCAGCTCAGCGCCGCCGCGTCCAGGTCCTTCTGGCCGCGCCGTACGACGTACAGGTTGCTGCGGTTCCCCCGCCCGTACGACGTGCTGTAGACGAAGTGGTTCGCGGTGATCATCAGGCCCTGGGTCTTGGTCGGGACCTCCCAGGCGCCGGTGACGGTGGTCAGCGTGCCGTCGTCGGCGATCTTGTACTCGTACATCGTGCCGCGCCCGGTCTCGTTGAAGCTCCCGGAGAACAGCGAGTCGCCGTAGCTGCTCAGGAACGAGGAACCGGCCACGTCGCGAGCGGTCCCGACCTGCGTCAGGTACGGCGTACCGGCGGCCTTGAGCGCGGTCCGGAGTTCGGTCAGCCGGTACTTGCGGATCGAGCTGCCGGCGCCGGAGACGAACGCCCAGCCCTTGCTGGTGGTGATGCCGCCGACGTGCGACTCGGCGATCGCGACCACGCCGACGGTCGAGCCGGTGGACGGGTCGATGCCGTAGATCTGGGAGTCGGCGCCCCCGCGGTACGACGCGACCAGCAGCAGGTTCTTGCCGCTGCCGTCCCAGTTGTACCAAGTGCCGGCGCCTTGCGGGGTGTGGGTGCTGAGGTTGGGAATGCCGTGGCTGTTGCTGAACCGGGCGTCGTACTTCTTCGACGCCGACGGGCCGTCGTAGAAGGTGCTGCCGCCGGTGGTGGCGGTGTCGCAACTGATCGCGGCGGTCGCGATCGTCGGTGCGGAGACCGCCGTCAGGGCGGATGCGGTGATGAGCAGACTGGTCAGGACGGCTAAGGGGCGGGCCATGATCGTTCCTCTCAGGTTTGGGCGATAACCTTCGGGGGCTGCAGGGTTGATCGTAGGTAATTGACCGGCAGTACGGTAGGGCGCATGACCGATCTACCTGCGGCGATCGACCGCGTTCTGCCCTCCGTCCGTGCCGACCTCGAGGACCTCATCCGGATTCCCTCGGTCAGTGCGGACCCGGCCCGTGCGGCCGACGTCCAGCGCTCCGCCGAGGCGACCGCCGCGCTCTTCGAGGCCGAAGGTTTCGCGGTGAAGATCGTCCGGGCCGGCGAAGGCGCGCCGGCCGTGATCGCGAAGAAGCCGGCGCCCGAGGGCAAGCCGACCGTGCTGCTGTACGCGCACCACGACGTCCAGCCGACCGGCAACGTCGAGGAGTGGACCTCGGAGCCGTTCGTGCCGACCGAGCGCGGGGACCGGCTGTACGCCCGGGGCGCGGCCGACGACAAGGCCGGGATCGCGGCGCACCTGGCCGCCGTACGGGCCTTTGGCAACGATCTTCCGGTCGGCGTGACGGTCTTCGTCGAGGGCGAGGAGGAGATCGGTTCGCCGACCCTGCTGCGGCTGCTCGACGAGTACGCCGACGAGCTGACCGCCGACGCGATCGTGATCGCGGACTCCGGCAACTGGGCGATCGGCCAGCCGGCGTTGACCGTTTCGCTGCGCGGACTGGTCGACTGCTACGTCGAGGTCCGGACACTGAACCACGCAGTCCACTCGGGCCTGTTCGGCGGCGCCGTACCGGACGCGCTGACCGCGCTGTGCCGGCTGCTGTCGACGCTGCACGACGACAAGGGCGACGTCGCCGTCGACGGCCTGCACGCGAGCCGCGCGGCCGAGCTGGACTACCCCGAGGACCGGTTCCGCGCCGAGTCGAGCGTGCTCGACCAGGTGAAGCTGATCGGCTCGGGCTCGCTGGTCGACCGGTTGTGGACCCGGCCGGCGATCGCCGTCCTGGCCATCGACGCGCCGCGGGTCGCCGACGCCAGCAACACGCTCGTCCCGGTCGCGCGGGCGAAGGTCAGCCTGCGCGTCGCTCCCGGTGACGACGCGAACAAGGCGATGCAGGCCCTGCGCAACCATCTGGAGCAGAACGCGCCGTGGGGCGCGCAGGTGACGGTGACGGACGGCGACATCGGCCAGCCGTGCTCGATCAACGCGCGCGGTGCGGCGTACGACGCGGCCCGGTCGGCGTTCGCGTCCGCGTGGGGGGTCGAGCCCGTCGACACCGGCATGGGCGGCTCGATCCCGTTCATCGCCGAGTTCCAGCAGACGTTCCCGAAGGCCGCCGTTCTGGTGACGGGGGTCGAGGATCCGGACACCCGGGCCCACGGCATCGACGAAGGCCTGCACCTGGAGGAGTTCGCCAAGGTGTGTCTCGCTGAGGCAACTCTTCTGCAGAACTTGGGCTCTTAGTAGGGAGCGGGCTTTCCGGCGACCCAGAGTTTGGCATAGGTTTCGGCGAGTGAAGATCGCAGTCGTGCGAGAGACCCGTCCGGCCGAGCGCCGGGTGGCTTTGGTGCCGGAACACGTCGTCAAGCTGGTGCAGCTCGGGTACCAGGTCGCGGTCGAACCCGCGGCCGGTGAGCGGGCGCTGTTCTCCGACGACGCCTACCGGGAGGCCGGCGCGGAAGTCGCCTGGGGAGCGGATCACGCCGCGACCGTGGTGGCCTCGGTCCAGCCGCTGGAGCGCGAACGCCTGCAGCGGCTGCACGCCGGGACGGCGCTGATGTCGTTCCTGCCGACCAACCCGCCGGACGTCGTCCGGGCCGCGACCCGGGCCAAGCTGACGGCGTTCGCGATGGAGCTGATCCCGCGGATCTCCCGGGCGCAGGCGATGGACGCGCTGTCCTCGCAGGCGCTGGTCGCCGGGTACCGGGCCGCGATCGTCGCGGCCGAGCGGCTGCCCCGGTTCTTCCCGCTGAACATGACCGCCGCCGGCACGGTGCCGCCGGCGCAGGTGCTCGTCCTGGGCGCCGGCGTCGCCGGCCTGCAGGCGATCGCCACCGCGAAGCGCCTCGGTGCCGTGGTCAAGGCGTACGACGTCCGGACGGCCGCCGCCGAGGAGATCGCCTCGATGGGCGCGCAGCCGATCGAGCTCGAGCTCGGCACGCTGGACGGCCCGGGCGGTTACGCCCGCGAGATGACCGAGGAACGCGCCCAGCTGCAGCGCGAGCTGCTCGCGCCGTACGTCGCCGGCGCGGACGCGCTGATCACGACGGCCGCCGTACCGGGCCGGACCGCGCCGATGCTGGTCACCCGGGAAATGGTCGAGCAGATGAAACCGGGATCGGTCGTCGTCGACCTGGCCTCCGAGCAGGGCGGCAACGTCGAGGGCTCGGTCGCCGGGACCGAACTGACGATCGGCAACGCGCTGGTCTGGGGCGGGTCGAACGTGCCCAGCCAGATGGCCGGCCCGGCCAGCCGCCTGTACGGGCAGAACGTGGCCAACCTGATCACGCTGATGACCCGCGACGCCGCGTTCGACCCGGACTTCAGCGACGAGATCGTCGCGGGATGCTGCGTCACCCACGACGGTACGGTCCTGCACGAGCCGACCCGTGAACTCCTGGAAGGGAACCTCTCGTGACCGAGTCCATCGCGTTGCTGACGATCTTCGTGCTCGCGGCGTTCGTCGGTGTCGAGGTGATCAGCAAGGTGTCGGCGACGCTGCACACCCCGCTGATGTCCGGCGCCAACGCGATCCACGGCGTCATCCTGGTCGGGGCGATCATCGTCACCGGCCAGGCCGAGTCGGTGCCGGTCGTGATCGTCGGACTGCTGGCCGTCGTGCTGGCGACGGTGAACATGGTCGGCGGGTTCGTGGTCACCGACCGGATGCTGGAGATGTTCCGTGGTCCGGGCGGGGCGAAGAAGGAGCTGCGCAAGTGATCGGCACCTGGGCCCAGATCGGTTACCTGGTCGCGGCGGTCTGCTTCATCGTCGCGCTCAAGGCGCTGTCGTCGCCGAAGACCGCGCGGACCGGTAACGCGCTCGGCGCGGCCGGCGCCGTGCTGGCCGTGATCATCACGTTCGCGGCGTACAAGCCGGACAACCTGGTCCCGATCCTGATCGCGCTGGTGATCGGCACGGTCGGCGGCGTGGTCGGGTCGCGGCGGGTGCAGATGACGCACATGCCGCAGCTGGTCGCGCTGTTCAACGGCGTCGGCGGTGGCGCGGCGTCGCTGGTCGCGCTGATGGAGCTCGGCGAGGTGCACGACGGCGAGACCATCGCCGCGATCGCCACGGCGTTCACCATCGTGGTCGGGGCGATCTCGTTCTCCGGCTCGATCGTGACGTTCGCGAAGCTGCAGGAACTGATGACGACCCGCCCGATCACCTTCCCGGGGCTGCCGGTGCTGTTCGTCGCCGGTCTGCTCGGCGGGGTCGCGGTGTCGGTGTGGCTGGTGTCCGAGCCGCGCGTGCTGGTCGGCGTACTGCTGTGTCTGCTGGGTCTGGCCGTCGGCGTGATGCTGGTGCTGCCGGTCGGCGGCGCCGACGTACCGATCGTCATCTCGCTGCTGAACGCCTTCACCGGACTGACTGTCGCGGCCGGTGGGTACGTGCTCGGCAACACGCTGCTGCTCGTCGCCGGAACGCTGGTCGGTGCGGCCGGTACGTTGCTGACCAAAATGATGGCCGACGCGATGGGCCGGTCGGTCTTCAACATCCTCTTCGGCGCCGTCCGCGGCGGATCCACACTCGGCGCCGGCACGGTGTCCGAGCGGCCGGTGATCTCCGGCAGCGCCGAGGATGTCGCGATCCTGCTCGGCTACGCCCACCGCGTGATCATCGTCCCCGGCTACGGCCTGGCCGTCGCGCAGGCGCAGCACACCCTGCGCGACCTGGTCGAGGAGCTGCAGGGCCGGGGCGTCAAGGTCGACTACGCCATCCACCCGGTGGCGGGCCGGATGCCCGGCCACATGAACGTGCTGCTCGCCGAGGCCCAGGTCCCGTACGAGCAGCTGCGCGAGATGGACGACATCAACGGCGACTTCAAGCAGGCCGACGTGGTCCTGGTCGTCGGCGCCAACGACGTCGTCAACCCCGCCGCCCGGACGACCCCGAGCGCACCGATCTACGGCATGCCGATCCTCAACGCCGACGAGGCCCAGCGCGTCATCTTCCTGAAGCGCTCGATGCGCCCCGGCTTCGCCGGCATCGAGAACGAACTCCTCTACGACCCCCGCACGACACTGCTGTTCGGCGACGCCAGGGAGTCACTCGGCAAACTGCTGACGTCGGTCAAGACCGTCTGACCCGGCGTCGGGATCGAGTCCAGGAGGAGCTGGGTGTAGGGGTCCTGGGCGTGCTGGATGACGTTCAGGGTCGGGCCTGACTCGACGACCTTGCCCTGGTTGAGGACGAGGACGTCGTCGGCGAGCAGGCGGGCGCTGAGCAGGTCGTGGGTGATGTAGAGCATGGCGATGCCGCGGTCCTTCACCAGCTGGTCGAGCAGGGCGAGGATCTCGGCGCGGATGGAGACGTCGAGCATGGAGATGGGCTCGTCGGCGACGAGGATCTTCGGTTCGGGGGCCAGGGCCCGGGCGATGACGACGCGTTGGCGCTGACCGCCGGAGAGCTGGTGGGGGAGCTTGTCGAGGAACTGGGCGGCTGGGGAGAGGCCGACGGTCTCGAGGAGCTCGGCGGCTCTGTCGCGGGCGTCCGCGGTGGAGAGTTTGAGGTGGTTGCGGAGCGGACGCGAGAGCGCGTAGGCGACCGTGCGGGTGGGGTTGAGCGCGGCGAAGGGGTCTTGGAAGACCAGCTGAGTATGGCGGCGGTAGGCGCGGAGCTTGCGGCCGCGCAGCTTGCCGACCTCGGTCGAGCCTTGGAAACTGATGGTTCCTTCGGTGGGGCGTTCCACGCCCGTCACCAGGCGGGCGATGGTGGTCTTGCCGGAGCCGCTCTGGCCGACGAGTGCGGTGACTCTGCCGGGCTTCAGGTCGAACGACACGTCGTCGACCGCTCGGTTCGCCTTGTAGGTCTTCACCGCATTGCGCACAGTGAGAACTGGCTCGATCTGCTCGTTGTTGGTGCGCTCGACCACGAAAGTCCGGGCGCGGTGAGCGTCGACCGGTTGGCCGCCCTCGACCAGCAGGCAGCGGGCGGTGCCCGCGCCGGCGGGGAGCAGGTCCGGGTGCGTGGTCGAGCAGGCGTCGACCGCGACCGGGCAGCGGGGAGTGAAGCGGCAGCCGGGCTGGCGTTCGGCGAGGTTCGGCGGGCGGCCGGGGATGAAGTCGACGGAGATCTGGGACGCGCGCGGATCGGCGTACGAGCCGAGCAGGCCCTGGGTGTACGGGTGGAGCTGGGCACGCATCATCGCCGCGGCCGGCTGGTCCTCGACCAGTTCCCCGGCGTACATGACCATCACGCGGTCGGCCATCTCCATCACCGTGCCGAGGTCGTGGCTGATGAAGAGTACGGCGAAGCCGAGTTCCTTCTGCAGCTCGCGGAGCCGGTCGAGGATGTTGCGCTGGACAACGACATCCAGCCCCGTCGTCGGCTCGTCCAGCAGGACGAAGCGCGGTTCCAGGGCCAGCGCGAGCGCCAGGGCGACGCGTTGCTTCATGCCGCCGGAGAGTTCGTGCGGATAGCGCTGGAGTACGTCGGCGTCCAGCGAGACCAGCTCCAGCAGATGCCTGGCGTCGCCTTCCCGCCCGTGCGCCGCGAAGGTGTCGGCGAACTGGGCGCCGACCGTGATCACCGGGTTCAGCGAGTTCATGCTGCTCTGGAACACCGTGGAGATCTTGGCCCAGCGCAACGGCCGGAGCTCCTCCTCCGACGCGCTCGTCACCGTCGTACCGTCGAAGACGACCGACCCGCCGCTGACCGCGGCCGGTTTGTCGAGCAGCGCCAGGATCGCGTTGCCGAGCGTCGACTTGCCGCTGCCGGACTCACCGAGCAGCCCGACGAACTCGCCGTCGGCGACGTCGAACGACACGCCGTCGACCGCGCGGACCGGCGAGGAGTCGCGCGGGCTGTAGGTGACCGACAGGTCGCGCACCTCGAGCAGAGCCATCTCAGTCCTCCCTCAGATGCGGGTTGCTCAGGGCATCGACCCCGAAGTTGATCAGCGTCAGGGCGGTCATCAGCCCGGCGAACGCCAGGCCGGGCGCGACCAGCCAGGCCCACTGGCCGGTCAGCATCGCGCCGCCGGTGTTGGCCTGGTTGAGCATCGTGCCCCAGCTCGTGGTGGTCGGGTCGCCGAGCCCGAGGAACGCCAGCCCGGCCTCGCCACCGATCGCGCCGAGACAGGCGCCCATGAACCCGACGACGACCAGCGACGTCATGTTCGGCAGGATCTCCCGGACGATGATCCGCGCGGTCGAGTCCCCGGCGAACTTGGCCGCGGTGATGTAGTCGCGGGTCCGCAGCGTGATGATCTGCGACCGCTTCAGCCGCGCGCCGTACGCCCAGCCGGTGATGCTGATGACGAAGATGATCAGCCACAGTCCCTTGACCGGCGCGTAGGCGGCGAGCGTGATCATCAGCGGCAGCACCGGTACGACGAGCGCCAGGTTGATGAAGAACGAGAGCACCTCGTCGACCGTCCCGCGCAGGTAGCCGGCGGTGAGCCCGACGGCCAGACCGATGACCGTCGACAACGTTCCCGCCGCCAGGCCGACGACGAGCGACGTGCGCGCGCCGTACACGAGCTGGCTGAACACGTCCTCGCCCTGCGCGGTCGTGCCGAGCCAGTTGCCGCCCGACGGGCCGGTCGACGGGGTGAAGGTGTTCGCGCGCGGTGCGTACGGCGCGATCAGCGGCGCGAGCACCGCGATCACGACGAAGGCGAGCAGCATGATCAGCCCGATCCGGCACTTGCGGTTGCGCCAGAGGATGACGAACCAGCCGGGGACGCGCGAGGACCGCGAGGCCTCGACGGCGGCGACTTCCGCGTGCTCGGTGTCCGGGAGCGTCATACCGCCTCCTCCCGTCGCACGCGTGGATCCAGTACGCCGTACAGCAGGTCGGCCAGGAAGTTCGCGATCAGCACACCGACCGTGATGAACAGGAACAGCGCCTGCATCAGCGGGTAGTCGCGGTTCGAGACGGCCTCCAGCATCATCCGGCCGAGGCCGGGATAGTTGAAGATCGACTCGACCAGCACGGTCCCGCCGAGAATGCCGCCGAGCGCGATCGCGAAGCCGGTCACGTTCGGCAGCACCGCGATCCGGGCGCCGTACGTGAGCGCGATCCGCCGCCGCGGCAGGCCTTTGGCACGGGCCAGCCGGGCGTAGTCCTCGCCGAGGGTCTGGACCATGTTGTTGCGCATGCCGATGATCCAGCCGATCGGGCCGACGATCAGCAGCGACACGGCCGGCAGGATGCTGTGCTGGAAGGCGTCGGAGAAGAACAGCCAGGTCCAGCCCGGGTTGCTGCCGCCGCCGTACCCGCCGCCGCTGGGGAACCAGTTGAGCGTGATCGCGAAGACGTAGATCAGCACCAGCGCGAGCCAGAAGAACGGCAGCGTGCCGACGAACGTCGAGCCGAGCGTGATGACCGAGTCGACCCGGCTGTTGCGCCGGTACGCCGCCCAGGCGCCGAGCAGCGTGCCGACGACGAACGACACGATCTGCGTCACGCCGACCAGGATCAGTGTCCACGGCAGCCCTTGGCCGATCATGTGCGTCACCGTGTACGGGAAGTACGTGTACGAGATGCCGAAGTCGCCTCGGACGATGGCGGCCAGGTAGTCGCCGTACTGCGTGAGCAGGTTGCCGTCCGGACTGCCGAGCATCTTGCGGACCGCCTCGACCTGGGCCGGGTCGATCGCCTGACTCTGCCCGCCCAGCCGGGACACGATCGCCTCGGCCGGGTCACCAGGTTGCAGCCGGGGGATCAGGAAGTTGAGCGTGATCGCGGCCCAGAGGGTGGCCAGGAAGAAGCCGGCCCTGCGCAGGAAGTAGCGCATGTCAGCTTCCGGCGGGCTTGAGGTTCGTCAGTACCAGTACGTTGTCACCAGGAGCGGCGTACGGGTTCTGCTCGTCCGGCCAGCCGACGGCCTTGTCGGTCTGGTACTGGAACCACTTGGCGCCGTACCAGAGCGGGATCATCGGGACCTGGTCGGTCATGATCTTCGCGAGCCCGGCGACGGCCTCCTTCTGCTTGGCCTCGTCCGTGGCCAGTCTGAGCTCGTCCAGCAGCTGGTCGGTCGCCGGGTCGTTCCAGCGGACGAAGTTGCTCGCGGCCTTCTTGCCGATCGGCGCGGACTGGTCGCTGCCCAGCGGCTCGGAGAAGTTGCGGAACATGTTGCAGGAACCGCCGTGGACGCCGAACAGCATGTCGTACCGGCCGACCGCGCGGTCGCTCTCGTACGTCGGCGGGTTGGGCGTCTCCAGCGCGACGTCGAAGCCGAGCGCTTTCAGGTTCTGCACGATGATCTGCGCGGCCGAGACCCAGTCGGTGTAGCTGCCGGGCACCTTGAAGGTGAACTTGACCTGCTTGCCGTCCTTGCCGAGTCGCTTGCCCTGGGCATCCTTCGGGTAGCCGGCCGCGGTCAGCGCGCTGTCGGTCTTGGCGGCGTCGAAGCCGAGCCGGCCCTCGTCGGCGAGGCCCTGGGGTAACCACTTCTCCTGGCCGGGCACGACCAGGCCGGTCTGGCTGGCCGCCTTCACGTAGCCCAGCTGGGCCTTGGTGATGATCTGGTCCCGGTCGAAGGCCGTCGTCATCGCCTTGCGGAAGGCCAGGTCGTCGAACGGCGCCTTGGTCAGGTTCATGTACGCCGAGATCGAGCCGCCCGGCGGGTACCAGTAGTGGTTGGTGTCCGGGTTGCGGTCGACGAACGCCTTCTTGATGTCCGGCACGAACATCGCGTTGGTGTCGTACTCGCCGCGGCTCAGCTTCAGCTGCTCGACCGCGCCACCGGCGTCGGCCTTGTGGAAGCGGATCTCCTGCACCTTGACCTTGTCGGCCTGCCAGTAGTCCGGGTTCCGCTCGATCGTGAGCTGCTGGGGGTTGAACGACTTGATCTTCATCGGGCCGGTGCCGACCGGGTTCTGCGCGTTGACGAACTTGACCGGGTCGGACTGCTGCGACCAGACGTGCTCGGGGACGACGTAGATCTCGGTCAGCAGCGTGAACGTGGACGCGCCCGGATCCTTGAACTTGATCGTCACGGTCTTGGCGTCGGGCGTCTCGACCGCGGCCAGGTAGCGCCAGATGCCCTGGGTGTCGAGGGCGTCGTTCTTCTTCAGCAGGTCGAAGGTGAAGGCGACATCTTTGCTGCTGAAGGGCTTTCCGTCGTTCCACTTCACGCCGTCGCGCAGGGTGAAGGTGAGCGTCTTGGGGTCGTTCCACTTGAACCCCGTGGCCAGCCACGGCTTCGCCGTACAGGAGAACTTGTCGTAGACCATCAGCTTCTCGAAGACGTAGTCGACGCCGCCGAGCCTGGTCGCCTCGAGGTACGGGTTGAAGTTGGCCTGCGGCGCGGTGCCGCCGCCGAAGTCGCCGTAGTCGAGATAGTCGATCAGGCCGTTGGCCGCCGTTCCACCTCCTCCGCTGCCGTTGGTGCCGCTGGTGCCGGTGCAGCCGACCAGGGCGAGCGTGGTCGCGACGGCGACTACCGCCGTACGGAGGAAGGTGGGGCGTTTCATCAGCCTGCTCCTGTCGTTCTGGGCGGCCTCCTGGGCGGAGGGGTTACGGGCAGCCGCAGCTGCCGCGCAGCACGAGTTCGGTGGTGAGGACGGTGTCCATCACCGCGCCCGGACCGCCGACGCCGGCGATCAGCAGGCGTGCGGTGACGGCTCCGAGCTCACGGACGGGCTGCCGGATGGTGGTCAGCCCGGGCCGGACCAGCGAGGACATCGCGACGTCGTCGAACCCGGTGATCGCGACGTCCTCGGGGACCTTGAGACCGCGGCCGAGTGCGCCGATCAGGACGCCGAGCGCGGTCTCGTCGTTGGCGCACACGATCGCGCCGGGATGGCGGCGGCCGGTCAGCAGTTCACCGGCCGCGATCACGCCGTCGGACTGCTGCATCCCGACCTGGAGGGGTTCCTTCGGCGGCGTGACCTTCGCCTCGCGATGCGCCTGCAGGAAGGCTTCCCAGCGTTCGGTGACGTCGGGAGAGCCGTGGGGATTGCCGACGAACGCGAGTCGCCGGTAACCGTGGTCGAGCAGCAGATGCCTGGTCAGCTCCGCCACCCTGCTGTTGTCGGCCCGTACGGCGGGGATGCCGTCGAGCGGCCTGCCGGCCAGGACGACGACCGGCACTTCGGCGGCGAGCCTGCGGAGGGTCCGCTCCTGGATCGTGCCGCCGTGCACCGCGATGCCGTCGACCCGGCCGGAGATCGCCAGTACGTCGTCGTCGGCGGCCGCACGATGATGCGTACCGACGATGTGAACGCTGGCGCCGGCCTCCATCGCCTCGTACTCGAAGCCCTGGATGAGCTCGGAGAAGTACGGGCCGGACAGGCCGGGGAAGACCATCGCGACCGCGCCGTGCTTGCGCTCGGCCAGCGCTCGGCCGAGCTGGCTCGGGCGGTAGCCGTGCTCCTCGATCACCCTTTCGACGCGGGCGCGGGTTTCCGGGCTGACCTGGCCGATCCCTCGCGAAACGCGGGACACCGTGGCGATCGAGACACCCGCCAGCTCGGCGATCTCGCGCACCGTCAGCCGCTGGTTGCCCATCTGCGACCTCCCGCCGTAACGTTGCAGTAACCGGTTTCAGCGACCATAGGTGAGGAATCGGACCGGCGGCAAGAGGTGGCGCGTCGCGCTGTCCGCGTCGTGGCGGTCCGGCGGAGAGGTCACGATGAGGACAGTCCAGCTGAGCAGGCGCCGCTTGATGATCGACGGGAAGCCGTCCCTGATGCTGTCGGGGGAGGTGCACTACTTCCGGCTCGATCGCGCGGACTGGGCGTCGCGGCTGGATCTTCTGGTGGCGGCGGGCTGCGACGCCGTGGCGACGTACATGCCGTGGCTGGTGCACGAGCTGCCGGACGGGTCTGTGGATCTGGTCGGGCGGACTTCGCCGTACCGGGATCTTGCCGGGTTTCTGGAGTTGGCCGCTTCGCGTGGGCTGTCCGTGATCGCCCGGCCTGGGCCGTTTGTGATGGCGGAGTTGAAGAACGAGGGGCTGCCGTTCAGCGTGTACGAGCCGGGGGTGGGGTCGGTGGGGTGGGACTCGACGCCGGCGCCTACGCGGGACGTGGACTACCTGGCGCCGGCGTACCTGGCATCGGTGAAGCGGTGGTACGGCGAGGTGATGCCCTTGCTGGCTTCGCGTTTGGCGCCTGCGGGTGGTCCGGTGGTGGCGGTGCAGCTGGACAACGAGGTGGGGATGTTGTCGTGGGTGACGAACACGCCTGACCTCGGGGACGCGGCGGTGGACGACTTCGGCGCCTGGGTGCGGTCTCGGCATGGCGCTTCGGCTTTTGGGTTGAATGTGGACGACGTCGATGGGTGGCGGGCCGGGGTGCGGTCGCCTGGTGCTGGGTCGCTTGCGCTGCACCACGAGTTGTCGGTGTTTCAGCGGGATCGGTATGCGCGGTACTTCGCGTTTCTGCGGCGTGAGGCCGAGTCGCATGGCGTGAGTGGCGTGCCGTTCCTGATCAACCTGCACGGGACCGGGGAGGGGCGCGGTCGCACCTATCCGATCGGGATCAGCCAGCTGTTCCCGTCGTACTCGGGTCAGCCGGCGATGACGTCGGGATCCGACCACTACCTCGGCGATCTCACGGTCGAGAACGTCGCGGATCTCTATGTGATGAACGCGTTCATGGCCGCGGTGCACTCCGCCGACCAGCCGCTGACGTCACTGGAGTTCGAGGCCGGGCTCGGGGACTACGGCGAGGACCTGAGCCGTCAGGTGCCGCCGTCGGCACTGGCGTTGAAGACCCGGCTCTGTGTTGCCCAGGGCAACCGTCTGCTGAACTACTACCTGTTCGCCGGCGGGCACAACCCTCCGCTCGACGTCCCCGTCGGCGACGGTAACGACCGGATCGCCTTCACCGGCGAACGCCACGGCTTCACCGCACCGGTCGATCCTGAGGGGCAGTTCAACCCGTCGTACCCGGTCCTCGCCTCGACGCTCGCCGATGTCCGGTCTTTTGGTGACGTCCTGGCCGACAGTGACGAAGAGTTCGACGATGTCGTCCTGGGTTTCGTCCCCGACCACTACCTGACCGAGTACTGCCACCCCGGCGACGACGTACGCCGCGACCAGGTCGCCAACCTGGAACGCTTCCGCGGCATGGGCCCGCGCGACGTCCTCGCCCGCTCCCTCCTGCTCGCCGGCTTCTCGTTCCCCGCGGTGAACCTCCAGTCGGACTTCACCATTTCCCAGGTCCTCTGCCTGGCCTCCACCCCGTGGCTCTCCGCAGAAGTCCAACAACGCCTCGCCGACCACGTCCACGCCGGCGGCCGCCTCCTCCTGGTCGGCGCCCTCCCCACCCAAACCCCCGAGGGCACGCCTTGCACGGTCCTCGCCGACGCACTGTCCCTGGCTCCCGGTGACTTGGTCAACGGCAGTCCCCACTACTTCCCGTCAGTCCAGGCGGCCCCCTGGACCACTGCGACCGCCGAAGTCCGCGTGGGCGTCCTCCAACCCCTCACCCTCACCCAGCCCGCTCAGCCCGCGACCAGCGCGCCCCCGGCCACCCCGCCGCACTCGCCCGCCGCCCGGGTCACCCACGAGGTCTTCGCCGCGGACGTCTCCTCCAAGTCCCCGGTGGGGGTAGAAGTCCATGCCGGAGACGGCCACGCGCTGATCCTCACCTGCGACTACCCCGCCCACCTCCCCTTCTGGACCACCCTCCTCGCCCGCCTCGGCGCGACCCCCCGCCACACCCACAACGCCACCACCCCCGGCATCGTCCTCACCTCAACCACCACCCCCACCGGCACCCGCCTACTCCACGCCCTCAACGTCAGCCCCATCGACCAGTCCCTGGTCATCTCCCACCAGGGCACCCCCCTCTTCGAAGCCGCCGAGGTAACCCTCCCAGCCCGCACCGGCCGCATCCTCCCGCTGTAAGCCGCGTACGCCGCAGCCCGCGTCGACGCGCAGGCGCCGTCAGCGGACCACCGGGCAGCCCAGGACCCTCCGACCACCACGGAGCAGCACGAAACCGCCGTACCCGAGCACGTACGCGCTGCCCACCCACTCCTGCAGGTCCCGCCGCCCTGACGCGGCCTCACCGCGCCCTTGGAACCCGCGCCCTGCGTGGCCGACCAGGTCCGTGCCCGCGCCCTGTGCGGCCGACCAGGTCCGTGTCCGCGGCGGGAGGCCGCGTGGTGCCAATGCACCATGCGGCCGGGCGGGAGTCTTGCTGGTCCTCCCGGGCGGAAATAGCCTCTTGGGGAGGCGCTCGGAGCGCCCACTCCGCCGGCTCGATTAGCTGCGCAAAACCCCCGCACGAACGCTCGCGGCTATTGCCGTGCGCTTAGTCATGCCCGAAAGGAGCCGCCGACCATGACCACCCTCCGGTCCGCCCCGCTGCCGGCACTCGTCGCGACCCTTGCACTCGCCCTGGCGATCCCACTCCCGACCGCGCCGCCCCGTTTCCCCTACGGTGTGGAATGGCTCACCCCGCCCGCACTTTTCTGCCGCGACCACAACCCATTGACAACACCCCGCCACGGCTGGTGCACCTGAACCGGTCCAGTCCACAAATACCCGACGGTCAATTCCACGGGTTACCGCACCCATCCCCGCTGAGCCGCCCGAACCCCCAGCTCGAACCGCCCCGAAGCCCCCACCTGCTCCCCGAGCTTCGCCGCCATCCGCCGCACGGTCCGCAGAGATACGCCGAGCTTCCGCCCGGCCTGCTCGTCGGTTGCCCCCTGCACCAGCAACGCGAGGAACGCGGATTCCTGAGCGCTGATCTCCCCCGAAGACGCCGCGTCATCGCGCAGTTGCGGCGGCAGTTCGCCCCGTGCCCAGTAGCTCTCGAACAGCTCGGTGGCCAGCAGCACGGCACTCCGGCTGTGGTGTACCACGATCCCCCGAGAGTGATCGTCGGGGTCGAGTGCCATCACCACGGCCGCGCCGTCCATGATCATCATCCGCATCGGCAGGCTCGGCACCACTCTGCTCTCTGCACCGTAGCTGTGCATCCAGCGCCAGTTCTCGGCAAATCTCGGCACTTTCCACGCCGTAGCCAGATAGATGATCCGGTATTTGATTCCCCGTTCGAGCCACGGGCGGTCCGGGGAATCCTCCGGCGCACCAAAACCGTCATCCTTCGTGGTGGGGTTGAATCCCCAGATGGATCTTTGGAGTTGGAACTGCTCCATTCGCTCGTGGGTCTTTTCCCGGCCCTCGACGATCTCAATGTCTTGAGCGTGCTTGTGGCGCTGAAAGTCGGTGTACCGCTGCACCAGCAATTCGGCCTCGGCCTCGTCCCGCCGAAATTCCTCGGTGAACGCGTCGAGTTGCTGCCGGCGTTGCCGCGCGAGCAGTTTGAAGCCGACGTTCGGATGAACTGCGTACTCCGCGCCGCCTCCGGTCCAGCGAGGGATCAGGAGCTTGAGTTCACGGAGCTTGCTGAGCGCGGGAGCGACCTCGTCCGGCGCGCAGGCTGCCGCGGCAGCCAGCGCTGCGCTCTCAGCGTCTGGTTGGTCGAGCAGATGACGATAGATGCGCAGCGTGAGTTCGGTGACGCCCAGCGACTCGTACATCCGTCGGCTAGACCCAGCCGCGCTTGGCGGCGGCTACTCCCAGCTCGAAGCGGGACGTTGCGTCCAGGCGGTCCGAGAGGTTTGCGGTGATACGGCGGGCGGTGCGGAGGGAGATGCCCAGGAGGCGTGCAACCTGCTCGTCCTTGGCGCCTCCGGCGAGGAGGCGGAGGACCTCGGCCTCGTGGGGCGTCAGGGGAGACTCGTTGTCGCGGTCCTCGGGGGCGAAGAGGTCGGTGGCGCGCGACCAGTAGGAGTCGAAGAGGGCGAGGGCCACCGCGAGGACGGCGGGGCTGCGGTGGATGACCGCGCCGGCGCTCTCCACGGCGGGGTTCAGGGGCATGATCGCGATCTCCTGGTCGATGATCAGGAGGCGCAGCGGCAGGGTCGGGGTGGCCCGGACCTCGTTGCCGCGCTTGTGCATGTACGCGGCGTACTCGAGGCCGGGCTTGGAGATCGTCATGCTCTGCAGGTAGACGCTGCGCATCTTGATCCCGCGATCGAGCAGCGGCAGGTCGGGCGACTCCTCCGGCGGGGCGACGATGTCGTCGACGTGAGCAGGGATCAGGCCCCAGAAACAGTCCTTGGCCTTCGCGCCCAGTTCCTCGATGCGGCGGGACGCGTTCGCGCGGCCCTTGAGGAACTCGACGTCGCCGCTGGTGCGCGAGGTGAGCAGCTCGTTGTACTGCTCGGCCATCACCTCGGCGGTCGCCGAGGCCTCGGCCAGTTCGCCGAGCATCCGGTTGAGCTCGCTGCGGCGGCGCTCGACCAGGCCGGCCAGGCCGACCCGGGGGTGCACGGCGTGCTCGACGTCGGGGTTGGTCCAGGTCGGAACCAGGAGGTCGAGTTTGCGCAGCTCGTCCATTAGCTGGTGAACCTCGGTCAATGACCTATTCACTAGCGCGGCAATCTGCTCCGGCGTACTGTCTGGGGCGCGGAGGAGGGCGTGGTAGACCGCCGAGGTCGCCTCGTCCAGACCCAGCGGTTCCAGCACTTTCCACAACCCTTCCAACACTCGTTTGGAACCGACCATATACAGGGTGCGTCGATTTAGCGCGCTCAGTAGATGGGTTTGGATTATTTCGGAGGGGACACACTGTGATCAAGAGGTTTCTGGCGGTGTCGGTTTCAGCGATGCTGCTGCTGGGGCTGACCGCCGGATCCGCGGCAGCTCGAGAGGAACCGCCGGTCAGTGATGACCCGACCGGCTACTGCTTGGTCTGCTGGTGAAAACCGTCCCGTAGACTGCTGCCGTGGCTCGTGGCGATGGTCGGCTCACTCATGATCTCGACCCGCAGGATCTGGGTCCGCAGGACGCCTGTGGCGTCTTCGGAGTCTGGGCTCCTGGGGAAGAGGTCGCCAAACTCACCTATTTCGGGCTCTACGCTCTGCAGCACCGAGGGCAGGAGTCGGCCGGGATCGCGGTCGGCAACGGGAGTCAGATCCTGGTCTACAAGGACATGGGCCTGGTCAGCCAGGTCTTCGACGAGGCGACCCTGGCGTCGCTGCGGGGGCACATCGCCGTCGGGCACTGCCGGTACTCGACGACCGGTTCCAGCGTCTGGGCGAACGCGCAGCCGACGTTCCGGTCCACCGCGACCGGGTCGGTGGCGCTCGCGCACAACGGCAACCTGACCAACACCGGTGACCTCGCGGCCACGCTGGACGGCAGCGACTCCCTGGATCTCGGGCTCGACCTCGAGGTCGAGCACGCGAAGGCGAACGCCAAGCACGGCGCGTCCTCCGACACCGACATCCTCACCTCGATGCTCGCGGCGTACCCGGACCTGACGCTCGAGCAGGCCGCGGCCCGCGTGCTGCCGAAGGTCAAGGGCGCGTTCAGCCTGGTCTTCATGGACGAGTCCACCCTGTACGCCGCGCGCGACCCGCAGGGCATCCGCCCGCTGGTGCTCGGCCGGCTCGAGCGGGGCTGGGTCGTGGCGAGCGAGACTGCCGCGCTGGACATCGTCGGCGCCAGCTTCGTCCGCGAGGTCGAGGCGGGCGAGATCGTCGCGATCGACGAGGACGGTCTGCGCTCCACCAAGTTCGCGGAGCCGGACCTCAAGGGCTGCCTGTTCGAGTTCGTCTACCTGGCCCGCCCGGACACCCAGATCTCCGGCCAGCGGATCCACTCGACCCGCGTCGAGATCGGCCGCCGGCTGGCCCGCGAGCACCCGGCCGACGCCGACCTGGTGATCGCGACGCCGGAGTCCGGCGTACCGGGCGCGATCGGGTACGCCGAGGAGTCCGGCATCCCGTACGGCGCCGGCCTGGTCAAGAACGCGTACGTCGGCCGGACCTTCATCCAGCCCAGCCAGACCATCCGGCAGCTCGGCATCCGGCTCAAGCTGAACCCGCTGCGCGAGGTGATCGAGGGCAAGCGGCTGGTCGTGGTCGACGACACCATCGTCCGCGGCAACACCCAGCGCGCGGTGATCAAGATGCTGCGCGAGGCCGGTGCGCAGGAGATCCACGTCCGGATCACCGCGCCGCCGGTGAAGTGGCCGTGCTTCTACGGCATCGACTTCGCCAGCCGGGCCGAACTGATCGCCAACGGCCTGAACACCGAGGAGATCTGCCGCTCGCTCGGCGCCGACTCGCTCGGGTACATCGACCTGGACACGCTGGTCGAGGCGACCACGCTGCCGAAGGACAAGCTCTGCCGGGCCTGCTTCGACGGGGTCTACCCGGTCGAGCTGCCGGACCCGGAGCGGATCGGCAAGCACCTGCTGGAGCTTCCGGTCACCGACGTCGACGGCCTGGCCTCGGTCGCCGGTGGCGCCGGCGCCGCGGACGCGCTCTCCCGCCCGTAGTCACCCCGATGATCGCGCCGGCCCGAGTCGACCAGTCCCTCACCAGGGAGTGGTCGGCCGGTGGCCGTGATCGAGCCCGGCAGCGCCTCGGTCGTGGCGACCTGCGGATGCCCACCAGAGGCCGAGCGACGGCCGGCAGGTTCGCCGTACGACGTACTTCCGGGACGCCGTCCCGCCGACGAAGGAGAACACCGTGAGCCAGGGCGCGAGCTACGCCGCCGCCGGAGTCGACATCGAGGCCGGGGACCGGGCCGTCGAGCTGATGAAGGAGTGGGTGTCCAAGGCGACCCGTCCCGAGGTGGTCGGAGGCCTCGGCGGGTTCGCCGGGCTGTTCGACGCGACCGCGCTGACGGCGTACCGGCGGCCGCTGCTGGCGACGTCGACCGACGGCGTCGGGACCAAGGTCGCGATCGCGCAGAAGATGGACCGGCACGACACGATCGGGTTCGACCTGGTCGGCATGGTCGTCGACGACCTGGTGGTCTGCGGCGCCGAGCCGCTGTTCATGACCGACTACATCTGCACCGGCAAGGTGGTCCCGGAGACGATCGCGCAGATCGTCAAGGGCATCGCCGAGGCGTGCGTCGAGGCCGGTACGGCGCTGGTCGGCGGTGAGACCGCCGAGCACCCGGGCCTGCTCGAGCCCGACGAGTACGACGTCGCCGGCGCCTCCACCGGTGTGGTCGAGGCCGACGAACTGCTCGGCGCCGAGCGGGTCAAGGCCGGCGACGTCGTCGTCGCGATGGCCTCGTCCGGCCTGCACTCGAACGGGTACTCCCTGGTCCGGCACGTCTTCTTCGACCGCGCCGGCTGGCAGCTCGACCGCGAGGTCCCCGAGCTCGGCGGCACCCTCGGCGACACGCTGATCACCCCGACCCGGGTCTACGCCAAGCACTGCCTCGAGCTGATCCGGGCACTGAACGCCGACGGCGACCGCCCGCTGCACGCGATGTCGCACATCACCGGCGGCGGTTTCGCGGCGAACGTGGCCCGGGTGATCCCGGACGAGCTCGCGGTCCGGATCGACCGGTCGAGCTGGACGCCGGCGCCGGTCTTCGGCCTGGTCGGGCAGCTCGGCGACGTACCGCGGCTGGAGCTGGAGAAGACGCTGAACATGGGCGTCGGCATGGTCGCGGTCCTGGACCCGGCCGCGGCGGACCGCGCGATCGCCGTCCTGGCCGAGCGGGAGATCCCCGCCTGGGTCTGCGGCGAGGTCAGCACCGGCAGCACCGGCGTCGAGCTGCAGGGCGACTACGCGAGCTGATCCGCGCCTGGGGACGGCGAAGCGCCGCACGGTCCAGGCGTACTTCTGCTCAGGTGGCGTTCACCGCGGGTGAGCGCCACCTGAGCAGACAGGCATCGCGAGCCACACCGGCGACGGCAAAACGGCAGGCTGACATGACCTGCGGTACCGGTGTGACGAACTCCGTCGATCGAGCACAGCCGACTGGTCCAGGCGCCTAGGCGCTTGGACCAGTCACTGAAGCTGCTGTTGCTTTACCGACGGGGGTGGTAGTCGTCGGCGTCATCGCCGGCGTCTGTGTCGGCGTCACCGTTTGCAGAACGGGTACCGCCACCCTCGTCCCCGCCGGCCAGCTCTCGTTTGAGCTGGTCCAGGTCGGTGTCCCAGGTGCGGTACTTCAGGTCGCGAGCGACCTTCGTCTGCTTGGCCTTTGCACGGCCGCGCCCCATAGCGTCGACCCCCTCGCACAAGTCAACCGGGTACGCAGCGTGGCGCCCACGGATCAGTCGTCAGTAATCGTGGTTCTAGGTTACCCGGAGCCGGGGATCGACACACGCACCGCCCCCTGGTCGGACGCCCCAAGTCCTCCGATGACAGTCCGATGGGCCTGCCCGGTCCCCTCAAACCGGTCAGGCCCACCGCGTCTTTTGCGCTCGGAAGCGCTGTCTACTTCACCTCGCGACGTGAGCTTGCCCACAGTCCGGCGATGGTCGGCAGGACGACCCAGACCGCGACCGCGGTGAGCGTCTCGGGCACCATGCCCTGCAGGTCACGCTCCGCGATCCGGCCGAAGGCGCCGAACACGTCCAGCCAGTCCGCGTTGTCCTTGAACAGCGCCGGCCCGGCCAGCGACCAGGCGGTCGGCGCCACGAAGAAGACCAGCACGGCGGCCGCGGTCTGGGCGATGACGGCACCGAAGGCGGCGCCCATCAGGACGTTCAGCGCGGTGCTCAGGTAGGCACCGGCGAGCGCTCCACCCATCCCGGCGTACGTCGTACCGTCGCCGCCGACGGCTCCACCGAGCGCGGTCGCGGCCAGCGCCAGGACAGCGGTAGCGGTCAGTACGACGGCGCTCAGCACCACCGCGGAGGCGAACTTGGCCAGCTGGACCCGGACCCGGCGCGGCGACAGCGTGAACGTGGTCAGCGCGGTCCGCTGGGTCCACTCGCTCGTCATCGCCATCACACCGATGACGGGCAGGATCAGCAGTACGCCGGTCGAGGCGGCGCCGAGGAACCCGTCGAACCGGGCCGGCCCGTCACCCAGGTGGGTGAGCTCCCAGACCAGGGCGGCCATCGCGATGGCCAGGATGGCCAGGATCAGGACCCGGCCGCTGCGGGTGTTCACGGACTTGCGCAGCTCGATGCCGACGAGCTTGGCGAAGGACTGGCCGCGCGCGGGCGGCAGGCTGGTCGACACGGCGTCGGCCCGGTGCTTACCGGTGGTCGTGGCGGGTGCCGGAGTGGTCATTTCGGTGACAGTCATGTCAGAAAGCTCCTGGTGGAAGAAGTGGTCAGGCCGCGACGGCGGTCGGGGTGGTCAGCTGGAAGAACAGCTCCTCCAGGCCGGCGCTGTCGCTCTCGCGCAGCTCGAGCAGGATCTGGCCCGCGGCGGCGGCCGCACGGCCGACCTGCTCGGCGGTGGCGTCGACGCGCAGCGAGCCGTCCTGCAGCGGCTCCAGGTTCAGCCCGGCCGCGGTCAGGGCCTGGTTCAGGCCGATCGGGTCCAGGCCGCGGACCAGCGTGCCGCTGCCGGCCAGGAGCTCACCCAGCGAGCCGTCGGCGACGATCCGGCCGCCACCGATCACGACCAGCCGGTCGACGGTCGCCTGTACTTCGCCCAGCAGGTGGCTGGACAGGATCACGGTGCCGCCCCGGGCGGCGAAGTCCTGCAGCAGGCCGCGCATCCAGCGGATGCCTTCGGGGTCCATGCCGTTGGCCGGCTCGTCCAGGATCAGGGCCGCCGGGTCACCGAGCAGCGCGTTGGCGATGCCGAGCCGCTGCCGCATGCCGAGCGAGTACTGCCCGACCCGGCGCTTCGCGGCGCTGGTGAGGCCGACGGCCTCGAGCATCTCGTCCGCGCGGGCCTTCGGTACGCCGAGCACGCTCGCGTTGAGCGCCAGCGTCTCCCGGCCGGTGCGGCCCGGGTGCTGCGCCGCGGCGTCGAGCATGACGCCCACGACCCGGCCCGGGTTCGGCAGGTCGGCGTACCGCTTGCCGTTGATGGTGGCGGTGCCGGAGCTCGCCGGGGTCAGCCCGGTCAGCATCCGCAGCGTGGTCGACTTGCCCGCACCGTTGGGCCCGAGGAAGCCGGTGATGCTGCCGGGCTGGACGGTGAAGGAGACATCGCTGACAGCCGTGGTGCTGCCGTACCGCTTGCTCAGGTTCTCGACGGTGATCATGTCCACTACTCTCGCCCGCCGGACCCCCGCGCCACATCGACCGACCGTCTCGACCGGCCCCCTACGAAAGTCGCCACCACCGCTACTCCAGGACCCCCGTGAGGGGGACGAAAGGTATGACCCAGCGCTAGGGTGTGTCGCCCAATCCCCCGCCTACTGCGCGGCACCCGGCACGGCATCTCGCTGCACGGGAGCCAAGCTCACGATGCTTCGCATCGCAGCGCTCGTCTCCCGCGCACCGAGCTACCGCACCGGGCACCTGCTCGCTACGGCGGGGGATTGGGCGACACACCCTAGGCTGACGGAGTGCAACGGGCGCCCGAGCGGTTCAGCTGGCTCCGCCGGCCGTACCGCCGGGTGCGCCGGTGGTACGACTGGTTCGTCCGGCACGCCCCGCGCTTCCGCGACCTGTTGTACATCGGGTTCAGCCTGCTGACGATCGTGGCCCAGGCGGCGAGCACGAGCGGGTCGAGGGGCTGGATCACCAAGAGCTGGGTGGTGCTGGCGATCGGGGTGATCGCCTCGCTCGTGCTCTGGTGGCGGCGCAGGTACCCGATCACCGTGACCGTGATCGGCATCCTGGCGATGGCCGGCGGGCAGATCTTCGTCCCGATGGGGCTGGCGCTGCTGACGCTGGCGATTCGTCGCCGGGACGTCTGGCTCGCCGTACTGAGTCTTGCGGGCTACGCGGCGTACGTCGCGAGCACCTGGCAGGACGGCGGCGACCCGTACGTGCTGCTGTTCACCGGGCCCTTCCTGGTCGGCAGCTGGGTCGCCGTCGGCGCGTACGTCGGAGCGCGGCGCGACCTGATGGTGTCGCTGCGGGACCGGGCGGAGCGGGCCGAGGCCGAGCGGGAGCTGCGCGCCGAGCAGGCCAAGCTGGGTGAGCGGGCCCGGATCGCCCAGGAGATGCACGACGTACTCGCCCACAAGGTGTCGCTGATCGCGCTGCACGCCGGTGGCCTCGAGGTGAACCCCGCGGTCGGCCCGGAGAAGGTGGAGAGCTCCGCCGGGCTGATCCGGCAGACCGCGCGCCAGGCGATGGAGGACCTGCGCGAGGTGCTCGGTGTGCTCAAGGCGGACGTGAGCGAGGACGGCGCCGACCTGGCGCCGGTGCCGAAGGCGTCCGACCTGGCCCGGCTGGTCGGCGACTCGCGAGCGGCCGGCGTGGACGTCCGCAGCGCGCTGGACCTGCCGGACGGCGTGCCGCCGCTGGTCGGGCGGACCGTCTACCGGCTCGTCCAGGAGTCGCTGACGAACGTCCACAAGCACGCGCGCGGCGCGACCACCGAGGTCGTGGTCCGCGGTGCGGAAGGCGACGGCGTCACCGTCCGGGTGACGAACGTGCGACCGGTCGCGGCTGGTTCACTGCTCCCGGGCTCGGGCGCCGGGCTGGTCGGGCTGCGCGAGCGAGTCACTCTGTCCGGTGGTCAGCTGACCGCCGGACCCACGCCGGACGGCGGCTGGCGGGTCGAAGCCTGGCTGCCGTGGTCGGACGGCAGAGAAGGAGAGTCATGACACGGCTGCTGATCGTGGACGACGAGGCGCTGGTCCGGGCCGGGCTGAAGATGATCCTGGAGTCCGACGAGGACCTCGAGGTGGTCGCCGAGGCCGAGGACGGTGCCGACGCGGCCGCGATGGTCCGCGAGCACCGGCCGGACGTCGTCCTGATGGACATCCGGATGCCCCGGCTGGACGGGCTGGCCGCGACGCGGGAGATCCAGGCGCTGCCGGATCCGCCGAAGGTCGTCGTCCTGACGACGTTCGACCTGGACGACTACGTGTTCCGCGCGCTACAGGCGGGGGCGAGCGGGTTCCTGCTGAAGGACACGCCGCCGCGGGAGTTGGTACAGGCGGTCCGGGTGGTCGCGGCCGGCGAGGCGATGCTGTCGCCGGCGGTGACACGGCGGCTGATCGGGCACTTCGCGGCGGACCCGCGGACGGACCGGCAGCGGGACGCGCGGGCGCGGTTGACCGCGCTCACCGACCGGGAGCGCGAGGTGCTCGCGACGGTCGCCAAGGGGCTGTCGAACGCCGACATCGGCAAGACGCTGTTCATGAGCGAGGCGACCGTGAAGGCGCACGTCTCGCGGGTGCTGGTGAAGCTGAACGCCACCAACCGGGTCCAGGTCGCGATCCTGGCCCACGACGCCGGGCTCCTGGACGAATAAAGGCGGTATCAACAAAAGGAAACCGGCCGTGCGCCGCCGGAGGGGTGGGGCGGCGACGCACGGCCGGTTTCAGGTCAGCGACCGGAGGGGGGATCCGGTCTCGCTGACGGTCTGGACCGGGTCAGGACCCGGTCCGGAGCCTCACTTGCGGCCGAAGGCCACGTTCGAGCTCCAGATCTTCGCCTTCGCGACCGGCTTGCCCGGCTTCGAGGCGTGCCACAGCGTGTTCGCGCCGGCGTAGATGCCGACGTGGTAAACGCCGCCGCCACCGCTCTTGAAGAACACCAGGTCGCCCGGCTTGGCCGCCTTACGGCTGATGTGCTTGGTGGCGCTGTACTGCTGGCGCGAGGTGCGGGGCAGCTTCTTGCCGGCCTTCTTGTAGACGTAGCCGGTGTAGCCCGAGCAGTCGAAGCCCCTGGTCGTCGTGCCGCCGTAGCGGTACGGCGTGCCCTTGAGCTTCGCGGCTTCCTTCAGCACCTTGGCCTGGAACGTCGTCGCCTTGCCGGAGCCGCCGTGCAGCAGACCGTGGCTGGCCGCGTAGAACAGCGAGCGCCAGGTGTTCACGGTCATCGAGCCGCTGCGGGGCAGGCCCACGCGGCGCTGGAAGTTCGCCACCGCGGTGCGGGTGGCCGAGCCGTACCAGCCGCCGGCCGGGACGTCGAGGGAGCGCTGGACGTAACGAACGGCCGAACCGGCGTCGCCGTAGCGCAGCAGCGGCTTGGTGCTGATCGCCTTGTTGCCCCGGGCCCAGGCGGCCGAGGAGGTCTTCGAGGTTCCCGCGTGGGCGGTGTCGGCCGGTGCGACGACGCTGAGCGCCGCTCCACCGGAGACGGCCAGGCCGACCGAGAGGACGGCTGCCGCGGCCCGGGGAGCCGAGGGCTTGCTGGTCTTGCGGTGCTTGGCCAGCGTCCGTCCGGTCGGCCGGGTACTGGATTCGCTCGTGGTGACGGCGCGCAGAAGCGCTGTCCGTCGGGCAGTGACGGGCATGGTTGTCTCCCGACGCCTGCGGAGTTAGCTGTCGGGTTCGGGCTGGAAGTCGATCGCCCGGTCCGCTCCCGCGGACTTCACCCCAGGGACCCGGCCACTCACGGCCGGGACCCAACATCCTGGGTCCCCCACCTCTGCCATGGTTGTTCGAGGGGAACAGGTGCGCCTGGCAGAGCTCGGCGTTGACACACCTGCAGTTCGTCTAATTTGTCGAACCGCCGACGACTGTATAACAGAACGATCACGGCGCAAACCCTCAAATCCACAGGGACCCTCTCAAAAGGCCCTGAGTGGCTCTCTGACGGGTCAGCGACTGGTGTTGAACATCAGGTGTCCTGAGCGTGTCTGAGCGTCGTTCAGGCGTCCGCGCAGCCGGTTTTGGTGACCTGGGTCACAGTCCAAGGTCGCGCTGTGTGACAACGGGCACAGTCAGTACCCAGCCTGCCCTTCGCCGAGCAGCTCCAGGAACCTCTCCAGGCCCACGTTCCCGCCTGAAAGCACCACTCCGACCCGCTCCGGGAGGCCCTCCACCCGGCCGGCCAGCAACGCCGCCAGCGCACTCGCGCCGCTCGGCTCCAGGACCACCTTCAGCCGCTCGAACGCGAACGCCATCGCGGCCCGGATCTCGTCGTCGGAGACCAGCGCGAACTCCTCCACCAGCCGCTGGTTCACCACGAACGTCAGCTCGCCCGGCATCGAGACCGCCTGGCCGTCGGCGATCGTCCGCGGCACCGCGATCTCGATCCGGTGCCCGGCTGCCAGCGACCGGGCGTGGTCGTCGCCCGCGGCCGGCTCGACGCCGATCATCCGGATGCCGGGGGACAGGACGGTCGCCGCGGTCGCGCAGCCGGCCATCAGCCCACCACCCCCGACCGGGACGAGCAGCGCGCCGAGCGGACCGACCTCCTCGATCAGCTCGAGTGCGACCGTGCCCTGCCCGGCCATCACGTCGTAGTGGTCGTACGGCGGAATCAGCGTCAGCCCGCGATCCTCCGACAGCTTCGCCGCCAGGGCCGCCCGGTCCTCGGTGTAGCGGTCGAAGTGGATCACCTCCGCGCCGTACCCGCGCGTCGCGGCGACCTTCGTCGGCGGCGCGTCGGCCGGCATCAGGATCACCGCCCGCGTCCCGGCCAGCCGAGCCGCCAGCGCGACCGCCTGGGCGTGGTTGCCCGACGAGAACGCCGCGACGCCGCGGGCCCGTTCCTCCTCGGTCAGCCGGCTCACCGCGTTGAACGCGCCCCGGAACTTGAACGCCCCGATCCGCTGGAAGTTCTCGGCCTTGAGGAACACCTCCGCGCCGACCCGTTCGTTCAGCGTGCGGGACGTCAGCACCGGCGTACGGTGTGCCGCTCCCGCGATCCGGTCGGCGGCTGCTTGTACGTCGTCGAAGGTCAGCATGGGCTGAAACTACCTTGTCTAGCAGGAGATCAGCGTGTCTCCGATCCCCAGGCAGAAGTCCTTGCCCGGCCCGCCGTCGAGCACGTCCTTGCCGGGGCCACCGATCAGGAGGTCCTTGCCCTTGCCGCCGTACAGGATGTCCTTGCCGCCACCGCCGAGCAGCAGGTCGTCGCCCTTCAGACCGCACAGGACGTCGTTGCCCGGGGTGCCGATCAGCAGGTCGCTGCCGTTCGTGCCGGTGTGGGTGCAGCTGGGAGCAGAGGGCGCTTCGGTGACCTCGACGGCTCCGGCTTCGCAGTTGGTGCCCTGTGGCCGGGCGGTGCCGCGCTGGTCCGTAGTAAGTACAGTGCACGCGGCCGCGGGGACCAGTCCGTTCGCCAACGAAGCAGCCAGCGGCAGCATGGTCTGCGTGGGTCCGCCGTTGCCGGCCAGTGCGCCCAGCTGTGGGCTGCCGACGTTGCTCTGGTCGCCGGTGCCTGCCAGCGAGCAACTGCCGTCGCCGTCCAGGTTGTAGCCAGTAGAAGTAGTCGCCAGCTCGATGCCGCAGTCGCTCGTGCCGCCACCGCCGGCCAGGATCGAGCCGAAGGTCTGCAGCCCGGCGCTGGTCGCCACGTTGTCGCCCACTCCGCCCGCGGTGTTGCCGGAGACCGTCGCGTGGCGCAGGTGGACGTCGTGGGCGAGCGTGTAGATGCCACCACCCGCGGCGTCCGCGCTGTTGCCCGTCACGGTCGAGTTGTCGACCCGGACCTCGCCGGTGAGCGCGGAGATGCCGCCACCCTGGCTGTCCGCGACGCCCGACGCCGTGTTGCCGCTGATGGTCGAGCGGACGACGTGGATCTGCGCCGGGGGAGGACCACCGCTGTTCTCGATGATGCCGGTACTGATACCGCCGCCCGCACCGGTCCGCGAGTTGCCGGAGATCGTCGACTCGGTCACCGTGACGACCGGCTGGTCCGCCGGCGCGTCCTGGTCGAACAGCACCTGCACGCCGCCGCCCTGACTCGTCCCGGCCGGGTGGTTGTTGGTGATGGTCGAGCCGGTGACAGTGAGGTCGCCGCAGGCCGAGCAGATGACTCCGGTGCCGCCGTTGTTGTCGACAGTCGTATTAGTAAGAGTGAACAGACCAGAGCCCTGCCCAGTAGTCCGTACGCCGTCACCGCCGTTGTCGCTGATCGTCGAGGCGGTCACCGTGAGGGCTCCGTCGGTCAGGCCGACCCCGCGACCGGTGTTGTTCGCGACCGTCGTATCGGTGAGGTGCACCGTGCCCAACGACAGCGCCACACCCGTACCGGTGTTGTCGTGGATGCTGGAGTCGGTCAGGTCGAGCACTGCGCCACCGAGCGAGCTGGCGAGGACCCTGCCCGTACCGGCGTTGTTGCCGGTCGCCGTGGAGTCGGTGAGCGAGGCGTCGCCGTTGTGCCGCAGCGCGGCGCCGTCGACGTCGTCCCCACCGGTCAAAGTGACCTCCTGCAAGGCGATCGAGCCGTCCGAGTCGATGGCGTCGAGCACGCGCTCGCCGGCGCAGTTCTGGTCGATCGTCGAGGCGTTGCCGTCGATGGTGAGCGGCTGCGCCGACGTACTGTCCAGGTCGCCGGAGGCGTTCGTGTCGTTGTCGCCGCACAGGTTCAGCCCGTACGACGCGGAGGCGGCGAGCGTGATCGTCGTGGGAGTCGCGGCCGCGTTCGCCGTACTGACCGCCTCCCGGAGTGAGGTGAGTCCGTCGGCGCCGTTGACGACGTCGGCGGTGGTGGTGACGGTGATCGTGGCGGCCTGCGCCGGACTGGCCGGAACCAGCAGCGCGGCGGCGAGCACGAGACAGGACAAGACGGCGCGACGCATCAGAAATCCCCCAAAGCCGTTCGCGGCTCCCCCAGCAAACCGGCTTTCCGAGACTTCACCGTGCCACAACCACTCGGGTGGCCGCCAGAGTTCGTAGCATGTCAAGAAGGGCGAGGCGGCTCCGTACTGATGACGAGCGGTTCCCACTCCGGGAGCCGAAACCGGAGGAGACACTCGTGAAGTACCTGGTAGTGCTGAACATCAACCCCGACGTGCTGAGCGCCCTGACCGAGGCCGAGCAGCAGGCGGTCTTCAGCGGGCACGGGAAGTTCCTGGCCACGGTCCAGGAGTCCGGCGAGTTCCACAGCACGGTCGCGCTGGCCGAGCCGGCCAAGTCCTCGGTGGTCAAGGTGCGCGACGGCGTCCCGGCGGTGACGGACGGGCCGTTCGTGGAGGCGAAGGAGTTCCTGGCCGGCTACTACCTGCTGGAGTGCGCGTCGCGCGCGCGGGTCGAGGAACTGGCCGCGATGATCCCGGACGCCGGCATCGAGGGCCTCGGGGTCGAGGTCCGCGAGGTGGTCTTCGAGCAGGCGCGGTAGCGACGGACCGGCGGCAGGGACTCGACGAGCCCCTGCCGCCGCCTGGATCAGGAGGTCTGGTCGTCGACCTTCGCGTCGCCGGCGTTCTTCTTGATCGACTCGATCCCGTTCAGCGCCGAGGCCTTGGTCTTGTAGCTCTCGCTGCTGGTCGCGATCACCTCGCCGTTGCCGGCCTTGAGCCGGAACCGGAACTCGCCCGACTTGTCCTCGTACAGCTCGAACTTGCCCGCCATAAGGAACCTCCCGTGTGATGGTCTGACGACCCTTCGGAGCGTAGCCCTCGGCTCACTTCGTGTCGCCCGACCGGCCGGGAACCCGCTGAGTCGTACGGTGTACGGTACGATGTGCGCCATGAGCGCCCGGACGATTCCGCTGCTGCCCTGTCGCGAGCTCGACGACGTGGTGCCGTTCTACGAAGCGCTCGGCTTCCGGCTGACCTACCGCCAGGACCGTCCGTACCCGTGCCTCGGCGTGACCCGCGACGACGGCTTCGACCTGCAGTTCTTCGGCCTGCCCGCGTACGACGTGGAGAACTCCCTGTTCAGCGTGATCGTCGCGGTCCCCGACACCCAGGCCCTGTACGACGAGTTCGCGGCCGGCCTGCGTACGGCGTACGGGAAGCTGCCGATCGCCGGGCTGCCGCGGATCACCCGGCCGCGCCGCAAGCAGGGCGCGGGGGCGGGCTTCTCCGTCATCGACCCGGCCGGCAACTGGCTGCGGATCAGCGCGGTCGCCGAGGAGGCCGAGACCGGCGACCGGTTCGAGCGGGCCCTGCTGAACGCCGCCCGCCAGGCCGACTCGCGCGGCGACGAGGCGGCGGGGATCCGCGTTCTCGAAGCAGCCCTCCGTCGGCACCCCGACGCCACGGACGAGGAGCGCCTGCCGGTCCTGCTCTACCTGACCGAACTACTGATCCGCACCGGCGGCCCGGCCGCTGCCGTGGTCGAGCAGATCGAGGCAGCCGGCTTCGCCGACCAGTTGGGCGACCTCAAAGAGCAGCTGACCGATTAGCCCCGGGCCACGGACCAGGCGGCGGGCCGTCGGCGTCCGGGCGCTCCTCCTGCTCTGTCTTGTAGGGCCGCATGCCGCGGGCCTTGTAGTTCTCCACCTCGACCTCGGTGCCCTCGCCCTTCAGGGCGATGTAGCCGGCCGGTACGCCGCCGGTGTGCGCGACCCAGGTCTCGAAGGCCGGCCGGGTCAGGTGCTGGATCCAGCGGGCCCAGTCCCACTCGAGCTTGGTGGTCCAGTGCCAGTCGCCGCCGACCGAGCTGTAGAAGTAGCGGGCGAACTCGGGGGAGACCTCTTCGACCCGGCGGACCTCGGCGGTGTCGTTCTTGGCCGGGCGGACGTCGTACGGGCTGGTCTGCTCGAGGTAGGTCAGGACGCTGACGGTCATGCGCCGCGGACGCCTCGGATGCCGGCGACGACCAGGTCGACGCCGAGGGCGTAGTACTGGTCGGTGGAGGTCGGGCAGATCAGGGTGTCGGCAGCGCTGGTGATGAGCGGGTAGCGCTTGGGGTCCAGAGCGCCGAGCGCGGCGCGCTTGACCCGCAAGGCCTGCTCGCGGGCGACCGGCTCGGGGTCCTCGCCGGAGCCGGGCTCGGTGGTGACCAGCGTGATCAGCGAGCAGATCGACTGGCGGCCGACCTCGGCGGCGTAGTCGGTGTCGAAGCCGCCCTCGACCAGCAGCTCCATCGTCCGCTCGGCCATCTCCAGGCCGGGCTCGGCGATCAGGATCCGGCCCAGGGTCAGCCCGGCCACGCGCGGGTGCGGCCGCAGCGCGTCGACGAACGCGGTCAGCATCTGGTGCAGCCGCTGGTCCCACGGCCGGTCCGACCGCTCCGGCAGCTCGATGCTGGCGAGCAGCCGGTCGCCGAGCGCGTTGAGCAGGTCGTTCTTGTCGCTGAAGTGCCGGTAGAGCGCCATCGGCGTCACCTCGTGCAGCTGCGCGAGCCGCCGGAGGGTGACCGCGTCCAGGCCCTCGGTGTCGGCGAGCTCCAGTGCGCTGTCGACGACCTGGGTGGGGTCGAGCCGCTTCGTGAGGGTGGGCATGTTGACAAGTTTACACCGTAGACCTAGCGTGTACGACGTCAGCATACAGCGTATACGTACGACGTAGACTCCTGTGAGGTAGTTGTGAAGCAACGCAGTCCCTGGGCCACCCTGGCGGTGCTGGCCCTGGCGCAGTTCATCGTGGTGCTCGACGTGACGATCGTGAACGTCGCGCTGCCCGACATCCAGGCCGATCTCGGGTTCTCGGCCGAAACGCTGCAATGGGTGATCAGCGCGTACACCCTGCTCTTCGGCGGTTTCCTGCTGCTCGGCGGCCGGATGGCCGACCTGCTCGGCCCGCGCCGGGTCTTCGTCGCGGGGCTCCTGCTGTTCGGCGTCACCTCGCTGGTCGGCGGGCTGGCGACGACGCCCGAGTTCTTGATCGGGGCGCGTGCTGTGCAAGGACTTGGTGGCGCGCTGCTCTCGCCGGCCGCGCTGGCGATCCTCACGATGACCTTCGCGCACGGTCGTGAGCGGAACATCGCGATGGGCGTCTGGGGTGGCCTGGCCGGACTCGGTGGCACGCTCGGGGTCGTGGCGGGCGGCGTACTGGTCGACTCGCTCAGCTGGCAGTGGGTCTTCTTCGTCAACGTGCCGATCGTGCTCGCGCTGGTCGCGCTGATCCCGGTCTTCGTGCCCGACATGCGCCACAACGAGGACCGGCCGCGCGGCTTCGACACCGCGGGCGCCGTACTGGGGACCGGTGGTCTGCTGGCCATCGTGTACGCCGTGGTCCGCGCCGAGCCTCGTGGGTGGGGATCTTTCGAGGTGCTCGGGTTCTTGATCGGCGGAGTGGTGCTGCTGGGGGCTTTCGTGCTGGTCGAGTCCCGGTCGAAGGCGCCGCTGGTGCCGCTGAAGCTGTTCCGTTCGCGAGCGCTGAGCGTCTCCAGTGTTTCGCTGGCGCTGAACGGCGCGGGCTTCCTGTCGATGTTCTTCCTGACCGCGATCTACCTGCAGCAGGTCCGCGGCGACTCCGCCTTGCAGGCCGGCGTGCACTTCCTCCCGATGGGCTTCGCCGCCGTACTCGGAGCGGTCGCCGCGTCACAGCTGGTCCAGAAGGTCGGGACCCGCACGGTCCAACTCGGCGGTTCGGTGCTGAGCCTGGCCGCGCTGATCCTGCTGTCCCGTGCGGATGCCAGCGGTGCGTACGCCGCTGAGCTGTTGCCCGGCTTCGTCCTGTTCGGGCTCGGCATCATCGGCGTCGCCGTACCGGCGCAGATCGCGGCAGTCTCCGAGGTCGAGCACCACGAGGCCGGAGCGGCCTCCGGCGCGGTGACCACGATGTACCAGGTCGGCGGCGCCCTCGGGCTGGCCATTGTCACCACGCTGTCCATCACCCGTACGACGGACGCCCTGGCTTCTGGTGTCGCCCAGCAGCAGGCTCTCGTCGAGGGCTTCCAGCGCGGGATGCTGATCGCGGCGTTCTTCGCCGTCGCGAACGTGGTCGTCACGATGGTGACGCCGCAGATCCAGCCCACCGCCGAGCAACTGACGGAAGCCGCGGCCGCCGCATAGATTGTGCGGGTGATTCCCGCCGCCTTCGCCGAGCAGACCATCGCCCGAGAGGGTGCTCCCGGCCGGACCTGGATCGAACATCTCCCCGGCCTCACCGAGCACCACCTCGGGCGATGGCGCTGTACGCCGACCGGGCCGGCGGTCCACGGCCAGGTCGCGCTGATCGTCCCGGCGCTGCGCGACGGGGCGCGCGTCGTACTGAAGCTGTCGTTCCCGCACCCGGGCAACCGCTACGAGCCGACCGCCCTGGCCGCGTGGTCGGGTGCGGGCGCGGTCCGGCTGCTCGAGCGGGACGACGCGGACTTCGCCATGCTGCTGGAGCGGATCTCGGGGGAGACGTTGTCCTCGGCAACCGATGATCCGTGGGTGGTGGCCGGCGAGCTGGCCCGGCGGCTCGCCGTACCGGCTCCTCCGGAGATCCCGCGCCTGACCTCGACACTGGCCGGCTGGTCCCGTCAAATGCTTGCCCAAAGCAAACACTTGGGCAATCCGCTGCCCGCTCGCCTCATCGATGCCGCGCTGGAGACCATCGCCGCCTTCGGGGACGACAAAACCGACACGATGCTGCACGGCGACCTGCACTTCGCCAACGTCCTGCGCGCCGACCGCGAACCCTGGCTCGTCATCGACCCCAAGGGCCTGGCCGGCAGCGCCGCCTTCGACGCGGCCACGATCGTCCGCGACCGCATCGACGAGATCGCCGACGACCTGTCCGCCGGCCTCCTCCGCCGGATCGCGACCTACAGCGAAGCCGCCGCCGTCGACCGCGACCTCTCCCGCCGCGCCACCCAGGCCCGAGCCGTCAGCTCAGCCCTGTGGGAACGCCTCCACCACCAGCCCCGAGTCGGCATCGACCTGGCCGATCAAATAGCCGAAGCCCTCGTGTGATCTCTGGTTGAGCGCCCTACGCCTGGGGCGTCGCCAGCACATAGCTGTAGCCGGGTTGGCCGCTGAGCTCGACCTCGCCGGTGCGGACGAAACCGACGCGGGCCAGGATCTTCTGCGAGGCGAGGTTGTCCAGCGTGGTGCGCGCGGTGATCTGCCGGAGCCCGTACGGCGTACCGAGGACCTCGCGCACGCCCCACGTCGCCAACCCGCGCCCGGCGGCCGACTCCGCGATCCGGTAGCCGAGCTCGGCCGACCCGTCGACGATGTTCACCAGGTTGACCCGGCCGAGGATCTGCCCGTCGTCGACCAGCACGTGGAAGTGGTCCGTGCCGGCGTCCTGCATCGCCAGCACCGCCGCGTGCCGGTCGGCGAACTCCGCGAAGTACGCGTCGCCGCGGTCCGGGATCACCCGCGCGAAGTACGCCCGGTTCTCCAGCTCGAACCGCAGCAGCGCGTCCGCGTGCTCCGCCGACACCCGCTTCACCGACACCATGGGGCGAACCTACAACTCGGCCGGCGCCGTCCGCGAAGGAGTTATCGGACCGGGTAGGCGACGTACGCGAAGAACCGGCTGTCCGGCGACCAACTCGGCACGTTCATCGTCCCCTGCCCGCCGAACACCGTCGCGATCTCCCGGATCTCGCCCTGCTCGAGCAGCCGGACCCGCACGTCCTCGACATCCGCCGGGTGCCCGGCCGTCCCCGGCGGGAAACTCACGTACGCGATCGCCGACCCGTCCGGCGCCGGGTGCGGGAACCAGTTCACCCGCTCGTCGTCGGTCAACTGCTCCACCACGTCGCCGGCCACCCGGAACAACTGCGCGTTCGCCGAAGCCCGCTCCGAGTTGAAGTAGATCCATTCCCCGTCCGGCCCGAACTCGGCGCCGTCGTCCGCGAACTCGTCGTCGGTCACCGGTACGTCGATCCCGCCGGCCGCCGGAATCGTCCACACATTCGTGTTCCGCGCGCTGTCCATCCCGATGTAGGCCAAGGTCGACCCGGACGGCGAAACCCCGTGCAGGTAGTACCGAAACCCCGCGCCCCGCTCGTTGCTCACGCGCCGAGCGACCCCGGCGGTGACGGCGTACAGGTGCCCGTCCTCAGCGGAGACATAAACCGTCTCGCCGTCCGGGCTGACCACGTGGTCGTTGTTGATCGGCGGCACACCCCCGAGCGGAATCTCCTCCAGCTCCCCGCCGTCCACCGAAACCCGGAACAGCTTCCCGTCCCCGTTCGGCAGCAGCCATTTCCCGTCCGGCGACCAGTTCGGCGCCTCCACCAGGATCTCCTGCGACGCAAAGACGAGCCGACTCACCCCCGTCCGAACGTCCACCACGTAAACCTCAGCCGTCTGCCCCGCTCCAAGTCGCCGCGCCATACCCAAAACCTACCCGGCCCGCTGACAGCGCTTAGGCTCGATCCCGTGGATGACCGTTCTCAGATCTGGCACCTCAAGCGTGGCGACGAACTGGTCGCCGACCTGGTCGTCGTCGGTGCCGACTACCCCTGGCTCCAGGCGCACGTCGAGCCCACCCCGGCCTACGACGAGGTGAAGCACCTCTTCGCCGAGCTGGAAACCAACGACGAAGCCTGGGCCGCCGCCACCGCCCAGATCCGCGCCACCCTCACCCTGGAATCTCCCGACGGCACTCCCGTCGCCGAGTACCTCCTCCACATCGACGGCGAGTCCGCCTGGTGGCGCTGGACCGAGGTCACCCCTTGATCACCGGAGCGATCTCCTCGCGCACCAGCCGCCTGTAGGTCTCCACCTCCAGCACCCGACCCCGTACGCCGTGCCGCAGCCGCCGCTCGCGGACGAGCCTCGGCCCACCCGCGAAGAACCGCAGTGCCGCCTCCCGGTCCCGCCGCAACGCCGGCATCATGAACGCCGGCCGCTCGCTTGCCCCCAGCAACAACTCGTCGACCAGCTTCGCCCGAGTCCCGCTGAGGAACCCGTGCAGCGCGGTCCTGTCGTCAACCACCACCGAGAACTCGCCCGGCGCTGACCGTGTAATTGCCCCCGGCATCAAATCGCCCGCACCGCCGCTCGCCCACAGCAACCGAAGCAGCGCCGTGTACCCGTCACTACACGCAATCCCCAACGAGGATGCCACTCCCTTCCCAAGATGCGGAAAGCACCCGTAGGCCCGCCCTTCACCCGGCACGCCGGTCTCCAGCGCGAACCGCAGCACCCCCGCCGCTTCCTCACGCACCACCAGGTAAGGAACCCGAGCATCCTGCCCCACCGCCGCGACCCCACGCACCCCAGTGTTCGCGTTGTACGGCGGCCGCAGCGCGAAGATCAGCTCCGACTCCCGCCAGGCCGCCGCCTCCTCGGAAGCAGCGACCTCCCAGACCACCCGTCGTACCAGGTCGTACCTCTTGGCCAGCCCCACCCGAGGCCCCTTCGCCGCAGCATGCTGCGCGAGCCGCTGCCGAAGGTTGCCGGCCTTCCCCACATAGAGCACCTCACCCGAAGCGCCCAGGAACAGATAAACCCCAGCCCTGCCAGGCGCCTCGGCCGCAGCCTCCCGCAGTACGCCGGACACGGCTAGATCCAGCTCGCCTTCGTCAACGCCTCGACTGCGACGTCCGCCAGCGATCGCCCACTCGTCTCGACCACGAAATCCGTCGGCCCCGACGCCTCGAGACTCGACGCCAGCTCGACCGACCGCCGTACCAGCACCTCGTACGACGACCCGACCTCCCGCCGCCGGACCCGCTCCGTCAGCACGTCGACCGACGCCACCAGCCGGCACACCTGGATCTCGGCCCCCGGGATCGCCTCCGCGTACGCCGCCAGGTCGGCCTCCGCCTCGACGACCCGCGCGATGATCGCCCGATCGACCCCGCTCGCGGCGTAGTTCGCCCACACCGACGCGAGGTTCCGCAGGGCCATCCGTTCGTTGTACGGATCGCCCTCGCCGTACGGCCAACTGATGCCGAAGGCATCGAGATCGATCACCGCGTGCGCGATGTCCCGGTCGCTCAACTGGTCGAACATCTCGTGCGCGACCGAGCTCTTTCCGACGCCCACCGGCCCGCTCACGATCAGCACCGGTACGCCGCTCACAGTCGTCACCTGCGCGACCTTACCCAGCCACGCCGACACCCGCATGCTGGTTGACGGCCCCGGCCGGCCTCGGTCAAGATGGAGATCCGGCGCGGCCCGCGCCTCACCTTCGTCGACCGGCCCCAGCCCGGTCCACCTCAGAAGGCAAAGGGATCCACGATCTCGGGCCGCTCGTCCTGGTCATCCGCCTCGGACGGGATCGCTGGGGGATCGCGGACGAGTGCGTGGAAGGCCAGATGACAGCGCACAGGAATCTCAAGCGACGGGTCCGAGCCCGCGCCGCCAAAACGGGCGAGTCCTACACGGCTGCCCTCCGGCACTTCCGTCCCACTCCCTCAGGAGAAGACATGCCGGAACCCACCACCCACCCGACCCTGCGCATCGCCGCGGTCCAGTCGACCGTCCGCCAGGACCCCACCGACGCCGCCGCCCTCCGCGAGAGCGGCGCCGAAGTCCGCAGCTTCCTGCGCCAGGCCGCCAAGGCCGGCGCCCGCCTCGTCCACTTCGCCGAAGGCGCGCTCTGCTTCCCCAGCAAGTACGTGATGTCCGAACTCGGCCCCGACGAGATCGGCAACTCCGACTGGACCAAAGCCCAGTGGCAGGTCCTGGACGAAGAGCTCGCCGGCATCGCCGCCCTCTCCGCCGACCTGGGCCTCTGGACCGCAATCGCATCCCTCCACCAGCAACCCGACGCCCGCCCCCACAACTCCCTCTACGTCTTCGACGACCAGGGCCGGTTGGTCACCCGGTACGACGAACGCACCCTCTCCACCACCAAGCTCAACTACATGTACGCCCCCGGCACCCAACCCGTCACCTTCGAACTCGACGGCTACCGCTTCGGCCTCGCGGTAGGCATGGACGCCCACATCCCCGAAATCTTCATCGACTACGTCCGCCAAGACGTCGACGCGGTCCTCCTCTCCTACGCCACCACCGGCCTCGGCCAAGGCCAAGACGCCGTAGCCGCAGTAGCCCCCGCCAACGCCGCCATCAACCACTACTGGCTAAGCCTCGCCGTCTCCACCAACCCCAACCTCCCCGAAACCGCAGCCGGCATCCTCAACTCCTCCGGCCAATGGGCCACCCAGTGCCCCCTGGACGCCACCCCCGCCCTCACCACCTACGACCTCCACAAGAACAACACCCTCGACGCCGCATCCCGAGCCTGGCGCCAAGCCGCCCGCACCCGAGTGACCTCCTAACCCCGTACGCCGGTCCGGGGTGCTCCAAACCCCGGACCGGCGCCGCCGGCCTAGGGCTAGCTCGTACTGGCGATCCGCGCACAAGCCTCCCGCTGGAACGGCAGCCCCGCTTGGCGAAACACCATCGCCGAGTTGCCCATGCTGTAGTCCCAGATCCCGGCATTGGCAACAAGCGCGCCGAGAATGTCTCGCTGCACCGCCGACAACCCGCTGGTGGGTGCGTAAGGGACGCGGAAGGCCGCCAGCAACAGCGGTCCCCAGGTCGTCCCGAACCCCATCCTGTTCGCGCCACGCACGATGGTCACGCCGGGACCCGCAATGCGCTCGATGTCGACCCGCTCGAGCGCCGCCTCGATCAGCGTCGCGATTCCGTACAGCTCCGGATAAACAACGGGAGCAGGTGCCATCTCAGCCAAGGCGGAGACGATGATGTCCGTCGCCGAGTCGTCCTGCAGAAGGGCCGGAGCGAGCGCGGCGCAAACCCGCACCTTCGCGTCGGTGTCGCTGAGGAACGGCCGGGGGTCGCCGCCCAACTCGCCGAGCAGACGAACCCACACCGCCCGATCCTCCGACCGCGTACCGGTCCAGCCGATCAGCAGATCGCCGATGGCTGGGCGCTGATCCGCAAGCGTCTGCGTCTCGACGTACCCGACCACCGCCATGACAGCAGCGTCACGCACGGCAGGATCGGCGTCGTCGAGGAAGGAAAGGAGCAACGGGTACGTCGTACGCAGGGCGTCCTGAAGCGGCGCCAGCAAGTCGCCGGTGTACCCGGACCTCTCCGCTTCCCCGGTGGCACGGGCAACGTTCCCGAGAAACTCGATGAGCTCCTCACGTGCTTCAGCGCTGACCTGACCGTCCCCCAGCAACTGACCGACAACAACCGCCGCCGGAGCCGTCGCCGAGTAGAGGTTGCCCTGGTGCAGCACAGCCGTATCCAGGTGAAACAACGCCTCGCCCTGTGCGTGAGGACTCCCAGCGGTCAACGCCCGCAAATGCGCCGGCGTGTCGACCGCAGCCCCGTACGCATGCCGAAGCGAAGACCACCCGCCCTCATCAGCACCCCGGACATCCTCCCTCCGGGACCTCAACCGCCACCATCCACGTCTCCAGCCGGCCACACTCACCGCCAATGTCCAGCGCCGCTCCAACGAACTTCGCAGCCTGCCAGAACGCCCACAAGCCCGCAAAACCTGGTGCACACCCGTGACCTTCGTTGCCAGCCACCACACCGAAGTCGTCGGCTTAGCAGTCGCCACCTTCACCAACTACGGCCACGCCCCGTACGGCGTACTGGAAGAACTGGCCGTCACCGAGCTCAGCCGAGCAACGGAATCGGCACAACCCTCCTGGCCCAAGCCTTGACCTGGCTGGAATCCGCAGGCGCCAAGGTCGTCTTCGTCTCCGCCCTGAACAACTCAGTAGCCGACTTCTACCGATCCACAGGCTTCACCCCATGCACCGGCCCGTGGCTCTACTGGACCCCACCACTGCGAGATCACATTGCTTAGCACAAGACCCACGAAACCGCTCCGGAACCGCATCCTGCTCCCGCCACCGAAGGTGACTTCTTGGCGACACTCAGCGCGCGATTGCCGGTCTGTTCCGGATGGCCAAGACTGGGACCGCTGCGCCGAGAGAGGGGAGATCTTGGACGTCGAAGTGCTGACCGACGACGACTGGAAACTCCTGCAGGACCTCCGGCTGCGCGCTCTCGAGGAGTCCCCGGACGCCTTTCTCTCGAAGGCAGACGCCGGAAGGGCCGGCGACGAGGCCTACTGGCGCGAACGCTGCACACGGAATGCCTGGGTGGTCGCCCGCATCGGCAGGCAGGCTGTAGGGATGGCATGTTCGGTGCAGGACCCCGAGCAACCGCCGTACGTACGTCACATCGAGTCGGTGTGGGTCGATCCCGACCACCGCGAGAAGGGCGTACTCCGAGCGATGCTCCGGCAACTTGTCGAGCGGGAGCCGGCCGTCCGCGACTGGTACGTCTGGGTCCTCGACGGCAGCGATCTGGCGCGCGGCGTCTACGAACACCTGGGCTTCGCGACCACCGGCGAGCGTCAGACGTTGGCCGGTTCCTTCGAGCGATCAGAAGAACGACTGAAGCTCATCCCCGGCCCCACCGACCGCGGGCCATTGCCGTAACCACAGGAAATCCAGTTCGTCAGCCCGAGTTCGTTCATCGCCTCGCGTTCGCCGAGGACAGATCCGTGCGTTGGCATGATCGCCTGCCAGCTCTCCTTGTCGACCTGCCAGCTGTGAACGAAATCGACGCAGAGGTCAGGTGAGATCAGCTCCAGCTGTTCCGTGGCCCTGAGCAGCGACTTGTGGGCCGAAGACAGGTCTGCCCCCGTTCTGTCCTCCACCGCCGACAAGCGACGGGAGGTCTCCGCGATCATGGCGTACCGGCCTTCTTTGAAGAGTCGCCAGTGGCGCTTGCCGGCCGCGACCTTGAGTTGATCCCACCCAGGCGTTTCGCTGAACAACGCGTAGAGGCCTTCGGCGAGCAGGTCACCGAACTCCTCGCGGGCAGCTCGGCCGGAGTCCGCGAAGGGGTCGTACTCGTCCTGCTGCGCTTTCCCGATCATAGGGAGGGAGCGCGAGGCGGCCTGCTGCGCGAAGAAGAACCAGTCCTCGTTGTAGACATCGGGAAAGAACGACACGGCCGGATGCTGCGTGTTCACACCCAGCACAGCGCCGCTCACGAACACGTCCTGCCGAAGCCCCGCGAGCCGTCGTGCGTGACACACGACCGAGTTGTCCGGGTAGGCGACGCTGGCCATCGCCGCGACGGGATGACGATCCAGAGAACCGGAGAAGCGCGAGATGTCGCGTGGACTGAGCTGATGGATGTCGTCGTCGACAAAGAGGATCTTCTTCCAGCCCTGCAGCCGGGCCAGGACCAGGCCGAGGTTGCGTTTCACGCTTAGGTCGCTGGAACGATCGGCACTGAGCTCGCGGAAGTCGTCGCGGGAAGTCTCAGGGTGATGCCCGGGCAGTTGATACCCGTCGAGTATGTCGACGACGAGTGCCCGCGCCCCGAGGCTGGCCTCGACTCTTTCCGCCACTCTTTCCGCTTTCGCATGCCGGCTACACAACACGACCAGCGGCACCGACAACATCGCGGACAGGTCGATCAGCCGTTGCAGATTCGGCCGGGACGCCGGTACGACGATCGCATCCAACCTGCTGTTCGTCGGCGACGGAGCACAGGCCGACACATCGCGCAGAAGTGAGGCGTGCGACGCCACATGTTTGGTGCCGTTGCTCATGCGGGGGACGCCTTGTCGGTCGGAGACCACTCGTAGAGCCGGTTCGAGTCGGTCTCGAGATCGGGTGAGAGTGCGTCGCCGTTCAGGACCGGCACCCGCAGCAGCAACGCGAACTCGCCACCGGGGAAACGGTTGGCCAGGAAGGCTTCGTTACGCTCCCGGAGGGCGATGTCGGTAAGCGCTAGCACCGCACCGACGACGCCACGACTGTGAATGCCGTTGCAGACGGTGAGAGTTTGGCTGTGATTGTAAGGATTCCGCACCCTGGCCAGCAGCGCGACGTCTTCGATCAGTTCGCGGCCGCTGTCCGACGCGTCGTCCCACACCGGCCGGTACTCGCGCCGATCAGCCCCGCTGGTTCGGAAGATCTCGCCGGTTTTCAGATCGTCGACCTCGACCTGGGACACCGGCATCTCGCGCAGAGTCTTGAGGATCCGCTTCATGACCCGGTTCCAGCCGACGCCCCCCAGCACCACCAAATGGCCGGACAGATCGTCCGCCACAACCTCCGAAGGCAACCGATGCACGACGTTCGCGGTGGGGTTGCATGCGCGAATGTGCCCCCACAGCTCGATCAGGGCGTCCAGATCGGCGTACCGGAACATTCGTGTGTAGTTCGGGTTCTTCTCGTTCGCCATCGGAGGCCGCTCGGCCAGCGGTGCCTCGGGGCAGATGATCGTGATCGGATCGCTGTCGAAGGTCCACGTCGAGAGCTCGCTGCTCGAGGATTCGCGGGCACTGCTCGGTCCATGGACCGCCTCGCGCAGTGCGACGAGCTCCTCGTGGAGGTCCTGGAATCGACCTCGCTCATCCGAGGTCAGTTCGTCCTCGGGCACGAGGTATGCCGGGGTAGTGGTCGATCGGTCCGAGCAGAAGAACAGCGCGTAGGAGTGCAGTCGCTCAGCCGGCGGCAGCTTGGGATCCCGCCGTGACTCCCAGGAACTGATCGTCGCGACGGCCACCGAGGACTCCTGGCTCAGGGCGTGCGCCAGGTCCGCCTGAGTCAGTTTCGGCTCATGCGTCGTACGAAGGCCGCGAAGCCTCGTGGCAAGTCGTACGGCCTCAGGCGTAGGGGCCAAGATCGCTCCCGGTTGTCTTCGACGTCGAGCGCTCGCTCAGGATGACCAGAGTAGCCCGCGGTTATACAAGATCAAATAGACAGCATCAGTGGAAAGCGGTCCGGGATCTTCGACTATAGGTGTCTCTGGTACTCGGCCTCATGTCGCACACGATTGTTTGTTTTGATGGGTTGCACCACCGTGGTCTCTCCATATTCAATGTGGCGATAGAACTGCCGCGCCAATTCGTTCTCGGTGAAAATCCAGAGCTTCAACTGTCGCGTGCCCCTCCTCGCTGCGATGACTTCGAGTGCTGAGACCAACTGTGTGCCGACACCTCGCCGGCGCTCGTTCGGATCGACCCACAATGCTTCGAGGTGCATGCCGTCGTCCGTTTGAAGGTTGAGCTTTGCCAAACCGATGTGCCTCGTCTCGAGTGTGGCCACAATCCATACGTTGTGAGCAAGCTCTTGGCGCCAGTGCTTCTCGTCGTACGCTCGCTCGGCCCGGAGATCGCCGAGGAATGATTCAGGGGACTCGCCCAGCGCTTTCAACCGTAAGTCCCTGAGCGTCTGCCACTTGTCCGTATCCAAGCTGACGACATCCGGCCGCGACCGAGTGAGCCCTTCGAGATCCTGCACCAAAAGCCTTTCTGTAGGGCGCCCTCGTGCGTCGGAAAAGGTGTTCTCAGTTTCAGCGCACGCTCAGAACGCGTCGAGGTTGTTAATTGTCAGACTGCTCCGCTGTCTGAGGCGGAGTCTGTGATGTCGTCGCTCGGTGACCATTCGTAGAGACGGGTATCCGAGATATCCAAGTCAGGCGCAGCGATCTCACCGTTCACCACCGGGACCCGCATGAGCATCGCGAACGATCCGTTCGGGAAGCGGTTGGCGATGAAGGCCTCGTTGCGTTCGCGGACGTCCCCGTCCGTCAGAGCAAGGACCGCTCCCAGGACCCCTCGGCTGTAGACGCCGCTGCAGATGGTGAGACTGCCGTGGGGCGAGTACGGATTACGCAGCCGCGCGAGGAACGCGACGTCTTCGACGAGTACACGAGGTTTGCCGCCGCGCCAAGCGTCTTCGGTCTGGTCTTCCGCAATCTTCTTCGTGCCCACGGCTTCTACGCTGGTGTTCTCGAGTTCCTTCCACACCGGCCGGAAGTCACGACCGTCGGCACCCCTCAATCTGAAGATTTCGCCGTTCTTCAGGTCCGGGACCTCCACCTGCTGGATCGGGAGATCCCCCAGTTGCTGCTGTAGCCGGTCGGCGACCTGGTTCCAGCCGATGCCGCCGAGCACGACCAGATGGCCCTTCATCTCGCGCGGAACGACCTCTGCTGCCAGCCGGCGGGTCACCTGCAGGTCCGGGTTGGCGGAACGGATCTGTCCCCATAGTTCGATCAGCGCGTCGAGGTCCGCGTAGCGGTAGGTCCGCGTGTAGTTGGGATTCTCTTCCTTGGCCAGCGAGGAGCGGTTGGGGACCGGAACCTCCGGGCAGATGATCGTGACCGGACCATCCTTGAAGGACAGGATCGAGCCGTCGGCCACGCCGTGCACCGCGTCGCGAAGCCCCACGAGCTCTTGATACAGAGCTTCGAAACGCTCACGTTCTTCAGTCGTCAGATCCTGCTCGCGGGGAAGACGGGGAGCGTCAGCTCCGGGAGTGCGTGCGAAGAACAGGGCGTAGGAGTGCAGTCGTTCCACCGGCGGTAGCTTGGGGTTGGTCTTCGACTCCCACGAACTGATGGTGGCGACGGCCGCCGAGGACTCCTCGCTGAGGGCGCGCGCCAGATCCGCCTGAGTCAGCTTCGCTCCGTACGAAGCACGCAAGCCGCGAAGCCTCGTGGCTAGTCGTGCGGCCTCTGGTGAAGCGGCCAAGATCACTCCAGGATAGTTGTCGACTCTTCGTGCAGGCGCGTCCGGCGGACGTATACCTGTCTACACCCGAAGACACCTGTAGGGCCAGAACCCTGGCGCGTTGCGCCGGTTCAGCTCTCGAGCAGGCGCAACTGGCACGTTCCGTGAATGCTGATCTGCCTACCGTAGCGGCAGGTCACGATTGAGTTCAAGCGGACGATCTGTATTGCAGCAAAGTACACCCAGGTCTACTGTAATTGAATAGAAGCCACTGACTCCAGAGTGAGGGCAGTGGTTCGCGGTAGATGACGCCACCGTCCAAGGCCGTACCGACGCTGGTCCACCGGCGTTCGAAGGTCCTCTCGTCTGTCTCCGTGGAAGTTCGGAGGTGGTGACCATGTTGCAACGCAGGCCCACGCCCAGCCCCTCTCACTCCGCTGTCAGCATGTGGACCCTGATGGCAGCTGACCTGATGGCTGTCATCTGGATGTACACCTTCGGGCCGTGGCTCGATCAATCGTCGCGGCTCACGGCCACGACAACGCTCGGCGGTCACCACGTCATCGTTTTGGCTTGCGCGGCCGCTGCCTTCCTGATGCTCGCCGGTCTCGCTCTGCTGACCGAAGGCTTCACGAAGACGACGACCAAGCTGACCCTGGCCACCAACGCGGCCTGCGTCGTGTCGGTCGTCGCTCTGGCCGGACTAATCGCATTCGTTCTGGTCGCTCTGCTGGCCCGAGTGGTTTTCGGCAAGCTCCGGCCCTGACCAAAGGGCCCGCCCACGCAGAGTGGGCGGGCCCGACACCGATCAGCGAACGCGGATCGTCACCGTCACCGTCTTCACAACCGCCGGCAGCTTCGAGGTGTCGATCTTCAAGATCTCCCCGTTGTCCGTCTGCCCGGTCGGCGGCAGCACCTTCTGGTGAACGGTCCATTTCCCGTCAGGGTCGACGACGATCGTGTCAATCCCGAAGTCGTTGTCGTTCGACACATAAAGCGTTCGCCCGCCATCCGTCGTCGCAACGCCCTCCACCTTGTCGTGCCCGAAGAACTTGCCGGTCGTGTCGAGTTGACTCACCAGCGCACCGACATTCACCAAAGGCTGCTTCAAGGCCACCTGCACACCAGCAGCGGTCAGCGTCGCCAGCGCGGCGTTGGTCGCCGAAGCACCAACCAGAGCCTCCGGCGACTTCCCACCCACAGTCAGCCCGCTGACATCAGTAGCGCCCTCGATGTCGATCTCGTTCAGGCTCTTCTGCGCGAACGGCTCGAAGGCACCGTCCCGCTCGTCCAGCAAGAAGCGCGTGTTCGACAAAGCCGTGATCTCACTGATCGCCGCACCAGTAGTCGCCGGGTTGTCCAACAGGTACAGGTACTGCTTCGCCCGATAAGTCCGCAGATCGATCGCGACAATCCGCACCGGCGCCACCGAAGCCGCCTTCACGCTCCCAAGATCCCGAGCCGTCCGGCGTGACCGTCAGCCCTTCCATCCCCTTGTTCTTCACGCGATTCGCGAGTTCGGCCGGCAGATACCCGACGATCTTGTGCGCCGCGTTGTCCACGCTGTTCCGGTACGGCGTCAGCCGCCCGATCTCGTACCCGTCGGCATCGAAATGCGTCACGTACGGCCCGTACTCGTCCGAAACCCAGAACGTCCCGTCCCGCAACGCCACCAAACCCTCGGAGTCGTAGCCGTAGGCATCCCGGGCCACCGGAACCGGCGTACCGCCATTGGCATTCGTCGCGTCGACATCGTCGATCACTTCACTCGTGTCGTGCGGCGGCCGCCCGCTGTACTTCACCCCGCCCAGACTCCGAGGCCCCTTCAGCAAAACCTTCGAGACCAGTTCGGCCCGCCCGTCAACCAGCTTGAACTTCCCAATCTGCGGCTGAAAGTCGAGCAGCATCTCCGACTTGTTCCCATCCGGGGCATCAGCGTTCGGCCCCCGATCGGTCAGCCCGTAGAAGTACCCAGCCCGACCGGGCACCGCGGCCAACGCCGACCCGAATCCCTCACCAGAAATCTCCGTAGTACTCCCACCCGGCCCCGCAACCTTCGCTAACGGCGCCAAAGCACCCCCGCCGGCCTCGCTATTCCTGAACACCTGTACGGCGTCAGTCGCCGTGTACGTAAAACTGTCCGTCCCCTTGAACCCAGGCTTCGGCGTGTAAACGAACCCCCCATCCGCCCCCAAAGTCACCGTCCCGTGAGCCGGTGACGAATGCCGCACCACAGCCGTCGCCCCGGAGTCATTCCGCAGTACGTCCCCACTCACCTTGCTGTGCCCCGAAAAGGAATCACCCACCACCCGAAACACATGCGGCGCCCTCGGCCACCACCCACCGGCCTGACTGACCGCCGCCCCCGCACCCACCAGGGCGATCCCGACGCCGGCCGCGACTCCAACTCGACCCCACCCACGCATCACCAGTCCAAAGTCCATACCCCCGAACTTCCTCGCCCCGATGAACTCTCCACCACCGCTTCGTGAATCCTCGGCATCCGGCCCTGACGTCACCACTGCGAGTCCCCACGACAGAAATTCCCGGACGTCTCGTCGCTTGATCGGCGAAGATGAGCGACATGCTGAATCCGGTGGAGATCCGCCGCCGTCTCAAAGAGGCCGCTGAGGCCGCTCGGCTGCGCGATCGGGCCGGCCTGGACCAGAGCGCGTCCTGGCTCGACGCCGCGTCCGCGCGAGAGATGCTGCGCATCGACTACTACGCCCGCCGGTTCCGGTACGACGGGCCGCCGCTGGGAGTGCCGGATCAGTGGACCGCGCCGGTCCTGGAACAGCCGCACCCGGTCGTCGCGGTGGTCGCGACCATGCATTCGAGCGGATTCGTTCGCGAGCGCGCCGTACGAGCGCTGATCACGTCAGGAGATCCCAGCGGCGATCGCGCGTTGACGGTACGAGCCACCGACCACGTCTCGGTGATCCGCGAGCTGGCGGCGGCCGAAGTACGTCGCCGAACCGGGCTCGACCAGGCCGACCGGATCGTGCCGTTGCTGCACCGGATCGCGAAGCGCGGCCGCGGCGCCGGCCTCCTGCCGGAGTACCTGCGTTCGCTGGTGGCGATCCACGGGGAGCCGGAAGTGTGGGCTCGCCTGCGAGAGTCGTCCGACCGCGACCTGCGTCGATCGGCGTACCAGGACAGCCGGGATGCCGGACTGCTGCCGCTCGCTGAGGTGGCCGAGATCCTTCCGCGCGAGAAAGACCAGATCGTACGCCGGCTGCTGAACCGCATCGTCGTCGACGACGCTTCGCCGGAACTGGTCACGCAACTGCTCCTGCGCGGACGCGCCGCCGACAGCCGCGTACTCGCTCTGGTCCGCCTGACAGCGTCCGAGCTCGACCCGGCCGATGTCGAACGACTCCTCGTGGACCGCTCCGTCCTCGTGCGCTTGTGGGCGCGTCGCCGATGGGAGGAGCTGGGCCGCGATCCGGCCACGACGTACGCCGCGATCACGCGCTCCGACGTGACCCCGGCCGTCCGTGCTCGCGCGTACGTCGGACTCGTCGAGGTCAACCGTTCCGTTGCACGCGACGAGATCCTCACCCTCGTGCACAGCCACGAACTCGCCCTGCGCAAGGTCGGCCTCGTCCTGCTCAAAACCAACGCCACCGCTGACGACATCCCAACGCTGTTCGAGCTGACGGCCGCGACCAACTCGCGGGTCGCCCGCCTCGCGAGCGAGGTCCTCATCCGCAACCCCCGACTATGGTCCCTGCAGGACCTCGCAGTACTGAAGGCCGCCGAGGATCCCACCCTCCGCCGGCGCGGCTGGTGGATCCACCGCAGCCTGGGCGGCTGGGACGCAGTCATCGCGGATCTGGAACTCCACCACGATCCAGACCCGCACCTGTCCGTCCTCGGAGCCCAACCAGTAGCACCGATGTACTTCCAGCCCACCGCTTCCCAGAAGCAGCGCCTCGCCGAGCTCCTGAAAACCTCACGCCTTCGACGCCACCAACTTCTATCGATCGCTGTGGCAGCAGGCCTTCGCGAGCTTCTCTCCTGAGCGCGCTCCGTTCTCAGCCGTGCAGTGTCGGCCGGGTAGACCAGATTCTGAATCCGCCCGTCGTACGTCCGGCTCTCGATCAGCTCGAGGTGGGGACCTGCTCGCCCCTGCGCTGAACACCGGACTCCGATTTCGACACAGCCCAGGCAGGCATCCACCAGTTCGCATCCCCCAGCAGCTTCATCAACGCCGGTACGAGAACCAGCCGCACGATCGTCGCATCGACCAGCACCGCCGTCGCCAAGCCGAGCCCGAACATCTTCGCGGTCGGGTCATCAGCCAGCGAGAAGCTGACGAACACCGCGATCATGATCAGCGCCGCCGACGTGATCACCCGCCCGGTGGTCGCGATGCCGTGGATCGTCGACGCGGTGTTGTCGCCGGTCCGGACGTACTCCTCGCGGATCCGCGAGAGCAGGAAGACCTCGTAGTCCATCGAGAGCCCGAACACCACCGCGAACATGAACATCGGGATGAACGGCAGGATCGGAATCGTCGACTCCAGCCCGATCAGGTCCGCGGCCCAGCCCCACTGGAAGACCATCACCATCACGCCGAACGACGCGCCGATGCTGAGCAGGTTCATCAGCGCGGCCTTGAACGGTACGACGATCGACCGGAACAGCACACTGAGCAGTACGACGGACAGCAGGATCACCGCACCGACGAACCACGGCAACCGATCGTTGACCTTGGCACCGACATCGGCCAGCGTCGCCGTCTGACCACCGACATGAGCCTTCGCCGGACTGTCCCGCAGCACCGACGGAAACACCTCCCCACGCAGCCGCTCGACGGTCGTCATCGTGGCGTCGTCCTGCGGCCCGGTTGTCGGTACGGCGATCAGCGTCGCGACGCCCGCCGCCGTGTTCACCTCCGGCGGCGCGACCGACGCGATCCCGCGATCAGCCCGTACGGCGTCGTGCAGCGCCTGGACGACGCCCGGATCACGCGACACGTCGACCGCGATCACCAGCGGACCGTTGCTCCCGGCACCGAAGCCCGCCGCGACCAGGTCGTAGGCCCGGCGCTCGGTCCGCTGGACGGGCAGCGCGCCGTCGTCCGGCGTACCGACCCGGAGCGCGAGCACAGGCGCGGCCAGTGCGAGCAGCACGACGGTCGCGCTCACGGCGTACGCGACGGCGTGCCTCGACACGTGCCCGGCCCATCGCTGCCAGCCCGAACCGGGGGAGCTGCGAACCCGTCGTACTCGAAGGCTGTTGATCCGGTGCCCGGCGAGCCCCAGGAATGCGGGCAGCAGCGTCAGCGAGGCGAGCACCATCGTCAGCACGATCAGCGAGATCGCGATCCCGCCCGCGGTCATGAACGGTACGCCGGCCACGACCAGCCCCAGAATCGCGATCACCACGGTGCCGCCCGCGAAGACCACCGCCCGCCCGGCCGTCGCGACCGCCTGCCCGACCGCTTCGTCGACGGGCACCCCGCGGGCGAGGAACTCGCGATGCCGGGTGACGATGACGAGTGCGTAGTCGATGCCGACGCCGAGCCCGATCATGCTGCCGAGAACGGGTGCCCAGCTGGGCAGCTCGACGAGGTAGGTGACCAGCGACAGCGAGCTGATCGCCAGCGCGAGGCCGAACAGGGCCATCCCGATCGGCAGCCCCATCGCGATGATCGATCCGAACGCGACCAGCAGGACGACCATCGCGGCGATCAAGCCGAACGCCTCGGCGAGACCGGGCTGCGCTTCCTCGAACGCGTAGAACAGGTCGCCGCCCAGCTCGACCCGGAGCGGGGACTGCACGGCGATCAGGGTCTTGAGCTGCTCGAGATCGCTCGGTTCGAGCTCGTCGAGCACCGGGTACTGAATCCGGACGAGGCCGACCCGACCGTCGGGCGAGATCACGGGATCGCTTGCCGACAGCACGTGCGGCAACGCGGCGGCAGTCGCGCGGAGCTTCGTCAGCGCCGCCTGCTGCTCGGCGCCGGCGAGGGTCGCTTGTTCGTCGTACGGCGTGACGACGACCTGCGCGGTCAGCCCGGCCTGGTCCGTTCCCGCGGCCGACAGCAGATCGGTCGCGTACTGCGAGTCGACGCCGGGCGCGCCGAACGACTCCTCGAGCTTCTTGCCGAAGGCACCCGAGGCCGCGACCACGAGCGCGGCGACGACCAGCCACGCACCGATCACCACCCAGGGCCGGCGGGCGGCGTACCGGCCCAGCCTGTACAGGTTCGACGTCATCATGGATCCCTTCAGCCAGAGTTGGTCTCAAGCCTGTGACCGGCGGGCCGGCCGCACCTCGGGCGATGAGCCGGACTTTCCTCGGCCGATCGGCCGGGTCGCGTCCCGTACTTTGAGCCGATCCGCGCGGCGCCCGGAGTCATTACGCTGTGTGCATGGTGAGAACCGCTCTCCGGTCGCTGCTGGCCGAGCCGCGCGCGCCACAACCGCCTCAGCGGGTGTGGCGGGATTGGGCACTGGTCGCCGGGCTGCTGATCGCGGCGGTTCTCGAGGGTGTGTTCCGTTCGGACCTCGTGTGGCGGCCGGTCGGAGTGGCCGTCGCCCTGGTCACCGCCTGCGCGATGCTTTGGCGTCGTACGCATCCGTTGGCGGTGGTCTGCGCCGTGTTCGGCACGGTGATCGTGGTCGACATCGTGGCGCTGATCGGCGATCGCACGCCGTTCGGTCTCTACACGATGATCTGCATCATCCTGCTGCCGTACGCCTTGGCCCGCTGGGGATCCGGCCGCGACATCCTAATCGGATTCGCGGTCATCCTGGTCGCGATGGTGCTGGGCATCGTGAGCGACTTCACCGGGTACGCCGAAGCGATCTTCGGCAGCATCTTCCTGCTGTTCCCGGCGACCCTCGCCGCCGCGGTCCGTTACCGGGGGACCGCCCGGCTCCGCGAGCGCGACCAAGTCCGGCTCCGCGAACGCGAACAGCTGGCCCGCGAGCTGCACGACACGGTCGCCCACCACGTCTCGGCCATCGTCATCCGCGCCCAGGCCGGCCAGGCCGTCGCGGCTGGTCGTCCGGAGGCAGCCGTCGAAGCACTCGCCGTGATCGAGTCGGAGGGCGCCCGAACGCTCGCCGAGCTGCGCACGATGGTCGGCGTACTGCGCGACGACGGCACCGCCGCACTCGCGCCCCAACCGGGCCTCGCCGACCTGCAGGTCTTGGCCGACGCTCAGCCGCGCGTCGAGCTCACGATGTCGGGCGCCTTGGACGACCTCGGCCCAGCCGTCGGCGCCGCGATCTACCGCATCGCGCAGGAGTCGATCACCAACGCCACCCGGCACGCACGACACGCGACCCGCATCGAGGTCGACCTCACGTCGTACGGCGAGACTGTGCGCCTGACCATCCACGACGACGGAGAGCCGACCACGATGAACCCCTCCGGCTACGGCCTCCCCGGCATGACCGAACGCGCTTTGCTGCTGGGCGGCACGCTGGCTGCCGGCCCCGACCCGCACCGCGGCTGGACCGTCACAGCGGTCCTTCCCCGTACGGCGGCCCGCCAATGAGCCGCGCCCGCACGACGGCCGCCCGATGACCATCCGAGTCCTCGTCGCCGACGACCAAGACCTCGTCCGAACCGGCCTCGCGATGATCCTCGACGCCCAACCCGGCATCGAGGTCATCGCCCAAGCCGCCGACGGCCTCGAAGCCGTCGAGCTCGCCCGCCGCCAACGCCCCGACGTCTGCCTCCTCGACATCAGAATGCCCGGCCTCGACGGCATAGCCGTCACCCGAGAACTAGCCGGCCCCGGCGTCCAAGACCCGATCCCGATCGTCGTGATCACCACGTTCGACCTGGACGAGTACGTCTACGGAGCCCTGAAAGCAGGAGCCCGAGGCTTCCTCCTCAAAGACGCCGGCCCCGACCTCCTGGTCCAGGCCCTCCAAGCAGCAGCCAACGGCGACGCCCTGATAGCCCCCAAAATCACCGCCCGCCTCCTAGCCGCCTTCGCCGCCCCCACAACCCCACCCCAACCCCTGGACCCCCTCACCACCCGCGAAGAGGAAGTCCTCCTAGCCGCAGCCGCCGGCCGAACCAACGCCGAAATAGCCGCCGACCTCCACATCAGCCTCAGCACCGTCAAAACCCACCTCACCAGCCTGATGCTCAAAATCGGCGCCCGAAACCGAGTAGAACTAGCCATCTGGACCTACGAAACCAACCGCATCCCCCGCTAAGAGCCTTCATCCCACGCGGTCTCCGCAGCCGCCTTCCGTCGCTACGCTCCTCCAGGCGCCCGCTACGCCCGCTCCCGCCCACCCTCCGGCTTATCGCCGGCGGAGTCTGCCGGCTTAACGCCGGCCTGCGGCCTGCTTGCGCAGGCAAATCCGGCTAGCGCCGGAGTACCGGCTTATCGCCGGACCTTCCGGCTGGCGCCGGGTACGCGGGCTTGTCGCCCGCTCCGCGCTTATCGCGCGTGCCTGCCGCAGGTGCTGCCTATGCGTCGACAACCTGGAACCACTTACAGGCGAGGAGATTCAAGTTGAGCGCAGAGCCGGGCGACTTGGCGCGGAGCGATCTGCAGGTGCCGACCCGTTGAGCACGACCAGGTCCGCGGCCTGGTGAGAGTTGTCGAACACATCGGCGGTAGCCAGAAGTGACCACGGATAGTTAGGCGCCTACGCCAGCCACAGAATGGTCGCCGCGCGATAGCGCGCACCGCGGGTGTCAGCCCGCCAAACGCCGGCGCTAGCCGGGCAACGCCTGCGCCAAGCAGGCAGCAAACCGCCGGCGCCAAGCCGGAGGGTGGGCGGGAGCCGAGCGCAGCGGCCGCCTGGAGGAGCGTAGCGACGGAAGGCGGCTGCGTAGCTCGCGTGGGAAAGAAAAATCCCTCCCCGGAAGCCGGAGAGGGTTGATGTGGTCAGGGGCGGTCTCGAACCGCCGACCTTCCGCTTTTCAGGTCGCGAGACCGCAGCACAGAGCACGATCGTGACTGCCGCTCCGGGTGCTGCGAGGGCCTGAGGGATGGTCGCTAGAGGCCGATGTTGCTACAGCGACAGCTACACCGAACACCCGAATCCCCCTATGTTCCAGCCCCTCACTGCCCCAGGTTGCAGGAGGCTAGAACATAGGGGGATTCGGGTGTTCGGCCTTGCGGGGAGTTACGGCGGGATGGGCACCCGGGACAGGGGGATCAGCGGTCAGGTCGTGCGCATCCCTGAGAGGCAAGCCGGGACAGCCGGGACAGCCCGGGTCGGGAGGTGTCCCGGCTCGCCAGGGGTAAAACCCCAGGTCAGAGTGTTGCCGGGACAGCCGGGACAGCCGGGACAGGGGACAGACACCGCGCGGGGGCAGCAAGCGTCATTCTCCCGATTGCAGCTCGACACGGTGGTGACGAGTTCGACACGCTCGTCGGCGTAGGTCGGCGTCCGACAGAATGATCGAGTGACTGACTCAAAACCTGATCCGCAGGCCGACTGGTGGACAACAAGTGACGTAGCCGCCTTCCTCGGCCTTCGAGTAGGCACGATCAGTTCGTATCGCCAGCGTGGCCAGATGCCTGCACCTGACGAGACGTTCGGGCGGACTCACGTTTGGAAGCCCACCCGCATCATTGAATGGCATGAGGGACGGCCACGGCCAGGTGTAGGCGGCCGACCGATCGATGAAGAAGACTCAAGCGCTTCCGACCTCTAACGGGCCTCCAGCCAGTGCCCGGCTTTCATGCGAGTGACGGCCACCGCACGGTGACTACGACCGCATCCGCCACCGCGTGCCAGGAATGATCGGTCCCTGGTCCCCAGACTGCGTAGTCACCCTGGCGTTGAAGTGTCACGCTCTCACCGGGCAGATCGAGCCGGAAAGTGCCACTGACGAGGATTAGCAGCGTGGTCCTCTTCTCGCCGGCTGTCCACTCCGGTCGAGTCTGGCCAGCCGGGTGGACGCCCCACTTCACCTCCAGATCTCCAGTGGCTCGGAGTGAGTCGGACGGCTCGATGAAATGTCCGAGCATCCATCCGCGGTGCTGGTCGCCTTCGTCGTTGGCGTTGCCGGTATGCCACTCTGCGGGCATCAGGTCTCCTCTGAGATTTGGGGGATGGCGACGCGTTCGCCTCCGAGCTGCGACAGGCGGAGGAGGCCGCGGATCAGAGCGAACAGTCCTTCGTTGCCCCAACGTTGATCGTGGATCAGGTGGCTGAGTGCCGAGGTGTCGCGAGTGGAGTACTGCTGTACATGGTTGGCCTCCCAGTTGGCCATCACCTGGCCGCCGAATTTGTCCCACCAGTGTTCATCATGGATGGCCGTCAGGGCGGCGAACTCGTAGTTTCCGGTCAGGATGTTGACGCCAAGCCCGGTGCACTCCATCCGCCAGGTCTCCGGTTCCGGCCGATCAATCAGCCAGCGCATCGGCTCCGACATTCGGCTCGGGTGGATCGGGTCCGCAACGCCTTGACCCCCGAGTTCGAGATCGTCTCGGCCGAACAGTTCCTCCTCAAGCTCCCGCTGGAGTGTCATCGACAGGTGCGCGTCATCCGTGAAGTTGACGAGCGGCTGATGGAACGCCTTTGGGATAACGGCGAGCTGACCGTTGCCGTTGACGACCTGGCCGGAGCGCTCCTGCACTAGCAGCACATAGTCAGCGGGGCGACCGCTACGGCTCGCTGGACGCGCCGCGGCGAACAGTGACAGGACGCCGCCGGCAGGCGCCCGGGTCGCCAGATCCAACGCGTGGCCGGCGTCGGGGAGATACCGCGAGCGCAGCGGCAAGTGGTCCCAGTCGGCTTGACCCGTGGCTACGGCCTCGACCAGCTCTGTCGCGATCAGGTCAGTGGTGAGCGCGTAGTCGCGAAACCGTCCAAGCCTGAACGATCCAGAGACTCCAGCATGGTCGAATCTTGCGCCTGTGAGCGCGTACAGGTGGGCATCAAAGAACCGCGAGCCCGTCGCCACAATCTCCGCCATGCGGTTAGCTGCTGCGACCTGCGCCAAGGCGTCAAGTCGGATCGGCTCCGCGGGAGATCGGTCCAGCTCGAACCGATCATTCCCGGCACCCAATGAAACTGGCTGGCCAAGCCAACTGTCGCGGACGAGCATCGTGGTGGTGATGCACCCGAGGCCTGTCTCCGCGCGGTAGAGGTGGGTGCCGCTCTCGATCCCTGGTTGGTACAGGGCTGCGGTGGCATCGGAAAGTGTCGCCCGACCTACCTTGCTGCGCTCGCGATCGAGCCTGCGGATCGTTCGTTGATCAAGGTGTCCAAGTCGAGACAGGACAGAGGCTTCCGTCGTGCCGTCGGGCAGCCCGGCAGACTCGTCTAGCCAGTCGATCGCGTGATGGAGGTCTCGGCCGATGTGGTCCAGCGCTCCGGGATCGGCCACCGGCCCGGCAACGATCCGGTCTCCCTCGAACGACTGGGCAAATCGTGCTTGCTGGTCATTGTCAGCTTGGCGGTGCGCCGTATCGAGTGCCTGTTGCAGCACTGGAACCGGCACCATCGCAGGACGGGCGTGCCAGTTGGCGATGGTGCGAACAGCGACGCCGAGATGCTCCGCAAAGGCCTCATTAGTTAGGCGGAGTGCGTGCTGTAGCGCCGTAGCTTGCGCGCCCGTCCAAGTGCCAATCACCCGCATGTCGACTCCCTGTTGCGTTGCTGGTGCACTGCCGATGCATGCCCAGGTCATGGGGATTCTCGACCCACGCCGGTTGTCTTAGACACATGAGATTCGAGGCTCGCAGTACGGCGCTCGACCGCGGCAAGTCGGTCCGCAAGATCATTCAGTTGATCTTGAACGGACGGCTGCCCTTTCGGGGAGACGACCTTGGCAGGTGCTCCCCGTCCCGTCGCGATCAAACCTTCATCGCGCAGGACCTTCAGTGCCTGCTTCGCGGTCATGTGGGAAATCCCGAAACGTTCGGTCAGCTCGGCAATGGGCGGGAGAGGTGCTCCGACGCTGTGCTTGCCATCCCGAATCTCGGCCCGCAGGGCGCTGGCCACCCGGTCGTACTTGGCGCTGGTCTCGGCGGTCATGGTCCAAGCGTAGCGAGATAGCTAGATAAGTCCCACCCCGCGCATGGGTTGACAGAGAGTACTGAGTCAGTCAGTATTTTGAGTACTGACTCAGTCAGTAAAGATCACGTCTGGAGAGGATGGAGAGCGGAGATGGAGCTGGCGATCTTCGGCCTGGTGCTGTTGTCGGCGCTGGTCTTGATGTGTTGGAAGAACTTCACGACCGGTCTGGTCGCGGTGATCGCGTTGATGTTGGGCGTGACGATCGCGAACAGTGGTGGTCTGTTGTCGGAGCCGTCGCAGGACTTCACCAACGGGACGCGGACGACGATCGGCAAGCTCGGTGCCGCGCTGTTCAACGGTGGTGGCCGGTGAGCGCCCGGGCGGCTTGGGGCCGCGTGGTCGACGCGCTGTACGCCGCGTCGGACGCTTCGCACCGCGAGCGTGGCTGGGAGGTCCGTATGGGCGCGTTTGGTGCTCGCCGGTACCGCCTGGACGTGGCGGCGTGGCTGGAGTCGCAGCGCCGTTTGGAGCGGTTCGGTTCGACGCCCGGCCCGGTGCTGTTGGTCCGGGACGAGGTCGCTGACCGGTGGGACGGGATGCGCTGGACGCAGGACGACATGACGCCGGTGCTGCGCGAGGCCGTCGAGCAGGTCGTGCGGCAGGGCCGGGCGGCGCGGATCTCGCTGGCTCCGGTCGTGTTGACCACCCCGGAGTGCCGGGTCGTTCGTGACGACCGGAAGGCGGCGTGATGGGCGCCCGTGTGGCCGCGAGAGGGCTCGTGGTGTTGTTCGCGCTGACCGCCGGCGCCGCGCTGGCACTGGTCGCCGGGATCGACCTGGGAGAACGCTCGTCGGTACTGCGGATCCTGGTGCTGCTGATCGCCGCCTTGCAGGTCGCCGAGACGGCGTGGCAGTTCGTGTGGGCTGCCGAGGACGGCGAGCCGCTGGCGCCGTACCTGCCCGCGCTGGCGGTCGCTGCCGGTGTCCCGATGTCGGTTGCGGCCCACGTCGACCATGTCGGTTTGGCGGTCGGGATCGGCGGGTTCTTATCTGCGCTGCTGTCCACGGCGGTGCTGATCAAGGGCACCGGCCGTCAGGCGGTGACGTCGTGATGATTGGGCTGCGGATCGACCGGCCGTGCCGGGTCCGCAAGGCTGCGGCGGGCTGCTGGGAGTGGACGTGTTTGTGTTCGCCGGCGGTGTGGCCGTGCACGAGCCGCGAGACCAGCTGGGAGGCGGCGCAGAACGCCGCCGCCGGTCACATGGCCATCAACCACCCCGCTCCGGTCACGGTGCTCGCGCCGGTGATCGACCTGGCCGCGTACCGCGCCACGAAGGTCATCGCCGCCGGTGCACGGGTGCTGGCGTTCGTTCGTCCGGGTGGTGGCGCGGCATGAGCGGCGCGTTCGATCCGTTCCGGCCGCCGCTGGTCGGTGCCGCGACGTGGCAGGCGGTGATGGCTGCTGCGGGGTGGGTGTGTGAGTGCACCGGCCAGTGCGGCAAGACCCACGCCAAGACCGCCGGCCGTTGCGGGATCGCGCACGGTTCGGCTCACTGCCTGGCGGTGGTTCCGGCCGACCCGACGGTGTCGCTGCGCGAGGCGGTCACCGGCGCGGACCTGGTGGCGCTGTGCGCGGGGTGCCAGACCGCGGTCAAGCGGGCCGCGACCAAGGCCGCCGAGCAGGCCACCGCCGATTCCACTGACCATCTGGATCTGTTCGACCTGACCGGAGGCGAAGCCGCATGACGACCACTCCCTACACCTGGGCGACCGGCGTACCGATCGCATCGCTGTTCGATGACGAGACGACCAAGGCCGCCGTGCGGCACGAGTTCGGTTCGCTGGACGACGCCGGCCTGCCGGGACCGGCCTACACCCGCGACCAGGCGCGGGCTGAGCAGAACCTGCACGCGGGGATCCGGGCCGCCTACGACGACGGCGTGACGGTGCCGTGCCTGACCGACCCGGCCACCTGGGACGCCGACACGACGATCGGCCGGGTGACGCGCGAAGACGTGTTCCGCGCCGCGCAGCTGTGCCGGACCGCGTGCCCGGTGTTCGAGCGCTGCACGGCGTTCCTGGCCACGAAGCCGCCGGTGGTCGGGATCGTCGCGGGCCGGTTCGTCAAGCACCCCAGCGAGGTCCGCCACGAGCGGCCCGCGACCAACCTCAAAGACGACTGGGCCACCGGCGCCACGACCGCCGACGCGGCCTGAACCTCAACGAGCCAAAGGAGAAACCCATGTTTTTCGGAACCAAGACCGACCCGAACAACGTCGCCGGATGCAAGCGCTGCAAGGGCAAAGGCGTGGTCGGCAACGGCTTCAAGGGCCGCAAGCCCTGCCCGTCGTGCCTGGCCCGCCAGGGCCACCGCAACGGCGCCTGGGAGAAGGCGCACGGCCGCTTCGACCAGCGCACCCGCTGACCACCCCGAACCTGGAGACCGCTGATGAACCGCAACCGCTACAACACCACCGCACCGCGAGACCTGGTGCTGCGGGTTGCCGAGGGCACCGAGCGGCGCTGCGAGGCGTGCACGGTCCGGCGGACCCGGCGGCGGATGGACGTGGCCGGCGTGGTGTTCGCGATCTGCGAGTCCTGCGCCCCGGTGCCGGTGATGGCGATCCTCCCGGCCCGCGACGGCGCCAACCAGACCTGTGACCGCACCGACTTCAAGGACGCTGCCTGATGACCACCAAGTCCACCAAGACGATCTGGAATCCCCGTCCGAGCCGCTGGGACCGTGAGGTCACGCTGACCACGGACCCGCCCCGCACCTACACCCGATCCAACACCGAGACCCTGACCCGGTTGCTGCGCTCGACGCGGCTGCTGGAGCAGCTGCTTCAGCGGGCCGCGAAGGACGATCTGCCCGGGCTGGACTGGTACGTGAGCGAGTTCTCGGTGTACGGCGAGATCACCACCTTGGTCCTGTCCGCCGACCAGGTCCGCGCCAGGTTCATGGCCTGGACCGACGCGCTCGGCATCGAGTGGCGCCAGCACACGGCCGAATACACGACCGAGCTGGTCGCGAGTACGAAGCTGCCCGCCCCCGGCGCACCGCACCTGACCATCAGCGTCGGGCTGCGCGCCAAGATCTGGGACGACGAGGAGGACCAGTGAGCACGGCACTGGTTGCCCCCGGCAACGCGAAGTCGTCCGGCTCCGGGTCCGGGGTGGACAGGCTGCGCGAATCCGCTGCGCAGGCGTCGCAGGTGCGGGCGTTGTCCACGCATCCTGACGTGATCGCGCTGCGGGTGGAGTCGATCCGTACGCAGGTGGACGTGTTGATGTGGGTCGGGATCGTGCTGGGTCTGGCGTTCACGATGGTCAACGTGCAGGCGTTCGCCGCCGCCGGCGCGGTCACCTGGTCGCTGCCGTGGATCGCGGCGTGGCTGCTGGACCCGATGGTGTCGCTGGTGCTGATCGCGGTCCTTCGTGCCGAGCAGATCACCGCGCGGTACCAGGTCAGCGACGCCACCGGCTGGCTGACGCGGACCAAGCGGTTCGCGTTCGCCGCGACGTACGTGATGAACACCTGGCACTCGTTCATCGACCGCGACGTGGCCGGGATCGTGCTGCACTCCGTCCCGCCGCTGCTGGTGTTCTGCGCTGCCGAGACCGCGCCGGTACTGCGCGAGCGGCTCACCGAAGCCGTCCTGCGTGCCGAGCGCACCGCGGCCGACGCCAATCCCACAGCGCAGCCGCTCACCGAGCTGGCCGCCGCCACACTGCCCCCTGCACTCGAGTCCGACTCCGCGGCCACCGCGACCGCCGACGCTGGCACCGCAACGCCGGAGACGCCGAAGCGGCCCGCCCGCAAGGCCCCGGCTCGCCGTCCGGCGGCCAAGCGGGGCGGCAAGACGACAGGCAAGGACAAGGCGCAGGCGCACTGGGTTGTCGAGACCGCGGCGGGTCGTGAGCCCAGCGGCGCGGAGCTGGCCCGGGTCGCCGGTGTCGATGCGTCCCTGGGGCGCCGGTGGGCCAAGGCCTGGCGGTACGAAGCCCCGTATTCCCATGCGCCGGCGGCCGACATCACACCGGCCGCACCGACCGACACCCCCGACGCGATCGACATCCCCGAAACCGACAGCACGGACCGGATCGAAGGAGAGGCCGCCTGATGCGCTTCATCGGCCGCAACAACCACGACGACAACGACCACAGCGGCGACCAGGCCGATGACCGCGACGACGCGGGGCAGGCGATGGGCGAGGTGGTCCCGCTGCACCGCGACCCCGTCACCGACGACCAGGACAACGAGAACCAGGACAGCCAGGCCGCTCCGCGTGTGCAGGACGTGATCGCTCGCGAGGTCCCGGCGGCCGAGTCGGCCGCGCCGGCCGACTACGACCTGGACCCCGACAGCGATGACGGTGAGCCGGTCGCGGCGGTGCTGCGGGTGGATCCGGTGCCGGGGTCGGTTCCGGGCCTGTTCCCGTGGGATCGCACCGATGAGCGGCGCGAGGTGCTGCCGCTGTGGCTGACCGACGCGACGACCCGCAAGGCCGCGGTGGTGTGGGCGGGCGACATGGTCAAGCACAAGGCGAAGTTCCACGCTGCCCGCACGCCGTTGTACGCGGGCCGGGTCGCGGTGCGGGTGCCGCGTGGCGGGGTCCGGGTGATGCGTGACTACACCCGCTGGGTCAGTGATGCCGAGACTCGCCCGTTGCGCCTGGAGGCGGTCCGCAAGGCCGACGCGCTGGAGCACATGAAGCTGGCGCAGAAGACCGCCGATCGGCAGAAGGCGCGACTGGCGATCTCGGGTGCTGTGGCGGTCCCGGTCCTGGCGGGACTCGCGGTGGTGGTGTTCGCCGCTCCGGTCCCGGTCGCGGTCCTGCTCGCGATCGGTGCCGCGTCCTGGCTCGGGGTCCGGGGCGGGACCGAGGACAAGCCGCTGATCGGTCGCGCCGTGGTAACGGGGAAGGTCCCGGAACTCACCAGCGACATGGTCATCCGTGCGTTGGGGTCACTGAACAACTCGCTGATCAACAACGCGGTCAAGTCCGGGCGGGGGATCACGTTCCCGAACCCGATCCACCGTGACGGGCCGGGCTGGCGGGCCGACATCGACCTGCCGTACGGCGTGACCGCGAACGACATCATGGACAAGCGCAAGGGACTCGCGTCCGCGCTGCGCCGGCCGCTGGGTTGTGTGTGGCCGGAGCCGGACCCGGACCAGCACGAGGGCCGCCTGGTGCTGTGGGTGGGCGACAAGGACATGGCCAAGTCGCCCGCGACGCCGTGGCCGTTGGCCACCAAGGGCAAGGTCTCGATGTTCGAGGCGTTCGCGTTCGCGACCGACCAGCGCGGCCGGATGGTCACGCTGCTGCTGATGTTCGGCAACATGCTGATCGGTGCGATGCCCCGGTTCGGGAAGACGTTCGCGCTGCGGGTGGTTCTGCTCGCGGCCGCGCTTGACCCGACCGTGGAGATGTACGTCTACGAACTCAAGGGCACCGGTGACCTGGACAGCCTGGAGCAGGTCGCGCACCGGTTCCACTCCGGTCCCGGTGACGATCCCGCCCTGAACGCGACCATGGCGGGACTGCGCGAGGTCCACGCGGAACTGGAGACGCGCGCGCACGCGCTCAAGCGGCTCCCGGTGGACCTGCGCAAGGAGAACAAGGTCACCCCGGAGATCGCGGCGAAGCGGTCCTGGGGGCTGTACCCGATCGTGGTCGCGATCGATGAGTGCCAGGAGTTGTTCTCCGACAAGACCCACGGTGGCGAGGCCGAGGAACTGTGCCTGGCGATCATCAAGCGCGGTCCGGCCCTGGGCATCATGTTGGTCCTGGCCACCCAGCGTCCCGACAGCGACTCGCTGCCGACCGGGGTCAGCGCCAATGCCGGGATCCGGCTGTGCCTGCGGGTGATGGGCCAGACCGAGAACGACATGGTCCTGGGCACGTCCAGCTACAAGAACGGGCTGCGCGCGACCGAGTTTTCCCTGAAGGACAAGGGCATCGGCATCCTGAAGGGTCACGCCGACGCCCACCAGACGGTCCGGTCGTACTACATCGACGGCCCGCAGGCAGAGCAGATCGTCAAGCGGGCAAGGGCTTTGCGCGAGGCCGCCGGGACGATCACCGGCCACGCCGCCGGCGAGACCCCGGACGTGAAGGCCGGTCCGCAGTTCTCGCTGCTGGACGACATCGCCGCCGTGATGGCGCCCGGTGAGGAGCAGGTGCATTCCGAGGTCATCTGTGACCGGCTCGAAGAACTGCGCGCGGATGTCTACAAGGGCTGGGATGCCACCGGCCTGGCCAACGCGCTCAAGCCGCTCAAGCTCAAGACCGACCAGGTGTGGGCCGCCGGAACGGACGGCAAGAACGCCAACCGGCGCGGGATCAAGCGCGCCGACCTGACCAAGGCCCGCGCCACCAACACGAACACGAAGCGTGACGATTCGGAGGGTGGTGAGGCCACCGGCTGAGCCCTGCCGAACCCCCGACAACTGCAGTCCGTGGCTGGCGCCGCACCGGCCCTAGCGGGGCCAGCGAATCGCCAGAATGCCTAGCACCTGGCCCCGCTAGACCTAGCACCCGCGCTAGCTACCGAAAGTAACCCGTGACCTGCGAAGACACCAGGTCTAACGGGTCAGCGAAGCCATGCCAAAAACGGCCGAAACAGCCTCCAGGAGCGCCCTTGACCCCCCGAACAGCCGCTAGTGCTAACCCGACCCCCGAACGGCCCGCACAGGGCCACAGGAGCCCGCTCATGCGCACTCTCGCCACCACCCTCCGAGCCCTCATTCACCGCCCGCACCATCACGCTGTGCAACCGTCGCCGTTGCCAGGAGGCTTCTTCCGGTCGCCGCTGGAACTGCCGGCGCTGGCCCAGCCGTTCACGGCGACCGCGCTGCCGGTTGGCCTCACCTACACCGGCGAGACGGTGTCGTTGGGGCTGGGTGGTGTGCTGATCAGCGGTGACCGCAAGACCGGTGTGTCCTCCACGGTCCGCACGTTCGCCGTCTGGGCGGCGAAATTCCCGGCCGCGCGGCTGCACGTCTACGACGACAGCGGCGAGTGGGTCGTGCTGCGGACCGTCGCGCACCGGTTCGTCACCCGCGCCTACGGCATCGCCGACGGCCTGTCCGACGACACCGCCGCCGAACAGGCACTGGCCGACCTGCTAGCGCTGCGGACCGAGATGCAGCGCCGCGACGACCACCTGCGGGACCTGAACAACGACCTGGACGCCGCCGGCCACGACTTGATCGTGAACCGGCTGGAAGATCTGGCCGGTGTACCGCTGGAAATGCTGCACGCCGCCGGGATCGATCCGGCCCGCACCGACACCGAAGCCTCGGACCTGCACCGCCACGTCGTCATCATCGCGAACGTGGCCTGGTGGCTCACCCACGAACAGCACGGGCCTGCGATCGCCGAACAGCTGTTCTGGCTCGCCGGGATCGGCGACAGCCTCGGCATCCACCTGGTCCTGGCCGTCACCGCACGCGACCTCGCCACGATCCCGGGCGCGCTGCGTGCCCGGATCTCGACCCGGATCGCGCTGCGCATCACCAACCCCGACCACGCCGACCTGATCCTTGGTGAACCGGCCCGGATCGCCGGCGCCGACACCACTCACACAGCGCACCAGGCCGCGCCGATGCTGGCCTGGATCGCGCTGCCGCGTGCCGGTGGCGCTGGGCACCGTCACCGGCTGGTCCAGCTGTACCGGTGCTCGCCGATGCGGCTGCACCGCTCGATCGGCTGGTGCCGCCACGACCGCGACCAGTCGGGCTGGCTCACCGGCGACGCAGCCGCCGTCAAAGCCGAGATGGACGCCTACCACGCCGACCAGGCCGCTCGCCGCGCCAGCCACGACAGCGACGGCCAGGACCGCCGGTGAGCAGCTTGACCGTGCTGGTGGCACTCATCACCGCGGGCGGCGTGCTGGTGCTGGTCGTCGCCGTGGCGGTGTTCGGCGGCGGTTACCTGCTCACCTGCCGGATCTGGCCGTTCCGCGCCTGCGGGCGCTGCAAAGGACTGGGCAGGCTGCACGCCCCCAACGGCAAGTCGTGGCGCGACTGCCCCCGCTGCAACGGCAAAGGCCGGCGGCTGCGGATCGGTCGCCGGATCTGGAACAACGCCGAACGCGCCAAACGCAACGCCATCTGACCCCCACCCCCGAGAGGACCACGACCGTGGCGAACACCAAGACCCGCAAGAAGAAACTCACCCCGCGCGAGGAGCACGACGCCGCGCTGGCAGACCTGAATCGCTACTCCGACAACAACGAAACCCGCGACGCGGTCAAGGCCCGCCGCCGGTTCGAGAAGGCCGCCGGCAGGGTGCGCTGGTGGCACCGATGACCACGACCGATCTGCCCGGAATGGGCGCCCCGCCGGAGGTGGTCACCATCTGCGGGTCCACCCGCTTCCGTGACCAGATCGCCACCGCGAACCGAGAACTCACCCTGACCGGAAACATCGTGCTCGCCCCTGGAGTGTTCGCCCACTCCGGCGACCCCATCACCGACGACGACAAGCAGCGCCTGGACGCCCTGCACCTGGCCAAGATCGACCTGGCCAGCTGGGTGTACGTCGTCAACCCCAACGGCTACATCGGCGAATCGACCCACCGCGAGATCGACCACGCCCACCGCACCGGCAAACCCATTTACTACCTCACCCCAGGCCACACGGACCAGAGGAACTGATTGTCATGAGCAACGAAACCGTCACCACGATCGTCGGCAACCTGACCGACGACCCCGAACTGCGCTTCACCCCGGCCGGTGCCGCGCTGGCCCGGTTCTCGATCGCCTCGACCCCGCGCCGCTACGACAAGCAGTCCGGCGAGTACGTGGACGGCGACACCCTGTTCCTGCGGGCCACCGCCTGGCGCCACGTCGCCGAGAACGTCGCCGCATCGCTCCAGCGCGGCCAGCGGGTCATCGCGACCGGGCGGTTGCGGCAGTCGAACTGGGAGACCCCCGAAGGCGACAAGCGGTCCTCGATCGACCTGGAGGTTGACGAGATCGGCCCGTCGCTGACCTTCGCCACCGCCAAGGTCACCAAGGCCACCAGGGCGGCCAAGACCAGCGGCAACCCCGACGACCCGTGGGCAGGCGCCAACCGCGAACCGGCCACCGCCGGCGCGGCCGCGGGCGGCGGCGACCCGTGGGCCGGACCCGGCGCGGACGAACCGCCGTTCTGACCCCCTGAGCCCGGTGGCCGGGCCGCGCGCACCTGGACCGGCCCGGCCGCCGGACACCACCACCCCCAACTCTGCATCGACTGGAGGAACCGTGACCGCGAACCTGTCCGCCGCCCTCGACGCCGCCCGGCGTGACTGGCCGGTGTTCCCGCTGTGCCCCGGCTCGAAGGTCCCCGCGATGAGCGACTGGGAGACCAACGCCACCACCGACACCGACCGGATCGAGCGCTACTGGTCCCACCCCGGCCACCGCGGTCACGGGGTAGCGATCGCGTGCGGCCCGGCCGGCCTGGTCGTCATCGACCTGGACAAGCCCAAGCCCGGACAGACACCGCCGCCCGCATGGGCACGGCCGGGGATCACCGACGGCTGCGACGTGCTCGCCGACCTGTGCGACGCCGCCGGGCAGCCGTTCCCGTCCGGCACCTTCACCGTCCAGACCGGACGCGGCGGCTTCCACCTCTACTTCACCTCACCGGGCGGGCTGCGCTGTACAGAGGGTGGCTGGTCCACCGGACTCGGCTGGCTGATCGACACCCGCTCCGGCGGCGGATACGTCGTCGCGGCCGGTTCGGTTGTCGGCGGCAACCACTACGGCCTGGTCCACGACACCCAGCCCGGACCGCTGCCGCCCTGGCTGGCCACCCGCCTCACCCCGACCGCACCGACCCCGGCACGGTCCGGGCCGGTGCAGCTGCGCAGCCTCGACCACGCCGGACGCGCCGCGGCCTACGTACGCCGCGCGATCGACACCGAATGCGCCCACGTCGTCGGCGCCGGGGAGGGCGGCCGGAACAAGGCGCTGTTCATCGCCGCCCAGAACCTCGGTCAGCTGGCCGCTGGCGGCGCGGTGAGCGCCGACGACGTACGAGCCGCCCTGATGGACGCCGCCGCCACCCCGATCGGTCACGGCGCCTACAGCGAAACCCAAGCCCACAAGACCATCACGTCCGGCCTGCGCGCCGGAGCGAACCGGCCCCGGAAGGTGGCTGCCTGATGGGCGTGGAGTTCTTCCTCGGCACACATGAGCCGGGCTGGCTGGCGTGGTCGCCGGTGCCGCTGTTCGTGTCTGACAGGCGATTGCGTCGGTATCGACGCCTCCCGCGGGCGGCCAGCCGTTGGGCGTTGGACTCTGGGGGTTTCACCGAACTGGACACGCATGGCAGTTGGGACCACGGCCCGTCTCCGGTTGCGTACGTGGCGGCGGTTCGTCGCTACCGCGATGAGATTGGCCAGCTGGTGTGGGCGGCACCGCAGGACTGGATGTGCGAGCCGTGGATCACCGCGAAGACCGGGCTGTCGATCGGCGAACATCAGCGGCGAACCGTGCACAACTACCTCACCTTGCGCGCGCTGGCGCCTGATCTGCCGTTCGTGCCGGTGGTGCAGGGCTGGCGGGTGGACGACTACCTGCGATGCGTGGATCTGTACGCCGCGGCCGGTGTGGATCTCGCGACCGCGCGAGTGGTCGGGCTCGGGTCGGTCTGCCGCCGGCAGGCAACCGGTGAAGCCGCCGACATCGTGGACGCTCTCCACTCGGTCGGTGTCGGCCGCCTCCACGGGTTTGGCATCAAGATTCTCGGTTTGCGCCGCTACGGCCAGCGCCTCGCGTCCGCCGACTCGATGGCCTGGTCGATCGCGGCGCGCTACGAAAAGCCGCTGCCCGGCTGCACCCATGCCACCTGCGCGAACTGCGCCCGGTACGCGTTCGCCTGGCGCGACAACGTGATCGCCTCCATCCCCACCCACGAACCCCTGTCCCTCTTCGATCGAGAGGCCGCCTGATGGCCATCGCTCCCACCCTGACCGCGCTGTCACTGGGTGCCGGCGTGCAATCCACGACACTGCTGTTGCTTGCCGCCGAAGGCGTCCTGCCCCGGCCGGACGTGGCGATCTTCGCCGACACCGGATGGGAACCGGCCGCCGTCTATGCCCAACTTGACCGGCTCGCTGACGTGGCCAGGGCTGCGGGGATCGAGTTGCACCGGGTCAGCAAGGGCAACCTGCGCGCCGCCGCCACCGACCCCGCCCACCGCTACGCCTCTGTCCCGTACTTCATTCGTAACCCCGATGGCAGCAACGGAATCGGCCGGCGTCAGTGCACGAGTGAGTACAAGCTCGCACCGATCACCCGCAAGGTTCGCGAACTGCTCGGAGCCAACCCGCCGGCCTTTCGCCGGGTGCCAGCTGGCCGGGTGTGCGAGCAGTGGATCGGATTCTCCACCGACGAAATCGGTCGCGTCTCCGACCGCCGGCGCGTGAAGTACCTGACCAACCGCTATCCCCTGCTGGACTTGGGGATGTCCCGCAAAGACTGCCAACGCTGGCTCGCCGCGCGCGGGTGGGGCGACACCGTCAAGTCGGCCTGTATCGGCTGCCCATTCCACGGCAACCGGGCCTGGCGCGACCTGCGCGACAACCACCCCGGCGAGTGGGTCGACGCCGTCGCCTTCGACGCCGCGATCCGCAACGGCGGCGCCCGCGGCTCCAGCCTGCGCGGCACGGCATACCTGCACGCATCACGAGTGCCCCTGGACCAGGCGCCAATCGACCGGATCACCCGCGCCGAACGACGTGACGACCAGGTGGACCTGTTCGACGTGCTCGCCGAAGAAGGCGACCCGGACGGATGCAGCCCCTACGGCTGCCGGTCCGGTACGCCGACGCAGGGGAGGGCCGCCGCGTGACGACGACACCACCACCGTTCGCCTACTACGGCGGAAAGACGACCAAGGCCGCGCAGTTGGTGGACCTGCTGCCTGCCCATCAGCACTACGTGGAGCCGTTCGCTGGGTCGCTGGCCGTGCTGCTTGCCAAGCCGCCCGTGCGGTTCGAGACCGTGAACGACCTCGACGGAGCGCTGATGACGTTCTGGCGAGTGCTGCGCGACCGAGGCGAGGAACTGGCTCGGGTCTGCTACCTGACCCCGCACAGCCGCGCTGAGCACCTGGCCGCCTACACCCTCACCGGCCAAGACGGTGCCGACCTGGAGGAGCTGGAAGTTGCGCGGCGGGTGTGGGTGCAGCTCACCCAGGGCCGCGGTGGCACCCGCCGGCGGACCGGATGGCGGCACTTCCAGAATCCGGCCGGACGCTCGCCGGTATCGATGCCGGATTACCTGGCCGCCTACGTCGAACGGATGACGCCGGCGCTGGACCGCCTGCGCAAGGTCAGTCTGGAATCGCGGCCAGCGCTCGAGGTGATCGCCGACTACGGACGCCACGCGGGCGTGTGCATCTACGCCGACCCTCCCTACCTCGGCACCACCCGCTCATCGCGACAGTACGCCGTCGAGATGAGCGCCGACACCGAACACCGCGACCTGGCCGAAGCGCTGCGCGGCTGCCGCGCCGCGGTGGTTCTATCCGGCTACCCCAGCACCCTCTACGACGACCTCTACGACGGCTGGCACCGCCTCGACCTGGCCGCGTTCACCGGCCAAGCCAACCGCCGCGGCACCCGCACCGAGGCCCTGTGGTCCAACCGGCCACTCGGTACCCAACTCACCCTCTGGGAGGAATCGGCGTGACTGCCAACCCCACCCATCCCGGCTATCGCGGCGAGGATAACGTGCGGATGCTGCACCCGTTCGCCGACGCCTGGACCGCCGATCGGCTACTCGAAACCGAGTTTCCCGAACCGGCATGGGCGATCCCCGGCATCGTGCCCGAAGGACTCTCGGTGCTCGCGGGGGCGCCGAAAGTCGGCAAGTCCTGGCTCGCGTTGTGCTGGGCGCTGTCCGTCGCAGCTGGTGGTCTGGCGCTCGGGTCGCTCCAGTGCGACGCAGGCCCCGTGCTCTACCTCGCCCTGGAAGACAACCCGCGACGACTCCAACGCCGCATCCGCACCGTCCTCGACGGAGCACCCGCACCATCCGGGCTGCACCTGGCCACCGACTGCCCGGCGCTGGGAGCCGGTGGCAGCGACGACATCGCCGGGTGGCTGGACTACTTCACCGATGCCCGCATGGTCGTCATCGACGTGTTCGCCAAAGTACGCGGCCAAGTCGCCGGATCGAACGCCTACGCCGACGACTACCGCGCCACCGGACTCGCCAAAACCATTGCTGACCGCTACGAAGTTGCCGTGGTCCTGGTGCACCACATCCGCAAGATGGGCTCCGAAGACTTCCTTGAAGAACTGTCCGGCACCAACGGCATCGCCGGCGCCGCCGACACCGTCCACGTTCTGCGACGCGAACGCTACGAAGCAGACGGCACCTTGGCCACCACTGGGCGCGACGTCGAAGAGACCAAACGCGCACTCCACCAAGACCCCACAACCCAGGCGTGGACCCTGCTCGACGGGCCCGCACTCGACCACACCGTCCACGAGACCAGCGCAACCATCCTGCGCTACGTCCGAGCACACCAAGGCGCCAGCCCCAAAGAGATCTCCGACGCCACCGGCCTGGACATCGGCAACACCCGCAAGACCTGCGGACGGATGGAGAACCGCGGCCACCTGGTCCGCGTCGCAGACGGCCGCTACGCCGCACCACCCGACCACGAGACAGGTGCCCCGCCGTGACCTGTCCCGGCTGTCCCGGCTGTCCCGACAACGCTCTGAACTGCGCATTTACCCCGATCGAGCCGGGACACCCCATCCCAGCACCTGTCCCGGCTGTCCCGGCCAAGCACCCCGACAGCCAGCTAGTCACCCGGAGGAACACCCCGATGACGAACCAGCCCCCGTCCGAGATTGAGCGCCTGCTGATCACCACCGACGAAGCCGCACAGCGGCTCGGTATCCACCGCTCGACGCTCTACGACCTGATCCGGACCAACAAGCTGAGGACCGTCAAAATCGGCGCCCGCCGACTCGTACGTGTCTCGGCACTCGAAGAAGCCATCACCCTGCTCGAAGAGGAGACCGCGGCGTGACCACCAACCCGCGCAAGAAGCGCACCCGCAGAGCGAACGGCCAAGGCTCGGTGTACCAGCGCTCCAGCGACAACCTGTGGGTCGGTGCCGCCTACGTGCTGATGCCGGACGGCACCCGCCGGCGCAAGGTCATCACCGGCAAGACGGAAGCCATCGTCACCACAAAGCTCCGTAACCTTCAATCCAAGTCCGATCAGGGCATCCCGGCCGAAGCCACCAACTGGACGATGGAGGCGTTCTTGCACCACTGGCTGGAGTACGTCGTGAAGCCGTCTCGCAAGCCGAAAACCCACCAGGGCTACGAGGTCGTGGCACGGGTCCACATCATCCCGGTGCTGGGTCGCAAGAAGCTCCACAAGCTCAACGGGGCCGACACCCGCATGTTCATGAAGCGCGTCGCCAACACCTGCCTGTGCTGCCTGCACGGTTACGACAAACGCCGGGGGCCGAAGGCGAAGTGCTGCGCGCTCGGCAGGTGCTGCCACAAGGTGCCATCGGACCGGCTGATCGAGCAGATCCACTCGGTGCTGCGTAACGCTCTACAGGCTGCGGTGCGTGAGGAACTTGTCCAGCGCAACGTCGCCAAGCTCGTGCAGGTACGGGGCGCGACGTACGAGGTGAACCGGGGGCTGAACGTCGACCAGGCCCGAAAGCTCCGTGTCGCGACCGAGAACAACCGGCTGAAAGCCCTGTACACGTTGGCGCTTTACCTAGGTCTGCGCCGGGGGGAGCTGCTCGGGCTGCGGTGGGAAGACATCGACCTGGACGACAAGTTCCTAGAGGTCCGGCAGACCTTGCAGCGGGTGGATGGTGAGCTTCGAGCCGTCACCCCGAAGACCCGTCGATCCCGGCGGACCGTGCCGCTGATTGACCTGTGTGTTGATGACCTCCGCGAACACCGGGAGTGTCAGGGACGGGAGCGTAAGTCGGCCGGAGAAAGGTGGGTCGAGACCGGCTACGTGTTCACCACCGAGATCGGTACGCCGATCGAGCCGGACAACCTGCGCCGCAACTGGTACCCGCTTAGGGTCGCCGCCGGCCTCGATGATGTCCGGCTGCACGACCTACGACACAGTTGCGTGACGCTGCTGCTCGGACTCGGTGTGCCGCCGCACATCGTCCAGGCAATCGTCGGTCACGCGAACCTGGACGTCACGATGACGATCTACGCGCACACATCGCTGGAGGAGATGCGCCAGGCACTGGGGAAGCTTGGCGAGCACCTGAACTGAGGGACACTGCTACAGCTATTGCTGCAGTTGGTCGGTAGTTCGGGCTGTCCTTGAGGTCAATCCACGCTCAAATAAGTGTGGTCAGGGGCGGTCTCGAACCGCCGACCTTCCGCTTTTCAGGCGGACGCTCTACCAGCTGAGCTACCTGACCGGGGAGAAAAGGCGGCGGCGGATGTTTGGACATCCGCCGCCTTCTCCTGGCGACCCAGACGGGACTCGAACCCGCGACCTCCGCCGTGACAGGGCGGCACGCTAACCAACTGCGCTACTGGGCCAGGATGCTCGACGATGGTACACCATCTTCAAGCTGTTCAATTAATCGGCCTTTCGACCGTATCCCCAACGGGATTCGAACCCGCGTTACCGCCTTGAAAGGGCAGCGTCCTAGGCCACTAGACGATGGGGACTCGGACCCGCGGGAGCCGAAGCTCCAGGGACAGCCGTAAGCATAGAGGAGTCTTGGCGAAGGTCCAAAACGAGTTGTTGCCAAGGGGTTCGGCCCGCCGGGGAGGTGCCCGGGGGGACGGGTGCAGGGACCGGGCGGGGGTGCCGGCGGGCCGAACCTGGGCTCCGGCGGGGACTGGCCGGAGAGGGAGGGGAGAGGGTGGGTCAGCTGACCGTGGTTGCGGCTTGCTTGGCGGCGTTCAGGACGGCTGTGTCAGTGGCGTCCGGTGCGACGAGCTTCGGCAGGTGCTTCTCGAAGAGCCACGCGAACACCCGTGACGGCAGCACCAGCGAGCGCGGCCAGACCGTCTGGGCGACGCCGTAGCCCCACAGCGCGGCCTTCACACGCTGGTTGGGTGTCCCGTGGTGCCCGGGTGCGTCGAAGCCGCAGTCGCCGATCTGGGCGAACATCGCGGTGAACAGCTGGACGCGCTTCCAGTTCATCCGCTCGCCGCGGACGTGGGTCAGGAAGTACGCGCTGAACGAGTCCGCCATCAACTCCGTACGACGGGTCGCCTCCGGCGCCGGCAGGGTCGTGCCGAACAGCCCGTCCTCGTACTGGATGTGGTGCCCGAACTCGTGCGCCAGGATCGCCTGCGTCGTCACGTCACCGAGCCCGACCAGCCCGAACCCGTCGAGTACGCCGTCGCCCAGCACGATCTTGTCGCCGACGTTCCCGACGCCGGGCACCGGCCGGCCCTCGGCGGAGAACGCGTACGCGTTGAACGTGTACGCCGGGTGGTCGCCGTTCTTCAGCAGCGGGGTGCTGGTGATCTGGGTCTTGATGAAGTTCGCGGTGTTCTGCGACAGGTCGAGCGGCTGGCCGTAGAGCGTGGTGAACACCCGGGTCACCCGCGCGGTGTCGAGCAGCATCCGGCCGTGCGCGGGCACGAGCTGGATGTCCTTCGACTTGATGTCCCAGAACTTGCGCAGCCCGCCGAAGGTGTCGGTCGCCTTCTTCGTGTACGTCCCCTTCGCGCCGTACGTGAACTTGCCGCCCGGCTGCGGGAAGTAGACCGCGTCCTGCATCACCAGGTCGAACAGCAGCACGTACACCGACGCGAGCGCCTGGTCGGGAGTCAGATTCGCGAAGTCGGCCGTGACAGCGGCGACGACGGGCGGGGTGGCCGTCGAGCACTCGTAGTCGGTCGGGTCGATCGCGTCGAGGATGCGCTCGCGCAGCGGGTTCTCGTGCACGCCGAGCCGAGCCTGTACGGCGGCCGCGGCCTTGCGCATCTCGGGCAGCTTCTCGGCGAGCTCCACCGCGATCGGCGAGGACAGCCCGCTGAAGGCAGGGGCAGGAGCAGGAGCAGCAAGGGCGGGTACGGCGGTGAAGCCGCCCAGGACGGCGGCCGTAGCCACCGCCGAGGTCAGGAAACGCTTTCTCATACCGGATCTCCAGGGGACTGGCTCGGCCGCCGGGACGCGACCGATGGCCGTCAGTATCCGCAGGTCGTAACGCCGGTTACGAGGCGTCGAGCTGGCGGAATCCGGCATGGCAGAAACCTGTCGCTCCCCACGACGAACGACGCCGTGTGGCACCCCTCACTACGCTGGGTCCGTGATCGAGATGAGCCGGACGGATTTCGAGGTGCTGGTCGCCGAGGCGCTGGACGAGGTGCCGCCCGAGCTGGCCGGCCTGATCGACAACGTCGCGATCTTCGTCGAGGACGACGCGCCGCCGAGCGACCCGGGCCTGCTCGGGATCTACGAGGGCATCCCGCTGACCGAGCGGGGCAACTGGTACGGCGGGGTGCTGCCGGACCGGATCACCATCTACCGCAACCCGACGCTGGCGATGTGCGAGACCGTCGAGGACGTGGTCGACGAGGTGAACATCACCGTCGTGCACGAGATCGCGCACCACTTCGGCATCGACGACGCGCGCCTGCACGAGCTCGGCTACGGATAGAGCGCAGCACACAAGCCGGTACGCCGTACGACGTACCGGCAGCCCCCAAGAAAGTCAGGAGCGCTTGAACAGCAGCTTCCACGGCATCAGCGCCGACTCGAGCTGCACCTTCAGGCTCATCTTCGACGCGCCGTGCGTGCGCTCCTCGAACCGGATCGGCACCTCGGCGATCCGGAAGCCGCGGCGGACCGCGCGGGTGTTCATCTCGACCTGGAACGAGTACCCGTTGCTCTGGATCGAGCCGACGTCGATCGCCCGCAGGGTGTCGGCCTTCCACGCCTTGAACCCGGCGGTGGCGTCCTTGACGTGCAGCCGCAGGATCGTGTTCACGTAGAAGTTCGCCCAGGCCGACAGCAGCCGGCGGTGCCAGGCCCACTCGGCCGCGGCCGATCCGCCGGGCACGTACCGGGACCCGATCACCAGGCCCGCGTCCGTGGTCCGCAGCGTCTCCACCATCGTCGGCAGCACCGACGCCGGGTGGGACAGGTCCGCGTCCATCTGGATCACGATCTCGGCGTTCTCGTCGAGCGCGCGGGTGATGCCGGCGATGTACGCGCGGCCCAGCCCGTCCTTGGCGGTCCGGTGCAGGACGCCGACCCGCTCCGGCGCGGCCTTGGCCAGCTCGTCGGCGACGTCGCCGGTGCCGTCGGGGGAGTTGTCGTCGACGACCAGCATCTGCAACCCGGGCAGGTCGAGGTCCGCCAGCAGCTGCGCCAGCTCCGGCAGGTTCTCCCGCTCGTTGTAGGTCGGGACGACGACGATGATCTTGGAGGAGCTCTCGCCCATGGACAAATTCCTAGCTTCGGGGATCAGGACGCTATCGCATCAACCGGTCTAGGGCCCTGAAGGTGACGTTCCTGGCAGTGGATGTCGGAACCACCACCAGCAAAGTCTGCCTGATCCCGCCAAGCCACCCGCGCGGGGTCCCCGATCAGGCCGCCGGACCGGTCGATCCGCGGACGATCAGCCGCGGCGCGACCCGCACGATCCGGCGCCGGGCCGGCAGTTCCCCGCGGATCCGGGCCAGCAGCAACCGTGCGCAGTTCCGCCCCAGCTCGACGGTGTGCTGGTCGACCGTGGTGAGCGCCGGTGCGACCAGTGACATCCACGGCACATCGTCGTACGCCGCCAGGCTGATCCGTCGCGGGATCTTCCACCGTCGCCGCTTGATCTCGGCCAGCGCGCCCTGGGCCAGCACGTTGTTCGCCGCGACGATCGCCGTCATGTCCAGCGAATCCAGCAGTTCCCGGGTGGTCTCCTGCGCCGCGACCGCGTCGAAGCTGGTGTAGGCGATCAGCTGCTCGTCGACCTCGAGCCCGTGATCGGCGTGGGCGGCGCGAAAGCCCGCCAGCCGGCCGGCGCCGGTCGACCACTTCGTCTCGTCGATCAGGAACCCGATCCGCGTGTGTCCCAAGCCGATCAGGTGCTCGGTCAGCTCGCGGGCACCGGCCTTGTTGTCGCTCAGGACGACGTCGCTCCCGGACCGGCCGAGCTCGCGATCGGCGCAGACCACGTGGACGCCGTTGTCCTGCAGGATGCGCGGGCAGGCCGCGGTCACGGGCGTCACGATCACGCCCGGGACCCGCATCGCCAGCAGCGTTTCGGCAGCGCGCATCTCCTCGGCCGGGTCGCCGTTGTCGTTCACCAGCACCATCTGGTACTCGGCCGCGCGCAGCTCCTCCTCGATCCCGGCCGCGAGGTCGGCGTAGAAGGGATTGCGCAGGTCGGAGATCAGGACGCCGATCGACGTCGACGTCCGGCTGCGCAGGTTGCGCGCGTTGTGGTCGAGCACGTAGCCGATCCGGTTCGCGGCGGCCTGGACGCGTTCGCGGACCTCGGGAGAGGCGTATCCCCTGGTGTGCAAGGCCCTCGACACCGTCGACGGCGAGACGCCCGCCTCCCGCGCGACGTCCTGCACCGTTGGCCGTTTCACTGGTCCTTGCGCTTGCCCCCGTGGATTCATGCGCGGAGTCTAGGGTCTTCAGTTGCCCGGAGCTACGGTCTCCATCACCAGCAGTACGCCGCGCTGACCGCCGTCGGGGCCCAGCAGGGCGCTGCAGAGCAGGCGGACGGTGATCGACCGGCCGCGCCGGTTGACCGAGTCGATGCGTGCCTCGCGCGGTGTGCCAGCGGGTGCGAGCGCTGACCTCAGCAGCGGCCGGAGCACCTCCGACGGCAGCCCGACGTCCAGGTTGAGCAGGTGCCGACCTTCGGCCTCGTCCCGGCGTACGCCCCACAGCTCTTGGGCAGCCGCGTTCCAGGCCAGGACCTGCAGTTCGGTGTCGACGACGATCACTCCGGACGTGAACGCGGTCATCACCGCCTCGAGGAAGTCGTTCACGTCGTTCAGCTCGGTACTGCGCTCGCGGACCGCCTCGTTGATGATCTGCAGCTCGTCGTTGGTCGACTGCAGTTCCTCGTTCATCGTCTCGAGCTCTTCGTTGGTGGACTGGAGCTCCTCGTTCGTGGTCTCCAGTTCCTCCACCGTCGACTGCAGTTCCTCGTTGGTGGTCTCGAGCTCCTCGTTCGTCGACTGCAGCTCGGCGTTCGTGGTCTCCAGTTGGCGGTTGACCCGGTCGACCTCCAGCCGGAGCGCACGCGTGGTGCTGACGTCGTGGAACACCACCGAGATCCCGAGCAGTTCGGTGCCGTCCACCACCGGGTTCAGGTGCACCTCGAACCAGTGCGCGACCCCGCCCGGCCGGTTGTACTCGACCTCGGAGATCCTGATCGGCTTGCGCTCGGCCACGACCTGGTCGAGATGGCTGCGCAGCGACAGCGGCTGGTACGACACCTCCAGCTCGCGGATCGGTCGGCCCAGATCCCGCCGGGACAGGCCGAACAGCGTCGCGGCCTGGTCGCTCAGCAGCACCAGGTTGTCGTCGACACCGACCACCAGCTGGGCGATCGGGCTGGCCGCGAAGGCCTGCTCGTGGAGCCGGTCGGGCAGGCCGCTCGGCTCGGCCGGTTCGGACCCGGTGCGCCCGATCGGCGTCGACCGGTGGGCCAGCCGACGGAAGATCCGTTGTTTCAGGTCGACCGGCTCGAACAGGCGGCTCCGCCCGAGCAGCATCTCGGCCCGGCCCAGGAACAGCACGCCCCGAGGGACCAGCGCGAAGTGGAAACGGTTCAGCACCCGCTGCTGGGTCTCGGCGTTGAAGTACATCAGCGTGTTGCGGCACAGCAGCAGGTCGACCCGGGAGATCGGCGCGTCCTGGACCAGGTCGTTGCGGCCGAAGATCACCGTCCGGCGCAGGTCGGGACGGAACACGAGCCGGTCGCCGCGCTGCTCGAAGTACGCCGCCCGCTGCTCATCCGGGACGCCAGCCAGATCGCTGTCGCCGTACGACGCCTGCCGCGCCTGGGCGAGCGCCTCGTCGTCGACGTCGGTGGCGTAGATCTTCACCTGCTTGAGGTAGTTGTCGATCCCGAGCTCGTCGGCGAGCAGCATGGCCAGCGAGTACGGCTCCTGGCCGGTCGAGCAGCCGGTGCTCCAGATCCGCAGCGGGTCGCCCGGGCTGCGCTCGGCGAGCAGGGCCGGTACCACCTCGGTCCGCAGCCGGTCCCAGGCGTCGGTGTCGCGGAAGAAGCTGGTGACGTTGATCAGGATCGTGTTGAACAGCGCCGTGAACTCCTGCGGGTCGACCTGCAGTAGGTCGAGGTATGCTTGGTGGCTGGTGATCCCGACCTGGCTCATCCGGTGCTGGATCCGGCGCAACAGACTGCTGCGCTTGTAGCCGCCGAAGTCGAAACCGCGGGACTCGCGCAGGTAGGCGAGCAGATCCTCGAAGGCGTCGTCGGGCTCGGTTGGCTCATTCGTCACTTGGTCACGCTACTGCCCGTTTCGCCAGCGATTGTTGATCGCCGCCTTCGCGTCGGGTCCACGCAGCCGCAGTGTGGCCCAGACCACCTTGCCTCCGGTCGAGGTCGGGGTCGCGCCCCAGGCAGTCGCCAGCACCGTGACGATGCCGAGCCCGAGACCGTTCTCCCTGGTGGTGCTCGGTGGCCGGGGGACCGGGTACAGCGGGCTGTAATCGGTGACCGCGACGGTCAGCACCTCACGCCGCAGCTCGAGCCGCAGCTCGGCGTCGGTGCCGGCGTGCCGGACTACGTTGCCGACCAGCTCGGACACGATTGCTACCGCGTCCTCGACCACCTCCTCGCAGTGCCACAGCTCGCAGGTCGCGGCGACGAACCGGCGGGCGACGCCACCGCTGTGAGGGTCGTTGGCCAGCCGTAACCTTGTCAGCTGCCGGACCGGCGGCCGGCCGATCGAGGCGAGCGCGGTGGACAGGTTGCCGTACACCGGAAGGAAACGGGCGATCGTCCGCGCTTGCTGCTGGAACTCGCGAGTGTGGTCGTCGCCGACTACCAGGATCAGCGGTGTGCCCGACCAGTCGGCGGCCTGCCGGGCCACCGCCGCGAACAGGCTGAGCGTGACCGTCCGGGCCGGTAAGAGGTCCTTGAGCAGTACGACGACCGCGGACGGCTGGTCGGCCACGGCCTTCAGCAGGTATGCCCGCAGCTGCGGACCGGTCGCCACGTCCAGTACGCCGGTCGGCCGGATCACCGCCGCCTCGCCGACGGTGTGTTTCCAATCAGCAAGGCGCTCGGCCTGTTCATCCGTCGTCACCGTCCTTCGTCGCCTCGGGACCACCCGAGGTCAGTCGGGCCCGGATCAACCGAGCGGCCGCGTCCGTCTCCTGGCCCGAGGCCACGTATCGCTGAGCACGGTCCTCGTAGCCCCGGCCTCGAGCCGTGTCCTCCAGCTGCCGGGCCAGGGCGGTCTTCTCGTCGAGGGTCCGCAGCGCAATCCACAGTGCAGCCTGCATCCGATGGTCCGCTGTGGCAAGAAGAGCGTCCGCACTCCAGGCGTGCCCAGTCTGACAGCGGAATCCCTCGTGACCTCCGGCCGGTGCGGACAGCGGCCGGCCGCAGTCCGGACAGACCAGCCCGGCGGCCTGAGTCACCGACTCGGGCAACGATCCGAGTGCCTCCTGGTACCGCAGCATCGCGCCAGGTCCGTCCGACACCGCCAGCTCAACCGGTACGGCGAGGAGCCCGGCCAGCTGCTCCCCGATCGCGGCAGCGGACAGCACGTGGTCGGCACCGGCCGTGGCCAGGGCGCTGGCCGGCATGCCTCGGTACGCCGCGTCGTCGGGGTCCTGCACGATCGCCAGACCGCCGGCTGACCTGATGGCGGCCAGACCGGCAGCGCCGTCGTCCAGTACGCCGGACAGCACCACCCCGGCGACGAGCGGGCCACGGGCGAGTGCGGCGGACCGGAACAGGGCGTTGACGGCCGGCCGGTGACCGCTCTCGGTCGGGCCGTCGGACAGGACGGTGCAGTCACCTTCGACCAGCAGGTGGTGATCGGGCGGCGCGACGTACACATGCCCGGAGGTGATCGGCGTCCCGTGCTGAGCCGCCCCGGCCGGGAGCTGGCCGGCCTCGTCGAGGATCGAGCCGAGCACGCTGCTGCTGCCTGCGGGCAGGTGGAGGACGACGAGCACCGCGGCGGGCAGCTCGGCGGGCAGGCCGGAGACCAGGCTGCGCAACGCCTCGACGCCCCCGGCTGAGGCGCCGATGACCACCAGGTCCCGGACCGTGCCCGGCGGATTCATCGTGGGTGGCCGGCCGCCCTGTTCATCCCCAGGCGGCCCGTGCATCCCAGCGCAGTCATCACCCGTCGCCACCTTGGCGTTGGGCGTCCTCGACGGAGGCGAAGATCCGGAACTCCTGGCCCAGACCGGTAATCGTCAGCGGCCGGTCGACCGGCCGTCCGACGCCGACCAGTGCCAGTTCGATGCCGTACTGGCTCGCCAGCCGGCGGGCCTCGACCAGGTTGCCCAGCCCGGCCGAGCTGCAGAACGTCACCGCGGAGACGTCGATCAGCACACTGCGCGCCGGTGGCGCGATCGCCGCCCGGATCGACTCCGAGGCGAAGTCGGTGGTGGCGATGTCGATCTCACCGGACAGCTTGACCAGCACGACACCGGGGCGAAGCTCCTCGGTGACTGCGTCGAACGTGGTCCTGATCATCTCGCCGTCCTGGGAATCGGGCTGGCTCACGGCGGTCTCTCCCCCGGGCAGCCCCGCGAAACGCCGGTCGGTCCTGGCGTGGTGGGTGACAGCCCTGGGTGTCACCGTATGCCGGAAAGCTCCGGGGTCACAATGGTTGTACCGGCAGTGACCCCGGAGCGTGATGAAAGTGCTCAGCGCCAGAAGGCGGGCTGGGTCTGGACGTTCAGCTCCTTCAGCTTCACCCGTTCGGCGGAGTCGGTGCGCCGGTCCTTGATCTTGAAGACGTCGAACGCGGTCACCGACTCGGTGCCGTAGATCGCGCCGTTGTAGTAGTAGACCGACCAGTAGCCACCGAACGACGCCGGCTCGCGCGGCGGGCGGTCGAAGTAGCCGATCTCCTTCGGGTGCGCGGAGTCGGTGAAGTCCCAGACCGAGAAGCCGCCCTGGTACCAGGCCTGGACCATGATGTCGCGGCCCTTGACCGGGATCAGCGAGCCGTTGTGCGAGACACAGTTCTCGTTCGCGGCCTGGTGCCGGTCGATCTTGTAGTAGCTGCGGAACTTCAGCTTGCGGTGCTTGATGTCGAAGATCGCGGTGGCGCCCTTGTTCGGCCCGACCTCGGTGTTGCACTCCGCGCCGCCACCACCGCCGAGCTCGTCCATGAACACGACCTTGCTGCCGTCACCGTTGAAGGTGGCGCCGTGCCAGAAGGAGAAGTTCGTCGCGTCCTGGACCCGGTCGATCACCTTCGGCCGCTCCGGCCGCGAGATGTCCAGCAGTACGCCGTCACCCATGCACGCGGCGGCCGCGATGTTCTTGGCCGGGAACGCGGTGATGTCGTGGCAGCCGCTGGTCTCGTAGCCGGTCTCGCTGCCCGGGAACCCGCCGTCGGGGAACAGCACCGGCGAGGCCACCACGGCGGCCTGCTCGGGGTGCCGCAGCGGGACCTTGACGATGTCGATCCGGTCGTTCGGCGGCTGGCAGTCCGGGTACGTCGCGTTCGGGAAGTACGACGAGTTGTAGACGTAGACCGAGCGCTTCAGCTTGTCCGGGACCAGCGTGTGGGTGTGCGAGCCGCACTTGGTCTCCACGGCCGCGACGTAGCGCGGGTTGCGGGGATCCTTCACGTCGAAGATCTTGATCCCCTCCCACGACTCCTTGATCGTCGGCGACTGCGCGACGCTCTGGCAGGAGTCGTCGCTGCGGGACGAGTCGGTGCTCAGGAACAGCAGGCCGTCGTAGACGCTGATGTCGTTCTGGCTGCCCGGGCACGAGACCTGGCTGACCAGCGTCGGCTTGGCCGGGTTCGCGATGTCGTAGATGGCGAACCCCGAGTAGTTGCCGACGTACGCCGTCTTGCCGGCGAACGCGATGTCGGTGTTCACGCCGCCGGCCAGCGGGCCGGTCATCGGGGCGCTGGCCAGGTGCGTGATGTTGTCGCTCTTGGTCGCGCCGGTCTCCGGTGGCGCGGGCACCTCCGCGGAGGCGCCGCCGGCCAGGCCGGTCAGGCCGGCGATCAGGGCTGTGGCCAAGGTGAGACGGGCGAGCGTGCGTGGGCGGCGCATGCCGGTGTCCCTTCTGTTCGTGAATCGATCGATTGCCTCAGGGTAAGCGTGATACACACTGTGGGGAAGCGATTTGCCACGAAGAGTGAGGTGCTGTGAGGAACTTCGCCCCGCCACTGGTCGCCGTACTGGGGTTCGCCCTGGTGGGGTGCAGCTCGGCCCCGCCCGAGGCCGCTCCGGCGCCGACCTCGACGGTCCCTGTCATCGTGCCCGGGACCCCGGGCGGTCCGAATCGAACGCTTGCCACACTCCCGTCGTCGCCGGCCACGCCCGATCCCGACGACCTGACGTTCCTGAGCGACATGATGATCCACCACAGCCAGGCCCTGGTGATGGCCGACAAGGCCCGGACGGCCGCGGCGAACCCGCAGGTCAAGGCCCTGGCCGACCGGATCCGGGTCGGCCAGAAGCCGGAGATCGAGGCGATGCGGCAGCTGCTCACCGAGCGCGGCGGGAAGGCGCCCGAGCTGGAGCACGTCGAGCACTCCGACCACAGCGGCATGCCCGGGATGGCCACGCCGGCCGAGCTGGCCAAGCTGCTGAACTCCACCGGCAAGGCCTTCGACGTCGCCTTCCTGACCTTGATGATCAAGCATCATGAGGGCGCGGTGACGATGAGCGGTACGGCGATCGAGAAGGGCGCCGACCTGCGGATCGGTGAGCTCGCGCAGGACGTCAGCGTCACCCAGACCAAGGAGATCTCGACGATGCGCCGGCTGCAGAAGGAGTTGTGATGGGAGTCCTGGACGGCAAGGCCGCGCTGGTCACGGGTGGATCGCGCGGGATCGGCGCCGCGATCGTGCGCCGGCTGGCCGCCGACGGGGCCGCGGTCACCTTCACCTACGCGTCGTCCGGGCAGGCCGCCGACGAGGTGGTCGCCGCGGTCAAGGAGGCCGGCGGCCAGGCGTACGCCGTCCAGGCCGACCAGGCTGATCTCGATGCGCTGCCGGCCGTCTTCGAGGCCGCGGCCGAGCCGCTCGGCGGGCTGGACATCCTGGTCTGCAACGCGGGACGGGCGATGGCCAAGCCGATGGCCGAGGTCACGCCCGGCGACTTCGACGAGATGTTCGCGGTCAATCTCAAGGGCCCGTACTTCGCGATCAAGCACGCCGGCGAGGTGCTGCGCGACAACGGCCGGATCATCGCGCTGTCGACACTGAACACCAAGCTCCCCGGCCCCCGGATCTCCCTGTACGCCGCCAGCAAGGGCGCGCTCGAGCAGGTCACCAAGGTCGCGGCGCGCGAGCTCGGCGGCCGCGGGATCACCGTCAACGTGGTCTCGCCCGGCGCGACCGACACCGACATGTTCCGCGGGAACCCGCCGGAGGCCGTCGAGCGCGCGGCCGCGGGGGCCGCGCTCGGCCGGATCGGCGAGCCGGCCGACGTCGCCGACGTCGTCGCGTTCCTGGCCGGCCCCGACGCGCGCTGGCTCACCGGCCAGAACCTGGGTGCCACCGGCGGCCTGCTGATCTGATGCCGCCCCTGACCGTCGCCGGCCTGCTGGCGGACATCGACGCGGCCGCCGACGCCGGAACGGCGGCGATCCTGTCCCGCTACTTCCAGGTCAAGCCCGGCGGCTACGGCGAGGGCGACCTGATGATCGGCGTCAAACTCTCCACCCTGCGCGGCATCGTCAAGCCCTACGGGCGCGCGGACCTGCCGCTGCCGGAGCTCGAAGAGGCGCTCCAGAGCCCCGTCCACGAGCACCGCCTCGCCGTCCTCTGCCTGCTCGCCGACCGCGCCGACCGCGCGCTGAAACCCCGGACCGCGGACCCGGCGGAGGTCGCCGCGATCTTCGACCTCTACCTGCGCAACACCGAGCACATCAACAACTGGGACCTGGTCGACTGCAGCGCCGCCGAGATCGTCGGCGGCCACCTGCTCGACCGCCCCGGCGACATCCTGCACACCCTGATCCGCTCACCCCTGATCTGGGACCGCCGGATCGCGTTGGTCGCGACGCATCGCTTCATCCGCGCCGGCGACAGCACCGACATCTACGCGCTCGCCCCGCAGGTCCTCGACGACCCCGAAGACCTGATCCACAAGGCGTCGGGCTGGATGCTCCGCGAAGCCGGCAAACGCGTGTCTCCCGACGAACTGCTCGCCTTCCTCGACCAGTACGCCGCGAGAATGCCCCGCACGATGCTCAGCTACGCGCTCGAGCACTTCCCACCCGAGACCCGCAAGCACTACCGGAGCCTGTGAGCCGCCGGATCACCCGGAACGCGATAGTTGCCAAGAGCAAATACAACGGGATCAGCAGGATGGCGTCGGGGGACTCCAGGTGCATCGACCAGCCTGCGGAGCGGTCTTCGCCGTACAGGGTGAGGCGGTTGACGGTGAGGAAGGTCAGGTGGGTGCCGATCGCTGTCCAGAGGGAGTTGGTGGCGGTGCGGGCGGCGATGAGGGTGAAGCCGAAGACGGCGAGGAGGACCAGGTAGGAGATGGGGTCTTCGCCGGGTGGGGCCAGCCAGGGTTTGTGGGCGCCCAGGATCAGGGCGGACTCGATGACCGAGGACAGCGCGGGGGTCACCAGGAAGAAGGCCGTGGTGATGACGGCTGCCTGCCAGGGGCGTTGGGTCGTGCGGAGAGTGCTGTAGGTGTGGCCTCGGAGGGTCAGTTCTTCGGGGAAGGCCTCCAAGAGTACGGCGATGACGGCGTTGGTGATGAGGAACGTGGCGACCTGGCGAGGGTTGATGGGACCCCAGGTGAGCCAGCCGGCGAGGGTGGCCAAGCCGAAGGTCAGTGTGGCGCTGGCGGTGGTGACGGCGACGCCGATCAGGAACGGGCGGACGGGGTTGCCGGCCAGCGTCAGGCGGCGAGGGTCGCGCCACGGGCGGATGAGGGCGACGGCGATCAGGGTGCAGGCGAGGGCGGCGAGCCAGCTGTTGGGGACGAGAGTGGCTACGGCCAGGGCGAAGGCCATGGCCACGGCGCCGTAGGCCGCGCGGATCCAGGTCATGTGTACGAACGTACAGCACGAGTGTGTCAAAACGCCAAGGGGTTCACAGGGAGCGAGGGATCGCCTACTCTCCGGGGCAAAGGTGAAGGTTGCTCAGCTTTGAGGGGAGTGCCGATGGCCCGGTGGCGGAGTCTGGTGGTGGTGGGTGCGGTCATGGCCGCGGGTCTGGTGGTCAGCCAGCCGGCCCAGGCGGCGGAGCCGTACCTGGTGGGGAGCGGGATCTCCGACGTCACCGGGCCGGCGGCCGAGAACGGCATGATGGGGTACTCGAAGTTCGGGCAGAACACGACCGGGATCCATCAGCGGCTCCGCGCTCGGGCGTTCATCGCCGTCGATCAGGCGAGCCGGCAAAGAGTGGCCTACGTCAACGCCGATCTCGGGATGATCTTCCAGGCCCAGCGGGACGCCGTGCTGGCCAAGCTGCAGCAGCGGTACGGCGACCTGTACGGCGAACGCAACTTGTTGCTATCGGCAACTCACACGCACTCCGGACCCGGTGG